>NZ_NISS01000001.1:0-10388 GCF_002335725.1 Geobacillus sp. FJAT-46040
TTTCGGCGAATGAAATCACTTTTTTCTGTTGGTCCACGTGAGAAATCTCCTCCCCTCGAAAGTACAATCGAATATCTCCATTTAATCGCTCCTTCACCAGAATTTCTTTGCCCGCATACTCCGACGATAAGAGCCATTGTTCCCCTTTGTAAGAGAAACTGCCATCCCAATGCACCTTCCGATAGGAAAGATAGCTCGTATCGTAATCTTTCAACGGAAGAGGCTTGAGTGACTCCTCGGCCCAACGCTCTTGCGGAGAAATACCGGTAGTGGCGTTTGGCTTCCGATTCGCCACTTGATCGAGCCAACGATGGAGAAGGAAATTTAATTCTTCGATGCTTTCAAACGATGTTCCTACATAGAAGTGATCCATAATATACTGAATGGCTCGTTCGACTTTTCGCTTTGTCTGGGCCCGGTAAGGCCGGCATACTTTTGGAATAAATCCGTAGTAACTCGCAAATTCGGAAAATCGTTGATTCCATTTCACCACTCCTTGTTCTCGCCCGTCTGTAACGGTCTTCATATTGTCAAATAACACCTTCTTCGGAACCCCGCCAAAGTACTTGAAGCTCTGAATCAGGCATTCCATTAAGTGTTCCTGATCCTGGCTGACCGTAAATACCGCGTATTTCATCCGCGAATAGCCTAACACAGCCACAAATAGCGATAACTTGACTTTTCTCCCTTCGATCACGACCTCCCCGACTTCTTTCCAATCGACTTGCATTTGTTCGCCAGGAAGCGTTTCATAACGAACGGTGTATTTCTTTTTCGCCGTCTCTCGGAAAGGTTTCATATAGTCTTTTAAAATCGTCTTTCCTCCCGTATAGCCCTGTTGTCGAATTTCAAAAAACAACTTTTCGCTATTAAACACCCCATCTTCTAACATTCGTTTTTGAAGATACGGCTTAAATGGATCTAACTTGCTTTTTCTTTGTTTTCGCTTGGATTTGGAAGGAGGATTGGGGGAGTGAATATATTTTCGGACGGTTTTCCGATCGATCCCCAATTCCCTCGCAATATCGGAAATACTCATTCCCCTTTCATACATCTCTTTGATCATAAAAAATTTCCCTCTCGTAATCATGAACCATAGCTCCTCTCGTTGACACTATGGTTCTATTGTAAGTGGGGAATTTTATTCCGGCTATATTGGGGATTTTATCATCGGCTTTAACAATGGGTAACTCCGGGCGGTGGTGTTAAGGAGAATGAAACTCCAGTAGAAGCATTAAAACTCACATTTCGCACCCTCCCAACGAAAATCGGGAGGATTTTTTCGTTCCGATGTCGAATGAATCCTTGACACACAAGGAAAGTGAAGGAGTTTTTCTCTCATGAACGTTCAAGTCAAAAAGGTCTATCGTAATGATTATTTGAATATAATAAGTGCCCTATTCAAGAAACTGGGCCTGCCCCAATTGATTGACCATCTCGTTCCCGTTGATCCACAGTGCCAGACTCGAGTCAGCGATGCCGTTCAGGCCATCATCTACAATCTGTTTGACGGCCGGCAAGCCCTTGTTCACTTGGAACATTGGGCTCAGGAGGTCGATTGTGAGAAACTCATCCGTCCCGATCTCCATCCTTCCTGGTTGAACGACGATGCGTTGGCCCGTCATCTCGATCGCCTGTATGAGGCTGGCATTCACAACGTCATCAGCACTTGCTTGATTCATATTTATCGCAAAGAAGGCCTTTCCCTCCGAGCCTTCCACGCCGATACGACGGACAAGACCGTTTACGGCGCGTATGAATCGGCCTCATTAGAGGCTTTGCAGATCACACATGGCTATAACCGCCATCATCGTTGGCAAAAACAGATCGGTTTCGGACTGGTCGGCAACGAGGACGGCATCCCGTTTTACGGCGATGTGCACGACGGCAACCTGCCTGACAAAACGTGGAATCCGGAGGTGCTGTCCCGTGTCCACGAACAGCTCAAACAAGCCAAGATGGAAGACGAATGGATTTACGTGGCCGATTCCGCCGCGATGACAAAAGACACTCTGGCGCAAACCAAAGCGGCCAACGCCTTTTTGATCACCCGAGGCCCTTCGTCGCTTCGGATCGTGAAACGGGCATTAGCGGAGGCCGATTCGCCTCACATCCCGTGGAGCGAACCCTTTACCCTGGCGGAGAGAAACGGCGCCACGTATCGGGTATGGGAAACATCCTCCACCTATGAAGGCCACCCCGTTCGGCTGATCGTCGTCGAATCGAGTGCGCTCGACCAGCGAAAAGGAAAGACGCTCGAAAAAGAACGAACCAAAGAAGCGGAGCTTCTTCGCGAGGAACAAGCCCATTGGGAGCGCCACCCTTTCTCGTGCCGGGAAGACGCTGAACAAGCCTTGGCGTCCCTCAAGATGTCCCTTCGCCCACGGTTTCATCAGGTCAAGGCCGCGGTCGAAGAGATCGTACGCCCGAAAAAACGGCGCGGACGGCCGAAAAAAGGGGCGGAACCCGAGATGGAGACGCGGTATCTCTTGCGCCTTGACGTCGAATTCGACCAAAACGCGTGGGAACAGGCAAGACGGAAAGCGTCCCGGTTTGTCCTCGTCACGACCGTTCCGGAGGAATGGAAGGGCCAACAAATGGATGCCCAAGAGATCTTGAAGCTATATAAAGGGCAGATCTCGGTGGAAATGAACTTCGCTTTTTTGAAAGACCCTTTTTTCACGGATGAGATCTATGTCAAAAAGCCAGAACGAGTTGCGGTATTGGGCTATTTGTTTCTCTTGGCCTTGGCCATTTACCGCGTCTTTCAGCGCCGGGTGCGCCAGTTCATCACACCCGAACACCCATTAAAGGGCGCCGGAGGCCGCAAGCTGACCCGACCGACGGGGCAGGCGATTTTCCAGCTGTTTCAATATGTGAACGTCGTCCTCCTGGAGCTGCCGGATGGACGCATCCAACGCTCACTGGATCGCTCCCTCACCCCTGAACAACGAAGGATTCTGCAGGGGTTGGGGCTGGATGAGAGCATTTACGTGTAACGTCATACGGAACGACCAGCGATGGTAAAAAAAGGATAGACATCGCTCGTCGTGTTGGTCAAAAAGTTATTCTGAAAAACTAAATAAAAAATCCTTTGTTTTGACCTTGTTAGGGTGCGAAATGTGAGATACAGCGAAAAGCGGCTTCCTGTTTCTGTCGCATTCAACCGGCGAATGGCGCCGGTTTTTTTATCTTCTCATTTACGAAAGCGGCGAATATATAAAAGTAAAACCGCATTTTTCACAAGGGTTGGTGCCGCTGATGCACGACAAACGAGATTTGGGCGCCCGCTTGGCCGCTTTTTACCGAGGGATGGCGGAGTGGGTGGGACAAAAGCAGAAGTATTTTCCTCTTCCATCCCATGAAGAGAGCCGGGATCAGTTGCTTGCTTACTTATATATGAGGGGGCACATGCCGTCGGATTTGCGTGAAGCGATGGAAGACGCCGGATGGCGGCTCGAGGGGCAAGAGGCTCATCTCATCGACGCGGTCGAACAAGTTTTGGCTTATTTGTGCACGCCGGTTGATGGCGGATGGGAGCTTCGAAAGGTGACAAGGAGGGAAGCGAAACAGTTGCTTCATAAACGGGCGGAGGCTGTGTTCGGAAGCTCGAGTTCCGTCTGTTCGACGCGCATTATGGTGACGATGGACGAGGCATGGATGGATGAACCGAGCGTCATCGAACGGCTGCTCCTTTATGGCATGGACATTGCCCGCATCAACTGCGCCTACGGTTCTCCAGAAACGTGGGAGGCGCTCGTGGCCATCATTCGTCAAGCCGAGAAGCAGTTGGAGCAACAGCTGCAGGGGAGGCGATGCCGCATTTACATGGATCTGCCGGGGCCAAAAATCCGGGGCGACCGCTTGGCGGTCAACGCGGGGCCGATGAAGCTCTCTGTGAAGAAAAATCTATATGGAGAGCCAATGGAGCCGCTCTTCGGCCTCATTTCCTTCTCTTCTTCCCCGCCGCCGTCTCCGCTCCCCCGCGATGTTTCATTCTTGTGGCAGTTGACGGCTGAGGACGGAGCGACCGTCGAAGAAGGGGATGAACTGCTGTTTACCGATGTGCGCGGAAAAAAACGAAAACTTCGGGTCACGGAACAAATCGCGCCGTCTTGTTTTAAAGTTCTTCTTTCGCGGACGGCCTATGTGCAAAAAGGGATGAAACTGCGGCGCGGGTCGGCTTCCTTCACTCTATGTTCTGTTTTGTTCATTCCAATGAAAGCGTTTGTCACGGTCGGTACACCGCTGTATATTTATTTCGATGACGCTGCGTTTGCACAGGCGCAGAATGGATGCGGTGTGAAAATGACGACGACATTGGCGAAAGCGTGGCGCAATGTGCGGGCGGGAGACCGCCTTTATTTGAACGACGGCCAAATTGCAGCGCGGGTCGTGAAAGTGCACGAGCGGCATGTAGAGGCCAAAGTCGTTGCCGATGGCGGAAAGCGAAAAGCGATTAAGCAAGGAACGGGCATCCATCTTCCCGATTCGTTTCTCCATTTGACGGTTCCGCCGCTCACCGACCGCGACCTTGAATGGATTCCGTTCATCGCGAGATGGGCGGATATCGTCGGGCTGTCGTTTGTTCAGGCCCCTCATGACCTGCGAAAGCTTTATCATTTGCTTGCCGAACAAGGGGCTGGTTCTCTCCCGGTGATCGCGAAAATCGAAACGCGGGCGGCGCTTCATAACTTCGTTCGCATCTTGCTTGAGGGATTGAAGTTTCCGGCGTTTGGTGTGATGATTGCGCGCGGCGATTTGGCCCTGGAGATTGGATTTGAACATCTTGCGGCCGCACAGAACGACGTTTTGGCGCTATGCCGGGCGGCTCACATCCCGGTCATTTGGGCGACGCAAGTGCTTGAACAAATGGCGAAAAAGGGAATTCCGTCGCGCGCGGAAATCTCGGATGTTTTTCTTGGAAAACAGGCGCAATGCATCATGTTGAACAAAGGAAGGCATATTGCGGAGGCGGTGCGCTTATTGTCGTCGTTGTTGGAAAAGGAGGAGAGGCAGAGTGGATCGCTGGCGATGCCGAAAACGGACGGCGAACGGATGAACCTGCTTAACTTGTGGGAGGATGAAGGGTGAGCGTTGGCCACTGCTTCCGCCGTCTGTTTGAGAAATGAGCCGCGCCAAAAAAGGAGTCCTGCTGTGTTAGGGGGCTCCATATTTTTTGTCTAAATGTAAACCTATATAAAAATAAAGTTGACAAATAAAAAACACATCAGGCACAATAGAAACAAATATTTGGAGAGGAGGGAAGATGTGCGAATCCATTCCTTTGTTTGGGCCGCCTTTTTTGCCGCGTTGACGGCTGTTGGTGGGTGGATCAAAATTCCGGTGCCGTATGTGCCGTTTACGCTGCAAATCGCGGCGGTGTACTTGGCCGGCTGTCTGCTTGGCCCAAAAATCGGAGCGCTTAGCCAACTTCTATATGTCTTGATTGGGCTGGCGGGCGCGCCCGTGTTTGCGGAAGGAGGCGGGCTCGGTTATATTTGGAAGCCGACGTTTGGCTATTTGCTTGGCTTCATCGCCGGGGCGTATGTATGTGGTTCGCTTGTCCGCCGTTTTCAATGGACAAGAGCGCGGGACATATGGAAGGCGAATTTGGCGGCCTTATTGACGGTGTATGCGTTTGGCTGCGCGTGGCTGTACATAGCGATGAAATGGATCGCGGGGGCTCCGCTTTCCATCGGCCAAACGCTATGGTTCGGCTTTCTTCTCCCGGTGCCGGGAGATCTCGTGCTTTGCGCCGTTTGTTCGGTCATCGCGGCGCGCGTATGGCCGCGCGTCCGACCGATCATGATGACTCGAGGGATGGGGGGATAAGAGAATGGGGCAAGCCATTTTCATGACGGGAACAGGAACAGAAATCGGCAAAACGGTCGTCACTTCCATCGTGGCGTTGGCGCTGGAGCGGCTTGGGATGAGCGTAAGCGTGTTGAAACCGGTTCAGACTGGACTGGCCGAAGACGGGGTGTCGTTTGCCGAACAATATTGGTACGAACGAGTGGCGAAGCTTTCCGCATCAGAAGGCATGTACTATATGGAACCGGCGATGTCGCCGCATTTAGCGGCGAAGTTGACCGGCACGTCCATCGAACCAGAGAGGGTGGCCGAACGGTTGGAATGGTTGAAGCAGCGCTATGATGTCGTGCTCGTCGAAGGAGCGGGAGGGTTGGCCGTTCCGTGGTGTGAGCGCGACGGACGATTCTATATGACGAGTGATTTCCTTCGTGATTATCAGCTGCCGGCGATTCTTGTGTCGCTCTCAAGCCTTGGTGCGATTCATCACGCGGTGACGACGGCGGCGTATGCCGACGCGCAAGGCATTCGTCTGCTTGGCCTGATGTTTAATCAGTTTCAGGAACAAGAGATCATCCACCAAAACAATGTCGAAACGATCGCCGCCTTGCTTCGGCTGCCGGTGCTGGCGGTCGTGCCGCTCCTTCCTGCAGTCTCAAGGAGGGAACTGGAAACCCTAGCTCAGCATTGGATCGAACAAGGAAAGGCGAAACAACTGCTGGAGGTGCTTGGCGTTGGCGTATAGCTACGAGCAATTGGAACAGTGGGACAAGCAGTACGTCTGGCATCCATTTACGCAAATGAAGCAGTATGCCAAAGAACGCCCCTTGATCATTGAACGCGGGCAAGGAAGCTATTTGTACGATGTCGACGGCAACCGGTACTTGGACGGCTATGCGTCGCTATGGGTCAATGTCCACGGCCATAACGATCCGGAGCTGAATGCGGCGCTTCGCGAGCAATTGGAGAAAATTGCCCATTCGACATTGCTCGGTTCGGCGAATGTGCCGTCGATTTTGTTGGCCAAACGGCTGCTTGAATATTGGCCGCACATGTCAAAAGTGTTTTATTCCGACACCGGGGCGGCGGCGGTGGAAATCGCGCTCAAGATCGCCTATCAGTATTGGAAAAACATCGATCCGGTTCGATATGCGAAGAAGAACAAATTTGTCTCGTTGAAGGAAGCGTACCACGGCGATACGGTCGGGGCGGTGAGCGTTGGCGGCATGGAAACGTTCCACCGTATTTTTGCGCCGCTTTTGTTTGAGCGGATCGAAGTGCCGTCGCCGTACGTGTATCGCATGGAGGAATACGGAAGCGAGCCGGAGATCGTCGACTATTGTTTGCGCGAGCTGGAACGGGTGCTTGAGGAGCAGCACGATCAAATCGCCGCGGTTGTCATCGAGCCGCTTGTGCAAGGAGCGGCGGGGATCATCGTCCATCCGCGCGGGTTTTTAAAAGGAGTGGAACGGCTTTGCCGCCGGTATGGGGTGCTCTTCATTTGCGACGAGGTCGCCGTCGGCTTTGGCCGCACGGGCACGATGTTCGCTTGTGAGCAGGAAGAGGTGAAGCCTGATCTTGTCTGCCTTGGGAAAGGGATTACTGGAGGATATTTGCCGCTCGCGGCCACACTGGTCACGGAAGAGATTTATGCGGCATTTCTCGGCGATGTGGACGAAGACAAAACGTTTTACCACGGCCATACGTATACGGGGAATCAGCTCACTTGTTCCGTTGCGCTGAAAAACATTGAGCTCATCGAAAAACGCAGCTTGATTGACAGCGTAAAGCGGAAGGCGCGCCGGCTGGCCGAACGGTTGGATGCGCTATATGAGATTCCGATCGTCGGCGACATCCGGCAAAAAGGCTTGATGTGCGGCATTGAAATCGTGAAAGACCGAAGAACGAAAGAAGTGTTTCCGCGCGCGGCCATGGTGGAGCACCGGATCATCCTTGAGGCGCGCCGGAGGGGGCTTGTCATCCGTCCGCTCGGCCCGGTGTTGACATTCATTCCGGTTCTCTCCATGAGCGAAGACGAAATGGCCGAGGCGGTGCGCATTTTGTTTGATTCGATCGCCTGTTTGTACGATCAAGTGCAGGCGGAGCTTGTATAAGCGGAAGGCGGCGGACAGTAACGGGTTCGGTTCAGAAGTACAAAATCAAAAAAAACAGTACAAATAACAGCGTAATTAGCACAAAATTCGAACTAAATTTAACAAGGTAAAAAGCACATTAAAACGCTTGGGTTTATTCCAAGCGTTTTAAACTAAAATTATATTGACTTGTTAAATCAAGACTGTTACTAAAAGGTTACTACCGTACTTCAATTACAAAGGCATAACTTGAATCTCCCTTTTCCCATCTTGCTGAAACATCATACACATAAACACCTTTTTCTTTTGGTAATAGTATCACATTATCATTTATTGGAACATTTTCTGTTTTTATATTTGTAAGCCATCTATTTACTACTAATGTATTTTCTTTAGGCTCGTCTTTGAATTCTATTTTCAATTGGGAATTTGGTGGTACAACCACAGGTTTTAGTTCTTGATTTTTAATGAGTTCTGGCGGAGAACTTGTATCAGCACAAACAGAATTAAGTAATCCATTCCAACAATACGAACCTTGTGTCACTTCTACCTTTTTTTCTCCAACAGTTATGGTTGGTAAAGGTGGTTTAGCACTAAATAGTCCAATAACAAAATAACCACCAATGCCTAACACAATTAATACTAATAATGGAATTAAAAACTTTTTCATACACTTCCCTCCTCGTGGGTTAATTTTCCCTTTGCTAATTTTCTAAGTAATCTATATATTACCCGTGGTGCTAGTTGAGCTTTAGCGCTCAACTAGCCCAAGTGTAACCAGGGAATAAGCTAACAATATACCGTCTAGTGCCACTTCAAATCCGATAATCGAATTGGCTCGGATCCCCGTGATGCGATAGTGGTCAACCAGAACCGAGAACACCGTCTCGATCACTTTGCGTTTTTGTTGGATCCACTGCTCCCATGTCTCAGACGCACGATGTTTCTGGTTTTTTCGAGACGGAGTCCAAAGCGCCATTTGGTATTCTTCGTACAGCCTTTTTTGCAAGTCACGGCTAATGAATCCTTTGTCCCCAAAGTTATACGGGTGGGGAATTTGGGTCATCACGCTTTCGGCTGCGATTCGATCGTGGCAAGATGCTTCCGTCACCACATACCCCATTGGCAGCCCTTGATCGGTCACTTGAAGGTGCAGCTTCAACCCGTAGTACCATTGCTTTTTGGAAGCGCAATACCCGATGTCGGCGATCTCTTGAAACCGTTTGACGCGATGCATTCTTGCCGTATGGCACAATGGGAGCGGCAAGCTGTCCACGACGGCATAGGCATGATGTTGGCCACGTTTTGCCAGCTCATGGCGGATCCATTTGATAGCGAAGCCAAGCGCCCGGCAGCGGCGGTTATACCGGGAACGTTCGAGAAACGAGCCGTTTGTGAACAAATTTCCCGTGACAAAACGATGCCACGCCCGTTCAGAAGTAAAACCGAGCAGCTTTCCTAAAAGATGAATGGCGATGATGACAGCGTCCTCTTGCTTGACCAAATGGCGATTTCGACGATGAAGATGCACCTGAATGCATGAAAGTTGAGCAGAAACAAAAACGAAAATGGCGGCATATTGCTTTTGAATCTTGGCCCGATCTGTAGTAAAATGAAAGTGCTCTTGCATAGGGATCCTCCTTTTTAATGGTTGGTTGCACTTTCATTTTAAGGGGATCCTCATGCAAGGGCTATTTTTATGCTTGTTTGAGTTTATCTAGCACCACGGGTAAAAGAAAATAATTTCCTTTAATGAGAATATCTTATAGAAAGAGACCTTCCTTTGCATTCACGGATCGATGATTTGGGAGAAATCGCCGTTTTTCACCAGCCTTCTAGGTACTGGCCTAAGCAGCGGGCGTTTTTTCTGCATACAGTGGGACTAAAGCAAGCGGAAGGAGGAAAGCAAGATGAGCCATCTCCAAGCAGCGGATGAACGCATTTGGCGGCCGCACCCGTTTTTCTTCGGCGCTCCGTTTTTTGGCGGCTTTTTAGGCGGTTTGCTCGGGAGCGCATTAGTTCCGCTGTTTTTCTATCCGTTGTGGTATGTCCCCATTTGGTGGTGAGAAACCGGCAAGGGTTGGGCGGACGACCCACCCTCTTTTCTTGTTTGTTGCATATGAATACAGTGTAGCATTCTAGCTTTGGGGAAAGGAGAAGGAACGATGCCATTTCCAGGATTGTTGTTTGGCGCCCCATTTGTCGGCGGCTTCTTAGGCGGATTGCTCGGCGGCGCGTTAGCTCCGCGTCCGTTTTACCCGTACCCGCCGTATCCGCCGTATCCGCCGTATCTGCCGTATCCGCCGTATCCGCCGTATCCAGACTGGTGGGATTGATCGTCTATTCATGAAAGAATAAGCATCCCTGTGGAACAAGAAGGGGTGCTTATTCAATGATCTCGGTGTCGCGGATGCGGACGTCGGCTGTTTGCAGCATGTTCCACACGGATTCGGATGGCGCTGCCATCCCTTTCTCCCTTTCGTA
>NZ_NISS01000001.1:10398-11996 GCF_002335725.1 Geobacillus sp. FJAT-46040
AATCATGTCGTAATGGCGCTGATGCATCTGTCCAGCGCGCTCGATCGCCTGCACCACTTCAGGGTCTCGGCATTGCGCGGCGAAAAAGTGCGCCTTTTTCGCCGCGAGCAAGTTCCACGACATCATATCGGAAAAATACATGGCGTCTTTTGATGACACCATTTGCGGCGGTTCGGGCATCGCGGTCTGCGGGTTCATTTGCGGTTGTTGCTGCATCGCGTTTCGCTCCTTTCATGGTTTGTTCGCTTGTAGATTGTGCAGTGAGTGGAAAATTATTCACATATAAAAGATAAAACGTGCGGAAAAAACATATTCAATCGGGCGGAAACATGGTACAATAAGGATTATGAATGCGTTTCCGTACAAGGGGGCTTGCAACAGTGGAACAGCTGATGCGCGACTTTTTTTTGTTCTTGTCCAAAAATAAGACGTTGACCCGGTTGGCGAAGCGATACGGCCTCCGCTTCGGCGCGTCAAGGTTTGTCGCCGGCGAAACGATCGAGGAAGCGGTGCGCGTCATCCGCCAGCTGAACGAAAAAGGATTGGCGGTCACGGTCGACTATTTGGGTGAGTTTGTCGACAATGAGCAGGAAGCGAATGAGATGGCGCGCCATTGCTTGGAGGCGATTGAGGCGATCAGCCGGGAGAAATTGAACTCGCAGCTGTCGCTGAAAATGACATCGATGGGGCTTGATATTTCCGATGAGCTTGTCATGCGCAACATGCGCCGCATTTTGGATGCGGCGAAAGAGCGCGGCGTGTTCGTGACGATCGACATGGAAGACTATTCACGCTGCCAAAAGACGCTGGACATTTTTAAAACGTTGAAAAAAGAATACGACAACGTCGGCACGGTGCTGCAGGCGTATTTGTACCGGACGGAACAAGACATTGAAGACTTAAAGCCGTACCGCCCGAACTTGCGTCTCGTCAAAGGAGCGTACAAAGAACCGCCCGAAGTGGCGTTTCCGGATAAAAAAGATGTCGATGAGAACTTTAAGAAGATCATCAAAATGCATTTGCTAAACGGCAACTATACGGCGGTGGCGACGCATGACGACGCCATCATCGAATATACGAAGCAGCTCGTCAAAGAATACAACATTCCCAACAGCCAGTTTGAATTTCAAATGCTGTACGGCATCCGCCCGGAGCGCCAAGTGCAGCTGGCGCGCGAAGGATATACGATGCGCGTGTACGTTCCGTACGGCACGGACTGGTATGGCTATTTTATGCGCCGGCTCGCCGAACGGCCGGCCAACGTGGCGTTTGTTTTAAAAGGCATCCTCCGCAAGTAGGGGCGCAAAACAGAGGAAAACGCCGGCGGACGCCGAGCGTTCGGGCGCAGAAGGGGACAGGCATCCAGCGGCAACGGCCATCAAGCCTTTTTGGATTTCAGACAAACGCCGTTGCATGTCACGGGGCGTCGGGCGGTCATTTGAGGTAAACGCCGTTCAGATCGTGCGGCCTCTCTTTATTTGCAGCTATGACAGGCGGGAGCTGACGCCATGGGCGTCAGTCCCCTTGCATGTTGTGTTTTTTGTACTGCTGGTTTTGGCTTGTCCGCTTGCCGCCGCCGTCGGCTTCGACCGTCGGGC
>NZ_NISS01000001.1:12007-99855 GCF_002335725.1 Geobacillus sp. FJAT-46040
ACCCGTGGTGCTAGTTGAGCTTTAGCGCTCAACTAGCCCAAGTGTAACCAGGGAATAAGCTAACAATATACCGTCTAGTGCCACTTCAAATCCGATAATCGAATTGGCTCGGATCCCCGTGATGCGATAGTGGTCAACCAGAACCGAGAACACCGTCTCGATCACTTTGCGTTTTTGTTGGATCCACTGCTCCCATGTCTCAGACGCACGATGTTTCTGGTTTTTTCGAGACGGAGTCCAAAGCGCCATTTGGTATTCTTCGTACAGCCTTTTTTGCAAGTCACGGCTAATGAATCCTTTGTCCCCAAAGTTATACGGGTGGGGAATTTGGGTCATCACGCTTTCGGCTGCGATTCGATCGTGGCAAGATGCTTCCGTCACCACATACCCCATTGGCAGCCCTTGATCGGTCACTTGAAGGTGCAGCTTCAACCCATAGTACCATTGCTTTTTTGAAGCGCAATACCCGATGTCTGCGATCTCTTGAAACCGTTTGACGCGATGCATTCTTGCGGTATGGCACAACGGGAGCGGCAAGCTGTCGACGACGGCATAGGCATGATGTTGGCCGCGTTTTGCCAGCTCATGGCGGATCCATTTGATAGCGAAGCCAAGCGCCCGGCAGCGGCGGTTATACCGGGAACGTTCGAGAAACGAGCCGTTTGTGAACAAATTTCCCGTGACAAAACGATGCCACGCCCGTTCAGAAGTAAAACCGAGCAGCTTTCCTAAAAGATGAATGGCGATGATGACAGCGTCCTCTTGCTTGACCAAATGGCGATTTCGACGATGAAGATGCACCTGAATGCATGAAAGTTGAGCAGAAACAAAAACGAAAATGGCGGCATATTGCTTTTGAATCTTGGCCCGATCTGTAGTAAAATGAAAGTGCTCTTGCATAGGGATCCTCCTTTTTAATGGTTGGTTGCACTTTCATTTTAAGGGGATCCTCATGCAAGGGCTATTTTTATGCTTGTTTGAGTTTATCTAGCACCACGGGTAAAAGAAAATAATTTCCTTTAATGAGAATATCTTATAGAAAGAGACCTTCCTTTGCATTCACGGATCGATGATTTGGGAGAAATCGCCGTTTTTCACCAGCCTTCTAGGTACTGGCCTAAGCAGCGGGCGTTTTTTCTGCATACAGTGGGACTAAAGCAAGCGGAAGGAGGAAAGCAAGATGAGCCATCTCCAAGCAGCGGATGAACGCATTTGGCGGCCGCACCCGTTTTTCTTCGGCGCTCCGTTTTTTGGCGGCTTTTTAGGCGGTTTGCTCGGGAGCGCATTAGTTCCGCTGTTTTTCTATCCGTTGTGGTATGTCCCCATTTGGTGGTGAGAAACCGGCAAGGGTTGGGCGGACGACCCACCCTCTTTTCTTGTTTGTTGCATATGAATACAGTGTAGCATTCTAGCTTTGGGGAAAGGAGAAGGAACGATGCCATTTCCAGGATTGTTGTTTGGCGCCCCATTTGTCGGCGGCTTCTTAGGCGGATTGCTCGGCGGCGCGTTAGCTCCGCGTCCGTTTTACCCGTACCCGCCGTATCCGCCGTATCCGCCGTATCTGCCGTATCCGCCGTATCCGCCGTATCCAGACTGGTGGGATTGATCGTCTATTCATGAAAGAATAAGCATCCCTGTGGAACAAGAAGGGGTGCTTATTCAATGATCTCGGTGTCGCGGATGCGGACGTCGGCTGTTTGCAGCATGTTCCACACGGATTCGGATGGCGCTGCCATCCCTTTCTCCCTTTTCTGCACCCGGTCTTCTTAACGGATTGAGAAAGAGGATGTCCTTTTGCTGTTCGGACATCCTCTTGCTTTGTTATTGCATGACATTCCCTTGATAAGGGAGCTGATTCGTATACCCTTGGAACTGCTGGTACATTTGCTGAAGCTTTTGCGGATCGGCGACTTCAAGTTTGTACCAGCCTTTTTTGAACATCAAGTTATACAGTTCGCGCTGGCAGTTTTGTGTTTCTGTGAAAATGTTCATCATTTCTTGATATAACGGTTGGTTGCTCGCCTCATGCAAGTACACGCTGTATGCCGACGTCATGTATTTTTCTGTTGTCAACATGTCGTTCAAAAAATCGCGTTCGTTCATTTGCGGTGTTTTCGGCACTTGCGTTTCCGGGTTTTGCACTTGTCTTGTGTTCATGCGGCTTTCCTCCTTTTACATGACCGGCGGTTGCGGCGGGTTTTGCAAATGGCGCAAAATCATGTCGTAATGGCGCTGATGCATCTGTCCAGCGCGCTCGATCGCCTGCACCACTTCAGGGTCTCGGCATTGCGCGGCGAAAAAGTGCGCCTTTTTCGCCGCGAGCAAGTTCCACGACATCATATCGGAAAAATACATGGCGTCTTTTGATGACACCATTTGCGGCGGTTCGGGCATCGCGGTCTGCGGGTTCATTTGCGGTTGTTGCTGCATCGCGTTTCGCTCCTTTCATGGTTTGTTCGCTTGTAGATTGTGCAGTGAGTGGAAAATTATTCACATATAAAAGATAAAACGTGCGGAAAAAACATATTCAATCGGGCGGAAACATGGTACAATAAGGATTATGAATGCGTTTCCGTACAAGGGGGCTTGCAACAGTGGAACAGCTGATGCGCGACTTTTTTTTGTTCTTGTCCAAAAATAAGACGTTGACCCGGTTGGCGAAGCGATACGGCCTCCGCTTCGGCGCGTCAAGGTTTGTCGCCGGCGAAACGATCGAGGAAGCGGTGCGCGTCATCCGCCAGCTGAACGAAAAAGGATTGGCGGTCACGGTCGACTATTTGGGTGAGTTTGTCGACAATGAGCAGGAAGCGAATGAGATGGCGCGCCATTGCTTGGAGGCGATTGAGGCGATCAGCCGGGAGAAATTGAACTCGCAGCTGTCGCTGAAAATGACATCGATGGGGCTTGATATTTCCGATGAGCTTGTCATGCGCAACATGCGCCGCATTTTGGATGCGGCGAAAGAGCGCGGCGTGTTCGTGACGATCGACATGGAAGACTATTCACGCTGCCAAAAGACGCTGGACATTTTTAAAACGTTGAAAAAAGAATACGACAACGTCGGCACGGTGCTGCAGGCGTATTTGTACCGGACGGAACAAGACATTGAAGACTTAAAGCCGTACCGCCCGAACTTGCGTCTCGTCAAAGGAGCGTACAAAGAACCGCCCGAAGTGGCGTTTCCGGATAAAAAAGATGTCGATGAGAACTTTAAGAAGATCATCAAAATGCATTTGCTAAACGGCAACTATACGGCGGTGGCGACGCATGACGACGCCATCATCGAATATACGAAGCAGCTCGTCAAAGAATACAACATTCCCAACAGCCAGTTTGAATTTCAAATGCTGTACGGCATCCGCCCGGAGCGCCAAGTGCAGCTGGCGCGCGAAGGATATACGATGCGCGTGTACGTTCCGTACGGCACGGACTGGTATGGCTATTTTATGCGCCGGCTCGCCGAACGGCCGGCCAACGTGGCGTTTGTTTTAAAAGGCATCCTCCGCAAGTAGGGGCGCAAAACAGAGGAAAACGCCGGCGGACGCCGAGCGTTCGGGCGCAGAAGGGGACAGGCATCCAGCGGCAACGGCCATCAAGCCTTTTTGGATTTCAGACAAACGCCGTTGCATGTCACGGGGCGTCGGGCGGTCATTTGAGGTAAACGCCGTTCAGATCGTGCGGCCTCTCTTTATTTGCAGCTATGACAGGCGGGAGCTGACGCCATGGGCGTCAGTCCCCTTGCATGTTGTGTTTTTTGTACTGCTGGTTTTGGCTTGTCCGCTTGCCGCCGCCGTCGGCTTCGACCGTCGGGCCGGCGTTTCCTTTGACGCTTGCGGCGCTGACGCCGCGTTCAGATGGATTTTTTTTCAACCGGGCCATCGGTGGTTCACCTCCTGATCGTTAGTATGAGCAACATTTCGGAGTGCGATGTCGGGAAAAATATGCACAAATATATTGCGAAAATTATCAACATACTATATATTTAGTTATAGAGAGCGGTTTCAACGATATTTTTTTCATCAAAAAATGAATGATCATTCATTCAATGGTGTGAGGGGGAACCGAAATGGTAAAACGCATTCGGCGCGCCGCGGTGCTCGGGTCCGGCGTCATGGGTTCGGGCATTGCCGCCCATTTGGCGAACGTCGGCATTCCGACGCTGCTGTTGGATATCGTGCCGCGGGAATTGACGAAAGAGGAAGAAGCAAAAGGTTGGACGCTCGAGCATAAACAAGTGCGCAACCGCCTCGCCAATCAGGCGCTCGAGCGGCTGCTCAAGCAAAAACCGGCGCCGCTCATGTCCAAAGACAACATCGCTTTGATTGAAACGGGCAACTTCGAGGATGACTTCCACCGGCTCGCGGAAGTCGATTGGATCATTGAAGCGGTCGTTGAAAAGCTGGAAGTGAAAAAAGAAGTCTTCGCTCGCGTCGACGAGGTGCGGACGCCGGGGACGATCGTCAGCTCGAACACATCCGGCATCTCGATCGCCGCAATGGCGGAGGGGCGTTCCGACGATTTCAAAAAACACTTTTTAGGCACGCATTTCTTCAACCCGCCGCGCTATTTGAAGCTGCTTGAGATCATCCCGACGGAGCATACGGATCCGGATGTGGTCGCCTATATGAAATCGTTCGGCGAAGACGTGCTCGGCAAAGGCGTCGTCATGGCGAAAGATACGCCGAACTTCATCGCCAACCGGATCGGCACGTATGGCTTGCTCGTCACCGTCCGCGAGATGATGCAAGGCGGCTACAGCGTCGGCGAGGTCGATTCGGTGACGGGGCCGCTCATCGGCCGGCCGAAAAGCGCGACGTTCCGCACGCTTGACGTCGTCGGGCTCGATACGTTCGTGCATGTCGCCAACAACGTGTATGAAAACGTCGAAGGGGAAGAAAAAGAGGCGTTCCGCGTGCCGGAGTTTATGAAAACGATGCTTGAAAACGGCTGGCTCGGCAGCAAATCCGGACAAGGCTTTTTTGTCAAGCAAGGAAAAGACATTCTCGAGCTGAACTACGTCACGATGCAATACGAGCCGCGCAAAAAGCTTGTCACCCCGGCGGTGGAGATGGCGAAGCAGGCGAAAGGAGCGGCTGCCAAGCTGCAAACGCTCGTGTATGCCGATGGCGACCGCGCGGGAACGCTCCTTTGGAACATCATCGCACCGACATTGCTGTACACTGCCCGCCTTGTCGGGGAGATCGCCGACGACATCGTAGCGATCGATCAGGCGATGAAGTGGGGGTTCGGCTGGGAGCAAGGTCCGTTTGAACTGTGGGATGCGATCGGCCTCGAGAAGTCGGTGCGTAAAATGCAGTCAGAAGGGCGCGACATCCCGTCGTGGATCACGGACATGCTCGACGACGGAGCCACATCGTTCTATAAAACGGAAAACGGCCGGCTGTTCTATTATGCGCCGGGCGGGTATAAAACAGTAGAAGAAAACGAAAAAGTCATCCACATCCGCCGGCTGAAAGAGGCGCGCGGCGTCATCAAGAAAAATGCCGGCGCCAGCCTCATTGACCTCGGCGACGACGTGGCGCTTCTGGAGTTCCATTCGCCGAACAACGCGATTGGCGCCGATATTGTCCAAATGATCAACGAGGCGCTTGAGGAAGTCAACCGCAACTACAAAGGGCTCGTCATCGGCAACCAAGGGAAAAACTTCTGCGTCGGCGCGAACTTGGCGATGATGCTCATGGAGGCGCAAGACGAAAACTTTTTTGAATTGGAACTTGCCGTTCGCCAGTTCCAGCAAGCGCTTCTCAAAATGAAATACAACCCGAAGCCGGTCGTCGTCGCGCCGTTTGCCATGACGTTAGGCGGCGGGGCGGAAGTGAGCTTGGCGGCTTCACGCATCCAAGCGGCGGCCGAGACGTACATCGGGCTCGTCGAAGTCGGCGTCGGCTTGATTCCGGGCGGCGGCGGCAACAAGGAGCTGTACATCAAACGGTTGAACAGCCTGCCGCGCGGCGTGGACGTCGACTACGTCAAAATCGCGGCCAGCGTATTTGAAACGATCGCCATGGCGAAAGTGTCGACGTCAGCGGCGGAAGCGCGCGAGCTTGGCTTCTTGAATCACCGCGACGGCATCACGATGAACGGCGACCATCTGCTGTATGAAGCGAAACAGGCGGTGCTCTCGATGTATGAGGAAGGGTACCGGCCTCCTGTAAGGAAGAAAGTGCCGGTGGCCGGCGAAAGCGGCTATGCCGCCATGCTGCTTGGGGCGCAGTCGATGTTCCATTCCGGCTACATCAGCGAGCACGATTTGAAAATCGCGAAAAAATTGGCGTATGTTCTAGCCGGCGGCAAAGTGCCGTACGGAACGGAAGTCGACGAGCAATATTTGCTCGATCTCGAGCGCGAGGCGTTTTTGAGCCTCATCGGCGAGCCGAAGACGCAAGCGCGCATGCAGCATATGCTTGTGAAAGGAAAACCGCTCCGCAACTAAAGCGGAGGAGATCAAGGGGGGATTGGCGTGAGAGAAGCGGTCATTGTCGCAGGTGCGCGCACACCGGTCGGCAAAGCGAAAAAAGGAACGCTCGCCCACGTGCGGCCGGATGATTTAGGGGCGCTCGTCGTCAAAGAAACGATCAAGCGCGCGGGGAACTATGAAGGAAACATTGACGACTTGATTATCGGGTGCGCCATGCCGGAGGCGGAGCAAGGATTGAACATCGCCCGCAACATCGGCGCGCTCGCCGGGCTGCCATATACCGTGCCGGCGATCACGATCAACCGGTATTGCTCGTCCGGTTTGCAGGCGATCGCCTATGCGGCGGAACGGGTGATGCTCGGCCATTCCGACACGGTCATCGCCGGCGGGGTCGAATCGATGAGCATGGTGCCGATGATGGGGCATGTCGTCCGCCCGAACGCCCGCTTGGCGGAAGAAGCGCCGGAATACTACATGTCGATGGGGCACACTGCCGAGCAAGTGGCGAAAAAATACGGCGTCAGCCGCGAGGACCAAGACGCATTCGCGGTGCGCAGCCACCAGCGCGCCGCCAAGGCGATTGCCGAAGGAAAATTCAATGAAGAAATCGTGCCGGTCGAGGTGACGGTGCGCAAAGTAGAAGGCAACAAACTCGTTGAGGAGAAAGTCGTCTTTACACAAGATGAAGGCGTGCGCCCGGACACGAATATGGAAACGCTCGCGAAACTCCGGCCGGCGTTTGCGGTAAACGGCACCGTCACCGCCGGCAACGCGTCGCAAATGAGCGACGGGGCGGCGGCGGTCATGGTGATGGACCGCGAAAAAGCGGAGTCGCTCGGCTTGAAGCCGCTCGGCAAGTTTCGTTCGTTCGCGGTTGCCGGCGTGCCGCCGGAAGTGATGGGGATCGGCCCGGTCGCTGCGGTGCCGAAAGCGTTGAAGCTGGCCGGCCTTGAGCTGTCCGACATCGGTTTGATCGAGCTGAACGAAGCGTTCGCCTCGCAATCGATCCAAGTCATCCGCGAACTTGGGTTGGATGAAGACATTGTCAACGTCAACGGCGGGGCGATTGCTCTAGGCCACCCGCTCGGCTGCACGGGCGCGAAGCTGACCTTGTCTTTGCTTTACGAAATGCGGCGCCGCAACGTGCAGTTCGGCATCGTCACGATGTGCATCGGCGGCGGCATGGGAGCGGCCGGCGTGTTTGAGCTGCTGTAGCGGCAGCTGACAGCGAGCGGGCTTCATCAGCTCGCGCGAGGCATGCATCCGCATTTGCCCGGCTGCATGGAACGTCTATTTCCCGGGCGGCGTTGCCGCCCGGATCATCAATCATCTTTCGGGGGAGGAAATCAACGATGGCCAAAACGATGGAAGAAGCGATCAAAGGCGGCAGCTTTTTGATTGAAGACATTCCGGCGGAGCGCGTGTTTACGCCGGAAGATTTCACCGACGAACATCATATGATTGCCAAAACGACGGAAGAGTATGTCAACAATGAAGTGCTCCCGCAGCTCGAGCATTTGGAAAACCACGAGTTTGACCGTTCCGTGAAATTGCTTCGCAAAGCGGGCGAGCTCGGCTTGTTAAGCGCTGACATTCCGGAAGAATACGGCGGTTTGGACCTAGATAAAGTCAGTTCGGCCATCATTGCGGAAAAAATGGCGCCGGCCGGCGGTTTTGCCATTTCGCACGGGGCGCACGTCGGAATTGGCTCGCTGCCGATTGTGTTGTTTGGCACGGAAGAACAAAAACAAAAATATTTGCCGTATTTAGCGACCGGCGAAAAAATCGCCGCCTACGCCTTGACGGAGCCTGGCTCGGGTTCGGACGCCCTCGGCGCGAAAACGACGGCGAGATTAAACGCGGAAGGCACGCATTACATTTTAAACGGCGAAAAACAATGGATCACCAACTCCGGTTTTGCTGATGTGTTTGTCGTCTATGCAAAAGTCGACGGCGAACATTTCACCGCGTTCATCGTGGAACGCGACTTCCCGGGCGTTTCAACTGGTCCGGAAGAAAAGAAAATGGGGATTAAAAGCTCGTCGACAAGAACGCTCATTTTGCAAGATGTGCCGGTGCCGAAAGAAAACGTGCTCGGTGAAATCGGAAAAGGCCATGTCATCGCCTTCAACATTTTGAACATCGGCCGCTACAAGCTTGGGTTAGGGGCGGTCGGCGGCGCGAAGCGGGCGCTTGAAATCACGCTCAAATACGCCAATCAGCGCCAGCAATTCAAACGGCCGATTTCGCAGTTTACGTTGACGCAGGAAAAATTCGCGACGATGGCGTCGCGCCTGTATGCCGCCGAAAGCTCGGTTTACCGCACGGTCGGCTTGTTCGATGAACGGATGAGCCTGCTTGATGCGGAAAAGGCGAAAGATGGCAAAGAAGTGGCGAAATCGATCGCCGAATATGCGATCGAATGCTCATTGAACAAGTTTTTTGCCACGGAAGTGCTCGATTACATCGTGGATGAAGGCGTGCAAATCCACGGCGGGTACGGCTTTATGCAGGAATACGAAATTGAGCGCGCCTACCGCGATTCGCGCATCAACCGCATTTTCGAGGGGACGAACGAAATCAACCGCCTTCTCGTGCCGGGCATGTATTTGAAAAAGGCGTTAAAAGGCGAGCTGCCGCTCTTCCAAAAAGCGCAGCAGCTTCAGGAAGAACTGATGATGATGGCCGCCGAAGAGCCGGGGACGGGCGCGCTGGAACAAGAGAAATACTTGGTGCGCAACGCGAAAAAAATCGCCTTGATGGTCGCCGGTTTAGCGGCGCAAAAATACGGCCAGCGCATTGAAGAAGAGCAAGAAGTGCTCGTCAACATCGCCGACATCGTCTCGAACATTTATGCGATGGAATCAGCGCTTTTGCGCACGGAAAAAGCGATTCAGGCGAGCGGTGAGGAGAAAAACAAACAAAAATTGCTGTACACGCAAATTTTCTGCCAAGAGGCGTTCAATGAAATTGAAGCCCATGCGAAAGAAACGCTCGTCGCCGTCGAACAAGGAGACACGCTGCGGATGATGCTCGCCGCTCTCCGACGGCTGACGCGCCATACGCCGATCAACGTGATCGCGAAAAAACGCGAAGCGGCCGCCGCGCTCATTGAAGCCGAACGGTATATTGTGTGATAATGGGAAGCACCAGGCGTTTGCCTGGTGCTTCTTATTTGTTTGCCACACAGCGGAAATGAAAGGGAGGAGTGAAGATGGCGCTCACGCTCTATTGGTATCCAAAATGCGGAACGTGCCGGAAGGCGAAAAAATGGTTGGATGAACACGGCATTGAGGTGCAAACGGTGCATTTGGTCGACGAGCCGCTGACGAAAGAGCAGCTCGCCCGTTTGCACCGTCAAAGCGGGCTGCCGCTCAAAAAATTTTTCAACACGAGCGGGATGAAATACCGCGAGCTTGGCTTGAAGGACAAGCTCGACCGCGCATCGGAAGACGAGATGCTCGATTGGCTCGCCTCGGACGGGATGTTGGTCAAACGGCCGATTTTGACGGACGGCGAGCGGGTCGTCGTGGGCTTTCGCGAACAAGAATACGAGGCGTTTTTCGCGGCGGGGACATAAAAAATTTTTTGCAAAATCGGGTGAATTCAGTGAGTTTTTGCGGAAAATCGGTTATGATGAAAAGGAATATACATTTTGTCGCAATGGAGGGATACGATGAACACGCCGAAAGAACTTCGCTATACAAAGGAGCATGAGTGGGTGCGCGTGGAAGGAGAGAACGTGCGCATCGGCATTACGGATTACGCCCAATCAGAGCTTGGCGACATCGTCTTTGTCGAGCTGCCGGAAGTCGGCGCAGAGGTTACGGCGAACGAGCCGTTCGGCAGCGTTGAATCGGTGAAAACGGTCTCGGAATTGTATGCGCCGATCAGCGGCACGGTCGTTGAAGTGAATGAGGCGTTAAATGACCATCCGGAGTACGTGAACGAATCGCCGTATGACAAAGCGTGG
Source organism: Geobacillus sp. FJAT-46040 (assembly GCF_002335725.1). NCBI lineage: Bacteria > Bacillati > Bacillota > Bacilli > Caryophanales > Anoxybacillaceae > Geobacillus > Geobacillus sp. FJAT-46040. The sequence goes on from NZ_NISS01000001.1 coordinate 22,420, forward strand.
ATGATCGTCGTCAAACCGAATGATTTGAGCGAAATCGACAATTTGTTGACGGCGGAACAATACGAGGCGATGATCAACGAAGGATAAACGTTCCTGCAATCTTCGCTTCGATTCGGGCACTCTATACATACCGGAATTTGATTGAAAAAAGGGGTGCTCGCGATGGCGCTGCAAACGACGCGCATAGATGTCACGGACCGGATCATCGGCAAACTGAACGGCCGCTCGCTGGAGTTGTACGAGGAAGGAGAGCTCATCGGGCGCCTTCCGCTTCCGGCGGCCGTCCCGTTGAAAAAGGGGTATACCGAACAAAACGGAAGAATTTACAAACAGGTGACCGCTACCGTTGAGCCGGACCAAAAATATGTCGATTGCGACGGGGAAGCGGGCTGGTGTTGAAAGGCAACGGTGGATGGCTGTTGCTTTTCATTTTCAACATTTGGCCGGCGCAAGACATACAATAATAGTATCCTCATTTGAAGTTAGGTGGGTCGGACATGCGACGCGTGGAAAAAGTGATCATCGTCGAAGGGCGATCAGACAAGCAAAAAGTGGCGGCGGTGCTGAACGAACCAGTCGTCATCGTCTGCACAAACGGCACGATCAGTGATGCGCGCCTTGAGGAGCTGGCCGATGAGCTGGAAGGATGCGGTGTATACGTCTTGGCCGATGCCGATGAGGCGGGAGAAAAATTGCGCCGGCAGTTTCGCCGCATGTTTCCAGAGGCGGAGCATCTTTACATTGACCGGGCGTATCGCGAAGTGGCGGCCGCTCCGCCTTGGCACTTGGCGCAAGTGCTGTTGCGCGCTCGTTTCGACGTCCGCATCGAATCGCTCATGAGGGGAAGAGGCGAGTGAAAGCGATCGACCGAAACGATGTCATGCGAGTGGTGGAAGTCGAGCCGCTTCTGGCCCTTTACTTGTATACCCCGCTGTGCGGCACGTGCCAGCTGGCGCGGCGGATGCTCACGGTGGTGGAGCAGTTGTTTCCGGCGCTGCCGTTTTACGAAACGGACATCAACTATATCCCTGAGCAGGCCGTTGCGTGGAAAATTGAAAGCGTTCCTTGCCTGCTTCTTTTTAGGGACGGAACGGTCGCAGGCAAGTGGTATGCCTTTCATTCCGTTCCGTATTTGTACGAAGTGATTCAAGCCTGCTTGCCGTCCCGATGATTCGCCTTTTTTTGACGCTGTTTGACACATTTCTTGGGAAATGACAAAAACGGCGCTCGTTCGTCAACGGGTTGTCGAGATTTTTGTAAAGGATTTCTCCTCTTCAGGTGGAAGTGAAAAAAATAAAAATGGGGGAGGGGATATCCATGGAAATGCGTGAATTAGTTGGGCAGTTCGTGGAACGGATGCAAGTGTTGCACCATTTGGTGCCGATTTTGCCGGATGAGCAGCTGTATGTTCGGTTTGAAAGCGATGACGAAACCGCCTTGCTGTTGATCGGCAAGGAATCAGCCGCTAGAGGGATGGAAAACGATGAACGGAAAACATTGACGGTGCGCGGTTCCAAAGAGGCGCTCGCGTCCCTGCTGAACGGCGAACTGAAGCTGCAGCAGCTCGTCCGGCTGCGCGAAGTGCATGTATCGGGAAGCTTTCGTCATCTGTTGCTGCTTGAGTCGCTCCTCCATTTGGCTAAGCCGTATCGGCATGTTGGGTGAAATTTTTATTGACAATGTTCGACACAAGGTGATACAATCACAGCTGTAGTCAATCGAATAGGTGATTGTTGCGCTCTTATCAAGAGAGGTGGAGGGATGTGCCCAATGAAGCCCGGCAACCGTCAGCGCATGTGCTGAAATGGTGCCAATTCACACAAAGCGGCCTGCTTTGAGAGATAAGAGACAGAATGGTGCACAATACCTTTCTGTTCTCTGCGGGCAGAAAGGTTTTCTTTTTGCGCTCCGCCGCTTGGGGAGGAAGGTGAAACGATGATTACACTCGAACAAGTGACGAAAATCTATCAAGCGGCCAACGGCTCGGTCACGGCTGTCGACAATGTGTCGCTTGAGATTCGCGAAGGGGAAATTTTCGGCATTATCGGCTACAGCGGCGCGGGGAAAAGCACGCTCATCCGCTTGCTCAATGGGCTCGAGAAGCCGACGAGCGGCAAGGTGATCGTCGCCGGCCGCGACATGGGGCGCATCAAAGGGCGGGAGCTGCGCAAGGCGCGTCAAGAAATCGGGATGATTTTCCAGCATTTCAACTTGCTTTGGTCTCGCACAGTCAGGGAAAACATTGCCTTTCCGCTTGAAATTGCCGGCGTCCCGAAAGAGGAGCGGAACAAGCGGGTGGATGAATTGATCGAGCTTGTCGGCCTTTCCGGGCGCGAGGATGCCTACCCGTCGCAGCTGAGCGGCGGGCAAAAGCAGCGGGTCGGCATCGCCCGGGCGCTCGCCAACAACCCGAAAGTCTTGCTGTGCGACGAGGCGACATCGGCGCTCGACCCGCAGACGACCGATGCGATTTTGGACTTGCTCGTTGACATCAACAAGCGGCTCGGGCTGACGATTGTGCTGATCACCCATGAAATGCACGTCATCCGCAAAATTTGCGACCGCGTTGCGGTGATGGAAAGCGGCCGAATCGTCGAGCAAGGCGAAGTGTTGCATGTGTTCCGCAACCCGCAGCAGCCGATCACGAAACGGTTCGTCAAGCAGCTGATCGAGCCCGAGGAGACGGAAGAGGCGATTTCTCATTTGTTTGGCCAATACCCGAGCGGGCTGATCGCGCAGCTGACGTTTGTCGGCGCGGCAGCCGGAAAGCCGCTCACCACCGAAGTGGTGCGTCAGTTTGCCGTCGATGTCAACATTTTGCAAGGGAAAATTTCGCAAACCCATCAAGGCGCCTATGGGGTGCTGTTCGTGCACCTCGACGGGGCGAGGGATGAAATCGACCGGGCGCTTGACTACATTCAAAGCCAGCAGGTGGCGGTGGAGGTGATTCACGATGCTCGCTAACCTCCTGCCGAACGTGCAATGGGAGACGATGTGGGCGGCGACGGTCGAGACGCTGTATATGACGGGAGTGGCGGTGGCGGCCACTTTCGTCCTCGGAATCGTTCTTGGCTTGCTTCTATTTTTGACAGCGAAGGGCAACCTATGGGAAAACCGGTTTGTCAATACAGTGATTGCGGCGTTTGTGAACATTTTCCGCTCGATTCCGTTTATTATTTTGATCATTTTGCTCATTCCGTTTACCACCTGGCTTGTCGGGACGATGCTTGGCGCCAATGCGGCGCTGCCGGCTTTGGTCATTGGGGCCGCGCCGTTTTACGCCCGCATGGTCGAAATCGCTCTTCGCGAAATTGATAAAGGCGTCATCGAAGCAGCCCAAGCGATGGGCGCCTCAACGTGGACGATCATTTGGAAAGTGCTGCTGCCGGAGTCTTTGCCGGCGCTCGTCTCCGGCATTACGGTGACGGCGGTGTCGCTCGTCAGCTATACAGCGATGGCTGGAGCCATCGGCGCCGGCGGGCTTGGGAACTTGGCGTATTTGGAAGGGTTCCAGCGCAACCATAACGATGTGACATTTGTCGCAACCGTATTGGTGTTGGTCATTGTATTTATCATTCAGCTGATCGGTGACTTTGTCACTTCGAAAATCGATAAACGATAAAGGGGGAAACAACTGATGAAGAAATGGTTGGGTGTGTTGCTCGCCGCCATTCTCGTGCTCGCTTTGGCGGCATGCGGCGGCAACAATAACGACAGCGCGGAAGGCGGCAAAGACGGCAAATTGGTGAAGTTGAAAGTCGGCGCGTCGAACGTGCCGCACGCGGAAATTTTGGAAAAAGCGAAACCGATTTTGAAGAAAAAAGGCATCGACTTGGAGATCATTACGTTCCAAGATTACATCTTGCCGAACAAAGCGTTGGCTGATAAAGACATCGACGCCAACTACTTCCAGCACATTCCGTACTTGGAATCGCAAATGAAAGAACACGGCTATGATTTCGTCAACGCCGGCGGCATTCATATCGAGCCGATCGGCCTGTATTCCAAAAAATACAAAAGCATTGAAGAACTGCCGGACGGCGCGACGATCATCATGAGCAACTCGGTCGCCGACCATGGCCGCATTTTGTCGATGCTGCAAGAAAAAGGGCTCATCAAATTGAAACCGGGCGTCGATAAAACGAAAGCGACAGTCAATGACATCATCGAAAATCCAAAGCATTTAAAATTTAAGGCCGATGTCGACGCCGGGCTTCTGCCGCAAATTTACAAAAACGGCGAAGGCGATGCGGTGCTGATCAACGCCAACTATGCGCTTGACGCCGGTTTGGACCCGGCGAAAGACCCGATCGCCGTGGAGTCGCCGAAAAACAATCCGTATGTGAACATTATTGCGGTGCGCAAAGGCGATGAAAACCGGAAAGAAATCAAAACGCTTGTCGAAGTGCTGCAATCGAAAGAAATCCAAGATTTCATTAAAGAAAAATACCACGGCGCCGTCATTCCAGCGGCGACAAACAATCAATAACGGAAGCGAATCGCTTCCGTTATTTTTTGCACAAAAAAGAGCCACCCGAAAGTTCAAAACCGTTTTGGATGGAGAGACGCCGCGGCCGGTCTGTTTTCCCGCGCTTCATCGGTTGTTCAAACGCGCCAGTACGGCGGCCGCGTTTGGCGGCGGGGCGGCGATGAGCCAGGCGGTGACGCTCGTGCAAGAATGCCTCCGCGAGCTGCGGGCGGCTCACTAGACTCCGGAAAAAACGGGGGCTTTTTTTTGCAAAAACTCGTACAAGCTTGAGGTTTTCGTGTAAAATAGTAAAAGGCGCTATTTTTTCACACGGCCATCGTGAAAAACAGAGCAGGGAAGTTGCAGGTAGTTTTCATTTGTTATAAAATTGTAATGAGAATAAAATGAGAATGAGCGATCGCTAGAAGACAAGCGAGCGAACTGACTCTCAATCGGGAATTGGAGGTATGCTGCATGGCGGTATTGACGATTCGCAATCTCCACGTCGCCGTGGAGGGAAAAGAAATTTTAAAAGGAGTGGACTTGGAAGTCAAAGGCGGGGAAATCCACGCCATCATGGGTCCGAACGGAACGGGGAAGTCGACGCTGGCATCGGCCATTATGGGCCATCCAAAATATGAAGTGACAGAAGGATCGGTGACGCTCGACGGCCAGGATGTCCTTGAGATGGAAGTCGACGAACGGGCGCGCGCCGGCCTGTTTTTGGCGATGCAATACCCAAGCGAAATCAGTGGAGTGACGAACGCCGACTTTTTGCGCGCTGCGATCAATGCCCGGCTTGGCGAGGGCAACGAAATTTCGCTCATGAAATTCATCCGCAAGCTCGATGAAAAAATGGCGTTTCTCGAAATGAACCCGGATATGGCGCACCGTTACTTGAACGAAGGATTCTCGGGCGGGGAGAAAAAGCGAAATGAAATTTTGCAGCTGATGATGCTTGAACCGAAAATCGCCATTTTGGACGAGATCGACTCCGGATTGGACATTGACGCGCTCAAAATCGTCGCCAAAGGCGTCAACGAAATGCGCAGCAGCGAATTCGGCTGTTTGATCATCACTCACTACCAACGGTTATTGAACTACATCACGCCGGATTACGTGCACGTCATGATGCAAGGGCGCATCGTCAAATCCGGCGGTCCGGAACTGGCGCAGCGGCTTGAGGCGGAAGGGTACGACTGGATCAAAAAAGAGCTTGGCATTGAAGACGAAACGGTCGGACAAGAAGCGTAAGCGTTAGGAGGAGGATTATGGCGACAGAAACGAAAATCCCATTCGATGAAACATACATCCGCACGTTCTCAAGCGGGCGCGGCGAGCCGGACTGGCTGACGGCGCGGCGCCTTGAGGCGCTTCGGCTGGCGGAGCGGCTGCCGCTTCCGAAACCGGAGAAGACGAAAATCGACAAATGGAATTTCACCGAGTTCGCCCGCCACACGGTCGACAGCGCGCCGTATGATGGTCTTGACGATTTGCCGGAAGCGGTCAAGGCGCTCATCGAGGCGGGCGAAGGAACGAAAAACTTGTATGTGCAGCGCAACCATACGCCGGCGTACGTGTCGCTGTCCGATGAATTAAAAGAAAAAGGCGTCATTTTCACCGACATCTTCACAGCAGCGCGCGAGCATGGCGACTTGCTGAAAAACTATTTGATGACGGCGGTCAAGCCGGATGAGCACCGCCTTGCCGCGCTCCATGCGGCGCTGCTCAACGGCGGCGTGTTTGTCTATGTTCCGAAAAACGTGGAGATTGAAACGCCGCTTCAGGCGGTCTATATTCAAGACGAAGATGACATCGCCTTGTTTAACCACGTGATCATTGTCGCGGAAGACAACAGCCGCGTCGTGTTTGTCGAAAACTATATATCGGCAAGCCGAGAAGGAAAAGCGGTCGTCAATGTGGCCGCCGAGGTGTTTGCCCAAGCGAACGCAAGCGTCTTTTTCGCCGCCGTCGACCATTTGGCCAAAGGCACCACGACGTATGTCAATCGGCGCGGCATCGCCGGGCGCGACGGACGGATCGAATGGGCGCTCGGGCTGATGAATGACGGCAACACGGTCTCCGAGAACATCACCCGCCTTGTCGGCGACGGCTCGTTCGGCGATACGAAAACGGTCGCGGTCAGCCGCGGCGAGCAAGTGCAAAACTTTACGACCAGCGTCGTCCATTACGGCAGGCATACGGAAGGTTACATTTTAAAACATGGCGTCGTCCGCGACAGCGCGACCTCGATTTTCAACGGCATCGGCAAAATTGAGCACGGCGCGTCGAAGTCAAACGCCGACCAGGAGTCGCGTGTCTTGATGCTGAGCGAAAAAGCGCGCGGCGATGCGAACCCGATTTTGCTCATTGATGAAGACGACGTCATGGCCGGCCACGCCGCTTCTGTCGGGCGCGTTGACCCGATCCAATTGTATTACTTAATGAGCCGCGGCATTCCGAGACGCGATGCGGAACGGCTCATCATCCACGGCTTTTTGGCGCCGGTTGTCGAGGCGATTCCCCTTGAAGGCGTGAAAAACCAATTAATTGAAGTGATTGAAAGGAAAGTTCAATCATGAATGTAAACGACATTCGCGCGTTGTTTCCGATTTTGCATCAGCAAGTGAACGGCCATCCGCTCGTCTATTTTGACAGCGCGGCGACGTCGCAAAAGCCGCTGCCGGTGATTGAGACGCTTGACCGCTATTACCGCGAGTACAACTCGAACGTCCACCGCGGCGTCCATACGCTCGGGACGAAGGCGACCGATGCGTACGAAGGCGCGCGCGAAAAAGTGCGGCGGTTTTTAAACGCCCAATCGGCGCAGGAAATCATCTTTACGCGCGGCACGACGGCATCGCTTAATTTGGTCGCTGCAAGCTACGGGCGCGCCAACGTCAAAGAAGGCGATGAGATCGTCATCACGTACATGGAGCATCACAGCAACTTGATTCCGTGGCAGCAGTTGGCGAAGCAAACGGGGGCGACGTTAAAATACATTCCAATGCAGGAAGACGGCACGATCGATTTGCGCGACGTTGAGGCGGCCATCACCAAAGCGGCGAAGATTGTCGCCATTGCTCATGTATCGAACGTGCTTGGGACGATCAACCCGGTGCGGGAGATCGCCCGCATCGCCCATGAGCGCGGCGCGGTCGTCGTCGTCGATGCGGCGCAAAGCGCTCCGCATATGAAGGTCGATGTCCAAGAACTTGATTGCGATTTTCTCGCCCTTTCCGGCCATAAAATGTGCGGGCCGACGGGAATCGGCGTATTATATGGCAAAAAGAAATGGCTTGAGCAGATGGAGCCAATCGAGTTCGGCGGCGAAATGATCGATTTTGTCGAGCTGTACGACTCGACGTGGAAAGAGCTGCCGTGGAAGTTTGAAGGCGGCACGCCGATTATCGCCGGGGCGATTGGCCTTGGTGCAGCGATCGATTTCCTTGAACAAGTCGGCTTGGACGCCATCGCCGCCCATGAGCATGAGCTGGCGCAATATGCGCTTGAACGAATGGCGGACATCGAAGGCGTCACCGTCTATGGCCCGAAAGAGCGGGCGGGGCTTGTCACGTTCAACATCGACGGGGTGCATCCGCACGATGTGGCGACTGTCCTTGACGCCGAAGGAATCGCCATCCGCGCCGGCCACCATTGCGCCCAGCCGCTCATGAAATGGCTCGGCGTGACGGCGACCGCCCGGGCGAGCTTTTACCTTTACAATACGAAAGAGGAAATCGATGCATTCATCGCCGCATTACAGAAAGCGAAGGAGTACTTCAGCCATGTCTTCTAATCATCCGTTGGACCAGCTTTACCGCCAAGTCATTATGGATCATTATAAAAACCCGCGCAACCGCGGGGTGCTTGAAGGAACGAACGTCGATGTCAACATGAACAACCCGACGTGCGGCGACCGCATCCACTTGACGATGAAAGTCGAAGACGGAAAAGTCGCCGACGTCAAATTTGAAGGGGAAGGCTGTTCGATTTCAATGTCGTCGGCGTCGATGATGACGCAGGCGATCAAAGGAAAAACGGTGGAGGAAGCGCTTCGGCTCGCCCACATTTTTTCCGACATGATCCAAGGGAAAGAGTACGACGATTCGGTCGATCTTGGCGACATCGAGGCGCTCCAAGGCGTTTCCAAATTTCCCGCCCGCATTAAATGCGCGACGTTGGCGTGGAAAGCGCTCGAAAAAGGGCTGCACAATCATGAACATGAAGGAAGGTGAACCGAGATGGCGAAAAAAGCCCCGGAAATTGGTGAATACAAGTACGGCTTCGTCGACAAGGACGTCTCCGTCTTCCGCGCCCAGCGCGGCTTGACGCGTGAAGTCGTCGAAGAAATTTCGCGGATGAAAAACGAGCCGCAATGGATGCTCGAGTTCCGCTTAAAAGCGCTCGACATCTTCTACAGCAAACCGATGCCGCAATGGGGCGGCGACTTGTCAAGCCTCGATTTCGATGAAATTACGTACTACGTCAAACCGACGGAAAAATCGGGCCGTTCGTGGGATGAGGTGCCGGCGGAGATCAAAGCGACGTTCGATAAATTAGGGATTCCAGAGGCGGAACAAAAATATTTGGCCGGCGTCTCGGCGCAATACGAATCGGAAGTCGTCTACCACAACATGAAAGAAGACCTCGAAAAACTCGGCGTCATCTTTAAAGACACCGACTCGGCGCTGAAGGAAAACGAAGACTTGTTCCGCGAGTATTTCGCCAAAGTCGTGCCGCCGACGGACAACAAATTTGCGGCGCTCAACTCGGCCGTCTGGTCGGGCGGTTCGTTCATCTACGTCCCGAAAGGCGTCAAAGTCGATACGCCGCTTCAGGCGTACTTCCGCATCAACTCGGAAAACATGGGGCAGTTTGAACGGACGCTCATCATCGTGGACGAAGGGGCGCACGTCCATTACGTCGAAGGCTGTACAGCGCCGATTTACACGACGAACTCGCTTCATAGCGCGGTTGTGGAAATCATCGTCAAAAAAGGCGCCTACTGCCGCTACACGACGATCCAAAACTGGGCGAACAACGTCTTCAACTTGGTGACGAAGCGCGCCGTCTGCGAAGAAAACGCGACGATGGAATGGATCGACGGCAACATCGGCTCGAAGCTGACGATGAAATACCCGGCCGTCATCTTAAAAGGCGAAGGGGCGCGCGGCTTGACGCTGTCGATCGCCATCGCCGGCAAAGGGCAGCATCAAGACGCCGGGGCGAAAATGATCCATTTGGCCCCGAATACGTCATCGACGATCGTCTCGAAGTCGATCTCCAAACAAGGCGGCAAGGTGACGTATCGCGGCATGGTCCATTTCGGCCGCAAAGCGTCCGGCTCGCGCTCGAACATCGAATGCGATACGCTCATTCTCGACAATCAGTCGACATCCGATACCATTCCGTACAACGAAATTTTAAACGACAACGTGTCGCTCGAACACGAAGCGAAAGTGTCGAAAGTGTCGGAAGAGCAGCTGTTCTACTTGATGAGCCGCGGCATTTCCGAGCAGGAAGCGACGGAAATGATCGTCATGGGCTTCATCGAGCCGTTTACAAGGGAGCTGCCGATGGAATACGCGGTCGAGATGAACCGCTTGATCAAATTCGAGATGGAAGGAAGCATTGGGTAAGCTTGATGAATCAAGGGTGGAGCGCTCCAGCGTGGGCGCTTGACCCACAAAACGCCCACATGATCAACGCAGGACAAAACAAGGGAGCGGCCGCCGTCCCTTATTCTTTCCGGTGATCTCCGGAAGCGTCAAGGCCGCTCCGCAGGCCATTTCCTCCCTCATGGGAGCATGTTTTTAGGGGAGCGCTCTTTTTGGGCGCTCCCCTGTCTTTCATTTCACATGCCAGGCGGCTCTGTTCAGCCGCGCCCGGTCTTCCTGTTTAGCTCTGGACTTTTTCAAGCGCCAATTTGATGCCGAACCCGATCATCACCGCGCCCGTGATGCCTTCGATCCATTTCTTCGTTTTCGGCCGCTTCATGAAATCGCTGATATAATGGATGAAGGAAATGTAAAACAAAAACCATATCGCGGTCATCGCCGTATAAGCCGCCCCCATCAGGAGAAACGGAACAAAGGAGTGCGAGCCCGGTGCTACGAATTGCGGCAAAAAGGTTAAGAAAAAGGCCGCCACTTTCGGATTTAAGAAATCGGTCAGAAACCCTTGCTTGAAGCAGGCGGTATGTTCTCCTCCTCCTCTGATGTCCGTTTCCACACTGGGGGCTTCGCCTTTTTTCATGACCCCATATAATGCCTTAACGCCTAAATACGTTAAGTACACAGCACCCACATACTTCAGGATCGAAAACAGCAAGGCCGATTGCATAATGACGGCGGAAAGCCCGAGCGACGCCGCGGCGGTGTGGAGAAACAAGGCGCAGCAAACCCCTAGTGCGGTTTTCAAGCCGCCGATCTTCCCTGCGGAAATGGTGTTTTTGGTCACCACCGCTGTGTCGGGGCCGGGCAGCACAATCAAAAATATCGATAAGAGAAGAAACGGGTACAGATGGATCATTGGACAGCCCTCCCATTGTCAGAATGTTTCGATGGGTATCATTGTATCGCAATCGTTCCTCGATTGTAAATTATGGACGTTATGAATCTATGAACTGACATTGCCCTTGATGGTGCGGCGGTCATTTTTATTTCGCGCCGCCCGCGCTTATGATATAGTGAAGATAGCTGGAAATCGAACGAATTGGTGATCGTGATGATTTACATCGGACTGACTGGTTGGGGGGATCATGACAACCTCTATCCGCCAGGTCTTGCGGCGAAAGACAAGTTGCTGGAATACGCGGCCCATTTTCCGACGGTCGAGGTCGATTCGTACTTTTACGCCATTCAGCCGCGTTCGAACGTGGAAAAGTGGATTCGCGAGACGCCGCCGTCGTTTCAGTTTATCGTGAAGGCATACCAAGGAATGACCGGGCATGAGCGCGGCCCGATTCCGTATGAAAGCAAGGAAGCGATGTTTGCCGCGTTTCTGGAATCGATCGCGCCGTTTCAGGAAGCGGGGAAATTGGCGATGGTGCTGTTTCAGTTTCCGCCGTGGTTTGACTGTCGGCGCGAGCATGTGGCGTACTTGCGCTGGACAAAAGCGCGGATGGGGGAGGTGCCGGCGGCGCTCGAATTTCGGCACCAATCATGGTTTTCGCCGCGCTTTTATGAAAAAACGCTTCACTTTATGGAAGAGGAAGGGTGGATTCACACAATTTGCGACGAGCCGCAGGCGGGGGAAGGGTCGGTGCCGACCGTTTTGCATCCGACCGACCGGGAAAAGACGCTCATCCGCCTGCACGGACGGAATGTCCACGGCTGGAACAAGGCGACGGCCGGCGAGAACTGGAGGGCGGTCCGCTATTTATACCGGTACAATGAGCGCGAGCTGCGCGAGTGGGTGCGCCATATAGAGGCATTAAAACAAAAAACGAAACAGATTTACGTGCTGTTTAACAACAACTCCGGCGGCGATGCCGCCGACAACGCCAAACAATTGATCGATTTGCTTGGCATTGAGTACACGGGCCTGGCGCCGCGGCAGCTTGGTTTGTTTTGAAGCGGGGAAGAGGGGGATGGAGGATGGCGTATGCGTTGCTTGTCTTGATCGGCTTTATCGCGGGGACGGTCGGCAGTTTGGCCGGCCTTGGCGGCGGGGTGATCATCGTGCCGTCGCTTCTGTTTTTCGGCGCGCTCGGCTGGCTGTCGGCGGTGACGCCGCAAGTGGCGGTCGGCACGTCGCTTGTCGTCATTATTTTCAATGGCTTATCGTCCACATTGTCGTATATGAAAGACAAAATGGTCGACTATCAAAGCGGCTTGCTCTTTTGCCTTGGCAGCGTTCCCGGGGCGGTCATCGGCGCTTGGGTGAACAATACGCTGAGCGCCGCTCATTTTTCATTGTATTTTGGGCTGTTTTTAATCGCCATGTCGCTCTTTTTGTCGCTGAGTCAAAAGAAAACGAAGCGTTCGGCTGACGAGACGGCGGCGGCGACGGAGAATGAACGGGAGTCATCCCGATCCGAGACGAAAGCGGAAACCCGCTTGAAACGGGCATCGTGGTGGGCGCGGAAAGTCATGCGCACGTACACGGAGCGGAACGGGGAGACGTTCGTGTACGGCTATTATCCGCTCGCCGCGATCGCCATCGCGTTTGTGGTCGGCTTTTTCGGCGGGTTGTTTGGCATTGGCGGCGGCTCGCTCATGGTGCCGGCGATGATCGTGCTGTTTCGCTTTCCGCCCCATGTGGCGGTCGCCACGTCGATGTTGATGATTTTTTTGTCCTCGCTCGTCGGTTCTCTCACCCATGTCGCGATGGGAAATGTGCAATGGTCGTTTGCCCTTGCCCTCATTCCCGGCGTATGGATCGGCGCGAAAACCGGGGCGTGGATCAATAAGCGGATGCCAAGCCGGACGCTTGTCGTCGTGCTTCGGATGGTGCTCGTTTTGCTTGGCCTTCGGCTTGTGATCGAAAGTTTTTCGTAACCAAGGAGGCTTGCGCATTGAAGCAAACCGTCTATATTTATCATACGAACGACGTGCACAGCCATTTTGAACATTGGCCGCAAATCGCCCGCTTTTTGTCAGAACGGAGAAGGGAGCATCGCGCGCGCAACGAGGCGATGCTTTTGTTTGATGTGGGCGATTTTCTCGACCGCGTGCACCCGATTACCGAGGCGACGCGTGGAAAAGCGAATGTGGACTTATTGAACGATCTTCACTATGATGCGGTGACGATCGGCAACAACGAAGGGATCACCCTTGATCATGATGAACTGGATACGTTGTACGAACAGGCTCGGTTTCCGGTCGTTGTCGCCAATTTGTTTCGCCGCGATGGCGTGCGGCCGCATTGGGCGTTGCCGTATGTCGTCATCCCGGCGACGGAGACGTTTCGCATTGGGGTGGTTGGCGCCACCGCTCCGTTTTCTCACTTTTACGAGCTGCTCGGCTGGAAGATCGTTCCGCCGTTTGACATGTTGGCAGCGGCGGTGGAGGAAGTGAGGCAAAAGGCCGATTGCGTCGTTGTGCTGTCTCATCTTGGGGTGAATGAGGATGAAAAAATCGCTGCGACGATCCCAGGCGTGGACATTATTTTAGGCGCTCACACCCACCATGTGTTTCCAGAAGGAAAAACATTGAATCAAACACTGCTTTGCGCGGCGGGGAAATACGGAAAATATGTTGGGGTGGTCAAGCTGGAGATTGACCAAAACCGGCTGTCCAGGGCATCCGCGACGGTCGTGGATGTCGAACCATTGCCCCGCTCCGAGGCGGTCGAGCGCCATCTTGTTTGTCTTGAGCAGGAAAGTTTGGCGCGGCTTGAAGCGGAACAAGTCGCCGTGCTCCATGATGACTTGCCGCTTGACTGGTTCGCCCCGTCGCCGCTTGGGAATTTGCTTGCTTCCGCTTTGCGTGAGTGGTGCCAAGCGGACATTGGCATGGTTAACGCCGGCGTGCTGCTTGCGCCGCTTGCGAAAGGGCCGGTGACGAAAAAAGATTTGCATCGCATTTGCCCGCATCCGCTCAACCCGTGCAAGGTGAAGCTGCGCGGCGCGGAGCTCAAAGAGATTATCCTTGAGGCCAACACGGAACGGATGAAGCATTGGCAGTTTAAAGGGTTTGGCTTCCGCGGCGAAGTGATGGGGGAAATGGTGTACGACGGCGTGGACATCGAGGCCGGGCTCGAGGAGGACGGTCAATGGCATATCCGCCGCATTATGATCAACGGCGAGCCGCTCGATCCCGAGCGCACGTATGAGGTGGCGACGACCGATATGTTTGCGATCGGCCACTTTTATCCGCAAATTCAGCGGGCGGCGGAAAAAACGTATTACATGCCGGAGTTTTTGCGCGATCTTCTCGCTTGGAAATTGGCCCAATAGGCAGGCACTTCTTTTTCCATGCTTCATACATTGGAGTATGGAAAGGAGAGTGACTGCGGCGATGGTCGAAGTGAAGCCGATCATCATTGACGGACATCCGTTTATTGCTGTGTCCGTCCAGCTGCCGAAAACGAATTTGTTGGCGGTGGCGGGTGAAAAAGGGTACATTATGTGCGGAGCGCTCGATGTGGCGCTGTTGAATGAGAAATTGCGTGATCGCGGCATTATCGCCGGGCGGGCGGTCGGGGTGCGTACGATTGAACAGCTGCTCGAGGCGCCGCTCGAATCGGTGACAGTCGCCGCTTTGGAGCTCGGCATTGAAGAGGGAATGAAAGGAAGAGAGGCGCTGTTGAAAATGCGGTGAAAAAATCCCTCCTTGCAAGCATACATATAGCTTGTAAAGGAGGGATTTTCATTTTGTTGCGCCCCCGATTCGTGCGGAAGGGGCCGCTCCCGTTCCGCTATGTGTTTTTATTGACGTTCGTTTTTTTTATGTTCTCGACGGCGGTAAGCCTTTGGATTGTCAATAAAGGCATTGAGCCGGTGCTCATGGAGATTGCGGAAACGGAAACGAAGCGGATTGCCAACTTGGTGATCAATAACGCCATTGAGCAGCAGTTTCAAAAAGACAACCCTGAATTTCGGCAGCTGGTCACGGTTCAAAAGGACGAAAGCGGCAAAATTGTGTCGGTCGATTTTGACACCGCGGTGATCAATCGCATCTTATCGGAGACGGATGATCATGTGATGGAAAGCTTAAAGGCGGCGACAGAAGGACGGCTTGAACGGATGATCCTTCCCGAAGTCGAGTCCGGAACTGGAAACAGCCGCGGCATCATTTATTACATTCCGCTTGGAAAAATCACGGATAATGCCCTCTTGGCCAACCTCGGCCCGCGCATTCCGGTGCAGTTTCAGATCGTTGGCAATGTCGACTCGGAAGTGACGAAAGAAATTCGAGCGTATGATATTAACAGTTTTTTTATTGAAATTGATATTCATGTATCGGTCGACATCCAAGTCGTCATTCCTTTTGCATCGAAAATTTCCAATGTGACAACAGATATTCCAGTTGTGATGCGCTTTATTCCGGGAGAAGTGCCGCAATTTTACAACAAAAACGGCGGTCAAGTCGACCCGTCCATCCAGCTTCCGAAGCGGTAGTGGGAAAGGCTGTCAATGCGCGCCTCTAAAAGGCCGGCGACTGTCATCTTCCTAAATCGATCGTTCTCGTTCGACTGTCGAAGGCAAGCCAAGGCGTGACGGAGGATCGAACAACCGCCTGCTTCACAGACCCATATATGGGTCTTTAAGCGGCGTTGTTCGGTCGCCCGACAGTCGATCAAATACTCGGGTAAAAGCTGCAAATGGCAAAGCTTCAAATTGCATCTATCCTGAAAATACCCGAACTTCAAAATGTGCAAGGTTTCAGAGTTCGACATAGCGGCATTTTCATCCCTTCGATGGTGACGAAATCTTTTTGTCATGGGAGTCTATATTAAGTTGCAATAAAGATTTTCCGATTGTTCGATTCTGTTTTCCTTCATAACAAGTCATTTTGATAGAATGCAGCGGGCGTTCTACTGGATGTAAAACAAAGTTTCAACTTATTATATATAGTTCCGTTAGGTTGACGGGTGCCCGCGTCAGCCGTTGGGAATGGTTTTGACAGAAACATGGAAATGTTATGCAAAAAAAGTGTTCTTCCCGGCGAAGGGGCTTTGGCTGTTTCTCTGGCGTTTGTCAAGAGGAAACAGCTTTTTTGTTTTTCAAATAGAAAACAACTAGACGAGTTGGTTCGAATTTTGTATTATTATATTAAATTGAAAATAGTTTTATTATTTACATAGCAGTTTGAGAGGGGGAATGAACGGCCGGCATCGGAAGGCATGCATCAGTTTGCGGCGCCATCCGGCGCGGCGCACGAGCGCACAAGGCAGACGGACTCTATCGATATAGTATGCAGAAAAAGGTGTGCGCTCTGGTGACAGAACATTTTGAACAATGGGGGGAACAAGAAATGAAGAAAAAAAGAGCAGCAGGTGTCTTTTTCTCATTGATGCTGACGGCGGGTCTTTTGGCCGGCTGCGGCGGCAACCAGCAAGGAGGCAGTTCTTCAGGCGGAAACAGCGGCGGAGGCGGGGGCGGCGATGTGATTAAAATCGGCGCCAACCTTGAGCTGTCCGGCGGGGTCGCGTCATACGGCCAGTCGATTGCGGAAGGGCTCGACTTGGCGCTTGAGGAAATCAACAAAGAAGGAATCAACGGCAAAAAGCTGGAGTTGGTGAAAGTCGACAACAAATCGGAAGCGGCCGAAGCGACGAACGGCGCGATCAAGTTGATCAGCCAGGATAAAGTCGTCGCCATCATCGGCTCGGCGACGAGCACGAACACGCTCGCTCAAGTGCAAGTCGCCAACGACAATAAAGTGCCGCTCATTACGCCGACAGGCACGAACCCGACGATCACGAACAAAGACGGCAAAGTGAACGAGTTCGTCTTCCGGACGAGCTTTATCGACCCGTTCCAAGGGACGGTGGCGGCCAAATTCGCCTTGAACGAACTGAAAGTGAAAAACGCGGCGGTGTTGATCGACAGCTCGAGCGACTATTCGAAAGGGCTGGCCGCTTCGTTTAAAGACGCGTTCACGCAAGGCGGCGGCAAAATTGTCGCTGAAGAGGCGTATGTCGCGAAAGACACCGATTTCCGTGCGACGCTGACGCGCATAAAATCAAAGAATCCAGAGTTCATTTTCCTGCCGGGCTATTATGAAGAAGTCGGCCTCATCGTCAAGCAGGCGCGCGAGCTTGGCTTGAACGTGCCGATCATGGGCGGCGACGGCTGGGATTCGCCGAAGCTGGTCGAGATCGCGGGCAAAGACGCGTTGAACAACACGTACATCACGAACCATTATTCGTCGGGCGACCCGGATCCGAAAATTCAAGAGTTTGTGAAAGCCTTTAAAGCGAAATACAACAAAGTGCCGGATGCGTTCAACGCACTTGGCTATGATACAGCCTACTTCCTGGCCGACGCCATCAAGCGGGCCGGCAGCGCCGATCCGGTGAAAATTAAAGACGCGCTGGCGCAAACGAAAGATTTGCAGCTCGTCTCCGGCACGCTGACGCTCAATGAAAACCATGACCCGATCAAATCGGCGGTCATTTTGGAATACAAAGACGGGCAGCAGCAATTCAGAACGAAAGTGAATCCGTAATGAAAGGCTGGATGGATGCATGGACGGGGGAGGCCCCTAAGGGGCGCCCTCCTGTCCGGCATTTCTTTTGGTCAACGACGAGTTTTCGTTAAGGAGCGTGCGATCATGGAACTCATTCAACAGCTGGTCAACGGCATTTCGCTAGGCAGCATTTATGCGCTCATCGCTCTTGGCTATACGATGGTGTACGGCATTGTTCGGCTCATTAACTTCGCCCATGGCGACGTCTTTATGGTCGGTTCATTCGTCGGTTTTTATGCCGTAACGATGCTTGGTGTCGGCTTTTTCCCGGCGCTTTTGCTGGCGATGGCCTCTTGCGCCGTGCTTGGGATGATCATCGAGCGGATTGCCTACAAGCCGCTGCGCAATGCGGCGCGCATCGCAGTGCTCATTACGGCGATCGGCGTATCGCTCTTGATTGAGTACGTCACGATTTATTTGCGCGGGGCCCAGCCGGAAGCGTATCCGAGCACGCTGCTGCCGGATCGGAACTTGGAGCTGTTTGGGGTTGTCATCAGCAGCCAGTCGCTGTTCATCCTCGGCACGTCCCTCGTTTTGATGATCCTTCTTCAGTTCATCGTTCACCGGACAAAAATCGGGAAAGCGATGCGCGCTGTTTCCCATGATGCGGAAGCGGCCCGGTTGATGGGAATCAACGTCGACAACACGATTTCGGCCACGTTCGCCATCGGTTCGGCGCTCGCGGGGGCGGCAGGCGTTATTTTCGGCATTTATTATACAAAAATCGAGCCATTGATGGGCATTCTTCCCGGATTAAAAGCGTTTGTCGCCGCCGTGTTGGGCGGAATCGGTATCATTCCGGGAGCGATGGTCGGGGGGCTTTTGCTTGGCGTCATCGAATCGCTCGTCAGCGGGCTCGGCTACTCGCTTTGGCGCGACGGAGTGGCGTTTGTCATTTTAATTCTCATTCTCATTTTCCGGCCGGCCGGATTGTTTGGCAAGAACGTACGAGAAAAAGTGTAAAGGATGGTAGGGGACAATGGCAACTTGGAAGCGGACTCGTGGATTTTGGGTTTCCGTCATACTGGCCTTCGCCTTTTTCGCTGTTGTCGAGTGGCTGATTGCAAGCGGGACGCTCAATGTGTTTTACGTCAACACACTCTTTTTCATGGCGATCAACGTCATGCTGGCGGCGAGCCTTCACTTGATCATCGGCATCACCGGACAGTTTTCGATTGGACATGCCGGCTTTTTCGCCGTCGGCGCTTACGCTTCAGCCGTCATGACGATGAAGCTAGAGCTGCCGTTTGCGGTCGGCGTCTTGACCGCTGGGATCGCGGCGATGCTCGCCGGCCTCGTCATCGGCGTGCCGAGCCTGCGTTTAAAAGGCGATTACTTGGCGATCGCCACGCTTGGGTTTGGCGAAATTGTCCGCATCGCGCTCTTGAACATCGATTACGTCGGTGGGGCGAGCGGCATGACGGTGACGCATATGACGACATGGCCGTGGGTGTTCGCCTGCCTGTTTGTCACGATTTTGGTGATCGCCAACTTCACGAACTCGACGCACGGACGGGCGTGCATTTCGATTCGCGAGGATGAAATCGCCGCTGATGCCATGGGGATCAATACGACGTATTACAAAGTGGCGGCGTTTGCGATCGGTTCGTTTTTCGCCGGCCTCGCCGGGGCGCTGTACGCCCATCACTTTTACATCATTCAGCCGTCGAACTTCGGCTTTTTAAAATCGTTTGACATTTTGATTTTCGTCGTGCTCGGCGGGCTCGGCAGCCTATCCGGCGCGGTGGTGGCGGCGGTGCTGCTGACGATCGTTTCGACGTTCTTGCAAAACTATCCGGAAACGCGGATGATCATTTACAGCATCGTCTTGATTTTGGTGATGCTGTACCGTCCAACCGGGCTGATGGGGACGAAAGAACTATCTTCGCTCTTCAAATGGCGGAAGGCAGCGTAGGGAGGAATGAATCATGGCGGCAAAAACACCGTTGCTTAAGGCAGAAAATGTCGGCATCCAGTTTGGCGGGCTGAAGGCGCTCTCCGGTGTGACGATGGAGCTGTATCAAGGGGAGCTTGTCGGGCTCATCGGCCCGAACGGCGCGGGGAAAACGACGCTGTTTAACTTATTGACGGGCGTGTATGTGCCGACTGACGGGCGGATTATGCTTGACGGCGAGACGTTGAACGGCCTGCCGCCGTATAAAATTACGCGCAAAGGGATCAGCCGGACGTTTCAAAACATTCGCCTGTTCGGCGAGCTGTCGGTGCTCGACAACGTGAAAGTCGCCTACCATGCGCACGCCCGCCATTCGATCGCGAGCTCCATTCTCCGCCTCCCGTCCCATTTCCGCGGTGAAAAGGAAATGGAAGAAAAGGCGATCGAGTTTTTGAACATTTTTCAGCTTGATGGCGTCATGCACGAGAAGGCGAAAAACTTGCCGTACGGCCAGCAGCGCCGGCTTGAGATCGCTCGGGCGCTGGCGGCGCAGCCAAAAGTGCTTTTGCTTGACGAGCCGGCCGCCGGCATGAACCCGCAAGAAACGAAAGAATTGATGAAGTTGATTGCGTTCATTCGCGAACGGTTTGCGTTGACGATTTTGTTGATTGAGCATGACATGTCGCTTGTGATGGGCATATGCGAGCGCATTTACGTGTTGGATCACGGCCAGCTGATCGCCGAAGGCACGCCGGAACAAGTGCGCAGCAACCCGAAAGTGATCGAGGCTTACCTTGGCGAGGAGGTGTCGTGACCATGTTGAAAGTGGATGGAATCGATGTGTTTTACGGCAACATTCATGCCTTAAAAGGCGTATCGCTTGAGGTGAACAAAGGCGAGATCGTCACGCTGATCGGGGCGAACGGCGCGGGGAAAACGACGCTTCTGAAAACCATTTCCGGGCTGCTTAGGCCGAAAAACGGCGACATCGTGTATGAGGGAGCCTCGATCGCCGGCAAGGCGGCGCAGACGATCGTCAAGCAAGGCATTTCCCACGTGCCGGAAGGGAGGCGCGTTTTCGCCAATATGACGGTCGAGGAAAACTTGGAGCTCGGCGCGTTTTTGCGCAAAGACAAAGAAGGCATTCAACAAGACTTTGCCAAAGTCTTTCAGCTGTTCCCGCGCCTTGAGGAGCGGCGCAAGCAGCTGGCCGGCACGCTTTCGGGCGGCGAGCAGCAAATGCTCGCCATCGGCCGCGCGCTCATGGCGCGCCCGAAGCTGCTCTTGCTTGACGAACCGTCAATGGGGCTCGCGCCGCTTTTGGTCAAGACGATTTTCCGCATCATTCAGGAAATCAACGAGTCGGGGACGACGATTTTGCTTGTCGAACAAAACGCCCATATGGCGCTCTCCATCGCCCATCGCGCCTATGTCCTTGAATCGGGGCGCGTCGTCTTGTCGGGAACGGCGAGCGAGCTGCAGGCGAGCGAGCAGGTGAAGCAGGCGTATTTGGGCGGGCATTGAGAAGCGATAGGCGGAAGAACGTCAGCGGAAAGCCGTTTCGGACGGTTGTGCCGCCGTGGAAAAAAGGCTGATTCCAACTTGGAGATCAGCCTTTTTCCGTCATTGCCGTTTCGGCCGGCGAACGCCGGCTGGGATGGACGGACGGGAAACATCGGCGTCCGGGACGTCTCTGCTCTTGAAAAAACATGCCGCTGATTTGGGCGGCTGGCGTTGGCGGAGAGAACCCCGTCGCGCCGGCCCCCGCGCGGCTAGCGGCGCCGTTGTTGCCGCTCGGCCCGCTCCCATGCTTTTAAGTGCGGGTACGGGTCAAACGCCCATTCGGTATAGCCGTTGTCTTTGTACATGCCGTAGTGAAGATGGGGCGGAAATTTCCCCGCCGTGCCGGGCGGACCGTAGCCAGAGCTGCCGACCGAACCGATGATCGTCCCCGGCTCGACGATTTGCCCCTCGCGAAGATCGGCGGCGAAGCCGTTCAAATGGGCAAAGTAGTGGTACGTGTTGTTGATGTCGCGGATGCCGATGCGCCAGCCGCCGTATTTGTTCCACCCTTTCAGCTCGACGATGCCGTAGCACGTCGAGCGCACCGGAACGCCGTAGCCGGCGAAAATGTCGGTTCCTTCATGAATGCGCCGCCCGCCCCAGCCGCGCGCATCCCCCCATGTATCGCGGTAGCTGTAATTGGCCCCTAGCGGAAGCGGAAACACGTGGTTGTCCAATTTCAACGTCTGATACTTTTTATAAATTCTCGCCTTTCCTAAAATCAAGTCGACGGTTTTGGCGCGTTGGTAATAGTTCCAAAGCGCGATTTTGATATGGCGGTGATCGATGCCGTACGTCTGCAAATAGCGGGCCATGGCCATGATCACATCGTCATCGTCATCCGCCCGCGCATAGCCGTCGCCGTCTCCGTCCACGCCAAGGCCGCCAAACTGGGAGATGGTGAACGGGTCTGTATCATGCGGGTTTTTGTTCAGCGGCCCGGCCCATATTTCCGGCTTCATATAAATGCCGAGAACGCCGGCTGGCTTGGGCAGGTCGCGGCGCACTTGCCGGACGTTTCGCTCATACTGGTCAATGGCCGCAAAGTAATACCACGGGATCAAGGAAACGGCTTCGGCCTTTTTGTACAGCTCCATTCGCTTTTCACACATCGCTTCTTCCTGTTCCGCCGCCGAAGCCGCGCCGGCGGCGATCCACAGCATCGCTGCCGCCGATATGGCGGTAAGCCATCGATGCACGCGTATTCCCCCTTTCCGCCCGTTTCATATGTTTAGTTTGGGGAGAAACGGGAATTTCATAAATGTTAAAAGGAGGAAAATCGTCTGATGGACGATTTTTTTGTGTTTTCCTGCGCTTTTCATTATAATGAGAAATGAACAATCATCGACAAGTGGAGTGAGAACGATGGCGACGAAAGAAGAACACGTCCGCAAGCCGGACTGGTTGAAAATCAAGTTGAACACGAACGAGAATTATATCGGTTTAAAGAAGCTGATGCGGGAAAACCGTTTACATACCGTTTGCGAGGAAGCGAAGTGCCCAAACATTCACGAATGCTGGGCCGTACGGCGGACGGCGACGTTTATGATTTTAGGCAGCGTCTGCACGCGCGCCTGCCGCTTCTGCGCCGTCAAAACCGGGCTGCCGACCGAGCTCGATTGGCAGGAGCCGGAACGCGTCGCGGAATCGGTGCGCATCATGAACTTGAAACACGTCGTCGTCACCGCCGTCGCCCGCGATGACCTCAAAGACGGCGGGGCGGCGGTATTCGCCGAAACGGTGCGCG
The DNA here is from genome assembly GCF_002335725.1 of Geobacillus sp. FJAT-46040. Taxonomy (NCBI): domain Bacteria; kingdom Bacillati; phylum Bacillota; class Bacilli; order Caryophanales; family Anoxybacillaceae; genus Geobacillus; species Geobacillus sp. FJAT-46040. Next base: position 45,234 of record NZ_NISS01000001.1, read on the forward strand.
CCATCCGCCGGAAAAACCCGTTTACGACGATCGAGGTGCTGCCGTCGGATATGGGCGGGGTGTATGAAAACTTGAAAATTTTGATGGATGCCCGCCCTGACATTTTAAACCATAACATCGAAACGGTGCGCCGCTTGACTCCAAGGGTGCGCGCCCGCGCGACGTACGAACGTTCGCTTGAGTTTTTGCGGCGCGCGAAAGAATTGCAGCCGGACATTCCGACGAAATCGAGCATCATGGTCGGCCTTGGGGAAACGAAAGAGGAAATCATTGAAGCGATGGATGACTTGCGCGCCAACCATGTCGACATTTTGACGATCGGCCAGTATTTGCAGCCGACGAAAAAGCATTTGAAGGTCGTGAAATATTACCATCCGGACGAGTTTCAAGAGCTGAAAGAAATCGCGTTGAGCAAAGGGTTCAGCCATTGTGAAGCCGGCCCGCTCGTCCGCTCGTCGTACCATGCCGATGAGCAGGTGAGCGAGGCGGCGAAAGCGCGGCAGTTGAAAGCGTAACATCCAACGAACGGCGCGAAAGCAAGCAAGCGTTGTTTCAGCGGCTGAAAGCATCATCCCGGCCGGATGAACGCGAAGAAACGGTCATGCCTTTCATAAAGAAGGCAGACCGTTTCTTTTCCCTAGCGCCCCGCTTTCGTCGCCCGCGGCGTGCCGTCGCGGAAATCGCGGTCTAATTCATCGTTTGTTTCGTTGATCATTTCGCCGTTTTCATTTTCCCCGTCGCTCAGTTTTTTCCCTTGCGGATATTTCAACATCCGCTGAATCGTCGCATCGAGAATTTGGTCGATGTTGCGCGTGTTCGAATCAAGGCGCCCGAAGCGCTCAATGTCCTTCATCAGCTGCGGATTGTCGGCGACATACACATGGTAGTAGCGGGGAACGGCGGAAAGCGCTGTTTTTTTCACTTGATCGGCCGTTTGCTGCCGGTTGTTCGTGTCCGCGTCATACACGACGAGCACTTCCTCATCCGTGACGAGCGTGGCGACGTCTTTGACGCCCGGCAGCTGGGTGCACAATTTGCTGATTAAATCAGCCGCTTTCTCGCGGTTGAAGGACGGCATGTCGTTATAGCCGTTTGCATCGCCGAGGGTCGGGCTTTTTTGATGGCGGACGTAGCCGAAGTTGTTCATCGGCGTGTCATCGCCGTTGGGCACCCCGTTTTCATTGTACAGCTCGTTGCGGTCGGTGACATTGATCGTGTTGCCGCTCCGCTTGTAAATATCGGTGTTTTCGTCCTGAGCCGTCTGCGCGCAGCCGGCTAGGGCGACGGCCGCTCCGAACGCAACGGCCAACCATGGTCGTCTCATCGTCAGCACCCCCTTCGCTTTTAGGGTGGCACACGGATGATGGTTTGATGACAGTAATTGATTGGGGGCGATGCATCGTTTATGATGGAAGTGGAAAGGCGAGGTGAGAACAGTGATTTGCATTAACAATCATTGTTACGAACTGGTGGAAAATGTGAAAAACGCCTTTAATGAAGAAGCCTTTCGCGCCCGATATGCGGACATTTTGGCGAAGTACGACTACATTGTCGGGGATTGGGGATACAACCAGCTCCGGTTGCGCGGGTTTTTTGACGACCATAACCAAAAAGCGACGTACGATACGAAAATCAGCACGTTGTCCGAATATTTGTATGAATATTGCAACTTCGGCTGCGCGTATTTTGTGCTGCGCAAGGTGAAACGATAACCGCGCCAGTGGACCGCGGCGCGGGAGAAGAGGCGGGAGCAAGAAACCGCTGTGCGGCGAAGGGCTCGCAAGGCGGGAAGACGACTCGCGGACAGACAAAAGACGGCGCGACATTCCTCATCGCTGCCGCATGGCGAGACGGCAAACGCGGCAGCCGCCATAGGCTGGGCGGCTGCTCCGTTTCTTTCGCTGTCCTGCTGAATGTCAAGGCTGCTCTTCCGTTTCATTGTACGGAAACTGTTCGCTCTGATGCGGATCGTCGTGCGGCGGGTGGGCGGCTGGGTCGCGCCTTGGAATGTTTTGGTGGAACGATTTAAACTCGTAGTTGAAGGCGCTGTAATGCCGCTGGCCTTCCTTCCAAGGCGTGCTTTTGTTTTCGACCGGCGCGTCGTCGCGGCGCGGCGAGCCGTACGGCCCTTCTGGGAACTCTTCAGCGGTCAAGAAATTGCGCTGTTTCTCGACGACGGAAAAATCGGCGTATGTTTCCCGTTCCGCCATTCGTCTCACCTTCCTTCGTTCGTGGGCTGTTTCATAAGATGCCCGAAACCGAGGAAGGTTATGAGAGATACTCCTCCAAAAAGGCGCGCAAATCGTTGGCATCTTGTTCATGAAGCTGGTAAGCGTGCTCGATATAGCCTGGCTCCTCCAAATCGTCGCGCCCGAGAATGGCAAAGCGGTTGCTTTGCAAGTCGAGCACGAGCCACTTCCCGTAAAAACGATCCGTTTCGATGAGCGCCAAATCAAACCGCTGCCGCTCGCCGACAAAGCTGACGAAGCGGACGGCCGCTTCGACGGTGTCGTCGTATAAATAAAACCGTTCACCCATCATTTGAGCCCCTCCTGTTTTTTCGTCTATGTCCATCATAGCAGACAGGCGGCGAAAACGGGAGACAGCAAATCGCACAAAGGAACGAGGAGGGATGACGGATGTATTTTGTCGATCGCAAAAAACTGGAAGAAACGCTCAGCTACATGGAACAAATGCTGGACCGTTACAAGGCCGAGGAGCGATGGGACGAGCCGCTTCGGCAATTGGCGCTCGAACGGATCGCTCATATCGTCATCGAGGCGGTGTTGGACGTCGGCAACGCCATGATCGACGGGTTTATTATGCGCGACCCGGGCAGCTATAACGACATCATCGATATTTTGGCTGACGAACAGGTGATCTCGCCGGCGGATGCTGACCGATTGAAAGCGTTCATTGCCCATCGGAAAATGCTTGTGCACGAATATGCGCGCGTCGATCACGCGAAATTGCTCGCCGATCTGAACGAACATTTGCCGGCGCTGGAGGCGTATCCGAAGGCGGTGCGCGCTTACCTTGAAAACGAGCTCGGCCCGGTGTCGGCGTTTCGCAATTGATGGCGGGAAAGGAGAGCAAATGCATTGAAACGATACAACGGCTACCTCATCGATTTGGACGGGACGATGTACCGCGGCACCGAATGCATCACTGAGGCGCGTACGTTTGTCAACGAGCTGCACCGCCGTGGCATTCCGTATTTGTTTGTCACGAACAATTCGTCGCGCACACCGGCGCAAGTGGCGGAAAAATTGCGTTCGTTCGGCGTGCCGGCCGAGGAGAAGCATGTGTTTACGACAAGCCAGGCGACGGCGAATTACATTTTTGAAAAAAAACCGGATGCTTCCGTGTATGTGATCGGTGAAGAAGGGCTCCAAACCGCCTTGGCGGACAAAGGATTCCGTTTGGCCGGCGAAGATGCGGATGTCGTCGTCATCGGGATTGACCGGCAAATTACATACGAAAAGTTCGCTGTCGCTTGTCTCGCTGTCCGAAATGGAGCGATGTTCATCTCAACCAACGGCGACATCGCCTTGCCGACGGAGCGGGGGCTGCTTCCGGGCAACGGGGCGCTGACGTCGGTCGTCGCTGTATCGACGCAGGTGAAGCCGACATTTATCGGCAAGCCGGAAAAAATCATTATGGAGCAGGCGCTCAAAGTGCTTGGCGTCCCGAAGGAGGACGTGCTGATGATCGGCGACTATTATGAAACCGACATTTTAGCCGGCATGAACGCTGGCATTGATACGCTTTTAGTCCATACGGGCGTTACGACAAAAGAAATGCTCGCCCGCTACGAACGGATGCCGACGTATACGGCTGATTCACTTTTGGAATGGCTTGACCGCTTGTAAACAACGCCGCTTTGCCAAAAAAGGCAAGGCGGCGTTTCATGTTGCTCGGCGCGGATGGAGGGCGCGCATGGGCGGAGCCGGCGTTACTCCGCATTGGCGGCCCGATGCGCCAGGCGGCTTGACGCCGCTGCGGCGATGGCGCCGACAATGTCGTCCAAAAACGTGTTGCATTTGCCGGTCGATTTATCATTTAAATATTGCAAAATGCCCGGTTTTTGCTTATCGATATATCCGTAGTTCGTAAACCCGATCGATCCGTACACATTGATGATTGACAGCGCCAAAATTTCGTCGACGCCATACAGCCCTTCATCGCGGCGGATGATCGACTGCAGCGGTTCATCGAGCCGACCGTTTTCGGCGAGTTTATCCAATTGGATGCCGGTTAGAATCGCATTTTGCACTTCGCGTTTCGAAATGACGCGGTTGACGTTTTCGATGCACTCCTCCATCGTTAAATCGGGATGATATTTTGATTGCAAGTAATAAACGAGCTCCGCAATTTTTTCCACGGTCACCCCCCGTTCCTCAAGCCAGCGCCGAGCCGTTTGTTCCAGATTGTTCATAATGAATTCGCTCATGAACTTCACCTGTTTCTTTTAGAAAGTCGTTTTCTATATATATGTATCATGTCATAAATAAGTCCGTCATATAAAGAAAAATGCTCATCGGCTTTTTTGGCGCCCGCTGTCATATATAAAAAGTAGCCCTCTTTTTCCGCGGCCATGCGTTGGCTGATCAACATAGGCGCGTGAATGGGGCCGTTTCATGCTGGAGCGGAGGCGGAATCGGCTCATTGATGGGGCGGCGATGAGATGAAGGTGTGGAACGAGCGGAATTGACTGGTTTCGGCAAAAAGGAGGCGCGGCGATGGAAGAATGGGTGCGTGAACAGTATGGCATGCGCGTCGAGAGGTTGGAGCGAAGCGGACGGCATGCGGCCTTTTGGCATCGGCAGGAGCGTTTTTTGCTCGTTCCCGCCGATGGGCAAAGCGAAGCGGAAATGGAAGAGCGCCAGCGAATGAGCCGCTATTTGCGGGCAAAAGGAGTGGACGGCGTCGGAGAACTGGTCAAAACGACGTCTGGAACGTATATCGCTTCCTATAATGGACAGCCGTTGGCGCTCGTTCGCGCTCCACTTCCGGCGGCTCGCTTTCGTTCGCTCGGAAGGGAATTGGCGGTGATGCATGAATGCGGGAGAACATGTCCATGGCCGATCGTCGCCTGCCGGCGCATCGGCCAATGGCGGGAGCTGTGGGCGAAGCGGATCGATCAAATGGAGGCGTTTTGGTCGAGCAAGCTCGCTTCCGGGCCGTCGTCGCTGTTTGATCGTCTGTTTATCGAATCGTTCCCGTATTATTTAGGCTTGGCGGAAAACGCGGTGCAATACGTGGCGGACACGGAGATTGACGAAGAACCAGGGCGCATCGATTACGCGGCATTTTGCCATGAGCGTCTCCCCGAGGCGAAGTGGGTTGGGGGGATCGAAGCGAAGCTGCCGACCGACTGGGTGTATGACCATTGCGCCCGCGATTTGGCGGAATGGGTGCGCCATTTGTACGAAAAGAGCGGACTTGGCTGTCAGCGGGCGGTGCGGCAGTTTTTTCAAGAGTATGAACATGCGGCGCCGCTGTCGCCGTTTGCTTGGAGACTCGTTTACGCCAGGTTGTTGTTTCCGCTTTCCTATTTTGAATGTGTCGAGGCATATTATATCGCTGTGGATGAGAACGAACGGACAAGGCGGGAGGGGGAGTTGCGGCGCTTGCTCGATCGATCGCATGAATATGAACGATTTTTGGCCGCGTTTGCCAAGATCGCCGGCATCTCGAACCGCATCCGCCTGCCGGCGGTCGAGTGGCTGCCGCCGGCGTAACGCAGGGAAGACAGCTTCCCGCTTTTTTTTTGGCCTAAACGAAAAAACGACCGCTTCCCTGCCGTTAAACCCTAAGGACAACTTCCCGTTTTTTTTCGGCCAAAGTTGTGATAAGATTTAGAAAAAACGATGCGGGAGGCTGCACCATGACGAAGCCGTATGTATTCATTACGCGAAAATTGCCCGAGGACGTGGTCGCGCCGCTTTTGGCCATCGCTGAAGTAGAGATGTGGCCCCATGAAGATATGGCCGTGCCACACGATGTGCTCGTGGAAAAGGCGAAAAGGGCGACGGCCATCTTGCCGATGGTGTCTGATCCGATCGATGAAGACGTCTTGTCCGCCGGTTCGGCGCTCAGAGTCGTCGCCAATATGGGCGTCGGCTACGATAACATTGATGTAGCGGCGGCGGCCCATCGAGGCATTCTCGTTTGCAATACACCTGATGTATTGACCGATACGACGGCCGATTTGACGTTTGCGCTTTTATTGGCCACCGCCCGCCGCCTTGTCGAAGCGGCTATGTTTTTGAAAGAAGGAAAATGGAAAAGCTGGAGTCCGTTTTTGCTTGCGGGCGCCGATGTCCATCATAAAACGATCGGCATCGTCGGCATGGGGAACATCGGCCAGGCAGTGGCGAAACGGGCGAAGGGGTTTGACATGAACATTCTGTATTACAACCGCTCCCGCCGTCCGGAGGCGGAAGAGAAGCTTGGCGCCGTCTATCGTCCGTTCGCCGACTTGCTTTCAGAGAGCGATTTTGTCGTCTGCTTGACGCCGCTCACCTCCGAGACGCGCCATTTGTTCAACCGCGAGGCGTTCCGGCAAATGAAGAAGTCCGCGATTTTCATTAACGCGGCGCGCGGAGCGGTCGTCGATGAACAGGCGTTGTATGAGGCGCTGGTCGGCGGGGAGATCGCCGCGGCGGGATTGGATGTATTTGAACACGAGCCGGTCGCGGCCGATCATCCGCTCGTTTCGCTTCCGAACGTCGTCGCCTTGCCGCATATCGGCAGCGCCACGTACGAAACGCGGCGCGCCATGATGACATTGGCGCGCGACAATATCATCGCCGTGCTCGAAGGACGGCCGCCGCTGACGCCTGTGAACCGGATCTCATAAAAATTTTCATTGCCAAATGGCCGATCGTCTTTTATAATGTCTACTATAAAAATACAAATGTCTACTGTACGTAAACAGAAGGGGCGGGAATCATGGAAAAACCAATTTTGGTCGGATTGTTAGGATTAGGAACGGTCGGGAGCGGCGTGGTCAAAATTATTGAAAACCATCAGGAAAAGTTGATGCATCAAGTCGGGTGCCCGGTGAAGGTGAAAAAAATCCTTGTCCGGGATGTACAGAAACCGCGTGATGTCGCCGTTGACCCGTCGCTCCTTACGACGAGTGCGGCTGAGGTGATTGACGATCCAGACATTGATGTCATCATCGAAGTGATGGGCGGCATTGAGGAGACAAAAGAGCTGCTATTGCGGGCGCTGCGCCAAGGGAAGCATGTCGTGACCGCCAATAAAGACTTAATGGCCGTCTACGGGTCGGAGCTGCTTCGGGTGGCGGTGGAATACCGCTGCGATTTGTTTTATGAAGCGAGCGTCGCCGGCGGCATTCCGATTTTGCGCAGCTTGGTTGACGGCTTGGCGTCGGACCGGATTACGAAGCTCATGGGCATTGTGAACGGGACGACGAACTACATTTTGACGAAAATGTCGCAAAACGGCGCTTCCTATGAGGACGTGCTCGCTGAAGCGCAGGCGCTCGGGTTTGCGGAAGCCGATCCGACGTCAGACGTCGAAGGGCTGGATGCGGCGCGGAAAATGGCGATTTTGGCCCGCCTTGGCTTTTCCATGGACATCGACTTGGACGATGTGCAAGTGAAAGGCATCACTCAAGTGACGGAGGAAGACTTGAACTACGGGAAGCGGCTCGGCTACACGATGAAATTGATCGGCATCGCCCAGCGCGACGGGCAGAAGGTCGAGGTGAGCGTCCAGCCGACGTTTTTGCCGGATTCGCATCCGTTGGCGTCCGTGCACAACGAATACAATGCGGTGTACGTATACGGCGAAGCGGTCGGAGAGACGATGTTTTACGGGCCGGGGGCCGGGAGCTTGCCGACGGCGACGGCGGTTGTCTCCGACTTGGTCGCGGTGATGAAAAATATGCGCCTTGGCGTCAACGGCCGCTATGCCGTCGCGCCGCAATATGAAAAGCAGTTGAAGACGCCGGCGGAAATTTTCTCGAAATACTTTTTGCGCATTCATGTCAAAGACCAGGTCGGCGCGTTTGCCAAAATTACGACGCTGTTTTCCGAGCGCGGGGTGAGCTTTGAGAAAATTTTGCAATTGCCGCTGAAAGAGGATGGCCTAGCGGAAATCGTCATCGTTACGCATGACGCCTCACAGCAAGACTACGAAGACATTTTGCAGCAGCTCGGCGATTTGGAAATCGTCGAACGGGTGCAAAGCTCGTATCGAGTGGAAGGAGAGAAACGGTAATGGCATGGAAAGGGCTGCTTGACGCCTACGGCGATTTTTTGCCGCTCTCTGCGGCGACGCCGAGGCTGTCGCTTTGCGAAGGGAATACGCCGCTCATCCCGCTGCCGCGCTTGTCGGAGGAGCTCGGCATTGCGCTCTATGTCAAGGTCGAAGGGGCGAACCCGACCGGTTCGTTTAAAGACCGCGGCATGGTGATGGCGGTGGCCAAGGCGAAAGAGGAAGGAAGCCATACGATCATCTGCGCCTCAACCGGCAATACATCGGCTTCAGCGGCCGCCTACGCGGCGCGCGCCGGCATGCGCTGCCTCGTCGTCGTTCCGAACGGCAAGATCGCCCTCGGCAAGTTGGCGCAAGCCGCCATGTACGGCGCGGAAATTTTTGCGATTGACGGCAACTTTGACGAGGCGCTGAAGATGGTGCGCCGGTTGAGCGAAACGGCGCCGATTACGCTCGTCAACTCGGTCAATCCGTACCGGATCGAAGGGCAAAAAACGGCGGCGTTTGAAGTGTGCGACCAGCTTGGGCGCGCCCCGGACGTGCTCGCCATTCCAGTCGGCAACGCTGGCAACATCACCGCCTATTGGAAAGGGTTTAAGGAGTACCATGAAGCGAAAGGAACGGGCCTGCCGCAAATGCGCGGCTTTGAAGCGGAAGGAGCGGCAGCGATCGTCCGCAACCGGGTGATTGAACAGCCGGAAACGGTGGCGACGGCGATCCGCATCGGCAATCCGGCGAGCTGGGAAAAAGCGGTCGAGGCCGCCAACGAATCGCGCGGAAAAATCGATGAGGTGAGCGACGCAGAAATTTTGGCCGCCTACAAGCGGCTCGCCCGGACGGAAGGCATTTTTGCCGAGCCGGCATCATGCGCGGCCATCGCCGGGGTGATCAAGCAGCGCGAACGGAACGAAATCGAACGCGGCAGCCTCGTCGTAGCGGTTTTGACCGGCAACGGCTTGAAAGACCCGGCCATCGCCTTGGAGACGGCGGCGATTGAGCCGGTCGTGCTGCCGAACGATGAACGAGCTGTCTTGGAGCATTTGCAAGGGGTTGTCCGCACATGAAAGAAGACGAGATGTTGAAAATCGTCGTGCCGGGCAGCACGGCGAACCTAGGGCCCGGGTTTGACTCGATCGGGCTAGCGGTCAATCGCTATTTGACGCTTGACGTCCGCTTGGCGGATGCGTGGTCGTTTGCGCCGAAAACGGCGGAAGTGAGCGGCATTCCGCGCGGGACGGACAATTTGGTGTATCAAGTGGCGGCGGAGACGGCGCACGTTTACGGCCGCCGGCTGCCGAGCTGTGCAGTCGATGTGTACAGCGACATTCCGTTTACGCGCGGGCTCGGGAGCAGCGCGGCGGCGGTCGTCGCCGGCATTGAGCTCGCCGACGCGCTGCTTGGGCTTCAGTTGCCGCGCGAACAAAAGATGGAATTGGCGACCCGATACGAAGGACATCCGGACAATGTCGGCGCCTCGTTGTACGGGGGGCTTGTCATCGGCTGCTGCCGCGAGGCGGGCGTGGATGTCGTCCGTATTCCACAATTGGATGTGGAGCTTGTCGCTATTATTCCGGAGTATGAACTAGAAACGAAAAAAGCGCGCGGGCAGCTGCCGGAACAATGGCCGCGGGCGCGCGCCGTCGAGGCAAGCGCCGTCAGCAACGTTCTCGTCGCCGCGTTGCTCACGAAAAACTGGGAGCTTGCCGGCCGGATGATGGCCGCCGATCTGTTCCATCAGCCGTATCGGAGACAGCTCGTTCCGGAACTCGAGCGGGCGGAGGCGCTCGCTCTTGAATACGGAGCGATCGGTGCGGCACTGAGCGGAGCGGGGCCGACGGTGCTCGTCTTTGCCGAACCGGGCCAAGGAGAGCGGCTCGCGCGCCGGCTGCGCCCGCATTTTCCGACGTGCGAAATCGCGCGTCTTTCCGTCGAGCCGCGCGGCAGCCGCGTCTACAAGCTGGCGCTTGAAGCTTGAACCTTCTTGGGCGCCGGCGCGAACAGAAGTCCGTTCAGCGGCCTGGCCGTTTCGCCGCCGCGCTTGGGAGCGGGCGAAAGATATGACGGTTTTCCTTGCACAATTGGAAGGAAACGAAAACGGAGAAGCGCCCGATCAGGCGGGTTGTGGCTGCCCATCACCAGCCTTCCCGTCGGCTCGCCGCCCCGCTGGCGATAAAAAAATCCGAACAGCGGCCGCTGTTCGGATTTTTCATATTAAAACACTTGTTCCACTTCGACGACGCCCGGCACTTCTTCAAACAAGGCGCGCTCAATTCCGGCTTTGAGCGTAATCGTCGAGCTCGGGCAGCTGCCGCACGCGCCGAGGAGGCGAAGTTTCACGACGCCGTCTTCGACATCGACGAGTTCGCAGTCGCCGCCGTCGCGAAGCAGGAACGGACGCAGTTTATCTAAAACTTCTTGCACTTGTTCTTTGATTTCTTGATCCGTCATTTCCATCGACTCCTTTCCTTAGTTTTTATTATAATCATAGTGACAAAAAAAATCTAATGATAAATTTTGCTTTTGCAAATTTTGCAAAGGGTGACAACGATGACATTCAAGCCGGTTGAAATTTGTGTGTACGGGGCCGACGTCATTTGCCCGGCATGCGTGCAGCTGCCGTCGTCGAAAGAAACGTACGAGTGGCTCGAGGCCGCGCTGCGCCGCAAGTATCCGGATCAGCCGTTTGTGATGACGTACGTCGACATTTTTGCGCCGCCGGCCGATGACGAGGAGAAGCGGGAGCTCGCGCAGACGATCGTCGAAGAAGATTGGGTGTATCCGGTCGTGGTGATCGAAGGAAACGTCGTCGCCGAAGGCAACCCGCGGCTCAAAGCGATTTGTGCAGAAATGGAAAAATTCGGGTATCAACCGTCGACGCCGGAAGGGAAAAAGGCGGAATGAACTCCGCCTTTTTCGCCGAATAAGGGCCAGTTGTGCTGTCAGTACCCATGGTGATGCTTGTACATCCACAAAATGCCTGATTTCAACAAACGCGGTACCCGGCCGGTGAGCGGGCGGTCGGCGAGCAAGCCGAAGCCGTGCTTTTTGCCGAGCGAGCCGAGAATGCCTTTTAATTTGATCGGCGGGAATTCGCTCGGTGGTTCTTCGCCGTTCCACCGCTTTTGCAGCACTTGGACGATTTGCTCGGCTTGCGCTTCAGCGAGCTGGGCGCTCGGGGAATGCGGCAGGCTCGCACAGTCGCCGACGACGTAGGCGTTTTCATAGCCGGGGATGTGATGGCGCTTCGTCAGCACCACGCGGCCTTGCTTGTCCTTTTCGACATTCAGTTCGCGGACGACGCGGTTGGGCTGAATGCCGGCCGTCCAGACGATGACGTCGCACTTGACCGGCTCGTCGTGGTTGTACAAGACGCCAGGTTCGACTTTCGTGACGTTGGAGTTGCGGACGATTTCCACCTTGTGTTCAACGAACCATCCTTCCACATAATCGCTCAACCGTTTCGGAAACATCGGCAAAATGCGCTCACCGCGGTCAAACAGCTTGATGTGCAAGTCCGGACGGCTCTCCGCCAGTTCGCTGGCCAGCTCGACGCCGCTCAATCCCGCGCCGACGATGCCGACCGTCGCTTTCGGCGGCAAATTGTTCAGCGCTTCATAGGCGGCGCGCGCCTTATCGATCGACTGGATGCTGTACGTATGCGCCTCGGCGCCCGGCACCCCGTGGTATTTGTCTTCGCAGCCCAATCCGATCACGACATCATCGTAGCGGACGCTGCTCCCATCCTTTAAATGGACGAGCTGCTGGTCGAGATCAATCGAGACGACTTCGCCGAATTGGTACACAAGCTGCGGATGTTCCGGAAACGGGACGCGGATGTGATGGTCGCTGACCGTTCCCGCGGCCAAGGCGTAATATTCCGTTTTTAAACAATGGTACGGAACGCGGTCGATGAGGATAATATGAATGTCGTTTGGCAATTCGTCCGGGAGGAGGCGCTGCAAAATGCGCATATTGCCGTATCCTCCGCCAAGCAATACAAGTTGTCTCATCGTGAAAAATCCCCTTTTGTCGAGTTTCTAAAGCCGACAATGCCATAGAAAAGTATAACGAAATTGTGACAAAAGAACAATCATTTTTCCGCTTCCTCGATCGAACGAGCATGTTCATTGACGCCGCGCCGGAAAACCGCTACGATGGGAAGCAGGAAGGTGAACATGCGCATGATGTTGCCAATCATCGAATTTTGCATCAGCAACTTAGCCAGCGGGTCGTACAAAGCAATGGAAATGTTGGAAAAGGATCCGAACTTGGACATCATTGAATACAGTTGCTTAAGCTATTGCACACGCTGCGCGGAAACGCTGTTTGCGCTCGTCAACGGCGAGTTTGTCAGCGGCGAAACGCCTGAGCAGCTCGTGGAAAATATTTATCGGCATCTCGAGGAAAACCCAATGTTTTAACGAAAAAAGGAGGATGTCCGCGATGCGGCATCCTCTTCAATGTATAATGAAAAAACGGGGGATATTCCCATTGTGTCCAGGAGATGCCGCCATTATACATGCGAAGCGCAAAAAATGTTCAGGAGGGAGTCATGTGCGTTCTTTTTCGTTTACGAAAATGCATGGATTGGGTAATAGCTACATATACGTTGATCTGTTCCGGGAAACATTGCCCGAGGAGGAGCTGCCGGCGATCGCCCGCAGCGTCGCCGATGTCCACACAGGCATCGGCTCCGATGGCTTGATTCTCATTTGTCCATCGGAGAAAGCGCCAGTCAAAATGCGCATTTTTAACAGCGATGGCTCGGAAGGGAAAAACTGCGGCAACGGCTTGCGCTGCGTGGCGAAATACGCGTACGAGCACGGCATCGTCAGCGACCGCGACCGCACCTTTTTGATTGAAACGCTCTCCGGGCTTGTCGAAGCCCGTGTTGCAGTAGCAGATGGCGAAGTGACAAGCGTGACGGTCGATATGGGCGAGCCGCGCCTTGAGCGGAGCGCCATTCCGATGCTTGGTCCGGAAGCGGAGCGGGTCGTCGCCGAGCCGTTTGCCATCGCTGGGGGCGAATATGAAATTACGGCGGTGTCCATGGGCAACCCGCATGTGATCTTTTACGTTGATGACATCCAAAAAGCGCCGGTGACGACGCTTGGCCCGCTCGTGGAAAAGGACCCGCGCTTTCCGGAAGGGGTGAACGTCGAGTTTGTCGAAGTGGTGAACGAGCGCGAGCTTCATTTCCGCGTCTGGGAGCGCGGCTCCGGCGTGACGCAGGCGTGCGGGACCGGAGCGTGCGCGGCGGTCGTCGCTTCCGTGTTAAACGGCAAAACGGCGCGCGGGGAGGAAACGGTCGTCCATTTGGCCGGCGGCGATTTAACGATCGTATGGGGGCACGACGGGCGCGTGCGCATGACCGGTCCGGCGGAGACCGTGTGCACCGGCGTTTATTACTACCGAGGCGGGCGGAACGGTTGAGCATCGAAAGGCAAAGACGGTATACTATGAAGTAAGATCGGAATCATTCAAGGGATTCGCCCCATCTGAGCCGTCGGGTGAAAGCGGGCGAACCTGTCGAAAAACGGCCAAGCTGTTTGGCCAGTGTCAACCGTTAAAGGAGGGATCATGGATGGCAGAGGCAGTTATTACGCTGACAGAAGCGGCAGCGTTTCAAATCAAAGATATGATGAAAGAGCAGGAAGAAGAGGGCGCGTACTTGCGCGTCGGCGTCCATGGCGGCGGCTGCAGCGGGTTGTCGTACGGCATGGGCTTTGACCATGAGCGGCGTGAGGATGACATCGAATTTGAGCAGCACGGCATCAAAATTTTGGTGGACCGCGACAGCGCGCCGATTTTGCGCGGAACGGTCATCGACTATAAACAGTCGCTGCTTGGCGGCGGGTTTACGATCAACAATCCGAACGCCATTGCGACATGCGGCTGCGGCTCCTCGTTCCGCACAGCGACCAATGCCGGCACGCCGGAGCAATGCTAAGCAGGCGGGATGACGTCCATCTGCCTGGCAGAGGAAAACGGCCTGCCTTGCCGTGACGTCGGGCTCTTGAGAAGGCCGGTTTTCGCCGCACGGCCGGTTGAAAACGCGGGCGTGTACCGACTGGCGAAATGTTGGAAGGGTGGTCTTTCCCTCACGAAATTGGGGAAAACGGCCGCACTCCAACATCGGCCTTTTCGGGAGCGCCAAAGGAGGAGAAACGATGAAAGGACAAATCAATGTCATCTTGGCGCTTGTCTTGGCGCTCATTGTGGCGCTGCTGGCGGTGGCGAATGTCGAGCAGGTGACGATCCATTATTTAGTCGGCGAAACCCGCTTGCCGCTCATTATCGTCATTTTAGGTTCGGCCGTCCTTGGCGGCCTTGTCGTCGGCATGCTCGGATGGGTGCGTTTGTTCAGCCTGCGCCGGCAGGTGAAGCTACTCGAGAGAGAGCGGGAGGAATGGACGAAAAACAAGGCTGGGAATACTGATGGCGAGTCGGTTTCGCTGGAGCGAGAGGGATGAGGCATGAGTATGGCGCCCCCAACAAAGAGGGGCGCCTTTTGCTTGAAAAACGGGTGTGGACGGGGCGGGCTATATGAATGGCTCCAATCAGTCGGGATGCGGCGTTAAGGCGAAATGCCGAGCGCCCCTTCGCTTCCGCTTGTTTTCCCGACGGAGCGCCATTAAAACAGCGATGTCGAGTGCGCCGGCTGCATCCGCGCCGTCGGGTCGATGTACGTTTTGGCGCTGCTGATGGCGATCGGCGCTTCGCCAAAGCCGCAGGCGATCAGCTTGATTTTCCCGTCGTACGTGCAAATGTCGCCCGCCGCATACACGCCGGGGATGTTCGTTTCCATCCGCGAGTTGACTTTGATCGCATTTTTTTCGATGTCAAGCCCCCAGTTTTTGATGGGGCCAAGCGAAGAAATAAAGCCGTAGTTGACAATGACGGCGTCGACATCGATCGTTTCTTTCGTTCCTTCTTTCACATGCTCGAGGATGACTTGGCGGATGGCGTGTTCATCGCCGACGAGTTCAACGGGCACAAACGGCGTTTTCACTTGCACGCTGGACTTCTTGAGTTGCTCGACGCTATGTTCATGGGCGCGGAATTTGTCGCGGCGATGCACAATCGTGACGCTTTGGGCGATCGGTTCGAGCATGAGCGACCAGTCAACAGCCGAGTCGCCGCCGCCGCAGACGAGCACGCGCTTTCCGGAAAACTGCCCCAAGTCGTTGATGAAGTAATGTAAGTTTTTTCCTTCATAGCGGGAAGCGCTTTCGATTTCGAGCCGACGCGGCTGAAAGGCGCCGTTTCCGGCGGTGATGATGACCGTTTTCGAATAATGGATTTGTTGATTGGTGACGAGTTTAAACGTTCCGTCCTCCTGCTTTTCGAGCGTGTCGACCGACTCGTTCAGGCAGACGGTCGGCGAAAATAGGTCCATCTGCTCTTTCAGCTGGTTGACAAGCTCTTGGGCGCGCACTTTCGGAAATCCGGCGACATCATATATGTATTTTTCCGGATATAACGCGGCCAGCTGCCCTCCAAGCTGCGGAAGGCTTTCGATAATTTTGACTTTCATTTGCCGCAAGCCGCCGTAAAACGCGGCAAACATCCCGGTCGGCCCGCCGCCGATAATGGTGACATCGTAGACGTTGCGATCTTCTTTCACCGACATCCCTCCCTGCGCGAAGTCATGGCATTACAAGTTTATCTTACCATAAATGGGCGTGGTTATAACGATCTTTTTTGTTGGACGAACAGAAAAAAAAAACTTGAAAAGGGAAAGAAAAAGGACTAATATGTTTTGTGGAGAGATTGTTAATTTTTTGTGACAGTTCCTCGACATTTTTTTAGCGGTTAACGTGAATTATTTCACAAACTTCGCTCAATAAAAACGGGGGCGGCCGCAAATGCTATAACAAATGAATGAGAAAAAATGAAAAAGGTGGAAGTGATCCAGGTGAGAAAACCAAACGTTGTCATTTTAGGCGCTGGCTATGGCGGGTTGATGACGACCGTTCGCCTGCAAAAGCTCATCGGCGTGAACGAAGCGAACATTACGCTCGTAAACAAGCACGATTACCATTATGAGACGACATGGCTTCATGAGGCATCGGCTGGGACGCTGCATCATGACCGCGTTCGCTATCCGATCAGCGATGTCATCGACCGGAACAAAGTGAAATTCATCCAAGATACGGTGACGAAAATCATTCCAAACGAAAAGAAAGTGCTGCTTGAAAACGGCGAGCTGACGTACGATTATCTCGTCATTGCCCTTGGGTTTGAATCAGAAACGTTCGGCATCAAAGGGTTGAAGGAATACGCATTTTCGATCGCCAATGTCGCCGCCGCGCGGCAAATCCGCGAACATATCGAGTACCAGTTTGCGACGTACAACGCAGAAGAGGAAAAGAAAGAGGAGCGATTGACAATCGTCGTCGGCGGGGCGGGATTTACCGGCATTGAATTTTTAGGCGAGCTCGCCAACCGGATGCCGGAGCTGTGCCGCGAGTATGACATCGACCCGCACAAAGTGCGCATTATTTGCGTGGAGGCGGCGCCAACGGCGTTGCCGGGCTTCGATCCGGAGCTCGTCGAGTACGCGGTCAGCCAGCTTGAGCGCAAAGGAGTCGAGTTTCGAATCGGCACGGCGATTAAGGAATGCACGCCGGATGGCATCATTGTCGCTAAAGGTGATGATGTCGAGGAAATTAAAGCCGGCACGGTCATTTGGGCGGCCGGCGTGCGCGGCAGCCGCGTCATCGAGGAATCTGGGTTTGAAGCGGCGCGGGCGCGCATTAAAGTGGACCCGTACTTGCGTGTCCCGGGGCACGAAGACATTTTCGTCGTCGGCGACTGTTCGCTCGTGATTGATGAAGAAACGAACCGCCCGTATCCGCCGACGGCGCAAATCGCCATGCAAGAAGGCCAGCTGTGCGCGAAAAACTTGGCGGTGCTCATCCGTGGACAAGGGGAGCTGGAGCCGTTTAAGCCGGATATTAAAGGGACGGTTTGCTCGCTCGGCCATGATGATGCCATCGGCGTCGTGTTCGGCAAAAAGCTGTGGGGCGCCAAAGCGAGCTTCATGAAAAAAGTGATTGACAACCGCGCCCTGTATTTGATCGGCGGTTCGTCGCTTGTGATGAAAAAAGGCAAATTTAAATTTTTCTAATCGATTCAAAAAGCTCCCGTGATGGCGGGAGCTTTTTGTATGGCAACGAAACAGGGATCCGCCGCTCGATTGTCGAAATACAAACGGTGCATAACGATAGGGAGAAAAGGATGAGGACGATGGACAACAAACGAGGAAACGTTTGGATTGCGGCGGCCGGACTGGTCATAAACGAGAATGGGGAATGGCTCGTTGTCAAGAAAAAATACAGCGGGCTAAAAGGCAAATGGTCGCTGCCGGCCGGGTTCGTCCAGCCGGGGGAAATGCTCGATGAGGCGGCGGTTCGGGAAGTGAAGGAAGAAACGGGGATCGACGCCGAACCGGTCGCGCTTCTTGGCTTGCGCACCGGCGTCATCGCTGGGGAGATCAGCGACAATATGGCGATTTTTCTGTTGCGCCCGCTCTCGCGCGACATCGTCGTGCAGACGGATGAGCTGTATGCCGCCGCGTTTTTAAGCAAAACGGCGCTTCAGAATGATCCGAACACATCAGGCTTGCTTCGCTATTTGTTGGCGCTCGAGCCGCTTGATTCCCTTTCGCTGCATGACGGACTCAATCCCGGCGATCCGTTCGGCTACACGAAATACCGCCTTTACTTTGAATCATCAAAATTGAAAGAATAGTCAATAAAATAAAAGCGATCGAAAGATGTATCCGCTTACACGAACGAAAATGGGGGAGAATCGCTGTTTGTTTTTACAGAAAATTTTGATATATTAACAAAAAAAGAAACGGAGGGGAACATCGATGACAAAAACATTGACAATGAACGACTGCCCGTACTGCGAGGGGCATGGATACGTTCAGCTGCTTTTGGGCGGATCGGAAACGTGCTACAGTTGCCAAGGAACGGGAAGCGATCACGAAGAGGATGACGATCATTGACGTTCGTCTGAAGACATGAAACATCGTTTGGAAACAATCAGGCGATCATGAAGAAGAGAACGAACATTGACGGTCATCCGCCCGATCCAGTACACTGAAAACGGGTGTACGGGAGGTGAAGGGCGGATGCAAATGAGTTTGCCGGTTGTTTTGATTTCGATGGTATTGTTTTTCGTTTTGTTTTTTGGCATTGGTTTTTTGTTGAACATGATTTTGCGCATGACGTGGATTTTGGCGGTCTGCTTTCCGTTGATTGCGGTTTTCATTATTGATGATGTGCCGTTGACGCGCTATTTCACCGCGCCGTCCGAGGCGTTCGCCGCGCTCGGCCGGAAAATCGCTTCGCTGGCGGCGGCGGATCTGTTGATTTTGTCAAGCGGATTTGCCGGCGCTCTTTGCGCCGGATGGGCGATCCGCACGCTGCGGGCGAAAGGGTATCAAATGTTTTAAAGCGTCTCTGCCTTGGGCAGGGGCGTTTTTTTTTGTGAACAGCGCTGATGAGCGCCCGAGCGGATCACAACGTCGGTTAAAACGCACAAGCTTTGCGCTCGGGTTTCACAATGAGGCTGTTCATGGACGGTTTTTTCGTTTTTTGTCTCATTCGCAATGAATATTTCGATTTTGGATGGAGATAAATAGAGGTGTGAGAGGAGTTGAGAGCATTGAATGGGTTTAGGCAGTTCGTGCGCCGAACCGCGATGACGCTGCTGTTTTTGGCGGCGCTCTTGGCGACATTCGAGTCCGTTTCCGGGGTTGACGCGAAGACGGTTCTCCATCCCTTTCCGAGCGCTTTATCGATGGATCATCAGCCCGTCTGGGGAATGAAAGAGCTCGCGAAAAACGGGGGCCGCTCCGTTTTGCGGCTTGAGGATCATTTTGACTGGTCAAAATATCCATCCGTTGAAGTGGTCGCCACCGGCTATACAGCCGGCATTGAATCGACCGGGAAAACGCCCGATCACCCTGAGTATGGCATCACGTACTCCGGCGTCCGCGTCAAGCGCGACCTTTATTCGACGATTGCTGCCGATTTATCGATCTTTCCGATCGGCACGATTTTGTTCATCCCCGGATACGGGTTCGGCGTCGTCGCCGACAAAGGCGGGGCGATCAAAGGCCATCGTCTTGATTTATATTACGAAACCGTAGAAGATGTCTATAAATATTGGGGAAAAAGGAAAGTGCAAGTTTACATTATCCAAAAAGGGGACGGCAAGCTGTCAGAAGAAGAGTTGAAGCGGCTGAACGAAGATGAAACGATGCAAGTGTTCCGGCAGCAATATTTGGAATCGAAAAGTTAAAGGAGGGCTCCCGCCCGTCAGCCGCCAAGGAGCGGATCGCTGTCGTCAGCGGGAGGAAACAGCGCCGGATGCAAAAGCGGCGCCAATTTTTTTAATCCGACCAAGAGGCGCGGAGACGGACGGCAATAGAGCGATTCTTCCAAAATATGGATGTTCCCAGTGCGGACCGCCTCGGCCTGTTGGGCATTCGGGCGCGCCGTGACGGCTTTCGGGCTCATTTTTTTTGTCTGCACGCCGACCCAAACGAGCAAGATGTGCGACGGATTGCGGGCGAGAACGTCGTCCCATTCCGTTTGAACGCTCGCTTGCGGGATGTCGGAGAAAATGTTGCGCCCGCCGGCGAGCTCACTTAGTTCGCTCAGCCAGTTGGCGCCGCCCGGTGTGAAGATCGGCCGCGGCCACCATTCCCAATAAAGGCGGGACGGTTCAGCCGATGCGGCCCGCTCGCGATGCCAATCAAGCACGTCATGATAGCGGCGGACGAGTTCGACCGCTTTTTTCGTTTCGCCAAGCGCCTCGCCAAGCCGAAGAAGGTCGTTGGCAATGTCATCGAGCGAATTCGGCGCCAGCACGAGATGCGGGAGCCCGCGCCGTTTGAGCTCCTCGACGTTGCGCTCCATGCCGGGCACGCTTAGGGATGCGACGACGAGATCCGGTTTGAGCGCCTCGACTTGATCCATATCAATGCGCAGATCCGGCCCGACTTTCGGCAGCTGCTTCACTTCCGGCGGCCAGTCGGACGAATCATCGACGGCGGCGACATCGTCAAGGCGGCCGAGATAGGCGAGCAGTTCGGTGTTGCTTGGACAAAGGGAAACGATTCTCATCAGCGTCGGTCCTTTCTAAATCGTCGTGATGATTACGGATTCGCCTTGCCCTGCGTGATTTCCTGTCCGTTTCAGCTGATTTTTTTGCATGAACGCAAGGAGAGAAAAGTTAGATAGTCGAAAGAATCGCTTTGCTTCGCTATAATGAAGGTGGGAATGAATCAACATGGAAAGGGATGAGACGATGTTTACGGTAAAACCTTTGCCGTCGGCAGAGGAACGGGATGAAGCGCTTGTCATCGGTTTGTTTGAAGGGGCGAATTCATCGAGCGGCCTTGCCGGCGAATACGATGCCCGTCTTGGCGGACGGCTGTCGGAACTGCAGAAAGAAGGCGATATTTCCGCGAAGCGGGGGCGCATCGCCACCGTTTATCCATTTTTGCCGATGGGGGCGAAGCGGCTGTATTTCGTCGGTCTCGGAAAAAAAGAAGAGTTGACGTTTGAGCGGCTGCGCGAGGTGTTCGGCAAGCTGTTTCGCACGTTGAAGCAGGCGAAGCGGACGAAAGCGGCGGTCGCGCTGGACACGTTTACGACCGAGGCCGTCGATGGAAACGAAGCGGCGCACGCCTTGGCGGAAGCCTATCATTTGGCGACGTATGAATTCCCTGGGTATAAGCAGAAAAAGTCAGAACCGGACTACCAGCTCGAATCGCTCATCGTCTACACGGCGGCCGAAGCGGCGGAAATTGAAGCGAGCTTGTTTGTCGGCTCCGGGGCGGGAAGGACACGCCATTATGGGCGGGGCGTTCATCGGCGAATTTGCGGAAGATACGCCGTGGGTGCATTTGGATATCGCCGGCACGGCCGCCACAAAGAAAGACGCGACCTCGGTCCGGCTGGGGCGACAGGCGTGATGGTGCGCACGCTCACCGCGTTTGTCGAGCGGTTTGAATAAAACGAACGCCGGCAGGCTGATCGACAGGCGCTGCCTTGGCGCAGAGGCGCCCAGTGTGAGGGCGGGGTATGCCGGCAGCGAACGAGCCGAAGCGGACGTGCATAGCTTCGGCTTTTGTTTGGCACGCTTTGGCACGCTACTATAGTACATAGCAGGAAAAGCGAACAGAATGTAAATGTAGTGTAAATTTCATGTAAAGTTTTTTTGTTGTCTTATGGTAAATGATGTGTAAATTGTTACAATAAGTAGCGGTGATTTTGATTTCGCAAATGGAGGGTGTCTGATATGATTTTTTCACCGAAAAAAGACGTTTTCTTCGACATGTTGTTTACGATTTCGGAAAATGTGAAGGAAGCGGCGCAATATTTTGTCGAGTATAAAATTCAAAGCGTAAGCGACTTGAAAGAATTTGCCCGCGTCATGAAAGAGTACGAACGAAAGGGCGATTCATTCATCCATGAACTGGTCGTCCAATTGAACAAAACGTTCATTACGCCGATCGAGCGGGAAGACATCCACCAGTTGGCGATGAAAATGGACGATGTGCTTGACGGATTTGAGCAATGTTCAGCGCGGTTTGAAATGTTTTCGTTCACGGACATCGATGAACATATGGTGAAGTTTTTTGACTATATTTATCAAAGCACGATTGAAATTGTTCACGCCCTCGAACTGCTTGCGAACAAAAAATTGCTCGATATGCGCCAACATGCCATTAAAATCAAGGACTATGAAACGAAGTGCGACGAAATTTTGCGCGCGTCGATCAAAAACTTGTTTGTGACGCAAAAAGACCCGATTAAAATCATTCAATACAAAGAGCTTTACGAAATGTTGGAAGAGATTGCCGACAGTTGTGAAGATGTCGCCAATACGTTAGAGACGATTATCATGCGCAACGCATAAAAAGGGGACGCTGTGTTTATGGATACGATCCTGATTTTAACGATCTGCATCGTCATTTTCGCATTGGCGTTTGACTTTATCAACGGCTTTCACGATACGGCCAACGCCATTGCCACATCGGTGTCGACAAGGGCGCTCACGCCGCGTCAAGCCATTATTTTGGCTGCGACGATGAACTTTATCGGCGCGCTCACCTTTACCGGCGTCGCAAAAACGATTACGAAAGACATTGTCGACCCGTTTGCGCTAGAAAATGGACCACTCATTATTTTAGCAGCGTTGACATCAGCCATTGCCTGGAATTTGATCACGTGGTATTACGGCATCCCGAGCAGCTCTTCGCACGCGATCATCGGTTCGGTCGCCGGAGCGGCGATTTCCGCGGCTGGGGTTGGGATTTTGAATTACGGCGGGTTTTTGAAAATTTTACAATCGCTGATTCTTTCCCCGTTTTTGGCGTTAGGGGTCGGCTTTATCATTATGAGCATTTTTCGTTTTATCTTTAAAAACGCCAACTTATACAGCACGACGAGGGGCTTTCGGATGTTTCAAATTGTGACCGCGGCGTTTCAGGCGTATACGCACGGAACAAACGACGCTCAAAAAGCGATGGGGATCATCACGATGGCGTTAATCGCCGGCGGATACCACGCGACGACCGACATTCCTGAATGGGTGCGCATTTCTGCCGCCTTGGCCATGGGATTGGGAACGGCTGTTGGTGGGTGGAAGATCATTAAAACGGTCGGCGGAAAAATTATGAAAATTCGTCCGATCAACGGAGCGGCGGCTGATTTGTCGTCCGCACTCGTCATTCTTTCAGCGACGATGTTCCACTTGCCAGTCAGCACGACGCACGTCATTTCCTCGGCCATCATGGGGGTCGGCGCCGCCCAACGGGTGAAAGGCGTCAAATGGGGCGTCGCTCGCCGCATTGTGCTGACATGGATCATCACCTTGCCGGTGTCAGCGTTGATTGCGGGGTTTGTGTACCAGGTTCTCCGTTTATTTTTCTAACGAATGAAAGAGGGTGTCCCAACAGATCGGGACACCCTTTCTTATTGTTTTTCCTATGTTGTGTTTTGTTTAAGGAAAATTTCCCTTTTGGGTCAGACTCTTTTCGTGTTTAGGCCGCCGAACGGTCCGCGGCGGAGGAGCGTCCGATCGCCCGGCAAATCCTTGGGGCGATCAAGCCGGCGACGATCGACAACAAAATGTCTTTTGGCAGCGGGGCAAGCATCCAGCCCCACACCATGCCGTACGAAAGCCCTTCCGGCGCTTCCGCCCATAGTTTGTACGCCATGTACATCCAGTTTGTGCCGATGACATAGTTGATGACCATGCCAACGAGTGCGGCGGTGACGAAACGAGCTTTTGACGCCGGCTGCGGGCCGCGGTTGATGACCCATCCGGTCGCATAAGCGGCAACGATAAACGAAAGAATGAAGCCAAATGTCGGTTGGAAAATCATCGACAGTCCGCCGTTGAATTTGGCAAACACCGGCACGCCGGCGAGGCCGACGAGCATGTACACAATCATCGCCACCGCACCGAGCCGCCGCCCGAGCACCGCTCCGGCCAAGACGCAGAAAAACGTCTGCAGCGTAATGGGAACACCGCCGACGACAAGAAACGGCGCCCACGACGTAATGTTCGCCCCGATCGCCATCAAGGCGACGAACATGGCGGCGAGCGTCATGTCAATCGGTCGAAGTGAAGTCCGTCCTTCCATATGTAAACCCCCTTTTTTTGCCCGTTAACAAAATCGTACCGAACAACCGCTAGGCTGTCAATCCTCTTTTTTTCGGCGGATGATAAAGCGGCTTGGGGGGATGATAAGAAAAACGACTCCTCGAGCGCTTCATGCGGACAACGCGGCGAGGAGCGTGAAAGGAGGTCTTGTCAATGGATCGGTTCGTGCCGGATGAGGAACTGAAGCGGGCGAGCAAAATGGGGGCGAACGAAGACATCATCCATACAAGCAAACACGACGACGGCTACGATTTGCGCACCCCGGCGGAAATCGGGGCTCGGCAGCCGACGGATGAAAACGGCAATGCGTAAAAGAAGGGGTGCGGATGGACGGGATCTTTTTCGTCTACATGTTTGAAGAACAAGTGTTGCGCTTTTTAGACTACAAGGCGGTTAAGCTGACGATGTTGACTTCGTTGGCCTCGATCCTTGTCGGGGCTATCATTTATCAGCGCACGCAATCGAATGCGCCATGGAAACGGAAGAGACCGGCGAGTTCGCCGAGACATTGGACGGGGATGGGACGATCGCCGTCTTTTTTCGTTGACGAACGCCGGGGCAAGAATCGTTTTTGTGTGAAACCGGTTTTTGGCGCGGCAAGACGCCGACGACAGCCCGCTTCCAGCGTCCCGGGCGGAAGCGGTGTTATCGCATCGGGCGCGGCGCCTTTGAACGGGTGGCCGCTCATCGTCCAATGGCGGCCAACGTGATGAGTGCGAAAAGCGGCGGTTCGCCAACCATTTCCCCGTTTCGCCTGCCGCCGCGATGGCGAAGGCTATCGGTGTGAAGGCGGAAACACGTTCCAGCGCAAGCCGACAACGAGCTGGCAGCACGGGAATGTGCCGGGCGGCGACAGCGTCAGGCGGATGCCGTCGGGATTAAAATACACTTCAGTTTGCGAGCGGATGCCGAGCGAGCGGATGAGGCGCTTCACTTCCTCCGTTTTTCCTTCTTGGGCGGCGGACATGATCGTGGCGGCAAACGAGCGCGATTCGGCCAGCCTTTTTAAAATGACTCCAGCATCGTTCATGAGCGTCTGGGCGGTGGCGGCCGATTGGGAGAAGATGGCGGGGTCGACCGACGGGTACGGCCTTGCCCATGCCGCAGGGGGCAGGAAATAAACCATGGGCTTGCTCCTCCTTTCCTGCGTGATTACTACTTATTTATACTCGTTGCGCTGTAAGCCGGTGCCATGGAAGACCGGTGAAAAAGGCTGCCGCGCCCCAATCAGCGGCATTTCACCGAAAAAGAAAACGGGATTCACCATGCTTTTTAATGCAAAAAGCGGCTGGGACCAGCAGCATGTTTCACTAAATCACCTGCTCGATCGAAACGATGCGATTGGCGATTGGCAGCGTAAGGGGAAACTTTTTTAGGAATTTTTCGTATACAGATAGGCGGCGAAAGTCTGGCTTGATTTTCAGCAGACCGTTGTGCCGACAGAGGCGGGAGTTTATGATACAATACGAAGTAGGATAAGCGGGGCGATGTGAGGGGAAACAATAGGGAAGGAGGATGGTTTATGTTAAACTTGGCAATTGTCTCACCACTGATTTATGCTTTATTCGTTCCGTTTTTGTATAAATATGTGCGTTCGATTCATACCGGATGGTTTGTGCTCCCACTACCGGTCTTATTGTTTTTATATTTTATTCAACATCTCCCTCTTACCCCCTACGGACAAACGATCCCTTGGATTCCGTCTCTAGGAATGGATTTTCAAGTCTATATGGATGGGTTAGGGCTGCTCTTTTCGTTGCTAATCACAGGGATCGGTTCTCTTGTCGTGCTGTATTCGACTTACTATTTGCCAAAGGAAAAGGAAAAACTCGGCCACTTTTACGTGTATTTGCTTTTGTTTATGGGAGCGATGCTTGGCGTCGTTCTTTCGGACAACGCAATGGCGCTCTATCTATTTTGGGAATTGACATCGTTTTCATCCTTTTTATTGATTGGCTACTGGAATGAGCGTGAACGCTCGCGGTATGGGGCGCAAAAATCGATGCTCATCACCGTGCTTGGCGGGTTGTCTTTGCTTGGAGGATTTTTATTGCTTTCGGTCATGAGTGGAGGGTCGTACAGCATTCGCGATTGGATGGCTATGGCGGATGCGTGGCCGCAACATCCGTTATTTTTTCCGGCGATGCTCTTGATTTTGCTTGGCGCGTTTACCAAATCCGCGCAGTTTCCGTTTTACATTTGGCTTCCGGACGCGATGGAAGCGCCGACGCCGGTCAGCGCGTATTTGCATTCGGCCACCATGGTGAAAGCCGGCATTTATTTAGTGGCTCGCTTCACTCCGATTTTTGCTGTTTCTTCGCTATGGGTTTGGTTGGTGATGGGCATTGGAATGGCGACGCTTTGTTGGGCATCGTTTCATGCCGCTCGCCAAACAGATTTGAAAGGATTGCTCGCCTATTCGACGGTGAGCCAGCTCGGGTTGATTATGTCGCTGCTTGGCGCTGGAGCGCTGGCTTTTCATGGCGATCCGGGCGATCGTCGTTTATATATGGCGGCCGTGGTGGCAGCAGTGTTTCACTTAATCAACCATGCGACGTTTAAAGGAAGCTTGTTTATGGCTGCCGGCATTGTCGATCATGAGACCGGGACGCGGGATATCCGGCGTCTTGGCGGGCTGCTCAGCGTTATGCCCGTCACGTTTACCGTTGCGGTCATCGGTTCATTGTCGATGGCAGGTGTGCCTCCGTTTAACGGATTTTTAAGCAAAGAAATGTTTTTTGCGGCCATGGTGCAGGTGGCGAACGCCCATTTGTTTTCGCTTGATGTCTGGGGGATCTTGTTTCCGGTGCTCGCTTGGGTGGGCAGCGTGTTCACCTTTTTGTACAGCCTTCTTTTTGTTGGGAAAACGTTTCTTGGCGCTCCGAGGCCTTCGGAATGGCCGAAACGGCCGCATGAAGCCCCGGTGGGGATGCTTGTGGCGCCGGTGGTGCTGGCCGTCCTTGTCATCGGTTTTGGACTGTTTCCGAATGTGTTGTCCAACACGGTGATTGCTCCGGCGGTGGATGCTGTTGTTAACGGCTTGTTCCGTCGGGAAGGGCTTTCCGTGCACATTAGTCATTGGCACGGATGGACGGCCGAAGTGTGGATGACGATCGGAGTGATTGTCCTTGGCGTGTTGCTATATCGGAAGTTTGATTCATGGAGGCGCGTGTACGGCGCGTTTTCGCAGCGGCTTTCACTGAATCACTTATATGACACGGTCGTGCGGCAGATGGAAGAGCAGTCGTATTCGCTGACAAGCCGTTACATGACCGGGTATGTTCGGACGTATTTCTTGTATATTTTGTCCGTAATGATCGCGCTGCTTGTCGCAACGATTGTTTTGAAAGTAGATGGAAGGCTCTCGCTAAGCCATTTAGCGGAAGTGGGCATCCATGAACTGATATTGGCGTTGGTCGCCTTGATCGGAACAGCGACGACTGTGGCGGCCAAATCACGTCTTGTTGCGATTATCGCGTTAGGTTCGGTCGGCTATACGGTTTCCCTTTTCTTTGTGTTGTTCCGGGCGCCTGACTTGGCATTGACCCAGCTTGTCATTGAAACGATTTCTGTTTCGCTGTTTTTGCTTTGCTTCTATCATTTGCCGAAGCTCAGCCACCATGAGAAAGGCGTTCGATTCCGGCTTGGGAACGCTCTTATTTCGCTTGGCGTCGGCGCGTTGGTCAGCGTGATCGCCTTGTTGGCGTACAGTGAGAAAAACTTTGCCTCGATTGCTCAATACCATATTGAAAACGCGTATGAAAAAGCGGCTGGAAAAAATATTGTCAACGTGATCTTAGTCGACTTCCGCGGATTTGATACACTTTTTGAAATTTGTGTGCTGGCGATCGCGGCGCTCGGCATTTACGCTTTAGTGAAGCTGAAAGCTCCGAAAGGGGAGAGCGGCAAATATGAATGAGCTCATTTTGCGCACGGTAACGGCCGTTGTCACGTTTATGATCATTTTATTTGGGATTCGGCTTTTTTTTGCCGGCCACTATTATCCAGGCGGCGGATTCATTGCCGGCCTCGTTACCACCGGCGCCATTATTTTGCTGCTGCTGGCGTTTGACATCAAAACCGTCCGGTCGATGATCCCGGTTTCGTATCGCACGCTCATTGGCATCGGGCTGTTGTTTGCCTTAGGAACAGGTCTTGGCGGCTTAGTCTTCGATGTCCCGTTTTTAACGCACGCCCACGGCCATGTCATGCTGCCGCTGCTTGGGGATGTGTCGCTCCATACGGCCGTCTTGTTTGACTTAGGAGTGTATTTGGTCGTTGTCGGGGTCACCATGACGATTATCGAAACGATAGGAGAGGAAGAATAAATGGAAGTCGTCATGATTATTGTCATCGGCTGTTTGTTTGCCGGCGCCACGTACTTAATGTTAAGCAAAAGTTTGCTTCGGATCATTATCGGCACGGGATTGCTAAGCCATGGAGCGCATTTGCTTTTATTGACGATGGGAGGATTGAAAAAAGGAGCGCCGCCGCTGCTTGACGTGCAGGCGGAACATTATGTCGACCCTGTTCCGCAGGCGCTGATTTTGACGGCGATTGTCATTAGTTTTGGGGTCACGGCGTTTTTGCTCGTTTTGGCGTATCGTTCTTATCAGGAGATCGGGACGGACAACATTGAACGGATGAGGGGAAAGGAAGACCATGACTAATGCCGTAATTTTTCCGATTGCGATTCCATTGACGACAGCAGTTCTCTTGATGTTTTGCGTGAAATCATTGAGAGCGCAAAAAATGATTTCCCTCGTGTCAGCAGGGGCGCTCATCGCTGCGGGCGCTTGGCTTGTGCGTCTTGTCGACCATGAAGGGATGCAAAAGCTCGACGTCGGAAACTGGCCGGCGCCGTTTGGGATTACGCTCGTCTCCGACATGCTTTCAGCGCTGTTGGTGTTGACAACGAGCGTGATCGCGCTCGCTTGCCTGCTGTATTCCTTTTTCACGATTGACGCGAAGCAGGCGTCCATGTACTACTATGTTTTTTTTCAGTTTCTCATTGTTGGAGTGAACGGGGCGTTTACGACAGGGGATATTTTTAACTTATTCGTGTTTTATGAAGTGATGCTCATGTCATCGTATGCGCTCCTCGTTCATGGCGGTACGAAAATCCAGCTTCAGGAAACGATGAAATATATGGTGATCAACGTGTTTTCATCAGCGTTGTTTGTCATCGCTGTCGGCTATTTGTACGCCGTGACCGGCACATTGAATATGGCGCACTTAGCCGTACGGATTTCTGGAGCGGAAAACACCGCCGTGTTGACGGTTATTTGTTTGCTTTTTCTCATTGTCTTTGGGTTAAAGGGGGCGCTGTTTCCATTTTATGTTTGGATGCCGGGGGCTTATTCCGCTCCGCCGGCGGCGGTGCTCGCGTTGTTTGGCGGCTTATTGACAAAAGTCGGCGTGTATTCGATTTTGCGCACATTTTCGCTCATTTTCCGTCAAGATGTCGGCTATACGCATACGATTTTAGCGTGGTTGGCGATCGCGACCGTTGTGTTTGGCGTCATTGGCGCCGTGGCTTACCGCGATATGAGGCAAATCGCCATTTATAACATTGTGGCGGCCATCGGTGTGATGGCGTTTGGCATTTCGTTAATGACAGAAGAAAGTATGGAAGGCACGATCTTTTACTTGCTGCAAGACATGGTCATGAAAACGGCGCTCTTTTTCATTGTCGGGGCGATTGCGTATGTTGCGGGAACGAATCAACTCGGGCGGTTTAGCGGACTGCTCGGTTCGTATCCGCTGCTTGGCTGGGCTGTATTCCTTTCCGCTCTTGCGCTAGGCGGCATTCCTCCGTTCAGCGGGTTTATCGGAAAAGCGCTCATTATTCGGGCGGCGTTTGAAAAAGGACAGCTTCTGTTCGCGCTGGTTGTGTTATTATCCAGCTTGCTCGTGCTTTATTCGGTGATGAAAATTTTTATTCAATCTTGTTGGGGAGAAGCGCGCGGGTATGAGCAAAAACGAGTCGTCCCGCTGTATGTGCCGATTGTCGCGCTTCTTTCCTTGGCCGTTTTATACGGCGTCGGGGCCGAGTTTGTTCGTCCATATATCGCCCAGGCGGCGGCGACGTTGGTGGACCCGTCAATGTATATTGAGTCCGTGCTGAAGGAGTAGAGGCAAATGGCGCAACAATTGCTGCTCAACGTGATATTGGCATTCGTTTGGATGTTTCTTGCTAATTCGTTTAGCGGATCATCGTTTGTCATTGGATATCTCCTTGGTTTAGGCATCCTTTTTGTGCTGCGAAGATATTTTTCGACAACGTTTTATGTCGTCCCGTTGTTTGTGATTGGAAAGCTGACGCTCATTTTCATCAAAGAATTGTTGTTGGCCAACTGGGCTGTTTTGAAGATTGTTCTTTCCCCGTCGCTGAACATGAAGCCTTGCATCTTCGCCCTTCCGCTCGAAGTGAAAAAAGACTGGGAAATTACGCTGTTATCCAACTTGATTACGTTGACGCCCGGGACGTTTGTGATCGACGTCTCTGATGACAAGAAAGAGATTTATATTCATACGATTGATGCTCCGGATGTGGATGGAGTGGTCCGGCAAATCAAGACATCGTTTGAAAAAACGATTTTGGAGGTGAGCCGATGACCGTGATGTTCTATATCGCCCTCGCTCTTTTGTCGCTCGCCATTGGCTGTTTCGTTTATCGGGTCGTCAAAGGACCGACCGTCGCGGATCGGGTCATTGCGCTTGACGCGATCGGGATTTGTCTGGCAGGCATTGTGGCGGTGCTGTCGATCTTGTTGGAGACGAGCGTGTTTTTAGAAATTATTTTGCTGATTGGAATTTTGGCGTTTCTTGGCACGGCGGCGTTTGCCAAGTTTTTGCAAAAAGGGGTTGTGATTGAACGTGACGGAAATCATTGATGGGTTGATCGTGTTGTTCGTCATGGCTGGTGCGCTGTTAACATTGATTTCGGCCATCGGCGTCCTCCGTCTTCCCGACGTCTATACGAGAAGCCATGCCATTAGCAAAAGCACGACGCTAGGGATGATTTTCATCTTAATGGGGACGTTATTTTACTTTTGGTTGAAGCACGATCATTTCAATTCCCGTTTGTTGTTGGCTATTGTCTTTCTGTTTTTAACATCCCCGGTGTCGGCTCATTTGATTAGCCGTGCGGCATACTACTCCGGCGTTCGACCGTGGGAAGGGACGGTTCGCGACGATTTGGCCGAACGGAGAGAGAATAGAACGAAAAGCGCAAAGTAGAGAAGAAATAGCGGGATGTCCTTTCGGTTTCTCCAGGCCACTCCGTTTTCACGGCATCCGCCCCTTTTTCGCCATTTTCTGAAAAAAGAAATAAACAATCGCTTTCCCGTGATATAATAATAGTAAGACGGACTGTGGCTGTGCGTCAGAAAGGGGGGAAGCGACGATGGACAGCCCGCAATATTTGTTTCTCGATTTTGAATTTACGATGCCGGAGACGAAAACAAACCCGAACGGGTTTTGCCCGGAAATTATTGAAGTCGGCCTTGTCGCGGTTGTTGACGATCAGATCATCGGCCAATTTTCTTCCTATGTGAAGCCGCTCCGCTTTCCGCAGCTCACGGAACGGTGCAAGTCGTTTCTCAACATCACCCAAGAACAAATCGACCGCGGAATGAGTTTTTATGAGCTGGTTTCCTTGCTTCGGCAATATGACCGCGAACGCCCGACGACAGTGATGACGTGGGGGAGCATGGATATGAAAGTGCTCCGGGAAAACTGCCAATCGGCGCGGGTGGAGTTTCCGTTCACCGGCGAACACCGCGATTTGGCGATGGAGTATAAACGTTTTTTTGGAAACAAAAACCAAACCGGATTGCGCAAGGCCGTACAAGAGTACGGGAACGAAGGGATTGGAAAAGCCCATTGCGCGCTCGATGACGCATTTACCGCGTATACGATTTTCCGGCTCGTTGAAAACGATAAAAAATATTTGGCGAAGACGAAGCCCACGACGATCGGGGAGCGGATCGATTTCACCCAGCTGAGGAAAAAGTTTGCGTTATAGCCGGCTGCGTTGGCAGCGGCTTTTTTATGCTATAATGATAGATGATTTTACGGCAGAAAGGTTGTTTGCGATGTGGCCATGGGTGTTGAACTTGTTTTTGTACTTTCCGGAAGACAAGCGTGAATACATTCCGGCGGCGATTTCCTTTGCCGTCTTTTTCTTGATGGCGGTGTTTACCATGCGGCTCATCGTCGTCATTTCCCGGCGTCAGGAGAAGGAGGCGAAGCAGCTGGAAGAACAGCTGCTCGGCAAACAGGACAGACAAAAACAGCCGCCGCATGTATAAACCGGCGCTTCCCCGGCAATAATGGCGGATAACGGATGTGAAGCTGGGGGGAGTTTGTGTTGCGTGGATCATATGCGATCATGTCCGCCGTGCTGCTCGTGTTGTCCGGCTGCGGGCAAGATGAAGGAACGAGCCGGACGGTGGAGATGATCAATGCGGACGGCGATCGGATCGGTACGGTGGAATTGACGGAGCTAGCCGAAGGAGTGCGGTTGAAGCTCGATTTGGAAGGGCTTCCGCCGGGAGAGCGTGCCATTCATATTCATGAAAAAGGGAGCTGCGAACCGCCCGATTTTCAATCGGCCGGCGGGCATTACAATCCCGATGGGAAAAAGCACGGGCTTCTCCACCCGGAAGGCGCGCATGCCGGTGATTTGCCGAACATTATTGTCAAAGACGACGGCACGGTCAACGTTGAACTGACGGCGCCAAACGTGACGTTACGGGAAGGGGAAAAAGGGTCACTGCTGACAAAAGACGGAACGTCGATCGTCATTCATGCGAAGAAGGACGACGGCATGACCCAACCGGCGGGGGATGCGGGCGGACGTATCGCCTGTGGGGAAATTAAATCATCGTAAACGCTCCCGTTTGCATTCATGTTTCGAAGCGGGAGCTTCCCGGCTTGAATGGCAAAAGGTGTCCCAAATCAGCAACGGGACACCTTTTTTGATGGGGTGGACCGAAAAAATGACCACCGCGTCCTATGCTGGATGGACGTGATTTAGCGCAGCGCCGTCGCCAGCCGCCGCAGCCCTTCCTCAAGCGTCGGGCGCGGGCAGGCGATATTCAAACGGATGAAGCCGACGCCTTCCTGGCCGAATTTGCTGCCGAACTCAACAGCGATTTTCCCTTTTTCCAGAAGCTGTTTTTTGAGTTCGGCTTCAGAAAGACCGAGGCCGCGGGCATCGATCCAGACGAGATACGTCGCTTCCGGGCGGATGGGGCGGAGGGCTGGAAGCTCGGCCGCCAAATAGGAGACAGTGGCGTCGATGTTTTGCTGCAAATACGCAAGCAAGGCGTCAAGCCACGGCCCGCCATGGCGGTAAGCCGCCTCCGCTCCGACGATGGCGAACGCATTCAGCGTAAAAAAGCCGTGCCGCTGCTGGACGCGGCGGAACGCCCGGCGCCGCGATTCGTCGGGAAGGATGACTTCCGCTGCCTGCAAACCGGCGAGGTTGAACGTTTTCGTCGGCGCCCGGAACGTGGCGCTTTGTCTTGCCAACTCCGGATGGAGCGAAGCGAACGGCACATGCCGATGCGGCGGGAACGTCAAATCGGCGTGAATTTCGTCGGAAAGGACGAAGACGCCGTGCTTCAGACACAGCTCCCCGAGCCGTTCGAGTTCTTCTGTTCTCCACGATTTGCCGCCCGGGTTATGCGGGTGGCAAAGAATGAGCAGCTTTGCTCCGGACAGGTTCCGCTCCAAGTCATCCCAGTCGATGACATAATTGTCTTCCGTCAAGCGAAGGGGGCTAAACACAAGCGCGCGGCCGTGGCGGCGGACGAGATCAAACAGCGGCCGGTAAACCGGGGAAAAGACAACGATGCGCTCTCCCGGCTCGGAAAACGCCTCAATGGCAGCGGCGACCGCCGGCACGACACCGTGGGCAAACGTGAGCCAACCCGGGTCGATGCTCCACCCGTGGCGGCGCTGAAGCCATTCGCACACCGCCTCGTTCAACGAATCAGGAATGACGGTGTAACCAAAAATCCCGTGTTCGATTCGCGCTTGCAGCGCGTCTTGCACCGCTTTAGGAGCCGGAAAATCCATATCGGCCACCCACATCGGCCATACATCTTCATACCCAAACACCCGCTTCGTATCATCCCATTTCACCGACTGCGTCCCTCGGCGGTCGATGACTTGGTCAAACGAAAACATCGCATGTTCTCCCTTCTTTTTTTTTGATCG
This sequence comes from Geobacillus sp. FJAT-46040, assembly GCF_002335725.1. NCBI lineage: Bacteria > Bacillati > Bacillota > Bacilli > Caryophanales > Anoxybacillaceae > Geobacillus > Geobacillus sp. FJAT-46040. The sequence goes on from NZ_NISS01000001.1 coordinate 79,416, forward strand.
ATGGCTTATAATTGGTTATATCATACATCAAGAAAGAAGGTGGATGGCGGCGCATGAACGGACAACCGTTGAACCGGCTGCTTCTTGACACCATTCGCGCCTGGGATCCGTTCGGTTACGGAAACGACGCGTACGAGGTGGAGGCGATCGACGTGCTTCAGGCCGTATATGATACGGATGATGCCCGCGCGCTCGCTGCTCGCATTCTGTCCATATATGAATTCGCGTTTGACGCGGCAATTCCTTTTCGCGATTGCCTACAACTTGCCAGCCGGCTGCTCGAACTGAAACGAACGGCGTCTTGTTCGTTCCCGGCATGACGTTGATCAGACGGGCTGCCGGCTTAGCGAAACCGTTCAAGTGGAGGGATGTTCTGTGAAACTGAGCGATAAAGAGCTTGAAATTATCGAAATATTGGAAAAAGACGCGCGAACGCCGATCGATGTGCTGGCGAAGATGATCGATTTGCCGGTCGAGGAAACGGAAGCATTGGTTCGAAAGCTGGAAGAGGCGAAAGTGATCGTGCAATATACGGCGCTCATTGACTGGCGGAAGGCGGACGGACGCGAAGGGGTGACGGCGATGATCGACGTCAAGGTGACCCCGAAGCGCGGCGTCGGCTTTGACGAGGTGGCGGAACGCATTTACCGATTCCCGGAAGTGAAATCGGTGTACTTAATGTCCGGCGCCTACGACTTATCGGTCGTGATCGAAGGGCGTTCGATGGCGGAAATCGCCCAATTTGTTTCCGAGAAGCTGTCGACGCTCGATTCTGTCATTTCAACGACGACCCATTTCATTTTGAAAAAATACAAACACGATGGCATCGTCTTTGACCAAGGAGATCAAGATCGCCGCATCGTGGTGTCGCCATGAAGCCGCAAACGAGAAAAACGTACGTGTCCAAGACGGTTGCGGGCTTGAAGCCATCCGGCATCCGCCGCTTTTTCGACCTTGCTTCCAGCATGGACGGCGTCATTTCGCTCGGCGTCGGCGAGCCGGATTTTGTCACGTCCTGGAGCATTCGCGAAGCGAGCATTTTGTCGCTCGAGCAAGGCTATACGTCGTATACGGCCAACGCCGGGCTCTTGGAGCTCCGCCAAGAAATCGCCGCTTATTTGCGCCGCAAGTTTCATGTCGACTACTGTCCGGAGACAGAAATTTTAGTGACGGTCGGGGCGAGCCAGGCCATCGACTTGGCGCTTAGGGCGATCATCAACCCGGGCGATGAAGTGATCATCGTCGAACCGAGTTTTGTCGCCTACGAGCCGCTTGTCGTGCTCGCGGGCGGGAAACCGGTGGCCGTTTGCACGTCTGGCGAAGACAAGTTTCAGCTCAATCCGGTGCACCTTGAACGGGCGATCACCGAGCGGACGAAGGCGGTCATCATCTGCTCGCCGAACAACCCGACCGGAACGGTGCAGAGCCGCACGGAGCTTGAAGCGATCGCCCGTCTGGCTGAGGCGCATGACTTGCTCGTCATTGCCGATGAAATTTACGCCGAGCTGACGTATGAAGGAGAGTACACGAGCATGGCCGCTGTTAGCGGCATGCGCGAGCGGACGATTTTGATTTCCGGTTTTTCCAAAGGGTTTGCGATGACCGGTTGGCGGCTCGGGTTTGCGGCAGCGCCTGACGAGATTTTGCAGGCGATGTTGAAAATCCATCAGTATGCCATGATGTGCGCGCCGACGATGGCGCAATATGGGGCGCTTGAGGCGCTTCGCAGCGGAGAGCGCGATGTCGCCGAGATGCGCAACAGCTACCGGCGGCGGCGCAACTATTTCGTCGCCTCGCTCAATGAAATCGGGCTGCCGTGCCATTTGCCGGGCGGCGCGTTTTACGCCTTCCCATCCATCAAGCCGACCGGTTTGACGTCGGAGCAGTTTGCTGAGCGGCTGCTCATCGAAGAAAAAGTAGCGGTCGTCCCCGGCAACGTCTTCGGCCAAAGCGGGGAAGGCTATATCCGCTGTTCATACGCTTCATCGCTCGAACAGCTGCAAGAAGCCATTAAGCGAATGAAACGGTTTTTGGCGCGCCTGTAACTGGGGATGTTCCGCCGTCGGCGGGACATCTTTTTTTGGGGTTTGCTGTCGGTCTATGTTATAATACAGAAACATAGACGAAATTCATCAATAGGAGTGTTTCGCTTGTCAACGATCAAACGAGGAGCGATCGTGAAAGGGAAGGTGACGGGCATTCAGCCGTATGGCGCGTTCGTCCAGCTTGAGGACGGCATGCAAGGGCTGATCCATATTTCTGAAATTTCCCATCAATTTGTGAAAGATGTGCGCGATTACGTCCATGTCGGGGATGAAGTGACGGTCAAGGTGTTGGACGTCGATCGAAAGGCGAGGAGGGCGAGCCTGTCCCTAAAGGCGCTTGAACCCGCCGAGGAAAAGGAAAAACGCCATATGCGCATGAAAATGCCGCTCAAGTCGGGGTTTCGCCCGTTGAAGGAAAAACTGCGCGAATGGATTGAGCAGTCCAAGAAAGAAGATGGACCGAAACCATAAGAACCCTGCCGCCAAGCGGCGAGAGTCCATGACGCTTTTGGGCCGGGAGAGGCGCAAAAAGAAGACACCCACCGCCAAGCGGTGCGTGTCCCTTTGTGTTTCATTATGTGCGCGATGTCTTTGGCTCGGTGCGCCCAAGTTCTTCGGCCGGTTTAAATAAAAGCGCCAAGTTGATCAAGCCGGCGATGCCGACCAAGCTGTAGATGATGCGCGACCAAACGGAGTCTTGGCCGCCGAAAATGGCGGCGACTAAGTCAAATTGGAAAAAGCCGATCAGTCCCCAGTTAATGGCGCCGATAATGGTCAACAATAGCGCAATGCGCTGCAATGCTCCCATCTTGTTTGCCTCCTTTGGAAAATTTCTTTTCAACTTATAGGATGAATCGCAGTCGTGAAAAATATGCATCGTTTGCCGCCAAAGCAGTTAGCTTTTACAACCGGTGGCAGGCGCTGCCATAATAGATTCAGGAAAAGGAGGGCATCCATATGCAAGAGTTTATTTTCCGCAACCCGACGAAACTGATTTTCGGAAAAGGGCAGCTCGAACGGCTCAAAGAAGAAGTGCCGCGCTACGGCAAGAAAGTGCTGCTCGTGTATGGCGGCGGCAGCATCAAACGAAACGGATTGTATGAGGAAGTCATGAAGATATTGGGGAATATTGGCGCCGAGGTCATCGAACTGCCAGGCGTCGAACCGAACCCGCGCGTCTCGACCGTAAGAAAAGGGGTGGACATTTGCAAGCGGGAAGGCGTCGAATTTTTGCTGGCGGTTGGCGGCGGCAGCGTCATCGACTGCACGAAAGCGATCGCCGCCGGGGCGAAATTCGATGGCGATCCGTGGGAGTTTATCACGAAAAAAGCGCCCGTCACCGGCGCCCTGCCGTTTGGCGTCGTCTTGACGCTGGCGGCGACCGGGTCGGAGATGAATTCTGGTTCGGTGATCACAAACTGGGAGACGAAAGAAAAATACGGCTGGGGCAGCCCGTTTACGTTCCCGCAATTTTCGATTTTGGATCCGACGTATACGATGACCGTTCCGAAAGACCATACGGTTTACGGCATTGTCGATATGATGTCGCATGTGTTTGAGCAATATTTCCACCATACGCCGAACACGCCATTGCAAGACCGGATGTGTGAAGCGGTGTTGAAAACCGTGATCGAAACGGCGCCCAAACTGATCAACGATTTGGAAAACTACGAGCTGCGCGAGACGATCATGTACTCGGGCACAATCGCCTTAAACGGCTTCTTGCAAATGGGCGTCCGCGGCGACTGGGCGACGCACAATATTGAGCATGCCGTTTCCGCCGTGTATGACATCCCGCACGCCGGGGGATTGGCGATTTTGTTCCCGAACTGGATGAAGCATGTGCTCGATGAAAATGTCAGCCGTTTCGCCCAGCTCGCGGTGCGCGTCTTTGATGTCGATCCGGCGGGCAAATCGGAGCGGGATGTGGCGCTTGAAGGCATCGAGCGGCTGCGCGAGTTCTGGTCGAGCCTCGGGGCGCCGTCGCGGCTTGCGGACTATGGCATCGGCGAGGAAAACTTGGAGCTGATGGCCGATAAAGCGATGGCGTTTGGCGAGTTCGGCCGTTTCAAAACATTGAACCGCGATGATGTGCTCGCCATTTTGCGCGCTTCCCTGTAATGAGGCGATGCGGCGGTTTCGCGAATCAATCGATGATGGCGCCGGCTCGGCGACGGAATCTGCCTGAGCTGGCGCTTTTCCTATTTTCTTGGTTTGCCTGGGTGCGCTCCCAATCCCGCAGGACGGCGGAAAGGGAGGAGGGCGCGAAAAACAGCCGCCTCGCCCGAATCCATGGTTCTCGAATGAGGAAAAAGCACAACGTTGATTACGTTTCTTGAGGCGAGCAGCCTGAGCCCCTAGAAGGCTGGTGAAAAACGAGTTTTGTTCCCAAATCGGCGACGTTTCATCAGGAAAGAAGACGAACTTCACAAGGTTTCTCTAATTGAAAAATGGTTGGGATAAGCTGTCTTTTTCGTTGCATCACCATCCCTCCAGGTGTCACGCAAGGAAATCGGCGCGGCGAACATGGCGAAAAATGAATCCGTTTCCAAAAAAGGTGGGCTGCTTGATTTCCCTTGTTTATTCCGCTAAAGTGAAAGAAGACAATGATTCTTGAAGGGGAGGCGGAAATCGATGACCCACATTCGCTTTGACTATTCCAAAGCGCTCGCCTTTTTTGGCGAACATGAGCTTACATACTTGCGTGATGCCGTGAAAGTCGCGCATCATTCGCTTCATGAAAAAACCGGTGTTGGAAGCGACTTTTTAGGCTGGCTTGACTGGCCGGTCGACTATGACAAAGAAGAATTCGCACGCATCAAGGAGGCGGCGAAAAAAATCCAATCGGACTCTGATGTTCTTGTCGTCATCGGCATCGGCGGCTCGTACCTTGGCGCGCGGGCGGCGATCGAGATGCTGCACCATTCGTTTTACAACGCCTTGCCAAAAGAAAAGCGGAAAACGCCGCAAATCATTTTTGTCGGCAACAACATCAGCTCGACGTATATGAAAGATGTCATCGATTTCTTGGAAGGGAAAGACTTCTCGATCAACGTCATTTCCAAATCGGGGACGACGACCGAGCCGGCGATCGCCTTCCGCATTTTCCGCAAGCTGCTTGAGGAGAAATACGGCAAAGAGGAAGCGCGCCGCCGCATTTACGCGACGACGGACAGCAAGCGCGGCGCGCTTCGGACGCTCGCCAATGAGGAAGGGTACGAGACGTTTGTCATTCCGGATGACATCGGCGGCCGCTACTCGGTGCTGACGGCGGTCGGGTTGCTGCCGATTGCCGCAAGCGGCGCGGACATTAACGCCATGATGGAAGGAGCGGCCAAAGCGCGTGACGATTTCAGCTCCTCGGAGCTTGAGGAAAACGCCGCTTACCAATACGCCGCCATCCGCAACATTTTGTACAACAAAGGGAAAACGATCGAGCTGCTCGTCAACTACGAACCAGCGCTGCACTATTTCGCCGAATGGTGGAAGCAGCTGTTCGGCGAAAGCGAAGGGAAGGATCAAAAAGGCATTTACCCGGCTTCCGCTGATTTCTCGACCGACTTGCATTCGCTCGGCCAATACATTCAAGAAGGGCGCCGCGATTTGTTTGAAACGGTGCTGAAGCTAGAAGAACCGCGCCATGAATTGGTCATCGAAGCGGAAGACAACGACCTTGACGGACTCAACTATTTGGCGGGAAAAACGGTCGATTTCGTCAACACGAAAGCGTTCGAAGGGACGCTGCTCGCCCATACGGACGGCGGCGTGCCGAACTTGGTCATCACCTTGCCGAAACTGGATGAGTACACGTTTGGCTATCTCGTCTACTTCTTTGAGAAAGCGTGCGCTATGAGCGGCTACTTGCTCGGGGTGAATCCATTTGACCAACCGGGAGTGGAAGCATACAAAAAGAACATGTTCGCCCTCTTGGGCAAGCCGGGGTATGAGCAGCTGAAAGAAGAGCTGGAAAAACGGCTGAAATGACAACGCGGTTCACCGCTGTCCGCCATGCTGCGACGCGTCCCAAACGGCGGAAAAAGCGCCTCTTCCCTTTTGCGAGGGAAGAGGCGTTTTTTTGGCCTGACCCCGTTGTGAACCAGCCGTTTGGCTGCTTAGCGCCCGGGCGCGGCTATATCGCCCCCTGCCGTTTTTCACCAGGCGTCTGAAGTCGCCGCGGGCAAATAATCCCCGCCGAACGGGAAACGATAAAAAAGAAGGAGGGGGTGTCTATGATTGAACTTCCGTCGCGTTTGGAAGGGAAGCAATTTCAGCTGTACCATTTGGAAGAGCAATTAAAACCACTCGGTTATGTGATCGGCGGCGGCTGGGATTACGATCACGGGTATTTTGACTACAAAATCGCCGACGACTTAGGTTACCAGTTTTTGCGCGTGCCGTTTCGGGCAGTCGACGGGCAGCTTGATTCGCATGGCACGACGGTGGAGCTTGGGCGGCCGTTTTTGCTTGCGCATAAATATCAACAAGGAATTGATGATTTCGCCGATGTGGGCAATGTGGGGGCGGCGTTCAACCAGTTTGCCGAACCGCAAGACCCGGATGCGACCGTACCCGAGCGATACATTTCCGTCGGAAAGGCGCTTGTCCAAGAACTGGAGCGCCGCCTGCTCGATTAAGGGGCAAGCGCGAACAGGCGGTCTCCTTCTTCAATGAGGCGCTGCGGCGAAACGGAAACGGTCCGGTTGTCGGCGCAGACGACGGCAAGCGCGGTGATGTGGCGCCCAAGCAGCCGTTGCTGCACGTCATGAAACGTCTGTCCGATGCATTCGGCATCCGGCTCAAGCAAGGAGAGCGTCTGCGTGCCCGAGCGGCTGAGCATCGCCGTAAGCGCGCCGGCGACGCCCGGGGAGCGGAGGCTGGCGGCCATGGCGAAACTCGCCAGCAAGTTCGTCTCAATCACCTCGTCGGCGCCGGCGCGGAAGGCGTTTGCGACGTTGCGCGCCGTTAAGATTTCGACGATGGCGTACACCGACGGGTTGAGGCTTTTGGCTGCCAGCAGCGTCACGATCGCGTCTTTGTCCGCTTCTGCCTCGGCTTTGTGCGGATTCGCAGTAATGAGCAAAAACCGCGCTTTTTGAATGTTCGCCTTCTCCAACACCGCATCATCGCCGGCTGCCCCTTTAATGAAATGAACGGGAACATCAGGGAGTGGGTGGGACGGCACGGTTGCGTCGATCAGCACAAAACGGAGCGACGGCTCGCGCCGGGCGAGGCGAAGCAGCACTTCCCGCGCCCGTTCGTTCCAGCCGACCACGATGGCGTGATCCTGGTCCCGATACTCAAGGCGCCCGCTTGTGCGCGCCGTTTCTTGGGCGGCGGCCGCCGCGGAGACGGAAGCGAAATAGGCGGTGAGAATGCCGGTGCCCAGTGCGATGAGCACGATGGCCGCCATCTTTCCAGCGACTGTTTTGGGCACGATGTCGCCGTAGCCGATCGTGGCCGCGGTCACAATCGCCCACCAAATGCCGTCAAACACGGTGCGGAACGTCTCCGGTTCAATGAGGCGCATGAGCGCGCCAAACAGCACGATCAACGCGCTTGCCGAGACAAACAGACGAAGCACGGGCGGCCAGCGCCAATACGATAACAGCACGTTCCTTGTTCTCATCGTCCACCCCTCTTTTGCTTTTGTCTTTTTTAGTGTGAGCCGTTTTTGCATAAACATTCCTGTTTTTTCCCATACTAGGAAACGGAACATCACAGAAAGGGGACAGTGGTCATGGATATGAACCGTGTCAAACAAATCGTTTCTTCCCCTGCCGATATCCCGGTATATTACAACGGCGTGTCGGTATGGATTGACGGGTATGATGAAGAAAAACAGACGGCGACCGTCCATTTGCGCGATGGCCGGCTTCATGAGCGCCGGGATGTGCCGGTTTCGGAATTGACGGAAGAGCGGGAGTGAAAAGGGGAGGCCGGCTGACAGTGCGGGAGCCTTCTTGCGTTGCTTGGTTCGAGTAAAGGCGTTTTCCGGCATGAAGCGTCCGGGCGGCCCGCAAGAAAACGGTTGTTGTTCGCCGTCTGTTTCGTGAACAAGACGGCTTTTCAGACGACAATCAGAGGGAGTCGGTGCAAGGACGTAGACATCGGATGAAACGTTGATGGAGCGAAAGACGGGGAAATCCGCCGCTTGCCGAACGACATGTCGGGCAAGCGGCTTCGTTTTGTCAGACAGCGGATTGGCGGCGCGTCCGGGCAACGCGCACCGTCAACAGCAAGGCGCAGGCGAAAAAGAGAATATCATCGATTCCGTAGACGAGATGATACCCTCCAGCGGCAAACAGCGCGCTGCCGATCATTGGTCCGAACGCCATGCCCATATAGCGGAAAAAGTTGTACACGCCGATCGCTGTCGAGCGGTTCGCTTGAAAAACGTTCGTCAGTACGGTCGTCTGCACTGGGAGCGAAAGGCCTAAAAACAAGCCGAACAAGGCGATGGCCAAAACAAGCAGCGAAAGCGATCGTTGGGCCGCGATCAAGAAAAAGAAAATGGACAGCACGGTCAAGTACGATGCCGCCAAGCAGCACCGTCCTCCGTCCTTTCCGGTCGGTGAGCGGGCCATAGACGATTTGCATCATCGCCAGGAAGAAAGTGAAAATGGAAATCGTCAAGTTGATCAAAAACGAAGAAGTCGCAAACGCCTCCCGCACTTCTGGTAAAATAGGAGTGTAAATCGTTTGCGTAAACGGGCCGAGAAACGCGGCGAGCGACACAAGATAGACGACAAGCTGGCGTTTCATCTCTTTCCCCTTTCTTTGTTTGTACATATGTATCATTATACTCTCGCTTTTTTCACTGATGGAAATAAAATGACTGTTTGCAAAAGGGGAGATGGAAAGATGGAATCATGTTTGATCCGCGATGCGGCCGCGGCGGATTTGCCGCACATCGTCCGCATTTATAATGAAACGATCCCAAGCCGGATGGTGACCGCGGACTTGGAGCCGGTGTCGGTCGAAAGCCGACGGGCGTGGTTTGAGGCCCATGACCCGCACAATCGTCCGCTTTGGGTCGTCGAGGACGACGGCGCGGTTTGCGCCTGGCTCAGCTTTCAGTCGTTTTACGGCCGCCCGGCGTACCGCCATACGGCGGAGGTAAGCATTTATATCGCCGAAACGCACCGCGGCCGGGGGCTTGGGACGAAGCTGCTCGAGCGGGCGGTCGAACGGGCGCCCGAACTTGGGATCAAGACGCTGCTCGGCTTTATTTTTGCGCATAATGAACCAAGTTTGCGGCTTTTCTCCCGCTTCGGATTTGAACGATGGGGATATTTTCCGCGCGTGGCGGAATTGGACGGTGTGGAACGCGATTTGGTTATTGTCGGCAAACGGCTTGTATAGAATGGGGGGAGGCGGGGAAGTCATAAGTAATGAGGATGAACGGAAAGAGGGAAGGATATGAACGTCATGCCGATTCGGCTGTTTACGATCCAAGATGGGGAAGGATTTGTCGCTGACGCGTTTCAATGCCCGGTGACCGGCAATTTGATTTATAAATCGTCCGGCACGCCGTCTGTCATCGCGTACACCGATTTGACCGACGAACAAATCATGCGCCTTGAGAAATACGGATTTCGGCGGCTCGGCGAGTCGCCGGCGCGGATGGAAAGCGGCCCGGACGGCATTGAAGAGCTGCTGCCGAGGCAATGAGGGAGAAAGAAAACGAGGTGAAAACGTTGAAGAAAAGGCCTGCCCGCTGGGGACAGGCTTTTTCTTTTCCCCAGAAGGCCGGCGAAACCCAACGGATTCGCTCGATCCGTTCGTGAGAAAGCTCAAGGGATGAAACTGCGGCGCTGCAAGGTTTTTTCAATTTGAAAAACATTGTTGCAAAGCCTGATATTCGTTCCATCACCGGCCGTTGATCATGTCAACCGGCGGATGAGCCAATAGAGCGCGGCGGCCGCCGCTAGGCCAAGCAGCGTATAAAGAACCGGACGGCCGGATCGTTCGAGCGGCGTTTTGTTCTCCAAAGCCGGCGGGTGAACGGTCTTGGCCGTCTTTTCCTCGGTCTGCGGCCGCGTTTCCGTCCCTGCCCCCTCCCTCTCTCCAGAGGCGTGCTTGCCGTACATGCCCGCTCCGGTTCGTTTCGCCTCCTCGTACGCCTTGCGGACGCGCGCTTCGTATTTGTAATCGCCATAGTCATAAAAGTCTTCGACAAGTCCGGCTTTGGCGAGGTCTTCTTGCAGCAGGCGCTTGCCGACCCACACCCAGGCGAGCAGCCGCTGGTATTTGTCAAACAGCGCGTCTCCGTCGGTCTCAAGCAAAATGTTCCCTTGATGCAAGCGGGAACATGTAAATCGGCTTGCTTCTTTCCCATACGGTTCGACTTGGATCGTGCTCTCCGGCGTATCAATGAACAAAAACCTCGTCGTGTATACATGGCCGTTGACGCGGAATTTCGCCGTATCGCCGTCGATGCACTCGACCAATTCAGCCGGGTAGGTGCGGCCAAGGCGCAACGTAGAACGATCTTCTTTCTTCCCCAGTGTATGGCCGTCCAGGTCGATTCGCTCTGGGGTGAGATGCCGCTTGCATCGTTCATTGCCGTTGTATGTTTGAATAAGCTGGACAAGCTCTTGTTTCGTTTTCGCCTGCTTCGCCAGCGCAGTCGGCTCATGGAGCAAATACACGCAGTCGCTGCCGCGGAAGTGCCCGCCCAACTCATCAAGCTCGCCAGGGTGGGCAAAAGCGGAAATCGGGAACATCAACAGGAAACAAAACAAGAATATGACCATTCGTTTCAAAAACGATCCCTCCACTCGAAAAACATTTCTTCCTCTTGAACAAAAACCGGATGTCCGCAATGGATGGGTTTCAGCACACGATCGCACATGTTATGCCGGTTTTTTCCGTTTTTCAGCGAAAAATCAAGCCAATATGGCCGTTATCGCGCTGTTAGGCGGTTTGCGTTCGTTCACGATAAAGTTTATCAAAAAAGTGGAACGATGAGGAAACATCTCGTCTGAGGGGGAGAGGATGACATGTCCAACTTGCTTTTCGATGATCAACCGTTGGTCATTTTGCCGCAACTCGCTTTGGCGATCGGGTTGAACGAAAGCATCGTTGTTCAGCAGCTGCATTATTGGCTCAAGAAAAGCGAAAACGTCCATGACGGCTATAAGTGGGTGTACAACCATAGCCATCAAGTTAAGAATTTGATCTTTTTTCAGCGCCAAAAACATGGTATCCTTTCTAACGAAAATCATCGTTGGAAAGGATTGTTTTTTGATGGCAAAAAAGATGAAGGCATGGATAACAACGATTCGTCAACTCTTCTCCTCTGAAGAACTGACCCGTCTGGCACGGAAAGTCGGATTCATTCAGCGGCAGCGTTCATTAACAGCGGAAGCCTTTCTGACGCTATGTGCTTGGGGAGACGGATCGCTCGCCTGTCAGTCGCTTCAGCGGTTGTGTGCCGATTTGGCGCTCTGGCATGATTGCTCTCTCTCGAATGAAGGACTGAATCAGCGGTTTACGCCTCGTGCCGTGGCGTTTTTAAAAGAGGTCTTTTTTACTCTCCTGATGCATCAACGTCCGGCACTCTCTTCCATCACTGAGACGTATCGCGCTTGTTTCACCCGTCTGCGGATCTTAGACTCTACCAGTTTTTTACTTCCAGCCGACTATGGTGAGGACTATCAAGGTTCGGTTTCATCTGGCGCCAAAATCCAATTTGAGTATGAGCTGTTATCGGGAACCTGTCTTCAGCTGTGCGTCCAACAGGCCAATGATTCCGATGCCCGTTTTGCTTATCATACCCAGCACACGATTTTACCGAATGACCTTTGCATTCGGGATCTGGGGTTTTTTTCACTCGCCACGCTGGCGGAGATCGATGCTCGAGGTGCTTATTATATTACCCGGTTGCGTTCATGCCCAGCATTTGGTTTTCTCTTCATCCTTTGATTGATTTTTCGAACATGCGTATCATCCTAAAAAATTTTATACCGCTAACTTGACGGGTATGGGGACTGGCCCTCGTTCTCTCACATCGCCGTATGTACCGTTTGGTATACGGCGGTTTCATTAAGTCTGATGTACAGATTCGTATCGTTGATAAAGACTGCTCAGTCTTTGGTTCTTCCATGGGATTTGCCGAGGGTTTTATAAAAGATAGAGCTAGAGGCCATTCGACAGTGTTTCTTTCGAGGGGTTCCCCATTCATATTCCTCTTGTTTAGGCACTTCTACATTCTGCAGTTTTAGGGGGCAATTTATCGGATTGACACCCCCGAATCATACCAAAAGAGGACTTTTTTTATTCAAGTCACCAAAAATGTTTCTAATCAGAACGGAAAACCACCAATAGCCTTTCTATATAAGTTGCCATTTTGTTTTCCATGGTATTGTTCGCTCTTCTTGTCACCGTGCCAGCTTGTCAGGTGATAAAGACGGGACATGGAGATCGGAAATTCTTTATTACAACCTATATAGAAAAGAAAAACAGCAGGTTTAAAAACTCAACCTGCTGTTTATTTATATTTACGGCATGACGCTGATCCCGTTCGGAATTTCACCTACTTGAATCGTTTTGATTACTTTGCTTTGCTCTTTATCAATGACACTCACCGTGTTGTCAAACATATTGGTGACGAAAACATATTTTTGATTCGTGACAACTCCGTGCGCTCCTTTGCCTGTTTCAATTGTGGCAACTACTTGTTTCGTTTTTATGTTTATTTTGCTTACGGAATGAGACGGTGCATCTTTCGTCCCTTGATTGGCTACATAAGCAAATGTATCGTCAGGATCCATGTACACTTGGGCTGGTCCCCGACCGACCGGAACTTTTTCCACTTTACCGCTTGCTAAGTCAACAATGGCGAGGGCATTCTCTGCATTTAACGTTACGGCTAATGTTTTACCGTCCGAAGTAATACCGGTTGTTACAGGAGTAGATCCTACTTTTATTTTCTTTTCTTCTTTCATCGTTTCTAAATTGAGGATACTGACGCTATCTTCTCCCATGTTGGCAATATACGCATAACGGCTATCTTTAGAGATCCGGAAACCATGCGGACCTTTTCCAGTTGGAATTGTTTGGATGACTGAGTAGCTCGCCATATCAATGACTGAAACGTTATTGTCTTCATTATTGGTAACGAGAGCGTACTTTCCATTTTCGGTGAAAACGATATGAGCAGGGTGATTCCCCACTTCCACTTTCTTTATTAATTCGTCTGTTTCTGTATTATAAAACAACGCCATTCCTTTCATATCCATTGATTGATCATTTCCATGTTGCATTTCCGGAACTAAAGTAGCGCCGAGAATTTTTCCGTCAGGAGAAACTTGGACGTTATGAACCGCACCGTCTACTTTGATTGTTGCGACCACTTGATTCGTTTCTACATCAATTTTTGAAATACTTCCGCCTTCATTAGCAACGAAGTAATATTTTTTCGTTTCTTTTCTTTGCTCTTTTTTGGTGGCTGCGGCCTGTTTGTTTTCACCTAAAGTAGTGTTGTTTTTTTGAGAATTCGCTCCGCAACCTCCTAAAACAAACATAAACATCGTCAATAAGGTTAACAACGCAATGATCGTTTTACGCATCAAGTATTTCCTCCTTTTGTTTTATTGTGTCTGAAGACATGATATTAGCAAAAATATTTAGTCGCTGTGACGAATTTCACAATAAAAATAAAATTATTCCTAACCGTTACAATTTATTGAAATCCATAAATTCTGCAAATTTATCCTATAAAATAAAAATATTTTAAATTTTTTATGGAATAAGAAGGAGGAACTGTTGTGGGAGCGAATTTCGAAAGAATGATTCAAGAGTATCGAGGTCAACAACCCAATGACTAAAGTCATGGGCTTGTAAGCCCCATGTTGACCAGACCAAGGCTTGAAACAGAGCCTACGTTATAGATGTCATGACACGTTCGGGTGCTTCTCCAGCCCGTTTCTCTGTCGTGCAAGGTTAAACAAGCGTGGTGGGTAGCGCTAGTGTCTTGCACATAACAAGCATCTATAACATGGTCGAGGAGAATATGACCTGCTTTATGCAGAGGAAAGGGGAGAACCCTATGGTTTTTGTGTTAGACACAAACAAACGTCCGCTTGCTCCTTGTCACGAAGCAGTTGCAAGAAAGCTGTTGAAACAAGGGAAGGCGGCGATTTACAGGCGATTTCCATTTACCATCATCTTGAAAAAATCAGTAGACGAATCAGAAATTAAAGCAACATATCGGCTAAAAATCGACTATGGAAGCAGGCATACAGGATTAGCGATTTTGCGAGGACAAGAAGTGGTATGGTTAGGGCAACTTGACCATCGCACAGACATCAAGGAAAGAATAGATAAAAGGCGTGCTTTTCGTCGAGCAAGACGAAATCGAAAAACAAGATACAGAAAACCACGCTTTCTGAACCGCAAGCGAAAGGAGGGGTGGTTGCCGTCATCACTAGAGAGTCGTGTGCAAAATATCCAAACATGGGTTAACCGCCTAAAGAAGTTATGCCCCATTGGGTATATATCATACGAAAATGCCAAATTCGACACGCAACTCATGCGAAATCCTGAAATCAATGGTGTAGAGTATCAACAAGGCACGCTACAAGGATATGAAGTACGGGAGTATTTGCTTGAAAAGTTTGGGCGGAAGTGTTGTTATTGCGGAAAAGAAAATGTTCCACTTGAAGTGGAGCATATCATTCCAAAATCGAGAGGTGGAACAGACCGAGTGGATAACCTATGTCTTGCCTGTCATGACTGTAATCAGCGCAAAGGAAGTAAGACAGCAGAAGAATTCGGGTATCCGCACATTCAAAAGCAAGTCAAAGAAACATTAAAGGATACAAGTGCTATCAACTCGACAAGATGGAAAGCGTATGAAGTGTTAAAGCAGACAGGATTAGATGTCGAGTGTGGAACAGGTGCACGAACAAAAATGAATCGTATTCGTTTAGACTTGCCGAAAACACATTATTTTGACGCTTGTTGTGTAGGCGAAAGCACAACAAATCACTTATATTTCAAAACAAAAGAAGTGTTATTTATCAAGGCAAAAGGGCGTGGTAGTCGCTCTCGTACAAACCTAGATAGATATGGCTTCCCAAGAGGTTATCTTGCAAGACAAAAATTCTTCTTTGGTTTTCAAACAGGGGACATGGTTAAGGCTGTTGTCCCAAGAGGGAAATATCAAGGCGTTTGGTTTGGCGAAGTCGCATGTAGAAAGACTGGAAGTTTCGATATTAAAGGCAAGGACGGAAAGCGTATCGCACAAGGAATAAATTATAGATATGTCCAAGTCATTCAGCGATTTGACGGATATGCTTATGGAAAGGGGGTGGCGGAACTTGCGTAAGGTGCAATTCCTCCCCGACTTTCGCTCTCGCTTAGAAGTCGGGGTCTCCTCGCCAAAGATGATGAAATCACATTAGAAAATATGGAAAAGCAAACAAAAGCAAAAATGAAACGTCATTCTGAAGTGATAAATGATGCTATCGAGGAAAATGACCACTCGGAAATGCAATATCATTTAGCAAGATTAGGGAAAGCGCTTGGTTATGATGTATGGATTGCTCAAAATGATCATAAGAGAGAGTGGAATAATCAAAAGTTAGGGGAATTTTCCTTAAAACGCTTAAATTTGCCCAATATCTCTCAGTCAATAAAGGAAACCATTGCTCTCATTGATGTCATTTGGTTGGACAAAAAAGAAAGAATTGTTGGTGCATTTGAGGTTGAAAAAAGTACATCTATCTATTCTGGGATTTTAAGACTCTATGACTTGGCTTTAACTATGAGTGAAAATCAAACTAAGTTTTATTTAGTTGCTCCGGATAAACGCGAGAAAGAAATTAAAGCACAACTTTTAAGGCCGTCCATTCGACATTCAAATGCCTGTAAAATTTCTTACATTTTATTTTCTGAACTCCGATGTGATTGTGATGCGATGTGCAAATTTGGGACTGACATAGGTGTTTTAGACAAAATTTCAAGAAATGTTGGATAAGTATCTAAATGTTTCACTCGGTTGGATAAAAATCAGTTACGTTTCATTGGTTACTGGTCAACAAGAAGCATGAAGCGAAACGACAGTCCACTATGAAGCCGTGTGCGGCGTCGACAAATCAAAACCGTGATGAAAACAATCATCTTTTTTACAGTTAAATGCGTTCATCAGGATTCAGGTGTCACCTAATTTTCTGAATTTCTCCATAGAATCTACATATTTTATTTTTAACATGATCATAAAAGAAAGAAAAAATGTACAATTTTTTTCACGGAGGGGAATTTATGGAGGGGAATAAACATATTTCTAGCACCCATAACAAAAATCATCACCATGACCACCATCATCATGATCATGGTCATCATCACGCTCACCATCAAGAGAAACATTCATGTCATCACGAATCCAACACTTTCAGTTCTAGCTCGATACACTCGGATACCTCACATCAAACAGAAGAGAGAGAAAAACACGAAAATGATGAACATGAACAATTGTATCGAAAACTAATGAAAAAATGGTGGTTTGCCGGAATATTGTCGGTTCCTATTATATTGGTATCTTATCCAGATTTTTTTCCAATCATAAGAAATTTGTTGCCTATGGGAAGCAGTCAACTCTGGTTTAGCAGACTGCTCATGGCAGTAGTAGCCTTAATTGTGATGATTTATAGCGGAAGCCAGTTTTTCATTGGGGCATGGGAAGGATTAAAACAACGTTCAGCCAATATGCATACACTGATTGCCATCGGGATCAGTGCGGCATGGATTTATTCGGTTGTCGCCTTGCTTTGGCCGGACTTATTTCCAGATCCATCGATGGCGGAAGTGTATTACGATGTTTCAACGGTTGTCACGGCGTTAGTTGTATTAGGAATGGCGATGGAAGAAAAAGCGAAGGGCAAATCATCTGAAGCGATTAAAAGACTCATTGGCTTACAACCTAAGACGGCTCGGGTGTTAAAAGAAGGAGTCGAAACAGAAATTCCTATATCGCAAATTCAGATCGGGGATATCGTTGTTGTACGGCCCGGTGAAAAGATACCGGTGGACGGGATGATTCTTGACGGAAGTTCAACTGTTGATGAATCGATGTTGACCGGCGAATCGTTGCCTGTACAGAAAGTTCAAGGAGACGAAGTATTTGGCGGCACGATGAATAAAACAGGGAGCTTTACATTTCAGGTGACAAAGTCACCGGATGATACCGCATTATCTAATATCATCAACATGGTGAAGCAAGCTCAAGGCTCTCGTATCCCTGTTCAACGAATTGTTGATAAAGTTTCTGCGATTTTTACTCCGAGTGTAATCATTTTAGCTATCATTGGGTACTTAATTTGGTTTAATTTCGGTCCTTCACCTTCAAGTATGTATGCTCTAATTGTTTTAGTGACGACGCTCATTATTGCCTGTCCTTGTGCATTAGGAATGGCCACTCCTATGTCTTTAACAACCGGGATAGGCAAAGGAGCGGAAAACGGGATTCTCATCCGTTCCGGCGAAGCGCTGCAAATCGCCCAGAAATTAACGACCATCGTTTTAGATAAGACGGGGACGATCACCATGGGCAAACCTTCATTAACCGATGTGATCGCCGTTGGTTCCCTCAAAGAAAAAGAATTAATTTATTTCGCAGCAACGCTCGAACAAGGATCGGAACATCCGTTAGCAGGTGCAATACTTGAAGCAGCTAAAGAGAAAAATATATTGCTGGGAAAAACCGAGAATTTTGAAGCTATACCGGGGCATGGCGTGCAAGGATGGATTGATGGCCACCATGTTCTATTCGGAAACTTAAAACTCATGAAGAAAGGCAACATTGCAACAGAAGCCTATATACAACATGCCGAAAGATTGGCGGACGAAGGAAAAACACCTATGTTTTTGGCGGTTGATGGAAAACCGGAAGGAGTCATCTCCGTAGCGGATACGGTGAAACAAGATTCTTTAGAGGCAATTACGGCAATGAAAAACATCGGATTAGAGGTGATCATGGTTACGGGGGATAATGAGCGAACGGCGCGTGCAATCGCGAAAAAAGTAGGGATTACCAATGTCATCTCCGATGTGCTTCCGCAGAATAAAGCAGAAATTGTCCGGAAACTGCAAGCAGATGGAAAAAAAGTAGCGATGGTGGGAGACGGAATCAATGATGCCCCGGCACTTACGCAGGCAGATATTGGAATGGCAATTGGAACCGGTACGGATGTAGCGATTGAAGCGAGTGATATTACCCTTGTTAAAGGAAGTTTAAAATCGGTAGTGCAGGCGATTCAAATTAGTCGGGCAACGATGAGAAATGTATATCAAAATTTATTTGGTGCGTTCATTTATAATGCACTAGGCATCCCAATCGCTCTTGGAGTGCTCTATCCATTGACCGGTTCATTATTGTCTCCGCTTGTAGCCGCAGCGGCAATGGCGTTTAGCTCTGTTACAGTTGTGGCAAACGCCAATCGCCTGAAACGTTTTAAACCAAAGGAGGTATGATTGATGGATATGACTCAAATGATCGTTAATGTGAGTGGGCTGCTCCTTATTGTTTTCGTTGCTTGGTTTTTCTGGGGGCCTAAAAAGGGCGGATACAAAGCTACCTTCACCCCATCTGGATATCAAGAAGCAGAAATAATCGTCAAAGGTGGCTATACTCCACACATTGTTGTAGTAAAAAAAGGAAAGCCGGTGAGGTTTCAATTTATTCGCAAAGAGGAAAACTCTTGTTCGGAAATGGTTGTATTTCCTGAATTCAATAAAAGTGCGGCTCTCCCTGTTGGGGAAAAGGTGACGGTTGAATTTCTGCCAAAAGAAAGCGGAGAATATTCGTTTCAATGTCAAATGGGGATGTATCGCGGGAAAGTAGTTGTCCAGGATTAAAAGATGACATAGTGGTTTTTTCATAAAAGCTGTAAACTAAGCGGAAGAGGAGAGAGACGGAGTGAATTGGGCTAATCTTTTAATATTGTTACTATGTCCTTTAATGATGCTATTTTGTATGAGAGGACATAAGCATCATAAACATCATGATCATCATTCTTCTGATCATCATTCCATCAAGGAATTACAGGATCAGATTACAAAATTACAGACAGACAATGAACGATTAAAGGAACAATTAAAAAGTAGATGAGTGGTGAGAAGGGGCTGACCCAAAAGTCCGCCAAAAAGCGGACTTTTGGAGTCAGCCCTCTCTGGTTTTTGTATATTTTACCAAACGGAACAAAATTCCGACTCTGTTCTCCCCCTCATTTACGCCACCAAGGACAATTGCTTGTCCCTAGCGGCTTTTTTGAGAAGATTGTGGGCAGCACAAACCAGCCCCCATTCGATGGAAACTTTTTGGAGGCCTCGCAGGACAAAGCGACGAAACCCGCGATTTTGTTTGATTTGCCCAAATACACTCTCAATGTCGGTTTGGCGTTGGCGGTATCGGGCTTGCCCTTCTTCACTCTCCAACCGTTCGCGGGCTTTCTGTTTTTGTTCATGATAGACGGGGTTCCATTGCGTGGTTCGTCCATACTTGGAAGTCGTGCAGGCCGAACGGAACGGACATCCTTCGCATTCATGGCATTGGTAGTGTCGGGTGACCGAGGTGTATCCTGATTCCGTGGTCTGTTTCGAAGTTCCGGTGCGAACCAGCTTTTTCCCATTGGCGCAAATCCAAACGTCTTCTTCTTCCACATAGGTCCAATTCTGCTGATGATGCGGATTTTTCTTGACTCACATTTCGCACCCTCCCAACGAAAATCGGGAGGATTTTTTCGTTCCGATGTCGAATGAATCCTTGACACACAAGGAAAGTGAAGGAGTTTTTCTCTCATGAACGTTCAAGTCAAAAAGGTCTATCGTAATGATTATTTGAATATAATAAGTGCCCTATTCAAGAAACTGGGCCTGCCCCAATTGATTGACCATCTCGTTCCCGTTGATCCACAGTGCCAGACTCGAGTCAGCGATGCCGTTCAGGCCATCATCTACAATCTGTTTGACGGCCGGCAAGCCCTTGTTCACTTGGAACATTGGGCTCAGGAGGTCGATTGTGAGAAACTCATCCGTCCCGATCTCCATCCTTCCTGGTTGAACGACGATGCGTTGGCCCGTCATCTCGATCGCCTGTATGAGGCTGGCATTCACAACGTCATCAGCACTTGCTTGATTCATATTTATCGCAAAGAAGGCCTTTCCCTCCGAGCCTTCCACGCCGATACGACGGACAAGACCGTTTACGGCGCGTATGAATCGGCCTCATTAGAGGCTTTGCAGATCACACATGGCTATAACCGCCATCATCGTTGGCAAAAACAGATCGGTTTCGGACTGGTCGGCAACGAGGACGGCATCCCGTTTTACGGCGATGTGCACGACGGCAACCTGCCTGACAAAACGTGGAATCCGGAGGTGCTGTCCCGTGT
>NZ_NISS01000001.1:101378-101979 GCF_002335725.1 Geobacillus sp. FJAT-46040
TGGCGTTTTACATAGGCGTTGTCCTCCAAACGAACCCGAACGGCCTCCGCCACCTTCCTTCCATCTTCGTACACATAGACGCCCCGTTCGTCATAGCGGAGTTCAATCGATTGCCCAATGAACCGGGGCGGCACTTCATACAGCTGCTTGTTCAAGGTGATCGTTCCATCGGCTTTGACCTTGCGGTGCTCCCGCTTCAGAAAAATCGCGTCCAGCCAATCGATGTCTTCGATCCACACCACTCGTTCCACTTGGGACTGAGACACCTCATGCGGCGTTTTCCCATCAAGCGAGGCGTGAGGTTTTCGATGATACTCTTCTTCAAGCCACTTCCAAAAACGCTCGTTCAACTCGTCAAGCGACTTCGGCGGATTCAGCTCCAACAGCGGATAAAACCGCGTCTGCACGGTGCGGAAGAACCGTTCGATTTTCCCCTTGCTTTGCGGATCATACGGCTGGGTGTGGATGAGCGTAATCCCCATCTCGGCGCACGCATACTGCAGCACCTCGGACCGATAAATTTTCCCGTTGTCCGAGTAAATGCGTTTCGGCTTCCCGCAACGAAGCACCGCTTCCTTCGTGACGATCCGCAGCCCGTCAA
>NZ_NISS01000001.1:101989-103956 GCF_002335725.1 Geobacillus sp. FJAT-46040
GTACAATGATGGATTCAATGACTCTTTCAGCGCCCGAAGGGCGAACGTCTTGCCCGCCCCCGGCTCTCCGATCAACAGCCCGATCCCCCGGGTTCGTTTCACGTACTCCAGCGCCTGCAACGCTTCCTGAAATGACGCCCCTTGATACGCCTCAGACGGGTCGGTTTCTTTCGCAAACGGCTCCCGCGAAAGGGAGTAAAACGATTTATACACCGTGTTCTCCCTCCTTCGCCGGAATCGCCGCAAACGGGGACCGATGGCGTTTTACATAGGCGTTGTCCTCCAAACGAACCCGAACGGCCTCCGCCACCTTCCTTCCATCTTCGTACACATAGACGCCCCGTTCGTCATAGCGGAGTTCAATCGATTGCCCAATGAACCGGGGCGGCACTTCATACAGCTGCTTGTTCAAGGTGATCGTTCCATCGGCTTTGACCTTGCGGTGCTCCCGCTTCAGAAAAATCGCGTCCAGCCAATCGATGTCTTCGATCCACACCACTCGTTCCACTTGGGACTGAGACACCTCATGCGGCGTTTTCCCATCAAGCGAGGCGTGAGGTTTTCGATGATACTCTTCTTCAAGCCACTTCCAAAAACGCTCGTTCAACTCGTCAAGCGACTTCGGCGGATTCAGCTCCAACAGCGGATAAAACCGCGTCTGCACGGTGCGGAAGAACCGTTCGATTTTCCCCTTGCTTTGCGGATCATACGGCTGGGTGTGGATGAGCGTAATCCCCATCTCGGCGCACGCATACTGCAGCACCTCGGACCGATAAATTTTCCCGTTGTCCGAGTAAATGCGTTTCGGCTTCCCGCAACGAAGCACTGCTTCCTTCGTGACGATCCGCAGCCCGTCAAACTTCTCCGAAGGGAAAAATTGGGCATATGGCACTAACCGCGAGCAGTCATCGATATACGCGATCAAAAACGTTTTCTGGGCTTTCCCATGGACGCGAATCGTGGGTCCATGGGATAAGTCCCCTTGCCATAGCTCATTGATCTGGTCATACGCAAAACGCTTTCGCTCCGGCATCGGCAAGATTTCTTTTCCCACCAGGTTGTGTTTTTTCAACAATCGGTATATAGTAAAGTATGAGAGGGTGGTGGGAATGTCCCCCTGCTTGGTGAGTTGTTCGTAGAATAGGGTCACGGGCATGGTGGGATGTTCCTTCCTCAATGCTAGAATATGATCCTCATCATCGGGGGACAGACGTCTGGAGCGGCCGCGGTCCGAACGGCGCTTCGGCTTCAAGGCGTCGAAGCCCCCTTTTTTGTATCGGGCGCACCAATCCAGAATCGTCTTCGCCGCAATGGGTTTGTCCCCTTGATGAGGAATCGAATGCACTCGCCCGCCCACCTCATTCAAATACGCCTTGGGCTCCACCTGGCCATTCACCAACGGAGCGATCAGCCCGTACCGAAACAGCGCGATGTCGTGTCTCATCGATTCATCCATCCGGATCTCCTCCCTGTCTCCCTGTGATGTTGGACCGTCCCGGTCCCTCTGCCTCCTATCTTACGAAACGGCTCGAGATTCGTCGAGAGGAAGGGTTTGTGGGAACATCAACCATCTCCATTTTTGGTGTTAAGTAGAAAATCAGGAAGCAATTTGATCCGCAAACAGATGCCACCTCTCGTTTGTCCACAGGTCTTGGATGATCGAGCCCACCCCCCGTCCCTCCAAAGTCTGCATCCACCAAACCGCCCGTTCTGTTCTTGCGTTCCCCACAGGGCCGATGATCCCCCACCTTCTCGCCGCCGCGTGATGCAAGCGGGAGAGATTCCGTAAAAATCGTCGGACATAAAATAAGATGACCTCCTTGGTGGGAAAACCAACCTGTTTGGTCTTCGCTCCTCGCCTTGGCGTTTCGAGCCACGTTTTGACCGCTTGCCAAATAACCGATCGTGTATATTGAACATACGGGAGGAGAAAAGAAGGCAGCACACTCACGGTTTTGCGACACTCT
>NZ_NISS01000001.1:104531-105035 GCF_002335725.1 Geobacillus sp. FJAT-46040
TATAAAGGGCAGATCTCGGTGGAAATGAACTTCGCTTTTTTGAAAGACCCTTTTTTCACGGATGAGATCTATGTCAAAAAGCCAGAACGAGTTGCGGTATTGGGCTATTTGTTTCTCTTGGCCTTGGCCATTTACCGCGTCTTTCAGCGCCGGGTGCGCCAGTTCATCACACCCGAACACCCATTAAAGGGCGCCGGAGGCCGCAAGCTGACCCGACCGACGGGGCAGGCGATTTTCCAGCTGTTTCAATATGTGAACGTCGTCCTCCTGGAGCTGCCGGATGGACGCATCCAACGCTCACTGGATCGCTCCCTCACCCCTGAACAACGAAGGATTCTGCAGGGGTTGGGGCTGGATGAGAGCATTTACGTGTAACGTCATACGGAACGACCAGCGATGGTAAAAAAAGGATAGCCATCGCTCGTCGTGTTGGTCAAAAAGTTATTCTGAAAAACTAAATAAAAAATCCTTTGTTTTGACCTTGTTAGGGTGCGAAATGTGAGT
>NZ_NISS01000001.1:106469-150398 GCF_002335725.1 Geobacillus sp. FJAT-46040
GGACTGCGTCATGATGGCCCAGTGGGAGAACAGTTGACGAACGCTCAACAAGTGCTGGTGGAAGACCGGGCGTATGTCAAAATCGAACGCCTCGATCGATTTGTGGAGCAGCATCAGCTCTTTGTCATTCGAATGAAGGACAACATCGAACTTCATCAGAAAAAAAGCTTGAAACGCCTTTCCAGCACATCTTCATCGGTTCAAGCCGACTTCACGTGCCAGTTGGGGACGAAACAATGCCGATCGACCAAGCGTCACCGGGTAGTGATCTTTCGAGATGCAAATGGCCGCGACATTCGGGTCGTGACGAATCTCTTCCATGCGTCTGCGGAAACCATTGCCGACATGTACCAACAACGTTGGACCGTTGAAGTCTTTTTCCGCTGGGTAAAGCAATATCTGAATGTCCCAACCTTGTTTGGCACGACGGAAAATGCGGTATACAATCAGCTGTTTGGGGCGTTCATTGCGTATGTGTTGCTGCGATGGCTGTATGATCAAACCAAAAAACGGACGAACGTCTCTCTTTCCTTCATTTCGTTTGTTCGCCGTTTTTTCTCTGGGCAGCTTCCTCTCGATTGGAAATCCGGGATGGCCGCTGCTTTGTTTGAGTATGCCCAAATTTATGGAAGGCGTATGTATAATTTTGGATAATCAACACTCGTGTAAAAGTAATAACAAATGGGGATAAATACAATAAAGAAAAGATTCTTTCAAGGAGGATTACATATGATCAGTAAATTACTTAGGGGAGTCCTAGTAGCTGTGCTACCTATCTTTATCATTACCGGATGTAACAATCAAAACAATGACCATAATCAGATGGATCATGATTCGAAAGAAATGGATCATGCAAATATGAATCATGAAGATATGGATATGTCCTCCAATGATAAAGACAAAGATAACAAAACAAATGAAATGGAGTTCGCGAAGCCGCCAAACTCATTCAACCGTTTAGCAAGCCAAAACATGATCGTAACAGCGACGAAAAACGTTACTCGTATCAACACGGATGATCCTATTGAGTTATCCGTCATGGTTTCACAAACGGTTTGGCCTGCCACTCATAAAGAAAACCAGCCCGGCGGAATTATTTTAGTGCCCGTTGAAAGTTGGCAAATCGCATTGGCAAGTGTAGACTTAATTCATCATCCGAGCAACGGCCCTGTTTTATTTACAAAAGATCAAAAAATACCGGATGCCGTCTTAAAGGAAATAAACCGCCTTCAGCCTTTAGGCACAGCTGACGGTACGCAAATTATGGTGATGGGAAATCTTAGGAAAAGTGAACTAGATAAATTAAAGAATTTTAAGATGAAACAAATTAGTGAAACAGATCCGGCTGCGTTTGCGAAAGAAATTGACCAATTTTACAGCGACATTGCCGGCAAGACTCCACAAAGTGTGATTATTGGTTCTTTGGAAGATAAGGCAAAATTGTACACTCTTATAGCTGCCAATTGGATTGCCCACATGGAAGAACCGTTGTTGTATGTTACGGCAAATGACATTCCGCAACCAACGAAAGAGGCGTTACAGCAAAGAAAAGGAAAAGCAAATATATACCTTTTAGGTCCCGAATCAGTAATCTCTAAAGAAGTGGAAAACGAACTAAAATCATTTGGCACTGTTGTCCGAATCGCAGGCGATACACCGGTGCAACAATCCGTTTCTTTTGCTACTTATAAAGATGAAAAAACAAAATTTGGCTGGGGGCTAAATAATCCGGGGCATGGCGTATCATTTATTTCAACGAAAACCCCTGAATTAGCGATTGCAGCTGCGCCATTTTCTCATCTAGGAAAGCACGCACCTTTAATATGGCTAGAGAATGGAGCATTAACGACGGATGTATATGAATTTTTAGCTCGTTTAAAACCAACTTTTACTGTTGAGCCAACAGAGGGACCGTATAACCATGCATTTTTATCTGGCACATTCCGTTCCATCCCTTATCAAACGCAAGGAATTATTGACGAAAAGCTCGAAATTGTTCCGGCAACCGGAGAAGGACATGCAGGGCATTAGAAGCACGTAAATCTATATACGCAAAACAGCTTGCAAGCCGAGCAAGCTGTTTTTTTATTTTTGAAACTTGTGGTGTTAATATGATGATGCAAACATATGGCATTCAACTAACATCAAAGGTTCTTGAATTATTCGCATATCATCACATACAACTTCTACAAGCTAATTTGTAATGATTCATGTTGTTTAAGAAACATGTAAGCAACAAAGTATGATTATGATGACAGAGCCATTAGGCCATTAGAAATTCTAATCGATTTTTGAAAATATCTAATTACTAATGATAATTCGCGACAAAAATTTGTAAATTTTTATGAACACTTTCTCCATACTTTTCCTTTATTCTAAAACCAGAAAAGGATGGAGGTGTTGAAAAAATGAAAAAATTTATTTCAGGTTTGTTCGTCCTTGTTTCAGCTTTTGTATTAGCTACAGCTGTTTTTGCAGCAAATAAAAATGATAATAATGATTGGAAAGAAATGTTGCCAATGATGAAACAAATGCATCCAAATTTATCAGAGGAACAATTACAAAAAATGTATGAACAGTGTCGAAATACTAAAAATATGGATCAAATGATGGAACATATGATGAATAATAGCAAAACGAATCAACAAATGATGAAACAAGGACATATGAACAATCATATGATGTAGCAAGGTTTAATCAAATATATTTAAGCACTGTAGGCTTAAAACTACGGTGCTTTTTTTCGTCCGCCTATTGTTGTATGATATTTGCAAGGCAATATTCGTGTGTATTTTTCACTGTAAAATCCATCGATTCTGCAAATTTATGTTGTAAAATAAAAAGCGCTCTACATAAAAGCAATAATGAGCTCTTATAAGGAAGGGACAAAAGTGCGAAAAATTTCGTTTAAGTTAGGGCTATTATTTTTTGTCTTTGTGTTAGGAATCGAAACGGTTTTATTTGCGTCGTTATATGTGACACTCGTTAACGCTAGAATTAATGAAGAATTTGAGCAGCTGTTAGCGAGAGGGAACAATCACCGTGATGTATTGGAAAAAAGCTATCACCCTTCTACGTTAGAACATGTCACCATGATGGAGTCGGAAGCGGAGACCGACGTCGTTATTACCAATGACAAGGGGAAGATACTATATTTTTCAGATCATATTTTACCATTTGCTAAAAGGGTAATAAAAAAATCAAATAAAAACATTCCCTATGGCGGAATGATTGTGCAAAAAAATTGGCAAAGAGAGTCGTATATTTCGACAGTAAGCCCGATTCGGATTGACGGCAAGATCAAAGGGTATGTGTACATGTTTCAGCATACGGCTTCCATTCAAAACATGATTGATAGGCTAAAACATCATTTTCTAGTCGTGGGCATTCTTTCCGTCTTTTTGACCATTATGACGATTGCTTTTTTATCAAGAGTCATTACGATTCCGCTCATTCGGATGAAACAAGCGACCGAAAAACTGAGCAAGGGGGACTTTTCTGTCCGCCTGCAAGTAAAAGGAGAAGATGAGTTGGCACAGTTAGGAAAAGCGATTCAAACATTGGCAAAGGATTTAGAATACTTAAAAAAAGAAAGAAACGAATTTCTCGCTAGTATTTCTCATGAACTTCGTACTCCGCTCACGTATGTCAAAGGATATGCGGACATTGCAAGAAGGCCAACTATCGAGGAGGAAGAAAGAGCGAAATATTTGTCCATTATTTATGAAGAAGCAGAGCATATGCAAAAGTTAGTGAAAGACTTGTTTGAGCTCGCGAAAATGGATCAACATTCGTTTCAAATCGAGAAAGAGCCAACTCCACTGTGCCTTTTTTTAAAAAAAGTATACGTGAAAATGTATCCCGCGTTTCAGGCGAAAAATATGTCGCTTGTCTACCGCTGTGATGAAGACATTACTGTCCATATTGATCGACAGCGTTTTGAGCAAGTGATGATGAATCTTTTGGACAATGCGTTAAAATATTCTCATCAAGGTTCTACCGTTTCCATTGATGTAAGAATGGAGAAAAAGAACGTGATGATCATGATTTCCGACGAAGGAATAGGAATTCCTGAAGCAGATTTGCCGCATATTTTTGAACGATTTTACAGGGTGGATAAATCAAGATCGAGAACAGGCGGAGGGACGGGATTAGGCTTGGCGATTGTGAAAGAAATTGTCGAAGCGCACGGCGGTTCGATTTACGCAACGAGCCAATGTAGAAAAGGGACGACGATGATCATTACGTTACCGAAGGGAGATGAACATGTACACGATATTACTAGTTGATGACGAAAAACGAATGTTGGATTTATTAGAGCTGTATCTTGCACCGAAAGGGTACCGTTGTGTGACATGCGAGTCGGGAGTAGCGGCGATCCGCTATTTGGAAAACAATAAAGCGGACCTCGTTTTGCTTGATGTGATGATGCCAGAGATGGACGGATGGGAAACGTGCAAACAAATACGAGAGTTTTCGGACGTTCCGATTATTATGGTCACCGCAAGAGGGGAAACGACAGACGTTGTCCAAGGGTTGAAAATCGGAGCAGATGATTATATTACAAAACCATTTGACGAATCTGAGCTGCTCGCTCGGATCGAAGCGGTATTGCGCCGTTCGGTCGGAAAACAAACGAAACTGGAGTTTCATGGCTTAGTTTGGGATGAAGCGCAGCATAAAGTCCAATATGCTGGGCACGATATTTTTCTCACGCCAAAAGAGTTTGCCATTTTAGGACTTTTTCTCAAAAATCCAAACAGGGTATTTAGCCGAGAGCAACTCATCGTGACATTATGGGGGTATAACGCCAATACAGAAGAACGGACAATCGATTCGCATGTCAAAAATATTCGCGAGAAGCTCCGCCAAGCCGGTTTTCCGATCGATCAATTTCTGCAAACCGTTTGGGGTGTAGGATATAAATGGGGGGGATAAGGTAAAAAGAAATGGAAGAGAAGCTCATTACATTGTTTCATACATATGAAAGCGTTGCTTATCTCATTAGTATTGCGATCAATATTGTGATCAGTATTTTAGGCGTTGTACCGAGCGTATTTCTCACTGCAGCTAACTTGGCGGTATTCGGTTTTTGGAAAGGCACCTTTTTATCGTTTGTAGGGGAAGCTGTTGGGGCGATTGTTTCTTTCGTTTTATATCGAAAAGGATTTCACAAACTTTCGGAAACGAAATGGTTTTCCTATCCGAAAGTGAAACGTTTGCTTGAGGCAGAAGGGGTAGAAGCCTTTTCGCTTATTTTGTCTTTGCGTCTTCTTCCTTTTGTTCCGTCGGGACTTGTGACGTTTGTGGCAGCGATCGGACACACCTCCTTACTGATCTTTATCATTGCCAGCTCGCTTGGAAAGCTGCCAGCACTTTTGTTAGAGGCATATTCGGTTTATCAAGTGATGAATTGGACATGGCAAGGGAAAGTGATATCGACACTTCTATCTGTTTTTTTATTTATATTTACTTGGAAGAAAATCACTCGAAAAAAGGCTTAAACGAATGAAAAAGGGGTTTGCAATTCCATACATTCTGCAAATATCTGTTATAAAATGTGCGAAATCTACATTATACAAAGGAGAGTCGACCATGACAAAAATGACGAAAGCAATCATCATTACATCATCCATTCTTCTTCTAAGCGCTTGTTCATCATCCAACGAAAAAGAGCAGGCCTTTATTACAAGCAAAGAACAAGCAAAATCGAATGTATCTGTTACCAATAATCCTTTCTTTCAAGAAAAAAAAGAAGGAAAGATCGAGCATTTACATGGAATCGGTTATGCAGGCAACCAAAATGCGATTTACTTTGCTACACATGAAGGTTTACTTGTTTACCAAAATAATAAGTGGTATGAAACGATTTCTAATAAGCATGATTATATGGGCTTTTCGGCTACAGACGACGGCTTTTATTCATCAGGGCATCCGGAAGAAGGTTCATCTTTAGGAAATCCACTTGGTCTTGTGAAAAGTTTTGATAATGGACAAACATTGATGAATTTAGGATTTTATAAAGAATCTGATTTTCATTATATGACAGTTGGCTATAAAAGCCATACCATTTATGTTGTGAACCAAGAAGAAAATAAAACGCTCGGACAAGGGGTATTTTACAGTAAAGACGACGGCAAAACGTGGTCGCCAAGTCAATTGAACGGCCTGCCGCAAACTGCAGCGGGAACGATTGCTGCCCATCCAACGGACGAAAATATGGTCGGAATTAGTACATCGGAAGGAATTTTTGTTTCAAGAGATAATGGGAATACGTTTGAACGGTTCACTCGAAAAATCAATACGACGACGTTTGCGTTCCAAGAAAAATCCATTGTATTTGCAGCTGTAGAGAACGATAAACCTATCCTAATCAAACAATCATTAGACACAAAACAAGAGGAAGTTCTTTCTGTTCCTACGCTCGATGAAAAAGACCATATCATGTATATGGCCTCTAATCCGAAAAATGAGAAGGAAATTGTGATCGCCACCATGAACGGGGATATTTTCATGACAAAAAATAACGGTGAAAGCTGGACAAGGATAGCATCGAAAGGGAAAATAAATTTTTAATAAAAGACATGCGGAGGCATGTCTTTTTGCTTAAAATATACCACTCCACAATTTCTGCAAAATTCATTGCTACAATATAGACATCAGATAGAGAAGAAGGTGAGAAGAAGGGTGTATTCGTTCTTGAGTCAAATCAGTAACTTTCTAAGTCAACCGTTTCTTAATATGGCAAATAGCATGACAGAGATTCCTATTTTGTCAGCCTTTCTTCTTGGCATCGTGGGAGCGATGGCTCCGTGTCAAATCACTAGTAATTTAGGAGCGATCACTTTATACAGTAATCAGTCCTTGCAAAAAGGAATTGCGTGGAAAGAGTTGTTCCTATTTATTTTTGGTAAAATTATTGCTTTTTCCGGTTTAGGTTTCATCGTTTGGCTGATGGGGAAAGAGATTCAAAGTACGCTAACATTGTATTTTCCGTGGTTAAGAAAGCTCGTTGGTCCCATTCTCATTCTTGTAGGCTTATATTTGTTAGGGCTTTTTAAAATGTATTGGAACGTTACCTTGTTCAAAGTGCCTGAGAGATGGCGAAAAGGAAAAATCGGTTCGTTTTTCATGGGATTTGGCTTTTCATTAGCTTTTTGTCCAACGATGTTTGTGCTATTTTTTGTCACTCTCATGCCTCTCGTCTATTCAACGTCTTATGGGGTACTGTTACCGAGCATCTTTGCCGTTGGAACTTCTGTACCTGTTATTTTCTTTATCTTTATCCTTTGGTACTTAGGATTTAGCGGCACTGTAATGAAAAAAGGAAGACAAGTAGGGGGGATTGTTCAGAAAACAGCCGGAATCGTGATGGTTTTACTTGGTATATTAGACACGATCACTTATTGGTTTTAAAGTTAGGAAAAGGAGGGAAACTCAATGGGAATGTTTGGAGGTTCTTTTATGATGGTTGGGATCATGTTATTTTGGGTTGTATTAATCGCCGTTGGTTATTATCTCTTATATCGTTTTATCAATGGTCGTAAAGAAGAACTCTCTCCGATAGAAATATTGAAAGTACGATTAGCCAAAGGAGAGATCTCTTTAGATGAATTTGAACAGCTATCCAAAAAATTGTAGTCGTTATATTGTATACAGGAGATGCGATTTACCATTGCTCCCCCCTTTTTTCATTTCATATAGATGAAGGAAGTTGTTGATTGCATTGTCAACAACTTCTTTTTATCTCCATAATAAATTCATATTTTTTATTTATAATAAGCCAACTACATAAAATTTTGGAGGGATGCGTATTGCAATTCGGCAATATTGTAGTTCAAGGCGAAAATCTTTTGCTCGTAAGCAGCTTACTGATTAGCTATGTTATGTTTTATTACGGCATTAAGATATTAAAAATAGAACGAAACATCATGGATTTAATTTTTAACAGTTTTATTAACGGTGTACTCATTTGGAAATTTAGTTATGTCTTTTTACATCCGAATTCAGTTTTACAAAATCCGATGACAATCCTTTATTTTAACGGGGGATATGTTGGCATTAGTATGGGGATTGTTTTTATCACGGTCTATACTTGGTTATACGTAAAAAAGCAGAATATTCCTGTGGCTTCTTACACACGAGCAGTAGTTCCGGTATATTTTGGCTATTTTAGTACTTTTGCATGGATTCGAGTAATGGAAAATTCCCAAAATTATTTCATCATTTTGCAAGCAATAGTAGCGATTTGTTTTTTTATAGTAGCATCACGAGTCAAAATTCAAAAAACTTTATTGCAACTTCTTATATGGTTCCATCTCATTCAATTCGAACTAGCCCTGTATAAAAAATATTTTGTAAATACAGGAATCATATCAAAAGAAGTATGGTTGTATGGCTCTCTCGTTATCGTTTTTATATGTATTTCATATTGGTTAGAGAGGCGAGAAAGAGAAGCGGCTCTTGGGGACGAGAACAAGGGGCGGAGAAACGCAATGACCCAACTCGCTTTAGGTGTGATGATGGTAAGTATTGCTGTAGCTTCTATTTTTAACAATCAACAGGAAGAAGGAAAGATCAAACCAAAGCCGGTCGTGTCTACTTCATTGGATTCGGGAAAAATCGGCACGAATAAAGGAGAAGTTGCCCCGGATTTTGAATTACTTTCAATTACAGGGGATAAAATAAAATTGTCTGATTTGCGTGGAAAAACGGTGATATTGAATTTTTGGGCTACTTGGTGTCCGCCTTGTAGAGCTGAAATGCCAGAAATGCAAAAGTTCTACGAAAACAATAAAAATAACAATGTAGAAATTTTAGCAGTCAACTTAACGAATAGCGAAAGAGGTCCTGATGCGGTGAACGATTTTGTGAAAAATAAGGGAGTGACATTTAAAGTTGTGCTTGATGAGCAAGGGGAAATTGGAAATCTATACGGTGCAATAACGATCCCCACTTCGTATATCATCGATAAAAACGGGGTTATTAGAGATAAGTATATAGGTCCTATGTCTTATGAAACGATGGATCGCATGATCTCGAATATTCAATAAAAACTAAATAATGATCCCTCCTGAGTGGACAGTAACAAGAATTGTTGCTATTCACTCAAGGGGGATTTCGGGAGTATATTAAAAACCTGTGAACCCACCAAACAAACCTGTAAAAAAGGTAATGATCTTTGTCATCCAATCAAAAAACAGCATAATTCCCATGATAATCATAAGAACCCCTCCGACTTTGACGATGACAGCGTTATATCTTTTTATCCAATTCAACTTGCTGATAAAAAATGACATGATGAAAAAAGGTACAGCAAACCCTAATACATATGCGAACATATATAACATAGCTGCACTCGGTTTGGTAGCTGCTAACGCGATCACTGATACAAGAATTGGACCTGTGCAGGGAGTCCAGCCCGCTGCGAATCCTATGCCAATTAAAATAGAGCCAAAATAACCGGAAGGCTTGTTGCGGAAAACTAACCGTTTATCTTTCATCATAAAGGAAGGTGAAAATACACCTAAAATGACGAGACCAAAAAAGATAATGAACAAGGCACTAATTTGTCTGATTAAATCTTGGTAATCAACGAATAGTTTTCCTATTACAGAAGTACCAAAACCAATAGCGATGAAGATGACGGAAAAACCGAGCAAGAAAAAGAATGTATGGAGTATTGCGCGTTTTTGAAGCATCCCATTTTCTTTCTTTATTTCATCAACGGATACCCCAGTAATGTAAGATAAAAAAGCTGGATATAGCGGTAAACAACAAGGGGATATAAAAGACAGTAATCCCGCTCCGAAAGCTAGAAATACATTGATATCGTTCATATTGATCGATCCTCTCTCTTCAATCTTGATAACGATACTGTAAAATAAAATTGTGAATTTTTTGTGGAAAATTGGATTTTTCCTACTTAGTGTTTATTATGGATTGTTGGCGAACATGATTTGTGAGATATCCTAGTTGCGCTTTATACCCATTACCGGTATAATGTAATTGAAGAGGTGATGTTTTATGAACCATTATGAAGATCATAATATGGATAAAAAAATGGTTCCACGAACGGAACAGGAAATCGAAAGCATTATCAAGCGCTTGAAGCGCATTGAAGGACAAGTGCGCGGTGTGCAAAAAATGGTGGAGGACAATCGTTATTGTATTGATATTTTAGTGCAAATTTCAGCGATCACGGCAGCGTTAAATAAAGTAGGATTGAACTTGCTAGAACGTCATGTTGGCCATTGTGTGTCGAAAGCGATTCGCGAAGGAAGCGGAGAAGAATCCATTCGCGAATTAATGGATGTCATTAAACAGTTCTCAAAGTGAAAGGAGTGGGAAGCATTATGAGTGAACAAAAGCATGTCACACTTAGAGTGACCGGCATGACATGTGCCGCGTGTGCCAATCGGATTGAGAAAGTATTAAATAAGATGGATGGAGTAGAAGCCAATGTCAATTTGGCAATGGAAAAAGCAACGATTCAATATGATCCATCGAAGCACACGATCGCCGATATCGAAACGAAAATTGAGAATTTGGGGTATGGCGTTGCGACGGAAAAAGTGACGCTTGATATTGAAGGAATGACATGTGCGGCCTGTGCGACACGGATTGAAAAAGGGTTAAATCGGATGGAAGGTGTGACAAGCGCTGCTGTCAACTTGGCGACAAACAGTGCTGTTGTCGAATACAAGGAAGGCGTTACATCTGTCGAAGACATTTTAGAAAAAATCAAAAAGCTTGGGTACAAGGGGCAGATTCGAAACGAAGAACAAGACGATGCTGGCCGGAAAGAAGAGCGGCTGAAACAGAAGCAACGGCAACTCGCTATTTCTATCATCTTATCGTTGCCGCTGCTTTATACGATGCTTGCCCATATGCCGTTTGATATAGGCTTGCCGATGCCGCATCTGCTGATGAATCCGTGGTTCCAGCTTCTTTTAGCTACACCCGTTCAGTTCTACATCGGCGGTCCCTTCTATGTCGGGGCGTACCGGGCGTTGCGAAACAAGAGCGCTAACATGGACGTCCTCGTGGCGCTTGGAACATCAGCCGCGTACTTTTACAGCTTGTATGAAGCTTTTCGGACGCTTGGGAATCCTGACTATATGCCAAGATTATATTTTGAAACGAGTGCCGTCTTGATTACGCTTGTGCTTGTCGGAAAATACTTTGAGGATCTTGCGAAAGGGAGAACAACCGAAGCGATCTCTAAGCTGTTGAGCCTTCAGGCAAAGGAAGCGACTGTTATCCGTAATGGGGAGGAAAGAAAGGTTCCGCTCGAGGAAGTGGTGATCGGCGATACGATCGTTGTCAAGCCAGGAGAAAAAATTCCGGTAGACGGTACGGTCATCGCCGGGGCATCTTCCGTAGATGAATCGATGATTACTGGTGAATCGATTCCAGTTGATAAGAAGGAAGGCGACTATGTGATCGGGGCGACGATGAATACGAATGGCGTACTGACCATTCGTGCCGAAAAAGTCGGAAAAGATACCGCGCTGGCCAATATCATTAAAATCGTTGAAGAGGCGCAAGGGTCGAAAGCCCCGATTCAGCGGATGGCGGATACCATTTCCGGCATTTTCGTACCGATTGTTGTCGGAATTGCGGTTGTTTCCTTTCTAATCTGGTACTTCTTCGTTGCGCCGGGTGATTTGGCAAAAGCGCTTGAAGTGGCCATCGCCGTTCTTGTCATTGCGTGTCCTTGTGCGCTCGGTCTTGCCACGCCGACATCGATTATGGTCGGCACCGGCAAAGGGGCAGAACAAGGAATTCTCTTTAAAGGAGGTGAGTACCTAGAGGGAACGCATAAAATCAATGCCGTATTACTGGATAAAACAGGAACAGTGACAAAAGGAAAACCGGAAGTGACAGATGTGTTACAATTCCAAGAAAACATGCTTGACTATGCCGTTTCAGCCGAGAGTGCTTCGGAACATCCGTTGGCTCATGCGATTGTTGAATACGGGAAGAAACAAGCGATTTCGATGAAGCCATTGGAGTATTTCTCCGCCATTACCGGCCACGGAATTGAAGCGGTCATTGACGGAAAAAGCATCCTTATTGGGACGCGAAAATTGATGAAGGAACGCTCTGTAGCGATTTCTGTGCATGAAGATAAAATGGTAGAGCTTGAAAAACAAGGGAAAACAGTCATGCTCGTTGCCATCGATGGACAGCTTGCCGGCATCATTGCTGTCGCGGATACAGTAAAAGAAAGCTCCAAAGAAGCGATTCAAACATTAAAACAAATGGGTATCGAAGTGTACATGGTAACGGGAGACAATAAACGGACAGCGGAAGCGATCGCAAACCAAGTGCACATTGATCATGTCTATGCAGAGGTGCTGCCGGAAGACAAAGCGAAAATCGTCGAGGAATTGCAAAAACAAGGGAAACGAGTCGCGATGGTCGGTGATGGAATTAATGACGCTCCAGCTCTTGCGAAAGCGGATATTGGGATGGCGATTGGCACAGGAGCGGATGTCGCGATCGAAACGGCCGATGTTACCTTGGTCGGTGGGGATTTAGCCCATATTCCGAAAGCGATTGAGTTAAGCCGCCAAACGATGAAAAACATTCGGCAAAATCTGTTCTGGGCTTTGTTCTATAATACAGTTGGCATTCCTGTAGCCGCTCTCGGGCTGTTGGAACCTTGGATCGCTGGGGCAGCGATGGCATTTAGCTCTGTATCGGTTGTGACAAACGCGCTTCGTTTGAAACGCGTGAAAATATAAACATTTAAGGAGGAATGGATGATGACGATTACATTACAAGTACAAGGAATGACATGCGGACATTGCAAAGCGGCGGTGACCAATGCCCTTCAAGCGTTGGATGGCGTCAGCCGTGTAGAAGTGCATTTGCAAGAAGGAACTGTCGATGTGGAGTATGATGAAACAAAGGTCAGCGTAGAAAAACTGAAAGAAGCGATTGAAGAGCAAGGATATAATGTGAAGTAATGCAAAAATCCCCTTCGGAGTTTGGAGGATATTGCTAAGCGAATATCCAATTGCATTGTAAAAACGCCATTCAGAACCCCTGAATGGCGTTTTTGAGTGCGCCCTGCATAGGGATAGTCTATAGGGTGAAAGTCCTGAACTGCGAAGGCAAAATTAGCAGTTAGTTTAACGCAAGGGTGTCCGTGGTGACGCGGAATCCGAAGGAAACGAGCGGCAAACTTCCGATCTGAGAAACACGAACTTCATAAGAGGCTAGGCATGGTTAGGTGAGTTTGCGATACAAAACAAAACGCTTTCTGTCGAAAGTGATATCGAGTAAATGAAGCAGATGGATGGAAGGAAAGATTACAATCTTACCAGGAGAGGTCTGGTTGGAACGACAAATTCAAGCCTATCCAGTGATGGATAGCTGAACAATCAGAAGTCAGCAGAGATCACTCTCGGTCAAAGTCTTATTCCGATGGAGGTAAGGATTAAAAGACTAAATCAATATCTCACAGGGTTGTGCGGCTACTTCGCGCTAGCAGATACCCCAAGCAAATTCTGAATGGAAACAATAGAAGAAACCTAAAAGAAGGGTTAGAAGCTGATTGAATTAGGCGTTCGAGAATACAAAATACAAAGCGTATGAGTGGGATAACACCGGAAAGAAATACTGGAGAATAGCCGGCAGTCCAATTTTACACAAAACCCTCGATAATTCCTATTTTATTGCTTAAAAATTTCCAGGTAGAAATTTTATAAATCAATCACATTTTCTCGATAAAATCTCCATTTATTTTTTCTACGATAGAATAAAAGGAAAATTAAGTCCCGCGGTAATATGTCAAGGTGAAAAATCATTCGAGGGGGAGTTAATTATGGAAAATGAGAAAAGGCTAGCGAACCTATCTGTTGATACACCTTCAGGTGAAAAGAAAAGTATTTTTAAAGCAATTGGCTCTATTTTATTTGCTATTATTGCTTCTTCTCATCATTGGGTGCATACATTATTGATCGCACTTGGACTGACAACACTGGGGTCGGGACTGTTTTCAATGTCCCCTTCCGTAAAAATCTCTTTAATGGCAGTGTCTTTAATTATTTCCATTTGGATGACTTGGTCAGCAATTAGCAAATGGAACCATCATCGTTCCATCGCATGGATCTATCTCGTTTCTTCTATAATATCTATTGTTATTGTCGTAACAGCGCTATTTCAAACAGTCACGGAAATCAAACAAATCCCGGAACAAGCGCCAAGACAAGAGAGGTCTATAGATCATTCTCAGCATCATCAATAATTCCTGAATCCATGATGACTTTGCATCAAATTTGATGAGCAACGAGGATGGCAATCCGTTTCATGGCGATGTACACGACAGCAACCTGTCGGATAAGACGTGGAGCTCTTCGGTACTTACCCCGTGTACGAGAACAGTTTCAACAGGCCAAAATCGAAGATGAATGTAAACGTCAAATAGCCCCCACCTTTTTGAAGGTCGGGGCTTGAGGTATTATTTAGTTAGCTGATGAAAAGCAATACATGTTTTAGACACCCTCAAATAGTATTATGATGACATTTTACGGCATTCTTCAGCACACTGACGGCATAAATTGGCACATTCCTGACAGTGTGTATCTTGGAATTTTGCACATTCAGCGGCACAAGCATCGCAAATTGTCGCGCAAAGTTGGCAAAACTCCTTCGCATACATGCTTCCGCGAGACATCCATTGAGCCGCCATGGCACAAATATCTGCACAATCCCTTAAAATGTTGATACAATGTGTTCTAGCCTGTACGTCAGCTGCTTTTAAACATGAAGTCAGACATTCTTCACAAGCTTGCATACATTGGTTGCAAGCATCAATACACGTTTGAAATTGTTGAACTGATGAACTAATAACTGTCGTCATATATAATCCCTCCAATGATTTAAATTCATTATTATTTTTTTCTAACTAAAAAAAAATAAACTGGAAATAAAAGCAAAAAAATAAGAGGCTGTCTCAAAAGGGTGTTAACCTTTTGAACTCAGCCTCTTTTATTTACTACGATAAGCTGTTATTCACCTTTATTCGTTGTGTCATTCGGATCTGGGGTATAGTCCGATTTGTAATCGGTATATTTTACTTGTGTGACCATTCCGGCTGAAGCATGGTGCAAGTCATGGCAATGGAACATCCAATTTCCCGGATTATCCGCTTTAAACGCGACGACATATTCTTCACCAGGGTTTACATTTAAGGAATCCTTTATCAATGGAGAGCCTGTGACCGGCTTGCCGTTTTTGCTTAATACTTGGAAGAAATGTCCGTGTAAATGCATCGGATGTACATCTTTTGGTGAATTGTTCACAATTCTGACTTTTACTAAATCTCCTGTCTTCACATTAATAGGCGCTGTGTCAGGATACGTTTTCCCATTAATCGTGTAGATCATGCCATCTTTGCCCATGGCTGTTCCTAAATCCATTGTGTACTCTACATCATATTTTTGGTCTAGTGTAAATTGACCTACTTCATATTTTCCGTATGTTGTTATATCCACAACAGGGAGATTTTCTTTTGCGTTCGCTTTGTCCGTATTGTTTGCTTGTCCTTCGTATTGAATTTTCACTTTCATTCCATCGGTACCTTCCATATCACCATGACATTCTAATAACCATTCACCCGGGTTATTCGCGATAAATTCAATATCATAACGTTCACCCGGAGCAATACTTAAAAGTTCATCTTTGATTGGTTGCGGATCTTTTAACGGCTGCCCGTCAGTTGCGACAATTTTAAACTCATGACCATGCAGGTGAAGTTTGTGGACCATGTATCCTGCGTTTACAAGGCGAAGGCGCACCTTTTCGCCTTTTTTCACTTTTAACGGTTGGACAGCGGAACCGCTTTTCCCGTTAATCGTGAAAATATCATACATATTCATATCATGGCCCATGCTGCTCATATCCATTTGTTGATTATCAGAGCTATTTCCATTATTCATATTACTATGATCCATTCCACTCATATCCATATTTCCTTCATCCGGATTGCTCATCCATTCATCTAACACAAGTGTATAATCTCGATCTACTTTTTCTTCATTTTTCGGTTCTACGATTAATGTACCGTATAATCCCTTGTCCACTTGCTCGGCGCTTTTTTGATGGGAATGATAAAAATACGTTCCCGGCACGGTTGCTGTAAATTCATACGTAAACGTTTCACCCGGTTTAATGGCGTCCATCGTGACACCCGGTACTCCATCTTGGTTATTTGGAACAGGGTAGCCGTGCCAGTGAATCGTGATCGGTTCTGGCAATTCATTTTTTAAAACAATTTTCACATTATCCCCTTGCTTTACGCGGATTTGCGCACCGGGTACCGATCCATTATACGTGTAGACCGGAAGTTTGACTTTATCATTTATTTGTAATAATGCTTCCTTAGCAGTAAGATTAATCTCTTTACCGGATAAAACTTCTGTGTTTGTTGCCAAAGGCAGTTTCTTACTGGAGTCCTGTGCGGTGTTTTCTTCCTTCATATTCATGTTGGACATGTCGTGTCCTTGCATCGAAGAATTATTTGAGCAAGCTGCACCAATCGCAACAACTCCTGCCAAAACAGTTCCTAACAATAATTTCTTCATCGCTTTCCCTCCATAAACTTGTGATGTAAGTCATAGTAACATCATCATAAAAAATAAATGTGCAAAATTTATGGAGAAAAATTATATTTTTTTTACACGAAGTATATAAGTTGCAATAAAGATTTTCCGATTGTTCGATTCTGTTTTCCTTCATAACAAGTCATTTTGATAGAATGCAGCGGGCGTTCTACTGGATGTAAAACAAAGTTTCAACTTATATCTCACATTTCGCACCCTCTCGACGAAAATCGGGAGGATTTTTTCGTTCCGATGTCGAATGAATCCTTGACACACAAGGAACGTAAAGGAGTTTTTCTCTTATGAACGTTCAAGTCAAAAAGGTCTATCGCAATCATTATTTGAATATAATAAGTGCCCTATTCAAGAAACTGGGCCTGCCCCAATTGATTGACCATCTCGTTCCCGTTGATCCACAGTGCCAGACTCGAGTCAGCGATGCCGTTCAGGCCATCATCTACAATATGTTTGACGGCCGGCAAGCCCTCGTTCACGTGGAACGATGGGCTCAGGAGATCGATCTAGAGAAACTCATCCGTCCCGGTCTCCATCCTTCCTGGTTGAACGACGATGCCTTGGCTCGTCATCTCGACCGCCTGTATGAGGCGGATATTCACAAGGTGATCAGCACTTGCTTGATTCACATTTATCGCAAAGAAGGCCTTTCCCTCCGAGCCTTTCACGCCGATACGACGGACAAGACGGTTTACGGCGCGTATGAATCGGCCTCATTAGAGGCTTTGCAGATCACACATGGCTACAACCGCCATCATCGTTGGCAAAAACAGATCGGTTTCGGACTGGTCGGCAACGAGGACGGCATCCCGTTTTACGGCGATGTGCACGACGGCAACCTGCCGGACAAAACATGGAATCCCGAGGTGCTGTCTCGTGTCCATGAACAGCTGAAGCAGGCCAAAATCGAAGACGAATGGATTTACGTGGCCGATTCCGCCGCGATGACGAAAGAGACCCTGGCGCAAACCAAAGCGGCCAACGCCTTTTTGATCACCAGAGGCCCTTCGTCGCTCCGGATCGTGAAAACCGCGCTGGCCGAAGCGGATGCTGAGGACACGACGTGGAGCGATCCCTTTACGTTGGCGGAGAGAAACGGCGCCACGTACCGGGTATGGGAAACGGCCTCGACGTATGAAGGCCACCCCGTTCGGCTGATCGTTGTTGAATCGAGCGCGCTCGACCAGCGAAAAGGAAAGACGCTTGAAAAAGAACGAACCAAAGAAGCGGAGCTTCTTCGCGAGGAACAAGCCCGTTGGGAGCGTCACCCCTTCTCCTGCCGGGAAGATGCCGAACAAGCCTTGGCGTCCCTCAAGGCGTCCCTTCGCCCCCGGTTTCATCGGGTTGAGGCCGCGGTCGAAGAGATCGTACGCCTGAAAAAACGGCGCGGACGGCCGAAAAAAGGGGCGGAACCCGAGGTGGAGACGCTGTATTTCTTGCACCTTGACGTCGAATTCGACCAAGACGCGTGGGAACAGGCGAGACGGAAAGCGTCCCGGTTTGTCCTCGTCACGACCGTTCCGAAGGAATGGAAGGGCCAACCCATGGATGCCCAAGAGATCTTGAAGCTGTATAAAGGGCAGATCTCGGTGGAAATGAACTTCGCTTTTTTGAAAGATCCGTTTTTCACGGATGAGATTTACGTCAAAAAACCAGAACGGGTCGCAGTATTAGGCTATTTGTTTCTGTTGGCCTTGGCGATTTACCGCGTTTTTCAGCGCCGAGTGCGTCAGTTTATTACTCCAGAACACCCGTTGAAGGCTCCTGGAGGCCGCAAGCTGACCCGGCCGACGGGACAGGCGATTTTTCAGCTGTTTCAATATGTGAACGTCGTCCTGTTCAAGCTGCCGGATGGACGCATCCAACGCTCACTGGATCGCTCCCTCACCCCTGAACAACGAAGGATTCTGCAGGGGTTGGGGCTGGATGAGAGCATTTACGTGTAACGTCATACGGAACGACCAGCGATGGTAAAAAAAGGATTGCCATCGCTCGTTGTGTTGGTCAAAAAGTTATTCTGAAAAACTAAATAAAAAATCCTTTGTTTTGACCTTGTTAGGGTGCGAAATGTGAGTTATATAGTAAGATTCAAGAGTTTAAGCAACACAATACTGATAAAGAGGTTAAAACGTTAAAAAAGCTCCAAAGCGAATTTGACAAAGTGAATTCTGCGTTAGTGAAATTAAGAGATGAAGCACTCAAAATAATCATGGGGGAAAGTCTCTTTGATGCAAAAGTTGTTAATGACCTTATTAATCAGAAAGAAAATGAGTTAAGGGAGTTGGAAGAATCGATCAATAAAGCAAAATTAGATTTAGAATCCAAGAAGGTAGAACTGTCTGAAATGGAGAAATTGCAGAGATACATTCCTGTATGGAGAGAAGTATTTGAAAAGGCATCGGTGGAAAAAAAGAAAATGATGTTAAGTACAGTAATTGACAAAATTGTTGTTTTTAGAGACCGGGTAGAAATCACTTTTAAAATCTCTTTGAACCGATTTTTAGTAAATGAGGGCAGTCATTCTAACAATGACGCCCTCCCAACTGAGCTAATGCCCCAAAAAAGGATATGGATGATCTGTCCATGTCCCATTATATATATGGATGCGGACAATTGCAATCCTTTTTTGATCACCCGCTTTCAATATCAACGTGCACGACATCGTCAATGGAGCGGATGACGTAGTAAAGTTCGGCGGTCGAGCGCTTTTGGTCAATGACGGCTCTTAGTTTCAGCAAATGTTCATTCTCTTCAACGTCTTTAATGCGCATCGTTTTAATGTTGATGTCCTGTTGTTTTAAATAGTCGATGACCTTTGTAATGTTTTTGGCGTCCGCCACGGTGATTTGCAACAGCACCTCTTTTTCGCGCAGCTGCTTCGGCCCGAAAAAGTTGATTAAAAATGGAATGAGTTCGACGCTGATAATGAGCAGCGCCACACCGAACGCCGATTCCCAATAAAAGCCCGCGCCAACCGCCACGCCAATCCCTGCCGCCCCCCAAATGATCGCGGCGGTCGTCAGCCCGGTAATGCTGTCGTTGCCGCGGCGCAAAATGACGCCCGCTCCCAGGAACCCAACCCCGGATACGATTTGCGCGGCAAGGCGGAGCGGGTCCATTGTGATATGGTCTTTAAGAGGAAAGACGTACGCCGATTCGATCGAAACGATCGTAAGCAGGCAACTGGAAATGGAAATGACAAGGCACGTTTTCAAGCCGACCGGTTTTCGCTTCAATTCCCGTTCCAATCCGATAATCAGCCCGAGGATGGCGGAAATCCCTAATTTGAGGAACGGATCAAACATCATCGTTTCTCGCCTCGTTCATGGTATAATGTAAGAAAACGTTCGTGAACCATTTTTGTCCGCCCTTCCGCATGAAAGTGGTAGATCAGGGCGCACACTCCTTTTCGTAGAAAGTGAGTTGGCAGAAACATGAAGCCGCCAAGCACAGCAAAGGCTTATGCCGCTCTATTCATCGGCGCACTTGCCGTGTCAACATCGGCCATTTTCGTCAAATGGTCGGAGGCGCCGTCGGCCGTTATCGCGTTTTACCGGCTTTTTTTCGCGGTCGTCATCATGACGCCGTTTTTTCTTCGCCATATCCGCGAACTGAAGCGTATTTCCCGACGCGACTGGTGGTTTTCGATTTGTTCCGGCGTGCTGCTTGCGTTTCATTTTATTCTTTGGTTTGAATCGCTCGACTATACTTCCGTCGCCAGTTCGGTCGTGCTTGTGACGCTGCAGCCGCTGTTTGCCTTCGCAGGCGGCGCGTTGTTTTTCCGCGAACGGTTGACCGTCGGCGCGGTCGGGAGCGCGGTGTTGGCGATTGCGGGAAGCGTCTTGATCAGCTGGGGCGATTTTCGCGTCAGCGGCGAAGCGCTCTATGGGGACATGTTGGCGCTGCTTGCGTGCGCGTTTGTCACGGCGTATTGGCTGTTCGGCCAAGAGGTGCGACAACGGTTGTCATTGATGACGTATACCTATATCGTCTATAGCATCAGCGCGGCGGTGTTGTGGCTGTACGCGATGCTGTTTCGCCTTTCGCTGACGGCGTATCAGCTGACGGATTGGCTTTGTTTTCTCGCCCTCGCCGTCATTCCAACGCTGCTCGGCCATTCGGTGATGAACTGGGCGGTCAAATGGGTCAGCGCCTCGACGGTGTCGATGGCGATTTTATTTGAACCGATCGGCGCTTCCGCCTTGGCCTACTGGCTGTTTGGCGAACCGATCCGTCCGTTTCAATGGATCGGCGGTATTTTTATTTTAACAGGAATCGCCCTGTATTTGTGGGAGAAAAACGAAAAAGGCCCGCTAACGGTGCAAGAACGCAGCGGACCCTAGCGTTCCAAAGATAAAGGAAGAGCGGCGGATCGGCAGGCGGAATTCATCGAAGCCGCGGGCGAATTGGGACAAATAAGCGAAATCGACTTGCGTGATATCGGGAAGCAGGTAAGCGGATTTCGTGGCTCCCCGCTTTCGTTTTCGATTGAGCGCGGCGATGATGCCCTCCTTTGTTTGAATGCCGATGCCATGCCCGTAAAAGAAGCCGTCGCCTAAGTAAATGGCATTTTCCCCTTGCCATTGCGGCGTCAACGGATCGAATTC
Organism: Geobacillus sp. FJAT-46040; assembly: GCF_002335725.1. Lineage (NCBI taxonomy): Bacteria > Bacillati > Bacillota > Bacilli > Caryophanales > Anoxybacillaceae > Geobacillus > Geobacillus sp. FJAT-46040. Next base: position 127,708 of record NZ_NISS01000001.1, read on the forward strand.
CGGGTTTTTAAAATAGAGGCAATCTCCGGGGAGAAAGTGTTCATCTTTTTTTGTTTGAATGCCAAGATCCCGGTCGGTATGCCAGTCATACAGCAGCAAATCCGCAAACAGCCGGTTGAATGCCGCTGGATCGATTACGTCAAGCACGGCCTTGTAAAACACGATGACGATCGCGGTCGCGCATTCAAACGCGTATCGCTCGCTATGGACAAAAATGTCCTGAATCGCTTCGGAAGCCGTGACATCTGGGCGAAGACGGAAGCCGCCGCGCTCGTCCCGCGTCCAAAAATCGCTGTTGCAGCGCGAAAAACGGAAAATGGCAAACCGCGCCCGGCTTTTCGCCAACTCGCCCGCCGCCCGAACAATGCGGTCGCGCAAGGCGATTTCAAATCGAAGCTGGTGTTTATTTGCATACGTATACAACTTAGGCGAGGAAACAAGGGCATCTAAGATTCGTTGTTCGCTGGCCGGAAGCGAAAACGAACTAGAAACGTCAAAGTTGATTGGTGATAACACGCGAATCAAAGTGAAGAAGCCTCCTTGATGAAAGGATCGCAACAACGATATAGATGCAAAACGGAAAAGTTCTCCACGTCCTTGACGAAAAAAGTCGCTTGCCTATTTCGACCGCCCGAGGCAAACAGCCGTCTTCTTCGCCGCACCTTGGCGTGGCGGAAGACGGAACGACTACCTGCTTCACAGACCCAGGCGTGGGGCTGGAAGCGGCGTTGTTCGGTCGCCTGACAGTCCATCCAGTCGCTCTGCAAAAGCCGTCGATGTGAAGGCGTCCAATCGCATCTATATAGCGATGCCATAGAAGAAATGTATGCACTCGCGCCGGTGTTCATTCCCCTTTTTTAGGAAAAGAACGCTTTCCTGTGGGATGGAGAAGAGGGAACGGGGATGGATCAGCGCGTCCTAAAATTTTTTTAAAAAAGGTATTGCTTTTTTCGAGTTAAGGTGGTATATTAAAAAGCGTCGCTGATCAAAGAGGTTGTTTGACAGCGATGCGAAGCAAAAAAGCAGTTGACATCCAAAAAGATGTTATGCTAACATAAAAGAGCTGTTTGAGAGAGACAAAACAGTCGAAAGCTTGTTCCTTGAAAACTGAACGAAACGAAGCGCAACGAAAAGCTGAGGCCCGCGGGTCGCCGCGATGGGCAAATGTTCTTCGCCTGCAGGGATTTACAATCCCGAAGGCGAAGGTTATTTGACCCCGAGCGGCGGCGGGCCGAAGCTGGACAATCTGAAAAGCCAATCAACTTTCTTTTGGAGAGTTTGATCCTGGCTCAGGACGAACGCTGGCGGCGTGCCTAATACATGCAAGTCGAGCGGACCGAACGAGGGCTTGCTCTTGTTTGGTCAGCGGCGGACGGGTGAGTAACACGTGGGCAACCTGCCCGCAAGACCGGGATAACTCCGGGAAACCGGAGCTAATACCGGATAACACCGAAGACCGCATGGTCTTCGGTTGAAAGGCGGCCTTTGGGCTGTCACTTGCGGATGGGCCCGCGGCGCATTAGCTAGTTGGTGAGGTAACGGCTCACCAAGGCGACGATGCGTAGCCGGCCTGAGAGGGTGACCGGCCACACTGGGACTGAGACACGGCCCAGACTCCTACGGGAGGCAGCAGTAGGGAATCTTCCGCAATGGGCGAAAGCCTGACGGAGCGACGCCGCGTGAGCGAAGAAGGCCTTCGGGTCGTAAAGCTCTGTTGTGAGGGACGAAGGAGCGCCGTTCGAAGAGGGCGGCGCGGTGACGGTACCTCACGAGGAAGCCCCGGCTAACTACGTGCCAGCAGCCGCGGTAATACGTAGGGGGCGAGCGTTGTCCGGAATTATTGGGCGTAAAGCGCGCGCAGGCGGTTCCTTAAGTCTGATGTGAAAGCCCACGGCTCAACCGTGGAGGGTCATTGGAAACTAGGGGACTTGAGTGCAGGAGAGGAGAGCGGAATTCCACGTGTAGCGGTGAAATGCGTAGAGATGTGGAGGAACACCAGTGGCGAAGGCGGCTCTCTGGCCTGCAACTGACGCTGAGGCGCGAAAGCGTGGGGAGCAAACAGGATTAGATACCCTGGTAGTCCACGCCGTAAACGATGAGTGCTAAGTGTTAGAGGGGTCACACCCTTTAGTGCTGCAGCTAACGCGATAAGCACTCCGCCTGGGGAGTACGGCCGCAAGGCTGAAACTCAAAGGAATTGACGGGGGCCCGCACAAGCGGTGGAGCATGTGGTTTAATTCGAAGCAACGCGAAGAACCTTACCAGGTCTTGACATCCCCTGACAACCCAAGAGATTGGGCGTTCCCCCTTCGGGGGGACAGGGTGACAGGTGGTGCATGGTTGTCGTCAGCTCGTGTCGTGAGATGTTGGGTTAAGTCCCGCAACGAGCGCAACCCTCGCCTCTAGTTGCCAGCACGAAGGTGGGCACTCTAGAGGGACTGCCGGCGACAAGTCGGAGGAAGGTGGGGATGACGTCAAATCATCATGCCCCTTATGACCTGGGCTACACACGTGCTACAATGGGCGGTACAAAGGGCTGCGAACCCGCGAGGGGGAGCGAATCCCAAAAAGCCGCTCTCAGTTCGGATTGCAGGCTGCAACTCGCCTGCATGAAGCCGGAATCGCTAGTAATCGCGGATCAGCATGCCGCGGTGAATACGTTCCCGGGCCTTGTACACACCGCCCGTCACACCACGAGAGCTTGCAACACCCGAAGTCGGTGAGGTAACCCTTACGGGAGCCAGCCGCCGAAGGTGGGGCAAGTGATTGGGGTGAAGTCGTAACAAGGTAGCCGTACCGGAAGGTGCGGCTGGATCACCTCCTTTCTAAGGACGAAGAAAAGCGGAAGCGCCGTAATTTCGCCTAAAGGCAGCCCGCGTCCTGCGGGCAACGGCGAAATATCGCCATCGTGGCGATCGCGATGGGCAAATGTTCTTCGCCTGCAAGGGTGCTTGCACCCGGAAGGCGAAGGTTATTTGACCCCGAGCGGCGGCGAGCCGGAGCTAGACAATTCGAAAAGCGGAGGCCGCAATGGCCAACCTACCAATCCATCGCGCTTCTGTTTCGTTCAGTTTTGAGGGAACGAGTCATGTTCTCTCAAGAATCAATTTTGTTCCTTGAAAACTAGATAACCGATAAAGCAAAGGAAGAAGCCGAGAGCGCGATAGGTTAAGCTAGAAAGGGCGCACGGTGGATGCCTTGGCACTAGGAGCCGATGAAGGACGGGGCAAACGCCGAAACGCTTCGGGGAGCTGTAAGCAAGCGTTGATCCGGAGATGTCCGAATGGGGGAACCCACTGTCCGTAATGGGGCAGTATCCATGCCTGAATCCATAGGGCATGGAGGGCACACCCGGGGAACTGAAACATCTTAGTACCCGGAGGAGAAGAAAGCAACCGCGATTCCCTAAGTAGCGGCGAGCGAAACGGGAACAGCCCAAACCAAGAGGCATGTCCTCTTGGGGTTGTAGGACCGCTCACGATGGGAGTGAGAAAGGGACGGGGTAGACGAACCGGTCTGGAACGGCCGGCCAGAGAAGGTGAGAGCCCTGTAGTCGAAACTTCGTTCCCTCCCGAGCGGATCCTGAGTACGGCGGGACACGAGGAATCCCGTCGGAAGCAGGGAGGACCATCTCCCAAGGCTAAATACTCCCTAGTGACCGATAGTGCACCAGTACCGTGAGGGAAAGGTGAAAAGCACCCCGGGAGGGGAGTGAAAGAGAACCTGAAACCGTGTGCCTACAAGTAGTCAGAGCGCGTTCATGCGTGATGGCGTGCCTTTTGTAGAATGAACCGGCGAGTGACGATGGCGTGCGAGGTTAAGCCGAAGAGGCGGAGCCGCAGCGAAAGCGAGTCTGAACAGGGCGTGTGAGTACGTCGTCGTCGACCCGAAACCAGGTGATCTACCCATGTCCAGGGTGAAGGCCGGGTAACACCGGCTGGAGGCCCGAACCCACGCACGTTGAAAAGTGCGGGGATGAGGTGTGGGTAGGGGTGAAATGCCAATCGAACTTGGAGATAGCTGGTTCTCCCCGAAATAGCTTTAGGGCTAGCCTCGGGTTTGAGAGTGTTGGAGGTAGAGCACTGATTGGGCTAGGGGCCCCAAACGGGTTACCGAACCCAGTCAAACTCCGAATGCCAACGACTTATGCCCGGGAGTCAGACTGCGAGTGATAAGATCCGTGGTCGAGAGGGGAACAGCCCAGACCGCCAGCTAAGGCCCCGAAGTGCACGTTCAGTGGAAAAGGATGTGGAGTTGCCGAGACAACCAGGATGTTGGCTTAGAAGCAGCCACCATTTAAAGAGTGCGTAATAGCTCACTGGTCGAGTGACTCTGCGCCGAAAATGTACCGGGGCTAAACGTGCCGCCGAAGCTGCGGGATGACCGTTGGTCATCGGTAGGGGAGCGTTCTAAGGGCAGAGAAGCCAGACCGGAAGGACTGGTGGAGCGCTTAGAAGTGAGAATGCCGGTATGAGTAGCGAAAACAGAGGTGAGAATCCTCTGCGCCGAAAGCCTAAGGGTTCCTGAGGAAGGTTCGTCCGCTCAGGGTTAGTCGGGACCTAAGCCGAGGCCGAAAGGCGTAGGTGATGGACAACAGGTTGAGATTCCTGTACCACCTTCTTCCCGTTTGAGCGATGGGGGGACGCAGGAGGATAGGGCGAGCAGGCGGCTGGAAGAGCCTGTCCAAGCCGTGAGGCTGATCCGCAGGCAAATCCGCGGATCATAAGGCCAAGCGGTGACGGCGACGGATTGATCCGGAAGTCCCCGATTTCACACTGCCAAGAAAAGCCTCTAGCGAGGGAAGAGGTGCCCGTACCGCAAACCGACACAGGTAGGCGAGGAGAGAATCCTAAGGCGCGCGGGAGAACTCTCGTTAAGGAACTCGGCAAAATGACCCCGTAACTTCGGGAGAAGGGGTGCTCTTTGGGGTGAAGAGCCCTGAAGAGCCGCAGTGAAAAGGCCCAAGCGACTGTTTATCAAAAACACAGGTCTCTGCGAAGCCGAAAGGCGACGTATAGGGGCTGACACCTGCCCGGTGCTGGAAGGTTAAGGGGAGCGCTTAGCGGAAGCGAAGGTGCGAACCGAAGCCCCAGTAAACGGCGGCCGTAACTATAACGGTCCTAAGGTAGCGAAATTCCTTGTCGGGTAAGTTCCGACCCGCACGAAAGGTGTAACGACTTGGGCGCTGTCTCAACGAGAGACCCGGTGAAATTATACTACCTGTGAAGATGCAGGTTACCCGCGACAGGACGGAAAGACCCCGTGGAGCTTTACTGCAGCCTGATATGGAATTTTGGTATCGCTTGTACAGGATAGGTGGGAGCCTGGGAAGCCGGAGCGCCAGCTTCGGTGGAGGCGTCGGTGGGATACCACCCTGGCGGTATTGAAATTCTAACCCGCACCCCTTAGCGGGGTGGGAGACAGTGTCAGGTGGGCAGTTTGACTGGGGCGGTCGCCTCCCAAAAGGTAACGGAGGCGCCCAAAGGTTCCCTCAGAATGGTTGGAAATCATTCGGAGAGTGCAAAGGCACAAGGGAGCTTGACTGCGAGACGGACAGGTCGAGCAGGGACGAAAGTCGGGCTTAGTGATCCGGTGGTTCCGCATGGAAGGGCCATCGCTCAACGGATAAAAGCTACCCCGGGGATAACAGGCTGATCTCCCCCAAGAGTCCACATCGACGGGGAGGTTTGGCACCTCGATGTCGGCTCATCGCATCCTGGGGCTGTAGTCGGTCCCAAGGGTTGGGCTGTTCGCCCATTAAAGCGGTACGCGAGCTGGGTTCAGAACGTCGTGAGACAGTTCGGTCCCTATCCGTCGCGGGCGGAGGAAATTTGAGAGGAGCTGTCCTTAGTACGAGAGGACCGGGATGGACGCACCGCTGGTGTACCAGTTGTCCCGCCAGGGGCACCGCTGGGTAGCTATGTGCGGACGGGATAAGCGCTGAAAGCATCTAAGCGTGAAGCCCCCCTCAAGATGAGATTTCCCACCGCGCAAAGCGGGTAAGATCCCTCGAAGATGACGAGGTCGATAGGTCCGAGGTGGAAGCGTGGCGACACGTGGAGCTGACGGATACTAATCGATCGAGGGCTTAACCTAGAAAAGTGAAAGCGCCGCGATTAGCTCTCGAAGCCAAATGTTCTTCACCCGCAGGGGTGCTTGCACCCCGAGGGGGAAGGTTATTTGGCAGAAGAGAGCTAGGCGCTGGAACTGGACAAAGAAAAGCGCAGGCGAGCGGGTCGCCGCGACGGGCAAATGTTCTTCGCCTGCAGGGATTTCCGATCCCGAAGGCGAAGGTTATTTGACCCCGAGCGGCGGCGAGCCGGAGCTGGACAATGCGAAAAGCGCAGGCGAGCGGCTTCTTCCAACGGTTATCTAGTTTTGAAGGAATGAAAAAACTCTTGACAGCTCAGCGCGAATCATTATAATAGTAAATGTCTAAAGAGATGTCATTTCGCAGTAGCTCAGTGACGAGCATTTGCATCATCGGATGAACTGCGAGTTGCCTCGACGCATCCAGCTTCTTTGAATCGGCTGGCAGAGGAAGAGGCAGGACATCTTGTTGGGAGAATTGACCGTCGTTATGATTCCGCAGTAGCTCAGTGGTAGAGCAATCGGCTGTTAACCGATTGGTCGCAGGTTCGAATCCTGCCTGCGGAGCCATCGTGGAGAGCTGTCCGAGTGGTCGAAGGAGCACGATTGGAAATCGTGTAGGCGTGAATAGCGCCTCAAGGGTTCGAATCCCTTGCTCTCCGCCATGATCCATCAGCATGGCCCGTTGGTCAAGTGGTTAAGACACCGCCCTTTCACGGCGGTAACACGGGTTCGAATCCCGTACGGGTCACTTCTTTGTGGAGGATTAGCTCAGCTGGGAGAGCACTTGCCTTACAAGCAAGGGGTCGGCGGTTCGATCCCGTCATCCTCCACCATCTTAATATAAAAGCTGACTTGCTTTCTCATCATCGCGAGTTGTCCCGACGCACCGAGCATCTTTGAATCAGCTGGCAGAGGAAGAGGCAATAAATATTTAAACCGATACTCAGTGTATGATCGAAATAAGTTCATTTTCTATCGTCGCGGGGTGGAGCAGTCCGGTAGCTCGTCGGGCTCATAACCCGAAGGTCGCAGGTTCAAATCCTGCCCCCGCAACCAAAATTGGTCCCGTAGTGTAGTGGTTAACATGCCTGCCTGTCACGCAGGAGATCGCGGGTTCGAGTCCCGTCGGGACCGCCATTGTTCCAAAATCACGAAAAATATGGTATGGCTCGGTAGCTCATTCGGTAGAGACGAGCATCCGCTTCATCGAATTCGCTTCGAGTTGCCTCGACGCATCGAGCGTCTTTGAATCAGCTGGTAGAGGAAGAGGCACAGAGCAATTCAACGAGCGAGTTAAAAAATAATATATGGCTCGGTAGCTCAGTCGGTAGAGCAAAGGACTGAAAATCCTTGTGTCGGCGGTTCGATTCCGTCCCGAGCCACCATGAAACAACTAGAATAGGTTTGCATGCCGACTTAGCTGAATTGGTAGAGACGAGCATCTACTTCATCGAATTCGCTTCGAGTTGCCTCGACGCATTCCGCTTCTTCGAATCAGTTGGTAGAGGAAGAGGCACAGAGCTCAACAATGAGCCACCTTCTTCATTCATCTTATGCCGACTTAGCTCAATTGGTAGAGCAACTGAATCGTAATCAGTAGGTTGCGGGTTCAAGTCCTGCAGTCGGCACCATTCCTTGGAGGGGTAGCGAAGTGGCTAAACGCGGCGGACTGTAAATCCGCTCCCTTTGGGTTCGGCGGTTCGAATCCGTCCCCCTCCACCATTTTAACAAAGGGGCATAGTTTAATGGTAGAACAGAGGTCTCCAAAACCTCCGGTGTGGGTTCGATTCCTACTGCCCCTGCCATTCCTATCATGATCATGGCGACTATGGCGAAGTGGTTAACGCACCAGATTGTGGCTCTGGCATGCGTGGGTTCGATTCCCACTAGTCGCCCTTCACTTACAACGTTGGGGTATAGCCAAGCGGTAAGGCAACGGACTTTGACTCCGTGATGCGTTGGTTCGAATCCAGCTACCCCAGCCACGGATGCGGAAGTAGTTCAGCGGTAGAACACCACCTTGCCAAGGTGGGGGTCGCGGGTTCGAGTCCCGTCTTCCGCTCTTGATCAAGGCGGCATAGCCAAGTGGTAAGGCAGAGGTCTGCAAAACCTTTATCCCCGGTTCGAATCCGGGTGCCGCCTCCATATCTAATGAATAAAAAAGTGTTGACAGTTGAAAGATAATTTGGTAAAATGTTGATTATCGCGCCGATGTGGCGGAATTGGCAGACGCGCACGACTCAAAATCGTGTGGGGTAGCCCCCCGTGTGGGTTCGACTCCCACCATCGGCACTGAAAAACTGATGTATCAAGGATTCCTGCAAGATGTGGGAATCCTTTTTTATTTTATCCTCATACGATTCTCCATTGAAAAATCTGATTCAGTATTCCTCATACGACTTGTCAAAGAGGTGATATTTTGGCAAGGCGTAATAATAATTTATCCCCTGATGAAATTTTTGAAATGCACACAAATTCTATACAATCTGATGCTATTGATTTTCAAATAGCGTTAGAAAAATTCCTTGAAGATTGCGAAATACGGAATTGTCGTCCTCAAACTATTCAATATTACAGAAATGAATTATCTGTATTCTAGTGTGAGTAAAATATTTGTGGGTGACATTCCGAAATGATCCCCGACGAGGGTTGCGAACTTTTGTTCGCGACGCTCGTCGGGGCCACCAAGCGAAGCGCGGTAGAAAAAAGCAAATGTCATGCAAAAAGGACTCTCTCCCTGCTATGATGGTGATTGTCAACATCAACCGAAAACAGGAGGGAGAGAGTCCATGAAACATCTTACCACAGAATGGCCCCTATTAAAAGAGTTGGAGGAGCAATTAGTCAGAACTCTTCAAAAGGTGTTCGCTGTCTTGTTGGCGGCCCTTTTGGAGGAGATTGATCAACAACTGGCGGAAGCGCGGGGCAAGCGCCGGTATCAGCTGAAAGACAAACGGCCGACCACGATCCAAACGCTGTTTGGAGAAGTGACGTTTCGACGGAACGACTACTATGATCGGCAGGCGGGGGCGTATACCTTCTTGCTGGATGCCGAACTGGGCTTTGATGGAGCGCAGTCGATCAGCCCTTGCCTCGAGGAAACGGCGGTCGAGTTGGCCGTAGAGTGCTCTTCCTACCGCAAAGCGGCCCGTACGTTGGAGTCGATCGTGGGGTATGCGGTCCTAAGCCACGAGGCGATTCGCCAACTGGTGCTGGAGGCCCCTGTCTCGCTGCACCACCCTGTTTCCCAACGGCACGGCCGAGTGCTGTTTGTGGAGGCGGATGGACTGTTCATTTCCCGCCAGGGGAAAGGGAAACGGGCGAAAGAAGAGAAAATCCTGGCGGTTCACGAGGGATGGAAACGAAACGGTTCGCAGCTCGAGCTCGTGAACCGGCGCCACTACCTCCATGAAGGGGAGGGAGACGTGTGGGAACGGTTTGAAGAGTGGCTGATGAACGAATATGCCTATGACCCGTGCCGGGACCTTTTGATCATCAACGGCGACGCGGCGTCGTGGATCACAGCCTGCCGGGAGTATTTTGGAAAGCGAGCCTGCTTTCAGCTGGATCGATTTCATGTGGCGCGGGAGCTGCGTCAGTGTCTGTCCGGCCATCCGCGTTGGCGGGAGGTGCGGAAGAAGCTGGCGAAACAAGACGAAGAGGGACTTCTGGTGGAGCTGAACAGCGCGGTCGGCACGTTGGAGGACGAAGCGAAAGAGAAGCAGATGGCTGCCATGATCCGTCGGATCGAGTCGATGCCGGGATGCATCCGGGACTATCGGGAGTGGCTGTCGGAGCAAGGGGTGGAGACGACCGGCATGCGTCCGATGGGCCACGCCGAGAGCGTGATGAGCCGGTTTGCGCATCGGGTGAAATCCCGCCGCAGCTGGAAAGACCAAGGGCTTCGGGCGTTTCTGAGGGCGATGGCAGCCCGAATCGACGGGATTTGGCGGAGAAATGGGCAGTTGGTGGAGGAAGAAGAGACCCGAACGGCAGCCTCGGCCTCAACAAAGTCCAAGCGGATCGAACAGGCCAAACGGAAGGCAGGACGGTTGTGGGCAGATGTGGTGCGTCAGAATCTACCGTGTCTGCAGCGGTCATCCGGGACGCCGATCCATCAAGCGTTGTCGGCGCTCCGGGATGGTGGTTGGGTGTAAAAAAATGGAATACAATATCATCACCTCAAGATGAGGGATGAGAGTCCGAAAGCGCTTACGATATTAATTCCTGAAAATGGTTCGCTAACTAGTGATTGACAACGCTCGTAGTGAACCGAAAAAATGTTCTCCACAAAGTCTTGACTGACTCCTAAGCAGGACAAATAATTGACCAAAAAGAAAAATGTGTGCTACAATTTTGTTTAATAAAAATGAAAAACGTTCTCAATAAAATGTTTTCCACTTGGGAATCGGCACATGTTGGAGGGGTACGATGAGCTTCATACAGCTACAACAAGTCACAAAAATATATCACCGTTCATTAAAGCCAGCTGTCGATAATATGAATCTTGAAATTGAAAAAGGAGAAATTGTTACGCTACTCGGACCGAGCGGCTGTGGCAAAACGACAACTTTGCGCATGATTGCTGGGTTTGAACAACCGACAGCCGGAATGATCCGCATCGGCGACCAAATCGTTTACGATCACCACTTTTCGTTGCCACCAGAAAGGCGCGGCGTCGGCATGGTGTTTCAAGATTATGCTCTTTTCCCTCACTTAACGATTGAAAAAAATATTATGTTCGGACTGAATAAATGGCCGGCAAAAGAGCGGAAAGAACGGGCGCAGGAAGTATTGGAACTTGTTGGCTTAGGCAATTTCGCCAATCGTTATCCTCATGAACTTTCAGGCGGTCAACAACAGCGAGTAGCTCTCGCCAGAGCTTTAGCTCCGTTTCCGAACGTCGTGCTTATGGATGAGCCTTTTAGCAGCCTCGACGCCGGTTTGCGCGAGAAAATGCGCCATGAAATAACAGCCATTTTGCGCCAAACGAATACGACAGCGATTCTCGTCACTCACGATCAAAAAGATGCTTTTGCTGTGTCTGATCGAATTGTTGTTATGAATGAGGGAATTATTCAACAAGTCGCCACTCCAAAAGAAATATACCGTTGTCCGAAAAACTGCTTTGTCGCCCAATTTGTCGGGAAAACAAATTTGTTAGATGGAACAATTTGCCCCGACTTAAAACACGTCAATACGCATATTGGTCGAGTTTGTCTACCAAGACAGCTGGAAAGACGTATGGAGAATGTGAAAGTGTCTATTCGTCCTGAAGGCTGTAGACTTTCGAAAGACGGAAAATATTGTGGCATCGTCGAGCGCATCACGTACAGTGGCGAGTATCAAGAATTATTTGTTCGCCTTTCAACTCAAACAAATGATGAAGATCCACTCATTATTTACGCACCGATCGATCAAGACGTTGAAATTGGGTCGGTTGTATCGTTCGACATTACCCCTGAACTCGTCGCACTAGTCGATTAACAGTCTCCTTCGCCTCTTACCAAAATGGCTGGAGGCTTTTTTTTAAAAATCTATTGACAATGATTCTCACTTTCTGTATACTTCATATTGTGTTGATAATGATTATCATATTAGTCAAGTTAAAGGGGGCATACATAATGAAAAAGCCATTTAAACTGATGCTATCTGTCATCGCTTCACTCTTGCTCGTGTTCTTAGCCGCATGCGGCAGTTCAAATGAGCGAACTTCACAACCGGAACAAGATACAGAAAATGAACAAAAACTTACTGGAAAACTCGTTGTCTACTCATCTCGTAAGGAAAACTTTGTTGATCCGTTGCTTAATAAGTTTGAAGAAGAAACAGGTGTAGAAGTATTAGCTTTACATGAAGTAGAGCCATTGCAGTTAATCGAAGAAGCTGGAAATGTCCAAGCAGATATTTTTATTTCAAACGACGTTGGTGCTCTCGAATATTTACGCATGAAAGGCATATTGGAAGGATTTGATGCAAAAGGAGCTGAAACGATTGACGCACAGTTCCGCGCCGAAGACAATGCGTGGATTGCTTTATCTGTTCGAGCACGCGGATTTATTTACAATAAAGATTTAATTTCTGAAGAAGAAATGCCGAAAACAATGGAAGAGCTAATGGATCCGAAATGGGCTGGACAGTTTGCGATCACTCGTGGTGGAAACGGCGGCATGATCGCAAACGTATCTGCTCTTCGTTATGAGTGGGGCGATGAAAAGACGTTTCAATGGGTTACAGCAATTAAGAAAAATGCAGGGGCCATTATGCAAGATCACGGAGCTATCCGTCGTGCCGTTGGAGCTGGAGAATTTAAATTCGGTCTTGTAAACAACTACTACTACCATCAACAATTAGAAGAGCCAACAGACAATAACGTTGGATTTATCTATCCAGATCAAGGCGAAGGTGAAATGGGTGTCATTTTAAACGCTGCTGGTGTTGGGCTTGTTAAGGGCGGCCCGAACTCCGCAAACGCAAAAGCGTTCATTGAGTGGCTCTTAAAAGAAGAAAATCAATTAGCATTTGTTGGTGAGTCTCTTGAGGTGCCAATTAATCCAAAATTGGATCCACCATATAAACATGCTACTAAAATTAGCGACTTAAAAGTTCAAAGCATGCCATTGAAAGAACTTGGTCAATACTTTGAAGATACAAAAACATTAATTGAGAAGGCGGGTCTTGATCTCGAACTGAAATAACGGTAGAGCGTGAGAGGAAGACATGATGAACAATAAAAATAATCACGTACCACAGCAACAAGATGTCCAGGTTAGGGAACGTATGTCCCTAACCTTCCGCCGTTTATCGCAAAAAAAATGGATGGATATTTGGCACGGAAATCCCCCGGGGATTATTCTTTTCGTATTCGGTCTCATCGTCGCCTTAATTATGTCGATTCCGATCGTCTATGTCATTTGGCGATCGCTATTTGCAGGGGCAGATCGATGGGCTCGTCTACTCGATGAACGAATTCCGCAATTATTATGGAACACGTTATCATTAACGGTCGCTGTCACAGCCTGTGCGCTTGCGATTGGTGTTTCGCTCGCATGGATTGTCGTTCGGACAGACTTACCCGGAAGAAAAGTATGGCAATGGCTATTGGCGTTACCTTTAGTCATTCCTCCTTATGTGGGAGCAGTCACATACATTATCGTTTTTGGACCGACGGGATGGGCGCGTGACGTGTGGCGAGATACGCCTTGGCTCGTTCGGACATTTGGGGAGTACCCTTTAAATATATATTCGTTTTGGGGCGTCTTTTTCGTGTTAACGATGTTTACGTACCCATACGTCTTTTTAATTGCTAGCGCATCGCTTCGCAAAATGAATCGAAACTTTGAAGAAGTCGCTCGCTCACAAGGGTTAAGTACATGGCAAATTTTTTGGAAAGTCAACTTACCTTTCCTTCGCCCTGCTATCGGCGCGGGTGCTATTTTGATTTCTTTGTACGTGTTATCAGATTTTGGTGCGATCGCCATGTTACGCTATGTTACTTTTACAGCCGCTATTTATTTTCAGAGAGCTAGCTTTGACACTGCTTCGGCATCTATTTTAAGCTTAGTACTTATCGTGTTAACCGTTCTTATTTTGTGGGTGGAATCGTGGACGAGAAGGAAAAATAAGTATTATCAAACGTCTAACTCTTTTAAAGAGCCAAACATATTGTCATTAGGCAAATGGAAGCCAGTAGCTATTTTTTTCGTTTTTGTCATCTTCTCTTTAGCAATCGTCTTACCTATTGCAGTTTTAACTTATTGGTCGATCATTGGTATTCGGATGGGCGCTTTAAACGAACGCTTTTTCATTTTTGCTCTCAATAGTTTAAAGGTATCTGGATTTGCTTCCCTTCTTTGTATGGTGCTTGCATTGCCGGTCATTTATTTAAAATCGCGCTATCCTTCCGTCATATCTAGCGCCATTGATAAATTGAGCTATGCAGGTTATGCATTGCCAGGGGTCATTGTCGCTCTCGGGTTCATCTTTATTTTTAACAATCATATTCCGATGCTATATAACACGTTCTATATGTTAGCTCTTGCTTTCGTCGTTCGTTTTCTCCCTCAAGCGATGCAAGCAGGAGAAGCTTCATTGAGCCTTGTTTCGCCTAGAATGGATGAAGCAGCTCGAAGTCTCGGCTATCCGCCATGGAAAGTCATGTTTACAGTTATTCTTCCTAACATATTGCCGGGAATCCTTGCTGGTGGTGCCCTCGTTTTCGTCAGTTCAATCAAAGAACTACCAGCAACCCTTATGCTTCGCCCACCAGGTTTTGATACGTTAGCAGTAAGAATTTGGGTAGACGCATCTGAAGCACTTTATCATCTCGCTGCCCCTGCAGCATTGCTCATTATTTTCATCTCTATCATTCCTCTCCGCTACATGTTGAGGAAATACTAATATAGTGTAGTAAAAAAGTCAGCGCTTCACACGCTGACTTTTTCGCTCTTGTTTAGTGCAAAATGAAAGTACAGAGTTCTGCAACAAAAAAGTGCAGAGCTTCATGGCATAAAAAAAGGCTTGCCAGCTCCTAAAATTCCCTCTACTGTTAAGGTTGTGAAGAACAAAACAGTGGAGGTAAAGAAAGGATGCTAGCAATGCCTGAAATTCATCATATCAAACATTTGCGTGAAAAGAAAGGGTTATCGCTTTCCGAAATTGTCCGCAGGACGGGATTTAACTGGAGAACAGTCAAGAAATATGCGGATGGAGACATTTCGGTCAGACAAAAAAACATCCATGAGTAAATTTTACTCCCCACCCAGGCATGAAAATCCATCTCTCCTTCCATAATGGAGGAGGAGATTGGGCTGAAAAGATGGCTTGCTTTCATTGCTGCCGTGTGGAGTGTTTGGTTGGCAGGTTGTAGCGGGCAAACTGACCGCTATGCCATTGAAGGGTATGTCGTGAGAAAAGAAGGGGGGAGCATTTTGGTTGTCAGTTCTGATCCGCAAGATTTTCGTTCCACAGGCGGGCTTAAAGAGTTTTATAATGCCATCTTGGTTTCTAGTGCACCAGCGCGAGTGAACATTGGTCAAAAAGTTCAAGTTTGGATAGATGGGGGGATTGCTGAATCGTATCCAGGCCAAGGGAAGGCGGGCAAAGTATTGGTTGTGCCAAGCTCTCCTCGTGATGGCGCCAGCTTATCGGAGGAGGAGGCGATTCGCCAAGCGTTGAAACAAGAAGAGAGTCGGCTCGAGCATATGATTCCTGTGATTCGGGCTGTTCATTATGACAAACAAGCGGACACTTGGATGATTCAAATAAAAGACGCCCATGAACGAACGGAATTCGACGTTCGGATCAAAGATGAATAAAAGCGTTTTGCCGCATGCGAAGCAAAAGCTGTCCCCCTCTTCCCAGCACGGGGGAGAGGGGGACAGCTTGTCGATGACGCACCCAAACAAT
Organism: Geobacillus sp. FJAT-46040; assembly: GCF_002335725.1. Classification (NCBI taxonomy): domain Bacteria; kingdom Bacillati; phylum Bacillota; class Bacilli; order Caryophanales; family Anoxybacillaceae; genus Geobacillus; species Geobacillus sp. FJAT-46040. The sequence continues at coordinate 143,209 of NZ_NISS01000001.1, forward strand.
TCGTTGGATTCCGAAAACAAGTCATTACGAAGACAACGCCGAGACAAGCGGACGGTCCGGCAAGTAGAGCTGGGCGTTGTCGCTTTGGCCGGCCGTGATCCAGTCGCTTTGGGGGAATTTCTTTCGGACAGCCCCCGCGGTTCGTGTCTGGAAGGAATGTTTTTTCCATGTTGCGCTGCACAGCTCGCCCCTTGTCCATTTGTTCCCTTGTCGAGTTATTGCGCTTGCCGCAGACTGGCGATGGATGCCTCATGTTCAATCGAGCGTTTGGAGAGGATGGCCAAAATGTGCTCGTGGCGTTCTTGGTTGACCTCGATCCTTTTGACAATTTGATCGATTTCCATGACCGCTTGTCGAATAGGAACGAGATCGTCTTTGGTCGCCATCTTTGCTTGAATTTCGTTTACATTGGATTGAAGTTCGTTCGCTTTGAATTGGAGTTCATTCACTTTGGACCGGAGTTCAGCCAGTTCCTCTTTGGTCGCCATCTTCGCTTGAATTTCGTTTACGTTGGACTGGAGTCCGTTCACAGTGGAGCGAAGTTCAGCGAGTTCGTCTTTCGTGGCCATTTTCGCTTCGATGTCGTCCACTTTGGATCGGAGCTCGGCGAGTTCGTCTTTGGTGGCCATGTTGGTTTCAATGTTGTTTACTCTTGATTCGATGCTGTCTACTCTCGCCTCGATGCTGTTCACTCTCTCTTCGATGCTGCCCGCTCTCGCTTCGATCTTGTTCAGTTGATTTTTCATCTCGTTGACCTCGGATGTCAAGACGCCGACGCTCGAATGGAGTTGATCGAGCCGATCTAAAATTTGGGTAAGCAATGCTTCCATATGGATCATCCTTTCCAAGTGTGGATTGACGGTGATTCAAAACAGCTATTCATGGCTTTTGTTGCTTTCCTAACGCTGTCTGGACCTTGTTGGTGAAGGGTTTGCCAAAGGAGTTGATCATCCGTGGGCATGTGTGCAGCAGATTTGGGGACATCCAGCTTCCATTTTAGCATAAATCGTATGGGGGGAGACAAGGGATTTTTTGAAGAATTATGATGAAAAGGGGCGAAAAGTTCTAGAGGGCTGGTGATTTAGCGCAAAATATGGCTGATTCCTGCTATCTTTCAATTCGAAAAACGCGGCCGAATCGGCTTTCTTTTCTGATGAAATGCCATCGATTTGCAGGCCGTTCTCGTTTTTCACCATCCTTCTAGAGGGTGGGTGATTTGGTAAAAAAGACTATCGATTCGCATTCTTTCTCAATTAGAGAAACCCTTGCAAAACCGATTTTCTTTTTCTGTAAAAATGCGCCGCTTTGATCAGCGATTTTCATGCCAGGGTAGGGAGCAACGCTTGCTCATGAATGTTTTTTATGAGTAATGCGATTTGCAAGCCAAATGGAGATGTCTACCCGTTATCACCGGTTTATAAGTCTATAAACTTCACCTTTGTACAACTTTGAAACGGATTATTTTGCTTCATGTATTGGACTATGTGCTGGAATATGGGTCTTCTTAATATTCATGGGGACAAAAACTTAATTATTTTTTACCCGTGGTGCTAGATAAACTCAAACAAGCATAAAAATAGCCCTTGCATGAGGATCCCCTTAAAATGAAAGTGCAACCAACCATTAAAAAGGAGGAAAAAAGAGGTGCGGCGGCGAATATAGTGAGAGGAACGGATTTGACTAGATAAGGGGGAGAGGAAGATGAGCGAACAATATCCGGTGCTCTCGGGCGCCGAGCCATTTTACGCCGAAAACGGGCCGGTCGGGGTGCTGCTCGTGCACGGATTCACCGGCACGCCCCACAGCATGCGCCCGCTTGCTGAAGCGTATGCGAAAGCCGGCTATACCGTTTGCCTGCCGCGCTTAAAAGGGCACGGAACGCATTACGAAGACATGGAACGGACGACGTTCCACGATTGGGTCGCCTCGGTCGAAGAAGGATATGGATGGCTGAAACAACGATGCCAAACCATTTTTGTCACCGGGCTGTCGATGGGCGGGACGCTCACGCTTTATTTGGCGGAACATCACCCAGACATCTGCGGCATCGTGCCGATTAACGCCGCTGTCGACATCCCGGCCATCGCCGCCGGGATGACGGGCGGGGGCGAGCTGCCGAGGTATCTGGATTCGATCGGTTCGGACTTGAAAAATCCGGATGTGAAAGAGCTGGCATACGAGAAAACGCCGACCGCTTCGCTTCTTCAGCTGGCTAGGCTGATGGCACAGACAAAAGCGAAACTCGATCGCATCGTCTGTCCGGCGTTGATTTTTGTCTCCGACGAAGATCACGTCGTGCCGCCGGGAAACGCCGACATCATCTTTCAAGGCATTTCATCGACGGAGAAAGAGATCGTCCGCCTCCGAAACAGCTACCATGTGGCGACGCTCGATTACGACCAACCGATGATTATTGAACGGTCTCTCGAATTTTTCGCCAAGCACGCCGGATAAAACGAATCGGTATATGGCTGATCCTGTTCAAAGGAGCATTCCCGTTAGAAGCTTTTCCGGGGACTTGATCAAAAAAAGCCCTCTTGGTATGATGCAGGGGTGTCAACCACATCACTCACCATACGAAGGAGGACTTCAGATGAATTGTACACAAAACTATAAAATTGATCAAGTCACCGAACAAACGCTTGTGGTGGGCATCGATATCGCGAAACGAACCCACTACGCCTGCTTCGTGGATGACCGGGGGCGCGTGCTTCGCAAATCGTTCCCGATCTTCCAGTCGAAAGAGGGGTTTCAACAGCTGTATAAAGCGATTCAGGGGGCGATGCAAGCGTTCGTGTTTTCTGCAAAGAAAAAATACAGAGTTTCGCAACGAAAAGTGCAGAGAATTACAACTTGACATGGAGCCTCTGGGGGCGTGATGAAAAAGCCAGGAAGCCAGCAATATCAAGGGCTGGCTATGCCTAAAAAGGCTATCACGCCCCCCTCTCCATGTAAAGTTGGCCTAAGCCAAATTCTCTGCAGATCTCTGCATTTTTATTTTGCAATAAACACGTTCGGAAAGCCGCAGGTGATCGTCGCCGTGGAACCGACCGGGCACTACTGGTTGAACCTGGCCTACTTCCTCGAGGAGCACGGAATCCCGTTGGTCATGGTCAACCCGGCGCATGTGTGCCGGTCGAAAGAACTTGATGACAACCTGCCGATGAAACACGACGCCAAAGACGCCCTGGTCATTGCCAGACTGGCAAAAGACGGACGATTCCTCGTTCCCCGGCTGCTGCACGAGATTGAAGCCGATTTGCGCGTGGGGAGCACGCTCAAAGAGAAGCTCCGCAAGGAACAGACGGCGGTGAAAAACGCGATCGTCCGCTGGACCGACCGATATTTTCCTGAGTTTTGGGCGGTGTTTCGCGACTTGGGGAAAACGGCGCTTTCGGTGTTGGAGTGGACGCCGCTTCCGGCTGATATGGCCGGCCGGACGGTGGAGGAGCTTCTTGAGGTGTACCGGCAAAGCGAAGGGTTGAAATGTCCGCAGAAGGCCAAAATTCAGGCGTTGATCAACGCTGCGAAGGACTCGATTGGGGTGACGGAAGAGACGACGATGGCCCGGTTTGAGATCGCCGCGTTGGATGCCGAGTTGAAGGCATTGGTTCAAACGACGATGGAGTACCAATGGTTGAAAACGGTCGACGGGTTGGGAGACGCCACGATCATCGATCTGCTGGCGGAGATCGGCAGCTTCGCCCATTATCGGGACCCGCGCCAATTGGTGAAGTTGGCGGGCCTGACGCTCAAGGAGAACTCCTCCGGCCAGCGCAAAGGGCAAAAGCACATCTCCAAACGGGGACGGAAACGGTTGCGCTCGGTGCTGTTTCGGGCGATGATTCCGCTGATTCGGCATAACAAGGCGTTTCGCGAGCTGCATGAGTATTATACGACCCGATCCGTCAATCCGCTGACCGGAAAGCAGTCCATCGTCGCCTTGTGCCGGAAGCTGTTGAATGTGCTGTTTGCGATTTGTACGAAGAAACAAGCGTTTGACGCGGAGCGAATGAAACAGGACGTCTTGTCCCAGGTGCAACGGGCGGCCTAAGGCCTCCCCCCTGCGAACGGAAGAATCGTTGGACAACCAGATGACACCGGAGAAGCTGGCGTGATTTCATCCATTCGACCTTGAGTCCCTAAAGGAGCTTGGCCGGCCTCCGCCTGATGACGAGACCGAACGAGGGAATGTTGGCGCGAAGACGCCCGGAGACATGGGAGGGTTCGTCCTCATCAGCGACGCGGAGATCCAAAGGGTGCATCGAATATGCTTCCTCCACGGAATGAAAATATACCCATCCGTGACCGCGAAGCGCACCCTAGGTCTGTAAGATATCCACAAAACTGAAAAAGGATGTAAGGGATTTTGTCGAAAAATATTTTTTGGACACCCCTGAGAGGCCGAAAAGCCTTGATACATCAACATTTCTAGAGGGAGGATGGCTATGGGGAACATTCAACCAAGGCGGTTGATGACGGCAAGCGGCCGGCCGATTGTCGTACGGACGGCATCACCTGAGGATGCCGAGCGTGTCGTTGCGTTTGTGAAGGCGGTGGCGGCGGAAGCGCCGTATTTGCTGACGACGGAGGCAGAAGTGGTGACGACAAGCGAGCGGCAAAGGCAATGGCTGCAACAAATTATGGATGATCCGGGAAAGTTGGCGATTGTCGCCGAGCATGACGGGGAAATAATCGGGCTTTTAGATTTTCATAATGGCCATAAGCAGCGAACCAGACACCAAGGGTCCTTCGGCATGAGCGTGAAAAGCGATTTCCGGGGCCAAGGAGTCGGCAAGGCGCTACTTGCGGCGCTTCTTGATTGGGCAACGGAACATCCGTTCATTGAGAAAGTGTGCCTCGAGGTTGTGGCTGACAATACGAATGCGCTTTGCTTGTATCAAACGTTTGGGTTTGTCGAAGAAGGGGTGAAGAAAAACGCCGTCAAAATCGATGACAAGACGTATTGGGATTTGATCATGATGGCCCGCTTTGTCAAATAGGGGGACGGGTGGCATCAAAAGTGTCATGAAAACTCCACACAGACCATCCCATTGAGCATCGGAGGGATGCTCAAGGCTGGATTCGCCTTTGGCCAACACCCGCCAACGGTGGGAAAGAGTCATCAAGGGCGACGGGACCAAAAAGAAGGCAATCGAAAAGCCGCCCTTGCCTTTATCGAATGTTACCTTTGGCGGTGTTCAGTTGGTCAAGGGTTCGCTTCGCCGAATCCGTCAGGTTTTCTCTTCGACGGGCTCGGGAGGACAAAAAGGTCAGGCTGTCTCTTGTTGGAGAAACGCTTGTGCCATGGTGATCAGCTTCGTTCACTGGGCCGACATATGCGATAGCTCGGCGAGCTCCGGGATGACGGACCGGCACCCGGCCTTCGAGCGCGCTATGCGGGCGCAGAAAGTGGAAATAGCCACCTTGGAGGTTTGGAGATCCTCCTTTGAAACATGGGTGTTCCTTCTTTGTTATGGAGCAAGGCTTTCCAATGTTTAGAGGAACTTCTGTGCTACTTTTATTAGTTTATCCCTATGTTTTTCAATATCGGCCACCGTTTCGATATATACTGTTGTCCTCCCTTCATCATTGAACTGAATGTACTTGTTACTTGTATTGAGTCCGAGACGGCAAATCCATCTTCGGATGTTATTGTCCAGTAAAACATTGAAGTAGCTCAAGTTATCGCGATAATAGATACGTTCGGGATCGAGAATCTCCCTTAGGAGCAGCCGCACTAATACATACCCCTCAAGCTCCTCCTCTGTAGTGACGATCTGCGGCGCATTGTGTTCCTCTTTTGGATCTTCGGGAACATCTGGCGCTTTCTCTTCTTTCGCTTGGGCGGTCTCTTCTTCGTCACTGTTGGCTAAGGCAGCCTTAAGTTTATCGTTGACTTGGTCGTTTAGAAACTGTTTCAGTGCCTTTTTCACAAGTCCTTGAAACTTTTCGATCACGTTTTTAGTTTTCTTTCCGGGATAAATATCGCTGATGATGAATGCAACAAACTCATCGGACGGGTTTTCCCACTGATTATTCAGGAACTGTTTAATTTCATTTAGGTATCTGTAGATGAGCAATTTTCATAACAATAATTACCATGTAAAAAGAAACAAACAGGGTACCCCTTATGCCACATGGAGCTGTTTTTTCACGGTATCAATGGGAATATTTTGTTTCGCTGCACAGTAAATGAACTCCACGAGGCTATGTCCTTTTCTCTTGCGCAAGAGATCGAGCCCATCAGAAAAATCGCTGTTCGACTCGAATAGGCTGTACACGTAAGCAAGCTGCACCAAGATCCAGTAGCGTTTCACCGCCCGAACCTGACGAACACGGTACCCATCGAGCTTCAGCTGGTCTTTCGCTTGTCGAAAAAAGCATTCGATCGACCAACGCTGGGCATAGTAGCGCAAGATGTCTTCATCGCTTAGCTCCCGGTCGGTGCTCAAGACGCAGTGAAGATGTTCCGATGTCATCAGCTGATCGGCTTTCCAAGCGAGCAGCACCACCGCATGGTCGAGACCGTTGAGCGCTCCTTCGTAACGATAGACGCGATAATGCTCTTCTCCCACCGTGACGAGGTGAGTGTCATTCGGTTCGATGGAGCGGGCCAACTGCTTCGCTTGGACGGCAACGCCGTTCGGATAGAGAATCCGGTTTGTCTTGAGCATCGCGATGACGTGGAATCCTTTTTTCAGACAAGCTTCCACGAGCGCTTTCGATGGATACCACGAATCCATCAGCACATAAACGGGACGGCGTACATCCAACGAAGAAAGCATCTCGATCGCGAGTTCCCCTTTGCTTTTTCCCGCCGTCTTGTCGTAGAGGCGGAAGGAAAAGGGAAACGCCTGGGTTGCAGTATGAACCATGAACCAAACAAGAGAATGGCCCCAAATCGATTTTTTCTCTGAGTGAGAGTAGTGCCAATCACATCCCTGAATCGCGTGTGTTGCCCGTGACGAAGGCTTGGTTTTTTGGCAAATCGTATCATCGATCGAAACAAACAAGGGTTGATTCTCCTGTTTGGCGATGCGTTCGACACGACGAAGGATCCACTGCTGGAGTTTGCGAAGCAGTGTCTCTTCCTCCCACGGACTTTTCGTGAAAAAATGGCTGAGTGTCGTGCGGTGGTTCGGATGAAAGCTCCCATGATGAAGATCGGTCAATGTTCCCGAAAAGCC
>NZ_NISS01000001.1:150408-159001 GCF_002335725.1 Geobacillus sp. FJAT-46040
TTCGGGAAAAATGGCTGAGTGTCGTGCGGTGGTTCGGATGAAAGCTCCCATGATGAAGATCGGTCAATGTTCCCGAAAAGCCCTTCGTGATCATCGCATCCACGATATGAACGAGATGCTTCATAACAGGTTTTGAAAAATAAAGGGTCAACCCCAACATCGTGAAAAACTTGTGAATTCCTTGATGATGTGCTAATCTATTCATGAGACATGAACCTCCTTGTGAATAGTTTGGTAGCACATCTATTCTAACCAAGGAATCGGGTTCATGTCTCCTTTTTTGTTTCGATGTAAATTTATGTTAGTGATTTTGCTCATCTACAGTTACATTACACAAAATTCTTGACGGTACCATTTGTAGACTAGAATTTAATTTTTTTAATTTAATTTTTTGTGAATTTATCAAATGTTTGCACTTCATTGACTATATAAAAAATTATTGCTTTTTTGTTTCTAGGCTTTTATAATTAAGGTAAAATACCATTGAAACCCCTTACATATACGTATTATTTTTTGAAATATATATGCAAACGATTGCGCAAAAGTATTTGTTTATGGGTTTTATTATGGGTTTTAATGGTATGAATGATTTAGCCATATGGAAGGAGAGGGAAAATGAAGAAAAAGAGAAGGGGTATCTCAATTTTGGCAGTGATGGTGCTGGTATTCAGTTTGCTGGCGGCTTGTGGACCAACATCATCCCACAAAAGTGTCGGGAAGAATGAACCGGCAAGTACAAATGAAGGAGACAGTAAAGAAATTAAACCAGAAAAAGGTGCTAAACTGAAAGTCTGGGAATCTAGCGGAGCAATTGGTGAATGGACCAAATATGTGGCTGAAGAATTTACCAAAAAGTATGGGGTGCCGGTAACTTTTGAAGAAGTAGGACATACTGATGCGCCTGAAAAGCTCAAAACGGATGGTCCGGCTGGACTTGCGGCAGATGTGTTTGCTGCTCCACACGATCATCTAGGATCTATGGTATCAGCAGGATTGGTTTTAGAAAACTTTTTCCCAGAAGAGTATCAAGATAAGTTTATGAAATCTGCTATTGAGGGGACGACAGTTGATGGAACTCTTTACGGCTATCCTACGTCTATTGAAACATATGCTTTATTCTACAACAAAGATCTGGTAAAGAAATTACCTAAAACCATGGATGAACTGATTACACAAGCTAAAGAATTGACTGATATTAGAAACAATAAATATGGATTCATGATGGAAGTAGCGAACTTGTATTTTGTATACTCATTTATCGGCGGATACGGTGGTTATGTATTCGGTGATAACAATACCAATCCGAAAGACATTGGTTTGAATAATGAAGGAGCTGTAAAAGCAGGAAAGTTAATGCAACGTATTCATAAAGAAATCTTGCCTTTGAAGGTGGAAGATATTACTTATGATGTGAAACAATCTTTATTTAACGAAGGAAAACTAGCTTTCAATATTGATGGACCTTGGGCTGTAGCGGGCCATCGCGATGCTGGCGTGAACTTCGGTGTCATACCGTTGCCTAAATTGGAGAACGGTCAAACACCTACAAGTTTTTCTGGTATTCGCGCATTTTATGTAAATGCTTATACAAAGTATCCGAACGCAGCCTCCTTATTCGCCAAATTTGCAACGAGTGAAGAAATGCTACTAAAACGTTTTGAAATGACTGGGCAATTGCCACCGGTTCAATCTCTTCTAGACAATGAAACTATAAAAAATGATGAAATTGCATCGGCATTCTTGGAGCAAGCAAAATATGCAGTGCCAATGCCAAACATTCCACAAATGCCAATGGTCTGGGAACCTATGGCATCTGCTCTCACTACGATTTGGAATGATGGAAAAGATCCAAAAGAAGCTCTGGATGCGGCGGTTGACCAGATTAAAGCGGGAATTGCCACTCAGGGTCAGTAGCAACGAGATAGAAAATTGAATCAATGCTCTCTGTTTCGGAGGGCATTGATTCTTAATGTGAAAAAAAACGGAAAGGGGATCTTTGCATGTCTCCAACACCCAATTTAGTTGCAGAACCAGAACGCCGCCAAACCAAGAAAGCAAGTACAGCCGCGGTATTATCCTTCCTTTTTATGGGTCTGGGACAAATTTATAATCGGCAGTACATCAAAGGAATTTTATATGCTCTGGTAGAAATATATGTAATTGTTTTTTTGACAAACCCGATTGTGAACGGTTTATGGGGCTTGATCACCTTAGGTGAGCAAGCTCAGGTTCGAAGAAGGGGAAGGGTAGTCATAGAAGGAGATCATTCCATCTTCTTGATGATAGAGGGATTGATAATTGTTATAGTCCTTGTTATTTTCCTGTTATTTTATATCTATAATATTCGTGATGCCTATAAAACAGGCAAACTTCACGAGACCGGAGAAAAAGTAAACAGTTTTATAGAATCATTGAAAAAATCATGGGAGTATGGATATGCTTACATTCTTTTGACTCCTGCTGCAATCTTTACTCTCTTTCTTTCCGTTCTTCCATTGACTTTTGGTATTCTGATTGCATTTACTAACTTTTCTTCCCCCAATCATTTGCCTCCAAAAAACCTAGTGGATTGGGTGGGGTTCCAGAATTTTATTGATTTATTTAGATTACAAGCATGGAGCAAGACATTTTATGGGATAGCGACTTGGAACATCATATGGGCTATTCTAGCTACTTTCACCACGTTTTTTGTGGGGATGTTCTTTGCTTTAATTATTAATCATAATAAAGTTCGCCTGAAACGAATGTGGAGAACAATATTCATATTGCCCTGGGCTGTTCCCCAATTTATTTCTATCCTTGTTTTTCGAAATATTTTCAACGGTCAATTCGGTCCTTTGAACCAGTATTTATCCACTTTAGGAATTGATCCTATTCCTTGGCTGTCCGATCCATTTTGGGCAAAAGTAGCTCTAGTGACCATAAATATTTGGTTGGGATTCCCGTTCTGGATGGCATTAATTGCAGGTGTGTTGACGAATATTGACAAGGAATTATACGAAGCGGCAGAAGTAGACGGAGCAAGCACATTTCAAAAATTTCGCTCAATTACTTTTCCTTTATTAATGTACTATACTTCTCCACTTTTAATCATGAGCTTTGCTGGAAACATCAATAACTTTAACGTCATCTACCTCTTTACCCAAGGGGGACCTGCCGATGGCAAATATACTTATGCAGGTTCAACTGATTTGTTAATATCTTGGATCTATAAGCTGACTTTGAACCATAGCCAATTTTATATGGCTTCCGTACTTTCCATTCTGATTTTTATTGTAGTAGCAGTATTTTCAATTTGGAACTTCCGACAAACAAAAGCATTTAAAGAAGAGGAAATGATGTAAAGATGAGTGCAAAACCATTACGTACAAAAAAATTGTCCGGTGCAAAGTTCAAGGAAGCTGTGGTTACCGTTCTAATCTATGCTTTTCTGATCATTTCAGCTATTTTGGTTTTGTATCCAATCGTCTGGATTTTCATTGGGGCGTTAAATCCAGGAGACACATTGTATAGTTCAACTCTTATGCCTGAGAAAATTACAATGAAGCATTACACACATCTATGGTATGAAACTGATTATGTCAAATGGTTTAAAAATACTTTATTCGTTGCAACGATGAATATGATCTTGTCCACGTTTTTAATCGTGTCATCGGCTTATGCTTTCTCACGTTTTCGATTTCCTGGCCGCCGCCAAGGTTTGATGGCGATGCTGATTCTGCAGATGTTTCCTAGCTTTATGGGAATGATTGCTATATATATTCTTCTTCTCCAGATTGGCCTATTGGACAATTTGTGGGGATTGATTCTTGTATATGCAGGCGGTTCTATACCATTTGGAGCATGGCTGGTCAAAGGATATTTTGATGGATTGCCAAGAAGCTTGGAGGAAGCAGCTAAAATCGACGGTGCATCCCACACCACCATCTTTTTCAAAGTGATGATGCCTCTGTCAGTGCCTATTTTAACCTTTATTGCGATTAACAATTTTATCGGGCCATGGATGGATTTTATTTTCGCCCGATTGGTTCTACGCTCCAACGAAAATAAAACTCTAGCAATTGGGTTGTTTGAGATGGTTACCGGTCGCGGAAATACTGAATTTACAACTTTTGCGGCAGGAGCCATTATTGTAGCGATCCCGATCACTATTCTGTTCTTGTTACTGCAAAAATACATTATTGCAGGCTTAAGCGCAGGTGCAAACAAGGGGTAATCGAAGTACGGAGATGAGGTGCAGAGCATTGAGTAAAAGAATAATATCTGATCCAGCTGGATGCTTATGAGGATGTGATTTTAGTTTAAAAAAAGGAGTCGTCATCATGCATACATTAACCGATTTAAGAGAAGTTACCATTACGGAAACAGCAGTTGAACTGTACTATGCATTTCAAGCCAAGGTTCTGATTCGCTCCCCACAGGAAGGAACCGTCCAGGTCCAGTTCCTGAAAGTGACCGATTGGAGCGAAGAGGTTCCGGAACCTTCCTATTCGGTTCTGCTAAAAGAGTTTCTTCCGCTTCAGGCGGAAGAGAGAGAAAATGAGATTACTGTTTCCATCCCGAAGGGGAGAGCGGTAATTTCCAAAGTGCCCTTCGGAATTCGCTTTTTTAATGAAACAGGCCGGGAGGTAACGAGAAGCGCTGATACTGCGGCGTATCAGTTTGACGGTTGGAAGAGCCGCATTTCCTTTCAATTTTCCGGTGACGAACGCATCTACGGGTTGGGGGAATCAGATCTCAATCAGGATGATGTTCGCCTCAATCACCGTGGTACAATCCGACCGATCTGGAACAAACATCTGCCTTCGCCTTCACGATTGATGATACCAGTTATCTACAGTTCAGAGGGGTACGGTCTCTTCGTTGATAATCCTTGGGTCGCCCGTTTTGATTTCGGTGTGGAGAAGGAAGATATCTGGTTCTATGAAGCCGAGGGTGGGACGATCACCTATTATCTATTCTTGGGGCAAGAGCTGAAAGATTTGGTCAGTCAGTATGTGAAATTGACGGGTCGCCCGGAGATTCCTCCACTCTGGACTTTTGGTTATTTGCAGTCCAAATTTGGATACAAGAGTCGTCAGGAAGTGGAGGAATTGGCAGAAACTTTCCGTCAAAAACGGATTCCGTGCGATTCAATCATTCTAGATCTCTACTGGTTTAAGAAGATGGGGGATATGTGCTTTGACCGTATCGCCTTCCCGCAGCCGGAAAAGATGATTGCGGGATTGCGCGGCAAAGGGTTTCATCCCATCGTAATTGAAGAGCCTTATGTGACAAAAGAAAGCCGTTTGTTCCCAGAAGGAGACAGGATTAAAGTATTTGCCAAAAAGCAAAATGGAGAAACCTATCTATTCCCATTTTGGGCAGGAGAATCGGCGTTGGTTGATTTCACAGATCCGCTTGCCAAACAGTGGTGGGCCGACCAACACAAGGAATTGATTGAGATGGGTATAGAGGGTTGGTGGACCGACTTGAACGAGCCGGAGGTTCACTTCCCGGATATGGTCCATCACGACGGCCCTGCTCAAAAGGTCCATAACATTTTTGCCTTGGAAATGCATAAATCATTGGCCTTGGCGCATGAACAAAACTGTCCAGAGCGCCGACTGTTTATCATGAGTCGCTCGGGATGGGCAGGCAGTCAGCGTTATGGCGTGGGGGTCTGGTCCGGCGATGTGGAGAGCACTTGGACCGACTTGAAGAAGCAACTGTCTGTAGCTTTAAGCATGAGCCTTGTCGGCCTCCCACTCTGGAACAGCGACATCGGTGGATTTAAAGGGAATGAACCGTCACCTGAACTCTATGTGCGCTGGATACAATTTGGAGCCTTTACCCCTATCATGCGCCCCCATGGTGCTCATCAAAATCGTGAGCCTTGGGCTTTTGGTGAAGAAACGGAAAAAATCGTAAAGAATTTCATCGAGTGGCGTTACCGCTTTCTGCCTTACATCTATTCCTGTGCATTTGAAACCTATCGCACCGGGATACCTTACATGCGTCCAATGGTTATGGAGGTGCCGGAGGATCTCAATTGTACCGAGATCTGTGATCAATTCTTCTTTGGATCCAATTTGCTGGTGGCTCCCGTTTTGGAAGAAGGAGCAACATCCCGCAAGGTTTACCTGCCAGAAGGTCTTTGGTATGATGTTTGGACGTGGCAGTCGGTTGAGGGGGGGAGAACGATCGAAGCTGATGCGCCTCTGGATCGTATTCCTATCTATGCCAAAGCGGGGTCGATCATCCCTACATTGCCTGTAATGCAACATGCAGAGGAACGATCATGGGATAAGATGACCATTATCGTCTATCCCGGTCGGAATGGTGAGTTCCTGCTATATGAAGATGATGGAAAGACAACAGCTTATAAACGGGGAGAATACCGCACTATGTTGTTCAGTCAGAAGAACTTGGACGGCAAGATAATTGTAAATATTGGAGCAGGAACTGGTTCCTATCCTGAGTCGGTTGAACAACGGACCTACCACATTCTGATACCAGGTGTCACCGCTTCCGAGGTAAGAATGAACGGGAAATCTGTACATTCTATCAAGCAAGAAGAAGGTTGTTTGGCGTTTACTTTGGAGGATCAGCCCGTAAAATGCGAGATTAATGTAGAGATAGTGATAAATAAGTAAGGAACTTTCGATAAATATGAAATTCCAAATGTCATCAATTTCTCCTGTATTGTTGACATTATGTTAAGAATTTTCCAGCTCGGTTATGAAGCAACAAAAAGTTTAATCGAAAAAATCGCCAACCCGAACGAACCGGTAAAACGAATCATTATTCCGCATCGGATTGTGAAGCGGTTTTCGTGCAACGATGGCAGGAAATAAAGCTTCCCCTAGCCGCGAAAAGGCGGTTAGGGGGATAATATGCTCAAAACGGGAGTTACCTATAAGGTAAAAATCTTGAACGGGGTTAGCGGGTGGCTGCCCTTAGCAAAAAAATCGATTTCGATACTTACTAGATAAAGTAAATTGTCGATCGTTTCTTCACTCACAAGATATAGCGATTGGACGTACTTCATCACGTGTATCTCTATAACTTAAGAAGCTTATCGCTCCCTCTTTATTGGGATACAGAAAAGATGGACCAATAAAATAGATAAGGTTTTAAGTCATTGGAGAAATTTAGTTGGTTACGTACAAAATCGAAAAATGAAAAAATCGTTTTGATTATTTTCTTATATTTTAAAGGTCAATCTGCAAAACAATCCTTTTTATTGGTAATTGGTTCCCACTATAGAGTCTGGTGCCATAAACAATGATTCGCATGCGCTCCTCATAGGTGTTGATAAGAACTCCCTTTTCCCTTGGTACATGAACACCATTTGAAATGAATCATCAACATTAGCCAGGTTGACAAAAGTCTTTGATGTGAACACGGGTTCCTTATGACGGAATCTCGTGATTGAAATCCCGCCTTCTTTGCAAGAGAGTCCAAAATGGCAACCGAAAATTTAAATGGATTTTCAGCCGTATCTGCTTGTTTGAATGTAGAGATCATGGGTATATCGATTATTAGTGATATCTAAGTGATTGGCTTTGATGGATGTCATCGAGTCAATGCATGATTCCTGCCTTTATAATTTTTAGTCAGAATATTATAACAAATTAACGAGTGACGGTTAGTTTATTGACTTCTTAAATAGATCAAAATGAGATGCTCAATGAATAGGAGGTGGTGTTACCCATAGAAATGTCATAAGAAAAAGTATATCAGTAAGAAGGTAGTTTTTTACGTCATATTATTTTAAAAGAAAGGAAGAAATGGCATGTGGAAGGTTCCAAAATTCATTAAACAATCATATCTCGTTTTTCTTCTTGCTCTATTGCTCTATTCTTCATTTGGTTTTTCGTTTTCCAGGACTGAGGCGACTACATCTACAGGAGCTTTAGGACCAGTTACCCCGAAAGACACAATATATCAGATCGTGACGGACCGTTTTTTTGATGGCGACCCATCAAATAACAAGCCTCCTGGTTTTGATCCTACCCTGTTTGATGATCCGGACGGCAATAACCAGGGGAACGGAAAAGATTTAAAGTTGTATCAAGGCGGTGATTTCCAAGGAATCATAGATAAAATTCCTTATTTAAAAAATATGGGGATAACTGCCGTTTGGATTTCCGCTCCTTATGAAAATAGGGACACTGTGATAGAAGATTATCAATCAGATGGAAGTATTAATCGTTGGACCAGTTTCCACGGTTACCATGCAAGAAATTATTTTGCAACCAACAAACATTTTGGTGTAAATTATCATTTTATTTCAGCACAAAACACCCATTTTTTTGCACATTCTTTCAGAAAGCCCTCTCCCCTTTTCTGAAGGAATGTGCTAAATTTTTTGTGAATTGTTTCGGACAAAGATTTCCATTCGTTTCAATGAGGGGGAGGAAGTGTGATCCAGTTTCACGACTTTGGCATTGACATTCAAACGTATACGGATCGTGGGAAAGGGAACGATTTTCCCGACGTGAACCAATGCCCCCACTGTTCATCCCGCCGCCCCTTGCATCGTCACGGATACTACCAACGCTATGCGTTGACGGCAGAGGGGGAGTATCACCTTTGGATCGCACGATAT
>NZ_NISS01000001.1:165391-167930 GCF_002335725.1 Geobacillus sp. FJAT-46040
ACAATAATTACCATGTAAAAAGAAACAAACAGGGTACCCCTTATGCCACATGGAGCTGTTTTTTCACGGTATCAATGGGAATATTTTGTTTCGCTGCACAGTAAATGAACTCCACGAGGCTATGTCCTTTTCTCTTGCGCAAGAGATCGAGCCCATCAGAAAAATCGCTGTTCGACTCGAATAGGCTGTACACGTAAGCAAGCTGCACCAAGATCCAGTAGCGTTTCACCGCCCGAACCTGACGAACACGGTACCCATCGAGCTTCAGCTGGTCTTTCGCTTGTCGAAAAAAGCATTCGATCGACCAGCGTTGGGCATAGTGGCGCAAGATGTCTTCATCGCTTAGCTCCCGGTCGGTGCTCAAGACACAGTGAAGATGTTCCGATGTCATCGGCTGATCGGCTTTCCAAGCGAGCAGCACCACCGCATGATCGAGACCGTTGAGCGCTCCTTCGTAACGATAGACGCGATAATGCTCTTCTCCCACCGTGACGAGGTGAGTGTCATTCGGTTCGATGGAGCGGGCCAACTGCTTCGCTTGGACGGCAACGCCGTTCGGATAGAGAATCCGGTTCGTCTTGAGCATCGCGATGACGTGGAATCCTTTTTTCAGACAAGCTTCCACGAGCGCTTTCGATGGATACCACGAATCCATCAGCACATAAACGGGACGGCGTACATCCAACGAAGAAAGCATCTCGATCGCGAGTTCCCCTTTGCTTTTTCCCGCCGTCTTGTCGTAGAGGCGGAAGGAAAAGGGAAACGCCTGGGTTGCAGTATGAACCATGAACCAAACAAGAGAATGGCCCCAAATCGATTTTTTCTCTGAGTGAGAGTAGTGCCAATCACATCCCTGAATCGCGTGTGTTGCCCGTGACGAAGGCTTGGTTTTTTGGCAAATCGTATCATCGATCGAAACAAACAAGGGTTGATTCTCCTGTTTGGCGATGCGTTCGACACGACGAAGGATCCACTGCTGGAGTTTGCGAAGCAGTGTCTCTTCCTCCCACGGACTTTTCGTGAAAAAATGGCTGAGTGTCGTGCGGTGGTTCGGATGAAAGCTCCCATGATGAAGATCGGTCAATGTTCCCGAAAAGCCCTTCGTGATCATCGCATCCACGATATGAACGAGATGCTTCATAACAGGTTTTGAAAAATAAAGGGTCAACCCCAACATCGTGAAAAACTTGTGAATTCCTTGATGATGTGCTAATCTATTCATGAGACATGAACCTCCTTGTGAATGGTTTGGTAGCACATCTATTCTAACCAAGGAATCGGGTTCATGTCTCCTTTTTTGTTTCGATGTAAATTTATGTTAGTGATTTTGCTCATCTACAGTAGGTATTTTAATTCGGATGCGGCGCTGAAAATGCTGTCGACATCGAAACTGCTTTTTCGGAATTTCGCCAGCTCGACAATTTGATTTTCTCTCGGTTCAGCGAGGTTAAACTCGAAAAATGGCACTGAATCCATTTTGTTTTGTTCATCGAGATCGGTATAAAATCTGTATAAGATGCCGTTAGTCAAAATAGCGAACTTAGCTGAGGTTGCACCAAAATATCTAAACAGCTGCGAATCGTGTTTATCCAGCTTTTGATTGGCGGCCTTAGCTTCAATGAGAATAACCGGTTTTCCATCGATCATAATGGCGTAGTCGACTTTTTCCCCTTTTTTGATTCCCACGTCAGCTGTAAACTCCGGTAAAAACTCTTCCGGATTGAAAATATCGTACCCTAGAACTTGAAAGAAAGGCATAATGATCGATGTTTTCGTAGCTTCCTCTGTCGCTATAGTATTTTTTAATCTGTTCACCCTTTTCGATAGTGTCTGGATCTGCTCGATGAAGTGATCCATTTTGCTCCACCCCTCTGCATAAAATTTATATGTCCTTGACGGACCATTTATATCCCCCTTTGCTAGATTTTCAGCGAAACGTTTTACGAAAATTTTGTATCTTTATAGTATAATACAGATGACAATGATTTGATGAGTGGGGGATGGACATTGAAAAAACGGAAGGTAACTATTCAGCCACATCATAAAGTGAGCTGAATATTTTCTTCTTTCCTTGTCTATGATGTGAATATTGATAGACAAGGAGGTGAATCGCATGTTGACGGTACAACAAGCTGTATTTACAGTTGAGAGCTTAATCGGCAAAGTCCAACAACAAAAACAGCTCATTACTCACCAACAACAAGTCATTGAGCAACTGTTGAAAGAAAACAAACAGCTACGCAAAGAAAATGAACAACTGAAGTACCGTGTTCAAGAGCTGGAAGCACGCACGAAAAAAAACAGCTCCAATAGCCATTTGCCCCCATCTTCTGACCGTTTTGAGAAAAAGCGTTCCTCCCGCGAGCCGTCTGGCAAAAAGCCTGGTGGGCAAGAGGGACATGAGGGGAAGACGCTCCGTCAAGTGGAACATCCACATCATCGTGTCGTCCACCGTGTGCATACGTGTCAAGGATGTGGAGCTTCTTTGCGTGAAGTCAAACCGTTCAAAGTCGATATCCGTCAAGTGTTTGATGTCCCT
>NZ_NISS01000001.1:171972-173993 GCF_002335725.1 Geobacillus sp. FJAT-46040
CTTGCCAATATGGTGAAACGAGGACGCGAATCGTTGGAATCAAATATGGACATCATCGAAGACGCCTTACTTGAATCCAACATCCTGCATGTCGATGAAACGAGTTTGCGCATCAATGGGAAACTCGCATGGGTGCATGTCGCGTGTACATCGAGATATACATACTTGGCTCCTCACGCTTCTCGTGGAAAAAAAGCGACCGATGATATCGGGATTCTTCCCCGATATGAAGGGACGATGATGCACGATGCGTTCGGTACGTATCCGAAATACACACATGCCACCCATGCCCTTTGTCATGCCCACCATTTGCGTGAGTTAAAAGGATTCATCGAACAGGGGCATACGTGGGCGATGCGCATGACCACGTTTCTGTTAGCCGCCAAGCAAGCCGTCGAAGCCCATCACGGTGCACTTTCCGAAGAAGAAGCGAGACGGTGGGAACGAGTGTATGATCGCATCCTAGAAAGAGCACAACACCGATTAGAAACGATGACGCCTCTTCCGAAAAAAGCACTCGCTTTTGTTCGACGCCTTCAAAAACGAAAGGAAGAAGCGCTGCGTTTCTTACGTGAAGTACATGTTCCCTTTGATAACAACCAAGCCGAACGCGATCTTCGCATGGTCAAAGTCAAAGAGAACATTTCGGGTACGTTTCGCGAAGAAACATTCGCGCAGTCGTTTTGCATCGCAAGAAGCATCGTTTCCACACTGACGAAACACGAAAAAAACGTGTGGGATTCGTTATGTCTTCTGTTGGCAGGCGAAACGATCGATCGAGTTCTTTCCGCTACCTAGGGCATTTTCTATGACCGAAATGCCCTATTTGTGCTGGGCTTTTTTATACACTAGCACTGGGGTGAATAGTTACAACGGAAGAAATACGCGGCGGCGAGCGTGGTGTTGGCGTTGGGGCTGCTGGCTCCTTCGTTTGGGCCGACGGCGGTAGGCGCGGAGGAGCGGGACGTCGTCAAGCTGCGCATTTTAGTGGCGTTCCGGTGACGATGCCGGGTTCATGGGGCGATACGCTCGGCGTGATCGACTTGACGGTCGAGCAAGTCGACGGAAAATGGAAAGTGACGCAAGCGAAAGCCCAACTCCGTCCAGTGTATGACAAGGCGACGAAAACGCCGTTGGTTGACAGCGATTCGGCCGTCGAGCAGGCCATTCAGGCGGAGCACGAAGCGACGATCCAGTACGTCCGCAGCCCGGTTGGAAAAACTACGAGCCCGATCAACAGCTATTTTGCACTCGTTCAAGATGATCCGTCCGTGCAAATCGTCACGAACGCCCAAAAGTGGTATGTGGAAAAAATGTTAAAAGGGACGCAGTATGAAGGCCTTCCGGTGCTGTCAGCCGGCGCTCCGTTCAAGGCCGGCGGGCGCGGTGGACCGAGCTATTACACGGATATTCCGGCAGGGGAAATCGCCATTAAAAACGTCGCCGATTTGTACTTGTATCTCATATTTCGCAACCTTTGCATAATATACAAAAAATGACCAAAATATTCGCATAAAAATAAACTTTTATACAGATATTGTAAAATAACTCACATTTCGCACCCTAACAAGGTCAAAACAAAGGATTTTTTATTTAGTTTTTCAGAATAACTTTTTGACCAACACGACGAGCGATGGCTATCCTTTTTTTACCATCGCTGGTCGTTCCGTATGACGTTACACGTAAATGCTCTCATCCAGCCCCAACCCCTGCAGAATCCTTCGTTGTTCAGGGGTGAGGGAGCGATCCAGTGAGCGTTGGATGCGTCCATCCGGCAGCTCCAGGAGGACGACGTTCACATATTGAAACAGCTGGAAAATCGCCTGCCCCGTCGGTCGGGTCAGCTTGCGGCCTCCGGCGCCCTTTAATGGGTGTTCGGGTGTGATGAACTGGCGCACCCGGCGCTGAAAGACGCGGTAAATGGCCAAGGCCAAGAGAAACAAATAGCCCAATACCGCAACTCGTTCTGGCTTTTTGACATAGATCTCATCCGTGAAAAAAGGGTCTTTCAAAAAAGCGAA
>NZ_NISS01000001.1:174804-506224 GCF_002335725.1 Geobacillus sp. FJAT-46040
GTGAACGAGGGCTTGCCGGCCGTCAAACAGATTGTAGATGATGGCCTGAACGGCATCGCTGACTCGAGTCTGGCACTGTGGATCAACGGGAACGAGATGGTCAATCAATTGGGGCAGGCCCAGTTTCTTGAATAGGGCACTTATTATATTCAAATAATCATTACGATAGACCTTTTTGACTTGAACGTTCATGAGAGAAAAACTCCTTCACTTTCCTTGTATGTCAAGGATTCATTCGACTTATATTCAAATAATAATTGCGATAGACCTTTTTGGCTTGAACGTTCATGAGAGAAAAACTCCTTCACTTTCCTTGTATGTCAAGGATTCATTCGACGATGGACACAAAAAATCCTCCCGATTTTCGTTGGGAGGGTGCGAAATGTGAGAAATAACTAATTTTTATTCGATGAAATCAGGTTTATTTTGAATTTTTATTCAAGGTGCGAAATGTGAGTTGTATCCAAACACGGTGTATGCGCTGAAAATTACGGGAGCCGAGTTGAAAGAATGGCTTGAGTGGTCGGCGGGACAATTCAACCAAATCGACCCGAACAAGACAGGCATTCAGCCGCTTATCAACAACGACTTCCCGACGTACAACTTCGACATTATTGATGGAGTGACGTATGAGATCGATGTCACCGAGCCGGCGAAATACGACAAAAATCAAAATGTGATCAACCCGAAAGCAAACCGCATTAAAAACTTGCGATTCCAAGGCAAACCGGTGACGCCGAAGAGGGAATTTATCGTTGCGACGAACAACTATCGGGCGACGACGAACCGGATCATCAATCCGGGCGGGAAAAACACGATTTTGGCTGCGCCGGATGAAAACCGGCAAGTGATCATCGATTATATTCGCGAAAACGGAACGATCAACCCGTCCGCGGACGGCAACTGGACCTTTGCGCCAGTGAAAGGGAAAGCATCGGTGACCGTTTCCTTTGAATCGTCACCGGAAGCACAAAAATATTTGCCGCCAGACAGCCGCATCCGCTATGTGGCGACATTGTCCAACGGGTTTGCCCAATACGAACTTACGCTGTTGTCTTGGAAAGAAACGAAAACAAACCATTCGAAAGAGCTAGAAAAATCTGGACGTTAAGAAGAGGTTGGAAAAATAGCAGGTGATTTCGTATAAAATACTGCTAGTTCCAGCTGTTTCTTAATTAGAACAACCTTGCGGAATCAATCTTCTTTTTCGGCGAAATGCCGCTGATTTGCTCGTGACAGCCGTTTTTTACCGGCCTTTTAGGTGACACGAAAATGTGACTAAAAGTATTTCTGGCGCTACTGCCATTTTTTCCATTTCGAAAATATCGCCTTTTTGACTGACGATGAGAAGAAGATCTTTTACGTTAACGTCATTTCCGAAAGAAGTCTCCCACCTCAAGGAATGTGAAGAGCGATCGATCAATGAGTAGGTGGGAGATGAATTTCGGTTGGCCATCGCCGATGAATATGATCGTCTATGGTTCAAACCGACACCTTTGGAACGAAGGGAAGCGTAAAGGGTTCTTGTTTGTGGCTTACCGTTCAGCGAACACGCACAAGTCGCTTGAAGCCCCTGCCTCTAAGCGAAGCGTAGGTGGTGGGCAGTTCACTTCTAACAAGGACAGTGAAAAACAGCCGCTTTCGTTGAGCGGGCGGTCATGGAAGGAAAAAAGATGTTCGATTGGGGAAGCGCTGCTTGTCCGACCGGGCGCTACCCATCATCTGCTTTTTCGAAGGCCGGTGGACATCGAGGTTCTTGGGATCATTCGTTTTGGAAAACGGAACGATTTTGTCACTGTATCGGTGGTGAAGCCACCTACCTTTTGTAACATTGCCCGAAAGCAGTGCCACTGTCCATGGATGATTGTTTGCTAGCTTGGTCAGGAGGGAGACATGTGTTAGGCATTACAAGTTACGGGATGTATTTGCTGGCGTCGATTTTGATGCATGCCACTCCGGGAGTGGATACGATGTATATTATGGGGCGCAGTGTGGCGCAAGGGAGAAAAGCGGGCGTGTATTCGGTGTTGGGCATTTCGACGGGGGTGTTCATTCATACGTTGCTCGCTGCGTTTGGTTTGGCGGTGATTTTGCAGCAGTCGGTTGTCTTATTTACGGCTGTGAAAATCGCTGGCGCGGCGTATTTGGTGTATCTTGGCATCAAAATGATGCGGCAGCCGGCGCCGCCCGCGTTGGAGTCGGGGGAGTTGGCGCCGATGAAGCTGAACAAGATTTATTGGCACGGCGTGACGACGAATGTGTTGAATCCGAAAGTGGCGTTGTTTTTCCTTTCGTTTTTGCCGCAATTCATCGAAACGGCCCAGCCATACGGCCCGCTTCCGTTTCTGCTGCTCGGCGTTTCGTTCGTGGTGACGAGCACGCTGTGGGGGCTTGGCGTCGTCTATGTCGCCGCGCTGGCGACGAAACGGATGCGTCAAAACGCGAAAATGGCGCTTCTTGTCAATCGATTGACAGGGATCGTGTTTATCGGGCTTGGTGTGAAGCTGCTGCAAACGAAAGCGTCGTGAGCGAGGGCGAACGGCGTCAGAAAGCATGATCCTCACCTGCCTGAAAGCGCGGGCGGTGATTCGGTGCGGAGGTTGGCTAGAGGAATGGGGACGGATGACAAAGGAATAGCGGTGATTCTCCTTGTGGCGGGAATCGGGGTGTTTCCGTTTGGGATCGTGATCATTAAGCAGCAGTGGGAAGAATACAAGAAGAAGGAGGGGCGTGAGCGGAGAATAGTCTTGTTTTTTGAAATGATCGATCTTTGGTCAACATGGGTGCTATTTCTCTCCCTGCTCCTCATATTGGGAGGCGCGGCACTGTTGTGGAGATGAGCAGAAAAGAGGGCAGCCGCCCTCTTTTTTCTTCCGCTACGACCGCTCGCTGAAGGCGATTTGGATGCCGATGGCGGCGAAAAGGATCCCTTTTAGCCAGTTGATCCGCCGAGCGATTCGTTCGTTCGACAGCAGCCAGTGGCGCAGTTTTTCCGCACCGATGCTCACTAAGGTGAAGACAGCGAGAGCTTGAACGAGAAAGATGACGCCTAATACGAGCATTTGCTGCGGGATCTGGCCCGCTGACGGATCAACGAACTGCGGCAGGAGCGCCAAAAAGAAGAGCGACACTTTCGGATTGAGCACGTTCATGACAATGCCTTTTTTGTACAGCGAGGCGTATGCCATTGGCTTCTGCCGCCCAAAGGCGAGACTGCTGTCTTTTTCGCGGAACGCCTGCCATGCCAAGTACAGCAAATACGCGGCGCCGGTGTACTTGACGATGGCAAACGCCAAGGCGGATTGGTAAATGACAGCCGAGACGCCAAGCGTGGCTGCACTGATGTGGACAAGCAGTCCGGTGCACAGCCCGAGCGCGGTGGCGATGCCCGCCTGTTTGCCTTGGGACAGGCTTTGGGCGATGACGAACAAAATGTCTGGCCCCGGCGCTAACGTAAGCAAAACGGCGACGCCGAAAAACGAGAAGATCGTTCCGATTCCCATGAGGCATCCCTTCCTTCGGCATGATGACTCTATATGTTCGCCGCGGATCGTATTGATTCCTTTTTGTTTGAAAGGGAAAATGGACAAACGAAAAAGCCGCCCATGCCATTAGAAGCAGAGGCGGCATTTCCTATTCATGGAAAGCTTTTTTCTCCAAAAACGCCCGGCCATAGCGGCCATGGTCATGGAGCATGGCGTGCTCCACCTGGATGGTGGCGTGCTCGATTCCGTATTTTTCCTTCAACATTTCATTCACCGCCAAGATGACGCATAGCGGCTGGATGCGTTCGTTGACAAACACATGAGCCGACAGCGAGTAATGGTCGGTCGAGATGGCCCATAAGTGCATGTCGTGCACGTCTTCGACCCCTTCGATCTTTCGAATATCGGCGCGGATTTGTTCGAGGTCGAACCCATCTGGCACGGCTTCCATTAAGATGAGATACGATTCGCGCATAATTTTCGCCCCGCCTGTGAAAATGATGGCGGCGATCACTAAGCTGATGATCGGGTCGAACACCGTCCAGCCGGTGAAGTAAATGAGCAGTGCGGAAACGATGACGCCGATCGAGCTAATCAAGTCGCCGATGAAATGCCAAAGGGCGCTCTGAACGTTCAAGTTGTCTTCCTCTTTCGTGCTCCGGCTTAAGACGATGGTCAACGTCAAGTTGACGACGAGGCCGATCGCTGCGATCCCGAGCATGAGGCGAAAGTTGATCGGTTCAGGATGGAGAAAACGCTGAATGCCTTCCCATAAAATCCACAGCGCAATGACGGCCAACGTCAGCCCATTCAAAAACGATGTGATGATTTCAAACCGCAAAAAGCCGAACGTAAACCGACGGTTCGGCGGGCGCGTCGCCATGTAGAGGGCGACCATGCTTAAGCCAAGCGCCAATACATCGGATGCCATATGGGCCGAATCGGACAAGAGGGCGAGTGAGTTGGAAATCAGTCCGCCAATGATTTCGACGGCGGTGAAAAACATGGTCAACAAAAGCGTCACCCAGAGCGCTTTTTTCGATTCATTTTGCGTTTTGACGTGCGGGAGATGGTGAAAATCGTACAGTGTTGGAGCCATAATGCACCTCCATTATTTATAATAATTATCAACTTGTATATATTATAATATAAAAATCCACCTGTGTGCAAATGAAATTTCGACAGCCAGAAACAGCGGTTGTTGGAATTTGTCTAAAAATATAGACGAAGCATTCAAGGAATAAAGCCTTCTGTTGGCGAATAGGAATCAATGCTGTGTATGGCCATCATTTTGCTTCGGAAAGGATGCGATCCAGCTTGATTGCGGCGAATCCGACAGATTTAGAAGTGTATTTGTTTCATGAAGGCCGTTTGTATCAAAGTTATGAGCTGTTCGGCGCTCATGTCATCCGCGGCGGCGGAGCGGTCGGCACTCGCTTTTGCGTGTGGGCGCCCCATGCGCGGGAAGTCCGTCTTGTCGGCAGTTTCAACGATTGGAATGGGGCGAATTCCCCCCTGACGAAGGTGAACGACGAAGGGGTATGGACGATCGTTGTTCCAGAAAACTTGGAAGGGCATCTCTATAAATATGAGATCATCACACCGGATGGCCGTGTTCTGTTGAAAGCCGACCCGTACGCCTTTTACTCCGAATTGCGCCCTCATACCGCCTCGATTGTCTACGATTTGAAAGGATACGAGTGGAATGATTCACCTTGGCAGCGGAAGAAACGGCGAAAGCGGATTTATGACCAACCGATGGTCATTTATGAACTTCATTTCGGTTCGTGGAAAAAGAAACCGGACGGCCGCTTTTATACGTACCGTGAGATGGCCGACGAACTCATTCCGTACGTGCTGGAGCGCGGATTTACGCACATTGAGCTGCTTCCGCTTGTCGAGCATCCGCTCGATCGTTCGTGGGGATATCAAGGGACCGGCTATTATTCGGTGACAAGCCGCTATGGCACGCCGCACGATTTCATGTATTTCGTCGACCGCTGCCATCAAGCGGGGCTTGGCGTCATCATCGACTGGGTGCCGGGGCATTTTTGCAAGGACGCCCACGGGCTGTACATGTTTGACGGCGCGCCGACGTATGAATACGCGAATGAAAAAGACCGAGAAAATTACGTCTGGGGGACGGCGAATTTTGACTTGGGCAAGCCGGAAGTGCGCAGTTTTCTGATCTCCAATGCGTTGTTTTGGCTGGAGTATTACCATGTGGACGGGTTTCGCGTCGATGCGGTCGCCAATATGCTTTATTGGCCGAACAACGACCGGCTCTATGAAAATCCGTATGCGGTCGAGTTTTTGCGCCAGTTGAATGAGGCGGTGTTTGCCTATGACCCGAACGTCTTGATGATCGCTGAAGATTCGACCGACTGGCCTCGGGTGACCGCGCCGACGTACGATGGCGGCCTTGGGTTTAACTACAAGTGGAACATGGGCTGGATGAACGACATGCTGAAGTATATGGAAACGCCGCCGCATGAGCGGAAATACGCCCATAACCAGGTCAGTTTTTCCCTCCTTTATGCGTATTCGGAAAATTTCATTTTGCCATTTTCCCATGATGAAGTTGTGCATGGCAAAAAATCACTGCTCAATAAAATGCCTGGGTCGTACGAAGAGAAGTTCGCCCAGCTGCGCCTATTGTATGGGTACATGATGGCCCACCCTGGGAAAAAGCTGCTGTTTATGGGCAGTGAGTTTGCCCAGTTTGATGAATGGAAGTTTGCCGAGGAGCTGGACTGGGTGCTGTTCGATTTTGAATTGCACCGGAAAATGGACGAATATGTGAAGCAGCTGATCGCCTGCTATAAACGGTATAAGCCGTTTTACGAGCTTGATCATGATCCGAGAGGGTTTGAATGGATTGACGTTCATAATGCCGAGCAAAGCATTTTTTCATTCATCCGCCGGGGGAAAAAAGAAGGTGATGTGCTGGTCATTGTTTGTAATTTCACAAATCAGGCGTATGACGATTACAAAGTCGGCGTGCCGCTTTTGGCGCCGTACCGCGAAGTGCTTAACAGCGATGCAGCGGAGTTTGGCGGTTCGGGACATGTCAACGGGAAGCGGCTTCCCGCTTTCAGTGAGCCGTTTCATGGAAAACCGTACCATGTGCGCATGACGATTCCGCCGTTTGGCATTTCCATTTTGCGGCCAGTGCAAAAACGAGGGGAGAGAAAGCAGAATGAAGAAGAAGTGCATCGCCATGTTATTGGCCGGCGGGCAAGGAAGCCGGCTTCGCTCGCTGACGAAAAACATCGCGAAACCAGCCGTGCCGTTTGGGGGGAAGTACCGGATCATTGATTTTACGTTGAGCAATTGCACGAACTCGGGCATTGACACAGTCGGGGTGTTGACCCAATATCAGCCGCTTCTTTTGCACTCGTACATCGGCATCGGAAGCGCATGGGATTTAGATCGAAGAAACGGGGGCGTCACCGTCCTTCCCCCTTACTCCGCCTCTTCCGGCGTCAAATGGTACGAAGGCACAGCGAACGCCATTTATCAAAATATGAATTATATTGAACAATACGACCCGGATTACGTTCTCGTGCTGTCTGGCGATCATATTTACAAGATGGATTACCAGCAGATGCTCGACTACCATATCGCCAAACAGGCGGATGCAACGATTTCCGTTATTGAAGTGCCGTGGGAAGAGGCGAGCCGATTCGGCATTATGAACACGAATGAAAACATGGAAATTGTCGAATTTGCCGAAAAGCCGGCCAATCCGAAAAGCAATTTGGCATCGATGGGCATTTACATTTTCAATTGGCCGTTATTGAGGGAGTATTTGCAAATCGACAACGCCGATCCGCATTCGTCGCACGACTTCGGCAAAGATGTGATTCCGCGGCTTCTTCGGGAGAACAAGCGGCTCGTGGCCTATCCGTTCAAAGGCTATTGGAAAGATGTCGGCACCGTCAAAAGCTTGTGGGAAGCCAACATGGATTTGCTCGATGAACACAATGAACTTGACTTGTTTGATCGCTCGTGGCGCATTTATTCGGTCAACCCGAACCAGCCGCCGCAATACATCGCTCTCGAGGCGGAAGTGAGCGATTCTCTCATCAATGAGGGATGCGTCGTGGAAGGAACGGTGGAGCGCTCGGTGCTGTTTCAAGGCGTCTGCATCGGCAAGGGAGCGGTTGTGAAAGAATCCGTCATTATGCCAGGGGCAACAGTTGGTGAAGGAGCGTATGTCGAGCGAGCGATCGTCACTCCGGAGATCGTCATCCCGCCGCATTCGACTGTGAGCCCGGGCGATGCTGATGATGACGTCGTGCTCGTAACGACCGAGTGGATCAAGCAACGGAATAAGGACACCGCAAGGAAGGATGGAGCACAATGAACAACAACATGATGTTGGGCGTCATCGACGCGACCACGTATATGGAGGCAATGGCGCCGCTTGTCGAGCAACGCTCAATCGCAGCGGTGCCGTTTGCCGGGCGGTATCGGCTCATTGATTTCGTGCTTTCAAGCATGGTCAACTCCGGCATTGAAAGCGTCGCGATTTTTTCGAAATACCAATATCGGTCGCTGATGGACCATTTAGGATCAGGGAAGAATTGGGATTTAAACCGAAAGCGGGACGGATTGTTTTTCTTCCCATCGCCGGACTTGTTGTTTTCCGGTGAGCGCCGGATCGGGGCGTTTGCCCATTTTGAGCAGCATATCGACTATTTTTTGCGGAGTCGGCAAAAGTATGCGGTCATCGTCAATAGCTACACGGTGTGCAACATCGACTTTGACGCCGTCCTCGAGCGCCATATCGAACGCGGCTGCGATGTGACGCGAATCTGCCATCGCGGCGAGCCGCTGGAGATGTACGTGTTGGAGACGTCTCTTCTGCTTGATTTCATTGCCAATTATAAAAACCGCGGCTATCGAAGCATCGTCGATGTCGTCTGCGATAACTGTCATTCGCTGTCCATTTGCGACTATGAATACAGCGGGTATGCGGCCGTCATCGATTCGCTCGCCCGCTATTTCCGCGCGAGCATGGAGCTTCTTGACCGCAGTGTTTGGGAGCAGCTTTTTCTTCCATCGCGGCCGATTTATACGAAAGTGAAAGACGAGCCGCCGACGAAGTACGGGCGGGAAGGGATCGTAAAGCGCTCGATGATCGCCAACGGCTGCGTCATTGACGGGACGGTGGAAAACAGCGTCTTGTTCCGCTCTGTGAAGATCGGCAAAGGAGCGGTCGTGAAAAACAGCATTATTATGCAAAAGTGCCAAATCGGCGACGGCTGCGTCCTCGATGGCGTCATTATCGATAAAGACGCCAAGGTCGAACCGGGCGTGGTGTTGAAAGGAACGGCTGATCAACCGTTTGTCGTCCGCAAAGGAACGGTGCAGGGGGAGGTCGCCAGCCGATGAACGTGCTATTTGCCGTTTCCGAATGCGCCCCGTTCGCCAAATCGGGGGGATTGGCCGACGTTGCCGGCGCGCTGCCGAAAGAGCTGCGCCGGCTCGGCGTTGACGCCCGTGTCATGCTGCCGAAATATGAGACGATCGCCCGCGAATGGAAAGAGAAGATGAACAAAACGGCGGAGTTCACCGTGCCGGTCGGGTGGCGCCGCCAATATGCCGGCGTGGAGGAGCTCGAGCACGACGGGGTCATCTATTACTTCATCGACAACGAGTATTACTTCAAACGGCCGCAGCTGTACGGCCATGATGACGACGGCGAGCGGTTTTCTTATTTTTGCCGGGCGGTGCTGGACGCGCTGCCGGAGATCGGGTTTCAGCCCGACATCATTCATTGCCATGACTGGCACACCGGCATGATTCCATTTTTGCTGCGCGAGCAATACCACCATGATCCGTTTTATGCGGATATCCGCACGATGTTTACGATTCACAACTTGCAGTTTCAAGGGCTGTTTCCGCGCGGGATTTTAGAGGATTTGTTGAATTTGGACGGACGGTATTTCACTGTCGACCAGCTCGAGTTTTACGGAAGCGTCAGCTTTATGAAAGGGGCGCTTGTCGCCTCCGATTTGATCACGACGGTGAGTCCGACGTACAAAGAAGAGATTCAAACCGCCTATTACGGCGAGCGGTTGGACGGCTTGCTGCGGGCGCGGCGGGCCGATTTGCTTGGCATTTTAAACGGCATTGACGACGAGTTTTACAACCCGCAAACCGATCCGTTTTTGGCGGCGACCTATAGCGTACATACGCGGGAAAGAAAAAAACTCAACAAGCGCGCTTTGCAGCGGCGGTTCGGTCTGCCAGAGCGGGATGATGCGCCCATCGTCGCCATGGTGACGCGAATGACGGCGCAAAAAGGGCTCGATTTGGTGACGTGCGTCTTTCATGACCTCATGCAGGAAGACATGCAGCTCGTCGTGCTCGGCACCGGGGATTGGCGCTTTGAACAGTTTTTCTCGCAAATGGCAGCGGCCTATCCGGACAAAGTCGGGGTGTACATCGGCTTTCACGAACCGCTCGCCCATCAAATCTATGCGGGCTCGGACTTGTTTTTAATGCCGTCATTATTTGAACCGTGCGGGTTGAGCCAAATGATCGCGCTTCGGTACGGGACGATTCCGATCGTTCGGGAAACGGGTGGGCTGAACGATACGGTGCAATCGTACAATGAATTTACAGGAGAGGGAAACGGGTTCAGCTTTACGAACTTTAATGCCCATGACATGTTGTACACGATCCGCCGGGCGCTGTCGTTCTACCACCAGCCATCTGTCTGGGAGCGGCTCATGGAGCGGGCGATGCGCGGCGATTACAGCTGGCGCCGGTCGGCGAGGGAGTATCGAAAAGCGTACGAACAGCTGAACAAAAAGGGGGAAGACGCGCTTGTTCGCGGATAAAGAAACGTTTCAACGGGCGTTTGTGACGCGGGTCGAGGAGTTGTGCGGCAAACCGTTTGCGGAGTCGACGGCGCGCGATCATTATCATGTCCTTGGCCATATGGTGCGCGAACATATCAGCCGCCATTGGATCGCGACGAATGAACGCTACCGGGCGCAACGGTGGAAGCAAGTGTATTATTTGTCGATTGAGTTTTTGTTGGGTCGCCTGCTCGGCAACAATTTGTTAAACCTCGGCGTCCGCTCGGTCGTCGAGGAAGGATTGCGCGAGCTCGGCATTCGCCTCGAAGATGTCGAGGAATGTGAGGCGGACGCCGGGCTTGGCAACGGCGGGCTGGGGCGGCTCGCCGCCTGTTTTCTTGACTCGCTCGCCACATTGAATTTGCCGGGCCACGGGCACGGCATCCGCTACAAGCATGGGCTGTTTGACCAAAAGATCGTCGACGGTTATCAAGTCGAACTGCCGGAGCAATGGCTGCGAAACGGGAACGTTTGGGAAATCCGGAAAGAAGAGCTGGCGGTCGAAGTCCGGTTTTGTGGGCGGGTTGAGGTGTCGGAGCAAAACGGCCGCCTTGTCTTCCGCCATGTCGACAGCGAAAACGTGATGGCGGTGCCGTACGATATGCCGGTCATCGGCTACGGGACGAACACGGTCAACACGCTCCGGCTTTGGAGCGCCGAACCGGCGAAAACGTTCCCGCTTCATAAAGATGTCATGCAATACAAACGGGAGACCGAAGCCATTTCCGAGTTTTTGTACCCGGACGATACGCATGACGAAGGAAAAATTTTGCGGCTGAAGCAGCAGTATTTTCTCGTCGCCGCCAGCCTCAGCAGCATCACTCGCGCCCATCGCCGCCAGCACGGGAGCTTGCGCCGCCTCCATGAATATGTCGCCATTCATATCAACGACACGCACCCCGCGCTTGCGATTCCGGAGTTGATGCGCATTTTGCTCGATGAGGAAGGGATGAGCTGGGAAGAGGCTTGGCACATTACGACCCATACG
Source organism: Geobacillus sp. FJAT-46040 (assembly GCF_002335725.1). NCBI lineage: Bacteria > Bacillati > Bacillota > Bacilli > Caryophanales > Anoxybacillaceae > Geobacillus > Geobacillus sp. FJAT-46040. The sequence goes on from NZ_NISS01000001.1 coordinate 186,153, forward strand.
ATCGCGTACACGAATCATACGACTCTGGCGGAAGCGCTCGAGAAATGGCCGATTCGTCTGTTTCAGCCGCTGTTGCCGCGCATTTATATGATCGTCGAGGAAATCAACGAACGGTTTTGCCGCGAGCTGTGGGAACGCTACCCTGGCGATTGGGGGCGGATTGAACAAATGGCCATCATCGCCCACGGGATGGTGAAAATGGCGCACTTGGCCGTTGTTGCGAGCCATAGCGTCAACGGTGTGGCGAAACTGCATACGGACATATTGAAACAGCGGGAAATGCGCTTGTTTTACGAATGGGCGCCGCACAAGTTCAACAACAAAATGAACGGGGTGACGCATCGTCGCTGGCTGTTAAAGGCGAACCCGGAGCTGTCGGCGTTGATTACGGAAACGATTGGTCCGCGCTGGATCCGCGAGCCGGAAGCATTGATTGAGCTGAAGTCTTATGCTTCCGATCCGGCGTTTCAGCAGGCGTTGGCTGCGGTCAAACAGCAGCGGAAGGCGAGGCTCGCCGCCCGCATTTACGAAAAAACCGGGATTCTTGTTGACGAATCGTCCATTTTTGACGTGCAAGTGAAGCGGCTGCACGCTTATAAACGGCAGTTGTTAAACGTTTTGCACATTATGCATTTATACAATCGGCTGAAAGAAGACCCGTATGTTTCGATCCACCCGCGCACGTTCATTTTCGGAGCGAAAGCGTCGCCAGGCTATTATTACGCCAAGCGGATCATCAAGCTCATCCATTCGGTGGCGGATCAGGTGAACAACGATAAACGGACGAACGAGCAACTGAAGGTCATTTTTTTGGAAAATTACCGCGTATCGCTCGCGGAAGAAATCATTCCGGCCGCCGATGTGAGCGAGCAAATCTCAACAGCCAGCAAAGAAGCGTCCGGGACGGGCAACATGAAGTTTATGATGAACGGCGCCGTTACGCTTGGCACGCTGGATGGAGCGAACGTCGAAATCGCGGAAGCCGTCGGGGAGGACAACATGTTTTTGTTCGGACTGACGGCCGATGAAGTGCTCCGCTACTACGAACACGGAGGCTATCGGGCGCATGAGTATTACCATCATGACAAACGGATCAAGCAAGTTGTCGACCAGCTCATCAACGGCTTTTTCCCTGATGTCGGCGACTACTTTGAGCCGATTTACGACTCGCTGCTGGCGCAAAACGACGAATATTTTGTGCTGCGCGACTTTGCCGCCTACGCCGAGGCGCACGAGCGGGTTGAGGCCGCTTACCGCGATCCGGCGCGCTGGTGGCGGATGAGCGCCGTCAACATCGCCCATTCCGGCCGTTTCGCCAGCGATCGAACCGTAGCGGAATACGCCGCCGAAATTTGGGGTCTTTTGCCGTCGGGGGAACGTTTCTCAACTTAGAAAAGGACGTTTTTGGGCTGCTTTTTCATTTAATCATCGTCCTTTTAGGGAATTTCGAGGGGGAAGGCAGAAAAGCAAAAGGGCGTTCCGTTTGGCCGGAGCGCCCTTTCTCGCTTAGTCGTCGCCGTCGAGCCAGTCGCCGATGCCGCCGAGGATGCTGCCTTCGCCGACCGACCGTCCGCCGGCGCTCGGGGCGGCAGCGAGGACGCGGTCAGCGAGCCGGCTGAACGGAAGCGACTGCACCCACACTGCTCCCGGACCGGTGACGGTGGCCAAAAACAATCCTTCGCCGCCGAAGAAGGCGGTTTTGATGTTGCCGACATATTCAATATCGTAGTTGACGTCTTTCGTCATGGCGACAAGGCAGCCGGTGTCAATACGAAGCGTTTCCCCGGGCTGCAAGTCGCGGCGGTGGATCGTTCCGCCGGCGTGCAAAAAGGCAAGCCCGTCACCTTCCAACTTTTGCATAATAAACCCTTCGCCGCCGAAAAAGCCAGCGCCGAGCTTGCGCTGAAACTCAATGCCGACGGAAACGCCTTTTGCCGCACACAAAAAGGAGTCTTTTTGGCAGATGAGCTTCCCGCCAAGTTCGCTTAAATCGACCGGGATGATTTTTCCCGGATACGGAGCGGCGAAGGCGACGCGGCGCTTGCCGCTTCCTTGGTTGGTAAACACGGTCATGAACAAGCTTTCGCCGGTGAGCAGCCGCTTTCCCGCGCCGACAAGGCGGCCAAGCAGCCCTTTTCCGGACGAGGAGCCGTCGCCAAATACGGTTTCCATGACGATGCCGTCATCCATCATCATCATCCCGCCCGCTTCCGCGACCACGCTTTCGTATGGGTCGAGCTCGATTTCGACAAACTGCATGTCATCGCCGTACAGCCGGTAATCGATCTCATGTGCGTTCATCATTTCGCCTCCATTCGGATCATATGACGTTCTGCTCTGTACTACGGAAAACGGCATCGGCCCGTTTCACAAAAAAGACCATCTTGCCGATGGCCTTTTTCATGGAGTTGTTTCCCCAAAATGCTGCTGGGACAGTCTTTCATCGTACCGGCGGTAGCTGTCTGTCGATGTATACGGGTCTTTTTCATACGCCGGCAAATCGCCGATGTTCGACATGATGCCTTCGTCATCCAATATGTTTTCCAGCAGCTCATGCTCCCGCGTCGGGTACACACGTACGTGTCTGCCATGCAAATCGACGGCCGCGAAATTTTCCAAGTCTTCGACATAGCCGACGTTCTCTTCCGACTCGGCATACACTTCGCTGTAGGAATCGACGTTTTTGCCAAGGTCCGAAGGGGTGTCGGATGTGCCGTAGCGGGCTGCTTCCTGCCATGCATCTTCCGCGTCGTAAGCGACCGATTCCGCGCGGTCATCGAAATCGAATTTGCCAAACGGCGGCATAAGAACGCCCTCTTCAAGCGGCCGCTTTTGCGACACCGTTTGATCCGGGCTGTGCTCGCGGCAGTAGAGTGTTGTCGGCAGTGCCTCGAGCCGTTCGTATGGGATCGGGCGGCCGCATACGCGGCACGTTCCGTATGTGCCGTCGGCGATGGCGCCAAGCGCCCGTTCAATCTCGCGAACTTCGCGCTCGGCATGCTCCTTTAGGGCGAGATCTTTTTCCCGCTCATACAGCTCTGTCGCCTCATCGGCCGGATGGTTGTCGTAGCTCGCCAGCTCACCGACCGCATCGTGGGCGTGGCTGCGGATCATGCCGAAATGGTCGTTTTGCTTCAGCCGGTCTTCCGTCTCCCGTTTCATGTCGAGCAGTCTTGAGCGGAGGGCGGCAAGCTGTTCGTTCGTCAGCATCAGTCGCAATCCCTTCCTTCGCAGTAGCGTCTATATGGTGTAGTATGGGCGAAAATCAAAAAAAAAACACGGTCATGTTGACCGTGTTACAGCCAATGGGCAATGAGCAAGCCAGCGGCGAGCAAAAAGCCGAACTGTGTATTCGTTTGCGCCGTCGCCTTCATGGCCGGCATCATCTCGATCGGCTTGATTTTGCCGATAAATCCGCGCGTCGCGGCGATTGCTTTTGGAATGCTCAATAAAGCGAGCAGCGCCCAAAACGGCACGATCTGAAACACCGCAAGCGCGGCCGTCCAAAGAAAGGCAACGGCGAACATGGCAGCGAGCAGGCGGATGGCCCAATCGCGGCCAATCAAAATGGCGAGCGTCTTTCGCCCTTTTTCACGGTCGCCGTCCAAGTCGCGAATATTGTTCGCCAGCAAAATGGCGCCGACCAAAATCGCGATCGGAATGGCGGTGAGCACGGCGTCGCCGCTGATATAGCCCGTTTGGATGAAAAATGAAATCAAAATGATGACAAAGCCCATAAAAAACCCAGCCGCCAGTTCGCCAAACGGCGTATAGGCGATCGGAACCGGCCCTCCGGTGTAAAAATAACCGGCCGCCATGCAAATCGTTCCGACAACGGCGAGCCACCAACTGCTTTCGGCGCAAATGTAGATGCCGATGAGCATAGCCAACCCAAGACAGCCAAACGCCAACGCCAGCACCGTTTTCGGCTTGAGGCCGTCGCGGACGATGGCGCCGCCGATGCCGACCGACTCCGGTGAATCGAGGCCGCGTTGATAATCGTAGTATTCGTTGAACATGTTCGTCGCCGCCTGAATCAACAAAGAGGCGATCATCATCGCGGCAAACAGCAGCCAATCGATCGATGTTTCGCCAAGCGCCAGCACCGTGCCGACGCATACGGGCACAAATGCCGCCGTCAGCGTATGCGGGCGCGTCAGCCGCCAAAAGACGCGCCAGTCGCGGCGCGCCGGCGGGCGATGGTCCATATGTGTGAATGATTGCATATTCATTCCCCTTAGATTCTGTGAAAATATCATTCGTTTATGTCCAAAATAAGTGTAGGCAAACGTTGAAAGCATGTCAACCCTTCCCAATAGATAAATGATTTCCTATTGTATTATAATGGGAAGTGGGGATGGAGGGGGAATTTTACGACAGAAAGCGTGAGGAACGTGGCGATTGGATTTCGACATCACCTGCAGCAACAATTGCATAGATTGGCGGTGAATGCAGGGCGGCCGTTTGTCAGCTGGGCGGAACCGTGGGAGGGCGTTGATCCGGTTTCTTTTTTTATGCAAGGGCCGTCATGCGGCTTCCGCGAACGGTTTTTTTGGGCGGATCGAACCGGAGGCACGATATTGGTCGGCCTCGGCTCCGTTTATGCGATCGAAACGGAGAAGGCCGACAGCCGGTTTGATGACGTGGAAGCGGGCCGGCGCCGATGGAAGAAGGAGATGGAGCCATACGGCGCGGCCGATGCGCCGCCGTTATTGTTTGGCGGATTTTCGTTTGACCCCTATCGGCCGGGCACCGACATGTGGCGCGGCTTTCCGGCCGGGAAGCTCGTGGCGCCGGCCGCGCTTCTTGCCGTAAGAAACGGCAAAACGACGTTGACCGTCACCGTCCCAACGGACAAAAGAGGACGGGACTGGGAGCGGGTCGGGCGCTTGCTTGAGCGGATCAGCGACCCCATGGCCGCTCCAAAGCGGCTTCCGCGCCTTGTGTCAGACGAAGAAGAAGAGAAAGAACGATGGTTGGCGGCTGTTCGCGAAGCGATCGCCTCGATTCGGGCGGGGGCGTTGGACAAGGTGGTGCTCGCCCGCGCTCGGCGCCTGGCGTTTGCCAAAACGGTGGATGCCGCGGCCGTACTCCAGCGGCTTCGCGAGCAGCAGCCGTTTGCTTACATTTTTGCGTTTGAACAGGACGGCCGCTGTTTTATCGGGGCTTCCCCTGAGCAGCTTGTCCAAAAAGAAGGGAAAATGTGCCGGTCGGTTTGCCTCGCCGGATCGGTGCGCCGCGGGGCCGATATGGAGGAAGACGAGCGGCTTGGCGCTTGGCTGCGGGCAGATCGAAAAAACAACGAAGAACATCAGTTTGTTGTGCAAATGATCGGCCGCTTGTTTTCTTCCGTCTGCGAGACGGTCGAGATGCCGCCCGCACCGCAGCTGCTCAAGCTGCCGCACATCCAGCATTTATGCACTCCGGTTGTCGGCCGTGGCTCCCGCGAGCGCTCGGTGCTCCGCTTAGTGGAAATGATGCATCCGACACCCGCGCTCGGCGGAACGCCGCGCGATCGAGCGCTGGAGGTGATCCGCGCCCTTGAGCCGCTTGACCGCGGATGGTATGCAGCGCCGATCGGCTGGGTGGATGGCGAAGGCAATGGGGAATGGGCGGTCGCCATTCGCTCCGCCTTGCTCGCCGGGAAGGAAGCCATGCTGTTTGCCGGCTGCGGCATTGTCGCCGATTCCGACCCAAACAGCGAATATGAAGAGACAAATGTGAAAATGGCCCCGATGTTATCGGCGTTGGGAGTGATGAACGATGGCTGATGCCTTGTCTGTTTATGCAGCGGCATTGGTGGACGGATTGGCGCAGGCCGGGGTGACGGAGGCGGTGATCAGCCCCGGTTCGCGCTCGACGCCGCTTGCGATGGCGATGGCGGCCCACCCTGGCCTTCGACTATATATGAATATCGATGAGCGGTCGGCCGCGTTTTTCGCCCTCGGCTTGGCGAAAGCGAAGCAGCGTCCGGTCGCGCTCGTATGCACGTCCGGAACGGCGGCGGCCAACTATGGGCCCGCGGTTGTCGAGGCATACTATTCGCGCGTGCCGCTCGTGGTGCTGACGGCCGACCGGCCGCATGAACTGCGCGATGTCGGGGCGCCGCAGGCGATTGATCAGCTGCACTTATACGGACGCTACGCCAAGTGGTTTGTGGACTTGGCGCTGCCGGAAGAGGCGGATGATATGCTGCGATACGCGCGGACGATGGCGGCAAGAGCCGTCCAAACGGCCGCCGGTGCACCGTGCGGGCCTGTGCATGTGAACGCGCCGTTTCGCGAGCCGCTTGTCCCGCATATCGATGAGGCGGTTTGGGAGCGGGTGCGGTCTGTTTCGAGAGCGCCGCAAGTGTGGCACGGCCGCCCAGCGCTGCCGCAAGAAAGCGTATCGGCGCTGTATGAGCAGCTGTCGGCGGCGGAACGCGGGTTGATCGTCTGCGGGCCGCTCGATCGCCCTGGGTTTGCCGAGGCGGTCACCGAGTTGGCGCGGGCGCTTGATTTTCCGATTTTGGCCGATCCGCTTTCCCAGTTGCGCGTCGGTACGCATGACAAAACGTACGTGCTGGACAGCTATGATGCCATATTGCGGGAGGAAACCGCCGCTTCCAAGCTTGTGCCGGATGTGGTGCTTCGGTTCGGCGCCATGCCGGTGTCGAAGCCGCTCTTTTTATGGCTCAAGCGCCATCGCGCGATTCGTCAAATTGTTGTCGACGACGGCGGCTGGCGCGATCCAACGTTGTCCGCGGACAGCTTCGTTCGGAGTGATGAACTGATTCTTTGCCGCCAGCTTCTTGAATGGGCGAAACCGAAAGAAAACAAAAGCGCGTGGTCGGCGATATGGCTAGAGATGAACGCGATCGCCCGCGCGGCGCTTGAGCGCCATCTGCCAAAAGAAGAATGGTTTGAAGGGAAAGTGTTCACGGAACTTGCCGATTTGCTTCCAGCCGGGGCGACGCTGTTTGTCGGCAACAGCATGCCGATTCGCGATGCGGATACGTTTCTCTTTGCGACGGACAAGCCGCTTCGCGTTTTGGCCAACCGCGGCGCCAACGGCATTGACGGAGTCGTCTCGAGCGCCTTGGGCGCAAGCGTTGCCGCGAACCCGCTTGTGCTGGTGATCGGCGACTTGTCGTTTTACCACGATGTAAATGGCTTGTTGGCGGCGAAGATGCATTCGTTGTCAGCTACCATTGTGTTGTTGAACAACAACGGCGGCGGCATTTTCTCGTTTTTGCCGCAGGCGCGCCATAAAGGGGCGTTTGAAACGCTGTTTGGCACGCCGACGGATTTGTCGTTTGCCCACGCCGTCGAGATGTACGGCGGCCGCCATACGGTGCCGCACAATTGGGCGGAGTTCCGCCGCCATGTATCGGAATCGCTGTCGTCAGGCGGGCTTCATGTCATTGAAGTGCGCACGTCGCGCGCGGAAAATGTCCGAATGCATCGATTGTTGTGGAACGAGGTTGCTCGGGAAATCGCGAAATGTCTCGAATGAAGAGGATTGGCATGACTATGATGGTGAATGGGGTTTGTTACCATGTGGAACAATACGGAGAAGGAGAGCCGCTTCTGTTGCTTCACGGGTTTACGGGCAGCGCGGACACGTGGCGGCCGCTCGCCCCGTTTTGGCCGGACTTCCGTGTGATGGCCGTCGACTTGTTGGGCCATGGGCGGACCGAGGCGCCAAAGGACGCCCGACGGTATCGGATCGAACACGCGGCGGCTGACTTGGCGGCGCTCCTTGACGAATGGGGCGTCGAACAAGTGAACGTGCTCGGCTACTCGATGGGCGGCCGGCTCGCGTTGGCGTTCGCCGTTTGGCATCCGCGCCGCGTTCGCCGCTTAGTGCTGGAAAGCAGTTCGCCCGGCTTGGAGACAGAGGAGGAGCGGCGCGCGCGGCGGGAAGCGGATGAGGCGTTGGCGCGAAAGATCGAAACGGAAGGCGTCCGTGCTTTTGTCGATGATTGGGAAAAAATCCCGCTGTTTGCCACTCAGCAGACGCTCCCGGATCCGGTGCGAGCGGCGATTCGCCGCGAGCGGCTCCGCCATACGGCAACGGGGCTTGCCAACAGTTTGCGCGGGATGGGGACCGGCGTGCAGCCGTCGTTTTGGGAACGGCTTGGCGAACTTGCCATGCCTGTGCTCCTTGTTTGCGGGGAGCGCGATGAGAAGTTTTGCCGCATCGCCGCCCAAATGCACGAGCGGCTGCCCAACAGCGAACTTATCTGTGTAAAAGGAGCCGGACATGCAATTCACGTGGAACAGCCCGGCATTTTTGTTAAAATAGTAAGTGAATTCATGACAAAGGGGGAAGTGTAAATGCCGTTTGAATGGGTGAAGCAGTACGACTATGAGGATATTATTTACGAAACGTACAACGGCATCGCCAAAATTACGATCAACCGTCCGGAAGTACATAACGCGTTTCGGCCGAAAACGGTGAACGAGATGATCGATGCGTTTACGAAAGCGCGCGATGATTCGAATATCGGCGTCATCATTTTGACCGGCGCCGGCGGCAAGGCGTTTTGCTCGGGCGGGGACCAAAAAGTGCGCGGCCATGGCGGCTATGTCGGCGAGGATGAAATTCCGCGCCTCAATGTGCTTGATTTGCAGCGGCTCATCCGCGTCATTCCGAAGCCGGTCATTGCGATGGTCGCCGGCTATGCCATCGGCGGTGGGCATGTGCTTCATGTCGTATGCGATTTGACGATCGCCGCGGACAACGCCATCTTCGGCCAAACCGGGCCGAAAGTGGGAAGCTTTGACGGCGGCTATGGCGCCGGTTATTTGGCCCGCATCGTCGGCCATAAAAAGGCGCGGGAAATTTGGTATTTATGCCGTCAGTACACGGCGCAAGAAGCGCTCGAAATGGGGCTGGTCAACAAAGTTGTGCCGCTTGAGCAGCTTGAAGAAGAAACGGTCAAATGGGCGCAAGAAATTTTGGAAAAAAGCCCGACGGCCATTCGCTTCTTAAAAGCGGCATTCAACGCCGACTCCGACGGCTTGGCCGGCATCCAACAGCTCGCCGGCGACGCGACGCTTCTCTTCTACACGACCGAAGAGGCGAAGGAAGGAATGCGGGCGTTCAAGGAAAAACGGAAGCCGGACTTCGGCCAGTTCCCGCGTTTCCCGTGAGAACGGACCAAGCAGCTTGATGCCGCATCAAGCTGCTTTTTGTCGCTTTTCCGAAGGGAGGAATCCTTTCGCTGGCCGTCGGCGGAGGAGGGGGCAAGAAAGGAGGACGCTAGATGACAACGATGCCAAACTGGCTGAAGCAGCGGGCGTTTTTAACCCCGGAGCGAATCGCCGTGAGCGACGGGCGGCGGACAAAAACGTTTGCCGAATTGTATGAAGCGGCTGCCGTCTGGGCGCGGCGCCTCGCTCAAGCAGGCGTCAAGGAAGGAGATATTGTCGCCTTGCTGATGAAAAATCGCATCGAGATGATCGAGATCATCCATGCGTTGTTTTTTCTCGGCGCCCGCGTCCTGCTGCAAAACGTGCGCCTTACGTCCTATGAGCTTGGCTGGCAGCTTGATGACAGCGGCGCGCGGCTTGCCATCGCCGATGAGGAGCTAGCCGGGAGCCTTGACGGCGATGGACGCGTTCTGACTGTGGGCGCGGTTGCCGCGCTTCCGGAAGTGGACGTCTCCTTAAAAGAAACGTGCGATTTGGAGGAAGTCGCCACGATCATGTATACGTCCGGGACGACCGGCACTCCGAAAGGCGTCTTGCAAACGTACGGCAACCATTGGTGGAGCGCGGTCGGTTCGGCGCTCAATTTAGGCTTGCATGAGCGCGACTGCTGGCTGGCCGCCGTGCCGCTGTTTCATATCAGCGGCCTGTCGATCGCCATGCGCAGCGTCATTTATGGCATGCCGATGCGGCTGCAAACGTCATTCGACCCAAAGGAAGCGAGCGAATGGATCATGCGCGGCGACGTGACGATCATGTCGGTCGTGGCTGCCATGCTTCAGCGGATGGTGGCCGAGCTCGGGGAAGCGCGCTACCCCGATACGTTCCGCTGCATGCTGCTGGGGGGCGGGCCGGCGCCGCGCCCGCTGCTTGAGGCATGCAAAGAAAAGGGCATCCCGGTGTACCAGACATACGGGATGACGGAAACGGCGTCGCAAATCGCAACACTCGCGCCGGAATACAGTTTGACGAAGCTCGGTTCGGCCGGCAAGCCGCTTTTTCCGGCGGAGCTTTGCATCCTAAAAGACGGAAAGCCGGCTGCGCCGCATGAAGCGGGGGAAATTGTCGTCAAAGGGCCGAATGTGACAAAAGGATATTGGCAACGCCCGGAAGCGACGGCGCAAGCGATCCGCGGCGGCTGGTTTTTTACCGGCGATATCGGCTATCTTGATGAAGACGGATTTTTGTACGTCCTTGACCGCCGTTCTGACTTGATCATTTCCGGCGGCGAAAACGTCTATCCCGCTGAGGTGGAGGCGGTGCTGCTGTCGCATCCCGATGTGGAAGAAGCCGGGGTGACGGGCGTCGAGAATGAAACGTGGGGGCAAGTGCCGTATGCGTTCGTCCGCCTGAAACGCGGAGCGTCGCCAGACGAAGCGGCCCTTCGCGCGTTTTGCCGCGAGCGGCTGGCGAAATATAAAGTGCCGGCCCGCATTTACTTCGTCGACGAACTGCCGCGCAACGCCGCGCAAAAACTGCTGCGACGCGAACTGAAAAGGCTCATTCCAAAAACGGAACAAACCTTTTGATAGGAGTAAAAACGCCTGTTCGGAAGCAGAAAAGGCAGGGCCTCGCCTAAGTCGAGGTTCCTGCCTTTTTGCCGCTGCCATTCCCGCGGCGTTCCGACCGGGAGGCATGGCGTTCGCCGAATCGAAGCCCTTGCTTTTAGACCGCTGCGATCCAGCTTCATCCGTCCGCTTTGTCCCCTGTTGGAGGACGGCAGTCAAACGTCATCCCTTGCACGGCCGATTTCCATCGCGCAGATGGAAACATAGGGATGGCCATCCAACGTCGTTTTTTGCTCCACCTGGCGTTTGTTCCGAAATGGACGGCCCTCAAACGTCATCCATCCACCCGAGTTCAGCGGCCCGATGCGCGATGAGCCGTTCAATCTCAGGTGGGAGTTGATCAAACGAACCGAACTCATAATCCCACAAACGGGCGAAGGAGTCGATGCAAGCTGGGTATGTTCCTAAAGCGGCCCGCTTCATTTCCTTTTGGAACGCTTGAATGAGACTGGCGCGCTTGTCCACCGTCATCCCCCTCTAACGATGCAAGCGCCGCCCGCAACACCGGGCAGCGCTTTATTTGCTGAATCGTTACGCTTCATTGGAAGGAGTAAACGTTTTGCAGTCCGTTTCCGACGAATCAGACGCCATGTTTCCGGCATGGCTGATCACATAAATGGACTCCGCACTGCAACGGTTCCCTTCCGCCCAATAATGGCAGTTGCGCACTTCGCAAAGAACATCTTTCGCCATGGTCATCCCCCTTGTCGTGATGAAATCGCCCGCGTCTATAGTTTGACGCATTTGCAGGCATTTTATCCATCTCTAATCGAGAAGACTCCCGCTTGGGATCAACGGAAGCAGGGGCAATCGACAGCTTCCATCATGGTTGTTCTCCCACGCCTCCCCAAATATAAAAGAAGGATTTCGTGCAGAAATGGCGTTTCCTTCTTTACCATCGTTGAAGCGGGGGCTCATCGTCCAAAAAATGATGAAAATATCTCTTGTTATAATTGACATAGAAAATCATTCTCAATTAAAATAAAAAAGAAAGAAGCGAGCAAAGGAGGCTTTCGTGATGGCATCACTGCTTGTTGTCGGAGCCGATCATTTAGGCCATATTACCGATAAATTGGAGCGTTCCGGATTCCGGGAAATCATTCATCTCAATGGACGAAAAGTGAATATGGTGAAACGCGACATTCCGGAGCATGTCGACGCCATATTGGTCATGATCGATTACGTGAACCATAATTTGGCGAAGAAAGTGAAAGAGAAGGCGAAAAGCAAAGACAAGCCTATTTATTTTGCGAAACGGTCATGGAGCTCGATAAACGCCGTGTTGGAGCAGCTGGGAAAACATGCATGAACAAACAGGAGGCGAGCCATGGTGTCTATCCATCACGAGACGTTGGATGTCTGGCCGTATGCGTTGCGCCGGTTTCTTCGCCGCGTCATTCAAGCGTATTGCGACACCGCCCCTTCGCTGCGGTCGCCGCTTTGCTTGCTCCGGTTGATTGATCAGCACCGTTCGCTCCTTCCTTTGTCGATGTTTCCGACGCCGTTGCATTACGGACTTGTGTTGGCCAAGGTGACGGATCATTTGCTGCAGTTTTTCGGTTCGATGGAAGAGGCGGCATGCAAGCCTCTGCTACTGGCGGACGGCGGATTGGGCGAAGAAGCGGATCGGGAATTGTACATCGTTTACCGCGACCGGGTTCGCGTGTTGCTGTGGTGTGAGGAAGAGGAAGCCATTCGGCGATGCAAAGAAACGGCGTCGTCCTTATGCCGCAAAACAATCGGACGTTGTCCGAACGAACTGGAATGCTGCTTTTTATGGACGGGCGGACGCCGCATTGAGTGGATTCCGGCTTAAGGGAAGGAGAAGAGGCATGAAAAGCGTCTTTCTCGGGCGGAATGTGATGGAACGGATTCCGGCTTGAATGAAGGGGATCGCCTGCGTATAATGAAATAGATTGAAAATGAAAATCGTTATTTTTAAATAAAATGGGGGAGCAAGTTATGAAACGCATGCCTTGGAAAGTCATGGCCACGTCGGCGGCGGCCTCGCTGCTTTTGGCGTCCGGCTGTTCCGCCGTCGGGGAGAAAGAGAACGGCCGTTCAGCGGAAGCGCCGCGCCTGCACGTGCCGGTGGCGGACGATCATTTTGATACGGCCGGCAATATGTTTGCCTACTCGGAATTTGAACTTTCGGGCGAACCGCTCGCTGAAGGGCTCGGGCTTGATTTGGACACCCTTGACGCGAGAAAGCCGGATGAGCCGACGAAATTTGACTATACGGCCGGCATCGAGTCATACGAGTATTCCGAAGAAGCCATGTATGAGGTGACGGAAAAGTCAGGGCTCGGGCTCCATCTCATCAACGGCCCGATCGCCAAGCAACGGGCCGAACAGCGGCATAAGCCAGCCGATGAAGCACTCGCCGACCGTTTTTATCTTAATTAGGCGAGAAGACTCCCACTTCAACGAAGCGAAGCGGAGTAAGTGGGAGATGAATCGCCTTAACTATATTTTGCTGAAAATAGGATAGATTCAGTAAAATATAGACGGCAGATCATTCATCATTGATGGGCGGAGATTAAAAAGTATAAATCAATGGTTTAACAAAGAAAATGCCAGACTTCAAAGCATGAAAGATAAGCAAAAAATCAAAGGCACCACTCGTAAACAGGATGTCAATGGCGCATTAAACATCTTAAAGAAAAGTAAAGCTGTAGACCTGAGTGTCTTATGCTCTAGCGGCGAAGTGGACACGCCTCAAAGAATAAGGATTGCTTGAAGCAGTCAAACTTCTTTGGAAGCCCCTACTTCAAATTTTCGCTAGAAAATTAAGTGGGGGTAGTTCACGTGGGATGGTTCGCGCGACGATTTTACCGACTACATTCATACGGTGCAAGGCGAGATGGGCGGCATGACGGCGATCGACCCGTCCAAGCCGCTGCCGCCGAAAGTCCGGCATATGTTTGACGCCATTCTCGCCTACTTGAACGACCCGCGTTCGTTCCCCGTGCCGAAAAGCCCGTATCGAAAGGCGGACGGCAGCTTGACGGCGGAAGCGAAGGAAGGGGAGCGCCTGTTTAACGGGAAAGGGAATTGCTTAAGCTGCCATGGGGGCGAGTATTTCACCGACAGCGTCAAGGCGGTCGGGCCGGACGGGAAATTGACGACTGCCAATACCGCCTACTTGCACGATATCGGCACGGCCAATCCGAAGGACCGCGCCTCCAAAGGCGACGCCCGCGCCCGGTTCACAAACCCGCGGACGCCCAAACAGTGGGATACGCCGACGCTGCGCGGCGTATGGGCGACAGCCCCGTATTTGCATGACGGCAGCGCGAAAACGATCGAGGAAGCAATCCGGCGCCATCGGACGAAAGAAGTGCAAACATTGACGCCGGGAGAAATTGCGGCCATTGCGGCCTATGTCCGCTCGCTGCAATAGTGAGAGTGATGGGTGAGGAAAAGGGTGCTTTTCTTTCTGCAGGGCAGAAGATCGCACGTCATAAAGGAAGGTGTCCCACGCTCGTTGGGGACACCTTTTTCCTTGTTATTTTGGCCGTACATAGCGCTTATCGTGCATAAACAAACGCCAGAAATAGACGAAGCCGGGAAACAAAATGAGAAAGCCCACGAATCGAAAGAGACAGGCGGTTGTATTTTAATAAAGGGCTTTTTGCAGCACGCGGAGATTCTCGGCCATAAGAGCAAAGTAATCTTTGTGGGCTTTTCGATCTTCATCGGTCAGCGATTCCAAGTTATGCAGACGGAGCGGCTTGGCGCCGATTTCGTTCTGAATCACTTCCGCCGTTTTGGGATGAACATTTTGTTCGAAAATGACATAGCGGATGTGATGCTGTTTGGCTGTCTGGATGAGCTGAGTCAGCTCTTTTTGCGATGGTTCGTTGCTCGGAGAAAGCCCGGAAACGCTCAGCTGTTTGATTCCGTAGCGGTCTTCCCAATATCCGTAGGCTTGATGGGAAACGAGTATCTCTTTTCTGGGAGCTTTCTCCACTGTTGAACGGAATTGCCGGTCAAGGCGCTCGAGTTTCATCTTTAACGTTTCAAAGTTTTGCATAAACAGGTCTTTTTTGTCAGGTTTCAGTTCAATCAGCAAATCGCGGATGTTCTCGGCGATCGCAATGGATCGGATGGGGTCAAGCCATACGTGAGGATCTTTGTCTCCGTCTTCATGGCCATGTTCTTCCTCATGTCCCTCTCCGTGTTCGTCTTTGTGCCCTTCGCCATGCGCATCCTCCTGTTCATGGTTCGATTCAAGCAATTCGATGCCGTTTGTGGCAACGAGAAATCGGACGTGCTCATTTTGTAATGTTTCCTGCAGTTTTTCGGCGAACGGTTCCATCCCGTGGCCAATGTAAATGAAGGCGTCCGCATCGGCAATCTGCTGCACGGTTCTGGTTGTCGGTTCGAACGTATGGGCTTCCACTCCCGGCGGGTAAACATTTTTGACGTTCACAGCGTCGCCGCCGATTTTTTTCGTAAAGTCTTCAAGCGGATAGACGGTTGTATAAATCGTCAATGGGTCGTTCGATGTTTGGGCCTTATGTGCCTCCGGTTTTGCTTGGCAGCCGTATAGCCAGGCGCTTGCCGCCAAAAGGAAAGACAAAAGAATGGATGGTAGTCTCATATTGAACTCCTTTCTGGGCTCAAGATGTCCGCATTTATTATATCGTAATCATTACGATTTGAAAATGATGGATCGCCGTTTAGACCGAAGGGATCAATGAAGGAAACGGATTGGGCAACAGCGTCCAATCTTCCTTCATCTCCTCATCCGTCAGCAAGCATTGGTCCCGCGAGCGTTCGATGCGATCTGCGTTCATCTGGATGCCAATCAACACGAGTTCGGTCAAGTGATCGCCGTAGGTCTCATCCCACTTTTCCCGCCATCCTTCCTCTTCTTGCAACAGCTGTTTTATGTCCTCTTCTGGATAGGAAGCCATCCATCGTCCCACTGCTTGGATGGAGATGGATGTTCCTGCTTGCGATAGGAGAACGCACATGTCATTCCAGGAGGCAAGCCAAATAAATCCTTTCACGCGAACCACTTCTGTGGGCCAGTTTTCAAGCCAATTCATCAAACGTTCCGGATGAAACGGCCGTTTTCTTCGATAAACAAAGGAAGAGATGCCGTATTGTTCAGTCTCGGGTGTGTGCTCTTCATTCAGCTCTTTGATCCAGCCGGCTGATTGGCTCGCTTTTTCAAAATCAAATAAGTGGGTGTTTAAAATGGAATCAAGCGGCACTTGGCCGAAAGTTGCCGGGATGATGACGGCTTCCGGATTGAGCTTGTGAAGCACGGTTTGTAATTTTTGCACTTCCTCTGGCGAGACAAGATCGATTTTATTGACAATGATGACATTAGCGAATTCGATTTGTTCAATGAGCAAATCCGCAATTTCGCGGCTGTCCGTTTCATCGACGGCCTGTTGACGGTCAAGCAAGGTTTCGCCCGAGGAAAAGTCCGTCCAAAAACGGTTGGCGTCGACAACCGTCACCATGGTGTCCAATCGGCATTTTCGGGATAGGTCGATTCCAAGTTCCTCATCCAAATACGTAAACGTTTGCGCAACGGGAATGGGTTCGCTGATTCCGGAAGATTCAATGACAATATAGTCGATCTCTCCGTTTTCAACGAGCTGGTCGACCGCTTTGATTAAATCCTCTCTCAAAGTGCAGCAAATACAGCCGTTTTGGATTTGCACAAGCTTTTCCTCGGTGCGGAAAAAGTCGTTTTGCCGAATCAGCTCGGCATCCACATTGATTTCGCTCATGTCGTTGACAATGACGGCAATTTTTTCCCTTCGCGATTGTGCAAAATATGATGAAGCAAGGTTGTTTTTCCAGCCCCTAAATAACCGCTTAATACCGTGACAGGAATTTTGTTCATCTGTCCCACCTCATTTTTTTTGAAAATAGTAATCATTACGATTTAACAAGATCGATTGTACAAAAAAATGAACCAAATGGCAAGAGGGAAGTGATTTTGTGGCTCCTCATCAAAAGATGTGTTCGAATTGTAAAGACAAACATGATCGCCGTATTGAGCAAACGGCGGGGGCAAAAGAAAACAGGCTGTGTTGATTTTGGGCGTGATCGGTCAAGGACAATTTGTGGCAAAGAGACGACTATTTTGTTTTTTTCAGACGCCGAGAAGGTTCAGGAACGGGGTCAAAACCGCCCGGATGGAACGGGTGGCATTTCAAAATGCGCTTGACCGTCAGCCATCCCCCTTTTATGGCGCCAAAGCGCCGGATCGCTTCGATGCCGTAGTTCGAGCAGGTCGGATAAAAGCGGCATGTCGGCGGCTTGAGCGGAGAAAGGAAGCGTTGATAAAAGCGGATGCACCAAATCAGCCATTGGCCCATGTGGAGTTCTCCTTTCTGTGATCATCATGATTACAATAGAACAAACCGTTCTTTTGTTCAAGAAAAACGACTGTCGTTCGCTCGGAATGGGGGCGCCGACCCAGCCTTGCTTTTTGGGCATAGACGCCAAGCCGAACGAGAGGCAAAAAAGATGCGGGACGTTCCTCGTTTTGGTTATGATAAAAAAGAGAATAAATAACCTAGGAGTGATTGACATGCCTTCACCGGTGGAAAGCTTTGAATTGGACCATTGCGCGGTCAAAGCGCCGTACGTTCGGCATTGCGGCGTTCACAAAGTCGGCAGTGACGGCGTCGTCAATAAGTTTGACATTCGCTTTTGCCAGCCGAACAAAGAAGCGATGGACCCGGCCGCGATTCATACGCTCGAACATTTGTTGGCGTATACGCTGCGCCGACATGCGGCCAAATATGATCATTTCGATATTATCGACATCTCGCCTATGGGTTGCCAAACCGGGTTTTATCTTGTCGTGAGCGGCTCGCCGACCGTGGACGAGATCATTGATTTGTTGGAAGAAGCCATGAAGGACGCGCTCGCCGCGACGGAAGTGCCAGCCGCGACCGAGCGGCAATGCGGCCAAGCGAAGCTGCATGATCTAGAGGCGGCCAAACAGCTGATGCGCTTTTGGCTTTCGCAAGAGAAAGAAGAGTTGAAAAAGGTGTTTGGTTGATGAACAAGCCAGCCCCGCGCCGCTACTGCGGCTGCTTCGGGCCGGCTTGTTGTTCGCCGCCGTGTTCATTCGGGTGCGGATCGACCGTATGCTTGTAGGCATACGCTTTGGACGTCGTGACGACCGCCAGCACGAGAACGACAGCGGCGATGATGAGGCAAACGATCAAGGTCCAGTACATCATGACGCCCGCCTTTTTTCTTTTTATTATACCATATCTGGCAGAGCTGGCGTTCATATTTCCGGTGAAATCGGGCAAGCTATCCATCGACACGTTTTCCATGTTTCATCTCTATTTCGCGCAGGAGACTCCCACTTCAACGACCAAAGGGAGTAAGTGGGAGAGGAATGCGCGTTCCCCCTTTCTTTTGTGTATGATCGAATAAAGGCGTGGAGAAAACTGTTCAATAAAGGCACTCCAATCACGGCTGCTCGATGGATGGGGTTGGTTGCAGGAAACGTTACAACCGTAAAACATCGAGCGTAGGTCCGTCTGTTGTGTGTGGAAGCCAAGTACTGCCAACAGACACACCGAGAGAATCGGCAACGATGCAGGCATGACCTGCATCGTTGGGCAGTTGTCAACCTGCCCCTGATGCAACCCCAAGTCAAGGAAGGAGGACGAAGTCCGCTCGCACTTCTGGGGAGTTGCAAGCCCCCACTTCAAGCGTTCGCGAAGTGGGGGTAGTTGACCAACAAGCCAGCTGGGTATAGAGAACCATGAGGAGGAGTGAGACGATGACAACTCGACTGATCGATCTTGTCAACAAGCAAATCGCCAACTGGACTGTGTTGTACGTGAAATTGCACAACTATCATTGGTATGTCACCGGGCCGCAGTTTTTCACGCTGCATGAAAAATTCGAAGAGCTGTACAACGAAGCCGCGACCCACATTGACGCACTGGCCGAGCGGCTACTGGCGTTGGGCGGCAAGCCCGTGGCGACGATGAAAGACTGCCTCGAGCAGGCGTCCGTCAAAGAAGCGGCTGGGACGGAAACGGCCGAACAAATGGTGGCTTCGATTGTCCGTGACTTTGAAACGATGATCGGCGAATTGAAAGAAGGCATGCAGCTGGCGGATGAAGTGAACGATGAAACGACGGGGGATATGCTGCTTGGCATTCATCGCAGCTTGGAAAAACACGTCTGGATGTTGAAATCGTTCTTAGGACGATAAGAATGAGGAGGCTGTCCTCAGGCCGGGGGACGGCCTTTTGCTTTGTCCTTTCTTTGTCGAAAAAGGGCGATTTTTTAGGGAATGCGCCGCGCCGCGTTCTCCCCTCCGGGCATACGATAGTTACGCGTATCCTATGTTCAAGGAGGGGGGAGCGTGAACAAGCCGATCCCGATGGTTGCCGTGTCGCTGTTCGGTTCGTTTCTGTCGCTGTTTGTCGGCAGCGTGGACTCATTTGTCGTGATTTTGCTTGCTTTGGTCATTGTCGACTACCTTACCGGCATTGCCGCCAGCGCGGTCGAAGGCAAGCTGTCAAGTCAAGTCGGCTTTCGCGGCATCATCCGCAAACTGTTGATTTTCGTTCTGGTGGCAGCATCGCATCTCGTCGATTTGGCCATTGGATGGAACATGCATGTAATCCGCGATGCGATCATTTTTTTCTATATCGCCAATGAGTTTATCTCGATTGTGGAAAACGCCGGCCGGGCGGGCGTTCCGATCCCGTCCGTGCTGCGCAAGGCGATCGAGCTGTTGAAAGATGAAATAAAATAAGCATATTTTTCCCCGATTGCCCCACACTAAGCAAAAAGAGCAAAAGAAGGAGTGGACGAAGGTGGCAGACGAACGAAAAAAGACGTATTACGTCTCGATGGCAACCGGAGAAATCTCGCAGTTGAAAACCGCTTCGCCGTGGGACTTCCAAATTGAAGCAACGGATGAGGAAATCACCCAGCTGCGCGAATATTTTGATCAAAATTATTCGACCGACTGGCAGGCGTTTTGGCGCACCCATGTGCCGTACATCCAATACCATTATGATCGGGAAAACGATGCTTACGACCGGACGTTGACGAAAATTTATGAAATGATTTACCGCCTCGGCAACGAGGAGGCGAAGGAGCATATCCGCTCGCTCGGCATCCTTCCTGACGAAAAAGAAGAGTAAACGCCGCGAGTCGAGCGGCGTTTTTCTGTATAATGGGGAGAGGAAAGGGGAGAGTCCGATGCATGAATTTCGTGATTACTACGGACATCGCGTTCGGCTGGCCTTTGCGGATCATCCGTTTTCCCCCTCCCCCGGGCATGTATGGGTCATTTGCCGCTATGGCGGGCGATGGCTGTTGACGGATCATCCGCGCCGCGGCCTTGAGTTTCCCGGCGGCAAGGTGGAAGAAGGGGAAACAGCGGCGGAAGCCGCGGCCCGCGAAGTGATGGAAGAAACGGGGGGAATCGTCGGCCGGCTCGAATACATCGGCCAATATGAAGTGGAGCCCGATATCGTGAAAAACATGTATTTTGCCGACATCGCTGCGCTCGTCGAGCGGGGGTCGTATTTGGAAACGAACGGCCCGGTGCTGCTTGAGGCGCTGCCGGATGACATCCGCGCCGATCAGCGTTTCAGCTATTTCATGAAAGATGACGTGCTTTCACTGGCGCTTGCCAAGTTGAAACAGCGCGGGCTGATCGATTGAAAAGGGGCGCCGATCGGCGGCGGCTCCCGAAGATGGGCTTCCCAAAAGCGGCGGATGCCGGCTCATTGGGACGACAGGAATGAAACGAGACGCCCGGCAACATTCGGCGGGCGTCCCGCTAGCGGCGGTTTCCCCATTTTTTCTCGATCAAGGCGACAAGCTGATACATAACGGTCGACAGCAAGGCGACGATGAGCAGGCTCATCAACACAAGCGTGAAGTTGAACACTTGGAAGCCGTAAATGATTAAATACCCAAGCCCTTGTTTCGAGACGAGAAACTCGCCGGTGATGACGCCGACCCAAGCGAGGCCGACGTTTACTTTCAACGTCGAAATGATCGCCGGGAACGACGCCGGCAGCACCGCCTCTTGAAAGCATTGGTAGCGGGTGGCGCCGAACGTCCGCAATACTTTCAAATAGTTCGGATCGACCTCTTGGAACGCCGAATAGACGACGATCGTCGTGATGATGATGGAGATGACGACGCCCATGGCGACAATCGACGTAAATCCCGGTCCAAGAGCGACGATCAAAATCGGCCCGAGGGCGACTTTTGGCATGGCGTTGAACACGACCAAATACGGATCAAGCGTCTTCGCCAGACGCGGAAACCACCAAAGAAGCGCGCCAATCAGCGCCCCGCCGGCTGTGCCGATGAAAAATCCAAGCAGGGTTTCAAACAGCGTCGCCCATGTATGGGCGAACAGGGAGTGGTCGCTCATTTTTTCGACAAACAGCTTGGCGATGGCGGATGGAGAGCTAAATAGAAGGGGATCGACCCAATGGAAGCGGCTTGCCGCTTCCCAGACGGCGAAAAAGGCGACAAGCAGCACCGTCTGCCAAAGGCGGATGATCCGCTGTTCTTTGCGCAAGACGGTGAGGTATTCTGTGTGCAGCGCTTCAATGCGTTCATTGGGCGGATTCAAGGGCCTCCATCTCCTTCCAAATGGATTGAAAGAGCGCCGGAAACGATGGCTGCTGGCGGGCGGCAAGCGGCGGGCGGCAGCGCAGTTCATCCGGGATGACAAACGTCCGCACCAGGCGGCCGGGGCGCGGCGAAAACAAGAAAATGCGGTCGCTCATGGCGATGGCTTCTTCGATGTCATGGGTGACGAGCACCGCTGTTTTTTCGTATTGTTTTAACGTCTTCCAAACGAGTTCTTCCAGTTTCAGCTTTGTTTGTTGATCGAGGGCGGAAAACGGTTCATCAAGCAAAAGCAGCTTCGGGTCGGTCGCCAACGTGCGCACGAGCGCCGCGCGCTGGCGCATGCCGCCGGACAGCTGGCTCGGGTAATACGACTCGACGCCGGCTAGGCCGATCTCCGCCAGCAGAGCGAGCGCTCGTTCTTTCGTGTCAGCGGTCAGCGTGTCGGTGATTTTCAACCCGAGAAGGATGTTTTCTTCGATCGTTTTCCACGGAAACAAATAGTCTTGCTGAAGCATGTAGCCGATCGCGCGCCGCGCCGTCGGCGCGGCCGTTCCGCTCGGCCAAATCGGTTGGCCTTCGATGTGGACCGCCCCTTCCGTCGGCTCAATCAGCCCAGCGATGATCGACAAAAGCGTCGTTTTGCCGCAGCCGCTTGGGCCGAGAAAGGAGACAAATTCTCCTTTCTCGACGGACAGCGACACGTCATCGAGCGCAGTGACAGCGGTCGTTTTCGTCAAATACGTATGCGAAAGGCGGTCGATCGAAAGAAACATGACGTTCACCCGCTTTCGTCAATCGTTCATCGCTTTTTTGGCAAACGACGAATCGACAAGCGTATTCAGGTCGATGCGCTTCGGCAGCTCGCCGGCTTCGGCCATAATGGTTTGCAAGTTGTTCCATTCTTCTTCATCCAAAATCGGATCGGTCGCATAGGTCCCTTGGCTTTTGTAGCGCTCAACCACTTTTTCGATGATGGCCGAGTCCGTGTCCTTAAAGTACGGTTGAATGGCTTTGGCAATTTCAGCTGCGCTGTGCGATTCGACCCATTGCTGCGCTTTGTAGATCGCGCGCGTAAATTTTTCAATCACGTCTTTGTTTTCGTTCATGTAGCTTCGTTTTGCCATATACGACGTGTACGGCACGCGCCCGGATTCGGTGCCGAATGAAGCGACGATATAGCCTTTCCCTTCTTGTTCAAAAATGCTCGCTGTTGGCTCAAACAGCTGGACGAAATCGCCGGTGCCGCTCGCAAAGGCGTTGGCGATATTGGCGAAATCGACGTTTTGAATGAGATGCAAATCGTTGTGCGGGTCAATGCCGTGTTTTTTCAGCACAAACTCGCCGACCATCTGCGGCATGCCGCCTTTCCGTTGGCCGAGGAACGTGCTTCCTTTCAACATCTCCCATGTAAAGTGGCCGATTTTTTTGCGCGAGACGAGAAACGTTCCGTCCGTCTGGGTCAGTTGGGCAAAGTTGATGACCGGGTCGTCCGTTCCTTGGCTGTAGACGTAAATCGACGTTTCCGAGCCGACAAGGGCGATGTCCGCGCCGCCGGAAAGCAGCGTCGTCATCGTTTTGTCGCCGCCCCATGTCGTCGTCAGTTCGACATCCAGCCCCTCTTCTTTAAAGAAGCCTTTTGCCAGGGCGACGTACTGTGGTGCGTAAAAAATCGAGTGCGTCACTTCGGCGAGCCGCACTTTTTGGAGCGGCTTTTCGCTTTGGCCCCCGTCATTCGTGCAGGCGGAAAGCGGCAAAAGCAGCAGAAGAGAGCATAACCATACGGCCCATTTTTTCATGTTCGTTACCCCCCTTGGTTCGCATGCGGTAAACCGTGGTTTCACCTTATCGTATGCACGCAGCCAAAATGTGTGAATGCCTAGAAAAAATGGGCGGTCGAACGAGAACGGGCGACGGTCGGGACGCTCCTCGCGCTCCAGGGCTTTTTCAAGCTGACGCTCGGCCAAGGGGCGGCATGCAAGAGCGGCGAGGCAGTCGGACATCCCCACTTGCCCTAATGAAAGAAGGCGTTGGGGGATGATGACGGGTGGTTCGCACATCATCTGTTTTCGCGTAGGAAGGAGGCAGGCGTATGGACGGGGACATCATCGACCAATACCGGTTTCCGTCGCCGCATCCGGGAATCGATGTGTTCTTTGTCACCTATATGTCCCAAGGGCTGAAGGTGAAAGGATTTTTAGCGGCGCCGAAGCGAAAAGGCGTTTATGACGGGTTTTTGTATTTGCGCGGCGGCATCAAAAACGTCGGGCAAGTGCGGGTGCCGCGCCTTGTCCAATTCGCTTCGCACGGGTTTATCGTCTTCGCTCCGCTCTATCGCGGCAATGGGGGCGGAGAAGGAAACGAAGATTTCGCCGGTGAAGACCGTTATGACGCGCTCGCTGGGTTTCATCTCCTTCGCCGCCATCCGCTCGTCCATCCCGGGCGCGTGCACGTGTTTGGCTTCTCGCGCGGCGGGGCGATGGCGCTCCATGCCGCCCTAATGGCCGAGGGGGTCTGTTCGGTGGCGGTCTGGGGAGGGGTGGCGGATATGGAGCTTACGTATTGGGAGCGGCCTGACTTGCGGCGGATGGTCGACTACCCCCACTTAGCTAACGCTTGAAGCGGGGGCTTGCAACTCCCCAGAAGTGCGAACGGACTTCGTCCTCCTTCCTTGACTTGGGGTTGCATCAGGGGCAGGTTGACGACTACCCAACGACATAGGTCATGCCTATATCGCTACCGAGTGGCTCGGCATGTCTGTAGGCAGTACTTGACTTCCACGCACAACAGACGGATGTACGCTCGATGTTTTACGGTTGCAACGTTTCCTGCAACCAACTCCCTACATCGAGTAACGGGGATTGGAGTGCCTTGATTCAACGGTTTTCTCCACATTCTTATTCTATCATATACAAAAGAAAGGAGGAAGGGCGATTCCTCCCCGACTTTCGCTCTCGCTTAGAAGTCGGGGTCTCCTCGCCAAAGATGATGAAGCGCGTCATCGGCGGGATGCCGAACAAATGCCCGGAGCGCTACCGGCACCGCACGCCGCTCTATCATCTGGAACGGCTCAAGGCCCCGGTGCTCATCATCCACGGCGAGCGCGATGAGAACGTCTCGATTGAGCACGCCTGGCGGCTGGAACGGCGGCTGAAGCAGCTCGGCAAACCGGTCACGGCTTGGTACTTCCCTGAGTTCACCCACTATTTTCCGCCGCAAGCCAATCGCGAGACGGTGCAAAGGCTCACGGAATGGATGAAACAACAGCCGACGATGTGATACGATACAACTAGAGGGGCGGCTGCGTGCGCCGCTCGGGTGGCGGCGCGGCCGCCAACGAATCGATGGGGTGCCAAGGAGGTTGGAATCATATGGGCATGCCGATGGAGCTGCAGACGGTCATTGTGACAAAAGGAAAGGAACAGCGCGTTCAAGGAAATGTGTTTGTGTTGAAAAAAGAAGGCTACCGCTTGTATCCGCTTGACGTGCCGCTTGAAGTGCGCCGGACGGTGCAAAGCGAAGCGAGCGGCGTCGCGGTCGTGAGAAAGCTCGAATGGGAAGACAGTCGGACGACGGTGACGTATGAGCTCGTCAGCCTGTATTCGACGAATTGAACGAGGCTGCACACCATGAAGCGGCTGAATGAGAGCTGAACGGGTTCATCGGACAGGAGCGCAAACGGAAGAACGGTTTGCGCTCTTGGCTCAAGTTTTTTCCGTCTATAGTTAACTTGTGGCGTCAGGCCGGTTCAGACAAGCATAAAAATAGCCTTTGCTTGAGGATTTCCTGTGCGACGTTTGATCATACCATAAAAAAAGTAGGGGGGAGGAGAAGGAGTTTGGCCGCGGAGAGCGAATATCATACGATGAATTCGATGCCGCAAGGAGGGGAAACGTGGCCAAACCGCGAATCGATCACGACCGGTTGTTCAAAGAGTTGCTGTCGACGTTTTTCGAAGAGTTTTTGCTTCTTTTCTTTCCCAACGTGTACGAGCACATCGACGTTCGCCACCTTTCTTTCCTCACAGAAGAACTGTTTACCGACGTGACGGCCGGAGAGAAGCATCGCGTCGACTTGTTGGTCGAAACGAAGATGAAGGGGGAGGAAGGGCTCATCATCGTCCATGTCGAACACCAAAGCTACGCACAGCGGACCTTCCCCGAGCGAATGTTCCTCTACTTCAGCCGCTTGTTTCAAAAATACCGCCGCCGCATTCTTCCGATCGCCATCTTCAGCTATGATGAACACCACGATGAACCTTCCTCATTGGTCGTCCAGTTTCCGTTTTTGACCGTTCTCGACTTCCGTTTTCTGACGGTGGAGCTGCGCAAACTGCCGTGGCGCGCGTACATCCGCCATGACAATCCCGTCGCCGCTGCCTTGTTAAGCAAAATGGGGTATAATGAAGAAGAAAAGGTCGAAGTGAAAAAAGAATTTTTGCGCATGCTCGTCCGCCTTGAGCTCGATGAGGCGAAACAGCGGCTGTTGTTCGGTTTTTTTGAAACGTATTTGCGGTTGTCCGAAGAGGAGGAAGTCAAACTGCGAAACGAGGTGAGCCAAATGGAAACGAAGGAAGCGAAGCAAGTGATGGAGCTCATCGTCTCGTACGAACAGCGGGGAATGGAAAAGGGAATTCAACAAGGAGTCAAACAAGGGATGAAGCAAGGGCGCCAAAAAGGGATTGAGGAAGGGAAGCTCGACGTGGTGAAGAGAATGCTGGCGAAAGGGTACGATGTCGACACGATCCACGAACTGACCGGGCTGCCGGTTGAGAAGATCGAACGGGTGAAGGGGTAAGCAGAGCAGACTCTTCGCCGTCGAGCCTCACATTGTCGTCGACCCCCAATCGTGCAAAAACCCCGGGGGATCGACGACAATCATTTTATGCGTTCGAAAAAACAGCCGGACAGGGAACGGTTCCCTGTCCGGCTGGGTTCTTGTTAAACGAGCGGTCCGCCGAGTTTTTCGATCGTCGGGTCGATATGGGCGAACTTTCGGAAGTTGGCGCGGAACTTTTGCGCCAGCTCTTTTGCTTTTTGTTCGTATGCTTGTTTGTCAGCCCATGTGTTTTGCGGCTGCAGGACGTCATCCGGCACGCCGGGGACGTGGGTTGGGATAGCGAGGCCGAAAATCGGGTCTTGCACCGTTTCGACGTTGTCCAGCTCCCCTTCGACGGCGGCTTGCACCATCGCCCGGGTGTAGGCGAGCTTCATGCGGCTGCCGACGCCGTACGGTCCCCCTGTCCAGCCGGTGTTGACCAAAAAGACGCGGACGTTGTGTTCGGCGATTTTTTGCCCGAGCATTTCCGCGTATTCGACGGCCGGGCGCGGCAAAAACGGTGCGCCAAAGCACGTTGAGAACGTTGCTTCCGGTTCGGTGACGCCGCGTTCGGTGCCGGCGAGTTTGCTTGTGTAGCCGCTTAAGAAATGGTACATCGCCTGTTCACGCGTCAGCTTGCTGATTGGCGGCAGGACGCCGAACGCATCAGCCGTCAAAAACACGATCGTGGACGGATGGCCGGCGACGCTTGGGTCGATGATGTTTTTGATCGCCTGAAGCGGGTAGGAGGCGCGCGTGTTTTCCGTCAGCGTGCCGTCGTCGTAATTCGGCACCCGCGTCGCGTCGTCGAGGACGACGTTTTCGAGCACCGCGCCGAAGCCGATGGCGTCAAAAATTTGCGGCTCTTTCTCGCGCGATAGGTTGATGCATTTCGCATAGCAGCCGCCTTCGATGTTGAAAATGCCGCGGTTTGACCAGCCGTGCTCATCATCGCCGATCAAGCGGCGGTTCGGGTCGGTCGAGAGCGTCGTTTTTCCCGTTCCCGACAAGCCGAAAAAGAGGGCGACGTCGCCTTCCTGGCCGACGTTGGCCGAGCAGTGCATCGGCAGGATGCCTTGTTCCGGCAGCAAATAGTTCATCACCGAGAAAATCGATTTTTTCATTTCGCCGGCATACTCGGTGCCGCCGATCAACACGGTGCGCCGTTCAAACGAGATGATGATGAACGCTTCCGAGCGCGTGCCGTCAACTTTCGGGTCGGCTTTAAAGTTCGGCGCGCAAATGACGGTGAATTGCGGCTCGTGCGCGGCGAGCTCTGCGGCGCTCGGCCGAATGAACAGCTGATGGACGAACAAGTTGTGCCAGGCGAATTCGTTGACGACTTGAATCGGCAGCCGGTATTTCGGATCGGCGCCGGCAAAGCCTTTAAACACGAACAGTTCATCTTTCTTCATTAAATAGTCGAGCACTTTGTCGTACAGTTTATCAAACGTCTCCGGAGACATCGGCTGGTTGACCGCGCCCCAGTCGATCGTTTGCTTCGTTGACGGTTCTTCGACGATGTATTTGTCTTTCGGCGACCGCCCTGTGTACTTGCCGGTTGTCACCGCGACGGCTCCGGTGTGCGTCAGCCGTCCTTCGTTCCGTTGCAGGACTTTCTCAACGAGCTCGGCGACGGACAGTTGATGATGCACGTACGGTTTTTGCAGCAATAAATCAAGCTTATTCGTCATGTTTGCGATCCCCATATTCAAAACCTGCCTTCTTTTTGTAATCACTCTTGAAAATAGTATAACACATTTTTATTAATAGTCCATACTAATTGTGTGGGTTTTTCAAACTTTATTTTGCCCAATGTGTCGATTTCCTTGAGGAAAGAATTTTCGCGGCTGGAAATGATAAAAAATGAATTTTGATAGTTGACTTTGCCGATTCCGTTGCGATAAGATAAGTCATTGAACGGATACTCTTATCCCGAGCCGGTGGAGGGACAGGCCCGATGAAGCCCAGCAACCGTCACAACTGTACATGTGTGAAATGGTGCTAACCTGTGGCAAGGCGCAGTCCTTGAACGATAAGAGTGAAAGGAAGCAATACGATTGCCATGACCTTTCCTCAGCCGTTACAGGAAAGGTTTTTTATATTGCGAAGGGAAAAAGGGAAATGAGTTCCGTGTCGCCACATTATGCCAAGAGGAGGAAACAAACCGAATGTCAGCCAAACGCCGCTTGTTTACTTCAGAGTCTGTGACGGAAGGACATCCGGATAAAATTTGCGACCAAATTTCTGACGCCATTTTGGATGCCATTTTGGAAAAAGATCCAAACGCCCGCGTCGCCTGCGAAACGAGCGTCACGACCGGGCTGGTGCTCGTGAGCGGGGAAATCACGACATCAACATACGTGGACATTCCGCGCATCGTCCGCGATACGGTTCGGGAGATCGGCTACACGCGCGCCAAATACGGATTTGACGCTGATACGTGCGCGGTGCTGACGTCGATTGACGAACAATCGCCGGACATTGCGATGGGGGTGGACCGGGCGCTCGAGGCGCGCGAAGGTCAGATGACTGACGAGGAAATTGAAGCGATCGGCGCCGGCGACCAAGGATTGATGTTTGGGTTCGCCTGCAATGAGACGGAAGAATTGATGCCGCTGCCGATTTCGCTTGCGCACCGCTTGGCGCGCCGATTGGCGGAAGTGCGCAAAACGGACGTCTTGCCGTACTTGCGGCCGGACGGAAAAACGCAAGTGACGATCGAATACGATGAAAACGGCAAACCGGTGCGCGTCGATACGATCGTCGTTTCCGCGCAGCACCATCCGGAAATTACGCAAGAGCAAATCCAGCGCGACATTAAAGAGCAGGTCATCAAGCCGGTCGTGCCCGCGGAGCTGCTTGATGAGAACACGAAATATTTCATCAACCCGACAGGACGGTTTGTCATCGGCGGTCCGCAAGGGGATGCTGGGTTGACGGGGCGCAAAATCATCGTCGATACGTACGGCGGCTACGCCCGCCACGGCGGTGGCGCGTTCTCGGGCAAAGATCCGACGAAAGTCGACCGCTCGGCAGCGTATGCGGCCCGCTATGTCGCGAAAAACATCGTCGCGGCAGGACTGGCCGACAAATGCGAAGTGCAGCTTGCCTACGCGATCGGCGTCGCCCGCCCAGTTTCGATTTCGATCGATACGTTCGGCACCGGCAAAGTGTCGGAAGACATTTTGATTGAAGTCGTGCGCAACAACTTCGATCTCCGCCCAGCGGGCATCATCAAAATGCTCGACCTTCGCCGCCCGATTTACAAACAGACGGCTGCTTACGGCCATTTTGGGCGTACGGACATCGACCTGCCGTGGGAGCGCACCGACAAAGCCGCCTTGTTGAAAGAACAAGCGCTGGCGTTGGCGGACAAGTGATGAAAGAAAAAGAGCTGCCTGATCACGGCAGCTCTTTTTTGTCGGCGCACGATGTCCGCTGTTGCTGCAGCGCTTTGTAATACTGCCCTTTCTCGACATATTCGCGGCGGATGCGCTCCATTTCGCGGATATCGTCTTCCGTCAGTTCGCGGACGACTTTCGCCGGCCGGCCGAGGGCGAGCGTGTTGGGCGGAATTTTTTTGCCCGGCGGCACTAAACTGCCGGCGCCGATAAACGCGCCTTCCCCGATTTCCGCGCGGTCCAAAATGATTGAGCCCATGCCGATGAGCGCGTTTTTGCGAACGATGGCGCTGTGCAAAATGACTTGATGGCCGACTGTCACCCCGTCCTCAATGATAAGCGGATTGTTTGGACTTTGATGCAAAATTGAGTTATCCTGAATATTGACCCGGTTGCCAATCACCGTTGGCGCCACATCGCCGCGAATGACGGTATTGAACCAAATGCTTGTCTCTTCGCCGATCACGACATCGCCGGTGATCGTCACATAGTCGGCGATAAAGGCGGAGGCGGCAATTTTCGGCGTTTTGCCTTTGTATGGGTAAATCATGGGCGTTCGTTCCTTTCTGTTGCAAAATCGATCGTTCACCATGTATTGTACAACGCTGCGTCCAAATCGCCAACGAAAGCGAGCGCGCCTAATCGGGATTGGTGAAAAACGTTTCGTTTCGCCCGATGAGTGGTTGGGATCGGGGAAGAAGATCCGATTTCACAAAGCTTCTCAACGTGAGAAGAACCGTTGTTGAGCGGCTTTTTCATTCCGTCGCCAACCCTTTTATGGTTTGCCCCAGCCGCATTGATGGCAATACTGGAAGACGAGATCGCAAGCTGTTCAGACGCGAAACAATTTTGGTTGCCGATAAGATGGAAATGCTAGGAGACGAGACCATGGTGTTTGCACCTGAGGTGAGTCGATTGAACATTCCGAAAAACCCCATCGCCTTGATGAAAATGGTGTATCGTGACGTGCTTCCGCTTGTCCACCGCGAGCTTGCCTATTGGCGGCGCCAGGCCGAGCGCATTCCCGACCCGGAATTGCGGCGCCAGGCGCTCGCGAGCATCGCTTCGAAAACGTTCCATTGCGAAGGCGGCTCCATTTTGGCGCTCTTGGCCGGAGAAAACATGGAGGATTGCATCCGCTTTATCGTTGCTTACCAGACGATCAGCGATTATTTGGATAATTTGTGCGACCGCAGCACCTCGCTCGATCCGCTCGACTTTCGCGCCTTGCACGATTCGATGCCGGACGCTTTGACGATCGGCGCGGAGCCGTCGAACTATTACCGCCATCGCCGCGAACAGGAAGACGGCGGCTATTTGCCGGCGCTTGTCCGCACGTGCCAAGAGGTGCTCAAGACGGTGCGCCATTATGAGACGATCGCCCCATTTTTGCATGAATTGGCCGGATATTATTGCGACTTGCAAGTGCATAAACATGTTGAAGCGAGCGAGCGGGTGCCGCGGCTGGAGAAATGGTTCGCGCAATACAAAGACGCCTTGCCGCCGATGGAGTGGTATGAGTTTTCCGCCTGCTCCGGTTCGACGCTCGGCTTTTTCTGCCTCGTCGCCTATGCGTTTGGCGAATCGCTGCCGCCGGAGATGGCGAGACAAGTGCGCGACGGTTATTTTCCGTACATTCAAGGACTGCACATTTTGCTCGACTATTTGATCGATCAGGAGGAAGACCGGGACGGCGGCGATTTAAACTTTTGCTTTTACTATCCGAATGAAACGGTGATGCTTGAGCGGCTTTGCCATTTCATCGAAGAGGCCGACCGCCATGTCGGCGCCCTTCCGCACGGCGAGTTTCACCGCCTTATTCACCGAGGGCTTCTTGGATTGTATTTGTCGGATGCCAAGGTGAAAAAGCAACGCGGGCTGCGCCGGCTGGCGCGCCGGCTCGTCCGCGCCGGCGGGGCGGCGTCGCAGTTTTTCTATTGGAACGGAAAAGCATACCGCTTTTGGCAGGAGCGGCAAAAACGGCTGTCCTTTTCATAAGGGCGGCCGTTTGCTTGTATTGGCAAAAGGGGCGGGATCCGATTGATTCAGGCGCCCTTATCCGCCCGGGTTTCGAGCGCGAGCAAAAACGGCGGGTTGTTTTGCCGATTGATGAATTCGTATTTCAAGGCATGGACGCGCCGTTGATCAAGAGAGCGGACGTAATCAAGGAGCGCGTCGCGTTCGCGCTTTCCTTCCGGATGGCCGTGGTAGACGACAAGAACGATGACGCCGCCCGGCTTCATGACGGAAAGCAACTGGCGGACCGCTTCGATCGTCGATTCCGGCTGGGTGACGATTTGCTTATTGCCGCCCGGCAAATAGCCGAGGTTGAACACCGCGCCGGCGATGCGCCCGTGTACATCGGCGGGAAGCGCCTCAAGCAGTTCACTATGGCTTCGCTCGAACAACGTCGCCCGCCCGCATAGCCCATGTTTCGCGAGGCGGGCGGAAGCGGCGGTGATGGCCTCAGACTGAATGTCAAAGCCGAACACATGGCCGAAATCCCCGACGCGTTGGGCCAAATACACGGTGTCGTGCCCGTTGCCGACGGTCGCGTCGACGGCGATGTCGCCTTCGTTGACTGCTTGATCAAGCAAAAAGCGGGCAAACGGCAAAATGTTCATCAAAGCCATCGGTTGTCCCCTCCTTGTGATCGTTTCATCGTTTACGTTGGCAGGCGTGGCGTTGCGCCAAAGTGTCGGATGCCATCGCTTTTCCCCTAAACTTTCCATCCTCTGCGCCGGCGTGACAGAAAACCTTGAGCTGACCGACATTGATCGA
This sequence comes from Geobacillus sp. FJAT-46040, assembly GCF_002335725.1. NCBI lineage: Bacteria > Bacillati > Bacillota > Bacilli > Caryophanales > Anoxybacillaceae > Geobacillus > Geobacillus sp. FJAT-46040. The sequence goes on from NZ_NISS01000001.1 coordinate 218,535, forward strand.
GCTGAACGAAGATCCTCACGTCGGCATTGTAACAAAAACTTCATGGAAAATCGACCGCTGCCAATCATTGGCGTGATACGGCCGGCCTATGCGGCGCATAGTAAACATGAGGGAATATCACGAAACGAGGTGAGCGCATGGCGACAAGACAATCCGTTGAGGAATTTTTGCAGCGGTGTGAAGATGTGATCCGCTACGCGAAAGAGCAATATACGGAAGCGCAAAAGCAGGAGCATTACAACATCACCGAATACACCAACGCCCAGCAGATGCTCGAGCAGACGGTCATCGATTTAGCGCACTTGGCGCGAAGCTGCAACGCCCAGCAGCGCGAGCAGCTGCATCGGATGCGGCTCCAACTGGAGCAATTGCAAAATGACATGATTTTGCTTGACCGCTGAAACGAGGAGGAACACGACATGAAGCGACGCTTGAAACAAACGAATCCGGAACAAAAAACACGCAACGGCCAAAACAATAACGATTTGGAGCTTGGTCAAGACTTTGACCCGGTGAAGCTGGCGAAAAAGCAATACGAGGAAACGGGCGGCCAACCGATCCGCTCCAAGCAGCGGAACGGGTGACGACAAGCCAAAGGGGCGGAAGCCGCTCCGTCTTGTTCTTCTTTTCGCGCAGGAGCCCCGCTTCAAAAGCCATTGTTTCCGTGGGGAGTTAGTTTGGCAAAAAAGTGGCGGACGCATCGGAACGCTCCGCCTTTTTGATTGCATTTTTTCCTGTTTTCCCCTACAATTATTTCGGAACTCAAAATAAAAACCAGAAAAGGATGATGACCGATGCCCCGCGCTCTTTGGTGGCTGCTTGTCGGCATGGCGCTCAATGTGACAGGGGCGTCGTTTCTATGGCCGCTAAACACGATCTATTTGCACGAACAGCTCGGTCAGCCGCTCGCTGTCGCTGGTGTCGTGCTCATGCTCAACTCTGGGGGAAGCGTCATCGGCAGCTTGGCCGGCGGCTTTTTGTTTGACCGGATCGGCGGGTTTCGCGTTTTGTTGGCCGGAGCGGTGTTGACGATGGCCGCGCTCGGCGGCTTAAGCGTTTGGCACGGTTGGCCGCATTATGCGGTGTTTTTGGCGTTTGTCGGCGTTGGCAGCGGCGTCGTCTTTCCGGCGGCGTCGGCGTACGCCGGGGCGATTTGGCCGGAAGGGGGGCGGCGGGCGTTCAACGCCTTGTATGTCGCGCAAAACATCGGCGTCGCCGTCGGGTCGGCGCATGATCGTCGGCTCCCGAAGCGGACGGAGAACGCGGATGAAAAAACCGCGGCTTCCGTATAGATTTCGGCTTGCAATTGATCGACAAATTTTTTAAAATAATAATAAATTTGTCATTCTGTCCACTCATCGGTCGATTCATGTGCGAATAAGGCGAATAACGGTGAAGAGGAGCAGTAGCGGGCCCGACGGACGGCAGAGAGTTGACGGATGGTGCGAGTCAACCGAAGTCGGCTCGTGAACTCGCCTCGGAGTTGCCGGCGTGAACGGTCATCGACAGCGCCGGCCGTCCATCCGCGTTAAGGAAGAAAGCGGGTGCGCCGTTTGGCGCGCCAAAAAGGGTGGTACCGCGGGAAGCGCGCCTCTCGTCCCTTTGCTGTGGGGATGGGGGGTTTTTTTGTACATATTTTCGTCAATGATGCAAGTAGAACTTGATAGGAGGAGTGCTGAGATGAGCTTCAACCACCGCGAAATTGAACAAAAATGGCAGGACTATTGGGAGAAAAACAAAACGTTCCGCACGCCCGATGATGATGACAAGCCGAAGTTTTACGTTCTCGACATGTTCCCGTATCCATCCGGCGCCGGCTTGCACGTCGGCCATCCGGAAGGATATACGGCGACCGATATTTTGGCGCGCATGAAGCGGATGCAAGGGTACAACGTCCTTCACCCGATGGGCTGGGACGCGTTCGGGCTGCCGGCCGAGCAATATGCGCTCGATACCGGCAACGACCCGGCGGAGTTTACGCAAAAAAACATCGACAATTTCCGCCGGCAAATCAAATCGCTTGGCTTTTCGTACGACTGGGACCGGGAGATCAATACGACCGACCCGAACTATTACAAATGGACGCAATGGATTTTCTTGAAGCTGTATGAAAAAGGGCTCGCCTACATGGATGAAGTGCCGGTCAACTGGTGCCCGGCGCTCGGCACGGTGCTGGCGAACGAAGAGGTGATCAACGGCCGGAGCGAGCGCGGCGGGCATCCGGTCATCCGCAAGCCGATGCGGCAATGGATGCTGAAAATCACCGCCTATGCCGACCGCTTGCTTGAAGATTTGGAAGAGCTCGACTGGCCGGAAAGCATTAAAGAGATGCAGCGCAACTGGATTGGCCGTTCGGAAGGAGCGGAAATCGAGTTTGCCGTCCACGGCCATGACGAAACATTCACCGTGTTCACGACGCGTCCGGATACGCTGTTTGGCGCGACGTACACCGTCTTGGCGCCGGAGCATCCGCTCGTTGAAAAAATCACGACGCCGGAGCAAAAGCCAGCCGTTGACGCCTACTTAAAGGAAATTCAAAGCAAAAGCGACCTTGAGCGCACCGATTTGGCGAAAGAAAAAACGGGCGTGTTCACCGGCGCGTACGCCATTCACCCGGTCACCGGCGATCGGCTTCCGATTTGGATCGCTGACTACGTCTTGATGAGCTACGGCACCGGAGCGATCATGGCCGTGCCGGCGCACGATGAGCGCGACTACGAGTTTGCGAAAAAATTCCACTTGCCGATGAAAGAAGTCGTCGCCGGCGGGAATATCGAAAAGGAAGCGTACACCGGAGATGGTGAGCATATCAACTCCGAGTTTTTGAACGGCTTGAACAAGCAGGAAGCGATCGACAAAATGATCGCCTGGCTTGAGGAGCATGGCAAAGGGCGGAAAAAAGTGTCGTACCGGCTGCGCGACTGGCTGTTCAGCCGCCAGCGCTACTGGGGCGAGCCGATTCCGATCATCCATTGGGAAGACGGCACGATGACGCCGGTGCCGGAAGAGGAATTGCCGCTTGTGTTGCCGAAAACGGATGAAATCCGTCCGTCGGGAACGGGCGAGTCGCCGCTGGCCAACATCGAAGAATGGGTCAATGTTGTCGACCCGAAAACCGGGAAAAAAGGGCGGCGCGAAACGAACACGATGCCGCAATGGGCTGGAAGCTGCTGGTATTATTTGCGCTACATCGACCCGCACAACGACAAGCAGCTCGCCGATCCAGAAAAGCTGAAAAAGTGGCTGCCGGTCGATGTTTACATCGGCGGGGCGGAGCACGCGGTTTTGCATTTGCTTTATGCCCGCTTCTGGCATAAGTTTCTCTATGACCTTGGCATCGTGCCGACGAAAGAACCGTTCCAAAAGCTGTTCAACCAAGGGATGATTTTAGGCGAAAACAACGAAAAAATGAGCAAATCAAAAGGCAATGTCGTCAACCCGGACGACATCATCGAAAGCCATGGGGCCGACACCTTGCGGCTGTATGAAATGTTCATGGGGCCGCTTGAGGCGTCGATCGCTTGGTCGACGAAAGGGCTTGACGGTGCGCGGCGCTTTCTCGACCGCGTCTGGAGGCTCTTTGTCACCGAGAATGGCGAACTGAACCCGAACATTGTCGACGAACCGGCAAACGATACGCTCGAGCGCATCTATCACCAAACGGTGAAAAAAGTGACGGAAGACTACGAATCCTTGCGCTTTAACACCGCCATTTCGCAGCTTATGGTGTTCATCAACGAAGCGTACAAAGCGGAGCAAATGAAAAAAGAATACATGGAAGGCTTCGTCAAGCTCTTGTCGCCGGTCTGCCCGCACATCGGCGAGGAGCTGTGGCAAAAGCTTGGCCACACGGACACGATCGCCTATGAACCGTGGCCGACGTATGATGAAACGAAGCTTGTGGAAGACGTCGTGGAAATCGTCGTGCAAATCAACGGCAAAGTGCGGTCGCGCTTGCACGTGCCAGTTGACTTGCCAAAAGAAGCGCTCGAGGAGCGGGCGCTCGCCGATGAAAAAATCAAAGAGCAGCTTGAGGGCAAAACCGTGCGCAAAGTGATCGCCGTCCCCGGCAAGCTCGTCAATATCGTCGCCAACTGATGATGAGGGCGGGCTTCGGCCCGCTCCCTATCCACCAACGAAAGGGGTCGATCTGCCATGGAAGAGATCAAGGAAATCACGCCGGCTGAAGTGAAAGAAAAACTCGAACGCGGGGAAAAGCTGAACATTGTCGATGTGCGCGAAGACGAGGAAGTCGCCCTCGGCATGATCCCCGGCGCCAAACATATTAAAATGGGCGACATCCCCGATCGGCTTGAGGAATTCGACCGCAACGAAGAATATATTTTCGTCTGCCGCTCCGGACGGCGGAGCGAAAACGTCTGCCGCTACTTGCAAGAGCTTGGCTATCGCGTCCGCAACATGACGGGCGGCATGCTCGAGTGGGAAGGCGAAACAGTGCCGAAGCGATAAGCGCTTCCGGCTCAAAGAACAGGGCATGGCGGCGGGCCGTCATCCAAGTGATCCCGTTTTTGTCGAGACCAAAACGACGGAACGTGTCAGCGGATGGGAAATGGATCCATCCGAACGGCCCCGTTCAGTCAAGAGGCAGAGGAATGGCTGGCTGCCGCGGGCCTTTTCATGCGTCGGCGGCTTGCGCTTCCCCGGTCCGCTTGCGGGGTAGGAGCGAAAAAGCGTCCCAGCTTTTTGGGGCGCTTTTTCCATTTTGTTTTAGTACCAAAGTGTGATGCAAGAAAAAAAAGTATTGGAAGTTTTTTGGGCTTTTATATTATTGTCAAGAAAAATATGACGACGCCTTGCATTGTTATCAAAAGGCAGAAGAGTTGTTGAAGGGGGAATGGAAAACGAGCGGGGAGGAGGCCGATTTGGCTTACTTGTCGGCGCTTGCATAAAGATCAATCGTTTTTTCGCTTGGCAGCTTCGCTGTCGGTCGTGTTTCACTTTGGCTGTTTTGTCGCAGGCCGACGTATTCCTCGTATTATGGCTACTACTATTTGCAAGACAATACGCGCGGCAGCGGCATTTTTACGTATGACGGACGAAACCGCACCGTTTTGCCCGGCAGCTTATGGGCCGATGTCGACAACCAATTTTTCGCCAGCTATGACGCGGCGGCCGTGGACGCCCATTATTACGCCGGTGTCGTGTATGATTACTACAAAAATGTGCACGGCCGGCTGAGCTATGACGGCAGCAACGCCGCCATCCGTTCGACCGTCCATTACGGCCGCGGCTACAACAACGCGTTTTGGAACGGTTCGCAAATGGTGTACGGCGATGGCGACGGACAGACGTTTTTGCCGTTTTCCGGCGGCATTGACGTCGTTGGGCATGAGCTGACCCATGCGGTGACGGATTATACGGCCGGGCTTGTTTACCAAAACGAATCCGGCGCCATCAATGAAGCGATGTCCGATATTTTCGGCACGCTCGTGGAGTTCTACGCCAACCGCAACCCGGACTGGGAGATCGGCGAAGACATTTACACGCCGGGAATTGCCGGCGACGCGCTTCGCTCCATGTCGGATCCGGCGAAATACGGCGATCCGGATCATTATTCCAAACGGTACACCGGCACACAAGACAATGGAGGAGTCCATACAAACAGCGGCATCATCAATAAAGCGGCGTACTTGCTCAGCCAAGGCGGCGTCCATTACGGCGTAAGCGTCACCGGCATTGGCCGCGACAAAATGGGGAAAATTTTCTACCGGGCGCTTGTCTACTATTTGACGCCGACGTCGAACTTCAGCCAGCTGCGCGCCGCCTGCGTGCAAGCGGCCGCTGATTTGTACGGGTCGACAAGCCAAGAAGTCAACTCGGTGAAACAGGCGTTCAATGCGGTTGGAGTGTATTAAGACGAGTCAACTACCCCCACTTAGCTAACGCTTGAAGCGGGGGCTTGCAACTCCCCAGAAGTGCGAACGGACTTCGTCCTCCTTCCTTGACTTGGGGTTGCATCAGGGGCAGGTTGACGACTACCCAACGACATAGGTCATGCCTATATCGCTACCGAGTGGCTCGGCATGTCTGTAGGCAGTACTTGACTTCCACGCACAACAGACGGATGTACGCTCGATGTTTTACGGTTGCAACGTTTCCTGCAACCAACTCCCTACATCGAGTAACGGGGATTGGAGTGCCTTGATTCAACGGTTTTCTCCACATTCTTATTCTATCATATACAAAAGAAAGGAGGAAGGGCGATTCCTCCCCGACTTTCGCTCTCGCTTAGAAGTCGGGGTCTCCTCGCCAAAGATGATGAAGTTTCTGACGTCACGCGTCCCGCTGTTCGAGGGCGCGTGACGCCTTTTGTGGGCAGGATTTTCCCTAAATGCGTGGAAAAGGAAAAAGAAAACGGGGGAATGGCGATGTACAAAGTGAAAGTGTTTGATAAAGAGCATGAAAAAGATTTGGAAGCGGCGGTCAATGATTTTTTAGCCCGATTGAAAGACGGACAGTTGATCGATGTCAAGTACAGTGTGGCGGCGATGGAATCGGAAGGCGAGCAAATCTACTGTTTTTCCGCCATGGTCATTTACCGGACTTGACACTCCACACGGCTTCAGACCGTGGGATTCTTTGGGCCGTTTTCGTGCTGATCCCCCTAAAGCGGGCGACGTTTTGTTCATTGCGGCATTTCCATTTCAGGCGGCGAAATTTTGCGATCGCCCGCCTTGAAGACGGGCGTTGTCGGAATGTCAGCGGACGCCCCGGAGCACCCGAGGGGCATGAGGACGGCGGTCAATTCGTTGCTGTCTGCCCCGCGGAGCCGCTCGCCCCGTTTTTTTCCGCCAATGCATAGCGGGCGGCGTTCACGCCGGCGAGCCGCCCGGTGACAAGGGCGGCGGTGATGTTGTAGCCGCCCGTGTAGCCGTGAATGTCCAAAATTTCCCCGCAAAAGTAAAGGCCGGCCATGCATTTGGAGGCCATTGTCTTCGGCTCAATTTCTTTGACCGACACGCCGCCGCCGGTGACGAATGCTTTCTCAAGCGGCAGCGTGCCGTGGACGTAAAAGGTAAACTGTTTGCACTGTCGGACAAACGCCCGCAGCGCCTCATGGCCGACCGTGCCGGCAGAGGCGTGCGGGTCGATGCCGGCCCGCTCGAGCAAAAAGACGGCGTACCGCTCGGGAAGAACCGTTTTGGCGATCGTTTTCATCGCCTTTTTCGGCTCCTCTTTGCACAGCTTGGCGAAATGTTGAAACAGCTCTTCCTGCGTCACGTCCGGAAGCGCGTCGATGCTCATTTCGACCGCGCCGTCCGCCGCTTTTTTCAACGCCTTGACGACAAACTGGCTGCAGCGGAGGGCGGCTGGGCCGGAAATGCCGAAGTGCGTAAACAGCATATCCATCCGGTGGGTGATGATCGGCTTGCCGTTCGGCTTTAAGACGCTTAACGCGACGTCGCGCAGCGACAAGCCTTGCAGCGTCCGCTCTTTGATGAACGGCTCATGCGAGACGATCGGAACTTCGGTTGGAAACAGTTCGGTCACCGTGTGACCCGCTTTTTCCGCCCACGGATAGCCGTCGCCTGTTGAGCCGGTTTGCGGCACCGATTTGCCGCCGACGGCGACGACAACCGCACGGGCGTGGATCGTCTCCCCGCTTTTCAGCGTGACACCGACTGTTTTTCCTTGTTCATACAACACGTCCGCCACTGGCGATTCAAGCCGAACATCGACGCCAAGGCGCGACAATTCGCGAACAAGCGCGTCGACGACCGACTGGGCGCTGTCGCTTTTAGGAAACATGCGGCCGTGGTCTTCCTCCTTGAGCGGCACGCCGAGCCGCTCAAAAAAGCGGATGATGTCTTCATTGTTAAATACGGAAAAGGCGCTGTATAAAAAGCGGCCGTTGCCGGGAATATGGCGGACCATTTCATCCACCGGCAGCCGATTCGTCACGTTGCAGCGTCCGCCGCCGGAGATGGCGAGCTTGCGCCCGAGCTTCGTTCCTTTTTCCAACAAGAGCACTTTCGCCCCTTCTTCGCCGGCGCCGATGGCCGCCATGAGCCCGGACGGACCGCCGCCGATGATGATGACGTCGTATCCCATGTTCATTCCACCCTTTCTTTCTGCGCGTGGCCGATATTTTTCGTTCCATTGACAACTATGGTAAAATAGATACGCTGTCATTTTCAACGTCCATGGCTAGGGAAGGGGTCATATGTCAACATCGAAACTGCTGCGCGGCACGTTTATTTTAACGGCTGGCATGATGATTTCTCGCCTTCTTGGTTTATTTTACGTCATCCCGTTTTACCATCTTGTCGGCGAGCGTGGCGGGGCGCTGTACGGATACGGCTATGTGCCGTACCAAATTTTTTTGAGCTTGGCGACCGGCGGGCTGCCGGTGGCGGTGTCAAAGTTTGTGTCGAAATACAACGCGCTTGGGGAATACGGCGTCGGCTATCGGCTCTTTCGCTCCGGCCTTGTCTTGATGATCGCAAGCGGCATCGCCTCATGGCTCATTTTGTACGCCCTGGCGCCCATCTTGGCGCCGCACGTCATCGATGCGAAAACGAACGTCAACTCGGTCGACGACGTCACGGCCGTCATCCGCGCGGTCAGCTTTGCGCTCCTCATCGTGCCGGTGATGAGCTTGATCCGCGGATTTTTCCAAGGACATGAGTCGATGGGCCCGACGGCGCTGTCGCAAGTCGTCGAACAAATCGCGCGCATCGCGTTTTTGCTTGGGGCGTGCTACGTCATTTTGCGCCTGATGGACGGCTCGATCGTCTCCGCTGTGAGCGCGGCGACGTTTGCCGCGTTTGTCGGGGCGGCGGCGGGGCTTTTGGTGTTGCTTGTCTATTGGTGGAAGCGGCGTCCGTATTTGCAGTCGCTGCTTGCGCGTGACCGCGGCGAAGCGGACGTGTCGCTTTTGGCGATGTATAAAGAGCTGCTTCTTTCTTCGATTCCGTTTGTTTTTGTCGGCTTGTCGATGTCGCTGTACCAGCTCGTCGATCAGTTTACGTTCAATCACGCGATGGCGGCGGCGGGCCGCGGGAACATCTCGGAGCACGCGTATTCCGTGTTCAACATGTGGGCGCAAAAGCTCGTCATCATACCCGTGACGCTCGCGACCTCGTTCAGCTTGGCGCTCATCCCGACGATTACGAAAGCGTATGTCGCGCAAGACCGGAAAGCGCTGCGGCAATATTTGAACCAGACGTTTCAAGTGCTCATGTTTTTAACGCTCCCGGCGGTGGTCGGCATGGCGGTGCTCGCCGGTCCGGTGTACAGCTCGTTTTACAGCTATGATCCGCTTGGTGAACAAGTGTTGCGCTGGTATGCGCCGGCGGCGATTTTGTACGCTTTGTTTTCTGTGACGGCGGCGATCATGCAAGGCATCAACGAGCAGCGGTTTACGGTCGTCAGTTTGACAGCCGGCTTGCTTGTGAAGCTTTTGCTCAACACGCCGCTCATTATGAAATGGTCGGCCGTCGGGGCCATTGTTGCCACGATGGCGGGCTATTTCGTCTCTGTGGCGTTCAACTTATGGGTCATTCAGCGCCGCACGCGCTACCGCTATCGGTTTGTCGCCCGCCGGACGGCGTTTATGGCCATCTTGACGGCGGCGATGTCAGCGGCGGTTATGGGGGTCGAGGCGCTGGCGTCCCGATGGATCGATTACCGCGCCGGCACCGCTGAATCGGTGGGCGCTGCTGCCATCGGCGCAGCGGTCGGGGCAGCCGTCTACTTGTTTCTCAGCATCCGCTCCGGGTTGTTTTCGGCGCTGTTTGGCGACCGGTTTGCGTTTTGGCGCCGGAAAGAGAAAAAGGCGGTATCGTAGAAGGGATCGGCCGTTGACCGGACGGCCGTTTCCTAGAAGCGGCTCGTTTAGGCCGGGAGCCCGGCGGACGGCGCTTCTTGCGAACGTCGCGGCGCCCTAGCGAAAGGGTTCGACGACGGCTGTTTTTCGCCCTCCCCCATGCCGTTCGGCTTGCGGCAAAAAAAGAAGAAGGCGGTCGTCCCCGCCTTCTTTCTCCATTTTGCTTACGACAGGCCGAGCCGGCGTTCGATGCGATCGAGGCGGCTTTCCACCCGGTCGAGCCGGCGGTCGAGCCGTTCGACGGCCCGCTCAAGCCGTTCGATGCGCCGCGCCCAGTTGGCGAATGGCCCGCCTGGGTATCCGGGCCAAAATTGGCTGGCTGGCGGCTGTTGACGGTAATCATCCAACGTTGGGACATAATAGTAATATTCATTCATCGGCAAATCCCCCTTCTTGATGTTTCCTTCACAGTGTATGGGGGGAAGGCGGAAGCGGACTAGATGAACGCCTAATGAAGGCCATATTTTTAGGAGGGAGATTTGTGGAACTGCGCATTGACAAGCTGCTCGCCCATATGGGGTATGGGACGAGGAAGGAAGTGAAAAAGCTGCTCAAGTCCGGAGCGGTGAAAGTGGATGGCGCGCCGGTCCGTGATGCGAAAACGAAAGTGCGGCCGGATGAGCAAATCGTGACCGTTTGGGGAGAAACGGTCGAGTACAAGCCGTTCATTTACTTGATGATGAATAAGCCTTCGGGGGTCGTTTCCGCGACGGAAGATGCCGTGGAAGAGACGGTCGTCGATTTGCTTGAAGAAGAAGACCGGGCATTTTCCCCGTTTCCGGTCGGGCGGCTTGACAAAGATACGGAAGGGCTGCTGCTCTTGACGAATGACGGCCAGCTCGCCCATCAGCTGTTGTCGCCGAAAAAACACGTGCCGAAAACGTATTTTGCCGTCGTGGACGGGGAAGTGACGGAAGCGGATGTCGCGGCGTTTCAGCGCGGCGTCGTCCTTGATGACGGCTATGAAACAAAGCCGGCCAAGCTCGTTGTGTTGAAATCCGGCCTTCGTTCCGATGTCGAGGTGACGATCACCGAGGGGAAGTTCCATCAAGTGAAGCGGATGTTTCAAGCGGTCGGCAAGCGGGTCGTCTATTTAAAACGAATTCAAATGGGGCCGCTGCCGCTTGACCCGGATTTGGCCGTCGGCGAGTATCGGGAATTGACGGATGAAGAGGTGGGCATGTTGAAGCAATACCGGCCAGAGACGGACGAAAAAAAAGGAACCTGACGCGGTTCCTTTTTTATGGAAAAATAGTGGATATTCATCTGTGGAAAAGTGGTTTGCGTTCATCTCCCATCTTGCCTACCCTATTGGCACCGGGTTTACGACCTATTGGCACCGGGTTTACGAAGAGATGCGCACTTTTTTGTTTGTGGTCGTCCATTTGCCCTTGCTTGGGCTGCGAACGAGATCGTTGTACATAAGCACGTTCAAGTCGCGCTGGATCGTTCGTGGGGTGGTGCCGAACTCATCAACAAGCTCTTGGGTCGTAACCGTTCCTTTTTCGCTAATGTACATATACATGGACTTGATGCGGGTAAGCATCCGATGTGTTGAAGGTTTCAAAAGACCACTCCCTATCTTAGCATCATTCGCATGGCACAACCGACCGCTAGCAGATGAGAGATGTCTTTGTCTGTTTACTACCATTGTACACGAAATGAGAGGGAAAATGCTACCCGGTTGCTTCTATTCACGAAAAATTTCAACATTTTGTCATGAAACGGAAGTCGATTTGCAACGAATGAAACATTTTGACTTCCTGTTTTTGATATGATACGTTGGCAACAAAGGTTGTTGAATAAGGAAAGGAAGAATGGCGTTGAACATCGACTGGATGAACGAAGCGAAGAAACGAAAAGACGATCTTGTCCGCGACGTGCAAGCGCTTGTCCGCATTCCGAGCGTCCGCGAGGATCAGCAGGCGCAGCCGGGCGCGCCGTTTGGGCCCAAGGTGGCCCAAGCGCTTGAGCATATGCTTCGCCGCGGCCGGGAGGAAGGGTTTCGCGTCAAAAATGTGGACGGATTTGCTGGGCATATCGAAATGGGGCATGGGGAGAAACTTGTCGGCGTGCTCGGCCATATCGACGTCGTGCCGCCCGGGGACGGCTGGACGATGGATCCGTTTGCCGCTGAGGTGCGCGATGGCCGCCTTTACGGGCGCGGCGCGATCGATGACAAAGGGCCGACGGTCGCGGCGTTTTACGCGATGAAAATCATCCGTGAACTCGGGCTGCCGCTTGGCAAGCGGGTGCGGCTCATCATCGGGGGCGATGAGGAAAGCGACTGGCGGTGTGTGGAGCATTATTTTCGCTATGAGGAAATGCCGGATGTCGGATTTGCGCCGGATGCTGATTTTCCGATCATTTATGCTGAAAAAGGAATCATTGACGCCGATTTGTCGTACCGCCCGCCTAAATCGGCGGAGGCGGAAGGGCTCGCGCTTGCCTCATTCCAAGCTGGGCGCCGCTACAACATGGTGCCGGATGCGGCTGAAGCGGTGGTGGAAGGAGCGGGACGGACGGAGGAGCTGCTTGGCCTCTATGAACAGTTTTGCTGGGAGCGCGGCGTAAAGGGGAGCATGAGGCAAAGCGAAGGGGCCGTCGTCTTTCAATTGGAAGGGGTGTCCGCTCATGGCGCCGAGCCGGAGCGCGGCAAAAACGCCGGCGTCTATTTGGCTCAGTTTTTGGCGTCGCTTCCGCTCGATGGCCGAAGCCGGCCGTTCGTTCAGTTTGTGGCCTCCGCCTTTTTCGGCGATGCCCGCGGCCGGCGGCTCGGCCTTGCGTATCGGGACGAACAAAGCGGCGACTTGACGGTCAACGTCGGGGTGCTGTCGTATAACCGGCGGCATGGCGGAACGATTGGGCTGAACATCCGCTATCCGGTGACGGCCGACGGTGACGCGATCCGCCGGACGCTCGCCGGCGCTGCGGCTGAACATGGATTCGCGCTCAGCCGTTTCAGCGATACGAAGCCTCATTATATCGATCCGAGCCACGAGCTTGTCCGCACGCTTCAGCGCGTCTACGAAGAGCAGACGGGCGAGCCGGCCCGGCTTTTGGCCATCGGCGGCGGCACATACGCCCGCGCCTTGACCGCCGGGGTGGCGTTTGGCGCGTTGTTTCCGGGCCGTCCGGATGTCGCCCACCAGAAAGATGAGTATATCGAAATCGACGATTTGGTGAAAGCGACAGCCATTTACGCGCAGGCGATCTACGAGCTGGCGAAATAAACGGCGGTCCGCCGCCCCGGCGAAAAAAGAGAGCGGGGCGGGCGTTGTTTTAACGAAAGGGGGGACGGGAAGCGGCGTTCAAACGGGAGGCGGCGGTGCGAAAACAGGTGTTTCCGCTCTTTTATTTTCTCATCTTTTTTGCTTTTGGCGCGTTGTTTCCGCTTTTGTCCGTCTATTTGCAGGAAGAGGCGCGCCTTTCGGGGGCGGCGATCGGCTGGATCATGTCGCTTCCCCCGATCGTGACGATGGCGGCCCAGCCGCTTTGGGGCACGGCGGCCGATTATACGCGCAAACCGGTCGAACTGTTGACGCTGGCGCTCGGGGTGACAGCGCTGTTTGGGCTTCTTTATTCGCTGGCCGGAAACTACCAGGTGTTCGTCGCCCTGACCGTGCTGCTTTCGGCGGCGCAAAGCGCGATCGTTCCGCTCTCAGACAGCATCGCCCTTCATCATGTGCGCCGCTCGGGCGGAAACTACGGGGCGATTCGGCTTTGGGGGTCGATCGGGTTTGCCGCGTCGGTGTTGGTTGTCGGATGGCTGTCCGATCATGTCGCGTTTGCGGTCATTTTTTACGCCTTTTCGTTGGCGCTGTTGGCCGCGTCTGTTTTGGCCGCCCGCCTGCCGCGCTACCCGATGGCGGCGCCGGGGGCGTTGACGTTTCAGGATGTGCGCGGGCTGCTGTCCGTCCGCTCGTTTCAGCTCCTGCTTGTCGCAACATTTTTGCTGTTTGGTCCGATTTATGCCAACAATTCCTATTTCGGGCTGTTGATCCACGAGCTTGGCGGCACGCTGACCGGCATCGGCTTCGCCTTTTGGCTGGCTGCCGGAAGCGAAGCGCCGTTTATGAAAACGGCCGACCGGCTCATCCGCCGGTTCGGCATGACGCGCCTGCTCGTGTTGGCTGCGCTCGTGTCGGCCGCCCGCTGGTGGTCGTATGTCGCCGATCCGCCGCTTTGGTTTGTCTATATCACAGCGATCGTTCAAGGATGTTCGGTCGGGCTGGCAATTCCAACCGCCCTCCAGTATGTGCGCCGCTTGGCGCCCGAGCGGGTGCAGGCGACGGCCGTCGCCCTTTACTCGGCGACGAGCAGCGGACTTGGCGCGTGGTTTTGCACGTTGGTGGGCGGATATTTGTTTGAGCGTTGGCAGATTGGCGCTGTCTACGTGTTTTTTGGCGCTTGCACCATCGTTGGAGTGTTCGTGCTCATTTGGTTGGGGAAACTGGAAAAAACGACCAAATCGGCAGGTGAGAAAGGATGAAACGGAGTCATTATTTCATCGCTGTTCCGCTGGCAGCCGAAGCGAAACAAGCCATCGCCCGTTTTTCGAGCAATGCGGCGCCGTCGCTGCCGTTTCGCACATGGGTGCATGAAGAGGACTATCATATCACCCTCGCGTTTTTAGGCGATGTGCCGCCGAAAAAAATGGCGCCGCTGTGCGAAGCGATGGCCGCCACCGCCGCCCGATGCGCCCCGTTTCCCCTCGTGCTTGCCGGGCTTGGGACGTTCGGGGAGCGGACGGCGCCGCGCATTTTTTGGCAAGGAGTCGAAATGGAAGAGCGGCTGCATGCGCTGCGGCGCGACGTGTATGAAGCGTGCATGAAGCTTGGGTTTTCCTTGGACCGGCGGCCGTTTGCCCCGCATATTACGATCGCTCGCAAATGGCAGGGAGCCGAACCGTTTCACCCGGATCGCCTCCGTTCGCTTGCCGCGGCCAAGGCGGTGTTTTCGGTGCCTGAGATCGTGCTGTATCGGACGAATATGGAACAGACGCCGAAGTACGAAGCGATCGCCGTGTTCCCGTTGCTTGGCGCGCCGATGAATGGCCGGAAATAGCAGGTGAAACAATGGGTCAGCTCGTTAAACTCATGGATTGCATTTCCCGCTACGAAACGGATGTGTACTATTATGTGCCGGAGTTCATCCGGCTGAAGCAGCGGCAATGGGAGCAGGCAAAAGCGCGGTGGCAAGCCGAACGAACGGCTGAGGCCAGCGGATGGCTTGAAACGGGCGAGACGTGGAATGCTTGGCTTGACAAACCGTCATGGTGGGAACGGCTGACGAAACGACGGCGCCGCCGTGCCGCGCTTACGGAAGAAGAGACGTTTTCTCTTGCGCCGATGGCTCGTCCGGCGGCTACTCTGGAGGAATTGAAACAGCAGTTTTTGGATGAGTTGTTCGAGTTGCAGCTGAAATGGGCGAGTTCCACGATGATGTACGTTTCCTCCCTCGATGAAGCCGTGTATGGCGATGAGACGTTGAAATATTTTTTGCAGCGGTTTCCGGATACGCATTTATGCTTTTACCGGCCTGTGGCGATGGTCGGCAAGGCGCCGGTGGAGCTGGAGACGATGATGTTGACGCCATCCGCGCTCTGGTGCATTGCCTTCGTCGAAGGAAGGCCGGACAACATCGTCATGGCGTCAACCGGCCGGTTTTGGGTGGAACAGGCCGGAACGAACGAAACGAGGCTGGTCAACCCGGTCGTGTCGCTGCGGCGGACGGAGCAGATCGTTTCGGAGATTTTTCGCAAACATGAGGTCGATTGGCCGATCCACCTCGTGCTGTTAAACCGCTCCGGCTACATTGACAGCGGCGGTCTTTTTCCGTTTATCCGCTATATTGATAAGCGAAATTATGACGAGTGGTTTTCCCGCCTGCGCCGCTCCGCTCTCCCGCTTCGGCACGGGCAGCTGAAAGCGGCTGAGGCGCTGCTTCGCCATTGCGCCAGCTTTTACGACCGCCGCCATGACGGGAATATGAGCGGCGAGGAAGGGCAACAATAGAAACATCTGTGCATCGATAGGGCGACCGGCCGATGATTTGGCACCGCCCTTTTTCTTTTACGTATGATGGTATTAACGGGAGAAAAAAGGGGTGAACGCACATGCTTCACATCAGCCGAACGTTTGCCGCCTATTTGGACGAGATGGATCAAATCGTTGTGCTTGCGCCGAAATCGCTCGGCTTTGATGGAATGGCGCCGTTTACGCTCGTGGCGCCGAGCGGCGAGGAGATTCCGCTGTCCGTGCAGCACGTCGAGGATGTTGGGGAGACGGTGAAATATGTGTGCCGGTTTGCATCCGCGTTCGAGTTTGGAGCGACATACTGGGTGCGTTCTTGCCGCGGGGAGGAGACCGATGTTCAAATCGGCGCCGTTGTGCGCACTCCTGCATTTGATGATCGGTTTTTCTATGATGGACCGTTAGGAGCGGAGTATCTCAAAGAACAGACGGTATTTCGCGTATGGGCGCCGACCGCCACCGCGGTTAGCGTCAAGCTGGTTCATCCGCATCTCGACGAGATCCGCTGCGTGCCGCTTGTGCGCGGCGAACGCGGCGTATGGTCAGCCGTCGTCCCCGGCGATTGGGAGCGAGCGCGTTACACATATATCGCCTGCATCAACCGCGTATGGCGCGAGGCAGTGGACCCGTATGCGACCGCGGTTTCGGTCAATGGCGAGTTCGGCGTCGTGATCGACTGGGAGAAAACGAAGCTGGCGCCGCCCTCTTTGCCGCTTCCACCGCTCTGTTCGCCGACGGATGCCATCATTTATGAGCTGAGCATCCGCGACTTTACCAGCCACCCGGACAGCGGCGCCGTCCATAAAGGGAAGTATCTCGGGCTGGCCGAAACGAACACGAGCGGGCCGAACGGGACGGCCACCGGGCTTTCGTATGTCAAAGAGCTGGGCGTCACCCATGTGCAGCTCATGCCGTTTATGGACTTTGCGGGCGTCGATGAGCGCGACCCACAAGCGGCTTACAACTGGGGATACAATCCCCTTCATCTATATGCGCCGGAAGGGAGTTATGCGACCGATCCAGCGGATCCATACGCGCGCATTGTAGAATTGAAGCAGGCGATCCACACGCTGCACGAAAATGGCTTGCGCGTCGTGATGGATGCGGTCTACAACCATGTCTATGACCGGGAGCAATCGCCGCTTGAGAAGCTCGTTCCCGGTTATTACTTCCGCTACGACGCCTATGGCCAACCGGCCAACGGCACCGGCGTCGGCAACGACATCGCTTCGGAGCGGCGGATGGCGCGCCGCTGGATCGTCGATTCGGTGGTGTTTTGGGCGAAAGAATATGGCATTGACGGGTTCCGCTTTGATTTGATGGGCGTGCACGATATCGAGACGATGAAAGCGGTGCGCGATGCCCTCGACGCCATCGATCCGTCGATCCTTGTGTATGGGGAAGGGTGGGATTTGCCGACGCCTCTTCCACCGGAACAAAAGGCGACGATGGCCAACGCCAAGCAGCTGCCGCGCTTCGCTTATTTCAATGACCGGTTTCGCGATGCGGTGAAAGGGAGCACCTTTCATTTGCCGGACCGTGGGTTCGCCCTCGGCAACCCAGGCGGGCGAGAACAGGTGAAGCTCGCCATTGCCGGGAGCTTGCGAGCGCTCGGCGGGCTGTTTTGCCACCCGCGTCAGTCAATCAATTACGTCGAATGTCATGACAACCATACGTTTTGGGATAAGATGGAGGCGGCCAACCATGATGAGCCGGAATGGCTCCGGCGAAAGCGGCAAAAGCTGGCGACGGCGATCGTTCTGTTGGCGCAAGGCATTCCGTTTTTGCACAGCGGCCAAGAGTTTTATCGGACGAAAGGCGGCGATGGGAACAGCTACCGATCGCCGGATGCGGTCAATCAGCTGGATTGGGAGCGGAAAAGCCGCTATGAAGACGACGTCCGCTACGTTCAAGGATTGATCGCCCTTCGCCGTGCGCATGGCGCATTTCGCCTCGCCACGGAGGCGGAAGTGCTGCGTCATTTCACGTTTCTTGAGCCGCTGCCGCCGTCGGTCATCGCCTACCGATTGCATGATGCCGCCGTCTATGGGCCTTGGGAGGACATCATCGTCGTGCATCATAACGAGGAGAAAGAGACAGCCATTGCGCTCCCCGACGAGCGCGAGTGGGCGGTTGTATGCGACGGACAGCGATGCGGGACAACGCCCTTTGGCCAAGCGCGCGGCATGCTTCGGCTTGACGGCATCGGCACATGGGTGCTCGTCCATCCTGCAGGGTGACCGCTCAGACGGCGCGCGGGGTTCGCCACAAGACCTTTGGAAGGCCGATGAAAAACGAGTATGTTCGCCAAGCCAATGGGGGTTGTCGGAAAGGAGAAGCCGATTTGGCAATCCTTCTGCACTTGAGAAAGACCGGCGTTGAGCAGGTTGTTTGTTTCAGTCGTCAGCCCTTTGCAAGAGCGGCTGCGCTCGTCTTTGGCGCACCCAATGAACGGTGTTCCAGTTGAGACGAAACAGGAAAGGGCGGCCGATCGGAGTGAGAGACGCGGGGCACTTCCGCTTTGGCAGTTTTAAGCAGGGCGTTTGCCGAGAAAAATGTTTGCATGCCGGAGCGGTATTTCAGTATAATACAAGTAAAACGGACGGAGGAAGGACGCGGCCTGGCCGTCCTTTTTATTTGGGCGCGAGAAGCAAACGGAGATGTTTCTATTTTTAAGTCGCAGGTGAACACGCTTGGAACAGTTACTAGGTAAGGAGTGGGAGATCACTCCCGCTGGCGGCGCTACAGGGGATGCGTATTTTGCGGAATATGAAGGAAAGAAATTGTTTTTAAAGCGGAATTCTTCTCCGTTTCTGGCTGTATTGTCGGCCGAGGGCATCGTCCCGAAGCTTGTATGGACGAAACGGCTCGAAAACGGCGATGTGTTTACGGCCCAGCAATGGCTGAACGGCCGGGAGCTGAAGCCGTGGGAGATGGGAAGCGAGCAAGTGGCGGCGCTGCTAAGGAAAATCCATCGTTCAAAAGAGCTGGTGACGATGCTGAAGCGGCTCGGCAAATCTCCGCTGCGCGCGAAGAAAATGCTCGCTCTCCTCGCTGAGCAGCAGCGGCGTCATCCGGTCGGTGGTTCTGTCGTCTGTCAGGCGCTTGACTGGCTGGAGCAGCATGTGTCGTCATTGCCGGATGGCGAATATGTTGTCTGCCACTGTGACATCAACCATAACAATTGGCTGCTGGCCGATGATGGCACGTTGTACTTGATCGATTGGGACGGAGCGATGATCGCCGATCCGGCGATCGACATCGGCATGCTCCTTCATCTGTACATTCCGCGCGCCGAATGGAAGACGTGGCTCGACCAGTACGGATGGGAATGGAGCCAGGAGCTTGGCCTCCGCCTAAAGTGGTATACGATCGCTCATACGTTGCACTCGCTGTTTTGGCCGAAAGGGAAGGATGGCCAAAAAGAAAAGGAGCAGTCGCTTCGGTTATTGAAGCGCGTCATGGTAGAGAGTTGACCAAGCGAGGCCTCAGCGTCCGAACGGCTGGCGCCGGGGGCTGCGCGATCGCTGTGTTCGGCTGCCGCCGCGCCATTTGTTTCCGCTGCCGATGACGAAGGCGCCGCGGTCAGGACAGCCCATTCACCCAATCGGCGAGCTGGCCTTGGTGGGCGGAAATGTGGGCGTTTAAGTCAGCGCTGTATTTCCCGCCTTGGCCATAAGCGTAAATATGGGGGAGAATTTGCTTGACTTGGCTGTTCACCTCATCGTTGGCGAGCAGCGATTTGGCGAGCCGTTCAATTTGTTCGCATTCGGAAACCGTTCCGCAGCAATCGAGCTGATGTTCGGATAAAATGTCGCGAAGTACGGTCAATTGATGGTTATAGTTGAGCGGCATGCTGGTCACCATCCTTTCGCCAGGCTGTACGGTTTTATCATGCCCGGATCGAGCCGAGTTTATGATTCGAAACCGAAAAGACCCCCTGCTTCTACGCGTGAGCGTAGGCGGGAGAGCGTTCAAGCCCGGGCGTTTTTTCGCGTTTGCTTCTTTGGCGCGAGTGTGGTATCGTCAAACCAACAAACGGAAACAAGGCTGAGGTGTCAATATGCGTTTGCGCAACAAACCGTGGGCGAAAGACAAAATCGCCGCGTATCCGCAATACGTCATTCCCGATCCCGAAACAAAGCGCGGGCGATGGCGCGAGCTGTTCGGCCACGACCAACCGCTCCATGTCGAGATCGGGACGGGGAAAGGCAAATTTATCACGGAAATGGCCAAACTTCATCCGGATGTCAATTTCATCGGCATCGAGCTGTACCCGAGCGTGCTCGTGTCCGCGCTTGACAAACTGATCGAAAGCGGGCTCGCGAACGTCAAGCTGCTGAACGCCAATGCGAAAGATCTGACCGCGTTTTTTGCCGACGGGGAAGTGTCGCGCATTTATTTGAACTTTTCCGACCCATGGCCGAAAAAGCGGCACGAAAAGCGGCGGCTGACGTATCGGGACTTTTTGGCGCTCTATGACCGCATTTTGGCGGAAGACGGAGACATCCATTTGAAAACGGACAATCAATCGTTTTTCGAATACTCGCTTGTCAGTTTGTCGCAATATGGGTTTGTGCTCGCATCGGTCCAGCTCGACTTGCATCAAAGCGGCATGACGGACAATGTCATGACAGAGTATGAGGAAAAATTTTCTGCCAAAGGAAACCGCATTTACCGATGCGAGGCGGTGCGCCCGCCGCGGCAGTCGTCATAGGCCCGAACCGATTGGTCGGGTCTTTTTCTATTTCCGATTGATGGAGAAAATGGTACACTAGTGGAGGGGGGAGAGAGGAAATGGAACAGTTGCGAATTGGACAAGTCACATTGACATGGCTTCGGGGCGGCGTCACCCATCTTGACGGCGGGGCGATGTTTGGCGTCGTGCCGAAACCGCTTTGGTCGAAAAAATATCCGCCGAACGACAACAATCAAATCGAGCTGCGCACCGATCCGATTTTGGTGGAAGCCTATGGAAAACGGCTGCTCATTGAATCCGGCATCGGCAACGGCAAGCTGACCGACAAGCAAAAGCGAAACTTCGGCGTCACGGAAGAATCAGCGATTGATGAATCGCTTGCCAAGCTCGGGCTGACGCGGCGCGACATCGACATCGTCATCATGACCCATTTGCATTTTGACCATGCGTGCGGATTGACCGTTTGGGAAGACGGACGGCTCGTGCCGGCGTTTCCGCGCGCGGCGATCATCACCTCGGATGTCGAGTGGGAGGAAATGCGAAACCCGAACATCCGATCGTGCAATACGTATTGGAAAGAAAATTGGGAGCCGATCGCGGATCAAGTCGTTCCGTTTACAAAGGAAACGGAAGTCGTTCCTGGCATCCGCCTCGTCCATACCGGCGGGCATAGCGCCGGGCATGCGATCGTGCTCATCGAATCAGACGGGGAGACGGCCATTCATCTTGGCGATTTGCTTGGCACGCACGCCCATCAAAACGTCCTTTGGGTGATGGCGTACGACGATTACCCGATGGATTCGATTTTTGCCAAACAGCGATGGCTCCCGTACGGCATAGAAAGAAACGCGTGGTTTACGTTTTATCACGACGCCTATTACCGGGCGGTCAAATGGCGGGCCGACGGAACGATGGAAGCTGCCGTGAAGCGGGAGCGACCGCTATGACAGCGGCTTGGCGTCTACGATGGCTCCCGTGTAGGCGTTGATGAAAAACTCGTCATCCCCGTCGTCGCGGCAGACGCCGCCGCGGTATACGGTGTACGTCAAGCCGTCCTTCTCATACCGCTCCGGGGCGGACTGAATCCAGGAACCGCGGATGGCGCGCGGACCGCCAAGCGCGGCTTTCGCCAGCGCCAGCGCTTGTTCCGGGGCAAGGAGCGCCGGTTTGGAAGCGGAGCGGATGGCATAGACGACGGCCGCACCGACGGCGGCGCCGACGAGCCACTGTTTCCAAGCCATGTTTCTTTCCTCCTTCTCGCTTTGATACGGTTTAGTATAGCCGATTTTGGCGGAACATGTAAGAAGGACGGAAAGAAACGGAACGGTGAAATCGAACATAGAAAGGGAGACGCGTGATGAATGAGGACACGCTGCAATTATTCCAAACGTTGACCGAGCTTCCAGGCGCACCGGGTTATGAACATCCGGTGCGGCAGTTTATGCGCCAAGAGCTCGCGAAATACGCCGATGACATTGTGCAAGACCGCCTCGGGAGCCTTTTCGGCGTCAAACGCGGTGATGAGGCGGGCCCGACGGTGATGGTCGCCGGCCATATGGATGAAGTCGCATTTATGGTGACGGCGATCACCGACAATGGCATGATTCGGTTTCAGCCGCTCGGCGGCTGGTGGGATCAAGTGCTGCTCTCCCAGCGCGTGCAGATTATCACGGACGGAGGGCCGGTCATCGGCGTGATCGGGTCGATTCCGCCGCATTTGCTTGATGAGGAGCAGCGCAAAAAACCGATGGAGATCAAAAACATGTTGATTGACATCGGAGCGGAAAGCCGTGAAGATGCCGAACGAGTCGGCATTCGCCCCGGCCAGCCGATCGTGCCGGTCAGCCCGTTCACTTTGCTTGCCAACGGAAAAACCGTGATGGCAAAAGCGTGGGACAATCGGTTTGGCTGCGGGTTGGCGATCGAGCTGTTAAAAGAGCTGAACGGCGAAACAGTGCCGAACGTCTTGTACGCCGGGGCGACCGTGCAGGAAGAGGTCGGGCTGCGTGGGGCCCAGACGGCGGCAGCGATGATCAACCCGGATATCTTTTTCGCCTTGGAAGCCAGCCCGGCCAACGATATGTCCGGCGACAAGCAGGCGTTCGGCCATATCGGCAAAGGAGCGCTCATCCGCTTGTACGACCGGACGATGATTACGCACCGCGGCATGCGCGAATTTGTGCTTGATACGGCGGAAACGATCGGCGTCCCGTACCAGTTTTTCATTTCCCCAGGCGGCGGAACCGACGCCGGGCGGGTGCATATCGCCAACCGCGGCGTGCCGTCGGCGGTGATCGGCATTTGCGCCCGCTACATTCATACGCATGCGTCGATCATTCATGTCGACGATTACGCGGCGGCCAAACAGCTCATCGTTGAGCTCGTCAAACGGTGCGACCGGACGACGGTCGAGACGATTCGCCAAAACAGCTGAGGAGAAGCGAGGGCTTCTCCTTTTCCATGACAAGGAGGGCACTGGATGAAAACCGTTGCGGTTGGAACGAACAACGAAGCGAAAATCGCCGCCGTTCGGGCGGTGCTTTCGGAAAAGGAATACCGCATTGTATCGCTTGAGGTGCCATCAGGCGTTTCCGCGCAGCCGCTGTCCGATGAAGAGACGCGGCTTGGCGCCATCAGGCGCGCCAAACGGGCGCTCGAAGCGACGGAGGCGGACATCGGCATCGGATTGGAAGGCGGCGTGACGAAGATCGATGGGCAATGGTGGCTGTGCAACTGGGGGGCGCTCGTTGACCGAGACGGAGTGATGGTGGCCGCCGGCGGTGCACGCCTCGCCCTCCCGCCGGACGTCGGCGCCGGCATCGAGGCGGGGCGCGAGCTCGGCGACGTGATGGAAGCGTACACCGGGCGGAGGAACGTTCGGCGGAAAGAAGGCGCGGTCGGCGTATTGACGAACGGGCGCGTTGACCGATCGGCGATGTTTTCCCACATCGTCGAGCTTTTGGCCGGTCAATATGAATGGCTTTGTCAAAACGGGTCGTTCCATGTATGATAAATAACGAACGGTCATGCCGATGATGGCGGCCGGCTGAATGAGCGGGCCGCGCGAGGATCTAGACCGAGCGGCTGGCAACGTCAAACGGTGGAAAACGCCGCACGGGCATGGCCTGGCATTGTCAACGCCGGATGCGCCTTTGGCCAAGTCCCGGCCGAAAGAGGGAAACGGAAGGCACGGCCGCCGGCAAAACAAGGAGGAACACGAATGAACAGCCGGCAAATGTATGAGAAGATTAAAGAGCGTCTCGTCGCCCACCGGCACTGGACGTTTCGCTTTGACGCCAAGCAAGACGCGATGCGTGTCGAAGACCGCCGCACGAAAAAAGGCGTCACGATCTCGCTTCCCGGCGTGATCGCCAAATGGCACGAACAAAAAGATGAGGCGGTGCGCGAAGTCGTTTATTATATAGAGGAAACGTTGAAAACAATGGAGGAAGACGCGGCGCTTTCCGGCAACGAGGGAAACATTTATCCCGTCATTCGCTCGGCGTCGTTTCCGACGGAGACGAAAGAAGGCATTCCGTTGCTGTTTGATGATCATACAGCCGAAACGCGCATTTACTATGCGCTTGATCTCGGCAAAACGTATCGCTTGATTGATGAGCGCATGCTGGAGAAAGACAAATGGAGCCGCGAGCGGGTGAAGGAAATCGCCCGTTTCAACGTTCGGTCGCTGCCGACGCCGGTGAAAGAGGATCGGGTGGCCGACAACGTGTTTTATTTTGTGAACACCAATGACGGGTATGATGCGAGCCGCATTTTAAACGAATCGTTTTTGGCCGGCATGCGGGCGCGCGTGGAAGGAACGATGGCCGTCGCTGTTCCGCATCAAGATGTGCTCATCATCGCTGATGTCCGCAACGACATCGGTTATGACGTGCTCGCGCAAATGACGATGAGCTTTTTTGCCGGCGGCCGCGTGCCGATCACGGCGCTGTCGTTTTTATACGAAAATGGGAAACTTGAACCGATTTTTATTTTAGGAAAAAAACGGAGAACGTAGCGGCAAGGAGGAATGAAGCGATGAACGTGTTTTACAACCGAGAAGGGGTCGGCGACGTGCTGCTCGTGTCGCTGAAACCGGCGGCGGATGAGGAACGGACGTTTGTCAGACAAGGCGATGTCGTCCGCATCATGTCCGAACGGACGGGCGAGACGGTCGGCTATAACATTTTTTCCGCGTCTTCGTACTATCCGTTTTCCGGCAACGGTCCGCTGGAAGTGAATGAGGAGCTCGTCGGCGTCATCAACGACATCTTGGCGAAAAACGGTTTTGACGAACCGATCGAAGCTGACTTGTCGCCGAAGTTTGTCGTCGGATATGTGAAAGAGAAAACGAAGCATCCGAACGCCGATAAATTGAGCGTCTGCCAAGTCGATGTCGGCGGTGAGGTGCTGCAAATCGTCTGCGGAGCGCCGAACGTCGCCGAAGGGCAAAAAGTCGTCGTCGCCAAAATCGGCGCCGTGATGCCAAACGGCCTCGTCATTCAAGAAAGCGAGCTGCGCGGCGTCCGGTCATCCGGCATGATTTGTTCGGCCCGCGAGCTTGGGCTGCCAAACGCCCCGCAGGAGAAAGGCATTTTGGTGCTGTCCGATGAGTATGAGGTCGGCCAGCCGTTCGTTTTTTGACGTTCCGACGGGCGGTGCAGACGGATTCCGACTGTTGTTTCGCCACTGGAACGACGCCAGTGGCGTTTTTTCCGACAATGAAGGCAAAGAAAGAGTGACGTGATGGATGAAATTTTGGAAACGATGGCTTCGTTTTCTCACGAGCGATGAGGAAGAGGAAGGGAACGAACAGCGAGCGAATTCCCCTCTGTCGGCCAGCATGCCCGAACGCGGCGCGGTGAATGTCATTTACCAATATCCGCAAGGCCGCTTCCGCTTTCCGTTGATTCCGGATGACCAGCCCGGTGAAAATCGGGAAAGGTCGGGGCGGGCGAAAAGCGAGGCATCCCGGCCGCTGCCGAGTCGGCGCCCGTCGGCTGGCGTTTCAAGGGAAATAGCGGAAAAACGGCCGTTCCGCCCGTCCGATGTGCCATCCCCGGTTTTTGGATATGATCGGAATCGGGGGAAACAGCGGCAACGAGCGGATGAACCCGGGCTGACCGGTGCGGGGGACATGGAGAATCGGAGCGATGAGGCGGTTCGGGAAGAGGCCCTCCGCGGTGAAGCGACACGGCGAGACGCGCGAGAGGGCACGGAAAGCCGGGCGGCTGAACCGCCAAAAGAAGAGGCGCCTTTGGCCAAGGGGGCAGAGGAATGGAACGAAGACGCGAGCGGAGCGATGCCCGCGGCTGTTATGGAAACGGAAGGAAAACATGAGCTGGCGCCGGCGGCAGGGCAGGAAGAACGTGATGCCGAGGCGGATGAAAAGAAAGGGCGGGAGCTGGACGAACGAGGCAACGAACGCGCGCCGCACGCAACAGACGGCGGCTTGGAGAGCGAAGGACGAGGGGTGCCGTCACAGATGAGGAAGAATGGAGACGGAGGGAGCGCTTCTTCGACAGAACAGCGGGAGACGACCCCAGATCGCGAAATCCGTCACTCGGCGGCGCCCGCGGGCCGGGAGGAGGCTTCCCGCCCCGAACGAACGCGCATCCCGTATAATGTGATCATGTTAAAGCAAGATTGGCGCAAACTCGAAGAAAAGGCGGCGAATCGATCGAACGGCTGCGTGCTGCCGCCATTGGCGCTTCTTGAACCGCCCGAGAAAGCGGCCGAACGCGACGAGCAGTGGCTTCGCGACCAATGCCAGCGTTTGGACCGGACGTTTGCGAGCTTCCATATCGGCGCCAAAGTCGTTGGGGCGACGCAAGGACCGACGGTGACGCGGTTTGAAGTGCAGCCGGATTTAGGAGTGAAAGTGAGCAAGATTACGAGTTTAATCGATGATATCAAACTCAGTCTGGCGGCGAAGGACATTCGCATCGAGGCGCCGATCCCGGGAAAACGGACGATCGGCATTGAAGTGCCGAACCGAACGAGCCGTCCGGTGCGCCTGCGGGAAATTTTAGAAAGCGAAGCGTTCCGTAAAAGCCCATCGCCGCTCACCGTGGCGCTTGGGCTTGACATTAGCGGTGCGCCGGTCGTGACTGACATCCGAAAAATGCCGCATGGGCTGATCGCCGGGGCGACCGGGTCGGGAAAAAGCGTATGCATGAACGCGATGCTTATCAGCATGTTGTATAAAGCAGCGCCGCACGAAGTGAAATGGCTGCTTATTGATCCAAAAATGGTCGAACTGGCGCCGTACAACGGGCTGCCGCATTTGCTCAGCCCGGTGATCACCGAGGCGAAGGCGGCGGCGGGGGCGCTCAAGTGGGCGGTCGGCGAAATGGAACGGCGGTATGAACAGTTTGTCCACGCCGGCGTGCGCGATATTGAAAAGTATAACGCCCATCTTCGCGAACGCGGAAGCAGCGAGCCGCCGCTGCCGTACATCGTCATCGTCATTGATGAGCTAGCGGACCTCATGATGGCCGCTCCAGCCGATGTCGAAGAATCGATTTGCCGGCTGGCGCAAAAAGCGCGGGCGTGCGGCATCCATCTGCTGATCGCGACGCAGCGGCCGTCGGTCGATGTCCTCACGGGATTGATCAAGGCGAACATTCCGACGCGCATTGCGTTTTCCGTCTCCTCCCAAGTCGATTCGCGCACCATTTTAGATGTGAATGGGGCTGAGCGGCTGCTTGGGCGCGGCGATATGCTGTTTTTGGAAAATGGTTCGGCCAAGCCGGTGCGGCTGCAAGGCTGCTTTATTTCTGATGAGGAGATCGAGCGGGTGGCAGCGCACGTGAAAGAGAAGCAAGGCCCATCCTATCTGTTTGATCCGGACGATTTTCGGCAAACGGCGTCGATGGGCGGCGAGGATGACGAACTGTTCGAGGAGGCGTGCCGGTTTGTCATCGCCCAAGGAGGGGCGTCGACATCGAGCCTGCAGCGTCATTTCCGCATCGGCTACAACCGCGCTGCCCGGTTGATCGAGATGATGGAGGAACGAGGGTTGATTTCGGAGGCGCGCGGCAGCAAACCGCGCGATGTGTTGATGAGTGAGGATGAGTGGGAGCGCTGGCGCGAGCAGAACAGCTGAGGGTGGGCGGCCTCCTTTGGGCGGGCGGTAGTGTTTTGCCTCCTTGCGTGCTATAATGGGGAAATGAATGGTGCACCGCAATGAGAGAAATGGCAAAACGAGATGGATATCATATACTGTCTTACAGAGAGACGATGGTTGGAGGGCTTAACGATGACAGTTTACCATTTTGTAGGCATTAAAGGCACGGGGATGGGCGCGCTCGCACAAGTGCTTCATGACCTTGGCTATACGGTGCAAGGGTCGGATGTAGAGAAATGGTTTTTCACGCAAAAGGCGCTTGAAGAGCGGGGAATCCCGGTGCTGCCTTTTTCGAAAGACAATATTCGTGCAGGTTATACGGTCATTGCCGGCAACGCATTTCCGGATACGCATGAGGAAATCGAGGCGGCCCGTCAGCTTGGTGTGCCTGTCATTCGTTACCATCGCTTTTTAGGCCAGCTGGCAGGCAAGTTTACGAGCATCGCGGTGACCGGTTCGCATGGAAAGACGACGACGACGGGGTTGCTTGCCCATGTGATGCAAGGAGCCCATCCAACGTCCTATTTGATCGGAGACGGCACGGGAAAAGGAGAACCAGGGAGCAAATACTTTGTGTTTGAAGCGTGCGAATACCGCCGGCACTTCCTTTCCTACTTTCCAGATTATGCGATCATGACAAATATTGACTTTGATCACCCGGATTATTTTGCCAATGTCGACGATGTGTTTTCCGCTTTCCAGCAAATGGCGAATCAAGTGAAAAAAGCGATCGTCGCCTGCGGGGATGATCCGTATTTGCCGAACATTCAAGCGAAAGTGCCGATTTTGTTTTATGGATTCGGCGAAGAAAACGATTTTCAGGCGCGCAATATCGTCAAGACGACGGAAGGGATGGCGTTTGATGTGTTCGTGCGCAATACCTTTTTCGCTTCGTTTGCCATTCCGCGCTTCGGCGATCATAACGTATTGAATGCTCTCGCCGTCATCGCCCTCTGCCACTACGAAGGGGTGGATGCGGACACGATCGCCAAGCGGCTGCAAACGTTCCAAGGTGTGAAGCGCCGCTTCAGCGAGAAAACGGTCGGGCGCCAAGTGCTGATCGATGATTACGCGCATCATCCACGCGAAATTACGGCGACATTGGAGGCGGCAAGGCAAAAATATCCGGGGCGCGAAGTCGTGGCGATTTTCCAGCCGCATACGTATACACGGACGCAGACGTTTTTGCGCGAGTTCGCTGAAAGTTTGCGCCAGGCGGACCACGTCTATTTGTGCGACATTTTCGGCTCGGCGCGCGAACATGAGGGCAAATTGTCGATCCGTGATTTGCAGGCGCAAATTCCGCGTTCCCAGCTGCTTGAGGAACAAAACGTAGCCGTGTTGAAGCAGCATCAAGATGCGGTGTTGGTGTTCATGGGCGCCGGCGACATTCAAAAGTTTCAACAAGCGTACGAACGGGCCGTTCTTTCCGCCTGACGGCCGACAGGGAACGGGCTGTGATGAAGATGGCCCGTTTTTTCCTGTTTCAAAAAGGAAGCCGTCTTTTCTATGTCGAAGTTTGAAAGCGGGAAAAGATGGGTACAAAGGGAATGAAACGTTCGAATGGGCAAGGAGGGAATCGGGTGGAATGGCTTTTGTATGGAAGCGTGGCGCTCATCGCGCTTGCTTTTTTGCTGCTTGTTGTTTACATAGCCAGGACGCTCATCGTTTTGCAGGAAACGCTGCGCCGGCTGACGGCGGCGATCGACCATGCCGATGAGCAAGTGCAAACGGTGGCGAAAGAAGTTCGTGAACTTCTCCATACGGCCAACGGCATCGCCAGCGATGTGCAAAAAAAAGTAGAAACGCTAAATGGCGCAATCGAAGCGGTCGGAGAGATCGGCGGCACGATTCGTTCGCTCAACCGCGCGCTTCGGCAGGCGGCTGCCGGTTTGTCGGCGCGGGCGGGCCTGGGGCAAGGAAAATGGGGCAAGGCGTTGCGCTGGACAAATGTTTTGCTCGATTTACGGGAAAAATGGAGAAAAAACAATCGTTAAAGGAGGGTGTATCGAATGGCGAAAAATAACGGTGGATTTTTGCTTGGCGCGCTGGTCGGCGGCATCGCCGGCGCGGCTGCTGCGTTGTTTTTGACGAGCGAAAAAGGGCGGAAATGGCTGGCCGAGTGGAGCAACGATGAAACGTGGGAGCCGGTGAAAACAACGGCTGTCGAATGGTTGGAAACGGCGAAAGAGAAAACGAAGGAAATCGCCAACTTCATCCCGTTGAAATCCACGACGGCGCCAGCCGGCGGGGAAAACGATGGAGAGGAAGCCAAGGAGGCGACGATTCCGATTCCGCCATCCGCCGGGCCAGCCGACCGGGAAACGCTGCAAAAGCTGCTTGAGGAAGCCGAGGCGGCGCTTGATGACGCCGAGCAAAGCATCACGTCGCGAAAAGAAACGGAGTGAAGGCGATGGGAATGGAGAAGCTGGAGACGATCGAACAGTTTGACCGCGTCATGAAGGAAACGGAGCGTTTTTTGTTCGTCAAGCATAGCCTCACCTGCCCGATCAGTCAAGCGGCGTTTGGCGAATGCGAGAAGTTCGCCGCAGACCATCCAGAGCTGGCGGTGTATTGCCTGTACGTCCAAGAGGCGCGGCCGCTCTCCAACTATATCGCCGAAACGACCGGGGTGAAACACGAGTCGCCGCAAGTGCTGCTGTTTGAAAACGGCCGCGTCGTCTGGCATGCGTCCCATTGGGCCATTACGTATGGCGCGCTCTCGGAGCATGTCGGCGCTTGACCGTCCGCCTTTACTGCGGGCGGTTTTTTGCACACTTTTTACTTTATCGCTTAAAAGCGTTTAATCAAAAAAGCATTTTTTTCGTGACAACGATAGCTCCATCGATTATAATAAACACTAATTAAACGACTTCGCTCTCCAAGACGGGGGCGCCGCTTGCCGGCAAGCGGCGAAAACAATGCACTACACTTGGCGAAAGGATGAGAAAAGCATGAGCAATGAGAGATTAGACGAACTGCGGGCGCGAGTCGATGAGATCAACTTGCAGCTGTTGAAACTGATCAATGAACGGGGGCGGCTCGTTCAGGAGATCGGAAAAATTAAAGAAGCGCAAGGGACGCACCGCTACGATCCGGTGCGCGAACGGAAAATGTTGGATCTCATTTCCGAGCATAACGATGGGCCGTTTGAAACATCGACGCTGCAGCACATTTTCAAGGAAATTTTTAAAGCAGCGCTCGAGCTGCAGGAAGACGATCACCGCAAGGCGCTCCTTGTCTCGCGGAAAAAGCATCCGGAAAACACGATTGTTGAAGTGAAAGGCGAGCGAATCGGCGACGGCAACCAATATTTCGTCATGGGCCCGTGCGCTGTGGAAAGCTATGAACAAGTCGCTGCGGTGGCGGAGGCCGTGAAAAAACAAGGGATCAAGCTGCTGCGCGGCGGCGCCTACAAACCGCGCACGTCGCCGTACGATTTCCAAGGGCTCGGCGTGGAAGGGCTGAAAATTTTGAAACGGATCGCCGATGAGTTTGATTTGGCGGTCATCAGTGAAATCGTCACCCCGGCGGACATTGAAATCGCCTTGGACTATATTGACGTCATCCAAATCGGCGCGCGCAACATGCAAAACTTTGAGCTGCTCAAGGCAGCCGGCCAAGTGAACAAGCCGATTTTGCTGAAGCGCGGCTTGGCGGCGACGATTGAAGAATTCATCAACGCCGCTGAGTACATCATGTCACAAGGAAACGGGCAGATCATTTTGTGCGAGCGCGGCATCCGCACGTACGAGCGGGCGACGCGCAACACGCTCGACATTTCGGCTGTGCCGATTTTGAAGAAAGAAACGCACTTGCCGGTGTTCGTTGATGTCACCCACTCAACGGGGCGGCGCGATCTGCTCATCCCGTGCGCCAAAGCGGCCTTGGCGATCGGCGCCGACGGCGTCATGGCCGAAGTGCATCCGGACCCGGCCGTCGCCTTGTCCGATTCCGCCCAGCAAATGGACATCGCTCAATTCAACGAGTTTATGGAAGAAGTGCGCGCGTTCCAACGTCAGTTTGTTCAGGCGTAAGACGATCCCCTCGGTTGTTGCCCGAGGGGATTTTTTGATGAGATGGCGAGTGTTGGGGCAAACTACCCGTGAACGGTTTGTGAACAAACCGGCAAAATGGTTGCGATTTCGTTGCGAGTTGGCGATAATGTATCGTATGATAGTTGTACATACATTCGGAATTTGACCGGTTATCGGATCGAGCGAAAAGGAGTGAAACAAAATGACGGTAACGATTTATGATGTGGCGCGGGAGGCGAACGTCTCGATGGCGACCGTCTCGCGCGTCGTCAATGGCAACCCGAACGTCAAACCGTCGACGAGGAAAAAAGTGCTTGAGGCCATCGAACGGCTCGGCTACCGCCCGAACGCCGTGGCGCGGGGGCTCGCCAGCAAAAAAACGACGACGGTCGGAGTGATCATCCCGGATATTTCGAGCATTTTCTTCGCCGAACTGGCGCGCGGCATTGAGGACATCGCCACGATGTACAAGTACAACATCATTTTGAGCAACTCCGACCAAAACAAAGAAAAAGAGCTGCATTTGCTCAACACGATGCTCGCCAAGCAAGTGGACGGCCTGTTGTTTATGGGCGGGACGATCACCGAAGAGCACGTCGCCGAATTTCAAAAGTCGTCGGTGCCGATCGTGCTTGCGGCGACGATGGGACCGAACGAGATTCCCTCGGTCAACATCGACTATGAGCAGGCGGCGTTTGAAGCCGTGACGTATTTGCTGGAAAAAGGAAACCGCCGCATTGTCTATGTAACCGGTCCGACCGATGACCCGATCAACCAGCGGAAGTTGGCGGGGTACCGACGCGCGCTTGAGGAACACGGCGCGCCGTATGAGGAAGAGCTCGTCATTGAGGGCGACAACTCGTACGACTCCGGCTTGGAGGCGTATGAGAAAATCACAGAGCTTGCCGAACGGCCGACGGCGGTGTTTGCTGGCACGGACGAAATGGCGCTCGGCATCATCCACAGCGCCCAAGACCACGGGGTGCGCGTGCCGGATGAACTGGAAGTCGTCGGTTTTGACAACACGCGATTGGCAACGATGGTGCGGCCGCGGCTGACGACCGTCGTGCAGCCGATGTACGACATCGGGGCGGTGGCGATGCGGCTCTTGACGAAGTATATGAATAAAGAGCCAGTGGACCACCATATCGTTGTCTTGCCGCACCGGCTTGAAGTGCGGGAGTCGACGAAATGAAAAAAGCTGGCCTCAACACGGGGACCAGCTTCTTGCTTGCTTTGCTCCATTTCTTTTTTGACAGCTGCAATCGCCTTGCAGTCGGCCCGTTTTTCGGTGAAAACGGAAGTTGACTAGGAAAACAGGACGTTTTAAATGAAAAAAAATCAAGTCCCCGCCCGGCGTTGACTGCGAATGAAATACAACGCCTTTTCCACCGTTTGCGCATTTTTTTCGCTGATCTCCGCCTTGCGCGGGATCGGGGGATACAAGTCATCCGGGTCGTCCCACTCGAGCGGAAGCGCGACGGGTGAAAGCGGTTGCCAACGTTCGCGCCACTCATCCGGCAGCGGGCCGGACACATCGGCTTGTCCCGTCATCTCGAGCCAAAGGAGCGCCCATGCCCGCGGCACGACGCGCCAGATGTCATAGCCGCCGCCGCCGACGGCGATCCAGCGTCCGCCGCAATATTCATGCGCGATTTCGTGCGCGAGTTTCGGAATGGCGCGGTAGGTTTTCATCGTCACCGACAAATGGGTGAGCGGATCGTAATAGTGGGCGTCGACGCCGTTTTGCGTCACGATGACGTCCGGGCGGAAAAAGTCGGCGATTTCCCGAAGCGCGGTCGTATAGGCGGCGATCCATGATTCGTCTCCCGTGAACGCATCAACGGGAATGTTGAACGAATAGCCGTAGCCCGCGCCTAAGCCGCGCTCGTTGACATTTCCGGTCCCTGGGAACAAATAGCGCCCCGTTTCATGAATGGAAAACGTGCAAACGTTCGGATCGTCGTAAAACGCCCATTGCACCCCGTCGCCGTGGTGGGCGTCCGTGTCGACGTACAACACGCGCAGTCCGTATTTCTCCCTGATGTATTGAATGGCGACCGCGCTGTCGTTGTAGACGCAGAAGCCGGATGCTTTGCCGCGGAAGCCGTGGTGCAGACCGCCGCCAAGGTTGAGCGCATGCTCGGCCGCTCCGGAAAGAACCGCGTCGACGGCGGTGAGGGTGCTGCCGACCAAAAGAGCGCTCGCTTCGTGCATGTTTGGGAAAATCGGCGTATCCTCGGTGCCAAGGCCGTAGTTTTGCGCCGCCGCTTCCGACAGCTCGCCGCGTCCGGCCGCTTTCACCGCCTCGATGTAGGAGCGGTCGTGAATGAGCGCCAGCTCGTCATCGGTCGCCATGCGCGGGGCGACGATCTGGCGGTCTTCGAGCGCGCCGAGCGTGCAAAGCAAGTCGTATGTCATTTTGACCCGCAGCTGGTTGAACGGATGGTCGTCATGAAATTTGTACTGAAGAAATTGCTCGCTATAGACGAATGCGCAGTTTCGGCTCATGACGTAACCCCCGGCAAGTTCGGCCATAGCACGTGATAGCCGGCGTTTTGCAAATCGCGGATCAATGGAAGCGGATTCATCGTCTGCACGCGGAAAACTAAAATTTTCTCATTCGGATCCGGAGCTGGATACACCAAGACGCTGGCGATGTTCACATGGCGCTCGCTGATGATGGCCGCCGCTTTGCTTAACATGCCGGTTTCGTTCGGCACTTTGATCTCGATTTGCGACCCCGGCTGGTGAACGCCGGTCAATTCAATGAACGTGCGGAGCAAATCCGTTTGCGTGATGATGCCGACGAGTTTCCCGTGATTGACGATCGGCAGACAGCCGATTCGGTGTTCGTAAAAGAGCGCCGCCACCTCCTCGACGAAAACGAGCGGATGGCCGACGATGAGGTCGGTTTTCATAATCGTGCTGACCGGTTTTTGCAAGTCTTCAAGATGTTCATGAAGATGGAAAATGGACGGGCTCGCGTCGCGCAAATCGCGATCGGTCACAAGACCGATCAATCTCCCGCTTTCATCGATGACCGGCAGATGGCGGATGCGGTGATGTCTGAGCAGCTGCAGCGCTTCGGCGATCGTATTCGTGGCGCGAAGCGTGATAACCGGTGCTTTCATCACTTGTTCGACAAGCATCGTTCTCCTCTCCCCTTTGTGCGTGGCATTTTATGCGCGCCGCCCGCAACCGGCAAGGCGGGCGCAAACGTCCGGACAGCTGAGAATTTCAGCTAGTACATATAGCGGTTCATAAACCGCAGCCGGTCGAACCGTTGAATCGATTCGGCGTCGACCCGTTTGCCAATGCGGACCATGAGGCAGTTCGCCGGATGGGAGCAAATTTCCGGGTCGTCGGTCGCATACCAGACGAGCCCGCCGGCGTTCATCATTTTCTCCATCACTTTTCGGTACTCCCACACGTTCAGCCCCGTGCCTTTTAAATCCCAATGCCAGTAATATTCAGTTGTAATGATGATGTAGTCTTCCATGGCGTCGTCCATCATCGAGACGATCAATAAATTTTTTCCGACGCCAAACCCGCGGAACTCCGGAATGACTTCAATGGCGCCAAGCTCGAGCAAATTTTCCATGTTCCCTTCCGACCAACGCTCAAGCGGATCGGGATACAAAAACGTCACATATCCGACAATCACCTCGCCGCGGCGGGCGATGATGATCCGCCCTTCCGGCAGCTTGGCGATTTCGATCAACGCTTTGTGCTGTTTGGCAGGCGGGCGGAAGGAAGTGAGGTCATGGTGGAATTCGTAGCTGGCCAACGCTTCCGGCGTCACCGGCCCTTCGATGAGGAGCGTTCCTTTCGGGGTTTTCAGCTCTTTGGCGTTATACGTTTTTTTATGTTCCATTCGTCCACCACCTGAATTGGTCGTTCTGCTTCCATTATACATAAAAGCGGCGCCGGCTGGTGCGGTTCAAAAAAATTTCAAAAAAGTGAGAACGAGGAATATTTTAAAAATTGAGAAATGGTTTTCAATCGACTATAATAGAAATGTAATCACTTACATAAGGGGGATCGGAGAATGAACACAGAACGGCTTCCTGTCATACAAGGGGACTACAATTTGAAAAACTACGAAGAAACATATAAACAGTTTCAATGGTCGGAAACAGAGAAAGCGTTTTCTTGGCATGAAACGGGCCTAGTCAACATGGCGTATGAGGCGATCGACCGCCATGCTGAGTCGTTCCGTAAAAATAAAGTGGCGCTCTATTACCGCGACGCGGTGCGGAACGAGAAATATACGTTCAAAGAAATGAAAGAGATGTCCAATAAGGTGGCGAACGTCTTAAAACAGGCGGCGGACATTCAGAAGGGCGACCGTGTGTTCGTGTTCATGCCGCGTTCTCCGGAACTGTACTTTGCGGTGCTTGGGATCATTAAAACCGGCGCCATCGTCGGGCCGTTGTTTGAGGCGTTCATGGAAGGAGCGGTGCGCGACCGTCTTGAAGACAGCGGGGCGAAGGCGATCATTACGACGCCGGAGCTTCTGCCGCGCGTGCCGGTCGGCGATTTGCCGGAGTTGAAGTACGTCTTTTTGGTCGGCGACGGCATTGTCGAGGAAGGGCCGTACATCGATTTGAAAAAGCGGATGAATGAGGCAAGCAAGCATTTCGACATCGAATGGGTCGACCGCCAAGACGGCTTGATTTTGCATTACACATCCGGTTCGACCGGCAAGCCGAAAGGCGTTTTGCACGTCCATAACGCGATGATTCAGCACTATCAAACGGCGAAATGGGTGCTCGACTTAAAAGAAGACGACATTTACTGGTGCACGGCTGACCCGGGGTGGGTGACCGGGACGTCGTACGGCATCTTCGGCCCGTGGCTGTGCGGAGCGTCAAGCGTCATCGTCGGCGGCCGCTTCAGCCCGGATGCTTGGTATCAAACGATCCAAGATTTCGGCGTCACCGTCTGGTACAGCGCGCCGACGGCGTTCCGCATGCTGATGGGCGCCGGCGATGAAGTCGTGAAAAAATATGATTTAAGCTCGCTCCGCCACATTTTGAGCGTCGGCGAGCCGCTCAACCCGGAAGTCATCCGCTGGGGGATGAAAGTGTTCGGCCGCCGCATCCATGATACGTGGTGGATGACGGAAACAGGCGGGCATCTCATTTGCAACTACCCGTGCATGGAAATCAAGCCGGGATCGATGGGGAAACCGATTCCGGGCGTTGAGGCGGCGATCATTGATGACCAAGGAAACGTCTTGCCGCCGTACCGGATGGGCAACTTGGCCATCAAAAAAGGCTGGCCGTCGATGATGAAAACGATTTGGAACAACCCGCAAAAATATGAATCATACTTTATCGGCGACTGGTACGTATCCGGCGATTCGGCCTACATGGATGAAGACGGCTACTTCTGGTTCCAAGGCCGTGTTGACGATGTCATCAACACATCCGGCGAGCGCGTTGGGCCGTTTGAAGTCGAAAGCAAGCTCGTCGAGCATCCGGCCGTTGCCGAAGCCGGCGTCATCGGCAAGCCGGATCCGGTGCGCGGGGAAATCATCAAAGCGTTCATCGCGCTTCGTGAAGGGTACGAGCCGTCCGAGGAGCTGAAAGAAGACATCCGCCAATTTGTGAAAAAAGGGCTTGCCGCTCATGCCGCGCCGCGTGAGATCGAGTTCCGCGACAAACTGCCGAAAACGCGGAGCGGGAAAATCATGCGCCGCGTCCTAAAGGCGTGGGAGCTCAACTTGCCGACCGGCGATTTGTCGACGATGGAAGACTGATGAGCGAAAAGCGTCTGGAACATCCGCTGTTCCAGGCGCTGTTGTTCTTTTCAGACTGGGGCCGAAGCGGGGCGGCTGCAAAGACGGTGATGGAACGGAAAACGCGGCCAACAGCGTGATTTCTCCATTTGAAAAACTTGATACATGCCCGTTTCCTCTTCGCTTAAGAACCATCCATTTGGCGAAAATCGTTGTGCTTTCCCCATCTTCACCAAACAAGAAAGGGTGTCCCAACAAGGATCGGGACACCCTCTTTTCGATCACCATATATACGCGCCAACTCTTTATTCAAAACGAATGGCATCTTCTAAAGAAAGCCAATCAAAGAAAGACAATCTTTTGGGTCAGCTCCTTGTCACTCTACGTCACCCGACGGCGGGGGAGAAGACGGCTCGCCGCTCTTTTGACGACCAGAATTGGGCGGCGAGGCGGACGGCAGCGAAACGAGGTTCGACGGCGCCGATTCCTGTCCGGCGATGTCCACAGCAGTGACGCAGTACGCGGCGCCCGGCTGCAGCGGCGAAAACGAGGCTGCCTCGTCCGCTTTAACAGCGGCGGCGAGGCGTCGTTCCCCCGTTTCGTTCACTAGATAGACGCGGTAGCCGATGACATCCGGCTCGTTATGGCGATTCCAGACGAGCTTGCCCCCTGCAAGCCGAGCGGCGGGTGGAGCCGGTGGACGGCCGTTTTCCTTTAATGTGGAGACGAGCGATGCATCGCCCGCCTGCCCTTCGCCGTTGATCCCCCAATCGGCGAGAAGCTTCGGATTCACGATCACTTCGCGAGTGACAAACTCTTCCGGCGTCGTCTCAAGCGCCACATAGCGGCGTCCGCCGATGACGACGACCCGGCTTTCCATCACTTTCTCGCCGCTTCCTTCCCGCGGTGCAAACTTCGTATTGTATAGATCGTAACGGACGAGCCCGGCTTTTTCGCACGCGGCCGACGGGCTGAAGCCGCTCGCGGCGCAGTAAGCGCGGCGGACGATGCCGCCTGGCATGAGAAACCGCTTCGGCGGAGCGATGAGCTTCGGGTTTTCTTGATAGGCAGCATTGATCAACCGCGCCCATAACAGCTGGGTGCGCTGGCTGTAGGAAAGCCCTTTGTAGCGGGACTCAAGCGGCGCCGGCCGGTCATAGCCGATCCAAACGCCGAACGTGACGTTCGGATTGACGGCGATAAACCACGAATCGCGCTTGTCTTGCGATGTGCCGGTTTTTCCCGCCCAATCGGCGGAAAAGGTCAAGTAGCGCGGCACCGACGAGGCCGTTCCGCCGTGAAGCACGTCGCGCATCATATCGATCATCAAGTACGACGTTTGCGGCGAAAACACCGGGACGGGTTTGCTTTGATGTTTGTAAACGATCTTTCCGTTTTTGTCCACAATCTTCTCAATCATGTAAGCGTCCACGAACGATCCGTAATTGGCGAACGTCGCATAGGCGTTGACGTTTTCCTCGACCGTGACGCCAATGTGCGTCCCGCCGATCGCCAAAGCTGGATTGGCCTCTTCTTGTTTGGCGACGCTCGTGACCCCCATTTTATGCAAATAGTCGATCGGATGGCGGGATCGAATTCTCATATACGTCCGAACGGCCGGAATGTTGAACGATTGCTGCAAGGCATAGCGCGCCGTGACGAGCCCGTGCGTTTTTCCGTCCGCGTTTTTCGGTGTATACGAACCGATCGAAAGCGGCAAGTCGGGAATGATCGTCGCCGGCTGGATGACGCCCATCTCCATCGCCGGCGCGTATACTAAGAGCGGTTTCATCGTTGACCCGTTGGACCGGTGCGCTTGGGTGGCGTGGTTCAACTGCTCGCGCCCATAATCGCGGCCGCCGACGAAGCTGATGATTTTTCCCGTTTTGTTTTCGATGAGCATCGCCCCGACTTCGACCGGTTGGCGATGGGGGATCATTTTTCCTGTTTTCTTGTCTTTGGTGTAATACACATTGTCGCTTCCGTAATACGGGTAGCGGGCGGCGATGCGCTGCATTTGTTCATAAATCTTTTTGTCGATCGTCGTATAAATCCGATATCCGCCTTGGCGCAACGCTTTTTCCGCCTCGCCGAGATAGCGGCGGAAACGAGCGGGGTCGCGCTTCACCTCTTCCGGCTTATAGCCGTCGCGCTTGGCGAACGTCTCGGCGAGCACCTCTTTCGCCCGCCGCTCAATCTCCAACGTCAAAAACGGATATTGTTCAAACGGCGACGGCTTCGGGGCGGCCAAATGCTTCGCCACATCATAGGAAAGCGCTTCCTTATACTGTTTTTCCGAGATGTAGCCGGCCCGTTTCATCCGGTACAGCACCGTTTTCATCCGTTTCAATCCCGCCGAGAGATCCGATTTGACGCGGCCGTCAGCGGCAAACGGGGTGTAGACGAACGGGTTTTGCGGCAGTCCGGCCAAAAACGCCGCTTGAGCGAGATTCAACTCTTTGGCGTTGACGCCAAAGACGCCTTGGGCCGCGGCTTGGATGCCGGCGATGTTGCGCCCTGAAGAATTGCGGCCGAACGGAACGACGTTTAAATACGCCTCTAAAATGTCTTCTTTGGAAAAAAATTTCTCCAGACGAAGTGAAAGCAGCATTTCTTTCGCCTTCCGCTCAAACGACACCTCGTTCGTCAACATCTGGTTTTTGACGAGCTGCTGCGTAAGCGTGCTCCCGCCGCTTTTGACCGGCGAGTTGGTCAGCTCTTGAAACACGGCGCGGATGACGGCCTTCGGAACGACGCCGTCGTGTTCATAAAAATGTTCGTCTTCGGTCGCGATGATCGCCTGCACGACGTATGGCGACACCTCGGAAAGAGGCACCGCCTCGCGGTCAAGGTCGGACCGGAACCGGCCTAAATATACGCCGCCGTTAAAGTACATGTGGCTCGTTTCGCCGTAATGGTAAATCTCCTTTTTCATCTCGTCGGGCGAGGGAACGGGCATATCTTTGACCAAAAAGGCAAAATAGCCGGCGCCGGCGCCGATGGCAAAGCAGACAAGGCAGAGTGCGGCGATGAGCAAAATTAAGATGACGTTCCAAACCACATCGTATGTAAGGGAAAAATAATGCCACGCTTTTTCAAGAGAAATGGAAAGTTGGTTTCGCTTCATGCCAGCCCCCCTATGCGGCAAGTCATTATACATCAGTATACCATAGGAAGGGGAGGCATTGTGGAATTTTGCCGATTTTTCGCCGTTTGTGCGAAAAGCGTTAGAGTTGACAGCGAGCGCATCGCTATGGTAATAAGAATGTATATATTTCATATGAGAAAGCGATGATGGGAACAAGTAGCGGCTGTCTCCCTGGTGCAGAGAGCTGGCGGACGGTGCGAGCCAGTCCACAGGCAGGCGTGAATTACCTCCCTGAGCAGCGATGGCGAACGTTTTTGGCACCTAGTAGCCATCCGCCGGCCGGCGCCGTTATCCAAATGAGTGAGAAAGCACCATGCTTTCTAAGTAGGGTGGTACCGCGACGAACACTCGCCCCTTCATCACGGGCGGGTGTTTTCTTTTGCATGACATTTATAGAGAGGTGAAGGACATGGATTTGCTTGCGGAATTGCAATGGCGCGGGCTCGTCAACCAAACGACGGATGAAGACGGGTTGCGCAAGCTGTTGAATGAGGAGCGGGTGACGCTCTACTGCGGGTTTGACCCGACGGCGGACAGTTTGCATATCGGCAACTTGGCCGCCATTTTGACGCTGCGCCGCTTCCAGCAGGCGGGGCACCGGCCGATCGCCCTAGTCGGCGGAGCGACGGGGTTGATCGGTGACCCGAGCGGGAAAAAAAGCGAGCGCACGCTCAATGCGAAAGAAACCGTCGAGGCATGGAGCGCGCGTATTAAAGAACAGCTCGGCCGTTTTTTAGATTTTGAAGCGGACGGCAATCCGGCGAAAATCAAAAACAACTACGACTGGATCGGGCCGCTGGATGTCATTACGTTTTTGCGCGATGTGGGCAAGCATTTCAGCGTCAACTACATGATGGCGAAAGAGTCGGTGCAATCGCGCATCGAGACGGGCATTTCATTTACCGAGTTCAGCTATATGATGCTGCAGGCATACGATTTTCTCCGCCTGTACGAGACGGAAGGCTGCCGCCTGCAAATCGGCGGGAGCGACCAATGGGGCAACATCACGGCAGGGCTTGAGCTTATTCGCAAAACGAAAGGCGAGGCGCGGGCGTTTGGCTTGACGATCCCGCTTGTGACGAAAGCGGACGGCACGAAATTCGGGAAAACGGAAAGCGGCACGATTTGGCTCGATAAAGAGAAAACATCGCCGTACGAGTTTTACCAGTTTTGGATCAACACCGACGACCGCGATGTGATCCGCTACTTGAAGTACTTTACGTTCCTGTCAAAAGAGGAAATCGAAGCGCTTGAACAAGAGCTTCGTGAAGCCCCAGAGAAGCGGGCGGCCCAAAAGGCGCTTGCTGAGGAAGTGACAAAGCTCGTGCACGGCGAAGAGGCGCTCAGGCAAGCGATTCGCATTTCTGAAGCGCTCTTTAGCGGCGACATTGCCAATTTGACAGCGGCGGAAATTGAGCAAGGGTTCAAAGATGTGCCGTCATTCGTTCATGAAGGAGGCGACGTTCCGCTTGTCGAGCTGCTCGTTTCTGCCGGCATTTCGCCATCGAAGCGGCAAGCGCGCGAAGACATCCAAAACGGCGCCATTTACGTCAACGGCGAGCGCCTTCAAGACGTCGGA
Organism: Geobacillus sp. FJAT-46040; assembly: GCF_002335725.1. Taxonomy (NCBI): domain Bacteria; kingdom Bacillati; phylum Bacillota; class Bacilli; order Caryophanales; family Anoxybacillaceae; genus Geobacillus; species Geobacillus sp. FJAT-46040. Next base: position 260,758 of record NZ_NISS01000001.1, read on the forward strand.
GCCATATTAACGGCTGAACACCGCCTTGAGGGGCGGTTTACGGTCATCCGCCGCGGGAAGAAAAAGTATTATTTGATTCGCTACGCCTAAGAAAAAAGATCCGAAATGCATCGGCATTTCGGATCTTTTTTGCGCCTTAACGCGAGTAGAACTCGACGATGAGCGCTTCGTTGATTTCCGCCGGTAGTTCGGAACGCTCCGGCAAGCGGGTGTACGTCCCTTCCATTTTTTCCGGATTGAACGTCAAGTAATCCGGAATGTAGTTGTTCGCTTCGAGCGCTTCTTTAATCACTTGCAAGTTGCGCGATTTTTCGCGAACGGCGATCGTTTGTCCCGGTTTGACTCGGTACGACGGGATGTTGACACGGCTGCCGTCGACCAAAATGTGGCCGTGCGTCACGAGCTGGCGGGCTTGACGGCGCGTGCGGGCCAACCCTAAGCGATAGACGAGGTTGTCTAGGCGCGATTCTAACAAAATCATGAAGTTTTCGCCGTGTTTGCCCGGCATTTTGCCTGCTTCTTCAAACGTTTTGCGGAATTGGCGTTCGTTCACGCCGTACATATGGCGCAGCTTTTGTTTTTCTTGCAGCTGCAAGCCATATTCCGACAATTTCCGCCGTTGCCCCGGACCATGTTGGCCAGGCGGATACGGACGTTTTTGCAATTCTTTCCCCGTGCCGCTCAACGAGATGCCAAGGCGGCGGGAAATTTTCCACATTGGGCCAGTATAACGAGCCATTCGTTGCTCCTCCTTACGCTTTTATTCCCGTAAAATAAAAGCAGATGTGCGCCAACAATTATGGCCATTTTGTTTTCATGCATCCTCGCTCTCGCAGCTAAGAGTTACACGATGCACCTCGGCGGGTCGAGGAACAAAATGAACCATAAAGGTGGGCACAAAGGCTGCTATATTTTACACAAAGGCTATTATATGATTTTTAGAGGATAAAGTCAACATTTTGTTTCCCTTCTTCTCTATTTGTATGATATAATAAAAGATGCAATTTTTAGAAAAAATTTGTCATCCCATTCTCTCATTTGGAATGATGATGCCGGTTTGGGTGGAAAAGGCGATGAACAAGGAAGAAATAAAGCGGTATGAATCATTTAAACAAAAATTTTTCCACTGGTTTTTAGCGTTTCAGGACGATGGGCCGTTTTCGGCGGCGGCGGGCGAGTTGCTCGCGCTGCTAAAAGAAGAGCTGGCGCTCGAGCAAGCCGTTTTTTATTTGTACGACCCGGTGCGGGCTGCCTTTTATCCGGAAGCGGCCGCGGTTGGGACGCCGGACGCTGGGCCGATCGCGGCTGATGGAGAGCGGAAAGTCGCTGTTGTCGATACCGGTGGGCCGCATATGGCGGCCCGGCTCTTTTTCATGCTTTCCGATGAGACGCCGGCGATGGTCGAGCTGATGTATCGAAAAGATGGCGGTTTTGACGAGCGGTTGTTGTGGGAGATCCGGACGGATTTGGCGCGATTGTTTCGGAAACTTAGCGCGGTGCTGCAAGGAGAGGGCGAAGAGAAACGGTATGGACAGCTGCATCACTTTGCCGCAAAAATTCATTCCTCGATGCATATCGATGTTGTGCTTGAAGAAATTATCCGCACGCTGCAAAACATCTATCCATCATTCACCTACCACCTTCTGTTGTCGCATGACAACCATCTGCGCGGAAATTTGCCGATTAAAACGCTTGTATTGGATGAAAGGGAAAAACAGACGGCGGCGTTGCGGGCGTTTTTGACTGGACAAGTGCAATGCGAGGAGATGGAGGCGCCGCCGCGCTCGGTGCTGTACGCCCCGATTAAAGGGGTGCAGGCGGTGTATGGGGTGATTGAAATTATCGCCCCATACGCTGCGCCATTTCCAAAACGAGAGATTCATTTTATTTCGCTGCTGGCGAGCACGGCTGGAAGCGCGCTTGAGAACGCCAAGTTGTATGAACAGTCGCGCCGGCTTGTCGCCGATTTGCAGCTGATCAACGACACAATGCGCCAATTGAACGCCCGGCCGCGGCTTCATGAAGCCATTGAGTACATGGTATCGCAAATCCAACAATCGTTCGGCGCGGATGAAGTCGGTTTTTTCTTGTTTGCCGACGGCAAGCGGGAGCTTTTGCCAGGCAGCACGCCGTTTTTTTTCGACCATCGGTCCGAGCCCTATATCGAATGGGTGGAAAAGCGGCGCCAAAGCGGAAATGACATTTTATTTGCCGGTGATGTATGCGTGTCCGCTTTCGGTTCGTTTCGTTCCATCATGGCGGCGCCGATGCAGCAAAACAAGGAAACGAAGGGACTGTGCATTGCGCTCGCCAGCGAGCCATACCGATTTACGTTTGAGATGTTTAAGCTCTTGGAATCCCTCGTTCAACATTCAACGCTGGCGTTTATGAACGCGATGCTGCGCGAAGAGCTCGAGAAGATGGTAGTCACCGATTATTTGACAAAGCTGCATACGCGCCGTTACTTGGACGAGGTGATCCAAACATCCATGGGATCCGATGCATTCGGGGCGCTCATTTTGTTTGACATTGACAACTTTAAGCAAATCAACGATGTGTACGGCCATCAAACGGGCGATGGGGTGCTCGTCCAAGTGGCTGAGACGGTGCGCGCCAACATTCGCGATGGCGATGTGGCGGCGCGTTGGGGCGGGGAAGAGCTGGCGGTGTATTTGCCGAAAGTGCCGCTGTCTGACGCCATTTCGATTGCCCGCCGCATCACAGAAAAAGTCAGAGAACAAACGATTCCGACGGTGACCGTTTCGTGCGGCGTGTCATGGTGGGAGCGCCAAGGCTGCGAGGATGCAAAACAGCTGTTCAAACGAGCCGACGCCGCGCTTTATATGGCAAAAGAGACGGGAAAAAACTGCATTTTTGTGCACGATGACTGTCATTTGTATAAGGTGTAAAAAAAAGGAATCCGAGCAAGCGGATTCCTTCTTCGCGCTTGGTGCGCTTTTTTCGTCAGGCGGAAATGAGCACGCTGGCAAACTGCTCCAAGTAGCGGCGGTCGATGTCATCGAAGCGGTTTTTCACCGGGCTGTCGATGTCAAGAACGCCGATGACGCGGTCGTCTTTGATGAGCGGCACGACGATTTCCGATTGAGACGCCGCATCGCAGGCGATATGGCCCGGGAATTGGTGAACGTCTGGAACGACCACCGTCCGCCGTTTGGCGGCCGCCGTGCCGCACACCCCTTTGCCGAACGGAATGCGCACGCATGCCGGCAAGCCTTGGAACGGGCCAAGCACAAGCTCCTCGCCGTCTGCGAGATAAAAACCGACCCAATTGATGTCGGTGAAAAACTGGTTGAGCAAGGCGGCTGCGTTCGCCAAGTTGGCGATGAAGTTGGGTTCCCCGGAAATGAGCGATTTCAGCTGTTCGATGACGAGCGCGTAATTTTCTTCGCGTGTTCCGTTGTAAGCCATGGGACGAAACACAGAACTAGCCTCCTTTTTCATCATGGTTGGAGCAGGACTCTGGCCTCAACATCCAGCAGGATGCAAGCAGGGAAATGGCTGATTCGCCTATTTTATGACGGCTGCGGGCGGTTGTCAACCGAAAGCGCCTCGCGGTCCATCCTCTCCCGTCCTTGGTGCAAGTCGGCGGCGCGATGGGCGTCGGATCCGTAGACGATTGGGATGCCCCGCCGCCGCGCCTCGGCGATCACGCCGCCCGGCGGATACGGCTCAAGGCAGAGCGGTTTGGCGGCGCCGGCGCCGTTGTAGTCCAATTCATAGCCGAACTGCTTAATGTCATCGAGAATGGCAACAATCCACTCATCCATTGGTTCCAAGCATGGGAAACGGCGTTGGAACTTGCGCACAAGCGTCATATGGCCGATGCGTCTCGGTTTGTAGCGGCCAAGCTCCGTGCGGATCGATTGCAGCACCGTTTCGTAGTAGGCGCGGTGGACGCGTTCGACCGATCCGAACAAGCGGACGATGTCGGCGAACATATCTTCGCTGTAATCAAGGCATACATATTGCCCTTCGTGGGCCAAAAAGTGAACCGATAAAATGCTGTCGTCAAGCAGCGGGCCGACCTCGTCGAGCAGGCGGGTTGTTTCTTCCTCAAAGCCAGGAATAAAATCGACTTCGAGCCCGACACGGATGGCAATGTCGTTTCGGTAGCGGGCTTTCACCTCAGCGACGGCGTGCAAATAGCGCTCAAGCTGGCTAAGCTTCATCGAACAGTCCTGGTTGGGCGTTGGATCGATAAACCGCTCAGGAAGCGGGGCATGCTCCGTAAAGGAAATGTCGGTATAGCCCAGTTCGATCGCGCGCTCTACATAGGCCTCAAGCGGATCTTGGCTTCCGTGCGGACAAAACGGCGTATGAATATGCCCGTCGCGCATGATCGATTTTCCTCCTTTCTTCCTTATGTATCATAGCAAAAATAGTGAAGATTCTTGTAAAAAAAATAAAAATTTTGGTCAAAAAATGTCGTTAACATGGTATCATAAAAACATTGAAAAACATATATTTTTGCCTTCTCCGCTATTTTCGTTTGTTCGATAGAAGTAGCTTGAATGCAAGGAGGGCATCAGCGGATGGGAATGGCATGGATCGTTCTGCTCCTCGGAGCGGGGGCAATCATATATAATCATGTGTACCGGAAACGGATGTACCGGGAAATCGATCGGCTCGAGGAATGGAAAATCAACTTGATGAACCGGCCGGTGCCGGATGAGCTGGCGAAAGTGAAACAGCTGAATATGACAGGGGAGACGGAGCAGCTGTTTGAACGATGGCGCCAGCAATGGGATGACATTGTGGCAGTGAAGCTGCCGAATGTGGAAGAACAGCTGTTTGACGCGGAGCGGCTGCTCGACAAATACCGCTACCGGCAGGCGCGCCGGCTGCTTGGGCAGATCGCCGACGGATTGCGTCGTCTTGAGGAAGAAGTGCATGAAATCATTCATGAAGTGAATGAGTTGATCGGCAGCGAGGAACAAAGCCGGGCGGAGATCGAGGAGCTGCGTGCGGCTCACCGGGAAGCGAAAAAGGCGCTGCTTGCTTACCGTTATACGTTCGGTTCGGCTGCCGACTTGCTTGACGTCCGTTTAACGGAAGCGGAAAAGCAGTTTCAGCGGTTTGCCGAATTGACGGAAGCCGGCAACTATTTGGCGGCGCGCGATGTGGTTCTGACACTGAAGGAAGAGCTCGGCCGGCTCACAGCCATGATGGAAGAAATTCCCAAACTTCTTGGCGAATGCCAAACGTCGTTGCCAGCTCAGCTCGCTGAGTTGGCTGATGGCTATCGAGAGATGGAAGAGCGCGGATACATCCTTGACCATTTGCACATGGAGCGCACGCTTCAGGAAAAACGGGAAAAAATCGAGCAATGTCTGGCCATGATCCATGAGCTGCGCATCGAAGAAGCGAAGCAGATTGTCGCTGAGCTGAAAGAAGAGATCGACGCGCTCTACGATTTGCTCGAAAACGAAGTGCTCGCGCATCAATATGTGCAAACGGAAATGCCGCGCCTCAGCGGCATGCTTCAGGAGCTCGCCGCCGAGGCGAAGGAAACCGAGGCCGAGGCGCTGTTCGTCCAGCAAAGCTACCATTTGGCGCCAAGCGACCTCGAAAAGTACCGGAGCATCGAAAAGCAGCTGCACCAGTTGCAAAAGCGGTTTTTTCTCATTCAAGACCGCGTTGCCGAGGCGAAAACAGCGTATTCGCTCCTGAAAGAGGAGCTTGAGCAGCTTGTGTCTCAGATCGACCTCATGAAGGAAGAGCATGAACAGTTTCGAACGATGCTGCAGACGCTGCGCAAAGACGAATTGATCGCCCGCGAAAAGCTTGACGGCATGAGAAAAACATTGGCCGAGGCGCTCCGCCTTGTGCAAAAAAGCCGGCTGCCGGGGCTGCCTGAACCGTATGCGCTTGAATTGGCGGAAGCGAGACGCAGCTTGCAAGCCGTTGCCGCGCGTCTTGAAGAAAAGCCGCTTGACATGCCGGCGGTCGACCAAGCGTTGGAGGAGGCGAAAGCGGCTGTGGAACGGTTGTATGAGCGGACGGTGGAAATGATCGAACAGGCGACGCTGGCGGAGCGGACGATTCAATACGGCAACCGCTACCGCCGCCGCTATCCAGCGGTCCGCAAAGGGCTGGAAGAAGCCGAATTTTTATTTCGCCATTATGATTATGAGGAGGCGCTCCGGCAGGCGGTGGCGGCCGTTGAAGAAGTCGAGCCGGGCGCGTTTGACCGTGTGCAGAAATTATGGCAGGAGGATAACAGCCGCGAACAGTGATAAACCACCCGATCACGAGTATTGATTATCCATTATTTTACCTAAAAAACACAGAATCATATGGCTGAACACAAGCTTTTCTGCCTCTTCCCTCGAACAAGAACGCCGCCCGGAATATCTTGAATGAGGGGCTTCGTTTGCTGTCTTCGTAAGGCAGCCAAACCGTGGGACGCACGGGGATGGCTTGGCTGACAGCCTGCCGTGGGGCGGGTGTTCCCAAGAATCTCCCACCTCTAAGCGCAGGTGGGAGATTGTTCAATGGGTTTTTGGTGAATAATGTAAATGACGGTGTGTTTTCGTTGTCGATTGGCGCCTGTTTTGGTTAAGATGGACGATGTACAGCGATATTTTGCCGACAATGAGCGGAGGATGGAAGCGATGATTTATCTTGACAACAGTGCGACGACCAAACCATTTCCCGAGGTGATCGATTCGTTCGTCGCCGTCGCAACGAACTATTTTGCCAATCCGTCGTCGCTCCATGGGCTGGGCATGAAGGCGGAGCGGCTTTTGGCGCAGGCGCGTGAACAAATCGCCGCCATGCTGCGCGTTAAGCCGAACGAAATCGTTTTTACCTCCGGCGGAACGGAGGCGAACAATTTCGCCATCAAAGGGGTCGCCTGGCAATATCAGCGGCGCGGCCGGCATATCATTACGACGAAAATCGAGCATCCGTCTGTCGCTGAACCGTGCCGCCAGCTTGAGGAGCTTGGTTTTGAGGTGACGTACTTGCCGGTCGACCGCGAAGGAAGGGTATCGGTTGAGCAAGTGGAACGCGCGCTGCGCGACGATACGATTCTCGTGTCGGTCATGCACGTCAATAACGAAGTTGGCACGGTGCAGCCGATCGAAGAAATCGGCGCCCTCTTGTCCCGCTATCCGAAAACATTGTTTCACGTCGATCGGGTGCAAGGGATCAGCAAAGTGCCGCTCGACTTGAAGCAAGCCGGTGTCGATTTATGCACGATATCGGCGCATAAATTTCACGGATTGCGCGGCGCCGGCTTGCTTTACGTCCGTGAAGGCGTCCGCTTGGCGCCGTTGATTGCCGGCGGCGGGCAGGAGCGGCAGCTTCGGTCCGGAACGGAAAATGTCGCCGCCATCGTCGCGATGGCGAAGGCGCTTCGCTTGGCGCTCGAGCGCTACGAGCGGGACATCGGCCGGCTTCAAGCATTGAAAGACGAGTGGCTTGAAGCGCTCTTGGCGATTCCAGACATCGAGATCAACACGCCGCGCGATGGCGCCGCTCCTCATATCATCAACTTTTCGTTAAAGCGCGGCGTGAAGCCGGAAGTGTTTGTTCACGAACTGGAAAAAAGCGGAATCTACGTTTCGACGACGTCAGCCTGTTCATCGAAAAAAAAGGCGCCGAGCAAGACGCTTTTGGCCATGGGGCTTGGTGAAGACCGAGCCGAGCGCGGCATTCGCATCAGCTTGTCGTTTGACAACAGCCGGGAAGAAATCGCGCCGGCGGTGGCAGCGATCAAGCAGGCGATCAAAACATTAAGCGAGGTAACGGAATAAGATGATGAACTATGACCGCATTTTGATCCGCTACGGAGAAATGACGACGAAAGGAAAAAATCGGAACATCTTCGTCCGGCGTCTTAAAAACAACATTGCCCGTAAACTGCAGGCGTTCGAGCGGATTCAGATTGAATATATGCGCGACCGAATGTACATTTTATTAAACGGCGAGCCGCATGAACCGATCATCGAAAAGCTGAAAACCGTTTTTGGCATTCATTCGTTCAGCCTGGCGATGAAGTGCGAAAACGATCTGGACGCCATTAAGGGAACGGCGCTCGCCGCCGTCCGCCAGCTCCCATACAAAGGAAAAACGTTTAAAGTGAGCGCCCGCCGCGTCGATAAGCAGTTTCCGTATCGAAGCGACGAGCTGAACTACGAGGTGGGGGCGCATATTTTGCGGCAGACGGACGGGCTTAGGGTCAACGTGCGCGAGCCGGATATTGACGTGCGCATTGAAGTGCGCCAAGACGGGACATATGTCACGTGCCGCGACATTTTCGGCGCCGGCGGCCTGCCGGTCGGAACGAGCGGCAAGGCGATGCTCATGCTCTCCGGCGGCATCGACAGCCCGGTTGCTGGTTATTTGGCGATGAAGCGCGGTTTGGAAATCGAGGCCGTCCACTTTTTCAGCCCGCCGTTTACAAGCGAACGGGCGAAGCAAAAAGTGATTGACCTCGTGCGCAAGTTGACGACATACGGCGGGAGAATCAAGCTTCACATCGTGCCGTTTACGGAAGTGCAGCAAGCCATTTATCAAGGAGTTCCGAACGAGTACTCGCTCATTTCCACTCGGCGGGCGATGCTTAGGATCACCGACGCGCTGCGCCGCCGCCAGCGGGCGTTGGCGATTGTCACAGGCGAAAGCCTCGGCCAAGTCGCGAGCCAGACGCTAGAAAGCATGTACGTGATCAATGAGGTGACCAATACCCCGATTTTGCGCCCGCTTGTTTCGATGGATAAACTTGAAATTATCGAGCTGGCGAAGCAAATCGGCACACATGATATTTCCATTCTTCCGTATGAAGACTGTTGCACCATTTTTACGCCAAGAGCGCCGAAAACGAAGCCAAAAAAAGAAAAAGTGTTCCATTATGAGAGCCAGCTCGACCTCGCTCCGCTTCTGGAAAAGGCAGTCAATGACACAGAAACGCTCGTCATTGATGAAGAAACAGGGCAGGGCGATGAGCTTGCCGAGCTGTTTTGAATCTCAAAATTTACCAAAAAGCATCGCTGCATATCGCCATCTGTTTTCACACATTCTATAGGTACAAGGAGGTGAAAACAGATGGCACGCAACAACAGCAATCAACTGCTTGTTCCGGGTGCGCAACAAGCGCTGGAGCAAATGAAATATGAGATCGCTCAAGAATTTGGCGTGAACTTAGGCGCTGACACGACTTCGCGCGCCAACGGTTCGGTCGGCGGCGAGATCACGAAACGTCTCGTAGCCATGGCGCAGCAACAATTGGGCGGCGCACGCCAATTCTAATTTCATAATGATGGCTTACTGATGGCTTACGCGGCGGGGGCATTCCCCGCCGCTTTCATATGAGAAAAACGGTATTCAAAATAGAACGACTATTTTGTATAATAGAGATACCGGCCAAGGCGAAACAAGACAGAGGGGGAGAGGAACGATGAGGCGGGAAGACTTGATTGCTCCCGAGCGCTACAATTTAACATCGGAAATGGAACGACATGCGGCCGCCGACCCGGACCGGATCGCGTTGAAATGGGAGAGCGAGCAAGGCGAAACGAAAGAGATTACATACGGCCGCTTGATGGCGCGCGCCAACCAAATTGGAAACGCTTTCTTATCGCATGGGCTCGAAAAAGGCGATAAAGTGCTCGTCATGATGCCGCGCCTCATTGAAACATACGAAGTGTATATAGGGGCGCTCAAAGCCGGGCTTGTCGTCATCCCAAGCTCGGAGATGCTGCGGACAAAGGATTTGCAATATCGGCTCGTCCATAGCGAAGCGAAAGCTGTTGTCGCTTATGCGCCGTATACGGACGAATTTGCGCCGATTGACGGCATCGAACGTTTGACGAAGTTCGTCATCGGGGAACCCCGGGACGGATGGATTCCGCTTGAAGACGCCATGGCCAAAGAGAGCGAAACGCTCGAGGCGGCGGATACCTCGCGCGATGATATGGCGTTTTTGTCGTACACATCCGGCACGACCGGCAATCCGAAAGGGGTCGTCCATTGCCATGGTTGGGCGTACGCCCACTTGCGCACGGCTGCGAAAAACTGGCTGTGCATTGAAGAAGGCGACCTCGTTTGGGCGACGGCCGGACCGGGATGGCAAAAATGGATTTGGAGCCCGTTTTTATCGGTGCTCGGCTCGGGGGCGACCGGTTTCGTCTACTACGGCCGCTTTGAGCCGGAAACATATTTGCAGCTATTGGAAAAATACAACATCAATGTGCTGTGCTGCACGCCAACCGAGTATCGTTTGATGGCGAAAGTGCCGGACATCGGCCGCTATCATCTATCTCATTTGCACAGCGCCGTGTCCGCCGGAGAGCCGCTCAACCGCGAAGTGATCGACACGTTTGCCAAGCATTTCGGCGTCGAAGTGCGCGACGGCTACGGCCAGACAGAAAACACGCTGCTTGTCGGCGTCATGAAAGGAATGCCCATCAAGCCGGGTTCGATGGGGAAACCGACGCCAGGCAACCGCGTCGAAATTATCGATGAAAACGGCGAGCCGTGCCCGCCCAGACAAGTCGGCGACATCGCCGTCCATATCGAAACGCCGGCGCTGTTTAAGTATTATTACAAAGATCCGGAGCGGACAGCGATGCAGTTCCGCGGCGACTACTACATTACGGGAGACAAAGCGCGCAAAGACGAAGACGGCTATTTCTGGTTTGAAGGCCGCGGGGATGACATCATCATCAGCGCCGGCTATACGATCGGCCCGTTTGAAGTCGAAGACGCGCTTGTCAAGCACCCAGCCGTAAAAGAGTGCGCCGTCGTCGCCAGTCCGGATGAAGTGCGCGGCCATGTTGTCAAAGCGTTTGTCGTGCTGCGCGACGGGGTCGACAAAGACGATCCGTCTCTGATTCCGGCCCTGCAAGAACATGTGAAACAGTTGACGGCGCCGTACAAATACCCGCGCAAAATCGAGTTTGTCGACGATTTGCCGAAAACGGCGTCCGGAAAAATCCGCCGCGTCGAGCTGCGCGAGCGGGAAGCCCGCCTTGCCGGCCGGTCGTTGTAAGCAGAAAGAGCCGATTGAGCTGGCCGTTGCCAGAAGCGGAGCGATGTCCGCACAGCGGCCAAACAAGAGGGTGTCTCGTTGCGAGACACCCTCTTGCCGCATGCGCGTCGAACGGATTCGCCATTTTAGATCCGGTGTTTCGCCGGGAGAACAGACACACGCTTCACAAAAAGACGCGTTTCACTTTATCCCAGAACGAATTGTCTTTTAGGCGCACCGTTTTGACCACCCGGTCGCTTAAACGAATGTCAATCCGCTCAATATGCTGGATGCTGAGCGCTTCATTGTCGAGGCCGATGATTGGAAAATGGCTTGTTTCTTCCGACATTTTCAGCGTCAACGTCCGCGAGCCGCTCAAAATGAACGGCGAGCCGAGCGTCCGATAGCGGTTGCTGTTGAGCGAGGCGAGTTCGCTCACTTGAAAGCACGGCAAGAGCGGATCGACGACCGCTCCGTGCACCGATTTATTGTAGCCGGTGCTGCCGGTCGGCGTCGAGACGATAATGCCGTCGCCGCGGAACGTCTCAAAATGCAAATCGTCGATGAACACGTCGACCGCCATCGTTTTAATGATTTGCGAGCGGATCGAACATTCGTTTAAGCAGAAAAACGAAGCCGCGCCGTCGATCGTCACTTCGATGATTGGGTAGCGCCGCACTTCGAGTTTCCAATTTTTCACCGCTTCCACCATATGATCGATGTCATCAATATGGAAATCGCAGTAAAACCCGCGCGCCGGCAAGACGGACACGCCGACGTACAAACGGTCAGGAAGAAATCCCGTCTGCCGGACCGCCTGCAAAAATGCGCCGTCGTCGCCGATGCTGACAATGATGTTCGCTTCCCGATAGTCGTCGACAACGACAAACGGCCCGCGCTCAGCCCATTCGATGAGCGGTTTCACTCGCCGGACGAGTTCATCGTCGCGCTTATAAAAAAAATAAAGGCGGTTGCGTTCGGTATCCATATTTTGCATCCTCCTAGTAGCGTCGAATCTTGAACCGATGTACAATGAATATTGTACCACATTTGCCACGATTCTAAAAATATGGCAGCCGATGCAAAGGGGGGAAGATGATGAATCGAAAACGATGGACGGCGTTGGCCATCGCCGCCGCCTTGTTTGTGATCTCCGTGCTTGTTCAGGCGGTTGGCGTTCTTTTGTCCGACAAGGAGGGCGGCTGGTCGGAAAGGTGGCTGGCGCTCATGGAGTCGCCATTTAGCGAAGAAGTCATCGCCGAGGGCGACCCGTTGAAAAAAATCGCAGTGTTGGAAGTGAACGGAGTGATTCAAGATGCGGGGGAAGCGGAGTCGTTTCTTTCCTCATCACAGTACAATCACCAAACGTTTTTGCAAATGATCAAACAGGCGAAGGAAGATCGAGACGTCAAAGCGATCATCTTGCGCATTAATTCGCCGGGCGGTGGTGTCGCGGAAAGCGCGGAAATTTACGATCAGCTGATGAAGCTGAAAAAGAAGACGAACAAGCCGATTTATGTATCGATGGGGACCATGGCCGCCTCGGGCGGTTACTATATCGCAGCGGCCGGCGATAAAATTTTCGCCAGCCCGGAGACGATCACCGGCTCCATCGGCGTCATCATGCAAAGCGTCAACTATGAAGGGCTGGCAAAGAAGTACGGCGTGGAGCTTGTCACGATCAAAAGCGGGCCGTACAAAGACATCATGAATCCGGTGCGCAAAATGACCGAAGCGGAACGGGAGATTTTGCAGCGGCTGATCAATGATTCGTATGATGCGTTTGTTGATGTGGTAGCCAAAGGGAGAAAGCTGCCGGAAGACACGGTGCGCAAGCTGGCGGACGGCCGCATTTATGACGGGCGACAGGCGAAGGAGCTCCGCCTTGTCGACGAGTTCGGCTACTTGGATGACGCGATCGCTGCGCTCAAAAAAGAGCATCATTTGACCGGCGCTCAAGTCGTAAAATACGTGAACGATGCGCCGTGGAGCTCTCTCTTTGAGATGGTGTCGAACCGGATGAAGCCGGACAGCGAGGCGGCCGGGCTCATCCGCCTGTTGTCGCGCCCTTCCTCGCCGCGGCTTATGTATTTATACGCCGAATAAAGGAGTGGAAACATGACGGACATGCAAATAACGGCGACGCTGGCGGATCATCATCTCCCGCCGGCAGAGCGCCCCCTCTGCTACGGCGGCTTTTGGCTTCGTTTTTGGGCGTATTGCCTTGATGTCATTGTTGTCTCGAGCCTCAACCGGCTCATCGTTTGGCCGCTTTTTCGCCTGTTCGATTGGCCGCTTGCGCAGGACGGTTTGTTCGCGCCAGCGACGGTCGCGGCCGCCGTCGTCTTTTACACCTATTTCGTGTTGATGACGAAAGCGTTTGGGCAGACGCTTGGCAAAATGGTGTTCGGCTTAAAAGTGGTCGATGAGCGCGGCGAGCCGCTCACCTGGCTGACCGTGTTGTTTCGCGAAGTCGTCGGCAAATTCATCGCGAAAAAATTGCTGTTCATCGGTTTTTTGTTTGTTGCGTTTTCCGAAAAGAAAAAAGGGATGCATGACCAGTTCGCGGATACGATCGTCGTCCGCGAGTAACAATCCGCCTGCATCAAGAACAGAACGTCAACCAATGTCCGCCTGCCGAAACGGCAGGTTTATTTTTTTTCCAGATGGCGACAATGTATGATGAAAGGGAGGGCGGACATTGAAAGCAGTCATCGCGGTCATCGCAACGGTTGTTCTTTTGCTTCTTCTCGTCGCCTGGATGAAAGTATCGGTGACGGTCGTGTTTCGCCATGTGAAAGACGACGATGAATGCAAAATCGTGGTGCGCACGCTGTTTGGCCTCCTCCGCTATACTGTCCGCATTCCGTTCATCAAGCTGGACATGGATCCGGATGCGCCGGGAGTGGCGTTTCTCCAGAAAAAAGGAGTGGAGGGAACGCGCGGGAAGGAGGAAAAGAAAAGGAAATTGACCCTAAAAAAAATCGCTGACCTGTTTCGACAGCTGAAACGGTTTCTCGAGCAAGTCGTCGACTTGCATGAAATTATGAAACAATTTTGTCGCCACGTGACGATTACGAAATGGGAGTGGAAAACGAGAATCGGCACCGGCGACGCCGCGTCAACCGGCTTGCTCGTGGGGCTTGGCTGGTCGCTGAAATACATGATCATCGGCGCGGCGAGCCGCTATATGAACATGAAAACAACTCCGGCTGTCGTCATCGTTCCGGCCTACGATCGGGCCGCTTCGGAAACGGTGTTTTTATGTATGATTCAGTTTCGAATCGGGCATGCTATGGTAGCAGGATTGCGAGTGGTCAAACATTGGCGCGGACGGCGGCTGCCAAAGCGAAACCCATTGGCGGCCAAGCAGGCAAATGAAGGCTACTAGGAGGAATGACGATGACGAACCATCCGATTCAAGGGCTGATGACAACAGCGATGGAAAACTTAAAACAAATGATCGACGTCAATACGATTATCGGCGACCCGGTGGAGACGCCTGACGGCAGTGTCATTTTGACCGTTTCGAAAGTCGGGTTTGGCTTTGCCGCCGGCGGCAGCGAGTTTATGCTTGACGGTCAACAAAATGGCCACCAAGGGGCGCAAGCCGACGGGAACGGGCAGGCCCAAGGGAACGGACATCCGTTTGGCGGCGGCAGCGGCGGCGGCGTCTCGATTACGCCGATTGCGTTTCTCGTCGTCAACTCATCCGGGGTGAAGCTGCTCCATTTGGATGAAAGCACGCACTTATACGAAAAAATTCTCGATGTCGCGCCGCAGGCGTTTGAGAAGATTCAGGCGATGCTGAAGAAAAACAAGAAAGACGGCGCCGCAGGCCAAAAAGCAGACGACTTTGACATTTAGCCGGACCGTTGGCGTCCGGCCTTTTGTTTGTCTGCTGTCATGAACGGACAAAATCGTTGAAAAATTCCGTTCCGCGTTTTAGTATGGAAGTAGTACATATTTTTTCTAAAGGGGGAGAGAACCCATGGCCTATGTGACGTTTAAAGGGCAGCCGGTGACGCTTGTCGGCAACGAAGTGAAAGTCGGCGACAAAGCGCCGGATTTCACCGTGCTTGATCAAAACTTGCAGGAAGTGACGCTCGCGGATACGAAAGGGCACGTCCGCCTGATCAGCGTCGTTCCGTCGCTCGACACCGGAGTTTGCGACGCGCAAACGCGCCGGTTTAACGAGGAAGCGGCAAAGCTCGACAATGTGAAAGTGTTGACGATCAGCGTCGATTTGCCGTTTGCGCAAAAGCGGTGGTGCGGCGCCGCCGGCATTGAGAACGTTCAAGTGTTGTCCGACCATCGCGATGTTTCGTTCGGACAAGCATACGGCGTCTTGATCAAAGAACTGCGCCTGCTTGCCCGCGCCGTGTTTGTCATCGACAGCAATGACACAGTGACGTATGTCGAATACGTGCCGGAAGTGACGAACCATCCGAACTACGAAGCGGCGATTGAAGCGGCGAAAGCGGCGAAATAATGAAAAGGCCCCGACCCGTTCGGGGCCTTTTCGTTCCTATCGGCGCTTTTCTTGCGGCGCGAGGCGGACGGTCGTACAATATACAGAAGGGACGTTGGCAGAAAGGTGGGGACGTACAGATGATGACGCCAGTCGAACGGTTGTTCACGGTATTCGATGAAACGGCCCAACTTTTGCAAGAAGAATTGCAATGCACGTATTTAGAAGCCGTCGCGGAGACGGGGGAGAATTTGTTCCACGGCGACGTGCTGCAAAGCGAAGTGAGCGAGCTGAACGCGAAACGGCTGAAAAAGCAGTATCGCGAACTGATGCTGGAACGGTTTCAAAACGAAGAAATCCGCAAGGCGTTTCAGCTTGCGGTGTTAAAAGGGATGCGCAAGCATGTCCAGCCGCACCACCAAATGACTCCGGATGCGGTCAGTTTGTTTTTGGCGTATTTGGTCCGCGAGTTTACGCGCTCGCATTTGGCGCTTAAGATCCTCGACCCGGCCGTCGGCACGGCGAATTTATTGACGGCGGTGTTAAACGGCCTTCGAGGAAAACAGGCGGCGAGCTACGGCAGCGATGTCGATGATCTGCTTGTCAAATTGGCGTACGTCAACGCGAACTTGCAAAAGCATCCGGTGCAGCTGTTTAACCAAGACAGCCTAAGGCCGCTGTTTGTTGAGCCGGTTGACGTCGTCGTCTGCGATCTGCCGGTCGGCTATTACCCGGATGACGACAATGCCGCCCGCTTCGCCTTAAAAGCGAAGGAAGGCCGGTCGTATGCCCATCATTTGTTCATCGAGCAAAGCTTGCGCTATACGAAAGAGGGCGGCTACTTGTTTTTCCTCATCCCGAATATGTTGTTCTCGAGCCCGCAGGCGGGGCAGCTGAACGAATTTTTAAAAGAGGCGGCCATTGTCCAAGGAGTCTTGCAGCTGCCGCTGTCGATGTTTAAAAACGATCAGGCGGCAAAAAGCGTGTTGATTTTGCAAAAGAAAGGGCCGAACGTCAAAAAGCCAAAACACGTGCTGCTTGTCGAGCTGCCGCGGTTTTCCAACAAATCGGCGATGCAGGCGATGATGGCGAAAATCGACGCCTGGATCACCGAGGAAAAAGAATGTTGACGAAAGGGTGTCCCAAACGCAACGGGACGCCCTTTTTGATCACCGTATAGGCCGTCAAGCCCCTTCACAAAACGAGAGGTTGCATCTTCCTCCCCTTGCGCTCACGCGTGGAAGTGGGGGGGCTTCTCGGCTCAAGATGATAAATGTTGCTCTTTTCTTCATCGAAGAATCGCTGTTTTTCACCGACCTTTTCGGTCAGCTCCGTTTTCATTTTTCACAACATAAAAACTTTTTCTTGCAACCGGTTGCGAAACAAAGCCGCGCTTGAAACGCGAAAACGGAAGGCATACAATGAAAAAGGCATAGTGAAACGGCGCCCAATCGCGCACACTAACGGTAAGCGCGAGCGGATTTTGGCAAAAAAGGAGATGTGTTTTCGATGGCGAAAGTGCTAGCCATTAATGCGGGAAGTTCCTCGTTGAAATTCCAGCTGTTTGAGATGCCGGCAGAAACGGTGTTGACCAAAGGGGTCGTCGAACGGATCGGCTTTGACGACGCGATTTTCACCATTGTCGTAAACGGTGAAAAACATCAAGAAGTGACGGCGATTCCGGATCATGCCGCGGCCGTTAAAATGCTGCTTGATAAGCTCATTCGCTACGGCATTATCCGTTCGTTTGACGAAATTGACGGCATCGGGCACCGCGTCGTCCACGGCGGGGAGAAGTTCAGTGATTCGGTGCTCATCACCGAGGACGTCATCAAGCAAATTGAAGAAGTGTCCGAGCTCGCCCCGCTCCATAACCCGGCCAACCTCGTCGGCATTCGGGCGTTTCAGGAAGTGCTGCCGGACGTGCCGGCCGTGGCGGTGTTTGACACGGCGTTCCACCAGACGATGCCGGAACAGTCGTTTTTATACAGCTTGCCATATGAGTATTACACGAAATTCGGCATCCGCAAGTACGGATTCCACGGCACGTCGCACAAATACGTCACCCAGCGGGCGGCGGAGCTTCTCGGCCGGCCGATCGAACAGCTGCGCCTCATCTCGTGCCATTTAGGCAACGGGGCGAGCATCGCGGCGGTTGAGGGCGGCAAGTCGATCGACACGTCCATGGGCTTTACGCCATTAGCCGGCGTGGCGATGGGAACGCGCTCCGGCAACATCGACCCGGCGCTCATCCCGTACATTATGGAAAAAACGGGAATGACTGCGGATGAAGTGATTGAAGTGCTGAACAAAAAGAGCGGCATGCTCGGTCTGTCCGGCATCTCGAGCGATTTGCGCGACTTGGAAAAAGCGGCCGCCGAAGGAAATGAGCGCGCGGAACTGGCACTTGAAGTGTTTGCGAACCGCATTCATAAGTACATCGGCTCGTATGCGGCGCGCATGTGCGGAGTCGATGCCATCATCTTCACCGCCGGCATCGGCGAGAACAGCGAAGTCGTGCGGGCGAAAGTGTTGCGCGGCCTCGAGTTTATGGGAGTTTACTGGGACCCTACCCTAAACAAAGTGCGCGGCAAGGAAGCGTTCATCAGCTATCCGCACTCGCCGGTCAAAGTGCTCGTCATCCCGACCAATGAAGAGTTGATGATCGCCCGCGACGTCATGCGGCTGGCGAATTTGTAAGCGGATTGTAATAAAAAGAATCGTTGCAGCCATTTTGGCCAAAACGGCTGCCCCAAACAAACGGGGCAGCCATTTTTTTGTTTTGCCGCTTTGGTGCGCTTGATTCTTGTTTCAACAACTCCGGACGGAGATGTCTTGCGTTTTTCGTCTCCCCGGCAATCATCGGAATTGCCGGCGGCGTTGTTTCACGCCAAAATGAGAGTGCATACTCGGTTGAAGGGAGTGAACGGATATGGCATTGTTTCGTGATGATGCTCATGTGTATCGGGTGATTGGCGAGTTTATGCAAATTCCGTCGCGCCCAAGGACGGAATTTGAGCTGCGCAGCTGGTGGGAGCGGCATCCAGCGTATAAGGAATACGGCAACGAGGTGGAGCAAATCAATCGGATTGGAGAACAAATCCGCCGTTCCCGCGCCGCGTTCGTCTTTTATTTGACCGATCCGGAGGCGGTCATCAGCATCGATGCGAGGCGGCCGGAAACCGGTGAAAACTACGCCATTTATCCGAAAGTGTACAAAAAAGACGGCCGCCCGAAAACGGCCAGGCGCGCCTTCGGGACAGCCGATTGGTTGTCTTGTGGAGTGTAGGCGGAAGACATCGATTTCACGATGGGGTCTTTTCCTTTCGTTTCGCCAGCGAGAAGCAGCCGGCAAGAGTTGGGTAATTTTTGCTATACTATAGCCAACAACACAATGACAAAAGGAGATGAGGGAATGAGCACAGCTGTCCATAAACAAGAAGCTCCCCAAACCGTCCGCTGCAAAGTCATCACCGTCAGCGACACGAGAACGGAGGAAACCGACCAAAGCGGCCGGCTGATGATCGAGCTGCTCACGGAAGCCGGGCATGAGGTCGTCGGCTATGAGATCGTGAAAGACGAAGCGGACGCCATTCGCGAGGCAGTGCTTGACGGCTGCCGCCGCCTTGATGTTGATGCGGTGCTCACGAACGGCGGCACCGGCATCGCCAAGCGCGACGTGACGATCGAAACGGTCGGTGCGCTGCTTGAGAAAGAACTCGTCGGCTTTGGCGAGCTGTTCCGCTTCCTAAGCTACACCGAAGACATCGGCCCGGCCGCCATGCTGTCGCGCGCCGTCGCCGGCGTGGCAATGGACACCGCCGTCTTTTGCACTCCCGGCTCCACCGGCGCTGTGCGCCTCGCGATGACGAAGCTCATTTTGCCGGAGTTGGGGCATGTGGTGAGAGAGATTCGGAAGGATAGGGAGAAGCAGCGAAAGACGCTTTGACGAAAGGAGAGGATGAGCGGAAATGGGGGGGCTGACCTAAAAGGTTGTTTTTTCTTAAACAAAACACAACACATCGTTTCTTCAAGATTGTTTTACGCCTACATCATAGTTAAGAAAGGGTGTCCCGAGCCTTTTGGGACACCCTCCTCTTTGTTTTTTTGTATATTTTACCAAATGGAAGAAAATCCCGATTCTGTTCCCCCCTGACCGACAAGCCATAATGGTCATGGATCGTAACGCCCAAATGCTCTTGGAAAAAGCGGATGACTTCCGGATTGAGCGGCTCGCCGGCCGAGCTCATGGCGCGCACGTTCAGTTGATAGCGGCGAATGACGTCCGCGCCGGCCGCCGCCATCGCCCGATACGCGGTCGGGGCGTACGCGAAATTGGTCACCCGGTATTTTTCCATCAAGGAATAGCACGTCTCCGGCTTAAACGGCCCTTCGTAAAAGACGATCGGCACACCAAAGGCCATCGGCGCGAAGGTGCAAAAGATCAGCTCGTACGCCCAGCCCGGATCCGCCCCGCCGAAAAAGACATCGTCATCGCGCAGGCCAATCGCGCAATTGCCGATAGGTGATCGTTTTTTGCTCTCCTAAAGCGTTTTCATAAAACAGCGCAATGCGATTCGGATCCTCGGCATACCGGTCGCATACTTCGTGGGCGGCGTTGAACCGTCCGCGCGGATCGCCGTCGTAGTGGGCGAATGCCTGATCCCAAGAAAACGATTGAATGATAGAAGCGGGTGATAGATGGTTGGCCATGTCTGATCCCTTCGTTGTGTGAAAAATTGAAATAAAAATAAAATTCAATATATTTTTGGCGGATAATAAATGGAAATCGTTTGAGAAAGGGGATAGAATGAAAAAAGAGGAGCTCTCCAGCTTGAGTGCTCCTCTTCAATCGCCAAGAAAGCTTTCGTTTGCGACAGCGTATCCTTCGTCATCGCGGCGGAATCCGCCGCATCAATCCTCGATCTTCTCGTCAAAATTGTTGCGGCCGCATGGTTTGTCTGCCGTCTTCAAAAAGGGGACAAGCGGCATCGGCGCTCATTTGTTATGGGGTGTTATGGTTTTTCGACCCGCTTTTTTCCGTGTCGGCGATGAAACGGATGGAGCAATGCGATACCAAATCCATAAATCGTTGACGATCGAAGCGAGTTCGGCAATGTCGGCATTGAGCCGGCAGGAGCGTTCAAAATCATGCTCTTCGCCGAGTTCGTCTTGTTTTTCGTTGATTTCCCGCTCCAGGGCGGCGATGCGGTCGGGGATCAAGCCGCGGATCGTTTCCCATTCCAGTAAAATCGCCTCTTGTTCGTTTGGGCTGTAGTCCTCCCAAGGCTTGTCCAGATGCGGCAGGCGGATGCCGAGCCGTTTGTCTTCGATGAAGATGCCGTTCATTCTTGCCGCCTCCTTTTTTTCTATTATACGAAACATTTCCGCATATCGGTGAGGAATTTTTATTCTTTTTATTGAATAAGTATTGAAAAATCACGGGAAAGCTGATAAAGTGATAATGTGTTCAATTTGAATATTTATTTATATTTAAGTATATTTATGTGACAGGAGAGGAGAACGACCATGGCAAATCCAAAATTGGTGTTGGCCTACTCGGGCGGTTTAGATACATCGGTGGCGATCAAATGGCTTCAGGAGCGCGGGTATGATGTGATCGCGTGCTGCTTGGACCTTGGGGAAGGAAAAGACCTTGATTTCGTGAAAGAAAAAGCGCTCAAAGTCGGCGCGATGAAATCGTACGTGATCGACGTCAAAGACGAGTTTGCGAACGAGTATGCACTCATCGCCTTGCAGGCGAACGCGTTGTACGAAGGGAAATATCCGCTCGTTTCGGCGCTGTCGCGTCCGCTCATCGCGAAAAAACTCGTTGAAATCGCCGAGCTTGAAGGCGCGGTGGCGGTGGCCCACGGCTGTACGGGGAAAGGGAACGACCAAGTGCGCTTTGAAGTGTCGATCAAAGCGCTCAATCCAGATTTGGACGTGATCGCCCCGGTGCGCGAGTGGAGCTGGTCGCGCGAGGAAGAAATCGAATACGCGAAAAAGCACGGCATTCCAATTCCGGTTGACCTTGACAGCCCGTTTTCCATCGACCAAAACTTGTGGGGACGAAGCAACGAGTGCGGCATTTTGGAAGACCCGTGGGCGGCGCCGCCGGAAGAGGCGTATGAGCTGACGGCTTCGCTTGAGAACGCGCCGGATGTGCCGGATGTCATCGAGATCGGCTTTGAACAAGGCGTGCCGGTGACGTTAAACGGGAAGGCGTATCCGCTTGCGCAATTGATTTTGGAGCTGAATGCGTTGGCCGGCAAGCATGGCGTCGGCCGCATCGACCACGTCGAAAACCGCCTTGTCGGCATCAAGTCGCGCGAAGTGTACGAATGCCCAGGGGCGATCACGCTCATTAAAGCGCATAAAGAGCTGGAAGACTTGACATTGGTGAGAGAAGTCGCCCATTTCAAACCGATCATCGAACAGAAAATCGCCGAAGTCATTTACAACGGCCTTTGGTTCTCACCGCTGAAAGACGCGTTGGTCGCGTTTTTGAAAGAAACGCAGAAAAACGTCACCGGCGTCGTGCGCGTGAAGCTGTTTAAAGGCCATGCGATCGTCGAAGGGCGCAAATCGCCGTTCTCGCTCTATGATGAAAAATTGGCAACATACACGTCCGAAGATGAATTTGACCATCAAGCGGCGGTCGGATTCATTTCGCTGTACGGCCTGCCGACGAAAGTGCACAGCATCGTGAACAAGCAAAACAAGGCGTCGGTGCCGACCGGCCAATGAAGGAAAATGAAGGGAACTTCATGAAAGGAAGGAGGAAGTCGCATTCCTCTGCGGCGAGATTCGTGAAAAAGCTTTGGGGCGGACGGTTTACGAAAACAGCGGAAGAATGGGTCGACGAGTTTGGCGCGTCGATCCCATTCGACCAAGAGCTCGTTGAAGAAGACATTGAAGGCAGCCTTGCCCATGTGACGATGCTTGGCGAATGCGGCATCCTGCCTGAAGGCGATGTAGAGCAGATCAAAGGCGGGCTCATCCGCCTGTTGGAAAAGGCGAAGCAAGGGGAGCTCAAATTTTCCGTTGCCTACGAGGACATTCATTTAAACATTGAAAAAATGCTCATCGACGACATCGGACCGGTCGGCGGCAAGCTGCACACTGGACGGAGCCGGAACGACCAAGTGGCGACCGATATGCATCTATACTTGCGCAAGCGGGTTGAAGAGATTCTCGGCCTCATCCGCGGGATGCAGCGGGCGCTTGTCGCTCAAGCCGAAAAGCATGTCGAAACGATCATGCCCGGATATACGCATTTGCAGCGGGCGCAACCGATTTCGTTCGCCCACCATCTGCTGGCTTATTTTTGGATGCTCGAGCGCGACTATGAGCGGTTTTCCGAGTCGCAAAAGCGCATCAACCGCTCGCCGCTCGGCGCCGGGGCGCTCGCTGGGACGACGTTTCCGATCGACCGGCATCGGACGGCGGAGCTTTTGGGCTTTGCCGATATTTACGAAAACAGCCTCGATGCGGTGAGCGACCGCGACTTCATCATCGAGTTTTTAAGCAACAGTTCAATGCTCATGATGCACCTGTCGCGGTTGGCCGAGGAGTTGATTCTTTGGTCAAGCCAAGAGTTCCAGTTCATTGAGCTGGATGATGCGTTTGCGACCGGCAGCAGCATCATGCCGCAAAAGAAAAACCCGGACATGGCCGAACTCATCCGCGGCAAAACCGGCCGCGTGTACGGCCACTTGATGGCGCTCCTCACGGTGATGAAAGGGCTGCCGCTTGCTTACAATAAAGATATGCAAGAAGATAAAGAAGGCATGTTTGATACAGTAAAGACGGTCATTGGGTCGCTGAAAATTTTCACCGGCATGATCGAGACGATGAACGTGCGCACGGACGTGATGGAGCGGGCGACGAAACAAGACTTTTCAAACGCGACCGAGCTTGCCGATTACTTGGCCGCGAAAGGCGTCCCGTTCCGCGAGGCGCATGAGGTCGTCGGCAAGCTCGTCTTGCGCTGCATCGAACAAGGCGTCTTTTTGGCCGATTTGCCGCTTGACGTGTACAAAGAAGCGTCGTCGCTTTTTGAAGAGGACATTTATGACGCCTTGCACCCGCGCACGGCCGTCAACCGCCGCAACAGCGCCGGCGGCACCGGTTTTGCCGAAGTGCGCGCGGCGCTGGCGAAGGCGAAACAGTTGCTTAGCACCCCGTAACGGCGGGGTGTTCTTTTTTGTCCGTCACATGTTTTCGCATCGGACAAGGAAGTTTTTCGGTCCATCTGCTTCATGTGACGAAGACATTATTCTTTCGGCGTCCTTACAACGAGCACATCGCATTTCGCATGGCGGACGATGTTTTCGGAAACGCTGCCGATCAAGAGCCGTTCGACAGCGTTTAAACCGGTCGCCCCGCAAACGATGAGATCGGCTTTGTATTTCGGAGCGACGTCTTTGGCGATTTTCACTTTCGGCGAGCCGAATTCGACCGCGATGTCCACATCGTCGAGCCCGGCGGCGATGGCTTCGTTTTTACACCGTTCCAGAAGTTCGTTCGCATATTGCTCCGACCGTTCGGCGAGGGCGTAATCGTGCGCTTCCACGGTTGTGAACCCGCGCAAATCGATGATGTGGGACAAAATGAGTTTCGCTCCGTTTCGCTTGGCGATTTGGATCGCTTTTTTCAACGCCCATTCCGCTTCTTTCGAGCCATCGACGGCGACGACGATCGTTCGGTAGGTCATGGTCATGTTCTCCCCTCCCTGTGGTTAAAAATGCTATCTCTATCCTGAAAATACCCGAACTTCAAAATGTGCAAGGTTTCAGAGTTCGACATAGCGGCATTTTCATCCCTTCGATGGTGACGAAATTTTTTTGTCATGGGAGTCTATATATGGTATACCCATCGCCCTTTGATGAGAAACTAGGCCATATATTGAGATTTTGTGAACAGGGGAGGAAGAGCAATGGAAAAGCGGTATAACGACTGGCAGTACGATGAGGAGGAAGTGCGGACGATCACCGAGCAAATTACCGAGTCGTATGAAAGCGGCATTGTTGACGAGGATGAATCGTATTACGACCCGCGCCGCGAAGTCGGCGAATAGCCATAGCGCCTGCGCGTTATGGTTATTTTTTTGTATTCGCTCCGGTTTGTAGTAAAGTAAAAATGAGACAGCAAATCGCGACGAGGAGGGAGAAGGGTGCGGCATGCCTTGATTACGGCCGGAGCGAAAGGATTGGGGAGAAAAGTGACCGAGCTGTTGCTTGATAAAGGCTACTCGGTGACGGTGAACTACCGGAGCGATGAACAGGCGGTGCGCTCGCTTGCCGAGAAGTACCGCGGCGCCGCTGACCGCCTCCAGTTTGTGCAGGGAGATGTGACGGACAAAAACGATTTAGCGGCGCTTGTGGACGCCGCCATGGAGCGGTTTGGCCGCATTGACTGCCTCATCAACAATGCAGGGCCGTACATTTTTGAACGGAAAAAGCTGGCCGATTATACGGAAAACGAATGGTACGAAATGATTGAAGGCAATTTGAGCTCGGTCTTCCATTTAGTGAGAAGGACGATCCCGATTATGCGAAAACAACGGTTTGGCCGCATCATTACGTACGGATTTCAAGGAGCGGCGGATGCCCCGGGCTGGGTGCACCGTTCGGCGTTCGGCGCGGCGAAAGTCGGGCTTGTATCGCTGACGAAAACGATCGCCCTGGAAGAGGCGGAATATGGCATTACCGCCAATATGGTGTGCCCAGGCAATATTGTCGGCGCCATGAAAGAGGCGGGGATCGCCGACGCCCGCGCCAGGCGGGATGCGGAAACGCCGGTCGGACGCCCGGGGACTGGTGAAGATATCGCCCGCGTGATCGCGTTTTTATGCGAGGACGACTCGGATTTCATCACCGGCGCCGTCATTGACGTCACCGGCGGAGCGAACGTCATTTACCGCCACCTTTTCCGTTGAGAACAGCGCCTCCTCCTTTTTCGTTTGCTTTTGCGCGAAACGGGGCACAATAAAAGAAGAAGAGGGAAGGAAAAAGGAGGAAAAAGTAATGAAGATCGGCATTCCAAAAGAAATCAAAAACAATGAAAACCGCGTCGCCATCACTCCGGCAGGCGTGATGACGCTCGTCAAAGCGGGGCATGACGTGTATGTGGAGACGGAAGCCGGCGCTGGGTCGGGTTTTTCCGATTCCGAGTATGAAAAAGCCGGGGCAGTGATCGTGACGAAAGCGGAAGATGCCTGGGCGGCGGAGATGGTGTTGAAAGTGAAAGAACCGCTGGCTGAGGAGTTCCGCTATTTTCGCCCCGGATTGATTTTGTTTACGTATTTGCATTTAGCCGCGGCCGAAGCGCTCACGAAAGCGCTCGTCGAGCAAAAAGTGGTCGGCATCGCTTACGAGACGGTGCAGCTTGCGAACGGCTCGCTGCCGCTGTTGACGCCGATGAGTGAAGTCGCCGGCCGCATGTCGGTGCAAGTCGGCGCCCAGTTTCTCGAGAAGCCGCACGGCGGGAAAGGCATTTTGCTTGGCGGCGTGCCCGGGGTGCGGCGCGGCAAAGTGACGATCATCGGCGGCGGCACAGCGGGGACGAACGCGGCGAAAATCGCGGTCGGCCTCGGGGCGGACGTGACGATTTTGGACATTAACGCCGAGCGGCTGCGCGAGCTCGATGATTTGTTCGGCGACCAAGTGACGACGTTGATGTCCAACTCGTATCATATCGCCGAGTGCGTGCGCGAATCCGATTTGGTCGTCGGCGCCGTCTTGATCCCGGGGGCGAAAGCGCCGAAGCTTGTGACGGAAGAGATGGTGCGCTCGATGACGCCAGGCTCGGTGTTGGTCGACGTCGCCATTGACCAAGGCGGCATTTTTGAAACGACCGACCGCGTCACGACGCACGACGATCCGACATACGTCAAGCACGGCGTCGTCCATTACGCCGTCGCGAACATGCCGGGCGCTGTGCCGCGTACGTCAACATTCGCGCTTACGAACGTCACGATCCCATACGCCTTGCAAATCGCCAACAAAGGCTACCGCGCCGCTTGCCTCGACAATCCGGCGCTGTTAAAAGGGATCAACACGCTCGACGGGCACATCGTGTACGAAGCGGTCGCGGCGGCGCACAACATGTCGTATACGGATGTTCATTCGTTGCTGCAGGGATGAAACAATGAAGATGGAGCCGCCTTGATGGCGATGAGAAAACAAAGCTGTCCGAATCGACTTGGGGATCGGGCCGGTGGACAGCTTTTTTGATGCGCTCATTCGCGGCAGCTTTTGCCAATGGCCTCTCTCGTTAAACAATGATCAACTCCTTCGAAAACGACGTCAACACCTCAACCCCATGATCCGTGACCGCGACGTCGTCTTCAATGCGCACGCCGCCGATGGATGGGACGTAAATGCCTGGTTCGATTGTAAACACCATGCCGGGGGCGAGCGGTTCGTTGTTGGCGCCATGAAGCGATGGGTATTCGTGGATCTCGATCCCTAAGCCGTGCCCGACGCGGTGGGTGAAATAGTCTCCGTAGCCGGCTTGTTCGATGACGTTTCGGGCGGCGCGGTCGATCTCGCCCATCGCGGTTTGCGGGCGGCAGGCGTCGATCGCCGCCTGCTGGGCGCGCCGAACGGTATCGTAAATGAGCCGCTGTTCGTCGCTTGCCGTCTGACAGACGACGGTGCGGGTAATGTCGGAGCAATACCCATCGACGATGACGCCCAAATCGAACAGCACGAAATCGCCTGGTGCGACCGCCGCCGTTCCCGGCACGCCGTGCGGATCGGCTGATTTTGCGCCCGCAAGCACGGTCGTGGGAAACGACATCCCTTCAACGCCGAGTTTTTTCAGCTCATATTCAATAAGGGCGACAAGTTCGAGCTCTGTCACGCCCGGGCGGATGGCCGAGACGCCGATTTCGATCGCTTTGTCGGCCAGTTTTGCCGCCTGGCGCAACACCTTCATTTCCTGCTCATCCTTGATCAGGCGAAGCTGGCGCAGCTTTTCTTCGGCGTCGTGCCACTTGGCGTTTGGAAACAATGCCGAGAGACGCTCGAAACGGGCGAACGACAAATGGTTTTTCTCGATGGCAATCAAGCCGGGTTTTGCGCCGCGCGCTTCGAGATGGCGCCCGATCTCTTCCCATGGGTCGGTGCTGTCGTCGTAGCCGATCACCGTATACCCAAAGCCGCTCCGGCGGGCGCGCGGGACTTCCATTTGCGGACAGACGAGCGCGGGCTCGCTGTCAGGGAAGACAAGCAATGCAAGCAGCCGCTCGTGTGGATCGCAAAAAAAGCCGCTCAAATAAAAAACGTTGGCGCTTGACGTAATGAAGGCAAATGAATCATCATGATGTTGAAGCCATGATGAAAAAGCATCCAGCCGTTGGTTCATCGTTCCCTTCCTTCCTTTTTTCGTGATCGTCCATTTTGAGCGTATCAAGAAACGGGCCGTTTGTAAATGGACAGGAGGGAAAAGAAGGGAATGGATGGGCGGCGGCGAATCATGTGTAGTGGAAAGGAGAGATGTGACGATGAAAATCAGCTACCATGGCCATTCGGTCGTCCGCATTGAGACGAACGGAAAAACGATTTTGATCGACCCGTTCATCACCGGCAATACGACGACCGATTTGAACGCGGCGGATGTGAAAGCGGATGTCATTTTGTTGACGCACGGGCACGGGGATCATGTCGGCGATACGGTTGAAATCGCCAAGCGGAACAACGCCCTTGTCGTGGCCACATTTGAGCTGGCGACGTATTTAAGCTGGCAAGGCGTCGAGACGTTTGGTATGAACATCGGCGGGGCGCGCGAATTTGACTTTGGCACGGTCAAGTTCACGCAGGCGTTCCACAGCTCCGGGTTTGTGACGGACGACAAGCAAATCATTTATTTAGGCATGCCGACCGGCATTTTGTTCACGGCCGAAGGCAAAACGATCTATCATGCCGGCGATACCGGGCTGTTTTCCGACATGAAGCTGATCGGCGAGCGCCATAACATCGATGTCGCCTTTTTGCCGATTGGGGACAGCTTCACGATGGGGCCGGAAGACGCGGCGGTCGCCGCCGAGTGGCTCGGGGCGAAACTCGTCGTGCCGATCCATTACAACACGTTCCCGCCGATCACCCAAGACCCCGAGCGGTTCGTCTCGCTCCTTCCGCCGGGCGTCGGCCGCGCGTTGAAACCGGGGGAAAGCATCGAGCTGTAACAGAGGCGCTCTTCCCGCTTTGGGAAGGGCGCTTTATGATGGCCGGCGCGACCGTTGAATCCCCGCCGCCAGGCCCGTTATAATGAAAGTAACAAACGCGTAAAGGGTGAAGAACCGTTGGCGACAAAACACGAGCAAATTTTGGAATACATCCACCGGCTGCCGATCGGCGAGAAAATTTCTGTCCGGCAGATCGCCAAGGAAATGGGCGTAAGCGAAGGGACGGCGTACCGGGCGATCAAGGACGCCGAGAACAAAGGGTATGTGAGCACGATTGAACGCGTCGGCACGATCCGGATTGAGAAGAAACGGAAGGAAAACATTGAGAAGCTTACGTACGCCGAGGTTGTCAACATTGTGGACGGCCAAGTGCTTGGCGGACGTGAAGGGTTGCATAAGACGCTCAACCGTTTTGTCATCGGCGCAATGCAGCTGGAGGCGATGATGCGCTATACGGGCGCAGGGGATTTGCTTATCGTCGGCAACCGGACGAAGGCGCACGAGCTGGCGCTTCAGGCGGGGGCGGCCGTGCTCATCACCGGCGGGTTTGACACGGCCGACCACGTGAAAAAGCTCGCCGATGAGCGGCAGCTGCCGATCATTTCGACGAGCTATGACACGTTTACGGTCGCGACGATGATCAACCGGGCGATTTACGACCAGCTCATCAAAAAAGAAATTGTGTTGGTCGAGGATATTCTCATTCCGCTTGACAAAACAGCGTACTTGCGCGTCCATGATCCGATTGAGCGGTGGTATGCGTTGAACAAAGAGACGCGCCATAGCCGGT
The DNA here is from genome assembly GCF_002335725.1 of Geobacillus sp. FJAT-46040. Classification (NCBI taxonomy): domain Bacteria; kingdom Bacillati; phylum Bacillota; class Bacilli; order Caryophanales; family Anoxybacillaceae; genus Geobacillus; species Geobacillus sp. FJAT-46040. The sequence continues at coordinate 290,210 of NZ_NISS01000001.1, forward strand.
TCCCGGTCGTCGATGATGAGCTGAAAGTGCAAGGGGTTGTGACGGCAAAAGACGTGCTGGATGTCGACCGGCAGCTGCCGATCGAAAAGGTGATGACGAAGCAGCCGATTACGGTGAACGGAAAAACGTCAGTGGCGTTTGCTTCTCATATTATGGTATGGGAAGGAATTGAGCTTCTCCCGGTGGTGGATGACTATAACCGGCTGCAAGGGATCATCAGCCGCCAAGACGTGTTAAAAGCGCTGCAAATGGCGCAGCGCCAGCCGCAAGTCGGGGAGACGATCGATGATCTCATCACCGCCCAGTTTCGTGAGTCAGGCGACAAAGAAACGCTGTTTCGCTGCACGATCACGCCGCAGATGACGAACTATTTAGGGACGCTCTCGTACGGCGTGTTTACGACGATCGTCACCGAAGCGGCGGCGCGCATGCTTCGCGCGTACAAACGCGGCGATTTGGTGATGGAAAATATCACGATTTACTTCATCAAGCCGGTGCAAATCGAAAGCACGGTCGACGTGCGGGCAAAGCTTTTAGAGCTCGGGCGCAAGTTCGGGAAAGTGGATGTCGAAGTGTATAACGAAGGCGATCTTGTCGGCAAAGCGATGATGATGTGCCAGCTGATCGACCGATAAACGGTAAAGGAAAAAAAGGATGTCCACTTCCTTATGGGAACATCCTTTTCCTTTATCGTTGACCGGCGCATACGCCAAACGGCATTGCCCTTGTTTTGCCGCTTCCTTTGCCTCTTCGACCGCCTGCGGCAGATAGTAGCGGTAGGCGCGGTAGCCGGCCCAAACGCTCCCGAAGCCTAAGGCGATAAAAATGGCGCAGATGATATAGGTCACGGTTGTCTGATACAAAAACAATTGGTTGATCCCGAACAAGGCAACGAACAGTCCAAGCGCCATGCTCGATTTCGCTGAGAGAAAGCGGCGTTCCATCGGGCGCTGGGAGCGGACGTAGCGGATTTTATAATAGACGTAAAACGAAAAGGAAAATATAATGAAAATAACCAAGGCTGGCATGGTTGGGTCCCTCCGTTGTTCATTTTTCTTTTTTCATTGTACATAGAAGCAGGGAAAAATGCCAGCGGTTGAATATGACAGGTGACTAAAGGGGAAGAACGAATGAAACCGGTTCATCAACAAATTCTTGATGCGATTCGTGAATTTGACACGATCATCATCCACCGCCATGTTCGCCCGGACCCGGACGCGTACGGGTCGCAAGGCGGGTTGGCGGCGTTGCTCCGGGCGTCGTTTCCGGAAAAACGAGTGTATGCGGTGGGGACCGATGACCCATCGTTATCATTTTTACGACAAATGGATGTCATTGACGATGCCGTTTATGAACAGGCGCTTGTGATCGTCTGCGATACAGCCAATGAGGAGCGGATTTGCGACAGCCGCTATCGGCTCGGGCGAAAGCTCATTAAAATTGACCATCACCCGAACGACACGCCGTATGGCGACATTATGTGGGTCGATACCGCCGCCAGTTCGACAAGCGAGATGATTTATGAGTTTTATTTGGCGGGGAAAGAGGAAGGGTTGACGATGACCGCTGAGGCGGCGCGTCTCATTTACGCCGGCATTGTCGGCGATACGGGTCGCTTTTTGTTTCCGCGCACAAGTGAAAAAACGTTCCGCTACGCTGGGGAGCTCATTTCGTACGGTTTTTCGCTGACGGAATTGTACGACGGATTGTATCGGACGAGCTTGCCGCTCGCCCGCTTAAGCGGTTATGTGTTGTCGAACTTTATGATCGAGGAAGGGGTGGCGGCTGTGAAAATGCCGCGGGCGCTGCTTGGGGAATACGGCGTCACCCCGCTTGAGGCGTCGCAACTCGTCAGTTTGCTCGGCAATATTGACGGCATTGTCGCCTGGGTGTTTTTCATTGAGGAAGAACGGGAAATCCGCGTCCGCTTCCGTTCCAAAGGGCCGGTCATCAATGTGGTCGCCAAACGCTACGGCGGCGGCGGCCATCCGCTCGCAGCCGGTGCGTCCATTGCTTCTTGGGAGGAAGCGGATCGCGTGATTGAAGACGTAAAAGCGGTTTGCCGGGCTGAGCGGTGACGGAAACGGGTGGTTTTAAAAAGTTGTTGTTTCAAATGAAGCGTCATGTTGATAGGAGAAGGCGTCCCGAAGGCTTTCGGGACACCCTCTTTTCCCGCAAGACGCGCTTGTTTGGCACTCCACCGCGGCGGAATGGGGCGGCAAGGCGCGCTCTACGGAAGCGGCGTCAGTTTCACTTCGACGGCCAATAAGGTAAAGATCGTGAGTGTGTGAAGTTCAAGCCGGTATGTCTTCTCGTGGATCGTATACGTTTTGTTTTCAATTGCCCGCTCAATCAGTTCGCGGCTGTTGTACACCGTTTCGATGTCTTTCGCAATCAAATGGGACAAATCTTCTTTGACGCTGTCTTCAATGCGAAACGTCGTGTATGAATCAAGTTTATATTGCTCGGCGTTGGCGAGATGGACGGAAACGTCCTGCACGGTCAGCTTTTTTTTCATTTCCTTATTGTAATGAATATAGTCTTCCTGCCAAATGCGAATTTCGTTTTGCAAATCGGCGATCTGTTCGTTGAGCTCATTGACGTGTTGCACTTGTTTTTCCTGCAAGACGCCGAAAATATACAAAAAGACAAACCAACTGATGAGCGCTCCGATCGCCGCGCCGGCGAAAAAGCGCTGCCATGACGGGTATTGGTAATACGGAGGAATTCTCATGGCGAAATGTGCTCCTGCGTCAGCCACGTGATGATCGCCACTCCGGTCTGTGCTCCGCCCATGGCGGACAAAATGAGCAAAAATTGCCGCACGATGTCTTTCGTTTCCCCTAAAAACAGCCCTCGCTCAACGACGTAAAACGTGTCAAACGTCCCGCCGATGGCGGCGACGACCGCCCAAATGCGCAAATCGCCGGCAAATCGGTACATGGCCGTCAGCGGCTGGCCGCCGCTCAAAAACGCGCCGAGCGCGCCGATGATGGCGCCGCCAAGCAGCACGCCGACGGCGATAAAATAGCTTTGAATAAACGCCGGCAAGAAGGCCGCTTTTTCGTTCATGCGTTTCCCCGCCCTTTCTTTCTCTCTTATCTATGTATATCAATAGGGTGGACGGAGTATGTAGCCGAAAGAAAAGTTTTCGCCCGTCAAGCGCACGGATGAGGGAGGGATGGTCATGATGTTCGTCCACTTGCATGTGTTGAGCGGATACAGTTTGTTTCAAAGTGCAGCGGCGGTGGAGGCGCTTGCAGCGAGGGCGAAACAGCTCGGCTATCAAGCGCTCGCGCTCACGGACCGGAATGTGTTGTATGGCGCTATTCCGTTTTACCGGGAATGCAAGCAGAACGGCATTCGCCCGATTATCGGCGTGACGGCTGATGTCGCTCTTTCTGGGGAGGAAGCGTTCCCGCTCGTGCTGTTGGCCGCCAATGAAGAGGGGTATCGCCATTTGCTTGAAATCAGCACCATGATGCAAATGGGGGAAACAAAGCATATGGAGGAAGCCGCTCTTGTACGCTTAAGCGGCGGCATCATCGCCATCACTCCCGGAAGCGAGGGACGCGTCGAGTCGCTTGTGGCCGCCGGCGAATGGGAGCGGGCGAAAGAGGCGCTTGGCCGCTATCATCAGCTGTTTCCAGGACGGCTGTATGTCGCCGTTCAGCGCGGCGAGCAAACGCGAGCCCCATATGAAGCCGGGTTGTTGCAGCTGGCGGAGGAAACCGGCGTCCCGATCGTGGCGACGAACGACGTCCGTTACGTGGAGCGCAGCGATGCCGTGGCGTGGCGTTGCTTGCAGGCCATCGGCCGCGGCGCGTTGCTCGCTGACATTGAGGACGATAACGGCCGCTATTTGGCGGGGCCAGAGGAGATGGCGCGCCGGTTTGCGGACTTGCCGGAGGCGCTCGAGAACAGCCTGGCGATCGCCGATCAATGCGAGCTGCAGATCGAGTTTGGCGGTTGGCGGCTGCCGGCGTATCCCGTTCCGGACGGAGAGACGGCCGACAGTTATTTGCGCCTCTTATCGGAACAAGGGCTCGCCCGACGCGTGCCGTCGGCCGATGAGCGCTACTGGCGTCGGCTTTCGCATGAGCTGGATGTGATTCAGTCGCTTCATTTCAGCGACTATTTTTTGATCGTCGCCGATGTGCTCGCCTACGCCCGCCGGCGCGGCATCTTAACCGGCCCGGGCCGCGGTTCGGCGGCCGGGTCGCTTGTCGCCTACGCATTGTCGATCACCGATGTCGATCCGATCAAGTATGGGCTTTTGTTTGAACGGTTTTTAAATCCGGAGCGGGCGTCGGTGCCGGATATTGACTTGGATTTTCCTGATGGCCGGCGCGAAGAAGTGATTCGCTATGTGGCGGATAAATACGGGCGCGACCGCGTTGCGCAAATCATTACGTTCGGTACGTTCGGCGCCAAAGCGGCGCTGCGCGAGACGGCCAAAGCGCTTGGCGTCCCTGAGCGGGAGGCGGAACAGGTCGCGGCGCTGCTGCCGAGCAAACAAAGTGTGACGCTCCGCCAATGGCATGCCGAGTCCGCCGCTTTTCGGCGCGCGGTGGCAGCGGTTCCGCAAGGGAGAGAGTGGCTGGCTGTTGCGCAAAAACTGGAAGGGCTGCCGCGCCATACGTCGATCCACGCTGCTGGTGTCATCATCAGCCCAGAGCCGCTCGTTCGCTTCGTGCCGCTGCAGCCAAGCCATGGCGAATGGCCGCTGACGCAATACGCGATGGGGGCGCTTGAAGCGCTTGGATTGCTGAAAATTGATTTTCTCGGTTTGCGCACGCTCACGTTGATCGAGCAGATCGTGCGTTTGATCGAGCGGCAGACAGGAAAGCCGTTTGACATCCGCACGCTGCCGCTCAATGATGAAAAAACGTACGCGCTGCTTGGCGCTGGAGATACAAACGGCATTTTTCAGCTGGAATCAAGCGGGATGAAGCGTGTGCTCGCCGAGCTGCGGCCGTCGCAATTGGAAGATGTCGTCGCCGTCAATGCCTTGTATCGGCCAGGGCCGATGCAAATGATCCCCGTTTACATCCGGCGCAAGCGCGGGGAAGAGCCGGTGTCCTATGCCCATCCTGATCTTGAGACGATTTTGGCGCCCACATACGGGGTGTTGATCTACCAGGAGCAAATTATGCAAATCGCCGCCCGGCTTGCCGGATTTTCGCTCGGACAAGCGGACGTGCTTCGCCGGGCGGTGGCGAAAAAAGAGAAAGCGCTGCTTGCCAAGCAGCGTCAGGCGTTTGTCGCCGGCTGCGTGGCGAACGGCTATCCGAAAGCAGTCGCCGAGGAACTGTACCGACACATCGTCCGCTTTGCCGATTACGGCTTCAACCGAAGCCACGCGGTCAGCTATGCGCTGTTGTCGTATGCGATGGCGTATATGAAAGCTCATTACCCGCTTTGTTTTTATGCGGTCATGCTCACCAATGCTTCCGGCGACCGAGAAAAAGCGGCGGTATACTATTGGGAGGCGGCGCGAAAAGGGATCAACGTCCTTTTGCCGTCGGTCAACAAAAGCGGTTTTCGCTCTTCCGTGGAGGGGAGCGCCATTCGCCTTGGGCTCGCGATGGTGAAGCAAGTCGGCTCGGCGGCGAAGCTGATTGTCGAGGAGCGGAAAGCGAACGGACCGTTTGCCGACTTCTTTGATTTCGCTGCTCGCCTGCTGCCAAAAGGGCTCGGGCGCCCGGCGCTCGAGGCGCTCATTTCCGTTGGGGCGTTTGACGAGTTCGGTGCAGATCGGGCTTCGCTTCTTGCCAGCATTGACATTGCGATCGAACATGTGCAATGGGTTCAGGCGCTGCAAGCCGGAGGGCTGTCGTTAAAACCGAAATATGCTGCCGCACATTCGTGGCTTTTGTCCGAACGGCGGCGGCGGGAAGTGGAGTTTCTTGGCTTCGCCGTCACCCCGCATCCGGCGGCGGTGTGCCGCCCGTTGCTGCAAGCGGCGGGGGCGGTGTGTGTTGCCGATGTACAAGGTCCGTCAACTGTGGTTGGAGGAGCGGTCGTCCGCATACGGAAAACGAGAACAAAGCAGGGTGAAGAAATGGCGTTTTTCACCGTCGGCGATGAGAGCGGGGAATTGGAGGCGGTGGCGTTTCCGAACGTTTACCGCCGCGCGGCGGACATATTGAAAGAAGGACAGTTTGTATTGCTTGCCGGAACGATCGAGGTGCGCGGCGGACGGCGTCAGCTCATCATCCGCCGCGCCGAACGCTTGACGGCGTCGGCGCTGTATATCGACGCCAGCCGCCAAGACAAGGCGCGTCTTGCCGCGCTGAAGCCGCTGTTGGAACGACACCAAGGCCGCACTCCGGTGTATTTGTACGATGAAGCGAAGCGGAAGCTTCTCCGTCTTCCCGAGCGGTATGCGGCCGATCTCACCGCCCCGCTTGTCGATGAACTGCTTTCCTTGTTCAGCTTCGGACGCGTGGTCGTCAAGTAAATCGCTCTTTACTATTTCATTATTTTGTTATATCGTATAACCATTAGTTGGTCAGACCAGTGGATGAAGCGAAGGAGAGGGGTCATTGTATCAAAGAGGAGAACGTGTATGCCGAGACGTTGAAACATATCCACCGCATGATGGCGGAAGACAACCTAGCCCCTGGCGACAAGCTGCCGTCGGAGCGCGAGCTGGCCGAACGGCTCGGCGTCGGGCGTTCATCGGTGCGCGAGGCGTTGCGGGCGCTTGAATTTCTCGGCTTGATTGAAACGCGGCGCGGCGAGGGGAGGTATAGGCGTGAGGTCGGCAGCCACCAGCTGATCGACCTGTTGGCGATGTTTTTGTTGGAAAACGAACGGGCGAAGGCCGATTTGGCGGAAACAAAATGGCTCATCGAGCGCCTGTTGCTTGCGCTTGCGTGTCGGCGCCGGAGCGCGGAGGACGTAGACGAGTTGAAAAAAATCGTTCGTCAAAAACCGATTGATTTCGCGCGGTTTTTCGAGACGGTGGTGGAAGCGGCTGTCAATGTTTTGCTCGCCCGCATTTGGCGGGTGCTGTCGGGGTTTGCCGCTTCATTTGCGCCCGAGCCGCCCCTTGCCGACGCCGGTTATGAACAGCTGCTTGCCGCTTTGGAAAGGCAAGATCCGGCGGAGACTGTCGCCGTCTGGGAGGCGCAACGGCCCTTCGCCGTTGTCGAAACGGGCCGGACATCGTTTGACAAACAATGATGTCCATTTTCGATAAAGTAGTAGAGAGGCGAAAACGCAAAGGAGGGGCTCCCTCGTGTGGAAAGACTTGTTTGTGAAAAAGAAAAAGTATGCACCGCTGCCTTCAGAACAAGCGAGGCATGAAGTGCCGGAAGGCGTGATGACGAAATGTCCGCAATGCAAGAAAATTATGTATACAAAAGAGTTGATCAAAAACTTGCGCGTTTGCCTAAGCTGCGGCTACCATCATCCGATGCCGGCGCGTGAACGGATTGCAAGCCTTCTTGATGACGGCAGCTTCCGCGAGTATGACGCCGATATGATCTCGGTCAATCCGCTCGGCTTTCCGGGCTACATCGAAAAACTGGAAGAAGACCGGCGCAAGTCAGGGCTGAACGAGGCGGTCGTCACCGGCGAAGGGGCGCTTGACGGCCATCCGCTCGTCATTGCTGTCATGGATTCATCGTTTCGCATGGGCAGCATGGGCTCGGTCGTCGGCGAAAAAATCACCCGCGCCGTCGAACGGGCGCACAAACAGCAGATGCCGTTTCTCATTTTCACCGCTTCCGGCGGCGCCCGCATGCAGGAAGGGGTGTTGAGCCTCATGCAAATGGCGAAAACAAGCGCGGCGCTCAAACGGTTCAGCAACGACGGCGGCTTGTTCATCTCCGTCATGACCCACCCGACGACCGGCGGTGTATCGGCGAGTTTCGCCTCGCTTGGGGATTATAACTTTGCCGAGCCGGGGGCGCTCATTGGTTTTGCCGGCCGCCGCGTCATCGAGCAGACGGTGCGCGAAGAGCTGCCGAACGATTTCCAGACGGCGGAGTTTTTGCTGAAGCACGGGCAGCTTGATGCCGTCATTCACCGCCACGAGCTGAAAGAAACGCTTGCGGTCGTCTTGGATCTTCATCAAAAAGGAGGGGAAGAGGGATGGTGGCGGAATTAGAATTCGAAAAGCCGCTTGTCGAGCTGCGCCGCAAAATTCAAGAGTTGAAAGAGTTCATGAAAACGGCGGACGTCGATTTATCGGCGGAAATCGAAAAGCTTGAGGCGCGCCTCGCCAAGCTGGAAAACGAGATTTATGCGAATTTGACGCCGTGGGACCGCGTGCAAATCGCCCGCCACCCGCAGCGGCCGACGACGCTCGATTACATCGAGCGGTTGTTTACGAACTTTCTTGAGTGCCACGGCGACCGCTGCTTTGGCGATGACGAGGCGATCGTCGGCGGCATCGCCAAATACGACGGACTCCCCGTGACGGTCATCGGTCATCAGCGCGGCAAAGATACGAAAGAAAACTTGCGCCGCAACTTTGGCATGCCGCATCCGGAAGGATACCGGAAGGCGTTGCGGCTCATGAAGCAGGCAGAAAAGTTTTCGCGGCCGATCATCTGCTTTATCGACACGAAAGGCGCCTACCCGGGCAAAGCGGCCGAAGAGCGCGGGCAAAGCGAGGCGATCGCCCGCAACTTGTTTGAAATGGCTGGGCTCACGGTGCCTGTCGTCTGCATCGTCATCGGAGAGGGCGGAAGCGGCGGGGCGCTTGCTCTTGGCGTCGGCAATCATATCCATATGCTTGAAAACTCGACGTACTCGGTCATCTCGCCGGAAGGGGCGGCGGCGATTTTGTGGAAAGACGCCTCATTGGCGCAGCGGGCGGCGGAAACGATGAAAATCACCGCTCATGACTTAAAGGCGCTCGGCGTCATCGATGAAATCATTCCAGAAGTCAAAGGCGGCGCTCATCGCAACGCCGACGAGCAGGCAAAAGAAATTGACCGCGTGCTGCGCCGTTCGCTCAAACAGCTGTTGGCGCTTGACGGCGAAGAGCTCGTCCGGCAGCGCTATGAAAAATTTAAACAAATGGGCCAAGTGTCGTTTTTGCCGGAAACGATTCGGGCAAGATAAGGAAAAAGCTGTCTCCGTCGCGGGACAGCTTTGTTCTATCGTGAAAAAATCCACTTTTGTAAGCCGTTTCAGCGATCGCTTCTATATTGTGTTCCGCTGTTGTTCATGGTACATTAGGGATGTTCAAGAAGACGTATGAGGTCGGACGTGTGCAATTCGATGCAAACGAGGTGGAAATGATGAAACGGATTGGTGTGTTGACAAGCGGCGGCGACTCGCCGGGCATGAATGCGGCCATTCGCGCTGTCGTCCGCAAAGCGATTTACCATGGGGTGGAAGTGTACGGAATCTACCACGGGTATGCCGGGTTGATCGCCGGCAATATCAAAAAGCTGGAAGTCGGGGACGTTGGGGACATCATCCATCGCGGCGGCACCATCCTTTATACCGCGCGCTGCCCGGAGTTTAAGACGGAAGAAGGACAGAAAAAGGGGATCGAGCAGCTGAAAAAGCACGGTATTGAAGGGCTGGTCGTCATCGGCGGCGACGGGTCGTATCAAGGGGCGAAAAAATTGACGGAGCACGGCTTCCCGTGCGTCGGCGTGCCCGGGACGATCGACAACGACATTCCAGGCACCGATTTTACGATCGGTTTTGACACCGCGCTCAATACGGTCATTGACGCCATTGACAAAATCCGCGACACGGCGACGTCGCATGAGCGGACGTACGTCGTCGAAGTGATGGGCCGCCATGCCGGCGATATTGCGCTATGGTCGGGGCTTGCCGGAGGGGCGGAGACGATTTTGATTCCGGAAGCGGACTACGACATGGACGACATCATCGCTCGCTTGAAGCGCGGCCATGAACGCGGCAAAAAACACAGCATCATCATCGTCGCCGAGGGAGTCGGCAGCGGCGTCGACTTCGGCCGGCAAATTCAAGAGGCGACCGGCTTTGAGACGCGCGTGACGGTGCTTGGCCACGTGCAGCGCGGCGGATCGCCGACGGCGTTTGACCGCGTGTTAGCGAGCCGCCTCGGCGCCCGTGCGGTCGAGCTGCTCCTTGAAGGCAAAGGCGGCCGCTGCGTTGGCATTCAAAACAACCAAATCGTTGACCATGACATTGCCGAAGCGTTGGCGAAAACACATACGGTCGATCAGCGGATGTATACATTGTCGAAAGAGCTGTCGATTTAATTTCCGAGGGGAAAGGAAGAAGAAGTGATGAAGCGGAAAACGAAAATCGTCTGTACGATCGGGCCGGCAAGCGAGAGCGTAGACAAGCTCGTGCAATTGATCGAAGCGGGGATGAACGTGGCGCGCCTCAACTTTTCGCACGGAGATCATGAGGAACACGGGCGGCGCATCGCCAACATTCGCGAGGCGGCGAGGCGGACGGGCCAAACGGTCGCCATTTTGCTCGATACGAAAGGCCCGGAAATCCGCACGCACAATATGGAGAACGGCGCCGTCGAACTGAAGGAAGGGGCAAAGCTCATCATTTCGATGAGCGAAGTGCTCGGCACGCCGGAAAAAATTTCTGTCACCTATCCGGGGCTGATCGATGATGTGTCCGTTGGTTCGAAAATTTTGCTGGACGACGGGTTGATCGGCCTTGAAGTCAACGCGGTCGACAAGCAAGCTGGAGAAATTGCCACGACCGTCTTAAACAGCGGTGTGCTCAAAAACAAAAAAGGGGTCAATGTCCCCGGCGTGCGTGTCAATTTGCCGGGCATCACCGAGAAGGACCGAGCCGATATTTTATTTGGCATCCGCCAAGGCATCGACTTCATCGCCGCCTCGTTTGTGCGCCGGGCGTCTGATGTGCTCGAAATCCGCGAGCTGCTCGAGGCGAATGACGCCTTACATATCCAAATTATCGCGAAAATTGAAAATGAAGAAGGCGTCGCCAACATCGATGAAATTTTGGAAGCCGCCGATGGCCTCATGGTGGCGCGCGGCGACCTTGGCGTTGAGATTCCGGCTGAGGAAGTGCCTCTCATTCAAAAAATGCTCATTAAAAAGTGCAACATGCTTGGCAAGCCGGTCATCACGGCGACGCAAATGCTCGACTCGATGCAGCGCAATCCGCGGCCGACGCGGGCTGAGGCGAGCGATGTCGCCAACGCCATTTTTGACGGCACCGACGCCGTCATGCTTTCCGGAGAAACCGCAGCCGGCCAGTATCCGGTCGAAGCGGTAAGGACGATGCACCAAATCGCGCTCCGCACCGAGCAGGCGTTGGAGCATCGCGACATTTTGTCCCAGCGCACGAAAGAGAGCCGAACGACGATCACCGATGCCATCGGCCAATCGGTCGCCCACACAGCGCTCAATTTGGATGTCGCGGCGATCGTGACGCCGACGGTGAGCGGAAAAACGCCGCAGATGGTGGCGAAATACCGCCCGAAAGCCCCGATCATCGCGGTGACATCAAACGAAGCGGTCTCGCGGCGGCTGGCGCTCATTTGGGGCGTGTATACGAAAGAAGCACCGCATGTCAATACAACCGATGAAATGCTCGATGTGGCGGTCGACGCGGCAGTGCGCTCCGGCTTGGTGAAGCACGGCGACTTGGTCGTCATCACGGCCGGCGTGCCGGTCGGCGAAACGGGATCGACGAACTTAATGAAAGTGCACGTCATCAGCGACTTGCTTGCCAAAGGGCAAGGCATCGGCCGCAAGTCGGCATTCGGCAAGGCGGTCGTCGCCAAAACGGCAGAAGAGGCGTGCCGAAAAATGGTAGAGGGCGGCATTTTAGTCACCATCAGCACCGATGCCGATATGATGCCGGCGATCGAAAAAGCGGCGGCGATCATCACCGAGGAGGGCGGGTTGACGAGCCATGCGGCGGTCGTCGGCTTAAGCCTTGGCATTCCGGTCGTCGTCGGGGTGGAAAATGCCACAAGCTTGTTTAAAGATGGGCAAGAGATCACGGTCGATGGCGGCTTTGGCGCCGTCTACCGCGGCCATGCGAGCGTGTTGTAACGGACGTTGCAGCAAAACAGGGTGTCCCAAAAGCAGCGGGACACCCTTTCGCATCGTCCTATATACCCATTAAACATCTTTGTGAAACGAAAGATTGTATTCCTATTATAGAAAGCCGAGCTTTTGAGACAGCTCCCTTCGATTACGTGGTCGGCTTGCCGATAATAAAGCGCCAAAGATCACGAAAAACATTGGCGCTATGGAGCGTGCGGATGATGACAAGCGCGACGGGGCCGGCAATCAAGCCGAGAAAGCCGAGCAGTTTGAAGCCGACGAACAAGGCGATGAGCGTCGCGAGCGGATCGAGGCCGATCGTTGAAGAAAGCACTTTCGGCTCCATGATTTGCCGTTGGACGAGGACGACGACATACAGCACGCCCAATCCGATGGCAAACGGAATGTCGCCGCTAGCCATGGTGTAAATGATCCAAGGAACAAATACAATCCCCGTTCCCAAATATGGCAAAAGATCGACGAACCCGATGATCAATGAGATCGTAATGGCGTAATCGACGCGCAAAATAAGCAAGCCGATCAACACGATGACCGTCGTAATCGAAATGAGCGTCGCCTGCGCTTTGATAAAGCCAAACAGCGCCCGCTTTAAATCAAGAAACACCGTTTTTCCGCTTGTGCGGGCTTTCGTCGGCAGCCATTGCTGCGCCATGCGCATCAGACGGTGCCAGTCTTTGCTGATGAAAAACGTCGCCAACAGCGAAAAAATAAACACGGTCGCGGCATTCGGCAGCCAGGCGAGAAGCTGCGGAATGTTTTGCAGGATGCTCTGGACAAATTCACCAACCGTCGTCCCAATTTTTTTTCCGACGGCTTGAATGTTTTGCATAATCGTATCCTGTTGGGCGGCGCTTAAACTTTTAAACATCCCGGCCAAATCTTTGTAAATCGGGATGATTTGGTCGGCGACGAACGTCTCCATGTACGTGATCAATGCTTGAAATTTTTCAGGCACGACGCGGGCTAAATATTGCGTTCCCGAAACGATTTCGGCAACAAGAAGCGTGACCAAGCCGGCGACCGCGACAAACAACATGATGAGCGTGACGCTGACCGCGAGCCAGCGCGGCATTTTCGCTTTCCGCTCCAAAGCATCGACGAGCGGGTTGATGATCATCGCGATGAAAAAGGCGATGATGAACGGATACGTCACCGTCGCGATGTAGTACATAGCGATGGCGCCGAGCGCGACAGCGGCGATGACAAGAAAAAAGCGCAAAAAGCGATCAACATAAACTCGGGACAATGTTTCACCTCCAACGACGTTCCATATTGATATATTACACGTTTTCTTACGGGGAAGCAAAAAGACAAGTTTCATAGGAAAGGACGGACGACCGTGAACGAACCGGTGTTGTTTTTATTGTTGTTGCTTGCGCTCGGCTTTCTTGCGAAAAACAAGTCGCTTATTGTCGCCGTCGTTGTGCTGTTGGCCATCAAACTTGTCGGCTTGGATCAAAAAGTGCTGCCGATCATTCAGTCCAAAGGGATCAACTGGGGAGTGACGGTCATTACGATCGCCGTGCTCGCTCCCATCGCTTCTGGGGAGATCGGCTTTCGGCAGCTTGTCGGCTCTCTGCAGTCGTTGTCGGCCTGGGTGGCGCTCGCATCTGGCATTTTTGTCGCCTTGATCGCCAAAAATGGAGTAACGCTCCTTGCCAATGACCCGCATATGACCGCCGCGCTTGCATTCGGCACCATCCTCGCGGTTTCGCTGTTTCATGGGGTGGCGGTTGGTCCATTGATCGGCGCTGGCATTGCCTATACGGTCATCAAAATGGTAGAATATTTTTGATCATCAGGCGGTGTGTGGGATCCTCCGTTTTGAGATGAATCGATTTCTTCCTGATCATCATTTCTTTTGACGTGTGACAGCTGACAAAAGTCTGATAATTGTTTATAATAATAAACGTGAGTGGGTTTTCGGCCAAGCATTGTGCAGCTGTTGCGACGGGGCGGTTGTCGCCGGCGTCATGTAAGCACTTTCGCGCGCGCGTTTGTTTTTGCCTCCATTTCGAGCAAGCGCTCATCGGCCATCGGTCGTTATGGCCGGAACTTATGAAGAGAAGGGGAGATTGAACATGACAGTAACCCGTGGGTTAGAGGGAGTTGTGGCCACAACTTCAAGCATCAGTTCGATCATCGATGACACGTTGACGTATGTCGGTTATGACATTGACGATTTAGCCGAAAACGCTTCCTTCGAAGAAGTCGTTTATTTGCTTTGGCATCGCGAACTGCCGACGAAAGAGCAGCTTGAGGAATTAAAGAAACAGTTGGCGGAAAACGCTGAAATTCCAAATGAAATCATTGAACACTTCAAGCTGTATCCGATTGACAAGGTGCATCCGATGGCGGCTTTGCGCACCGCGGTATCGCTTCTCGGCTTGTATGACCAAGAGGCGGATGTGATGACGAAAGAGGCGAATTATCGGAAAGCCATTCGCCTGCAGGCGAAAATCCCGACGATTGTCACCGCCTTCGCCCGCGTGCGCAAAGGGTTGGAACCGGTTGCGCCGCGCAAAGATTTGAGCTTTGCTGCCAATTTCTTGTACATGCTGACCGGCAAAGAACCAGACGACATCGCCACGGAAGCGTTCAACAAGGCGCTCGTGCTGCATGCCGACCACGAGTTGAACGCGTCGACGTTCACGGCGCGCGTCTGCGTAGCCACGCTGTCCGATATTTATTCCGGCATCACGGCGGCGATCGGAGCCTTGAAAGGGCCGCTTCACGGCGGGGCGAACGAAGCGGTGATGAAAATGTTGACGGAAATCGGCACGGTCGACAACGTCGAGCCATACATCCGCAGAAAGCTCGCCAACAAAGAAAAAATTATGGGCTTTGGCCATCGCGTTTACCGAAAAGGCGACCCGCGCGCCAAACATTTGAAAAAAATGTCGGAAAAACTGACGAAGCTCGTCGGCGAGCCGCATTGGTATGAAATGTCGACGAAGATTGAAGAAATCGTCACATCGGAAAAAGCGCTGCCGCCGAACGTTGACTTTTATTCCGCCTCGGTTTACCATTGTTTAGGAATCGATCATGATTTGTTTACGCCGATTTTTGCCGTCAGCCGCACCTCGGGATGGTTGGCTCACATCTTGGAACAATACGACAACAACCGTCTCATCCGTCCGCGCGCTGAGTACACCGGCCCAGGCAAGCGGGCGTACGTGCCGATCGACGAGCGCGGCTAAAACAAGTGGACAAGGCGGTGAAGGCGCGCCTTCACGCCTTTTTATAAAAAAACTGCATTGGGGGTTTTGCTCGTGACGCAAGGAGAAAAAATTACAGTCCAAAATGGTGTGCTCAACGTTCCGAACAACCCGATCATTCCGTTCATCGAGGGGGATGGAACCGGCCCGGACATTTGGGCGGCCGCTTCGCGCGTGCTCGAAGCAGCGGTGGAAAAAGCGTACAAAGGTGAGAAAAAAATCGTCTGGAAGGAAGTGCTCGCTGGTGAAAAAGCGTACAAGCTGACGGGCAGCTGGCTTCCGGATGAAACGCTTGAGACGATCCGCGAATACATAATCGCCATTAAAGGGCCGTTGACGACGCCGGTCGGCGGCGGCATCCGCTCGCTGAACGTAGCGCTCCGCCAAGAGCTCGACCTGTTTGTCTGCTTGCGCCCGGTTCGCTACTTCCCAGGCGTTCCGTCGCCGGTGAAACGCCCGGAAGACACCGATATGGTCATTTTCCGGGAAAACACGGAAGACATCTACGCTGGCATTGAATATGCCAAAGGCACGCCGGAAGTGAAAAAAGTCATCGACTTTTTGCAAAACGAAATGGGCGTGCGCAAAATCCGCTTCCCGGAAACGTCCGGCATCGGCATTAAACCGATTTCCGAACAAGGGACGAAACGGCTTGTGCGCGCGGCGATCAACTACGCGATCGAACACGGCCGCAAGTCGGTGACGCTCGTTCATAAAGGAAACATTATGAAATTCACCGAAGGCGCGTTTAAAAACTGGGGTTATGAATTGGCGGAGGAAGAATTCGCCGACAAAGTGTTCACGTGGGCGCAATACGACCGAATCGTTGAAACGGAAGGCAAGGAAGCGGCGAACAAAGCGCTTGCTGATGCGGAAGCGTCCGGCAAAATCATTATCAAAGATGTCATCGCCGACATCTTCCTGCAACAAATTTTGACGCGTCCGCGCGAATTTGACGTCATCGCGACGATGAACTTAAACGGCGACTACATTTCCGACGCGCTGGCCGCTCAAGTCGGCGGCATCGGCATCGCGCCGGGGGCCAACATCAACTACGAAACCGGCCACGCGATTTTCGAAGCGACGCACGGCACGGCGCCGAAATACGCAGGGCTTGACAAAGTCAACCCGTCGTCCGTCATTCTCTCGGGCGTCATGATGTTTGAGCATCTTGGTTGGAACGAAGCAGCGAAATTGATCATCAAAGCGATGGAGAAAACCATCGCCGCGAAAATCGTCACGTATGACTTCGCCCGCCTGATGGAAGGGGCGACGGAAGTGAAATGCTCCGAATTTGCTGATGCGCTCATCCGCAATATGGACTAACCTTTGAAGGAAAGGGATGGCAAACGATGGCGATGAAACGGAAAAAAATCTCGGTGATCGGCGCCGGATTCACGGGGGCGACGACGGCGTTCCTTTTGGCGCAAAAAGAGCTCGGCGACGTCGTGTTGGTCGATATTCCGCAGCTTGAGAACCCAACGAAAGGGAAGGCGCTCGATATGCTCGAGGCAAGCCCGGTGCTCGGCTTTGACGCGAATATCATCGGCACATCGGATTACGCTGACACAGCCGATTCCGACATCGTCGTCATCACAGCAGGCATCGCCCGCAAGCCGGGCATGAGCCGCGACGATTTGGTGACGACGAACCAAAAAATTATGAAGCAAGTGACGAAGGAAGTCGTCAAATACTCGCCGAACTGCTACATCATCGTCTTGACGAACCCGGTCGATGCGATGACGTATACGGTCTTTAAGGAATCCGGATTCCCGAAAAACCGCGTCATCGGCCAGTCGGGCGTCTTGGATACGGCGCGCTTCCGCACGTTCGTCGCCGAGGAGCTGAACATTTCGGTAAAAGATGTCACTGGGTTTGTTTTAGGCGGCCATGGCGATGACATGGTGCCGCTCGTCCGCTACTCGTACGCCGGCGGCATTCCGCTCGAAAAACTCATTCCGAAAGATCGTTTGGACGCCATCGTTGAGCGGACGCGCAAAGGCGGCGGTGAAATCGTCAACCTGCTCGGCAACGGCAGCGCCTACTACGCACCGGCCGCCTCGCTTGTCGAAATGGTCGAAGCGATTTTGAAAGACCAGCGCCGCATTTTGCCGGCGATCGCCTACCTTGAAGGCGAATACGGCTATGAAGGCATTTATTTGGGCGTGCCGACGATCCTCGGCGGCAACGGCATCGAGAAAGTGATCGAGCTCGAGCTGACCGAAGAGGAAAAAGCGGCGCTCGCCAAATCCGTCGAATCCGTTAAAAATGTCATGCGCATGCTGGAATAGCGGCGAGGCAAAAATTCGGGCATTGCCCCGGATTTTTGCCCACAGTCAATGAAAGCGCTTTCTAGACAACGAAGGGGTGGGAACATGTTGAAAAAACGAAAGCTCGGGAGACGGATCGGGGAAATTCAAGCGGGGGAAAAGCTCGTGTTCCAAGCCGCCATCGAAGACAAAGACTTGCTTCTTTATCTTGGGCTGACGGATGATGCCAATCCGCTCTATATCCAGCATGATTATGCTTCACAGACGCCGTTTGGAAGACCGGTCGTGCCGCCGGTCATGTTGACGGGGATGATCACTTCCGCGGTTTCCAAATATTTGCCGGGCCCGGGCAGCTACATTACGCGGCAGGATCTTCGCTTTCTCCGCCCAGTTTATCATTATGAAACGCTCGAATTTTTGCTCGAAGTCGCCGATGTCGATGAGGCGGGCCATTGCGTGACGTTGTCCGTCATGGCGACGCGTGGTGCGGAGACGGTGCTTGACGGAACGCTGTCTGTCTGCCCGCCGCATACGTTGCCGCGCCTAGACGGGCGGGTGCTCGAGAACTTTTGACCTCATGTTGAAAGCAGTCCCCCACTTCGAAACAAAGGGGGAGTTTCATGCCGCTTTCCGCCAAAGGAAGCCAGCCAAACGCGAGGGGCAGTTTTCCGAGGGCAACCTGTCCGCAGGAAAACGCCCTTTTTTCTTTTTTTTGTCCGAATCAAGGCGTCAATTGTGGTATCATAAAGGCAGAAACCATTGGACGGGATGGAGGAGCGGCATGGGACGAAAAATTTTAGTTGTCGATGACGAACAGCCGATTGTGACTCTGTTGTCGTACAATTTGGAGAAAGCCGGATTTCACGTCGTGACCGCTCACGATGGCGAAGAGGCGCTCGTGAAAGTAGCGTCCGAGCAGCCGGCGCTCATTATTTTGGACTTGATGCTGCCGAAGCTTGACGGCGTTGATGTGTGCAAGCGGCTTCGCCAGCAGCAAATCATGACGCCGATTTTAATGTTGACGGCTCGCGATGATGAATTTGACAAAGTGCTTGGTCTTGAGCTTGGCGCCGACGACTATATGACAAAGCCGTTCAGCCCGCGCGAAGTCATTGCCCGCGTCAAGGCGATTTTGCGCCGCACGGAGATCGTTCAGCCGGCGGCTGAATCGAGCGAGCGGCTTGTTGTTGGCGATCTGGAAATTTTTCCGGAACGCTATGAAGCAACGATCGACGGCAAGCCGCTTGAGCTGACGCCGAAAGAGTTTGAGTTGCTCCTTTATTTGGCTCGCCATAAAGGGCGGGTGTTGACGCGCGACCAGCTGCTCAGCGCCGTGTGGAACTACGAGTTTGCCGGCGATACACGCATTGTCGACGTCCATATCAGCCACTTGCGCGAGAAGATCGAAACCGATACGAAAAAACCGATGTACATTAAAACGGTGCGCGGCCTTGGCTACAAGTTGGAGGAACCGAAGCGGCATGAATAGCTTCCGCACCCGCCTTTTGTTTTGGCTCGTGACGCTCATCGCCACGGTGTTGATCGCCCTCGGGCTTTTGCTCGGGCAATTGCTGAAAGATTTTTACGCCGAGACGATGAACAAACGGATGGAAAAAGAGGCCCAAGCGCTTGCGATTTTGCTTGAAAATGAACCGCTCGAGCAAATCCGCGCCGATTTGCAGGAAATGGGGAATGAGCTGTCGTCCCGCATCACCGTGCTCGATAAAGAAGAACGGGTGCGGTTTGACAGCGGTCGCGTCGCAGCGATCAGCGACAAAGACCATGAGCGCATCGTCCGCACGATTTTGCGCAAAAAGCAGTTTCCCCGCTTTTCCGTGATTGAAAAAACAAACGACGTCTATTACTACATCGTCCCGTACGAGCGCGGTGAACGGAGCGGGTACGTCGTTTTAAGCACACCGACGAGCTCACTCCAAAAAGTAAACGAGCAAATTTGGGGCGTGCTCACGAGCAGCCTCGGGATGGCGCTCGTTGTCATCATCGCCCTCGTCTGGAAAATCGCCAATCAATATATGAAGCCGATTGAAGAAGCGACGAAAGTGGCGTTTGAGCTGGAAAAAGGCAATTACGCCGCCCGTGTGCCCGATGGTGAATATAACGAGGCCGGGATGCTTGTGCGCTCGATCAATCGGCTGGCCCGCCATTTGCAGGAGATGAGCAGGGCGCGGGAAATTCAGACCGATCGGCTTCACACGCTCATTGAAAACGTCGGCAGCGGCCTGTTGTTTATTGACCACCGCGGACATATTTCTCTCATCAATCGGGCGTTCCAGACTCAGTTTCATCTCGATCCGTCGGATTGTTTGTACCGTCCGTACGCTGATGTGCTGCCGCACCGCGACATCGTCCGGTTTATCGATGATATTTTCATCACTGAAACGACGATGCGCCGGCATATGCGGCTGACGATTGGCATCGAGCGGAAACATTTCGATGTATACGGGGCTCCCATCATTGGCACGAACGCCGAATGGAAAGGGATTGTCGTCGTGTTTCATGACATTACGGAGCTGAAGCGCCTTGAGCAAATCCGCAAAGACTTTGTCGCCAACGTTTCGCACGAATTGAAAACGCCGGTGACGTCCATCAAAGGATTCGCCGAAACGCTATTGGATGGCGCTATGAAGGATGAAGCGGCGCTCGAACATTTTTTGACCATCATCTTAAAAGAAAGCGAACGGCTGCAAACGCTCGTTGAGGAACTGTTGGACTTGTCGAAAATCGAGCAGCACGGATTTCAGCTGCAACTCGAAGACGTGGATATCGCTCAAGTCATCGCCGAAGCGGCTGCTGTGTTTCGCCAAAAAGCGGCGGAAAAACAAATTGATTTGCATATCGAATCGCCATCCGGGCTTGTCATCCGCGGTGACAGAAATCGGATGAAGCAAATTTTGCTGAACTTGCTCGCCAACGCCATCACGTATACGCCGGAGCACGGACGGGTCGCTGTCGAGGCGGAAGAGACGAAGAAAGAAGTGCTGATCCATGTGAAAGACACCGGAATCGGCATTGAGGAAAAAGAAATCCCGCGCATTTTTGAGCGTTTTTACCGCGTCGACAAGGCGCGCAGCCGCGATTCCGGCGGAACGGGGTTGGGCCTGGCGATTGTGAAACATTTGGTTGAGGCTCACCATGGATATATTACCGTAGCGAGCAAAGTGGGGCGCGGCACCGTGTTCACGATCCATTTTCCAAAGCCGGGGCGGTAGCCGGCTTCTTTTTATCATCTCCAACTGAGAAGCCTGCCATTTTTCAGCGTGAGCGTGAGCACGGGATGAATCGGCGCCTCCCATCATGGTGGGAGAGCGTTCAAGGCAAGCCGCAGGCATGGTACAATAGGACAAGGAAGCATCCGAGGAGGGATGAGATTGAAAAAAAAGCTTGTTTTAATCGACGGCAGCAGCGTGGCGTACCGCGCCTTTTTCGCCTTGCCGCTTTTGCATAACGACAAAGGCATCCATACGAACGCCGTCTACGGGTTTACGATGATGTTGAATAAAATTTTGGCGGAAGAAGAGCCAACTCATATGCTTGTCGCGTTTGACGCCGGGAAAACGACGTTCCGGCATGAAGCGTTTCAAGAGTATAAAGGTGGGCGCCAGCAGACGCCACCGGAGCTGTCGGAGCAGTTTCCGCTGTTGCGCGAGCTGCTGAGGGCGTATCGCATCCCCGCCTATGAACTCGAGAACTACGAAGCGGACGATATTATCGGAACGCTTGCCGCCCGCGCTGAGCAGGAAGGGTTTGAGGTGAAAGTCATTTCCGGCGACCGCGATCTGACCCAGCTCGCCTCCCCCCATGTGACGGTGGACATTACGAAAAAAGGGATTACCGATATCGAACCGTACACGCCGGAGACGGTCCGCGAAAAATACGGCTTAACTCCGGAACAAATCGTTGATTTGAAAGGATTGATGGGCGACAAATCGGACAACATCCCCGGAGTGCCGGGCATCGGGGAAAAGACGGCGGTCAAGCTGCTCAAGCAATTCGGCACGGTCGAAAACGTGCTTGCCTCCATTGACGAGATCAAAGGCGAAAAGTTGAAAGAAACGCTGCGCCAACACCGGGAGATGGCGCTGTTAAGCAAAAAGCTCGCCGCCATTCGCCGCGACGCCCCGGTCGAGCTCTCGCTTGATGACATCGTCTATCAAGGGGAAGACCGGGAGAAAGTGGTCGCTTTATTTAAAGAGCTTGGGTTTCAATCGTTTTTAGAGAAAATGGAATCGCCGTCATCAGAAGAGGAAAAACCGCTTGCCAAGATGGCATTTACGCTTGCTGACCGCGTGACGGAGGAGATGCTTGCCGACAAGGCGGCGCTTGTCGTTGAAGTGGTCGAGGAAAATTATCATGATGCGCCGATCGTCGGCATCGCTGTGGTCAACGAACATGGACGGTTTTTCCTGCGCCCGGAGACGGCGCTTGCCGATCCGCAGTTTGTCGCCTGGCTTGGTGATGAAACGAAGAAAAAAAGCATGTTTGACTCAAAGCGCGCGGCAGTCGCCTTGAAATGGAAAGGAATTGAGCTATGCGGCGTTTCCTTTGATTTATTGCTGGCCGCCTATTTGCTTGATCCGGCGCAAGGTGTTGATGATGTGGCTGCCGCAGCAAAAATGAAGCAATACGAAGCGGTGCGCCCGGATGAAGCGGTGTATGGCAAAGGGGCGAAGCGGGCCGTGCCGGATGAGCCAGTGCTCGCCGAGCATTTGGTCCGCAAGGCGGCGGCGATTTGGGCGCTCGAACGGCCGTTTTTGGATGAGCTGCGCCGCAACGAACAAGATCGGTTGCTCGTCGAGCTCGAGCAGCCGTTGTCTTCGATTTTGGCGGAAATGGAATTTGCCGGAGTGAAAGTGGATACGAAGCGGCTCGAACAGATGGGCGAAGAGCTCGCCGAGCAGCTGCGCACGGTCGAGCAGCGCATTTATGAGCTCGCCGGCCAAGAATTCAACATCAATTCACCGAAACAGCTCGGCGTCATTTTATTTGAAAAACTGCAGCTGCCCGTCTTGAAAAAAACGAAAACCGGCTACTCCACTTCGGCGGATGTGCTTGAAAAACTTGCGCCTTATCACGAGATCGTGGAAAACATTTTGCATTACCGCCAGCTTGGCAAGTTGCAGTCGACGTATATTGAAGGATTGCTGAAAGTCGTGCGACCCGATACAAAGAAGGTGCATACGATTTTCAATCAGGCGTTGACGCAAACCGGACGGCTCAGCTCGACGGAGCCGAACTTGCAAAACATTCCGATTCGGCTTGAGGAAGGACGGAAAATCCGCCAAGCGTTCGTGCCGTCGGAGTCTGATTGGCTCATTTTCGCTGCCGACTACTCGCAAATTGAGTTGCGCGTCCTCGCCCATATTGCGGAAGATGACAATTTAATGGAAGCGTTCCGCCGCGATTTGGATATCCATACGAAAACAGCGATGGACATTTTCCAAGTGAGCGAGGACGAAGTGACGCCCAACATGCGCCGTCAGGCGAAGGCGGTCAACTTTGGGATCGTTTACGGGATCAGTGATTACGGCTTGGCGCAAAACTTAAATATTTCACGCAAAGAGGCCGCTGAATTCATCGAGCGCTACTTCGAAAGCTTCCCTGGCGTGAAGCGGTATATGGAAAACATTGTGCAAGAAGCAAAACAGAAAGGGTATGTGACGACGCTGCTGCATCGGCGCCGCTATTTGCCGGATATCACGAGCCGCAACTTCAACGTCCGCAGCTTTGCTGAACGGATGGCGATGAACACGCCGATTCAAGGGAGCGCCGCTGACATTATTAAAAAGGCGATGATCGATCTGAACGCCAGACTGAAGGAAGAGCGGCTGCAAGCGCGCCTTTTGCTGCAGGTGCATGACGAGCTCATTTTGGAGGCGCCGAAAGAAGAGATGGAGCGGCTGTGCCGGCTCGTTCCGGAAGTGATGGAGCAAGCGGTCACACTTCGCGTGCCGCTCAAAGTCGATTACCATTACGGCTCGACATGGTATGACGCGAAATAAAAAGGAGTCTTGGTGTGGATCGCCGGCACCCTTAAGAAGGCCTGTGATAGAATGAAAAAGCAGTTTCACAACGACTCTTCTCCAGTTGAGAAGCCTTGGAACATCGAGTCGTCCTTCTCAACCAACATGGCCGATTTTGCGAAAATCAGCGTTTCTCACCGGCCTTCTAGGCAGAATCTTTCGGTGCGACGATTCTCGGCTGCAACTCGATGAATTGGAGCGAAACAGCTGCCGCCCCATGGAGAATCTTTCTCTCGGCGGATGAACCGGCGTCAATGCGAAAGCGTCGGCGGGAACGATGCAGGAAAACGGAGGAAAGGGGGGATCGCCATGCCGGAATTGCCGGAGGTGGAAACGATCCGTCGTACGCTTTTGCCGCTTATTGTCGGAAAAACGATTGAGGATGTGCGCATCTTTTGGCCGAACATCATCCGCCATCCGCGAGACCCCGAGGAGTTTGCGGCAAGAATGATCGGACAGACGGTGCGTGGTTTGGAACGGAGAGGGAAGTTTTTGAAATTCCTGCTCGACCGCGATGCACTCATTTCCCATTTGCGCATGGAAGGGCGCTACGCCGTTGCTTCTGCCCTCGAGCCGCTCGAACCGCATACGCACGTCGTGTTTTGCTTCACGGACGGCAGCGAACTCCGTTACCGCGACGTGCGCAAGTTCGGAACGATGCACGTTTATGCCAAAGAAGAAGCTGACCGTCGGCCGCCGCTTGCTGAGCTTGGGCCGGAGCCGCTTTCCCCGGCGTTTTCCCCAGCTGTATTGGCGGAGCGGGCGGTGAAAACGAAACGGTCGGTCAAAGCGTTGCTCCTTGATCAGACGGTCGTGGCTGGGTTTGGCAATATTTATGTCGACGAATCGCTGTTTCGCGCCGGCATTCTTCCCGGCCGGCCGGCCGCCTCTCTCTCCAGCAAAGAGATCGAGCGCCTGCATGAGGAAATGGTGGCGACGATCGGCGAGGCGGTCATGAAAGGGGGAAGCACGGTGCGCACGTATGTGAACACGCAAGGCGAGGCCGGCACGTTTCAACATCATTTGTACGTGTATGGCCGCCAAGGCAATCCGTGCAAACGATGCGGCACGCCGATTGAAAAAACGGTCGTCGCCGGCCGCGGCACGCATTATTGCCCGCGCTGCCAGCGCTAGGCGGCGTGTAAAAAGGAGAGAGGTTCCATGACGTTGACGATCGGATTGACCGGCGGGATCGCCAGCGGCAAAAGCACGGTGAGCGCGATGATGCGCGAGCTCGGCCTTCCGGTCATTGATGCTGACGAAGCGGCGCGCGCCGTCGTCCGACCGGGGGAAGACGCCTACCGTCAGATTGTCGCCGCCTTCGGTCCGGGCATTTTGCAGACAAATGGAGAGATCGATCGGGCGAAACTCGGGGCGATCGTGTTCAACGACGAAGAAGAACGGAAAAAGCTAAACGCCATCGTTCACCCGGCGGTGCGTCAGAAAATGCTCGCGGAGAAAGAAGCGCTCGTCCGTTCCGGGGCGAAAACGGTCGTATTGGACATTCCGCTTTTATTTGAAAGCGGATTGACATCCTGGGTCGATAAAGTACTTGTCGTGTATGTTGACGATGACATCCAGCTTCGCCGGCTGATGGAGCGGAACGGGTTCACTGAGGAAGAAGCGCGCGCCCGCATTCGCGCTCAATGGCCGCTGGCGGAAAAAATGAAGCGGGCCGATGCGGTCATCAACAATAACGGAACGAGGGAAGAGACACGCCGTCAGCTGTTGGCTATTTTGAAACAATGGGACGCCTTGGAAAAATAGGCGTCTTTTTTGTTCGCTTTCAGTCATTTTGTTCTCCACATTTCCTAAAAATATGATATACTATTTATACAAATATAAGGAAATAGTATAACATATATGAGAGGAGAACAAAGTGAATGAAGGCGAAAGTGGCGATTAACGGTTTCGGACGAATCGGACGGATGGTGTTCCGGCGCGCCATCAATTCCCCTGATCTCGACATTGTGGCGGTGAACGCCAGCTATCCGCCGGAAACGTTAGCCCATTTAGTGAAATATGACTCAAACCACGGTAAATTTGACGGTGAGGTCATCGCCTTGGAAGACGGCCTGCTCGTCAACGGCAAAAAAGTGAGGCTGTTAAACTCGCGCGACCCGAAACAGCTGCCGTGGAAAGAGCTTGATATCGATATTGTGATTGAAGCGACCGGAAAATTCAACGATCGTGAAAAGGCGAGCCTTCACCTTGAGGCAGGGGCGAAGCGCGTCATTTTAACCGCCCCGGGCAAAAATGAAGATGTGACGATCGTTGTTGGCGTCAACGAGCATATGCTTGACATCGACCGCCATTTCATCATTTCGAACGCCTCGTGTACGACAAACTGTTTGGCTCCGGTCGTCAAAGTGCTCGATGAAGCGTTTGGGATTGAAAACGGCCTGATGACGACGGTTCACGCGTATACGAACGACCAAAAAAACATCGACAACCCGCATAAAGATTTGCGCCGCGCCCGCTCATGCGCGCAGTCGATCATCCCGACGACAACGGGAGCGGCGAAAGCGCTTGGCCTAGTGCTGCCGCATTTAAAAGGGAAGCTTCATGGCATGGCGCTCCGCGTCCCGACGCCGAACGTCTCGCTCGTCGACTTGGTCGTCGACTTGAAGCGCGATGTGACGGTTGATGAGGTGAACGAGGCGCTGATCCGCGCTGCCAACGGCCCATTGAAAGGCATCTTGGATTTCACGATGGAGCCGCTTGTCTCGATCGATTTCAATACGAATCCGCATTCTGCGATTATCGACGGCCTGTCGACGATGGTGATGGAAGGGCGAAAAGTGAAAGTGCTCGCTTGGTATGACAATGAATGGGGCTATTCGTGCCGCGTCGTTGATTTAGCCCATCTTGTCGCGGCCAAAATGAATGAGCGTCTCAGCGTCAATGCGTAACAGCGGTTCGATGTGAAGCGCGCCGCCTGCGCTATGGCTTTTGCGATCCGCACAAACGGATCGGGCCACGGTGCGGGAGTGGGCGCTTTTTCTCTTTTTTATGCAAAAAAAATTAAAAAAGCCTGTTGCAAAAACCCCCTAAACAAAGTATACTATGTCTCGTGAACTTCTTAACGGCAAGGGTAATGTGACTACTTAAAGGGTTAGGACCTCTTAGGACTAACTTTCCCCCGTGGTAGTTATACATGCCATTTTGCAACTCACCTTCTGTTTTTTTATTTGTTTGAGAAAATTGGTTAAAGGGGGATTCTTTTCATGGACACGATGGGTCGTCACGTTATCTCGGAACTTTGGGGATGCGACTTTGACAAACTGAATGATATTGATTTTATTGAAAAAACGTTCGTTGACGCCGCGTTAAAGTCGGGAGCGGAGATTCGCGAAGTGGCGTTCCATAAATTCGCTCCGCAAGGCGTAAGCGGGGTTGTCATTATTTCGGAATCGCATTTGACGATTCACACGTTTCCCGAACACGGCTATGCGAGCATTGATGTGTATACATGCGGCCATTTAGACCCGACGATTGCCGCCGATTACATTGCCGAAATGCTGGGCGCGCAAACGCGGGAAACGATTGAACTTCCGCGCGGCATGCGCCCGATCGAAGTGAAAAAGGCGCAGGCGCTGTAATTGGATAATGATAAACCGAAAGGAGCGTAAGCGAAACGCTCCTTTTTTTGCGCCCTCGGCGGTGCAACAGCGGCGAAAATCATGGTATGATGGAAGAAAAAGAATGACTAGGGAGACGTGGCAATGAGCATGTGGAAAACACTCAAATACGCCTTCACAAACCATTGTGAAACGCGGGAAAATCATGAAGATGAAGAGCTAAGAAGCCATTATTACAAAGCGACGAACCGCGCCGTCATCGATGCGGTCAAGGAGCTGCTCTCGTCGCTGCCCGGCGCCGAGCTCGTTTCTGTTTCCGAAGAGCGCGGCGAAATTTGTGCGCAAACAAAGCGCGGCAAAAAGTTGTTCATCGTCGCTACCGTCATTTCCGTGCGGCCGTTTGAAACGGCGGTCGACTTTTCCGCGACGACGGAGACGAAGCTATTGCCGTTTGATTTTGGGCATAGCCGGGCGGTCATTCTCGATTTGTATCGGAAGCTCGACGCCCGCCTGCCTTATATCGGTTCCGGACTGAACAGCTAACTATATCTTGTCTGCTTTCGTCCATTCCGGTATGATAGAAAATAAGAAGATCAACGGAGTGGATGTTATGCGATGTCCTTCATGCCATCATCAAGGCACGCGCGTGCTTGACTCGCGCCCGGTTGAAGAGGGTCGTTCGATCCGCCGCCGGCGGGAGTGCGAACAGTGCCATTATCGGTTTACGACGTTTGAGCGGATCGAGGAGCCGCCGCTGATTGTTGTGAAAAAAGAGGGAACGCGCGAAGAATTCAGCCGGGAGAAAATTTTGCGCGGCTTGATCAAAGCGTGCGAGAAGCGGCCGGTGGCGCTCGAGGAGCTTGAAAAAGTGACGCAGGAAATTGAGCGCGAACTGCGCAATCAAGGCGTCTCGGAAGTGAAAAGCGAAACGATCGGCGAAATGGTGATGGAGCGCCTGTCACACATCGATGAGGTCGCCTATGTCCGCTTCGCTTCCGTCTATCGGCAGTTTAAAGATATTAATGTGTTCATTGAAGAACTGAAAGAGCTGATCAAAAAAGGGCAACGGTAAAAAGGGCTTTGGCGTTAGGCGGCAAGCCCTTTTTTCAACGTCTTTTCGGCAGGAAAGGGGAGAGCCGGTTTGAAACGAATACGGCGGAATGGAAGGTCGGAGCGATGCAGCACCATTGGAAAGAGCTGATTGCTGTCGACCGTTATACCGTGCAAAGCCGTGGGGTGTTGCAAGAGGTGGACCGTAAAGTGCTGACGCTGCTTTACCAGCCGCTCATCGGCTGCCAGGCGTTGGCGCTTTATATGACGCTTTGGGGGGAGCTTGAGCTGCTTGACGGCCAGGAAGCGACCCATCATCGGCTTATGGCGCTCATGCAGTGCGGACTGCCGGACATTTACAGCGAACGGTTGAAACTCGAAGGAATCGGGCTGCTCAACACATACGTCCACGCTCCAGAGGCGGATGAACCGAAGCTGTTTCTTTATGAGCTGCGTCCGCCGCTGGCGCCAGACCAGTTTTTCCGCGACGAGATGTTGAGCGTTTTTTTGCACCGGCAAGTCGGCCGCCACTTGTTTATCCAGCTGAGCAACTTTTTTGCCCGTCCTTCCATTGATGAAACGAAATTCACCCAGGTGACGCGGTCGTTTTCCGACGTGTTTTCGGCCGTGCCCGCTGAACAAATCGTCGCCGGCCTCAGCGAAGAAGCCGGGCCCGAGCTGCTTGAAGGGAAGGATCACATCAGGCGGGATGAGGCGTCGTATGTGCTCGATGATGATGTATTCGACTTTGAGCTGTTTTTTGCCGGCCTGTCCAAGCAGCTTGTGCCGCGCCGGGCTGTGACAGCGAAAGTGAAGGAAGCGATTAAAAAGCTGGCGTTTTTATACGGCATTCCGCCGCTTGAGATGCAAAAACTGGTCCTTGGCGTCATCGATCCGGCCTATCATATCGATATTGACGCGTTGCGCCGGGCGGCGCGCGAATGGTATGAGCTCGAACATGGCGGTGTCGAGCCGCGCCTCGTCGAACGAGTGCAGCCGCTCGCCTACCGGACGATGGAAAACATCGAACCGCGCACAAAAGAGGAGCAACTAATGAAACAGCTGGAAACAATTTCCCCGCGCCAGCTGCTGAAAGAGATTTCAGGCGGCGCTGAGCCGTCGCTTGCTGATTTGCAGTTGATCGAAGACATTATGTTCCAGCAGCAGCTGCTCCCCGGAGTTGTCAACGTGCTCATTTATTATGTCATGCTCCGGACGAATATGAAGCTGTCGAAAAAATACGTAGAAAAAATCGCCAGCCATTGGGCGCGCAAAAAGGTGAAAACCGTGAAAGAAGCAATGGAACTGGCGAAAGAAGAGGCGAAAACATACCAAAACTGGGCGAACGAAAAGGAAAAAGGGACGCGGACGGTGCGCAAAGTCGTGCGCACGGAAATCGTCCCGGACTGGCTGAACATGGATTACAGCCAGCCGGATGATGATGATTTTGACGTCGAACAGGCGCGCAAAGAGCTTGAGGAACGGCTGAAAAAATACCGTGATGAATCATAGAGGGAAAAGCCATGGAACGAGTAAACCACCTGTTGCAGCGGTTGCTTGGCAATCAACGGTTTAAACAACGCTACGAACAAATGAAACGCTACATTTTGGAGCATCCGGACGTGCAGCCGTTTTTGCGGGCGCACGAACGGCAATTGTCGGCCGATGCGGTTGACCGCAGCTTGATGAAGCTGTATGAGTTCATCGAGCAGCACGGGAATTGCCGCCAATGTCCGGGCCTTGAGCGATGCAACAACATGCTGCCGGGGTACCATCCAAATTTGGTGGTCAACGGTGGAAGGATCGACGTTGAGTACGACCGCTGCCCAAAAAAAGTGCAGCATGACGAGCGAAAACGGCAAGAGTCGCTCATTCAAAGCATGTTCATGCCGCGCGAAATCTTGCGTGCTTCGCTCTCTGACGTCGATCTCAATGACGATGGGCGGATCAAAGCGATCCGATTTGCCGAGCGGTTTGTGGCGGAATACGAGCCAGGGAAAAAAATGAAAGGCTTGTATTTGCACGGATCGTTTGGGGTGGGCAAAACGTATTTGCTCGCCGCGATCGCCAACGAGCTGGCGAAGCGAAACGTTTCGTCGCTGATCGTCTACGTGCCCGAGCTGTTTCGTGAGATGAAACATTCGCTTCAAGACCAGACGATGAACGAAAAGCTTGATTATATCAAAAAAGTGCCGGTGCTGATGCTCGATGACCTTGGGGCGGAGGCGATGTCAAGCTGGGTGCGCGATGATGTATTTGGCCCGATCTTGCAATACCGGATGTTTGAAAACTTGCCGACGTTTTTTACGTCGAACTTTGATATGCAGCAGCTCGCCCATCATTTGACGTATTCGCAGCGCGGCGAAGAAGAGAAGGTGAAGGCGGCGCGCATTATGGAGCGAATCCGCTATTTGGCCTATCCGATTGAAATCACTGGACCGAACCGCCGTGAGCAAAATATATAAAGGCGATTTGAAACGTTGCCGTTTGCACAGGCGTGTTGATTAACCCATAAAAACTAGTTGAGCAGGTTCTGTTTCTAGCTTTTCTGCCGTAGTCGGCAAGCGGTTCGTTTGCCGACTGGGGCTGACCCAAAAGGGTAATTTCCCTTAAACAAAACACAACATATTTGTTTTATGCCTGTATACGGTAATAAGAAAGGGTGTCCCGATCCTTTTGGGGCATCCTCTCCTCGAACAATGAACGCCGCTAAGCTTTGTGGTTTTTTAGTCTAAACAGCCCGTTGTCCCCATATATATAAACCGAGCATTCCTTTCGGGCTAAAGGGGGGACAGCGGGTGATCGAAATCCATTTTGACGAGGCAAGCGAGGCGGAAAAATTGGTTGGGCTGCTAGATCACCGGCAACCGGATGACGGTCCGCTGTTTCATGCTGCTTATGACGGGAACAAAACCGTGGCGGTTTACATACAGGGCGAGGAGAAGCGTGTGCTTGAGGAGCATATCATCCCAGCGATGACGGCGTTTATGCAGGAGGTGATGGAAGACCGGCTGCTGCTATCCATCATTGCCAATGTTTTTTATTTCCGCGACGTCGAAGAACAGCAGCAAATTTTGGCCCTCGCTCATTCGTTTTTGGACGGCGAGCGGCGCGATTACCGGAAAAGCGCGGCGTTTGCCGCCTCGCGCACCGTGATGTTGCGCGACGCTTTTGCCTCCTTTTTGCGCGACGGCTTGTCATTTTCGTTTTCTTCGTTCGTTACGTTCCGGTTAAAGCCGTATATGGAGCGCCTCCAACATTATGTCGAGCTGGCGATTGATGAATACAAGCTGGAGCAGGAGTATCAAAATTTTGTGCAAATGCTGCGCGACTGCCTGGCTGGCCGGACGCCGCAATGGCCGCGCCTGTATTTGGTGCACGATCCGCCGCACTTCGTATTTTACGACAGCGAGCGGCGGGAGCTGTCGGCGGCGGAAGTGAGACAGTTGATCGACCGCCATCTCGTCTTCAGCCAGCCGATGTATATTGATGCATCGGTGCTCGCTCCGCTTGTCTCGCTCGCTCCGGCGGAAATTGAGCTGTACACCGATCATCCGGATGACGGCATGGTGCAGACACTGCAAAACGTGTTTCAAGAACGGCTGATCGTCTGCCGCCGCGCCGATTTTTCCCGCTTGTTTGCCGCCAACGCTGGAAATGGGGGAGAAGCTTGATTTTTCCTGCTGTTTTCGCTATAATGTCGTCATGAATATGGATGAATACAAGCGATGACGAGGACATGGGTGCATTTTTACGGTTTCCAGAGAGGGAAGGCAGCGGCTGGAACCTTCCTAACACGAAAAATGCGCTTACCCCCTCAGAGCTGCGGCAGCGAACGCAACGCCCAGTAGTTGCCGCCGGTGGACGACCGTTATTCTTGTTGAGCCATGGCATGGCAAGGCGCTGCCATGGGAAGAAGGGTGGAACCACGATGAAAACTCGTCCCTTTAGGAGGGAGGAGTTTTTTTATTTTTCCATTTTCATCATCATGACAAAGGAGTGATTGCCGATGCCAGACGTCATTCGCATCACGTTCCCAGATGGGGCGGAAAAGGAGTTTCCGAAGGGGACGACGACGGAAGACATCGCTGCCTCGATCAGCCCGGGGCTGAAGAAAAAAGCGATCGCCGGCAAACTGAACGGCCGGTTCGTTGATTTGCGCACGCCGCTTCACGAAGATGGCGAGCTTGTCATCATTACCCAAGACATGCCGGAGGCGCTTGACATTTTGCGCCATAGCACCGCCCACTTAATGGCGCAGGCGATCAAGCGGATGTATGGCAACGTCAAGCTCGGCGTCGGTCCGGTCATTGAAAACGGCTTTTACTATGATATCGACATGGAGCATAAACTGACGCCAGACGACCTCCCGAAAATCGAAGCGGAAATGCGCAAGATTGTCAAAGAAAATTTGGACATCGTCCGCAAAGAAATGAGCCGCGAAGAAGCCATCCGGCTGTATGAAGAAATCGGCGATGAGTTGAAGCTCGAGTTGATCGCCGATATTCCGGAAGGCGAGCCGATTTCGATTTATGAGCAAGGCGAGTTTTTCGACCTTTGCCGCGGTGTGCACGTGCCGTCGACTGGAAAAATCAAAGAGTTCAAGCTGCTCAGCATCTCGGGGGCCTACTGGCGCGGCGACAGCAACAACAAAATGCTGCAGCGCATCTACGGCACGGCCTTTTTCAAAAAGGAAGACTTGGATCGTTATTTGCGCCTGCTTGAAGAAGCGAAAGAGCGCGACCACCGGAAGCTCGGCAAAGAGCTTGAGCTGTTTACGACATCGCAACAAGTCGGACAAGGCTTGCCGCTATGGCTGCCGAAAGGAGCGACGATCCGCCGCATTATCGAACGGTACATCGTCGACAAAGAAGTGGCGCTCGGATACGATCATGTCTACACACCGGTGCTCGGCAGCGTCGAGCTGTACAAGACATCGGGCCATTGGGACCATTACAAAGAAAACATGTTCCCGCCGATGGAGATGGACAACGAAGAACTTGTGCTTCGTCCGATGAACTGCCCGCACCATATGATGATTTACAAAAGCAAGCTGCACAGCTACCGCGAGCTGCCGATCCGCATCGCCGAGCTCGGCACGATGCACCGCTATGAAATGTCTGGAGCGCTTACCGGCCTGCAGCGCGTCCGCGGCATGACGCTCAACGACGCCCACATTTTCGTGCGCCCGGACCAAATCAAAGACGAGTTCAAGCGCGTCGTCAACTTGATTTTGGAAGTCTATAAGGATTTCGGCATTGAGGAATACTCGTTCCGCTTGTCTTACCGCGATCCGCATGACAAAGAAAAATATTATGATGACGATGAAATGTGGGAAAAAGCGCAACGCATGCTGCGGGAAGCCATGGACGAGCTCGACCTCGATTACTACGAAGCGGAAGGGGAAGCGGCGTTTTACGGGCCGAAGCTCGATGTGCAAGTGCGCACGGCGCTTGGCAAAGACGAGACGCTCTCGACGGTGCAGCTTGACTTCCTGTTGCCCGAGCGCTTTGATTTGACATACATTGGCGAGGATGGGAAGCCGCATCGTCCGGTCGTCATCCATCGCGGCGTCGTCTCGACGATGGAGCGGTTTGTCGCGTTCCTCATCGAGGAGTATAAAGGCGCGTTTCCGACATGGCTCGCCCCGGTTCAAGTCAAAGTGATCCCCGTGTCGCCGGAGGCGCATCTCGATTACGCGTATGACGTGCAACGGACGCTGAAAGAACGCGGCTTCCGCGTCGAAGTCGACGAGCGCGACGAAAAAATCGGCTATAAAATCCGCGAAGCGCAAATGCAAAAAATCCCGTACATGCTCGTTGTCGGCGATAAAGAAGTGTCTGAGCGAGCGGTCAACGTCCGCCGCTATGGAGAAAAAGAAAGCCGGACGATGGGGCTTGACAAGTTTATGGCCTTGCTCGCTGACGATGTGCGGGAAAAACGGACAAGATTAGGGAAAGCGCAATAAACCGTTGACAGGCGACATAAACGTTCAAGCGCTACAAGGAAGCAACGGTGGCGATGGCCCATGTCATGGGCGGTTTTTCAAAGAAATGGCGGCGTGAACAAGATTTTCTCTTGCCAATTGAATGTTGATCCGCTATAATAAAGGACGTTGTGTTTATCAAGATCCGCTCCTTGACATGCCATCGCCAAGGTGGTATAGTGTATAAAGTGGAATGATTGCTTGTTTGTAACAAAAGCAGAAGCACCCCGCTTCTCACCTGACCGACGCCAAGACGGCTGTTGGCAGGTTGTTACGGTTCGTCAATGCGAGTGTGAGGACGTACTGCGCGGGTGCTTTGTGCATCTGCGCTTTTTTTTGGGCTGGAAGTGGGGCTCTGCTGGCAAACAAGCCAGTCGGAAAAAACCTTGGAGGTGGCTCATTATTAGCAAAGATTTTATTATCAACGAACAAATTCGTGCCCGTGAAGTGCGCTTGATCGACCAAAACGGCGAACAGCTTGGCATCAAGTCGAGGCAGGAGGCGCTTGAGATTGCGGCAAGACGCAACTTGGATCTTGTGCTTGTCGCGCCGAACGCCAAACCGCCCGTTTGCCGCATCATGGACTACGGCAAATTCCGCTTCGAGCAGCAGAAGAAAGAGAAAGAAGCGCGCAAAAAACAAAAAGTGATCAACGTCAAAGAGGTGCGCCTCAGCCCGACGATCGAGGAGCATGACTTCAACACGAAGCTGCGCAATGCGCGCAAGTTTTTGGAAAAAGGCGATAAAGTGAAGGCGACGATCCGCTTTAAAGGTCGGGCGATCACCCATAAAGAAATTGGGCAACGCGTCCTTGACCGCTTCTCGGAAGCGTGCGCCGACATTGCCGTTGTCGAAACGGCGCCGAAAATGGACGGGCGCAACATGTTTTTAGTGCTCGCACCGAAAAACGACAACAAGTAAGGAGGAACCTGCGATGCCAAAAATGAAAACTCACCGCGGCTCGGCGAAACGGTTCAAAAAAACGGCCAGCGGCAAATTAAAACGCGGTCATGCCTATACGAGCCACTTGTTTGCCAATAAAACGAAAAAACAAAAGCGTCATCTCCGCAAAGCGACGCTTGTCTCGCCTGGCGATTTCAAACGCATCCGCCAAATGCTTGACAACTTGAAATAACGACCGACTATAGGAGGGAACGATTATGCCACGCGTAAAAGGTGGACCAGTGACGCGCAGACGTCGCAAAAAAGTGTTAAAACTCGCAAAAGGCTATTTCGGCGCGAAACACGCATTATATAGAGTCG
This sequence comes from Geobacillus sp. FJAT-46040, assembly GCF_002335725.1. Taxonomy (NCBI): domain Bacteria; kingdom Bacillati; phylum Bacillota; class Bacilli; order Caryophanales; family Anoxybacillaceae; genus Geobacillus; species Geobacillus sp. FJAT-46040. The sequence goes on from NZ_NISS01000001.1 coordinate 325,645, forward strand.
CGAACCAACAAGTGATGAAATCGCTCATGTATGCGTATCGCGACCGCCGTCAACGGAAGCGCGACTTCCGCAAACTGTGGATTGTCCGCATCAACGCGGCGGCTCGCCAAAATGGCTTGTCGTACAGCCGTTTGATGCACGGCTTGAAGCTGGCCGGCGTGGAAGTGAACCGGAAAATGCTCGCCGACTTGGCGGTGAACGATCAAGCCGCGTTCGCCCAACTCGCCGACTTGGCGAAAGCGAATTTGAATAAATAACAACGATGGCCATCCTTGATCAGGGTGGCCATTTTCTTATCAAGGAAAGGGATCGATATGGTACAATACGGGATAGCGATCAACCTTCTCGCTTTTTTCGTGATGGGGGTCGACAAATACAAGGCGAAGCGCCGCCGCTTTCGCACCGCCGAGCGGACGCTTTGGCTGCTGGCGTGGTTGGGTGGAGCTCTGGGGGCAATGGCGGGCATGTACACGTTTCGTCATAAAACGCGCCATCGGACGTTTCGCTATGGTTTGCCGCTGTTGGCAGCGGTGGAGCTGTTTCTCTATTGGCGATGGATGAGGTAGAAAGGGGAGGAGAGAATGAATTGGCCTTTGCTTTACGATATGCAGCGCATGTTGGATCGGCGCATTGAAACGGAGCATGGCTTGATGGAGGAAGATTTGTTTGCCCGCAAGCAGCTCGCCTTTCTTGTGGAGCTGGGTGAACTCGCGAATGAGACGCGTTGCTTTAAATTTTGGAGCATCAAACCGCCCGCGCCAGCCGAGCGAGTGCTTGAGGAATATGTTGACGGCTTGCATTTTTTATTGTCGCTCGGGCTGGAGTGCGGCTTGTTTTATGAAGAAAACGAAGCTCCGTCGGCGGGACGGCCGCTTGTCGAGCAGTTTCTTGCCGTGTTTCGCGCCGCCGAGCGGTTCGGGGAGACGAGAGCGCGAGGGGAATATGATGCGCTGTTTGCGGAGTATTGGCGGCTTGGCGTGGCGCTCGGTTTTTCTTCCGACGACATCGAGGCGGCGTATCGGCGGAAAAATGAAGTGAACCACAAGCGGCAAAACGAGCGCTATTGATCTTTTTTTCGGGTGGCGAATGATTCATTTTGCCAATCGTCAGCCTTTTCAAGTATAATAAAAAAGTGGACAAAACCGGAAAGGGGTGCCAAGATGGCGAAGTTGGACGAAACGTTGACGATGCTGAAAGCGCTGACCGATGCGAAAGGCGTCCCGGGCAATGAGCGGGAAGCGCGCGATGTGATGAAGACATACATAGCTCCGTATGCGGATGAAGTGACAACGGATGGCCTCGGCAGCTTGATTGCCAAAAAAGAAGGGAAATCGGGCGGGCCGAAAGTGATGATCGCCGGCCATTTGGATGAAGTCGGCTTTATGGTGACGCAAATCGACGACAAAGGATTCATCCGCTTCCAAACGCTTGGCGGATGGTGGAGCCAAGTGATGCTCGCCCAGCGCGTGACGATCGTGACGAAAAAAGGCGACATCACCGGCGTCATCGGTTCGAAGCCGCCGCACATTCTGCCGCCGGAGGCGCGCAAAAAACCGGTGGAAATCAAAGATATGTTCATCGACATCGGCGCGACAAGCCGCGAGGAAGCGATGGAGTGGGGCGTCCGCCCGGGCGATATGATCGTGCCGTATTTTGAATTTACGGTATTGAACAATGAAAAAATGCTGCTCGCGAAAGCATGGGACAACCGGATCGGCTGTGCGGTCGCCATCGATGTGCTCAAGCAGCTGAAAGGCGTCGACCATCCAAACACGGTATACGGCGTCGGCACGGTGCAGGAAGAAGTCGGCTTGCGCGGCGCGCGCACAGCGGCCCAGTTCATTCAGCCGGATATCGCGTTTGCTGTTGACGTCGGCATTGCCGGCGACACACCGGGCGTGTCGGAAAAAGAAGCGATGGGCAAACTCGGCGCCGGCCCGCACATCGTCTTGTACGACGCAACGATGGTGTCGCACCGCGGCTTGCGCGAATTTGTCATCGAAGTGGCGGAAGAGCTCAACATTCCGTACCATTTTGATGCCATGCCAGGCGGCGGTACGGACGCGGGAGCGATTCACTTAACCGGCATCGGCGTTCCGTCGCTCACGATTGCCATCCCGACGCGCTACATCCACTCGCACGCCGCCATTTTGCACCGTGACGACTACGAAAACACGGTCAAGCTGCTTGTTGAGGTGATCAAACGGCTTGACGCCGACAAAGTGAAACAACTGACGTTTGACGAATAAAAACACCGGCCGATTCGGCCGGTGTTCGTCATTGTTTAACCGCCTGCTCGAGTGTTGTGAGCATCATGTCTTTTTGCTGCTCATTGGCATGCGTCCAAATGGCTTCAAAGAGGACACCGAGGCCGGGCAAATATTTTTCCTCGCCTCGTTGGATCGCATCTTCGATCGTATGTTCCAGCTGCTCTTTCGAGTTGTTGGCTACGTTGTGCATAATGGCTTCCCGCAAGTTCAAATCCATTTGTCTCACCTCATTGGCCGTATTGTACACCGTTATCGTTTGCCAATGGCGGCGGATTTATACATGGAGCGGCTCTCGTATATGGTATAATAGAGGAAAAACTAGACCGAAATGAGTGATGGCGACGATGGACGAGAAACCGCTCTATGGATTGGAACGAACGGTATTTCGCCAACTGCTCCATCTATTTTCCCGTTATGCTGATGTCATTGAAAAAGTCATTTTGTTCGGCTCAAGAGCACGAGGCGATTACAAGGAAGGATCGGATATCGATTTGGCGATCCAATTTCGAAAACCGGGAGGCCCGCTGTACCTCCTGCAATCGGACTTGGATGAACTTCCGATCATTTATCCGATCGATGTTGTTGATTACAATCAAATTCACAACGAACAGCTAAAAATGAATATTGACCAAGAAGGAAAGACGATTTTTCAAACGAACGAGCACGGGAAGGTGATGGTTACAATGAGCCGGCTGATGGATCGATTTTACGATTTCGAACGGGCGCTCTCCAAACTCCGGCAAAGTGCCGCAAGAGACGCTCAAACGGATGACCTTGTTGTTGATGCGACCATTCAACGCTTTGAATTCACGTACGAACTAGCATGGAAATGGATGAAACTTTATTTGGAGCATCAGGGATACTCTGAAGTGACGAGTCCGAGGAAAACGATTCGCGAGGCGTTTCGGGAAGGGTTGATTCAAGACGGAGAGACATGGCTTCGCATGCTCGAAGACCGCAACCGGACGTCCCATACGTATGACGAAGAAACGGCGATGGACATTTACGAACGCATCCGTACACACTATATCCCGCTGTTTGACCGCTTGCTTGACGAAATGAAACAACGGCTTGACTCAGCGACATGAGCGGCCGGCGTGCGGAACGGAACGCGCTTGGCTTTGTGAAGGAACTTGGCTTTGGTCGTGAAAGATGACAACGGCGCACATTTTGTTATAATCAAATGAAGAAACTTGACGCATGAGGTGACGACACAATGGAAAAAGCGACATTCGCCGGCGGCTGCTTTTGGTGTATGGTGACGCCGTTTGAGGAGCTTGACGGCATTTACGGCATCGTCTCCGGCTATACAGGGGGACATGTGGAAAATCCGACATACGAGCAAGTGAAAACCGGCACGACCGGCCACTACGAAGCGGTGCAAATCACGTTTGACCCGGACGTCTTTCCGTATGAGCGGCTCTTGGAGCTGTATTGGTGCCAAATCGACCCGACCGATGACGGCGGCCAGTTTCACGACCGCGGGCCGCAATACCGGACGGCGATTTTTTACCATAACGAAAAACAGCGCCAGCTCGCCGAGCAGTCAAAGCGGGCGCTCGAGGAAAGCGGGCGCTTCTCCAAGCCGATCGTGACGAAAATTTTGCCGGCCACCACGTTTTATCCGGCGGAAGAGTACCATCAAAACTATCATAAGAAAAATCCGGAACATTACAAGCAAGATCGAGCCGCCTCGGGGCGTGACGAATTTATCGCCAAACATTGGGGGACGAAGCGGTGAAGCGGATCGAATCGCCGAAAAATGCGCGCGTCAAACAATGGAAAAAGCTGCTGACAAAAAAAGGGCGCGATGAGACTGGATTGTTTTTGCTTGAAGGGTTTCATCTTGTCGAAGAGGCCATAAAAAGCAACGCGCCCCTTGTCGAGCTGATCGTTGATGAGCGGACGGCCGTCCCGCCCGGCTGGAACGTCACAGGTGTCCCGGTTACGATCGTGACCGAAACGGTGATGAGGGCGATCAGCAGCACGGAGACGCCGCAAGGCATCGCCGCAGTGTGCCGGCAGCTGTCGACCGAGCTTGAAGGCGTGAAGACCGCCTTGCTTATTGACGCCGTGCAAGATCCGGGCAATCTTGGGACGATGATCCGCACCGCCGATGCCGCTGGGATCGATGCCGTCATCCTCGGCGAAGGGTGCGCCGATGTGTACAATCCGAAAGTGGTGCGGGCGACGCAAGGGTCGCTGTTTCACCTTCCGGTTGTCAAAGGCGATTTGGCGCAATGGATCGCGCGTTTCAAGGAGCAGGGCATTCCGGTGTACGGAACGGCCTTGGAGAATGCCGTCGATTACCGCACCGTTCCACAATCGTCTTCGTTCGCCTTGCTCGTCGGCAATGAAGGAAGCGGCGTCCGACCCGACCTGCTGCGCCTAACGACAGAGAACGTGTACATCCCGATTTACGGCCGCGCCGAGTCGCTGAATGTCGCCGTCGCGGCCGGAATTTTGCTTTATTCCTTGCAGGCGGTGCGGTAAAATAGAATCGAAAATCAATAGGACAAGGGAGCGGAGACAGATGGATGGCGAACTGCGGGCGTTATTGAACGCTGTGCTCGAGCGTCTTGATGTTCAAGGGGCCTACATCGAACAAATGCGCATGGATATCGTCAAGCTGCAAGGAAGCGTGAAACAACTCGAAGACAAAGTCGATCGCCTTCAAAGTGATGTGGACGCCATGAAAAAAGACATGGACGCCATGAAAAAAGACATGGATGCCATGAAAAAGGACATGTTGGGGGTCAAAAAAGATGTCGCCGCGCTCAAGGAAGGGCAAGTGCGGCAGGAAAAAATTATGGAGCGCCTTGCCATCCGCTCGATTGAACAGGAAGCGGAAATCGATGAGCTGCGCAAAGAAATTTCGGCCTGACCTTGCCTTTGCCTACTCATTTGCGTATAATGAATAGCGACAATTTCCCATACGGACAACAACGATGACGGAGAAAAGTAGCTTGCTGTCCGCCATCCAGGGAGAAAACGCCATAGACTGGGAGCGTTTTTATGGACGGCGCAAGTGAAGTTCACCTCCTGAGTTGACACCGGGACCATCCCGACGAGGGATGTAAAGGTGTTCCGGCTTTCGGCCGTTATCGCAATGAAGTGAACAGCACGCTTATGCTGTTAACAAGGGTGGTACCGCGAGCAACAACTCGTCCCTTACCGGGGCGGGTTTTTTTTATCATCTTAAACCGAGAAGCCCCCCGCTTCTACGCGTGAGCGTAAGTGGGAGGGCGTTCAACTGAAATGAGGAGGGATTGATGTGAAAGAACGGCTGTACGAGCTGAAACGCCAGGCGCTCGAACAAATCGGCCAAGCCCGCGACTTAAAAGCGCTGAACGACGTGCGCGTCGCCTATTTAGGCAAAAAGGGGCCGATCACCGAAGTGCTGCGCGGCATGGGGGCATTGCCGCCGGAAGAGCGCCCGAAAATCGGCGCGCTTGCCAATGAAGTAAGAGAGGCAATCCAACAGGCGCTGGAAGCGAAACAAGCGAAACTGGAACAGGAGGAAGTGGAGCGGAAGCTGGCTGCCGAGGCGATTGATGTGACGCTGCCGGGCCGGCCTGTTAGTCTTGGCAACCCGCATCCGCTGACGCGTGTCATTGAAGAAATTGAAGACTTGTTTATCGGCATGGGCTATACGGTCGCCGAAGGGCCGGAAGTGGAGACCGACTATTACAACTTTGAGGCGCTCAACTTGCCGAAAGGACATCCGGCCCGCGATATGCAAGATTCGTTTTACATCACGGAAGAGATTTTGCTTCGCACCCATACGTCGCCGATGCAGGCGCGGACGATGGAAAAGCACCGCGGGCGCGGTCCAGTGAAAATCATTTGCCCGGGCAAAGTGTATCGCCGCGACACCGATGATGCGACGCATTCGCACCAGTTTACGCAAATTGAAGGATTGGTTGTTGACCGGAACATCCGGATGAGCGATTTGAAAGGGACGCTGCGCGAATTTGCCCGCAAGCTGTTCGGGGAAGGGCGCGACATTCGCTTCCGACCGAGCTTTTTCCCGTTCACGGAACCATCGGTCGAAGTCGATGTGTCCTGCTTCCGCTGCGAAGGGCGGGGCTGTGGCGTCTGCAAAGGCACCGGTTGGATCGAAATTTTAGGAGCCGGCATGGTGCATCCGAACGTGCTTGAGATGGCCGGTTTTGATTCGAAAACGTACACCGGCTTTGCGTTCGGCATGGGGCCGGAGCGGATCGCGATGCTGAAGTATGGCATTGATGACATCCGCCATTTCTATCAAAACGATCTGCGTTTCTTGCGGCAATTTTTGCGTGTGTAACAGAAAAAGGAGGAGTTGGGAATGCTCGTTTCTTACCGTTGGCTAGGGGAATACGTCGATTTGACGGGCATCACCGCCAAAGAGCTCGCGGAGCGGATTACGAAAAGCGGCATTGAAGTCGAGCGGGTCGAAGCGCTTGACCGGGGAATGAAAGGAGTCGTCATCGGTCATGTGCTCGAGTGCGAGCCGCACCCGAACGCGGATAAACTGCGGAAATGCCTTGTCGACTTGGGAGAGGACGAACCCGTGCAAATCATTTGCGGCGCCCCGAACGTCGCCAAAGGGCAAAAAGTCGCCGTCGCCAAAGTCGGGGCGGTGCTGCCGGGCAATTTCAAAATCAAACGGGCGAAGCTGCGCGGGGAAGAATCGAACGGTATGATTTGTTCGCTCCAAGAGCTTGGCGTCGAAACGAAAGTCGTGCCGAAAGAATACGCGGACGGCATTTTCGTCTTTCCAAGCGACGCGCCGATCGGCGCCGATGCCATCGAGTGGCTCGGCTTGCATGACGAAGTGCTTGAACTGTCCTTGACGCCCAACCGCGCCGATTGTTTAAGCATGATCGGCGTCGCCTATGAAGTCGCCGCCATTCTCGGCCGCGATGTAAAACCGCCGGAAGCGGCGGTCAAGGAAAACAGCGAACATGTCCATGAATACATTTCCGTGCGCGTTGAGGCGCCGGAAGACAATCCGCTGTACGCCGGGCGGATTGTGAAAAACGTCCGGATCGGCCCGTCGCCTCTTTGGATGCAAGCGCGTTTGATGGCGGCCGGCATTCGCCCGCACAACAACGTCGTCGACATTACGAACTACATTTTGCTTGAGTACGGCCAGCCGCTTCATGCGTTTGACTACGACCGCCTCGGTTCGAAGGAGATTGTCGTCCGCCGTGCAAAAGCGGGCGAAACGATCATCACCCTTGATGATGTCGAGCGGAAGCTGACGGAAGAACATCTCGTCATCACCAACGGCCGCGAGCCGGTCGCCTTAGCCGGCGTGATGGGCGGGGCGAATTCGGAAGTGCGCGACGACACGACGACCGTGTTCATTGAAGCGGCGTACTTTACAAGCCCGGTCATCCGCCAAGCGGTGAAAGACCACGGGCTGCGCAGCGAGGCGAGCACCCGATTTGAAAAAGGGATCGATCCAGCGCGGACGAAAGAAGCGCTCGAGCGCGCCGCGGTGTTGATGTCGGAATACGCCGGCGGCGAGGTCGTCGGCGGCATCGTCGAAGCGAGCGTGTGGCGCCAAGACTCAGTGGTGGTGACGGTCACGCTCGAACGCATCAACGGCGTCCTCGGCACGGCAATGTCGAAAGAGGAAGTGGCCGCGATTCTTTCGAACTTGCAATTTCCGTTTACGGAAGACAACGGAACGTTCACGATCCACGTCCCGTCGCGTCGGCGCGACATTGCAATTGAAGAAGATATCATTGAAGAAGTCGCCCGTTTGTACGGCTACGACCGCCTGCCGGCGACGCTGCCGGTGGCCGAGGCGAAACCGGGCGGACTCACGCCGTACCAGGCGAAGCGCCGCCGCGTCCGCCGCTATTTGGAAGGAGCCGGCTTGTTCCAAGCGATCACGTATTCGTTGACGAGCCCGGACAAAGCGACGCGCTTTGCGCTTGAGACGGCCGAACCGATCCGCTTGGCGCTGCCGATGAGCGAAGAGCGGAGCGTTTTGCGGCAAAGCTTAATTCCGCATCTGCTTGAAGCGGCGAGCTACAACCGCGCCCGCCAAGTCGAGAACGTCGCCTTGTACGAAATCGGCTCTGTCTACTTGTCCAAAGGAGAACACGTCCAACCGGCGGAAAACGAGCGGCTTGCCGGCGTTCTCACCGGCTTATGGCACGCCCATTTGTGGCAAGGCGAGAAAAAAGCGGCTGATTTTTACGTCGCCAAAGGCGTTCTTGACGGGTTGTTCGACTTGCTTGGGCTGTCCAAGCGCATCGCGTACCGCCCGGCGAAACGCGCCGATTTGCATCCCGGACGGACGGCGGAGATTGCGCTTGACGGCAAGGTGATCGGCTTTGTCGGCCAGCTCCATCCAGCCGTGCAAAAAGAGTACGATTTAAAAGAAACGTACGTCTTCGAGCTCGCCTTGGCCGAGCTGTTGAACGCCGAAAGTGAAGCGATCCGCTACGAGCCGATTCCGCGATTCCCGTCCGTCGTGCGCGACATTGCCTTGGTCGTCGACGAAAACGTCGAAGCTGGCGCCCTCAAGCAAGCGATCGAAGAAGCCGGGAAACCGCTTGTCAAAGACGTCTCCCTCTTTGACGTCTACAAAGGTGACCGCCTGCCGGACGGGAAAAAATCGCTCGCCTTCTCGCTCCGCTACTACGATCCGGAGCGGACGCTCACGGATGAAGAAGTCGCCGCCGTCCACGAGCGGGTGCTCGCCGCGGTCGAGAAACAATTTGGCGCGGTGCTGCGCGGGTAAAACGAAAAGCTGTTCCGAAAGCGATGGGCTTTTGGAACAGCTTTTTTTGATGAGAGCTCGTTTTCAAACAGATTCAGAAAACGAAGGATGCTAACAAAGGTGGATGCCCTGTCAGCCGCGTTCAGCTATAATGCGCCCGGTTTGCGACACATCGTACCCGCCGAGCGCTTCGAGTTCGGCGCGGAACGAATCGGAGCGGAGCACGTCGAGCACGGAAGCGATGAGCGATTCATTCTCCGGCGTCCGCAGCATGACGACATCATACTGTTCGTTCATTAGCGGAATGAACTCGACGCCGGCCATTCGCGCCACCTTTTCCGTGCCGATGCCGACATCGGCGAGACCTGACGCCACCGCGGAGGCGACGCTCAAATGGCTTGTTTCCTCGCGTTCATAGCCGCGAATGGCGGACGGCGACAATCCATGCAGGCGCAGCTGTTCATCTAACAGGACGCGCGCCCCGGCCCCTTTCTCCCGATTGACGATCACGACGTCGCTCCTTCCTAAGTCGTGCCACGTTTGAATGCTGCGAGGATTGCCTTTTGACACATAAAATCCAATCGGCCGGCGCATGACGTTCACCATGATGTACGCATGGCCTGTCAACAGCTTTTCCACATACGGACGGTTGTACTCGCCTGTCTGCCCGTCAAACAAATGCACGCTGACGATGTCGCATTGCCCTTTATACAGGGCGATCAGCCCATTGAGGCTGCTCGTGTAGGTGCGGAGCGATTGATAAGGGCCGTTTTTTTCCAGATGGACGCCAAGCAAATCGAGCGCCGCATCTTGGCCGCTGATGATAATGGGGCGAACGGCGGCTTCGACCGGCCGTGAAACGGCGGAAGAAACGGGGCTTGTCTCCCCTTTTTGCCCGTCGATGTACCGGCGAAGATCATCCGCGGTAATCCGCATTTGCCGCCCGACGCGAAAGGCGGGCAGCTTCCCTTTTTTCACTAAATCGTACACCGTTAGTTTGGACACTTTTAATAAGGAAGCGATTTCTTCAATCGTGTATGACTGTGGCTCCGTCATCATGCCATCCTCCTTTCTTTCATTGTAGCGCAAAGAACGCATGGGGAAAAATTTTTCTTTCCTAACTACTTATTATTATTTATAATTAGATATAATTACATATAAAAAGATAAGGGGGAGACAGATGCGAAAAATCGCATGGCTTGCCGCATTGCTCTTGCTGTTCGGCTTGTATGGCTGCGACAGCGGCTCAAAAGAGGGGAAGGGGCAAACGAAACCGGCGGATAAAGTGGAGCTCACCGTCTCCGCCGCCGCCAGTCTGCAAGAAGCGCTGGAAGAAGCGAAAACGGCGTTTGAACGAAAGCACCCGAACATCCGCATCCAATATAATTTTGGCGCGTCGGGCGCCTTGCAAAAACAAATTTCCGAAGGGGCGCCGGTCGATCTCTTTTTCTCCGCGGCTGCCGAGCCATTTGAGGAACTGAAAAAGGAAGGGCTGATCGATTCCAAACACGAAAAAACCGTGCTCGCCAACGAGCTGGTGCTCATCGTTCCGAAACAAGGAGAAGAGGCGATTCGGTCGCTCGATGACATCACCCGCGCCAAACGAGTGGCGATCGGCATCCCCGAGTCGGTGCCGGCCGGCATGTACGCCAAACAAACGTTGGAGAAGGCGGGGTTGTGGGAGCAGGTGAAAGCGAAGCTTGTTTACGCGAAAGACGTTCGTCAAGTGCTGACGTACGTAGAAACCGGAAACGTCGACGCCGGGTTTGTGTACCGGACGGACGCGCTCGTGTCGGACAAAGTCAAGATCGCCGCCTCCGTGCCAAGCGGCATGCACGACCCGATCGTCTATCCGCTTGGTGTTGTCAAGACGAGCAAACATCTCAAGGAGGCGCGGGAGTTGTATGATTATTTGACGAGCGAACAAGCGCTCCAAATATTCGATCAACACGGGTTCCGACCAAGCCGTTGAATCTGCTTCCCATTGGGAGGGGATATATGGTAAAATAAAGGCGATGCCAATCGAATAGGCGATGGAGTTCGCCATAACCGCCGGCTTCCGGCTGATGACTCCTGCTGCAAATTGAAGCGGCAGGAGTCTGTTTATTTTACGAAGGAGGGGTCCTTATTGGTCTATCTCGCCGTCGGCGCAGCCGGCATGATCGGCGCGCTTGTCCGCTATGGCTTCGGTTTGGTTGTTCCCGCCGCCGCCGTCGGCGGCTTTCCGCTCGGGACGCTTTTCATCAACTGGACAGGCTCGTTTTTGCTCAGCTGGTTCACCGTGATGTTCACCCGCCGCCCCGCGTGGCCGCCATGGCTGAAAACAGCCGTAACGACCGGGTTCGTCGGTTCGTATACGACGTTTTCGACGCTTAGCGTTGAATGTGTGGAATTGATGGAACAAGGGCGCTTTGGCATGGCGGCCGTTTATATCGCTGCCAGCCTGTTTGGCGGGTTGCTCGCCTCATGGGCTGGATATGCCGCCGCTCAACCGGAACGGAAGGAAGGGATTGGATAATGTACGCACCGCTGTTTGTGGCGATCGGCGGTTTTTTCGGCGCCATGGCCCGCTATCTCGTCAGCCGCTGGGCGGCTCGGCGTTCGCCGCGTTTTCCCATAGGGACGCTCATTGTCAACTTGCTTGGGTCCTTCTTGCTCGGCTGGCTCGCCGGAAGCGGCGCCGCCGATGCCGCAAAACTGCTTGTTGGCACGGGCTTTATGGGCGCGTTCACCACGTTTTCGACCTTAAAATGGGAAAGCGTGCAAATGATGCAGCAACGCCAATGGGCGAAGGTTGTCGTTTATTTGGCGGCTACGTATTTGTGTGGCGTGTGGCTCGCGTGGCTTGGCTATCACGTGGGGCGGTGACCGCAGCGCCGAAAAACAAGCATTGTTTCTTAATTAGTTGATTGTGAAAAAGAACGTTCTTGGCTTGCTTTTAGAGGGCTGGTGATTGAATGAAAAATGTGAATCAACAACAGTGTTTTTCAATTTGATAAGCCTTGTAAAATCTGTTTTTCTCTTTGATCAAAAATGACCGGCTTGATGCAGCGCCAGTCCGGCGCTCAGCACGGCGATGAGCAAAGCCGTGCGGCGTTTCGATTGGAACATCGTTCTCCTTTCCCTCTTCAGATGATTTTGTCATCTTTATCGTACAAGCTGGATGTTAAGTGTTCGTGAATGCCATGTAATCGTTTTGAAAACATTTCCTTATTATTCGAATGGGGCGACAGAATGGGTTCTCTTTTGCCAACATTCCTCGTTGACTTTTTCTTTTTTCCTTGGTATCGTTACTAATAGTTCAACAGTTGAACTAAATGGACAAATGCCGCCGTGCAAGAGACCATCTGGTTGATTGTGCAATCATGAAACAAACGGAGGTGAATCAATGCCGGGACGAAACATCGATGAATGGATTGACCGCTATTTGTCCGTGTCGTTTCTCGTGATGAAACGCGGAGCGGCGCTTGTCAAAGGCAGTCTTTGCGAAGAGATGACGCACGATCAATATTATTTGCTTCGCTACATCCGCAGGCGGGGGGCGTGCACGTCAACGGAGCTCGCTGCGATGTTTGGCGTGAACAAAAGCGCGGTGACGGCGATGACAAATCGCCTCGTCGACAAAGGCTGGCTGCGCCGCGACCGTGACGAGAACGACCGGCGCGTCATCGTCTTATCGCTGACGGAGCAGGGGGAAGCATGGGTAGAGGAAATGGACCGCAGCGTCTATCGGCTCGTCGAAGAAGTGATCGCCCGCTTTCCAGAGGAGGAGATCGAAACGTTCATCCGTACGTATGAACGGTTGGCCCGCGTGCTGCAGGAGGTGGAAGAAGCGAAATGAGGGCGATGATCAAAGGAAGATGGTTTGTGCTTGCGGCGTGGATCATCATGGCGGCGGTGCTTGTGATGACCGCGCCGAACATGGGCGAGCTTGTCAGGGAAAAAGGGCAGCTGAGCGTGCCGGACGGCTACTCGTCGTCATTGGCGGCAAAATTGATCAAAGAGGCAAACGGCCAGGAAAACAAACAAAATGAACGATCCGCGGTGCTTGTCTTTTACCAAAAAGGCGGGCTGACGGCGGACGATAAAAAAGAGATTGAACGGGCGGTAAACGCGCTCGAAAAGAAAAAAGAGGAACTTCATGTCACGAACATCGTCTCGCCGTTTGCCAACCGGGAGCTGGAAAAAGAACTCATCTCCAAAGATGGAACGACGATGCTCATTTCCGTCAGCATCGACCCGGCCGGGCGGACGGCGAAGCAATTGACCGACGCCCTGTATAAAGCGGTCGATGGCGTCAAGGTCGAGCATTATTTCACCGGCGGCTGGATGATCGATGAAGATGTCGTGACGAGCTCGCAGGAAGGCGTGAAGAAAACGGAAGGGATCACGGTCGTCTTTATTTTAATTGTGTTGCTCGCCGTGTTCCGCTCGCCGGTGGCGCCGCTCATTCCGCTGCTCGCGGTCGGGGCGACGTATGTCGTCTCGCAGTCGGTCGTTGCGTTTTTAGTAGATAAAGTGAATTTCCCGCTGTCGACGTTCACGCAAACGTTTTTAGTCGCGGTGTTGTTTGGCATTGGGACCGACTATTGCATTTTGTTGCTGAGCCGGTTTAAAGAAGAACTGGCGAAACGCGGCGATCGGGTGGAAGCGATCGTCGCCACGTACCGGACGGCTGGGAAAACGGTGGCCGCAAGCGGCATTGCCGTCATGATCGGCTTTGCGGCGATCGGTTTGTCGACGTTTAAGCTGTACCAATCGGCGGCGGCCGTCGCCGTTGGGGTAGCGGTGCTGCTTTTGGCGCTTGTGACGCTCGTGCCGTTTTTCATGGCCGTGCTTGGCGAGAAGCTGTTTTGGCCGGTGCGCGGAAAGCTTGAGCACGGACAAAGCCGGCTTTGGCTCGCGGCTGGACGGTTTGCATTCGCCCGTCCGCTGCTGGCGCTCGCCATCGTCGCAGCGGTAACGGTGCCGGTGCTCGTGACGTACGATGGCAAACTGTCGTTTGATTCCATGGAAGAGATCGGCGATCATTACCGTTCGGTCAAAGCATTTCGCATCATCGCCGATCATTTCAATCCGGGAGATGCCATGCCGACGCAGGTGGTATTGAAAAGCAAAGAGCCGCTTGATTCGGAAGAAGGGCTGGCGTTGATTGAGAAAATGAGCCGTGAGATCGAAAAAGTTGATGGCGTGGCGAGCGTCCGCTCGGCGACGCGTCCGACGGGAGAGCCGATTCAGGAGCTGTATGTCACCGAACAGGCGAAACAGCTGAAAAGCGGCCTTGGCGCCGGCAAAGAGGGCATTGAGAAAATCGGCGCCGGCCTTGAGGCGGCAAGCCAAAAGTTGTCCTCGTCCGCTCCGCAGCTGAAGCAGGCGTCATCCGGCGTCGGCCAGCTCGTCTCCGGAACGGAGCGGCTTGAAGACGGCCTGCGCCAGCTGCAAACCGGTCTCAGTCAAATTGAACAAGGGGTGCGCCGGGGAGCAATGGGCGCCGGCGAGCTGAAAAACGGCTTAGTGACGCTTCGCGACAATGCGAAAAAGCTGCAGGAAGGCGCCACGCAGCTGCTTGACGGCTACAAGCAGGCGGAACAAGGACTGTCGGCGCTAAGCGGCCAGTACCGGCAAATCGAAGCGGGATTAAAAGCTGTCGCCGCTCAGCTTGCCGCCGTGCAGACGATGCTCGGGCAAGTCGAACAGTCGCATCCGGAACTCCGTCAAGATGGACAATACCAACAAGCGAAAATGACGGTCGCCGCCTTGTCCGGCCAGACGAAACAAATGGCGGACGGACTCACGCAATTGAACGGGGCGCTTGAGCAGGCGCGCGCCGGTTTGGCGAAAGCGAACGAATCGTTCGCCCAACTCGCGGCTGGTCAAGCGGCGGTCAACGGCGGCTTGGATCAAGTCATTGCCGGGCTTAGTGAGCTCGAAGCCGGATTGACGAAAGCGGCCGACGGCCAGAAACAGGCGGTTGACAAATTGCCGCAATTCTCCCGAGGGCTTGAGCAAGTGAACGGCGGCCAGCGCCAATTGCTTGAGCATTTCTCCGCGCTTGGCGGCCAGCTCGGCCAGCTTGTAAATGGCTTGGACCAAAGCGCGTCCGGCCTTCAAAAAGTGGCGGATGGCCTCGGAACGGCGGAAACGTATTTAGCCGATTTGTCATCGGCCCCGGAGAAAGAAATGGCCGGCTGGCACATGCCGAAAGAGGCGCGCGAAAGCAAAGACTTTGCGCAGGCGAAAGACGCGTATATGTCGAAAGACCGCCGCATCGTGACGTTCGATGTCATTTTAAAAGAAAATCCGTATTCAACATCGGCGCTCGGCCGCATCGATGACATTCGCGCCGCGGCCGAACGGGCAGTGAAAGGAACGAAGTGGGAAGACGCGACGATCGCTGTCGGCGGCGTCACAAGCACGTACGCCGATTTGCAGGCGATCTCAAACGCCGACTATAAACGGACGGCCGTGCTGATGTTGATCGGCATCGCCATCGTGCTCGCAGTGCTCCTTCGTTCGCTGATCATGCCGCTTTATTTGATCTTGTCGCTCGTGTTGACGTACTACACGTCGATGGCCGTCACCGAGCTCATTTTCGTCAACGGCCTTGGCTATGCCGGTTTGAACTGGGCGGTGTCGTTCTTCGCCTTTGTGTTGCTGTTGGCGCTTGGCATCGACTACAGCATCTTCCTGATGGATCGGTTCAACGAATACCGCGGCCGGTCGGTGAAGGAAGCGATGCTGTCGGCGATGAGCCATATGGGGACGGTCATTATCTCCGCCGCCGTCATTTTAGGCGGAACGTTCGCCGCGATGTATCCGTCCGGCGTCTTGTCGCTCTTGCAAATTGCGACGATTGTGCTGACGGGGCTTCTCCTTTACGCCCTCGTCGTCCTGCCGCTCTTCGTGCCGGTCATGGTCCGCACGTTCGGTCGCGCGAACTGGTGGCCGTTCCGGCAGCCGGTGAGTGAAGCGGACGGACTGGAACAACAAAAAATCAGTTAAGATGGCGAGCCAACGCCGCTCCCATATGGCTGAGGGAACAGCGTTTCTTTTTGATAATGAATGGAGGACTGCAAGCAGGTCCAAAGATCCAACCAAAATCGATGCCGCTTAAAGCCTGCCCCTACTTGATGGAATATATGTTCTGTTTTAGTTTGATGCAAGAGGAAAAGCGATAGGAAAAGACAACAATTCACCCGTGGTGCTAGTTGAGCGCTAGCGCTCAACTAGCCCTAGTGTGACAAGTGAATACGTCTACAAATATGTCATCTAGTGCCACTTCAATCCCTGCAATCGAGATACTTGTTCATTAGGACAGAGAGTACCGTTACCGTGGGGAGAATAACTGCTTTATGCTATTTCAACTTCTATACTTGCTTATTATTACGTTTTTGTTGTATGCGCTTATTGAACGAAAAGGGAAACCGCGAGAAAAGGTACTATTTTACACATGCATTTTCATTCTTTTATCCATATAAGTTGAAATTTTGTTTTACATCCAACTGATTCCCCGCCGTGCTACACCGTATCAGCTCGTATCGAGATGAAAACGGAAACGAAAAATTCGGAAATTCTTTATTGCAACTTATATATTTGGAAGAATGCGTCTATATTTTTGATATACTTGGTTGGTGTTGAATGGTATAATAAAAATATACAGAAATCGAGGGATAGCAATGGGAAATGTAGACATTTTAAAAAATCATAATGAAGATGAGCGCCACGACTACGTGCATATTTTTCAATTAGTTAAGCGGGCGTTACAGGAAGCGAATTTATTGCAGTTGACTGTTATTGAAGAACAAACAGATAAATTGATCGTGAAGCCGAAACCGTTGAGTACCGAGGATAAAGTGAAAGCTTTTGAAAGCTTAGCAGGTAGTGCCGTTCTCGCTGGTGAAAATGTAAAAGAGTTGCTTAAGATGGCTAATCGGGAAGAAGAATGGAGGAATAATGAGCTTGAGTAATATCGCACTTATTGATAATAACATTTATGTTTGTCATTATTTGGGCTATGAGCCAGTGAAACACCTCTTCACCCAACTGTTAAACGATGGTTTTGAAATCGCAATGTCTAGCGTTGTTGCGATGGAGTTTCTTTCATATGAAAAGGTAGAAACGAACGAAGCCATTCGTCATAAGCGATACAGCTATATTCGGGCATCAACGCTATACAACGTGGACTTCGAAATAGCAGAAAAAGCAGCGGAATTACGAAGAAAATGTAAGATGGAAACCGGAAAAACATTAAAAGCAGGGGATGCGCTTATTGCTGCTACAGCGATTGCAAAAGGAATGACATTGTTTAGCAATAATGATAAAGATTTTGTACGTTTGCAAAAATGGGGATTGAATTATGTGAATCCTATTCAAGATCCAGAAGACTTGCAAAAATTTCTTAATAAGCTGTTATAAGACCGTTGCAATTCATTTAGACCTTTTTCGAAACATGGGCATGATGCTGTCTTCTAATTCAATGTCTTTGTCACGCAAGCTTTTTGCGATGGTGAGTTTTTCAAAGAAACATTATACTCTCCTATGCTCACCGATCGTTCTCTCCTTACTTTTCCTTACAAACCCATATTTCTACATTTGCATTTCTCTTCTTCCTTCAGTATAGTATGTCAGAACGCCTGTTGTACTATTGGGCGCGGCTGTTTTCGTCCTCTCTTTTGCAAGGACAACGGTATGCCGCACTTCCACCGACGATTATGATCGTCATCCTGGGCGTGACAGGCACGTATCTTAGCGGCGATCAACGGCGGCTTGGACCGGATCATCGCCGGGCTTTCGGAGCTCGAAGCCGGGTTGACGAAAGCGGCCGACGGCCAGAAACAGGCGGTCGACCAATTGCCGCAATTCTCCCGAGGGCTTGAGCAAGTGAACGGCGGCCAGCGCCAATTGCTTGAGCATTTCTCCGCGCTTGGCGGCCAGCTCGGCCAGCTTGTAAACGGCTTGGACCAAAGCGCGTCCGGTCTGCATAAAGTGGCGGACGGCCTCGGAACGGCGGAAACGTATTTAGCCGATTTGTCATCGGCGCCGGAGAAAGACATGGCTGGCTGGCACATGCCGAAAGAGGCGCGCGAAAGCAAAGACTTTGCGCAGGCGAAAGACGCGTATATGTCGAAAGACCGGCGCATCGTGACGTTTGATGTCATTTTAAAAGAAAATCCGTATTCAACATCGGCGCTCGGCCGCATCGATGACATTCGCGCCGCGGCCGAACGGGCAGTGAAAGGAACGAAGTGGGAAGACGCGACGATCGCTGTCGGCGGCGTCACAAGCACGTATGCCGATTTGCAGGCGATGTCGAACGCCGACTATCGGCATACCGCGGTGCTTATGCTCATTGGCATTGCCATCGTGTTGACGGTGCTGCTCCGTTCGCTGATCATGCCGCTCTATTTGATCTTGTCGCTCGTCCTGACGTATCACACATCGATGGCCGTCACCGAGCTCATTTTCGTCAACGGCCTTGGCTATGCCGGTTTGAACTGGGCGGTGTCGTTCTTCGCCTTTGTGTTGCTGTTGGCGCTTGGCATCGACTACAGCATCTTCCTCATGGATCGGTTCAACGAATACCGCGGCCGGCCGGTGAAGGAAGCGATGCTGTCGGCGATGGGCCATATGGGGACGGTCATCATCTCGGCCGCCGTCATTTTAGGCGGAACGTTCGCCGCGATGTATCCGTCCGGCGTCCTGTCGCTTTTGCAAATTGCGACGATTGTGCTGACGGGGCTTCTCCTTTACGCCCTCGTCGTTCTGCCGCTGTTTGTGCCGGTCATGGTCCGCACGTTCGGCCGCGCGAACTGGTGGCCGTTTCGGCAGCCAGTGAGCGAAGTGGATGGTCTGGAACAACAAAAAATCAGTTAGGAAGGCGAGTCAACGCCGCTCCCCGCATGCTGGGGGCGGCGTTCTTTTTCAGGAGAGCTGGCACGATGCCGCCTCTCCTCATCAACGAAATATAGGTGCTCGTTGCTTGATCGTCCGCCAGCGATTCATTCCTTTTCCATTTCACAAAGCATATTTTTTCCTCTTTTGCCCAACATAAAGTATGATGAGTAGTAGAGAACATTCCAAAACCTAAAGGAGGGCTGCCGCATGACGAAACGAGTGCTCATGGTGGTGACGAACCATACGACGATCACCGACGACCATAAAACCGGGCTTTGGCTTGAGGAGTTTGCCGTACCGTATTTGGTATTTAAAGAAAAAGGGTATGACGTGAAAGTGGCGAGCATTCAAGGCGGCGAGGTGCCGCTTGACCCGCGCAGCATCAATGAAAAAGACCCGTCTTGGGCGGAGGCGGAAGCAGTGCTGAAGAACACAA
The DNA here is from genome assembly GCF_002335725.1 of Geobacillus sp. FJAT-46040. Taxonomy (NCBI): domain Bacteria; kingdom Bacillati; phylum Bacillota; class Bacilli; order Caryophanales; family Anoxybacillaceae; genus Geobacillus; species Geobacillus sp. FJAT-46040. Next base: position 344,969 of record NZ_NISS01000001.1, read on the forward strand.
CACGTTTAAGCAAGGACGATGCACACGGGTTTGACGCCATTTTCCTTCCCGGTGGACACGGGACGATGTTCGATTTTCCCGACAATGAAACGCTGCAATACGTCTTGCAGCAGTTTGCCGAAGACGGGCGCATCATCGCCGCTGTCTGCCACGGTCCGTCAGGGCTGGTGAACGCCACATACAAAGACGGCACGCCGATTGTGAAAGGAAAAACGGTCACGTCATTTACGGATGAAGAAGAGCGTGAAGTCGGGCTTGATGTGCATATGCCGTTTTTGCTCGAGTCGACGCTGCGCCTGCGCGGTGCAAATTTCGTCCACGGCGAGAAATGGACCGATTTCTCGGTGCGCGACGGTAACTTGATCACCGGGCAAAATCCGCAATCAAGCCGAAGCACGGCGGAAAAAGTCGTCGCCGCGCTGGAAGAGCAGGCGTGAGCGATAAAGGCTGAATGTGCGGCAAAGGGGTGTCCCAAGAGAACGGGGCACCCTTTCTTCATGACGGGATGCAGGGACACACATATTACCCGTGGTGCTAGATAAACTCAAACAAACATCATTGTTCATCAATTCCACTCCTTCACTTCCGGCGCTTGGCGATGGCAAGCGCCTTTTTCGTATTGGCGAAATGAAGCTTGGCGCACGCCGCGAGCGCTTCTTCCCCCCGCGCGCGGATGATCCGGGCGGCGGCTTCGTCAACGATGGCGCCGGCACCTTTCGGGAGCAAAAGGCCGACGGTGCGGGATAATCGCTCCATCTCTTCTAAAAACACATAGCGGGCGATGATCGAGGCGGCGGCGACTGATACGTGGACACTTTCCGCCTTGGGAAGGCAGTGCACCCGCTCGCGGATAATGCGATCTTCATCGGAAAGGTAACGGAAATACGAATCCTGTTTTAAAAATTCGTCGATGATGATTGCTTCTGGTTCGGCGGGCGCGATGGCGTCAACGAGTTTCGCGAGCGTCCGGTTGTGAAGCAGCGCTTTCATTTTCGTCTGCGGCATGCCGCTTCGCTGCCAGCGGTTGTATTCGGCATTGTCCAACACGGTGACCGCATGCGGCACGGTTTCCATGATGGCGGGGGCGATCCGTTTGATTGCCTCATCGTTCAATTGTTTCGAATCTTTCACGCCAAGCGCCGCGATTTTGGCGATATGCGGCCGATCCACGTAGGCGGCGGCGACGACGATCGGGCCGAAATAATCGCCGGTGCCGACTTCATCCGAACCGATGGCAGAAAGCTTCTCGAGCCTATGTTCCAATGGGGGCGAGGCGGTCTCGCTCTCCTGTCGTTTGCCTGGATCAGCCCCCCTCTTCACCATCCATTTCCCTGCCTCTTGCTCCGCCGCTTTCCCTTGAAACAGCACTTTGCCTGAGCGGTAGGCGGTGATCACGACATCCGGGCGCTTGACGGCAAACAACGCTCCGGCCGGAAGCCGGTCGGATAAGGCGTCTTGGTAGTGGGCGCGCAAGGCGTCAAGCAGCTGTTGGTCGGCTTGAATCACATAGTTTGACAACGTTCGATCGCTCCTTTATCTTCTCTATCGTTGCTGTGTGTCGCTTCTTTCCATTATACCAGCGTTCATGATATGATAAACAGTAGGATTTGGCGAAATGGGGGAGAAAGCTTGACAGGACAGCCAAAAACGCGGGTGAGCGTCCGCATCTATGGTCAAGACTACACGATCGTCGGCGCGGAAAGCCCGGCCCATATCCGGCTCGTGGCGGCGTTCGTTGACGATAAAATGCATGAATTCAGCGAGAAAAATCCGCTCCTTGATGTGCCGAAGCTGGCCGTGTTGACAGCCGTCAACATCGCCAGTGAGTATCTCAAACTGAAAGAACAATATCAACGGCTGGCGGAACAGCTGAAACAGGAAAAGGACGGGAAACAGGATGATTGATGTCGTGCTGCTGTTTGTCCTGTTGATGGGGGCGATGATCGGGCTGAAGCGCGGCTTTATTCTCCAATTCATTCATATGGCCGGGTTTCTGATCGCCTTTTTCGTCGCCTATCGCTATTATGAACGGTTTGTGCCGACATTGCGCCTTTGGATTCCGTATCCGACGTTCGGCGATCCGGAGACGATGAAGCTGCTGTTTCAGAGCACCCATTTAGACGATGCCTATTATCGGGCGATTTCCTTTGCACTTTTATTTTTTGTGGTGAAAATCGTGCTTCAAATCGTCGGCTCGATGCTCGATTTCGTCGCCCAGCTGCCGCTGTTGCGCAGCGTCAACCGTCTGGCGGGGGCGGCGCTCGGATTTGCGGAAGTGTATTTGCTCGTCTTTTTGCTTTTGTATATCGGGGCGCTCGTGCCGATTGACAGCGTGCAGGAGCAGCTGCAGCATTCGCTCATGGCGACCGTGATTGTGAAACATACGCCGGTGTTGTCGGAGATGCTTGGCAACTGGTGGATTCATGGCCGCGTCTGATGACCTGCTTGAAGGACGACAAACGCTTTCACCGATTCATGACTATGTTTGCTGGAATGTGGCCGTGGTGTTGGAAAGAGAGGGGACGGCATGGACATAAACAAAAAAGATGTCATCCGCCTGTTGGAAACGATTGCGTTATATTTGGAAATCAAAGGGGAGAATCCGTTTAAAGTGAACGCATTCCGCAAGGCGGCAAGCGCGTTGGAGGCGGATGAGAGGAGCCTCGCGGAAATCAGCGACTTTACCGCCATCCCTGGCATCGGCAAAAGCACAGCGGCGATCATCACCGAATTTATCAAGAGCGGCTCGTCGTCGGTGCTGAATGAACTAAAACGCGATGTTCCGGAGACGCTGCTCGCCTTGCTCAAACTGCCGGGGCTTGGCGGCAAAAAAATCGCCAAGCTGCATCAGGAGCTTGGCATTGTCGATATGGACGGATTGAAAGAAGCGTGCTTGGCTGGAAAAGTGCGCGCGCTTGCCGGTTTTGGCGCGAAAACGGAAGAAAAGCTGCTTGCGGCCATTGAAAAGTCAGGCAAACGCCCCGAGCGGCTGCCGCTCGCCCGGGTGCTCGCGATCGCGGCGGACATTGAACGCCAGCTCGCTTGTCTTGATGGCGTGATTCGCTTCTCGCGAGCCGGCAGCTTGCGGCGCTTGAACGAAACGGTGAAAGATTTGGATTATGTCATCGCTACCGATCGTCCGGCCGAGGTGCGCGACGGGCTGCTCGGCTTTGAGCGCATCCGCGAAGTGCTCGCCGCTGGGGAGACGAAAGTGTCGCTTCTTTTTCAGTATGATGATGAAATTGCGGCTGATTTCCGTCTCGTCGGCGAGGACGAGTTTGCGACCGCGCTTCACCATTTTACCGGATCGAAGGACCATAATGTGCGCATGCGCCAGCTCGCCAAAGAGCGCGGGGAGAAAATCAGCGAATATGGCGTGGAAGACCAAGCGACAGGCAAGGTGAAAACGTTCCCCGATGAATCGGCGTTTTACGCCCATTTCGGGCTGCCGTACATTCCCCCGGAGCTGCGTGAAGATGGCACGGAAGTCGATCGATATTCTTCTGATGATCCACTTGTCCATTTTGACGATATCCAAGGCGACTTGCATATGCATTCGGCATGGAGCGACGGCGCGTGTTCGCTCGAGGAGCTCGCCGAAGCGTGCCGCCGCCGCGGCTATCGGTATATCGCCATTACCGACCATTCGCACTATTTGAAAGTCGCCAACGGCTTGACCCCGGATCGGTTGCGGCGCCAGCGCGAGGAAATTGAGCGGCTGAACGCGCGCTATTCGGATTTTACGATTTTGGCCGGCATTGAGATGGATATTTTGCCGGACGGGACGCTCGATTACGACGATGACGTGCTCAAGGAGCTTGATTTTGTCATCGCCGCCATTCACTCTGCGTTCAAACAGCCGCGCGAGACGATCATGAAACGGCTTGAGGCGGCGCTTCGCCACCCGTACGTCGATGTCATTGCTCATCCGACCGGAAGACTGATCGGCCAGCGCGACGGCTATGACGTCGATATCGAGCGGCTCATGAAACTCGCGGCCGAGACGAACACGGTGCTTGAGTTAAACGCCAACCCAAACCGGCTCGACTTGTCGGCAGCTTACGTGAAAAAAGCCCAGGAAGCGGGGGTGTACATTGCCATCAACACGGACGCCCACCATTTGGACATGCTCGAGGATATGGCGATCGGCGTAGCGACGGCAAGAAAAGGTTGGATCCATAAGGAAACGGTCATCAACACATGGCCGCTTGAAAAGCTGCAACAGTTTTTGCACGACAAACGAAAGAAATGAATCAGCTGGGGGTCAGATACGTGCAACCAAAAGTGCTTCACACCTTGGAGTTTGATAAAGTGAAAGAGCAGTTGGCTGAGCATGCGTCCTCGCCGCTCGGTTTGGAAAAAATCGACGCTCTCATGCCGTCTTCTGACTTGGAGGAGGTGGCCGCTTGGCTTGACGAAACGGATGAAGCCGCCGCTGTTTTGCGGCTTGCTGGCTATGTGCCGCTTGACGGAGTAGTCGACATCCGTCCGCATCTCAAGCGGGCGGCGATCGGCGGCACGCTCAGCCCGCAAGAGCTGCTTGAAGTGGCGGCCACCTCGGCCGCAAGCCGGCAAATGAAGCGGCTGATCGCGGGTCTCTATGACGAGCATGGCGGACTTGAGCGGCTTTTCCGTTATGCGGACACATTGGCTGAAGCGCCGGAACTCGAGCATGACGTTCGCCGCTCGATCGATGACCATGGCGAAGTGCTGGATGCCGCAAGCGACCGCCTCCGTTCGCTCCGCGGGCAAATTCGGTCAGTGGAAGCGCGCATCCGCGAGAAACTTGAGAGCATCATCCGCTCGCCGTCGGCGCAAAAGCGGCTGTCGGACGCCATCATTACGATCCGCAATGACCGATATGTCATCCCGGTGAAACAAGAGTATCGCGGCGCCTACGGCGGCATCGTCCACGACCAGTCGGCGTCCGGGGCGACGCTGTTTATTGAACCGCAGGCGGTCGTCGAGTTGAACAATGCGCTCCGCGAAGCGCGGGCGAAAGAAAAGCAAGAAATCGAACGCATTTTGCGCGAACTTTCGGCAAAAGTCGCTGAGCAGGCCGAGCCGCTTGCGCGGACGGTCGAAGCGCTCGCGGCGCTTGATTTTGCGTTCGCCAAGGCGAAATACGCCCGCCGGTTGCAAGCCGCGAAGCCAGCGGTCAATAGCCGAGGCTATCTTCGTTTTTTGCAGGCACGCCATCCGCTGCTGGATCAAGAAAAGGCGGTGCCCAATGATATTGAATTGGGCGGCGACTATACGACGATCGTCATCACCGGGCCGAACACCGGCGGAAAAACGGTGACGTTAAAAACGATCGGCTTGTTGACGCTCATGGCGCAAGCGGGGCTGTTCATCCCGGCGGCCGACGGATCGGAAGCGGCGGTGTTCCGTTCCGTTTTCGCCGATATCGGCGATGAGCAGTCGATCGAACAAAGCTTGAGCACGTTCTCGTCCCATATGGTCAATATCGTTGACATTTTGCGCCATGTCGATGGCCAAAGCCTTGTGCTGTTTGACGAGCTTGGGGCTGGCACCGACCCGCAGGAAGGGGCGGCGCTCGCCATCGCCATCTTGGATGAAGTGCACGGGCGCGGGGCGCGAACGGTGGCGACGACGCATTATCCCGAATTGAAAGCGTACGGCTACAACCGCCCCGGGGTGGTGAACGCGAGCGTTGAATTTGACACCGAAACGCTCCGCCCGACGTATAAACTGTTGATCGGCATCCCCGGCCGCAGCAACGCCTTTGATATTTCGCGCCGCCTTGGGCTTGATGAACGCATCATCGAGCGGGCGAAAGCGCAAGTGAGCGCGGAAAGCCATAACGTGGAAAACATGATCGCGTCGCTTGAACGAAGCAAAAAGCAAGCGGAGGAAGATGAAGCGCGGGCGCGCGCGGCGCTGGAGGAAGCGGAGCGGCTGCGCGCCGAGTGGGAGCAAAAGCTCGAAGCGCTCGAAGAAGAAAAAGCGGAGCGGCTGGCGGAAGCAACGCAAAAAGCAGCCGACATCATCCGCGCCGCGGAACGCGAAGCCGAGCGGATCATCCAGGAGCTGCGCCGCTTGCAAAAAGAAAAGCAGGCGGAAGTGAAAGAGCATGAGCTCGTCGAGGCGAAACAGCGGCTCGCTGCCGCTATGCCGAAAGTGGAGAAGCGGAAAAAGGCGAAAAAGGCTGCTTCACGCCATGTGTTCCAGCCGGGTGATGAAGTGAAGGTGACGAGCCTCAACCAAAAAGGCTACTTGATCGAAAAAGTGTCGGACGACGAATGGCAAGTGCAGCTCGGTATTTTGAAAATGAAAATTCATGAACGTGATTTGGAGTATATCGGCAGCGCGCCGGCGAAAGATGTGACGCCGATTGCGACGGTGAAAGGCAAGGACGCCCATGTTAGCCTCGAGCTTGACTTGCGCGGCGAACGGTACGAAGATGCTCTCATTCGGCTTGAGAAATACTTGGATGATGCTGTGCTCGCCGGATATGCGCGCGTTTCGATCATCCACGGCAAAGGGACGGGCGCGCTCCGCCAAGGAGTGCAGCAGTTTTTAAAACAACACCGGGCGGTGAAAAGCTTCCGGTTCGGAGAGGCGAATGAAGGCGGCACCGGGGTGACGATCGTTGAACTGAAATGATGGGGGCGATGGCAATGGCGTCGTTTTGGGAGCACGACATGGTGAAAACGGCGGCCAATTTCAGCGTCGCCGTGTTGTGCATCGTCGTCTTTTTAGCCGTATTTGAATTGGTGACGAAGTACAAAAACTGGGAAGAGATTCGCAAAGGCAATGTGGCGGTGGCGATGGCAACCGGCGGGAAAATTTTCGGCATCGCCAACATTTTTCGCTATGCACTCGCCCGCCATGAGTCGCTGCCGTCGATGATTGGCTGGGGGCTGTACGGGTTTTTGCTTCTGCTCGCCGCGTACTTTATTTACGAATTTTTGACGCCGAAATTCAATATTGATGACGAAATTGCCAATGACAACCGGGCCGTCGGCTTGATTTCCATGGTGATTTCCGTCGGCTTGTCGTTTGTCATCGGCGAAGGCATTCAGTAAAGGGGAACAACGAATGAACGCAGTAGTGAAATGGTTGTTGATTGCGGTCGGGCTGTTTTTGATCGCCGGCATCGTCTATATGGCCGTGCGCAACCGATCGGTCGATGTGCTGGCGAAAATCTTGTTTGTCATCTGCGCGTGCTTTTTCTTCGTTGGTTTGGTGTACTGGTTTTGGTAACGCTCGGTTCAAGCCCGGCGTTCTTTTTTTTTTTTTTGATGAAAAATTAGAAAAAGTAAAATAAAATAGAAGCAAGGGGGGATTGCATATGGAAAAACCGTGGCTTGCTCACTACCCGCCGGAGATTCCGCACACGCTCGACTATCCAAAGAAAACGCTTTCCGACTATTTGCGGGAGACGGCGGAACAATTCGGAGACCATGAGGCGATCGACTTTTTCGGAAAGACGATGACGTTTCGCGAGCTGTACGAGCAAGCATTGACATTCGCGCATTATTTGCGGACGATCGGATTGAAAAAAGGGGATCGGGTGGCGATTATGCTGCCGAACTGCCCGCAGGCGGTCATCAGCTACTACGGGACGCTCCTAGCCGGCGGCATCGTCGTGCAGACGAACCCGCTTTACACCGAGTATGAGCTTGAATACCAGCTGAACGACAGCGGCGCCTCGGTGCTCGTGACGATGGATCTTCTGTATCCAAAGGCGGAAAAGGTGAAAGGGAGGACGCCGGTCAAACATTGGATTGTCACGAGAATGCAAGATTATTTGCCCACGGTGAAGAAATGGCTGTATCCGCTTGTGCAGCGGAAGCAAAACATGCCCATCGTCCGCATCGCGGAAAGTGAAACCGTTCATATGTTCCGCACGATCGTCAGTCAGAAGGAAACCGCTCCGATCGGGGTGGACATCGATCCGGTGGAAGATGTGGCGCTGCTGCAATATACAGGCGGCACGACGGGACATCCGAAAGCGGCCATGTTGACGCATCGCAACTTGATCGCCAATACGCTCATGTGCGCCCATTGGGTGTATAAATGCGAAAAAGGAAAAGAAACGGTGCTCGGTGTGCTTCCGTTTTTCCACGTGTACGGCATGACGACGGTGATGAATTTGTCCGTGATGATGGCGAGCAAAATGGTGCTGCTCCCGCGCTTTGATGTCAAGCAAACATTAAAAGCAATCGAGCGAACCCGGCCGACGATGTTCCCAGGCGCGCCGACGATGTACATCGCTTTGTTGAACCATCCGGATTTGCCGAAATATGATTTATCCTCGATCAACGTCTGCATCAGCGGCTCCGCTCCGCTGCCGGTCGAGGTGCAGGAGCAGTTTGAACGGGCGACGGGCGGGAAGTTGATTGAAGGCTATGGGTTAACCGAGGCGTCCCCTGTCACCCACAGCAACTTCCTTTGGGACGGGGAGCGGGTGAAAGGAAGCATCGGCGTTCCGTGGCCGGATACGGACGCGAAAATCATTTCCTTGGAAACGGGTGAGGAAGCAAAGCCGGGAGAGTGTGGAGAACTCGTCGTGCGCGGGCCGCAAGTGATGAAAGGCTACTGGAATCGTCCGGAAGAGACCGAGCAAGTGCTGCGCGACGGATGGCTGTATACAGGTGACATTGGATATATGGATGAGCGTGGGTATTTTTATATCGTCGACCGCAAGAAAGATGTCATTATCGCCGGCGGTTACAACATTTACCCGCGCGAGGTCGAAGAAGCGCTGTATGAGCACCCGAAAGTGCAGGAAGCGGCCGTGATCGGCGTTCCGGATCCGTACCGCGGCGAGACGGTGAAAGCGTTCGTCGTGTTAAAGCCGGGGGAGATGTGCAGCGAACAGGAGCTTGACGCGTTTATGCGCCAGCGCCTGGCTGCTTACAAAGTGCCGCGCATCTACGAGTTCCGCAGCGAATTGCCGAAGACGGCGATCGGCAAAATTTTGCGCCGCGTGTTGGTGGAAGAGGAGAAAAAGAAGCTTGACAAATCGGCAGAATTGCCCGTAAAATGAAAATATGAATGATGGTTCATTCATTTGGCGGATGGAAAGTGAGAAAAGGAGAATCCATATTGCGGAGGGAAAAGCCGAAATTTAAGCAAATCATTGACGCTGCCGTCGTCGTCATCGCCGAGCACGGCTACCATCAAGCACAGGTGTCGAAAATCGCCAAGCAGGCCGGTGTCGCCGACGGCACGATCTACCTTTATTTTAAAAACAAAGAGGATATTTTAATTTCGCTTTTTCAGGAAAAGATGGGGGCGTTCATCGAGAAAATTGAACAAGAGACAGAAGGAATTTCAAGCCCCCTAGAGAAATTGTATGTATTGGTGAAAACTCATTTTTCCGCCCTCGCCGCTGATCCTCATATGGCGGTCGTGACGCAGCTTGAGCTGCGCCAGTCGAACAAAGAGCTGCGCCATCGCATCAATGAGGTGCTGAAAGGATATTTGCGGCTCATCGACCGCATCATCATGGAGGGGATGGAAAAAGGGGAGTTTCGCCAAGATTTAGACGTCCGGCTCACTCGGCAAATGATCTTTGGCACCCTGGATGAAACGGTGACGACGTGGGTGATGAACGAGCAAAAGTATGACTTGGCCGCCCTCGCCGATCCGGTGTACGAACTGCTCGTCAAAGGGTGCGCCGCCGGACGTTAGGAAAGGCAGAAAGGGGAGAGGCTTCATGGACTTTTTTCGTCTGGCGAAAGAAGAGTTCGTCGCCGTCGTGACGTTTTCGCGGCCGCCGGCGAACGCCCTTTCATCAGCGGTTTTGAAAGAGCTTTCAACCGTGTTGGACGAGCTCGAGACCGACCCGGACGTGCGCGTCGTGTTGCTTCATGGCGAAGGAAGATTTTTCTCAGCCGGCGCCGATATTAAAGAATTCACGTCCATCGCTTCCGTCGAGGAGGCATCCGGCTTGTCGCGCAACGGCCAACTCGTGATGGAGCGGATCGAACGCTTTTCCAAACCAGTCATTGCGGCGATTCACGGCGCCGCATTAGGCGGTGGGTTGGAGCTGGCTATGAGCTGCCACATTCGTGTGGTGGCGGAAAACGCCAAACTCGGCCTTCCGGAGCTGCAGCTTGGCATCATCCCTGGATTTGCTGGCACGCAGCGGCTTGTGCGCTACGTCGGCTTTGGTAAGGCAGCCGAAATGATGTGGACGAGCGAGCCGATCACCGGACTCGAAGCGGTTGAATGGGGGCTTGCCAACAAGGCGGTGCCGGAAGAACGGCTTCTTGACGAGGCCAAAGCGCTGGCGAAAAAGATCGCCGCCAAAAGTCCGCTTTCCGTTCGGGCGGTTATTGAGTTGCTTAACGCCGCCAAGGAAAAAACGTTCGTTGAGGCCGTGCGCGAGGAAGCGGAATGGTTTGGCCGCGTGTTTGGATCCGAGGATGCAAAAGAAGGCGTGCAGGCGTTTTTGGAAAAACGGCCGCCCGTCTTTAAAGGGAAATAATCTTTGTCAATATCTGAATGTTGGAACATGAAACAATGTTCAATCAAACCGAGGAGGGAACGACATGAACATTTTTGTGTTGATGAAACGCACGTTTGACACGGAAGAAAAAATCTCCATCGTCAACGGCAAGATTAACGAGGAAGGGGCAGAATTCATCATCAATCCGTACGACGAATACGCCATTGAAGAAGCGATTCAAGTGCGCGACAAACACGGCGGCGAAGTGACGGTCGTCACCGTCGGCAGCGAAGAGGCCGAAAAAGAACTCCGCACAGCGCTCGCCATGGGTTGCGACAAAGCGGTGCTCATCAACATTGACGATGATGTCGAAGAACAAGACCAATATACGACAGCGAAAGTGCTCGCTGAATACTTAAAAGACAAAAACCCGGACTTGATTTTAGCCGGCAACGTCGCCATTGACGGCGGTTCCGGGCAAGTCGGCCCGCGCGTTGCGGAATTGCTCGGCATTCCGTATGTGACGACGATCACGAAGCTCGACATTGCCGACGGCGGCAAAGTGACCGTCGTGCGCGATGTCGAAGGGGATGAGGAAATCATCGAAACGTCGCTGCCGCTCCTTGTCACCGCTCAACAAGGCTTGAACGAACCGCGCTATCCGTCGCTGCCGGGGATCATGAAAGCGAAAAAGAAACCGCTTGAAGAGCTAGAGCTTGACGATTTGGACCTCGACGAAGACGATGTTGAAGCGAAGACGAAAACGATTGAAGTGTTCTTGCCGCCGAAGCGCGAAGCGGGCAAAATTTTGCAAGGCGAGATCGCCGATCAAGTGAAGGAACTCGTTCAGCTGCTCCGCTCCGAAGCGAAAGTGGTATAAGCGGAAACCGCTGTCGGCGTTCGGATGAAGCACAACGGGGAATCAAAGGATAGGGGGACTGAAACATGGCACGTAAAGTATTGACCTTAGCAGAAGTGCGGGACGGATCGCTGCGGAACGTTTCGTTTGAGGCTATTGCGGCCGCCAAAACGATCGCCGAAGGCGGGGAAGTCGTCTCGGTGCTCGTCGGCGACCAAGTGCAGGCGCATGCGAACGAACTCATTTACCGCGGTGCGGACCGCGTCGTCGTCATCGAACATCCGAATTTGAAATTTTATACATCAGATGGCTATTCGCAAGCGTTAAAAGCCGTGATTGACAAAGAGCAGCCGGAAGGCATCGTCTTCGGCCATACGGCGCTTGGCAAAGACTTGTCGCCGAAATTGGCCATCAAGCTCGACGCCGGCCTTGTGTCCGACGTCATCGCCGTCGAAGAGGCAAGCGGCAACATCGTTTTCACGCGTCCGATCTACTCCGGAAAAGCGTTTGAAAAGAAAATCGTCACCGATGGCATCATCTTCGCGACCGTGCGTCCGAACAACATCGCGCCTCTTGAGCGCGACGAGTCGCGCACAGGCAGCGTGGAAGCGCTCGCCGTCGAGATTAAAGACTTGCGCGCAATTATCAAAGAAGTCGTCCGCAAAACGGCGGAAGGCGTCGACTTGACCGAGGCGAAAGTGATCGTCGCCGGCGGCCGCGGCGTCAAAAGCGCCGAAGGCTTCAAGCCGCTCAAAGAGCTCGCCGAAGTGTTGGGCGGCGCGGTCGGCGCTTCGCGCGGGGCGTGCGATGCCGGCTATTGCGACTACTCGCTGCAAATCGGGCAAACGGGGAAAGTCGTCACGCCGGACCTTTACATCGCTTGCGGCATTTCAGGCGCCATCCAGCATTTAGCGGGGATGTCCAACTCGAAAGTCATCGTCGCCATTAACAAAGACCCGGAAGCCAACATCTTTAAAGTCGCGGACTACGGCATTGTCGGCGATTTGTTCGAAGTCGTTCCGCTCCTCACCGAAGAGTTCAAAAAACTGAAAATGCATTCGTAATGAACAACACGGGCGGCTTGATCCGCCCGTTTTTTGACGGATAAATTCCGCGGCAAAAGCGAATAGTAGAAACGAAGCAAAACATTCGCGCCGACATGCATTCCATGGTATACTTTGCTTGCAGCATTCAATGAAGATGGGAGGGAATCCATATGGCGATTGTCAACGCCACTGACCAAACGTTCGCCGCAGAAACGAAAGACGGCCTCACGCTCGTTGACTTTTGGGCGCCATGGTGCGGACCGTGCCGCATGATCGCTCCGGTGCTGGAAGAGCTTGACCGCGAAATGGGCGACAAAGTGAAAATCGTCAAAGTGAATGTCGATGAAAACCAGGAAACAGCGTCGAAGTTCGGCGTCATGAGCATCCCGACGCTGCTTCTGTTCAAAGATGGCGAACTTGTCGATAAAGCGATCGGCTATCAGCCGAAAGAGGCGCTTGTGCAGCTGGTTGGCAAACATGTGTCATAACGGAGAAAGAAGGAAATCCAGAGGGGAAGAAGCCTCTGGATTTTTTTATTTAAAAGCGCTGTTTGGCTATTCAGCGATGCCGTCGCTTGAGGAAATGATCGCCTATATCGGCTACTTCGTCGTCGTGTATTTGTTGGTGGCGAGCCGCCGCGGTCAAAAGAGCGCTGTGGTCGAGAAACCTCCGGCTGCCGCGTTGTTGATCCTTTGGCATGGAGACTGGAAAACGCACCGCCGCCTCGGCCGCGTGGCGGCATCGCTGTTGGCGGCGGCCGCCTTTCAATTTGTTTGGGTGGCGGCGGTCGCGGCGACGGAAGGCGGCCTTTGGCCGTTTTTCAAGCTTGGCTTTGCGTTTGTTGTCGGTCATTTCAGCGACTGGGGGGGAACGGCGGCGGCGAGCCCTCTTCCATTTTGGGAGCGGGTGTGCCGCTTTGTCCTTGACAACTTTCTTTGGACCGGCATGGCCAGCCGAAATGCTTGGCTGCTGGCTGCCTATGCAGTGGTCGGCGCCATCGCCTGGCGCGCGGGGCGGTTGGGGCTTCCGCGCCCGCTTGTCGTTTCCGCGTTGCTGTATGCTTTGTGGGCGCTTTTCGGACAAAACATTGACAAGCCGCGTCATCTCCTTCCGCTCGTTCACATTGCGCTCGTTTTCGTGTGGGGGCGGCTGCTGGCCGCGCCCCGGACATGGCGGTTTGTTCTTGCCGCGGCAGTGGTGATGCTGCAGTCTACAATCGGCATCGGGCTGTTGCGCGAGCAGGCAAAGACGCCGCCGGCAGTGTATCAGCTTGCGGACGATTTGCGTGACAAACGGCAGCCGTTTGTGGTATATACGTGGGAAGAGACGCGCGTCCTAGACTATTTGAACGTGCCCTTTCCACATAAAGACGTGCTCCATTTTTCCTTCTTTTTGCAAGACAAAGAAAACTACCGCCATGCTACAATTTATATGACCAATCATGTTGTTGACGGGTTTCGCGCCCAAGGAGTCGATGTTTCCCGCCATGTGCGCAAAGTGAAAACATATCGTTCCAGTTTGCTTGCTGATCCGGTGTATGGGACGATTACGCTGTACGAATGGGTTGATGGAGCAGTGAGGTGATGGCCAATGAACGAGCGGCTGAAAGAAAAATTGGCTGTGCTGCCGGAGCAGCCGGGCTGCTATTTGATGAAAGACAAACACGGAACGGTCATTTACGTCGGCAAAGCGAAGTCGCTGAAAGCGCGCGTCCGCTCGTATTTTACCGGGACGCATGACGGCAAAACGCAGCGGCTTGTTGAGGAGATCGCTGATTTCGAATACATCGTCACCTCGTCAAACGCCGAGGCGCTCATTTTGGAGATGAATTTGATCAAAAAGCATGATCCAAAATACAACGTCATGCTGAAAGATGATAAAAGCTACCCATTTATTAAAATCACCGCAGAAAAGCATCCGCGCCTGCTTATCACCCGCAAAGTGAAAAAAGACGGCGGCAAATATTTCGGCCCGTACCCGAACGTGCAGGCGGCGAATGAAACGAAAAAGCTGCTTGACCGCTTATATCCGCTCCGCAAATGTTCGACGCTGCCTTCGCGCGTCTGTTTGTATTACCATATGGGCCAATGCCTCGCCCCGTGCGTTTACCCGGTGCCGGACGAGCAAAACAAGGCGATGGTCGAGCAAATCGTCCGCTTTTTAAACGGCGGCTATGAGGAAGCAAAGCGGGAGTTGACGGAAAAAATGCATCAAGCGGCCGAAGCGCTCGAGTTTGAACGGGCGAAAGAATACCGCGATCAAATCGCGGCGATTGAGATGACGATGGAAAAGCAAAAAATGATGCTCAACGACTTCATCGACCGCGATGTATTCGGCTATGCGTACGACAAAGGCTGGATGTGCGTGCAAGTGTTTTTCCTTCGCCAAGGGAAGCTGATTGAGCGCGACGTGTCGATCTTCCCGCTTTACCAAGACCCGGATGAGGAAATGCTTACGTTTTTGGGTCAGTTTTATGCGAAAGCGCATCATTTGAAGCCAAAAGAAGTCGTCCTCCCGTCCGACATTGACGGCGAGCTCGCCCGCGAATTGCTCGGCGTTGCCGTCGTCCAGCCGAAAAAAGGGAAGAAAAAAGAGCTTGTTGAGCTGGCGAGCAAAAACGCGGCCATTGCTCTGAAAGAAAAATTTTATTTCATCGAGCGGGACGAAGAACGGACGATCAAAGCAGTCGAACGTCTCGGAGAGCGTCTTGGCATTCCGGCGCCGCGCCGCATCGAGGCGTTTGACAACTCGAACATTTACGGGGCCGATCCGGTCTCGGCGCTCGTCGTTTTCCTCGATGGCAAGCCAGCGAAAAAAGAATACCGGAAATATAAGGTGAAAACGGTCGCAGGCCCGAACGATTATGAAACGATGCGCGAAGTCGTGCGCCGCCGCTATACGCGCGTGTTGAAAGAAGGATTGCCGCTTCCCGATTTGATCATCATCGACGGCGGCAAAGGCCACTTGTCGGCGGTGCGCGATGTGCTCGAAAACGAACTTGGACTGGATGTGCCGCTGGCTGGATTGGCGAAAGACGAAAAACATCGCACATCAGAGCTTTTGGCCGGCGACCCGCCGGATGTCGTGCCGCTTGACCGGCAAAGCCAAGAGTTTTATTTATTGCAGCGCATCCAGGATGAAGTGCATCGGTTTGCCGTTATGTTTCACCGAAAGACGCGGCAGAAAACGATGTTCCATTCCGTGCTTGATGACATCCCCGGCGTCGGGGAAAAGCGGAAAAAAGCGCTGTTAAACTATTTCGGATCAGTCAAAAAGATGAAAGAGGCGACCGTTGATGAGCTGCAACGGGCGAACATTCCACGGGCGGTGGCGGAGAAAATCTATGAAAAACTGCGTCAACTACCCCCACTTAGCTAACGCTTGAAGTGGGGGCTTGCAACTCCCCAGAAGTGCGAGCGGACTTTGTCCTCCTTCCTTGACTTGGGGTTGCATCAGGGGCAGGTTGACAACTGCCCAACGACACAGGTCATGCCTGCATCGTTACCGATTCTCTCGGTGTGTCTGTTGGCAGTACTTGGCTTCCACACACAACAGACGGACCTACGCTCGATGTTTTGCGGTTGCAACGTTTCCTGCAACCAACTCCATCCATCGAGCAGCCGTGATTGGAGTGCCTTTATTAAACGGTTGTCTCCACATCTTTATTCTATCATACACAAAAGAAAGGGGGAACGCGCATTCCTCTCCCACTTACTCCCTTTGGTCGTTGAAGTGGGAGTCTCCTGCGCGAAATAGGATGAATAATGGCTGAACGGGCGCCCGTTGCCTACATTTCATTCGATCGCCTGCTTCCGATCCCATTTCACCAAAATGCGCGCTTTGCCGTCCCGCTTTGGCGGCAGTTCGACCGCTTCGGTGACGAACCGCTTTTGTTGTTCGATTTGCTGGGCGAGAAATCCAGCCTCAAGCTGGAACGAGCAGCTGCCGTACAAGGAAAAGCGGGCGGCGATGATGGGGCCTGACAGCTCGATATATAGTTCGTCGTTTCGCTCTTCGCTGGTTGATAGCTCCCCCCAGCCCGCCCGTTCAAAAAATACGGCGACGTCATCGAGCGTTCCGAGCGGGTAGCGCCGTGCCAGCTGTTTGCCGGCCCAGTACAGCAGCGAAGCGGCATCTTTGCCAAGCAGCTCGGGAAGAAGCGAATGGCGAAGCAGCTCAGCCCCGAATGCGGAAAGCGCAATCGACCCAAACATTTGATATTGATCCTCTAATGGTGGCTGTTTCATCGTTTTCCCCTCTTTCTATCCATTTCCCCATTATAGCTGAATTGCTGCCGGAGTGCATCCTCTTTCCTAAGGTGGCGCAACTATGAGAATGTTTGAACATTTTGTGGCAGTGTTTTCTTGACGCTTGTACAATGTGGGAGTACAATGAATGTGACAAAGCGAATAAGGGAATGGAAGGCGTTTTCGTTTCCGCATGGCGAGCGAGAGGGACATATTTTTTATTCAATTGAAGGGGGTTTACATAATGGCAGGGAATCGCGAGTTTTACTATCGCCGGCTCCATTCGCTGCTGGGGGTTGTTCCCGTCGGCATCTTTTTAGTGCAGCACTTGGTCGTCAACCATTTTGCGACCCGTGGGCCGGAAGCGTTTAACCGGGCGGCGGCGTTTATGGAAAACTTGCCGTTCCGCTATTTTCTTGAAATTTTTGTTATTTTCCTTCCATTGTTGTTCCACGCTGTATACGGCATTTATATCGCGTTTACAGCCAAATTCAACACTCGCCAGTACGGCTATTTTCGCAACTGGATGTTCATGCTTCAGCGGATCACCGGCATCATTACATTGATTTTTGTCGTCTGGCATGTGTATGAAACGCGGGTGCAAGCCGCATTCGGCGCCGAAGTGAACTACGATATGATGGCCAACATTGTCGACAATCCGTTTATGCTCGGATTTTATATTGTTGGAATCTTGTCCACGGTCTTTCACTTCGCCAACGGCTTATGGTCGTTCTGCGTCAGCTGGGGGTTGACGGTGTCCCCTCGTTCGCAGCAAGTATTTACGTACATTACGATGATCATTTTCATCGCGCTTTCCATTGTCGGCATTCGCGCCATCTTGGCGTTTGCGTAAGACAAGCGTTCCATTCTTAGGGAATGATTCGACGATGAACTGCTGCGTTGGCTCGTGACAGATCGCGTCTTAGCCGTTCGCCGAACGATCGCTTGGTCGATGGCGGGCCGGCAAGGCAAAACGTGCGGCATGCAAGCAAAAGCAGCAATCTATTAGGGAGTGAGTAGCTATGAAAAAAGGGAAAATCATCGTTGTTGGCGGTGGGCTGGCCGGTTTGATGGCCACGATTAAAATCGCCGAAGCAGGAGTGCCTGTCGAACTGTTTTCGCTCGTTCCGGTAAAGCGTTCTCACTCCGTCTGTGCCCAAGGCGGCATTAACGGAGCGGTCAACACGAAAGGGGAGGGCGACTCGCCGTGGGAGCATTTTGACGACACCGTCTATGGCGGGGACTTCTTGGCGAACCAGCCTCCGGTCAAAGCGATGTGTGAAGCGGCGCCGGGGATTATTTACATGCTCGATCGGATGGGCGTCATGTTCAACCGGACGCCGGAAGGGTTGCTTGATTTCCGTCGTTTCGGGGGGACGCAGCATCACCGAACCGCCTATGCTGGAGCCACGACTGGCCAACAAATTTTGTATGCACTTGATGAACAGGTGCGCCGCCATGAAGTGGCCGGGCTCGTCACGAAGTACGAGCATTGGGAGTTTTTAGGCGTCGTTTTGGATGACGAGCAAATCTGCCGCGGCATCGTCGCACAAGATTTGCGGTCCATGGAAATCAAAGCGTTTCCAGCCGATGCCGTCATTTTGGCGACCGGCGGCCCGGGGATCATTTTTGGGAAATCGACGAACTCGGTCATCAACACTGGTTCAGCGGCTTCGATCGCCTATCAGCAAGGGGTTTACTACGCGAACGGCGAGTTTATCCAAATCCATCCGACCGCGATTCCAGGCGATGACAAGCTTCGGTTGATGAGCGAATCGGCGCGCGGGGAAGGCGGCCGCGTCTGGACGTATAAAGATGGAAAACCATGGTATTTCCTTGAGGAAAAATATCCGGCTTACGGAAACTTGGTGCCGCGCGATATCGCCGCCCGGGAAATTTTCCATGTGTGCGTCGACTTGAAGCTCGGCATCAACGGCGAAAACATGGTGTATTTGGATTTGTCACATAAAGATCCGAAAGAGTTGGATGTTAAGCTCGGCGGCATTATCGAAATTTACGAGAAGTTCATGGGCGAAGACCCGCGCAAAGTGCCGATGAAGGTGTTCCCGGCCGTTCACTACTCGATGGGCGGCTTATGGGTCGACTATGACCAAATGACGAACATCAAAGGGTTGTTTGCTGCCGGCGAGTGCGACTATTCGATTCACGGCGCGAACCGCCTCGGGGCAAACTCGCTTCTGTCGGCGATTTACGGCGGAATGGTCGCCGGCCCGAACGCCGTCCGCTACATCCGCGGCCTCGAGAAATCGGCGGATGCGATGCCGTCGACGTTATACGACAGCTATGTGAAACGGGAGCAGGAAAAATGGGAGAACATTTTGGCGATGGACGGCACGGAAAACGCCTACGTGCTGCATAAAGAGCTCGGTGAATGGATGACGGCGAACGTGACGATCGTCCGCTACAACGACCGGTTGCTGAAGACGGATGAGAAAATTCAAGAGCTGATGGAGCGGTACAAAAACATCAGCGTCACCGACACGTCGAGATGGAGCAACCAAGGAGCGACGTTTATCCGCCAGCTGTACAACATGCTGCAGCTCGCCCGCGTCATTACGCTTGGCGCTTACCATCGCAATGAAAGCCGTGGGGCGCACTACAAGCCGGAGTTTCCGGAGCGCAATGACGAAGAGTGGCTGAAAACGACGATGGCCCGCTACACGCCAGATGGTCCGGCGTTCCATTATGAAGACGTTGACGTCTCGTTGATTAAACCGCGCAAGCGCGACTACAGCAAAAAGAAAGAGGAAGTGAAGTAAGATGAGCGAGAACAAAACGGTTCGTTTGATCATCACGCGCCAAGATCGTCCGGATTCCGCGCCGTATGAAGAAGAGTTTGTCATTCCGTACCGCCCGAACATGAACGTCATTTCGGCGCTCATGGAAATTCGCCGCAATCCAGTCAACGCCAAAGGGGAAAAAACGACGCCGGTCGCTTGGGAAATGAACTGTCTGGAAGAAGTATGCGGAGCCTGTTCGATGGTCATTAACGGCAAACCGCGCCAGGCGTGCGCCGCGCTCATTGACAAACTCGAGCAGCCGATCCGCCTTGAGCCGATGCGCACATTCCCTGTCATCCGCGACTTGGTCATCGATCGGAGCCGGATGTTTGACGCGTTGAAGCGAGTGAAAGCATGGATTCCGATCGACGGAACGTACGACTTGGGTCCGGGGCCGCGCATGCCAGAGCGGAAGCGGCAATGGGCGTACGAGCTGTCAAAATGCATGACATGCGGCGTCTGCCTCGAAGCGTGCCCGAACGTCAACAGCAAGTCGAACTTTATCGGCCCGGCGCCGCTGTCGCAAGTGCGGCTGTTTAACGCCCACCCGACCGGGGCGATGCATAAAGCCGAACGGCTGCGGGCGATTATGGGCGACGGCGGACTGGCCAACTGCGGCAACTCGCAAAACTGCGTGCAATCGTGCCCGAAGGGCATTCCGTTGACGACATCGATCGCGGCGTTAAACCGCGAAACGACGATTCAAATGTTCCGCGATTTCTTTGGCAGCGACGAAGTGTAGCGGCAGAATCAAAATCCCCTTCATTCGAATAGACATGAGGGGGATTTTTTGTTTTTCTGGACAAGCGGCAGCCAACCGTCTCCGGCGAACCGAAAGATGAAGAAAAAAAGACCCATTTTTCTATTAGATAAGCAAATTTTCGTCACCGCCGCTCTTGCTCTCACATACGATATGGCGAGGAAATACCCATCCGGCAGTTCGGGCCCATTGAGAGCAAGGAGGGTTACAACCGTTGAAGGACAAATCGTTTCAATCGAAGCCGCTTTTGACAAAAAGAGAAAAAGAAGTCTTCGAATTGCTCGTGCAAGACAAGACGACGAAAGAGATCGCCAAAGAGCTGTTTATCAGCGAGAAAACGGTCCGCAACCATATTTCGAATGCGATGCAAAAGCTTGGGGTCAAGGGGCGCTCGCAAGCTGTCATTGAATTGCTTCGAATGGGCGAACTTGAACTATAAACGATGCCGGCTTTCCTTGTTGGACAGCCGGCTGTTATGTTCCCTTGCGGCCGGACGAGGCTTGGCGCCCGTCCAGCCTTCGTCCGCGGCGGCCGCCGCATTTTTTTGTTGATTATCTTTGCCGGTGTTGTAAAATGAAATGTAAGAATAGCTGTCGGCGCAAGCCGCCGTTTGAGGCTGGCCGCGGAAACGATCAAGGAGAGATGGTATGCCGTCTGCGATGAATGAAAGAACGGTCGCCGAGTTGGAAAAATTGCTTCGCTATATCGCCGCAAATTTGAAACAGCGCGGCCGTGAAATTTTAACCAACTATCCGATCACCCCACCGCAATTTGTCGCCCTGCAGTGGCTGCTTGAAGAAGGGGACTTGACGGTCGGCGAGTTATCGAACAAAATGTATTTGGCGTGCAGCACGACGACCGACTTGGTCGACCGCATGGAGCGGAACGGACTTGTCGCCAGAGTCCGCGATGAACACGACCGCCGCGTCGTCCGCATTCGCCTTCTTGAAAAAGGGGAGCGCATTATCAAAGAAGTGATTGAGAAACGCCAGCGCGATCTAGCGAGCGTGCTTGAAAGCTTTTCAGACGAGGAAATCGTCGTCTTTGAGCGTTGTTTGCGCAAATTGCATCAAGAAATGACGAAAAAATGAGGCGATCACTTGGAAAGAGCAATTGGTGTCATTGACTCAGGAGTCGGCGGTTTGACCGTCGCCAAAGAAATTATGAGGCAGCTGCCGAAAGAACAAATTATTTACTTAGGCGACACCGCCCGTTGTCCGTACGGGCCGCGGCCGGTGGAAGAAGTCCGTCGATTTACGTGGCAAATGATTGATTACTTGCGGCAATATCCCTTGAAAATGCTTGTTATCGCCTGCAACACCGCGACGGCGGTCGCGCTTGACGACGTGCGGGCGAAGCTTGACATTCCTGTGCTTGGCGTTATTCATCCCGGCGCTCGCGCCGCCCTGAAAGCGACTAGGCGCGGGCACATCGGCGTCATCGGCACGATTGGCACGATCCGAAGCCGGGCGTATGAAAAGGCGCTTCAATCAATCAATCCGCGCGTCCAAGTCGAGAGCTTGGCCTGTCCGAAATTCGTTCCGCTGGTGGAAAGCGGCGACTTTGAAGGGCAGGAGGCGATGGCGATCGTCGCCGAATCTCTCGCTCCGCTCCGACCGCTGCCGATCGATGTGCTGATTTTAGGCTGCACACATTATCCGTTGCTCGCGCCGCTCATTCGCACGTATATGGGCAAACGCGTGAAGCTCATTTGCTCAGGCGGTGAGACAGCTCGTGAAGTGAGCGCGATTTTGCATCACAGCCAGCTCCTTTACACCGGCGAGCGCGAACCGGAGCATTTGTTTTTCACGACTGGGCCGAAAGAGCTGTTTGAAAAGATTTCCGGGAAGTGGTTTGGCAAGCCGATCGGCACGGTCGAAGCGATTCGGCTGTAACCAACAAGTCCTTTAGCGTCCATGCGCTAAAGGATTTTTTTATTCTATTTTGGAAAACGGCTCGTATACATAGTAGTGCAAACTACGAGTAGGAGGGAACGTCAATGAAACGGACGACTCACATATGGGCGGCGCCGCTGCTCGCCTCGCTGTTGTTGCTTGGCGGCTGCGGTTTGTTTGGGCGAGATGAGGCGATGAAGGAGATCGATCCGCCGCAAGAGACGAGTTATGTCAAAGACGGCCAAGCGCTTCAGGAAGCGACGGAAAGCCAAAAGGAAGAGAAGGAGAAAGCGAAGGCCACCGAGACGGTGAAAAGAGAGCTGTACTTGATTGACAAAAACGGCTTTGTCGTGCCGCAAACAGTGGAATTGCCGAAAACGCAGGCCGTGGCGAAACAAGTACTCGAATATTTGGTTGAAGACGGACCTGTGTCAGAAATGTTGCCGAACGGCTTCCGCGCGGTCATTCCGACTGGAACGACGGTGCTTGGCACAAAATTGGAAAAAGACGGAACGTTGATCGCCGACTTTTCTCCGGAATTTAAAAACTATAAGCCGGAGGACGAAAAACGAATTTTGCAGTCCATTACGTGGACGTTGACGCAATTTGACAATATCAAGCGCGTCAAAATCCGCATCAACGGCTACGATCAAAACGTGATGCCGGTCAATAAAACACCGATTCAAGATGGGGTAAGCCGCGCCGACGGCATCAATATGGAAGCGAGCGGCGTGCCAGACATTACGAATACGCATCCAGTCACCGTTTATTTTGTCGCCCAACAAGGGAACAGCACATACTATGTGCCGGTGACACGGCGTGTGTCCAATAAGGAGAAAGATGATATTGCCGCGGCCGTCAACGAACTGATTCAAGGACCAGAGCAAGGGAGCGGGCTTGTCGGCGTCTTTCAGCCGGACGCGAAGCTTGTCGATGCCCCGAAATATGAGGATGGCAAAGTGACGCTCAACTTTAACGAAGGCATTTATGGAAGCAACAAGAAAAATGTCATTTCCGACGTCGTGTTGAATTCCCTCGCTTTGTCGCTCACTGAGCAAAAAGGAGTCGAAAGCGTGGCGATCACAGTCAATGGCAAAGCCAATCTTGTCACGGAAGACGGCAAGCCGCTCACCAAACCGGTCGCTCGGCCGCAAAACGTCAATACCGGGACATTTTAACCGGTTGGTGCTGACAGGCTGGAAACGAATAGGACGTTATGGTATAACAAAGAGGTGGAAACGTATTCCGCCTCTTTCTTTTTTTCGCTAGGCGGAAAGAAATGCGGTGTCTGGCATTCCGTTGAAGATGGAGAAAAGGAGGACTCAGTTGATGAGAGCGGACGGACGAAGCAGTTGCGAGCTGCGCCCTGTACATATACACCCGCATTACATGAAGCACGCTGAAGGGTCGGTGCTCATTGAAATCGGCGACACGAAAGTCATTTGCACGGCGACGGTCGAAGAGAAAGTGCCGTCGTTTATGCGCGGCGGCGGCAAAGGATGGATTACGGCCGAATATGGGATGCTGCCGCGGGCGACAGAGCAGCGGAATGTGAGGGAAGCGAGCAAAGGAAAAGTGTCGGGGCGGACGATGGAAATTCAGCGCTTAATCGGCCGTGCGCTTCGCTCGGTTGTTGATCTTGAACAGCTTGGTGAGCGGACCATTTGGATCGATTGCGACGTCATTCAGGCGGATGGCGGAACGCGGACGGCGTCGATCACCGGTGCGTATGTGGCGCTTGTGTTGGCGCTTGCCAAACTGGTGGAAGAAGGGAGGCTCGAGGCGCTTCCGATCCGCGATTTTCTCGCCGCTACCTCGGTCGGCATCGATCCGGAGCATGGGGTGATTCTTGATTTAGATTACAACGAGGATGCGCGGGCGAAAGTGGATATGAACGTCGTCATGACCGGAGCCGGTCAATTTGTTGAGATTCAAGGGACCGGAGAGGAAGCGGTTTTTTCACGCGCCGAGCTCGATGAATTGCTTGAAGCGGCGCAAATAGGCATCGAGCAGCTCATCGCCGTTCAGCGCCGCGCATTGGGCGAGTGGGCGGCGCGCATCGGCGAAAAAAAAGAAGCGGCAGAGGAGGACACAGAGTGAAGGAGATTGTCATCGCGACCAAAAACGCTGGCAAAGTGCGCGAGTTCGCCGCTTTGTTTGCCAAGCGGGGCGTCGAAGTGAAATCGCTGCTTGACTTTCCGGACGCTCCGGATGTCGCAGAAACGGGAAGCACGTTTGCGGAAAATGCCGTGCTCAAAGCAGAAGCGGCGTCGCGGCGTCTAAAGCGGCCGGTGATCGCCGATGATTCCGGGCTCGTGGTCGATGCGCTCGGCGGCCGGCCGGGCGTTCATTCGGCCCGTTATGCCGGGGAAGATAAAAACGATGCACGCAACATCGCCAAGCTGCTTCGCGAGCTTGACGGGGTGCCGATGGAGCAGCGCACGGCTCGTTTTCATTGTGCGCTCGCCGTCGCGATCCCAGGGCGGCCGACCGCCGTTGTCGAAGCGACATGCGATGGTTATATCGCCGAAGCGCCGCGTGGGGAGGGGGGCTTTGGCTATGATCCGGTTTTTTACCTTCCGGAGCGGGGAAAAACGATGGCGGAGCTTGCGCCCGAGGAAAAAAATCAAATCAGTCATCGCGCCAAGGCGCTGACGAAGCTCGATGAGCAGTGGGAGGAGATCGTCGGTGGAAAGGGGCGGACGGAATGAAGGCGGTGATTGTGAGCGACAGCCATGGGCTGACTGCCGAACTTGCTGCAATTGTCAACCGTCATCGCCATGAAGCGGATTTGTTTATCCATTGCGGCGACTCGGAGTTGGAGGTGGGGGCGGACGAGATTGCCCCGTTTGCCGTCGTACGCGGCAACTGCGATTTCGCCGCGTTTCCTGCTGAGCGCATCGAAGAGGTGGGCGGCGTTCGGTTGTTTGTCACCCACGGCCATTTATACGGGGTGAAAACGTCGCTTTTGCGTTTATCCTATCGCGCACAAGAAACAGGGGCTCACGTCGTTTGTTTCGGCCACTCGCATTTGGCCGGTGCTGAACAAATCGATGGGTTGCTGTTCATCAATCCCGGCAGCATCGCCTTGCCGCGGGGAAGAAAAGAAAAAACGTACGCGGTGCTGACGGTCGACAGCGGACGGGCGCACGTCCAGTTTTATGAAGTGGATGGACAGCCTATTCTCAAAATGGAACAAACGTTTTCTATCTAAGCCGGCAAAACCGCCGGCTTTTTCACGGTAAGCAAGGCCGCTTCAACAGGTTCGCTTTCAAAATGGAAGTGCCATATAGCGTGTTTGGAAAGGGGGGCTGTGTTTGGGCCGCCTTTTTTCGTTTTGGGGAGATGAAGTGGAAAAAGGCGCATCGTTTTGATTCGTCATTTTCATGTCCGAGTGAGAAGCGAACGTTGCTTACGGATCTTTTCTATCAGAAAAATGAGCGCGCCTTGAGCCCGTTATGTTCATATCGAATGAGGAGCGAACTGCGCTCAAGGGCGTTTTCTATGAGCCGCCAAGAAAGAAAAAATTTTTTGAATCGGCAAAACCTTGATTCTATCATAATGTAAGCGCATTCAAATAATTTGACCAATCGAAATTTTCAAAAAACGTTATTGACGGCGCAAAGGTTTCGGATTATTATAATTTTCAAATAAGAGAAACGACTCAATGCAATGATCGAGCCGTTCAAAGCAACTGCTGTCTGATCAAGGAAGAGGGGAACCGAAGTGGGCGAACAATGGATCTTTTTAAACGGAGAATTTGTGACAAAAGAAAACGCCAAAATTTCCGTGTATGACCATGGGTTTTTGTATGGCGACGGGGTATTTGAAGGCATTCGCGTCTATAGCGGCAACGTATTCCGCCTCGAAGAACATATAGATCGGCTATACAATTCAGCGAAGTCGATTTTGCTCGACATTCCGTACACGAAGGAAGAAATGATTGGCCACGTGCTCGAAACGATCCGCCGCAACGGCTATCAAGATGCATACATCCGCTTGGTCGTTTCGCGCGGGGTCGGCGATTTAGGACTGGATCCGTACAAATGCAAAACGCCGCAAATCGTGATTATCGTCGAGCCGCTCGCGCTCTTCCCGAAACATTTATATGAAACCGGCATCGAAGTGGTGACAGTGGCGACGCGCCGCAACCGCTCTGATGTGCTGAGCCCGAAAGTCAAATCGCTCAACTACCTAAACAATGTGCTTGTCAAAATCGAGGCGCATTTGGCGAACGTAAGCGAAGCGCTGATCTTAAACGATCAAGGCTATGTCGCGGAAGGTTCGGGAGACAATGTTTTCATCATCAAAAACGGCGTCATTTACACACCGCCTGGGTATGTCGGGGCGCTTGAAGGCATTACGCGTCAAGCGATCATCGAAATCGCGGAGGATCTCGGCTATACGGTGAAAGAGGAGCCGTTTACCCGCCATGATGTCTATGTCGCGGATGAAGTGTTTTTGACGGGGACGGCGGCCGAAGTCATTTCGGTCATTAAAGTCGATGGCCGGACGATCGGCGACGGGACGCCGGGACCGCATACCAAGCGGTTGCTTGAAGAATTTCGCCGCCGCGTGGTCGTCGAAGGAGTAAAGGTGTATCCGACGAACGCCAATGTCGGTTGATCGTCCATGACAAGTGGATAGCGAAAAAGCGTTGACGAGGATAAGTAGTCAGCGGGGTCAACATCCACAGAGAGCCGGGGGAGCTGCGAACCGGTGATGTTGCCGCTTGATGAACTCACCTCTGAGCGCCAGTCTGAACGCCGGACGGCTAGTAGGGCTGGACGAGTGGAGACGCGCGCTTCACTCGTTACCAAAATGAGCGGCCGGCTTCGGCTGGCCGCTCCTGAGGCGGCCGTCACGGCCGTGAAGAAGGGTGGTACCGCGGAAAGGAAACCTTTTCGCCCCTTTGGCTGGAAATGACAGCCATCGTGGGCGGAAAGGTTTTTTATATGGATGACAAAATCACAGGGAGGATCGACGATGACAAAAATGAAAGTCGAGGAACAAGAAAAAGCGAGGACGAAGGCGAGAATGAGCGGGTCGCTGATGCTCATTGAAGCGCTCAAGGAAGAAAAAGTCGAAGTCATCTTCGGCTATCCGGGGGGGGCGGTGCTCCCGCTGTATGACGAGTTGTATAAAGCCGGCGTGTTCCACGTGCTGACGCGGCATGAGCAAGGGGCCATCCATGCGGCGGAAGGATATGCGCGCATTTCTGGAAAACCAGGGGTCGTCATCGCCACCTCCGGCCCGGGAGCGACCAACATCGTCACCGGGTTGACCGACGCGATGATGGATTCGCTGCCGCTCGTCGTCTTTACCGGGCAAGTGGCCACGAGCGTCATCGGCTCGGATGCGTTTCAGGAGGCGGACGTTGTCGGCATTACGATGCCGATTACGAAACACAACTACCAAGTGCGCGACATCAGCGAGCTGCCGAGAATCATTAAAGAGGCGTTTCACATTGCGACGACCGGGCGCCCCGGACCGGTGTTGATCGATATTCCAAAAGACATTACGACGGCCGAAGGGGAGTTTGATTACGATCAAGACGTTCATTTGCCTGGCTATCAGCCGACGACGCAGCCGAACCATTGGCAAATCCGCCGGCTTGTCGAGGCGGTCAGCCAATCAAAGCGGCCGGTCATTTTAGCCGGCGCTGGCATCTTGCACGCCAATGCGTCCAATGAATTGCGGCAATACGCCGAACAGCAAAACATTCCGGTCATTCATACGCTCCTTGGCCTTGGCGGTTTCCCGGCCGACCATCCGCTGTTTTTAGGCATGGCCGGCATGCACGGTACGTATACGGCGAATATGGCGCTGTGTGAATGCGATTTGCTCATCAACATCGGCGCCCGCTTCGATGACCGGGTCACCGGCAATTTAAAATATTTCGCGCCGAAAGCGACCGTCGCCCATATCGACATCGATCCGGCGGAAATCGGCAAAAACGTGCCGACGAAAATTCCAATCGTCAGCGATGCAAAAGCCGCCTTGCAAGAGCTGATCGCCCAGCAAGGCAAGCCGGCGGACACCGCGGCGTGGCTCGCGCAGCTTGATGAATGGAAGCGGCGCTTCCCGCTCCATTATGAGCCGGAAGCCGGCACGATCAAACCGCAAAAACTGATCGAGATGATCTATGAAATGACAAACGGCGAGGCGATCGTGACGACGGACGTCGGCCAGCATCAAATGTGGGCGGCGCAATATTACAAGTTCAACCGGCCGCACCGGTGGGTGACGTCCGGGGGGCTCGGCACGATGGGCTTCGGGCTTCCGGCAGCGATCGGCGCCCAGCTCGCCGACCGGAGCGCTACGGTCGTTTCGATCGTCGGCGACGGCGGCTTCCAAATGACGTTCCAAGAACTGTCGGTCATCCAGGAGCTACGGCTGCCGATCAAAATCGTCATCGTCAACAACCAGGCGCTCGGCATGGTGCGGCAATGGCAGGAGCTGTTCTATGACAAACGGTACTCCCATTCGCTCATTCCGAACCAGCCGGATTTCGTCAAGCTTGCCGAAGCATACGGGATGCCAGGTCTGCGGGCGAAGACGGAGGCGGAAGCGGCCGAAGTGTTAAAACAAGCGTTTGCGATGGATGGGCCGGTGCTGCTTGATTTCCATGTCCGCGCCGACGAGAACGTCTATCCGATGGTGGCGCCCGGCAAAGGGCTTCATGAAATGGTGGGGGTGAAAGCATGCGAAGAATCATCACGATGACAGTCAACAACCGCCCCGGCGTCTTAAACCGCATTACCGGGTTGTTTACAAAGCGGCATTACAATATCGAAAGCATTACGGTCGGGCATACGGAAATCGAGGGCATTTCGCGGATGACGTTCGTCGTCAACGTTGACGATGAACGGACGGCGGAGCAAATCATTAAGCAGCTGAACAAGCAGATTGATGTGTTGAAGGTGAATGACATCACCGACCAAGCGATCGTCGCCCGCGAGCTGGCGCTCATTAAAGTTGCCGCTCCTCCGGCGGTCCGCCAGGAAATTTACACGCTCATCGAGCCGTTTCGCGCCTCGATCGTCGACGTAAGCAAAGACAGCCTCGTCATTCAAGTGACCGGCGAGCCGGAGAAAGTCGAGGCGTTGATTGAACTATTGCGCCCGTACGGCATTAAGGAAGTGGCGCGCACGGGAACGACCGCGTTCACCCGCGGGGCGCAAAAAGCGACGACGAATCAGAAAACGGCGTTCATTATTTAACGGATTTCCGAAAGAGGTCTCCCACCTCAAGGAACGCGAAGGGTGTAACCCAGTGAGTAGGTGGGAGATGAATGTCGGTTGGCGTTAGCCAACGAATAGGATAGAATATGGCTAGAACGGACACCTTCGGAACGAAGGGAAGCGTAAAGGGTTCTTGTGTGTGGCTTACCGTTCGGCGAACACGCACAAGTCGCTTGAAGCCTCCACCTCTAAGCGAAGCATAGGTGGCGGGTAGTTCACCAGCTATCATACAAAACAGCGCTGATTGCTTCATGGAACCGCCAAACAAGGGGCGGCCAAGCGTAGGGATTGTCAAACTACAGAACAAAGGAGAGGGTAATCATGGCAAAAGTCTACTATAACGGGGATGCAAACGAACAATATTTGCAAGGGAAAACGGTCGCGATCATCGGCTACGGCTCGCAAGGCCACGCCCATGCGCAAAACTTGCGCGACAGCGGCGTTCGCGTCATCGTCGGACTGCGAAAAGGAAAATCGTGGGAGCAGGCAGAACAAGACGGGTTTGAGGTGTATTCAGTCCGCGAAGCGGCGAAGCAGGCTGATATCGTCATGGTGCTGCTGCCGGATGAGAAGCAGCCGGCCGTGTACAAAGAGGAAATCGAGCCGGAACTCGAGCCAGGCAATGCGCTTGTGTTTGCGCACGGCTTTAACATCCATTTCAGCCAAATTGTCCCACCGAATCATGTTGACGTCTTCTTGGTTGCGCCGAAAGGCCCAGGCCATCTCGTGCGGCGCACATATACGGAAGGAGCGGGCGTGCCGGCGCTCATCGCCGTCTACCAAGATGTGACCGGACACGCGAAAGAAACGGCGCTCGCCTACGCGAAAGCGATCGGCGCTGCTCGAGCTGGGGTGTTGGAGACGACGTTCAAAGAAGAGACGGAAACCGACTTGTTCGGTGAACAAGCGGTGCTGTGCGGTGGGCTGACGGCGCTCATCAAAGCCGGGTTTGAAACGCTCGTTGAAGCCGGGTATCAGCCGGAAGTCGCCTATTTTGAGTGTTTGCATGAGATGAAGCTCATCGTCGATCTCCTTTACGAAGGCGGTTTGTCGTGGATGCGCTATTCGATTTCCGATACGGCGCAATGGGGCGACTTTATCACCGGCCCGCGCATTATTAACGACGCTGTGAAAGCGGAAATGAAAAAGGTGCTCGATGACATTCAAACCGGCAAATTCGCGAAGAGCTGGATTTTGGAAAACCAAGCGAACCGTCCGGAGTTCAACGCCATCAATCGGCGTGAGAATGAGCATTTGATTGAGATTGTCGGACGCGAACTGCGAAGCATGATGCCGTTTGTGAAGGCAAAACAAATCGAGGCGGTGGTGCCAGGTGCGAAAAATTAAGTTTTTTGATACCACATTGCGTGATGGGGAACAATCCGCTGGTGTGAACTTGAATTTGCAAAAAAAGTTGGAAATTGCCCGTCAACTTGAACGGCTGCGGGTTGACATCATCGAGGCGGGTTTCCCCGCCTCATCGAAAGGCGATTTTGAGGCGGTCAAACAAATTGCTGAAACGGTGAGAACATGCTCGGTCACCGGGCTGTCGCGCTCGGTCCGAAGCGACATTGATGCGGCGTGGGAGGCGTTAAAAGGCGGCGCGGAGCCGCGGCTCCACCTATTCATCGCCACCTCGCCGATCCATATGGTGCATAAATTGCGGATGACGCCGGAACAAGTGATTGAAGCGGCGGTTGAGGCGGTGAAATACGCGAAGCGCTTTTTCCCGATCGTCCAATGGTCGGCGGAAGATGCGTGCCGAAGCGAGTTGCCGTTTTTGGCAAAAATCGTCGCCGAAGTGATCAAAGCCGGCGCCTCGGTGATCAACATTCCGGATACGGTCGGCTATATTACGCCGAAAGAATACGGGGAAATTTTCCTCTATTTGCAAAACAATGTTCCGAATATTGAAAAGGTTTCACTCTCCGCTCATTGTCATGATGACTTGGGCATGGCGGTGGTGAACTCGCTGTCGGCCATTGAACATGGAGCGACGCAGGTCGAGTGCACGATCAACGGCATCGGCGAGCGGGCCGGCAATGCGGCGCTTGAGGAAATCGCTGTCGCCCTTCACATCCGCAAAGACTACTATCAAGTGGAAACGCGCCTCAATTTGCAGGAAATTAAGCGCACAAGCAATCTTGTCAGCAAGCTGACCGGGGTCGTCGTTCCACCCAACAAAGCGGTCGTCGGCAAAAACGCGTTTGCGCATGAATCGGGCATCCATCAAGACGGCGTCTTAAAAGAAAAAACGACATACGAAATCATTTCGCCGGAGCTCGTCGGCGTGCCGTCGAATTCGATGGTGCTCGGCAAACATTCCGGCCGCCATGCGCTTCGCAACCGGGTTGAGGAGCTCGGCTACACGTTGTCCGATGAAGAAATCAATCAGCTGTTTGTCCGTTTTAAAGAATTGGCGGACAAAAAGAAGGACATTACCGACGACGATTTAATCGCGTTGATTTTCGAAGAGAAGTTCGACCACTTTAAAGATTTTTACCAATTGTCTTCCATTCAAGTGCAATACGGGACGAATCAAATTCCGACAGCGGTAGTTGTACTGAAAGACGGGAAGGGGAATGAAATCCAAGAAGCGGCGACCGGCGCCGGCAGCGTCGAGGCGCTGTACAATACATTGGAACGTTGCTTCCAAACGCCGGTGACGCTGCTTGACTACCGGATCGAATCGGTCGGCGGCGGCCGCGATGCGTTGGCCCAAGTGTTCGTCAAAGTGCGCGTCCATGACATCGAGACGAGCGGGCGCGGCACTGCACAAGACGTGTTGGAAGCATCGGCGAAAGCGTACATCAACGCCATCAACCGTGTGTTTATGATCGAAGCGATGCGCGGCGAAAACGAGAAAGTGGCAACACCATAAAAACGGGGGGATTCAGAATGGGAAACTATCGGATTGCCGTCTTGCCAGGGGATGGCATCGGCAAAGAAGTGACGTCCGGAGCGGTCGAGGTATTAAAAGCGGTCGGCATCCGGTTTGGCCACGAGTTTACGTTTGAATATGGATTGATCGGTGGAGCGGCGATCGATGAGGCGGGGACGCCGCTCCCCGAGGAAACGCTCCGCCTTTGCCGAGAAAGCGATGCGGTGCTGCTTGGGGCGGTCGGCGGTCCGAAGTGGGATGACAACCCTCCGCATTTGCGCCCGGAAAAAGGATTGCTTGCCATTCGCAAGCAGCTCGACTTATATGCCAACTTGCGGCCGGTTGTTTGCTATGACAGTTTGGTTTCCGCTTCGCCGTTAAAACCGGATCTCGTGCAAGGCGTCGATTTTGTCATCGTCCGCGAGCTGACCGGCGGCATTTACTTCGGCCAGCCGAGCGGCCGCGTCGTCGAAAACGGCGAAGAAAAAGCAGTGGACACCTTGTTATATAAAAAGGAAGAAATTGAGCGGATCGTTCGCATGGCGTTTATACTCGCACGCGGGCGGAAGAAAAAAGTGACTTCGGTCGACAAGGCGAACGTCCTTTCGTCAAGCCGTCTATGGCGGGAAGTGGCTGAAGAGGTGGCGAAGCAGTTTCCGGACGTCACGCTTGAGCATATGCTTGTTGACAATGCCGCGATGCAGCTCATCCGTGCGCCGAAGCAGTTTGATGTCATTGTGACAGAAAACATGTTTGGCGACATTTTAAGCGATGAAGCCTCCATGTTGTCCGGTTCGCTCGGGATGCTGCCGTCAGCCAGCTTATCCGCTTCCGGTCCGAGCTTGTATGAGCCGGTGCACGGTTCAGCGCCTGATATCGCCGGCATGAACAAAGCCAATCCGATTGCGGCGATTTTGTCGGCCGCGATGATGCTTCGCCTGTCGTTCGGGCTCACCGCGGAAGCGGAGGCGGTAGAGCACGCGGTGTGGCAGGCGCTCGCCCAAGGTTTGCGCACCGCCGACTTGGCGCCAAGCGGCGGCCGCATCGTATCTACGAACGAAATGGTCGAAGAAATCAAAGCGGCGGT
This sequence comes from Geobacillus sp. FJAT-46040, assembly GCF_002335725.1. Classification (NCBI taxonomy): domain Bacteria; kingdom Bacillati; phylum Bacillota; class Bacilli; order Caryophanales; family Anoxybacillaceae; genus Geobacillus; species Geobacillus sp. FJAT-46040. The sequence goes on from NZ_NISS01000001.1 coordinate 378,212, forward strand.
GCTGGATTATACGGCCATTGCTCAAATTATGACCGTTTATGCCTAAGACGTGCGAGGTGAAAGCCAATGAAGCCGAAAACGATCATCGATAAAATTTGGGAAAACCACGTCGTCTACCGTGAGGAGGGCAAACCGGATTTATTGTACATCGATTTGCACTTAGTGCATGAAGTGACCTCGCCGCAAGCGTTTGAAGGATTGCGGCAAAAAGGGCGGAAGGTGCGGCGGCCGGATTTGACCTTTGCGACGATGGACCATAACGTGCCGACCGTTAACCGATTTGTGATTACCGATGAAGTGGCGCGCAACCAAATCGCTGCGCTTGAGCGCAACTGCCGCGAGTTCGGCATTCCGCTCGCCGACCTACACAGCGAAGAGCAAGGAATCGTTCACGTCATCGGCCCAGAGCTCGGGTTGACCCAGCCGGGGAAAACGATCGTTTGCGGCGACAGCCATACGTCGACGCACGGGGCGTTTGGCGCCTTGGCGTTCGGCATCGGCACGAGCGAAGTCGAGCATGTATTGGCTACACAAACGCTTTGGCAGCATAAGCCGAAAACGCTGCAAATCTGCATCAACGGCCGCCTCGGCAAAGGAGTGACCGCCAAAGACGTCATCTTGGCCATTATCGGCCGCTATGGCGTTGGCATCGGCACCGGTTATATTATCGAATTTACAGGCGAAGCGATCCGACGCATGTCGATGGAAGAGCGAATGACGATTTGCAACATGTCGATTGAAGCTGGGGCGAGAGCCGGCCTCATCAGCCCGGATGAAACGACGTTTGCCTATTTGCGCGGCCGCAAATATGCGCCAAAAGGCGAGGAGTTTGACAAGGCGGTGGAACGGTGGCGGGCGCTTGCAAGCGATGAGGGGGCGGAATACGATAAAACGATTGAAATCGATGCGTCGACGGTCGCTCCGATGGTGACGTGGGGGACGAACCCCGCGATGAGCACTTCCGTCGATGGCGTCGTGCCGCATCCCGAGCAATTTGAAAGCAAAACAGAGCAAAACGCGGTGCGCCGGGCGCTTGAGTACATGGGGCTCAAGCCGGGCACGCCGATTACGGATATTCCGGTGCAGCACGTCTTCATCGGTTCGTGCACCAACTCACGCCTCAGCGATTTGCGCGCGGCGGCGAGCATCGTGAAAGGGAAAAAAGTGGCTCCGGGTGTACGGGCGCTCGTCGTGCCTGGATCGCAGCAAGTGAAAAAACAAGCCGAGGCGGAAGGGTTGGCGCAAATTTTCATCGACGCCGGTTTTGAATGGCGCGACTCCGGCTGCAGCGCCTGTTTGGGCATGAACCCGGACATCATTCCGGAAGGCGAGCACTGTGCGTCAACGTCGAACCGCAACTTTGAAGGGCGGCAAGGAAAAGGGGCGCGCACGCATCTCGTCAGCCCGGTGATGGCCGCGGCGGCTGCGATTTACGGACATTTTGTCGATGTGCGCCAGCTTGAAGCCGAGCCGGTCTGTTAAATTGACGATCGTGATGGCAAAAGAGGCGGCGCGGCATCCTAGGAAGCCGAGCTCCTTTGCCATCAGTGACATCCATAACGGAAGGGGGGAAAGGACGATGAAGCCGTTTACGATCCATCGCGGAAAAACCGCCGGCATCGATCGTGCGAATATTGATACCGATCAAATCATTCCAAAGCAGTTTTTGAAACGGATTGAACGCACCGGCTTTGGCCAGTTTCTCTTTTACGATTGGCGGTATTTGAGCGACGGCACGCCAAATCCAGAGTTTGAGCTCAACCGCCCGGAAAACGAAGGGGCGACGATTTTAGTCGCCGATGAAAACTTCGGCTGCGGCTCATCGCGCGAACATGCGCCGTGGGCGCTGCAAGATTACGGATTCCGCGTCATCATTGCCCCATCGTTTGCCGATATTTTTTACAACAACTGCTTAAAAAACGGGCTGTTGCCGATCCGGCTGGATAAAGAGGATGTCCGCTACTTGCTGCGCCAAAGCGAGCGCGCAGACTATGAACTGACGGTTTCGCTTGAAGAACAGCGGGTATTTGACGATGAAGGATTTTCGCGTCCGTTTGACATTGACCCGTATCGAAAACAGTTGCTGTTAAAGGGATGGGATGAAATTGATTTAACGTTTGTCTATGAACCGTATATTCAAGCGTATGAACAACAGCATAGCCCGCGGCCGTAAGCGTCTATTTTTTGCGGTGCAGCGCGGCGGCAAAAATCGGCTGTTCCACCGTTATTTTGGCAGGAACAGCCTCTTTGTTTTGCATATAGGAGGATGAAGAAAATGGACGGCGGCAGCAAGCGCCAAAAAGGGTTGGCTTGTTTCGGCTAAGAAAACTTGTTACACTTGTGGTAAACACATATAGGAGCGGGCGAAGATGGCCGGGAAAAAAGGAAAAATCATCATGTTTCCGCAAACGAAAGAACGGCTGATGGAAGAGGCGTTTGCTGCGCTCGAGGCGAAGCGGTATAAAGAAGCGCTCCGCTTTTTGCGCGCCGCCGAACAGCTTGGCGACCACAGCTTTCCGGTTCGGCTTGGGCTGGCTGTCTGTTGCTATGAGCTTGGGGAATATGATGAGGCGGAGCGGCGTCTTGCCGGTTTGCTTGACGAGCAACCGGGCAACGGTGAACTGTTGCAAATGTATATTGCCATATTGTTGCAAACGAATCGATACAGCAAGGCCGAAACCGTGATCCGCCACGCCTTGCGCCGTCCGTCGTTATCCGTTTCGCTGCGCGAACAGCTTCACCAGCTGCTTCGATTCAGTGAAAAAATGAATGCCCGCACGCTTCCGCCCGCGGAGTGGAAGCGGGTGAGACGGCTGCTTGAGTCCGGGGACATTGCTGAGCAGCTGCAACTGATTAAACAACTGGAAAAAGAAGACATCGAGCCGGTGCTGCCGTTGCTCAAGCAATATTTACGCGCACCGGAAAAAAGCCCGATGGCGAAAACGATGCTCCTTCGCCTGTTGACAGGGAAGCGAGTCAACGAAACGGTGACGGTTGAGAAATTTGGCCGTTGCATGGAGGTCGTCCCGTCAGGGTTGGACGAACAGACGGAAACGGAATTTGCTTCATCGCTGCTGGGTCGGCTTGAACAGCAGCTCGCGGCGGAAAGCCCGAGTTTGTATGAAACGGCGGCGGACATTTGGCTTCGCTATGCATATGTGTTGTACCCGTTTCCGCCAGAGCCGGCGGATGCAGCGGCCTGGCTTGCTGCTCTCCATTGGATGGCGAGCCGGTTTTTAGGCTTGGATGCTGACGCGACCGCCTTGGCCGACCGCTACGGTGTGGAGGCGGCGGAGATGGCAACGCTTTGCCAAAAGCTATACGAAATAGAGGAACTTTCCTCCCTCTAATGGCTCGTTCTCTGTTGAAACATGGCTGTTGTATGTTATAATATAATGGCTGTGCTATGTATCTGTTTTCGCATACTTGTCTACATAATTGGGCATCATAAAAAGATCTGGACAAGCGGAGTGCGCTATGGTCCGAGCAATGATTTCAGGTGGAGGGAACAAGGATGTCAGTCAAATGGGAAAAGCTTGAAGGGAACGAAGGCGTATTGACCGTTGAGGTCGACGCCGAGAAAGTGAACAAAGGCTTGGACGCCGCGTTTAAAAAAGTGGTGAAAAACATCACGCTTCCGGGCTTCCGCAAGGGGAAAGTGCCGCGCGTTCTGTTTGAAAAACGCTTCGGCGTCGAAGCGCTCTATCAAGATGCGCTCGACATTTTGCTGCCAGAGGCGTATGCCAAAGCCGTCGAAGAGGCAGGCATCGAACCGGTGTCAATGCCGGAGATTGACATTGAGCAAATGGAAAAAGGCAAAAGCTTAATTTTCAAAGCGAAAGTGACCGTAAAGCCGGAAGTCAAGCTCGGTCAATACAAAGGGCTTGAAGTGGAAAAAATGGATACAACCGTGACGGACGAAGATGTCGAAAACGAATTGAAACGTTTGCAAGAAAATTACGCCGAACTTGTCGTGAAAGAAGACGGGACGGTGGAAAACGGCGATACGGTCGTCATCGATTTCGAAGGGTTTGTCGACGGCGAGCCGTTTGAAGGCGGCAAGGCAGAGAACTATTCGCTTGAAATCGGCTCTGGAACGTTCATTCCGGGGTTTGAAGAACAGCTTGTCGGCATGAAAGCCGGCGAGGAAAAAGAAATCCAAGTCACATTCCCGGATGAATACCACGCGAAGCAATTGGCCGGCAAACCGGCGACGTTTAAAGTGCAAGTGCATGAAGTGAAAGCGAAACAGCTGCCGGCGCTTGACGATGAGTTTGCCAAAGACGTCGATGAAGAAGTCGAAACGCTTGACGAACTGAAGGCGAAAATTCGCGCCCGTTTGGAAGAGGCGAAAAAGAACGAGGCGGAGACTGCCTTGCGCAATGCGGTTGTCGAAAAAGCGGCAGCCAACGCCGAAATGGATATTCCGGAGGTTATGATCAAAAACGAAACCGACCGGATGCTTCGCGAATTTGACCAACGCCTGCAAATGCAAGGTCTGAACTTGCAGTTGTATTACCAATTCTCCGGCCAAGATGAAGCGTCGTTGCGCGAGCAAATGAAAGAAGATGCCGAAAAACGGGTGCGCGCGGCGTTGACGCTTGAAGCGATCGCGAAGGCCGAAAACATTGAAGTAACCGACGAGGAAGTAAACAAAGAGCTCGAAAAAATGGCGGAAGCCTACAAGCTGAGCGTGGACAAGCTGAAAGAGCTGCTCGGCAGCTTAGATGGCGTCAAAGAAGATTTGAAATGGCGGAAAACAGTCGATTTTCTTGTAGAGCACAGCAAGGTTGCGGCATAATATATCTTTAAGGAAAGAACAAGGCGCGAGACGTTCGTGCCTTGTTCTTTATCCACAACAATGGCGCCTGAGCGGCAATTTTCAAACTTTTCTAAACAGATAACGGTTTTTTCATTCGCTTTTTCAGGAACATTTATGGTAAAATAGCGAATACATACGTTTTTACGACATAAGAGATGGCGGAAATGGATACATAAGCAGGCGCGATTTCGTTGGCAAGGGGTGAATGATATGTTTAAATTCAATGATGAAAAAGGGCAGTTGAAATGCTCGTTCTGCGGCAAAACACAGGATCAAGTGCGAAAGCTCGTTGCCGGTCCGGGGGTTTACATTTGCGACGAGTGCATTGAGCTATGCACGGAAATTGTTGAAGAGGAGCTCGGCAATGAAGAGGAATTTGAATTTAAAGACGTGCCGAAACCGTTGGAAATTCGGGAAATTCTAGATGAGTACGTCATCGGTCAAGATGAGGCGAAAAAATCGCTCGCCGTTGCTGTTTACAATCATTATAAACGGATCAATTCCGGCAGCAAAATCGATGATGTCGAGCTGTCGAAAAGCAACATTTTAATGATCGGGCCGACCGGGAGCGGGAAAACGCTGCTGGCGCAAACATTGGCGCGCATTTTGAACGTGCCGTTTGCCATCGCCGATGCCACCTCGCTTACAGAGGCCGGCTATGTTGGCGAAGACGTCGAAAACATTTTGTTAAAGCTCATCCAAGCGGCGGATTATGACGTCGAACGGGCGGAAAAAGGCATTATTTACATCGATGAAATTGACAAAATCGCCCGCAAATCGGAAAACCCTTCCATCACTCGCGACGTATCCGGCGAAGGGGTGCAACAGGCGCTGTTGAAAATTTTAGAAGGCACCATTGCCAGCGTTCCGCCGCAGGGCGGCCGCAAACATCCGCATCAAGAATTCATTCAAATCGATACGACGAACATTTTGTTCATTTGCGGCGGGGCGTTTGATGGCATTGAGCCGATCATCAAGCGCCGCCTTGGCAAAAAAGTGATCGGTTTTGGCGCGGAAATGAACCAGACGGATGTCGACGAGAAAAACTTGTTGTCGAAAGTGCTGCCGGAAGACTTGCTCAAATTCGGACTGATTCCGGAGTTCATCGGCCGTCTGCCGGTCATTACGACGCTCGAGCCGCTCGACGAACAGGCGTTGATCGACATTTTGACGAAACCGAAAAATGCCATTGTCAAGCAATACCAAAAAATGCTTGAGCTTGACGGCGTTGAGCTCGAGTTTGAAGAAGCGGCGCTCCGTGAAATCGCGAAAAAAGCGATTGAGCGGAAAACGGGCGCGCGCGGCCTTCGCTCGATCATCGAAGGCATTATGCTCGATGTGATGTTTGAGCTGCCGTCGCGCGAAGATGTGCAAAAGTGCATCATCACGCTCGACACGGTGCGCGGCACAAAGCCGCCGACGCTGATCCGTCATGATGGCACCGTCATCGAGCTGGAACGGAAAACATCTGCCTGATGGGAAAACCGCCTTTTTTCGGCGGTTTCTTTTTTCGCCGCCCATGCCCTGGGCGCCGGTCGGCGCTTTTTTGTTTATTCCCGCCAGTTCGCGGAGATACTATCATACTACATACCATCTAAAGGCAGGAGGATATCGGGGCATGGATTGGACGAACATCGTACTGGTCATCCAGCTGTTTTTCGGGGTCATCATCGGCCTTTATTTTTGGAATTTGCTAAGAGGGCAACGTGTGCAAAAAGTTTCGATTGATAAAGAGTCGCGCAAAGAGATGGAACAGCTCCGCAAGCTGCGTTCGATTTCGCTCACCGAGCCGCTGGCGGAAAAAGTGCGGCCGAAAAGTTTTGACGACATCGTCGGTCAGGAAGACGGCATCAAGGCGTTAAAAGCCGCTTTATGCGGCCCCAACCCGCAACATGTCATCATTTACGGGCCGCCCGGCGTCGGCAAGACGGCAGCTGCTCGGCTCGTGCTTGAGGAAGCGAAAAAAAATCCGCTCTCCCCGTTTAAGAAAAATGCGGTGTTCGTTGAGCTTGACGCGACGACGGCGCGCTTTGACGAGCGCGGCATCGCCGACCCCCTCATCGGCTCGGTGCACGACCCGATTTACCAGGGGGCCGGGGCGATGGGGCAAGCCGGCATTCCCCAGCCGAAGCAAGGGGCGGTGACGAACGCCCACGGCGGCGTTTTATTCATCGACGAAATCGGCGAGCTTCATCCGATCCAAATGAACAAGTTGTTGAAAGTGCTTGAGGACCGGAAAGTATTTTTTGAAAGCGCCTATTACAGCAAAGAAAATCCGCAAATCCCAAGCCATATTCACGATATTTTCCAAAATGGACTGCCGGCTGATTTCCGTCTTGTCGGGGCGACGACGCGCACGCCGAACGAAATTCCTCCGGCCATTCGCTCTCGCTGCCTGGAAGTATTTTTCCGTGAATTGGACCAAGATGAAATCGCCCTCATCGCGAAAAAGGCGGCGGAAAAAATCCGCTTGAACGTGTCAGAAAGCGGCATTCGCCTCCTTGCCGCCTATGCGCGCAACGGGCGGGAGGCGGTCAACATGATGCAAATTGCCGCTGGCCTGGCCATCACGGAAAACCGAGAAAACATTTTGGACAAAGATATTGAATGGGTCATTCAATCGAGCCAAATGACTCCGCGCTATGAGAAGAAAATCGCTTCCGCTCCGGCGGTCGGCGTCGTCAACGGTCTGGCTGTGTATGGACCAAACACCGGTGCGTTGCTCGAAATTGAGGTGACCGCTTTGCCGGCGAAAGGAAAAGGATTGATCAATGTCACCGGCATTGTCGAGGAGGAAAGCATCGGCAGTGCAGAAAAATCGGTGCGGCGCAAAAGCATGGCGCGCGGCTCGGCGGAAAACGTCATTACGGTGTTGCGGGCGATGGGCGTGCCAGCGGACCGCTACGACATTCATGTCAACTTTCCGGGCGGGGTGCCGGTTGACGGCCCTTCAGCCGGGGTGGCGATTGCAGTCGGCATTTATTCCGCCATTTACCAGCTGCCAGTCGATCATACGGTCGCGATGACCGGAGAAATCAGCATCCGTGGCTGCGTGAAACCGGTCGGCGGCGTGTTCGCCAAAATCAAAGCGGCCAAACAAGCCGGGGCGAAAAAAGTCATCATCCCGATTGAGAATATGCAATCGTTGCTAGGCGAAGTCAGCGGCATTCAAATCATCGCCGTCCGCCGCCTCGAGGAAGTGCTCGTCCATGTGTTCGGCGAAGAGGCGCTCCGCCGCGGCCCCGCGCTGCTGCCAGCGGCTATGGACCGCTCGGAGAAAAAGCTCGTCTAGCCAAAGGAAACGGCGGCAAGGCGAACGATTGGCAACGAAAGCGGGCGATCCGCTCGCAACCGAGTCGGGCGGTTCGCCCGGCCTCTCTTTTATGTACGGCTTCGGCGCAAGCGGATCGTCGCTGAAGTCGGTTTTTCTTTGCCTGCAGACGGAGCGCCGCGCGCTTTTTCGTTCGTCAAATTTTACAAACCCGGCTACCGTACTATACAATAAACGAATAGAAGCGAGAGATGGAGGTGTTCGGCGTGAACGGAAAGAAAAAGGAGACGGTCGTTCCGCTTTTGCCGCTGCGTGGGCTGCTCGTGTTTCCGACGATGGTGCTCCATTTGGATGTCGGGCGCGAGAAATCGGTCAAAGCGCTCGAACAAGCCATGGTTGAGGATCATATGATTTTGCTGACGTCGCAAAAAGACGTTGCCATCGACGAACCGGACATGGATGACTTATATAAAATGGGAACGATCGCGCGCGTCAAGCAACTTCTAAAACTCCCGAACGGCACGTTCCGCGTGCTTGTCGAAGGCGTCGCTCGGGCGCTCATTACGGAAGTGATCAGCGAGGAGCCGTACTTTCTCGTCAAAGTCGAAAAGTTTGCTGATCGGGCGGCGAAAGATTTAGAAGATGAGGCGCTCAAGCGGACGATGCTTGAATATTTCGAGCAGTACATAAACTTGTCCAAGCGGCTGTCGGTCGACATTTACGCCTCGATCGTCGACATCGATGAGCCGGGGCGAATGGCGGACATCATCGCCTCGCACTTGCCGCTTAAGCTTGAGGAAAAGCAGCGCATTTTAGAAACGATCGACGTGAAAGAGCGCCTCAATAAAATCATCCAAATTTTGCACAACGAAAAAGAAGTGCTCCAGCTTGAGAAAAAGATCAGCGCCCGCGTCAAGCAGTCGATGGAGCGGACGCAAAAAGAGTATTATTTGCGCGAGCAAATGAAGGCGATTCAAAAAGAGCTTGGCGAAAAAGAAGGAAAAACGAGCGAAGTCGAGGAGCTGAAAGAAAAAATCGAGGCGGCCGGCATGCCGGAGCATGTGAAACAAACGGCATTGAAGGAGCTTGACCGCTATGAAAAAATTCCGGCGACCTCAGCGGAAAGCGCAGTCATTCGCAACTACCTCGATTGGCTCATCGCCTTGCCGTGGTCGAAAGAAACAGAAGACATCCACGACATTAAGCGGGCGGAAGCGATTTTAAACGAGGAGCATTACGGGCTCGATAAAGTGAAAGAACGGGTGCTTGAATTTTTATCTGTCAAGCAGCTGACGAAATCGTTAAAAGGTCCGATTCTTTGCCTCGCCGGACCGCCGGGGGTCGGCAAAACGTCGCTCGCCCGCTCGATCGCCAAAGCGCTCGGCCGCCGCTTCGTCCGCGTTTCGCTCGGAGGCGTCCGCGACGAATCGGAAATTCGCGGCCATCGCCGCACGTATGTCGGCGCCATGCCGGGACGCATTATCCAGGGAATGAAAAAAGCAGGCACGATCAACCCCGTCTTCTTGCTTGATGAAATCGACAAAATGTCGAGCGATTTCCGTGGCGATCCATCGGCGGCCATGCTGGAGGTGCTTGACCCGGAGCAAAATCATACGTTCAGCGACCATTACATTGAAGAGCCGTACGATCTATCGAAAGTCATGTTTATCGCCACGGCCAACCATTTGGCGGCGATTCCGCAGCCGCTCTTGGACCGGATGGAAGTGATCCACATACCAGGCTACACAGAAGTGGAGAAGCTGCATATCGCCAAGCGGCATTTGCTGCCGAAACAAATCACCGAGCACGGGCTGAAAAAGGCGGCGTTGCAAATTCGCGATGACGCGATGCTCGATATCATCCGCCATTATACGCGCGAAGCCGGGGTGCGGGAGCTGGAGCGGCAGCTCGCCGCTATCTGCCGAAAAGCGGCCCGCCTCATCGTTTCCGGCGAGAAAAAGCGGGTTGTGATCACAGAAAACAATCTTGAGGAATTTTTAGGGAAGCGAAAATACCGCTACGGCCGAGCGGAGGCGGAAGACCAAGTCGGCGTGGCGACCGGGCTGGCGTATACGGCGTTTGGCGGCGATACGCTCGCCATCGAAGTGTCGCTCGCGAAAGGAAACGGCAAACTCGTTTTGACCGGCAAGCTCGGCGATGTCATGAAAGAATCAGCGCAAGCGGCGTTCAGCTACGTGCGGTCGCGCGCCGAGGAGCTTGACATTGATCCGAAGTTCCATGAGAAATATGATATTCACATCCACGTTCCGGAAGGAGCGGTGCCGAAAGACGGGCCATCGGCCGGCATTACGATTGCGACCGCACTCATTTCCGCTTTGACGGGCAAGCCGGTGAGCCGCTTTGTCGGCATGACCGGGGAAATTACGCTGCGCGGCCGCGTTCTTGCGATCGGGGGGCTGAAAGAGAAAACGTTAAGCGCCCATCGTGCCGGATTGAAAACCGTCATTTTGCCGAAAGACAATGAAAAAGATTTGGCTGACATTCCGGAAACGGTGAAGCGCGACTTGCGCTTTGTGCTCGTCTCTCATCTCGATGAGGTGCTGCCGCACGCGTTGGTGGGGTGGAAGCGATGAATGTGAAGAAAGCAGAGCTTGTGACCAGTGCCGTCAAGCCGGAACAATATCCGGACGGCGGACGGCCGGAGGTGGCGCTCGCCGGCCGTTCGAACGTCGGCAAATCATCATTCATCAACAAAATGATCAACCGGAAAAACTTGGCGCGCACCTCCTCAAAGCCAGGTAAAACGCAAACGTTGAATTTTTATTTGATTAACGACTCGTTTTACTTTGTGGACGTGCCAGGTTATGGTTTCGCCCGCGTGTCGAAGCAGGAGCGGCAAAAATGGGGGAACATGATGGAGACGTACTTTACGACGCGCGAGGCGCTTAAGGCGGCGGTCCTGCTCGTTGATTTGCGCCATCCGCCGACGAAAGACGATGTGATGATGTACGAGTTTTTGAAACATTACGAGATCCCGGTGATCGTCATCGCGACGAAAGCGGATAAAGTGCCGCGCGGCAAGCATCAAAAACACGCGAAAATCGCGCGCGAGACGCTGCGGATGGCTGACGGCGACCCGCTCATTTTGTTTTCCGCCGAGACCGGACAAGGGAAAGACGAAGCATGGGCGGCGCTTTTGCCGTTTGTGGCCTCATGACGAAAACACCAGCGATTCCGCTGGTGTTTTCGCTTTCAAGGCTATTTTCGCCTAGTCCATAATATATAGACGCCGATGGCGATGAGTCCGAGCGGCCAAAACTTCCAGACAGAGGAAAGTCCGGCTTGGACGAGGTGAAAGAACGGCTGGCCGCGCCCGGAAAACGTCAGCACGACAGCGAGAAGCAAGAAAAGCACGCCAAAGCCGGCCCCGCCTTTTTGTTTGCGGCTGCTGGCGAAAAAAGCGAGCGCGATGAGGAAAAAAAACATGTTCACGCCGCGGGGCCAGGCCGAAAATGCACTCGCAAGGAGCAACTCAACGCCAAATCCGAGTAAAAGAAAGCCGGGGAAAAGGTAAGCATATTCGCGCGCTGAATGCGCCTGGCCAAGCAAAGCCGCGCCGCAAATGGCAAGCAAGGCCGGCCACCCTTGGAAGAAATGGAAAAGGGGGGATTCCAACTGTCCGGCGAGAAAATACAGCCCGAGGCCGATGAACAAGATGCCGGCGAATACCGTTCGGGTTTTCATGATCGTCGCGTCCTCCGTTTCCCTTTTGGACATGTTTATGATAGAATGATCACTGTCTACAGTTTAGCATAGCTTTGAAGGCATGTTCACAATTTTTTCAAACCGGAACGATGGACGGTTGTGATATAATGATGGAAGGGATTCGGTCAATAAGGGGGATGGCATCGTGCAAATCGTAGTCGTTGGCGTCGACTATAAAACCGCCCCTGTAGAAATCCGCGAAAAGCTCGCGTTTGCGGAAGCGGAACTCGGTGCGGCGATGAAACAGCTCGCCAAGCAAAAAAGCGTGCTCGAAAATGTGATCGTTTCGACGTGCAACCGGACGGAAGTTTATGCAGTGGTTGATCAACTGCATACCGGCCGTTACTATATGAAAGCATTTTTAGCCGAATGGTTTGGCGTCAAAGTGGAAGCGATTGCTCCGTATTTGCGTGTGCTTGAAGGAGAAGCGGCCATAAAGCATTTGTTCCGCGTGGCGGCCGGCCTTGATTCGATGGTGCTTGGGGAAACGCAAATTTTAGGGCAAGTGAAAGACAGCTATTTGCTCGCTCAAGAGGTCGGGACGAGCGGCACGATTTTCAATCATCTGTTCAAGCAGGCGGTGACCTTTGCGAAGCGCGCCCACTCGGAAACGGGCATCGGCGCGCACGCTGTATCGGTCAGCTATGCGGCGGTTGAGCTGGCGAAGAAAATTTTCGGCCGCCTTGCCGGCAAGCACGTCTTGATTATCGGGGCCGGCAAAATGGGGACGCTGGCGGCGCAAAACTTGTACGGCAGCGGCGTCGGGAAGGTGACGGTTGTCAATCGGACGCTTGAAAAAGCGAAACAGCTTGCTAAGCAGTTTGCCGGCGAAGCGAAGCCGCTCGGCGAATTGTCATGCGCTTTGCTGGAAGCGGATATCGTCATCAGCTCGACGGGAGCCAAAGGCTATATTTTGACGAAGGAAATGGTGGCGCCGCTTGAGAAAATGCGCAAAGGCCGCCCGCTCTTTATGGTTGACATCGCGGTGCCGCGCGATTTGGATCCGGCGTTGGCTGATTTGGAAACGGTGTTTTTGTACGACATTGACGATTTGCAAGATGTGGTGGCGGCCAACTTGGCGGAACGGCAAAAGGCAGCGGCTCGCATTGAAACGATGATCGAAGCGGAACTTATGGCGTTCAGCCAATGGCTGCAGACGCTCGGCGTCGTGCCAGTCATTGCCGCATTGCGCGAAAAGGCGCTGGCCATTCAAGCAGAAACGATGAAAAGTTTGGAGCGGAAACTGCCGCATTTGTCGGAGCGCGACTGGAAAGTGTTGAATAAGCATACGAAAAGCATTATTAACCAGCTGCTCCGCGATCCGATTTTGCAGGCGAAGGAACTCGCCGCCGGCCCGAATGCCGAGGAGGCGCTTTTGCTGTTTATGAAAATTTTCAATATCGAAGATGCGGTGAAAGCCGAGCGGCATATAGAGCAGGCGAAATCCGTGCAATGCGATGAACAAGACGCGGAAGCGGTCCGTGCCGCCCGCCCATCATGGCAGCTGTAAGGTGGGATGGATGGTGGCGCTGTTGTATGAGTTGTCCATTTTGCTTTACATCGCTTCGATCCTATTCTATTTCATCGATTTTTTACAACAAAACCGGAAGGCGAACGACATCGCCTTCTGGTTGCTTTCTATTGTGTGGCTTTTGCAGACAGTGACGTTTGTTTCTCGCATCATGGAGACGAAGCGCTTTCCGATTTTAACGATGTCGGAAGGGCTTTATTTTTACGCTTGGCTGCTCATTACGCTGTCGCTCGTCATCAATCGGCTGCTGCGCGTCGATTTCATCGTCTTTTTTACGAACGTGCTTGCTTTTTTTATTTTGGCCATTCATACGTTTGCACCGTCTTCGCAGTCGCCGGCTGTTGCGGAGCGGCTCGTCTCGGAGCTGCTGATCATCCACATCACCCTTTCGCTCGGAGCGTATGCGGCGTTTACGCTGTCGTTTCTGTTTTCGGCGCTTTACATGTTGCAGTACAGTTTGCTGAAAAAGAAAAAGTGGGGGGCGCGCCTTTGGCGCATGGCGGATTTGTCGCGGCTTGATTTTTTGTCGTATGTTTTAAATGCGCTCGGCTTGCCTATGTTGTTATTAGGACTCATTCTTGGCGTGATTTGGGCGTATATTCAAATCGACCATTTCCATTGGTATGATGCGAAAGTGCTCGGGTCGTTTGTCGTTCTTCTCGTCTATGGCGTCTATTTTTACAAGCGAGCCGTCCGGCAGATGCAAGGGAAGGCGATCGCGCTATGGAATATCGGTTCGTTTTTATTTTTGCTTGTCAACTTTTTCTTGTTTGGCAGTTTGTCAAAATTTCATTTTTGGTATTCGTAATCGAGGTGAAACGAGATGCGGAACATTGTCGTTGGCTCGCGGTGCAGCAAGCTTGCTTTGACCCAGACGAAGTGGGTGATCAACGAATTGAAACAGCTTGGGGCGCCGTTTACGTTTGAAGTGAAAGAAATCGTCACGAAAGGAGATCGGGTGCTTGATGTTACGCTCTCGAAAGTCGGGGGCAAAGGGTTGTTTGTGAAAGAGATTGAGCATGAATTGCTCGCCGGCGGCATCGATATGGCGGTCCATAGCATGAAAGATATGCCGGCTGTGCTGCCCGAAGGTTTAGTGATCGGTGCGGTTCCGCGTCGCGAAGATGCACGCGATGTGCTTGTCAGCAAAGGAAACCGGATGCTCTCCGACTTGCCGCCTGGGTCGGTCATTGGCACGAGCAGCTTGCGCCGTTCAGCGCAGCTGCTTGCCTATCGCCCGGATTTGACGATCAAATGGATTCGCGGCAATATTGACACAAGGTTGGCGAAGCTCGAAAGCGAAGAGTACGATGCGATCGTGCTGGCGGCGGCGGGTCTTGCGCGCATGGGTTGGGGCGATGACGTCATCAGCGACTATCTTCCTTTTGATGTCTGTGTTCCGGCGGTCGGCCAAGGGGCGCTGGCGGTCGAATGCCGGGAGGATGATGACGAATTGCGCCAATGGCTCAGCCGGTTAAACGACGAGCAAACCGAGCGGGCTGTTCGGGCGGAGCGCGCCTTTTTGCAGCAAATGGAAGGAGGCTGTCAAGTGCCGATTGCCGGCTACGCGGAAGTGAAGGAGGGGACGGTGCGTCTTACCGCGCTTGTCGCCTCCCCGGATGGCAAAGAAATGTATAAAGAAATCGTCACTGGCGCCGATCCGGAAGCGGTCGGCCGACAGGCGGCTGCCATCTTGAGCGAACAAGGGGCGAAAGCGCTCATCGAGCGGGTGAAACAGGAGTTGAGCCAATCATGACACACAGCGCGCTCGCCGGCAAAACGGTGCTCGTGACGCGCGGCAAAGAGCAGGCGGCATCGTTTTCTGCCAAGCTGCGCGCTGTCGGCGCCGTGCCGGTCGAGATCCCGCTCATTGCCATCCGACCGGCGGCGCCGGAAGAAATCGCTTCTATGGTTGAGCGGCTTGGCGAATACCGTTGGCTCGTTTTCACAAGCGCGAACGCCGTCCGCTTCTTTTTTCCGCACGTTTCGTTGCCGCGGCCGCTGCCGAATGTCGCCGTCGTCGGGCGGAAGACGGCGGCCGCGCTCGTTGAGTACGGTGTTTCACCGGCGCTCGTACCGGATGATTTCACCGCTGAACGGCTTGCCGCCATGCTTGCGCCGCGCGTAAAACAAGGCGAGCGGGTGCTGTTTGTCAAAGGCAATTTGGCGCGCCCGACCTTGCCTGAGGCGTTGCGAAACGCCGGCGCCGCGGTCGACGAGCTCACGGTGTATGAGACCGAGCCTGATGAAAACGGCCGGGAGCGGTTGTTGTCGCTGCTGCGCCGGCGGGAGCTTGATGCGGTCACCTTGATGAGCCCGTCGGCGGTTGACAGCCTTGTCCGCCTTCTCGACAAAGAAGTGGATGCCCTTCTTTCCGGTGTTGCGGTCGCCTGCATCGGACCGGTGACGAAAGAAGCGGCCGAGCGGGCGGGCATTCCGGTCCACATTTGTCCGACGGATTACACCACGGATGGTATAATCAAAGCGATGGAACAATATTTTTCCATGGAGGGACGATGAATGGCACTGTCATTTGACCGCCATCGCCGTTTGCGGCAAACGGCTGCGATTCGGGCGATGGTGCGTGAGACGCATCTTCGCGTCGAGGATCTCATTTATCCGCTGTTTGTGGTCGAGGGAAGCGGCATTAAGCGGGAAGTGCCGTCGATGCCAGGGGTTTACCATTTATCGCTTGACCGTTTATCTGAGGAAGTGGACGACATCGCCAAGCTTGGCATTCCCGCCGTCATGGTGTTTGGCGTGCCAAATGAAAAAGATGAAGTCGGTTCGCAGGCGTATTGCGAAACAGGGATTGTGCAGCGGGCGATCCGCCAAATCAAAGCTGAACACAAAGATCTAGTCGTCATTGCGGATACGTGTTTATGTGAATATACGAGCCACGGCCATTGCGGCGTCGTCGAAAACGAGCGCGTGCTGAACGACCCGTCGCTCGAGCTCCTCACCAAAACGGCGGTGAGCCAAGCGCAAGCCGGCGCCGACATCATCGCGCCGTCGAACATGATGGACGGCTTTGTCGCCGCCATTCGCCGTGGGCTTGATGAAGCAGGGTTTGAGTATGTGCCGATCATGTCGTATGCAATCAAATACGCTTCGGCATTTTACGGCCCGTTCCGTGATGCCGCCGACAGCGCGCCGCAGTTTGGCGACCGGAAGACGTACCAAATGGATCCGGCCAACCGCCTTGAGGCGTTTCGCGAGGCGGAGTCGGATGTCAAAGAAGGCGCTGATTTCTTGATGGTGAAGCCAGCGCTTGCCTACATGGATATTATCCGCGACGTCAAAAACCGTTTTCCGCTTCCGCTTGTCGCCTATAACGTGAGCGGCGAGTATGCGATGGTCAAAGCGGCGGCGCAAAACGGCTGGATCGATGAGAAGCCGGTCGTCATGGAAATGTTGACAGGGATGAAACGGGCGGGCGCGGATTTGATCATTACGTATTTTGCTAAAGATGTCGCCCGCTGGCTGGCGGAATAAAGAGGAGGGCGGAAGCATGCGAAGCTACGAACGGTCAAAAACCGCTTACGAAGAAGCGGTGAAATTGATGCCGGGCGGGGTGAACAGCCCGGTGCGCGCCTTCAAGTCGGTCGGGATGACGCCGATTTTCATGGCGCGCGGCCAAGGAGCGAAAATTTACGATATTGACGGCAATGAATACATCGATTATGTGCTGTCATGGGGTCCGCTCATTTTAGGGCATGCCAACCCGCAGGTCGTGGAAGCGTTGAAGCGCGTGGCGGAACAAGGCACGAGTTTTGGCGCTCCGACATTGCTTGAAAATGAGCTCGCCAAGCTCGTCATCGAGCGGGTGCCGTCCGTCGAGGTTGTGCGCATGGTCAACTCCGGCACCGAGGCGACGATGAGCGCCCTCCGTTTAGCGCGCGGCTATACGAAGCGCAACAAAATTATCAAATTTGAAGGCAGCTACCATGGCCATGGCGATTCGCTGCTCATTAAAGCCGGCTCCGGCGTGGCGACGCTCGGCCTGCCGGACAGCCCGGGCGTGCCGGAATCGGTCGCCCAGCATACGATCACCGTGCCGTACAACGATTTGGACAGCGTCCGCTATGCGTTTGAGCGGTTTGGCGAAGACATCGCCGCGGTGATCGTCGAACCGGTCGCCGGCAACATGGGCGTCGTTCCGCCGGTGCCTGGCTTTTTGGAAGGGCTGCGCGAGGTGACGAAACAATACGGCGCTTTATTGATTTTTGATGAGGTCATGACCGGATTCCGCGTCGATTACCACTGCGCCCAAGGGTATTATGGCATTGAGCCGGATTTGACGTGCCTTGGCAAAGTGATCGGCGGCGGCTTGCCAGTCGGAGCGTACGGGGGCAAAGCCGAGATCATGGAGCTTGTCGCGCCGAGCGGCCCGGTGTACCAAGCCGGCACGCTCTCCGGCAATCCGCTCGCCATGACGGCCGGGTACGAGACGCTCCGCCAGCTGACGCCGGAAACGTACGAAGAGCTTGGCCGCAAAGCGGCGCGCCTTGCGGATGGTCTTCATCAGGCGGCGGAGAAGTACGGCATTCCGCATACGATCAACCGCGCTGGATCGATGATCGGCTTTTTCTTCACGAACGAGCCGGTGGTCAACTACGAGACAGCGAAAACGTCCGACTTGAAGCTGTTTGCCGCCTATTATCGGGAAATGGCGAATGAAGGCATTTTCCTGCCGCCGTCGCAATTTGAGGGGCTGTTTTTGTCGACGGCGCACAGTGATGATGATATTGAATATACGATTGCCGCTGCTGAGCGGGTGTTTGCCCGTCTGCGTGGATAAGGAAAGGGGCTGCCGACGGTCGGCAGCCCAATTTTTTATCATACCGCCTCTTTTCCGTTCATACAATGGATAATGTCATAGAAACCATTTGCCGAAGGGACGGAAGGAGGAGGCCCGGTTGGAGCAATCGTATTTGCGTTTTTCATTGGAAGAATCGGTCTGGTTTAAAAGAGGACAGGAAGTCGCCGAGTTTTTATCCATTTCTCTTGATCCGGTCATTTCCGTCGATGAGTACGACCAATATATTACGATCCGCGGCGCGCTTGAGTTGAGCGGCGAATTCCGCCAAGCGGACGAAGGGCAGGCCGAAGCGGATGACGACGTGTTTGAGATGGCTGGTTATCGGTTCATTCAGCACATTTCGGTGCGCGAAGACGGGATCAGCGAACTGTCGCACCGCTTTCCAATCGATATTACGATTCCAAAAAACCGCATTCGTTCCCTTGAGGATGTATACGTGACGGTTGAATCGTTTGATTATGATTTGGATGAAAACGGAAGATTGCTGATCACTGCCGACATTTCGATCAGTGGGATCAGTGAAGCGCCGCTTGACGATGATTTGCCGGACGATGAGGAGGACGATGAGCCGCTGTTTGCCCCGTTTGAATCAATCGCCCGCAAGGAAGCGGCCGGTGAGGAAGTGTTTGCTTCGGCGGATGATCTCGCCGATGAGGCGGCTGAACAGCCCACGTTTGCCGCCGACGAAACGACGGTTTCCGTCATAGAGCCAGCCGCTATGCGCCATGAAGAAGCGGAGGCTGAGGAAGAAGAGGAGGCCAAAGAGCCGTTTTTGCCGCTCGAGACGGAAACGAAGGCGGTCAGCGCACAGACGGAGGAAGACATCGCTTCACTGCTGCCGCCAACTGAGGCGAAAGTATCGATCGGGGCGGCGAAAAAGGCGGCAGAGGAAGAAGAGGAAGAAGAAACGAAAACAAAAAGCGAAAATGCGCTTTACTTGACGAAGCTGTTTGCGAAAAGCGAGGCAGAAGAGTTTACGAAACTGAAAATTTGCATCGTCCAGCAAGGAGATTCATTGGACAAGATTGCCGAACGGTATGATGTGACCGTCTCGCAGCTTTTGCGCGCCAACGATTTGGAAGGCCCAGATGACGTGCACGAGGGGCAGCTGCTCTATATTCCGGCCATGGCGGGAAGCCGTCCTTTCTCATGAAAGGAACGCTTTCCGTTTCTTTTGCCGATAAGGGGGCGTAACAAATGGCCACACAGGCTGACCGATATGAGGCTGTGCTCGCCCAGTACGGTCTTCGTCCAGAGCGCATGGAGCAGCGAGGCAAAGCCGTCAAAGTATACACGAACCGCGGTGTTTTCGCCTTAAAGCCGCTTGAAAGCGAGCAAGAAGCCGCCGCCGTTTGGCAGTCTCTGCAACATGGCGGCGGCCGCCGCTGCCTCCCATTGTACTTTACGCAGCAGCGGTCGCTGTTTGCCACAGAAGGCGGCCGTCTTTATTATTTGCAAGCATGGCATGACGGCGAATCAAAGGTGGAGAAGGATGCGGTGGACGCCTTTTTTCGCGAGCTCGCCCGCTTCCATCGCGCCACCGTCCGTACGATCGAGGTGAGTGAGGAAGAGGCGGCGGCGTACCGAAAGCAAAAAAAGGACGAATGGCAACGGGCGCGGATGGTTTGGGAAGAACGGATTGAGCGGTACGAAGCGGCGTGGTACATGTCTCCGTTTCAGCTCCAATGCTGCACCTATTTTCATGAGGTGATGCGCGCGTACTCGTTCGCTGAAGAACGGCTCGATGTGTGGGAAGAGACGCTCAAAGAGACGAAGCAATGGCGCATCGCCTGGGTGCACGGCAAAGCGCGCCTCTCCCACTATATCCCGCCGTATTGGATCAGTTGGGAGCGGGCGCATTGGAATTCGCCGCTCTTTGATGTGATCGCCGCGCTCCGTTTTCACGTACAGACAATGCCGCCGCTTGGGCGCGAGTGGCTTGAAGGGATGGGGGAGTACGAGAAGGAGCTGCCGCTGTCCGACGGGGAGCGGGCGTTTTTATACAGCCATTTGGCGGAGCCGCGTGGGTTTGTCCGCTGTTTGGAGCGGTATGAGGCCGCTTCGCGGAACGAGCGGAACGAACGGGAATATGTGGCCGCGTTGCAGCGTCGTTATTTGGCGTTCAAAAATATGGAGGCGCTCGTTATGCACCTTGTCCAACGCGACGCCGCGCAGCAGCAGGAAGAAGCGGTGGACAACGAACCGCCGGCGGATGAAAGCAGCAATGGTTAAATCGATTTTGAATCCAGCCCAAACAAAATGGCGTCCCACTAAATCCATTCCAGATGGAGCGCCACGGCAATGAAAACGAAGATGGCCAATAAAATGACATCAAACGTCGTTGGCAGAAAAATAGTGCGGATCGCTTGAAAAATGGTGAGCGGGATGATCACTTGGGCGCAGACGGCGCGCACTTGCCGAAGCCACGGCGGCCACGAATACGGATTGAATCGCCGCATCGACATTCCCTCCTTCTCCGGTTTACTATACAATATGAAACGTGCGGTGGTTTGTCACCAAATGCACACGGATGGAATAAATAAATAAAAACTTGGCAAAGATGATGGACAATGGTAGTATAATAATCGAATCGTGACGACAAAAGCGAAGACGGGGAGGAGTACAGCGGTCCGCGCCTGCAGAGAGGGAAATCAGAAGCTGCGAGATTTCCTAGGATGACGGCTGCTGGAAGGTCGCCCTTGAGCTGCTTCTTTGAAAGGCGCTGCTGCCGAGTAGAGGAAGCCGGCATCATGCCGTTATGCCAATGAAGCGCTTAAGCTTCTAGAAGGCCGGTCAACCAAACTGATTGTGGGCTCGCCAGCCGATGTTTCACCGGTGGGTTGGCCGTGTTGCGGTTCTCTTCATCACCAGCCTTCTAGGCTTAAGAAAAAAGGTGGTACCGCGAAAGCAGCTCCTTTCGTCCTTTTTGGATGAAAGGGGCTTTTTTGCTTGCCGGCTGTGCGGCATTGCTTAGTGGGAAGCCGCCGTCGGCCGCATTGTCCATCATGTTGAAGGAGGGAAATGAAACATGGCACAGCACGAAGTGTCGATGCCGCCGAAATACGACCATCGCGCCGTTGAAGCCGGGCGCTACGAATGGTGGCTGAAAGGAAAATTTTTTGAAGCGACCGGTGATCCGAACAAACGACCGTTTACGATCGTCATCCCGCCGCCCAACGTCACCGGCAAATTGCACTTAGGGCATGCGTGGGATACGACGCTGCAAGACATCATTACGCGCATGAAGCGGATGCAAGGGTATGACGTTTTGTGGCTTCCGGGAATGGATCACGCCGGCATCGCCACCCAGGCGAAAGTCGAGGAAAAATTGCGCCAGCAAGGGCTGTCGCGCTACGATTTAGGCCGGGAAAAATTTTTAGAAGAAACGTGGAAGTGGAAGGAAGAATACGCCGGCCATATTCGCAGTCAATGGGCGAAGTTAGGGCTTGGGCTTGATTACACGCGCGAGCGGTTTACGCTTGACGAAGGGCTCTCAAAAGCGGTGCGCGAAGTGTTCGTCTCGCTCTACCGGAAAGGGCTCATTTACCGCGGCGAATACATCATCAACTGGGACCCGGTGACGAAAACCGCGTTGTCGGACATTGAGGTTGTTTATAAAGAAGTGAAAGGCGCGCTCTACCATATGCGCTATCCGCTCGCCGACGGCTCCGGCTTCATCGAAGTGGCGACGACCCGTCCGGAAACGATGCTCGGCGATACGGCCGTCGCTGTGCACCCCGATGACGAGCGGTACAAGCACTTGATCGGCAAAATGGTGAAACTGCCGATCGTTGGCCGCGAAATACCGATCATTGCCGACGAATATGTCGATATGGAGTTCGGCTCCGGAGCGGTCAAAATTACGCCGGCGCACGACCCGAACGACTTTGAAATCGGCAACCGCCACAATTTGCCGCGCATTCTTGTCATGAACGAAGACGGCACGATGAATGAAAACGCCATGCAATACCAGGGGCTTGACCGGTTTGAATGCCGGAAGCAAATCGTCCGCGATTTGCAAGAACAAGGCGTCCTCTTTAAAATCGAGGAGCACGTGCACTCAGTCGGTCATAGCGAACGGAGCGGCGCGGTCGTTGAGCCGTATTTGTCGACGCAATGGTTTGTGAAAATGAAGCCGCTCGCCGAAGCCGCCATCAAGCTGCAGCAAACCGACGGCAAAGTGCAGTTCGTGCCGGACCGGTTTGAAAAAACGTATTTGCATTGGCTTGAAAACATCCGCGACTGGTGCATTTCGCGCCAGCTTTGGTGGGGGCATCGCATCCCGGCATGGTACCATAAAGAAACGGGCGAAATTTACGTTGACCATGAGCCGCCGAAAGACATCGAAAACTGGGAACAAGATCCAGATGTGCTCGACACATGGTTCAGCTCGGCGCTCTGGCCGTTCTCGACCATGGGCTGGCCGGATACCGACTCGCCGGATTACAAGCGCTACTACCCGACCGATGTGCTGGTCACCGGCTATGACATCATTTTCTTCTGGGTGTCGCGCATGATTTTCCAAGGGCTTGAATTCACCGGAAAGCGTCCGTTCAAAGACGTGCTCATCCACGGCCTCGTCCGCGACGCCCAAGGGCGGAAAATGAGCAAGTCGCTCGGCAACGGCGTCGATCCGATGGATGTGATTGACCAGTACGGCGCCGATGCGCTCCGTTACTTCTTGGCGACCGGCAGCTCGCCGGGGCAAGACTTGCGCTTCAGCACAGAAAAAGTCGAAGCGACGTGGAATTTTTCTAACAAAATTTGGAACGCCTCGCGCTTTGCCTTGATGAACATGGGCGGCATGACGTACGAGGAGCTTGATTTGAGCGGCGAAAAAACGGTCGCCGACCATTGGATTTTAACGCGTCTCAACGAAACGATCGAGACGGTGACGAAGCTCGCTGAGAAATACGAATTCGGCGAAGCGGGGCGTACGCTGTACAACTTTATTTGGGACGACTTGTGCGACTGGTATATCGAAATGGCAAAGCTGCCGCTGTACGGTGATGACGAGGCGGCGAAAAAGACGACACGTTCGGTGTTGGCGTATGTGCTCGACAACACGATGCGCCTGCTTCACCCGTTCATGCCGTTCATTACCGAGGAAATTTGGCAAAACTTGCCGCATGAAGGCGAATCGATCACCGTCGCTCCGTGGCCGCAAGTGCGTCCCGAACTGTCGAACGAAGAAGCGGCTGAAGAAATGCGGATGCTTGTGGACATCATCCGCGCCGTCCGCAACGTCCGCGCCGAAGTGAACACGCCGCCGAGCAAGCCGATTGCGCTCTATATTAAGGTGAAAGATGAACAAGTGCGGGCGGTGCTCATGAAAAACCGCGCCTATCTTGAGCGGTTCTGCAACCCGAGCGAGCTCTTGATTGATACAAACGTTCCCGCGCCGGACAAAGCGATGACGGCGGTCGTCACCGGCGCCGAGCTCATCATGCCTCTTGAAGGATTGATCAATATTGAGGAAGAAATGAAGCGGCTTGAAAAAGAGCTTGACAAATGGAACAAAGAAGTCGAGCGCGTCGAAAAGAAACTGGCGAATGAAGGCTTTTTGGCGAAAGCGCCGGCTCATGTCGTCGAAGAAGAGCGGCGCAAGCGGCAAGATTACATGGAAAAACGCGAAGCCGTCAAGGCGCGCCTCGCCGAGCTCAAACGGTAGACAAACGATCTGGCGGTTGATTATGATGAAGACGAATCCGCTTTCCTGTAGATTCGTCTTTTTCGATGGATCATGATGGAAGGTTTGTCATATTCTGAGAAGAGGTTTGTTGTCAACATATACTCGCTTTCGCCACGCTTCTCGATGTGTGGCGCATCTGCCGCATGAAGCCGGCAGGGGGCGGCAAGACACCAATGGAAAAAGGAGGACGATGAACATGGTTCGAACGTATGAAGAAGCAGTCGCTTGGATTCACGGGCGGCTGCGGCTCGGCATGAAACCGGGATTGAAACGGATGGAATGGATGATGGAAAAACTTGGCCACCCGGAACGCCGCGTCCGCGCCGTCCATATCGGGGGAACGAACGGCAAAGGGTCAACGGTCGCCTATTTGCGCTCGATTTTGCAGGCGGCGGGCTATTCGGTCGGCACGTTCACCTCGCCGTATGTCGAGCAGTTTAACGAACGAATCAGCATCAACGGCGAACCGATTTCCGATCAAGAGATCGTCGAGCTCGTGCGAGTCATTCAGCCGCTTGCCGATGAGTTGGAACAAACAGAGTTTGGCGGACCGACCGAGTTTGAAGTGATCACGGCGATGATGCTGTATTATTTTGGAAAACAGAACATTCAAGACATCGTGCTCATTGAAGTCGGGCTCGGCGGCCGCTTGGACTCAACTAACATCATTTATCCGCTCGTTTCTGTCATTACAAACGTCAGCTACGATCATATGAACATTTTAGGCGATACGCTTGGGCAAATCGCCGCGGAGAAAGCCGGAATCATCAAATCGGGCGTGCCGCTTGTGACGGCGGTGAAGGAACCGGAGGCGTGGGAAGTGATCGCCAAAACGGCGGCGGAGCGGAAGGCGAAAACATATCGTCTCGGCGTTGATTTTACTGTAACAGACTGGAAAACGATCGCCGAAGGAGAGCAGTTTTCCCTCGCCACGCCGTTTGCCGAATACCGCGATTTGCGCATTCAAATGCCCGGCGCCCATCAAGTCGACAATGCGGCGGTGGCGGTGATGGCGGCAGAATTGTTGCGCCTTGGCTATTCGTTTTTAATCGAGCCGGAGCATATCGCCGATGGGCTGGCCACTGCTGCTTGGCCCGGCCGGTTTGAGCGGGTGAGCGGCAAACCGCTCATCATTCTCGACGGCGCCCATAACGAAGCCGGCATTCGCGCCCTTGTCGAGACGGTGCGCGCTCATTATCCCGACAAGCGCGTCCATGTCTTGTTCGCCGCGCTGACCGACAAGCCGCTGGAGCGGATGATTCGGCAGCTTGATGAGCTTGCAGATACGATCACGTTTACCACGTTTGACTTTCCGCGCGCGGCGGCGGCGGAACAGTTGGCGGACCTTTCGTCCCATCCGCAGAAAGCGGTGACAGGTGATTGGATCGGTTGGATCGGGGAAAAGAAAAACCAAATGGGGAGCGATGAGTTGATGCTCATTACAGGATCGCTTTACTTTATATCTGAAGTGCGAAAACGGTTAAAAAATAATGCCAAGCGATGAAAAGGATTGGTATAATGGAAGAAAGATAGTTCCTTTGGCGCGGGAGGGGAGGCGCATGAAGCGGTGGCGCGGTTGGCTGTTATGGGGAATGGTGTTTTGTCTCATCGCAAGTCTATGGCCGGTGAGGGTTGACATCGTTTATGCCGATCAAAAAGAGGGCGCTCTCACCATCGTTTCAGATGAAAAAATAGAAGGATGGGCCGTTGCCCCAGGGGCCGGGGATGGCCGGGGCAACAGCATCCGCTTTTTTGAGATCCGTATTAAGGTGAAGGAACAAAACGGCTCTGCTGTCAGCTATCGCACGGAAGCAGTGGAAGCGCCGGCGGGCCGAAACGGAGCGAAAACGTATACGTTTTCGCTTGATATGCGCGGCAAGTGGCCATCGGCCCAAGGGGAGAGAGCGGCTTACGAGATTACCGTCGATGCTTACCGGGTGTTGGGAAACGGGCAGGAAGATTTGTATTTTTCATTCCCAGAGCCGCCTTATGAGTATACGAAACGAAATGAAGCAAGCACCGCTGCACTCGATTTCTCCATGGCGTTTTCACAGCCGGAATACGCCAAGCCGCCAAACGGCAATGCCGAGGGACGGCTTGATGTGACGCTGATCCCGAAAGGCTCGGTTTCGGCGCCTGTCCGTCCCCCGATTGACGTTGCGTTTGTCATGGATGCATCAGGGTCGATGACAACCGAGAAACTGTTGAGCGCCAAGGCGGCGCTCCGTTCGGCTGTCGATTACTTTAAAGCTCATTCGCATCCGAATGACCGGTTTGCCCTTATTCCATTTTCTGACTCAGTGAGAGATATCGTGCCGTTTTGGGATCAGCCGAATGTCGCCGCCCAACTCGAGAAAATTCGGACGGTCGGCGACAGGCTGACGGCTGAAGGATTGACCAACTATTCGGCTGCTTTGGCTAATGCGCTTAACCAGTTGAATTTCACCGATCCGAAGCGAAAGAAATATGTTATTTTCTTAACTGATGGCATGCCGACAATATTAAGCACGCGAGATGCCATTACGTATCAAGAAATTATACGGAAGAATAACCGGCATTACAATTATACTGAAAAAAAAATTACCGATTCTTTAGACTTAATATATGGTTTGCTTGGTGACGTGGCGTTCATTAGCTTTAAAGATAAGCAGGGGCTTTCTCGTGTGTTTACTAGCCGTGAAGAGGACTATGCCAATGGAACTTATGTAGGGCGAAGCGGCTATCCATTTAGTTACAAACAAATAGAAACAAAAATACAGGACCATGCCCTCAATCTAGTTAAAGGCTTTGGACTGAACAATATCACGCTCTATTCCATCGGCTTCGGTGACAGTAAGGAAGTCGATATGGACTATTTGCGCGCCCTTTCAGCGGTTGCCGGCGGCGAGGCGCGGCAAGGAACGGCGCAAAACTTAACCGCTTTATTCCAACAGTTTTCCCAGCTCGCCACCACCCCGGCGATCACTGGAACGATCCGCATTCCGCTGTCGTCATTTGGCGGCAATGTCGCCATCGCGGAAAATGGCCAAGTATGGCTCGATGAAACAAAGCAAAACGCCTACATTTCGTTTTCGATTCCGTACCAGATCGGCCAAGGCGCTCCACCGCCGGTGACGATTCCGGTTCCGGTATCGTTTAAAGCTGAAGGGACGTATACGTTTGAAGCCGAATTGACGTATCGCGACGTGTATGGCCAACCGCAGCCGCCGGTGACGAAAAAGGTGACGGTCACGGTTAAAGATGAAGCGCCGCCGTCCTTTACAGGCACGGTGACATTGCAAGGAGTGACCAATGATGTCGCAAGCTTAATCAAGTTCGGCGCCGCTAATGGCGATGACAACCGCTTCCGCGCGGCATATTCACTGTCGCTTGTCGGCTATGTCGGCAATGCGAGCGGGACGATTAGCAATGTAAGCATTATCCAAGAACTGCCCGACGGCATTTCTGTCGTTCCTGATGGGAAAGTCACAGTCTACACAGATCAGGGCAGGCGTTATGCCAAATGGACATTTGCCAATCAAACGTTCGACTACAGCCAGCTCAACAAACTGACGCTTTCGGAGCAATGGGTGATGCAGGCCGATTTTGCGATGAACAATGTCTCGCTGCCGCCAGCGGTTGTGACGTTTACGGACAGCCGCTATGGCGCGCAAACCTCGACGCTTGCGCCGCCGAGGGAACGAATCGGCATGACGGTTCGTCTCCATGATTTTCCGAATTTTTACTATGAAGGAAACGCGAACGGCGCGATCCGCAAATATCAAGTTTCCGCCGCTTCGCAAGACGAGGTCGGAAGCGCGGAGCCGAATTCATACGGGCTGCTGCCGCTGGCGGTCAAAGCGCTGCAATACGACCCGAACGATGACGGCGTGCTGCTTGTCACCTATCGCAATGATGAAACGGTGCGCATATATTTGAAGCCGCGTTTGTCGATCACTGCATCAAATGGCGAAGTAGAAAGCGGCGCGACGGTGACGGAAGCGCCGACGGTTCGCGTGACCGGGCTTGTCGCCGGTGAACGGGTGACGTATGAATACGAAATCGCGCGCAACGGCTCATCGTCCGATTGGCAGCTGCTTGGTCCGCCGTATGCCATTTCGGTTTCCGATGACGGCGAGTATACGGTTGCCGTGCGCTCGAGCGGCGGGTTGACGCGGGGCGATGGAACGACGATCGTGTCATTCCGGTATATGAAGCTCATTCGCAATTTGACGCTCGGCGATTACAGACGGGAAATGAACGTTGGCGAAACGCAAACGATTCCGGTGATCATTGAACCGATTGATGCGACAAACAAAACGCTTATGTGGGAATCGAGCGACCCGGATATCGCTTCTGTCGGCCATAACGGCGTTGTAACAGCAAACAAACCGGGAACGGCCGCGATCATCGTCCGCGCAACTGACGGAAGCGGGGCAACAGCTAGAGCGGTGATTACGGTCATCGACCCGTATGTGCCGCTTGAAGGGATGGCGTTTTCCAGCCCGGTGCTGTACATGAAAGTCGGCGAACGGCTCGAGGTGGCGCCAGAGCTCCGCTTTATTCCGGAAAATGCAAGCGCCCCAACGCTCCACTCTGTGACATCGTCTGACCCGCGCTTTGTCAATGTTGTCCAAGAAAATGGCCGATGGTATTTGGAAGCAGTGGATGTCGGCTACGCGGTTGTGACGGCGACCGCCAATGCGAGAACGCCGGATGGCAGGCCAATTCAAGCCTCAGTGTGGGTCTTTGTCCAACCGCGTGAAGATGAGGGGGGAAGCGGCAGCAGTGGTGGGCGTTGGTGATGATGGAAAAAGCGGCCTCCTGAATTGGAGAGCCGCTTTTTTTCGTTTGTCCAGGGGATCGAGAGGATGAGAGAGGGAATTTAGCCGTCTTCGTTCACTCAACTTCAAGCCGGTCGGCGACGAGCGAGATTTGATTGACAAACGGCAATCCTGTTCCTTGTTCGACTAACACCCGCGGATTGTATTTGACGATCAGACGAGATTGTTGCATGTCAGAGCTTGGAATGAAGTTCCCCGGCTCACCGTCTTTCGGCTCGATCCGGCCGCGAAAGGCGTTGATGACGAGCCCGTTGATGTCTGTATCCGGAGCAGCCGCTCCGTTCCCGCGGGCGAACAGTCCGCCTTCAATATATAAATAAGAACCAACAGCGTAAATGGTGGCGCTGCTGTCCGTATAAAAGTAGCCTTTCAAGTTTGGCGTCGGGGACGGGTTGTCAAACTCGTTGATGCGGGAAAGATCGAGCGTTCCTTTTGACAACAACACGACTCCTTTGCTGCTTTCAGCTCGCTCAACTCGGCTTTGATAAATTTTCGTTTTTCCCATGACGTAAATGCTGGCATCGAGTTTGACATTTCCAGTGATCGTCATATTGCCGAAAACGATGAAATTTCCGTATACGTTGATAAAATGGTTCGAATTCGTCGGGCCATTGAGCGTTAGATCCCCGTTGACGATGAGCCATTGGTTGACCTTGTTGGCGGCGTCCGTGCGAATGTCGACATCTCCAGTGAGCACGCCGCTTCCGTCTAAGTAAAGCGGTTTTTCTTTAGAACTTTGCTTGATGGCTTTTTCAATCGGCACGGTTGAATCGATGACAATCGGAGTCCATCGGTTGGACAACTCTACAGCCAAATAGCGTAACGCATTGGCTTTGTCGGTTGCTTCTTGAACGCGTTGTATGTCTTCCAGATACGAATCACTCGTTCGGGAAATATCTGACGCCTGCAATAGCTTGTCGGCAACTGTCAAATCGAAATCCACATCGATGAAGTCTTCGTTCTCCTGCTTGGTAGAAGGCGCCGGTTCGACAACATCTGTCGGCCAAAGGGGCGTCCAACTGCCTGACATAGAAAAACGGGTTTGACTCGCTGTCCAACAACTGGTTGTTTGACCGCATGCCATCAGTTGACCATCGCTTGTATACCAGACGGATGAAGAAGAAAGGCGCGGCATGCCGGCGTTGGGTGAAGCGACGGTCAATTGACCATTCTGTTTGACATAGTTG
Organism: Geobacillus sp. FJAT-46040; assembly: GCF_002335725.1. Lineage (NCBI taxonomy): Bacteria > Bacillati > Bacillota > Bacilli > Caryophanales > Anoxybacillaceae > Geobacillus > Geobacillus sp. FJAT-46040. Next base: position 408,086 of record NZ_NISS01000001.1, read on the forward strand.
GTCGCGTTGCTCGCATAAGCGTCTTGCCCGGCGTAAACGTTTCCTTTCTCAACATAGACTCCACCGTTTAATACAACATCTTTGTTTGACCCGAGCGCGTATTTGAGAAAGCTGGGAGTATTTGTTAAAAAGACGAGCCGTTTGACTTTCCGCTCGCGATGGCCGTCCGTAAACGGTTTGGACAAATCGAGCGCGCGGAGGAACACTTTGTTCGTCGGAATGTTGTACAAGCGATAGGACACGTCTTCCACCTCCACGCCGTAGCGCGCTTTCAGCTTGCCGACGATCGTATCCGGGCTGGGGGTGTCCTCGTTAATGCCGAGAAATGCATCCCATTGACTGGGGGTGAAAATGTCATGACGAACAAAAAAATCGTCGTCTGAAAGCTCAGCTTTAAGCTCAGCAATTGCTTCATTAAGGGCTGTTTTGGCTTCATGAAACGATTCGATGTTCTCAACGCGCACCGCGGTAAATCGCGCTTGCTGGACGGCGACTGTTAAAATCGTCAAGCCGAGCAAAAAAAAGAGGGTGATCATGAGCATCGTCGTCACCAAACTGTAGCCAGCGGCGTTCAAGCGCAGTCGGTTCATCGCAGCCCCTCCCTTCGCAGACAAAGTTTTGGAATGTAATACTTAAAAACCAAATTCCGTTGTCAATGTAAACGGCGGCACATACAGCCAACCACTCGGGTCGGCGTGTCGACGGTCGGAGACAATGAGACGGATCGTCATGACGCCGCTGCGGCACAGGTTGCCTTCTTTTCGTGCGCAACGGAATGAAAACGATGAAGAGTCGCCCAGCAAAAAGCGGGAAGAGGTGATCGTTTCGCCATTGATCGCGAGCGCGCCGTCTTGGATGGACAGCGTCATCCGCTCGATGCTTTCCGGCTTTTTCTCTTCACGGGAGACAAGCCCGGTGTCCGCATCGGCTTTGAATTCTTGGTCTTTCACAAAGGTGACGGCCGTTAACGGCGTGTTTTCCTCTTGACTTTCCATTCCATCTGGAGAGAGCGTGTACAGCTCGTTCATTATTCGGGCCATGGTGTAGTCCGCTTCGCTGCGCAAGTCGTTTTCGATGCCGATGCGCTCGTAGGCGCGAATGCCGGTTAAAAACACCGTGTAGATAGCGCCGATGATGAGCAAAGAAATGGAAACGGCGGCCAACAGCTCGATCATCGTCATGCCGGCTTCGCTTCTAGCGGATCGTTTCATCGGTGATCACCCCTTCGACCCACGCCGTTTCGTTCGTGCGCTCGCCCCAACGGACGGTGGTGTATAATTTGGTCATGTAGCCGCCGGCGTTTGATTCGGCTGCTTTTTCCGTTTCAGCGCGGATGCGCGCCTGCAGCGGCGCAGGCAAGGAAGCGAATTCCGACGATGAAGTGAATGCATCCCATGCCTCCTTGTCGTATCGGACAAGGTAAACGGAAGCTTCGTAACGGACATTGTTGATTTTCGGGGCGAACTGCGCTTCACATACCGTATGCAGTTGGCTAGATTCACCGGGAAAAAACAGCGCCGCCAACGATTCGTTGCCGCAATCGTCTTTTGTTAGCTCAAGAAACGGTGTTTGATGGTCTTCCATATACTCTTTTAGCCGGGAGAAATCTGCGTTTTTTTCAAAATAGACAGCGACGCCGCGGGCGACGTTGACGGCCACCGTCCGACCTTGGTTGTAAGACGTATGCATCATCGCATTCGTGAAAAAGTAAAACAAACCGATCGCGACGCCCGATAAAAGAGTGATGGCCAGCAACGTTTCGATCAACGTAAATCCTGCTTGACGACTAGGAAGAGGAAAATTGCTTCCCGCCATTTGTCATAACCTTCTTTCAAAATATGTAACTTTATTATACAATATTTTCGAGTTGAACCATGTAGAATTTTAGGATAAGAGAACGAGCAATGGCATATTTGTCGCGTTATTGCCAATGATACGCCGGGAAGGAACGGGTGGGCATGTGGAAAGAGGCGGTTGTTTACGTTGTTGCATTCATAGTGGCGCTGTTGGCCGTTTGGCTGCTGCCGCTTGGCTTCAGCAGGGCCGGGGGCGCGGCGGTGGTGGCGGCTGCCTTTTTGGCTGCGGGGCTGGCGCAGTTGGCCGAATCGGTGATTCCGTTATGGCAAATCGTCCTGCTCGTCGGGCTTTTGCTGTTGGCGGGCTCGTATTTGCTTGATCGTTGGTTCGGTCCGCTTCTTTACCGGTCGGTGGAGACGGAGGAAGCTGGGGAACGGAGAAAGGGAGGATGGAAAGGGAGTGGCGACCGGACGGCAGCAGGCGATAGGTACGGGACGATGGTCCAGAATGCAACGGAAAATCTAGTCGATTCGGCCTGGCCGGCAGCTTTTGGACAAAACGGCGCTTCTAGGGAATTTCAAGGCGCTGACTCGGGTGGGGAGGCGTTGCGATCGCACGTGCAGGAAACCGGTAACACCGCTTCAGGAGCGTCGCCTGCAGAGTCGGAAGCAGCTTCGGGAGAGACGGAGCGGGCGCCGAAATCCAGCGAGGAGCCCTGGGAAGAACAGACTGCTTTCTTGCTTCGATCGATGGATGGCATAGAGGAAGCCGCTTCCGATCCCGGAGCGGATCAAACCGAGCCGGAGGAGCTGCTTTCGTTGGATTCGGCCGATGCGGAGCAAAAAATGCGCTCCGTGGACCGAGACGATGCCGAGCAAGAGGAGTTTTTCCCGTTGGATTCGGATCGTGTGGGGCTGGAGAAGTTGTCCGCCTTGGATTTGGATGCAGTAGAGCCGACCGCCATGACGGGTGACGGTGGCGGGCTGAATGTTGAGCCGGCGCGCCGTCTGCGCGATTGGCTCGATGAGCTGCCGGTCTCGATGACGCCAGACATCGAAGCGGCGGTGCTGCAGGCGGGAGCGGCCGCCGACGGCCGCGGCCTGTTGCAGGCGCTTGATCTCAGCCATGAAGAAGAGGAGGGGCAACTTTCCGCGTTCATGTCTTCTAGCTCGGCGGGCGTTTCTGCTGTAGAAAACGGGCTGCCTTCCGGCCAGGCAATGCCGCGTGAAGGGGCGCTTTTGGAAGAAGCAATGCCGGGTATTGTCGACTGTTCGCTGCCGGAAACGGACGAGGCTGCCGAACCGCCCCGTCAGGAGGACGCGATGAAAGCAGAGCCTGACAGGCAGGAAGGGCAACGAGCGGAGCATGGCCGGTCGGAAGGCGAACAATCAACCGAGCGCCGCGAGCCGGAAGAAGATGGGCAAACGGAAAGCCGGCGGGAGGAAGAGAGCGAACGGCCAGCGCGAATGATCGGTCCGGAAGTCGTGCAGGCGATCGTTCTTGAATTGCGCCTCAACCGCCGTCGTTTGGGCGCCGCCGATTACGAGCGCTGCCTCCGCCGCTGTTTGGACGCTCCGCTTTCTGACCGCGACTATTACGTATTGGCCCGTTTGTTAATGGAACATTATGTAGTAGAACAACAGTACGGCAAGCTCGCAGCGTGGCTCGAGGAGCTCGCTGACCGTTTTCGCGCCTATCCGGCTGTGGCCGAAGAGTTGGCGCTTTGGCGGCAGTTTGCCGCAACACTAAACAGTTGGGGTGAACAAGATGAAAGCTAGCGCGCAAATCATTGGGCTGCCGATCATCAGCATTGCTGACGGTGCACAAATCGGCACGGTGAAAAGTTTGGTGATCAACCCGGACAAAGGATCGATCGATTTTTTGACTGTGGAACAAGACGATGTGCAGCTCAGTTTAAAGGCCATTCCGTTTAAAAAAGTCGTCGGCATCGGCGAGTTTGCCGTGACGGTAGAGCAAGGGCACGATGTAATTGACCTCTCGGAAATTCCGATCGCCAATCAGCTCGTCAATAAGCAAATCCGGATTAAAAATACGAAAGCCATCACGCGAAAAGGGCAGCTGCTCGGCGAAGCCCGCGAGTTTTTCGTCGATGAAGAGTCAGGGGATATTGTCGGCATCGCTCTTCAGCTCGAGAAAGGGGAAGCGGTGCTGCCGGCCTCGGAAGTGTTGACGTACGGCAAAGATATTTTGATCATCAACGACGGAGCGAACGAGTCGCTTCTTGATGACCCGGCGCAGTTGTTGAAGGCAGAGAGCATCGAGCCAACCGGCGGCATGGCGGAAGAGGACGTTTCCGCGCAAATGGAGGCGATGGCCGAAAGCGTGGAAAATGTTGAAGCGCTGCAGTCGCTGAGGGAAAAACAAGTTGCGCTGTTAGCTGGAAAGCGGCTGACAAAAGATATTTACGATGCAGACGGCCGCCTGCTGTTTAAAGCGGGCACTCTGCTTGGCGAAGAGGATGTGCGCAGGGCGCAAGAGGCGGGGCCAAGCGTCATCGTCGATGTCTCGATGAATGTGGAGGCGTAATGGAGGAGGGTCGGCGGTGAAAAAGGCTGCCGCTTGGAAATTGTTTGTTGTCATGGCTGTTTGCACCGTTTATTTTATCGCTTTTTCGCATCTGGGCACCTTCGCCCATGATGTTTTGGCCCCGGATGACGGCCGCCTTGGCCCGGGCACGGCGGTCGGTCCGGTGTCACTCTCCGGCATGACGCCCGAAAGAGCCCGACAGGCGGTTGTCGAGCGGGTGAATGAGTGGCGGGCGACCGCTTCCATTTCTTTGCAGTACCAAGAAAAGCGCATTGACCTGCCGGCGGACGCGTTTGCGTTCCGTCTTGCCGAGAGCACGAAGCGGTTTGTCGACGGGAGGCGCACGCCGCTGTTTGTGATCGCTGATTTAGAAAAATGCCTCCAAGCGGCGGCAGCCATCGTTCCGCCGGCGGCGTTATCGGCGCTTGACATCAAGAAGCTTGGGGCGGATTTAGAGGGACAGGCGGCTCAGCTGCAAAAGCCATCATCTCCGATCGACTTGGCTCGCTACATATCGTTTGCAAACGGCCGGCAACCGGTCGTCAGCGAAGCGGCCGCATCGGCGCCTGACTCTTCGGCCGTCCGCTGGCTGTCTGGCGAGCGGCGCGCGGTGATCAAAGCGAAACAGCTGTTTTCGTTTGGCGATTATATGAAAAAGGTGAAGGCCGATTTGTCCGATGAAGCGGCCGATGCGATCGCTTCAGCGGTGTACCGGGCGGTGCTGGCGACCAATTTCACTGTCGTGGAGCGCTATACGAGCCGTATGTTGCCGGATGGAGTGACGCCCGGTTTTGAGGCGGCCATTAGCGGCGGCCGCGATTTGGAATGGTTCAACCCCAACACGACCGACTACACGCTTCTTCTCCGGCATGATGGACGAAAGGTGCGTGTTGCCATTATCGGATTGCCGTTTGCCTATCAATATATCATTCGCCTAGGCGAGGCGGAGTCTATCGAACCGCGTGTCATCGTCCGCTATGACGCGCGCCTGGCGCCGGACGAGAAGAGGACGGAACAGATCGGGCGGCCGGGGCTGGTTGTGACGGTGGAACGCGAAGTGCGCGACGGCGCTCGGCTCGTGCGCAAAGAAACGGTGAGCGAAGATTTTTATCCGCCAACGTATACGATTCACGTGCGCGGCCTTGAAGTGCCGGAAAGCAATGTTGGGCAAAGCGGCGACGGAGAAGGCGGAACGATGGAGCCGGCGAATGGGGTGACGGAAAACAACGGAGCGGCGAACCAACCGAATTCGACTGCGAAAAACAGCGGCGGGAATATAGAGAGCGGGACCGCGTCAAAGAAAGGCGATGAGGCGAGCAACGGGGAATCGGCCCCCGCCGCTGGCAGTGAAGAGAAGACGGATGCGGGCGGAGGGGAGGAAAAATGAGCAAAAAGCAGGAACGGAAACGGCTTGGTGATTTGCTTGTCGAAGCTGGATTGATCACCGAAAGCCAGCTGGCCGAGGCGCTGCGCGAGAAGGCGCCCGGGCAAAAGCTCGGCGACGCCTTGTTGCAGCGCGGCTACATCACGGAACAGCAGCTGATTGAGGCGCTCGAGTTTCAGCTCGGCATTCCGCACGTCAGTTTGTACCGGTACCCGATCGATCCGAAAGCGACAAACCTCGTGCCGAAAGAGTTTGCCCGCCGCCATATGGTCATGCCGCTCAAGGTGGAAGGCGATCGGCTGCTCGTTGCCATGGCCGATCCAATGGACTTTTTTGCCATCGACGATTTGCGCCTGTCGACCGGGTTTCAAATTGAAACGGCGATCGCTTCAAAAGACGATATTTTGCGGGCGATCAATAAATATTACGACATCGACGAAGCATTTGAGGATTTTTTACAAACGCCGCCGCCTGAGGTGCGCGACGACGAGCGGGCTGCTGAGGACGATTCTCCCATCGTTCGTTTGGTGAACCAAATTTTGCAACTTGCTGTTGAACAGCGGGCGAGCGACATTCATATCGATCCACAGGAGACGAAAGTGCTCATCCGCTATCGGATCGACGGCCTGCTTCGCACCGAACGCGCGCTGCCGAAACATATGCAAAGCATGTTGACGGCGAGAATTAAAATTTTGGCCAATATGGACATCACCGAACACCGCGTGCCGCAAGACGGGCGGATCAAAATGGACATCGATTTTCATCCGGTCGATTTGCGCGTTTCAACGCTGCCGACCGTATACGGTGAGAAAATCGTCATGCGCGTCCTCGATTTGGGCGCAGCGTTAAACGATATTCATAAACTTGGTTTCAACCCGGTCAATTTAGATCGGTTCATCCGCTTGATCGAGCGGCCGAACGGCATCGTCTTGATCACCGGACCGACCGGTTCGGGGAAATCGTCGACGCTCTATGCGGCGCTCAACCATTTAAACAGCGAGCACGTGAACATTATTACGATTGAAGATCCAGTCGAATATCAGATCGAGGGCGTCAACCAAATTCAAGTCAACCCGAATGTCGGCTTGACGTTCGCCCAAGGGCTCCGCTCGATTTTGCGTCAAGACCCGAACATCATCATGGTTGGGGAGATTCGCGACCGCGAGACGGCGGAAGTGGCGATCCGCGCTTCGCTCACCGGTCATTTAGTGTTGAGCACGCTCCATACGAACGATGCATTAAGCACGATCACCCGCCTGATCGATATGGGGATTGAGCCGTTTTTAGTGGCCACATCGCTCGCCGGCGTTGTCTCGCAGCGGCTTGTGCGCCGCGTCTGCCGCGACTGCCAAGAGGTGTATGAGCCGACGAAGCGGGAGCGGGACATTTTCGCCCGCCGCGGCATTGAGGTTCATCAACTTGTCCGCGGCCGCGGCTGCCCGATGTGCAACATGACCGGTTACCGCGGACGGCTGGCGATTCACGAGCTGCTTGTTGTCACCGATGAGATGCGGCGCGTCATTTTAAACAACGAGCCGTTTTCGAAATTGCGCGAGCTTGCCCTGCAAAACAAAATGATTTTTTTGCAGGATGATGGGCTGTTGAAAGTGAAGCAAGGGTTGACCACGCTTGAAGAAGTGCTGAAAGTGGCCATTTTGCATTGATGGGTGAGATGGATGAAGGAAAAGCTTGAGGCGTTATTGCGCGCGGCCTTTGAATGCCGCGCTTCCGACGTGCATTTAACCGTCGGCGCGCCGCCGATTTTTCGCGTGAACGGGGAGTTGAGAGCTTACGGCCATGAGCGCCTGCACCCGGAGGAAACAGAGCAAATGGCGCGATCCATCATTCCGGCGCCGCTTTGGCAGCAGTTTCAGGAAACCGGAGAGCTTGATTTTTCGTATGGCATTGCCGGCGTTTCCCGCTTTCGCTTAAACGTGTTTAAACAGCGGTCATGCGTGTCGCTCGCCGTGCGCCTCATCCCGGTGCGCATCCCGACGCTGGAGGAGCTTGGCCTGCCGGATGTCTTAAAGCGCATCGCCGAAAAGCCGCACGGACTTGTGCTTGTCACCGGACCGACCGGCAGCGGCAAATCGACGACATTGGCGGCGATGATCGACTATATGAACAAAACGATGTCGAAACATATCATCACGCTGGAAGATCCAATCGAGTATTTGCATAAACACGGGAAATCGATCATCGACCAACGAGAGGTGGGATTCGACACTGGCAGTTTTGCCGCCGGATTGCGCGCTGCGCTTCGTCAAGATCCAGACGTCATTTTAGTCGGGGAAATGCGCGATTTGGAAACAATCCAAACGGCAATCACCGCCGCGGAAACGGGCCATTTAGTGCTTGGCACGCTTCATACGGCGAGCGCGCCGGCGGCGATTGAGCGGATGATTGACGTCTTTCCGCCGGCCCAGCAGGCGCAAATCCGGCTGCAGCTTGCTTCCGTGCTCGTTGCCATCATCGCTCAGCGCTTGTTTCCAAACAGACACAAAACCGGGCGGACGGCAGCGCTGGAAATTTTAGTGAACAATGCGGCCGTCGCCAACTTAATCCGAAACGAAAAAGAACATCAAATCATCAACATTATGCAAACGAGCCGCAACATCGGCATGCAGACGATGGAAATGAGCGTTAAGGAGCTTGCAGCCGATGGGCGCATCGATCCGCTGGCGGCTGAAGTGTATTTGGCGGGGGAGCGTGGGGACGATGGCGCAGTTTAAGTACGAGGGGCGCGACCGAAGCGGACGGAAAAAAGCGGGGGTGATCACTGCCGTTTCGCGGCGCGAGGCGGCGGCAAAGCTTCGGGAAAAAGGAATTCGCCCGCTGGCGCTTGCCGAAGTGCCGCCGTCCATATGGAACAAAGAAATTTCGTTTGGCCGCGCCGTCAAACTGCAGCACTTTGTCATCTTTTTGCGCCAGTTCGCAACGCTTGTGCGCGCCGGGGTGACGATCGTCGATTCGATCCGCATTTTGGCGGAGCAAACGGAAAGCAAGCCGCTCGCTAAGACGCTTCTTGACATCGAACAGTCATTGCGCGGCGGGAACCCGCTCTCAGCGGCAGCGGCGAATCATCCGCGCATCTTTCCGCCGCTGTTTGTCAACATGGTGCGCGCCGGTGAAGCGAGCGGGACGCTTGACGAGACGCTTGACCGCTTGGCCGATCATTTTGAAAAAATGCATCGGACGCGGCAAAAAATCGCCTCGGCGCTCGCCTATCCGATTGCTGTTGCCATCATTGCCACTGCGGTCGTTATTTTTTTGCTTGTCGCCGTTGTGCCAACGTTCGTCGAGATGTTCGCCGAGTTTCACGCCGAACTGCCGGCGATTACGAAGTTTGTGCTCAAGGCAAGCAGTGTGATGCAGCGGTATTGGTGGGCCGTCGTCCTGCTTTTTGCCGGCGTGTACGCATCGTTTGTGGTTCTTCGGCGGCAAAAGACAACGAAGTACTATTTGGATTATGCCGCCCTGCGGATGCCGATGTTCGGCACGCTCGTGCAAAAAGCGGCGCTTGCCCGCCTGACGCGGACGCTCAGCTCGCTTGTTGCAAGCTCGGTGCCGATTTTAGAGGCGCTTTCCATCGCTGGGCGCGTCGTTGAAAATGAAGTGATCGCATCTGTGCTGGCTGAAGCGCGGACCTCCCTCGAGCGCGGGCAATCGCTCTCGGAGCCGCTCCGCCGCCATTGGGCGTTTCCGCCGCTTGTTGCGCAAATGATCACGATCGGCGAACAGACCGGTGCGCTTGACGCCATGCTCGGCAAAGTTGCTGATTTTTACGAAGCGGAAGTCGATGCGGCCACCGACCGATTGAAATCGCTCATCGAACCGCTCATGATCGTGCTTCTCGCCGGCGTCGTCGGGACGATCGTCACTTCGATCATCGTGCCGATGTATGATATTTTCAACCATATTCAACAGTGAACTACCCCCACTTAATTTTCTAGCGAAAATTTGAAGTGGGGGCTTCCAAAGAAGTTTGACTGCTTCAAGCAAGAGTCAGTCAAGACTTTGTGGAGAACATTTTTTCGGTTCACTACGGGTGTTGTCAATCACTAGTTAGCGAACCATTTTCAGGAATTGATATCGTAAGCGCTTTCGGACTCTCATCCCTCATCTTGAAGTGATGATATTGTATTCCATTTTTTTACACCCAACCAAAATCCCGAAGCGCCGACAACGCTTGATGGATCGGCGTCCCGGATGGCCGCTGCAGACACGGTAGATTCTGACGCACCACATCTGCCCATAACCGTCCTGCCTTCCGTTTGGCCTGTTCAACCCGCTTGGACTTCGTCGAGGCCGAGGCTGCCGTTCGGGTCTCTTCTTCCTCCACCAACTGCCCATTTCTCCGCCAAATCCCGTCGATTCGGGCTGCCATCGCCCTCAGAAACGCCCGAAGCCCTTGGTCTTTCCAGCTGCGGCGGGATTTCACCCGATGCGCAAACCGGCTCATCACGCTCTCGGCGTGGCCCCTCGGACGCATGCCGGTCGTCTCCACCCCTTGCTCCGACAGCCACTCCCGATAGTCCCGGATGCATCCCGGCATCGACTCGATCCGGCGGATCATGGCAGCCCTGCTTCTCTTTCGCTTCGTCCTCCAACGTGCCGACCGCGCTGTTCAGCTCCACGAGAAGCCCCTCTTCGTCTTGTTTCGCCAGCTTCTTCCGCACCTCCCGCCAACGCGGATGGCCGGACAGACACTGACGCAGCTCCCGCGCCACATGAAATCGATCCAGCTGAAAGCACGCCCGCTTCCCAAAATACTCCCGGCAGGCCGTGATCCACGACGCCGCGTCGCCGTTGATGATCAAAAGGTCCCGGCACGGGTCATAGGCATATTCGTTCATCAGCCACTCTTCAAACCGTTCCCACACGTCTCCCGCCCCTTCATGGAGGCAGCAGCGCCGGTTCACGAGCTCAAGCTGCGAGCCGTTTCGTCTCCATCCCTCGTGAATCGCCAGGATTTTCTCTTCTTTCGCCCGTTTCCCTTTCCCCTGGCGGGAAACAGAGTCCTTCCGCCTCCACAAACAGCACTCGGCCGTGCCGTTTGGAAACAGGGTGGTGCAGCGAGACAGGGGCCTCCAGCACCAGTTGGCGAATCGCCTCGTGGCTTAGGACCGCATACCCCACGATCGACTCCAACGTACGGGCCGCTTTGCGGTAGGAAGAGCACTCTACGGCCAACTCGACCGCCGTTTCCTCGAGGCAAGGGCTGATCGACTGCGCTCCATCAAAGCCCAGTTCGGCATCCAGCAAGAAGGTATAGTTCCCCGTTTGCCGATCATAGTAGTCGTTCCGTCGAAACGTCACTTCTCCAAACAGCGTTTGGATCGTGGTCGGCCGTTTGTCTTTCAGCTGATACCGGCGCTTGTCCCGCGCTTCCGCCAGTTGTCGATCAATCTCCTCCAAAAGGGCCGCCAACAAGACAGCGAACACCTTTTGAAGAGTTCTGACGAATTGTTCCTCCAGCTCTTTTAATAAAGGCCATTCTGTGGTAAGATGTTTCATGGACTCTCTCCCTCCTGTTTTATGGATGTTGGTCATCACCATCATAGCAGGGAGAGAGTCCTTTTTGCATGACATTTGCTTTTTTCTACCGCGCTTCGCTTGGTGGCCCCGACGAGCGTCGCGAACAAAAGTTCGCAATCCTCGTCGGGGAATCATTCCTGAATGTCACCCACAAATATTTTACTCACACGCAAAATATAGTTAAGGCGATTCATCTCCCACTTACTCCACTTCGCTTCGTTGAAGTGGGAGTCTTCTCGCCTAATTAAGATAAAATAAGAATATATTCCTATTTTTCTTCCTATGTTGTAGAATAATAGGGAAAACAGGCTAAAAATTGTTTAGTGCAAAATGAAAGTACAGAGTTCTGCAACAAAAAAGTGCAGAGCTTCATGGCATAAAAAAAGGCTTGCCAGCTCCTAAAATTCCCTCTACTGTTAAGGTTGTGAAGAACAAAACAGGGGAGGTAAAGAAAGGATGCTAGCAATGCCTGAAATTCATCATATCAAACCTTTGCGTGAAAAGAAAGGGTTATCGCTTTCCGAAATTGTCCGCAGGACGGGATTTAACTGGAGAACAGTCAAGAAATATGCGGATGGAGACATTTCGGTCAGACAAAAAACAGGCTCGATTGATCAAGAAGGCGAAGTTCCGGGAGTTGAAATGGCTCAAAGATTACGAATGGTCGGATCAGATTCATTGGCCGACCACGACCTCGAAGGAAGAACTTTGCGACCTTCGCTTTTTGGAGCAAAAACAGAACGTCCTGCTTTTAGGTTCGCCGGGAACAGGAAAAACCCATCTCGCCACCGCATTAGGATTAAAAGCGTGTGAACGGGGCCATGAAGTTCGGTTTTTCCGTGTCGCCGATCTTGTCGCGCAGCTCGAAGAGGCGTTAAAAGACGGCACCCTCGGACGGCTCAAACGGCAAATCGACACATGCGAGCTGTTGATTTTGGACGAACTCGGCTATGTACCTTTTCAAAAGCAGGGATCGGAACTGCTGTTTCACATCATTGCCGATTGTTATGAACGAAAAAGTGTCATCGTGACATCGAATTTAGAGTTTGGACAGTGGAATCGAGTGTTTGGGGACAACCGCCTGACGGCAGCGCTGGTGGATCGTTTGGTCCATCACGCCCACATTCTCGCGTTTACGGGAGAGAGCTACCGCTTGCGGCACGCGCTTTCTGCCGTTCAGTCGCTCCCTTCTCGCTCGGTTGAAAGGTAAATTCATTGAGCCGGCAAGCCTATGTATTTTTTCTTGCAATTCTCTGCACTTTTTGCTTGCAAAAAACACAAAAATGAAAAAAGGGAGAGTGAACCATGTTCAAACGGGTGTTGAAAAACGAGCGCGGCTTGACGCTCATCGAACTGCTCGCCGTCATCGTCATTTTAGGGATCGTCGCGGCGATTGCGATTCCGAGCATTGGGGGAATTATTAATAAGTCAAAAAATGATGCAAAGATTGCTGAGGGAATTCAAATTATCAATGCAGCTAAGATGTATATGACAGCTAATAGTTTTACACCAGATAGTGCCAACAGTTCAATTCAAACGCTAGACGAAACAGATTTAAATGACTATTTAGATAGCGTAGATGATAGCCAATATAAAGTAGAAGTACGTCAGGGGAATTCAGGTAAGTATACGTATTATTTAAAAGAACACGATTCAGTAGGTCTTGTAGATACAAATAACGACGGCCTTGCATCTGAAGAAGAACTAAGCAAATAATATCACACCTAAAAATTGGGTTTATTGGTGTCTCATTATGATTGCTATGGTTATTTTTCTCTTCTCCCTCCTCCTCGCCTCGTTCTTTAACGTTGTCGGGCTGCGGGTGCCGGTCGGGGAGTCAATCATCAGGCCGCGGTCGCATTGTCCGGCGTGCGGACGGACGCTATCGGCGGGGGAGCTCATTCCGGTTGTGTCGTATGTCGTGCAGCGCGGGCGGTGCAAAGGGTGCGGGGGGCGCATCTCCCCCCTTTACCCGGCGATGGAATTGGCCACCGCTGCCTTGTTTACGGCCGCGCCGATGTGGGTCGGCTGGAGCGGGCGGCTCGTTGTGGCGTGGACGTTGATCAGCTTGTTTGCCATCATTGTCGTCTCCGATCTTCGCTACATGCTCATCCCCGACCGGGTGCTTTTGGTGTTTGCCGGTTTGTTTTTGGTTGAACGGCTTGTGATTCCGTTTTTGCCGTGGGCCGATATGCTCCTTGGGGCGGCGGTCGGATTTTCGCTTTTATGGCTGATCGCCGTTTTGTCCAAAGGCGGGATGGGGGGCGGCGATGTGAAGCTGTTTGCCGTGCTTGGGTTTGTGCTCGGTTGGAAAATGGTGTTGCTCGCGTTTTTCTTGGCGACGTTGTACGGAACGGTGATCGGGCTTGTCGGCATGGCGTTGGGCCGTGTGCGGCGCGGCAAGCCGATGCCGTTTGCGCCGGCGATCGCACTCGGGGCGTTGACCGCGTTTTTCTTCGGAGAAGCGATCGTGCGCGCGTATATTTCACTCATTATGTAAAGACGGCAGAAAGGAAGCGGAATGAAGATGGCGTTATGGCGGCGAAAGGCGAAACAGGCGAATATCATCATCAAAGATCATGTCCTCCGCTATGTGGAAGCAAAGCCGGGGCAGCCGCCCGAGGCGAGGCGATGGGGCGAGCGAGCCTTGCCGCCCGGCATCATTCGCGATGGAAAAATCGCCGATCGGGAAACGTTGGCGATGATTTTGGATGAATGTGTTGACGAATGGAAACTTGACGGGCGGCGTGTCCGCTTTGTCGTTCCCGATCCGTTTGTGATGATCCGCCATTTGCCGCTTCCCGCTCATTTGTCGGACGAGGACATACGCGGCTATTTGTTTATGGAGCTTGGTGAATCGATTCCGCTTCCGTTCGCCGATCCGGTGTTTGACTACGTCGTGGCCGAGAGAACAAACGAGGTGCTGAACGTGCTGTTGTTTGCCGCGCCGGAAGAGGCGGTGGCCGAATATGCGGCGCTCTTGGAAGACGCAGGCCTGCGCCCGGTGGCGGCCGATGTGTCCCCGCTTTGCGCCTATCGCCCGTTTTTTGTTGCCGGACAAGCCGCGGCGGACGACCACATTTTGCTTGTCCAGTTTGACGAATCGGCTGTCAATTTGAGCGTCTTCCACCGCCATTTGCCGCAGTTTATGCGCCATGTGCCGCTTGAGGCGCCCGGGGAGCGAACGATGCCGATCGTTGACCCGTTTGCGGAGGTGTATAAGGAAATCGAGCGGATGATGAGCTTTTATTCGTTTTCCATCCAGCAAGGAAAACAGCAAATTACGCGCCTCTTCCTCACCGGCGACCATCCGCGGCTTGACGATGTGTTTGCCGTTATGTCAGAGCGGCTTGATGTGCCGCCGGAGCGGCTTTCTCGCTCGATTGATCCGTTGCCGGATCGTTATCATCTCGCCTGGGGATTGGCGTTGAAAGAAGGAATGGCTGACCATGATCGTTGACATCAACTTGCTGCCGCGCAAAGAGCCGCGCCGTGCGGCGGGCGCCGTGCTGGCGGCCTTCGCCGTTTTGCTTCTGCTGCTTGGCGCTGGGGGAGGCTACTGGCTGATGGAGCGTGCGAATCAACGGCTCGCGGCGCTTGAAGGGGAGCTTCGGCAAGTGCGCGCCGAGCAGGCGGCGATGGAGGCGAAGGGAAAAACGACGGAGCAGCAGCAAGCTGAGCAAGAGCTTGCTAAAGCGGTCGAATGGGCGAACCGTTATCCGCTCAAAACGGTGCCGCTGTTGCGTGCGTTGGCCAAACAACTGCCGGAGCGCGGCTTTATCATGAACTTTTCGTATGCTGGTCAAAAGACGGTGACGATGACAGTGCAGTTTGATGCGGCGGAAGAAGCGGCCTATTATTTAGATCGGCTTGAGGAAGTTCATTTGGTCAAAGCCGTCAAATTGACCGGCATCTCGGCCAGCGGCGAAAGCGGCGGGGCAGAGGGGGAAACGATCGTGCCGCGGTATATCGCGCAATATGAGCTGGAACTTCAGCCGACAGGAAAAGAGGGGGACAACGAATGATGGGCCGTTTTGGAAAATGGCCGCTCGTGTTTACCGGGGTGTTTCTTCTTGCCGCTCTTTTGTTTGCCGCTTTCTATGTTTTTGTGCTCATGCCGCGCTACGAACAAATGGATCGGCTCGAGGCGGTCGTACAAAGCGAGAAAAACGTGTTGGCTGCAATGAAAAAGCAGGCGGCGGGGAATCGAGAAGAAACGGCAGAGAGCCTGGCGGCTTTGCAGAGGAAAGTGCCGGTGCGCCCGTTCGCCGACCAACTGTTGCTGACGTTTCAAAAAGCGGAATATATTTCTGACAGCCGGCTATTGAGCGTCAGCTTCGCTGAAGGGCAAGGAACCGGAGAATCTCCTTCGCAAGGGAACGCGAATGGAGCGGAAAGCAAGGCGTCCGGAGACAAGGCGTTGATTCCTCCAAGCGGCATCCAGTCTATTACCGCCCAATTGACGGTGGAATCTCCCTCCTATTATCAGCTTGAACGGTTTTTAGAGGTGCTTGAGCACTCCGAGCGCATTTTGGCGGTGGAAGGATTGACGTTTACCGGCCCGCCGGAGTTGACGTCCACCGCTGTCGACGTGCAACCGCTCGCCTATTCCATCAATGTCCGCGCCTTTTACGCGCCGCAGCTTGAGAAATGGAAGCAGCTCATTCCCATCCGCGATGTCCCTCCGCCAAGCGGCAAAGACAATCCGCTCGTGGAAATGGCGCCGTCTTCGGGCCGGTAGCGGGGATGGTGGAAGTCCGATATGCTCATTCGCATGAAGCGGGGGATGACCCTCATTGAGCTTTTGGCTGTGTTGGTGATCATCGGCATTGTGGCGATGATCGTCGGTCTTGCCATGTGGACGGTGATTGATCGGGCGCGCGAGCGGGCGTTTGTTTCGGATGCTTATGGCTTGTATGAAGCGGCGCGGCTGTATGTCGGCGCCGAGAAAGTGGAATTTTTGCCAGCCCGTTCTTCTGCCATATTGTCGTATGGAGAATTGGTGGGCAACGGTTTGCTGGATCCAATCGAAGATCCGTTTACCGGAAATGTATTGCCGCCGGAAACAAATCCATCGTACGTGCTTGCCACGAAGCGGGAAGACGGCGGGATCGATTACGCCGTTTGCTTGAAAGGCGAGACAAAGCAGCTTTGCGCCTATGAGGGGCGCGAGCAGCCGATTCCTGTCGAAGCGCTGGGGACGGAGATGATTCGTGACCGATAATGTCGGAAAATGAAGAACAGAAGCGGGGACAAGACGACAAATGTCTTGTTCTTTTTTTTTTCGTTTGTGGTAAGATAGGCGAAAGAAATCGAAGCAGGAAGAAGGACGGTGGCCAAATGGACAAGCAGCGCATGCGCATTATGGTGAATATCAACGGCAAGCCCCGCCCATTTACCGTGGAGCGTTCGTCGGAAGGACGGCCGTCCGAGGAGTCGGATGGATATCCGGTGGACAGCCATCTAGGGAAAGGACAGCGAGCAGAAAACGAGGCGGATGACAGCCGCCAAGTGAGCGCGTTTCAAGAAGGCGGGCCATCCGCAGGCAAGCCATCAACAGGCCTGTGGTTTACGGAGGATGGGCAAGTTCGAGAAGATGTTGAAACGACGGGTTGGGAAGAGGCGGCCGCCCTTGAGGCGGATGAACGGGTCATTTCCGTTTCCGAGGCGATGCAACAAAAGAAAAGCGCCAGACGTCGGACATGGCGGCTGCCGGCTCAAGCCAAGTCGCTGCTCGCCGCCGCGTTGGTCGCTGCGTTGGTCGGCATGGCGTTTGGCATGACGGTGCTGCGCATCATTCCAAAGGAAAAATCTGCTTCGTCGCCGGCATCTGAAGCGATGACGGAATTGACAAAGCCTGAAACAGCGGCGGGCGAAGAAGGAAGAGAAAGCGTCGTACGAGCGCCGTTTTCCATTGCGGTCATTCAAGCGGGCGTCTATTCGAATGCGGCGGCGGCCAAGCAGGCGTCCGAATCGATCAAAACAGCAGGCGTGCCGGTCGTCGTCGCGGGGCAAAAACCGGCAGCGCTCTATATCGCCGTCGGCGCGGATAAGGAAACGTTGCGGACGGTCAACGACCAATACCGCCAAAGGGTGCCAAGCACGTATGTCAAAGAGCTGTCGTTTGCCGCCGAAGCGGCGGCGCGCCGGTCGGAGGCCATCCAAAAAGGGGAGGTTTTGTATGAAAACATGGCAGCGGTCTCCGCGGCTTTGCTTGGCGGCAGGAAAGCAGGAGAAGATGACTGGCAGGCGCTCCAAAAGGCGTATGACGGGTTAGAAAAAAGCAATGCTTCAAGCGACAAAACAGTCGGTCGGTATGTTGAAGCGCTGAAGCAGGCGTATGTCGCCCTTGCCGCATACAAAGAGCGACGGGATGAAGCGCTGTTGGCCAAAGCCCAGCAACAGCTGCTCGAGGCGCTCGCCGCTTATATCGAATTGGTGCCGCTAGGGAGCTAGAAGCCCCGTTTTTTTTTGCCTATTGCATATGTAAAGAATTTCCGATTTTTCGTTTCTATATTTATATATCCTTGACGGAAAAGCCGTTTGTCCATTTTTCGACTGTCGAAGGCAAGCCTGTGGCTTGGAAGACCGAACAACCACCCGCTTCACAGACCCATACGGGTCTGAAAGCGGCGTTGTTCGGTCGCCCGACAGTCGATCAAATGCCTAGTAAAATTTGCAAATGTTCATGCTTCAAATTGCATCTATACAGAAAATTGCCTTTCACCGCAAAATTTGCTACGATACAAGTGAATCTTCCGAACCGAAACGAGCGAAAGGAGAATGAGCGATGCCTCCACGGTTCGTGCTTGCATCCCGCTCCCCTCGACGAAGGCAGATCCTCGAGCTGGCCGGCTGGCCGTTTGATGTGCAGGAAAGCCATGCCGATGAGACGATTCCCCCCGGAACGCCCCCTGATGAAGCGGTTCAACTTCTTGCCCGCCGGAAAGTGGAGGTGGTGATGTCCTCTTTTCCCGACGCGTATGTTCTTGGCGCTGATACGATCGTTGTGTGCGATGGCCGCTTGTTAGGGAAGCCGCGCACGGAAGAAGAAGCATTCGCCATGCTGCGTCAGTTGTCCGGGCGGACGCATGACGTATGGACCGGTGTCGCCATCGCACTCCCTCAAGGGTCCGTCACCTCGTTTGCGGAAAAAACAGCGGTGACGTTTTGGGAGCTCGATGACGAGGAAATCGCCGCCTATATTGCGACCGGGGAGCCGATGGACAAGGCGGGAGCGTATGGCATCCAAGGCCGCGCTGCCCTGTTTGTCAAACGGATCGAAGGCGACTATTTGACGGTCGTCGGCCTGCCGCTGTCGCGGACGGTGAGGGAATTGCGCCGGCTCGGGTGGCCGCCGGCATAGATCAAAGCAAAAGCGGCCGCCGTCTGGCGCTTTTTGGCAAAAGAACGCCCCGCAAACGGATTCTGCTGTCGTACCGAGGGGCGGTTCAAGCCTCTCCATCTTTCGATGAAGCAAAACAAAAAAGGGGGAGTATGATGGCGTGGATGATCCGCGATGTTCCGAAAGACAGCCGGCCGCGTGAACGGCTGCTGTCATCAGGGCCGGAAAGTTTATCCGACCATGAACTGATCGCCATTTTGTTGCGCACGGGCACGAAGGAGGAGTCGGTCGTGCAGCTCGCCCAGCGTCTCCTTCGCCATTTTGAGGGGCTGAGACCGCTCAAAGACGCAACGGTCGAAGAAATGACAAACATCAAAGGGATCGGGCCGACGAAAGCCGTGCAAATTTTGGCGGCGTTGGAGCTCGGCCGACGCATCCACCAGTCCGGCTGCGCCGACCGCTATGTGATTCGCTGCCCGGAAGACGGAGCGAAATACGTCATGGAAGATATGCGCTTTTTATCGCAAGAACATTTTGTCGCCATTTATTTAAATACGAAAAATCAAGTCATCTACCGCAAAACGGTGTTCATCGGCAGTTTAAACGCCTCGATTGTCCATCCGCGCGAAGTGTTTAAAGAGGCGATCAAACGTTCCGCCGCCTCCGTCATTTGTGTGCATAACCACCCTTCTGGCGATCCGACTCCAAGCCGCGAAGACATCGATGTGACGAAACGGCTCGCGGAATGCGGCCGCATCATCGGCATCGAGCTCTTGGATCACCTCATCATCGGCGATCAAAAATTCGTCAGTTTGAAAGAAAAAGGCTACGTCTAGCGGTTCTCATTTTTTGTCGAATCAGTTATAATATCAACTATGGGTTTTTCCGAATCCGTTCGGGCGGTGTTGTACAATTTATAAATGACTTGACATCCGATCCATGTTGTCAATAGAAAATCATATGCATTTCGTTTCGGAAAGGAAGATCGATCATATGTTTGGAATTGGGACGAAAGATCTCGGGATTGATTTAGGAACAGCGAATACGCTCGTTTATGTGAAGGGAAAAGGGATCGTTTTGCGCGAGCCGTCGGTTGTCGCCATTCAGCGCGACACGAAGCAAATCGTCGCCGTCGGCAATGAAGCGAAAAACATGATCGGGCGCACGCCGGGCAACATCGTGGCGCTTCGTCCGATGAAAGACGGCGTCATCGCTGATTATGAAACGACGGCGACGATGATGAAATATTTCATTCGCAAGGCCGTCAAAACGAAAGGGTTGTTTGCCAGCAAGCCGTATGTGATGGTATGCGTGCCGTACGGCATCACGGCCGTAGAGGAGCGCGCGGTCATCGATGCGACGCGCCAG
Organism: Geobacillus sp. FJAT-46040; assembly: GCF_002335725.1. Classification (NCBI taxonomy): domain Bacteria; kingdom Bacillati; phylum Bacillota; class Bacilli; order Caryophanales; family Anoxybacillaceae; genus Geobacillus; species Geobacillus sp. FJAT-46040. The sequence continues at coordinate 428,065 of NZ_NISS01000001.1, forward strand.
GCTGGAGCACGCGATGCCTATACGATTGAAGAACCATTTGCGGCCGCGATCGGCGCCAATTTGCCGGTGTGGGAGCCGACCGGGAGCATGGTCGTCGACATCGGCGGCGGTACGACTGAAGTGGCCGTGATTTCGCTCGGCGGCATCGTGACGAGCCAGTCGATCCGCATCGCCGGCGATGAAATGGATGAGGCGATCATTCAATACATCCGAAAAACGTACAATTTGATGATCGGAGAACGGACGGCGGAGGCGATTAAAGTCGAGATCGGCTCAGCCGGAAATCCGGAAGGAATCGGAAACATGGAAATTCGCGGCCGCGACTTGCTCACTGGGCTGCCAAAAACGATCGAAATCAGCGCCGAGGAAGTGGCTGAGGCGCTTCGCGACACGGTTTATGCCATTGTGGAATCCGTGAAAAACACGCTTGAAAAAACGCCGCCGGAGCTAGCGGCCGACATTATGGACCGCGGCATCGTGCTGACAGGCGGCGGCGCTTTGTTGCGCAACTTGGACAAGGTCATCAGCAAAGAGACGGACATGCCGGTCATCGTCGCGGAAAATCCGCTTGATTGCGTGGCCATTGGCACCGGGAAAGCGCTCGACCACATCGACTTGTTTAAAAACAAGGCGAGAGACCATCGCTGACGGTAAGAAGGTGTGACGCATGCCACAGCTTTTTGGGAATAAGCGTCTCATTTTTTTGCTCGTCAGCATCGTCATTCTCGTCATGTTGATCGGGTTTTCGCTGCGCAGCCGCGAGCAACTGACGTGGCCGGAGCAGTTTGTGAAAGACACGGTTGGCTTTGTCCAGCTTCTGTTCGGGAAGCCTGCGCAAGTGGTCGCGGGCTTCCTTGAAAATGTGAGCGACCTTCGCCATACATATGAGGAAAATCAATTGCTGAAGGCAAGACTTGAGGAATATGCGGCGCTTGAGACCGAGGTCGAGGCGCTGCGGCAAGAAAACGAACGGCTGCGCGCGTTGCTCGATAAAAAAGAGAGCTTGCGTGATTTTGTTTCGATTCAGGCGACGGTGATCGGGCGGAACCCGGATCGTTGGCGGGAAACGATCATCATCAACAAAGGCGAGCAACACGGCGTGAAAAAAGATATGGCCGTCATCACCCCAGCGGGGCTTGTCGGCAAGGTGCAGCACGCTTCCCAATTTACGTCCACTGTGCAGCTGTTAAGCGCGCTTGACCAAAACAACCGCATTTCCGCTTATATCCAAGGAAAGGAAAACGTGTTTGGGTTGATCGAAGGCTACGATGAGAAGCGGCGCGAGTTGCTGCTCGGAGAAATTCCGATTGACTCCAAAGTGGAAAAAAGGCAAAAAGTGTTGACTTCCGGCCTTGGCGGCGTGTTTCCGAAAGGGCTGCCGATCGGTGAGGTGACTGAAGTCAAGCCGGACCAATACGGATTGACGAAAGTCGTCTATGTCAAGCCGTTTGCCAACTTGTATGATATTGACGACGTCATGATTGTGAAACGAACCATCGATGCAGCACTGCAGGAAAAGGAGGAGGCAAAGTGAACAAGTGGCGTCTCCCTTTCCTTGCGGTGTTATGTTTTGTGAGTGAGAGCCTTTTTGTTGATATATGGCCAAAAGGCGACTTGTATGTCCACTATTTTTTTGTTCCCCGGTTTTTTCTTGTTTTTCTCGTGTTCACAGCGATGCATTTCGGCGGGACGCGGGCGATGGGGTACGGGTTTATCTTCGGGTTTCTGTATGACGTCGTCTACACAGAGCTGCTCGGTGTTTATGCGTTTGCCTATACGCTTATTGCCTACTTGGCGGGCAAAGCGATGAAATGGTTCCACCAAAACTGGTTCGTTGCATCGTTCTTGTCGCTGCTTTCCATTATGCTGCTTGACAGTTATGTCTACGGCATCCAGCTGTTGATCGGGCGGACCGATTGGTCGTTTTCTGTTTTTTGGGACCGCCGTCTATGGCCGACGCTGCTTCTGAACGTCGCGTTTTTGCTCGTCTTTTCGTACCCGCTCGAACGGCGATTGGCAAAAATTCGCCGGTTTGAGCAGGAAGAATAAAAGAGGAAAAACGGCCCGTTTTGTAGAATTATTCGTTGGGGTGAACGTTGTGGCGAAACAAAAGCAGCAGTACGTGACGATTAAAGGGACGAAAGATGGGCTGACGCTGCATCTCGATGACCGCTGCTCGTATGACGATTTATTGAAAGAAATCGAGGAGCGGCTTGTCAAACAAGCTGGCGTCGCGCCAGACAGCTCCCTTGTCTCTGTTCATCTGAAAATTGGGAACCGCTATTTGACGCCTGCCCAAGAGGAAGAGGTGCGTGCGCTCATCCGCCGTTCAAAAAATTTGGTCGTCGATTCGATCGAAAGCAATGTCATGTCGAAAGCAGAAGCGATAGAATGGATGAGAAAAACGGAAATTGTGCCCGTTTCGCGCATTGTCCGTTCGGGACAAGTGCTTCATGTCGAAGGGGATTTGCTGCTGATCGGCGACGTGAACCCTGGCGGAACGGTCATTGCCGGAGGCAACATTTTCATTCTCGGCGCCCTGCGCGGCATCGCCCATGCCGGGTATGCCGGCAATAAACAGGCGATCATCGCTGCATCGGTCATGAAACCGATGCAGCTGCGCATCGGCGACATCATGAGCCGAGCGCCCGATTCGAAAACGGATGAAGGAAATGAAATGGAATGCGCCTATATTGATGAGCATAACCAAATTGTTGTCGACCGCCTTCAGCTGCTTATGCATTTGCGGCCGAATTTGACGCGCTTAGAAAGGAGAATGTGACCGTGGGAGAAGCGATCGTCATCACTTCCGGAAAAGGCGGCGTCGGCAAAACGACGACGACCGCGAACCTTGGGACGGCCCTCGCCATTCTAGGGAAGCGGGTGTGCCTTGTCGACACCGACATCGGGCTGCGCAACCTCGATGTCGTGCTTGGGCTTGAGAACCGAATTATTTATGATTTGGTCGATGTCGTGGAGGGGCGTTGCACGGTGCAGAAGGCGCTTGTGAAAGACAAGCGGTTCGATAACCATTTGTATTTGTTGCCGGCCGCGCAAACGAGCGATAAGTCGGCGGTCAACCCCGCGCAAATGAAACAGCTTATTGAGGAGCTGAAACAGGAATACGATTATGTGCTCATCGACTGTCCGGCTGGAATCGAACAAGGCTATCGCAACGCTGTCGCCGGCGCGGACGAAGCGATCGTCGTCACGACGCCGGAAGTGTCGGCGGTCCGCGACGCCGACCGCATCATCGGCTTGCTTGAAGCGGAGGAGCACGTCAAACCGCCGCGCCTCATCATCAACCGCATTCGCAGCCATATGGTGAAAAACGGCGATATGTTGGATGTCGACGAAATCATCTCGCATTTATCGATCGAGTTGCTCGGCATTATCGCCGACGATGAAAACGTGATCAAAGCGTCGAACCGCGGCGAGCCGATTGTGCTGGACCCAAACAGCAAAGCGTCGATCGCCTTCCGCAACATTGCCCGCCGCATCCTCGGCGAGTCGGTGCCGCTGCCGCCGCTTGAGGAAGAGGAGAAGGGGCTGTTTTCAAAGATTCGGAAAATATTTAGTTTGAAATAATAGAGTTGGCGCAAGAAGGCCGTTGAATGGGCCTTCTTTTTTTATTCATAATTGTTGTGCTGTTTGGAATTCCTGATCCGTAACAACGGAAGCAGATGGTATCGATCGGTTGCGGCGCTCAGCCGAAACGTTGGTGTGAAACCGTTTGAGGGATTTGTTCGCGGACGTGTTCGGCGAGGCGCGGCGAAAAACGCTCGTTCATATTCCATGAGGTTGTCTCATAAATTATTAGTACAAACGTTGTTGGAAAGGTGGAGGGGGGACGTATGGATCGACGCGTCCGTGAGATGAAAAAACGCATTGAAAAACGAAGAAGGGAACGTCAATATAAGGGGCAGGATCCAAAAGAATCTAGATGGAACGCCGCTGATGAGGAGCGGTACGGGCTGCCGGTCGTCACGTATGACCGCTATTCGTTTGAATCCGCTCCCCATCCGTTGTTCCGCAAAGAATGGTTTTTATTCAAAACACTCATCGCTGCCTGTCTCGTGCTCGTGACGGCCATTTTGTTCCGGCATCCGTCCGCTTCCCTCGAGCCGGCGCGGCAGTTTATTGCCCGGACGATGGAAACCGAGTTTCAGTTTGCGGCCGTCTCAGCCTGGTATGAAAAAACGTTCGGTGAGCCGCTCGCTTTTTTTGCCCCGAAAAAGGAAGAAAAGGTGAAAACGGCTTCATCCTATGCAGTGCCGGCTTCTGGACGGATTCTCGAAAGTTTTGAAAAAAACGGGGAGGGTGTGACGATCGAAACTGAGAATGGAGCCAAAGTGGAAGCGATGAAAGAAGGGATTGCCACCTTTGCCGGTACGAAAGACCGTCTCGGCAAAACGGTCATCATCCAACATGCGGACGGCACGGAGACGTGGTATGGACGTTTGGGGGCCATTTCGGTGAAATTGTATGATTTTGTAGAAATGGGGCAGGAAGTTGGCACGGCCGGGGCGAGCGAGGCAAATAAACAGAAAGGGCTGTTTTATTTTGCGATTAAACAAGGAGATGAATTTATCGATCCGATTCAGGTGATTTCCTTTGAATAAGTATATGGCGCTGCTCGGGAAGCTGCACGTCCACCCACTGTTATGGTTGATCGGCGGCATCGCGGTGCTTACCGCCCATTTCAAGCAGCTTTGCCTGTTGTTTTTCATCGTCCTCGTTCATGAGCTTGGCCATGCGGCGGCAGCCGCGTTTTTCTCTTGGCGGGTGAAGCGGATTTTGCTGCTGCCGTTCGGCGGAGTGGCGGAAGTCGAAGAGCACGGCAACCGGCCGTTCCGCGAGGAGTGGATCGTGACGCTCGCCGGGCCGGCCCAGCATCTGTGGCTCGTAGCGGCGGCGTTTTTTTTGTGGAAGGCCGGCATGATGGATGGCGGGAGCTGGGAGCTCTTTTTTCGCTACAATGCGGCCATTTTCGCTTTGAACTTGCTGCCGATCTGGCCGCTGGATGGAGGCAAGTTATTGTTTTTGCTGCTGTCCTACCGCCGCCCGTTCAGCGAAGCGCACCGGAACACGGTTGCCATATCGGCCGCCGCGCTTGCTGTCGGCGTCGTTCTTTTGTTTGTGTTGGCGCCGCGCCAGCTTGATTTATGGGCGATCGCCGCCTTTTTGGCGCATGCTCTTTGGCAGGAGCAAAAGCAGCATCCGTATGTCGTCATGCGCTTTTTGCTTGAGCGGTATTATGGAAACAAAGGCGGCTATACAAAGCTGCGGACGATTACGGCGCCGGCGGACGAACGCATCTCGGCCGTGCTGCAGCGATTTTACCGCGGACAAAAGCATGCGATCATCGTCGTTCGCGACGGGCGCGAACGGGCGACGCTCGATGAAAACGAGCTGCTGCATGCGTTTTTTGCCGAAAAACAAGCCGATGCGCCGCTTGGCGCTCTCATCTATTGATCGTGGCTATATATAAAAGTTTCACATATCCTTGATGGAAAAGTCGCTTATCTATTTTTCGACTGAGGCAAGCCACAGGCTTGCCCTCGTCACACCTTGGCGTGACGGGAGGCCGAACAGCCGCTCGCTTCACAGACTCATACATGGGTCTGAAAGCGGCGTTGTTCGGTCGATCAACAGTCGATCAAATACTCGGTAAAGTTGCAAATGGCAAAGCTTCAAATGGCCTCTCTATATAGTCGTTTGCACCGTTTCATCATCGCTCGCCGGGGGACGAAGATGACGGTTGACGGCCGGCCGTTTCTATGTTACGATAGATGACGTTGTAGACTTTTTGTCCTGCCAACAAGGGCAAAAGAGGGCGGCTGTCGCAAAAAGACGCACCCGCACTACAACCGCTCAGCGCGGGCGATGAAGCGCTCCGTCTTGGGCCGCCTTGGCGCTGGCGAGTCTGAGTCCATGAAGGAGGTGCGATGCATGTACGCAATTATCGAAACTGGCGGCAAACAATTGAAAGTCGAAGAAGGCCAAGAAATTTACATCGAAAAATTGGATGCGAATGAAGGCGATACGGTCACGTTTGACAAAGTGCTGTTCGTCGGCGGGGAAACGGTGAAAATCGGCAACCCGACAGTCGAAGGCGCAACCGTGACGGCGAGAGTGCAAAAACACGGCCGACAAAAGAAAATCATCGTCTTCAAATATAAAGCGAAAAAGAACTATCGCCGCAAACAAGGCCACCGTCAGCCGTACACGAAAGTCGTCATCGAAAAAATCAACGCGTAAAGATGATCCGCGTCACGATTGAACGGGAAGCGGACGGCCGCATCCGTGCGTTTACGATGGAAGGGCACGCCCATTTTGCGAAACGCGGGCAGGATATTGTATGCGCCGGCGCTTCGGCGGTCTCGTTCGGCACGATCAACGCCATCGAGACACTTATTGGCGTAAGCCCGCATGTTTCGCTCGGCAAAGACGGCGGCTACCTCCGCTGCGAGCTTCCGGAGCTGGAAGAAGCGGCGGCAGAGAAAGTACAGTTGTTGTTGGAAGCGATGGTCGTTTCGCTAAAGACGATCGAACGCGATTACGGAACATTTATCCGCGTGACATCCATCTAGCGGGAGGTGACTGCCATGCTGAGACTTGACCTGCAATTTTTTGCTTCGAAAAAAGGGGTCGGTTCGACGAAAAACGGCCGCGACTCGATCGCGAAACGTCTTGGCGCAAAACGGGCTGACGGTCAATTCGTCACCAGCGGTTCGATTTTGTACCGTCAACGCGGAACGAAAGTCCATCCGGGCTTGAACGTCGGCCGCGGCGGCGACGATACGCTGTATGCGAAAATCGACGGCATCGTACGCTTCGAGCGGCTCGGCCGCGACCGCAAACGCGTCAGCGTCTACCCGGTCAGCCAAGAAGCGTAATCGATGTGGAAAAAACTCTAACCGTTCGGTTAGAGTTTTTTCTTTTTGGCGTAGAAAAATCGTTCCTGTTCAATGTCAAAAAATGTTATAGTAAAAGTACATGCCTCCCCCATGGAGGCGGAAGTCCAAGCGAGGCAGGGAGCCTACGCTTAGTGGATAGGGGAGCGTCGGATGGAGAAGCGATGGACTGTCGTTGAGGTGATGCGCCATGCCCGCCATGACTGGCTGAACAAAATCCAGCTCATCAAAGGGCATTTGGCGCTTAATAAAATCGAACGGGTGCAGGAAATCATTGAAGACATGATCGGCGAGATGCATCAGGAAACACGGTTGACGAATTTGAAGGCCGAGCGGTTCGCCGAGCTTATCATGACCTATAACTGGGAGCCGCGTCCGCTCGTTCTTGAGTATGAAATCATGGACGGCAAAGCGGATTGGTCGCAGTACGATGAACAGCTGGCTGAATGGTGCCGCAAATTTTTTCGCCTGCTCGAAGCGCAATCCGATGAGCGGACAGAAAACCATTTATGTTTGTCCATTGAGCTGTCCGACCGACGGGCGGCGCTGTTTTTGGATTACCGCGGCACGTTTAGGGACGGCGAAACCATTCGCGCTTGGCTTGAGTGCTGCGAACCATCACCGCCGCTTCGGCTCGCGTCGTTTGCCGCTGGCGAGGGCGAATTGACGGTGGAGCTTGAGCTTTTGTCGGCGGAATCTTGATCGTTGATTGGATGAAGGAGCATGGAAGAGTCCATGGAGTGCGGACGGATCGATCCAATCGGACCGGAAAGCGGCGGATGGGCTTGAACCGCCCGCCAGCCCGCAGACGGCCGATGCTTGCGTACATATTGACATCATGGAATCGACTCTGTATACAATAATAAGTATTAGTCATACTCATTTCGCCATGATACCATGATGGAAGTGAATCGGAGGAACAGCCATGTTTGTTGATCAGGTGAAAATTTATGTGAAAGGCGGGGACGGCGGCAACGGCATGGTCGCGTTCCGCCGGGAAAAATACGTCCCAAAAGGCGGGCCGGCCGGCGGAGACGGCGGCAAAGGCGGCGATGTCGTCTTTGTCGTTGATGAAGGGCTGCGGACGTTGATGGATTTCCGCTACCAGCGCCATTTTAAAGCGCCGCGCGGCGAAAACGGCATGTCGAAAAACCAGCATGGCAAAAATGCGGAAGACTTGATTGTCAAAGTGCCGCCAGGCACCGTTGTCATCGATGCGGATACGAACGAAGTGCTTGCCGATTTGACCGAGGCGGGGCAGCGGTTTGTCGTCGCCAAAGGCGGGCGCGGCGGGCGCGGCAACACCCGATTTGCGACGGCGTCCAACCCAGCGCCGGAAATTGCGGAAAACGGCGAACCGGGCGAAGAGCGCAACATCATTTTAGAGCTGAAGCTTCTCGCTGACGTCGGGCTGGTCGGGTTTCCAAGCGTCGGCAAATCGACGCTGCTGTCGGTTGTCTCCGCAGCCCGTCCGAAAATCGCCGAGTACCATTTTACGACGCTCGTTCCGAACTTGGGCGTTGTCGAAACGGAAGACGGGCGCAGTTTTGTGATGGCCGACTTGCCGGGATTGATTGAAGGGGCCCATCAAGGGGTCGGGCTCGGGCATCAGTTTTTGCGCCATATTGAACGGACGCGTGTCATCGTCCATGTCATCGACATGGCGGCGGTCGAAGGGCGCGATCCGTACAACGATTATCTCGTCATCAACGAAGAGCTGAAACAGTACAATTTGCGCTTGACCGAGCGGCCGCAAATTGTTGCCGCCAATAAAATGGACATGCCGAACGCCGAAGAAAATTTGCGCCGCTTCAAAGAGAAAGTCGGCGATGCGGTGCCGGTCTTTCCGATTTCTGCAGCGACAAGACAAGGAGTGCGCGAGCTGTTGTTTGCCATCGCCGACCTGTTGGAAACGACGCCGGAATTCCCGCTTCATGAACGGGAAGATCCGGCCGTGCAGCGCGTCGTGTACAAATATGAAAAAGAGGAGCCGCCGTTTACGATCACCCGCGCCAGCGACGGAGCATTCATTTTGGCGGGCGACAAAATTGAAAAGTTGTTTAAGATGACGGATTTCTCGCGCGAAGAATCGGTGCGCCGCTTCGCCCGCCAGCTTAAGGCGATGGGGGTGGATGATGCGCTGCGCGAGCGCGGCGCGAAAGACGGAGACACGATCCGGTTGCTTGATTACGAGTTCGAGTTTGTCGACGACTGGGATGAATAGAGCGGGGGAAGGTGCGGTGGAGAAAAAATTTTATTTGGTGCGCGAAGACGTCCTGCCGGAAGCGATGAAGAAAGTCGTGCTCGCTAAACAGCTGCTTGAGCGGAAAAAAGCCGCCTCGGTCGCCGAGGCGGCGCAGCTCGCCAACATCAGCCGCGGTGTGTTTTACAAATACCGCGATGCCATTTTTCCGTTCCAAGCGGTGACGAAAGAAAACATCGTCACGCTCTTTTTCCATTTAGAAGACCGCTCCGGAACGTTGTCACAGCTGCTTGGCGTTGTGGCGGCGGCCGGCTGCAACGTGCTGACCATCCATCAAACGATTCCGCTTCAAGGGAGGGCGAACGTGACGCTGTCGGTCAGCACAAACGATATGAACGAGGAGATTGATGAGCTCCTCGCTAAGCTCAAACAGCTCGAATTTGTCGAAAAAGTGGAAATTGTCGGTTCGGGAGTGTATTAAAGCAAGGGAGAGGCAAACGAGATGAAAATCGGTTATTTAGGACCGAAGGCAACGTTCACCGAAGCGGCGGCTGCTCTTCTTTTTCCGTCGCAGCCGCGGGAGCCGTATGACACGATTCCCGATTGCATTGACGCCGCGGCGGCCGGAGAGATTGAAGCGGCCGTGGTGCCGCTCGAGAACGCCTTGGAAGGATCGGTCAATTTGACACTCGACTATTTAATTCACGAACAGCCGTTGCCGATCATCGGCGAAATCGTTGTGCCGATCGAGCAACATTTGATGGTGCACCCATATTTCACCCCTCATTGGCGCGAAGTGAAAGAAGTGTATTCCCACTCGCACGCCATTGCCCAATGCCGGAAGTTTTTGCATACGGTGCTGAAAGGGGCGAAGCAAGTGCCGATGACGTCAACGAGCGCCGCCGCGAAATTTGTGAGCGAGCATCCGCACTTGCCGGCGGCGGCGATCGCCAACCGGCTGGCGGCGGAAAAATACGGGCTAGTGATCGTGCAGGAAAACGTCCACGATTACGATTACAACCATACGCGCTTTATTGTCGTCAGCCGGCGCAAAGAGCCGCTTTCGCCTGCTTCGCCTCTTTATGCTGGCGACAAGACGACCGTGGTCGTCATGCTGCCGCAAGACCGTCCGGGCGCACTCCATCAAGTGTTATCAGCGTTTGCCTGGCGGCGGCTCAACTTGACGAAAATCGAATCGCGCCCAGCGAAAACGGGCCTTGGAAATTATTTCTTTATTATTGACATCGACGCGCCGATGGATGACGTCCTCATCCCGGGGGCGATCGCGGAAATTGAGGCGCTCGGCTGCACAGTGCAGCTGTTGGGCAGCTATCCATATTATTTTGCTTGACGAAGACGAAAAAATGCGGATGGGTCATAGCCGTCCGCATTTTCTCTTTATCCAGCGTCCTGACGTACGGCATTTGCGAAGAGGGAATGACGGACGAGCGCAAGGCGATCCGTTCACGCTTCGATCAGAAATCCAGCCTGTTTCAAGGCGCGGCAGGCGGCGTCAAGCTTCACTGGTGAATCGGCTTCCAGCGTATGCAAATGGGTTCCGTCCGTCAGCTGCAACAAATACGACGATTTTGTCGCCTCGATTTTGGCGATGAATTGGTCGACTTCCAGGCGGTTGCTCACCATGATCGAGGCGGTTAAATCGCCGTAGACCGGATGCTCGATTTTGACGTCCTTGACCGTCACGCCGCAATCCACGAGCAAATACAACTCTTCTTTCGTCTGTTCTGGCGTATGGAAGCAGGCGATCGTCCTCGTGTACGTTTTGGCCGGTTCAGCCGGCTTTAAATACAAATAGCCTTGGCTTGTGGCGATGATTGGTTCGTTGCGCGCCTTTAACAGTGAAATGTCTTGGACGATCACTTGGCGGCTGACGTTCGTTTTCGCTGCCAGCTCAGCCCCCGTGAGCGGCGCTTCGCTTTCTTTCAACCATTGCAAAATGAGCTGGCGCCGCCTTTCCCCTAAAATTTTCTTTTCCTCTTTCACCTGCCATTCCTCCTTTCATGCCGATGTAAGTCGCTCCAATGTGGAAACGAACTGGTCGATCTCCGCTTCGGTCGTGGCCGCGCCCAATGAGACGCGGATGAATTGCTTCGCTTCTTCAGGCGTTTTCCCGACGGCGAGCATCGTCCGCGACGGCGCTTGCAGCCCGACTTGGCAGGCGCTGCCGGTGGAAATGGCGATGCCGGCGCGGTTGCATTCAAGCATCACAAGCTGCCCTTCGTACCCAGCGATGGACAAACCGATAATATGGGCAAGACGGAAATCGGGATGGCCTTCCACCGTCACCGGCAGCTGTTTGGCGGCGATGGCGTGAAGCAACCGATTCCGCAGTCGTTCCAAACGCGACTGTTCGTCCGCCATTCGTCGATGGAGCTGCTGCGCGGCCGTAATGAAGGCGGCAATACCCGGTACGTTGACCGTTCCCGGCCGAAAGCCTGATTCGTGCGTCGCTCCCGGGAATACCGGCTTCCAATGCCGGCGCGGGTTGATGTACACAGCGCCGACCCCTTTGGGACCGTACACTTTATGGGCGGAAACGGATAGGCTGTCTAGTCCTATCTCTTGAACATCTAGCTGTATTTTAGCAAAAGTTTGCACGCAGTCGCTATGAAAAAGGACGCCGTGCGCCCGCAGGAGGCGGCCGATGTCGGCAAGCGGCTGAATCGTGCCGATTTCCGAGTTGGCGTGCTGGATGGAAGCAAGGATCGTCTTCGGCGTGATCGCCCGCTCCAAATCGGCAAGTCGAATGCGCCCGAATCGGTCGACGGGCAAATACGTGACCGTATATCCTTCTGTTTCCAGCTGTTTGAACAGGTGATGGAGCGAGGCATGCTCGATTTCGGTCGTGATCAGGTGGTTTCCCTTATGCCGGTAGGCGGCAGCTAGCGAACGGATCGCGAGCACGTTCGCTTCCGTTCCGCCGCTTGTGAAATAGATCCCTTCCGCTTCTCCGTTAATCATGGCGGCGAGTTCGCGCCGGCATAAGGCAAGCAGTTGTTTCGCTTTCGTTCCGATGTCATGCAAGCTGCTTTCGTTGCCAAAGTAAACGGACGCCGCTTCAGCGTAAGCGGCGATCGCCTCTTGGCACATTGGCGTCGTTGCCGCGTAATCCAAATAAATCATATTCTCCCGCCTTTGCATCATTTTTTTCGCCAAACCTCTTGCCATTAGTTTAAATATGTGTAAATATAGATGTCAAGACATGTGAAAAGAAAGGGGCGTCCGAGAGTGAAGGAAGGTGGCGTGATTATCGTCGGAAGCGGGCTGGCGGCGTTAACGGTCGCATATCATTTATCTGAGCTCGACCATGTGATGATATTCACGAAAAAACGTTGCACCGACAGCAATTCATGGCGGGCGCAAGGAGGGGTGGCCGCGGCGCTGGCAGAGAGCGACGATTGGCGCGCTCATTTCCGCGATACGATGGTCGCCGGCTGCTTTCATAACGATGAACGAATGGTCGAACGGCTCGTCCGCGAAGGGCCGAGGCGGCTGCAAGAATGGATCAACGCCGGCATGGCGTTTGATCGGGACGAACGCGGCCGGTTTTGTTTCGGCCTTGAAGGCGGGCATAGCCACCGCCGGATTTTGCACGCCGGCGGCGATCAAACGGGCAAAGCACTCGTTTCGTTTTTGCTTGAGCGGCTCGAGGGACGCGTATGGATGGAAGAAGGCGAGCAGGTGATTGATTTGCTTGTGGAAGAGGGGCGTTGCGTCGGGGTGAAAACGAAGCGGGAAGACGGTTCGGTGTCCATTTGGCCGGCGTCGGCCGTCGTGTTGGCGACCGGTGGATGCGCCGGATTGTATACGTTCACTTCCAATGCGCCGACGGCGACTGGCGACGGCATTGCCATGGCGTACCGCGCCGGTGCGGCGGTGGCGGATATGGAGTTTATCCAATTTCATCCGACGATGCTCGTTGCCGGCGGAAAAGCGGTCGGGCTCGTCTCGGAAGCGGTGCGCGGCGAAGGGGCGGTGCTTGAGGCGGAAGATGGAAGACCGCTGATGGACGACGTCCATCCGCTTCGCGATCTCGCTCCGCGCGACATCGTCGCCCGAGCGATCGCGGCGGAACTCGATCGCGGCGGCCGCGTCTATTTGAATATTTCCCGCGTGTCCCACTTCCGCCGCCGCTTTCCGACGATCGCCGCGCTATGTGAGGCCTATGGCGTCGACCTTGAAGCCGGCCGCCTTCCTGTCGCGCCGGGCGCCCATTTTTTAATGGGCGGCGTTGTCGTCAACGAGTGGGGGCAGACGACGGTTCCGGGCTTGTACGCCGTCGGGGAAGCGGCGTGCACCGGCGTGCACGGCGCCAACCGGCTCGCGAGCAACTCGTTGCTTGAAGCGATCGTCTTTGGATTCCGTGCGGCCTGCGCCATCCGCCGTCAAGCGGCGTGGCCGGAAACGGTGCACCGAGCGGATTCATCCAGCCCGCGTCGTTTGATTGTACCACGGCTGCCAGAGCGGGCGTTGCTCCGCGAACAGCTGTCAACGTTTGTCGGCATCGTCCGCAACGGCGATCGGCTTCGCGAAGCGGTCGACTGGTTGGAACAGTTTTCGTTGCCGGATTGGCTGGATGGCGACCTTGAACGATTGTCGGCAGAGGAGATTGAAACAGGATATATGTTGCTAGTGGGCTGGCTTGTCGCTTCATCAGCGCTTTGGCGCACGGAAAGCCGCGGCGGCCATTACCGGAGCGATTTTCCGCGTGAACGCCCGGAGTGGCGGGGGCGGCGCCTCGTGCGGACGAAAGAAGAGTGGGCCCGCCTTGGGGCTGGGAGGTAAAGCGGCAAAGAAAACGGAGGGATGAAAGATGAACCGGTTGAAGCTCGAACAACTGTTGCGACAGTTTTTTCTTGAAGATATTGGCGACGGCGATGTGACGAGCGAGACGATTTTTCCGGCTCATGAACGGGCATCAGGCATGTTTATGGCCAAAGCGGACGGGGTGGTGGCCGGCGTCGGCATTATTGCGGCGGGCTATCAGCTGCTGGATCCGCGCGTCGAAGTAACCATCATGAAACAGGACGGCGAACGAGTCCAAGCCGGCGAAACGATCGTCGTCGCATCCGGACCGGTCGGGCCGCTGTTGTCCGGTGAGCGCGTCATTTTAAACTTGCTGCAGCGGTTAAGCGGCATTGCCACCGTGACGCGACAGGCCGTTGACTTGCTTGGCAATAGCTCCACACGCATTTGCGACACGCGGAAAACGACGCCGGGGCTGCGCATGCTTGAAAAATATGCCGTCACATGCGGCGGCGGCTACAATCACCGCTTTGGCTTGTACGACGGTGTCATGATTAAAGACAACCATATCGCCTTTTGCGGATCGATCGCCCGCGCCGTCAAAACGGTGCGGGAGCGGCTTGGGCATATGGTGAAAATCGAAGTAGAGACCGAAACGGAAGACGAAGTGCTCGAGGCGGTCGAGGCCGGGGTGGATGTCATTATGTTTGACAACCGGACGCCGGATGAGGTGCGGGCGTTCGTCCGGCTTGTGCCAAAGCCGATCATCACGGAAGCGTCGGGGGGAATTACGCTCGCCAATGTGGCGGCGTACGGCGCGACCGGAGTCGACTACATTTCGCTCGGATGTTTAACCCATTCCGCCCCGGCGCTCGATATGAGTTTCAATTTGCGATAATGGAGGGGAGAACCGTGAACGTCCTTGAACAGTTGAAACGGCTGGATGAGATGCCCAAACGGTATAAAACGATGGAACGAAGCGAGCTCGAAGCACGCGCCCGCGCGGTGAAAGAACGGTTCGGCCGGCGCCTTTTCATCCCGGGTCATCACTACCAAAAGGATGAGGTCATTCAGTTCGCCGATGCGACCGGCGATTCGCTTCAGCTTGCCCAGCTCGCGGCAAAGAACAGCGAAGCCGAATATATTGTGTTTTGCGGCGTCCATTTTATGGCGGAAACCGCCGATATTTTAACGAGCGACGACCAAACGGTCATTTTGCCGGACTTGCGCGCCGGCTGTTCAATGGCCGATATGGCCGATATTTTTCAAGTCGAGCGGGCATGGGCGGCGCTTATTGAGCGGTTTGGCGAGACGATCGTGCCGCTTGTGTACGTCAATTCGACCGCGGCGATTAAAGCGTTTGTCGGCCGCCATGGCGGAGCGACCGTCACCTCGTCGAACGCGAAAAAGATGATGGCTTGGGCGTTTTCACGGAATGAACGGATTTTCTTTTTGCCGGATCAGCATTTAGGGAGAAATACGGCCTATGCGCTCGGCATCCGTCTTGACGAGATGGCGGTGTGGGATCCGCATGAGGAGACGCTCCAAGGGGCGGACGATCTCGACAAGGTGAAAGTCATTCTTTGGAAAGGACATTGCTCCGTGCATGAAAACTTCACCGTGCGACAAATCGAGCATATTCGACGGATGAAGCCGGGAATCCATGTCATCGTCCATCCGGAATGCAGCTGGGAGGTCGTCCAGCAAGCAGACTACGCCGGTTCGACAAAATACATTATTGAAACGATCCGCAATGCTCCACCCGGCACCCAGTGGGCGATTGGAACGGAAATGAATTTGGTGAACCGGCTGAAGCATGAACATCCAGACAAAGAAATTGTTTCTCTCAATCCATATATGTGCCCGTGTTTAACGATGAATCGAATTGATTTGCCGCATTTCGTCTGGGCGCTCGAATCGCTTGAGCAAGGAGCGATCGTCAATCGCATCACCGTTCCGAAAGACATCGCCGCAGAGGCAAAAGAGGCGCTCGACCGCATGCTTTCGCTTGCCTAGCTTTTTCCCTGGCTTGACGAGGAGGAATCCTCGTTCGGTCAGGGATTTTTTTATCATAAATCAACGATCATCGTCATACATTGTGTTGAAAGACGATAACGGGAAACAAGCATCGGTTCGATCGAGCGTAAACAGTCTCGGTTTAGGAGGGGAATGGAGTGAAAATCCATATTGTCCAAAAGGGCGACACCCTTTGGAAAATCGCCCAAAAATATGGAGTGGATTTTGAACAATTGAAAAAAATAAATGGGCATTTGAGCGACCCGAATATGATTATGCCTGGAATGAAAATCAAAGTGCCGACAGCAGGGGTGCCGGTCAAAAAAGAGACGAAGGCGCCTGTGTCACCCAAAAAAATGCACGTAAAAGAGCACCCGTACGCGGAGGCGAAACCGTTCGTCTCATTCCACATTGATACCGAGCTTGACACTGCTGTCGCCCCTGCTCCGGAAGGCGAGGCAGCGGTAAACGAACCGGCGGGTGAGGCGCCGAAAGCAGTGGTAAAGAAAACGCCCAAAGCAGTCGTAAAGGAAACACCGAAAGCGCCGGAGAAGAAGGCGGAGAATGTGCCAGTGAATGAAGCGCCAAACGTGCCGGTGAACGAAATGCCAAATGTATCAGTGAATGAAACGCCAAATGTGCCCATCAATGAAGCGCCAAAGGCCGTCGAGAAGGAAGCGCCAAAAGCGGCACCAAAAGCAGTGGTGAATGAAGCGCCGAACGTACTGGTGAACGAAACGCCGAATGCGCCCATCAATGAAGCGCCAAAGGCACCGGCGGGTGAGGCGCCGAAAGCGGCGATGAACGAAACGCCAAAGGCTGTCGAGAAAAAAGCGCCAAAAGCAACGGCACAAGAAGCACCAAAAACGCCGAAAGC
Source organism: Geobacillus sp. FJAT-46040 (assembly GCF_002335725.1). Lineage (NCBI taxonomy): Bacteria > Bacillati > Bacillota > Bacilli > Caryophanales > Anoxybacillaceae > Geobacillus > Geobacillus sp. FJAT-46040. The sequence goes on from NZ_NISS01000001.1 coordinate 444,845, forward strand.
GGAGGCAAAAGAAGGGGCAAAAGCGAAAGGCGCCTCTGTGCCGCCGCTTGTGCATACGATTCCGCCGGTGGCCCCGCCTCCTCAACTTTCGTTCGCTCAATCGCTGGCCAACGTGCCGCCGATTCCGCCGAAGCCGAGCAATATTTTGCCCAACATGATGAAAGAGGAGGACAATGAAAGCCCAGCTGAATGGAAAGGGGAACCGGCGGCTGAGAGCGAAGACGCGCCGCCGCTGCCGAACATTCCATACGTTCCTGTCGCCCCGCCGACGATCCCAATATTTGGCACTGACCAAGGATGTACGCCAGTGCCGCCAGTTTGGCCGGGGAGCGGTTTTTACGCGCCGCCGCTGCCGATCATGCCGACGTCCTATCCGCCATCGTCTGCGCCGTCGGCCGTTGGGAAAAGCGGTGAAAGTCCGGAAAACGGTTCGGCGCCGTTTCCCGGCATTCACGAAAGCAGCAGTGAATCATTAGAGCCGCCGTTTTCTGGGCCTGGGGTTGCCGCCCCGTTTGTCCCGTCCGCAGGGGGCGTTCTCCCGCCGCCCGGCGCTGCAACGCCAGTTTATGCGCCGCCTGCGGCGCACCCCTCGCCTTTTGGGTATGCACCGGCCTATGCGCCGCCCCCGTACTATTATGGAGGGTACGCCCTGCCGGCTCCATACGGATATGCGCCGCAGTCAGCGCCGCCGCTTCCGTGGCCAGGCGTCGTTTATCCGACAAGTCCAGCGGGATACTCGCCGCCATCCTACCCGCCATCATCCGCCCCGCCGGTCGCCGGCCCCCGTTTGTTTAGCGAACCGCCGGATGAGGAGAGCGGGCATGGCGAGGAACAATAACCAAGTGAAAAGAGACGCCGCCGGCCGTCTCTTTTTTCTTCTTGACCGCCAATATCGGCTTGTTATTCAACAAGTTGTGGCATTGAAACCGCATGTCTTCGCCATTGCCGCCCGGCAAGGAATGTTTGTCGCCAAAGCGTATCGCTTTCCTGTTGCGGCCGCGCGGCACGCCTGGCTTCTTGCCGCATTAAGGAAGACCGGTTTTTCCGCCGCGCCGGCCCCTATGCCGATCGGGCGCGGAGGAGTGGTTGAAGCCGGCGGATGCTATTGGCTGCTGACGGAATATGTAGCCGGAGCGCGTCCAATCTCGTTTGCCGCTTGGGCTGACGCCGCTGACGGACTTCATTTGCTCGAACGTTACCATACCATAACGGCAAACATCGCCAGCAGCAAGCAGGAGGCGATGGGGCTGCCGCGTGCGCAGCTGTATGACAAATGGCGGCGCCGCTATGAGGAGTTTTGCCGACATTTGCCTGTTGTTGAAACGATCATGGACAAAGAAGACATTTTATTTACGCTGCGCTGGGCGGATTACTGTCTATCAACGTGTCGCGAGCATGCTCCAGAGTTGACGGCGGATTCTGCTGCCATCATTCATGGTGATGTCGCCTCCCATAATTTTTTGCGCACCACAACCGGCCAGATGTACCTCATCGACTATGACGCGGCCGCTCTTGCCTCGCCCGGGCTTGACTATTGCCAATACGCCAATCGCCTCTTGCCGTATATCGGTTGGTCATATTCAACACTCGCCCGTTTCGCTCCGCTTCGCCGTTGGTTGGAAAAACGCTGGTTTTTGCATGCGCTCTTATTTCCGGCTGATGTGTTTCGTGAATGGCGGTCAGCCGCCGCGCGCCGCCGCCCTCTTGTGTTTGACCGCAAGCGGAGAGAACGGTTTGTCCGCAGCCTTTATGCTATGCTACAATGAGAAATGGAATCTTTGGAAAAGGAGTCGAGGGCGGATGCAAGAAAAAATTGACAAACTCGTGCAATGGTTGCGTGACCAAGTCTCATCAGCCGGTTTAAACGGGGCGGTCGTCGGCATCAGCGGCGGCATCGACTCGGCGGTTGTCGCCCATTTGATTAAGCGTGCCTTTCCGGACGATTCGCTGGGGCTGATCATGCCTTGCAAAAGCAATCCGAAAGATATGGAAGATGCGCTGAAAGTGGTGAAAAGCTGCGGCATCCGGCATTTGGTCATCGATTTGACCGAGGCGCACCGGACGTTGTTTGGCGCGGTCGAGGCCGAGCTGAAAGCCATCGGGGAATGGAGCGAAGAGCGCGCGCGCCTCGGAGATGCGAATACAAGGGCGCGTTTGCGCATGACGACGTTGTATGCGGTCGCCAACAATTACGGCTATCTCGTCGTCGGTACGGACAACGCCGCCGAATGGCATACGGGCTACTTTACGAAATACGGTGACGGTGGAGTCGATTTAGTGCCGCTCATTCACTTTACAAAAGGCGAAGTGCGCGAAATGGGCCGTCTGCTCGGCGTCCCGGAAGAAATTATCAAGAAAGCTCCAAGCGCCGGACTGTGGGAAGGGCAGACGGATGAAAGCGAAATGGGCACGACGTATGAAATGATCGATAAATATTTAAAAGGGGAAGAGATTCCAGAACGCGATCGGAAAATTATTGAACGGCTTCATGAACGTTCGCATCATAAACGGCAGTTGGCGATTGCGCCGCCGAAGTTTTAGCTGTCATCTCGTTGGGTTGAACTGACAGCGATAAACCCCCCGCGTTTGCCGCAAGCTAAACGTAAGGCTGGCTTCATGCCAGCCTTGGGCGAAGGAAACCAAGGGGGGTTTTCCATTGAGATACGCGGTCAGATGGATCGGCGTGTTGTCGGTCGCCGGATTGCTCGCCTCATGCACCAACTACCGGGCGAATGAGGAAGGGGCGCAGCGTTATCATGATGCGGCGAGACCGATCGGTTTTTACTCGACGGAGCGAGGCGACGATTTCCGCTATGGCCGATATGGGACGAATGCGCTCAATTATGACAACCGTTATATATGGGCGCGCCGCGGTCCGGTCACCGATTATTTGACGGACGACGGCCGCCTCGGAGGACCAGCAGCGACCCGGTTTGACACGGACGTTCCGGCTCTTCCGCCCGACGTCGATTTCGGTGACAGTGATTACAACTACCATGGGCATTTGCACTCGCTAAACGTCGATCCGCACCCGTCGTACTACCGAAGCTATGCCGGCGGTTTGGCTGAGAAGCTCTCCCGCCGCGCCGCAGCGGTGAACGGAGTCGACGATGCCCGCGCGGTTGTGTATGGCGATCAGGCGCTCATCGCGATTGCCACAGACGCCCGCCATCCCAAGCGGCTTGAGAAGCGTGTCGAGCAAGCGGTCGCTCCGTACGCGGACGGCAAGCGGGTGCGCGTCACCTCGAATCCGAGCATGTACCACCGCATTCGCACGATTGACAACGCGCTTCGACGCGGGACTCCAATCAATATGGAAGAAATCCGCCGTGATTTGCGCACCATTTTTATCGATGGCACGATTCAAGAACGGCCGGAAAACACTCGGTGACAAACGAAAAAGGCGTCCCAAAAAAGCGGGGCGCCTTTTTTCATGGCTGCTCCTTCGCTGGAGCTTGGCTGACAATTTCCGCGTTTTTTGCTATAGTAATAGTCGGAACATTCCGTTGCGATGAGAGGAGAACTGTCGATGGCTGGACATTCGAAGTGGAAAAATATCCAACGGCGGAAAAATGCTCAAGATGCCAAACGCGGCAAACTGTTCATGAAACTGGCGAAGGAACTTTATGTGGCCGCCAAAAGCGGCGGAGGCGATCCAACGTCCAATCCGAGCCTGCGCCTTGTCATTGAGAAGGCGAAAGCGGCCAATATGCCGAGCGAAAACATTGAACGGGCGATTAAAAAAGCAACTGGAACCCAAGAACATACCAACTATGAGGAAATTCGCTACGAAGGATATGGACCAGGCGGCGTTGCCGTCATGGTCGTTTGCCTGACGGATAATAAAAACCGCACCGCCGCCAACGTGCGTGCGGCGTTTTCGAAAAACGGCGGCAATTTAGGGGAAACGGGCTGCGTCTCCTATTTGTTCGAGCGCAAAGGGCTGCTCGTGATTGACCGCGAACAGCACAACGTTGATGAGGATGAATTGCTGCTGTTGGCCATTGAAGCGGGCGCCGAGGAGATGGAAACAACGGACGAATCGTTCGAAATTTATACAGCGCCCGAATCGTTTGAAACGGTGAAAGACGAGCTGGAACAGCAAGGATTCACGTTTGCCAGCGCGGAAATTACGATGATTCCGCAAACGTATACGACGCTTGAGGGCGACGATTTGAAAAAAATGCTGAAGTTGATCGATACGCTTGAAGATGATGATGACGTCCAAGAAGTGTACCATAATTTGGACGAATCGGTGCTTGAGGAGTAGCGACGTCCGTCGGTGAAGCCGGCGGATTTTTTTGTACATACGTTCGAAGGTCGTGGAACATAATGGAATATGATGATCGAGCGCCGTTGGCTCGAATCCCCGCCCCACTTTTTGGATCGGCGGCAGCTTGCTTGGCAAAAAAGCTGATGGATCAAGGAATAAAATGGCGTCCGCTGGTGAAACTAGTGGCGTAAAGGAACCATCATCCGAGAAGAGAGGAACAAACGATGCGAATTCTTTCCCTCATACTGTGGATCGCCGCCATCGTGTTGCCGGTTCATTCGGCCTCCGCCGCACCGGTTAAGATGACGATTGTGCTCGAGCGGCAATACTTGGACGGAGAGATGAGCGAAGAGAAAGTCACCGAAACCGTCGATTCGATGACAGAAATATGGAAAAAATATCGCGGTTGGCAACTCGTGACGCTCGATGATCAGACGATCGTGTTTCGCAAAACAATCAACGACATTTCGCCGTTGTTAAAAACAAACGGCTACTTCGGAATTACGGACGATGGCACGTTGTCTATCTTCAACGGCAAACCGGGCCGGTCGAGCGAAATCATCCAGTCGTTTTTCCAAATCGACGTGCAAAAGCTCGAAAGCCGTCAGCAAGAAAAGCTGAAGAAAGGAATTCGCGTCCTCTCGAAAGAGCGGTATGAACAAGTGATCGAAATGTACCGCCATTTTGCGGTCGTCCAATAAACCAAGCGAAAGCCCGTGGTGCAAAGCACATCGCGGGATTTCTTTTTGCTATAATGAAATCATATGATACAATGAAAGGACGAAAAAAGGAGAGGAGCATCCATTGATCGAGTTTATCCGTGGGTATGTCGATTACGTCTGCCCGGAATATATCGTCATCGACCATAACGGCATCGGCTACGAGATCTTTACGCCGAACCCGTTTGCGTTTCAGGAAAGCCGCGAGGCGGCGGTGACCGTCTATACATACGAATATGTACGCGAAGGTGTGCACGCCTTGTACGGGTTCCCAACGCGCGAGGAGCGCAACTTGTTCGCCAAGCTGCTGCAAGTGTCGGGCATCGGGCCGAAAGGCGGCCTCGCCATTTTGGCGGCCGGGCGTCCGGATGAACTGGCGCGGGCCATCGAGGAAGAAAACGAGGCGTTTTTATGCAAGTTTCCAGGCGTGGGCAAAAAGACGGCCCGGCAAATGATTTTGGATTTAAAAGGGAAGCTCGGGGCGCTTGCGGCGCCGGCGGCTGCACGTTCGGCCGCACCGCTTTCCGGTGCGCTCGCCGAGGCGGTGGCGGCGCTCAAGGCGCTCGGCTACGCTGAACGGGAGATCGAGAAAATCATTCCGGCGCTCCGCGAAGAAGCGATGTCGACGGAACAGTATGTGAAGCGGGCGCTGGCGCTGCTTTTGGGATAAACAGCGGCCAAAGGGAGGAATGACGGTGGAGGAACGGCTTGTATCCGGGGAGGTCTTAGGGGGAGAAACTGCGCTTGAACCGAGTTTGCGCCCGCAATATTTGCATGAATATATCGGGCAAGATAAGATCAAAGAAAACTTAAAAGTGTTCATTGAAGCGGCCAAGCTCCGCGAAGAGACGCTCGACCATGTGCTGCTGTACGGACCGCCGGGGCTTGGGAAAACGACGCTCGCCGTGATCATCGCCAATGAAATGGGCGTCAAGCTGCGAGCGACATCTGGACCGGCGCTCGAGCGGCCGGGAGATTTGGCGGCGCTTCTCACTTCGCTTGAGCCGGGGGATGTGCTCTTTATTGATGAGATCCACCGGCTGCCGCGGGCGGTGGAAGAGGTGCTCTATCCGGCGATGGAAGATTATTGCTTAGATATCACGATTGGCAAAGGGCCGGATGCGCGCACGCTTCGCCTCGACTTGCCGCCATTTACGCTCGTCGGGGCGACGACGAGAGCCGGGGCGCTGTCGGCGCCGCTTCGCGACCGGTTTGGTGTCATCAGCCGGCTCGAATACTATCACGTCGACCAACTCGCCCAAATCATTGAGCGGGCGGCGGCCATCTTGCAAATCGGCATCGAGCGCGAAGCGGCGCTTGAGCTTGCCCGTCGGGCGCGCGGCACGCCGCGCATCGCCAACCGTTTGCTGCGGCGCGTCCGCGATTTTGCGCAAGTGCGCGGAGAGAGGGGAATTACGCTGCCGCTTGCTGTCGAGGCGCTCGAGCGGTTGCAAGTCGACCGGCTCGGGCTCGACCAAATCGACCATAAGCTGCTTTCAGCGATGATTGAAAAATTCGCCGGCGGCCCGGTCGGGCTCGAAACGCTGGCGGCCGTCATCGGCGAAGAAGCACAAACGATTGAAGAAGTGTATGAGCCGTACTTGATGCAGATCGGTCTCTTGCAGCGTACGCCGCGCGGGCGCGTCGTCACGCCGGCTGCGTACACCCATTTAGGAATGGAGGTTCCGAAGCGGTGAACAGCTTGCCAAAGTTGATCATGACGATCGGCGTTGTGCTCATCATTGTCGGGTTTGTCATGCAGTTTGTCAAACTCGGCCGCTTGCCGGGGGATATCGTCATCCGCAAAGGGAATATGACGTTTTATTTTCCCGTTGTGACATCCATCTTGCTGAGCGTTGTGTTATCGTTGATTTTTTACGTGCTCGGACGATTTCGCTGAAGGAAGGAGAACTGCGTCAACTACCCCCACTTAGCTAACGCTTGAAGTGGGGGCTTGCAACTCCCCAGAAGTGCAAACGGACTTCGTCCTCCTTCCTTGACTTGGGGTTGCATCAGGGGGCAGGTTGACGACTACCCAACGACGCAGGTCATGCCTGCATCGTTACCGATTCTCTCGGTGTGTCTGTTGGCAGTACTTGGCTTCCACACACAACAGACGGACCTACGCTCGATGTTTTACGGTTACAACGTTTCCTGTAACCAACTCCATACATCGAGTAGCCGTGATTGGAGTGCCTTTATTGAACGGTTTTCTCCACGCCTTTATTATATCATACACAAAAGAAAGGGGGGAACGCGCATTCCTCTCCCACTTACTCCCTTTGGTCGTTGAAGTGGGAGTCTCCTGCGCGAAATAGGATGAAAGTCGATTTGTTTGATTTTCATTTGCCGGAAGAGTTGATTGCGCAAACGCCGCTTCCAGACCGGGCGGCATCAAGGCTCATGGTGCTCGATAAACGAACGGGCGCCATTCGCCATGAAACGTTTCGCAACATTATTTCGTACTTGAATCCGGGCGACTGCCTCGTTTTAAACGATACGCGCGTCATGCCGGCGCGGCTTTACGGCGAAAAAGAGGAAACGGGCGGAACGGTCGAAGTGCTGCTGTTAAAGCAATTGGACGGCGACCGTTGGGAGACGCTCGTCAAGCCGGGAAAACGAGTCAAGCCAGGAACGAAACTCACCTTTGGCGAGGGGAAGCTTGAAGCCGTCTGCCTCGATACGCTGGAACACGGCGGGCGAGTGCTTGAGTTTTCGTATGACGGCCTGTTTTATGAAGTATTGGCCGAACTTGGGGAGATGCCGCTGCCCCCGTACATTAAAGAAAAGCTTGACGACCCGGAACGGTATCAGACGGTGTACGCCCGTGAAATTGGTTCGGCAGCGGCGCCAACCGCCGGTTTGCATTTCACCGAAGAGCTGCTTGACGCCATTCGCGAAAAAGGGGTGCATATCGTCTTCATCACCCTTCATGTCGGGCTTGGCACGTTTCGGCCAGTGCAAGTGGACGAAGTCGAGAAGCACGATATGCACGCCGAATTTTATCAAATGAGCGAGGAAACGGCTGAGACGTTAAACCGCGTCCGGGAGCAGGGCGGCCGCATCATCGCCGTCGGCACGACGTCGACACGGACGCTCGAGACGATCGCCGGCAAACATAACGGCCGATTTGTTGCAGAAAGCGGCTGGACCGACATTTTCATCTATCCGGGCTATGAGTTCAAAGGGATTGATGGGCTGGTGACGAACTTCCACCTGCCGAAATCGACGCTCATCATGCTCGTGAGTGCGCTCGCCGGGCGCGAAAATATTTTGCACGCGTATCAAGTAGCGGTCAAAGAGCGATACCGCTTTTTCAGCTTCGGTGATGCGATGCTCATCATTTGAGAAAGGAGACGAGCACGTTGACGACACCGATTCGCTTTGAACTGATCAAAACGTGCCGGCAGACGGGCGCGCGCCTTGGCATCCTCCATACGCCGCACGGCTCGTTTGAAACGCCGATGTTTATGCCGGTTGGGACGCTCGCCACGGTCAAGACGCTGTCGCCGGAAGAGCTGAAGACAATGGGGGCCGGCGTCATTTTAAGCAACACCTATCATCTTTGGCTGCGCCCGGGGCATGACATTGTCGCGGAAGCGGGCGGATTGCATGCGTTTATGAATTGGGATCGCGGCATTTTGACGGATTCCGGCGGCTTCCAAGTGTTCAGCCTCAGTGAATTCCGCCGCATCGAGGAAGAAGGCGTCTATTTCCGCAACCATTTAAACGGCGATAAGCTGTTTTTATCGCCGGAAAAAGCAGTCGAGATTCAAAATGCGCTTGGCGCCGACATCATCATGGCGTTTGATGAGTGCCCGCCGTATCCAGCGACGTATGAATACATGAAACAGTCCATCGAGCGGACGAGCCGTTGGGCGGAGCGCTGCTTGAAGGCGCACCGCCGCCCGAATGAGCAAGGGCTGTTTGGCATCGTCCAAGGCGGTGAATATGAAGATTTGCGCCGGCAAAGCGCCCGCGATTTAGTGTCGCTCGATTTCCCGGGCTATGCGGTCGGCGGGTTGTCGGTCGGCGAGCCGAAGGAGGTCATGAATCGGGTGCTTGAGTTTACGACGCCGCTTCTGCCGGCGGACAAGCCCCGCTATTTAATGGGCGTCGGTTCGCCGGATTCGCTCATCGACGGGGCGATCCGCGGCATCGACATGTTCGACTGCGTATTGCCGACGCGCATCGGCCGCAACGGGACGGTGATGACGAGCGAAGGACGGGTGGTGATCAAAAATGCCCAGTACGCTCGCGACTTCTCGCCGCTCGATCCGAACTGCGACTGCTACACGTGCCGGAACTATACGCGTGCGTACATCCGCCATCTCATCAAATGTGATGAAACATTTGGCATCCGCCTCACGTCTTACCATAACGTCTATTTTTTGATAAAATTGATGGAGCAGGTGAGACAAGCGATCCGCGAAGATCGACTCGCCGATTTCCGTGAGGAATTTTTCGAATGCTACGGCTTCAACAAGCCGAATGCAAAAAACTTTTGACGACCGGAAAGGAGGGGGATTGCATGAACGCAGCGATCGCCAATTTGTTGCCGATTGTGCTGTTTTTTGTGCTTTTCTACTTTTTGCTCATTCGCCCGCAACAAAAACGGCAACGCGCCATCCAGCAAATGCAGGCGAATTTGAAAAAAGGCGATAAAATCATCACGATCGGTGGATTGCACGGCATCATCGACTCGGTCGATGAGGACAAAATCATCGTTCGCGCCGGCGACGGCACGCGACTGACGTTCGACCGCTCCGCGGTGAGAGAAGTGGTGGCGGAAAGCAAGGCGTAGCGAAAGCGCGGCCATCGGCGTCTAAGCTTGAGCGCCGATTTGAACGGCGGTGTGAAAAGCGCGAGCGAGACGCAATCTCGTTTCTTACCATCGCGCTCTCCATCACAAAAGGTGTCCCGTTTGCTTTGAGGACACCTTTTGCTTTTGCGCTGGTTTGTCGTTTTTACGTCCGTTCATAGCGCGACGATGACAAATTGACCCCGACGATGCCGCCTAAGGAAGCAGCGGCGAAAAAGGCAAGGTGGTACAGCCATTGTTCGACGGTAAACGATTTTTCCATGCCAAGAAATTGAAACAAAAAGATGATCGCCGTAAATAAGAGGCCGGTCAGCCCGCCGGCGAGCCATCCTTTTTCTTGGCTTTTTCCGCCGGCGACAACGCCGCCGATAAACAGCGAGACAACCGAGGCGGCAAACACGATCCAGGTGAGCAACGATTCGTGAATGTCCGTCCATTTGAGCAACAACGAAAAAATGAAGCTGACGAGCGCCGCCAACACAAAAACTGTGGCGATTCCATACACCAGTGCGCTGCCAAGCCGTGACACCGCGATCCCTCCTTGGCCCAAACGCTTTTTACCACAATATATTCACCGCCGGACAGGTTTAGACGTTTATTTTCGCTTGTTTTTGCCGGCCAGCCAGTGCAGCCCCGGAAGGTAGACGAGCTCTTCGCGCCGGATGAGCCGGAACAGAACGAGGCAGGCGGCATATAGGGCGGCTGTCGCGGCCATGGCAAGCAGCGTCCAAAGCGGTGCGGGCACCGCCAAAAGCGGATGGCGGGAGAGCGCATAGCCGATTGCGCCCGCAGCGATGATGGCGCCAAGCGCTTTGATGTACTCGCGCGCATCGATGGAAAAAGACACCACCTTGACGACCGTGGCAAAGTGAAGCAACGTCACAAGAACGGTGCTGACTGCAGTCGCCAGCGCCGCGCCCATAATGCCCAAACTTGGATGGGAAGCAAGGACGAAGATGCACACGAGCTTCACCACTGCTCCGATCAAGCTGTTCGTCATGGCGGCTTTCGCCAAGTCCAGTCCTTGCAAGACCGCCTGCAGCGGGCCTTGGAAATAATACAATAAGAAAAACGGCGCCATCACTTGAATAAAGATCGCGGCTTCACTTGTGCCGTACATCCAGCGCATGAGCGGCTCGGCGAACAAGTAAAGAATGACGGTGGAAAGGCCGCCGGTGATAAGCGACAAGCGCATCGCCTGGGTGATCCGGTATTCGACCAAAAGCAGCTTGCGTTGCGCCATGGCTTCGCTGATGGCCGGCACCAGGGCGGTCGAAAGCGCGTACGTAATAAACGACGGCAACGTCAACAACGGCAGCGCGTAGCCGACAAGCTGTCCGTATTGCCTTGTGGCAGTGGAGGCGGCGATGCCGGCCAATGCCAAGCTGTTGGCGACGACGATTGGCTCAAAAAACCAAGAAAGCGAGCCGATCAAACGGCCGCCGGTCGTTGGCAAGGCAATGCGCATGAGGCGGACGAACGTCTCTTTGCCGGCTTGGACGTAGTGAAAAAACTTTGTCCGCAGGCGAATCGATTTTTTAACCTTAAATAAAAACAGCAAATACAATAATGCTGCCAGCTCGCCGAGAACGGAAGACGCCATGGCGCCGGCGGCGGCATACTCGACGCCATACGGCAAAAGCGGCTGTGTGCATAAGGCGATCAAGCTGATGCGGACGATTTGTTCCATCAAGAGCGAGTAGGCGTACGGTTTCATTTGCTGGCGTCCTTGAAAGTAGCCGCGCAGCACCGAAGAGATGGCGACGATCGGCACAATTGGAGCGATGGCAAGAAGCGGATAGTACGTGCGCGGGTCGGTGAACATCGTCCGGGAGAGCCATGGCGCAGCAGCGATCAACGCCGGCAGAAGCACGATGCTTAGCGCGCCGGTGGTGGCCAGCGACACGACGAGAATTTGTTTCACCCGCTGCCGGTCGCCGGCCGCCTCTGCTTCGGCGACGAGTTTGGAAATGGCGACCGGCAGCCCGATCTGCGTCGCGGTAATCGCTAAAACGAGCGTCGGCACGGCCATCATGTACAGCCCGACTCCTTCATCGCCGATCATGCGGGCGACGACAATTCGGTTGATGAAGCCGAGAATTTTCGTAATAAAGCCAGCGGCGATTAAAATGACCGTACCTTGTAAAAATTTAGACATTTTCTCCCCCTGCCTTCTCAAATGCCTCCGTCTTTTATACAATATATGCAAGGCCCATGGCCAAGCATGACAAGATTGGCAGGCGGCAATGGATACAAGGGGGTATGGGGGATGGATGAAAACCGGAAGCTGCGCGAACAGCTCATGCCGGCGCTCGAGTCGAAGTGCGATGAGTTTCGTCTTCTCGGCTATACGCAAGTGACGATGGACGGGCTGTGGGAATGTTTATGTTCCCGCAAGTGGAAGCATCGGCCGGCGGAAAAAAAACTGCATGAGTTGGTCAGCGACATTTTCTCTCTTTCGCCGAGCGAGTATATGATGTTTTTGACGATGCGTTCGTATAAGCAGCAGGCGGCCGGCGATGATGAGTTGGAGCGGGTTTTAAAGGAATTGTTATAGTGGAAAATTGACACTTGCCGGCTGCTGTTTCATAATGGAAGGCGAGGCCAATGTTTTGCTTGGCGCTGTGGCGGACGGCGCCGAGGCAAGTTGAAGGAGGATCTTAAGGAGAATGGTAAAACGAAGCCGCATCGTCGCCTTTTTTCTGCTCCTGCTTTTGTTCGCCGGAGTGATGGGGCCGACGATTCAAGGAATTGTACATAACATCAAACTGGGCCTTGACTTGCAAGGCGGTTTTGAAGTGCTGTATGAAGTGAAGCCAGCCAAAAAAGGCGATAAGATTGACCAAGAGACGCTGCAAAGCACCGTCAGCGCGCTGAATAAACGGATCAACGTCCTTGGCGTCAGCGAGCCGCGCGTTGACATCGAGGGAGGAAACCGCATCCGCGTCCAGCTCGCCGGGGTGAAAGACCAAAATGAGGCGCGCGAAATTTTGTCCACGCAGGCGAAATTGACGTTCCGCGATGTCAATGACAACGTGCTTATGGACGGAAGCGACCTCGTCCAAGGCGGAGCGAAGCTGTCGTTTGATGAAAACGGCCGGCCGAGCGTCGCTCTGAAATTGAAAGACGCCGACAAGTTCCGCCAGGTGACGGAAAAAGTATATAAAATGGGGCCGCCAAACAACATTTTAGTCATTTGGCTCGATTTTAAAGAAGGGGTGGACTCCTACCGGAAAGAAGCGGGCAAAGCTGATCCGAAATTTATTTCCGCCGCTTCAGTCAACCAAGTGTTCAATCAGACGGATGTGTCGATCGTCGGCAATTTTACGGTCAAAGAAGCGCAACAGCTGGCCGATTTGCTCAATGCCGGCGCGCTGCCGGTCGAGCTGCATGAAATTTACTCCACGTCCGTCGGCGCTCAGTTTGGGAAAAACGCCCTGCAAAAAACGGTGTTGGCCGGCATCATCGGTGTGGCGGCGATCTTCTTGTTCATGATTTGGTTTTACCGGCTTCCCGGGATCATCGCCGTCATTACGCTGTCGGTATACATTTATTTGATTTTGCTTTTGTTTGATTGGATGAACGTCGTTATGACGCTGCCAGGCATTGCCGCCCTGATTTTGGGGGTTGGGATGGCGGTCGATGCCAACATTATTACGTACGAACGGATCAAAGAGGAGCTGAAGCTCGGCAAGTCGATGCTGTCGGCGTTCCGTGCTGGCAACCGCGGGTCGTTTGCGACGATTTTTGACGCCAACCTTACGACGATTATCGCCGGCGCTGTTCTTTTTATTTACGGGACAAGCTCGGTGAAAGGGTTTGCGACGACGCTCATCATCAGCATCGTCGTCAGCTTTCTCACCGCCGTTTACGGCACGCGGCTGTTGCTCGGACTGCTTGTGTCAAGCCGCTGGCTCGATAAAAAGCCGGAGTGGTTTGGCGTCAAAAAGTCGGAAATCTTAAACATTGCCGAAACGACCGAGGAAACGGAAGTGCCGACGAAGTTTGACCGCTGGGATTTTGTCAAACATAGCAAAAAGTTTTTCATTTTCTCTGGCGCATTGACGATCGCCGGCGTCATCTCGTTGTTTGCCCTGGGGCTGAATCTTGGCATTGACTTCACGAGCGGAACGCGCGTTGAGGTGACGAGCAGCCAGCCGATCGATGCGAAAGAGTTGAGCCGCTATTTCGAGCGGCTCGGCTACAAGCCGGAAGATGTCGTCCTGTCCGGCACGGATGGGAAAACAGGCGTCGTCCGCTTGATTGGCGTGCTCGATAAGCAAGAAATTGCCAAGCTGAAAAATGAATTGAAGCAAGCGTATGGCAACGAACCAAACATCAGCACCGTCTCTCCGGTCGTCGGCAAGCAGCTGGCTCGCAACGCGCTCATTGCTGTGCTTATTTCATCCATCGGCATCATTCTTTACGTGACGATCCGCTTTGAGTGGCGAATGGCGCTCGCAGCCATTGTCGCCTTATTGCACGATGCGTTTTTTATCATTACCGTGTTCAGCTTGACGCGTCTTGAAGTCGATTTGACATTCATCGCCGCGGTGCTGACGATCATCGGGTACTCGATCAACGATACGATGGTCACGTTTGACCGCATCCGGGATTTGATGAAAAAGCGGAAAGTGAAAACGGTCGACGACTTGAAGCATATCGTCAACCGGGCGTTGCAGCAAACATTTACGCGCTCGGTCAATACCGTCTTGACCGTCTTGTTTACGGTCATCGCGTTGCTCATCTTTGGCAGCGAAGCGATCCGCAATTTCAACCTCGCCTTGCTCGTTGGACTTGTGTGCGGCGTCTATTCGTCGCTTTGCATCGCTTCTCAGCTTTGGGTCGTTTGGAAAGGACAGGAGCTCAAAAAAGGGAAAGGAGCCAAAAAAGCGGCGGCCGAGGCCGAACCGCAAGTGTAACAGCGCGCCGGAAAAGCGAATGTGCTTTTCCGGCGCCTTTTTGTTCGGTGCAATGCTTAGGACGGAAAATGGATACACTAACCGTCAGATGCAACATAGGCAGCGCGTGAGGCTGCTGAATGCAAAGGTGGGGGAGATGGCCATGGAACACGAACAGCGGTTCAGGCAGGCGAAAACGGCAGCGATCGTCGGGATCGCTGGAAATATGGCGCTTGCTGCTGTCAAGGCGGCGGTCGGCGTGTGGAGCCAAAGCCAAGCGTTGATCGCTGATGCCGCCCATTCAGCGTCCGATGTTGCCGGCTCGTTCGCCGTTTGGGTCGGACTGCGGGCCGCTGCGCGCCCGCCGGATGAGGATCATCCGTACGGGCATGGGAAAGCGGAATCAATCGCCGCCATTATTGTGGCGGTTCTTCTATTTCTCGTTGGGATCGAGATCGGGCGCTCGGCGTTTCTGTCATTTTTCGCCCCACTGTCGCCGCCCGGGGCGGCCGCCATTTACGTCTTGTTGTTGTCGATTGCTGTCAAAGAAGCGATGTTTCGCTATAAATACCGGCTCGGGAAAAAGCTAAACAGCGATGCGCTGATCATCAACGCCTATGAGCACCGATCGGATGTGTTTTCGTCGTTTGCTGCGCTCATCGGCGTCGGCGCCGCCATTGTCGGTGGAAAATGGGAGATTGACTGGCTTGTATACGCCGACCCGCTCGCCGGATTGTTCGTCTCGCTGCTTGTTCTGAAAATGGCATGGGACCTCGGCCGACAGTCGGTCCATACGGCGATCGACCATGTGCTTCACGAGGAAGAGGCCGGCTATTTGCGCGAGGCGGTCTTGTCCATTCCCGATGTGCGGCAAATCAATGAGCTGCATGCGCGCGAGCACGGCCATTACGTCATCGTCGATTTGAAAATCGCCGTCGATCCGCAATTGACGGTCGAAGAGGGGCACCGGATCGGAAAGAAAGTGAAAGAAAAACTGCTGACGCTGCCGCGCGTCCGCAATGTCATGGTTCACATCAACCCGTACAACCCGGAAAAAAAACCGTAATGTCGTTGCCTGCCCTTTTCTCCTTTTTGTATAATAAGGAGAGTTGAGGTGGGAGACATGTTGAAAGCGAAAACGCGTTGGGAGGTGGAGCGCCTCGATGAGCAGGCGGTGAGGCGGCTGGCTGAGGAAGCCGGCGTCACGCCCTTATTGGCGAGGCTTCTCGTCCGCCGCGGGGTGCGGACGGCCTCGGAGGCGGCGGCGTTTCTCAATCCGCTTCGCCAACCGTTTCATGATCCGTTTTTGCTTGATGGGATGGAGCGAGCGATTCAGCGTCTAAAGCGGGCGATCGACGCGGGTGAACGCGTGTTGGTATACGGCGATTACGATGCCGATGGCGTTTGCAGCACGTCGGTGATGGTGAGTGCTCTCAAGGAGGCGGGGGCGTCGGTCGAGTTCTACATTCCGAACCGATTTACGGAAGGATACGGGCCGAACATGGCGGCGTTTCGCTCCGCAAAAGAGCGCGGCGTTTCCGTCATTGTGACCGTCGACAATGGGATTGCGGCGGTCAAGGAAATTGCGGCCGCCAACGAGTGGGGGATGGATGTCATCGTAACGGATCACCACGAGCCAGGTCCGGTGTTGCCGGAGGCGCATGCGATCATTCATCCGAAGCAGCCGGGAAGTACATATCCGTTTCGCGATTTAGCCGGCGTCGGCGTTGCGTTTAAGGTAGCCCATGCCTTGCTTGGGCGGGTGCCGCGCCATTTGCTTGATTTGGTCGCGATCGGCACGATCGCTGATTTGGTTCCGCTTGTTGGGGAAAACCGCCTCTTTGTTGCACACGGGCTTGAAGCGTTGCGAGCGACGGAGCGCATCGGGCTGCGCGCTCTTTTTCGGCAATGCCGCATTGATGCGGCGGCCATCAACGAACAGACGGTCGGATTTGTCATCGCTCCGCGCTTGAACGCGGCGGGGCGCCTCGGCGGCGCCGATCCGGCAGTGGCGCTCTTAATGACGGACGATGAGAACGAAGCGGTGCAGCTGGCGGCGGAGATGGACGAGTTAAACCGCGAACGTCAGCAGCTTGTGGCACAAATCGCTGAAGAAGCGGCGGACATGGTGCGCCGCCAATTTCCTCCTGAGGAACATCGCGTCTTGGTTGTGGCAGGCGAAGGATGGAATGCCGGAGTGGTGGGCATTGTTGCTTCTAAGCTTGTCGAGCAGTTTTACCGCCCGGCGGTCGTGCTTTCAATCGACCGGGAAAAAGGGATCGCCAAAGGGTCAGCCCGCAGCATTCATGGGTTTGACTTATTCGCCAGCCTGTCGCAATGCCGCGACCTGTTGCCGCACTTTGGCGGCCACCCGATGGCGGCGGGGATGACATTGTCGCTTGATGATGTCGAAGAATTACGGCAACGGCTGAACGACATCGCCGCCGAAACGTTGTCTGAGGACGATTTTACGCCGCCGACGTTCATTGATGCTTCCTGTTCGATTGCTGAGTTGACGCTGTCGGCCGCCCGCAGCCTTGAGCGGTTCGCTCCGTTTGGCGTCGGCAATCCGCGGCCGCTTGTTCTCATTGAAGGGGCGTCCGTTGAAACCATGCGGCGCGTCGGGGCGAACGGAGCCCATATGAAAGCCGTCTTTTCCCAAGACGGGGCCGCGATCGATGCCATCGGCTTCGGCCTTGGGCCGTTATGCGAAGAAATCGCTCCGGATGCGCGCATTTCGGCGGTCGGGGAGCTGTCGGTGAACGAATGGAACGGGTTCGCCAAGCCGCAGCTGTCGTTGTGTGATCTGGCGGTCAGCGACTGCCAGCTGTTTGACGTCCGCGGCTGCCGCGACGTCCGTCCACTTCTTGAGCGGCTGCCAAAAGAGAAGCGGCTAGTCGTCTCCTTTCGCTGTGAAACTGGGCAGCGCCCGGACGTGGCGCCATTTCGCGGGGAGCTTCATTGCGTGCCGACCGAAGAAGAGGCGGGCGCCTTATCGATTGACGACCGCTATGTCGTGCTGCTTGACGTGCCGCCGCGGCTGGCCTTGCTGTCGGCGCTTCTTGGCAGCGGGCGGCCGGCGCGCATTTACGCGGTGTTTGCCCAGCCCGAGGCGCAATTTTTCCGCACGTTTCCGACGCGCGACCATTTTAAATGGTTTTACGCCTTTTTGCATCAACACCGTTCGTTTCCGCTCGCCAAGCGCGGCGGTGAGCTGGCCCGCGCCCGCGGTTGGACGGAAGAGACGGTTCATTTTATGGCGAAAGTATTTTTAGAGCTTGACTTTATCAGCGAACAAAACGGCGTCATTTCGCTCGTTCATCAGCCGGCGAAGCGCGATTTGCACGAATCGCCGACGTACCGCCGGCGGCGGGATGAGCTCGAGGCGGAGCATCAGTTAGTCTATTCCACTTACGAGCAATTGAAACGCTGTTTGGCGGAAATGACACGTTCGCAAACGCACGAGGAGGCAAACGTATCATGGACTTAAAACAATACATTACGATTGTGCCCGATTTCCCGAAGCCGGGCATCATGTTTAAAGATATTACAACGCTGATGGACAACGGTCCGGCGTACAAATATGCGACCGACCAAATTGTTCAATATGCGCGCGAAAAACAAATCGATATCGTCGTTGGTCCGGAAGCGCGCGGCTTTATCATCGGATGCCCAGTCGCCTATGCGCTTGGCGTCGGATTTGCGCCGGTGCGCAAGGAAGGGAAGCTGCCGCGCGAAGTCGTCCGTGTGGAGTATGGCCTGGAATATGGAACAGATGTCTTGACGATGCATAAAGATGCCATTAAGCCAGGGCAGCGCGTGTTGATCACCGACGATTTGCTGGCGACGGGCGGGACGATGCGGGCGACGATCGATTTGGTGGAACAGCTCGGCGGAGTGGTGGCCGGATTGGCGTTTTTGATTGAGCTTACCGAGCTTGGCGGCCGCAAAAAATTGGAAGGCTACGATATTTTGACGTTGATGCAGTTTTAAACAGTCGACATTGTTCGCATCTTCGGATACAATAAAGAAAAAAGGGGCACTCACACATGAGTGCTCTTTCTTATTAACCGTATGAACGCAACGGACCTCTGTGCTTTGCAGCTTCAATTTTAATCGATTAAAAAGGTGATTCAACCCTATGGCCAATGAACAAGTGCTGACAGCGGAGCAAGTGTTTGAACGAGCGAGCTGCTATTTGTCGGAACAAGACGTCGCCTTTTTGAAAAAGGCGTATGAGTTTGCCAAGCACGCCCATCGCGACCAATTTCGGAAATCGGGCGAACCATACATCATCCACCCGATTCAAGTCGCGGGCATTTTGGTGGACTTAAAGATGGACGCGACAACGATCGCCGCCGGGTTTTTGCATGATGTCATCGAAGACACTGAGGCGACAAAAGAAGACCTCGAGCGCGAGTTCGGCGCGGAAGTGGCGATGCTTGTCGACGGGGTGACGAAGCTTGGGAAAATTAAATATAAATCGCAGGAAGAACAGCAGGCGGAAAACCACCGGAAAATGTTTTTGGCCATGGCGCAAGATATCCGGGTCATTTTGATCAAGCTCGCCGACCGGCTGCACAATATGCGGACATTGAAACATTTGCCGGCCGAAAAACAGCGGCGCATTGCCAATGAGACGCTCGAAATTTTCGCTCCGCTCGCGCATCGACTCGGCATTTCGAAAATCAAATGGGAGCTTGAGGATACGGCGCTTCGCTATTTAAACCCGCAGCAATATTACCGCATCGTCAATTTAATGAAGAAAAAGCGGGCCGAGCGCGAGCAATATTTGGAAGAAGTCATTCAAGAAGTGCGCGAACGGCTCAACGAAGTGCATATTCCTTGCGAAATTTCCGGGCGTCCGAAACATATTTACAGCATTTATCGAAAAATGGTGATGCAAAATAAGCAGTTCAACGAAATTTACGATTTGCTCGCTGTCCGCATCATCGTCAACAGCATCAAAGACTGCTATGCTGTGCTCGGCATTATTCATACATGTTGGAAACCGATGCCCGGGCGCTTTAAAGACTACATCGCCATGCCGAAGCCGAACATGTACCAATCGCTCCATACGACGGTGATCGGCCCAAAAGGCGAACCGCTTGAGGTGCAAATCCGCACGTTTGAAATGCATCAAATCGCCGAGTTCGGGATTGCCGCCCATTGGGCGTACAAAGAAGGAAAGACGATCAAACCCAACTCATTTGAAGAAAAGCTGTCTTGGTTTCGGGAAATTTTGGAATGGCAAAACGACGCGAGCAATGCCGAAGAGTTCATGGAATCGCTCAAGATGGATTTGTTTTCCGACATGGTGTTCGTCTTCACGCCAAAGGGCGATGTCATCGAGCTGCCGGCCGGATCGGTGCCAATCGATTTCGCTTACCGCATCCATTCGGAAATCGGCAACAAGACGATCGGGGCGAAAGTCAACGGCAAAATGGTGCCGCTTGACTACAAGCTGCAAACGGGCGACATCGTCGAAATTTTAACTTCCAATCATTCGTACGGTCCGAGCCAAGACTGGCTGAAGCTCGCCAAGACGTCGCAGGCGCGCAACAAAATCCGCCAGTTTTTCAAAAAACAGCGGCGTGAAGAAAACATCGAAAAAGGCAAAGAGATGGTCGAAAAAGAGGTGCGCAGCCTCGGCTTTGAGCCGAAAGAAGTGATGACGGCGGACAACGTAAAGCGCGTCGCCGAAAAGTTCAACTTCTCGAACGAAGACGATATGTATGCGGCAGTCGGCTATCATGGCATCACAGCGGCGCAAATCGCCCATCGGTTGACGGAAAAATGGCGGAAGCAGCGCGATCTCGAGGAACAGCAGCGCAAACTGGCCGAAGCGGTCTTCGAAGCCAAGCTGCCAGCTGGCAAAAAGCGCGACTGCGGCATTCGCGTCCAAGGAATGGACAACTTGCTCATCCGTTTGTCGCGCTGCTGCAACCCGGTGCCGGGCGATGAAATTATCGGCTTCATTACCCGCGGCCGCGGCATTTCCGTCCACCGCACCGATTGCCCGAACGTCAAGACCGAAGAAGCGGCCGATCGATTGATTGCCGTTGAATGGGAGAGCGGAGCAAACGGCGAGCGTGAGTACAATGTCGATATTGAAATCACTGGCTTTGACCGTCGCGGCCTGTTGAATGAGGTGCTGCAGGCGGTGAATGAAACGCGCACCGATATTTCCGCCGTCTCGGGACGCTCAGACCACCGACATAAAATTGCGACGATCCATATGACAATCGCCATTCATAATTTGAGCCACTTGCAAAAAGTCGTCGAACGAATCAAACAAATTCCCGACATTTATTCCGTCCAGCGCTTGATGAACAACTAAGGGCGGCGAAAGGAGGGATGCAAGTGAGAGCGGTCATCCAGCGGGCGAAAGAGGCCAAAGTCACCGTCGGCGGCGAAGTCGTTGGTGCCATTGATGCGGGTTTTGTCGTCCTTCTTGGCATCACGCATGAAGATACAGAAGACGATGCTGCCTATTTGGCTGAGAAAATCGCTCATTTGCGCGTTTTTGAAGATGAAGACGGAAAAATGAACCGCTCCTTGCTTGACGTCGGCGGGGCGGTGCTGTCGGTGTCGCAGTTCACCCTTTACGGCGACTGCCGAAAAGGCCGGCGCCCGAACTTTATGGCGGCGGCCAAGCCCGACCATGCCTTGCCGCTGTATGAGGCGTTCAACGCCGCTTTGCGCGAAAGAGGCGTTCATGTAGAAACCGGCGTATTCGGTGCGATGATGGACGTATCGCTCACAAACGACGGGCCAGTCACCTTGATCATCGACAGCAGCGAGAAACCGGGAAACAGATGAAGTTTCCCGGTTTCTTTTTTATTTTCGGCGAAAAATGGGAAAGATGAAAACAAGTGCGGCAATAAGAAAGGAGGAGCGCGATGCGGCAAACCAAAAGAGGCGAGCAGGCGCACCGGACAAACGATGTGCTGTCCGTCGACTTTCACGAATGGGTGCGGCTCGAGGCCCAATATAGAGCGTTTGAGTTGGCATCCGAATTCGGTGTGGCGCCGAAAGACGTACAAATGTTGAAAAAACAGCAGCCCCGTCCGTAAACATGGCGAGTTGGAAGGAGCGCACGGGGCGTGTGGATGTTTCGTGGGCCGAGGCGGTGTGGCTGTTCAGACGAAACAGCTGCGAATGAGCGCTGCGCATCCGCTCAACACTGATCCGGCTCGGTAGAGGAAAAAATCCATTGCATATGTATTGACAAACATATGCCCCTATATGATAATAAGTATTGGTTTAAAATTATTATAAACTAACAGTCACAGGAGGTAGATGAAGCAATGTCTTTGGTTGGGAAAAAAGTACAACCATTCCGTGCCCAAGCGTATCACAACGGCGAATTCATCGAAGTGACAGAGCAAGACTTCATGGGGAAATGGAGCATCGTTTGCTTCTATCCAGCGGACTTTACGTTCGTCTGCCCGACGGAGCTCGAAGATTTGCAAGATCACTACGCGACGTTTAAAGAACTTGGTGTGGAAGTGTACTCGGTTTCGACCGACACTCACTTTACGCATAAAGCATGGCACGATACATCGCCAGCCATCAGCAAAATCGAATACGTGATGATTGGCGATCCTTCGCATCAACTGTCGCGCATGTTTGATGTGCTCGATGAAGAACAAGGATTGGCGCAGCGCGGCACGTTCATCATCGATCCAGACGGCGTCATTCAAGCGGTGGAAATCAATGCGGACGGCATCGGTCGCAACGCCAGCACGCTGATTGATAAAATTAAAGCGGCCCAATATGTGCGCAACCATCCGGGTGAAGTCTGCCCGGCGAAATGGAAAGAAGGAGCGGAAACGCTGAAGCCAAGCCTAGACCTCGTCGGCAAAATTTAAGGGGGGCTTAGGCGATGCTGCTGGATGCTGACATCAAGGCGCAACTAGCCCAGTATTTGCAATTGCTTGAAAATGATATTGTCTTGACGGTAAGCGCGGGAGACGACAACGTTTCCCGCGATATGCTTGCTTTAATCGATGAATTAACGGCGATGTCGCCGAAAATCAAAGTGGAAAAAGCGAAGCTGGAACGAACGCCGAGCTTCAGCGTCAATCGGGTCGGCGAAAACACCGGCATCACCTTCGCCGGCGTGCCGCTCGGCCATGAATTTACGTCCCTCGTTTTGGCGCTGCTTCAAGTGAGCGGGCGGCCGCCGAAAGTCAGCCAAGACGTCGTGGACCGCATTCAACAAATCAGAGGCAAACATCATTTTGAAACGTACGTCAGCCTGACCTGCCACAACTGCCCGGACGTCGTGCAAGCGCTCAACATTATGAGCGTGTTGAACCCAGATATTTCGCATACGATGA
The DNA here is from genome assembly GCF_002335725.1 of Geobacillus sp. FJAT-46040. Lineage (NCBI taxonomy): Bacteria > Bacillati > Bacillota > Bacilli > Caryophanales > Anoxybacillaceae > Geobacillus > Geobacillus sp. FJAT-46040. Next base: position 467,905 of record NZ_NISS01000001.1, read on the forward strand.
TCGACGGGGCGGCGTTTAAAGAAGAAGCGGAGCAAAAAGGGATTATGGCCGTACCGACGGTGTTTTTAAACGGCAAACTGTTCGCGAGCGGCCGCATGTCGCTTGAAGATATCCTCGCTAAATTAGGGAGTGCTCCGGACGCTTCTTCCTTCGCCAACAAAGAGCCGTTTGATGTGCTGGTGATCGGCGGCGGCCCTGCAGGTGCGACAGCAGCCATTTACGCAGCGCGCAAAGGCATTCGCACTGGCATTGTCGCGGAGCGCTTCGGCGGACAAATTTTAGATACGCTCGGCATTGAAAACTTTATCAGCGTCAAATATACGGAAGGACCGAAGCTTGCGGCCAGCATTGAAGAACATGTAAAGCAATACAACGTCGACATCATGAGCTCGCAGCGGGCAAAACGGCTCGAGAAAAAAGACTTGATTGAAGTCGAGCTGGAAAACGGCGCTGTGTTGAAAAGCAAAACCGTTGTCATCGCAACGGGCGCCCGTTGGCGCAACCTTGGCGTGCCGGGCGAGGAAGAGTTCAAAAACAAAGGGGTCGCCTATTGCCCGCACTGCGACGGCCCGCTGTTCGAAGGGAAGCACGTGGCGGTCATCGGCGGCGGGAACTCTGGAGTCGAAGCGGCGATTGACCTCGCTGGCATCGCCAGCCATGTGACGCTGCTGGAGTTCGCCCCTGAACTCAAGGCGGATGCTGTTTTGCAAGATCGTTTGTACAGCTTGCCGAACGTAACGGTGATTAAAAACGCGCAAACGACGGAAATCACCGGCACGGACAAAGTCAACGGCTTGACGTACATTGACCGGGAAACAGGAGAAGAACATCATATCGAATTGCAAGGCGTGTTCGTGCAAATCGGCCTTGTTCCGAACACCGAATGGTTGGGAGGAACGGTGGAACGGAATCGCTTCGGTGAAATCATTGTTGATAAACGCGGCGCGACGAACATTGAAGGCGTCTTTGCCGCGGGCGACTGCACGGACAGCGCCTATAAGCAAATCATTATCTCGATGGGCTCGGGTGCAACCGCGGCGTTAAGCGCGTTTGATTACTTGATTCGCCATTAAAGAGAGCCGAAGGTGGACCGCCTCTTCGATCCCATGGAGGGGCGGTTCAACGAATTGGCTCTCTTTTTTTAAACAAGGTGAAAAATGTGATGAGACATCAAAGTTTTTCTCTTTGCGAAAAACCATGGATCACAGCTGCTAGGACAACTTGACAAACGGGCGAGATTGTCCGTAATATAAAATTACATCTTTCTCATACGGAACAACCGATGATGGAGAAAAGTAGTTAAGGTCCACATGGCCAGAGAGGAAGCGCCCAAGGCTGCGAGCGCTTCTCCATGATGGCTTAACGAAAGACACTCCGTAGGTTTCCTTTTGAACGCGCTTTGCGCCAGTAAAGGGGAACGTGTGCCATGCGTTAATGGCGACAAGCGGAAGCCGGATCGGCTTCAATTAGGGTGGCACCGCGGGAATGACGCTCTCGTCCCTATCGATCACAGGGACAAGGGCGTTTTATTTTGGGCAAAGGAGGATGAGCATGGCTTTTCAAATTCCAAGAGGGACACAAGATGTGCTGCCGGGTGACTCGGAAAAATGGCAATATGTCGAGCACATTGCCCGCAGCCTCTGCAGCCGGTATGGGTATCAGGAAATCCGGACGCCGATTTTTGAACATACGGAGCTTTTTTTGCGCGGCGTGGGGGATACAACGGACATTGTGCAAAAAGAAATGTACACGTTCGAAGACAAAGGGGGGCGCGCGCTGACGCTCCGCCCGGAAGGAACGGCGCCGGTTGTCAGAGCGTTTGTCGAGCATAAGCTGTACGGCAGTCCAAACCAGCCGCTGAAATTGTATTACAGCGGGCCGATGTTTCGCTACGAGCGGCCGGAAGCGGGACGGTTCCGCCAGTTCGTCCAGTTCGGCGTCGAGGCGCTCGGCAGCAGCGATCCGGCGATTGACGCCGAGGTGATGGCGCTAGCGATGCATATTTACGAAGCGCTCGGATTAAAACGGATCCGGCTTGTCATTAACAGCTTGGGCGACCTTGACAGCCGCCGGGCGCACCGAGAGGCGCTTGTTCGCCATTTTTCAAACCGCATCCACGAGCTGTGCCCGGACTGCCAGACGAGGCTTCATACGAATCCGCTCCGCATTCTCGACTGCAAAAAAGACCGCGATCATGAGCTGATGGCGACGGCGCCGTCGATTTTAGACTATTTAAATGACGAATCGCGCGCCTATTTTGAGAAAGTGAAACAATACTTGACAGCGCTCGGCATCCCGTTTGTCATCGATGCGCGGCTCGTGCGCGGGCTTGACTATTACAACCACACGACGTTTGAAATTATGAGCGAAGCGGAAGGATTTGGCGCGGCGGCGACGCTGTGCGGCGGCGGGCGTTACAACGGGCTTGTCCAAGAAATCGGCGGTCCGGAGACGCCGGGCATCGGCTTTGCCTTGAGCATCGAGCGGCTGTTGGCCGCCCTTGACGCCGAAGGAGTGGAATTGCCGGTGGAGAGTGGGCTTGACTGCTATGTCGTCGCTGTCGGTGAGCGGGCGAAAGACGAGGCGGTCCGCCTCGTTTATGCATTGCGCCGCTTTGGATTGAGGGTCGATCAAGATTATTTGGGCCGAAAATTGAAGGCGCAGCTGAAGGCCGCCGACCGGCTTGGGGCATCGTTTGTCGCCATTATCGGCGATGAAGAACTCGAGAGACAGGAAGCGGCGGTAAAGCATATGGCGAGCGGCGAGCAAACGAATGTACCGCTCGGCGAGTTGGCGCACTTTTTGCATGAACGGATCGGGAAGGAGGAGTGAGCGAATGGAACGCACATATTATTGCGGAGAAGTGCCGGAAACGGCCGTCGGCGAGCGCGTCGTGCTCAAAGGCTGGGTGCAAAAGCGCCGCGACTTAGGCGGCCTCATTTTCATTGACTTGCGCGACCGAACGGGCATCGTCCAAGTTGTCGCCAGCCCGGACGTGTCGGCTGAAGCGCTGGCGGCAGCGGAGCGCGTGCGGAGCGAATACGTTTTAAGCGTCGAAGGAACGGTCGTCGCCCGCGCGCCCGAGACGGTCAATCCGAACATCGCGACCGGCCGCATTGAAATTCAAGCGGAACGAATCGAGATCATCAACGAGGCAAAAACGCCGCCGTTTTCGATTTCCGATGACACGGATGCGGCGGAAGACGTGCGCTTAAAATATCGGTATTTGGATTTGCGCCGCCCAGTCATGTTTCAAACACTGGCGCTTCGCCACAAAATCACAAAGACGGTGCGCGACTTTTTGGATAGCGAACGCTTTTTGGAAATTGAAACGCCGATGTTGACGAAAAGCACGCCGGAAGGGGCGCGTGACTATTTGGTGCCAAGCCGCGTCCATCCGGGCGAATTTTACGCCTTGCCGCAGTCGCCGCAAATTTTTAAGCAGCTGCTCATGGTCGGCGGCGTGGAACGGTACTACCAAATCGCCCGTTGCTTCCGTGACGAGGATTTGCGCGCTGACCGCCAGCCGGAATTTACGCAAATCGACATCGAAATGTCGTTTATCGAACAAAAGGATATTATGGATTTAACCGAACGGATGATGGCTGCCGTCGTGAAAGCGGCAAAAGGGATCGACATCCCGCGCCCGTTTCCGCGCATCACGTATGACGAGGCGATGAGCCGCTACGGCTCGGACAAGCCGGATATACGCTTTGGCCTCGAGCTCGTCGACGTATCGGAAATCGTCCGTAATTCAGCATTTCAAGTGTTCGCCCGCGCCGTCAAAGAAGGAGGCCAAGTGAAGGCGATCAACGCGAAAGGTGCTGCCCCTCGCTATTCGCGTAAAGATATTGACGCCTTAGGAGAATTTGCCGGCCGCTACGGGGCGAAAGGGCTCGCCTGGCTGAAAGCGGAAGGCGAAGAGCTGAAAGGACCGATCGCCAAGTTTTTCACCGATGAGGAACAGGCGGCGCTGCGTCGAGCGCTTGCTGTCGAAGACGGAGATTTGCTTTTGTTTGTCGCCGACGAAAAAGCGATCGTCGCAGCGGCGCTCGGCGCGTTGCGGCTGAAGCTTGGCAAGGAGCTCGGCTTGATCGACGAAGCGAAGCTCGCGTTTTTGTGGGTGACGGATTGGCCGCTTTTGGAGTATGACGAAGAAGAAGGGCGCTATTACGCCGCCCACCATCCGTTTACGATGCCGGTGCGCGACGACATTCCGCTGTTGGAGACAAACCCAAGCGCCGTCCGCGCGCAGGCGTACGATCTCGTCTTAAATGGCTATGAGCTTGGCGGCGGCTCGCTTCGCATTTTCGAGCGGGACGTGCAAGAAAAAATGTTCCGCGCCTTAGGGTTCAGCGAAGAAGAAGCGCGCCGCCAGTTCGGATTCTTGCTTGAGGCGTTTGAATACGGCACTCCGCCGCACGGCGGCATTGCGCTTGGCCTTGACCGGCTGGTGATGTTGCTCGCTGGGCGCACGAACTTGCGCGATACGATCGCGTTTCCGAAAACAGCGAGCGCGAGCTGCTTGCTTACCGAAGCGCCGGGGCCGGTCAGCGACAAGCAGCTCGAGGAGCTGCACTTGGCGGTTGTGCTTCCGGAAAACGAGTAACAGCGGCATCTGAAAAAGAAACGTTGGCAATAGATGTTCACAAAGGCTGAAAAATGTGTTACAATAAAACTAACAACCGTCCTAATGTGTTCGTCGGATCACTGATCGTTTTGACCGAACAGTTTATGATCCGGGAGCTCGGGGTTTCCAAGCGGCGTGCACGCCCCTTCGTCACAGGGGAAGCATAAACCTTGGAACAGGGCACCCACCTATGGGAGAGCGGGTTCAAAACGAAGGCATCGACGGCACGATTGGGACTGGCAACATTAAGGAATCAACAACATTTCCCCTATGCGGATGGCCGCGTAGGGGTTTTTGTTTTGCCAGCAAAATGCCGTTGCCTCTTTGGCTGTCTTGATGGTAGGATAAAAAGCGGCATAAACATCAATTTTGAAGCAAACGGAGAGGAGAACGATGCTGCACCAATTTTCCCGCAATGAACTCGCGATTGGCCCTGAAGGGTTGGAACGCTTAAAAAACGCCACCGTCGCCGTTCTTGGCGTCGGCGGCGTGGGGTCGTTCGCCGTCGAGGCGCTCGCCCGTTCCGGCATTGGCCGCTTGGTGCTTGTGGATCGTGATAACGTCGATATCACCAACATCAACCGGCAAATCCATGCGCTGCTCTCGACCATCGGGCGTCCGAAAGTGGAGCTCATGAAAGAGCGCATCGCCGACATCAACCCGGCGTGCGAGGTGATCGCTTTGCAAATGTTTTATACGGAAGAGACGTATGAGCAATTTTTCGCCTATGATCTGGATTTTGTCATCGATGCGTCCGACACGATTGTGTACAAAGTGCATTTGATGAAACAATGCCTCAAGCGCGGCATTCCGATCATCTCCAGCATGGGTGCGGCGAACAAAATGGATCCGACCCGGTTCCGCATTGCCGATATTTCGAAAACACACACCGATCCGATCGCGAAAGTCATCCGCGCCAAGTTGCGCAAAGAAGGGATCCGCCGCGGCATTCCGGTCGTCTTTTCCGACGAGAAGCCGGTGAAAATCCGCGAAGATGTCCGCCAGGTCGTCGGCAATGACGCTTCGCCGATCCGCAAGGCGAAAATGCCGCCGTCTTCGAATGCTTTCGTTCCATCAGTTGCCGGGCTTATTATGGCTTCCTACGTGATTCATCGTCTATTAGAGGGAATTCCCATAAGGCGCGTTGGCGACGATTGAACGACTCCACCTTCATCCTATTTCGCGCAGGAGACTCCCACTTCAACGACCAAAGGGAGTAAGTGGGAGAGGAATGCGCGTTCCCCCTTTCTTTTGTGTATGATAGAATAAAGGCATGGAGAAAACCGTTCAATAAAGGCACTCCAATCACGGCTGCTCGATGGATGGAGTTGGTTGCAGGAAACGTTGCAACCGTAAAACATCGAGCGTAGGTCCGTCTGTTGTGTGTGGAAGCCAAGTACTGCCAACAGACACACCGAGAGAATCGGTAACGATGCAGGCATGACCTGCGTCGTTGGGTAGTCGTCAACCTGCCCCCTGATGCAACCCCAAGTCAAGGAAGGAGGACGAAGTCCGTTTGCACTTCTGGGGAGTTGCAAGCCCCCACTTCAAGCGTTCGCGAAGTGGGGGTAGTTGACTTCGAACAAAATGGGAAGGTGGAGATTCCTGTGAACATCGGTGCATTCACCGGTTTGTTAGCGGGCGCTGTCCGTCGTTCCAGCGGTGAAAACGTGCCCCGATGCTTGTTGGGGCACCTTCTTTTTTTTATGAATGGGCGAGCGATTCGTTCGATCCGTTCGCCTCGGCGGCAAACAGCTGGGCAAGAGAGAAGCGGTCGCCTTCTTCGGAAGCGAGCTGGCGGGCGCGGGCCATGATTTTCACGAGCGCTTCATAATCTTCTTGCACGGTGGTCTGCCTCGTTTCAAGGCGTTCGAGTTTTTGAGCAAGCTGTTCGTTCCGCGTCTGCCATTCCGCCCGCTCGCGTTTCAGGCGCTCGTTGTCCTGGCGGATCGCTTCCATCTCCTCGATGCCGCGCCGCAATGTTTGCAAAAATGAAATGCACTGCTCCAGTGTCAATGGGGCCGCCGGGAGAAAAGGCGATGACCCTTCGGCGCCATCCCGTTCTCCAGAAGGACTCCAAGCAGCAACCGTACTGTCTTTTTGCCACTTTTTCATCATTTCGAGCGCCCGTTTCCGTTCTTTCCGCTGCTTTTTTGCCTGTTCGATCGCCTCAAGGTATCGTTTGCGCACCTCGGCGTTCCAACGGAATCCGCATGCTGCCGCTGTGCGGTGCAGTTGTCTCCCAACGACTTCAAAAGCGGCAAGTTGCGTTTTTCCTTCGCGTATATATTGCAGCACCGTTTCAGCCAACAGTACATCTTCTTCATGTGACCAAGCATCCTGTCTTGTTTTCATGTTGTCCACCCCATCAAATGGTAATGTTGATATGGTCATAGTTTTTCCGTTTGATTTCCACTTTAAACTTCGCCCTTTTCATTTTTCCCATTCTCATGTATCATAGAAATAGTTTTGTATGACCGGTCAGTTCAAAACAATTAGACTGATTGGTCAAAATCGTGGGATGAGAGGTGGCATGATGACGTTTTTGATCAGGTTCAGTTTGAAAAATGCGGCAGCTGTGTTTGTATGTTCGTTTTTGCTCATGTTTCTAGGACTGTATTCCTTCTCCTCCTTGAAGGTCGATTTGCTGCCGAACATTGAATTTCCCCAGTTGTCGATTGAAGTGGTCTATCCTGGGGCTTCTCCGCAAGACGTGAATGAGGAGGTCACGGCCAAGCTCGAGGAAAAACTGAAGTCCCTTGACGGGCTTAAGCAAATGCAGAGTTCTTCCTATGAAGGAATGGCCGTTATGAATCTTGAATTTCCGTTTCGGACGGATATAATGACAGCCTTTGCGACTGTGACAGCGCTCATTCCGCTTGCGCTGACGAATGAGGCCGGCACGTTGATTTCGAAAGGGCTGGCCATCACGGTCATCGGCGGCCTGACGTCGTCGACGTTATTGACGCTTGTGTTCATCCTATTTCGCGCAGGAGACTCCCACTTCAACGACCAAAGGGAGTAAGTGGGAGAGGAATGCGCGTTCCCTCTTTCTTTTGTATATGATAGAATAAAGGCGTGGAGAAAACCGTTCAATAAAGGCACTCCAATAGCTGCTACTCGATGTATGGAGTTGGTTGCAGGAAACGTTGCAACGTAAAACATCGAGCGTAGGTCCGTCTGTTGTGTGTGGAAGCCAAGTACTGCCAACAGACACACCGAGAGAATCGGTAACGATGCAGGCATGACCTGCGTCGTTGGGTAGTCGTCAACCTGCCCCCTGATGCAACCCCAAGTCAAGGAAGGAGGACGAAGTCCGTTTGCACTTCTGGGGAGTGGCAAGCCCCCACTTCAAGCGTTAGCTAAGTGGGGGTAGTTGACTCCTGCGATGTATGAGGCGTTTTTCTTCCGGACGGCAAAACGCGAACCGATGGCAAAATGACAGGGCTGGATGGCCGGATAACGGGCCGTCCGGCATTTTTTTTCATGGCAAGATCGACTATAATGGACATGAAGAAGGAGTAAGGAAGGAGAAAACATTGGGACGGAAAGCGGTTTATGGTGGAGGCGCTTCTGCTCTATTTGTCGAAATACTCGCTTCCGCTGTACAATGAGTTGAAGGAGGCCATTGAACGCTATTTTTATTAAAACCACCGATCTTCCCACGGGGAGACGCCCCATTCGCCGAAAATGAATAGGCGGCATCGGAGGATGTCTGTGAACATAGCGTCATCAATCTCAAGGAGGGGGTCGGCATGCCCAAAACGACGGAGCCGCTTGCTTGGCGGATGCGGCCGCGGACGATCGATGAGATCGTTGGGCAACAGCACATCATTGGCCCTAGTACGCCGCTTTATAAAATGGTCAAAAAAGGTCATGTTCCATCGCTTTTGCTTTACGGAGAGCCGGGGACAGGGAAGACGTCGCTCGCTTACGCCATTGCCCGCACCGCCGGGCGCGAATGGGTCGCTATCAATGCGACGGCCGCCGGCAAAAAGGAAATCGAAGAGGCAGTCGAAGCGGCGCGCTGGTCAGGGAATGTCGTGTTGTTTATCGACGAAATCCATCGGCTGAATAAAGCGCAGCAAGACGTTTTGTTGCCGCATCTCGAATCCGGGCTCGTGACCTTGATTGGCGCCACAACGGAAAACCCGTTTCACGAGGTCAATCCCGCCATTCGCAGCCGCTGCGGGCAAATCCAACAACTGAAACCGCTCAAGCCGGATGACCTCATGATCATTCTGAAGCGGGCGCTCGCTGATCCGGAACGAGGGGTCGGCGAGCCGCCGGTTGTCATTGACGAGTCGTTGTTATGGCGCATCGCCGAGGCAGCCGGTGGGGATGCGCGCGTCGCGCTTTCGCTTCTGGAGGCGGCGGTTGCGGCTGCCGATGAGCGCCACGGCCGCTTGTATATTGATGAGGATATCGTGGCTTCATGCACCGCAAACCGTGGTTTTACCCATGACAAATATGGCGATCATTATTATTCGTTGTTGTCCGCGTTTCAAAAAAGCGTGCGCGGCAGCGATGCCGATGCCGCGCTTCATTATTTGGCCCGTCTGCTTGAAGGCGGAGACTTGGCGTCCGTTTGCCGGAGATTGCTTGTGATGGCTTATGAGGACATCGGACTTGCCAATCCGATGATGGGAGTGAAAGTACAGGCAGCGGTCGAAGCGGCGGAACGCCTCGGACTGCCGGAAGCGCGCATTCCGCTCGCGGTTGTGACGATTGAACTCTGTTTAAGCCCGAAATCCAACAGTGCTTACAAGGCGCTGGACGCTGCCATTGCCGATGTCCGTTCCGGCAAGCTTGGCGATATTCCGGATCATTTAAAAGACGCTCATTACAAAGGGGCGGCTGCACTCGGGCGTGGACAAGGCTACTTGTATCCGCACGATTATCCGAACGGCTGGGTGGCGCAAGCGTATTTGCCCTCCGCTCTGGAAGGCGTCCGCTATTATGAACCGAAAGAGCATGGTGAGGAAAAACATTACGCCAAGGTGTACCGGCGGCTTGAGCAGTTGAAACAAGAGGTCAAGGTTCAGCCGTGAAGGGAAAGGGATTTTTATGATATAATAACACAGGCGTTTCATGCTCGCTTTGACCGAGCTGACCGGATGGAACGTGGCGTACATTCGCATCGGGATCGAAGCGTTCGTGCTGTTGGCCGGCTGGTTGCTCGGCGGCCCGGTGTCGTTTGGCACGTTCCTTTTTTGTGTGACGATCGGTTCGATGCCGGCTTGGCGCTGCCGCAATGCCAAAAGGTCGCAAGCCGCCTGCTTGGACCGGCCGCCGGCACTCGGACGCAAGGGTTAAGCGGCTAGGAGGGATATGAATGAAGATTTCGACGAAAGGCCGATATGGCTTGACGATTATGATTGAATTGGCCAAAAAATATGGCGATCGTCCGATCTCGCTTCGTTCGATCGCCAAGGCGAACAATTTATCTGAACATTATTTAGAGCAGCTCGTCACGCCGTTGCGCAACGCCGGGCTCGTCAAAAGCATTCGTGGAGCGTACGGCGGCTATGTGCTCGCTGAGCATCCGGCGAAAATCACCGCCGGCGACATTTTGCGCGTGTTGGAGGGGCCGCTGACCCCGGTCGAGGAGCTCGAGGAGGAAGAGCCGGCGAAGCGCGAGCTATGGATTCGCATCCGCGATGCGGTCGAGGAAGTGCTCGACAGCACAACGCTCGAAGATTTGGCGAAGTATAGCGACGGGGATGAAGGGGCATATATGTTTTATATTTAAGCAACAGAAAGGAAAGGAGAATGACCGTTGGAACGGATTTATTTGGACCATGCGGCAACTTCCCCGGTCCATCCAGACGTAGCTGCCGGTATGGTCCAGTGGATGACGGAACAGTTCGGCAACCCGTCAAGCATCCATCATTTTGGACGGCAGAGCCGCCGCGCGGTCGATGAAGCGAGGGCTGTTGTCGCCCGCTCGATTGGGGCGAAAGAGACGGAGATTGTGTTTACAAGCGGCGGCACGGAAGCGGATAACTTTGCGGTCATCGGAACGGCCATAGCGAACCGCGGCCGCGGCAATCATATCATTACAACCGCCATCGAGCATCATGCGGTGCTGCGCGCTTGTGAATATTTAGAGACGCAAGGGTTTGAGGTCACGTATTTGCCCGTTGACGAACAAGGGACGGTATCGGTCGAGGATGTCAAGGCCGCGCTGCGCGATGAGACCGTTTTGGTGTCGGTCATGTTTGCCAACAACGAAGTCGGCACGATCCAGCCGATTCGCGAAATCGGGGCGCTGCTTCGCGATCATCCGGCTTATTTCCATACGGACGCCGTCCAGGCGTACGGGCTTCTTCCGATCGATGTGAATGAATACGGGATCGATTTGCTGTCGATTTCCGCTCATAAAATCAACGGCCCGAAAGGAAGCGGGGCTTTGTATGTCCGGGAAACGGTCCGCATCACTCCGCTCCTTTTCGGCGGCGAACAGGAACGGAAGCGGCGCGCCGGCACGGAAAACGTCCCCGGCATCATCGGCTTGGCGCAGGCGGCGGAAATCGCTGAGCGAACAAGGGAAGAGAAACGTCGGCAATATGCGGCGTGGCGCGAGGCGATGCTTGCGATTTTCCGCTCCTCAGGGATCGGCTATGCGGTCAACGGCCGCCCGGATGGCCTGCCGCATATTTTGAATGTCGCCTTCCCGGGAACGAATGTCGAATCGCTGCTCGTGAACTTGGATTTAGCCGGCATTGCCGCCTCGAGCGGGTCAGCATGCACCGCCGGGTCAATCGACCCGTCGCACGTGCTTGTCGCGATGTGCGGAAAAGAGTCGGAGCGCATCCGTTCGTCTGTGCGCTTCAGCTTCGGGCTCGGCAATACGATGGAACAAATTGAGCGGGCGGCCGAGGAAACAGTGAAGATCATAAAGCGGCTCACAAACCGCTAAAGGGGGGAAACAGCATGAACAAAGCGCCGCACGAAACGCGCGTCGTCGTCGGCATGTCCGGCGGGGTCGACTCGTCGGTCGCTGCGCTGCTATTGAAAGAACAAGGATATGATGTGATCGGCATTTTTATAAAAAACTGGGATGACACCGATGAAAACGGCGTTTGCACGGCGACTGAGGACTACGAAGACGTCGTGCGCGTTTGCAATCAAATCGGCATCCCGTATTATGCGGTCAATTTTGAAAAACAGTATTGGGACAAAGTGTTTACGTACTTTTTGAATGAATACAAAGCCGGGCGCACGCCGAACCCGGACGTGATGTGCAATAAGGAAATTAAGTTCAAGGCGTTTTTAGAGCACGCCATGTCGATCGGCGCCGATTACATCGCAACCGGCCATTACGCCCGCGTCGAGTTTCGCGATGGCGAATATAAAATGCTGCGTGGAGCCGACCCGAACAAAGACCAAACGTACTTTTTAAACCAGCTCGGCCAAGCTCAGCTGTCGAAAGTGATGTTTCCGATCGGCCATTTGCAGAAAGCGGACGTGCGCCGGATCGCCAAAGAGGCTGGGCTCGCCACCGCTGGAAAAAAAGACAGCACGGGCATTTGCTTTATCGGCGAACGCGATTTCAAAGAATTTTTGAGCCATTATTTGCCGGCTCAGCCGGGAGTGATGAAAACGCTCGATGGCGAAGTGAAAGGGCGGCATGACGGCGTCATGTATTACACGATCGGCCAGCGCCACGGCCTTGGCATCGGCGGCAGCGGCGAACCGTGGTTTGTCGTCGGCAAAGATGTGCGCGAAAATGTGCTGTATGTCGCCCAAGGGTTTGAAAACGAATATTTGTATTCCACCTCGCTAAAGGCGGTCGATGTCAACTGGGTGTCTGACCGCAAGCCGGAAGCGCCGTTCCGTTGCACGGCGAAATTTCGCTATCGTCAGCCTGATGTCGGCGTGACGGTCCACCCGCTTGCGGACGGCGGGGCGGAAGTCGTGTTTGATGCGCCGGCGCGGGCGGTGACGCCGGGGCAGGCGGTTGTTTTTTACAACGGCGAGGAATGCCTCGGCGGCGGTACGATCGATGAGGTGTTCCGCAACGGCGAAAAGCTTTGGTATGTTGGTTGACGGATGTGCCGGTGCGCACGATCTTCAATCAGGCTATTAGGCTGGAGGCCGTTGCTTGAAAATCACGTTGAATCAGGGAGGGGATGGGCGGTGGCCAATTTCAACGAACAAGGCTTGGCGTATATGCGCGAGGGGAAGTATGAGGAAGCCATCCGCTGTTTTTCCGCTGCGGTCGAACAGCATCCGGACGATCCAGCCGGGTACATTAACATTGGCACGGTTCTCGTTGCTGCCGGTGAAGAAGAGAAGGCGCTTGACTGTTTCCGGCAGGCGTTGAAAATTGACAAGAAGGCGGCGGCCGCGTATTACGGCATGGGTACAGTGCATTATAAGCGTGAGCAGTTCGCGAAAGCGAAAGATATGTTTGAGCGCGCGCTAGGGCTTGGTCTTGACGATGCCGATACGCATTTTATGCTCGGCATGTCCTTATGGCGGCTCGAGATGCCGCGGCTGGCGCTGCCGTATTTGCAGCGCGCGGCTGAGCTGAACGAGACGGATGCCGAAGCGCTGTTTCAGCTTGGCCTTTGCCTCGCCACGCTCGATTATGTCGATGAGGCGAAGCGTTATTTCGAAAAAACGTTGGAACTCGATCCGCGCCACGCTGATGCGTACTACAATTTAGGCGTCATTTATGCGTACAAAGATGAGCTCGATGCCGCCCGCAATATGTTTGCCGCTGCCTTGGAAGCCAAGCCCGATCACGTGCTTGCCGGATACGGAAAGAAACTGATGGAAAAGCGGCTTGCGCCGTAAAAAGGCAGGGGGATGGCTGTTGCAAGAGCAACAAATCCTCGCCCTTGACGGACGCACGTTCATTAAAGGAGTGTGCTTGGCGGTCATTTTTCATAATGAGGAAACATTGTACACGGTCGTCCGCGTGCGCGTTGAGGAAACGAACGAAGCGCCCGTTGAGGAGGAAGTCGTCGTCACCGGCTATTTTCCGCGTTTAAACGAAGGGGACGTCTACATCTTTTACGGACAATTCCGCCAACATCCGCGTTTTGGCCGCCAATATGCGGCTAGTCAGTTCCGCAAACAGCTTCCGAACACGAAAGAAGGAGTCATTCATTATTTATCGAGCGGTTTGTTTAAAGGAATCGGCAAAAAAACGGCTGCGGCGATTGTCGAGACGCTCGGCGAAAACGCGATCGCCGCGATTTTGCGCGACCCCAGGGCGCTAGAGCGTGTGCCGAAGCTGACGAAAAAAAAGGCGAAGCAGCTGTACGATGCGCTTCGCGCCCACGAAGGGCTTGAGCAAACGATGATCGCCCTCGCCCAGCTCGGTTTTGGCCCGCAGCTGGCCATGAAAATTTACCAAGCGTATGGCGAAGAAGCGGTTGACATCATCCACGAGAACCCGTACCAGCTCGTTGAGGATATCGAAGGGATCGGCTTTGGCCGCGCTGATGAAATCGGGCGCCAGCTCGGCATTTCCGGCAGCCATCCGGCCCGGCTGCGCGCCGCCTCGTTGTTTGTTCTTGAACAGGCGTGCTTGCAGGAAGGGCACGTTTATTTGCGCGAGGAAGAGCTGATGGAGCGCATCGGGGAGCTGCTTGACGGAAGGCTGAGCGGTGCGGTGGATGGACGAGCGATCAGCCAAACGCTTCTGATGTTAAGCGAAGAAGGGAAGCTGATCGTCGAGCAAGGGCGTTATTATCTCCCTTCCCTTTACTTCGCCGAGAAAGGGATCGTCTCCAACATTAAGCGGCTGCTCGGGCAGACGCCGCCGTCGGCGTTTGCCGAGTCGGAGTTTTTGCTGGCGCTTGGGGCGCTTGAAGAACGGCTTGGCATGCAATATGCCCCCCAGCAAAGGGAAGCGATCCAACAAGCGCTTTCTTCGCCGCTGTTTATTTTGACCGGCGGTCCGGGAACGGGGAAAACGACGGTCATCAAAGGCATCGTCGAGCTGTTTGCCGCCCTAAACGGCCTGTCTCTTGACCCGGCTGACTACAAACAAGGCGAGCCGTTTCCGGTGTTGCTGGCCGCACCGACCGGCCGAGCGGCGAAGCGGATGAGCGAGGCGACCGGGCTGCCGGCGGCGACGATCCACCGCTTGCTTGGCTGGAATGGGGCGGAAGGGTTCAGCCGCGACGAGAACGAACCGATTTCCGGCAAGCTGCTTGTCATCGATGAGATGTCGATGGTCGACACGTGGCTCGCCAACCAGCTGTTAAAAGCCGTGCCAAACGGCATGCAAGTCATTTTTGTCGGCGATGAGGATCAATTGCCATCCGTCGGGCCAGGGCAAGTGCTGAAAGACTTGCTCTCTTCAGGCGTCATTCCGTTCGCTCGGTTGACCGAGGTGTATCGCCAGGCGGAAGGATCATCGATCATCGAGCTTGCTCATGAGATGAAGCGCGGCGTCGTGCCGGACGATTTGACCGCTCCGAAGGCAGACCGTTCATTCATCCGCTGCCGTGCGGGCCAGGTCGTCGATGTCGTGCGGCAAATCGCGGACAACGCGCGCAAAAAAGGGTTTTCCGTCAAAGATATTCAAGTGCTCGCCCCGATGTACCGTGGTCCAGCGGGCATTGACCAATTGAACAAAGCGCTTCAAGAGCTGTTCAACCCGCCGGCTGAGGGGAAGCGGGAGCTGTCGGTCGGTGAGGTCGTCTACCGCGTCGGCGATAAGGTGCTGCAGCTCGTCAATCAACCGGAAGACAATGTGTTTAACGGCGACATCGGCGAAATCGTTGCCATTTTTTACGCCAAAGAAAATATCGAAAAGCAAGACTTGCTCGTCGTCTCGTTTGATGGCATTGAAGTGACGTACACACGGCAAGATTTAGGACAAATCACCCATGCGTACTGCTGTTCGGTTCATAAGGCGCAAGGAAGCGAGTTTCCAATCGTCATTTTGCCCGTCGTCAAAAGCTATTACCGGATGTTGAAACGGAATTTGTTGTATACTGCGGTGACAAGAAGCAAGCAGTTTCTCGTTTTATGCGGGGAAGAGGAAGCGTTTCGATTCGGCGTCGCAAAACAAAGCGACGGAGCGCGCCAGACGGCGCTCGCTGAGAAGCTGGCGGGGGCGGCGGCGCCGTTTGTCGAGGTCGAACTGCCGTTTGAAGAGGCGAACATGGGGATGGAAAACGTTACGCCGTATGACTTTATGGGCGATGAGCCAAGCTAAAGGTGGCTGGAAAGGTGGGAGAACGATGCGGACGTTTTCCGACATCAAGGGCCTTCCCATTTATGAACAAACGACGGGAAAAATGGTCGGAACGATCGTTGACATTTGGTTTACCAGCCACGGCGCGGTCAAAGGACTTGTCGCGGAACAGGGCGGTTTGTTCGGCCGCCGCCGCTATTTGCCGCTTTCAGCCGTGCAGTCGTTCGAAAACGACCGAGTCATCATCTGTGATGCCGATAGCTTCCAGCCGTTTCCTTCTTCTGACAGCGGCCACTCTCTTTACGGCGAACGCGGCCTCGCCGGCAGCATGGTTGTCGCCGCAGACGGAACAACGATCGGACTGTTGGATGACGTATATTTTGACGGGCAATTGGGCAAAATTGACGGATACGAGATCAGCGAGGGATTTTTTTCCGATTTGACCGAAGGAAAGAAACGAATGGAGCTCGCTCCGTTCACCGCCAGAGAAGGCGTGATCACCGTGGAAACAACGATGTAAGGAGAGTGGCTGTCCATGCTCATTTGCCCGAATTGCAAACGAAAAAATTTAGGGAAAATCGGCGTCAACCAGTACTACTGCTGGGATTGCTTTATTGAGCTGTCCGTCTCGAAAGGGATGATCCACGCCCATCAAGTGGAAGAAGACGGAACGTTGAGTTCTCTTGACGACTTGTTTGACGACCACGAACGCACGATCCAATTTTAGGGGGGACACGCATGAACCGGATGATGACGTCGCTGTTAGCAGTCGGATTAGGCGTCGCCGCTTATCAGCTCGCCCAACGAAACGATTGGATGAACGGTCGCACGATGCGGAGGATGCGCCGCCGCTTGATGCAAGCGATCCGCTGACGGCGCTCGCCCTCGCCTTTGCGCGGGGGCGTCGCCTTGTGGCTGTCAAATAGTGCTAAAAGCGGTGAAGGCATATTTCCCGCCGCATCTCCTACACTAAACGGTAGGAGGTGTGGCGATGGGCGAGCAACAATGGCTGTCGTTCTTTCGCATCGGAAAATGGCTGCTCATGACGGCAATCATCTATTTGATCGTTCGGATGAAAGACGTTTGGCGGCCGGTCATTGATTTTATCGCAACGGTGTTGACGCCGTTTTTGCTGGCGTCGTTTATTACGTATTTGCTCTATCCGCTTGTGGAATCCATCCATCGCAAAGGAATGCCGCGCGCC
Organism: Geobacillus sp. FJAT-46040; assembly: GCF_002335725.1. Lineage (NCBI taxonomy): Bacteria > Bacillati > Bacillota > Bacilli > Caryophanales > Anoxybacillaceae > Geobacillus > Geobacillus sp. FJAT-46040. The sequence continues at coordinate 484,903 of NZ_NISS01000001.1, forward strand.
CTTGCCATTTTGTTGATTTATTTGTTGTTTTTCGGTTTGGTCGGCTACGGCTTGTACTGCGGCGTGCCGCTATTCATCGCCCAGTTGCGTGAACTGGATGAACAGCTGCCGTCTTTGATGAATACATACCGCCAATGGGTGCGCCACATTCACGACGAGACGTCGAATTGGCCGCTTGAGGTGCACACACGCATCGAGGCGATGTTTGCTGAGATCGAGCAGGCAGCGGCGGCCGCCGTCGCGATGGCGATCAACGCCGCCAAATCGTTCATCGGTTCGGCGGCGACGCTGTTGATCATTCCGTTTATCGTCTTCAATATGTTAAAAGACATCGATGTGTTGAAAAAAGCGATTTGGTACATGACACCGAAGCGGTGGCGTGGGCCGGGGATGACGTTTTTGAAGGATGTCGATGAATCGCTCGGCGGCTACATTCGCGGCCAGCTGTTCGTCTGTGCGGCGATCGGTCTGGCAGCGGCGCTCGGCTTGTGGCTTGCGGGCATGGATTATCCGCTGTTGCTCGGCTTTGTCATTGGCGTGACGAACATCATCCCGTATTTTGGCCCGCTGATCGGCGCCGTTCCAGCGGTCATTTTGGCTGCCACCGTCTCGCTGAAAATGGTCGTGATCGTGCTTGTCATCATTTTTACCTTGCAGTTTTTAGAAGGGAACATCTTGTCGCCGTTGATCGTCGGCAAAAGCGTGCATATGCATCCGCTTGTCATTATGCTCGCCCTCTTTGCCGGCGCCGAGCTCGCCGGCGTGCTCGGCCTCATTCTCGCCGTTCCGACGGCGGCGGTGCTGAAAGTGGCCATCGCCCATTGGAAAGAGCATTATGCTTCGCATTGACAAATGCTCTCTGCTTGTCTATAATCTTTCAATGAAAAAAGCGAATACATAACGCGATGACGGATCGAGTATGTTGCAGTCCATCTTAACGCGCGAGCTCGCGCACAGAGAGGAATTTCCGCGGCTGAAAGAAATTCCAGATGAAGGGCAACAGAAGGCTAATCCGGAGCGCAGGCAAAACCTGACGCAAGGCTGCGTTACGGCCAAAGAGGTGATGGGCGTTTTTTGCCCATAAACAGGGTGGTACCGCGAGCATAACTCTCGTCCCTGCAGGGGATGGGAGTTTTTTTATATAAAAGGCGAAAGGGGAGGATCATCATGAAAAAGCTGACATCCGCCCAAGTGCGGCGCATGTTTTTAGAGTTTTTCCAAGAAAAAGGCCATGCGGTTGAGCCGAGCGCATCGCTCATTCCGGTCGACGACCCGTCGCTGTTGTGGATCAACAGCGGCGTCGCGACGTTGAAAAAATACTTTGACGGGCGCATCGTTCCGGAAAACCCGCGCATTTGCAACGCGCAAAAATCGATCCGCACCAACGACATCGAAAACGTCGGGAAAACGGCGCGCCACCATACGTTTTTTGAAATGCTCGGCAACTTTTCGATCGGCGATTACTTCAAGCGGGAAGCGATCCATTGGGCATGGGAGTTTTTGACGAGCGACAAATGGATCGGTTTTGATCCGGAACGGTTGTCCGTCACCGTCCATCCGGAAGACGAGGAAGCGTACAACATTTGGCGCAACGAAATCGGCTTGCCGGAAGAGCGGATCATTCGCCTTGAAGGCAACTTCTGGGACATCGGCGAAGGCCCGAGCGGTCCGAACACGGAAATCTTTTACGACCGCGGCGAAGCGTTCGGCAACGACCCGAACGATCCGGAGCTGTACCCAGGCGGGGAAAATGACCGCTATTTAGAAGTATGGAACCTTGTCTTTTCGCAGTTTAACCATAACCCGGACGGCACGTACACGCCGCTGCCGAAGAAAAACATCGACACCGGCATGGGCTTGGAGCGGATGTGCTCGATTTTGCAAGACGTGCCGACGAACTTTGAAACCGACTTGTTCCTGCCGATCATCCGCGCGACCGAGCAGATCGCCGGCGAGCGGTATGGCGAAGATCCGGACAAAGACGTCGCCTTTAAGGTGATCGCCGACCATATTCGAGCCGTGACGTTCGCGATCGGCGACGGGGCGCTGCCGTCAAATGAGGGCCGCGGTTATGTGCTGCGCCGCCTGCTCCGCCGCGCGGTGCGCTATGCGAAACATATCGGCATTGACCGTCCGTTTATGTACGAACTCGTCCCGGTCGTCGGCGAGATTATGCACGACTACTATCCGGAGGTGAAAGAAAAAGCCGATTTCATCGCCCGCGTCATCCGGACGGAAGAAGAACGGTTCCATGAAACGCTCCATGAAGGGCTCGCCATATTGGCGGAGGTGATCGAAAAGGCGAAAGAGCAAGGAAGCGACGTCATTCCGGGCGAGGAAGCGTTCCGCCTGTATGATACGTACGGCTTTCCGATCGAGCTGACGGAAGAGTACGCCGCTGAAGCGGGCATGACGGTCGATCATGCCGGATTTGAGCGCGAGATGGAGCGGCAACGCGAACGGGCGCGCGCGGCCCGGCAAGATGTCGATTCGATGCAAGTCCAAGGCGGAGTGCTCGGTGACATTAAAGATGAAAGCCGGTTTGTCGGCTACGATGAGCTTGTTGCCGCATCGACGGTCATCGCCATCGTCAAAGACGGGCGGCTTGTCGAGGAAGTGAAAGCCGGCGAAGAGGCGCAAATCATCGTCGATGTGACGCCATTTTACGCCGAAAGCGGCGGACAAATCGCTGACCAAGGCGTGTTTGAAAGCGAAACAGGAACAGCGGTCGTCAAAGATGTGCAAAAAGCGCCGAACGGCCAACATCTTCATGCGATCATCGTCGAACGCGGAACGGTGAAAAAAGGATCCCGCTATACAGCGCGCGTCGATGAAGCAAAGCGGATGCGCATCGTAAAAAACCATACGGCGACCCATTTGCTCCATCAAGCGCTAAAAGACGTGCTCGGCCGCCATGTCAACCAAGCGGGGTCGCTTGTCGCCCCGGACCGGCTTCGTTTTGACTTCACCCATTTTGGGCAAGTGAAGCCAGAGGAGCTCGAGCGCATCGAAGCCATCGTCAACGAACAAATTTGGAAAAGCCTCCCGGTTGACATTTTTTATAAACCGCTCGAGGAAGCGAAAGCGATGGGCGCGATGGCGCTGTTTGGCGAAAAATACGGCGACATCGTCCGCGTCGTCAAAGTCGGCGACTACAGCCTCGAGCTGTGCGGCGGCTGCCATGTGCCCAACACATCAGCCATCGGGTTGTTTAAAATCGTCTCCGAGTCCGGCATCGGCGCCGGCACGCGCCGGATTGAAGCGGTGACCGGAGAAGCGGCATACCGCTTTATGAGCGAACAGCTTGCTATTTTGCAAGAGGCGGCGCAAAAACTGAAAACAAGCCCGAAAGAATTAAATGCGCGTCTTGACGGACTGTTTGCCGAGCTGAAAGAGCTCGAGCGCGAAAATGAATCGCTTGCTGCCCGCCTCGCCCATATGGAAGCTGAGCACCTCACCCGTCAAGTGAAAGATGTAAACGGCGTGCCGGTGTTGGCGGCAAAAGTGCAGGCCAATGACATGAATCAACTGCGGGCCATGGCTGATGATTTGAAACAAAAGCTCGGCACGGCGGTCATCGTGTTGGCGTCCGCCCAGGGCGGAAAAGTGCAACTGATTGCTGCAGTAACGGACGATTTGGTGAAAAAAGGATTCCATGCCGGCAAGCTGGTGAAAGAAGTAGCGTCGCGTTGCGGTGGGGGCGGCGGCGGGCGCCCGGATTTGGCGCAAGCTGGCGGCAAGGACCCAAGCAAGGTCGGCGAAGCGCTCGGTTATGTCGAAACATGGGTGAAATCCGTTTCCTAATTGGCGCGGATCGTGTACAATGGATGTAAAAGGACGGGGTGCCTGAATAAGGAGCGAGGTGGAAACGGTGAGCTCGTTTGACCAAACGATGCAGTTTCATTTTTCCGAGGAGCCGGCCGAAACGAACGTTCGCGAAGTGTTGTTGACGGTGTATGGCGCCTTGCAGGAAAAAGGCTACAATCCGATCAACCAAATTGTCGGCTACTTGTTGTCCGGCGACCCAGCTTACATTCCGCGCCATAAAGATGCGCGTGCGCTCATCCGCAAAATTGAACGCGACGAATTAATCGAGGAATTGGTGAAATTCTATTTACAGGGGCAACGAAAGGATTAACCTGATGCGGACGCTAGGATTAGATTTGGGAACGAAAACGCTCGGCGTTGCCGTTAGCGACGAACTCGGCCTTACAGCGCAAGGATTGGAGACGATCGCCATTGATACGGAGCGCGGCGACTACGGCTTAAAGCGGCTGCGCGCCATCATCGATGAGTACGGCGTCGATACGATTGTCGTCGGGTGGCCGAAAAACATGAACGGCACGCTCGGGCCGCGCGCTGAGGCAAGCGAGCGGTTCGCCGCCAAATTGCGAGAGGAGTTTTCTTTGCCCGTTGTGCTTTGGGATGAACGGCTGTCGACGATGGCCGCCGAACGGATGTTGATCGCTGCCGACGTCAGCCGGAAAAAGCGGCGGAAAGTGATCGACAAAATGGCGGCGGCCGTCATTTTGCAGTCATATTTGGACAGTAAACGATAAATTGGAGGAGAAAACATGGAACACGGAGACCGTCATATTACCGTTGTCGACGAACATGGCAACGAGCAGCTGTGCGAAATTTTGTTTACGTTTGAATCAGATGATTTCGGCAAATCGTATGTGTTTTACTATCCGGTCGGCGTCGAGGCGGAAGATGAGAACGGCGAGACGGAAGTGCACGTTTCCGCCTTCATCCCTGGGAATGAGAACAAAGAAGGCGAACTGCTCCCAATCGAGACGGAAGAAGAGTGGGACATGATCGAAGAAGTATGGAATACGTTTTGCGCTGAACAGGAAGAGGAAGACGACGAATAACGGACAGCAGAGGGGGGGCCAAAAGGTCGGGGCCCCTTTTCTTATTGCCGTATTATGCGCTGAGAAACGATAAGTTATGTTCCATGCAATGGTTCAGACATCTTCTTGTTTGTCCGACAAATGTTGCGAAGGGCTTCGATTGACCGGCGCGTTTCCTCCCCTGGCTTTGCATTTTTTGACCGTCAAGGGCGAAAAATGCGGAACTTTGTAGTATAATATGGCCGGGTGAAAGGAGGACAAAGATGAAACAGAACGATTTTAGGGCGCCAGAGGCGCGGCTTGTGCGGAAAATCGTCTTGATTGTCTGTGCTGTTCTGCTGGCGGCGTTTGTCATTGCCGGCGCCAGCAGTTTCTTATACATCCGTTCAGCGCTTAAGCCCGTCGACCCGAATGACCGCACCCCGGTCCATGTCTCGATTCCGATCGGTTCATCGGCGGCGGCGATTGCCGAGCAGCTCGAACAAAAGCGGCTCATTAAAAGCGCGGCCGTGTTTCGCTTATATGTCCGCTGGAAAAATGAATCCGGCTTCCAGGCTGGGGAGTATGAGTTGACGCGGGCGATGCCAATGGCGCGCATCATTGAGCTGTTAAAAACGGGGAAATCGCTAAAAATCGGATTGAAGCTGACCGTTCCGGAAGGGTCGCAATTGGTGCAAATCGCTGACCTCATTGCTGCGAAAACAGGGTACAAACAAGAACAAATTATGAAATTGCTTAACGATCGCGCGTATATCGAACGGCTGATGAAAATGCACCCGGATTTGTTGACTGATGATATTTTTCGGAAAGGCATCCGCTATCCGCTGGAAGGCTACTTGTTCCCGGCGACGTATGTGTTTGCTGACGAAAAGCCGCCGCTCTCAGAGATCATTGAGGCGATGGTGGCGAAAACGGCAGCTGTGCTTGACACATATAAGGCAGCGATGAAAGAAAAGAACATGTCGCCGCATCAGCTGTTGACGATGTCGTCGCTCATTGAGGAAGAGGCGACGGAAAAAGCTGACCGCCAAAAAATCGCCAGCGTGTTTTACAATCGGCTGCACCGCGGCATGCCGCTTCAAACCGATCCGACCGTTTTGTACGCCCTTGGCGAACATAAAGAGCGTGTGTTGTATAAAGATTTGCAGGTCAATTCGCCGTACAACACGTACATTCATAAAGGGCTGCCGCCGGGGCCGATCGCCAACGCCGGCGTAATGTCGATCGAAGCGGCGCTTGAACCGGCGGCGACCGACTATTTATACTTTTTGGCGACACCGGACGGCGAGGTCATTTTTACGAAAACGTTGGCCGAGCATAACCGGGAAAAGGCGAAGCATATTGGAAAACAATAGGTCAAAACGGAAGGTAATGGCCGGTGGGGTGAAACGGCTTCGCTTTTCCGCTGTTTTATGGTAGTATAGTTGAACAGACCAACGATAAGAGTCCTTTGCGGCTCTTATTTTTCATGACGACAAAGCGCAAATGCCGGGTTGTATATAGATGCAATTTGAAGCTTTACCATTTGCAGCTTTTACCGAGTATTTGATCGACTGTCGGGCGACCGAACAACGCCGCTTCCAGACCCATATATGGGTCTGTGAAGCGAGTCGTTGTTCGGTCTTCCGTCACGCCAAGGCGTGACGGAGGCAAGCCACAGGCTTGCCTCCGTCAGTCGAAAATGGGCAAACCGCTTTTCCGTCAAGGATATATTATCTATCCTGAAAATACCCGAACTTCAAAATGTGCAAGGTTTCAGAGTTCGACATAGCGGCATTTTCATCCCTTCGATGGTGACGAAATCTTTTTGTCATGGGAGTCTATATAGTTCAACTTTGGCGAGCGCTTTTCAGTTTGCTGACGGCAGGGAGGAATTCCTCTTGCTTTCCAATGACATTGTTTCGTACTTGCAAAAGCTGCGTCCGGCGCCGGATGAGGACATTGAGGAGATGGAGCAGTACGCCTATCGGCACCGCATACCGATCATGGATCCGGTGAGCGTTGAAGTGCTGTTATTCATCTTGAAGCTGATCAGGCCGCGCCGCATTTTGGAAATCGGCACGGCGATCGGCTATTCGGCGATCCGGATGGCAAAGGCGCTGCCGGATGCGCGCATTGTGACGATCGAAAAAGACCGGGAGCGGTATGAGCGCGCCCGTTTTTACATCGAAAAGACGAACACCAAGCGGCAAATCGAGGCGGTGTTGGGCGATGCGCTCGCGGTCGAGGCCGGTGTGGCGGCCGCCGCGCCGTTTGATGTGCTGTTTATTGATGCCGCCAAAGGGCAATATGAGCGCTTTTTTACGCTCTATGAGCCGTTTGTGGCTGCAGACGGCCTCATCATCAGCGACAACGTCTTGTTTAAGGGGCTCGTCGCCGCCGAAGCGCCGGCGGACAATCGACGGCTTTGGAACATCGCCCGAAAAATTCGCCGCTACAATGAGTGGCTCATGAGTCGAAGCGGTTATGATACGGTCATCATTCCGGTCGGCGATGGGCTCGCCATATCGAAAAAACGAGGTGAAGAACAGTGAAAAAACCCGAATTGCTCGTGACGCCGACGAGCGTTGCCCATATCGACGAGCTGGCTGAAGCCGGAGCGGACGCGGTCATCATTGGCGAGCAGCGCTACGGTTTGCGGCTTGCCGGCGAATTTTCCCGCCATGATGTCGCTGCCGCCGTCAAAGCCGCCCACCGGCGCGGCATGAACGTGTATGTGGCGATGAACGCCATTTTCCATAACGATAAAGTGGACGAGCTTGGCGACTACGTCGCGTTTTTGGCTGATGTCGGCGCCGATGCCATCGTCTTCGGCGATCCCGCGGTGCTCTTGACTGTCCGAGAAACGGCGCCGCACATGAAGCTCCACTGGAGCACGGAGACGACAGCGACGAACTGGTATGCGTGCAACTATTGGGGCCGGAAAGGGGCGAAGCGCGCCGTCTTGGCCCGCGAGTTGAACATGGACGCCATTTTGGAAATCAAAGCCCATGCCGAAGTGGAAATCGAGGTGCAAGTGCACGGCGCGATGTGCATGTACCAATCGAAGCGCTCGCTGATCGGCAGCTATTTTGAATATCAAGGGAAAGTGATGGAAGTTGAACGGAAGAAGTACGAAAAAGGGATGTTTCTTTACGACAAAGAGCGCGACAACAAATATCCGATTTTTGAAGACGAAAACGGCACGCATATTATGAGCCCGAACGATGTTTGCATGATCGATGAGCTCGGCGACATGGTCGAGGCCGGCATCGACAGCTTTAAAATTGACGGGATTTTGCACGAGCCGCGCTACATTACCGAAGTGACGAAGCTGTACCGCCGCGCCATCGATTTATGCGCGGATGACCGCGAGCGGTACGAACGGGAAAAAGAGGAGCTGCTTGCGGCCGTTGAAGCGCTTCAGCCGCCGCATCGCCGCATCGACACCGGATTTTTCTTCAAAGAGACCATTTATTGAGAAAAGGAGGGAAGCAGCATGCTTTTAAAAAATGATCGCATCTCCGAAATCATTGACGGCAAGCGCGTCATTGTGAAAAAGCCAGAGCTGCTCGCCCCGGCCGGCAACTTGGAAAAACTGAAAATCGCCGTTCATTACGGTGCAGACGCCGTCTTTATCGGAGGCCAAGAGTACAGCTTGCGCGCCAACGCCGACAACTTTACGATCGAGGAAATTCGCGAAGGGGTCGAATTTGCCAATCGATACGGAGCCAAAGTATACGTAACGGCCAATATTTACGCCCATAACGAAAACATCCCTGGCCTTGATGACTATTTGCGGGCGCTTGAAGATGCCGGTGTTTGCGGCATCATCGTCGCCGACCCGCTCATCATCGAAACGGCGCGCCGGGTGGCGCCGAAGCTTGAAGTGCATTTAAGCACGCAGCAATCGCTTACCAACTGGAAAGCGGTCCAATTTTGGAAAGAGGAAGGGCTCGAGCGGGTTGTGCTCGCTCGTGAAGTGGGCGCAGAAGAAATCCGGCAGATCAAAGAGAAAGTCGATATTGAAATCGAGGCGTTCATCCATGGGGCGATGTGTTCCGCCTACTCCGGCCGCTGTGTATTGAGCAACCATATGACGGCGCGCGACTCAAACCGCGGCGGATGCTGCCAGTCGTGCCGCTGGGATTACGATTTGTATCAGCTCTCGGACGGCCGGGAAATTCCGTTGTTTGAAAAAGGGGACGCTCCGTTTGCGATGAGCGCGAAAGATTTGAACTTAATCCGCGCCATTCCGGTGATGATCGAATTGGGTGTGGATAGCTTGAAAATTGAAGGGCGGATGAAATCGATCCATTACGTGGCGACGGTTGTCAGTGTCTACCGGAAAGTCATTGATGCCTACTGCGCTGACCCAGACCATTTCACGATCCGCGAAGAGTGGGTGCGGGAGCTGGAGAAATGCGCCAACCGCGAGACGGCGCCGTCGTTCTTTGACGGCTTCCCGGATTATACGAACCATATGTACGGGACGCACAGCCGGAAAACGACGCATGAATTCGCCGGTTTGGTGCTTGGCTATGACCCGGAGACGGGCATCGCCACCGTCCAGCAGCGCAACCATTTCCGCCCGGGCGATGAAGTCGAATTTTTCGGTCCGGAAATTGAAAACTTCACCCAAGTGATTGAGAAAATTTGGGACGAAGACGGCAACGAGCTTGATGCGGCGCGCCATCCGCTGCAAATCGTGAAGTTTAAGGTCAAGCGCCCTCTCTTCCCGTACAACATGATGAGAAAGGAGAATTAAGATGGGGAAGAAGCCCGTTGTCATCGGCGTCGCCGGCGGCTCCGGCTCGGGGAAGACGAGCGTCGCCCGCGCGATTTACGACCATTTCGGCGACCGCTCGATCCTTGTTTTGGAGCAAGACTTTTACTATAAAGATCAAAGCCATCTTCCGTTTGAAGAGCGGCTGAAGACGAACTATGACCATCCGCTGGCGTTTGACAACGATTTGTTGATTGAGCATATTCATAAGCTGCTTCGCTATGAGCCGATTGACAAGCCGGTGTACGATTATACGCTGCACACTCGCTCAAGCGACGTCATTCGCGTGGAGCCAAAGGATGTCATCATCGTGGAGGGCATTCTTGTCTTGGAGGATGAGCGACTCCGCAATTTAATGGACATTAAAGTATATGTCGACACCGACCCGGACATCCGCATCATCCGCCGTCTCATCCGCGATATTAAAGAGCGCGGCCGCACGTTCGATTCGGTCATCGAGCAATATTTGTCCGTCGTCCGGCCGATGCACAACCAGTTTGTCGAACCGACGAAGCGCTACGCGGATGTGATCATTCCGGAAGGCGGACAGAACGTCGTCGCCATCGATTTAATAGTGGCAAAAATTCGCACAGTTCTTGAACAAAAAGCGGTTTTGTAATAACATAACAGAGACAAAACAATATATTATATAACAAGTAAGCGTACGAACAGCCGTTTTTGCTGTTCGTACGTTTTACAGACCCGCGAGCGAGAAAGCCCACTCCTTTAGGGGTGAGATGAAAGCGAGCCGTTTTCTTATATTGAATGATTATGAAAAAAAAACGGTATCATGTAATCGTCGCAAGGAGGTGAATCCATGCCCACGATCACACTAAGGCTGGAGCTGCACAAGCCGACGAAAGCCAAACAAGACATGTACGAGCGGATGACAGAAGTGAATACCGCGTTTGCGAATTGGGTGTTGAATCATCCCGAGCTGAATCAAGCAACGAGCAAACTATTTAAAGAGTTTTCGTCGCAGCGGTTTCCTTCTGCCGTCGTGAATCAGACGATTCGAGAAGTGAAGTCCCAAAAGAAAAACCAGAAAACAAAGAAGTTTCGAACATTATGGTGTTGCTTTAACAATCAAAACGTGAAGGTGGAAAAGAAAGGATCGTTCTACACGGTTTCCTTCCCTACACTGGAGAAGCGAATTGGCGTGCCGGTCGTCACGCGCCCCTATCAAGAAGCATGGCTGAATCGGCTGATCAATGGAACCGCCAAACAAGGGGCAGCCAAGCTCTACAAAAAGCGAAAGAAATGGTACTTGGCGATCGCGATCACCTTTGAAGTCAAGCCGCGGCACGAAACAAAGGTGATGGGGGTTGACCTTGGGCTTCGCTATATCGCTGTGGCCAACGTGGGAACGAAATCGTTGTTTTTCAAAGGGAACCAATGCGCCTTTGTGCGCCGACGCTATGCGGCTTTGCGGCGAACGTTGGGCCAAGCGAAGAAGCTCCATATGATTCGCAAAATCGGCCGCAAAGAGTCCCGCTGGATGAAGGAGCAAAATCACAAAATCAGCCGTCAAATCGTGAATGTTGCGCTCGCCAACGGTGTTGGCGTGATTCGGATGGAAGCGTTGACGGGGATTCGCAAGCGGGCAAAATCGGCCAAAGAAGCGGGGCGAAGCCTTCATGCTTGGGCGTTCCACCAACTGCAAACGATGATTGCCTATAAAGCCGAAATGGCAGGCATTCGGGTCGAGTGGGTGAAGCCGACCTACACGAGCCAAACGTGTAAATGCGGACATCGGGAAAAGGGAAATCGCAATGGCATCCACTTTCAGTGTAAACAATGCGGATACACCCTCCACGCCGACTTGAATGGCGCCATCAACATCGCCAAAGCGATTTCGGGCTTCGCCGCCTAGCGCACTGGTCACAGGTGCGCCGCCCATTGGGGTACATCGTAACCCGATGGGACGGGGTGATGACACACCCCTGAACTTGGGCGTGGTCCGAACCAGAAATGGATGAGGACGCAAACGACCCAAGAATCCCACGCCCTTTAGGCGTGTGGAGTGTCAAATAATGCAGAATATAGAGGAGTGAGATGAATGGCGAACGAAAAGCAGTATCCGATGACGAAAGAGGGAAAAGAGAAACTGGAACAAGAGCTTGAGTACTTAAAAACGGTCAAGCGGAAAGAAGTGGTGGAGCGCATTAAGATTGCGCGCGGGTTCGGGGATTTGTCGGAAAACTCGGAGTACGATGCTGCCAAAGATGAGCAGGCGTTTGTCGAATCGCGCATCCAAATGCTTGAAAACATGATCCGCAACGCCGTCATCATTGAAGAAGACAAAGAAAACCCGGACGTCGTCTCGCTCGGCAAGTCGGTCACGTTCATTGAACTGCCGGACGGCGAGGAAGAGACGTATACGATCGTCGGCAGCGCTGAAGCCGATCCGTTTGAAGGGAAAATTTCCAACGACTCGCCGATTGCGAAATCGCTTCTCGGCCGCCGCATCGGCGATGAGGTGACGGTGCAAACGCCGGGCGGGGAAATGCTTGTGAAAATCGTGGCTGTGAAATAAGAAGCAGGAGGCGGCCGACCTGAACAAGCGGCGGTGTGCGAAGCGAAGCGAAGAAAATTGCCGCCGCTTGACGTTTCAAACGGAAACACCTCGTCAACACTGATGATGAGGTGTTTTCTTTATGTGGAAAAAACGAACGCTTGCCATGCTCGCCCTCATTCAACTGGGCTTGTTGTTGCTTGTCGGGCGATTGGCGCAGATCCAGCTGATTGACGCCGAGTCGTTCGCCAATCATAATTTAATTGCCGAAAGCGTCGCCCAGCGGACACAAGAACTGATCATTGACGACGGGCGCGGCTCATTCGTCGACCGAAATGGCGCGCCGCTCACGAAGCGATACGTGCCGTCGCTTGTCTTATTCCCGTTTTTAACGACGATGAAATGGCCGATGGAACAAGTCGCCCGCATCACCGGCGTCTCTAAAGAAGAGATCCGCCGCCAGCTTGAGCAGGCGGACGGTCCGTTCGTCTTAGAGAAGGATGGAGAGCCGCTCGCCTTGAGCGCCCAGCAAATGAAGCAAATTAACGATTTGCGCATTCCGGGCGTCTTAGCTGTCAATAAACAATACTCTCTTGAGGTGGTGTACGCTCCGCATTTGCTTGGCTTCACCCGCCCAGATCAGGAGCTCATCAAGAAGCGTTATCCAAAACGGCCGCTGCCGCCAAAGACCGAAGTGGGCATTCAAGGACTTGAGAAGGCGTTTGATGAGTTTTTGCTTGCCGACGGCGAAACGAAGCTGCTTTATCACGTTGACGCCGAAGGGCGGCCGCTGTTTGGGCTCGATGTCAAATACAGCGATACGGGCAACCCGTTTTATCCCGTCACCGTGCAAACGACGCTTGACCGTGACTTGCAGCAAGAGATGGAGCAGATCGTTGACCGATACGGGTTGAAAAAAGGCGGTCTTGTTTTGCTGGATATTGACACAAACAGTGTGCTCGCCATGGTCAGCCGCCCAAACATGGACCCGCGTGATCCGTACAAAAACCGCGGGGCGGAAAACCAAATAGTGTTGCCGCAAATCCCTGGCTCGATTTTTAAAACAGTCATTGCGGCCGCGGCGCTTGATGAGGGGCTCGCCTCGCTTGAGACAACGTTTGACTGCAGCCGAAAAATTGACGGCAAAACCCGCGATGAGGAGCATGATTACGGCATGCTTGATTTAGCGGACAGCTTTGCCGTCAGTTGCAACAATGCTTTCGCCACGCTCGGCAAGCAGTTGATCGAGCACGATCCCGATGCGTTTGAAACGTATGCGAGAAAGCTTGGGCTGTATCCGACGGCCGGCTGGGAAGGGGCGGTGTACCATGAAGAGCATTTCCGTCAGTTCCCGGAGGAGCAGAAAGGAACGATTTGGCATGATCCGCGCGACAAGAGGGTGCCGCTTGCGGTGGCGCAAACGGCGATCGGGCAAAAAAATGTACGCGTCTCGCCGCTTGGCGTCGCCAACATGATGGCGACCATCGCCCGCGGCGGCGAAGCGCTTCAGGTGCGGGCCGTTGACAAAGTGCTGTATAAAAACGGTGCGACCCTCTTTTCGTTTCCGCCTCAACCGGCTTCAGACATGGCGCCGATCGCGCCGCAGACGGCCGAAGAGCTGCAGCGGCTTTTGCGCAGCGTTGTCACCAAAGAGGATGGCACCGGCCGCCGTTTCCGTTCGCTGCCGTATCCGGTCGCCGGCAAATCCGGGACGGCGGAGACAGGAAAAATGGACGGCGGTGCTGAATTCATTAATAAATGGTTTGCTGGCTATTTTCCAGCCGACCGCCCGAAATACGCCCTCGCTGTCGTTGAGCTCGACGGCCCGAGCGGGCGGGCCTCGACGAATGATGTGTTCGCCGCCGCAGTCGAGGCGCTTTATGCTTATGACCACGCCAAAAATGAAGTGAAGTGACGAACCAAATGTAAGGGGAATCCATGTTTCCAGCACGAACATCATCCAAAGAAGGGAGAGGAGACGGTGGCGCAAATGGGGACACGCTTTGCCGCCCGCGCCAAGCGGCGGAGAATCAACCGTTGGCTCAATGGAGCCATTGCCGTTGTCGTGCTGCTCATTTTGATTGTCGGCGGGAACTTGCTGTTTGGCGATCAACCGAGCGAGAAGGCGGTTGATCGCGAAGCCAAAACAGAAGCGGCCAATGCGAAGCGGGTGGAAGTGGAAACAGGCGAAGCGGCGGCGCCGGCGGAAGCCGAAACGCCCGCCGAGGAAGAAGATGCTGCTTCCACCGATGAAACGAGCGAAGCGGGCATGACAGAAACGCCGGGCCCGCCGGGGTCCAACGTTGAAAAAGAAATCGTCAACCCGGCATGGCAGCCGATCGGTACGACGCAAACGGAGCCGCATGAAACGGTGTTTAAGAAAGATTCGGTCGACTGGAAGGAAATGCTCGATGCCGTCAGCTATGCGACCGGCATCGCCCCGGAGGAGATGATCGTTTGGTTCATCGGCAACAACGGGCCGAACAAAGCAGTCGCGACGATTTCGACGAAAGATCAAATCGCCCATTACAAAGTGTACATTGAATGGGTGACGAACGAAGGCTGGAAGCCGACGAAAGTGCAAAAGTTGAAGCAAAAGCCATAAGCGGCATGATGAGGGGAAGCGGAGATATTCGAAACTTTGGCGGCATCAGTGAAACGATGGCGGTTCATTAGCGGCGGAAAAATACACAGGCGCCCAAAAACGAAGGGCGCCTGTTATTTTTTCGCTTTGAAATGAACGACTGCGCTGTACCACCGCTTTCCGTTTTCCATGACGTGCATTTGATGGGATACATGATGGACGGAAAGCAAGAGCGCCTTGTTATGTTCAATTTGTTCGTTGATTTTTTTCTCGAGCGTCCGCAAGTCGTCCGCTTCAAAAAATTCGATTTTGTCGTCGATCAAATCAAGAGAAATGTTCGGCATCGTTCTTCCTCCTTTCCATTGTCAGTGTAGCAAATTTTCCCGCCCTCATCCACCGGAGTACAAGGGGGAACAATACGAACGAACATGATCGTTGAACAAGGGAAAAACATATGCTACAGTAGCAATACGAAAAAAACATACTATATTTATAGGAATTATAAACTTTTTTGGGGTGTGACCATATGGGCAGAGAGTTTCTTGACTTGTTTGAGCAATGGGCGGAATCGTATGACCGATCGGTCGAAGGATACGATGAGCAATATCGAGACGTGTTTGCCGGTTATGACCGCATTTTAAGCACGGTCGCCGACAAAGCCGGCCAAGTCGTGCTCGAGTTTGGCGTCGGCACAGGCAACTTGACGAAAAAGCTGCTTGAGCGCGGCAAGCAGGTGTACGGGATCGAGCCATCGGCGCCGATGAGGAAAAAAGCGGCGGAAAAGCTCAGCGGGCGAGCGGTCATTCTGGACGGCGATTTTTTGCAATTTCCGACACCGCCGGAGCCGATCGACACGATCGCCAGCACGTATGCGTTTCATCATTTGACGGATGCGGAAAAAGACGAAGCGCTGGCCAAATATAGTCAATTGCTCTATCCGGGTGGTAAAATAGTGTTTGCCGATACGGCGTTTCGCAACAAAGAGGCGTTCCGCCAGGCGATTGAGGAAGCCCGGGCGCGCGGCTTCTACGATTTGGCCGACGATTTGGAACGCGAATATTATACGACGCTTGACGTATTGGCATCACTGTTTTCCAAGCATGGCTTTTCCGCCTCCTTTGCGCAGCAAAACGCGTTCGTCTGGGTGATGGAGGCGGTGAAACAAACGACATAGAAAGAGGGAGAACGATGAAAGCAGCCATTATTGGAGCCATGGAAGAGGAAGTGGCGATTTTACGTTCGCGCATGGAAGGGCGCGAGGAAACGGTCATCGCCGGGTGCGAATTTTCCAAAGGGCGCCTTGACGGCGTGGAGGCGGTGTTGTTGAAATCCGGGATCGGCAAAGTGAACGCCGCCATGGGAACGACGCTTCTGCTTGATCACTTTCGCCCTGATTTCGTGATCAATACCGGTTCGGCCGGCGGATTTTTGCCTTCGCTTCGTGTCGGAGATCTTGTCATTTCCGAGGAAGTCGTTCATCATGACGTCGATGTGACCGCGTTCGGCTACGCTTACGGGCAAGTGCCTGGCCTGCCGGCGCGCTACCGGGCGGATGAGGCGCTTGTTGAGGCGGCCAAGCAGGCGGCGGCGCGGCTTGATGGCCTGCAGGCAGTGACCGGCTTGATCGCCACCGGCGATTCGTTTATGAACGATCCAAAGCGAGTCGAATTTGTGCGCGGTCAGTTTCCGGAATTGTGCGCCGTCGAAATGGAAGCGGCGGCGATCGCCCAAGTGTGCGTGCAATTTGGAACGCCGTTTGTCATCATCCGGGCGTTGTCTGATATTGCTGGTGAGGAGTCGGACGTGTCGTTTGAACAGTTTTTGGAGACGGCGGCGAAACATTCGGCTGAACTTGTCTTGTCGATGCTTTCCGTTATGAATCAGAAGCGCTATTAAGATGCAGCGAAAAAGCAGCTTGTCTATTTTCTCGACTGTCGAAGGCAAGCCTATGGCTTGCCTTCGTCACGCTAAGGCGTGACGAAAGACCGAACAACGACTCGCTTAAAGACCCATGAATGGGTCTTTAAGCGGTGTTGTTCGGTCACTCGACAGTCGGATGAAATGATCGGCAAAAACGAAAAATGTTAAAGCTTTAAATTGCATCTATCCTGAAAATACCCGAACTTCAAAATGTGCAAGGTTTCAGAGTTCGACATAGCGGCATTTTCATCCCTTCGATGGTGACGAAATCTTTTTGTCATGGGAGTCTATATATAGACAACAGAACACCGCCGTTTTGCTGCTAAACTGAGCGTGAAGAAACGGAGTGACTTGTATGCGCGTAGCAAAAAGCATCCATGAGTTGATCGGCCATACGCCGGTTGTCGAAATTACGCGCTTCCCCCTCCCGGAAGGCGTTCGGCTGTTCGCCAAGCTTGAATACTTCAATCCTGGCGGAAGCATTAAAGACCGGCTCGGACAAGAGCTGTTGCGCGAGGCGTTTGCATCAGGAAAACTGAAAGAGGGGGGCACGATCATCGAGCCGACGGCCGGCAACACCGGCATCGGTCTGGCGCTGGCGGCGATCGGCAAAAACGTGAACATCATTTTTTGTGTGCCGGAAAAATTCAGCATCGAAAAACAACAGCTGATGAAGGCGCTCGGGGCGCAAATCGTTCATACACCGACTGAAGAGGGAATGGAAGGAGCAATCCGTAAAGCGGAGGAGCTCGCCCGCACGATTCCAGGCGCCTATTGCCCCCAGCAGTTCCAAAACCCGGCCAATCCAAGGACGTATTACAAGACGCTCGGTCCGGAGCTGTGGGACGATTTGGACGGACAGATCGACATTTTTGTCGCCGGCTCCGGCTCCGGCGGCACGTTTATGGGGACAGCGACGTTTTTAAAAGAAAAAAACCCGGCCATTAAAACGGTCATCGTGGAACCGGAAGGCTCGATTTTAGGCGGCGGCAAGCCGGGTCCGCATCGGACGGAAGGGATCGGCATGGAGTTTTTGCCGCCGTTTATGGATCCGGATTATTTTGATGCCATCTACACGATCGCGGACGATGACGCGTTCCGGCGCGTCAGCGAACTCGCGAGACAGGAGGGGCTTTTGGTCGGCAGTTCGTCCGGCGCCGCGTTTCATGCCGCCTTGATGGAAGCAGAGAAGGCAAAGCCAGGGACGAATATCGTCGTCATTTTTCCGGACGGGAGCGAACGCTATTTAAGCAAACACATTTATGAAGGTGGGAGGTAACGATGAGGCGGAAAACGATGCTCATTCATGGCGGCATTCCGGGGGATCCGCATACTGGAGCGGTGTCGGTCCCGATTTATCAAGTGAGTACGTATAAGCAAGAAGAAGTTGGAAAGCATAAAGGGTTTGAATACTCGCGCACCGGCAACCCGACGCGCGCGGCGCTTGAGAAGCTGATCGCTGATCTCGAGGGCGGCGAAGCCGGCTTTGCGTTCGCTTCCGGTATGGCGGCAATTACGGCCGTCATGATGTTGTTTCAAAGCGGCGACCATCTAGTGCTCACTGACGATGTGTACGGCGGCACGTATCGCGTCATGACGAACGTGCTGAATCGGTTCGGGCTTGAGGCGACGTTCGTCGATACGAGCGATGTCGCCAACATCGAGGCGCACATCCGGCCGAATACGAAAGCCATCTATATTGAAACGCCGACGAACCCGCTGTTGAAAATCACTGACTTGCAAGCCGCCGCCGCCATTGCCCGTGCGCATGGGCTGCTATTGATCGTCGATAACACGTTTTCCACTCCGTACTTTCAGACGCCGCTTGAGCTTGGCGCCGATATCGTCATCCATAGTGCGACGAAATATTTAGGCGGCCATAGCGACGTCGTCGCTGGGTTGGCGGTTGTCCGCACGCCGGAGCTTGCCGAGCGGCTCCATTACGTGCAAAATTCAACCGGCGGCGTGCTCGGGCCGCAAGATTCATGGCTATTGATGCGCGGGATGAAAACGCTCGCCGTGCGGATGGAGGAACATGAAGAAAATGCGCGCCAAATCGCTGTTTTTTTGGCTGAACACAAGGCGGTCAAGCGCGTCCATTATCCAGGTCTTCCGGATCATCCGAACCACGAGTTGGCGAAAAAGCAAATGCGCGGATTTGGCGGCATGATTTCGTTTGATGTCGGCAGCTTGGAGCTTGCCGAGAAAGTGCTGTCGCGCGTGCGCTACTTTACGCTTGCCGAAAGCTTAGGGGCGGTCGAAAGTTTAATTTCGTTGCCAGGGAAAATGACGCACGCCTCGATCCCGAAGGAACGGCGCGAACAGCTCGGCATTACCGATGGCCTGATCCGTTTGTCGGTCGGGCTTGAAGATGTCAACGATCTGCTTGACGATTTGGCGAAGGCGCTTGGCTGAAATTGCCGCTCCCCCCTTCTGTCCATGTATGATACAGTGAAAGGGGAGAGGAGGGATCGGGCTTGAACGAGCAGCAACGAAACGAGCTGCGGGCCAAGGCGGGCGACTTTAAAACATACAGCCTCGTCTTGTTCGCGTTTGGAGCGTTTCTCTATTTCGGAACGATCATCCCAGGAGCGGTTGAGACAGCGAAAAAGCCGTTCGCCCTATTGGCAGTCGCCGTCTGTTTTACCGCGTCGCTTTCCTGTTTGCGCCAAGCCGCCCGCTATGCCCGCCGTCTTGAGGAAGAAGAAAAGCGGTTCGAACCGTAAACCTGCCTTTTGGCCGAAAGGCGGGTTTTTGTTTAGCCACCATGCTGGCGTTCAAGGGAAAGCAAGCTTTTTGCCTATTTTGCAAAAAAACGGTTTACAATGGAAATAATTTTGGATATAATTTCCTACGTAGCATCATTTCCAAAGGGAGGTCGAAGACAATGACAATGATGATGTGGACAACAGTAACGCATCCATTCTATCAAACGGCTATTCGACCTTCCGCCGACCGGGAATGAACGTGTACCGATGACGAAAAACAGCGATCAGGCCGCAGAAGGGGAGTAGTCTCGCTTTCTGCGGCCTTTTTGTACGCTTAGCCGCAGAAACGCCTTCCTTCTGCAGTTTTTTTGCATGGAAAGGAGGTGAGGGGGTATGACGATCCATTTGTTTTTTATAACAATGGAGATGAAAGGGGAGAAGATTCATGTCAATTGTACCAGTATGGCTTGTGATGTGGATGAAACAGACGGGAGACTCGACTTGACTCAGGCTAAAGGGGGATATCGGTGCTCCGCGTGCTGTTGTTGACGGTCGAATTTCACGAATTGTTCAAAATGTAGCGGAAGCGCTCCTTGTCTTCTTTGGTAAAATAAAATCTAGAAGAGAAGGTCAAGGAGGGAACGGGGATGTTCGCCATTGTCATGTCGATCATCATTACCGCGTCGATTGCGCTTGTTGTCGCCGCGGAAGTCAGCGTTGAGGCAAGAGCGTAAGCACGGCGGTTCTTCTGCATCGGGAGGGGGATAAGCAGGCGGACCGCATCAGCAGAACGTTGGCATCAATCGTTTTTGATTGGTCAGGTCATTGCCGGCTCATTTCGGGCCGGTCTATTTTTGTCGTAAAGACACGGACAACATCGCCCCTGCATATACATAACGATAGGCGGTTTCCGCCGATGACAGCAGGCGGGGGTGAGAGCATGTCCGGCATTTTCACGGCGTTTACGTTTCTGTTGAAAGAGCTGACGTTTCTTGTCTCGTATATTAAAAACAATGCGTTTCCCCAGCCGTTAAGCGCTCAAGAAGAGGAAAAGTATTTGGCGCTGATGGCAAAAGGCGACGAGCAAGCCCGCAACCGGCTCATCGAACACAACTTGCGCCTTGTTGCCCACATTGTGAAAAAGTTTGAAAATACGGGAGAAGAGGTCGAGGATTTAATCTCCATTGGCACGATCGGCTTGATCAAGGCGATTGAAAGCTATTCGCCGGGCAAAGGAACGAAGCTGGCAACGTATGCGGCTCGATGTATCGAGAACGAAATCCTGATGCACCTGCGTTCATTAAAAAAAACGCGCAAAGACGTCTCGTTGCATGAGCCAATCGGCCAGGACAAAGAAGGAAACGAAATCAGCCTGCTTGATATTTTAAAAGCCGAAGGCGAAGACATCGTCGATGAAATCCACTTGAACATGGAGCTCGAACAAGTCAAACAATATATCAGCGTGCTTGATGAGCGGGAAAAAGAGGTGATCATCAATCGCTTTGGCCTCGGTCGGCAGCGGGAAAAAACGCAGCGTGAAATCGCCAAAGAGCTCGGCATCTCGAGAAGCTATGTCTCGCGCATTGAAAAACGGGCATTAATGAAAATGTTTCACGAGTTTTATCGGCAGGAAAAAGAAAAACGGCGGTCATAACAAAAGCGGGTTGCTGGTGCAGCGACCCGCTTTTTCAGTAGTGGAAGAATAGAAATTATTTTAAAAAACTGAATTCTCTTAATTAGGCGAGAAGACTCCCACTTCAACGAAGCGAAGCGGAGTAAGTGGGAGATGAATCGCCTTAACTATATTTTGCTGAAAATAGGATAGATTCAGTAAAATATGGTATAATATAGTTAGATGGGAGGTGAAAAAATGTATTTTTGTATCAAACAACAGCTAAATGGTTTGACCAAAGAAGAATACTTGACTCTTCGAGAACTGTGCCATATTGCCAAGAACATGTACAACGTCGGATTGTA
>NZ_NISS01000001.1:506373-616065 GCF_002335725.1 Geobacillus sp. FJAT-46040
AACTAATTAATGCTGATGTCAATGGCGCATTAAACATCTTAAAGAAAAGTAAAGCTGTAGACCTGAGTGTCTTATGCTCTAGCGGCGAAGTGGACACGCCTCAAAGAATAAGGATTGCTTGAAGCAGTCAAACTTCTTTGGAAGCCCCCACTTCAAATTTTCGCTAGAAAATTAAGTGGGGGTAGTTCACACATGAACCATCTTTTGGCTAAATTTTTATGAAAAATGAGGGACGAACGTGAAACGTTGGATTATCATTGCGTTGCTATTCGCTGTGGGGCTATGGCTTGTGCCATACAGCGTGCCTCTTCTTTTCGCACTTGCGACCGCGCTTTTGCTCGAGCCGTCCATCCGCCGATTGCAAGAAAACTATAAGCTGAAGCGCGCGCACGCCGTCACGGTGATTTTTTCATTGTTCATCATCATTCTTGGGCTTTCCCTTTACTTTCTAGTCGTGATTTTTGTGCAACAAGTGATGGCGCTCTCGCAAAAACTGCCTTATGTGCTAAACGAAGCGACGAAAGTGCTCGACCGCCTCATTCAAACGTGGCAGTCGTATTCCAGCTCCATTCCGCAGGAAATCATCGATTCGCTTGAACGCGGCGTCAATACCGTCGAGCAAATGCTTTTGTCGTTTGCGACCAACTTGACGCAGTCGCTCGTCCATTATATTGCCGCCATTCCGGCGTTTTTGATTCATTTTTTAGTGTATTTGATCGCACTGTTTCTCATTTGCCTCGATTTGCCGCAGCTGAAGCAAGGCATGCGCCGCTATTTGTCCGAACGGACCGAACAGCGGCTTGGGATGGTCGTCGCCCAGCTGAGCAAAGCGGGGATCGGCTTTTTAAAAGCGCAGTTTTTGCTTAGTTTAATTACGTTTTTCCTCGCGCTGGCTGGCCTTTTCGTGTTGGGGGTCGACTATGCGGCGTTGATAGCGCTGGTCATCGTCGTCGTTGATATTTTGCCGATTTTAGGAACGGGTTCCGTGCTTGTTCCGTGGGGGCTCATCAGCATGGCGAACGGCAACAATACGCTTGGCATCGGGCTCATCGTGCTGTTTGTCGTCATCACCGTCGTGCGCTGGATCATTGAGCCGAAAGTGTTTTCCACCAATTTGGGCATTTCCCCGCTCGCCGCGCTCGTCAGCGTCTATCTGGGGTTTCAGCTGCTTGGCTTTATCGGGTTGTTCGTCGGGCCGGTCGTTGTCATTTTGGTTGAGGCGCTTGCCAAAGCCGGAGTCATTAAATGGACGATCAAGCTTTGATTTTTTCGAATAAAGGTCTTTGCGGACGAAGGAGGAAAAACCGGCGAACCGCCGGTTTTTCTGTTTGGACATGGAAAAGAGAGTTTTGGCAAAGCGACGGCTAAAGAAAACCGCCCGCTGAAGGCGCGGCGGTCACTGAGTGGATGTGGACGAATCATTGACGTTGGTGCGCGGCAAAATTAAAATTTCGACACGCCGGTTTTTCATCCGCCCGGCAGCGGTGGCGTTGGAGGCGATGGGCTTGTATTCGCCATACCCTTTGGCGCTGAAATAGCGCGGATCGAGTTGCTTGTTTTCAAGCAGCACTTTCATGAAATTGACGGCGCGCATGACGCTCAGCTCCCAGTTGGAAGCAAATTTCTCATTATGGATCGGCACGTTGTCCGTATGGCCGCTGATGATGATATTGCGCGGCGGGTTCATGACGAGCAAAGCGGAGATTTTCGCCGCAAGACGCCGGTCTTTCATGCGCACTTCGGCGCTGCCGGAGTCGAATAAAATATCATCCAAAATGGTAATCGCGAGCCCTTCGTCCGTCAAGGAAGTCTGCAGTTTTCCCGTCAGCTTGTTGTCGTGGATGTAGCTGTCGATTTTCGCTTTGATTTGCCCTAATTCTTCTTTTTCCTTTCCGTTTACGGCTGGGGAAGGCTGCTTTGCTTGATGCCGTCCTTCTTCGTCTTGGGCCGGTGGAGTGATCGGCTCGATCGGGCTTTGAAAGTCAAGAACACCCGTTCCGCCGGCAAAGGCGGTGCTAAAGGCGCGCGCAATTTCTTGAAACTTCTTTTGGTCGATTTGGCTGCTCGCAAACAAGACGATGAATAGGGCGAGCAATAGCGTCAATAAATCCGCGTACGGAATCAGCCATGCCTCGCTCACATGGTCGTCATGCTTGTTCTTTTTTTTCTTAGCCATTGGCCGTTTCCCCTTGCACCAGCGCTTGGCGCCGCTCGTTTTCCGGCAAGTATGAGGCGAGTTTTTGTTCGATCATGCGCGGGGCTTGCCCTTCCAAAATGGACAGCACCCCTTCAATCATGATGTAGCGCACGCGCGCCTCTTCCTTCGATTTCCGCCGCAGTTTGTTGGCAAACGGATGCCAAAGCACATAGCCGGTGAAAATGCCGAGCATCGTGGCGACAAAAGCGGCGCTGATCGCCTTGCCGAGCTCGGCGATGTTTTCCATATTGCCAAGGGCGGCAATCAGGCCGACGACGGCCCCAAGCACCCCGAGCGTCGGCGCGTACGTGCCTGCTTGGGAAAAAATCGCGGCATTCGCTTCGTGGCGCTCTTCCATGGCGACGATTTCCTCTGTCATGACATCCCGGATGAACTCTTGCGTTTGCCCATCGATTGCCATGCTGAGTCCGTTGCGCAAAAACGGGTCGTCAATGTCGTCCAATTTCGCCTCGAGCGCCAGCAGCCCTTCGCGGCGGGCGATATTCGCCCAATCGACGAACAGCGGAATCAGTTGTTCGACCGTCGGCGTCGTTGATTCCGTGAAAATGACTTTGAAAAGCTTTGGCACTTTTTTAATTTCGTGCGTCGGAAAGGCGATGACGACCGCTGCCGCCGTCCCGACGAGAATGATGAGGATGGCGGCCGGATTGATCAATACAGCAGGCGAAACGCCCTTTAAGTACATGCCCAGCCCGACGGCAATGACACCAAGGATGATGCCGATGACCGATGTTTTGTCCAAATGAATCCCCCCGCTTTTTCCATACGAACGATCTACGCCATTGGGCGTTTTTATGAAGAAACCATATTTATCATATACTGAATATAGGAGGTTGAAAAGGGAAAAAGGTGTGACATGAGACGCAAAAAGCCGCCCGCTCCATTAGGATGACGGAAAGGGCAGCTCCGATGATCATCATATTTTTTTCAGTTTAAACGTGCCGACCATTAAAAACGATAAAATGAGCGCCAAAAACATAAACGATTGCGGCGGGAAGTACGGGATGGCTAAATAGCCGAGCGTCATCAGCACCCCGGCGGCGGTGATCGGCAGCCCCGCAAAGTAGCCGTTGTTTTCTGTGATGTTGAAGCGAGCGAGGCGGAAGGCGCCGCAAGCGATGTACAAAACGGTGAATACCGCGCCGGGCGCGCCGAACTC
This sequence comes from Geobacillus sp. FJAT-46040, assembly GCF_002335725.1. Classification (NCBI taxonomy): domain Bacteria; kingdom Bacillati; phylum Bacillota; class Bacilli; order Caryophanales; family Anoxybacillaceae; genus Geobacillus; species Geobacillus sp. FJAT-46040. Next base: position 509,751 of record NZ_NISS01000001.1, read on the forward strand.
ATGGAACAAGCCTTGGTACATCAGCAAGGCGGGAGCGATGCCGAAGGAGACGATGTCGCTCATCGAATCGAGCTGCTTGCCAAGTTCGGATTCAATGTTCATCTTGCGCGCCACAGCGCCGTCAAAGCGATCGACAAACGCTGCTAAAAAAACGAGCAGCACGCTCATATGAAGCTGCCCTTTCAGCGTAGCCAGGACGGAAAAGCCGCCAAGCGACAGGTTTGTCATCGTCAAAATATTTGCCACGTTTGCTTTCAGCTTTTTTAACGTATAATCTAAATAGTCCGATAAGAACAAGTTTCTCCACTCCTTTTCCAACAGAAAACGCCAAAAGAAAATTCTACTACCATTATACTCATTTTGGCGGTAATATGGAAGGTAGTAACGAATGGCGATGTTGCGCTACTGGAGGGAACGTGCTTGCGAAAATGGCTTTATCGTTTGTTCATCGAGCTGACCAATCACTCGCTTTCTTCAAAGCTGCTCGCTTCGTTTGCCAAATCGCGACTCAGCGGGCTATTGATATCATCGTATGCAAAAATTTATCACATTAACCAAGACGAAATGGAAAAAAGCTTAAAAAATTATAAGACGTTGCAGCAACTGTTCGTCCGCCGGCTGAAGGCTGGGGTGAGGCCGGTCGACGCTGATGAGCATACGGTCGTCAGCCCGGTCGACGCCGTCATTGAAGACATGGGCACGATTCGAGAAAACTGCGAAATGATCGTCAAGGGAAAGCCGTATTCCATTGCAGAAATGCTCGGCAGCGTTGAAGCGGCACAACCGTATGTGAACGGGTTCTTTTTTATTCTGTATTTAAGCCCGAGTCATTATCACCGCATCCACAGCCCAATATCTGGAGTGATCGAAAAGCAGTGGGCGCTCGGCCGCAAGTCGTATCCGGTCAACCGTCTTGGCTTAAAATATGGGCGTCGGCCGCTCGAGAAAAATTACCGCCTCATCACCGAGGTCACAGCCGGCGGCAAGCGCTTGGCGATCGTGAAAATCGGCGCCATGTTCGTCAACAGCATTGAATTGACCCATGAGGGTGAGCAGCTTGTAAAAGGAGAGGAAATGGCGTATTTTTCGTTCGGTTCAACGGTCGTCTTGCTGTTTGAACGCGGAAGTTTCGCCCCTGACCCGCGCATTGTTGCACCCATGCCGATCAAAGTCGGCGAGCGGCTCGGCTATTGGTGCGAGGCGCATGAGCGCTAAGGCTTTCCGAAACAAAAAAAGCCCGAAGGCCTTCGCTTATGAGGACAGCTTAATTTTGTGGGTCAATGAACGGCGCTGGATTTCTTTTTCAATCAACTCGATGAATTCCGGGCTGAGGTTGAGTTCTTTCGCCTTGAAGTACGACTCGATCAACAGCTCGTCGGACAAATGTTTCATCGGGGGCGTCCTCCTTTTTTGGATGGAATATGCCAAACATGTCATACATATAATGGTAGGTTACTTACAATGTACCATGACTTGTGAAAGAGAACAACCGTTCTGTTATCCACAGGAAGCGGTGGATAACATGTGGAAAACATGTTTATAAAGAGTAGGAAGTGTGATGGCCAGCTTGTGTATAATGTGGGCAACAGTTATCCACAAGATGGAGAGATGCAAAATTTGTCGAAATTTTTTTCTGTTTATCATTGGCAAACTTTGTTTTGAAACAAACGATCAAATTCGCTATGATGGGAAAAGCAAATGGAAAGGCGGGTGTCCGGCATGCTTCACTACTTTTTGCCAAGCCAGTTTGCCAAGCGTGTGATCGACATTACTCCGGATGAGCTGAAACAAAAAGGGGTCAAAGGGATCATCACCGATCTGGACAATACGCTCGTTGAATGGGATCGGCCGAGCGCCACCCCGGAGCTGGCCGCATGGTTTGATGCGATGAAGCAGGCGGGCATTAAGGTCGTCATCGTATCGAATAATAATAAACAACGCGTGCAGTCGTTTGCTGAGCCGCTTGGCATCCCGTTCATCTTTGAAGCGCGCAAACCGCTGACACGCGCGTTTTTGCAGGCATTAAAGATGATGGAGCTTAAGAAAGAGGAAGTCGTCGTCATCGGCGATCAGTTGCTGACTGATGTGCTTGGGGGCAACCGGCTCGGACTGAACACGATTTTAGTCGTCCCGGTCGCCCAGACGGACGGATTATGGACGCGTTTCAATCGAAAAATGGAGCGGAGAATTTTAAAGGTGATGCGCAAAAAAGGGATGATTTACTGGGAGGAATGATCGTGGAGCCACAACTGCGTTGCATCGGCTGCGGAGCGGCCATTCAGTTTGACGATCCGAAAAAGGCGGGCTATGCGCCGAAAAGCGTGCTCGAAAAAGACGAGGAAGAAATCATTTGCCAGCGCTGCTTCCGCTTGAAACATTACAACGAAGTGCAAGACGTGCCGCTTGATGACAGCGATTTTTTAAACATGCTGCACCGCATCGGGGAATCGAAGGCGCTTGTCGTCAACATCGTCGACATTTTCGATTTCAACGGCAGCTGGATTCCTGGCTTGCCGCGGTTTGCGGCCGAGAATCCGATTTTGCTTGTCGGCAACAAGGCGGATTTATTGCCGAGGTCGGTCAAATACCCGAAGCTGCTGCGCTGGATGCGCCGCATGGCGGAAGAGCTCGGGCTGCGTCCGGTTGACGTCTGCCTTGTCAGCGCAGCGAAAGGAATTGGCATGGCGAAGGTGATGGAAGCGATCAACCGCTACCGTGAGGGCGGCGATGTCTACGTCGTCGGCTGCACGAATGTCGGCAAGTCGACGTTCATCAATCGGATCATTGAAGAGGCGACCGGCAAAGGGAATGTGATTACCACGTCATATTTCCCGGGGACGACACTCGATATGATCGAAATTCCGCTTGAGGGTGGAGCGACGCTGTATGATACGCCGGGGATCATCAACCATCACCAAATGGCGCACTTTGTTGATGCGCGCGATTTGAAGATCATTACGCCGAAGCGGGAAATCCATCCGCGCGTTTATCAGCTCAACGAAGGGCAGACGCTCTTTTTCGGAGGCTTGGCCCGCCTCGATTACATCAAAGGCGGGCGCCGCTCGTTCGTCTGCTACATGGCCAATGAGTTGACGGTTCATCGGACGAAGTTGGAAAAAGCCGACTCCCTTTATGCCAATCAGCTTGGCGATTTGCTGTCGCCGCCAAACAAACGCTATGCCGCTGAATTTCCGCCGCTTGTGCCGCGCTCGCTGTCTGTCAAAGAGCGGAAGACGGACATCGTTTTTTCCGGACTCGGCTGGGTGACGTGCAACGACCCGGGTGCCCAGCTCGTCGTCCATGCTCCAAAAGGGGTCGACGTATTTATCCGTCAATCGTTGATTTAATGGAAAGCGGGAGGGGAGAAACGTGGAAAAGGTATACGGGTTGATTGGGTTTCCCGTCGAGCACTCGCTGTCGCCGTTCATGCATAATGATGCATTCGCCCGTTTGGGCATTCCGGCGCGCTATCATTTGTTTTCCGTCGAGCCGGGGCAAGTCGGGGCGGCGCTTGCTGGTGTTCGTGCGCTCGGCATTGCCGGGGTGAACGTCACCATTCCGCATAAGATGGCGGTTATTCCGTTTTTGGATGACATCGACGACCATGCGCGCCGCATCGGGGCGGTAAATACAATCGTCAATGACAACGGCCGGCTCGTCGGCTATAATACGGACGGACCTGGCTACGTCAAGGCGCTCGAGGAGGAAATGGACGTCAGTCTCGACGGCAAGCGGATTTTGGTGATCGGCGCTGGCGGCGGGGCGCGCGGCATTTACTTTTCGTTGCTGTCGACGGCAGCCAAGCGCATCGATATGACCAACCGGACGGTGGAAAAGGCGGAGCAGCTCGTGCGCGAAGGGGAGGATGGCCGCTCGGCGTATTTTTCACTCGCCGAGGCGGAAACGCGGCTGGCCGAATACGATATTATCATCAATACCACTTCTGTCGGCATGCATCCGCGTGTCGAGGTGCAGCCGCTTTCTCTTGAACGGCTGCGGCCAGGGGTGATCGTTTCCGATATTATTTACAATCCACTGGAAACAAAATGGCTGAAAGAAGCGAAAGCCCGCGGCGCCCGTGTGCAAAACGGCGTCGGCATGCTCGTATACCAAGGGGCGCTAGCGTTCGAAAAGTGGACCGGCCAATGGCCGGATGTCAACCGGATGAAACAGCTTGTCATCGAAGCGTTAAGGAGGTAACATATGCTAACGGGAAAGCAAAAACGGTTTTTGCGCGCTCAAGCCCATCATTTGAAACCGATTTTCCAAGTCGGCAAAGGCGGCGTGACGGAAGCGATGACCGAACAAATTGCGGCGGCGCTCGAAGCGCGCGAGCTGTTGAAAGTGAGCGTTTTGCAAAACTGTGAAGAAGACCGCTGCACCGTCGCCGAGCAGCTCGCGGCTGGAACGGGGGCGGAAGTCGTGCAAGTGATCGGCAATACGATCGTCTTATACAAAGAATCGAAGGAGCATAAACAAATCGTTCTGCCTGATTGACAATGGGAGCAGCCACGGCAGGCGGCGGGAGGAAAGAAGATGGGAAAAATCGGGATTTTCGGCGGCACGTTTGATCCGCCTCATTACGGTCATTTGCTCATGGCGAATGAAGTGCTTGACGCCCTTCAGTTGTCAGAAATTTGGTTTCTGCCCAACCGCCTTCCTCCCCATAAGCAGCACGAACAAGTGACCAAAAGCGAAGACCGGCTGCGCATGCTCGAGTTGGCAGTGGCTGGCCATCCGCGCTTTCATATTGAGACGATCGAACTCGAGCGGGAAGGGCCTTCGTATACGTACGATACGATCCGGCAGCTTGTCGCGATGCATCCCAATGACGAGTTTTATTTCATCATCGGCGCCGATATGGTCGAATATTTGCCCCATTGGCACCGCATCGATGAGCTCATCGAGTTGGTGACGTTTGTTGGCGTCAAGCGGCCGGGGTTTTCCATGGAAACGCCGTATCCGGTCATCGAAGTTGAGGCGCCGCAGTTTGCCGTTTCTTCCTCGCTCATCCGCGAGCGGGTGCGGAACGGGCAGACGATTCGCTATCTTGTGCCGGAAGGCGTTAGACTTTATATTGAGGAGAAGGGGCTATATGGAGCGAGAACAGGCGTTACTGATCGTGAAACAACAGCTGACAGAGCAGCGCTACGAGCATACGCTTGGCGTTGTCGAGACCGCTGTTAAGCTCGCCAGGCAATACGGCGCCGACGCGAAAAAGGCGGAACTGGCGGCGATTTTCCACGACTATGCCAAATTCCGTCCGGTCGAGGAAATGAAACAAATCATTTTGGCGCAAAATATGCCCAACGATTTGCTTGCTTACAACAGTGAGCTATGGCATGCGCCCGTTGGCGCCTATTTGGTGCAGACAGAAGTCGGCATCGACGATCCGGAGGTGCTGGATGCCATTCGCTACCATACGTCCGGGAGGGCGGGAATGACGGTGCTTGAAAAAATTATTTATTTGGCCGACTATATTGAACCAGGGCGCCGCTTCCCCGGCGTCGACGACGTACGGCGCTTGGCGGAAGAAGACCTCAACCGGGCGCTTTTGCAGGCGGTGAAAAATACGATCGCGTTTTTGCTTGAGAAGCGCCAGCTCATTTATCCAGATACGATTCATGCGTACAATTCACTCATGCGTGAAGTGAAGGGGGAAGCAAAACGGTGACGGAACAAGAGGCGTTGCAGCTTGTCGTCCGCGCGGCGGATGATAAAAAGGCGGAACAAATTGTCGTCTTGAACATGAAAGGCATTTCGCTTGTCGCCGATTATTTTGTCATTTGCCATGGCAATTCGGACAAACAAGTGCAGGCCATCGCCCGCGAAATTCAAGACCAAGCGGAAGAACACGGCCTAGTGGTGAAGCGGGTTGAAGGATTCCATGAGGCGAAATGGGTGCTTGTCGACTTGGGCGACATCGTTGTGCATGTTTTTGCCAAAGAGGAGCGCGAGTATTACAACCTCGAACGGCTCTGGGGGGACGCCCCGACGGAAGACGTCGCGGCTGTGTTGCAGCCATGACGTACGGCCGCTTCGCCGACTGGTATGATGCGCTCATGGCTGAGGCGCCGTATGACGCATGGCAATCGTTTGTTGAACGGGCATTCGCCCAATACACCAAACGGCCGGGGAGACGGGTCATTGACATCGGCTGCGGGACGGGAGAGCTTGCCATCCGCCTTGCCAAGGCCGGATGGCAAGTATCCGGCGTTGATCTCTCTGAACATATGCTCGCCGTCGCCCAGGCGAAAGCTGAAGCGGCGGGAGTGGAGGTGCCGTTTTTCGAGCAAAACATGGCGGAGCTCGACGGGTTTTCTGATCTGGATGGCGCCTTCCTGTTTTGCGATGCTCTCAACTATTTAACGGATGAAGAGGATGTGAAGCGGACGTTCGCCGCCGTCTCCCGCGCCCTTGGCGGCGGCGGGCTGCTTTTGTTTGATGTCCATTCGGTCTACAAAATGGACGTCCTGTTCCGCGACGCCGTGTTTGCGGACCAGGATGACGACCTCAGCTACATATGGATGTGCCATCCGCTTGATTGGCCGCACAGCGTCGGGCATGAATTAACCTTTTTCGTCCGCCGCGGCGATCTATACGAACGTTTCGACGAATGGCACGAACAGCGTACGTTCGAGCGCGCCGTCTATGAGCGATGGCTCGAATCCGCTGGCTTCGAGGTGCTTGAAGTGACCGCCGATTTCACCGATGCGCCCCCGACCGAGACGGCGGAGCGGTTGTTTTTCGTCGCGCGAAAGCGGTGAGGGGCGTGTGGTGAGGGACCTTAGCAGCCAAAAAAGATGCTGTTGCAAGAGGTTGATGGAACATCACTGAAAGTGGGGAAAGAAAAAAGAGCCGGAGGGGCTCTTTTTTTATGCGCATGTGGAAAAGAAGGGGGGAATGTATGGCCAAACGTTGCGATCGACGCGATTGACGGCTGGGAAATTGAAAAAGATGTGTGACTGTAGATGAGCATTTTTCATTACAATAATTTCCATGGTTAGAGAGACAAACAGGGTACCCCTTACGCGATACGGAGCTGTTTTTTGATCACATCAATGGGAATATCTTGCTTTGCAGCGTCATAAATGAACTCGACGACGCTGTGGTCTTTCCGCGACCGAAGAAGCTCCAGCCCGGTGGAGAGGTTTTGTCGGGATTCGGCGATGCTGTACACGCAGGCCAACAGCACCACCGCCCAATACCGTTTCACCGCCCGAATGTGGCGAACGCGGTATCCATCCAGCTTCAGTTGATCTTTCGCCTGCCGGAAAAAGCACTCGATCGTCCAGCGCTGGGCGTAGTAACGCAAGATGTCTTCGTCCCCGAGTTCCCGGTCGGTGCTCAAGATGCAATGAAGATGTTCCGGCGCCATCGGCTGATCCGCCTTCCAAGCCAGCAGCACCACCGCGTCATCGAGGCCATGGATGGCCCCCTCATAGCGATACACGCGATAACGCTCCTGCCCCACCGTGACGAGGCGGGTGTCTTTGGACTCGATATAGCGGGCAAACTGCTTGGCTTGGATGGCGATGCCTTTCGGGTAGAGAATCCGGTTCGTCTTGAGCATCGCGATGACATGGAATCCCTGTTTCAGACAGGCTTCGATGAGCTTTTTGGACGGATACCACGAATCCATGAGCACATACACCGGCTGAGCCCGCTTCACCTTGAGCGAGGAAAGCATCTCGATCGCCAGGTCGATCTTGCTTTTTCCCGCTTTCTTGTCATACAGGCGGAACGCAAATGGGAACGCCTGCGTGAAGGTGTGCACCATCAGCCAAACGAGCGAATGCCCCCAGACCGATTGATGATCTTTATGCGAGTAGTGCCAGTCGCACCCTTGAATGGCGTGCACAGCCCGTGACGAAGGCTTTGTTTTTTGGCAAATCGTATCATCAATCGAAACAAAAAGGGGTTGATTCTTCCGTTTGGCCAGTCGTTCGACCTGGGAAAGGATCCACTCTTGAAGCTTCCCAAGCAGCCTTTCCTCGTTCCAAGGGCTTTTCGTGAAAAAGTGACTGAGCGTCGTTCGATGATTCGGATGAAAGCTCCAGTAATGAATATCAGTCAATGTTCCCGAGAATCCCTTGGTGGTCAAGGCATCGACAATATGAATGAGATGCTTGATGACCGGTTTGGAAAGCTGCAGCGTCAACCCCAGCGTGAAGAAAAACTTGTGGATTCCTTGGTGATGTGCTAATCTATTCATGAGACATGAACCTCCTTGTGTGAATGGGTTTTGAACACATCTATTTTACCCAAGGAGTCCGGTTCATGTCTCCTTTTTTGTTTAGTTGTCAATTTATGTCAGTGAATTTGCTCATCTACAGATGTGTGAGTTAGAAGGATTATGAAGATATTGGTCGAAATAAATAAATATAAGGCAAATGTCCTAAGAGAAAATGTCTGATGGGGGTCGAATTGAAAATGAATGATGTTTATGCTCATACGCCACGGGAATTTTGAAATAGAAGACATGCCAAGCCCAAAGAGGATCGTATCGAACAGCAATGGAAACAGCACGGTTCTTATTGGCTCAACGCCATCCCAATGATTTACATAATCCGAATATATTTCAGGAATATTTCCTCTATCTTGCCGCACATATCATCGGCATTTTGTATTGCACCCATCCAAAAGGGATGGGTGAGGATTGAAACATCAATATCTCCTCGCAAATGCCGGGCTAATAATCGATTGCACCCAGCCAAAAGGCTGGGTGAGGATTGCAACATTATCTCCTAGCTGAAGGTTCAAGGGATATCTTTTTTGCAAAACAAAGCAGGAATTTCCCTTTCTGCGTCGAATGAAACCTATGAAAATTGTTGCTTCACCTTCTCCACATCTTCTTTAAACTTCTCATGTGTTTTCGCCAGCACTTCTTCAAAGACGCCGTTCATTCGTTGTTCCAACACAGCGATTCCTTCCCCGGTAATGCCGCCTTTGACGCACACTTTTTCCTGCAGCGTCGGGAGCGTGTACAAGTTTTGCTTCAACAATTCCGCGAAGCCGATGATCATGTCGGTCGCCAGCATCGTCGCCTGTTCTTTCGTGATGGCGGTTTTGGCCGCTGCGGCGTCGATGAAGCGTTGCAGCAAGTAGCTGAAAAACGCCGGACCGCAGCTGGAGATGTCGGAAGCGACGCGGGTGATGGCCTCATCGATATACACCGGCGAGGCGATGCGCCGGAGAAGATCATCGATCGTTTGCCGGCAGTCGGCCGAACAGCGTGATCCGATTGTGATGAGTATGCTGCCGGAGAGCGCGCGGTTTGTGATGCTCGGAATGGCGCGCACGACTTGGCAAGGGACGGCTGCTTCAAGCTGTTCGACGCTGATCGGGCTTGTGATCGATACGAGGTAGTGTTCGTTTGTCCAGTGCGGGGCCAGTTGCTGCAATAATGGGTGGATGTCGAGCGGTTTGACGCATAAAAAGACGAGGCTGGATTGTTTGATGACTTCAGCCGCATCGGCAACCACTGCAATGCCGGGATGCGCGCGTTGTATCGCGAACGCTTTCGCAAGCGTACGGTTCGTTATGACGAGCTGATCCGCTTTCACGGCGCCGGAGTTGAGGAACGCTTCGATTAAGATGGTGCCCATATTCCCCGTGCCGATGAAGCCGATGTTCATGTGTTGTCCCCCCTCCCGGTTTTGGTTCACCGGAACTCTCTTTTTTGATATGTATGAGAAAAAGGCTCGGTTTATGACTTGAGATGGAAAGGATGGGATCGTATGTGGGAGCATGTGCAGGAGCTTGGCAAACGGTATGGAAAAGTCGGGATGTTCTTGTTGTTTGCCGCGGCGGCGGGGTTATGGGTGTTTCATCATCCAACGGATGAAAAGGGGCAAGTCGTCTTGCCGGCGGCAGCTGAAACGGATGCCGCCCGGACGGAAGAAAAAAAGAACGAGGCGTCAAAAACCGCTGTGGTGGATGTGAAAGGGGCGGTCGCGAACCCCGGAGTGTATGAGGTGGCGGCGGACGCTCGCGTTCGCGATGTCATCGTCCTAGCCGGCGGATTAGCGGATGAGGCGGATGAAACGAAAGTCAATTTGGCAGCAAAAGTGCATGATGAAATGATGATTTACGTGCCGAAAAAAGGCGAGGCTGCACCGGCGTCAAATGCCGTCGGCAAGTCTCCAAGCGATGGGGATCGAAACGGGATGCAAGTGGCCATCAATACGGCGACGGAAGAGGAGTTGATGCAGCTTCCCGGCATCGGACCGGCGAAGGCAAACGCGATCATCGCCTATCGTGAAGAACACGGGCCGTTTCGGCGGGTGGAGGATTTGTTGAATGTGACTGGAATTGGTGAAAAAACGCTGGAGAAATTGAAGCCGTATTTGCTTGTTCCGTAAGCGAGGCGGGGGAGGGCAATGCTTCTTATATTTATGGCGGATCAAGGCTGCTGTGGACGTTTTTCGGCGTTGACGGGGGCAAGAGGCAGTGGGTAGACTAAAAGCATGGACACGAGCGGAGGGATGGAAAATGGAACGCATCACATGGGATCAATACTTTATGGCGCAAAGCCATTTGCTTGCGCTGCGCAGCACGTGCACGAGGCTCGCCGTCGGAGCGACGATCGTGCGCGATAAGCGCATCATCGCCGGCGGGTACAACGGGTCGATCGCCGGGGGCGCCCATTGCATTGATGAGGGGTGTTACGTCATTGACGGTCATTGTGTGCGGACGATTCACGCCGAAATGAACGCGATTTTGCAATGCGCCAAGTTCGGCGTCCCGACCGAGGGGGCGGAGATGTATGTCACCCATTTTCCGTGCTTGCATTGCTGCAAGGCGATCATTCAAAGCGGCATCCGCGCTGTCTATTACGCCCAAGACTACAAAAACCACCCGTACGCCTTGGAGCTGTTTGCTCAAGCTGGCGTCCGGCTTGTGCAAGTGCCGCTGAAAACGGATGTGTTCGCCTTGCTTTCCGGCGGCGGAGGGGGAGCATGAAAGGACAAGCCGTCTATCCCGCCGCGGCGGCGCTCTTTGCCGTGGCGGCGGCCTCGCCGTCCAAAACCACATGTCTTCTCCTTATCATTTATCTCCTTCTTCTTTTCATCCGCCGGCCGCACTGTTTCCTTCCTGCTCTCGTTGCAGCTCTCTTCTTTTTTGTCTATTTTCTCATCGTTGACCATCATAACAAAACTTCCCTTTCCGGCGGCCGTCATTCGCTTTCCGTTCGTTTTTCCGCCGCGCCGGCGATCGACGGCGATCGATTGCAGGCGGCGGTGCAAGCTGGTAAGGAGCGGGTGCAGCTTCGTTACATCATTCGGACGGCTGCGGAAAAAGAAGCGCTGCGTGCGCGTCTTATGCCCGGGGTCGTGTGCCGGCTGAGCGGAATGCTCGAGCGCCCTATGCCAGCCAGCAATCCGTATGCATTTGATTACCGCCGTTATTTGCGCCGCCATCGTATCCATTGGCTCTTTCTCCCTGAGGCGATCGATCTTTCCGCTTGCGTGCGCGTCCGTCCCACCATCATCGAACGGCTTGAGGCGATTCGTGAGGCTGGCGTCCGCCGCATTGAAGCCCAGTTTCCGCCGGAAGCGGCCGGCATCGCCGCTGCGCTCATTTATGGCGAACGCCGCTCGTTGGACGAGGAAGTGATTAGCGGTTACCAGCAGCTCGGGATCATCCATTTGTTGGCCATTTCCGGCGGCCATGTCACCCTGCTTGTCGGCGCTGCGTTGGCCGTTGCCATTCGGTTTGTGACGCGCGAAGCGGCCGTGCTTGCTTTGCTCGTTTTCTTGCCTATGTATGCGGTGCTCGCCGGCGCTTCGCCGTCGGTGCTGCGCGCCTGTGCGACCGGGATGATTGTATTGGCCGTCCAGTGGAAAAAAGGAATGATCCATCCGCTGGATGCGTTGAGTTGGACAGCGCTTGCCCTGCTCGTCTTTGACCCATATATGGTTTGGGATGTCGGTTTTCAACTATCATTTCTTGTCACGTTTGCCCTTCTCGCCCATGTGTCGGTGCTCGCCTCTGCTCGTTCGATGCTCCAAAACTTGTTTCAGACCGCGCTCGCCGCTCAGCTTGCCGCGCTGCCGATTTTGCTTTACCATTTTTATGAAATTTCTGTTTGGAGCATAGGGCTGAATGTCTTCTTCGTCCCTTGGTATTCATTTGTCATTTTGCCCATTGCTTTTCTATCCGCAGTTTTTTCCTTTTCTCCGCTCATTTGGCTGTTTAGCCGCCTCATTGAGCTGACGGACGCGGTTGTCCGTTTTTTCTCGGTCGATTACTCGTTTATGCTTGTGCTCGGGCGTCCGGAGCCGTGGTGCTTAGCTGGCTATCTGACGGCCATCGCGGCGGCGTTTTTGGATTGGGAACGCGGCCGCCTGCTCCGCGGATTGACAGCGGTGGCGGCGGCGACGGCGCTTCAGCTGGCCGCCCCGTATGTGGATCCGAAAGGGGAAGTGACGGTATTGGATGTTGGGCAAGGGGACTGTATTTATATTGAGCTCCCTTATCGAAAAGCAGTCTATCTCATTGATACCAGCGGGACGCCGGAATGGGTGCGCGAACCGTGGCGCAAGCGGTCGCGGCCGTTTGCCGTCGGCCGCGACGTTGTCGTGCCGTTTTTAAAAGCCCAAGGGGTGAGGACGCTTGATCAACTGATTTTGACGCACGATGACGCCGACCATATCGGGGCTGCTCCCGAGGTGATGGGAGCCGTGCGCGTCAAGAAGATTGTCACAAGCCCAGGAGCGCTGCCGGCCGTCAAGGCGATGGCGCGCCCGTTTTCCGTGCCGGTGGCCGCCAGCGTGCGGGGGGATCGGTGGAAGGTGGGGGATGCCGCGTTTTCCGTATTGCACCCGGAGGCGGGAAACAATGAGGATAATAACGGCTCGCTTGTATTGCTTGCCCGCCTCGGCCGCTTGACATGGCTGTTTGCTGCGGATATCGAGGAAGAGGCGGAACAGGCGCTCATCCGCGCTTATCCAGAGCTGCGCGCCGATGTATTGAAAGTCGCCCACCACGGCAGCAAAACGTCGACAACAGAGCTGTTTTTGCGGACGGTCAAGCCGCGAGCGGCCATCATTTCCGTCGGCCGCTACAATCGCTACGGGCATCCGTCCCCCGAGGTGCTTATGCGGCTTCGGCAACAACGGGCGATCATTTGGCGGACGGATGAAAACGGGGCCATTCGCTATGTGTATGACGAAAACGGTGGAACCTTTCAGGTGATGAAACCATAAGATGTAGTGCACAAAAAAGCGGAACGTTTCAGCAGAAACAAAAAAATAAGGATTGCTTATGTAAGCAATCCTTATCGACCGAAAAATTCGATCAACGTTGCGATGATGAACATGGTAGCGAAAAAGCCGAACGACACGATGAATCCGACGGCGGAATCGACGGCGTCATTTCGTTGGCTTTGCACTTCCTTTTCAAATACGTTCATCGTTTTCCCCCTCCTCGTTCAATCATTTTTAGTATAGACGAAAACGCGTGAAAAATCTACCGCCGCTCGCTTCTTTTCCTTCCTTGACAACAGTTGACACAAATACTTTCAAACGGCCGGGAAAACATAAAAATAACCCGCTGGCCAATAAGGTCCTAGGACTTATAGGCTGGCGTTTATATAAAGGGGAACCGGTTTTTTCGGCAGCCGGTTCCCTTGTAAAATGACGAAAAACGGTGTATCTTTTCTAGCAGAGACGTTTGCTAGGGAATGGAGACGGGAACATGCTGGAACGCGTATGGGGAAACATTGAAAAACGGCGTTTTTCTCCCCTTTATTTATTATACGGCAATGAGCCGTTTTTATTAACGGAAACGTATGAGCGATTGGTGAACGCAGCGCTTGGCCCCGAGGAGCGCGAGTGGAACTTGGCTGTGTACGACTGCGAGGAAACGCCGGTCGAGGCGGCGCTTGAGGAGGCCGAGACGGTGCCGTTTTTCGGCGAGCGGCGTGTCATCCTCATCAAGCATCCATATTTTTTCACGTCTGAAAAAGAGAAGGAGATCGAACATGATTTGGCGAAGCTGGAGGCGTACTTGAAGGCGCCGTCGCCGTTTTCGATCGTCGTCTTTTTCGCGCCGTACGAGAAGCTTGATGAGCGAAAAAAAATTACGAAGCTCGCCAAAGAGCAAAGCGAAGTCGTCATCGCCGCCCCGCTCGCCGAAGCGGAGCTGCGCGCCTGGGTGCGGCGCCGCATCGAGAGCCAAGGGGCGCAAGCAAGCGACGAGGCGATTGATGTCCTGTTGCGGCGGGCCGGGACGCAGCTTTCCGCCTTGGCGAATGAAATCGATAAATTGGCCCTGTTTGCCGGATCGGGCGGAACCATCGAGGCGGCGGCGGTTGAACGGCTTGTCGCCCGCACGCCGGAAGAAAACGTATTTGTGCTTGTCGAGCAAGTGGCGAAGCGCGACATTCCAGCGGCGTTGCAGACGTTTTATGATCTGCTTGAAAACAATGAAGAGCCGATCAAAATTTTGGCGCTGCTCGCCGCCCATTTCCGCTTGCTTTCGCAAGTGAAATGGCTTGCCTCCTTAGGCTACGGGCAGGCGCAAATTGCTGCGGCGCTCAAGGTGCACCCGTTCCGCGTCAAGCTCGCTCTTGCTCAAGCGGCCCGCTTCGCTGACGGAGAGCTTGCTGAGGCGATCAACGAGATCGCTGACGCCGATTACGAGGTGAAAAGCGGAGCGGTCGATCGCCGGTTGGCCGTTGAGCTGCTTCTGATGCGGTGGGGCACCCGCCCGGCGCAAGCGGGGCGTCACGGCCGGCGGTGAAGCGATCGCCCGGCCGTTTGCCGTGAACATAAAGAAAAACAAAAAAACGACCTGGCGCCAGGTCGTTTTTGATTAGGAAGCTTGGATGCTGTTCAATTTTTTCGCTAAGCGCGATTTTTGCCGGCTGGCGGCGTTTTTATGGATAAGGCCTTTGCTTGCAGCTTTGTCTAATTTTTTCGACGCAATAATGAATGCCTCGCGCGCTTTTTCCACGTCTTTCAATTCAACAAGCGCTTCAAATTTTTTGATCGCCGTACGCATGGCCGATTTCATCGAGGCGTTGTGAGCCCGGCGCTTTTCGCTCGTTTTCGCGCGTTTGATCGCTGATTTGATGTTAGCCACGTTCGTTCACCTCCGTTACCATTCCTACTTTCTGTTGTGAACAACAGGAAGAACAAGTGTTATTCTATCAAACGTGTTTGGATTATGCAAGAGTGTTCAAGCGAAAATCCTTTACGAAACATGAATGACCGGGCCTGAATGCGGCGACAATAAAAGAAAACGGCAGAAATGGGAGGAACGACATGGAACAGCAGCTCGATTTACGCCAGTACTCGGTGCGAACGGATTTAGCGATCGAAGCGCATGAGATCGCACTCGAGGAGCGCTTGCAGCAAAAACAAGAAAGCGCCGCGCCGATTGAGGGGGTCATCATTCATGACGAGGAGATCAACGGCGTCAAGCTGTCGCATGTGCATGTCACGGAACAAGGAGCGGCCTCGATCGGCAAAAAGCCAGGCCACTACGTGACGATTGAAGCGCAAGGCATCCGCGAACAAAACACCGAGCTGCAGCAAAACGTGCAGCGCATTTTTTCCGAGCAGCTCAGCGCCTTTTTCAAGCGGCTCCGCATTCCCGATCAAGCGAGCTGCTTGATCGTCGGGCTCGGCAACCAAAACGTCACCCCGGACGCGCTCGGGCCGCTCACGGTGGAAAACGTGCTTGTCACCCGTCATTTGTTCCAGCTGCAGCCGGAAAGCGTCGAGGAAGGCTTCCGGCCGGTGAGCGCCCTTGCTCCGGGGGTGATGGGGACGACCGGGATTGAAACGAGCGACATTATCGACGGCGTCGTCCGGAAAACAAAGCCGGATTTTGTCATTGTGATTGACGCCTTGGCTGCCCGCTCGATCGAACGAGTCAACGCGACGATTCAGATTTCTGACACCGGCATCCATCCTGGCTCCGGGGTCGGCAACAAGCGGAAAGAGTTAAGCTATGAAACGCTTGGCATTCCGGTCATTTCGATCGGCGTTCCGACGGTTGTCGATGCGGTCTCCATCACGAGCGACACGATCGATTTCATTTTGAAGCACTTCGGCCGCGAAATGCGCGAAGGGAAACGGCCGTCAAGCGCGCTCGCTCCGGCGGGCTGGACGTTTGGGCGCAAACGAAAATTGACGGAACAAGACATGCCGTCGCCGCAAGAACGGTCGACGTTTCTTGGCATGGTCGGCACGCTTGGCGATGAAGAAAAGCGGCGCCTCATCTATGAAGTGCTCGCGCCGCTTGGGCATAATTTGATGGTGACCCCAAAAGAGATCGATTCGTTTATCGGCGATATGGCCAACTTATTAGCCGGCGGCTTGAATGCGGCGCTGCATCGGCAAGTCGACCAAGGCAATGTCGGCTCCTACACCCATTAGACAAAAAACAGTTCTATCTTTTCCCGCTTGGCCATACGTTAAAATGAAGAGACAAGCCGGGAAAGGGTGGGAATATGAAACGATGGCGCTCCCCAAACGTCATGATCGCGATTCCAGGAGCCAGCATAAAGAAACTGTTGATGCTCATCATCCTTGGCTGCATGATGATGTTTATGCTTGTCGGAGCGCTCACATCGCTGCGGCCGGAATACCGTCCGTCGTCATCATCGCTGAACGATATGGCGGCCCATTTTCCGGAAGAGACGTTCATTCGTCTGTTCGCCTTGGAAAATCGATATTTTGCGCAGCTGCTGCCGAAAGATCGGCGGCAGACGAATTACTCATCGCTATTGTTCCGCCTGGCGACGAGCATCAATCCCGATGACCCGCGCAGCCTGCTTGGCAGCGAGCTGCCGGGCTTTGCCCTTTATGACAGCAAAATTCTCATCGCTGGTGAAGGAACGGATTATACGAACATGCCATACGAATCAGCGCCGCCGCTTGAGGCGATGCTTGCGGAACGGCAAGCCTCGGTCGATGAACTCGAACAAGCAAACAAGAACGAAGATGAAAAACCGGTTCCCCCGCCATCGCAGACGACCGGAGGGAAAAAAGTGGTCTACATTTACAATACCCATACGCATGAGTCGTTTTTGCCGGCGCTCAAAGGGGTCACTGACCCGGATTTGGCGTTTCACCCGACGGTCAACATCACAAAAGTAGGGGAAAAGTTAGCGGAAGAACTGGAAAAGCGCGGCATCGGGGCTGAAGTGAGCAAAATCGACATTGTCAGCGAATTGTTAAAGAAAGGGATGAAATACTCCCAATCGTATGATATGTCCCGCCAAACAGTGGTCGCAGCAATGAAGCAAAATCGTGACTTGCACTACTTCATCGATATCCATCGCGATTCGCAGCGGCGGAAATATACGACGGCTACGATCAACGGCGTTGATTATGCGCGTGTCGTATTCATTATTGGCGGAGAAAGCGCGACATACGAGAAAAACTTGCAGCTGGCTACCGCGTTGCATCAGTTGCTGCAAAAGAAATATCCAGGGTTGAGCCGCGGGGTGATCGAGAAAAAAGGAGCCGGGACGAACGGCAAGTTTAATCAAGATTTATCGGAAAACGCGATTTTAATTGAAGTCGGCGGTGTTGACAATACGTTTACTGAGTTGTTTCGTTCCGTGTCGGCGTTGGCCGATGTGTTCAGCGACTATTATTGGCAGGCGGAAAAAGTCGAAGCGCCGGCTCCGGCGGAGAAAAAGTAAAGGAGCGTCACTATGGCACGATGGTTCATCCGCTTTACTCTAGCGATCTTTCTTCTTTTTTTCGGCGTGTTGTTTGGCATGCAAGAGGCGCATCGCGGCATGGAACGGATGCGCGGTTATGCCGATCCGTCGTTTCCATCCGTCATCGATATGAAAAAAAGGGAAAATGGTGAGGTGGAAGCGGCGGTGTTTGGCCGGCCGGTCGTTGCTGGAGATTTAGGAGAAAAGCAAGAAACGATTCGCGAGCTGAAAACGTTCAACTTGTTCTCTAGGCTCGGCCAACTTTTTGCCGATGCCGTCACCGCGCTCATGGAAATGCTGTTTTCGCTCGTCGGCCGGGTGTTGGACTAGCCCGTTCATGTGCGGACGAAACAGGAACGTGCCGTCAAAATGGCGGCTTTTTCTTTTGGACGCCGTCCGCCGGCTGGAGCACAAAGTGCTGCGCTTTCCATATTGTCGATTGTTTTCTTGGCGCGGCTCTGGCCGTTTCGCGTCTTTCCGGAAAGCCCGAACGGCGGCTTGGCTTTTCGTTCATCATTGAATCTTCTTCGCGCTGTTGCTATAATCAAAGCTAGTGTAGTTTTGCGAAGAAGCAGGAGTGAGAGACGATGAACCGGGAAGAACGGTTGAAACGGCAGGAACGGATCCGCAATTTTTCGATTATTGCTCACATTGACCACGGAAAATCGACGCTGGCGGACCGCATTTTGGAAAAGACGGGGGCGCTGTCGGAGCGTGAATTGCGCGAGCAGACGCTCGATACGATGGAGCTTGAGCGCGAGCGCGGCATCACGATTAAATTGAATGCGGTTCAGTTGACATATAAAGCGGAAAATGGCGAAGAGTATATTTTCCATTTGATCGACACGCCGGGCCACGTCGACTTTACGTACGAAGTGTCGCGCAGCTTGGCCGCTTGCGAAGGGGCGATTTTGGTCGTCGATGCGGCGCAAGGCATTGAAGCGCAGACGCTCGCCAACGTGTATTTGGCGATCGACAACAATTTAGAAATTTTGCCGGTCATTAACAAAATCGATTTGCCAAGCGCTGAACCGGAGCGGGTGCGTCAAGAAATTGAGGATGTCATCGGTTTGGACGCCTCTGACGCGGTGCTTGCTTCGGCCAAAGTCGGCATCGGCATCGAAGAAATTTTGGAAAAAATCGTCGAAAAAATTCCGGCTCCCTCGGGTGATCCGGATGCGCCGCTGAAGGCGCTCATTTTTGATTCCCTTTATGACCCGTACCGGGGCGTCGTCGCCTATGTCCGCGTCGTCGACGGAACGGTGAAGCCAGGGCAGCGCATTAAAATGATGTCGACCGGCAAGGAGTTTGAAGTGACGGAAGTCGGCGTGTTCACGCCGAAGCAAAAAGTCGTCGACGAATTGACGGTCGGTGATGTCGGCTATTTGACCGCCTCGATTAAAAACGTGAAAGATACGCGCGTCGGCGATACGATCACCGATGCCGAACGGCCGGCAGCTGAACCGCTCCCGGGCTATCGGAAGCTCAATCCGATGGTGTTTTGCGGGATGTATCCGATCGATACGGCGCGCTACAACGATTTGCGCGAGGCGCTCGAGAAGCTGCAATTGAACGATGCGGCGCTCCACTTTGAGCCGGAAACGTCGCAGGCGCTTGGGTTCGGCTTCCGCTGTGGATTTCTCGGCTTGCTTCATATGGAAATCATCCAAGAGCGGCTCGAGCGCGAATTTCATATCGATTTGATCACGACCGCGCCGAGCGTCGTTTACAAGGTGCATTTGACCGACGGAACGGAAGTTGACGTCGACAACCCGACGAACATGCCCGACCCGCAAAAAATCGACCGCATTGAAGAGCCGTATGTGAAGGCGACGATCATGGTGCCAAACGACTATGTCGGTCCGGTGATGGAGCTGTGTCAAGGAAAGCGCGGCACGTTTGTCGATATGCAATATTTGGATGAAAAGCGCGTCATGCTCATTTACGATATTCCGCTCTCCGAGATCGTCTACGACTTTTTCGACGCTTTAAAGTCGAACACAAAAGGGTACGCGTCATTCGACTACGAATTGATCGGCTACCGGCCGTCCAATCTCGTCAAGATGGATATTTTGCTAAACGGCGAAAAAATCGATGCCTTATCGTTTATCGTCCATCGCGACTCTGCGTACGAGCGCGGCAAAGCGATCGTTGAAAAGCTGAAAGATTTGATTCCACGCCAGCAATTTGAAGTGCCGGTGCAGGCGGCGATCGGCAACAAGGTCATCGCCCGTTCGACAATCAAAGCGTTGCGCAAAAACGTGCTCGCAAAATGTTACGGCGGCGACGTGTCGCGGAAGCGGAAGCTGCTTGAGAAGCAAAAAGAAGGAAAGAAGCGGATGAAACAAATCGGGTCGGTCGAAGTGCCGCAAGAAGCGTTTATGGCCGTCTTGAAAATCGACGACCAGAAAAAATAACGAGCAAGGCTGTCTCCGTTGGGGATAGCCTTGTTTGTTTCCTGCGGCGCCGCCGGCTGAAAGGAGGAGGACCGATGGCCGTTTCAGCGTATTTTCATATTCCATTTTGCGCCCATATTTGCCATTATTGCGATTTTAACAAAGTATTCGCCGCCGGCCAGCCGATTGACGACTATTTGCGGGCGATGGACAAAGAAATGGCGTGGACGGCGGCGGAATTTGGCAGCCAACTCAAGACGCTGTTTATCGGCGGCGGCACGCCGACGGTGCTTGAGCCGGAGCAGCTCGGCTGTTTGCTTGCGAGCATCCACCGCCATTTTCAGTTTGACCCGCAAACGGCCGAATTTACCGTCGAAGCCAACCCGGACGGCTTGACGAAAGAAAAGCTCGCTATTTTGCGCGATGCCGGAGTGAATCGGCTGAGCCTGGGGGTGCAGACATTTGACGATCAGCTTCTGCAAACGATCGGCCGCACGCACCGGCGAGGCGACGTCATACGGGCTGTAGCGTTGGCCAGAGAAGTCGGGTTTCAGAACATCAGCATTGATGTAATGTACGGTTTGCCGGGGCAGACACTTGAGCAGTTTACGGCCGATTTAGAAGCGGCGTTTTCGCTTCATGTGCCGCATCTTTCTGCTTATTCCCTCATTTTGGAGCCAAGGACGATTTTTTATAACGAATGGCGGAAAGGGCGGCTCCGTCTACCGGGCGAAGAGATGGAAGCCGAGATGTACGAAGCAGCGATGGAGCAGATGGCTGCCGCTGGCTATCGGCAATACGAAATCAGCAACTATGCTTTGCCGGGATTTGAAAGCCGGCACAACTTGACGTACTGGAACAATGAGGAGTACTACGGCATCGGCGCTGGGGCGCACAGCTATATCGACGGGGTGCGGCGGGCGAATATCGGTCCCATCCGGCATTACATCAGCGCGATCGAACGCGGCCAATGGCCGCACCGCGACGTGCGCCGCTTGACCACTCGCGAGCAGATGGAAGAGGAAATGTTTTTAGGGCTGCGCAAAACGGAAGGGGTGTCCAAAGCCTGCTTTCGGCAAAAGTTCGGCCGCGACCTCCACGACATATTTGGCGCGGCGATCCGCCGGGAAATCGAAAACGGGCGCCTCGAGGAAACGGAGACTCACATCCGCTTGACCAAACGGGGCAAGCTGCTCGGCAATGAAGTGTTTGCCGCGTTCCTCGGCGAAATGTAAACATTGACATTTGCCGGGCGATTTGCTACTCTAGTAGTAGATTTAGCACTCGAATTGTTCGAGTGCTAACAGAGGTGAGACACGTGCTAACGGACCGCCAACTGCTGATTTTGCAGGTGATTATTGACGATTTCATTCGTTCTGGGCAGCCGGTCGGTTCGCGGACGTTATCGAAAAAGCATCAAATCGCGTTCAGCTCGGCGACGATCCGCAATGAGATGGCGGATTTGGAGGAGCTCGGCTATATTGAAAAAACGCACATTTCTTCCGGCCGTGTGCCGTCGGAAAAAGGGTACCGCTACTACGTCGACCATTTGCTGCCGCCGCAGCGGCTGACAAGGGCGGACATTCAAAAAATCCGCTCCGTGTTTGCCGAGCGCATCTATGAGCTGGAAAAACTGATGCAAAAGTCGGCGCAAATTTTATCCGAGCTGACGAACTATACATCCATCGCGCTCGGGCCGACGTTTAAAGAAAGCAAACTGAAGCGGATGCAAATCGTTCCGCTCAACGAACAGACAGCCGTCGCCATCGTCGTGACGGACACCGGCCATGTTGAAAACCGGGTCGTGACGATTCCGTCATCGATGGACGCAGGCGACCTCGAAAAAATGGTCAACATTTTCAACGAGCGGTTGAACGGCATTCCGCTCATTGATTTGAAAGAAAAAATGGAGACGGAAGTGGCCGACGTATTGCGCCGGCACATCCGCAACTACGACAGCGTGCTCAATACGCTCATTGAGACGCTCGATGCCCCTGAAGAAGAAAAAGTGTTTTTCGCCGGCAAGGCGAATATGCTCAACCAGCCGGAGTTCAGCGACATCCAAAAAGTGCGCCCGCTCCTGAACATCATTGAGCAGGAAAAAGACATTTATCGCCTGCTCCGCAAGCAAACCCAAAAAGGAGTGCGGGTTTCGATCGGGCATGAAAACGAACTGCGCGGCATGGAAAACTGCAGCTTGATTACAGCGACGTATTCGGTCGGCGATGAGCCGCTCGGGGCGATCGCGATTCTTGGTCCAACGCGCATGGAATACTCGCGCGTCATCACTGTCTTAAACCGTGTCGCTTCCGATTTGTCGGCCGCGCTCGCGAAATGGTATCAAAGTCAATAAGAATGGCCATATTGGATAACGGATGGATCGCGCATCCATCCTTTCCTTGTGGCCATTGATACATAAAAGGGAAGAGCCCCGGCAGGGAGGTGAAAGCGATGGAGCAAGGAGAAAAACAAGTGATGGAACAAGCTACATACGATGAGCCGGAGCGGGAGCAACCGATCGAGGAAGAAGCCGCCCCGCAGCCCGAGGGGGAATCAGGCGGCGTTCCGCTTGAAGAGGCCGGTGGGGAGGAAGCGGCGGAGCCGGCGGAAAAAGCGCCAACGGCCGAGGAGTTGGCGGCGGCCAAGGCGCAGATCGCCGAATTGGAAGCGAAGCTTTCAGAGATGGAACACCGGTATCTCCGCCTGTACGCCGATTTTGAAAACTTCCGCCGCCGGACGCGCCAGGAGATGGAAGCGGCTGAAAAATACCGCGCCCAAAGCTTGGCGAGCGATTTGCTTCCAGTGCTTGACAACTTTGAACGCGCGTTGAAAATAGAGACGGACAACGAACAGGCGAAATCGATTTTGCAAGGGATGGAAATGGTGTACCGGTCGCTTGTTGACGCCTTGAAGAAAGAAGGCGTCGAGGCGATCGAGGCGGTCGGAAAGCCGTTTGACCCTTATTTGCACCAAGCCGTCATGCAGGCGGAAGCGGAAGGCTATGAGCCGAACACGGTTGTTGAGGAGCTGCAAAAAGGTTATAAGCTGAAAGACCGCGTGCTGCGGCCCGCCATGGTCAAAGTAAGCCAATAAACGGAAACGGAGGGTGATCAGTGATGAGCAAAATTATCGGCATCGACTTAGGAACGACGAACTCTTGCGTCGCCGTGTTAGAAGGCGGCGAAGTGAAAGTCATTCCGAATCCGGAAGGAAACCGCACGACCCCGTCGGTCGTCGCGTTTAAAAACGGCGAACGCCTAGTCGGCGAAGTCGCCAAACGGCAAGCGATCACGAACCCGAACACGATCATCTCGATCAAGCGCCATATGGGGACGGATTACAAAGTCGAAATCGAAGGGAAGCAATATACGCCGCAAGAAATTTCGGCGATCATTTTGCAATACTTGAAGTCGTACGCCGAAGACTATTTGGGCGAGCCGGTGACGCGTGCGGTCATCACGGTGCCGGCGTATTTCAACGACGCCCAGCGCCAAGCGACGAAAGATGCCGGCCGCATCGCCGGCCTCGAAGTCGAGCGCATCATCAACGAGCCGACGGCCGCGGCGCTTGCTTACGGCCTTGATAAAGAAGAAGACCAAACGATTCTCGTCTATGACTTAGGCGGCGGGACGTTTGACGTCTCGATTTTGGAGCTTGGCGACGGCGTGTTTGAAGTGAAGGCGACGGCCGGCGACAACCATTTGGGAGGCGACGACTTCGACCAAGTGATCATCGATTATTTGGTCAATCAGTTCAAGCAAGAGCACGGCATCGATTTGTCGAAAGACAAAATGGCGCTCCAACGCTTGAAAGATGCCGCGGAAAAAGCGAAAAAAGAGCTGTCCGGCGTCACGCAGACACAAATTTCGCTTCCGTTTATCAGCGCCAATGAAAACGGTCCGCTCCATTTGGAAATGACGTTGACAAGAGCGAAATTTGAAGAGTTGTCCGCCCACCTCGTCGAGCGGACGATGGGGCCGGTCCGCCAGGCGCTTCAAGACGCCGGCTTGACGCCAGCCGATATTGATAAAGTCATTTTGGTCGGCGGTTCGACGCGCATTCCAGCTGTCCAAGAAGCGATCAAGCGCGAGCTTGGCAAAGAGCCGCACAAAGGCGTCAACCCGGACGAAGTCGTTGCCATCGGTGCGGCGATCCAGGGCGGGGTGATCGCTGGCGAAGTGAAAGATGTCGTCCTGCTTGACGTGACCCCGCTTTCGCTTGGCATTGAAACGATGGGCGGCGTATTTACGAAACTGATCGAACGGAACACGACGATCCCGACAAGCAAATCGCAAGTGTTCACAACGGCGGCTGACAATCAAACGACGGTCGACATTCACGTTTTGCAAGGAGAGCGCCCGATGGCGGCGGACAACAAATCGCTCGGCCGCTTTCAGCTGACCGGCATTCCGCCGGCGCCGCGCGGCGTGCCGCAAATTGAAGTGACGTTTGATATTGACGCCAACGGCATCGTTCACGTGCGCGCCAAAGATTTAGGAACGAACAAAGAGCAGTCGATTACGATCAAATCGTCGTCCGGCCTGTCGGAAGAAGAAATTCAGCGCATGATTAAAGAAGCGGAAGAAAACGCCGAAGCCGACCGGAAGCGGAAAGAAGCCGCCGAGTTGCGCAACGAAGCCGACCAGCTCATTTTCATGACCGACAAAACGATCAAAGAAGTCGAAGGAAAAGTGAGCGCCGATGAGATCAAGAAGGCGCAGGATGCGAAAGAGGCGTTGAAAGCGGCGCTCGAGAAAAACGACATCGACGACATCCGCAAGAAAAAAGACGCGCTGCAAGAAGCGGTGCAGCAGCTGTCGATCAAGCTGTATGAACAAGCGGCGAAACAGGCGCAAAGTGCAGGATCGCAAGGCGGCGCTGCCAATCATAAAGACAACGTGGTGGACGCCGAGTTTGAAGAAGTGAACGACGATAAATAATGCAACCGAAAGTCAAAGTCAGGCCTGCCTTGGCTTTGACTTTTTTTCTAGCATTGACATATTGCCTTGCCGCAGAGGGAAATGATAAAATTAAATTTATGTGAGTGAATCGGGAGTGGATGATCAACGATGGCGAAGCGCGATTATTACGAGATTCTCGGCGTCAGCAAAAACGCGACGAAAGACGAGATTAAAAAAGCGTATCGAAAGCTTTCGAAGCAGTATCATCCAGATGTGAACAAAGCCCCGGACGCCGCGGAGAAGTTTAAGGAAATTAAAGAGGCGTACGAAGTGTTAAGCGATGATGAAAAGCGGGCCCGCTACGACCGCTTTGGCCATGCCGACCCGAACGAAACGTTTGGCGGCGGCGGATTCCAAGGCGGAGGGTTTGATTTCGGCGGCTTTAGCGGCTTTGGCGGTTTTGAAGATATTTTTGAAACGTTTTTCGGCGCCGGTCCGCGCAGGCGGGCGAGCGGTCCGCGCAAAGGCGCGGATGTCGAGTATATGATGACGCTTACGTTTGAAGAAGCGGCGTTCGGAAAAGAAACGGAAATTGAAATTCCGCGGGAAGAGACGTGCGACACGTGCCAGGGCAGCGGAGCGAAACCGGGCACAAGCCCGACGTCTTGTCCGCATTGCCACGGCAGCGGGCAAGTGACAAGCGAACAAGCGACGCCATTTGGCCGCATCGTCAACCGCCGGACATGCCCCGTCTGCGGTGGCACGGGCCGGTACATTCCGGAGAAATGCCCAACGTGCGGCGGCACGGGACGCGTCAAACGGCGGAAAAAAATTCACGTCAAAATTCCAGCCGGCGTCGACGACGGCCAGCAGCTGCGCGTCGCCGGCCAAGGGGAGCCAGGGGTCAATGGCGGGCCCCCGGGCGATTTGTACATCATCTTCCGAGTCGAACCACATGAGTTTTTCAAACGCGACGGCGACGATATTTATTGCGAAGTGCCGTTGTCGTTCGCCCAGGCCGCGCTCGGCGATGAGATCGAAGTGCCGACGCTCCATGGCCATGTGAAGCTGAAAATCCCGGCCGGCACGCAAACGGGCACGCGCTTCCGCTTGAAGGGAAAAGGGGTGCCGAACGTACGGGGCTACGGCCAAGGCGATCAGCACGTCATTGTCCGCGTTGTGACGCCGACGAAGCTGACCGAAAAGCAAAAGCAGCTGCTGCGCGAGTTTGAACGGCTCGGCGGAGACACGATGCACGACGGGCCGCACGGCCGTTTTTTTGAGAAAGTCAAAAAGGCGTTTAAAGGAGAAGCGTAAGCGCGATGAAATGGTCAGAAATCAGCATTCATACGACGCATGAGGCGGTCGAGGCGATTTCGAACATTTTGCATGAAGCGGGCGCCGGCGGCGTCGTCATCGAAGACCCATACGATTTGGTCAAAGAACGGGACGACTGGTACGGCGAGATCGTCGAGCTCAACCCGGACGACTATCCGGAAGAAGGGGTGATCATTAAGGCATATTTGCCGGTCAACAGTTTTCTTGGCGAAACGGTCGAACAAATTAAGCAGGCGATTAACAATTTATGGCTGTATGATATCGACCTTAGCAAAAATAAAATTACATTGAGCGAAGTAAACGAAGAGGAATGGGCAACGGCGTGGAAAAAGCATTATCACCCGGTGAAAGTGTCCGAAAAGTTTACGATCGTGCCGACGTGGGAAACGTACGAGCCGGCGTCTAGTGATGAGCTGATCATCGAAATGGATCCGGGCATGGCGTTTGGGACCGGCACGCACCCGACAACGGTCATGTGTCTGCAGGCGCTCGAAAAGTATGTGCGCCCCGGCGATCATGTCATTGACGTCGGCACCGGCTCCGGCATTTTAAGCATCGCCGCAGCGATGCTTGGCGCTCAGTCGGTGCGGGCGCTCGATTTGGACCCGGTGGCGGTCGACAGCGCGCGGCTGAACGTGAAGCTCAATAAGGTGCAGCATGTCGTAACGGTCTCACAAAACAATTTGCTCGACCATATCGAGGAACCGGCTGATGTGATCGTCGCCAATATTTTAGCGGAAATCATTTTGCGCTTTACTGGTGACGCCTACCGGTTGTTAAAGCCAGGCGGCCGCTTCATCACGTCTGGCATCATTCAGGCGAAAAAGCAGGACGTCAAAGACGGGTTGCTTGCCGCCGGCTTTGCCATTGAGGAAATCAACGTGATGGAAGACTGGGTGGCGGTTGTCGCCCTGAAACCGTAAGCAAAGAAGGGATGGCTGTGCAGCGCTATTTCGTTTCCGGCCAGGCGCAACAAGGCGGGATCGTCGCGATCAGCGGCGATGATGCCTATCATATCGCCCGCGTCATGCGCATGAAGCCGGGGGACGGGATCATTTGCGTCTTTCCAGACGGGCGCACGGCGGTGTGTGAAATTGAACAAATTGCCAATGAGCATGTGCAAGCCCGTATTGTACAATGGAAAGAGGAGCGAAGCGAGCTGCCGGTGCGCATCTACATCGCCCAAGGGCTGCCGAAAGGCGAAAAGTGGGAGCTCGTCATCCAAAAAGGAACAGAGCTCGGCGCCGCCGGCTTTCTTCCGTTCGAAGCCGCCCGGTCGGTCGTGAAATGGGACGCGAAAAAGGCGGAGAAAAAAGTCGAGCGATGGAAAAAAATCGCGAAAGAAGCGGCTGAGCAGGCTGAACGAACGGTGGTGCCGGACGTGCGGGCGCCGCTTTCGTTTGTCGAGCTCCTCTCCTTTGGCCAAACGGTCGATGTTCGGCTGTTTGCCTACGAAAAAGAGGCGCGAAACGCCCGGCATGCCGCGCTTCCGGCGCTTCTTTCCCGCCTCCGTCCGGGCGGCGCGTTGCTGGCTGTTTTCGGGCCAGAAGGCGGGTTCAGTCCGGAAGAAGCAGAACAGCTTCGGCAGCACGGCTTTTCGCCGTGCAGCCTTGGGCCGCGCATTTTGCGGACCGAAACAGCTCCGCTCTATTTGCTTTCCGCCGCCTCTTATGAATGGGAGCTGCGCGCGCCGAACGGCGAAGCGGAGCGCGCTTAGTGAGCAACATTGGCTGTTTCTTATAAAAGTTCGGTCCCGCTGATCCTTAAGCGGGGGGCAGAGTGAGGTGAACAAGATGCCGACAGTGGCTTTTCATACACTAGGCTGCAAAGTCAATCATTACGAAACCGAAGCGATTTGGCAGCTGTTTAAAAAAGCCGGCTACGAGCGAAAAGAGTTTGAAAGCCGTGCGGATGTGTATGTGATCAACACGTGCACGGTGACGAACACCGGCGATAAAAAGAGCCGTCAAGTCATCCGTCGTGCGGTGCGCCGCAATCCGGACGCCGTCGTCTGCGTGACCGGCTGCTATGCGCAAACATCGCCGGCTGAGGTCATGGCCATTCCGGGCGTTGATATTGTCATCGGCACGCAAGACCGGCATAAAATTTTGGATTACATCGAGCAATTCCAGCGCGAGCGCCAGCCGATCAACGCTGTTCACAACATTATGAAAACGCGCGTTTTTGAGGAGATGGATGTGCCGGAATTCACTGATCGGACGCGGGCGTCGCTTAAGATCCAAGAAGGGTGCAACAACTTCTGCACGTTTTGCATCATCCCGTGGGCGCGCGGCTTAATGCGCTCGCGCGATCCGCAGGAAATCATTCGCCAGGCGCGCCAGCTCGTCGCCGCCGGCTATAAAGAAATCGTTCTGACCGGCATTCATACAGGCGGCTATGGCACCGATCTGAAAGACTATAACTTTGCGTCCTTGTTGCGCGATTTGGACGAGCAAGTGCCGGGGCTGAAGCGGCTCCGCATTTCGTCGATTGAGGCGAGCCAAATCACCGATGAAGTGATTGATGTGCTGAAGCGGTCGGAGAAAATCGTCCGCCATTTGCACATTCCGCTCCAGTCTGGGTCGAATACGGTGCTCAAGCGGATGCGCCGCAAATATACGGTGGAATTTTACGCGGAGCGGCTCGCCCGGCTGCGCGAAGTGTTTCCAGAGCTGGCGGTGACTTCTGACGTCATCGTCGGCTTCCCAGGCGAGACGGAAGACGAATTTATGGAGACGTACAACTTTATTCGTGAACAACGGTTTTCCGAACTGCATGTCTTTCCTTATTCGAAGCGGACCGGCACGCCGGCGGCGCGCATGCCGAACCAAATCGATGAAGAAACGAAGCATGACCGCGTCCGCCGCTTGATCGCTCTGTCCGACCAATTGGCGAAAGAGTACGCCTCCCGGTTTGAAGGGCAAGTGCTCGAAGTCATTCCGGAAGAGCGCGACAAAGAGCGGCCGGATTTGTACGTCGGCTATACAGACAACTATTTGAAAGTCCGCTTCCCGGCAACCGAGGAAATGGTCGGTGAACTTGTCAAAGTGAAGATTACGAAAGCCGGCTATCCGTACAATGAAGGAGAGTTCGTCCGCGTTGTGCCGGATGAAATGGCCCGTTCGGTCAAATGGAGCTCATAACCCAGCCTAGTTGCTGGGTTTTTTCTGTCTTTTTCCGGAGACAATACGGATGGCTAGTTTTTGTCGAGGGAGCATGGTATGATGGTAGACGTCAGACTTTCCATCTTGACGGAAATGGCAGAAAGGGGTTTCTCCGAATGACGATGAATATCGCGAAAATGATCGATCATACGCTGCTCAAACCGGAAGCGACAGAACAACAAATCGTGCAACTGTGCACGGAAGCAAAGCAATACGGCTTTGCTGCCGTGTGCGTCAACCCAACGTGGGTGAAAACGGCGGCGCGCGAGCTTTCCGGCACGGATGTCCGCGTCTGCACGGTCATCGGCTTTCCACTTGGGGCAACGACGCCGGAAACAAAGGCGTTTGAAACAACGAACGCCATCGAAAACGGCGCTCGCGAAGTCGACATGGTGATCAACATCGGCGCGTTAAAAAGCGGGCAAGACGAGCTTGTCGAGCGCGACATTCGTGCGGTTGTCGAAGCGGCGGCTGGCAGGGCGCTTGTCAAAGTGATCGTTGAAACGGCGCTTTTGACCGATGAGGAAAAAGTGCGCGCCTGCCAGCTCGCAGTGAAAGCCGGCGCTGATTATGTGAAAACGTCGACCGGGTTTTCCGGCGGAGGTGCGACGGTGGAGGATGTGGCGCTGATGCGGAAAACGGTCGGCGACAGAGCAGGCGTCAAAGCATCAGGCGGCGTCCGTGACTGGAAAACCGCTGAGGCGATGATCAACGCCGGCGCGACGCGCATCGGCACAAGCTCTGGGGTGGCGATCGTCACCGGCGGGACGGGTCGCGCTGACTACTAAGCCCGGTTTCGGTCATGCAAAAACAGAATGACCTTTTCGATGGCGCCGACAAATGGAAGAGCAGCCACTGAGCAAATGACGTTGAACAAGACGCTCACATGAGCGAGCTGCACATCAGGCGCTGGGCTGAGCCTGGCGGCAAAACTGGCGAGCGGCTCGGTCCAAAAGGCGAACAAAGCGGCGCCGACGACGTTCAGCCATAGATGGGTGTAGGCGGTCAGCTGGGCCTCTTTGCTGGAGCCGATCGAAGCCAAAAGCCCGGTGATGCACGTACCGATGTTGGCGCCAAGCAACAGAGCAATCGCCGCGGACAGCGTCAACAGCTGTTCGTTTAAAAATCCCATGGCGATGCCGATCGTTGCCGCGCTCGAATGAACGAGAGCGGTGAGGACGATGCCGACAAGAAGGCCGACAGCGACGGATCGGTTCGTTTCTTTAAGCCATGCATCAACGAACGGATAGGCGGCAAGCGGTTTAGCGAGACTGCCAAAGCCGTCCATGGCAAACAGCACAGCGGCGAGGCCGACAGTGGTCATGCCGATGCCGAGAACAAGGCGATGGCAGCCGAAAAAAACAAGCAGCGCGCCGCTGACAAGAAGTGGGATGGCGCCATCGCCGATATCAAGCGTCATCAGCTCGGTCGTGACCGTCGAGCCGATGTTGCTGCCTAAAATGATGCCGATCGATTGGCGGAACGACAAGTAGCCGGCGGCGACAAGGCCGACCGTCATCACCATCACCGCTGAGCTGCTTTGCAGGAGAGCGGTCGTCGCCAAACCGGCGGCAAATCCTTGCAGCGGCGTGGCGGTAAAGCGCATGAGCCACCGTTTTAACCGATGGCCGGACAACGTGTAAAGCCCAGCTTTCATCATAAACATGCCAAGAAGAAACAAAGCGGTGTAAATGGCAAACAGCATCAGAAACGACCCCATGGGCGACTCCCCTTTCACCCTATATGTATGGGCCTTGTCCGCGGGTGATGACCGTTTTTTCAGCGCGGGGAAGAGGCGGCCAGCAGGCCGCCGCTGCTTTTTTTTTTATTGACCTTTTCTGTCAGCATGTATTATAATTGACAAGTACAATATGCAATGGTTGTTGTTCGGAGGGAGGGAAGCAGGATGTCCAAAACGATCGTTCGCAAAAATGAGTCGATCGACGACGCTCTTCGTCGCTTCAAGCGTGCCGTTTCGAAAACGGGCACTTTGCAAGAAGTGAGAAAGCGCGAATTTTATGAAAAGCCAAGCGTCAGACGGAAGAAAAAATCTGAGGCGGCTAGAAAGCGCAAGCACTAAGAGCATGCATTAAAGAGGGTGTATAATCGGTGAGTCTTCTCGATCGTTTGAATGACGATATGAAGCAGGCGATGAAAAACAAGGAGAAAGAAAAACTGTCTGTTCTCCGGATGCTGAAAGCGGCGCTGCAAAACGAAGCGATCAAGCTCGGCAAAAGCCCGCTCTCGGAAGACGAAGAGCTGACGGTTCTTTCTCGCGAACTGAAACAGCGTAAAGACTCCCTCCAAGAATTTGAAAACGCTGGCCGTTCAGATCTTGTCGAAAAAGTGAAAACCGAAATTGAAATTGTTCAATCGTATATGCCAACGCCGCTGACAGAGGACGAGCTGCGCGAATTGATCGAGCAGACGATCAAGGAAGTCGGCGCCTCTTCGAAAGCGGATATGGGAAAAGTGATGGGCGCGATCATGCCGAAAGTGAAAGGAAGAGCGGATGGTTCGCTCGTCAACAAACTTGTCCAACAACAGCTGTCATAAATGCAATGGGCCTTGCCGACAGGCAGGCCCGTTGTTTTTGAAAAGCGGTGCTAGAACCCCCTTTTGTCTCATACATATGAGATGAAAGGGGGTTCTTTTTGATGGTGAAAAAATGGCGCCAGCAGATGAAGCGGTGGATGGCGGAAAAGCTTGAACTTCCCGCCGACATTATGATGGATCTGCCCCGCATTACGATGGTTGGGCACATACATATTTACATTGAAAACCACCGCGGGCTGCTCGCGTTCAGCGATAAAGAGCTCCGCCTTTTGCTGCGGAACGGACAGCTCGTTGTCCGCGGCGAACAGTTTGTGATTAAAACGATTTTGCCGGAAGAAATTTTATTGGAAGGAAAAATCAGCCAAGTCGTTTATATAGATGAATAGCGAGGAGGAACGGAGATGAAAAACGAATGGGTCGACACACTCGCCGGCAGCGTGCGGGTCAAAGCGAGAGGGAAAGGGATCGAACGGTTGATCAACGCCTGCGTCCGCCAAGGGATTGCCGTCTGGAACGTGAAAAAGCATAGCGCGGATACCGCGACGTTTTTCATTAAGCTCAGCGACGTGAAACGGCTGCGCCATGTCGCCCGGCAAAGCGAATGCAAACTTTCGTTTGTCGGGAGAACCGGGCTGCCGTTTTTTTGGCGGCAGGCCTGGCGGAACAGCGGGTTTTGGCTCGGCTTGCTCCTTTTTATAGCGATTGTGTTTTTGCTTTCGAACATCGTTTGGAAGATCGAAATCAAAGGGGCGGCTCCAGAGACGGAGCATCAAATCGCCCGCGAGTTAAAGCGAATGGGAGTCGAGCGCGGCGCATTTCAGTTTCTGCTTGATGACCCGGAGACGCTGCAAAAAAAGCTGACGGAACGCGTTCCGGACATCACGTGGGTCGGCGTTGAGTGGAAAGGGACGTCGCTTCACTTCCGCGTCGTTGAAAAAGAGATTCCGGAGCCGAAAAAACCGATTCCGCCGCGTCATCTCGTGGCAAAAAAAGAGGCGGTCATCGCTGATTTGTTCGTTGAAGAGGGACAACCGCTCGTTTCCGTCAACGACTATGTGCAAAAAGGCCAGCTGCTTGTTTCTGGCATTATCGGCGCTGAAGGGAGGACGAAGTTTGTGCCGGCGTCAGGGAAAGTGTTTGGCGAAACATGGTACAAGTCTACGGTCGTCCTGCCGCTTGAGACGACGTTTCATGTGTTGACCGGCAAGTTCACCGAACGGCATTATGTCGGAATCGGGCGCCTTTTGATTCCTGTTTGGGGATGGAAGAAGCCGGTGTTTGCCCATACCATCGTTGAGACAGAAAAACGGCCGTTTCGTTTTTGGAAATGGGACTTGCCGCTCTATTACGAGCGCATCACGATCCGCGAGGCGGAAGAAGTGAAGCGGCGCTACACGTGGGAAGAAGCGTTCGCGGAAGCGAAAGAGATCGCCCGCCGCGAGCTGCGGGCGAAATTGCCGGAGGAGGCGGCCATTCGCAGCGAAAAAGTTTTGCATCAGGCGAAAGAGAATGGTAAAGTAAGGGTAGAATTGCATTACGAAGTCATCGAAAATATTGCTGTACCACAACCCATCGTCCAAGGAGATTGAGAATGTCAGAGCAGTTCGTTACGATCAGCCAACATGTGCGAAACCCGCAGGAAGCGGCGGCGCTCTTTGGCGTCCATGACATCCATTTAAAGCGGATCGAGGAAGAGCTCGGCGTGTCGATTGTGACGCGCGGGGAAACGGTCAACGTCTCCGGCACGCCGCAGCAAGTTCAGCTCGTTGATGAATTGCTTCGCCATTTATTGATCGTCATTCGCAAAGGGGCGGCGGTCAGCGAGCGCGACGTTCTTTACGCCATTCAGCTTGCAAAAAAAGGAGCGCTTGACGGCCTTGTTCAACTGTACGACGAGGAGATTACAAAAAACGCCAAAGGGAAGCCGATCCGCATCAAAACGTTGGGCCAGCGCTATTATGTTGCAGCAATTGAACAGTATGACTTGACGTTCGGCATCGGCCCAGCCGGCACCGGAAAAACGTATTTGGCGGTCGTCATGGCGGTCAAGGCGTTAAAAAACGGCAGCGTCAAGCGCATCATTTTGACTCGTCCGGCCGTTGAGGCCGGAGAAAGCCTCGGCTTTTTGCCAGGCGACTTAAAAGAGAAGGTTGACCCGTATTTGCGCCCGCTGTATGATGCCTTAAACGATGTGTTGGGAGCGGAGTATACGCAGCGGTTGATTGAGCGCGGCACGATTGAAATCGCCCCACTCGCCTATATGCGCGGCCGGACGCTGGAGGATGCGTTCGTCATTCTTGACGAGGCGCAAAATACGACGCCAGCGCAAATGAAAATGTTTTTGACCCGGCTCGGCTTCGGCTCGAAGATGGTCATTACCGGCGATATTTCCCAAGTCGACTTGCCGAAGGGCGTCGAATCGGGGCTTTCGGTCGCCAAGCGCATTTTGGCCTCCATTGGCGGCATCGCCTTTGTGTTTTTGGAACAGTCGGATGTCGTTCGCCATCCGCTCGTCGCGAAAATTATTGACGCCTATGATGAGGCGGGCTTATAGAACGAGAGCGACAGGATCGGTCTTTTCTTGCAAAGCGAGGGGAAAACCGGTGGGAAGGTTTCGTTTTTTTCTTGAGCGGACAAAAACAGTCCGCTTTGTCCGCTTTTGGCTGTTTTTGCTTTTGGCTGTTCTGTTGTTTGCCGTTTTGTATTGGCAAGTGAAGCCGCGCCAGTATGAGCTGCGCCTGTTTGACGTCGCGAAGGAAACGATCCGTTCGCCGGTGACGGTCGAGGACAAAGAGGCGACCGCCAAGCTGAAAGAAGAGGCGGCGGCGAAAGTAGCGGATGTCTATACGTTAAAAAAAGAATATGCCGAAAACCGGGTCGACCTTCTTTCCTCGCTGTTTGCCGCGATTGAAAGCGTGCAGCGCGAGGCGGAGCCGGACCGCCCGCTCGGCGATATGATCGCCAAACTTGAGGAACGGCTGCCGCCGGAATGGCTTGCCTATCTGTCTGCCGCTGAATGGCAACGGCTGCTTGCCGCCTCGCCGGAGGAGCTCAAGACGGCGAAGGAAGCCGCCTTGACCGCGGTGCATGCCGTCATGAGCGAGCGCATTTCCCAAGCGGAACTTGACACGGCGCGGGCGGAAGCGGCCAAAGAGCTTGAATACGCTGCGCTGTCGCCGCCGCTTCGCGAGGCGGTCGCGAAGCTTTGCCGACAGGCGGTCATTCCGAACGTCGTCTACGATCGGGCGGCGACGGAAGAAAAACGGCGGCAGGCGATGGATGAAGTGAAGCCGGTGAAAATTTTGCAAGGGCAAGTGATCGTCGAGGAAGGACAGTTTATCACGAATGATGTTTACCGCCGGCTCGAGCTGGTCGGCTTGCTTGAGAGCGGGCGTCCGTCTTGGACCGCCGCTGGGCTTTTGGTGTTCGTTTTGTTGCTGCTTGCTCCGCTCATTTATTATTTTCGGACGGAAACGACGAATGAAAAGCTGTCGCTTTATACAGCCATTTTTGCGTTGATGATGACGACAATGGCGCTCATTCGCCTTCTGCCATCTAGCGGCGCTGTTTCCATCGGTTACCTTGTGCCGGCGGCGTTCGGGCCGATGCTCGTCCGCATTTTGCTCGGAGAGCGGCTCGCGATGATGACGACCATCATCGGAGCAGTGTGCGGCAGTTTGCTGTTCAATGAGGAAATTGGAACGGCCGGCGCGGTGTCGGTGTCGTTGATTGTTTACTTTCTTGCCGGCGGCTTGGCCGGGACGTTTTGTCTGCCAAAGGAGCTGGCGAAAGCGAACATTTGGCGGGCCGGCGTGTTTGTCGCCGCGGTCAATATTGTTTCGCTTTTTTCGCTGTTGCTGTTAAAAAACGGCCGCTATTCGCCGACGGAAATCGGCTTGTTGGTGCTGATGGCGGCGGCCTCAGGGGTTTTTTCTGCCATTTTGACGATCGGTCTCTTGCCGGTGTTGGAGGCGGCGTTTGGCATTTTGTCGCCGCTTCGGCTCATTGAACTGTCCAATCCGAACCATCCGCTCTTGCGCAAGTTGCTCACTGAAGCGCCGGGGACGTACCATCATAGCATTATGGTCGCCAATTTGGCCGAAGCGGCGTGCGAGGCGATCGGCGCCGACGGCTTGCTGGCGCGCGTCGCCTGCTACTACCATGACATCGGCAAGACGAAGCGGCCGCGCTATTTCATCGAAAATCAAATAGGCGGCAATCCGCATGACCATTTGTCGCCGCAGTTGAGCAAAAATATTATTATTGCCCATGTCGCCGACGGCGTCGCTTTGCTGCGCAAGCACCGGCTGCCGAAGGAGATCATCGACATCGCCGAACAGCACCACGGCACGACGCTGCTGAAGTATTTTTATCATAAGGCGCGCGAGCAAACCGAGTTTGTCTCGGAAGCGGAGTTTCGTTATCCCGGGCCGAAGCCGCAGACGAAAGAAGCGGCGGTCATCAACATCGCCGACAGCGTCGAAGCGGCTGTTCGCTCGCTATCCAACCCGTCGCAGGAAAAAATCGAGAAGATCGTCCGGTCGATCATCGCTGATCGCTTGCAGGACAACCAGCTGAACGAGTGCGACATTACGCTGAAGGAGTTGGAACTCGTCGCCCGTTCGCTTTGCGAGACTTTAAACGGCGTCTTCCATTCGCGCATCGAATACCCAGAAGTACGAAAGGAAAAGGTGAAGCATGCATGACCATTCACATTGATTTTCTAGATGAAACGAACGAGGTGACCGCTGAGCAAATCGAGACGATCGAGCGGCTGCTCGCCGAGGCGGCGGCCCTTGAAAACGTGCCGGACGGGGCGGAGGTGAGCGTCACATTTGTGGACAACGAACGCATCCGCGCGATGAATCGCGACTATCGCGGCAAAGATGCGCCGACCGATGTGCTTTCGTTTGCTCTTGAGGAGGAAGGGGAAGAAGAGGTTCACATCGTCGGCGCTGATATGCCGCCGGTGCTCGGCGATATCGTCATTTCGATTCCGAAGGCAAAAGAGCAGGCGGCAGCCTATGGACATTCGTTCATGCGCGAGCTCGGGTTTTTGGCTGTGCACGGTTTCTTGCACCTGCTTGGTTACGATCATGGGACAGAAGAGGAAGAGCGCGTCATGTTCGCCAAGCAGGAAGACATCTTGGCGAGGTTCGGGTTGACAAGATAATGCGCGGCAAACGAGAGCGAGACCGGTTTGCTTGGGCGTGGGCGGGAATGAAGGCGGCGGTGAAAGAGGAAGCTCATTTGCGCTTCCACTTGGCGGCCGCTGTTGTCGTCTTTGCCGCCGGGTGGGTCGTTGGGCTGTCGCGCTGGGAGTGGATCGTGCTGCTCATGGCGGTCGGCACGGTCATTGCGCTTGAGCTTGTCAACACGGCTATTGAGCGCGCCGTCGATTTGGCGACGGGTGAGTTTCATCCGTTGGCGAAAGCGGCGAAAGACATCGCTGCCGCGGCGGTGCTCGCGGCGGCCGGATTTGCGGTTGTGATCGGCATTTTGCTGTTTTGGCCGCATCTTCGCTAAACGAATGAGAGAGAAAATTCGAATT
Organism: Geobacillus sp. FJAT-46040; assembly: GCF_002335725.1. Lineage (NCBI taxonomy): Bacteria > Bacillati > Bacillota > Bacilli > Caryophanales > Anoxybacillaceae > Geobacillus > Geobacillus sp. FJAT-46040. The sequence goes on from NZ_NISS01000001.1 coordinate 547,343, forward strand.
TTTTTGTTACATTTTGAAATGCATTTCAAATGATGAAATGGATGGCGTTTTTTTGTAAAATAAAAGAAAACAGCGTTTGCTTGCAGGAAAGGAAGAGTCAACTCGTGGAGATTGAGCAGCTCATTGTCGAAGCGAAAAAAGCGCGTGAACTCGCCTACGTGCCGTACTCGAAGTTTCCAGTCGGCGCCGCGCTGTTGACGAAAGGCGGCAGTGTGTACCGCGGCTGCAACATTGAAAACGCCGCCTACAGCGTGTGCAATTGTGCGGAGCGGACCGCGTTGTTTAAGGCATATTCGGAAGGGGAGAAGGAGTTCACTGCTCTTGCGGTCATCGCCGACACTCCCCGCCCGGTGCCGCCGTGCGGCGCATGCCGCCAAGTGATCGCCGAACTTTGCCACGGCGATATGAAAGTCATTTTAGCCAACCTCAAAGGCGATGTGAAAGTCATGACAGTCAGCGAATTGCTGCCAGAAGCTTTTTCAGCGGAGGATCTGCATGCGTAAAGAAGGATACAAATCAGGATTTGTTGCCATTATCGGAAGACCAAACGTAGGAAAGTCGACGTTTTTAAACCGCGTCATCGGGCAAAAAATCGCGATTATGAGCGATAAACCGCAAACGACGCGCAATAAGATTCAAGGCGTGTACACGGACGATGACGCGCAAATCATCTTTATCGACACGCCTGGGGTGCACAAACCGAAGCATAAGCTCGGCGACTTTATGATGAAAGTGGCGCTCAATGCGCTTCGCGAAGTGGATTTGATTTTGTTTATGGTCAATGCCGAGGAAGGATTTGGGCGCGGTGAGGCGTTCATCATCGAACGGCTGAAAGAAGTGGACACCCCGGTGTTTTTAGTCATCAATAAGATCGACCGCGTCCATCCGGATGAATTGCTGCCGCTCATTGACCGATACAAAGATTTGTACCCGTTTGCTGAAATCGTGCCGATTTCGGCGCTTGAAGGGAACAATGTCGACCGCCTGCTTGAGCAAATTAAAGAGCGGCTGCCGGAAGGGCCGCAATATTATCCGCCGGACCAGATTACTGACCATCCGGAGCAGTTTATCATCGCCGAGCTCATTCGCGAGAAAGCGCTTCACTTAACGCGCGAGGAAGTTCCGCACTCGATTGCTGTCGTCGTCGAACGCATCGAGCGGCGAGAAGGGTCGCCAACGGTGTATATTAGCGCGGTGATCGTTGTGGAGCGCGATTCGCAAAAAGGAATCATCATCGGCAAGCAAGGCCGGATGCTGAAGGAAATCGGACAGCGGGCGCGCGCTGACATCGAAGCGCTGCTTGGGTCAAGAGTGTTTTTGGAACTGTGGGTCAAAGTGCAAAAAGACTGGCGCAACCGCCTTTCGCAGCTGCGTGATTTCGGGTTCCGTGAAGACGAGTATTGACAGTTAGAAAATTTTACGCGACATAAACCGTTTTTGCCTGAGCCAACCTATAGGTAAACCACCAATACGCAATGCCTGCAGGCGGAAAGAGGTGTCATTCCATGCTTGAGTTTACGTGGAAGTTGTTTAGCCAAACAGGCAATATCGACACGTACCTCCTATTTAAAGAGTTGGAACGAGCGCAACAGTTTGGCGGTGAAGAGCAAAACGCTGAACAGAAAGAAATCGACCAGCCGATCTCGTAGCATCGTTGTTGGTAGAAGCGGTGGTGATGGGATGTTCGAAACGTGTGAAGCGATCGTCATGCGGACGGTCGATTATGGCGAAACAAATAAAATTGTTACATTGTTTACCCGAGAATGGGGAAAGGTGGCTGCGATGGCAAGGGGAGCGAAAAAGCCAAGCAGCCGCCTTTCTGCTGTTACGCAGCCGCTCTCATACGGCCATTATGTCATCCGCCGCAGCCGCGGCGTCGGCGTTCTTCACCAGGGAGAGCTCATCGACTCGATGCGGGCGCTGCGCGAAGATTTGTTTGCCGCCGCCTATGCGGTGTATATTGTAGAGCTCACCGACAAAAGCACGGAAGAGCAAAAGCGCAATCCGTACTTGTTTGAGCTTCTTTTGCAGACACTACAATATATGAGCGAAGGCCGCGATTTAGAGATTTTGACGTTCATTTACGAAATGAAAATGCTTGCAGTGCTTGGCATTCCGCCGGTGCTGGACCGTTGTGCCCGCTGCGGGGCGACGGAGGGGCGCTTCTCGTTTTCCGTCAAGGAGGCGGGCTTCCTTTGCCATCGCTGCGAGGCGTCCGATCCCCATCGGTTCCCGCTCTCTTCGGCTTCCGTCCGGCTGTTGCGCCTCTTTTTTCATATCGATCTTGCTCGGCTTGGATCCATATCGGTGAAAGAAAGCACAAAGATGGAGCTGGGCGCCGTATTGTCCGCCTATTATGATGAATATGCCGGCCTGTCGCTGAAGACGAAGCGTTTTTTGCAGCAAATCGGTGAACTGAAAGACAAGCTCAGCCCCGACGGAGGGCAAGGAGCATCATTTTCATTGTGAATGGGGCGTGTAGTATAATATAAATGAGAGTGATAGCGTGTGGGACCTTTTTTGGCAAGGTGGTGAACGACGATCGAACTAAATAAACGCCAAGAGCAGATTTTGCAAATTGTGAAAGACTACGGGCCGATCACCGGAGAAAGCATCGCTGAGAAACTGAACTTAACGAGGGCGACGCTGCGGCCGGATTTGGCCATCTTGACGATGGCTGGCTACTTGGAAGCACGGCCGCGCGTCGGCTATTTCTATACGGGAAAAACCGGCAAGCAGCTGTTCGCCGATAAAATGAAAAAGATGAAAGTCGAGGATTACCAATCGATTCCGGTTGTCGTCAATGAGAATGTGAGCGTCTATGATGCGATCGTCACAATGTTTCTAGAGGACGTCGGCACGCTGTTTGTCGTCGATGACGAGTCGTTGCTTGCGGGCGTTTTGTCGCGCAAAGATTTGTTGCGCGCAAGCCTCGGCAAGCAGGAACTGACGGCGATCCCGGTCAATATTATTATGACGCGGATGCCGAACATCGCCGTTTGCTACAAGGACGACCCGCTCATTGACGTGGCTGAACAGCTGATTGAAAAACAGATCGATGCCATGCCGGTCGTGCGCAAAACGGAGAAAGGATATGAAGTGATCGGCCGTATTACGAAAACGAATATAACGAAAGCATTCGTGTCGCTAGCCAAAGAGGACTAAATCCAAACAAAGGAGGAGAAGAATGAACCAGCGCCTTGTTTACGTCGTATCCGATTCCGGCGGGGAAACGGCCGAGCTTGTCGTCAAAGCGGCGGCCAGCCAGTTTCACGCCTCGCCGATTCAAGTGAAACGCGTCCCGTATGTGGAAGATAAAACGACATTGGCTGAAGTCGTCGCTTTAGCGAAAATGAACCGCGCCATTATCGCGTTTACGCTCGTCGTTCCGGAGATGCGGGAATTCTTGCTCGCCGAAGCGGCGCGCGAAGGGGTCGTCGCATACGATATCATCGGTCCGCTCATTGAAAAGATGAGCCATTTGTTCCAGCTGACGCCAAGATATGAGCCGGGTCAAGTGCGCGTACTTGACGAAGATTACTTCAAAAAGATTGAAGCGATCGAATTTGCCGTCAAATACGATGACGGGCGCGACCCGCGCGGCATTTTGCGCGCCGATATCGTGCTCATCGGCGTATCGCGTACATCGAAAACACCGCTGTCGCAATATTTGGCGCATAAGCGGCTGAAAGTGGCGAATGTGCCGATCGTTCCAGAGGTCGAGCCGCCGGAGCAGCTGTTTCGAGTCGGTCCGGGGAAATGCTTCGGCTTGAAAATCAGTCCGGATAAACTGCTTTCGATCCGCCGCGAGCGGCTGAAATCGCTCGGCCTGAACGACCAGGCGATTTACGCCAATATGGATCGAATCAAAGAGGAGCTCGCTTATTTTGATGAAGTCGTGAAAAAAATCGGCTGCGACGTCATCGATGTGACGAACAAGGCGGTCGAAGAGACGGCGAGCATCATTATGAAAAAGTTGAAGCGCTAGCTTCGCCTCATCCGCACGATTTCTTGATTTGGAGTCGTGCGTTTTCTTATGGCATATTGCCGCGATTTATATTATAATGAAAAATTGCGAGAAAAATGACCTATATAGGTTTAGAGCGGCCATGAGACGAGTAAACTATTTATAGCCGCTTGTCAAGAAGAACGAAAAAAGATTTTCGACAAAGTTGTCAATCATTCGGCAAAAAAGCAGGATTTTTTTGCGATGGTGTAGAATAATAGGGGGTGTAAAGCAACCCTTGCTTTGAGAGCGCGGTCATCTGCTGCATAAGATCATCAAGAAAAAAGTGAAATTTTCTTTTTCTTGCTGAAATATAATATACCGAAGCGCATCTTCGAGATGCACCGCTCTGATGAATCTTTGTCCAGACGGCGGGCTGAGGGGCGGGAAGCGGATGATCAAGCCAGCCGACTTTACGGGCAAGGGGGCGAAACGAACGTTTTGAAAAAATTTGTCGAAATGGAAAGGAAAATCGGCTTGCTGCCGAGAATAAATACGATACGGGGTTGTTCGTATGGGACATCGCATTCCCGAGGAAACGATTGAAGCCATCCGCCGCGGCGTTGACATCGTTGACGTCATTGGCGAATACGTCCAGTTGAAAAAGCAAGGCCGCAACTATTTTGGCTTATGCCCGTTTCATGGAGAAAAGACGCCATCGTTTTCCGTTTCCCCAGAAAAGCAAATTTTCCACTGCTTCGGCTGCGGGGCAGGGGGGAATGCCTTTACGTTTTTAATGGATATCGAAGGCATTCCGTTTGTGGAAGCGGCGAAACGTCTTGCGGCCAAAGCAGGGATCGATTTGTCCGCCTATGAGCTGGACAGCCGCGGGAGTGATGGCAGCCGGGCCGACGAGGCGAAGGCGATGGTCGAAGCACACACGTTGTTGAAACGATTTTACCATCATTTGCTTGTCCATACAAAAGAAGGACAAGCCGCGCTCGATTATTTGCAGGTGCGCGGGTGGACAAAAGAAACGATCGACCGATTTGAAATCGGCTATGCGCCGGATGTTCCTGATGCCGCCGTCAGGTTGCTGGAGAGCCGTTCGTTTCCGTTGGTGTTGATGGAAAAGGCGGGCTTGTTGGTGAAAAAAGAAGACGGGCGATACGTCGACCGCTTCCGGAATCGGATTATGTTTCCGATCCATGATCATCGCGGCGAGACGGTTGGTTTTTCCGGCCGTCTGCTCGGCGACGGGCAACCAAAGTACATGAACAGCCCAGAAACGCCGATTTTCCGCAAAGGCACGCTTTTGTATTTTTTTCACGAGGCGCGCGTGTCAATCCGCAAGCGTCAAGAGGCGCTGCTCGTTGAAGGGTTTGCCGATGTCATCTCTGCCGTGCAGGCCGGCGTTGACTATGTGGTGGCAACGATGGGAACGTCGCTGACCGAGGAGCAGGCACGCATTTTGCGCCGCCATGCGGAAACGGTCACGATTTGCTATGACGGCGACAGCGCCGGAACGGAAGCCGCCTGGCGCGCCGCCGAACAATTGAGCGCGTTCGGGTGCCGCGTGAAGGTAGCGTTGCTCCCGGACGGGCTGGATCCAGATGAATATATACGCACTTGCGGCGCCGACCGTTTTGCCGAAGAGATCGCCGCCGCCCGGCCGCTCATGGCGTTTAAAATGGATCGTTTGCGGCGGGGAAAAAATTTGCAGGAAGAAGGCGACCGGCTCCGTTATATCGAGGAAGCGCTCCGAGAAATCAGCAAGCTGTCGAGCCCGGTGGAAAAAGATTATTATATGCGCCAGCTTGCGGATGAGTTTTCGTTGTCGCTCTCCGCGCTTTACGAACAGTTGTCCCGCTCCAAGCCGGAACAGCCAAAGCCGCAGGTGAATGACGGCGGAAAACCGGTCCGGCCGGCATTGACGAAAAAATTGCTTCCGGCCTTTCAAAATGCCGAGCGGTTGTTGCTTGCCCATATGATGCGGAGCCGCGATGTGGCGTTCATCGTTCAGGAGAAGGTCGGCGGCCGATTTAATATCGAAGAGCATCGGGCGTTGGCTGCTTACATTTACGCCTTTTACGAAGAGGGGCATGAAGCCGACCCCAGCGCGCTCATGTCTCGGCTTCCCGGCGAGTTGCGGACGCTGGCGAGCGAGCTGTCGCTTTTGTTGGTCGCAGACGACGTTTCCGATCGGGAGCTTGCCGATTGCATCCGGCATGTGTTGAATCACCCGAAATGGTTAATGCTAAAGGAAAAAGAGCAAGAAAAGACGGAAGCGGAGCGAAGAAAAGACTTTTTGACGGCCGCCCGCATCGCGAAAGAGATGATTGAGATAAAAAAAATGTTATCTTCTTCATAACATGGTGGTATGAGTTTTTAAAGGAGGTAATGAAATGGCTGAAAAACCAGCCCAATCAAAGCAGGCTGAAGCTGCCGGCGAATCGCTTGAACAAGTGAAAGAGCAACTCGCTGAGCTCGGCAAAAAGCGGGGGATCCTCACCTATGAGGAAATCGCTGAGCGGTTGTCTGGCTTTGATTTGGACTCCGACCAGATGGATGAGTATTATGAATACCTCGCTGAGCAGGGCATTGAAGTGATCAGCGAATCCGACCTTGAGGCCGATCCGGACATCGACGACTTGGCCAAAGAGGAAGAATTCGACTTAAATGACTTGTCCGTTCCTCCCGGCGTCAAAATCAATGACCCGGTGCGCATGTACTTGAAGGAGATCGGCCGCGTGCCGCTGTTGTCGGCGGAAGAAGAAATCGAGCTGGCGAAACGGATCGAGCAAGGCGATGAAGAAGCGAAACGCCGGCTGACGGAAGCGAACCTCCGCCTCGTCGTCAGCATCGCCAAACGGTATGTCGGCCGCGGCATGCTCTTTCTTGATTTGATTCAAGAAGGGAACATGGGGCTGATCAAGGCGGTCGAAAAGTTTGACTATCGGAAAGGCTACAAGTTCAGCACGTACGCGACCTGGTGGATCCGCCAAGCCATCACAAGGGCGATCGCCGATCAGGCGCGGACGATCCGCATCCCGGTTCATATGGTCGAAACGATCAATAAACTGATCCGCGTCCAACGGCAATTGCTCCAAGACCTCGGGCGCGAACCAACGCCGGAAGAAATCGCCGAGGAAATGGATTTGACACCGGAAAAAGTGCGGGAAATTTTGAAAATCGCCCAAGAACCGGTGTCGCTCGAGACGCCGATCGGCGAGGAAGATGACTCGCATCTTGGCGATTTCATCGAAGACCAAGACGCGACATCGCCGTCGGAACACGCCGCTTACGAGCTGTTGAAAGAGCAGCTCGAAGATGTGCTTGATACGCTGACGGACCGCGAGGAAAATGTGCTGCGTCTCCGCTTCGGGCTTGATGACGGACGGACGCGGACGCTCGAAGAAGTCGGCAAAGTGTTCGGCGTGACGCGCGAACGCATCCGTCAAATTGAAGCCAAAGCGTTGCGCAAGCTGCGTCATCCGAGCCGCAGCAAACGGCTGAAAGACTTTTTAGAGTGACCGGTTTGTTCGATAGTTTACTTCTTCGGAAGTAAACTATTTTTTCTTTCTTTATGGGAAAGGTGGTCTATCTATGAATCGGCAACGACGGGAAACGATCATCCAAGAAATCGAATATTGGAAACGTTCGCGCCTTCTGCCGGAACATTATTGCGACTATTTGCTCGCGTTGTACACGGAAGGAGACGCCCGTTCGCACGGACGACGGTGGCGCAGCTCGCTCGCCGCTGGTCTCTGTTTATTGCTTCCAGCCGCTGCTCTTGTCATTTATTTTACTGAATTGTCATTCGTTTTGCAAACGCTCCTTTTCGCCCTATTTTTGGCTGCCTGCTTGTTCTTTTGTTGGCGGTGGCGGAACAAGCGAGAGCTCCTTCACTTTCCGCTCATCGGAAGCGCCTGGATTTTGCTTATGGCATCCATTCTTGAGGTTGATCGGTATTTTCCCAGGCAAACGGGTGCGCTAGTAGCTGTCGTGCTCGGAAACTGTGTTCTCTGGTTTGTTGTCGGCCGCCTGCTTCACCTTCGCTACTTTTCGCTCGCCGCTGTCAGCGGACCGCTGCTTGTAGCCGCCGCCATCTGGTGGCGTTGAGGCGCATTGCAGCCATTTCAGCAACTTAGGGCTTTTCCTTGTCCATTATTTACAGTAAAATAAAGTTGTTTGCAGCGTTCTTCATCATACATAAAGGAGGTAAAAGAGATGAACCGCAATCCGCTCATCCCGTTTTTCATCATCATGGCATTCGGGATTGTGCTGACGTTCGTCTTGTCGTTTAAAGGACTAGGCGATGCGAAGGAAATGGCCAAAGAGAAAAAAGGCGGCGAAAAAACGGAACAAACGGCTGAATTCAATCCGGAACAGTTTTACCAACAAACGTGTCTTAGCTGTCACGGACAAAATTATGAAGGCGGCATGGGTCCGGCATTAAAAGGAGTTGGCGAACGGTTATCGGCGGACCAAATCAAAGATGTCCTGCAAAACGGACGCGGCGGCATGCCGGGCGGGCTTGTACCAGCCGAAAACCTCGACGCGATGACGAAATGGCTGGCCGGCTTAAAATAATAACGATGATTGACGTCCCTTTGCCTTTGGCGAAGGGATGTTTTATCATCTCGAACTAGGAGAGAGCGTTCCATTTATGCCATCAAAGTGCACAAAATTGGAAAAAGAAAGGAGGGAAATGCGGGCCGCCTTCGCACAGCAGCTTGGAGAAGGTTGGCTGCGCCGTTGTCGGATTATGAACGAATTTCACCTATCAAAGCGGCTCGAAACGGTCGCTTCCTTCATCCCGAAAGGGGCGGTGCTCGCTGATATCGGTTCCGATCACGCCTATTTGCCTTGCTATGCCTGCTTGCACGGCTGCGCATCAAAAGCCATTGCCGGCGAGGTGGCGGACGGACCGTTCCGCCTAGCGCAGCAGCAAGTCGAGAAGTCCGGGCTTTCTCATCTCATTTCCGTGCGCAAAGGGGATGGGCTTTCGATCCTTGCCCCGGGGGAGGCGGATTGCATCACGATCGCCGGCATGGGTGGGGCGCTTATCGCCCGCATTTTGGGCGACGGAAAGGAAAAGCTTGCCGGTGTCAAACGGCTCATTTTGCAACCGAACATCGGTGCAGAACTTGTTCGCCGTTGGCTTCTTGATCATGGGTGGGAGCTCGTGGCTGAGCGCATTTTGAAAGAAGATGGGCAAATTTATGAAGTACTCGTCGCCGAGCCTGGCGCCCCCCGACGGCCTTACCGACATCTTGAGGCGGAGCTGCTCCTTGGACCGTTTTTGCGCCGGGAAAACAGCGAGGTGTTCCGCGAAAAGTGGAAGCGCGAGATTGAAAATTGGAAACGGATCATCGCTGATTTGACGGCCAAAGGGCAAAGTGAAGCGGCTGAGCGGAAAAAGCGTGAACTGGAGAGAAAAGTTCAATTGGTGGAGGAGGCGTTGTTATGAGCCGCGTTCCGTACGGCTATGAAATCATTCAGCTTCTTGAGCAGCTTGCTCCGAAACAGTTGGCGCTGGAAGGGGATCGGATCGGTCTGCAAATCGGGACACTAAACAAGCCGGTCAAAAAAGTGATGATCGCTCTCGATGTGCTCGAAGATGTCGTTGTCGAAGCGATCGATCAGCAAGTGGATTTAATCATCGCCCACCACCCGCCACTGTACCGCCCGCTGAAGCAATTGCTGACTGATGATGGGCACGGGCGGATGATCGCCGCGTGCATCAAGCATGACATTGCGGTGTACGCCGCCCATACGAATTTGGATGTGGCCGATGGCGGTCTGAACGATTGGCTTGCCGAGGCGCTCGGCTTAAACGATACGGCTGTGCTTGTGCCGACGTATACCGAACCGTTGAAAAAGCTCGTTGTTTATGTGCCGGTGACGCATGCTGAGGTGGTGCGGAAGGCCTTAGGCGATGCCGGCGCCGGGCATATCGGCCGCTACAGCCATTGCACGTTCAACAGCCGCGGCGTCGGCACGTTTTTGCCGCACGAAGGGGCGCGGCCGTTCATCGGCGAGCAAGGGCGGCTCGAGGAAGTTGAGGAAGTGCGCATCGAAACGATCGTGCCGGCCTCTCTTGAACGGGAAGCGATTCAGGCGATGCTGGCTGTTCATCCGTATGAGGAAGTGGCCTATGATATCTATCCGCTTGACAATGAAGGCCGTCGCTTCGGGCTCGGGCGCATTGGCCGGCTGCCGCAGCCGGTGACGCTTGGCGCTTTTGCCGAGCAGGTGAAAACGGCGTTTTCCGTTCCGGCGGTGCGCGTCGTTGGCCGGCTGGATGATCTTGTGCAAACGGTCGCGGTGCTTGGCGGGGATGGGAATAAGTTTGTCGCTGCCGCCGCATCGGCCGGGGCGGACGTATACGTGACAGGGGATGTGTATTACCACACCGCCCATGACGCCCAAGCGCTCGGCCTTCACATCATTGATCCGGGACATAATGTAGAAAAAATCATGAAAGAAGGCGTAGCCCGATACTTAATCACTGAGCTCTCGAAACGTCAATGGGAGGCAGAAGTGGTTGCTTCCAGCGTCCATACTGATCCGTTTCAGTTCGTATGAACGGCCAACGAAAAAGGCTGTCCTGGATGAGCGGTTCAACCGTTTGTCCAAGACAGCCTCTCTTTATGGATGAAACAACCGTCACTCTTCTTTCTTTGTTTTCACTTTCGGCAAGATTTTTTGCAGCGGCACTTTCCGTTCCCTCTTCCATGTCGATGGGTCGTTCGGGTCAAACTGCTCCAAAAAGTCGATCACTTCTTTCGTAATCGGCGTCGGGGTGGAAGCGCCGGCGGTGACAGCGACTTTTTTCGCATCTTTAATCCAGTTGATGTCGATTTCCGTCACATCAGCGACGCGATACGCCTTCGTGCCGGCGATCTCTTCCGATACTTGGGCGAGGCGGTTCGAGTTGTTGCTGCGCGGGTCGCCGACGACGATCGTCACATCGGCTTCCTTCGCCTGCTCAGCGACCGCCTCTTGTCGAAGCTGGGTGGCCAGGCAAATTTCTTTATGCATTTCCACGTGCGGGTATTTTTCTTTCACTTTCGCCATGATGTCGGCGACGTCCCATTGGCTCATCGTCGTTTGGTTCGTCACCATGATGCGCTCATTGTGAATGGACAGCCGTTCGACATCATCAATGGTTTCCACAAGATGGATTCTTTCCGGATTGATGCCGACCGCTCCTTCCGGTTCCGGATGTCCTTTTTTGCCGATATAGATGATATCGTAGCCATCGGCGAGCTTTTGTTCGATGAGCCGATGCGTTTTTGTCACATCGGGGCATGTCGCATCAATCGTGACAAGTCCCTTTTCGAGCGCTCGTTTTTTTACTTCCGGTGAGACGCCGTGGGCGGTGAAAATGACGGTGCCCTGGTCGATTTTTTCCAAAATTTCCAAACGATTTTCTCCATCGAGCGTGATGATGCCTTCTTCGGCAAACGCGTCCGTGACGTGCTTATTATGGACGATCATGCCGAGAATGTAAATCGGACGCGGCAAAGATGGGTCCAACGCCGCGTTGCGGGCGATGACCATTGCATCGACCACCCCGTAGCAATACCCGCGCGGGGTAATTTTAATCACTTCCATCATATTCCCTCCCTGCCGCCGGTTGTGCGGCGGTTGTTCACCTTCCATTATATCGGAGCACCGGGGAGAAGACAAAGAATAACCGCCCTAAACAGCGGGTGCGCTAGGGCGGGGAAAGAAACTAGATATACAGTTTCGGCTTGGAAGGCTTCGGGGCGGCCGGTGCTTCTTTTTCTTGCGGCTCTTCGCGCTTTGCCTGCGGAACGGAGCGTTTTTTTGGCGCCTTGGCGGCCGGCTTTTGTTTCGTTTCGTTGGCCGGTGCGCTTTCCGACGTTGTTTCGCCTTCCCCTTCATCGGCCGGTTTCAACTCGCGGAAAATGCGGATCATCGCCGGAAGATTGCGGATGAGCGGTCCATACTGTTGCACCATCGGCATGACGTTTTGTGCGATGCCAAGCATTTTTTGCACGTTGTTTAACATGCCAACCAAGCCGCCGCCCGTGTTGGATGCGGCGGTGTTAGCGGCGTTGGACAGCAACGGCAGCCCCCACGGAGACGATGCAGCAGCCGGCGGCTGCCCGCGCGAAAACAAGCGGGCCAAGAAGCCGCCGGGGCCGCTGGGGCCAAAAGGCGGCGCCGGCATGCGGGCGAACGGGGATGGCGGCCTTCCGGCAAACGGAGAAGGCATCATCGGGGGCCGACTGTATCTCATAGCAGCTTCCTCCTTTCGGTCGTGCGGATGAACGAATGTCCTCCTTTCTACAATATGCGGGCAAGGCGGGAAAGGTTTGTTGCAGGATCGTCTTTAGTTGCGGCAGGGGGCAGCGATTCGCTATAATGATGAAGCGGACGAAGCGGTGCCCATATGCCATTTAAAATGTTCACGTTTACGCTTTTTTATGGAGCCAGCCAGTATTTGATCGACTGTCGGGTGATCGAACCATACCGCTTCCAGACCGATGCATGGATTTGTGAAACGGTTGGTTGTTCCGTCTTCCGTCGCGTCAAAGCTTGCCGCCGACAGTCGGAAAAATAGACGGCACGCTTTTGGGCCAACGAGATGGGAAACCTTCCAGTTGCATTTATTTCATAGAAGGGAGTGGTGCTTGATGACAGAAACGCAGTTCACTCGTTTTTCATTTCAGCCGTTTATCATCGAAGCGATCAAGACGCTTCGTTTTTATAAACCGACGGAAATTCAAGAGCGCATCATTCCGGGGGCGCTGCGCGGCGAAAGCATGGTCGGCCAATCGCAAACCGGAACAGGAAAAACACATGCGTACTTATTGCCGATCATTGAAAAAATCAAGCCGGAACGCGCCGAAGTGCAAGCCGTCATCACGGCGCCGACGCGCGAGTTAGCGACGCAAATTTATCACGAAACGCTGAAAATTACGAAGTTTTGCCCGAAAGATCGGATGATCGTCGCCCGTTGCTTGATCGGCGGGACGGATAAGCAAAAAGCGCTCGAAAAGCTCAACGTGCAGCCGCATATTGTCATCGGCACGCCGGGGCGCATCAACGATTTCATTCGCGAGCAGGCGCTTGATGTGCATACGGCCCACATCCTTGTCGTCGATGAAGCTGACTTGATGCTCGATATGGGCTTTATCACTGATGTCGACCAAATCGCCGCCCGGATGCCGAAAGACTTGCAAATGCTCGTCTTTTCAGCGACGATTCCGGAAAAGCTGAAGCCGTTTTTGAAAAAATATATGGAAAACCCGACCTTTGTCCACGTCGACCCGAAGCGGACGGCGAACGAAAACATCGAACATGTGCTCATCCCGCTGCGTGGACGCGAGAAAACAAAACTGCTCCGTGATGTGCTCCTCAGCTACAACCCGTATTTGGCCATCGTATTTGTCAACACAAGGAAAATGGCTGACGAGGTCGCCGACCGTCTCGCTGAGCAAGGGTTGAAAGTCGGCGTGCTGCACGGCGATTTGACGCCGCGCGAGCGGAGAAAGATGATGAATCTTATCCGCGATTTGGAGTTTCAATATGTCGTCGCGACCGATTTGGCGGCGCGCGGCATCGATATTGAAGGCGTCAGTCATGTCATCAACTACGAGTTGCCTGATGATCTGCAGTTTTATATTCACCGGGCCGGACGGACGGCGCGCGCTGGCTATAGCGGCATTGCGGCGACGATTTACGAGCCGTCTGACCAAGATGCGATTGCTCGGTTGGAAAAAATGGGAATTTCGTTTATCCACCGTGATCTCGTGCGCGGCGAATGGAAGGAGCTGCCGCCGTGGAACCGGCGGAGCAAGCGGGCGGGCGAAAAGGATGACGAACTGGCGCTGCTTTTCGCCAAACTGAAAAAAACGAAGCAGGTGAAGCCGGGCTACAAAAAAAAGTTGCGCGCGGAGCTGGAGAAGAAGAAAAAGCGGCTTGGCCGCTTCAAAAAATCATAATAGCCGTCCGCCTTTAACGCAAAGAAAAGGGAGAGAAGAACATGTTAAAAATCGGTTCACATGTTTCCATGAGCGGAAAGAAAATGCTGCTGGCCGCCAGCGAGGAAGCGGCCTCCTACGGAGCGAACACGTTTATGATTTACACCGGGGCGCCGCAAAACACAAAGCGCAAGTCGATTGAAGAGCTCAACATCGAAGCCGGGCGCCAGCATATGCAAGCGCACGGCATCGAAGAGATTGTCGTCCACGCCCCGTATATCATCAATATCGGCAATACGACCAATCTCGATACGTTTTCGCTAGGCGTCGACTTTTTGCGCGCGGAAATCGAGCGGACGGAAGCCATTGGAGCCAAACAGCTTGTGCTCCATCCAGGCGCTCACGTCGGCGCAGGGGTGGAAGCCGGACTTCGCCAAATTATTCGTGGACTGAATGAAGTGTTGACGCGCGAACAGAACGTGCAAATCGCCCTAGAAACGATGGCCGGCAAAGGGTCGGAATGCGGGCGGACGTTTGAGGAGCTCGCGTACATTATCGACGGCGTCGCCTATAATGATAAGCTGTCCGTTTGCTTTGATACATGCCATACGCATGACGCCGGCTATGACATCGTCAACGATTTTGACGGCGTCCTTGAGGAGTTTGACCGGATCATCGGTCTCGGGCGGCTGAAAGTACTGCACATCAACGACAGCAAAAACCCGCGCGGCAGCCGGAAAGACCGCCATGAAAACATCGGTTTCGGCCATATCGGGTTTGCTGCGCTCAACTATATCGTCCATCACCCGCAGCTTGAGGATATTCCGAAAATTTTAGAAACTCCATACGTGGGCGAGGACAAACACAACAAAAAACCACCGTACAAGCACGAAATCGCCATGCTGCGGGCGCAGTCGTTCGATGACCAGTTGCTTGAAAAAATCAACGCTGGGGCGGAATGAGAAAAGGGCTATGCGCCCTTTTATTTTTTTTGCACGAATTTCAAAAATAGCTCGTTCGCTTTTCGAGCGATGTCCGGCGAGGTGATTTTCGCTAACTCTCGCACCCATTTTTTCCGCTCCTCGGGGTCAAAGACGTTAATGTCGTTCGTCCGGGCGAGATGAAGAATTTGTTTCGCTTGGCTTGTCGTGATGGGCAAGCCGTACTCTCGGCTGTACGCAACGAGTTCTTCCGGGGTGATCGTTTTTAATTTTTGCTTGACAAGCTGTTGGTAAATGTTCATCGCAGCCGCCTCCTTGCTTCTGTTCCATCATATGACGTGAATGGAAAAGGCGTGTATGGTATAATAGAAAAAACAAAAAGGGAAAGGGTGGTAGTTTGGCGTCAAAACAGCATAAAAAAGAACCGCTAGGCCATGTGTTGTATCGGGTGTTGATGATCGCCATCGGCGCCTCTTTGGCGGCGTTTGCCATCGAGCGGCTGCTCGTTCCGAACAAAATGATCGACGGCGGCATCATTGGCATATCGCTGATTCTGGACTACTTGACTCCGGACGAATGGCGGCTGCTCAATTTCGCCACGCTCGTCATCCTCTTAAACGCCCCGTTCATGTATTTCGGCTACAAGCAAATCGGAAAAACGTTCATGCTGTCAACGATTTTAGGCGTCGTGATCCTCGGCGTCACCGAACGGCTGTTTCACCATCTTTCCCCGCTGACGACCGAGCCGATTTTAGCCACCGTTTTTGGCGGGTTGTCGCTCGGTCTTGGCGTCGGATTGGTCATCCGTCATGGCGGATCGCTCGATGGGACGGAAATTTTGGGGATTTTGATGACGAAAAGAATCCCGTTTTCGGTCGGCGAGTTTGTCATGTTTGTCAACGTTTTTATTTTTAGCTGGGCGGCGTTTGTGTTTGGCCTCGAGCCAGCCATGTATTCGGTGATGACGTACTACATCGCCTCAAAAACGATCGATGCGGTCATTGAAGGGCTTGACGAGACGCGGGCGGCCTTTATTGTGACCGATCATTATGAGGAAATTTCCGACGCCATTTTGCACCGGCTCGGCCGCGGGACGACGAAATTGCTCGGCAAAGGCGGATATACGGACGAGCAAAAGGAAATCATTTATGCAGTCGTCACGCGCTTGGAAGTGACAAAACTAAAATCGATCGTCAATGAAATCGACCCGGATGCGTTCATCACCATTATGCCGACGCATGAAGTGCGCGGCGCCCGCTTTAAATCAGCGATTCATTGAGGTTTACAAAACGCGGATGGTGGGGTATACTTGCATAGTGAAGCAAATCGGAATGATTCTGAATTAGCAAGGGAGAACCGCCATGGAAAATGGGCTTGTTGTGCAAATTGAGGATGTGTCGTTCCGCTATGAAAACGAGAACGTGCTTGAGCATGTTAGTTTAACGGTGCCGAAAGGGGCATTTTTAGGATTGGTCGGCCCGAACGGCTCGGGAAAATCGACGCTGCTCAAATGTGTGCTCGGCTTGTTAAAACCGAACAGCGGCCGCATTTTTTTGTTCGGCGAGCCGATTGAATCGTTTCGCGAATGGCATCGAATCGGTTTCGTGTCGCAAAAAGCGAACAGCTTCAACCGCAGCTTTCCGGCGACGGTTGAGGAAGTGGCGGCGAGCGGATTGACGGCGAAACGCGGCTTGTTCCGCCTGTTGACGAAAGAAGACCGGCGGGCGGTCACGGCGGCGCTTGAGGCTGTTGGGCTGAGCGAGTTGGCGAAGCGCAATATCGCGGAGCTGTCCGGCGGCCAGCAGCAGCGGGTGTTTATCGCCCGGGCACTGGCGAGCCAACCGGATTTGCTCATTTTAGACGAGCCGACGGTCGGCGTGGATGCCCGCCATGTGCACGAGTTTTATGAGCTGCTTGGCGATTTGAACCGCCGCGGTTTGACGCTTATCTTAGTGACGCACGACATCGGGACGATTACGGAGCGGGTCACCCATATCGCCTGTTTGAACAGACGCCTCTATTTCCATGGAAAAGTTCCATGAGCAATTTTTGCTCTCCACCCGGGCATGAAAATCCCCCTTTTCTTCCCATAATGAAGAATAGGCGCAAACAGTTCAACAGGACGTTATGCTTAATGGTGGCTTAGACCCTGTACGGAAAAGTGTTTGAATCCACTGGGTGCACCACCCATTGTCCGCCCTTTCCTGTGATAGAGGAAAGGTGACGACGAACGGAAAACTGCCGCATTTCTCCCGTGGATTCGCTGTTTGCGCACTCGATCATCGAAAAGGAGGATTTTCATCATGGATGTCATCTATCCTCGCTGCGCAGGATTGGATGTTCATGCCGAAACCATCGTCGCCTGCGCGCTATGGGAAGAAGATGGACACATTCAAAAGGACATTCAAACCTTCTCCACGTTCTCGAAAGGACTTGGCGACCTGCTCGAGTGGCTCGAAGAACATGGGGTCACCCATGTCGCCATGGAATCCACCGGCGTGTATTGGAAACCGGTCTTTGCCTTCCTCGAGGGCTATGTCGACTTGACACTGGCCAATCCGCAGCGGATCAAAAATGTCCCGGGAAGAAAAACCGATGTCTCTGACGCCGAGTGGATCGCCAAGCTGCTCCGCCATGGACTCGTTGAAAAAAGTTTCGTCCCCCCAGCGGATATTCGCGAATTGCGGGATTTTACCCGCCTCCGCAAAAAGTGGGTCGGACAGCTGACTTCGGAGAAAAACCGGATTCAAAAAGTGCTCGAGTCTTCCAATGTCAAACTCGGCTCGGTCCTCTCCGATCTCTTCGGCGTTTCCGGAAAAGACATCCTCGCCCGGCTGCTTGAGAAGGGATACGTGGACAAGGACGAGTTGGATCAATGCCTGCGCGGAAGGCTCAAAAAGAAAAAGCAAGCGGTGTACGATTCGCTGCTCGGCACCTTGACCGAACACGAGCTCCGTCTCCTTCGCCTCTTGTGGAAACACGTTGAGGAATTGGAGCGGCTCATCGAAGAAGTCGACCAACACATCGACCGCCTGCTCGAGCCGTATCGCGAGGAAGTGAACCTGTTGATGACCATGCCCGGAGTGAAAAAACAAACCGCCGCCGTCATCATAGCCGAGATGGGAACCGACATGAGCGTCTTTGAAACGCCGGAACGGGCGGCTTCATGGACTGGATTGTCCCCCGGCAACCATGAAAGCGCCGGAAAGCGAAAGAGCACGCGCACGACAAAAGGCAATCCCCATCTCCGATCGGCGTTATGCGAGGCGGCATGGTCAGCAGCTCGATCCAAGACGCATCCCTTGTCCCGAAAGTTTTGGTCGTTGGCGGCCCGGTGCGGGAAGAAAAAAGCCCTCATCGCCACAGCTCGGCGGATGTTGGTGATCATCTTTTGCATGATCTCCCGCAAAGAGCCGTTCCGCCAACCACAACTTATTTAGTCTAGCCAAAAGGCAGACAGGTTATACGAGATGCCTAAAATCGGGCACCTCTGCTTTCCTATTGCCTTTTTTGGCCATTTTCAGTATACCCTCACGGATCAGGAGCGTATACCGCACTCACCAAGTGGTGGGGATTTTCACGGAAAAGCGGAGGAGTTTGAACAGCTTGGCGACGAAGCCATTTCGCAGTTTTACGGGCATCCGCTTCACGTTCTCTCCCACGAGCACTAGAGGGGCCATATAAACGATTGACGTTGGAGGAATGACACGTGTGGGAAGCCTTATGGCAGTACGAGTTTTTGCGCAACGCCTTCTGGGCCGGGGTATTGACCGGATTTGCCGCGCCGCTGCTTGGCGTGTTTATCGTTGTTCGGCGGCTCTCGCTCATCGCGGATGCGTTGAGCCATGTCACGCTTGCCGGCATTGCCGCCGGGCTGCTGCTCGGGAAGTCCGTGCCGGCGGCAGCCGGATGGAACCCGCTGTACATCGGCATGGGCTTTTCCGTCATCGGCTCGCTGTTTATCGAAAAGCTGCGCGCTGTGTATCGGCATTATGAAGAGCTTGCGATTCCAATCGTGTTGTCGTCCGGTCTTGGCTTGAGCGTCATTTTCATTTCGATGGCCAACGGGTTTACGACCGATTTGTTTTCGTATTTATTCGGCAGCGTGAGCGCTGTCAGCCGCTCTGATGTCGGAACGGCGCTCGGCGTCGCGATTGTTGCTGCCGCCGTCATTTTCGCTTTTTACAAGGAATTGTTTCTTCTCTCGTTTGATGAGGAATATGCCCGCGTTTCCGGCGTCCGCGCCAAGCTCATTCATTTTTTGTTTATCGTGCTTGTCGCTCTCGTCATCGCGGCGTCGATGCGCATCGTTGGCGTGCTGCTCGTTTCTTCGCTCATGACGCTGCCGGTGGCGGCGAGCATCCGCATCGCCAAAAGTTTTAAACAGGTAATCGGGCTTTCGATTTTGTTCGGGGAGCTGGCCGTCATCGCCGGGCTTTGGGCGGCGTATGAGCTAGACTGGGCGCCGGGTGGAACGATCGTCATCGCAGCGGTTGTCATTTTGCTTTTCGCACTCGGATGGAAAAGGGGGCGGCAGCGATGAATATCGACGAAGCGTTGCAGTTGATGAAAGAGAAAGGATTTAAATATACGGAAAAACGGAGACAAATGCTTGAGTTGTTTGCCGAAAGCGACAAATATTTGACGGCAAGAGAAGTGCTTGAGGCGCTTCGTCCCGCTTATCCGGGCTTAAGCGTTGACACGGTGTACCGCAATTTGTCGCTCTTTGCTGCGCTCGGCATTTTGGAGATGACCGAGTTGTCAGGAGAGAAACGGTTTCGGTTCGCCTGCGACGCCCGCCGCCATCACCATCATTTCATTTGCACCGAGTGCGGGAAAACAAAAGAAATCGATATATGTCCAATGGAAAGGCTGGCCACGCAGCTCGACGGCTACGAAATCGCCGACCATAAGTTTGAAATTTACGGCACATGTCCGCAATGTCAACAGAGGGGCTGATCCCAAAACGCATTCGCGTTTTGGATCAGCCCCTTGTTTATGGCCGGAGGCGCTGTTCGATTTCTCGCTTTGCTTCAAGCCAGTTATTGACGCGGATGACGTTTTCGGGGAGCGGGCCTTGGTTGTACGGAGTGTCAAACAAAATGACGGGAATGCCGCATGTTTCGGCGATTTCGCAGGCATTATCGTACTTGTCTTCAAAGAAGGCCGACAGCTTATATTGGCGGACGGCGGCGATTTTGTCGTGCGACCCAATCAGATCAATATGGTGGTAATGGACGCCGTGCCGCCGGAACCAGCGCTCGGTGAGATCGTACAAATGGCGGCCACGGGCGCTGATGTAATACAGCTCGTATTTGTCTTTCCAGCTGTCAATCACCTCAAGCGCATAGCGGGCAAGCGGAGCCCTCTCATAAATATCCGCTTCGTTTTCCTCAAGCCAGCGGTCCATTTCTTCCTCCGCCACGCCGTATAACGGCGCCAAATTGTATTGCGTAATGTCGTTTAATGCGAGCTCTTTGCCGAATGCTTCGTTTAAATACGGAATGAACGTGCTCGGACATGTCACCGTGCCGTCAATGTCGATGCCAAGCCGTTTTTTCACCGCTTCATCCTCCTGTTAGAAAATATTCACACTGATAAAATAACGCCGGTTTCTCATACTAATAATGCTTCTTACTTTAGGAAAGCGAGGGAAGCATATGGCAGACGACCGCGAGCGCACGTATAACGGAAGTTACGTGCAATCGATCGGAAAAGAGGAACCAGAACGCAATTTTATGGAAGAAACAGCGGCGGAAGTCGCTGAACCGATTCGCCGCGGCGACGAACGGGACGAAGAACGCGCGGACGGCGCCGGGCTCGGCTGGCTCGCTTTGGCCCTGTCCATCATCGCCTTGTTTATTTGGCCGATTTTGTTAGGGGCGGCCGGCATTATTGTCGGGTTTATCGCGCGCCGGCGCGGCGCAGAGACGCTCGGTGCGTGGGCCATCGGCATCGGCGTCATCGCTATTCTCGTCCGCCTGTTTATTATGCCGTTTTATACGTAAAAAGCGAGGGTGTCCCCAAGCGGGGACGCCCTTTCTCGTTGTGCAGGAACCTTCCGCTCATTGGGCGGCGTTGCCTTTCAGAGCGGCTTTGTTTTCCTTTTGCTTTGCAAAGTATTCTTCCGCCAGCTTGTCGATTTCTTTTTTCAGCTCTTCCACCATTTGCTCTTCGGGTACTTTTCGGACGATTTTGCCGTGGCGGAACAACAAGCCTTCGCCACGGGCGCCGGCAATGCCGATGTCGGCTTCCCGTGCTTCCCCTGGTCCATTGACGGCGCATCCGAGCACAGCGACTTTGATCGGCGCTTGAATTTTGGCGATATAGTCTTCGATTTCATTGGCGATGCTGATCAAATCGATCTCAATCCGCCCGCACGTCGGGCAGGAAATGAGCGTCGCCGCATTGGAAGCGAGTCCGAACGTTTTTAAAATTTCGCGCGCCACTTTTACCTCTTCAACCGGGTCGGCGCTTAACGAAACGCGGATCGTATTGCCGATGCCTTTGCTTAAAATGGCGCCGAGTCCAACCGCGCTTTTGATCGTGCCGGAAAAAAGCGTTCCCGCTTCGGTGATGCCGACATGGAGCGGGTAGTCGAACGTGCGCGCCGCTTTTTCGTACGCTTCAATGGCGAGGCGTACGTCGGACGCCTTTAACGAAACGATAATATCGTGAAAATCAAGTTCTTCTAAAATGCGGATATGATATAAGGCGCTCTCAACCATGCCGTCGGCTGTTGGATATCCATATTTTTCTAAAATGCGTTTTTCCAGCGATCCGGCGTTGACGCCGATGCGAATCGGTACGCCGCGCTCTTTCGCCGCTTTCACGACCGCTTCGACTTTTTCGCGGCGCCCGATGTTGCCTGGATTGATGCGGATTTTATCGACGCCGCCTTCGATCGCTTTCAGCGCCAATTTATAGTCAAAGTGGATGTCGGCGACAAGCGGGATGTTGATTCGCTTTTTTATTTCCGGTATGGCCTCAGCCGCCCGCTCGTCCGGGCAGGCGACGCGGACGATTTGGCACCCCGCTTCCTCGAGGCGGTGGATTTGCGCCACCGTCGCTTCGACATCGTGCGTTTTTGTCGTCGTCATGCTTTGAATGATGACTTCGTTGCTGCCGCCGATTGTCAGCGGACCGACGCGGACCGGCCGCGTTTTTGAACGATGGATTATGTCACCCACGAACATTCGCTCCTTTAAACCAAATGCTGTCCTGCCCTAAGTTTATCAGTAGTGACAACACGTTAGCAAGAAATACACTACGCTTATTTTTTATATACTGGGATTTTATATGCTTTTCCAATTTGAAGAGCGTTCGCCTTTGTGCCGGGATTCAGCTTCTCAAAGTCGCGGATCAACGTGTCGATTGAAACGGGAAGCGGCCCTTGCTGTTCACGCTCGGCAATGGACAAAAGGGTGTCTCCGGCTTTGATTTTGACCGTCTTGTACACGGGACTGCTGATCCCTTCTTCAGCGATCAGCGGCTCCGATGACGCCGGAAGTGTTCCAGTTGTCAGATCCCGGTAGGCGATATAGCCGACAAGGACAGCTATGCAAACAAGCAGCCACTTTTTCATGATTCCTCCACCGCTTTTTTTATGAAATGTATGCTTGTCCGCGTGAAATATGAGAACAATTCAAAAAAATTACAAAGTATTTACACGGGCTTAATAGTTGGCTGACATAATGGGAGAAGGAGGGGGACGAGCATGAAAAAAACACGAAGAGAGATGAAGTTGCAAAACCAGTTAATCATTTTATTTGTCGGCATTGTAGCCATCTCAGTTGGACTGGTTGGCGCAGTATCGTATGCGAAAGCCAAAAAGGAGACAATGCAAGCGATTGAGCAACGTCTTGAGCGGGAAACGGATATGATGTATGAACTGGTGCAAAACCTTTTATTTATGTACATAGGGGATCAAGAACAGTTTATGGAGCGGGTGAACGAGGGCGTCCGCAAGCAACAAGCCGAATTGATGCAAGATGGGGTGCCGGCTGAATTTTTTCTCGTTGCTGAAACGGTTCGCCCATTCTACATAAGCCGGCGCTCACAGCTTTTGCTTCCGGAGACGCTCACCGAACATATGAAAAAGAAAAGAAATGGGATTTCCTATGCCGTTATAAATGGAAAAGATTATACACTTGTTTACCGGAATATACAGGAATTAAAAGGAATCTATGTTATTGCTGTGCCTACAAGTTCATACATGACGGCTGTGCGCCAAATGGCTGTTTTTATTTTGGCGGCAACATTGATCAGCGCATGTGCGGCCTCATTGGTCATCATCGCGTTTGTCCGAACGGTGATAGCACCTATCGTCAGCCTTCAGCGAGCGATGAAAAAGGTGGCGAATGGAGATTTGAGCAGCGACCTGTCCATCATTTCCCGCACCCGGGAAATTCAATCGTTGTCCGCCAGTTTCCAACAGATGGTTCGCAATATGCGGGAGATGATTTATCGCATATCGGTTACAACAGAACAGCTTTCGGATAAAGGCGAGCAATTAAAAACAGTATCTAAAAAGACAGTGGAGAGTAATCAGGAATTAATGGAAGCAGTCGGAATGGTGAAAAGCGGTGCTGCGGAAACGGCATCTTCTTCAGACGCAACGATTACCTTCTTTCAGCGAATGAAAGAGGATATGGTGCGAGTCACTGACCAGATGGAGATGATCCAAGAAAGCTCCCAACATATGAATACGGCTGCTTTGGAAGGGGGAAGACAAATTAAGCAACTGACGCAGTCCATTCAGGCACTCGAGCAGGAAATTGCCCAAATGGCCGGCGCCGTCAAAAAGGTTGAGAGCTACTCATCGTCCGTTGCCAACATCGTGCAAGTGATTCGCACGATCGCCGAGCAAACGAAATATCTTTCTTTGAACGCAACGATTGAAGCGGCGAGAGCAGGAGAAGCTGGAAAAGGGTTTGCTGTCGTGGCGAAAGAAATAAGGCGGTTAGCGGAGCAATCAGGAAAAGCGGTTGAGTCGATTGCGAAAACAACGGAAGAGATGGTCGATGTCATCATCGCGACAACGAAGCAAGGCATGCTCGTTTCCGAACGTTTTTCTACGTATATGCAGACAGCGTACCGCTCGAAATGTTCCCTCGAGGAATTGCTAAGGGAGATTGCAGTTGTGACAGAGAAGATCGAGGGTATGAAACGACATATGGGAGAGTTGGCAAATTCGGTTCCTCCGATGGAACAGGCAACCATTTCGTTCGTATCAACGGCCCAACAAACATTGGCAAGCGCTGAACAGATGCTTCATTCTTCCCACACACAAACAACAGATATGAAGGCGATGTATCGAATCGGGCTTGAGCTTATTGAGCTCGGCCAAACGTTGAGGCAAAGCGTGAAACAGTTTGAAACGGCCGGATAAAAAGCCGCCAAGGAACTCCTTGGCGGCTAGCTGTTTCGCTGGGCTGAGGCAGGAACTTCCTTCACCGCCAAAAAGAGAACGGCGAGCGAAACGAACCAATGAATAAACATGCCGTATGGCACGATCGTTTGGACGGCTTCCATCAAAGCAAAAAAGACGGTCGATAACGTAATGCCATAGGCTGACATGATCCATGTATGACGGTAGCGAAGCTTTTTGTCCAACATGCCGGCAAAAATAAGGCCGAAAAAAGCGAGCAGGCACACACTAATAAATTTTCCTGCACATGCGAGCACGTATAACACGAGCCCAAAAAGCGGAATGAGCACCGGCAGAAGCGACTGCAAGCTGGTGATAAACGCACGCACGTCTTCGTCAGTAATGACCACATCTGGAAATGCGGCATAGCTGTAATGTTGCGCCTGGTGGCTGGCAACGAGCACCGCTTCATTTTTCAACAACGCGATGGCGTTCGGAAACCGTTCCACTTCTTCTCTCGTCACTTCACCCGTGCTGTCAAAAATGATCGTAAACCCGCCTTGGTCAATATGGATCGGTTCAGCCGCCGCTGAGCGAAGCTCGCCGTTTTCAATCGAAAAAGGCGGCAAGTCGTCGCGCAACAATGCGCCTGTTGTGCGGACACCTTCAACGAGCGATACGGAAGCATAGGACAAGGTTGGAAGGATGGATAAAAATGTAAGTAAAAACACATAGCCGATCGTTTTGCCGATTCCTTGAAAGCGGAAGCGGGCAATATCTTTGGGGGAGTACAAACTTTTCCAAATTTGGGTGAATACATTCATCATGGACACACCTTTCTTTTTCTCCATTTCCATTGTATATGCGGCGTCAACGGAATTCAACTTTGAGCGTTTTTTGGAAACCAGCAGGCAAGCAAATACATTGAAACATTGTGGTAATTTTGGTAAGCTAATTTTGGACGGGTGGTCAGCGCCCGCTTACATAATGAGGATAAAAGGAGGAGATTTAGATGCCATTTGAATTGCCAGCATTGCCGTATCCGTACGATGCCCTGGAGCCGCACATCGACAAAGAAACGATGAACATTCACCACACGAAGCACCATAACACATACGTTACAAATTTGAATGCGGCGCTTGAAGGGCATCCGGATTTGCAAAACAAATCGCTCGAAGAATTGCTCAGCAATTTGGAAGCCCTTCCGGAAAGCATTCGCACGGCGGTGCGCAACAACGGCGGCGGTCATGCAAACCACTCGCTTTTCTGGACGATTTTGTCGCCAAATGGCGGCGGTGAGCCGACGGGTGAGCTGGCTGAGGCGATCAACAAAAAATTCGGCAGCTTCACCGCGTTTAAAGACGAGTTTTCGAAAGCAGCGGCCGGCCGTTTCGGTTCTGGCTGGGCATGGCTTGTCGTGAACAACGGCGAGCTGGAAATTACGAGCACGCCGAACCAAGACTCGCCGATCATGGAAGGCAAAACGCCGATTCTCGGCTTGGACGTTTGGGAGCATGCGTACTACTTGAAATACCAAAACCGCCGTCCGGAATACATTGCCGCATTCTGGAACATTGTCAACTGGGACGAAGTGGCGAAACGGTACAGCGAAGCGAAAGCGAAGTAATCAACAAAGCGGGGCGAAACAAAACGCCCCGCTTTTTTTAGCGACGGAGGGTGCAGGCAAAGGAAGCGGTTTTCTTCGCGCCGGGTGCATAGAGGCTGCGGAAATGGCCACACTACCGGATAGATGAAAAGGGGAGTTTGCAATGGCATTTTTCCAAAAACTAACCGGCCAAGAACAAGTGGACCGCGACCTGTTGCTTTTGCTTTGCATCGGCGGGTTTTACGCGCTCGGTGTTTCCCTGTCGAACACGTTTGTCAACATTTATTTATGGAAACAGACCGGCGATTTCCGCGACTTGGCGCTATACAATTTGGCGGTCGTCACGATGCAGCCGCTGACGTTTATTTTCGCCGGACGGCTGGCGAAACAAATTGACCGCATCCTCGTTTTGCGGCTTGGCGTGTCGTGTTTAGCCGTTTTTTTTGTCACCGTTTTATTGGTCGGCTCTCGCGCTCATCAATATTTGCTTTTTCTCGGCGCGCTGCTCGGCGTCGGCTATGGTTTTTATTGGTTGGCGTTTAACGTGTTGACATTTGAAATTACCGAACCGGAGACGCGCGACTTTTTTAACGGTTTTTTCGGGGTGTTGACCTCATCAGCCGGCATGATCGGGCCGATTGCCGCCGGTTATATCATCTCATCGCTTCATGGAGCGAAAGGGTATACGTTCGTTTTCTCGCTGTCGCTCGGCTTGTTTCTTGTCGCTGTGCTGCTCAGCTTTTTCTTGAAGCGCCGCGCGGCCGCGGGGAAATATTTGTTCGTCCGCATTTTAAAGGAGCGAAATGAAAACCGGAACTGGCGGCTCATTACGAATGCCCACTTTTTTCAAGGATTGCGCGAAGGCACGTTTGTGTTTATCATTTCCGTGCTTGTGTATGTCACTTCTGGAAGTGAATGGGCGCTCGGCAAATTCGGGCTTGTCAACTCGTTTACATCGTTTGTCGCCTATTATGCCGTCTCCCGGCTGATCAAGCATGAATATCGGAAGAAAGCGATTTTGCTGGGAGGAGCGTTGCTATACGGAGCGATTTTTTTGATCGTCTTCCATCCAACCTATCCGCGCCTCATTCTTTATGCCATCACGATCGCCATTGCGTATCCATTGCTGCTTGTTCCGTATTCCTCCTTGACGTTTGACGTCATCGGAAAGAGCTGGAAATCGGCCGAGGCGCGCGTCGAATACATTGTTGTCCGGGAATTGTTTTTAAACGCCGGACGGGTGGCATCGATTTTAGCCTTTTTGACGGCTATGGCGCTCTTTGGTGAAGAGGCTGGCATTCGGGTGCTTATGTTTGTGTGCGGGGCCGGGCATTTGGTGATTTATTGGTTTGTCCGCCGCATTCGCTTGACTGATGGCCATCCGGAGCGGGAGCGGCAAGGGCGGCTTTTGCTTCGGCCGAAGCTGGCCGGCGAACGAGGCCGTTCGCCGGTGTGAGGGGCCAAGTTTTTCCCTAGCCATGACCGACTTTTTCTTTTACAATAGGGGGAGGAGAAGGAGGACCGGGGGATGAAACGGAAAAAGCGAGCACAAGTGCCGATTCGGTTAAACATTTTGTTTTTCTTTGTTTTTTTGTTGTTTTCAGCACTGATTTTACGCCTTGGCGTCGTACAAATCGTCTACGGTGAAGATTATCGGCGCGAAGTGGAGCGAACGCAGGATGAAATCGTCAGCACGCCGGTGCCGCGCGGCAAAATTTACGATCGATTCGGCCGCGTGATCGTCGACAACACGCCGAAAAAGACGATTACGTATACGCGCTCAAAATCGACCCAACCAGAAGAAATATTGGAAGTAGCCAAAAAGCTCGCCCAATATATCGATATCCCGGATGCAGAGAAAAAAGTGACGGAGCGCGATATGAAAGATTATTGGATTTTGACCCATCCGGAAGAAGCCAAAAAGAAAGTGAGCGAACAAGAACGGAAAAAGCTCGCTGACCAAGGGCTGACACAAAAAGAGATCGACAAAAAAGTGTACGAGTGGACGCTCGATCGCATCACCAAGCAAGATTTGGCGCAAATTTCGAAAGCAGAGCTTGAAGTGATCGCCATTAAACATGAGATGGAGAGCGGCTACGCCTTGACGCCGCAAACGGTCAAAAGCAAAGGGGTGACTGACCGCGAATATGCGGTCGTCAGCGAGCATTTGAGCGAGCTGCCCGGCGTCAATACGACGGTGGATTGGGACCGGAAATACGTCTATGACAACACATTCCGCTCTGTGCTCGGCAGTGTGACTGAAGAAGACGAAGGCGTCCCGCGCGAACGGCTCGATTACTTTTTAGCCCGCGACTACAGCCGCAATGACCGCGTCGGCAAAAGCTATTTGGAGATGCAGTATGAAGAAGTGCTGCACGGCAAAAAGGCAAAAGTGAAAAACGTTGTTGACAAATCGGGCAATGTCATCTCGGTTGAGCAAGTGTATCCAGGCGAGCGCGGCAAAGATCTCGTGTTGACCATCGATGCTGAATTGCAGCAAAAAGTCGAAGAGATCGTTCAGCAGGAGATTCTGGCGACGAAGCGCAAAGGCCGATCGCCGCTCTTGGACCGGGCGTTTGTCGTCATGATGAACCCGAAGACGGGCGAAGTGTTGGCGATGGCTGGAAAACTGCTTCGCGATGGCGAGTTTGTCGACTTTGCCATCGGCAACATTACGTCTGCTTATGCGATGGGATCGGCGGTGAAGGGGGCGACCATCCTTACCGGTTTTCAAACGGGAGTGCTCCATCCGAATACGTATATCAAGGACGAGCCGCTGTATATTAAAGATACCCCGGTGAAAAAATCGTGGAAAACGATGGGGACGATCAATGAACTGACGGCGCTCAAGCAGTCGTCGAACGTCTATATGTTCCAAACAGCGATCGCCATCGGGGACGGTGTGTATCGTCCGCACGCGCCGCTTCGCATCAATCCAGAGGCATTTGCGACGATTCGCCACTATTTCAGCCAATTCGGCCTTGGCGTGAAAACAGGCATCGATTTGCCGAACGAACTTAGCGGCTTCCAAGGCCAAGGCACGCTCGGCGGATTTTTGCTTGACTTAGCCATCGGCCAGTATGATATGTATACGCCGATGCAGCTGGCGCAGTACGTCTCGACGATCGCCAACGGCGGCTATCGGATGAAGCCGCAGCTCGTCAAAGAAATTCGTGAGCCGTCCATTGACGGAAAAGAACCTAGCCGCGTCATCAAACGGTTCGAGCCGGTCGTGTTAAACCGCGTCGATATGAAGACGGAATACATTGAGCGCGTGCAGGAAGGGTTCCGCCGCGTTATGCAAGAGCCGGGCGGAACGGCGTATGCGTATTTCGCCGGCGCTCCGTACAAGCCGGCCGGGAAAACAGGGACGGCTGAAGCGTTTTACGACGGGCCGATCAAAAGCCGCCGCAATGACTCGACCTACAATTTGACGCTTGTCGGCTATGCGCCGTACAACGATCCAGAAGTGTCGTTCGCCGTTGTGGTCCCATGGGCGACGCAAGGGGAAAGCGACGGCATTAACAACCGCATCGGCCGCCGTATTTTGGACGCCTATTTTGAATTGAAGGCGAAACGAATGGCTGGAGAGCCTGTTCAACCGCCAGCCGACGGCACCGAAACAACAGAACAATCTTGATGCTGAAGCTGATTCGATAGGGAGAGCTCCTTTTGTCGGATCAGCTCTTTTTATTTTTTAGAGGAAAGAGAAGCTATTGATGAAAAATAATGGATATTGGATATCTGGAGTTTACACAATCTTAACATTCTGTTTAAACCTTATTAACAGCGTCCGTTTATGATAGGGCATGTAAGGAAAAACTAGGACATGTAAAAGAAAACAGTCAGGGGGAAAAGCGATGAGCAAATGGAAACGGCTGATGTTGTCGAGTTTGCTTGGCGGAACAATGATGATTGCTGCCGCCTGTGGAGGAGGAAATGGAGCGCAGGAAAACGAGGCGGACAGTGGATCCGCAACGAAAGAGCTGTCCGGTGAAGTGATCATGGACGGTTCCTCGACGGTATATCCAATTGCGGAAGCAGCTGCTGAAGAATATATGATGGAACAGCCAAACGTCAAAGTTTCCGTCGGTGCTTCTGGAACGGGAGGGGGATTTGAGAAGTTCACGAAAGGGGAAACCGATTTTTCGAACGCCTCTCGTCCAATCAAAGAGGAAGAAAAACAGGCAGCTGCCGACAACGGCATCGAGTTCCAAGAGTTTCAGCTTGCCTATGACGGTCTTTCTGTTGTGGTCAATAAAGAAAACGATTGGGTTGATTACTTGACGGTGGATGAGTTGAAAAAAATGTGGACGGAAGACGGCACGGTGAAAAAATGGTCGGATATCCGTCCGGGCTGGCCGGATGAGGAAATCAAGTTTTTCTCGCCTGGTCATGATTCTGGGACATATGACTACTTTGATGAAGTGATTCTGGAAGGAAAAGAACTGGTCAAAACGGCTCAACTTTCGGAAGACGACAATATCCTCGTTCGTGGGGTTGAAGGGGATCAATATGCGATCGGCTACTTCGGTTATGCGTATTACTTGGAAAATAAAGATAAGCTGAAAGTGGTTCCGATCGATGGCGGCAACGGGCCAGTCGAGCCGACAAACGAGACGATTGAAACCGGGAAATACACCCCGCTTTCGCGGCCGCTGTTTACGTATGTGAACGTCAAATCGTTGAAAGAAAAGCCGCAAGTGTATGACTATATGGAGTTTTTGCTGGAAACAGCCGGGGACTTGGCGGAAGAGGTCGGTTACGTCCGCCTGCCGGAGGAAAAGTATAAAGAACAGCTTGAAACATTGGAAGGATTGAAATAGGTTTCGTTAGGCCGACGACAAGGGATGTCTGTCGGCCTAGACTTGTGACTGCGGTTGGAATAAGTCGGAAAGGAGTTTTCGTTTTATGGGGGTTCCAACGAAGAAAGAACAGCAGTTCTCGGTGCGGGAGATGATCGTTGAAAACCAAGCGCGGCAACATTGGACGAAAAGGATGGAAAAGCTCGCGCCGAAGTTCCTTTTTACATTGGCGGCACTCTCCGTGCTCGTAATGCTCGGCATTTTGTTTACCCTTCTTTTTGAGACGATCGAATTTTTCCGCCGTGTATCGATTGTTGAGTTTGTCACAAGCAAAGAGTGGCTTCCGTGGAATGAGGAACACGGATCGTTCGGAGTCGCTCCGCTTGTGACCGGCACGCTGCTGACGACCGGTATCGCTATGCTTTTGGCTATTCCGATTGGGCTCGCTTCGGCCATTTACTTGAGCGAGTATGCGTCGGAGCGGACGCGCCGAATCATCAAGCCGGCGCTCGAAGTGCTTGCCGGCATTCCGACGATCGTGTACGGGTTTTTTGCGTTGACGATCGTGACGCCGTTATTGCAAAAGGTCATCCCGGATCTAGAGATTTTTAATGCGCTCAGCCCGGGGCTCGTCATGGGGATTATGATCATTCCGATGATCGCCTCGCTGTCAGAAGACGCGATGAGCGCAGTGCCAAACTCCATTCGCGAAGGCGCCTTGGCCCTTGGCGCGACAAAGTTTGAAGTAGCGCTTAAGGTCGTGCTTCCTGCCGCCGCTTCCGGAGTGATTGCCTCATTTATTTTAGGCATTTCCCGGGCGGTCGGTGAAACGATGATCGTCGCGGTGGCTGGCGGATCATCGCCGGAGTTTACGTTTGATGTTACGCAATCGATTCAAACATTGACCGCTTACATCGTCCAGGTGACAACCGGCGACGCCGGCTATGGGACGACGATTTATTACAGCATTTACGCTGTCGGGATGACGCTCTTTATTTTCACGCTGCTGATGAATATATTGGCGCAATACATTTCCCGCCGATTGAGGGAGGAGTATTGAACACATGGAAAACAAATTGGACAAACCGCTCGTTTGGAGACGAATGAAAGGAAGGCTGGTGCAAAACGCCGTCTTGCAAGCCATTTTTTTTGCTGCTACGATTTTTGGACTCATTGTTCTCGCGTTATTATTATCCCGTGTCATCATGCAGGCGATCGGCTGGCTCGATGGTGATTTCTTAAACAGCTTTCCTTCGCGCCGTCCGGAGGAAGCTGGGATTAAATCCGGACTGGTTGGCTCCCTTTGGCTGATGATGATTGTCGCACCGGTTTCGTTTATTTTGGGGGTTGGGACGGCCATTTATTTGGAAGAATACGCGCGCAAAAACCGTTTCACCGCGTTGATTCAAACGAATATTTCCAATCTGGCCGGCGTGCCGTCGATCGTGTTTGGCCTGCTGGGGCTTACGGTTTTTGTCCGTGAGCTTGGGCTTGGGCGCAGTGTCTTGGCGGCCGGGTTGACGATGAGCTTGCTCGTTCTTCCGGTGATCGTCGTCGCGGCCCAAGAAGCGATTCGTGCGGTTCCTCAGCAGTTGCGGGAAGCGTCGTATGCCATGGGGGCGACGAAATGGCAAACGATTTGTCGGGTGGTGTTGCCGGCGGCGCTGCCGGGAATGCTGACGGGGGCCATTTTGGCGTTTTCCCGCGCTATTGGGGAGACAGCTCCGCTTGTGGTGCTCGGCATCCCGACGTTTATCGCCTACCTGCCGGGCAGCGTACTTGATACGTTTACCGCTATGCCGTTGCAAATTTACAACTGGACAGGGCGGCCGCAAGAGGAGTTTCAGCATGTAGCGGCTGCCGGGATTGTCGTCCTGCTCGTCTTTTTAATTTTGATGAATTCGGTCGCGGTATTGATTCGCAACAAGTTTCAAAAGCGGTTTTAACGCAAAAATTTCGGGGAAGAGCGAAAGGAGACCAATCAGATGATGGCAACAAAAACAAAGAAAACAAAACTCTCACCGTTGGTCGAACCGTCTGCGGCAACGCCGGCGGTCGAAGATGTTGCAACAAAAGGCGTTGTGTACGAGACAACAGATTTAAACTTATGGTATGGTGAACATCATGCGCTGAAGCACATTCATTTAACAATTTATGAAAATGAGGTGACGGCAATTATCGGGCCGTCAGGATGTGGAAAATCGACCTATATTAAAACGTTGAACCGAATGGTCGAGCTCGTGCCGAACGTCCGCATTGCCGGCCAGCTCGTCTACCGCGGGCGCAACATTTTTGACCCTTCCTATCCGGTTGAACAATTGCGGACACAAGTCGGCATGGTGTTTCAAAAGCCGAACCCGTTCCCGAAATCGATTTACGACAATATTGCGTACGGTCCCCGCATTCATGGCATCCGCAATAAAAAAGTGCTCGACGAAATTGTCGAAAAAAGTTTGCGAGGGGCGGCGCTTTGGGATGAGGTAAAAGATCGGCTGCACGATCATGCCTACGGGTTATCAGGCGGACAGCAGCAGCGATTGTGCATCGCCCGCTGTTTGGCGATTGAGCCGGACGTTATTTTAATGGATGAACCGACGTCGGCGCTCGATCCGATTTCCACGTTGAAAATCGAGGAACTTATTCAAGAATTGAAAAAACAATACAGCATCATTATCGTGACCCATAACATGCAGCAAGCGGCCCGCATTTCGGACAAAACAGCGTTTTTCTTGAACGGAGAAGTGATTGAATACGCAGAGACGAACAAGCTGTTTTCCAATCCGGCCGACCAGCGTACAGAAGACTACATTACCGGCCGTTTCGGATAAAAAACAAGGGAGGAAAGCCTGAAATGCGTGAAACGTTTGCTGATGACTTACGAGCGCTGCACAACAAGCTGGTTGAGATGGGGCGGTTAACAGAAGTGGCATTGCAACAGGCGATTGACGCGTTTCAAACACAAAACAAACATTTGGCGATGGCCGTCATTGACGGAGACGGCTTGATTGACAAGCTCGAAGAAGAAGTGAACGACTTTGCGTTGTGGCTCATTGCGAAACAGCAGCCGGTCGCGACCGACTTGCGCCGCATCATCGCCGCGATCAAAATCGCGGGCGATATCGAGCGGATCGCTGATTTTGCCGTTAATGTCGCCAAGGCGTGCATCCGCATCGGCGGCGAGCCGTTCGTCATCGACATCCGCCCGCTAGTGTCGATGCACCAATTGGCGGCAGACATGGTATCGGCGGCTATAACGGCGTACGATCGGGAAGATGCATCGCTGGCTGCACAAATTGCCGATATGGATCGTCAGGTTGACGAGCGGTACGGGGAGATGATGAGAGCGCTGCTTGAGATGGAGAAAACAGATAAAGAGGCGTTGGCGCAAATGAACGTGCTGGCTCTCGTCGCCCGGTATATTGAACGGACGGCGGATCATGCGACCAACATCGCCGAGCATCTCCTTTATCTCGTCAAAGGGAAGCATTATGATTTGAATGATTGATGCAAATACAAAGAAGGAGGCAGTCTTTTCATCATTTGCCTCCTTCTTTCCGTTATGGTTTAGCAATCAAGCGGCCGATTGCCGCGTAGTCCATATCGCTTCGCACGTTATAGGCGCCGGGGCGGATCGAGCGCGTCAGCCCGTGCTGCTGCAAGTACTCGCGAAACGTGCGAGCGCTTTGAATAATGCCGGCAGCCTCAAGCTCTTTGGCGAACGTTTCCGGAGTGTCGCCTTTTTGGATGACAAGGCGGTATATGTATACTGTTTTCGCCGGTTGCGCAGCCGGCTGTTCAGCCGACGTTTGCCGGTCGCGGCGAAGTTGATCGTATTCGCTTTTCGCAATGGCAACAAGCCCGCGTTGTTCGAGAAACGCCTGCACTTCCGCTTCCGTCGGCGCATCGGG
Source organism: Geobacillus sp. FJAT-46040 (assembly GCF_002335725.1). Lineage (NCBI taxonomy): Bacteria > Bacillati > Bacillota > Bacilli > Caryophanales > Anoxybacillaceae > Geobacillus > Geobacillus sp. FJAT-46040. The sequence goes on from NZ_NISS01000001.1 coordinate 581,881, forward strand.
GGCGGAATGATAATACGAGACACCGATGAATGACGTGGCAACAAGCAGGCCGAGAGCAAAGGCGCGCATCGTCCGTTTCTTCATCGCAGCAATCTCCTCACGATCCGCTCGACCTCGGCAACCGTCAAACCGGTCTCTTGCGCAATCTCTTCGGGCGGAAATCCTTGTTTATGCAAAAAGAAGATGCGCCGCTCGGTGTCGGAAAAAGGACCGCGGCGGGGCGGGCGCCGGCGCTCAGGGATGAGCAGTTCCTCCTCGATGACTTGCAGCCGTTTTTTCATTTGATACGTTTCTTGCGCCAACGAGACAGCCAGCTGGTCAATTTGTTCTTCGAGCGGTTTCAGTTCATCTTTCGCAAAAAAGGAAAGAACAAGGAGAATAATGGCTAGAGCTGCCAAAGCGATGATTGCGTATTCCACCACATGCATCCCTCCCCTTTTCACTATACCATACCATTCTCTGCTTGTGGCGCTCTTATTGAACAAAGATGAAATTTAGAGGTGGAAATCGCCGAAGAAAAATGGTATCATAGAAAGGTCTGATTATATATAAAGTATAAAGCTCGTTTGGAGGGAAAAAAGATGCGCGTGAACATTACATTGGCATGCACAGAATGCGGCGAACGCAACTATATTACATCGAAAAATAAACGCAACAACCCAGAGCGTTTGGAATTGAAAAAATATTGCCCGCGGGACCGCAAAGTTACGTTGCATCGCGAAACGAAGTAAGCAGTAGGAACGCCATTCCTGCTGCTTTTTTATCTTTCGGGCAGAGAGGGGAGCGACGATGGACCGCAAACGGGAACTGCGCCGTCATATGCTCAGCCGGCTTCGGCAGCTTCCGGCGCCTGAAAAACGAGTTTGCGACCGGCAAATTGCCGGTTATTTATATCAATGGACGCCGTGGAAACAAGCCCGGGCGATCGCCATCACGGTGGCGCGGGAGACGGAAGTGGATACGGCGCCGATCATTGAACAAGCTTGGAGGGAAGGAAAAAAAGTCGGCGTGCCAAAATGCGACCCAGCGGCGAAAACGATGACGTTTCGGCGGATCGTGTCGTTTGCCCAGCTTGAAGAGGCGTATGCCGGGCTGCTTGAGCCGATCGAGGAACAAACGACGGCGATGGATCGCGAGGAGTTTGATCTCATTATTGTTCCAGGAGTGTGTTTTGCCAAAAATGGCTTTCGGATCGGCTACGGCGGCGGGTATTATGACCGGTACTTGCCGGGGGCGGCGGCAGTGACGGCGGCGCTTGCCTATTCGTTTCAAGTGGTGGACGACATCCCAGCAGAAGAACATGACGTGCCGGTAGAGTTCATTATTACCGATAAAGGGGTCATTCGCTGTGAGCGGTGAATGGGCGTATATTGCTGCATCCGCCATCGCAGCCGGCGGCGGGTGGCTGCTGCGCTTGCTGTCCGCCTCGGGAGCGGCGGCGACCGTTGTTGTCGGCGCCTTGGTTGGGTATGGTTTTTCATGGAGCGGGCTATGGTTGCTGGGATTATTTTTTGCCAGCTCCAGCTTTTTCAGCCATATCGGGAGGCGGAAAAAGGAGAAACTCGCCGAAAAGGTGGCAAAAGGGGGGCGGCGCGATGCGGTCCAAGTGCTGGCCAACGGTGGAGTGCCGGCTGCGCTCGGACTGCTGGCGGCGCTGCTCCCTGACCCGGTTTGGAACGAGCTGTTCGTCGTCGCGGTCGCGGCGGCGAACGCCGATACATGGGCGTCGGAAATCGGTGCCTTGAGCCGGCGTCCGCCGCGGACATGGCCGAGTTTTCAGCCGGTCGAGGCCGGCACTTCCGGAGCGGTGACGCTCCTTGGCACGGCCGCTTCCCTTGCTGGGGCGCTGTTCATCGCCGCCAGCGGCGCGTTGCTCCTTCCCGCTGCACCGTGGCTCCCCCTTGCACTGTTCGGCTGGTTTGGCAGCTGGCTGGATACATGGCTTGGCGCCGCCTGGCAGACCGTTTACCGCTGTCCGGTATGCGGGATCGCCACCGAGCGAAAACAGCATTGCGGGCGGATGACCGTTCAGGTGAAAGGATGGCGCTGGCTTGACAACGATGCCGTCAACGTCTTGTCGGCTGCCGGTGCGGTGCTTGCCGCCGCCCTTGTGCTGGGGCGTTAGGCCGTCTGCTTCATAATTAAGGGGAAAAAGGGAAAAAGAATAACGAGCATGTCATATGATGAAGGGGGAACACCAATGAACAAATGGTCGTACTCGCTGTTGGCGGTCGCAGCCGGATGGCTCGCCTATCGTTATCGTTACCGAATGGCTGACTGGGCGTTGCGCATTCCGCCGCTGCGAAAGCAGCTTGTTCGCTTTGCGCTCAACATTCCGGCGGTGCGCAACGCGGTTGTGTCGCAAATGTTGCGCTAGAGAGGCGGTGGCCGGCTGGCCGTTTTATGATGCCGCGAACGGGAAGCTGGCCACCCTTATCGTCGATTTCAAAGCGGGCGGGTGGAAAAAGCGCGCCTGGGGCGGGAACGGCACAGCCTCCCTCTGGATTGCGCTGGATCATCCAGACAGCCGGAGCTTTGCTGTCCGCCAGGTTCGGCCTGCTGGAGAAAGGGAGAGGAGAACATGGTTGGAACGATGGATGTATTGTTTTGGCAGCTTGTTCATCTTTTGCTTCGCGGCGGTTACCGCATCGCGCGGATGGCCGAACGCGGGGATGAAGTATGGCTCGAATCGGCCCGCTGGCGGCGGCCGACACTCATCCGCCTCGTCCGCGCCGATTTCGACTGGAGTCGGTCGCTGCGTCTTGATATGGAATATACGTGGCAATTCATTCGGCGGATGGACGGACGGGCAACCGGCAGAGGAGGCCAGGTTGTCAACGTATACATCATGGCGTATCCGCCGGTTGATGACTGGGAGTTTCTCATTGACGAACCGCTGCCGCTTTTAGGGACGGGCGATGGCGCGTTTCATACGCTTCTCATTCATAGCGGCAACATCAATGACATGCTGCCGCGGCTCGAGGAGATGACCGGGGCGGCGCTCCGCCCGGCTCCATCTGCGGAAGAGGAAGACCCGTTCGCCGCCGCCGAGCGTTTCAAACATCAAGTGCTGACGGAATGGCGCCGCCAACGGGAGGAAGAGCGGCGCATTTTTGAATACGGCAGGCCGGTGTTCACTCGGCTGCTGATGATCGTGCAAGTCGCTATGTTTTTTGTTCTCGAGTGGAGCGGCGGCAGCACGGACCCCAACGTCTTGATCCGGTATGGCGCCAAATTCAATCCGCTCATTGAGGCGGGGGAATGGTGGCGATTTTTGACGCCGATGTTTTTGCATATCGGGTTTTTGCATTTGTTGACGAACACGTTTGCGCTGTATTATTTAGGGACGATGACAGAGCGGTTATACGGTTCGCTTCGCTTTTTGATCATTTATGCAACGGCTGGTTTTTTCGGAACGCTGTCGAGCTTTTTGTTCACTCCATCGATTTCGGCCGGGGCGTCCGGCGCCATTTTCGGATTGTTTGGGGCGCTTCTTTATTTTGGGACGGTTTACCGGCATCTATTTTTTCGGACGATGGGCATGAACGTAATCAGCTTAATCGTCGTCAACCTGCTGTTTGGCCTGCTTGTTCCCGGCATTGACAACGCCGGCCATATCGGCGGGCTTGTCGGCGGCTTTCTGGCAGCGGGTGCTGTCCATTTGCCGAAGCAGACCGCTTCGGGGCGGCAGGCCGGCGCATTGGCCGCCGCGTTGTTATTGGCAGCGTCCGGCTTATGGCTTGGTTTCCGCTAAGGAACTTGGATGAGCATGACTTTGTCTCCATTTTTCGCTTCAAGCAAAACAAGGATTTGACCGTAATCTTTCCGGATCAAAATAAGGGGCACCGTGCTGCCGATCGGCGAGAGGATGGAGCCATCCTCTTTTTTTATGCCGAGAACGTACGACTTATAGATCCCCTCCCATAGGCGGCCGATGATCGTCTGTGTTTTTGTCATCGACAAGCCGGGCAGCGGTTGTTCCGTATAAGCGACAAGCTCCGGCAAATAAAGGGCGTAGTAGTCTTCTTTCGATAGCGAAAAATGGGAAAGCAGCTCGTCCGCCTTATGGCGGAGAAATTCGTTCGTTGCCTTGTTCAAGACGCGCTGCCATTCGCGCTCGGCGTCCGTTTTCGGCCGGCGGAATGATGCGAGCGGATGGTATGGCGAGTCGATGACATACAAATACGCGCTTGACATCGTTTGGCTGCTTGTGATCGTTTCGCCCCTGTGCAGTTCACCATGATGGAACGAAATGGCTTGGAAAAAACGGCTGTCATGCATAATTACTGTTTTTTCCATGGCGATCGTTCCGGTGTTCGTCTCCCATCGGGACAATACATCCACCAATCGGCCGTCAGCAAACAGCAATGAAACGTCTTGCCGCAAATAGGCGCGGCGGTTCAGCGTGGAGACAGTGGACCAACGCAGCGAATAGCGCCCGCGCTCTTTGTTTGTTGCAAGCGCAAGAGAGGTTTTCGCTTCGGTGAACACCGCCTCGCGGTCAAGCGGGAAAAATTTAATCGTTTCCTCGGTGCGCTGACGCTCCCACCACGAAAACAGCGCAGCTATAGCGGCGAGAAAAAACGCTGCTCCTACGGCGGCCAACAACCATCGTCTCATGGCATCCTCCCTGAGCGGACAAGTTTCCACCAATATATGCATAGAAAGGGACATTTATGTATGAATTTCCTGCTGGTTGTCTATGATGGGGAGTATACAGTGACACGAGATGCAGGAGGATGGCGATGGACAAACGTGTGCCGAAACGGCCAGCTTCATGCCGTCTCAAAGACAATGCGGCTTACTTAGCCGAACGGCTTGGAGTCGGGAAGAGCTTCGATGTCATTCGCCTTGACGTCGAATATGGCGGCCGGGCGATGGCGTTGTTTATGATTGACGGATTTGTCAAAGACGATATTTTGCATTATTTGATGAGATATTTGTCCCGGCTTGAGGAACACGAACTGGACGTTCACCCGCTTGAGAAGCTCCTGAAAAAATATCTTCCGTACGTCGAGATCGGACAGACAGACGACTTGGAAGAAGCGGTCGCGATGGTGCTTGCTGGGCCGACGGCATTAGTCGTTGACGGCGTTGAGCGGATCATTTTGATTGACGCCCGCACGTATCCGGTGCGCGGGCCGCAAGAGCCGGATACGGAACGGGTCGTACGCGGGGCGCGCGACGGTTTTGTCGAGACGATCGTCTTTAACACCGCGCTCATCCGCCGCCGCGTCCGCGACCCGTCGCTGCGGATGGAATATGTACAGGTGGCGCGCCGCTCGAAAACGGACATTTGCATTTGCTATATTGAAGAAATTGCCGACCCGGAACTTGTCCGCCGCGTTCGGGAATCGATTACCGCCATTGACACAGACGGGCTGGTTATGGCTGAGAAAACGGTGGAAGAGTTTATTTCCGGACGGCATTGGAATCCGTACCCGGTTGTCCGCTATACGGAACGCCCTGATACGGCAGCGGCCCATTTGTATGAAGGCCATGTGCTTGTGATCGTCGATGGATCGCCAAGTGTCATTATTACCCCGGCAACGTTTTGGCATCATTTGCAGCACGCTGAAGAGTACCGGAATAAGCCGATCGTCGGGGCGTATTTGCGGCTCGTTCGCTTTTTGGCTGTCTGGGCGTCGGTGTTTTTGCTGCCGCTTTGGTATTTGCTCATGATCGAGCCGGAACTGCTGCCGGATCCACTCCAGTTTTTGGGAAAGGCCAAATTGGGAGACATTCCGCTGTTTGCACAAATTTTGATGATTGAAATCGGGATGGATATGCTGCGAATGGCCGCCATTCATACACCGTCTTCGCTGGCGACCGCGCTCGGCCTCGTCGCCGCGCTTATGATCGGCGGCATTGCCGTGGAGGTCGGCCTCTTTTCCAACGAAGTGATTTTATATTTCTCGGTTGCCGCCATCGGCACGTTTGCGACGCCCAGCTATGAAATGAGCTTGGCGAACCGGCTCGTCCGCATTGCCTTGCTCATTTTGTCGGGCCTGTTCGGCCTGTACGGTTATGTCATCGGCATCACCGTTTGGATTCTTGCCTTGGCGCGGATGACGTCATTTGGCGTTCCGTACTTATGGCCGTTCATCCCGTTCTCCTACCGAGCGATGCGCGACGTGCTCATCCGGTCGCCGATGCCGCTCAAAAACCGGCGGCCGGCGATTCTTCACCCGCGCGACCCTGACCGCTGACGCAGGTGCTGATTTTTAGCGCCTGCGTTTTTTTTGTCTTGACGGCCGCGGCCGTTTGCCGCTACATTAAAAGAGGAAAAAAGGAGCATGAATGATGATGAAGACGGTATACGATGTTCAGCAGCTGTTGAAACGGTTTGGCACGATCATTTACGTGGGCGACCGGCTCGCTGATCTGGAGCTGATGGAAGAGGAAGTGAAAGAGCTGTACCAGTCCCAGCTGATCGATGCGAAACAGCTGCAAGCCGCTTTGTTTATTTTGCGGCAGGAAGCGCAAATGGAGCGGGAAAAACGGATGAAAAAAGGATGAGGATGCAATGGAACCATGGTTGGTAGGCATTGACCTCGGGGGCACGACAATCAAAATGGCGTTTGTCACCACCGAGGGTGACATCGTGCACAAATGGGAAATTCCGACGAACACCGCCAATCGCGGTGAGCATATCGTCGCTGACATTGCCCGATCGCTTGAAAAGACGCTCGCCCAGCTCGGCGGAGCGAAAGAGAGGCTGCTTGCCGCCGGCATCGGCGCCCCCGGACCGGTCGAAGAGGAAACCGGCATGTTGTATGAGACGGTCAATATAGGGTGGACGAATTATCCATTGAAGCAACGGCTGGAAGAGGCGACGGGGCTGCCCGTTTCGGTCGATAATGACGCCAATCTCGCCGCGCTTGGCGAAATGTGGAAAGGAGCAGGGGGAGGAGCGCGCCATTTGTTGTTTGTGACGCTTGGCACCGGCGTTGGCGGCGGTGTGATTGCCAACGGAGCCATTGTGCGCGGCATAAACGGCGCCGGCGGAGAGATCGGACATATGACGATGATCCCTGATGGCGGCGCCCGTTGCAACTGCGGCAAAACCGGATGTTTGGAAACGATTGCGTCCGCCACCGGCATCGTGCGGATCGCCAAGGAGAAATTGACCGCAGATGAGCGTCCGAGTGAGCTTCGCAATGGGGATGTGACGGCTAAAGCGGTGTTTGACGCCGCCAAAGCGGGCGATGCGCTGGCATTGGAAGTGGTCGATGAAGCAACGTACTATCTTGGTTGGGCGTTGGCGAATGCCGCCAATGTGACGAACCCGGAGAAAATCGTGATCGGCGGCGGCGTGTCCAAGGCGGGTGACATGCTTGTCGAGCGCGTGGCCGCCCATTTCCGCCGCTTCGCGTTCCCGCGCGTCGCCGCTGGGGCGAAGCTTGTTTTAGCGACGCTTGGCAACGATGCCGGCGTCATCGGCGCCGCCTGGCTGGCGAAAGAGCTTGTCGGCGCGTAAACAACGGAAGGTGTCCCAAAAAGGTTGGGGCGCCTTTTCTTATTGTTGGATGATATGAGATTGGAACGAACTTTAAAGAAGGAGATGTTTGCGAACATTCGTGCACTGCCGCCTGCCAGGCGCTCATTTTTTGCCGTCTGCCGACATATGTTAAGGTAAAGAAATGGGAAGGGGAGACGGCGCATGCACCTTCAAGCATGGCCCGGCGATACGTTTGAAACATATGGACGATGGTTTTCGGTGCCGACTGAACTGATCATCGATTCGAATCCGCATGTGGAAGAGGGATTGCGCCCTGGGCAGACCGTTGCCATCCCGGGATACGCGCCGATCGATACGTGGGAAGCGCTCGCTGACCGCCTATCGCTGCCGACGGAGGTGCTGCGGCGGCTGCCGGGGGCGATGGCGGTCATCAACGGAACAGCGCCGCTGCCGAAGCGGATTTCGTCCCCGGTCGTCCGCAGCGTCCGTCCGTACGATTTTGCCGCTTTGATGGAGGATATCACCGCCCTCGTCTGTCGCTATCCGTTTGTGCGCCAGCGGACGATCGGCCATAGCGTTCTCGGCTTGCCGCTCGTTGAACTGCAAATCGGCCGCGGGCCGGTGCGCGTGCATATGAACGGATCATTCCACGCGAATGAGTGGATCACGACGGCCGTAATCATGGCGCTCATCGACGAGTACGCGAGGGCGTTGGTTAACGATGACGAGCTTGCTGGCCATCGGGTGCTTGATTATTACCGTAAAGTGACTCTTTCCGTTGTGCCGATGGTCAATCCCGACGGCGTCAACCTTGTGCTGAACGGCCCGCCGGAAGAAGAGCCGCATCGGAGCGAAGTCGTCTGCATCAACGGTGGATCGCTCGACTTTTCGCAATGGAAAGCGAACATCCGCGGCGTTGATTTAAACAATCAATTCCCAGCTAACTGGGAAATAGAACAGACCCGCAAACCGCCGAAAGCGCCGGCACCGCGTGATTTTCCAGGATTCGCCCCGCTTACGGAGCCGGAGGCGAAAGCGATGGCGGCGCTCGCCGAGTCGGGCGATTTTGCGATGGTCGTCGCGTTTCATACACAAGGCAAGGAAATTTATTGGGGATATGAAGGGTTCGAGCCGCCGGAGGCGAAGGCAACGGTTCAGGCGATGGCTGAAGCAAGCGGCTACCAGGCTGTTCGCTACATTGACAGCCATGCCGGCTACCGCGATTGGTTCATTCAAACGTGGAGACGGCGCGGTTACACGGTGGAGCTCGGCGAGGGTGTCAATCCATTGCCGCTCTCGCAGTTTGCGCGAATATATCGCGACAGCCTCGGCCTGTTTTTAGCAGCGCTCAAAATGGCATAAAAAAACGCAAGAGGCATGATTCGCCTCTTGCGTTTTCAGAGCGTGCCGGTTGGAATGCCATGATGTAAAATGGTCATGATGGTAAACCAGCCGAATACGGCGGTAGTGGCAAGTCCAAACAAAAATCCGAGCACGTTTTTCTCGCGCAATGTACGGAGCATTCCATAAAGGGCAAGCAGCGTTACAAGTGCAAAAATAATGACCGTACCCATCGTTTTACCCCCTCATGAAACAGTATGTACAAACGTGTCCATTCTTTTTCATTGTAATCTTTTTTCCTCCATTTGTCGAGGTCCCTTTCTCTTTTCTCTTCCATCGCTTGAAAAAAAGCAGTAAAATAAAGTTAAATATTGGACATGTCAAGGAAAGGAGGAGATGGCCATGGAATGGACGCGCATCCCTGTCGGCCCGATTCAGGCCAACGCTTACTTGTTGTCGTCTGCAGATCGACAATGCCTAATCGTTGACCCCGGCGCGGAAGGCGCGGCGCTCGTCCGCCGGATCGAGGAAAAAGGGCTGACCCCGTTGGCGATTTTGCTGACGCATGCGCATTTTGACCATATTGGCGGCATCCCGGACGTGCTTGCCCGCTGGGACATTCCAGTGTATGTGCACGAAAAGGAAAAACAATGGCTGCAAGATCCGGCATTGAATGGCTCGCTTTATTTCGGCGGTCCGGTCGCTGTCCGCTGCGAACCGACATGCCTGAAAGGACCGACGGTGCTGAACATTGGTCCGTTTGCGTTGGATGTCCGCGAAACGCCGGGTCATTCCCCGGGCAGCGTCTCGTATTATTGCAAACAAGCCAATATTGTGTTTTCCGGCGATGCGCTGTTTGCCGGCAGCATCGGACGCACGGATTTGCCAGGCGGCAACCATCAGCAGCTGTTGAAAAGCATTCATGACGAACTGCTTACGCTGCCGGAGGAAACGATCGTTCTTTCAGGCCATGGGCCAGAGACGACGATCGCCGCGGAGATGGATGCAAATCCGTTTTTGCATGGGTTTTCGTAAGAAAAAAAGCCGTCTACGTCGGCTTCACACAAGCAATTCCCTCGGGCAAACGCAGGCGGCTCCTTTGGGCAAGGAAAAGCGCAACGGAAGGCCTCCTGGCGCCGGAACACACAAAAAAACCCTTCTTAGCCGCGCCAAGAAGGGTTTTTGGGGGATGTTCTATCCACAATAATGGGAGGGGATATAGTTAAGCTGCTACTATAACAATATATGATTATTTTCACTATGTCAACAGTAAAAAAGTGAACGACTCCCACTTCACTTTGCTTGAGGCGGGAGCTTCTTTCGGAATGATGATGAAGACGGGGTAGAGAAATGGTGATGGGTCGATTGTATGAACAGATTGCCGCAGCGCCGGGTGGGCGGGTGTCGTACGCCGATTACATGCAGACGGTTCTTTACGACGAACGATTCGGCTACTATATGCGAGAGCGGGCGAAAATCGGCAAGGAAGGCGATTTTTTTACGAACAGCTCATTCGCGCCGGTGTTTGGCAAAGCGCTTGCTTCGTTTTTCATTCGGATTGTTGAGCGGGGCGGCCTGCCGCCGGCGATTTGCGAGTGGGGGGGCGGGGATGGACGTTTGGCGCTGGCGATATTGGAAGAATGGGAGAAAAAAAGCCCTGATACATACCGTGAGTTGTCGTATACGATCATCGATCAAAGCCTGTTCCACCGTCAAAGGCAGCGGGAAACGCTTCGCGCGGCTGCCGATAAAGTGGAGCAATATGACAACGTCTCCCGCTGGCTCGCCGAGCGTGGGCCGTTTTCTGGGATCGTATTCAGCAATGAATTTTTTGACGCACTCCCGGTTCATGTGATTGCAAAGGAACAAGGGATTCTTTATGAATGTTTCGTCGCCGCCCGTGACGGCCGGCTCGTCGAGGAAAAGGAGCCGCTTTGCAATTTGGATATTGCCCGCTACTTGGCTGAGCGCGGCCTCTCGCTTGCCGAAGGGCAGCGCTTGGAAGTGCCGCTCGCGGCAAGATCATTTTGGCTTGACATCGGGCCGCAGTTTCGCCAGGCGGTGATGGTGACGATTGATTATGGTTATACGGACGAACAGCTGCGGGCGCCGGCGCGGCGGCACGGCAGCTTGCGGGGTTATTTCCGCCATCAGCTCGTCCCCGACCCGCTTCACCGTCCTGGGGAGATGGATTTGACGGCCCATGTACAATGGGATGCCATCCGCTTGTACGCCCGGCAGACCGGGTGGGAGGAGGTGGCGTTTCTCCGCCAAGATCGGTTTTTGCTTGCTGCCGGTCTCTTGGACGAATGGGCAGTTTCCAAAAGCGCGGAGTTGTTTGCCCCGCCGAGCCGGGAAGACCGGATGCTTCGCGCGTTGGTCGCCGATGACGGCATCAGCCGTTTTTTCGATGTGCTCATCGGACAAAAAGGCGTGAAGCTTCCCATCCCGGACATTTGGGCGGCGCCGGAATTTTTGCCATAAAGACAAACAGGCAGAGAACGGGCTCTGCCTGTTTTCATTCGCCCATGCCGGGCACCATCATGAACGTCGTCCAGTATGTAAAAGCGGCAAAGAAAATCGTCAAATACGCCCCGAAAATGTAAATGTACATTCGCTCGGTCAGTTTCAAAAAGCCGACGAAAAGGAAAAACACGGTTTGGCCAAAGAAGATGAGCGATGTCGTATGCATATGGCCAAGATAAAACATGACGGCAAAAATGCCAGTCCAAAAAGCCAAGACGCGGAACATGCGATCCATTATGTATCCCTCCTTTTTGAGCAATCCATTGGTCTTTACTTATTATAATGTACAATGATTGGGAATGTAAATAACGCTTTCGGACAAGTGGTAAGAAATGATGCCAATGCCGGCCGTTGCTTGCTTCAGACAAAAAAGAAGGAAGGAGGGACGCTGTCACGGACGGATGATGATGCGGTAGGCGCAGCGGTGGCTGCCTTCCATCATATTTTCCGTTTCCGTTACTTCAGCACCGGCAAACAGCGTCTCGACCATTCCCTCCAAAAAAGCGTGGTGCATGCCGCAGACGGTATCAGGTGCTTGCGCGGCGATTTCTTTGAACGGGCAGTTGAAAATATCGAGGTATAGCACTCCTTTTTCTTCATCATAGTGCAATTGCGGCAAAAATCCAGCCGCTTCGGCCGCCTCTTCCATTATGGCGATTTTGTCCGCTATGGTGAGCGCGCTCGCTGTGCCGTTATGCGGCAAACGGCTGGCGATGAGCTCACGGCCGAACCGCTTTCCTGTTTCACGCAACGCCTCGCTTCCAATGGGACCGAGTTTGGCCATCGTTTGAATGGCGATGCGGGCGAGGAGTTGATAATCGCGGAACGGAAAATACAGCCCGATCACTTCGTCGGACAGGCGGTACAGCCGGCTCGGCCGCCCGCCTTTTCCCGTTTTTTGCGTATCCGATACGACCATGCGAACGTCTTCAAGCTTCGTTAAATGCAAGCGGGCAACGTTTGGATGGATATGAAATTTTTCTGCGATTTCTTGAACAGAAACTTCGCGATGCACTTTTGCCATATATTCATAAATATGAAATCTTGTCGGGTCAGACAATACGCTTGTGATTTTCAGCGTTTGTTCCATTGGTTTCCCTCCTAAATGAATCATTGATATGGTTATTATGTTACTGTAGATGAGCATTTTTCATTACAATAATTTCCATGGTTAGAGAGACAAACAGGGTACCCCTTACGCGATACGGAGCTGTTTTTTGATCACATCAATGGGAATATCTTGCTTTGCAGCGTCATAAATGAACTCGACGACGCTGTGGTCTTTCCGCGACCGAAGAAGCTCCAGCCCGGTGGAGAGGTTTTGGCGGGATTCGGCGATGCTGTACACGCAGGCCAACAGCACCACCGCCCAATACCGTTTCACCGCCCGAATGTGGCGAACGCGGTATCCATCCAGCTTCAGTTGATCTTTCGCCTGCCGGAAAAAGCACTCGATCGTCCAGCGCTGGGCGTAGTAACGCAAGATGTCTTCGTCCCCGAGTTCCCGGTCGGTGCTCAAGATGCAATGAAGATGTTCCGGCGCCATCGGCTGATCCGCCTTCCAAGCCAGCAGCACCACCGCGTCATCGAGGCCATGGATGGCCCCCTCATAGCGATACACGCGATAACGCTCCTGCCCCACCGTGACGAGGCGGGTGTCTTTGGACTCGATATAGCGGGCAAACTGCTTGGCTTGGATGGCGATGCCTTTCGGGTAGAGAATCCGGTTCGTCTTGAGCATCGCGATGACATGGAATCCCTGTTTCAGACAGGCTTCGATGAGCTTTTTGGACGGATACCACGAATCCATGAGCACATACACCGGCTGAGCCCGCTTCACCTTGAGCGAGGAAAGCATCTCGATCGCCAGGTCGATCTTGCTTTTTCCCGCTTTCTTGTCATACAGGCGGAACGCAAATGGGAACGCCTGCGTGAAGGTGTGCACCATCAGCCAAACGAGCGAATGCCCCCAGACCGATTGATGATCTTTATGCGAGTAGTGCCAGTCGCACCCTTGAATGGCGTGCACAGCCCGTGACGAAGGCTTTGTTTTTTGGCAAATCGTATCATCAATCGAAACAAAAAGGGGTTGATTCTTCCGTTTGGCCAGTCGTTCGACCTGGGAAAGGATCCACTCTTGAAGCTTCCCAAGCAGCCTTTCCTCGTTCCAAGGGCTTTTCGTGAAAAAGTGACTGAGCGTCGTTCGATGATTCGGATGAAAGCTCCAGTAATGAATATCAGTCAATGTTCCCGAGAATCCCTTGGTGGTCAAGGCATCGACAATATGAATGAGATGCTTGATGACCGGTTTGGAAAGCTGCAGCGTCAACCCCAGCGTGAAGAAAAACTTGTGGATTCCTTGGTGATGTGCTAATCTATTCATGAGACATGAACCTCCTTGTGGATAGTTGGTGGTACATCTATTCTAACCAAGGAATCGGGTTCATGTCTCCTTTTTTGTTTAGTTGTCAATTTATGTCAGTGAATTTGCTCATCTACAGTTATGTTATTATAATGAAATCGTCCAAAGCGAGGAATGATTTTTGTCACTATTGGCAGTGAGTGGACTGACATTCAAAAAAATTTCACAAAAAAGCTGCGCCAAAAGCAGGATAACGACTCATGCTCGTCGAAATACAAAGCAGTCTGTCGAAAGGAGGGAATATGTGCTGAACGAGATCGAACAAACGGCAAACCGCCTTCTCGCCGAAGCGGTGCAGCGCCGCGCCTCGGATCTTCACCTCGTTCCGCGCCGCCGCGATGCCGCTGTTCGTCTTCGGCTTGATGGCATGCTTGTCGACGTTGGCGTGCTTTCGAAGGAAACGGCGGAACGTCTCATCGCCCACTTTAAATTTTTAGCCGGCATGGACATCGGGGAACGACGCCGTCCGCAAAGCGGCGCCATGGAAGTGGCTGAGTTTGGGGAAACGGTGTATTTGCGTTTATCGACATTGCCGACGCTCTACGATGAAAGCCTCGTCATTCGGCTTCTGCCGCAGCGCTTCTCGCTGCCGCTTCGCGAACTATCTTTATTCTTCCGCTCCACCGCACGATTATTTTCCTTCATGCAGCATCCGCAAGGGCTTGTGCTGTTGACCGGCCCGACGGGGTCGGGAAAAACGACGACCCTCTACACCCTTCTTGATCTTTGCCAAGCTGAAAGGCAACGCAACATCATCACGCTTGAAGATCCGATCGAAAAACAGAACGAACGATTGTTGCAAGTGCAAATCAATGAAAAAGCAGGCATCACATACGCCGCCGGGTTAAAAGCGGCGCTGCGCCATGACCCGGATGTGTTGATGGTCGGCGAGATCCGCGATCATGATACGGCGGCCATTGCCATCCGTTCAGCGTTGAGCGGCCATTTGGTCATTATAATAAGACCATAAAAATATAAAAAATTATGTGTAGAACTGGATGTCAACGATTTTGACGCAGTCAGCCCTTCGTTCGCCAATTTTGTCAAACGTGATTTCTTTTACGAATGTTTGCAGCAATAGTTTCTTTTCTGTTGGCTCTAAGTGTTCCCAGTTGAGTCGAAGGTTTTTAATCACTTCTTTAATTTCTTCGATAGGTTTTTTTTCAGACGGTTTGATATTCTCGAGTTCTTTTCGCAAAGCCTCCTCTTTTTCATTTTCCTCTTTCATTCGCAAGGCAAAATCCTCGTCGCTAATCATATCGTTAGCCCAAGCGTATTGCCATTTTGTGCGCCGCTTTTCAATGGCTTTTAACTCGGCTTGTATCCGCTCGACGCGTTCTGTCTCGTCTTGCTCTTGCGGAAGCTCTTTTAAAACGTCATCGATAACATCGTGATCCACATCCATGTTTTCAAAATAAGCTAGCAATTGTTGTTCCATGAATCGCTCGGCCATATATGGAAGATCGCACGCACCGAATTTCCTGCTCGTGCAATAGTATGTTTTGGTTTGGTATATTTTGTCCCCACGCTTTGTCGTTCCCCATTTTCCGGCTAAACCAGAGCCGCAACGGGCGCATTTTGCAACCGTCGAGAAGATAAAACCACTTGTCGCGGCGCGTGGGTGGGAGAATTTCCGTCTGTTTAGTATTTGTTGGGCTTTTTCAAACAGTTCTTTAGAGATAATAGCGGGAACAGCATTTTCAATTTCAAAATAACTGTCTTGGTTCACTCGGTAATTGTATCGCATTGTCCCGATATAGACAGGGTTGGTTAATACGTATTTGACGGAATGATCCCGCCAAATTGCACCCGCTTTTGTGAGCAGGCCTAAACGGTTCAATTCATTTGCTATTTTACTCATCCCTTTCCCGGACACATACAGCTCAAAGATTTTCCGCACGACAGCGGCTTCCTTTTCATTAATGACCAACGTGTCGTTTTCTCGATTAATGTCATATCCGAACGGGGCGATATTCGGCACCCATTTCCCTTGACGTGCCTTCTCTTGAAGCCCCATCCGTACTCGTTCAGCTAAGTTTTCACGCTCCCATTGAGCGAGCGCCGCCACAACCGTTATGAACATTCTGCCCATCGCTGTTGTGGTATCGTACACTTCAGTTGCTGATTTGAACTTACAATTATGCTTCTCGAACAATTCAAGCAGCTTATACAAATCAGAGACAGAACGTGTTAGGCGATCGAGACGATATACAAGGACGCAATCAATCAGGCCTTGTTTGATATGCCGGATCATCCGTTTCATTTCCGGTCGTTCCAAATCCTTCGCGCTGTACCCGTCATCTATATACATGTTCACAATGTTCCAGCCTTGTGATACGCAATAAGCAGTGAGCTTTTCTTTTTGAGCCGAGATCGAATACCCCTCCCGCGCTTGGTCTTCCGTGCTCACGCGGATATACAATGCGGTTCGCATACCTGTTCCCTCCTAAAAAAGATGGGCGAGCCGTCGCCCGCCCGTCTAAATTTCTAGCGCTAGAAATTTAGGACTACTTTTTTCAGTTTGCCTATGATCCTTACATTTTTCATATCGTCTTTATGCAGGATGATAGGCTTGTACGCCGGGTTTTCGCTTTGTAGAATAATAGTATCCCCGGATTTATACACTCGCTTTAATACGGCATCGTCGTCGATTAATACGGCGGCGATGTCTCCATTTTCTACATCGTCCTGGCGGCGGATAAGAAGAAGGGAGCCGTCTGTGATATGGGCGTTAATCATGCTGTCGCCTTTCGCGCGCAAGAAAAAGTATTTACCGCCCTTTATCCAGCTTTTCGGAACTTCTTCGTATCCCTCAATCGTTTCATAAGCAACTGTACCGTTTCCACAACTGATCGCCCCGACAATCGGCAGTTTTTCTGTTTCGTCTGTAAATTCGACGACGTCTGTCCCTTCGTAAAGGTCGGCCGGATCGACGTCCAGCGCTTCAGCGATCGCCAAAACTCTGTCGTTAATGATCCGTATTTCTCCCGTTTCGTAACGCCTAATCGTCTTTTTGGTAAGACCCACTCTATTTCCTAACTCTTCGGCACTCAACCCTTTCATTTTTCTGTATTTTTCAATGTTTTGTCCCACTTTTTTATAAAAATCGTTCATTTCGGTTCACCTCCTTCCTGTATTTATTATAGACGTTATAAGACACTTTGAAAATATTTTTTTAAGGAAAAGTGTCTTTTTGTGTTGACTTTGTTTTTTGAGGATGATATGATGAAAGTGTCATATAAAGACACAAGAAAAATGTGGAGGTGATACAATGAAACTTCACTTATCGCCAAAGGCATTAAGGGTGAACAGCGGGTTGACTCAAAAGGAGGTTGCTGATTACCTAAACATGTCTTTGACTCAATATAAAAGACGTGAAAACGGGAAAAGCCGTTGGTATGCCGATGAATTGTACCGATTAGCCAAACTGTACAATGTTGATATTTCAGTTTTTTTTCCTGAAAAAGTGTCGTGATAAGACACTGATTGTGAAAGGTGGACTGATGTATGAACCGACCATCCCGTGAAACGATGAAGCGCATCTACACATTTTTTCTCCGTACATCCGTCCCGCGCATCATCGCTAAAATCGAACGCGGTGAACTGACATGGGAAGAAGTGACTGAAAAGAAGGAGGTGAACGATCATGAAAAAGCTGCCAAGCGCGTATGACTTCGCCAAGCTTGAGGAGGCGATCGCGTTCTACGCAAAAACCGTCGCGGAAGTGATGAAAAACCGCGACCGGAGTATGCACGACGAACTCATGCGATTCAAGCGCGAATTGCACGAGCGCATTGATCGCGAATACGATCCGGCTGCCCTGTGAGGGCATTCTTTTCAGAAGAAAAGTGGACAAGCAGGGGAGGGAAAATGAAATGAATATCGAGCAACGGATTGCCGAATTAGAAGCGCGTGTTTCTCGTCTTGAAAAAGAAGCCACCGAGAAGGAAGTTGTCGTTTCCTTGCAACTCGATGGCAAAGAGATAGCGAACCAATCCGTAGCAGCAAAAATCCAAGATTATTATATCGGACGACAAAGTGATAGATTTAAGCATCTAGGTAATAAACACCAGACGAATCGCAAGTGACGCCAGGTATTAACGAACACACAATTTGACTTGTTTCGACTTCATCGCTGACTGAATAAAAATGATGAACAAACTCTTCAACAATGCAAATTAATTTATACTTGTCATTCAAATCTTCCATGTTTTTATACAACAGAACAGCGGCGTTGAATTGAGAACCATACTGATTGTTATCGGGATATTGAATAGTGATCGAGTTAGCTCTGGTTACAAAAACGACGAGTTTGCGATGTCTACGGTCGTATGTATCGAGTTTCTCGATAATTAAATCCATCGCTTGGTGTATGAGCGATAAAAAACTGTCATCTAAATTAAAATCGGCAAGAAGTTGAAAATACTTTCTCTTGTTTTCTGTTAATTCGATATTTCTAAATCCTAAAGCTATCAAATTGTTCACCTCCTTCCATAGCCTCATTTCGACAAGAAGGAGGGAAATCCTGCAAAAGAGAGGGGAAGCGAAATGAACGATCTAGTTTTCGTCCAAAACGACGAAGTTTTGACGGACAGCTTAACGATTGCTGATACGTTCGGTAAGGAGCACAAAAATGTGAAGCGGGATATTGAGGAAGTAATCAGCAAGATCGGGGAACTGAAAAATGACGAAGAAGCGAAAAGATTAAGGATCAACTTCGATACGCTCAAATTTGAGCGCATTGAATACATCGATGTACGAAATAGAACGCAGACCAAATATCTACTCAATTTCGATGCTTTCATGCTTGTCACGATGGGATATACAACGCAACGCGCAATGCTCGTGAAAGTCGGCTATATTAATGCGTTCAATCGCATGAAAGAAGAGTTGCAACGACAAAAGCAACAAGCCTTCCAACCGAAAACGACGGCAGAAATGCTTCTGATGTACGCGCAACAAATGGTGGAGACGGAACGAAAGCTCAAAGCTTTGGAAGAAGACAATGCGCGTCAAAACAGCCGCATTGAGCAACTGGAAAACAAAATCGAGAAGCGCTTGACGGATGAGTTTGAAATGCAGCTGGTCACACCAACGCAGATCGGCAAGATGTTTGAACCGGCTATCTCCGGGAAAGAGGTCAACAAGCTGTTGCAACGGGCTGGTTTGCAGTGGAGAGTTGGCGGGGAGTGGGTGCCAACAGCCGAAGGCAAAAAATACAGCAGTTCTGAACCGATCCAACTTGAGAATGGGAAAATGGTGTATCAGCTGAAATGGCAACGCCGAGTGAAAGAGATCATCCAAGCTGAAATGGAGGTAGTTGTGAAATGAAACAACCAAACTACCAACCCCGGCAGGACGCCCTCAACGTCCTGCCAGGTGATATGAAACTAGCAGCTACACTGTTGGATTGTTGCGACTACGCCACCTTCCGCGCCCGCACGGCGATGTATTCAAATGACCTCGCGGAAGCGGAACGCTGGGTGAAGGAGTTCCTCCGTTGCAAACACGACTTGGACAAGCTTGTCGAGAGGAAGAAAGAGCATGACAAGCTCGTCCGACTTGTCGAGGAAATGCAGCGGAATGGTATTGACGTCTCTATTGTAGCACGGATGGACAAGTGAATACAACCGGAACTTGTTGGCAGGCCTAGCGCCTGTCGGTGGGTGCAGGAGTTTCCGTTTATCGGCCAAGTTGTCCTGTCCTCCTGCGCCGACTGTATGGCGTTAGAAAGGGGGTGAGACCGTGACAAAAATTGAGAAGCGCGCCATCATCGTTGAGATCGGGAAATGTCTCGATCGGTGTGTCGGGTGTCCCTATCGACGCGAGGAAGTCCATCCGGCTTGCCAATCGTGCAAGGTATACAAGATGATGAGGAGCCTGGCTGAAAGGTTAGAGCCGACACAAATCCCGACAGCTCCGGTCATATCGGAACGAGACGGGAAAGAATTCATCCAGCGGAAGTGGACGGAAGAAGAAGAGAATTTCCTGCGAGAATATGCACACATTGGGCCGATGAAGTTGGCTGAGTTGCTGGGGAGACCTTACTGCTCGGTCAAAGGGAAAATGGCCTACATGCGGAGAAAGGGGGTGCTTTCGGGTGGTCGAAAACGGCATGACCGTCAACGTCAAGTTTGAGGAGCCGCGCGTCATCGGCGAGTGCGCCGGATGCTACGGGGAGATCGTCGAGGGAGAAACCATCGTCGAGTTCCCGGACGGGCTGATGATTCACTATGACCGATACTGCGCGATGGCTTTCTGTTTGGAAGCTGGCGAGAGGAAAACCGTATGGAAATGACAATGCCCCGCTGGACCGCAGGGCAAAACAACAAACTTGGTTTATTCCAGTATACCACGCTCGAAAGGGGAAGGGAACATGAAACTCTATGAACTGACTGAAAATTACGCCAAGCTGTTGGAAATGGCCGAGGAAATGGATACCGATGCGATTGTAGATACATTAGAAGCACTACAGGAGGCGATCGAGGACAAAGCAGAAAACATCGCCAAGCTCATCCGCAATCTTGAGGCGGACGTCAAAGTTATCCGCGACGAAGAAAAGCGATTGGCAGAGCGCCGACAAGTCATCGAAAACAAAGTGGAACGGTTGAAATCGTACCTGCAGGAACAACTGGAAATCGCCGGCATTGAGAAGGTGAAAAGGCCGACGATCACCGTTTCCATCCGAAAAAATCCACCTTCTGTTGATGTGATTGACGAAACGCTGATCCCGGCCGATTTCCTCATCCCACAGCCGGCCAAGGTGGACAAAAGGGCCATCCTTGAACGGCTCAAAAACGGCGAGCACGTGCCTGGCGCGGCACTCAAGCAGACGAAAGGAGTACAGATCCGATGAAACGTTCAGAAAGCATTGCCAACATCGCATCGGCGCTATGCTATTTCCAATCGGAGTGCCCGGCGCCAAAAAAGACGGCGGTCAATCCGCATTTTCAGAGCAAGTACAGCCCGCTAGAGGAAATCGTCACCACGATCAAGCCGTATCTTGCCAAACACGGCCTATCATTCTTCCAGTCTACGACAACAGAAGGGGATTACATTTGTGTGACGACGTTACTCCTGCACACAAGCGGAGAATACATCGAGAGCGAGCCCCTCAAGCTCCCGATGGGCAAAGTCACGGCACAAGGGGCTGGAAGCGCTGTGACGTACGCAAGACGATACTCACTATGCGCGGCGCTTGGTATCGCTGCAGAAGACGATGACGACGCCAACGCGGCCGAAGCGGGCGTGTCACAAAAGGCGAGCGAGAAACAGCTCAACTATATCGACAGCTTGCTCAACAAAAAAGCGTCGGACAAGTATCCGAAACAAGCACTCTATGAACGGCTGAAAGAACAGATGGGCGTCACGCACGATATGGAGGACTGGACGATTGACGAGGCCAGCCGGGCGATTTCGATTCTGACAGGGAAGGGGCAACAAAAATGAAGATTATCTCACATCAAAAACGGCGTGAAGCGTTGAGATCGGTGAAAGAAGACATCGTCGCGATGTTGATTTTATGGGGCGTGCTCATCACGATCATGTTCCTTCAGTACGTGTGGGAGTGGTGGCGTGGCTAAGAAAAAACAAGTCGAAAAAGTGCACAAACCGGGGCTGGAGTATGAAGTCACCATCCCATACTGCTACACATGGCTTGCCCGGACAAAGCAAGAATACATCGGCTACGTGATGGGATATGTCCGGGCGTCCCATCCCGGTTTCAAACCGGTGCGCATTGAGAAAGGGAAAGCAATTTGCATCAAGGAGGAGCAAGACATTGGATTTTAAACAGCAAGTATATGATGTGATAGCTAGCTTTTCAGGACAAAATAACGTCATTGTAATTAACACTGCTTATGTTGATATGCTCGGCGACTTGGAATCAGCTTTATTTCTGTCGCAGGTGATTTATTGGACAGACAAGTCAACAAGGAAAGACGGGTTCTTTTACAAAACCGACGACGAATGGTCACAAGAATTAAGAATTTCTAAATACGCGATACGGAAGGCAAGGAAGAAGTTAGAAGACTTGGGCATCTTAGAAACAAAAGTAAAGAAAGCGAATGGAAATCCTACCGTCCATTATCGCCTGAATAAAGAGCGTTTTATCGAAATGGCAATTTCGTTTTTGCGAAATCGAAAAAACGATCATATCGAAATCGAAAAAACATTAACAGAGATTACTACAGAGATTACTACAAAGATAGATGATGATAAGCCAAACCCGTTCAAAGAGTATGAGCAGGCTTTTGGTCACTTACCACCATCCATCTTACAGCATGAGTTTAGCCAAATCATTTCAAGCGGACAGTTCCAAGAGCCGGAAGCCATTCTATGCGAAGTGATTAAGCGGGCTAGGGAACGGATGCCTCGGAATCCAGCAAAATATATCTCTTCCATCCTTAAAAACTTGGAATATATGGGTTTGTTCACCTTGGAGGCCGTCCGTGAATATAACGAGCTTCATGATCGGAAGACAAAACGGGTGGGAAGAGTCAAGAAATCGGCGGATGAAGTGAACTGGGAGGAGTTATGATGACACGGGACGAGGTAAAAACCATCTTCAAGATCCTTGTCTATGCGTACCCGCAATTTGAGGTTTCGTCTGAAAAGGTGGATATATGGCACGACTTGCTTGCTGACGAATCGTTTGAAACCGTCCTTAGCAACGCAAAAAAACATGTGAAGCAGAAGCCATTTCCGCCGACGATCGCCGACCTTTGCCGCAAGGAAGAAAGACCGCCTTACTACGATGAATATGTTTACGACCCCAACGCCGGGGAGGATTGGCCATGACGATCGCAGCGGAAAAGGCATTATTAGGAACATTTCTTGAGCATCAGTATCTCCTAAGAGACACGATTTTAAACGCTGAACAGCTAGAGGATGAGCGGCACCGCCGGCTATTTGAAACCATGAAGCGATTGGTTGCTCAAAACCAAGCGGTGGACATCGTGACCTTAGCGACCGTGGCGGATGTCGCGGAATTCGGTGGCGTCTCGTACCTAAATGAGTTGGCCGACTACGCCGACGAAAACAAATTCGAGCAATATGAGCAACTTGTCTTAGATGCGTGGAAAGACCGGGAGAAAAAACGCATCTTGACGAAGGCGGCACAGGAAAATTGGCCAATTGACCGCATTACGAAAGAATTGGACAAGCTCAACCAAGCCCGAATAGACGATCACTCATCCATTGTTGACCTGGCGGCCGAGGTTTGCGAGGCGCCGTGGATAGACACACCGCCCCGCCACGGCGTCCCCACCGGCATCAAGAAGCTAGACGAAATGACGAACGGATGGCAGGACGGAGAGGTAACAGTCATCGCGGCTAGACCGTCGATGGGGAAAACGGATGTTATGGACCATTTAGCAAAACAAGCCGGATGGCATGGATATTTGCCAATTATCTTTTCGTTAGAAATGCCTAAATTTCAGTTGCGCGACCGCTTTATAGCTTCAACCGGAGGGTACAACCGGAACAAAATGCGCGACCCATACCGGATGTTGTCGGACGATCAGAAAAAGAAATGGATGGAAGTGATCGGGCGATTGACGAAGACAAACATACAGATATTCGACGGCGCGCGGCAATCAGTAGCTGAAATGCGCGCGAAGGTTCGGAAGCTCATGCACAAGTACCCGGATAAAAAACCTGTCATCTTCATTGACTACTTAACACTGATTCGGCCGGCGCACTTTCATAACGGGAGCGCCCACCAGCAAGTGACAGAAATATCCAGCGATTTGAAGGCGATGGCGAAAGAATTTTCTTGCCCGGTCATCACCTTGGCGCAACTGAACCGATCAGTAGAACAACGGCAGGACAAACGTCCGGTCATGTCGGACATTCGGGAATCGGGAAGTGTGGAACAAGACGCGGACGTCATCATCTTCTTGTACCGCGACAGCTATTACAAGAGGGATTCCGACGATGACACGATGGAACTGATCGTCGCGAAAAACCGCAACGGCGCGACAGGAACGGTACGTGTTCGGTACAACAAGCACACAGGGGCGATAGACGATGTCTACCATACGTGATTTGCTCAAGGATGCAATGAAGGACGAGGTGAAGGTTCTTGTTTATGCGATTCGTCATTTCTTGTCTGCCGGAAAATTACGATATGACGACCCGGCGGACAAATTAGACGAAGTGCTTGCCCAGGCGACAGAAGAGGACAACCGAGCGATCGGTAAGCTGTTTGAGGAAAACCCGTTAAAAATTGATGAAATCCATGTATACGCAATGAAGATTGAAAACGGACGTTTTGCTTTCGTCTTTGCGAGAAACGAAGAAGAAGCTACGCACTTTTTCTGTTGTGTTTTTCAGCAATGGCCGAAAAACTGCCATCAGTACCCGATGGACTTTCCGATGGCCGTGGGGGTTCGTTTCCGATCGTTTCGAGAATTGAAAAGGGAACACGCCGAATTTCCGGCGCTGGCCGGCATTTACGAAAGGGAGGTGAAAGCTTGAACCTATCACACGAATTCCATCCTGCGCCAAAGCCGACCAAGCAAAGGAAGGACAAGCCTAAGCCGCGGGTGCGGGAGAAGAAGCCAAAGAAGCGGAAGGGGAAGGTTCAGACGTATAAAGGCCGCGTTATCCCGAACCGGAAGGCGCGCGGGAGCGTGAGCAAGCGAGAGTACACGCGGATGGTGGAGGAGTTCGGAAGTGCCTGCCTTGTGTGCGGCAGTACATACAACATAGAAGCGCATCACGTCCGGTTCCGCTCGCAAGGCGGACGCGGGAAGTGGCGAAACCTCGCGCCGCTGTGCAAAATCCATCACCAACTTGCGCACCAGGATCGGGATTTTGCGGATTGGCTGCGACGAGAAAGAGAAGCGCGGTACGGCCTGTGGTACTGGGCGGATGAATACGACTTGTTCCAAGCCGGGCTGATACCCAACACAACGAAAGAAGCATTTGAAAAGTTTTTAGAAGAGGAGGAACGCCGTGCGCAAATGGTACGTGATCGTCCGTATCGAGAGAACGGCGGACGGGGAGAAATTGGTGATTGTAGAGACAACGGAGAGCAGGCCGGCAAAAGTGGACTTTGTGATTTTTGAAGAAAAATAGAGAGGAGACCTGAACATGATTAACCGAGTAACAATCGTGGGACGTTTAACCGCAGACGTGGATTTGAAGTATACAGCCAACGGAAATGCAGTCGCTTCCTTCACGCTGGCCGTACAACGTCCATTTGTGAACCAACAAAACGAACGAGAAGTTGACTTCATTAAATGTGTGGCATGGCGGAAAACGGCGGAAAATCTAGGAAACTACACGAAAAGGGGAAGCCTAATCGCCGTGGACGGGCGCATCCAAACCCGCAGCTATGAAAACCAGGAAGGCCGGCGCGTGTATGTGACAGAAGTGGTGGCGGACAGCGTACAATTTCTAAACCGCCAAGAAGGCGCACAGAGCGGCGATAGACAACAGGGGAAGGGTAAAGGTGCGGGTCAACAAAAAAACGCTTCTACGGGCGCGAGAGAGGCCTTCTCGAAGCCGCCGCAAGATGATGACCCGTTTTTCAACGGTGAGCCAATCGAGTTTAACGATGAGGATCTTCCCTTTTGAGTGCCGACACGAATATCGCTATCGCTATGATGACAATTGGTTCGAAATTGGCACGTGTGTGAAATGCGGACATAAAATCCATGTTCCTTTCTGACGGGCTTGCCAAGCGTAAAGGGGGTGAGCGGATTGGCGAAATGCAAAGGTTGTGGAAAAGAAATCGAGTGGATCAAGACACCGGCCGGCAAAGCCATGCCGGTGGATGTCGAGGTCATAACTGTAGTGACTACAAAAGGCGAAGTTGTCAAAGGGCATATCCCTCACTGGGCAACTTGCTCTGCGGCACGGCAATTCAAGAAGAAATAGGGGGTCAACATGAGTCGATACATTTATGGGCGGCGGTCATGGAGCGACCCATCCAGCAAATATGGTCTTGAACCGAACAAACTAGATGAGGACATAAGGTGCAACCTTGAACGATACGAGTCGAAGCAGGCGCGCATACACGAGACGTTAGAGCGCTTCATGACCGAAGATCCGGCGCGACAGGACGAGACGTTCGCGATGATACTCGAATGGGCGCGCGAATGGAAATTGAAAAATGCGCAGTAGACACATACTACTATACAAAAAGGGGGATGAAGTTGTCGGCGGAAAAACCTATTGCCATAAATGCCACTAGGAGGGGGAAAGCAGGTGAAATTATATAGAGCGTGCACATCCAGCGAATATCGAATAGCGCTGCAAAAAGAATTCCTCATCCGCCGACTGCTTGAGATCGGCATTGATGAGTACGAGGGTAGAGGCATACATGAATTGGAATACAGCGAGTTGAAAAAGATTTTGGTGTTGGAAGAAATTAAACGCTCGTGGATCGGAGGGAAAAATGATGAAACTGCAAATTAAAGTGAAACTTGGTGATCGGAGCGCTCAAATTAAAATCGACGACGTGACAAACGAGATTTTGGAACAACTTGTTTCAAAAATGTTCCAAGTGATCGGAGGAAAGTCGATTTTGATTGAACCGAAAATTAAAAAGAAATCGGAAGAAACGACAGTCGCATTCAAAGATAATGGGCAAACAGAAGTGTCATTGGTTGATTTGTTGCCGGAACAGCTTCGGAATTGGTATGAGGAGAAAAAGAAGGAAGCGGAAGAAAAAGGTGTTCCATCCTTCTGGGTCACGGGCATCAAATTTAAACAAGGAGTACCGCACTACAAAGCATTTTACGTCTGCCCGAACTGCGGCTTGCATTCTCGCCATTATGTGGCGGAGGGGACGACAGAAGTTGAATGCCATAACTGCAAAGCGCCTGTTGATATTTTTCCAGCTCAAGACGAACTGTTTAAAACAGATAAACGGGGATCGGCGACACGTTGTATCAGCGGATTGTTGAGCATATCAACACAATTGATGTGAGGAAGGGGTGAGAAGATGTTCAAAAACCTCAAAGGAAAACTACGATTGAAAGTCGCGTTTCTTTTAGATAAACGAAAAGATACTTGCTGGGCTGAATTGGTTTCGTGGGCAATGAAATTAAATTCAGATAATAAATTGCGAGATTGTATTCCGCCTAAAATCGGCGGTTCGAAATGGTATACGGGTGTAAGAAGATGCAGACAAGAAGCAAGGTTATGTGGCAGTTGCTATTGCAGGAAATTCGTTAGTGGACAGTATGCGGAAGACAGTCCAAGAAGCATTGTGGTGACAAGTGAAATCGAAGAAGAAGATGCGCCGGATGTCGTGTATATCACGTTCAAAGATTGATGTTTTCAATATTGTGCGATTGGAGGACTAAACAATGAATCTTCAAAAACTCTTTAAAATGCAACGCCAGCTCGATGAGTACATTGAGCAGGAACACCCGCGGCAAGAAGGTGAGGACAGGCTGGCAAAGAAAATCCTTGCGCTGATGGTGGAACTTGGGGAGTTGGCGAATGAACTGCCGGAAGTGTTCAAGTTTTGGAGCAATAAGAAAAACAATCGTGAAAAAGCCTTGAAAGAATACGTGGACTGCTTGCATTTCCTTTTGAGCATTGGATTGAGCGAAAATATTGGGACGATAGAATGGGAACAGATTGAACCGTATAAATCAAAATCCACTGTTCAACAGTTTATAGTCTTGTTTGAATATGCATCACTTTTACTTGAAGATATCACGGTATATGTCGACATTTGGAGTTCTTTCATCGGACTTGGCGAAATGCTCGGCTTCACATGGGAGCAAGTAGAAGAAGCATACATGCAGAAACACGCGGAAAACATCGCCCGGCAAGAAAGGGGGTACTGAATATGACAGAAGAACGAGTCGTCAGGCGTCTCGCGAGATGGATTTTACTTTGGGCCGAACTGCTAAAAAGAGCGCGTGATAGATCAGCTACATTGAATGAGTATCTAGACGTTGCGTACGATGCCTTGCAACTTGAAATTTTCGAATATGAGAGGAAGGGCCTTGAACAAGCGATAAAACACAGAAAGACGGCGTTGCGGTATACACATCACGATAAAAAAAGACGAGCAAACGAGCGACTACTCAAAACATATTGCGAGCGATTGGATGCTGTCGATGCGGAAATACAGAAAATCTTAGAAAAGTATGTGTGAGGTGGAACCATGAAGGAACGCCTGATCGAGTACCTCACCCGGCGCATCATCATGTACAGCCGGATGATCGAGACGGTTAGAAATGAAGTAGACCGGGAAAAATGCGTCATCGCGCAAAAGGTACTGAAAAGCGTGCTGGATGACGTGAGGGACGGGAAACTATGAGCGGACGGAAATCACGAAACAAAGGCCAACGTCGGGAAAGGGAGTTTGCGAAGTTGATTGAAGGGCGCAGAATTCCCCTTTCCGGCGCCCAAGAAGGCTTCGAGAACGATGTTGAAGGGTTAGGTATTCGGTGGGAGGTAAAGGCGCGGAAAAACGGCTTCCAGACGCTTTATAAGTGGCTCGAAGACGAGAGGGAGAAGCCGGACGCGCTGGCATTAAAGGCAGATCGGAAACCGTGGCTAGTGGTGTTGCCTTTAGATAAGTTTTTGGAGTTGATGAAAAAGTGAAAAGAGGAGGATAAATAATGCAACTATACGACCTAGACAACGTCAACCATCCGAATCACTACACAGTGGGCGGCATTGAGACATACGACTACATCGCAGCCAAGCTGACGCCAGAACAATTAGAAGGCTACCTGACCGGGAACATCATAAAATACATTAGCCGTTATCAGCACAAAAACGGCGTGGAGGACTTGAAAAAAGCGCGGTGGTATCTTGAGAAGCTGATCGCACTGAAAGAGTAGCAATAAAAACGGGCGGTGCATTACGCGCCGTCTGATGGAGGAAAGGGAATGAGCGAGAAGAAGAAGCTGAGCAAGACAGACAGACTCAATCAGCTATATGCCCAAGCAAGTCAACTGAACGACGATTTACCGGCTCAACTCATCAAGAAAATGGAGATATACGGTGACATATTGGAATTGATCGGGAGACTTTGGGCGGAAGCGCAAAACGACTGGCGGCATGCAGAAGCGATGCGACGAGAAACAATTGCAACTGTGTATAGTCTTGACCCGGAGGGGACGGTCAAGGACAAAGAGATGAAGGCGGAGATGGCCGCGGCGGAGTGGAGAAAGAAGGAAGCGCAATATGAGGCAGAGGCGTTGAGGTGGCGCAATGCGTACAATTCAGTGCAAGAACAGATACAGATCATGAAAAAGAAATATGAACACATGGTGAATGTGGCCAAAGGGGGCATTTAATATGCGGCAATATTTGCAGTTATTGGAGGATATTTTGGAAAACGGCGTTGAAAAAGAGGATCGCACGGGCGTCGGCACGCTGTCGGTGTTCGGCCGCCAGCTCCGCTTCAACTTACAAGATGGATTTCCGCTCGTGACAACGAAAAAATTGCATATCCGCTCCATCATTTATGAACTGCTTTGGTTTTTAAAAGGCGATACGAACGTCCGCTATTTGCAGGAGAATGGCGTGACGATTTGGGACGAGTGGGCGGACGAAAACGGCGATCTCGGGCGTATTTACGGCGCGCAATGGCGATCATGGAAAGGGGCGGACGGGAAAACGGTCGACCAAATCGCCTGGGTCGTCGAGGAGATCAAGAGAAATCCGAACTCGCGTCGACTGCTCGTGAACGCCTGGAATGTAGCGGAATTGGACGAGATGAAGCTGCCGCCGTGCCATTATGCCTTTCAGTTTTATGTCGCGAACGGTCGGTTGTCGTGCATGTGGCAGCAGCGCTCCGTTGATACGTTTTTAGGGCTGCCGTTTAACATCGCGAGCTACGCGTTGTTGACGCATATGATCGCCCAGCAGTGCGACCTCGATGTCGGCGAACTCATTTTCACCGGCGGCGACGTCCATTTGTACAAAAATCATCTGGAACAAGCGAAACTGCAGCTGACGCGCGAGCCGCGCCCGCTGCCGAAGCTCGTGATCAAACGGAAGCCGCCGTCTATCTTTGACTATGAATACGACGACTTTGAAATCGTCGGCTACGATCCGCATCCGGCGATTAAAGCACCGGTGGCGGTTTAAAAAGGGGGTTAATCGGTGCGGACAAAATTGCACAAAAATGTAGTACGCTACGTCGAACACAACCTGTACTACTATCATGAGTACATCCGAGAGATACAGCGACTGCGGAACGACATTTTGTACGGCGTCAAGATCACAACGGATGAAAACATTGGCGGCGGGAGAAGTAATCTCCCGTCCAGCCCGACGGAACGCAGGACGATTGAACTGCTGACGCACCGGCGGCTCGATACACTTGAACGGGTGACGGATGCGATCAAAACGGTGTATGAAGCGTTGCCGGAGGAAAAGAAGAAGCTCGTTCGGTTGAAATATTGGACACGGCCGCAGCGGTACACGTGGGACGGGATCGCCGAGCAGCTGCATGTTTCACGGATTACATGTTTGCGGTGGCGCGCCGAGATTGTGTATGCAATCGCCGAGATGTTAGGAGAGACGGACGCCTAAAAAAGGGCGTCTTTTTTTGTTGCAAAAAAAATCTAAAAAAAATTGTTTAATGTATTGAATACGTTACAAAGGTGTGGTATATTATAAGTGTAACGGATACGATACAATGCTTCCTCAAAAAACTTTTTGAAAGGGTGTCAAATATGCTGTTTACAAAACAGGTAAGCGAACCGATAAAAAACGCTGAAGTATTTGCGGACATTTTGGAAGATGTATTCTCTTGCATTCCGGGCGCATATGAATATGATGTTTTGTCTGACGAGCAGATTAACGGCTTGCACAAACGGACGGTTGAGATCACGGACGAATCGGGTGATAAGATAGCGGAAGTGGAAATTTATTGCTATCCAGTTGGCGACGAATATGCAGTTGAGGTGGAACTGCTTGACGGCAAACCGTCGGCGCTGTTTACGGTTTATACAGCGCAGGAGGCGGCAGAGAAATGGGGACTGGCAGAGGTAACAGTGCGGCAGTGGATTTATCGCGGAAAATTCCGGGCCAACGAAGCAAGAAAAAGTGCCGGGACATGGTTGGTGACGCATGATGGAATGGTTAGGGTGGCCGGAAAACTAAAAACCGAGGAGGAGATGAACATGTATTTGAGCGACAACCCGGTAGTGGATAAATATTTGCGGCTGGCATTACAAAACCCGGAAACGCCATTCATATACGATAATGCAAAGGTGTTCAACATTAAACGATTGTATGATTTTGTTGCCGATCATGCCAAGACTGAAAACATTGTGTTCGAGGAAGTGTTAAAAGAGGCGATCAACAGCGAGGGGTGCTATGAGATGCCTAGCTGGATGACAAGAAGTGGGAAGCCTGAATGTATCTACTTTGATCGGGAGGACGAAATTGACAACGAAACGTATGATGTGACCACAATAATCAAGTTTCGGTAAGCGTTAGAAAATGATACTATCATGATACTTTTGACGTGTTTTTCCATTGTATAATGATATTGAAGATGTCCATAGCCGATTCCTCCTTCTCCTGCTTGTCACCATCTTTCCTGCGGTGGCAGGCGGGGTAAAACTGAACTCTAGCTGTTTCCTCTCCACTCCGCCCGTTACCCACCGGACGATAAGTCCCTTTGCTATCGGGGTAGCGGGCGGTGCGATAACTACAATTGCCATTTACTTATAGTTTGTGGCTTGCAAAGGTTTAACGTTGTGCCCGGAAAACAACGTATTTCTACGTTTCCTGTCTCGTCGCAGGCCGAACAACGTCACTCCAAATGGGGTGGCGTTTTATTATTGCTCCAAATATGTGTTCTAACGAAAATATGTGTTAAATCAGAAAGCGAGGTGACAGGCATGGAACGATACGATGAGGAAGAAGAAAGAGCGAAAGAGGAATATGAGAAACATCCATGCAAAGGATGCTTATGGTCAAAATGGCAAGGGAAACAGATCGTGTCATGCCTGTTTCCTCGGTGCGTGAAGAAGGATGAACGCAAATGAGTGATTTTCTTATAGGTGTAGTAGTAGGTTGGTTATGCTCGTTAGCAGGAGTATTGATGGGGGTTATGCTGAACAGGAGGAATTAAGCAGCAATGAATGGATACGGTAAATAGAGTATCCGAATATCGGGTGTTTTTTTATTTGGAGTGATTTTATGCCGAGCAGACCGAAAAAGCCTTGCTCCGTTCCAGGTTGTCCGCACTTAACGCAAGGACGATACTGTGAGCAGCATAAGCATAAAGAACAACAAAGTAAAGCAGAACGACATCGGTATTATGATGAACATATTCGCGATCAGAAATCGCGTGAGTTTTACCACGGCAAAGAATGGCAGCGTGTTCGACGTGCGGCGTTGGTCCGCGATCACTATCTTTGCCAGCACTGTCTCACCAAGAAGCACATCACGCCGGCCGATGTCGTAGACCATATTGTGCCAGTGCGTGTAGATTGGAGTAAACGACTATCGCTCGATAACTTGCAATCGTTGTGTCACGCCTGTCACAACAGAAAAACAGCTGAAGACAAGAGAAAATACGGATAGGGGGCGGGGTAAAAAGTTATCCACAGGCTCGTGGATACCGCGCGCCCCCCTCAGCGTGCACAAAGTTCCCTTTTTGGCGTAAAAGGGGGTTAACAGTTTTTAGGGAAATTCCAAGCGAAAGGTGGTGTTGAACATGGGCCGACGTGCGAAGCCGGTTGACTTGATTTTAATTCAGGGGACAAAGCATTTGACGAAAAAGGAAATCGACGCCCGAAAGGAGGCCGAGGCGAAGCTCCGGCCTAATGATGACAAGGTGAGACCTCCAGGCTGGCTCGACGATGTGGCCAAGAAGGAGTTCAAGCGGATCGTGAAGGAGCTGAAAGAGATCGGGCTGGTCACGAACGTCGATGTAAATGCTCTTGCCTTGTACTGTGACGCCTATGCTAACTACGTTAAGTGCTCGCAGATTATTGAGGAAGAGGGGCTGATGGTGGAGTATACGAACAAGGCGGCTGAAACGAACAAGGTGCCTCACCCTCTCCTCACGAAGAAAAAGCAGTTGCACGAGCAAATGAAATCGCTGGCCGTTGAATTTGGATTGACGCCAAGCTCTCGGGCAAAACTTGCTTTACCAAAGGAAGAACCAAAGCAGCCGACTCCGTTTGAACAGGAGTTTGGCGAAGTATGAGTCTGAAGCAATGGCTTATTGATTACTCACATGACGTCATTGATGGTCGTGTGATTGCCTGTCAGAAACATAAATGGGCGTGCATGCGGTTCTTAAGAGATATTGAACGCGAGGGAACAGAAGATTTCCCTTACATTTTTAGTGAAACGAAAGCGATGCGCTTCCTCAAGTGGATGACGCTTTTTAAACATACAAAAGGAGTCTTGAAAGGGCAGCATATTCGACCTCACGAAATCCAAGTGTTTGTGTTCGGCAATATCTATGGCTGGGTGCATAAGGACACGGACTATCGGCGTTTTAAAAAGGCATATTGGCAGGTAGGAAGGAAAAACGCCAAGTCGCAAAGCTTGGCTTGTGTAGCCTCCTATGAGGCGATGGCGTTCGGAGAAAATATGTCAGAGGTGTACATTGGCGCGACGAAAACGGAGCAGGCGAGAATTGTATGGAAAGAAACAGAGGCGATGCTGGCCGGCTGCCCGGAATTGAAAGGGAAATATGAAGTGAAATACGGGGCGATCCATCACCTGAAAAGTCGGTCTATTATTCGGCCACTGTCCAAAGAGGACCGGAAGACCGGCGACGGTTTGAACCCTCAATGCGGCATTATTGACGAGTATCACGCCCATGAGACAGACGAGATTTACAACATTATCGACTCCGGCATGATCGCCAGGGCGCAGCCATTGCTGATGATCATTACGACGGCCGGCGCAAACTTGAACAATCCGTGCTATCGAAGTGAATATCAGTATGTTTCAAAGCTATTAGATCCGAACAGCCCCGTTGAGAACGACCAATATTTCGCGATGGTCAACGAACTGGATAAAGACGAGGACGGAAATTTGATTGACGACATTAAGGATGAAAAAGCATGGCTGAAAGCGAACCCGATTGCGGCTTCCTATCCGGAAGGGATTGAAAATATTCGTGCCAAACTCAAAGAAGCGCTTGAAAAACCGGACAAAATGGATGATTTTTTAACGAAAAACATGAATGTCTGGATCAACAAGCGGGAGCAAGCCTACATCTCGGCCGAACGCTGGGCGGCCTGCGGCGTGGAAAACCTGCCGGACATCAGTGGATTGGATGCGTATGTAGGCGTTGACTTGTCGGCCACGACCGACTTAACGAGCGTTTCTATCGAAATCCCTTTGAATGACGGCAAATTTGTCGTCTTGTCCCACTCGTTCATACCGGAAGAAAAGCTCGATGAGCGGGTCAAGACTGATAAAATGCCGTTCGATCAATGGGTTCGTCAAGGTTGGATCACCGCCACAC
>NZ_NISS01000001.1:616075-617964 GCF_002335725.1 Geobacillus sp. FJAT-46040
CGGGCTGGTCACGAACGTCGATGTAAATGCTCTTGCCTTGTACTGTGACGCCTATGCTAACTACGTTAAGTGCTCGCAGATTATTGAGGAAGAGGGGCTGATGGTGGAGTATACGAACAAGGCGGCTGAAACGAACAAGGTGCCTCACCCTCTCCTCACGAAGAAAAAGCAGTTGCACGAGCAAATGAAATCGCTGGCCGTTGAATTTGGATTGACGCCAAGCTCTCGGGCAAAACTTGCTTTACCAAAGGAAGAACCAAAGCAGCCGACTCCGTTTGAACAGGAGTTTGGCGAAGTATGAGTCTGAAGCAATGGCTTATTGATTACTCACATGACGTCATTGATGGTCGTGTGATTGCCTGTCAGAAACATAAATGGGCGTGCATGCGGTTCTTAAGAGATATTGAACGCGAGGGAACAGAAGATTTCCCTTACATTTTTAGTGAAACGAAAGCGATGCGCTTCCTCAAGTGGATGACGCTTTTTAAACATACAAAAGGAGTCTTGAAAGGGCAGCATATTCGACCTCACGAAATCCAAGTGTTTGTGTTCGGCAATATCTATGGCTGGGTGCATAAGGACACGGACTATCGGCGTTTTAAAAAGGCATATTGGCAGGTAGGAAGGAAAAACGCCAAGTCGCAAAGCTTGGCTTGTGTAGCCTCCTA
This sequence comes from Geobacillus sp. FJAT-46040, assembly GCF_002335725.1. NCBI lineage: Bacteria > Bacillati > Bacillota > Bacilli > Caryophanales > Anoxybacillaceae > Geobacillus > Geobacillus sp. FJAT-46040. The sequence goes on from NZ_NISS01000001.1 coordinate 616,744, forward strand.
TGAGGCGATGGCGTTCGGAGAAAATATGTCAGAGGTGTACATTGGCGCGACGAAAACGGAGCAGGCGAGAATTGTATGGAAAGAAACAGAGGCGATGCTGGCCGGCTGCCCGGAATTGAAAGGGAAATATGAAGTGAAATACGGGGCGATCCATCACCTGAAAAGTCGGTCTATTATTCGGCCACTGTCCAAAGAGGACCGGAAGACCGGCGACGGTTTGAACCCTCAATGCGGCATTATTGACGAGTATCACGCCCATGAGACAGACGAGATTTACAACATTATCGACTCCGGCATGATCGCCAGGGCGCAGCCATTGCTGATGATCATTACGACGGCCGGCGCAAACTTGAACAATCCGTGCTATCGAAGTGAATATCAGTATGTTTCAAAGCTATTAGATCCGAACAGCCCCGTTGAGAACGACCAATATTTCGCGATGGTCAACGAACTGGATAAAGACGAGGACGGAAATTTGATTGACGACATTAAGGATGAAAAAGCATGGCTGAAAGCGAACCCGATTGCGGCTTCCTATCCGGAAGGGATTGAAAATATTCGTGCCAAACTCAAAGAAGCGCTTGAAAAACCGGACAAAATGGATGATTTTTTAACGAAAAACATGAATGTCTGGATCAACAAGCGGGAGCAAGCCTACATCTCGGCCGAACGCTGGGCGGCCTGCGGCGTGGAAAACCTGCCGGACATCAGTGGATTGGATGCGTATGTAGGCGTTGACTTGTCGGCCACGACCGACTTAACGAGCGTTTCTATCGAAATCCCTTTGAATGACGGCAAATTTGTCGTCTTGTCCCACTCGTTCATACCGGAAGAAAAGCTCGATGAGCGGGTCAAGACTGATAAAATGCCGTTCGATCAATGGGTTCGTCAAGGTTGGATCACCGCCACACCAGGAGCGGTCGTCGATTATACGTTTGTGCGCGAATATATCAAGTCAATTGAGCCGACATACGGCGTTTTGGTGAAGGAAATTTGCTATGACAAGTACAACGCGCGGCATTTGATGCAAGAGCTTGAGGCGGATGGCTTCACAACAGTAGAAATTCCGCAGGGGATTCGTTATTTGACGGAGCCGACGAAAAATTTCCGGACAAAAGTGTTTGAAAAGAAAATCATTCATAACAAAAACCCTGTTTTAGCGTGGGCGGTTGGCAACGCGGTGACACGAAAAGACGCCCAGGAGAACATTATGCTGGATAA
>NZ_NISS01000001.1:617974-620372 GCF_002335725.1 Geobacillus sp. FJAT-46040
AGAGATGACGTATAAATTGTTTCTTGACAGTGAAATTGACGCTGGATATTACGTGAAATTCAACGTTGACAGCATGCTTAGAAGCGACATTAAAACGCGTTATGAAGCGTATGGCATCGGAATTGAGAAAGGTTTTATTACGCCGAACGAGGCGAGGGCATTAGAAGAGAAGCCACCTTTACCTGGCGGTGACCAGCTTGTATTTAATGGTAACGTTATTCCATTGACGATGGCCGGCCAACAGTACATGAAAGGAGGTGGTGACAATGGGCAATCAGGCGACGAAGGACACAAAGGAAATCCGGGCTCTTCCAGTGAAAATTGAGGTCCGTCAGTCAAGCGGAGAAGAAGAAAGGCGCACCATCTCTGGGTCGATCAAGTACAACACGGAAAGCGCGGAGATGCGGGACTGGTGGGGCGACACGTTTGTCGAAGAAATCGCGGCCGGCGCGTTTGATGAGAGCTTGAAAACGCGCGGGGTTGTCGGTCTCTGGTCGCACGACACGTCTAAAGTGCTAGGAAGCACGAAAAGCGGAACGCTACGCCTTGAGAGTACAGAGAAGGAACTGCGATTTGAGCTGGATTTACCGAACACCACAGTCGGCAACGATGCCTGGGAGATGATTAAACGGGGAGATGTTGATGGTGTATCGTTTGGGATGAGGGTTACAAAAGACAAATGGTCGCAAGTGGATCGCGACGGAAAGAAGATTTATAAGCGGTCCATTTTGGATGCGGAACTGTATGAAATTTCCCCGGTGGCTTTTCCGGCTTATCCGGCCAATGAAGTGTCTGTCCGGTCGCTTGATGAGTACCGGGAGCAGCAAAAACGCGCTTCGAATGAATACAAAAAACGAAAACTAGCCATCGAGTTAGAGCTGATATAAAACGGCTCTTTTTATTTTGACTATAGGAGGTTGAAAAAGTATGGGTAAAGAACTGCGTGAGATGTTGCAAAAACTGGAGCGGATGAAAGCCGAAGTCCGCGCTCTCTTAGGAGAGGATAAAGTCGATGAAGCTGAAAAACGAATGGAAGAAGTGCGGTCGTTGCAAAAGAAAATCGAGGTACAACGGCAATTAGAGGAAGAGGAGCGCGGTGGATTGGGTCTTGGTGGCGCTTATTCGGCTGGCGCTGAAACTCGCGCTGCTACGAAAGAGGATGCCGAATTGGAACAGGAGTATCGACAAATCTTCATGAAGGCGATTCGCCGGCGCCCGGTTTCTCCGGATGAGCGAAGCATTATCGCAGAATACGAAAAGCGCGCCGTCATGAATGAAGGAGGAGCCAATCCGGCGATCCCTGACGGAGATTCGTCCTTGATCGTTCCAAAAGACATTCAGACGCGCATTAACGAGATTATGAGAGCGCAAAACGACTTGTCTCAATATGTTCGCGTCGAGGAAGTGACCACCTTATCGGGATCTCGCGTGCTGGAGAAAGATGAAACGATGACGCCGTTTGCGTTGATTGATGAATACGGCGTGCTCCCGGAAATGGATAATCCTAAATTCGTGGCTGTCTCGTACTCTGTGAAAAAACGCGGCGGCATCTTGCCGATTACGAACGAGCTTTTAGCTGATAGCGATCAGAATATTATTAATTACATCACGCGTTGGATTGGTAAGAAGGCCGTCGTTACGCGTAACAAGTTGATTACGGATCTCCTGCTGACTATGACTCCGAAAGACTTAGCTGATCTGAAAGCGGTGAAAAAGGTATTTAATGTTGACTTGGATCCGGCTATCAGCTTGAGCAGCATCGTGTTAACAAACCAAGACGGATATAACTGGCTCGACAGCCAACAAGATGCGAACGGTCGTTTCTTGCTTCAGGATGACATTACACAGCCGGGGCGGAAGCTGTTGTTTGGCCGTCCGGTTGTCGTATGTTCCAATCGCTACTTGCCGTCGATCACTGGAACGACGAACAAGGCTCCCATTTTCATTGGGAATCTTGAAGAGCTTATCGTGTTGTTCTCGCGGCGATTCTTTGAGTTGGCGGCAACTAAAGAAGGCGGCGATGCATTTAAACGTGATACGACGGATTTACGTACGATTATGCGCGATGATATTAAATTCTGGGATACCGGCGCGGCTGTATATGGCCAATTGAAACTGAGCTAATGACGGGGGTTATCCCCGTCCCCTTTTATTGGGGGTGATTGTTTTGATTATTACGCTTGATGAAGCGAAGCAATGGCTGCGCGTTGAGCATAGTGACGAGGACGGCTTAATTAGTACGCTGATTAATGCGGCAGAAAAATACTTGTTCAATGCAACAGGGAATACGTTTGACAGTACCAATGAGTTGGCTAAGCTGTTTTGCTATGTGCTAGTGACCGACTGGTACGAAAACCGCGAGATGATCGGCAAAACGAGCGAAAAAGTGCGGCATACG
>NZ_NISS01000001.1:620382-622432 GCF_002335725.1 Geobacillus sp. FJAT-46040
ACTTAACGAGCGTTTCTATCGAAATCCCTTTGAATGACGGCAAATTTGTCGTCTTGTCCCACTCGTTCATACCGGAAGAAAAGCTCGATGAGCGGGTCAAGACTGATAAAATGCCGTTCGATCAATGGGTTCGTCAAGGTTGGATCACCGCCACACCAGGAGCGGTCGTCGATTATACGTTTGTGCGCGAATATATCAAGTCAATTGAGCCGACATACGGCGTTTTGGTGAAGGAAATTTGCTATGACAAGTACAACGCGCGGCATTTGATGCAAGAGCTTGAGGCGGATGGCTTCACAACAGTAGAAATTCCGCAGGGGATTCGTTATTTGACGGAGCCGACGAAAAATTTCCGGACAAAAGTGTTTGAAAAGAAAATCATTCATAACAAAAACCCTGTTTTAGCGTGGGCGGTTGGCAACGCGGTGACACGAAAAGACGCCCAGGAGAACATTATGCTGGATAAATCGAAGAGCACAGACCGGATTGACCCATTGGCAGCGCTCATTAACGCCCATGCCCGGGCGATGTTTGCGAATGCCGAATCGGTTGACGTATCGGAATTTGCGACCGATGACTTTTTAGACAGACTGTGGGGTTGATAAAGTGAAGAAATTAAGCAAAATCTTTCGTGATTACGCGGAAGATTTTTTTATTTTCATTGGTCTAATGCTTATCAACATCGCGACGTTCCGATTAAGCGTGACGGCAGGGCTGTATATGCTGGGTTTTTCTTGTTTAGCCGTCGGCATTTTTGCAGCGCTGCATCCACCGAAGCGTTATCCGCCATGAAGGAGGTGAGGAATGAATGTTTTTCCGACGCGCTTTGGAACGAAGAAGTACGGAATACAGCTTGAACGATCCGGCTCTTTTAGATTTTCTTGGCATTTCTCCCGGTGATGTGAATGTTTACGGAAAAAATGCTTTGAAAGAAGCGACGGTTTACGCCTGTATTAAAATCTTGGCTGAATCGATTTCGAAGCTCCCCTTAAAGATTTATCGAGAGGACGAAAATGGGGTCAATAAAGCGACCAAACACTATTTGTATAAGCTGCTGAAGCTCCGCCCCAATCCGTATATGTCGGCATCTGACTTCTCCAAGTGTAATGAAACGCAACGAAACCTATATGGGAATGCGTACGTCAACATCGAGACAGATGAAAAGGGCCGGATTGTGGCGTTTTGGCCGATTGATTCAAGTAGGGTGAAGATTTGGATTGACGACGTGGGCCTTTTCAGTAGCAAAAATAAAATCTGGTATGAAGTTGACGTCGGGACAGAAAGAAGAAAGCTTATGCCGGATGAAATTTTGCATTTTAAAAGCGGCATTACGCTCGACGGGATCGTTGGCATTCCTCCTCTCGATTATTTGCGGGCGACGGTGGAGAATGCGGCGGCGGCCGGACGGTTTATCAATAATTTTTACAAGCAAGGGTTGCAAGTGAAAGGGATCGTTCAGTACGTGGGCGATTTAAACCCAGAAGCGCAGAAGAAATTCAGGGAAAAATTTGAGGAAATGTCATCGGGACTGAAAAACAGTCACCGCATCGCGCTCATGCCGATCGGATATGAGTTCAAACCCATCAGTTTAACGATGTCCGATGCGCAATTTTTAGAAAACACAGAGCTCACGATCCGGCAAATCGCTACAGCGTTCGGAATTAAGATGCACCAACTCAACGATTTAAGCCGGGCAACTCATACGAATGTAGCCGAACAGCAACGGCAGTTTTACGTGGATACATTGCTGCCGATTTTAACAATGTATGAGCAAGAGATGACGTATAAATTGTTTCTTGACAGTGAAATTGACGCTGGATATTACGTGAAATTCAACGTTGACAGCATGCTTAGAAGCGACATTAAAACGCGTTATGAAGCGTATGGCATCGGAATTGAGAAAGGTTTTATTACGCCGAACGAGGCGAGGGCATTAGAAGAGAAGCCACCTTTACCTGGCGGTGACCAGCTTGTATTTAATGGTAACGTTATTCCATTGACGATGGCCGGCCAACAGTACATGAAAGGAGGTGGTGACAGTGGGCAATCA
>NZ_NISS01000001.1:622442-628107 GCF_002335725.1 Geobacillus sp. FJAT-46040
CCAGAGCAGCCGACGCCGTTTGAACAGGAGTTTGGTAATGTATGAGCCTGAAGCAATGGCTCATTGACTACTCCTATGATGTCATCGACGGCCGGGTGATCGCCTGCCAGAAACATAAATGGGCATGCATGCGTTTTTTACGGGATATCGAAAGGGAAGGGACTGATGGCTTTCCCTATATTTTTGACGAAACGAAAGCGATGCGTTTTCTCAAATGGATGACGCTTTTCAAACACACCAAAGGCGTATTAAAAGGGCAGCATATTCGTCCACATGAAATCCAGGTGTTTGTATTTGGCAATATTTACGGCTGGGTGCATAAGGACACGGACTATCGGCGTTTTAAAAAGGCGTATTGGCAGGTAGGCAGAAAAAACGCAAAGTCGCAAAGTTTGGCTTGCGTAGCCTCATATGAGGCTATGGCATTCGGCGAAAACATGTCGGAAGTATATATCGGCGCGACGAAAACGGAACAGGCAAGGATTGTATGGAAGGAAACCGAAGCTATGTTGGCCGGTTGCCCGGAACTCAAAGGGAAGTACGAAGTGAAATACGGGGCGATCCATCACCTGAAAAGTCGGTCTATTATTCGGCCACTTTCCAAAGAGGACCGGAAGACCGGTGACGGTTTAAACCCGCAATGCGGGATTATCGATGAGTATCACGCCCATGACACGGATGAGATTTACAATATTCTTGACTCTGGTATGATTGCTAGGGCACAGCCGTTGCTAATGATTATCACAACGGCCGGCACGAACTTAAATAATCCTTGCTATCGAAGTGAATACCAATATGTTTCGAAGCTTCTTGATCCGAACAGCCCGGTAGAAAACGATCAATACTTTGCGATGGTCAACGAACTGGATAAAGACGAGGACGGAAATTTGATTGATGACATTAAGGATGAAAAAGCATGGCTGAAAGCGAACCCGATTGCGGCTTCCTATCCGGAAGGGGTAGAAAATATTCGCGCCAAGCTGAAAGAAGCGCTGGAAAAACCGGACAAAATGGACGATTTTTTAACCAAAAACATGAATGTTTGGATCAATAAGCGCGAGCAAGCCTATATTTCGGCCGAGCGCTGGGCGGCCTGCGGCACGGAAAACCTGCCGGATATCAGTGGATTGGATGCGTATGTAGGCGTTGACTTGTCGGCAACGACCGACTTAACGAGCGTTTCCATCGAAATCCCTTTGAATGACGGCAAATTTGTCGTCTTGTCCCACTCGTTCATACCGGAAGAAAAGCTCGATGAGCGGGTCAAGACTGATAAAATGCCGTTCGATCAATGGGTTCGTCAAGGTTGGATCACCGCCACACCAGGAGCGGTCGTCGATTATACGTTTGTGCGCGAATATATCAAGTCAATTGAGCCGACATACGGCGTTTTGGTGAAGGAAATTTGCTATGACAAGTACAATGCGCGGCATTTAATGCAGGAGCTTGAAGCAGATGGCTTCACGACGGTAGAAATTCCGCAGGGGATTCGCTATTTGACGGAGCCGACGAAAAATTTCCGGACAAAAGTGTTTGAAAAGAAGATCATTCACAACCAAAACCCCGTTTTAACATGGGCAGTCGGCAACGCGGTGACACGAAAAGACGCCCAGGAGAACATTATGCTGGATAAATCGAAGAGCACGGACCGGATCGACCCACTGGCGGCGCTTATTAATGCCCACGCCCGGGCGATGTTTGCAAATGTCGAGTCGGTTGACGTATCGGAATTTGCGACCGATGACTTTTTAGACAGACTGTGGGGTTGATAAAGTGAAAAAATTACGGAAAATCTTTCGTGATTACGCGGAAGATTTTTTTATTTTCATTGGTCTAGTGCTTATCAACATCGCGACGTTCCGATTAAGCGTGACGGCAGGGCTGTATATGCTGGGTTTTTCTTGTTTAGCCGTCGGCATTTTTGCAGCGCTGCATCCACCGAAGCGTTATCCGCCGTGAGGGAGGTGAGGAATGAATGTTTTTCCGGCGTGCTTTGGAGCGAAGAAGTACTGAATACACAGAATACAGCCTAAATGATCCGGCGCTTTTAGATTTTCTCGGCCTTTCTCCTGGCGAGGTCAACGTTTATGGGAAAAATGCCCTGAAAGAAGCGACGGTTTACGCTTGTATCAAAATTTTAGCCGAATCGCTGTCAAAGCTCCCATTGAAGATTTATCTCGAGGGCGAAACCGGCGTCAATAAGGCAGTGAAGCACTATTTATATAAGTTGCTAAAGCTCCGTCCCAATCCGTATATGTCAGCTTCTGACTTCGCCAAATGCAATGAGACGCAGCGGAACATACACGGTAATGCATACGTCAACATTGAGACGGACGAAAAGGGCAGAATTGTGGGGCTTTGGCCGATCGATGCGGGTAAAGTGCGCATTTGGATTGACGATATCGGCCTTTTCAGCAGCAAAAACCACATCTGGTATGAAGTCGATGTCGGAACCGAGCGGCGGAAGCTCATGCCAAACGAAATTTTGCACTTTAAAAGTGGTGTGACACTCGATGGCATTGTCGGGGTTCCTCCTCTTGATTATTTGCGGGCGACGGTGGAAAATGCGGCGGCGGCCGGCCGGTTTATCAATAATTTTTACAAGCAAGGGTTGCAAGTGAAAGGAATCGTCCAGTATGTTGGCGATCTAAACCCGGAAGCGCAGAAGAAATTCCGAGAAAAATTCGAGGAAATGTCTTCAGGACTGAAAAACAGTCACCGCATCGCGCTCATGCCGATCGGGTACGAATTTAAGCCGATCAGTTTGACGATGTCCGATGCGCAGTTTCTTGAAAATACGGAGCTAACAATCAGGCAAATTGCAACGGCTTTTGGTATAAAAATGCACCAACTCAACGATTTAAGCCGGGCAACTCATACGAATGTAGCCGAACAGCAACGGCAGTTTTACGTGGATACATTGCTGCCGATTTTAACAATGTATGAGCAAGAGATGACGTATAAATTGTTTCTTGACAGTGAAATTGACGCTGGATATTACGTGAAATTCAACGTTGACAGCATGCTTAGAAGCGACATTAAAACGCGTTATGAAGCGTATGGCATCGGAATTGAGAAAGGTTTTATTACGCCGAACGAGGCGAGGGCATTAGAAGAGAAGCCACCTTTACCTGGCGGTGACCAGCTTGTATTTAATGGTAACGTTATTCCATTGACGATGGCCGGCCAACAGTACATGAAAGGAGGTGGTGACAATGGGCAATCAGGCGACGAAGGACACAAAGGAAATCCGGGCTCTTCCAGTGAAAATTGAGGTCCGTCAGTCAAGCGGAGAAGAAGAAAGGCGCACCATCTCTGGGTCGATCAAGTACAACACGGAAAGCGCGGAGATGCGGGACTGGTGGGGCGACACGTTTGTCGAAGAAATCGCGGCCGGCGCGTTTGATGAGAGCTTGAAAACGCGCGGGGTTGTCGGTCTCTGGTCGCACGACACGTCTAAAGTGCTAGGAAGCACGAAAAGCGGAACGCTACGCCTTGAGAGTACAGAGAAGGAACTGCGATTTGAGCTGGATTTACCGAACACCACAGTCGGCAACGATGCCTGGGAGATGATTAAACGGGGAGATGTTGATGGTGTATCGTTTGGGATGAGGGTTACAAAAGACAAATGGTCGCAAGTGGATCGCGACGGAAAGAAGATTTATAAGCGGTCCATTTTGGATGCGGAACTGTATGAAATTTCCCCGGTGGCTTTTCCGGCTTATCCGGCCAATGAAGTGTCTGTCCGGTCGCTTGATGAGTACCGGGAGCAGCAAAAACGCGCTTCGAATGAATACAAAAAACGAAAACTAGCCATCGAGTTAGAGCTGATATAAAACGGCTCTTTTTATTTTGACTATAGGAGGTTGAAAAAGTATGGGTAAAGAACTGCGTGAGATGTTGCAAAAACTGGAGCAGATGAAAGTCGAAGTCCGCACTCTCTTAGCAGAGGATAAAGTTGATGAAGCTGAAAAACGTATGGAAGAAGTACGAGCGCTACAAAAGAAAATTGAAGTGCAGCGGCAATTGGAGGAAGAAGAACGTGGCGGTCTAGGCCTGGGCGGCGGTTATTCGGTTGGCGGCGAAACTCGTGCTGTCACAAAGGAAGATGCCGAATTGGAACAGGAGTATCGACAAATCTTCATGAAGGCGATTCGCCGGCGCCCGGTTTCTTCGGATGAGCGAAGCATTATCGCAGAATACGAAAAGCGCGCTGTCATGAACGAAGGTGGGACTAACCCGGCTATCACGGACGGGGATTCGTCTTTAATCGTTCCAAAGGACATTCAGACGCGCATTAACGAGATCATGCGAGCGCAAAACGACTTGTCTCAATATGTTCGCGTCGAGGAAGTGACCACCTTATCGGGATCTCGCGTGCTGGAGAAAGATGAAACAATGACGCCGTTTGCGTTGATTAATGAATACGGCGTGCTACCGGAATCGGATAATCCTAAATTCGTGGCTGTCTCGTACTCTGTGAAAAAACGCGGCGGCATCTTGCCGATTACGAACGAGCTTTTAGCTGATAGCGATCAGAACATTATTAATTACATCACGCGTTGGATTGGCAAGAAGGCCGTCGTTACGCATAACAAGATGATTACGGATCTCCTGCTGACTATGACTCCGAAAAATTTAGCGGATCTGAGAGCGGCGAAAAAGGTATTCAACGTTGATTTAGATCCGGCCATCAGTTTGAGTTCTATTGTATTGACCAACCAAGACGGATATAACTGGTTAGATAGCCAACAAGATACGACTGGTCGCTTCTTGCTGCAAGATGATATTACACAGCCGGGGCGGAAGCTGTTGTTTGGCCGTCCAGTTGTCGTATGTTCCAATCGCTTCTTGCCGTCGATCACCGGAACGCCGAACAAGGCTCCTATTTTCATTGGGAATCTTGAAGAGCTTATCGTATTGTTCAAGCGTCGATTCTTTGAATTGGCGGCAACGAAAGAAGGTGGCGATGCATTTAAACGCGATACGACGGATTTACGCACGATTATGCGTAGCGATATTAAATTTTGGGATACGGGCGCGGCTGTATACGGCCAGTTGGCGCTGAGCTAATGACGGGGGCAACCCCGTCCCCTTTTATTGGGGGTGATCGTTTTGATTATTACGCTCGACGAAGCGAAGCAATGGTTGCGCGTTGAGCATAGTGACGAGGACGGCTTAATTAGTACGCTGATTAATGCGGCAGAAAAATACTTGTTCAATGCAACAGGGAATACGTTTGACAATACCAATGAGTTGGCTAAGCTGTTTTGCTATGTGCTAGTGACCGACTGGTACGAAAACCGCGAGATGATCGGCAAAACGAGCGAAAAAGTGCGGCATACGGTCGAGAGCATCGTGGCGCAGTTGACTCATTGCTACGATAGCACAACGACAACGTAGAAAGGGGGAAGGATTCATGAGCGAGAAAACTGAAAAGCGCGTTGAGAAGGAACTCAAAAGCCTTATCTTAGTGTCTCCAGCGGGGCATAAATACGAAGTGACGGTGTCGGATGCGGGAAATTTGATTGTGACGCATAAAGCCAATGAGACATGATGAGGCGGTGATATGACATGGATCCTGGGTTGCTCCGTCACCGCATCACTATTCAACAAAAAACAAGGGTGCAGAACGAATATGGAGAAGAAATAGCGGATTGGGTGG
>NZ_NISS01000001.1:630272-633838 GCF_002335725.1 Geobacillus sp. FJAT-46040
GAAGCGAAGCAATGGCTGCGCGTTGAGCATAGTGACGAGGACGGCTTAATTAGTACGCTGATTAATGCGGCAGAAAAATACTTGTTCAATGCAACAGGGAATACGTTTGACAGTACCAATGAGTTGGCTAAGCTGTTTTGCTATGTGCTAGTGACCGACTGGTACGAAAACCGCGAGATGATCGGCAAAACGAGCGAAAAAGTGCGGCATACGGTCGAGAGCATCGTGGCGCAGTTGACTCATTGCTACGATAGCACAACGACAACGTAGAAAGGGGGAAGGATTCATGAGCGAGAAAACTGAAAAGCGCGTTGAGAAGGAACTCAAAAGCCTTATCTTAGTGTCTCCAGCGGGGCATAAATACGAAGTGACGGTGTCGGATGCGGGAAATTTGATTGTGACGCATAAAGCCAATGAGACATGATGAGGCGGTGATATGACATGGATCCTGGGTTGCTCCGTCACCGCATCACTATTCAACAAAAAACAAGGGTGCAGAACGAATATGGAGAAGAAATAGCGGATTGGGTGGATGTAGCAAGTGTATGGGCGAGTGTCAATCCAATCAGCGGGCGAGAATTTTTTGCAGCCGAAGCCGTCAACAGCGAAGTGACGCACAAAATCAATATGCGCTACAGAAGCGGCATAACGCCGGATATGAGGGTTAAATTTAAGGAGCGGTATTTTCAGATTATCGCCGTCATGAACTTGCAAGAAAAAAATGCAGAACTCCAGCTTCTATGCAAGGAGTTGGTATAGTGTCAAAATTTGAGATTGTAGGCTTAAAAGAGCTGGAAAGAAGTTTAAAGCGTCTTGGTGATGTCCCGCAAAAATACGTAACAAAAGCGTCAAGAAAGGCGATGACGATCGCGTTGCGCAGCGCGAAAGCAAACGCTCCCGTTGATACGGGGGAACTGAAAAGCGGACTCAAGCTTGTCGGTGAGCGATCGCGTTTTAAAGGCAAAAAGGTGTATCAAGTGACGTTTGACCGGGCGAAGAACGATATTTTTCAAAAAAGAAACAAAGATGGGGAGATTATTGCATACTACCCAGCGTCGCAGGAGTATGGTTTTTTTGCCCGAAACGGAAGGTACATTCCAGGCTATCACTTTTTAGAAAACGCACTTGTGGAAAATACGGACAAGATTGCCAATACGATTATTTCCGAGATGGGGAAACAGATTGACGAGGCATTGAAGGGGTGATGCGGTTGGAAAAGGCGTTGCGATATGAATTGAACCGGATTAATGAGATCGCGAATAAAATCTACCCAACCAACGCCCCGGAAGGACAAAAACCTCCGTATCTTGTGTATATTCTTTCGTCGTACAGACAGACCAAAACACTGGATAGAGTTGAGAACGACGTGAAGGTCAGCTATCTCCTCAATATCCTTGCTTCCTCATACGAGGAGATGAAGAGGATTACAAAAAAAGTGAAAGATACGGCGGTTGGGTTTCAGGCAAGGCAAATCGGCACGGAAAATATACAGGTTGGAGATGTAACTATTAACAATATTACAGAAACATACGAGAGTGAGTTGCAGCTTTATCGAGGGATTATCGACGTTACATTTTGGATCAAGGAGGTATAATCAATGGCACAATTGGCAATGGGTACGAAATTGATGGTAGGTGCATATAGCATCGCAGAATTAACATCGATCGGTGGGATGGAATTAAGCGCAGACACGGTTGAAACGACTACGTTAGACAGTGGCGGTTGGAGAACGTTTATGCAAGGGTTGAAAGACGGCGGGGAAGTCAGTGTAGAAGGATACTTTAACCCCGGCGACACGAACGGCCAAATCGCTCTTTACAACTCGTTTACCGGTGGCACTCTGCTGTCCTATACCATTTTGTTTCCTTTTGGTGCCTCTTGGACTTTCAGCGGGATTGTGACGAAAGTCTCTACGAAAGCTGACTTGGAGGACTCCGTCCCGTTCGAAGCGACCATCAAGGTATCCGGTCAGCCGTCATTGGGCTTAACAGCTTCTGCGGGGCTTACTGGATTGAGCTTGTCCGGCACAGGCGGTTCTCTAACACCAACGTTCAATACAAACACATATCTATATGCGTTCAGCGGCTTAACCAGCACATCGTTCACGGTCACTGCAACCGGCGCTGGTCAGACCATCGCAATGTATGTAGACGGCGTGTTTGTACAAAACTTGACAAGCGGTACGGCATCCGGCGCTGTATCAATCACGAGCATTGGTTCGAAAAAGGTGACTATTGTAGCGAACGAACCAAACAAAGCGCCTAAAGTGTATGAAGTGACTGTGGTGAAAACGGCGTAAGACTAGAGGGTTTCCTCTAGTCTTTTTCATTATTATTGAGGAGGGAAAGAAATGTATACGCCAATTCAATTGGATAAAGTGCGCAATTTCCGATACGGAATGAAAGCGATGCACTTGATTGAACAGAAGTTGAAAAAACCCATCTCGAAAATTGATTTTGACAACCTGACGATGGGTGATTTAGCGACCATTCTGTGGGCTGGGCTTGTGCATGAAGACCCGAAGCTAACGCCTGAAAAAGTGATGGACTTGGTCGATGAGTATTCAAGTTTAGTAAAAGTGACAAAAGCGATGGATGAAGCCTTCCGATATGCGATGGGCGAGCCGGACGAGGAAGGGAAAGAAGAAAAAAACTAGAGAAAGGCAGCGACGGCGAGGATTTTTCGGTGAAATCGGCGCTTGAAACAGCTGCCACGATCGGGATGTCTTTATTGGAATTTTGGGAATTGACTCCTTATGAATTAAGCCTAGTGGCGGAATCGTACATCGAGAATCTACAGAGGGAGTATGAAGAAAAAGTAGCTCTCGCGTATATGAATGCCTTGTGGACGGCGCAATTTATGTTCGGAAAAAGAAAACCTCCAAGCCTGGAAGAAATCTTGAAAAAAGGAAAGAAAGAGCAGAAGAAGATGACTCCAGAGCAGATATTCGAAGAAGTGAAACGGATGAATGCGGCGCTCGGCGGAACAGTCTATTGAGGAAAGGCGGTGATTGGTATCGCTACGAAAAACCTTTTAATCCGCGGCGGAGCGGACTTTAGCCGGCTGAAAAAAGAATTGCAGAACACACAGCAAAAAATCGACTCATTTGCACAACGGGTGAAAAGATCGTTAAGTGTCGTCGGGGCGACGATGGCAACTGTGGGCACGGCGATCGGAGCCGGATTTATGTTATCCCCAGCAATTAAGGATGCGGCCAAGTTCGAGGCGCTGATGGGCACGTTGAGTGAAACGCTTGGCGACAGCATGAAAGATTTTATTAAATGGCAAAACACCGTCGGGGCATCGCTTGGGTTCTCGAAACTCCAATCCGCCGAGCTGGCGAATACGTTATCGCTGAACGTTAAACAGATTGCCACAAGCCAACAAGATTTGATGGAAAAAACCACAAAAATGATGGAAGCGGCGGCCATCATCGCCAACAAACGTGGAATGAGCATGACTGAAGTAGCTGATCGTATCCGGTCTGCGATGAACCAAGAGGCAGACGGCGCAGACGAACTCGGAGTCAATGTCCGTGTGGCGGCGATTCAGGCGTCGAATGCGTA
>NZ_NISS01000001.1:635778-744127 GCF_002335725.1 Geobacillus sp. FJAT-46040
ATCGGAGCCGGATTTATGTTATCCCCAGCAATTAAGGATGCGGCCAAGTTCGAGGCGCTGATGGGCACGTTGAGTGAAACGCTTGGCGACAGCATGAAAGATTTTATTAAATGGCAAAACACCGTCGGGGCATCGCTTGGGTTCTCGAAACTCCAATCCGCCGAGCTGGCGAATACGTTATCGCTGAACGTTAAACAGATTGCCACAAGCCAACAAGATTTGATGGAAAAAACCACAAAAATGATGGAAGCGGCGGCCATCATCGCCAACAAACGTGGAATGAGCATGACTGAAGTAGCTGATCGTATCCGGTCTGCGATGAACCAAGAGGCAGACGGCGCAGACGAACTCGGAGTCAATGTCCGTGTGGCGGCGATTCAGGCGTCGAATGCGTACAAAACGATGGCCAATGGCGTGCCGTGGGAACAGCTGAGCACGAACATGCAGAAAGCCATTTTGTATCACCATATCCTCGAATCGGTGAGCACGAACCTTGGAAACACGTTGCAGAACAACACAGCAATGAAAATGGCTGTGTTCACTGCATCTTTGAACGATGTGAAGTTGGCCTTGGGACAAGCTTTCCTCCCAATTTTAAACGTTGTTCTTCCTGTTCTGACTGCGTTTATGCGAAAGATCGAAGCGGCATTTCGATATGTCGCTGCCTTCACGCGAGCGCTCTTTGGTTTTTCGTCGGACACTAAACAACAGTCTAATCAGATCAAAGTATTTCAGCAGCAGACAGCAGCGACGAATAAACAAACAACAGCTGTCGCTGGGTTGGGGAATGCTTTATCCGGCCTTTCTAAAGCGAATGATCGGGTAGCAAAGAGTACAGAGAAAGCAGCTAAAGCCCGTAAAAAAGCACAAGGCTCGTTGGCTGGTTTTGACGAGATTAATAACATCAAAACAAGTTCATCGGACGCCGGAACTGGAGGTTCAGTCGGATCGGGAGGCAGTGGCGGCGCCGGCGGAGGGGTAGGTGGCGGAGTAGGTGCGCCGGTATCGACCCCTATTTTTGATGCAGGTCAGAGCGAAACAGCACTTGGGAAAGTCAGTAAGAAAGTGCAAGAGTTTGCGAATAAAGTTAAAAAATTTTTCCGTCCCATCGCCGAAGCGTTTAAAAAAGCATGGGAAGAAGTGTCTCGGTACTTCAAAGGGAAAGTACAAGAGTTAATTCAGTTTTGGAAGAAATACGGAGGACAATTTGTCCAGGCACTGAAAAATATTTGGTCTTTCCTCAAGCCGATTGTGTCATGGTTGGTCGGATTTATATGGGATTCAATTAAGGGTCTGATTGATGGTGTGATACAGTTTTTTGAAGGACTGATTAAGTTTATCGCCGGGGTGTTCACCGGCGACTGGAAAACGGCTTTTGACGGATTAAAAGACATGGTGATCGGTGCGTTTAAAGCCGTTTGGAACTTCTTCAATTTAACTCTGTTGGGTGGCATCAAGAAGGGTGTTCTAGCTCTTGTTAAAAACGTCATTAAAAAGCCTTTCTCAAGCCTATCGAAGTTCTTTAAGGACACCGGAGAAAAGATGGCCGAAGGCATCCAAAAGCCATTTTCCAGTGCTTCTCGTTGGTTCACGGAAAATGTGACCAAAAAGATTGTAAATGCATTCAGCGATGTTAAGAGCTCTGTAGCACAAAAAGCGGAAAACGTATGGAGCGCAATAAAAGACAAGTTCAAAAACGCCTATACATGGTTTGTTGACAATGTTGCGAAAAAGCCAATGGAGGCGCTCAACAATTGGAAGGCGTCTATCGCGAAATCGGCAGAAAATGTATGGAATGCCATTAAGGACAAATTCAAAGATGTTTATACATGGTTCGTTGAAAATGTCGCGAAAAAACCGATGGAGGCATTTAACAATTGGAAAAGCTCGATCGCCAACACGGCATTGAATGTGTGGAATGCGATAAAGGAAAAATTCAGCAACGCCTATGATTGGTTCAGAGATAACGTGGCCAAAAAGCCGATGGAAGCATTCAATAACTGGAAGACATCCATCGCCAATTCGGCATTGAATGTGTGGAATGCGATCAAGGAAAAATTTAGAGGCGCTTATGAGTGGTTTCGCGACAACGTTGCGAAAAAGCCAATGGAGGCGCTCAACAATTGGAAATCAGCAATCGGCAATGCCGCGTTGAATGTGTGGAACGCGATCAAAGAGAAATTCGGCGGTGCTTATACTTGGTTTAAAAACAATGTGGCAGATAAAATCGCACAAGCGCTATCTAAAATCAAAGACGCATTCAAAAAGGGAATCGGCGACGGTCTGAAAGCCGTCCTAAACCAGTTTATCAGCCTATTTAACAACACGATCGATAGCTTTAATAAATTCAAAGACCGAATTCCGATCATCGGCAAAAAAATTCCCGACATCCCGAAAATCCCGAAGCTTGCACAAGGCGGTTATGTAGCTGCCAACAATCCGATGCTGGCGATTGTCGGCGACAACCGGACACAAGGGGAAATCATCGCGCCGGAAGGGAAAATCTACGAACAAGCATATCGAGCGATTTCTGATGCTCTCGCTTCACTAGGTGGAATGGGAGCTAACCAACCGATCGAACTGACAATTAATCTTGGTTCAACAAGAATTTTTAAAGAGATCATAAACGGCATCAATAAAGTGCAACGTCAATCCGGGAAAACACTTATCACTGTGTAAAGGGGTGAGGCTATGCTTAAAATCAATGGGGTCAGCATTAAAGCGCCATCTTCATTTAAGGTGGACATCATGGACTTGGATGGGGAGGCGACGCGAAACGCGAAAGGCGAACTCATCCGCGACCGGATTGCCGTGAAGCGGAAAATTGAGTGTGAGTGGCCAGCGCTGACTATGTCGGAAATATCGACTATCCTTCAAGCTGTGCAGGACGTATACTTTCAGCTAGAATACCCAGACCCGATGGCAGGGGCGACCATCACCAAGACATTTTATGTCGGCGACCGTTCCGCGCCGATGTATCGCAATGTAAATGGGAATATCCTATGGGAAGGGTTGTCGATGAACTTCATCGAGAAGTAGGTGATTGGAATGTATAATGCATCAAGCGGTTTTAAAACAGCAGTTAAACAGCATTCTAGGGTTTTAGGGGCTAAAGTAGTTATCAATAGCAATACGTACTACGATGACAATATCGTGGAAATGGTATATGAAGACACGTCCAATTCGTCAGAGACATTCAGTGTTGGGGACGTGTCTTCTGCTGTTTTGGAGTTGACTGTAACCGGCGTGAATGAGGCGTTTGAAACAGCGACAGTCACACCATACATCGGAGTGAGTGTGAGTGGGACATTAGAATATGTCCCGCTTGGCGTTTTTTACGTGGATAATGTAGACAGAAAAAAAGATGTCACGAAACTCACTTGCTACGACGGGATGATTAAGCTTGAAAAGGGATATTTCAGCAGTCTCACCTATCCAGCTACGATCGCAGCTGTGATCAATGAGATATGCGCACAGACCGGCGTGCAGTTTTCCGGGACGCTTCCTAACTACTCGATCACGACAAAACCGGAAGGATATACGTTACGTGAGATGGTGGCTCTCATCGCATCGATGTGCGGCGGGTTCGCGAAGTTCGACCGAACCGGCAAGCTGACAATCAAGTCATACACAACGATAACAGAATCCGTCACGGCCGACCAATATATCGAATACGCCAAGAAAAAAGATAGCGTGTATAGAATTGATAAAGTAACGTGCCAAGTTGGTGATAGTACACTCAGCAAAGGAACGCTCTCGGCAGGCGGCAGTGAAGTGACATTTGAAAACCCGTTCGTAACAGACGCCATCCTAACGGACATCTATAATAAACTGAATGGGTTTCAATACATGCCGCTATACGTGAAATCCAACGGCAACCCCGCGTTGGAATGCGGCGACATCATTACCTTTACGACAATTGACAATCAGACCTATAGCATCCCGATTATGTCACATCGATTGACATATAGTGGAGGTTTAATCGGCGAGATTGAGTCGGTCGGTGAAACGCAGAACAGCAACCAGTTTAGCAGCAGTGGCTCGTTGGCGCAGAAAGTCGATCGCGTAGTATATGAACAAGCAATTATCAATGACGCAATGGTGAACAGCTTAAACGCGACGAATGCTCGGATTGACAACTTGCGTGTAACAACCGCGATGATTGATGACTTGGCTGTGACGACTGCAAAGATTGCGGATGCGGCTATCACAAACACGAAGGTGGCGAACGCAAGCATCGACAACGCGAAAATCGCGAATGCCGCAATCGGCACAGCGAAAATCCAAACAGGAGCGATTACCAACGCTCTCATCGCGAATGCGGCGATTCAAACAGCGAATATTGCAGATGCCTCCGTTACTAATGCCAAAATACAAGACGGAGCGATTACTAATGCCAAAATTGCCAATGCAACGATAGGAACGGCGCAGATTGCCGATGCTTCGATTACTACAGCTAAGATACAAGATGCAGCAATAACCAATACGAAAATCGCTAACCTAGCTGTGGATAATGCGAAAATCGCCAATGTAGACGCCGGAAAAATAACAACCGGAACATTAGACGCGAACCGTATAGCTGCAGGTTCAATTACAACCGATAAATTGGTTGTTGGTGATTTTACCAACCTGTGTACGAACCCTGTCTTTGAGGACGGAACAACAAAAGATTGGACGGGTATTTCTGTGTTAATCTCGTCTGACCCAAGTGTTCCTACAGACGCACCTACCGTTTATGTTGGAAAACAGAGTGCGCGTGATGGGTATGGAAGCGACTATTTTCCTGTTAGCCCCGGGGATAAATTTTATTGTGAGGTAACTGCCGCAACGTTAAACAGTACGAATCAGTTTAAAGCGGGACTTGCTTTCTATGATAAAAACAAAAAAGAATTCATTTGGCTAGGTACAAACTATTTATCACCATCTAGCACTTGGACGACAGCAACCGGAACTGTCATTGTTCCTTCAAACGCTGTTTACGCGAGAGTGTGGACGCAGATAAACGCTTTTTCAAATTTCGGAGATTGGTTCTTTACAAACGTCAAAGTGCGGAGAATTGTCGGTACGGCTTTGATTGACGACCTATCGGTAACAACAGCAAAAATTGCGGACGCAAGTATTACCAATGCGAAAATCGCCAATTTGGCTGTCGATAACGCTAAAATTGCAGACGCTTCTATTACATCGGCAAAAATTCAAGACGGTTCAATCACGAACGCCGACATTGCTAACGCGACCATCACCGGTGCTAAAATTGCAAGCGCAACGATTACAGGAGCAAATATCGCAAGTGCGACGATTGATACAGCGAACATAAAAGCAGGAGCAATCACGACAGCGTTAATCGGTACAGGTGCGGTTCAGACAGCACAAATTGCGGACGGTAGCATTACGGACGCTAAAATTGTTTCGTTGACCGCGAACAAAATTACAGCAGGAACAATTGATACCGGACAGGTAACTGTTCAAGGAACGAACGGAAAGTTGAAGATAGCGGGAAACAGACTGCAAGTGTTTGATAACCAACCGAAACCTGTAGAACGTGTAGCGTTAGGCGATGTAAACGGCGATGGGACGGCATATGGTTTAAAGGTGAGAAGTGCGGACGGAACAACTGTACTTTATGACCATAACGGAGTGTATTCGGCAGGTATTACGGATGGGGCTATCACAAATTCAAAAATTTCGAGCGGTGCTGTTGATAATCGCGTCATAGCTGCTAATGCTATTACAGCCGACAAAATCGTCGCAGGCACAATCACTGGCGATAAAATAGCGTCTAACACCATTACAGCAAACAATATCGCCGCTAATACGATTACAGCCGGATCGGCAATCATCGCAGACGGCGCAATTACAAGTGCCAAAATCGCTACTGCGGCAATTGGCACGGCTCACATCGCCGATGGCTCTATTACAAACGCCAAAATCGCCAATGCGGCAATTGATAATGCCAAGATCGCAAACATCGATGCTGGCAAGATCACGACAGGTACGCTTAATGCCGATCGTATCGGCGCTAGTAGCATTACAGTCGATAAACTGGTAGTAGCTGACCTTACTAATTTTTGCGTGAACCCTGTATTCGATGGCGGTAGCAACCAAGAATGGTATGGCGTGGTTGCTGTGCATAATAGCGCGGCTGGTGTACCAACAGGAGCGCCAACAACATATGTCGGTAAACAATCTAGCCGAGATGGCTATTGCGGCAAGTTTTTCCCGGTACGCGAGGGCGATAAATTCTATATCGAAGCATGGGTGGCAACGCCAGACAGCACATATCAATTCGGCGTGGGGTTGAATTTCCAAAAAGAGGATGGCACGAATACATGGGTACGAGGTTTTCAAACAGCGCCTGTTGGCTCATGGACAAAAATTAGTGGCGAGGTAACAGTACCATCTGGATTTACGAAGGCAAGAGTATGGACACAAATCGACGCTACTTCCAACTTCGGCAACTGGTATATGACGAAGATTACTGTACTTCGCAAGGCTAACACTGAACTAATCGTCGATGGAGCCATCACAGCATCAAAAATTGCCGCCGGAGCTATTACTGCGGGCTCTGCAATCATCGCAGACGGCGCAATTACAAGCGCAAAAATCGCTGACGCGGCGATTGGCACGGCGGCAATTCAGGATGGTGCCATCACAAATGCCAAGATCGCTAAATTAGCAGTAGGCACGGCACAAATCCAAGATGGTGCTATCACCAACGCGAAGATTGCAAATCTTGCAGTAGACGATGCGAAAATCGCTAGCTTACACGGTTCAAAAATTACAGCAAACTCTATTACAGCTGATAAACTCAATGTAACAGATTTATCTGCAATATCTGCTAATTTAGGAACAGTTACAGCAGGGACATTAAAAGCTGTTACATTAGACTCTGTTACAGGTACATTTTCTGGAAGCATTAAAGCGACAACATTGGTCGTTGATTCACAAAACACCGAACCACACCAAATAAAATTAAGAATGAACTTCATGAACGGTACAACTTACGCTGTCATCAAGGGATATAATGACGGTATTTATGCTAGAGGAACCCTATTTATTAACAGGGAAGTAGACGGAGTTCCTTCTTCATTAGGTTGTGTGAATTTAAACGTAACAGCTTTAGAATTAAACTCCGGTAATCTTCAAACGAAAGGAACTGTCTCATGTGCCTATGTTATATCAAGTGGAACTGTTGACGCTTTTGAAGGTATCAATGTGTATGGTTCTAGTTATATCTATACTCCTGACCGTGGGTGGATTGCCCCGACATTGTTAAATGGTTGGGTCAACTATGGTAGTGGTTATGAAACCGCGAGTTACTATAAAGACGCGCTCGGATTTATCCGTCTCAAAGGTCTAATTAAAGGTGGGACAATGGGGGCAGCTGCATTTGTGCTACCGGCAGAGTTTCGTCCTTCGGCTAGAAAAATATTCACGGTATTAACTGCAGGTGGCGTTGGGCGTGTGGATATTGATACATCGGGGAATGTACTGATAATGAACTATGGAACAGCTTCAAACGGATGGGTAAGTTTAGACGGAATAACATTCAATAGGTAATGAGGTGGTGACAATGATTAAGCAAGTATCAAAGATTGATAGTGACGGATTTTTTGTCGAGCCCGTAATTGTTAATGATGAAGATTTTGATGAAGATAATCCATTACATTTTAGCGACACCACAGGAGGGGGAATAGAATGAACGCTAATGTCGATTTAGTCGCGAATGAAGGGAGTGAGGCGTGATGGAAGTGAAGCCGGAATTGGTCATTAATGAGTTGCTGTCCCAAATCACTGCGTTGTCCCGTGAACGTGCGATCTATGCGGCGCTTGTGACGCAATACCAACAAGAACTTGCACAGGTCAAACAGGAACTCGAACAATTGAAACAAGAAAGCCCTGACAAAGAATAGTCGGGGCTTTTTCTATATCACATCTATATCACAATAGAAAGGGGAATGGATCATGAAAATCAGGATTGTAGAACATAGTGGAGAAGAACACATTACGGAAGTGGAAAAATTTAGCGCTAAAGCGGTGTACGAGCAAATCAAAGCGGCTCAAAATCACGATACGCCGGATTATGTCGTCGCGATTGGGGATGTCATTATTGATGCGAGAAGTGTGAAAGCAGTTGTGCCAATCAGAGAGTAGAAAGGTGGGATAGTATGGAACGATTTGACGCGATAATGAATATAACAAAAAAACCTCAGGAGCGTATTCCTGAGGTGAAAGTAAAGAGTATAGTTTATTCATCAGGTGAAATAGCAGATACTCGCTTGATGTATGAAAAAATTAAGAATTTAGAAAAATGTAATTTCCATTTTCAGGGTCAAAAGTGATGCCAGGAACAATCTGACAGACGATTTTACTTACCTCAATTTCATCGTCTGTGTCCCAAAAGTGATGGACATATTCTTCCACAAGACAAATAATTTTTTGTAATTCGCTAAGCCGTGTCCATTTTTCATAGCGAAACATCGCGTAGTTGGCTTGGGAACCAATTTGGTTTTCGGAAAAACTCAGGTTAACCGAATCATTGTCGGCAAAAATGACGTTGAGTATTCTTTTTCTTTTGTTTTTGAAGTCAGGATGATTCATTAACAAAATAATAGACATTTGGACAGCCTTTTTATCATCACCTGACAGTTCGACAGTAGATAAGAAGTTAAAAAGGCCGTCTATTTCTTTGTTTTGAAAAAACAATTTCTCTCGCGCGTTTTCAAGTTTCAAGCAATTCACCTCCTTTCCGTGGAAAATTATATCATTTAGAGGTGATAAAAAATGTTTACTGTAGATGAGTATTTTTAATAACAATATTCGCCGCGTCATAAATGAACTCGACGACGCTGTGGCCTTTCCGTGATCGAAGAAGCTCCAATCGGGCGGAGAGGTCTTGCTGGGATTCGACGATGTAAATGTGACTTTTATTGGGAAGGGGGGTTACATCACCTGACCTTTTCTTATGTCTATAAGGGGGGAATTCATATTCCTTATCATCACTCGCGGAGGTGGAATGAATGGAACGGTTTGATGTAATGTATAAAACCGGCGCGGCTGCGGTTGGGGCTGTTGTCGGGTATTTATTTGGGGGATGGTCTGAACTACTCGGTATTTTGCTGGCATTTGTCGTCATGGATTATGTCACGGGCGTATTGGCAGCGTCGAAAGAAGGAACATTGAGGAGTGCAGTTGGCTTCAAGCGTATTCCAAAAAAAATTATGATTTTCGTACTCGTAGCAGTCGGGCATTTAATTGATCGTGCAGTCGGAACGAATGGATTGTTCCGAGACGCAACGATCTTTTTTTATTTGGCCAATGAGCTTTTATCGATTATTGAAAACGCTGGTCGGATTGGGTTGCCAGTGCCGGAGCAAATCAAACAAGCTGTCGAGGTATTGCAGGGAAAAAGCGAGAAAGGAGAGGATCAATAATGGTACGTATCGTTTTAGACGCAGGACATGGTGGAAAAGATAGCGGAGCTGTAGGAAACGGGTTGAGAGAAAAAGACTTGACGCTGGACATCGTTAAAAAGATCGGCAATTTACTCGCCGAATACGAAGGTGTAGAAGTACATTACACCCGTACAGACGACCGATTTCTTGAACTTTCCGAACGCGCGGAGATCGCGAACAAATTGAAAGCCGATTATTTTATTTCCGTTCACATCAACGCAGGCGGCGGCACGGGCTTTGAGTCGTATATTTATAACGGCAACGTCAGTCAAGCGGCAATCGCATATCAAAACGTGATTCATTCGGAGATCACGAAAGCAATCGGCAACGTCAAAGATCGCGGCAAAAAACGAGCGAACTATGCGGTGCTTCGCTTGACGAATATGCCGGCCATTTTGACCGAGAACCTGTTCATCGACAACGCCAACGACGCGGCAAAGCTCAAATCGGACCAATTCTTACAACAAATCGCATATGGACATGTGGTGGGGTTAGAAAAAGCATTCGGACTCAAGAAAAAAGCAAAACCACAACCGCAACCACAACAAAAAACGTCTGACAAAAAACTGTATCGCGTACAAGTCGGGGCTTTTTCCGACCGGAAAAACGCCGAGCGATTGGTCGAGGAATTGAAGCAAAAGGGGTATCCGGCGTTCATTACAGACTGATCCCCGCCGTTTTGGCGGGGATATAAAAAATAACTGAAATAGAAAAATTTTTATTTTATCTATTGTAATATTTAAATAGATATGTTATAATACAATCAGAAAGGAGGTGAACGACAGGGAGATGATGAGGTGGCTGGACATCATCGAGAAACTTTGCAGTATCGCCGGTTTCGTCCTAGCGACTATCGCCTTCCTAGAAGGACGAAACCAAAAGAAAAAGCGACGCTCCAAAAAGAAACGTCGCAAATGACCGAAACGGAAGCCCGACCTTCGGGAAGGGCTTCTGTATAAAAAATATTATCATCTCCCGAAATGTATGTCAAAAGTAGCTTGGATTGCAAATATCTTATTGGCGTTTGTTGCCGTACGTTTTTTCGTGATCACTGACTTTAGGCATCTTAGCGTATTGGACATCGTGTTATTGATCGTTATTGTTGTATGGGGGATTGCAGGTATTACTTATGTTATCTCGTATTTTCGCGACAGATGAGGGGGAAGTGAACGTGTCATATCGCTTTGCATCACGAAAAGAACTCGAGGACTTCATTAAAAGTGAAGTCCTCGGAGTTGCTGAAACACTAGAGATTTTAAACGTGACATATCAACGTCTTAGCAAATTGATCGAGTCGGGAAGGATTGTTCCAATCAAGAGCTTTCAAAAAGATAAATTGTTTTTCCGAGATGATGTTGAAACACTTGCGAAAGAATTAAAGGAATTGCGGAAAAAATATCGACCGTATGATGC
This sequence comes from Geobacillus sp. FJAT-46040, assembly GCF_002335725.1. NCBI lineage: Bacteria > Bacillati > Bacillota > Bacilli > Caryophanales > Anoxybacillaceae > Geobacillus > Geobacillus sp. FJAT-46040. The sequence continues at coordinate 646,647 of NZ_NISS01000001.1, forward strand.
AGAATAATGCAAAAGCCCTTCTCATGTGAGAAATATCCGTTTTTCCATGAAGTTGAGGAAGGTAATTAGAAAGATCGGGAAGACAAGAAGCCTACTCGCTTTGAGTAGGCTCTTTTTTTATCCATATTTCATTGATCGGAAGCCTTAACTCCTCGCAAATTGCGTATGCCACTTGAAAAGAGGGCAGTGATCGGTTATTCACGATAGCACTCAGCGCTGCCTGGCTGATCCCGATCCTCTTTGCGAAATCCCCTTGTTTAATACCCCGTTCCGCAAATATCACTTTCAACCGGCATTTGAACTCCATTTTTTATCCCCTCGTGAAAAAGATAACCAATACAAAACTTTTTTAACCGGACAAGATATAAAGGACATGCCTTTTCTCATACCTTTTACCATACTCCGTTTCCTGCTCGTTTTCCTGCAAATATCACTGAAAAAAAGCAAAAACCGCGATTGCGGGAATAGCAACGGGAATGGAGGGTTGGCGAAAAAAACTTATTTCACAACCCGAAAAGGAGGGTGACAAGTATGTTAGAAGTCGTCGGAGGCGGATTGATTCTTGTGGGAATTGCCTTCGCGGAAAACCGTGGTTGGTTGGACAGGGAGAAGGTTGGTTTCATCGTCAACGTGGGTATGCAGGCGGGAATATGCGGGGGCTTGCTCTACTTCATCCATAAGTTGTCCGTGTTGTTCTTGTGATGTCTACCCTCGCATATTCCCCCACAGAACACGGGTGAGCAGGTTCGTGTTCCTGTATTCTATTGTATACCCAAGCTATCGGGAATATACCCGATGCTTGGGATAGTCTTTCTCTCCAGGGGTGATGTTTATGCTTGAATTTTTTCTCCTCCCTCTCACGGTGGGGGCAGCGGCCGTCGCATTCGGCCGACGGAGGCAAGGAGATTATGAGCGTGATATAGAAACCGCCTTTAAACACTTAAAAGTGGGTACAACCGTCTGCGGTGAGCACGTCTATCCGAAGCTCGTCGCAAAAGAGACAAAAGACTTGTACACCCGATATGTGTACCGTGTTCCGCTGGGATTGACCAAAAAGGCGCTTGAACCAGTTAAGGAAGTGCTGGAAGCAACGCTCGACCGATATGTGGAAGTGACGTTCAAAAAGTGGTTGTATATTGACGTGTTCCATCATGCGATGCCGGGAAAAGTGATGTATAAAGACGTGCCGGATAGAGGCGGATGGGTGATCCCGTTGGGGTTCAATGAGAAAGGGTGGCATTTTCACAACTTTGATAAGACGCCGCATTGTGTCGTCGGCGGAACAACACGCTTCGGAAAAACGGTATTCATCAAGTCGGCAATGACTTACCTCATCGAACACCATCCCGATGATGTGGAAATTTTTATTCTCGATATGAAGGGTGGTTTGGAATTTGAAAAGTACCGAAACATTAAACAGGTCATAAACGTGGCTAGCAGCCCCGCAGAGGCGTTTCAATGCTTGGAGAGTATTAAGACATTGCTTGAGCAGAAAATGATCGAATTTAAGCGAAATGGCTGGGCTAACGTGGTAAATAGCCCATATCCCAAACGAACATTTCTGTTTGTCGATGAAGCGGCTCAACTAGTGCCGGAACGATTCATGCCAAAAGAAACCCGCGATATGCTCTCCTATTGTCAAAGTGTATTGTCCGAAATTGCTCGGATCGGCGGAGCGTTGGGCTTTCGATTAGTGTTCTGTACGCAATATCCAACAGCTGATGCACTACCAAGGCAGATCAAACAGAACGCAGACCTAAAGATTTCATTCCGGTTACCAACCAGCTACGCTTCGTCTGTAGTGATTGATGAACACGGAGCTGAAGAATTGCCGAGCGACATAAGAGGGCGGGCGATCGTCAAGACGCATGAGAAAATGATCGTACAAACGCCCCTTATTGACGATGATGAGATGATGAAGCGATTGGAGGTGTACTGCGTTGAAAAGCCGGAGCGCCGAGAAGTTGACCGAACGTCAACTCAAGATTTTATACACTTTGAATAGCCTGCAAGCCCTCTCTCGTTCACAAATACAGCACATGTTTGAACTGGGAAGCAAGCGCAACGCCAATCGCATCCTGCACGGGATACGAGACTACACGCACACCAAACGGATCGGCGAGGACGTGTATTACCTAAACAAGCACGGTGCGGAGCTGATAGGTGGAGAAGCGACGATTCGCCGCAACAGTCCGCTGGAACACATCGTCATGCGGAATGACATCTATATTTTTTATCACTATCCGAACGATTGGAAAGCGGAAGCAAAGACGCGCTGGAAAGAAGGCAGCAAGGAATACAGCGTTGTGTCCGATGCGCGTTTCACTTATCACGGGCAAATGTACTTTTTAGAGGTGGACATCACGCAAAAGATGGTTGAGAACAAACGGAAAATCGAACGCTATGCTTACTTATTCCGGTTTATCCAGCGGCAGCAACTCGGCGAACCTGTTCTGCTGTTCTACACTGTATCCCAAATGAAGAAACGACAGATTGAAGCGATCACGAAGGAATATGGTGTTCATTGTGAATGTTTACTGAAAGCGTGAAGGAGGAGAAAGCATGATTGACATTTTGGTGAAACTGTTCCTGCTGCAAGCAACCGTCGCGGATCACCGACTACAATATGCGATGATCGAGACTGACGAGGAACGGGAACGGGCGTTTATTGAAGGAGTGCTGGCGGCGTGTGAATTCTTTGAGGAGGCGCTAGAAGAGATGTGGGAAGCGTAGAAAAGAAGAAAAGAAGGCGGAGTGATCCGCCTTTTTTATTGTCCTATTATAATACCTGTCCATTTGGTCGTCTCGACGATGCACGCCGCCGATGCAGTCGGCGCCGTCTACCGGCTGCATGAATTCGGCATTCCGCTCGGCGATTTGGCCGAGACGCTGCTTGCCGTCTCTGCCCAGCGGCTTGTCGAGCTTTGCTGCCCGCTGTGCGGCGACGATTGCCATCCATCGTGCGGCCGTCTTGGACGACGCCGGCGCACGGCTGTTTATGAGTTGCTTTGCGGTTCAGCACTGGAGGACGTGATTCGTTCCCTCTCCAATGGGAGAGGGAAGCCAAAGCGCTCTTATATGACGCTGGCGCGCTTGATCCGCAAGGGGATTGCGCTCGGCTACCTGCCCGTTCGCATGCTTGAGCTCGTCGGAGGGGGAGAAAGATGAAACGCAAAATGTGGCCGCTCGCTGAACAGGCGTTGTTTTTCACTCGGCTCGGCCGGTTGCTCGAGCGCGGTTACCCCCTTGGGCAAGCGCTTGAGTTTTTGGCCATTCAGGCTCCCACACACCGCCGGATGGAAGTGGAACGCTGTCTGCAGCAGCTGCGCGCCGGGCTGCCGCTGTTTGCGGCTGTCGAAGCGCTGTCGGTCGACCGCATGGCGGTTAACCTTCTCTTTTTTGCCGAACGGCATGGCGATTTACCGCGCGGCATGGCAGAGACAGGGGAAGCGCTGGCGCAAAAAGCGCGCTTCTACGAGCAGCTTCACCGCTTCAGCCGCTATCCGCTGTTCCTTCTTTCTTTGCTCATCATCATGCTCGTCTTGATGGAATGGTGGCTGCTGCCGCAGTTTGAACGGGCGGCGGCGGCGTTTTCTCCACAACGCGGGCACACCGCTTGGCTGCTTGCGGTGGTCGCCCATGCCCCTATGGCGATGGCGGCCATCGCCGTCTTGGCGGTGTTCTCCGGGCTGTTTTACACCGCTTATTTCCGCCGCTGGCCGGTCTCCCGAAAACTTCAATTCGCCTTGCGAATTCCAGGGCTTGCTTCGTTTCTAAGACTGTTCCTCACCTGCCTGACTGCCCGACAGCTCGGGCGCTTGCTGCAGGCCGGGTTGTCGGTTTATGATGCGCTCGGCGTGTTCAGCGAGCCGTCGTCCTGGCCATTTTTGCAAATGGAAGGCCGGCGCCTTCGCCACGGGTTGATGAAAGGGATGGCGCTTGACAGATTAATCGGCGCCGCCCGCTATTACGAACAAGAGCTGGCGCTTGTCATCCGCCACGGCCAGTCGAACGGCGAGCTTGGCAAAGAACTTGAACATTACAGCGAGTTTTTGCTGCAGATGATCGAAAAACGGGCCGAGGCTGCGCTGAAGCTCGTGCAGCCGCTTTTGCTGTCGGTTGTCGGGGCGCTGATTGTCGGCATGTATTTGGCCATTTTGCTGCCAATGTTTTCGATGTTGAACAGCTTGTAAAACAAGCGATAACTACATTTGTCGAGCGAGGAGGAATAGTTGTGAACCAAAAAGGGTTTACGCTCATTGAAATGTTGATCGTCCTGATGGTCATTTCCGTGCTGCTGCTCATTGCGATTCCGAACATTGCGAAACATAACAGCATGATTAACGAAAAAGGGTGCGAAGCGTTTCTGAACACCGTGCAGGCGCAAGTGAAGGCATACGAGATGGAGCATAACAAAATTCCGACGGTGCAGGAATTGCTCGCTGGCCGCTATATCAAGTCGGACAAATGTCCGAACGGTCATGCCATCCAAATCAGCGCGAACGGCGATGTGAGTGAAAGTGGCTCGTAACGGCGGGTTTACGCTGCTTGAGATGCTGATCGTTTTCTCGGTGGTGCTGGTGCTTGCCGCGCTGGCTGTTCCGACGCTTGGCAGCGCTGTGCGCCATCAAGAGGAGATGTATATGCTGGCTGTGCTGCGCGCGGATTTGTATGGCGCGCAGCAGCATGCCATCGCCCGGCGGGTGAATGTAGCGGTTTTTTTTACAGACGGCGGCGCTGGGTACAAGGCGATTGATGCAACGAGCGGCCGGCAGATTGTCGCTCGTTCGCTCCCTTCTCCGTGGCGGTTTCGGCTCGGCACGCTGCGCAATCCGCTCATCTTTACTGACAACGGCAACATTGAACGGGCTGGAACTATTTGGATAGGGGGTGGCCAAATAACTTATAAAGTCATCTTTTTGCTGGGGAAAGGGCGATTTTATGTGCAAAAAATGTAGCGGCGGATTTTTGCTTGTTGAAGCATTGTTCGCTTTGGCGCTGCTATGGACGACAGCGGCCGTTCTTCTTCCACTGTTGATGCAAATGGCGCATGAGCGCAACAGCTTCATTCTCGAGGAGAAAGCGCGCCGGCTGTTGGCCATCGCGTTGTATGAGGAGCCGCTTGCCGGAGAAACCATGATCGCCGACGGGCGTACAGTATTTCGGCTGCAAGCGAGCGATGAAGGGGGACGAATGTGGAAAGTATGCGTGCGTTGGAACGATTACGTCGGCCGCGAGATGGAGCGGTGCGGGTATGGCAAGCGGTAGCGGCAAAAGAAAACGGGTTTACGATGATCGAAGCGCTGTTGGCGCTGGCGGCTGCGATGGCGGTGGCGGCGGTCGTTCCGGCGTTGTTGTCCGTCCGCTTGCTGGCTCCGGAGCCGACGGACGCGTTTTCCCGCTTGGAATGGCGGCTGTTTTTGCAACAGCTGCAAATCGAGCTGAATGAAACGAGGCAGTGGTCGACTGGGGGCCATGTCCTCTATTTGCAAAAATGGAGCGGTGAGACGGTCAGTTTTTCTGTTGTTGCGTCAAGAGCCCAACTGATCCGCCAGGTGGACGGCGCTGGCAATGAAACGGCGCTCCGTCATGTGCGCGCTGTTTCGTACCGCGCCGGCGCCCGCGGGATATTTTTGCAAGTGACGGCTGATGACGGCACCGTTTGCGAGGCGTTTGTGGCGCGGGCGTTTTAGCGGGCGGCTTGTACGGTGAGACCCCCTTGACCGCCGCTTCCCCCTTTTAGACTGGAAAAACGAGGGAAGGGGAAATGGGTCGACAAGATGGTGTCATTTTTCCGATTGTGGCTGTCGTTTCTTTGTTGCTTGTCTTTTCTGTCACGCATGTCTTGCTCCTCTATGAAGCGGAACGACAGGCGGCTTATGCGGCCCGGCAGGCAGCCGAGGCGGACGAGCTTGTGCAGATGGCCGTGTTTGACGTAAAAGAACGCATCGCATCAGCCGATCCGTCGACCGCGGGAGAGGCTGGGGAATGGACCTATCCGCGCGGAAGGGCCGTCTACCGGTGGGTGCGGGAAGATGCAGCGCACGTTCGGGTTTCTTTGTCCATCCGTTCAGCCTCTGGGCTGAGGCGCGCTGTCATGTTTACTGTCACGCTTCCGGCGCTTCATATTGTCGAATGGAGCGAGCAAAACGGTTAAAAGAGGAAAGAAGCGGAAAAACTAAAAGAAAAAAGGGGGGATTTGATGGCGGTCAACGATTATGTCAAGTTTGTCACCCAACAATTTGTCGCCTACATGGACTTGCCGAAAGAGGAGCGGAGGCAGCGGCGTCAGGTGCGGAAACAAGAGCAGCTTCCGCTTTCATACCGCTTGTTTGGCATGGTGCCGCTTTCGCTTCGCTTGCTGTTTCGGCGCCGCCCGTAGCAGCCGCCCGCTGGCCTAGGCCGGCGGGCGGTTTTCGTGCCGACGGAAGGGAGTTCGTCGGTTTGAGCGCTGTGAGCCGGATGGACCCATCCCGGGGTTGATTCACGATGAGCGGGGCAGCAAATAAAACAGTCCGCCGTTGATGACGGAAACGGTGATGCGCGGCTTGTACTGCTTTTCCAACGCTTCCTTCTCAATATAATAGCACTCCGGCTTTTCTTCGCAGTCTTTGTAAAATTCATCAAGCAACGCCAAATCGTCGGCCCAGCGTCGGCGCGCCTCATCCGCCCACGCATGGTTGTCGGCGGCGATGCGGCTGCGTATGTATTGCTCGAGACGGCCGATGCCGCTTCTCGGTTTAATGAGCGGGGAGATGGTGAAACAGTAATCAGGGATTTTCGGCGTCAGCCGTCGCTCGCGCATCCGCTCATGAAACGACTCGACGATCGTTCCGCTAATGAGATGAAGGCCAAGGGAGACGATTTCATCTTTTTTTCGGTCGCATTCGTACGAAATCGTGACGTTCATGCCGAGCCATGGATGGAGGGCGGCGTTGCCTTCCAAAGGCGCGCTTGGCTCCTCATACAGGCGGATGAAGCTGCCGCGTTTTTGCGCTGAGCGGAACAGCTGGTGCAGCCGGGGAGCGCCGAAATGGAGGCGCTCGCCTTTGAGTTTGTCCGTCCGCTCGCTAGCGCGGGTGATGAGCGTCAGTCGCATCGGCTGCGGCACGCCGCCTGTCCGTTCAATATAATGCCAGTAAAACGGCCGATTCATCAGTTCTTTGTCCATTTCTGCCGTCAGCTGCACGGTGAGGTAGTCGTCGCTTGCTTCCACAAACGTGCAGCCGTTGGCCGCAAAATAGCGTTCGACAAAGCGGCGGATTTCATGTTGCTGCATGCCGCTCTCCTCCTTCCTTTCCAAGCTGCTCCGCCAGCTCGATCATCGCGACGATGTTTTCCATTTTGATTTTCATCTCCCCTTCGCTTCGTGAATGAACGAAGGCGTCTTCGAAGTAGCGCTCCAGGTTGGCGAGGTTCATTTTCGCCAAAATGTCGTCCAGCTCGCCGACGACTCGTTCGAACAGGCGGATTTTTTCGTACAGAAGCGTTAAAATATGTTCTTCGACCGTCTGTTTGACAGCGAAGTTATAAATGTAGACGTCATCCGTCTGCCCGAGCCGGTGGACGCGGCCGATTCGCTGCTCAAGGCGCATCGGGTTCCACGGCAAGTCGTAGTTGATGACATAGCGGCAAAACTGCAAGTTGATGCCCTCGCCGCCCGCCTCGGTGGCGATGAACACTTGGGCGTGGTGTTTAAACAGTTCCTGCATCCAGTCTTTTTTGCCGCGCCGGAAGCCGCCGCGAAACGGAACGGACGAGATGCCGTGCTGCTTTAAAAACCATTGCAAGTAAAGCTGCGTCGCCCGGTATTCCGTGAAAATAATGACTTTGTCATGAATGGAACGGATAAGCTCGAGCGCTTTTTCCGCCTTTGAGTTCGTCGTGACGGCGTTGATTTTTTCCAATACGCGTTCAAGCGGCTCCGGAACCGCTCCGCTGCATTTATCGATCATGTTTTTGATCGTGAGAAACAGCGCCTCGCGGCTGCTGCACGCCTCACGAAGAAGTGTGATGAGCGAAAACGAGCCGGCGAACGATTCGCGGCGGAGCGCCTTGACCGCTTCATACAGTTCCCGCTCCTCATTCGTAAACTCGATCAGCACCGGTTCAACGTGGCGCTTCGCCCATTCGATCGGCGTATCGGCGCGGCGGTTGCGGATCATCACTTTGTTGACGAGCGCTTTTAAATGGTCGTTCGTCTGTACGGCCCGCGTTTTTCCGTACGTTTTGGCAAACTGTTCCGAGCTGCCTAAATGGCCGGGTTTCAACAGCGAGACGAGGTTGAAAATTTCTTCGATCCGGTTTTGGATCGGCGTCGCTGTCAGGAGCAAACAAAACTTCTTTTTTAAATTTTGCACAAACTCGTAGTTTTTCGTTTTGTTATTTTTCAGTTTGTGCGCCTCGTCGATGATGATCATGTCGTACGACTGCCCGTAGATGATGTCACGGTGCGGCGGTTTTTTCGCCGTGTCGATCGAGGAAACGACGATATCGCACTGCTCCCAGACGTAGCTCTTTTTCTGCTGGACGGCCGGGATGAAAAATTTTTCGTTCAACTCTCTCACCCATTGCGAAACAAGGGAGGCGGGAACGAGAATCAGCGCTTTTTTCACAAGGCCGCGAATCATATATTCTTTTAAGACGAGCCCGGCCTCGATCGTTTTTCCAAGCCCGACTTCATCCGCCAAAATGGCTTTGCCGTTCATCTCCTCGACGACGCGGCGCGCCACTTCAAGCTGGTGCGGAAGGATCGTCAAGTGGGGCAGGTGTTTGGGCGCCTGCAAGCCATTAAATTCTGGGACGCTTAAATGATGGGCGGCCTCAAGAGCCAGTTCGTACATTTCCCAGCTCGCCCACGGACCGTCTTTTTCGATGCGTGCCAAAAATTCCTCCTTCCATGTTTCATCCATTTCAAGGTCAATGTTCATGGCGATCCCCTTCCCTTGTTGCGAATGTTTATATAGATTGCATGTGGTATGTTGAATAAAAAAAGAACATTATTATGACTAATTGCCATGAAAGTTCGATTATTTCCTATTGCCCTTTGACTGTGATTGATGGTAGTATAAATTTAGAACATTCTCATGACTCGTTGATCAGGGTGTTTGTTAGTATGCCCGATATGGAAACAATTTATTGATGGGCGGATGACGGCAAGGGGAGAGACTACGGAATGTAGCGCCGAAGGAGCAAGCGGAAACGCGAATCTCTCAGGCAAAAAGACTCTTGCTTGACGCAGCTCTGGAGAGCGCCTGCGTTCACGCAGGCCACCCAAGAGGAAACCGATCGGCCCCATGGACCGCGAACGGACGCGCCAAACGGGCCGGCGGGAAACTTTCAGGTGCCAGGACAGAGCCCCCTTACTTGTTGATAGGGGAAGTCTGTCCTTTTTTGTGTGACGTGGATCAAAGGAGGGAATCAGATGCTAAAGCGCACGCCCCTATTCTCGGTGTACGCCCGTTGCGGCGCCAAAACGATTGAATTTGGCGGCTGGGAAATGCCGGTGCAGTTTTCCAGCATCAAGGAAGAACATGAGGCTGTAAGAACGCGCGCCGGGCTGTTTGACGTCTCCCATATGGGGGAAATTGTCGTCCGCGGCCGTGGGAGCCTCGCGTTTTTGCAAAAGCTCATGACCAATGACGTCGCCAAACTGCGGCCCGGCCGGGCGCAATATACGCTCATGTGCTATGAGGACGGCGGCACAGTCGATGATTTGCTCATCTATCAAAAAGGAGAGAATGACTACTTGCTGGTCGTCAACGCAGCGAATACGGAAAAAGACTTCGCTTGGCTAAGCGGGCATGTTGAGGGCGACGTCGAGCTTCAAGATGTATCGTCCGAAACGGCTCAGCTTGCCTTGCAAGGGCCGGCAGCGGAGCGCGTCTTGCAGCGATTGACGGATTTTGATTTGGCGGCGCTGCGCCCGTTTTCATTCGCCGACGGCGTCGAAGTCTCGGGCGTGAAGGCGCTCGTTTCGCGCACCGGCTATACGGGGGAAGACGGGTTTGAGCTATATTGTAAAGCGGAAGACGCCGCCGCGCTATGGGAGGCGATCCTAGCGGCCGGAGCTCGTGACAGCGTTCTCCCATGCGGACTGGGGGCGCGCGATACGCTCCGCTTTGAAGCATGCCTGCCGCTTTACGGTCAAGAGCTGTCCGACTCGATTTCACCAGTTGAAGCCGGGCTTGGTTTTGCCGTCAAAACGGAAAAAGAGACGCCGTTTATCGGCCAAGCTGTATTGAAACGGCAAAAAGAGGAAGGGCCGCCGCGCCGGCTCGTCGGCATTGAAATGATCGACAGAGGCATTCCGCGCCACGGATACCTTGTATTTGCCGATGGCGAAGAGGTCGGGTTCGTCACGACCGGCACGCAGTCGCCGACGCTGAAGAAAAACATCGGCTTGGCCTTGGTGAAAGCGGATGTGGCTGCCATCGGCCGGGAGGTGGAGGTGGACATCCGCGGCAAGCGGCTGAAAGCGAACATCGTGCCGATTCCGTTTTACAGGCGGGCCAAGTGACGATTCCAAAGCGACAAGGAAAGGGGAAAAACGCAGTGCTCCATCGTTATTTGCCGATGACGGAAGAAGACAAACAGGAGATGCTGAAGACGATCGGCGTCGCCTCGATTGACGACTTGTTTGCCGATATTCCAGAACAAGTCCGCTTCCGCGGCGAGCTGAAGGTGAAACCGGCCAAATCCGAGCCAGAGCTGTGGAAAGAGCTTGCGGCCTTAGCGGAAAAAAACGCCAGCGTAAAACAATACGTTTCCTTTTTAGGAGCCGGGGTGTACGACCATTATATTCCGGCTGTCGTCGACCATGTCCTGTCGCGCTCTGAATTTTATACGGCCTATACGCCGTATCAACCGGAAATTTCCCAAGGCGAGCTGCAGGCGATTTTTGAGTTTCAAACAATGGTGTGCGAGTTGACCGGCATGGATGTCGCCAACTCGTCGATGTACGACGGCGGCACGGCGCTTGCCGAAGCGGTGCTTCTTAGCGCCGCGCATACGAAGCGGAAGAAAGTACTCATCTCGACCGCCGTTCATCCGCAATATCGGGAAGTCGTGCGCACGTACGCCAAAGGACAGAAGCTCGAAGTGAAAGAAATTCCGTATGACGGCGGCATCACCGATCTTAAGGCGCTTGAAGCGGAAATGGGGGATGATGTGGCGTGCGTTGTCGTCCAATACCCGAACTTTTTTGGTCAAATCGAGCCGCTGAAAGCGATCGCGCCGCTTGCGCATGAAAAGAAAAGTTTGTTTGTCGTCGCCAGCAACCCATTGGCGCTTGGTGTGTTGACTCCACCCGGAGCGTTTGGCGCCGACATTGTGGTCGGCGACATGCAGCCATTTGGCATCCCGACGCAATTTGGCGGCCCGCATTGCGGCTATTTCGCTGTCAAAGCGCCGCTCATGCGCAAAATTCCAGGCCGTCTTGTCGGGCAGACGACCGATGAGGACGGGCGCCGCGGGTTTGTCTTGACGCTTCAAGCGCGCGAACAGCACATCCGCCGAGATAAGGCGACATCCAACATTTGCTCCAATCAAGCGTTAAACGCCTTGGCCGCTTCCGTTGCGCTGTCGGCGCTTGGCAAGCGGGGCGTGAAAGAAATGGCGGCGATGAATATTCAAAAAGCGCATTATGCGAAGGTGGAACTTGAAAAGCGCGGACTGTCGTCGCCGTTTGCCGGCCCGTTTTTCAACGAGTTCGTCATCCGGCTTGGACGGCCGGTTTCTGATGTGAACGATCGCCTGCTCGAAAAAGGAATCATCGGCGGCTATGACCTTGGGGCTGACTATCCGGAGCTTGCCGGTCATATGCTTGTTGCTGTCACCGAACTGCGGACAAAAGAAGAAATCGATCGGTTTGTCAATGAATTGGGGGATGGCCATGCATAACGATCAACCGCTTATTTTCGAACGAAGCAAGCCGGGGCGCATCGCCTACAGCCTGCCAGCGCTTGACGTGCCGGCTGTCGATGTCAGCGAGCTCGTGCCGGCCGATTATCTTCGCACTGAAGAGCCGGAGCTCCCGGAAGTGTCGGAGCTTGACTTAATGCGCCATTATACGGCGCTCTCGAAACGAAACCACGGCGTCGATTCCGGTTTTTACCCGCTCGGGTCGTGCACGATGAAATACAATCCGAAAATCAATGAAAACGTCGCCCGCCTCGCCGGGTTTGCCCACATTCATCCGCTTCAGCCAGAGAAAACGGTGCAAGGGGCTCTTGAGTTGATGTACGACTTGCAAGAGCATTTAAAAGAAATCACGGGCATGGATGCGGTCACCTTGCAGCCGGCGGCCGGCGCCCACGGCGAGTGGACCGGGCTGATGATGATCCGCGCTTACCATGAAGCAAACGGCGACTTCAACCGGACGAAAGTGATCGTCCCGGATTCAGCGCACGGGACGAACCCGGCGTCGGCAACGGTCGCCGGTTTTGAGACGGTGACGGTCAAATCGACCGCCGATGGACTTGTTGATTTAGAGGACTTAAAGCGCGTCGTCGGTCCGGATACAGCGGCGCTTATGCTCACGAATCCGAATACGCTCGGGCTGTTTGAAGAGCAGATCGTCGAAGTGGCTGAAATCGTCCACGCAGCCGGCGGCAAGCTGTATTATGACGGGGCGAATTTAAACGCGATTCTTGGCAAGGCGCGCCCGGGGGACATGGGCTTTGACGTCGTTCATTTGAACTTGCATAAAACGTTCACCGGCCCGCACGGCGGCGGAGGCCCAGGCTCAGGCCCGGTCGGGGTGAAAGCCGACCTCGTTCCGTTTTTGCCGAAGCCGGTCATCGAAAAAGGAGAAAACGGCTATTATCTCGATGACGACCGCCCGCAGTCGATCGGCCGCGTCAAGCCGTTTTACGGCAATTTCGGCATCAACGTCCGGGCGTACACGTACATCCGCTCGATGGGGCCGGACGGCTTAAAAGCGGTGAGCGAGTACGCCGTGTTAAACGCCAACTATATGATGCGGAGGCTTGCCGACTATTACGATTTGCCGTACGACCGCCATTGCAAGCACGAGTTCGTCCTGTCGGGACGCCGGCAAAAGAAACTCGGCGTCAGAACGCTCGATATTGCCAAGCGGCTGCTTGATTTCGGCTTCCATCCGCCGACGATTTACTTCCCGCTCATCGTCGAAGAGTGCATGATGATTGAGCCGACGGAGACGGAGTCGAAAGAGACGCTTGACGCGTTTATTGACGCCATGATCCAAATTGCCAAAGAGGCGGAGGAAAATCCGGAAATCGTTCAAGAAGCGCCGCATACGACCGTTGTGAAGCGACTTGATGAAACGACCGCAGCGCGCAAGCCGATTTTGCGCTACCAAAAACCGAAACATAGCAATAACTGACGTTTGAGCATTGATGAGCGCTCGCTCCCTAACGGAGCGGGCCGTTTCTTTGTACGCCGGATGAGCCATTGACAAAAACGTCGAATTAGTTTATTATATAAACTAAGATCAAGAAAGAAAAAGCATGTGTCCATATGGAGAAGTTAGCCTTAACAGTCGGTGCACGGGCGCCCGACGGCTTGAGTGAAAAAGCGGATGGCTAAGAAGCCTGCACGGCAGGAATCGACGGATGCAGCAACCGCCATAATAGCGAGGCGCCCCTGCCCTTTCGCAAGACACATTCGATCAATCAAATGAAAAGGATGACAGAGACGTGCGGACAGGAAACATTTCTCTTGTAAAAAAAATGAATAAACAGCTCGTCTTAAAATTGATTCGCGACCAGCATCCGATTTCGCGCGCCGATATCGCCAAGACAACCGGATTGAACAAGGCCACTGTCTCCGCGCTTGTTGACGAACTGATCGCCGAGCATTTCGTCCATGAAAGCGGAATCGGCGAGTCAACCGGCGGGCGCCGGCCGCTCATGCTTCGCTTCAACGCCGACGCCGGCTCGCTTATCGGCGTTGAGCTGGGGGTGAACTATTTGTATGCCGTGTTGACCAATTTAAACGCGGACATTCTTTGGGAGCAACGGCGTTCGTTCCGCCCGTCTGAAGGGCAGGAGGCGATCATCGGCGAAATGATGGAGCTCATCGAGGCGGCCATCCGCCGGGCGCCGGCGACACCGTACGGTGTGATGGGAATCGGCATCGGCGTGCCGGGCGTCGTCCATACCGAAAGCGGGACCGTTGTGTTTGCTCCGAACTTGCGCTGGGACGATGTCGCCTTGGCGGCTGTTTTGCGGCAACGGTGGCCTGAGCGTCCTGTCATTGTCGAGAATGAGGCGAAACTGGCGGCGCTTGGAGAAAAGTGGTTCGGCGCCGGCAACGAGTTCGCCCACTTTGTTTACATCAGCGCCGGAATCGGCATTGGCGCCGGCGTCGTTCTTCACCATCAGCTCTATCGGGGTGTCAGCGGCCTAGCGGGTGAAATCGGCCATCATACGATCGATGTCAACGGCATTCGCTGCAGCTGCGGCAACATCGGCTGCTGGGAAATGTATGCGTCGGAAAAATACATTGAGCGCCGTTTGGCTGAAGAAGGGCGTTCCGAATGGCTCGATGAACGCTTTTCCATCGCTGCGATGGCGTTGGCAGCAGAAAGCGATGAACAGCTGGCGCGCATTTTGGAGGAAACGGGGCGCTATCTCGGCGTTGGATTGTTGCAGGTGATTTATGCGTACAATCCAGAAGCAGTCATCATCGGCGGTCCGATTGCCCAAGCGGGCGAGTATGTGATCGGTCCGGCGCGCCAAGAAGTGAGAAAGCGAATTCTCGTCAAAAAAGAAAGCGAGCCGTCCATCATCTCCTCCAAGCTGAAAGAGAAAAGCTGCGCCATCGGCGCGGCTGCTTCGGTGCTTGAGGCGGTCGTCCTGCCGCCGGAATTTGCGGCGGTCTAGCGCATGCGAAAAGAGGCGCCTGCCTGTTTGGGCAGAGCGCCTTTTTGGTTAACGGGCTACGCTTTTTTCTTCACTTTCCCGGTCCATGTTTTAAATCCGCCTTTTAAATGGTACAAGTCGCGGTATCCTTTTCGGTAGAGCATTTGCGCGGCTCGCCCGCTGCGCAGTCCGTTTTGGCAGTACAAATAGATCGGCTGGTCTTTGCGCAATTCTTTCATGCGCATGCGAAGCTGCGTGAGCGGGATGTTGCGAGCCCCTAAAATATGTCCAGCCGCAAACTCATCCGGTTCGCGGACGTCGACGAGTTGCGCTTTTCGATAACCGGCGCGGAACTCTTCCTCTGTCAATGCTTTGACAATTCTCTTCTGCCAGAAGTACGTAATGACGGAATACACGATGATTGCGCCGAGAATAATGAGCAATGCTTCCACCCGTCATGCCTCCTTTCGCTTCGTCTGCTATTTCCTATTATATAAAGTCGCCGCCGGGAAGCAAAGAGGTTTTCGCGATGCCATTTTTCTTTCCTTCACCGGCGTTGTTTGCTAAACTAATAAAGGCGGCCAAAAGCGTCCCGCCCCTTGGCGGTGGTCGACAAGCCGCCGCAGCGTTTAGAGTATGGAACAATAGAGAAGGTGGAACGATGGCAAAAGAAGTATGGCGCTTTATCGATTCCGGCTATTGCCCGCCGGCGTTCAATATGGCGCTCGATGAGGCGCTTCTCGATTGGCACAGCGAAGGCAAAATTCCGCCGACGGTCCGCTTTTATGGCTGGAATCCGCCGACGTTGTCGATTGGTTATTTCCAAAAAGTGGAGAAAGAAATTGATTTAGAGGCGGTCAAACGGCACGGCCTCGGCTTTGTCCGTCGGCCGACCGGCGGGCGCGGCGTCCTGCACGATAAAGAATTGACATACAGCGTGATCGTCTCCGAGTCGCACCCGGCGATGCCGAAGACGGTGACGGAAGCATACCGCGTCATTTCGCAAGGAATTTTAGAGGGATTTCGCTATCTTGGGTTGGATGCGTATTTTGCCGTGCCGAAAACGGAAGAAGAGAAGGCAGATTTGCGCAGCCCGCGCTCGGCCGTTTGTTTTGACGCGCCGTCATGGTACGAGCTTGTCGTTGAGGGGCGGAAAATCGCCGGCAGCGCGCAAACGCGGCAAAAAGGCGTCATTTTGCAGCACGGATCGATTTTGCTTGATCTGGACGAAGAGCTGCTGTTCAGCTTGTTTAAATATCCAAACGAGCGGGTGAAAGAGCGTCTGCAGCGCGATTTTAAAAAGAAGGCAGTCGCGATCAATGAGTTGACGAGCCGCACGGTGACGATCGAGGAAGCGAAAGAGGCGTTTTACAAAGGATTTGAAAAGGGATTGAACATCGTATTGGAACCGTACACGCTCACCGCCGAAGAGCGGGCGTACGTTGAAGAGCTGGCGCGGGCGAAATACGAAAGCGACGAATGGAACTTCAAGCGCTGAGCAGCGACGCGGTAAATCGTTCGTTTTCCGGCAAAAACAGCGGCACTCCCCCGTTTTTCTCCGCTTTTCGCCGTGTTTTGTTTTTTTGCTTGACAAAATGAAATCATTTGTTCTCTTTAACAATATATAGTATGATTTTCATAAAAAATCATACTATATATTGTTTTTTTCTGTTTGATATGGTAAGGTAGAGAAGACAGGACAACTTTGCCAAAAACATGAGAGATTATATAAAAGAGGAGAGATAGGAGAATGACGGTGGCGTCGTCCGAAAAAATGAAAATCAATATTGACAAGCTGAACGAGGATATCCGCCTATTTCCGCAAGTGCATCCGATTATGCCGGATATGCACATCACCCATAAAGGCGTATCCCGTTTGGTCATGCTTGACCGGTATTCATTCAAAGATACGGAAAAGCTGACGCTCACACCGGGCGATTTCGTCGTGTTGACGATCAAGGAGGACCCGAAATTCCCAGCCCGCGGTCTCGGTTTTATCGTCGATATTGACTGGGAGGCGAAAAAAGCGCGCGTGTTGATTGAAGACGAATACCGGCACGTGCTCGAAGGGGAAGAGGCGGAGACCGGCATTGTGGTTCGGTCGCTCGACATTATTGATAAGCCGCTCGAGATTTTCTATGAGCAAATCGCCAAGCGCAATGCGACTGGGCTGGCGGCGGTGGAAAAGACAGAAGAAAAGCGGAAAGAGTGGTTCGAAAAGTTTTATCAAGAGCTCGCAAGCTTGAATTTTGTTCCGGCCGGCCGTGTGTTGTACGGGGCGGGTTCGGGCAAGGAAGTGACGTATTTCAACTGCTATGTGATGCCGTTTGTGAAAGACTCGCGCGAAGGAATTTCCGAACATCGGAAGCAGGTGATGGAAATCATGAGCCGCGGCGGCGGCGTTGGGACGAACGGCTCGACATTGCGGCCGCGCCATACGCTTGCGCGCGGGGTGAACGGCAAATCGTCCGGGTCGGTCTCGTGGCTTGACGATATTGCGAAGCTGACCCACCTTGTCGAGCAAGGTGGCTCCCGCCGCGGCGCCCAAATGATTATGCTTGCTGACTGGCACCCGGACATTATCGAATTCATCGTCTCGAAAATGCAAAACCCGCGCATTTTGCGCTACCTGCTCGAAAATATGGAAGACGAAGGCATCAAAAAAGCAGCGCGCGACAAACTGAAATTTACGCCGCTCACCGAGCGGGAGCGGGCGATGTATGAAGCGATCGTCCGATACAAGAACGCGCCTGACTACGGCGGTTTCACTGAAGAAATCATCAAAGACGCCGAAGAAAAACTGCGCACCGGCGGTACATATACGGTGCACAACCCAGACTTTTTGACCGGTGCGAACATTTCCGTCTGCCTGACGAAAGAGTTCATGGAAGCGGTCGAAAAGGACGAAGAATACGCGCTCCGCTTCCCGGACGTGGAAACCTATTCCGAAGAGGAAATGCGCATTTACAACGAAAAATGGCATGAAGTCGGCGATGTACGCGAATGGGAGAAAATGGGCTATCGCGTCCGCGTCTACCGGAAAATCCGCGCCCGCGAACTGTGGAAGCTGATCAACATTTGCGCGACGTATTCAGCCGAGCCGGGCATTTTCTTCATCGACAACGCCAACGAAATGACGAACGCCCGCGCGTACGGGCAAAAAGTCGTTGCGACCAACCCGTGTGGGGAACAACCGTTGGCACCGTATTCGGTGTGCAATCTGGCCGCCATTAACTTGGCGAACATGGTGGACAAAGAACGGAAGGTCATTGACTACGAAAAACTGAAACGCACGGTCGAAATCGGGGTGCGGATGCAAGACAACGTCATTGACGCCACGCCGTACTTCCTTGAGGAAAACAAAAAACAAGCGCTCGGCGAGCGCCGCATCGGCCTTGGCGTCATGGGGCTTGCAGACTTGCTCATTTACTGCGAAAAAGCGTACGGCTCTGAGGAAGGAAACCAGCTTGTCGATGAGCTGTTCCGCACGATCGCCACGACCGCATACCGGGCATCGATCGAGCTGGCGAAAGAAAAAGGCAGCTTCCCGTTTCTTGTCGGCGAAACGGAGGAAGAGACGCGCAAGCTGCGTGAAGCGTTCATCAACACCGGCTACATGAAACGGATGCCGGAAGATATTCGTCAAGATATTTTGAAATACGGCATCCGCAACTCGCACTTGCTGACGGTGGCGCCGACAGGATCGACGGGAACGATGGTCGGCGTCTCAACCGGGCTTGAGCCGTACTTCTCGTTCTCGTACTACCGGAGCGGGCGCTTGGGCAAATTTATCGAAGTGAAAGCGGACATCGTCCAAGAATATTTGGACAAACACCCGGAAGCCGACCCGAACCACTTGCCGCCTTGGTTTGTGACGGCGATGGACTTGCCGCCGGAAGCGCACGCCGATGTGCAGTGCATCATTCAACGCTGGGTCGACTCGAGCTTGTCGAAAACGGTCAACGCGCCGAAGGGCTACACCGTCGAGCAAGTGCAAAAAGTGTACGAGCGTTTATGGCGCGGCGGCGCGAAAGGCGGCACCGTCTATGTCGACGGCAGCCGCGATGCGCAAGTGTTGACGTTAAAGGCTGAGGAGAATCAGATTGAAGAGCAACTTGAACTGCTTCCAGAGGAGCTCGAGGAAAAAGAGACGAAACGCCCCGTCGTGCTCGTTGATACGATTCAAGATGTGCGCGCCACCGATGTGACAATCGGTTCCGAAATCGGCAATATTTGCCCGATTTGCCGCGAAGGGACGATCGAAGAGATCGGCGGCTGCAACACGTGCACAAGCTGCGGCGCGCAGCTGAAGTGCGGCCTGTAATGGCGATACGGATGGGTTTGAATGGATGAAACGCTGGTTTCCGTAGAGGAACCGGCGTTTTTTTTACATAAAAGGCAAAAGCCAAAATATAGTGGTAAAAGGAGGGAACGAAAGGGGGAGCGTCATGATTGTTCATGTCGTAAAGCGCGGGGAGACGCTTTGGCAGTTGGCTCAGCGTTACGGCGTTCCACTCGAGCGGATTGTCGCCGCCAATGAACTGAGCGACCCGAACCGGCTAGCCGTTGGCCAAGCGCTCGTCATCCCGGTTCCATATCGTTACCATACGGTCCGCACAGGGGAAACGTTATGGCAAATTGCGCGCCAGTATGGAGTGGCGGTCGAAGCGATTATACAGGCGAACCGGATCACGAATCCGTCGCTCCTTTATCCAGGGACAACGTTGTTCATCCCAGCGCGCATCCATACGGTGCGAAGCGGGGAGACGCTGGCGCAAATCGCTTCGTTCTACGGAGTGACGGTTCAGCAGCTGATCGAAGTAAACGATATTACCGATCCGAACCGGATCGTCCCCGGACAGCGGCTCATCATCCCGCCGGCGAAGCCGCTCATCGAGGTGAACGCATTTACGGTGGACCAAGGGGAGAAAGGAGCGGAGCAAGTGCGCGAAGTCGGCCGCCATTTGACCTATGCCGCGCCATTCGCTACGGGGCGTCCATCCAATACGATGCGGCGGCCGCCTCGCCGTTTTACCGGTACACGGACGAGCAAGGCCGCCAGCACGAAGTATGGTTTGAAGACGCCCGCAGCGCGTTGGCGAAATTTGAATTGGTGAAAGAATACGGATTGCGCGGAATCAGCTACTGGGTGCTCGGGTATCCGTATCCGGAAAACTGGGTGCTGTTAGAAGACAATTTCCGCATTCGCAAGCGGGGATAAGCGGTTCGAGCGTATGCGCCGGTCATCGGGCATGCGCTTTTACTTTGTTTCTTGGAGTTCGAGCCGCTTTTTTAGCTGATAAATTTCCAGATCGTGCTGGCCGATCTTATGGTTTAAATATTCAATCGCAATGTTCGCGTTGCGCCAATCATGTGACAATATCTCGAACATGCGCCGATGGTCGGCCAGCTCGTCCTCGATTTTTTTGAAATGGCTGCGCGTCTCGATAATGAAATGGTCCAACTTTTCCTCGAGGCGTTGTTGCTGTTCTTCGAGGCGCTGTTGTCGTTCTTCGAGGCGTTGTTGTCGTTCTTCGAGGCGTTGTTGTCGTTCTTCGAGGCGTTGCTGTCCGGCTTCTAGGCGGTCGAGGCGTTCATGAATCGGCTGCAATTCCTCTTTCAGCACCGAGCGAAGCAATTCGACAAGCTCGTGAGACATTCTGCATCCCTCCTTTCAGTTTAGTTTTATTGTATCATTGCGTTCATGAGCTGTCATGGCAAATCTTGAGCAGCTTCGCGAAATCGGCCGCCAACGGGATTTGTTCCATGTGTATAACAACATGTGGGATCCGAAACTGCATCTGGATCGCATGATCAATGGCCGAGAATGCCGGCAAATCGTTGCCGAAACCGACGGCCATGCCCGCTGGTTTCGTTGGGAGGCGGATGGATGTGGATGAGGAGGCGACAAGGAAACGAAAAAAGAATTCCAAATAAAGTAAGATAACGACTCCCCCGTTCTCGTCCATACTAACTGTAAAGATGGACGAAATGGGGGAAAACGATGAAACCGTTTGTGCCCAAACTTGTGTATTTCGAACCGGAGGCGTTGCCGCATCCGCTCGGAAAGGTATTGCTCGCTTTTTTCCATCGGCCCAAGTGCAGTATTTTACGTAATGTCCCCTTCATGGTATAATGGGATTGATTGCTATTTTTTGTTTGCCTGGGCGGCCGACTGGCCCGGCAGCGTCTAGCCGAAGCGGGCAAAGCGGCAATGTTCATGAGAGATGCTGACGGCCGCTGCACTTGTCTGCGGCAGACAAATGTAATGGGAGGGGACAAACGTTGCCGACACCAAGCATGGAAGATTATATTGAGCAAATTTACATGTTGATTGAAGAAAAGGGCTATGCCCGCGTCTCTGACATCGCTGAAGCGTTGTCCGTCCATCCCTCCTCGGTGACGAAAATGGTGCAAAAGCTCGATAAAGATGAGTATTTAGTGTATGAGAAATACCGCGGACTCGTCTTGACGCCAAAAGGAAGAAAAATCGGCCAGCGGCTCGTCTACCGCCATGAGCTGCTTGAGCAGTTTCTCCGTTTGATCGGTGTCAGCGAAGAAAACATTTACCGCGACGTGGAAGGGATTGAACACCATTTGAGCTGGAACGCCATCGACCGGATCGGCGATTTGGTGCAGTATTTTCAAGAGGACGAACGCCGCCTTGAAGCGCTGCGCGATGTCCAAAAGCGCAATGAACAAGGAGAGTAAGCCGATGCTTGCTCTTTTTTGTTTGCCGTACTAAATGTCCTCCTTTTTTCTTACATATGTATAAACGGCAAAAAGGGGGAGGCGGCGGTGGACATTGATCTTGTCTTTTCCGGCGGCGGGGTGAAAGGGTTTGCGTTGCTTGGAGCGTATGAAGCGATTGAGGAAAAAGGTCTGCGCTGGAAGCGGCTTGCCGGCACGAGTGCGGGAGCGTTGCTTTCGGCGCTGCTATCGGCAGGCTACAGCGCCCGCGACATCGCCCGACTGCTTGAGGAGTTGGAGTTAGAGCAGTTTTTGGATGAACGGCCGCTATGGATTCCGTTTTCGCTTTGGAAATGGGTGCGCCTGTATTGGCATCTTGGGCTGTATCAAGGAAAGGCGTTTGAGCGGTGGCTCGAGGCGGCGCTCGCCGCCCGCGGCGTGCGGACGTTTCAAGATGTGCCGACCGGCAGTTTGTATATCGTCGCTTCCGATGTGACGAACGGACGCATCGTCGTGCTGCCGGACGATTTAGCCATATACGGCATTGACCCTGGGTCGTTTTCCATCGCCAAGGCAGTGCGGATGAGCATCAGCATTCCTTATTTCTTTGAGCCGGTCCGCCTTCGCGGGCGAAACGGTGTGGCTTTCATTGTCGACGGAGGGGTGTTGAGCAACTTTCCGCTGTTTTTGTTCGATGAAGAAAAGAAGAAAAAACGGCCGGTGCTGGGCGTTCAGCTGAGCCCAAAACCAGGGGAGCGGCCGAAACGAACGATCACCAATGCGCTCGATTTGTATGAGGCGCTGTTTGCGGCCATGAGAGAGGCGCATGATGCGCGCTACATTTCGCGCCGCCATGAAAAAAACATCGTCTTTTTGCCGGTGGACAACGTTATTTCCACGGAATTTTCCATCGACCTGGAAGCGCGCCGGCGCCTGATCGATTACGGACGCGAGCGGACGCGGCAGTTTTTGCGCCAATGGGCGTACTAGACGGGAAAGCGACAATAGGTCACACCTCTGCCGCCGATTTTTTAGCTGAACGGCAGAGGCAAACAAAAAAGAATCAAGCTAAAACGAAGCTCGATTCTTTTTTTTGCCTTTTTTGCCCTCGATCACGGTCAAGTGCGGAATGGCCGTCCGTTTTTTCAGCGGCCGCTTCAGTTTCGCCGGCTTTGCTTGTTTGCGCCCGGAGCGGGAATGGAGCTTTTTCGACTGCCGCACCGCCTTTAAATACGATAACCGATCTTGATCGGTGCGGCGTTGGTATACGAACCGGTAGAAGAGGTAAATGGCGGCCAAAAACAGCGCAACAAACAACAGCTGGCGGAACAGCACCGTCGGATGGGCAAAAAGGGTATAGACAATGCCAAGCGTTCCAAGCAAAATCATAAGCCCGACAAGCGGATGAATGGCCCGGCGCCGCAATGAGTCCACCCCCTTTGATCGATTACTGCACCGCTTGTTTCCTTTCGGCTTCCGCTTCCAAATCAAGAAGCCGCTGAAACGAGGCGATGGCCACTTCCACTTGGTCATCGTCCGGTTCTTTTGTCGTCAACCGCTGCAGCCATAGCCCGGGATAGCCAAGCCAGCTTAGCAGCGGAATATCCCTCAATTTATTTGTAAACTGCAAGACTTCAAACGAAACGCCAAGCACGACAGGAATTAAAGCGAGCCTGTTTGCGATTCGCAGCCAAAGCGGATCCGTCGGCACGAACAAATAAAGGAACAAGCTGATCATGACAGTAAATAAAATGAAGCTGCTGCCGCATCGGTAGTGAAGGCGCGAGGCGCGCTGGACGTGCTCAACAGTGAGCGGCCACCCTGCTTCAAAAGCGTTGATGACTTTATGTTCCGCCCCGTGGTATTGGAACACGCGCCTAACAAGCGGCGTCAACGAAATAAAGTAAATGTAGCCGAGCAAAAGAGCAAGCTTAAAGGCTCCTTCAAGCAAAATTTGCCCCATTTTCCCCGGTACGAGCGGTTTAAAGGCGTCGGCGGCGAGCGCCGGAACGAGCGTAAAAATGGTTTTGGCGAATAAAAACGATAGCACGCCGATGACGGCGGCGCCGAGAATCAGCCCGAATTTGGAGCGGTTTTCTTCGGCGGCCTGTTTTTCGTCCGAGGACGCCTCATATTGTTCGCTGGCAAACTGCAAATGCTTGGCCCCGTTTGCGCTCGCCTCAATAATGGCGACAATGCCGCGGACAAACGGGATTTTTTTTAGGGCAGCCAGCGTCGGATGGCTGCGGCGAGGCAGCGTAAAATAGTCAATCGTCCCGTCATGACGGCGAATAGCGGTGACGGAGTGCGTCTTGCCGGCAAACATCACCCCTTCAACGACCGCTTGGCCGCCGTATAACGGTTTCTCCATTGATGATTTCATCAGGCCAACACCAACCTATTTTTTATGTTTATTATTTTATTCTACAAGAAACATCCGGAAACCTCTAGGTTGATGCTACTATTATGATTTCCAAAAAATCCATGATTTACACAAGGGCGGTCATTTTTTCGTTTGATTCATGGGACGGTCGGCTATCGGTCATACTAACTGACAAGGAGGTGCACGATGATGGCGGAACAAAAAGGGAAGCTTGAGCAGGAGGAGACGGAGCGGCCGATGACGCTCATACAAAAAACGATCATCATCGGGTTTGTCGGCGGGGTGTTTTGGAGTTTGATCGGCTATTTGGCTTATTTTTTCCATTTCAGTGAAATCAGTCCGAATATGATTCTCATCCCGTGGGTTGCCGGGGACTGGAAATATGGGAAAGCCGGCAATTATGCGGCCATCGTGCTGATCGGCATCATTTCCATTGCGGCGGCGCTTTTGTACTACGCGTTCCTGCGCAAGATCGCCGGTATGTGGGCGGGAATGGTATATGGCGTGGTGCTTTGGATGATTGTCTTTTATTTGTTTAATCCACTGTTTCCAAACGTCCAACCAGTTGCAGATTTAGAAACGAATACGATTATTACGACGCTTTGCTTATACATTTTATATGGCGTATTTGTCGGGTATTCGATTTCTTTTGAAACGCAAGAAATGAATCGAACGGCGTTAAATGTCGGAAAAGAGGCGGAAAATGAAGGAAACTGACGAAGCTTCTTTCGCTGAAGTAAGTGCTGCATCAAGCGCCGCGCGGACGTCTAGCGGAAACGACCATCTTTATGGTAAAATAAAGAAGGTTTTGCATGTTTCAGCATCAGTCCATGGCTGCTGCGGGCGCTCGTGAAACTGGCGCGCCTACGAGGTCTTTCGCGTCATCCTGACCGCGAAGATTTTCTCCGCTCTCGACGCAGGCAGCGGAGGAGACGAGCACACTCTAAGGGAAGAGGAGACGGAAACATGGAAAAGCTGGAAAAGCTTCGGGAGCTTCTTGACGAGCAGCATATCGACGGGCTGTTAGTAACAAACGGCTACAACCGCCGCTATTTGACCGGGTTTACTGGCACGGCCGGCGCTGTACTTGTCAGCCGTCAAGGGGCGGTGTTGGTTACGGACTTCCGCTACGTCGAACAAGCATCGAGGCAAGCCCAAGGGTTTGAAGTCGTCCAGCACAGCGGGCCGATCATCGAAGAAATTGCCAATCAGGTGAAGCGGCTTGGCATCAAGAGGCTTGGCTTTGAGCAAGAACATGTCACCTATGCCGCATACAAGTCGTATGAAGAAGCCATCCGCGCTGAACTCGTGCCAACGTCTTGGCTCGTAGAAAAATTGCGCTTGATTAAGTCAGAGGCAGAGATTAAGATATTAAAGGAAGCAGCAGAAATCGCTGATGCGGCGTTTTCGCACATTTTGTCGTTCATCCGTCCAGGCGTTAAAGAAATCGAAGTGGCGAATGAGCTGGAATTTTTTATGCGCAAACAAGGGGCGTCTTCGTCCTCCTTTGATACGATCGTTGCCTCCGGTTACCGTTCGGCGCTGCCGCACGGGGTGGCGTCAGAGAAAACGATCGAGCGCGGCGAGCTCGTCACGCTTGATTTCGGGGCTTACTATAAAGGGTATTGTTCCGACATTACGAGAACGGTCGCCGTCGGCGACATTAGCGTGGAGCTGCGGACGATCTATGACATCGTTCTTGAAGCGCAGCAACGCGGCATGAACGGGCTCAAGGCAGGCATGACCGGCAAAGAGGCTGATGCGCTCACGCGCGATTACATCCGCGAAAAAGGGTATGGCGACTATTTCGGCCATTCGACCGGCCATGGGATTGGATTGGAAATTCACGAAGGGCCGACGCTTTCGTTCCGTTCGGATGTCGTGCTTGAGCCAGGCATGGTTGTCACCGTCGAGCCGGGCATTTACATCCCGGGGCTTGGCGGGGTGCGCATCGAGGACGATACGGTCATTACTGCTGACGGGAACGAAGCGCTCACCCATTCGCCAAAAGAACTGATCATTTTATAATGGATTGCGTGAGGAGGATTTCGGCTAATGATTTCAGTCAACGATTTTCGCACAGGACTTACGATTGAGGTGGACGGCGAGATTTGGCGCGTCCTTGAATTCCAGCACGTCAAGCCGGGCAAGGGGGCGGCGTTCGTCCGTTCGAAGCTGCGCAATTTGCGCACCGGCGCCATTCAGGAGCGGACGTTCCGCGCCGGCGAAAAAGTGAACCGGGCGCAAATCGACACACGCAAAATGCAATATTTGTACGCCAACGGCGACCAACACGTTTTTATGGATATGGAAACGTACGAACAAATCGAGCTGCCGGCGAAACAAATCGAGCATGAATTGAAGTTCTTGAAAGAGAATATGGAAGTATTTATTATGATGTACCAAGGCGAAACGATCGGCGTCGAGCTGCCGAACACCGTCGAGCTGAAAGTCGTCGAAACAGAGCCGGGCATTAAAGGTGACACCGCTTCTGGCGGTTCGAAGCCGGCGAAGCTCGAAACCGGCCTTGTCGTTCAAGTGCCGTTTTTCGTCAACGAAGGCGACACGCTCATCATTAATACGGCCGACGGCACGTACGTTTCGCGGGCGTAAGCGCAAGCCCGACAGGCACCGTCTCGGACACCTTCCGGGGCGGTGTTTTTTATGCGCAAAATGGGCGCCGTTTTGCTCTCCCCCATCGTTTTCCTCAGTAAAAACTTCTTCTGAAACGGCTTGTTTTCGCATACGTTTGTACTAATCGATCCCATTTGGCAAAACAGGAGGGGAACATGAAACATTGGCTGCGATCAATCGACCCGTCCGTTATGGCCATGGCTGGCATGCGGATGGTGTCCGCGTTCATTGAACTGAGCGCGGCGCTGTTGATGCTTGTGTTCAATGACGTGAAAAAAGCGCTTGCCGTTAATGCCGCGCTTGCTGTCGTCGGTCCAACCGTCATGATGGTGACCATGGCGATTGGACTGCTTTCGCTTGCGGACGAGCTCTCGTTTTCACGGCTTGGGCTTGTGGCGCTCGGGATCGCGCTCATTTTGTTCGCAATTTACAAGTAAGGCATAAACGGCGCATTCCGCCCATACATATGAACTAGTCCACAAGAAAAGGGGGAGGGCCATGGAAGCGGTGTGGGGAATTTTGCCGAAAACGGTCGCCGCCGCGTTGCAGCACCATCTTCCTTCATGCCGCCGCGGAATTGAAGAAATCCGCATCCGCGTCTCCCGGCCGCTTGAGGTGATCGTCGACGGAACGGCCCGATTGCTGCCGTATGAAGTGACGAAAGAAGACGGCGTGCATTTGCTCAACAAATTGAGTCATTATTCGATCTATGCCGTCGAAGAAGAGCTGAAGCGCGGATTTATGACGATTGAGGGGGGGCATCGCGTTGGGCTGGCCGGCAAAGTCATTACTGAAGGGGGCAAGGTGAAAGCGATCCGCGATGTTTCCTCGTTTAACATTCGCATCGCCAAGGAACAGATCGGCATCGCCGAGCCGCTGATTCCGTATGTGTACGACGGCCGCTGGCGTCATACGATGATCATCGGCTCGCCGCAGACGGGAAAAACGACGCTCCTGCGCGATGCGGCGCGCTTGATTAGCAGCGGGACGAGGCGCATTCCGGCGCAAAAGGTGGCGATCGTTGACGAACGATCGGAAATCGCTGGCTGTGTGAAAGGGATTCCTCAGTTTTCGTTCGGCCCGCGCCTTGACGTGTTGGACGCCTGCCCGAAAGCGGAAGGGATGATGATGATGATCCGCTCGATGAGCCCTGATGTCATGATTGTCGACGAAATCGGGCGCGAGGAGGACAGCGAGGCAGTGCTTGAAGCGGCCAATGCTGGCGTCTCTGTATGGACGACTGTGCACGGCCGCAACATCCAAGACGTCTGGCAGCGTCCGACGCTCGGACCGGTGATGGAACAAAAGGTGTTTGAACGGTTTATTGAGCTGACGAACATTCCCCATCCCGGCTCAATCCGACGCATTCTCGACGCTGGCGGAACGGTGCTGTATGAAAGGGCGGTGGTCCATCGATGAAATGGTTTGGCGCTCTGTTGATTCTCGCCGCCTCAACATGGCTTGGGTTTGCCGCCGCCCGCGTGTTGCACGAGCGGCCGCTCCAGCTCCGCCAGCTGAAAGCGGCGCTGAGGGCGCTTGAGGCGGAAGTGATGTATGGCCATACGCCGCTTGCCGACGCCGCTATGCATCTCGCCCGGCAAACGGCCGCCCCGTTGTCCGAATTGTTCGAGCGGTTTGCCGCCGCGTTATGCACAGAAGAAACGAGCGCCGCCGAGGCATGGGAAAAAAGCTTGCGAGCCGTATGGGGAAAAACCGCTCTAAAGCAAGGAGAATTTGAAGTGATGAAACAATTTGGCGCCACGCTTGGCCAATACGACCGGCTCACCCAGCAAAGGCAAATCGCGCTGGCGCTCGCCCATCTTGAGCGGGAGGAAGCGGAAGCGCTAGACAACCAGGCGCGCTACGCCAAGATGGCGAAAAGTTTAGGCGTGTTGGCCGGCCTGCTGCTCGTCATTTTACTCATGTAGACAGGAGGCAGAATCATGGGCATCGATGTCGATCTCATTTTGAAAATCGCCGGCGTCGGCATCGTCATCGCGTTTTTGCATACGGTGCTCGATCAGATGGGGAGGAAAGAATACGCCCAATGGGTGACGCTGCTCGGCTTTATTTATATTTTGTTTATGGTCGCTTCCATCGTCAGCGACTTGTTCCAAAAAATCAAGGATGTCTTTTTGTTCCGCGGGTAGGAGGGATCGGCCATTGACATTTTGCAAATCGTCGGCCTCGGGTTGATCGCGACGTTTTTGGTCGTGTTGCTGCAAGAGCAAAAGTCGAATCTGGCCTTTTTGTTGACCGTGTTTGTCGGCTGCACCATTTTTCTGTTGTTGGTCGATCAAATCAGCAGCATTTTGGCGATGTTGCGAAAAATGGCCGAAGGCGCCCATATTCAGATGGTGTATTTAGAGACGATGCTGAAAATCATCGGCATTGCCTACATTGCCGAGTTCGCCGCGCAAATTTCCAAAGACGCCGGCCAAGGGGCGATCGCCGCCAAAATTGAGCTCGGCGGCAAAATCGTCATTTTGGCGCTGGCTGTTCCGATTTTAACCGCGATCATCGAAGCGGTCATCGGCCTCATCCCGTCGGCGCGCTAAAGGGGGGAACGGATTGAAGCGAACAGCGTTCCTTATTGTTGGGCTGCTTTCTCTCTTTTTTTGTCCGTTGGTCGTACAAGCCGCAAGCGATGAACCGTCGGTCAGCGAGCAGCTTGCTCAGCTCGATGTGAGCGATATCCGCCGCTATTGGGAAACGATCGTCAGCGAGTATGGAGGGTTTTTGCCGGAAAGCGAGAAAGGGCCGCTCACCGATTTTTTAAGCGGCGACAAGCAATGGTCGCCGTCCGAATGGCTGAAGGCGCTCGCCCGCTATTTGTTTTATGAACTGCAGGTGAACGGCAAACTGCTCGGCACGCTCATTTTGCTTGCTGTCTTCAGCACGGTGCTGCAATCGCTGCAAAATGCGTTCGCTCAGCAGGAAGTAAGCAAAATCGCCCAGGCGGTCGTCTATATGGTGCTCTTGTTGATCGCCTTAAACAGCTTTCGCCTCGCGGCGGATTATGCGCTTGAGGCGGTGCGGACGATGAGCCATTTCATCATCGCCCTCGTTCCGCTGCTGCTCGCCCTGCTCGCCACTTCCGGCGGGGTTGCGTCGGCGGCGTTTTTCCACCCGATCATTTTGTTTGTGATGAACACCACCGGCACGGTCGTTGAATACGTCACCTTGCCGCTTTTGCTTCTGGCTGCGCTGCTTTCTGTCGTCAGCACGCTCAGCGACCGTTACAAGGCGACTCAGCTCGCTGATTTGCTCAACAAAGCCGCCCTCGGTTTGCTCGGCCTCATTTTGACCGTGTTCCTTGGCGTCATGTCCGTGCGAGGAGCGACAGCGGCCGTGGCTGACGGCGTGGCGCTCCGGGCGGCGAAATTTGTCACCGGCAATTTCATCCCGGTCGTCGGCAAGCTGTTCACTGATGCCGCCGATACGGTCGTCGCCGCTTCCATGCTGTTGAAAAATACGGTCGGGTTGGTCGGGGCGGCGATTTTGCTCATGATCGCCATCTTTCCAGCGGTGAAAATTTTCGCCATCGTCATCGTCTACAAACTATCGGCTGCTCTTCTGCAGCCGCTTGGCGGCGGACCGGTATTGTCCTGCCTCAACATCATCGGCAAAAGCATCGCTTACGTGCTGGCGGCGCTGCTCATTGTGTCGCTCATGTTTTTCTTAAGCCTCACCGTCATGGTGATGGCCGGGAACATTACGATGATGGTCCGCTAGGGGGAGCGCTATGCAGCTAGTCATTGAGTGGGTGACAAACATCATTTTGTTTTTGTTGTTTGCTATCATCATCGATTTTTTGCTGCCGTCGGGGACGATGCAAAAATACGTGAAAATGGCTGTCGGGCTTATGCTCGTTCTCGTGATGCTCGCTCCGGTACTCAGGCTCGCTTCCGTTGATCCCGAGCAGCTCATCGCGTCGGCGCTCGTCCATTTTTCCAACGGCCGTGCGGGGGAGGAGGCAATAAAAAATCAAATCGAACAGCAGAAAAAAGAAATACAAGCCTCGCAACGCGCATATATTTTAAAACAAATGGCTGTCCAGCTCGAAAACGATGTCAATGAGGAGTTGATGGAAAAGTATGGGCTGAAAGCGGATGTCAACGTTTACGCCAAGCCAAGCGACGACTGGCGCATGCCGGATGACATCAAGACGATTGAGGTCGTCCTTTCGAAACAGAAGTCAGCCGGTTCGGTGGAACCGGTTGTCATCGATACGACGAAGCCGCCGGCTTTGCCGGAGGGCGATGCTTCGCTGGCAGAGGAGGTGCGCGCTTTTCTCGCCGGCCGATGGGAAATCGATGAAGATAAAATTGACGTGCAATTTAGGGGGAGGGAATAGAGGGGGGATGTTGCCGCTCATCAAACGGCTCTTTTCTTCAGCGCCGAAAGACGGGGAAGGAGCACAGAAAAAATGGCCGTTTTCGTACGTCGTCGTCCTGCTGTTGGCTGGTGTCGCCTTGATGGCGGCAAGCCATTGGGCAAACAGTGGAGAGGAAGCCGAAGCGAAGCCTTCCGCCGGGCAGCCGTCCGCTCCAGCCGAGCCGGCATTCCTGGCAAGCAAGGAGACGAAAGAGAAAGTGATCGCCGCCTATGAGGAGCGGTACGAAAAAGAACTGAAAGCCGCTCTTGAGGCGATCGAAGGGGTGGATGATGTCACGGTCGTCGTCAATCTCGATTCCACGGAGTTGAAACTGTATGAGAAAAAGCGTTCGACTCAGCAGCAGACAACGGAAGAGAGCGACAAGGAAGGCGGGAAGCGGACGATCGAAAACGAGTCGACCAATGAAGAAGTCATCATTATTCATAACGGCGAAGAAGAAACGCCGCTTGTCGTCGCCACGAAAAAGCCGGACATCCGCGGCGTTCTCGTTGTCGCCAAAGGGGCGGATAATTTGCAAATCAAAAAATGGATCGTCGAGGCGGTGACGCGCGTGTTAAACGTTCCGAGCTACCGCGTCGCTGTCTTGCCGAAAAAATGACCGGGTAAGGGGAGGAGATCGGCATGTTGAAAAAACAAACCGTATGGCTGTTGACGATGTTGAGCTTGGTCGTTGTGCTGTCGGTCTATTACGTGACAGCTCCAAAAAATATGAACGACAGTCCGGCATTTACCGCCAATAAGAAAACGGAAAAAACAACTGATCAGCCGAGCGTCGCTGTCGAAGAGGCGAAAAAGCCGTCCGCGTCTGGCGAAACGGGCGACGACTTGTTTACAGCGCTGCGCATGAAAATTGAGGATGAACGGAGCCGGCTGCGCGATGAGCTGAACGCCATTGTCGCTTCAGCGAACGCGACGGCGGAAGAAAAAAGTGAAGCGATCGACAAAATTGAAAAATTGCAAGCATTGTCCGAAAAAGAAGCAACGTTGGAGACGCTCATCAAATCGAAAGGCGGTTATGAAGACGTGCTCGTGCGCGCCGATGACAACCAAGTGCGCGTGACGATCAAAGCGAAACAAAGCTCAGCTAAATCGGCGAATGAAGTCATTCATATGGTGAAAAAAGAAATACCCGATGCTGAATACGTGACGGTTGAGTTTCAGCCGGCTGGATGAACGCGCTGCTCTTTAGGGCAGCTTCTTTTTTTGCGGAAAAGTCTTTTGTTTGTCCTACTGTTGTGTGTATAATCGTTATGGACACGTTTAGGCACCGCCAGAAAGGAACGGGCTGCACGATACTTGGAGAAAGGTGTGAGATCGATGAAAATTCAAGAAATCCGTGAATTGATCCGCTTGGTCGACCAGTCCTCAATTGACGAATTCGTATACGAACAAGGCGAAACAAAAGTACATATGAAAAAAGGAACGGCTGCTGTCGCCGTTGCGTCGGCTGCGGCCGCACAGACGGCGGTCGCGCCGCCGGCGCCTGCCGCTCCGGCAGCGGTCGAACCGGCTTCGGCAGCTGCTCCCGTTCAAGCAGCGGCCTCAGAAGCGCCGGCACCGAAAGCGGAAACGCCGGTGGTCAAAGAAGAAAAGCCGGCTGTGGAAGGCAACTTGCATCAAATTACTTCGCCGATGGTCGGCACGTTCTACGCAGCGCCGGCGCCGGACAAGCCGCCGTATGTGAAGCCGGGCGACAAGGTGAAAAAAGACACGGTTGTCTGCATCATCGAGGCGATGAAGCTGTTTAATGAAATTGAAGCGGAAGTCGATGGCGAAATTGTCAAGGTGTTGGTGCAAAACGGCCAGCTCGTCGAATATGGCCAGCCGTTGTTTTTAGTCAAGCCTGAATAAGGGAGAGAACGGACGATGATCAAAAAAGTGTTGGTGGCGAACCGCGGGGAAATCGCCGTCCGCATCATCCGCGCCTGCCGCGAGCTTGGGATTGAGACGGTCGCTGTCTTTTCGCAAGCCGACCGCGACGCCTTGCACGTGCAGCTGGCTGATGAGGCGTACTGCATCGGGCCGACCGCTTCGAAAGACAGCTATTTAAATTTCACAAACATTATGAGCGTCGCCACGCTGACTGGCTGTGACGCCATCCACCCCGGTTACGGGTTTTTGGCGGAAAATGAAGCGTTCGCCGAGCTGTGCCGTGAATGCAACGTGACATTTATCGGCCCAAGTCCGGAAGCGATTGCAAAAATGGGCATTAAAGACATCGCTCGCGAGACGATGCGCGAGGCGGGGGTGCCGATCGTGCCTGGGTCGCGCGGGGTTATCGAAAGCCTTGATGAGGCGCGGGCGATTGCCGAAGAGATCGGCTATCCGGTCATCATTAAAGCGACGGCCGGCGGCGGCGGGAAAGGAATCCGCGTCGCCCGCGACGAAGGCGAGCTCGTCAAAGGCATCAACATCACCCAGCAGGAAGCGGCGACGGCGTTTGGCAACCCAGGCGTCTATATTGAAAAATATATCGAAGATTTCCGCCATGTCGAAATTCAAGTGCTCGCTGATTCGTACGGCAATACGATTCATCTCGGTGAGCGCGACTGCTCGATCCAGCGCCGGCTGCAAAAACTGGTCGAGGAAGCGCCGTCGCCGGCGCTTGACGACGAGATGCGCCGGAAGATGGGCGAGGCAGCCGTCAAGGCGGCGAAAGCGGTCAACTACACCGGCGCCGGTACGGTTGAATTTATTTATGACCACCGGAACAAACAATTTTACTTCATGGAGATGAATACGCGCATTCAAGTCGAACATCCGGTCACTGAACTGATCACCGGCATCGATTTGGTCAAGGAGCAAATCCGCATCGCCGCCGGTGAAAAGCTGTCGATCACCCAAGAGGACGTCACGTTTAACGGCTGGGCGATCGAGTGCCGGATCAACGCCGAAAATCCAGCGAAAAACTTTATGCCGTCGCCGGGGAAAATCGCCATGTACCTGCCGCCGGGCGGCCCGGGCGTGCGCGTCGATTCCGCCGTCTATCCAGGCTATACGATCCCGCCGTATTATGATTCGATGATCGCCAAATTGATCGTTCATGCGCCGACGCGTGCGGAAGCGATCGCCCGCATGAGACGGGCGCTTTCGGAGTTTATCATCGAAGGCATTCATACAACGATTCCGTTCCACATAAAATTAATGGAGCATGAGAATTTTCAAAGCGGTGAGTTTAATACGAAGTTTTTGGAGTTATATGATATTATGAAGGCGGAATAGGAGGTGCCTTATGTCTGAGCATGTCTTTGAAACAGAGCAAGCGTACCCGGCGCTCGGCAAGGTGGAAATTGCACCGGAAGTGATTGAGGTGATCGCTGGTATCGCGGCGTCAGAAGTCGACGGCATCGCGCAAATGCGCGGCAATTTTGCCGCCGGCGTCGCCGAGCGGTTTGGAAAGAAACACCATGGCAAAGGCGTCAAGGTTGATTTGCGCGACGACGGCGTCGTCATCGATCTTTATTGCCTCGTCCAGTTTGGCGCATCGATTCCGAACGTGGCGAAAAAGGTGCAGGAAAATGTGCGCCAGGCGCTTTGGAACATGACCGGCCTCGAGGCGAGCGAAGTGAACGTTCATATCGTCGGCATCCAGTTTGAGGGCGGCAAGCAGGAACAAGGAGTGATCGAACAGTGATCTCGCAAGGCAGTTGCTTTTTCGGCGGCTGCCTTTTTGTTTTTTTGGCCAAAGTTTGTTATTGTAATGAACGAGGCCGTTGTGGCGCAACCAACGGCAGCGCGAATGATTTGTGGGAAAAGGCTGGCTTTTTCCGAAAAATATGATATGATTTCATTGTGAATGTTCGTTTTTTTGGAAAGGGGGACCGCCATGAAGCGGCATGAAGCACGGGAAAAGGCGTTGCAGGCGCTGTTTCAAATCGATGTCGGACGCATTCCACCAGACGAGGCGCTCCACAATGTCACGGGCGGCGGCGACATCGACCCGTTTTTGCGCCAGCTCGTCTTTGGCGTCGTCGAGCACCAGGAGGAGATTGACGAGCTGTTGCGCGCCAATTTGGAAAAATGGACGCTTGAACGCGTCGCCAACGTTGACCGCGCCATTTTGCGCATGGCGACGTACGAGATGAAATACGCCGATGATGTGCCGGTAAGCGTCAGCCTCGATGAGGCGGTCGAGCTGGCGAAAAAATTCGGCGATTGGAAATCCGGAAGTTTTGTCAACGGCGTGCTTTCGAAAGTGAAGGCGGCGCTGCAAAAATAAAACCGGCTGCATCGCGGGCAGATATCGAACGATGAACGAGGAGAGGGGAACGAAACACGATGACAGCACAAATCATTAGCGGAACGGAGATGGCGAGGACGATTCGCACCGCATTGGCGGATGAAGCCGCACAGTTGAAAGCGGACGGCGTTGAGCCGGGGCTGGCCGTCATTCTAGTCGGCGACGATCCGGCATCGCATTCGTATGTAAAAGGAAAACAAAAAGCGTGCGCCGAGGTCGGCATTCGCTCGTTCCTTTACACGTTTCCGGCGGCGATCGACGAAGAGACGCTGCTTGCGAAAATCCGCGAGTTAAACGTCGATCCGGCGGTGCACGGCATTTTAGTGCAGCTGCCGCTGCCGGATCACATTTGCGAATGGTCGGTCATTGAAACGATCGCACCGGAAAAAGATGTCGATGGGTTTCACCCGATCAATGTCGGAAAAATGATGATCGGCCAACGGGCGTTTCTCCCTTGCACTCCGCATGGCATTTTAGTGATGGTGCAATCGGCCGGCATTGACATCGCCGGCAAGCACGTCGTCGTCGTCGGCCGAAGCAACATCGTCGGCAAACCGGTTGGCCAGCTGTTTTTGCGCGAACATGCCACCGTCACCTACACTCACTCGAAAACGCCGGATTTGGCCGCCATCACTCGGCAGGCGGACATTTTGATCGTCGCTGTCGGCAAGGCGCGCCTCATCGGCCCGGAACACATCAAGCCCGGGGCGGTCGTCATCGACGTCGGCGTCAACCGGCTTGAGAACGGCAAATTGTGCGGCGATGTCGATTTTGACGCTGTGAAAGAAGTGGCTGGCTATATTACGCCGGTGCCGGGTGGAGTCGGGCCGATGACGATTACAATGCTCTTGCACAACACGATTGAAGCGGCACGGCAGCTGGCCGCAAAGTGAGGGCAGGATCAGTGGAAGTGAAATATGTGACGGTCGGGGCGTTGACGAAGTACATCAAACGCAAGTTCGATGTCGACCCGCATTTGCGCGATCTATGGGTGAAGGGCGAGATTTCGAATTTTAAGCAGCATTCGCGCGGCCATATGTATTTTACGTTGAAAGACAGCCAAGGACGCATTGCCGCCGTCATGTTCGCCGGCTACAACCAGCATTTGCCGTTCCGTCCTGAAGATGGGATGAACGTGCTCGCGCGCGGGGAAATTTCCGTCTATGAACCGAACGGCAACTATCAGCTTTATGTCAAAGAAATGCAGCCGGAAGGTGTCGGAAGCCTCTATCTAGCCTACGAACAGCTGAAGCAGCGGCTCGAGGCGGAAGGGTTGTTTTCGCCGGTCCATAAAAAGCCGCTTCCAGCCTTCCCTCGCTGCATCGGCGTCGTTACATCGCCGACTGGAGCGGCGGTGCGCGATATTATGACGACGATTCGCCGCCGCTATCCGCTCGCTAAAGTCATTTTGTTTCCAGCGCTCGTTCAAGGGGACGGGGCGGCGCCCTCCATCGTGCGCGCCATCGAGCGGGCGAATTCGTTCGGCGGGGTTGATGTGCTGATTGTCGGCCGCGGCGGCGGCTCGATCGAAGAATTGTGGGCGTTCAATGAAGAAATCGTCGCTCGCGCCATCTTCGCCTCAAAAATACCGATTATTTCCGCTGTCGGCCATGAAACAGATTTTACGATCGCCGACTTTGTCGCCGATTTGCGGGCGCCGACGCCGACGGCAGCAGCTGAGATGGCGGCGCCGCATGTTGGGGAGCTCGCTGAGCGGCTCGCCGAGCGGAAATGGCGGCTCATCCGCGCCATGAAAGAGCAGCTTGCCGCTGATAAAGGGCAGCTTCGCCGGCTGCAAGGATCCTACGCATTCCGCTATCCCAAGCGGCTCTATGAACAAAAAGAACAGCAGCTTGATGCGTTGCTTGAGCGGCTTAGCCGCCAACGCGAACGGCTCGTCGACAAACATCGTCAGCGGTTGCATGAGCTTGACATGAGACTATGGCGGCACCATCCAGCTGCAGAGCTTGAGCGGATGAAAGAACGGCAAAAGGCGGCCGCCAATGCGCTGGAAAAAGCGATGCGCACCGCGGTGGAGCGCCATCGGTTCCGCTTTCGCTCCAACCTCGCCCGGCTTGAGGCGCTCAGTCCGCTTCGCATCATGGAGCGCGGCTACAGCTTGGTGTACAATGAGCAGGGCGAGCTCGTGAAACGAACGAACCAGCTTCGAATCGGCGAGCATCTTTCCATTCAAGTTCAAGACGGACGAGTCGATTGTCAAGTGACGGGAGTGGAGGAAAAACACGTATGAGCGAAGAAAAAGAGATGACGTTTGAAGAAGCGATGAAAAAACTGGAGGAAATCGTCGAAAAGCTCGAGGAAGGGAACGTGCCGCTTGAGGAGGCGATCGCCTTTTTTCAAGAAGGCATGAAACTGTCCAAGCTTTGCCATGATAAATTGCAGCATGTGGAGAAACAGTTGGAGTACATGCTGCGTGAAGACGGCGAGCTTGTCCCTTTTTCGCCGGAGGAGGAGTGAC
Organism: Geobacillus sp. FJAT-46040; assembly: GCF_002335725.1. Lineage (NCBI taxonomy): Bacteria > Bacillati > Bacillota > Bacilli > Caryophanales > Anoxybacillaceae > Geobacillus > Geobacillus sp. FJAT-46040. The sequence continues at coordinate 684,318 of NZ_NISS01000001.1, forward strand.
GGGTGGCGCAGCTTTCGGTTGAACAGTTTCTCAACGAACAAAAACGGGCCGTCGAGGCGGCGCTTTCCTCCTATATGGCGCGGCTTCGTGGGCCGGAGACGCTGAAAAAGGCGATGGCCTACTCGCTTGAGGCCGGCGGCAAACGAATCCGCCCGCTTTTGTTGCTGGCGACCATCCAAGCGCTTGGCAAAGACCCGGCGATCGGTCTGCCAGTCGCTTGCGCCATTGAAATGATCCATACGTACTCGCTCATTCATGATGATTTGCCAAGCATGGACAACGATGATTTGCGGCGCGGCAAACCGACGAACCATAAAGTGTTCGGCGAGGCGATGGCCATTTTGGCCGGGGACGCCTTGCTTACGTATGCGTTTCAATTGATCGCCGAGGTTGATGACGACCGCGTTCCGCCTTCCGTCCGGCTGCAGCTCATCGAGCAGCTCGCGAAGGCGGCCGGCCCGGAAGGCATGGTCGCTGGACAGGCGGCTGATATGGAGGCGGAAGGAAAAACGCTGGCGCTTGCGGAACTGGAATACATCCACCGCCATAAGACGGGGAAAATGTTGCAATACAGCGTGCACGCCGGCGCCCTGCTTGGCGGCGCCGATGGTCGGCAGACGCGCGAACTCAACGAGTTCGCCGCACATTTAGGCCTCGCCTTTCAAATTCGCGACGATATTTTGGACATTGAAGGAATGGAAGAAAAAATCGGCAAGCGAGTCGGCAGCGACCGCGACAACAAGAAGGCGACATATCCGGCGCTTCTTTCGCTAGGCGGTGCCAAAGAGAAACTGGCGTTTCACATCGACGCCGCGAAGCGCCATTTGCAACAAGCCAAAATCGATGACGCGGTGCTGGCCTACATTTGCGAGCTTGTCGCGGTCCGCGACCACTGATGCGGGGCGGCGGCCTCTTGTTCCCGTTGTTCGCTTTCCTTCGGGGCGGAGGCGGCCTTGTTTTTTTGGTTGTTTTCCGCCGGGCGGCCGCCGCAAGTTCTATAGATACACCACAAAACGCGTCCTAGGTGGTGACGGGCTGCGTTGGCGGGAAAAGTCGATTTTTCGCGCCGGATCATGTATAATAATACTACCTGTACGAGGAGAAACGGCTCGGAGAACGACAGAATGAAAGCGAGTGATCTTTGTTGGACTTGATAAAAATTGACCATCCGCGCGTTGTCAAAAACATGTCCATTCCTGAGCTGAAACGGTTAAGCGCCGAGATTCGGCGGTTTTTAATTGAGAAGTTGTCGAAAACGGGCGGACATATCGGCCCAAACTTAGGGGTCGTCGAGCTGACGATCGCCCTCCACCGCGAATTCGACAGCCCAAAAGACAAGCTCATTTGGGATGTCGGACACCAGTCATACGTGCATAAAATTTTGACCGGACGCGCCGTCGCGTTTGACACGCTTCGCCAATACAAGGGGCTGTCCGGGTTCCCGAAACGGAGCGAAAGCGAGCATGACGTGTGGGAAACGGGCCATAGCTCGACGTCGCTGTCGGCGGCGATGGGAATGGCGATCGCCCGTGATTTGAAAGGGACGGATGAATACATCGTGCCGATCATCGGCGACGGGGCGCTCACCGGCGGCATGGCGCTTGAGGCGCTCAACCATATCGGGCATGAGAAAACGGATATGATTGTCATCTTAAACGACAATGAAATGTCGATCGCCCCGAACGTCGGCGCGTTGCACAACATCCTCGGTCGATTGCGCACCGCCGGCAAATACCAGTGGGTGAAAGATGAACTGGAGCTGCTGCTCAAGCGCATCCCAGCGGTCGGCGGCAAGCTGGCGGCGACGGCCGAGCGGCTGAAAGACAGCTTGAAATATTTGCTTGTCTCCGGCGTGTTTTTCGAAGAGCTCGGGTTTACGTATTTAGGCCCGGTCGACGGCCACGATTTTGAGGATTTGCTTGAGAACTTGCGCTATGCGAAAAAGATGAAAGGTCCGGTGCTTGTGCATGTCATCACGAAGAAAGGGAAAGGATACAGTCCGGCGGAAAACGACAAAGTCGGCACATGGCACGGCACAGGGCCGTACAAAATCGAAACCGGCGCTTTTGTCAAAACGAAAGAGGCCGGTCCGTCATGGAGCGCGCTTGTCAGCGAAACCGTGCGCCGGCTCGCTCGCACCGACCCGCGCATCGTCGCGATTACGCCGGCGATGCCGGTCGGCTCGAAACTGGAAGGGTTTGCAAGCGAGTTTCCAGATCGGATGTTTGATGTTGGCATCGCCGAGCAGCACGCGACAACGCTCGCGGCTGGATTGGCGACGCAAGGGATGAAACCGTTTTTGGCCATTTATTCGACATTTTTGCAGCGCGCCTATGACCAAGTCGTCCATGATGTATGCCGGCAAAACTTAAATGTCTTTTTCGCCATTGACCGTGCTGGGTTGGTCGGGGCGGACGGCGAAACGCACCAAGGGGTGTTTGACATCGCCTTTTTGCGCCATGTGCCGAATTTGGTGTTGATGATGCCAAAAGACGAAAACGAAGGACAGCACATGGTGTACACCGCCATCCGCTACGACGACGGGCCAATCGCCATGCGTTTCCCGCGCGGCAACGGGCTTGGCGTACCGCTTGATGAGGAGCTGAAAGAAATCCCAATCGGCACGTGGGAAGTGTTGCGCGACGGCTGCGATGCGGCGATTTTGACGTTTGGCACGACGATTTCGATGGCGCTTAAGGCGGCCGACGAGCTGGCGAAAGACGGCATATCGGTGAAAGTCGTCAACGCTCGCTTTTTGAAGCCGATGGACGTGGCGATGCTTCACGAACTGCTTGAGAGCCGCCTGCCGATCTTAACGGTCGAAGAGGCGGTGCTGCAAGGCGGCTTTGGCAGTGCTGTGTTGGAGTTTGCTCATGATCATGGTTATCACGGAGCGGTCATCGAACGGATGGGCATCCCGGACCGCTTTATCGAACATGGAAGCGTCAGCGAGCTGCTCAATGAAATCGGGCTGACGTCGACCCATATCATCGACCGCATCAAAACGATGGTGCCAAGAAAACAGAAAAGGGCTTGAGACATGAAAGGAAAAAAAGAACGGCTCGATGTGCTGCTTGTCGAACGAGGGCTGGCGGAAACGCGGGAAAAGGCGAAGCGAGCGATCATGGCCGGGCTTGTCTATTCAAACGACGTTCGACTCGATAAGCCCGGGGAAAAAGTGCCGGTTGACATTCCGCTTGAGGTGAAAGGCAACCCGCTTCCGTACGTCAGCCGCGGTGGGTTGAAACTGGAAAAAGCGTTGCGCGAGTTTCATATTCGCGTGGAAAATAAAATTGTTCTTGACATCGGCGCGTCGACCGGCGGTTTCACCGACTGCGCCTTGCAGCATGGGGCGAAGCTGACGTATGCCGTCGATGTCGGCTACAACCAGCTTGCCTGGAAGCTGCGTCAAGACGAGCGCGTCGTTGTAATGGAGCGGACGAACTTCCGCTACGTGACGCCGGATCAGTTTACGAAAGGGCTGCCGGAAGTAGCTGTCATCGATGTCTCGTTTATTTCGCTGCGGCTCATTTTGCCGGTCGTCAAGACGGTCATGGTGCCGGGCGGCGATGTGATTGCGCTCGTCAAGCCGCAGTTTGAAGCCGGCAAGGAAAAGGTCGGCAAAAAGGGGATTGTTCGCGACCCGAACATTCACGAGGAAGTGCTCGAATCGATCATTCAATTCGCCTGTGCGGAAGGGTTCGATGTTCTTCATTTAACGTATTCACCGATTACCGGCGGCGACGGCAATATTGAATTTTTGCTTCATGCTGCCTATCCTGGAGGAAACCAGGAGGGAGAAAACCGACTGCCAGCATCCGTCGCCGACGTGGTGAGCGAGGCGCATGCCCGATTGCGGGCGGGGAGCGTGGAGCCAAGCGGCAAATAGCGTCGGCGGGACGGACAATCTGCTCTGCACTTTGAAAAGCGGGGAGGTGGCGCAATGTGAACAAAGGGCAAAGGCATATTAAAATTCGCGAAATCATTATGAACCATGACATTGAAACGCAAGACGAGCTTGTCGACCGGCTGAGAGAAGCTGGCTTTAACGTCACCCAGGCGACCGTCTCGCGCGACATTAAAGAAATGCAGCTCGTCAAAGTGCCGATGGCCAACGGCCGCTACAAGTACAGCCTTCCGTCCGACCAGCGCTTCAATCCGTTGCAAAAGCTGAAGCGGGCGCTTGTTGATGTGTTTGTGAAGCTTGACGGAACGGGCAACTTGCTTGTGTTGCGGACGCTGCCGGGCAACGCCCATGCCGTCGGCGTCTTGCTCGACAATTTGGAATGGAACGAAATCGTCGGTACGATTTGCGGCGACGATACGTGCCTGATCATCTGCCGTACTCCGAAAGATGCGGAAAAAGTGTCCGACCAGCTGTTGTCCATGCTCTAGGCGAGGACCGGCCCAGCTTCCGTTCCACGTTCAAGGACGGAACGACAGGGCGGTCCTCGTTTGCAAATCCGAACATACGTGCTATAATCAAAAGTGGAATCAATCGGACAGGCAAGGAGTGGTGAAATGCTCGCCGAGCTGTCGATTAAAAATTTCGCCATTATCGAGTCGCTCTCGTTGTCGTTTGACAAAGGGCTGACGGTGTTAACCGGCGAAACGGGAGCCGGCAAATCGATCATCATCGACGCGATTCATTTGTTGATCGGCGGACGCGGCTCCGCTGAATTTGTCCGCTTTGGAGCGGAAAAGGCGGAAATCGAAGGGCTGTTTTTGCTTGATGATGACCGCCATCCGTGCTGGCAAAAATGCGCAGACGTTGGCATCGACGCCAGCGACGGCATGATCGTGTTGCGCCGCGATATTTTCGCCAACGGCAAAAGCGTCTGCCGCATTAACGGCAAGCTCGTCACGACGGCGGTGTTGCGCGACATCGGGGCGACGCTTGTTGATATTCACGGCCAGCATGAACATCAAGAACTGATGGATCCGTCCCGCCATCTGCCGCTTTTAGACGAGTTCGGCGGCCTAGAGGCGGCAGAGGCGCTTGCTCGCTACCGCGCCGTCTACGAGCGGTATGAGGAGCTTGGAAACAAATTGAAAAAGCTGAGCGAAAATGAACAGCAAATGGCGCACCGGCTTGATTTGCTGACGTTTCAGCTGCGTGAAATCGAGCAGGCGGCGCTCGAGCCGGGCGAGGACGAGCGGCTGATGGAGGAAAAAGTTCGCATCGTCAATTTTCAAAAAATTTATACCGCGCTGCAGAAAAGCTATGAGGCCCTCTCCGGAGAGGGACGCGGGCTTGATTCCATCGGGGAGGCGATGCGCCATCTCGATGACGTCGCAGGCATGGATGCAGCGCTCAAAGATGCGCATGAAACGACGGCGAACTGCTACTATTTGCTCGAGGAAGTCATGTACAAGCTGCGCGATCAAATTGAGGAGATGGAATACGACCCAGAGCGGCTCGATGCCATTGAAAGCCGTCTCGCGGAAATCGGGCAGCTCAAACGAAAATACGGGGCGACGATCGCCGATATTTTGCACTATGCCGAGACGATCGCCGAGGAAATCGAGACAATCGAAAATCGCGAAACGCATGTGCATGAGCTTAAGCAGCAGCTCGCTCTGGTGACGGACGAGTTGCTCACGGAGGCGAAAAACGTCACCGCTGTTCGGCAAACATATGCCCGGCGCCTGATTGAGCGCATTCATCAAGAACTGAAAGACTTGTACATGGACAAAACGAAATTTGACATCGTATTTGCCAAGCGCGAAGGATCGCTTGACGCCCCCTTGGTCGACGGCGTGCCGGTTAGGTTCCAAGAAGATGGCATCGATGTCGTCGAGTTTTACATTTCGACGAACGTCGGCGAGCCGTTAAAACCGCTCGTCAAAGTCGCTTCCGGCGGCGAGCTGTCGCGCATTATGCTGGCGTTGAAAACGATTTTTTCCAAACATCAAGGAGTGACGTCGATTGTTTTTGATGAGGTCGACACCGGTGTCAGCGGACGCGTCGCCCAGGCAATGGCGGAAAAAATTTACCGCATCGCCAGCCAGTCGCAAGTGCTTTGCATTTCCCATCTGCCGCAAGTCGCTGCGATGGCGGACACGCACTTGTTGATCGCCAAAGAGACGGATGGGGAACGGACGAAAACAGTCGTGAGGAAGCTCAATGAGGAGGAGAAAGTGAAAGAAATCGGGCGGATGATTTCCGGCGTCGAGATGACGGAATTGACGAAACGGCATGCCAAAGAGCTGTTGGAACTGGCGGCGAAAATGAAACATTGATTCCTGTTTCCCCTGTTCGTCTAGGGGAGGCGCATCCCTCTCAAAGCGGGCCGATTCCGCCTGCCTGTTCTGCCTTGGCGCCCGCTTTCCTTAAGAGAACTACGGTGTTTCATAAAGATAAGCAAAAAGCCGCGCGGCTGTCCGGATGCAAGTCCATCCAATTCCGGGCAGCTTTTTTATCGGCAGGGCGATTATATTTTCCCCGGTTCAGGCAAAATTAAAACTGTAACCGTTTTTGCATGGTGTAGGCGGGAGCGAGGAGAGTGGACGACATTGAATAAAGAAACGGCGCGAAAAATCACAGGAGTGCTTCTCCTTGGTATATTGACGGCCATCGCTTTTTCCAAACCGATGAAGGAATATTGGCAAATTCCGAAGCAGCTTGTCCTGTTTGAAGGCGATGCGGTTGAATTTCCTGCCGCTTCCCTTCCCGTGCAAGCGGCCGTCAATGACCGAAACGCTCCCGAAACGCTCAATATTGAGCGAAAAAACGGTTCTCTGTCTGTAAAGGCGAAACGCCGCGGACATGAAACGATGATGTTGCAGGTTGCCGGAATGCCGATCAAGCAAGTGGATGTCAACGTGCTGCCGACGCTCAAAGTCATTCCCGGCGGACAATCGATCGGCGTCAAGCTCAATACCGTCGGCGTTCTTGTCGTCGGTTACCACATTGTCGAAACCGAGAACGGGAAAAAATCGCCGGGAGAGGCAGCCGGCATTCAAGTCGGCGACATCATTATCGGCATTAACGGCCAAAAAATCGAAAACATGAGCGACCTTTCCCCTTTCATCGAGGAGGCCGGCAAAACGGGAAAACCGCTTCATCTAAAAATTCTGCGCGATCAGCACTCCATGACGGTGAAGCTCGTTCCGCTGAGAGACAAGCATGACGATGTGTACCGCATCGGCCTGTACATTCGCGATTCGGCCGCCGGCATCGGGACGATGACATTTTACGACCCCAAATCAAAAACATATGGCGCACTTGGCCATGTCATCTCTGATATGGATACGAAAAAGCCGATTGTCGTGCAAAACGGGCAAATTATGCGCTCGACCGTCACATCGATCGAAAAAGGGACGAGCGGCAATCCAGGTGAAAAATTAGCCCGCTTTTCCGACGGCGAAGAAGTGATCGGCACGATCACCACCAACAGCCCGTTTGGCATTTTCGGCAAGCTGATCAAACCACTGCCGAACGGTCCGTTCACAAAACCGATCCCGGTTGCCTTGGCGAACCAAGTGAAAGAAGGACCGGCAAAAATATTGACAGTGGTGGAAAACGACAAAGTCGAGCAGTTTGACGTGGAAATTGTCAGCACCATTCCACAGAAATTTCCGGCGACCAAAGGCCTCGTGATTCGCGTCACGGACCCGCGCTTGTTAAAGAAAACAGGGGGCATCGTCCAAGGGATGAGCGGCAGTCCGATCATTCAGGATGGAAAACTCGTCGGCGCAGTGACGCACGTTTTCGTGAACGATCCGACATCCGGCTATGGCGTCCACATTGAGTGGATGCTGCAAGAGGCAGGCATCGATCTATACGGCAAACAAAAGAAAGCGAGCTGACAAAGTCGGCTCGCTTTTTCCCGGCAGCCAACATTCGATTCTTGCGTATATTTGGTGAAATGACGAGTGATGATTTGGTCACCATTCATCTCTTCCTGATCATCCCAAGGTCAATGTTTCGAAATGCTGTGAGCGGCTTGATTGATCCCGCCATATTGGTTAGGCTGCCACTAAAAATTTTTCAAAAAAGGCGGCAAAAATTTTGCCGGTTTGGCATAGATATTTGGTGAAACATCCGTTAAAATGAAATTTGTAAAGATTTTTCGACAAACGCATCGCTGGTGAAAACGAATATTGTCTAATGAGCTCGTTTTTTGTTATAATTTTTATTTTTTAAAAAATAAAAGGATTTTTTGCCGCTGTTGTCGAATGTACGTTAATGGAATGTTACATAGCAAGAAAAAGTGGGGAGGACGATCGTTTTGAGCATTAAGGTGTGCATTGCCGATGATAACCGCGAATTGGTGACATTGCTTGACGAATATATCTCGAGTCAGCCGGACATGGAAGTGATTGGCACGGCGTATAACGGCCAAGACTGCCTTCATATGCTCGAGGAAAAGCGGCCGGATATTTTGCTTCTGGACATCATTATGCCGCACTTGGATGGGTTGGCTGTGCTTGAGAAAGTCCGCGCAGGTTGTGAGCATCAGCCGAGCGTCATTATGCTGACGGCGTTCGGCCAGGAGGATGTCACGAAAAAGGCAGTGGAACTCGGCGCTTCCTACTTCATTTTAAAACCGTTCGACATGGAGAATTTGGTCCATCACATTCGGCAGATTCATGGCAAAACGGCGCCGATGGTCAGAAAAACCGGCTCTGCCTACCAGGCGCGCGACAACAAACCGAAAAATTTAGATGCGAGCATTACGAGCATCATCCATGAAATCGGCGTCCCGGCGCATATTAAAGGCTATCTGTACTTGCGCGAAGCGATCGCGATGGTGTACCACGACATCGAACTGCTCGGCTCCATCACGAAAGTGCTCTATCCGGACATCGCGAAAAAATACAACACGACGGCCAGCCGCGTCGAGCGCGCCATTCGCCATGCGATCGAAGTCGCTTGGAGCCGCGGCAACCTCGAATCGATTTCCTCGCTGTTCGGCTATACGGTGAGCGTCTCGAAGGCAAAGCCGACAAACTCGGAATTCATCGCCATGGTGGCCGATAAGCTCCGGCTTGAGCATAAAGCATCGTAACGGAAAACGAATGATAGCCAAAGCGGCAAGACGCTCCGCAATCGGGGGCGGCTTTTTTGCCGTTTGGCGGCTTGCTGGAACGAAAAAAGGGGGAACGTGGCTTGCGCCGGTGTGGTGCACAGAGGCGGCTTTACCGCCAAGGGCCAGACGGTTAAGATGGGTCGTTTTCTTTTTCTTTTTTCTCCAATTCCAGCAGCTTGTTCACCAAAATGTGCGGCGGCATATGCATGATCTGCTCGATCGGCACGCCGAGCGCTTTGGCCAGCTTTTGCGCTGTTTCCAGCGAAATTTTCAACGGCTGCATCATCTCCACCTCGTTTGTTCATAGTATTATTTTTAGTATAACGAACGACCGCCGGTTTCGGCCAGCTTGTTGGCTGAACGGCGAATAAATGCGAAAGGAAGAAGGCAGAATGACATTGATTTTTGCCCACCGCGGGGCGGCGGGGACGCACCCGGAAAATACGATGGCGGCGTTTATCGAGGCGGAAAAAGCGGGAGCGGACGGCATTGAATTGGATGTGCAGCTCACAAAAGACGGCGAAGTGGTCGTCATTCATGACGAAACGGTCGACCGGACGACGGACGGCAGCGGCTGGGTGAAAGACATCACGTACCGCGAACTGCGCCGATTGAACGCGGCGGCCATGTGGGACGGCAAACACGGCCATTGTCCGATTCCGCATCTTGAGGAAGTGCTTGCTTGGCTGTCATCAACACGGATGGCGGTCAACATCGAGCTGAAAAATAGCCTCATCGCCTACGAAACGCTTGAGCAAAAAACGATCTCCCTCGTGCGCCGCTATGGGCTTGAGAAGCGGACGATTTTGTCATCGTTCAATCATCATAGCATGCGCCTTTGCCGAACGCTTGCACCGGAAATCGAGACGGCGCTCTTGTACATTGAGCCGCTGTATGCCCCATGGACGTATGTGCGTGCCATGAACGCCGACGGGGTGCATCCGCACTATCGGACGGTGACGGCGGAATTTGCCGCCGAAGCGCGGCGGCGCGGGGTGGCGGTCCGCCCGTTTACGGTAAATAAGCGAAATGTGATGAAAACGATGTTTGCTTATGGCGTTGACGCCGTCTTCACCGACTACCCTCGCCAAGCGAAGCAATGGAAAGAGAAAACGCCTTAACGAGAGAGGTTAAGGCATTTTTTGTTTGCCTTGAAATGGATGTTTTCCCAGTGTAATAGGCATCAACGTTCCGGGTCAAGGCGTTTTTCGTTTTCGTTGAAAACGCGCCTGCACTTTGTTGCGTTTCCGGTCGCGGTGCAGCAAAAAACCGCCGAGAAACGCCAGCCCAGCGGCAAACAGCGCGAGCCCGGCGAGAAATTGCAGCCATAAGGCAGAAAACAGCGGCCCGTTGATGCCAAACAACGCATCGCGCATCCATTTGATGCCAAGCGCCGCTCCAAGCCCGGGAATGACTAAAATCAACAGCGCAATCATTCGCCCCATCGCGATCGCGTTCCTTTCCGAAAAGAGTAGCCTTATCGACTATCATAGCGGTTATTGGGTGTTTGTCAAGGAAAGAGCGAATCAAGTATGATAAAAATGTCTGCAAAAATTGGCATACTATATAAGTTGAAACTTTGTTTTACATCCAGTAGAACGCCCGCTGCATTCTATCAAAATGACTTGTTATGAAGGAAAACAGAATCGAACAATCGGAAAATCTTTATTGCAACTTATATATAAAGATATAAAGTGTGGTGAATGGACATGAAAAAAGTGATGCTTATTGGCGCTGACTCGCGTGGGACATCGTTGTTGAAGCTGCTCCATGGGGCATCAGGGTTTGAAGTCGTGGCAGTCGTGGATGTAGATGAACACGCTCCGGGGGTGCAACTGGCGCAAAAATGGGGCATCGCTGCTGCGAGCGACTGGCGTCCATGGATGGCCGAGCCGCTTGATTTGATCATTGAAACGACGGGCAGGGCGGATGTCCTTGAGGAAATCCGTCGATTGGCGCCAGAGGGAGCCAATATTGTCCCAAGTGCAGTCGCGCAGATGATGGCCGAGCTCGTTGAAGAAAAAGAAACGCTCATCGCCAAATTGAAAAGCGAAGCGGCCCGGCGCGCGCTCATCTTTCATTCGTCCCACGATGGCATGATTGTCGTTGATGAATATGGTTACATTACCGATATGAATCAAAGCGCGGCGGAGCTGCTTGAAGTCGATAAAGACAAAGTGATCGGCAAGCATATTTTGACCGTTCTGCCGTCAAGCGGCTTGCCGCGCGTGCTCGAAACGAGGCAGACGGAGTTTCATCAAGAAGTGGAGCTGGCCAATGGAAAAAAATTGATCACCACCCGCATCCCGATCATCGATGACAATGGCAAACTGTTTGGGGCGCTCGCGGTATTCAAGGACATCACCGAGCTTGTCGCTTTGGCGGAAGAAATCACCGACTTAAAAGAAGTCCGCATGATGCTCGAAGCGATCATCTATTCGTCGGAAGAGGCGATTTCCGTCGTCGATGAAAATGGGAACGGTATTTTGATCAACCCGGCGTATACACGGCTCACCGGTTTGACAGAGGAAGACGTCATCGGTAAACCGGCGACCGCCGACATCGCCGAAGGGGAAAGCATGCATATGCAAGTATTGAAAACGCGCCGCCCGGTGCGCGGGGCGCGCATGAAAGTCGGACCGAAAAACCGGGATGTCATCGTCAATGTCGCTCCGATTATTGTTGATGGCGTATTGAAAGGAAGTGTCGGCGTCATTCATGATGTGTCAGAAATCCAGCGGCTGACGGCTGAACTCAATCGGGCGCGGCAAATCATCCGCACGCTCGAGGCGAAATATTCGTTTGCCGACATCGTCGGCGAGTCGGAAGAGATGAAGGTTGCCATCGAGCAGGCGAAGCTGGCGGCGAAAACACCGGCGACAATTTTGCTGCGGGGGGAATCGGGGACGGGCAAGGAGCTGTTCGCCCACGCCATTCACAACGCGAGCGACCGAAAGTATAACAAGTTTATCCGCGTCAACTGCGCAGCCATTCCGGAAACATTATTGGAAAGCGAACTGTTTGGCTATGAGGAAGGAGCGTTTTCCGGTGCGCGGCGCGGAGGCAAGCGAGGGCTGTTTGAAGAAGCAAACAACGGAAGCATTTTCCTCGATGAAATCGGCGAGCTGTCGGCCAGCACGCAGGCGAAGCTGCTCCGCGTTTTGCAGGAGCGGGAGATCGTTCGCGTCGGCGGGACGAAGCCGATTCCGATCAACGTCCGCGTCATCGCCGCCACGAACGTCAACCTTGAAAAAGCGATTGCCGAAGGAGCCTTTCGCGAAGACTTATACTATCGGCTCAATCGGATGCCGATTTACATCCCGCCGCTGCGCGCCCGCAAGGAAGACATTCCAACGCTTTGCCGGCATTTGATCCAAAAGCTGAACCAAGATTACGGGCGCAACGTCGAAGGTGTCACGGATGAAGCGATGGCGAAGCTTCTTGCCTATGATTGGCCGGGAAATGTCCGCGAGCTCGAAAATGTGCTCGGGCGGGCGATGATTTTCATGAAATTTCATGAAGTAATGATCGATGCGACGCATTTGCCGCCGCTCGCTTCGCCTTCGTCAGTGCCGGCTCATCGAGTGGAAACGGAAGAGGAGATTCGGCCGCTTGAGGAAATGGTGAGCCGATACGAAGCGAGCTTGATTGAGCAGGCGCTTCGCCGCCATCGCGGCAATAAAACAGCGGCGGCCCGGGCGCTTGGCATTTCGGTGCGCAATTTATATTACAAGCTGGAGAAATACGGGCTTGACAAAAATATCATGCAATAATTTGCGCGGAGTGAAGAATATTGCACATATCTGTTTGCGAAGGTAGTGTGTTTTAAAGCGCTTTCAGTCATTTTTGGTTGGCACAGTTTTTGCATAAAAAGACTGTGCCGCACGATTTGCAGAAAAGGTTGGTGCAGATGATGAAGCTTGAATCGTTAGTGCAAAAAGCAAGACAATGCCAGGACCGGACGGTGGCCGTGGCGGCGGCGGAAGATGAAGAAGTGATTGAAGCGGTGGCGATGGCGCTCGAACACTGTCTCGGACGCTTTGTGCTTTATGGCGATCGGGAGCGGCTCGGACGGCTGTTGAAGGAAAAAGGATGCGCCCGCTTTTCCGACGTCGATGTCGTTCATGCGAATTCGATCGGGCAAGCCGCAGAGCTTGCCGTGCGCGCCGTCCATTTGAACGAGGCGGATGCGTTGATGAAAGGGCATGTGCCGACGGCAATGCTGCTGAAAGCGGTCTTGAACAAGGAGTATGGGTTGCGCGCTGGGAAGGTGTTGTCCCATGTCGCTGTTTTTGAGGTGCCGGAGTTTGAACGATTTGTCATCGTCACCGACGCGGCGATGAACATCGCTCCGGATTTGGAGCAAAAGGTGCAAATTGTCAACAACGCCGTCAGCATCGCGCGCTCCATCGGCATCGAGCGCCCGAAAGTCGCGGCGCTGGCGGCGGTGGAGACGGTCAATCCGGCCATGCCGGCAACACTTGATGCAGCGGCGCTCGCAATGATGCAAAAGCGGGGGCAAATCGAACATTGCCTCGTTGACGGACCGCTTGCGTTGGACAACGCGGTGTCGCTGGCGGCGGCGAAGCATAAGCGGATTGAAAGCGAAGTGGCTGGACAGGCTGATATTTTGCTTGTGCCGGACATTGAATCCGGCAACATGCTGTATAAGTCACTCGTCTATTTTGCGAACGCACGCGTCGGCGCAGTCATCGCTGGGGCGAAGGCGCCGATCGTGTTGACGTCGCGCGCCGACTCGGCGGAAAGCAAACTGTATTCGTTGGCGCTTGCTATTTGTTCGGCAGCAAAATGAAATATATATATAAGTTGCAATAAAGATTTTCCGATTGTTCGATTCTGTTTTCCTTCATAACAAGTCATTTTGATAGAATGCAGCGGGCGTTCTACTGGATGTAAAACAAAGTTTCAACTTATATAGATGCAATTTAAAGCTTTAACATTTTTCGTCTTTGCCGGTCATTGCATCCGACTGTCGAGTGACCGAACAACGCCGCTTCCAGACCCATGAATGGGTCTGTGAAGCGAGTCGTTGTTCGGTCTTCCGTCACGCTAAGGCGTGACGGAGGCAAGCCACACGCTTGCCTTCGACAGTCGAAAATGGGCAAACCACTTTTCTGTCAAGGATATGTTAAACTTCTTTGTTGCATCTATCCTGAAAATACCCGAACTTCAAAATGTGCAAGGTTTCAGAGTTCGACATAGCGGCATTTTCATCCCTTCGATGGTGACGAAATCTTTTTGTCATGGGAGTCTATATAGATGAAGGAGGCCATCAGTGATGGAACTGTTTCAATATATGGAAAAATATGATTATGAGCAAGTGTTGTTTTGCCAAGACAAAGAATCCGGATTGAAGGCGATCATTGTCATTCATGACACGACGCTCGGCCCGGCGCTCGGCGGGACGCGCATGTGGATGTACAATTCGGAAGAAGAGGCGCTTGAAGACGCCCTGCGCCTCGCCCGCGGCATGACGTACAAAAACGCGGCCGCCGGCCTTAATTTAGGCGGGGGCAAGACGGTCATCATCGGCGATCCGCGCAAAGATAAAAACGAGGCGATGTTCCGCGCGTTCGGCCGGTTCATTCAAGGGCTGAACGGCCGCTACATCACGGCGGAAGACGTCGGCACGACCGTTGCCGATATGGACATCATCTATCAGGAAACGGACTATGTCACCGGGATTTCGCCGGAATTCGGCTCATCCGGCAACCCGTCGCCGGCCACGGCTTACGGTGTATATCGCGGGATGAAAGCGGCGGCGAAGGAAGCGTTTGGCAGCGATTCGCTTGAAGGAAAAGTTGTCGCCGTCCAAGGGGTTGGCAATGTCGCCTACCATTTATGCCGCCATTTGCACGAAGAAGGAGCGAAACTCATCGTTACCGACATCAACAAGGAAGCGGTGGCGCGCGCGGTCGAGGAATTTGGGGCGAAAGCGGTCGACCCGAACGACATTTACGGCGTGGAGTGCGACATTTTTGCTCCATGCGCGCTCGGCGGCATCATCAACGACCAAACGATTCCGCAGCTGAAAGCGAAAGTGATCGCCGGCTCGGCGAACAACCAGCTGAAAGAGCCGCGCCATGGCGACATGATCCATGAAATGGGCATCGTCTATGCACCAGATTATGTGATCAACGCCGGCGGCGTCATCAACGTCGCCGATGAGCTGTACGGCTACAACCGTGAACGGGCGATGAAAAAAATCGAGCAAATTTATGACAACATCGAAAAAGTGTTTGCCATCGCCAAGCGTGACAACATTCCAACGTATGTGGCCGCTGACCGGATGGCCGAAGAACGAATTGAAACGATGCGCAAAGCGCGCAGCCAATTTTTGCAAAACGGCCATCATATTTTAAGCCGCCGCCGCGCCCGCTAATAGTGGCGAGGGGCGGCCTTCCGCCCCGCCGGCGGATGATGGAGGGACAGCAACGATGGAAGAGCAGAAGTTTCGCATTTTAACGATCAATCCAGGCTCGACTTCAACGAAGATCGGCGTCTTTGAAAACGAACGGCCATTGCTCGAAAAAACGATCCGCCATGAGGCGGACGTGCTTCGGCAATATAAAACGATCGCGGACCAGTATGAGTTCCGCAAGCAAACGATTTTGCAAGCACTGGATGAAGAAGGAATCAATTTATCGAAGTTGAGCGCCGTCTGCGGCCGCGGAGGGCTTCTCCGTCCGATCGAAGGCGGAACGTATCGCGTCAATGAGGCGATGCTTGAAGATTTGCGGCGCGGATATTCCGGCCAGCACGCGTCCAACCTCGGCGGCATTTTGGCGCATGAGATCGCCTCGGCCTTAAACATCCCGGCGTTTATCGTCGATCCGGTCGTTGTCGACGAACTCGATCCAATTGCCCGGATCAGCGGATTTCCGCTCATTGAGCGGCGCAGCATTTTCCATGCTTTAAACCAAAAGGCGGTCGCGCGCCGCGTCGCCAAGCAGCTTGGGAAACGGCATGACGAACTGAACTTGATCGTCGCCCATATGGGCGGCGGCATCACGGTCGGCGCCCACAAGCAAGGAAGGGTCGTCGATGTCAACAACGGCCTTGACGGCGAAGGCCCGTTCAGCCCGGAGCGCGCCGGGACGGTGCCAGCGGGCGATTTGGTTGCTTTATGCTTCTCTGGTGAATATTACCGCGAAGAGATCATGAACATGCTCGTCGGCGGCGGCGGCCTTGTCGGTTATCTTGGCACGAATGATGCGGTGAAAGTCGAGAAAATGATCGAAGCCGGCGATGAAAAGGCCAAGCTCGTGTATGAGGCGATGGCGTACCAAGTGGCGAAAGAAATCGGTGCGGCAAGCGCCGTGCTTTCCGGCAAAGTCGACGCCATCATTTTGACCGGCGGACTGGCGTATGGCAAATCGTTTGTCGAACAGATCACTCGCCGCGTGCAATGGATCGCCGATGTCATCGTCCATCCGGGCGAAAACGAACTGCAGGCGCTCGCTGAAGGCGCGCTTCGCGTCCTGCGCGGCGAAGAAGAGGAAAAAGTGTATCCAGGCAAGGCCGTTTCGCCGGTTCCAGCCCGGCGCTGATGCGGCAACGGACAGAAAGGAGAAGGCAAGATGGCAAAAGAATACGATGTCGTCATTCTCGGCGGAGGAACGGGTGGCTATGTGGCCGCCATTCGCGCCTCGCAGCTCGGGTTGAAAACGGCCGTTGTGGAAAAAGGGAAGCTCGGCGGCACGTGCCTGCACGCTGGCTGCATTCCGTCCAAAGCGCTGCTTCGCAGTGCCGAAGTGTACGCACAAACGAAAAACGGCGAGGCGTTTGGCGTCATCGCCGACGGCGTGCGCCTTGATTTTGCCAAAGTGCAGGCGCGCAAAGCGGCGATTGTTGAGCAGCTCCACAAAGGCGTGCAGCATTTGATGAAAAAAGGGAAAATCGATGTGTACGCCGGCACCGGCCGCCTGCTCGGCCCGTCGATCTTTTCCCCGCTGCCGGGGACGGTGTCGGTTGAGATGAACGACGGCAGCGAAAACGAAATGCTTGTCCCGAAATTCGTCGTCATCGCCACTGGTTCGCGGCCGCGCACGCTGCCGAGGCTCGAGCCGGACGGCGAATTCGTGATGACATCGGATGAGGCGTTGCAAATGGAGACGCTCCCCTCGTCCATCTTGATCGTCGGCGGCGGTGTGATCGGCATGGAATGGGCGTCCATGCTTAATGATTTCGGCGTTGACGTGACGGTGCTGGAATATGCCGATCGCATTTTGCCGACAGAAGATGAAGACGTGTCAAAAGAAATGGAAAAACTGCTCCGCCGCCGCGGCGTCAACATCGTCACAGGAGCGCGGGTGCTCGCGGAAACGCTCGAGAAAGGAAACGGCGTCACGATCCAAGCGGAGTATCAAGGCGAACGGAAAACGTTTGCGGCCGACAAGATGCTCGTTTCCGTCGGGCGTCAGGCGAACATTGAAGGAATTGGTCTTGAAAACACCGAGATTGTCGTGGAGAAGGGGTATATTCAAACGAACGAGTTCGGCCAAACGAAAGAATCGCACATTTACGCAATCGGTGATGTCATCGGCGGCCTGCAGCTGGCCCATGTCGCCGCCCATGAAGGGATTGTCGCCATTGAGCATTTGGCCGGGCACAACCCAGCGCCGATTGACTATACGATGGTGCCACGCTGCATTTACACCCGTCCGGAAGCGGCGGCGGTCGGCTTAACCGAACAAGAGGCGAAAGCGAAAGGCTATGATGTCAAGGTCGGCAAATTTCCGTTTAAAGCCATTGGCAAGGCGCTTGTGTTCGGTGAGGCGGAAGGGTTTGTGAAACTCATCGCCGACCGGAACACGGACGATCTGCTTGGCGTCCATATGGTCGGGCCGCATGTGACCGATTTGATTTCCGAAGCCGGTCTCGCCCGCGTGCTTGATGCGGCTCCGTGGGAAGTGGCGCATGCGATCCATCCGCATCCGACGCTGTCAGAGGCCATGGCGGAAGCGGCGCTGGCGGTCGATGGCAAAGCTATTCATTTTTAACCGATTTCGCCGTATGCGCGCGGCGCGTGATCATTGGTTGACTATGTGAATCTAAGGGAGGTTGTTGCGATGGCGCAAAACCGTCATCAGGCGCTTGGATTAAGCGATGACACGGTGTTGGAAATGTATGAAACGATGCTCTTGGCCCGCAAGCTCGATGAACGGATGTGGCTGTTAAACCGCGCGGGGAAAATTCCGTTCGTCATCTCATGCCAAGGGCAGGAGGCGGCGCAAGTCGGCGCGGCATTCGCCCTCGACCGGACGAAAGACTATGTCTTGCCGTATTACCGCGATGTGGGCGTTGTCCTGACGTTTGGCATGACGCCGAGAGAATTGATGTTGGCGGCGTTTGCCAAGGCGGAAGACCCGAACTCCGGCGGCCGGCAAATGCCAGGGCATTTCGGGAAAAAGAAAAACCGGATCGTCACCGGTTCATCGCCCGTGACGACGCAAGTGCCGCATGCGGTTGGCTTTGCGCTGGCGGCGAAAATGGAAAAGAAAGATTTTGTCGCCTTCGTCACGTTTGGCGAAGGGTCGTCGAACCAAGGCGACTTCCATGAAGGGGCGAACTTCGCCGGCGTTCATAAACTCCCAGTCATCTTTATGTGCGAAAACAACAAGTACGCCATTTCCGTGCCCATTTCGAAACAACTCGCGTGCGAAAAGGTGTCCGACCGCGCCATCGGCTATGGCATGCCGGGCTATACGGTCGACGGCACCGATCCGCTTGAAGTGTACCGAGTCGTGAAAGAAGCGGCCGACCGCGCCCGCCGCGGCGAAGGGCCGACGCTCATCGAGGCCGTGACATACCGGCTGACGTCGCACTCGTCGGACGATGACCACCGCGTCTATCGGACGGAAGAAGAGCTCGCCGAAGCGCGCGCCAAAGACCCGATCATCACATTTGCCAACTATTTGAAAGAAACGGGCGTTTTGACCGATGAACGGGATGAAGAAATTCAAGCGCGCGTCATGAAGGAAGTGAACGAAGCGACTGACTACGCGGAGAAGGCGCCGTACGCCGAGCCGGAGCACGCGCTTCGCTACGTGTATGCCGAGGAGTAAGGGTAAGGGAGGGGATTTGACGATGCCTGTTATTTCCTATATTGATGCGGTCACGATGGCAATTCGCGAAGAGATGGAGCGCGACCCGCGCGTGTTTGTGTTAGGAGAAGACGTCGGCCGGAAAGGCGGAGTGTTCAAAGCGACGCAAGGATTGTACGAGCAGTTTGGCGAAGAGCGCGTGATTGATACGCCGCTTGCCGAATCGGCGATCGTCGGCGTCGGCATCGGCGCGGCGATGTACGGTCTGCGCCCGATCGCGGAAATTCAGTTTGCCGACTTCATCATGCCGGCGGTCAACCAAATCATTTCTGAAGCGGCGCGCATCCGCTATCGCTCGAACAACGACTGGAACTGCCCGATCGTCATCCGCGCCCCATACGGTGGCGGCGTTCACGGCGCTTTGTACCATTCGCAGTCAGTCGAAGCGATTTTCGCCAACCAGCCTGGGTTAAAAATCGTCATGCCGTCGACGCCGTACGATGTGAAAGGGCTGCTGAAAGCGGCGATTCGCGACGAAGACCCGGTGCTCTTTTTCGAGCATAAACGCGCTTACCGCCTCATTAAAGGGGAAGTGCCGGAGGACGACTACGTGCTTCCGATCGGCAAGGCGGACGTCAAGCGTGAAGGCGATGACATCACGGTCATCACGTACGGGCTGTGCGTCCATTTTGCCTTGCAGGCGGCCGAGCGCGTCGCCCAAGACGGCATTTCTGTCCATCTGCTCGATTTGCGCACCGTCTATCCGCTCGACAAAGAAGCGATCATCGAGGCGGCGAGCAAAACAGGAAAAGTGCTGCTCATTACGGAAGACAATAAAGAAGGCAGCGTCATGAGCGAAGTCGCCGCCATTATCGCGGAGCATTGTTTGTTTGATCTCGACGCGCCGATTATGCGCCTCGCCGGCCCGGACGTTCCGGCCATGCCGTATGCGCCGACGATGGAAAAATTCTTTATGATCAATCCAGAAAAAGTCGAAAAAGCGATGCGCGAATTAGCGGCGTTTTGAGGCGAAGACATTGCAGCCAAGATAGGAGGGTATCGATGTGGCCATCGAACAATTGACGATGCCTCAGCTCGGGGAAAGCGTCACGGAAGGCACGATCAGCAAATGGCTCGTTTCCCCGGGCGACAAAGTGAACAAATACGACCCGATCGCTGAAGTCATCACCGATAAAGTGAGCGCGGAAATTCCGTCGTCGTTTGCCGGCGTCATCCGCGAGCTGATCGCCAAAGAAGGGGAGACGCTCCCAGTCGGCGCGCCGATTTGCACGATCGAAGTCGAAGGCGCTGCACCGGCTTCGGAAGCGAAGCCGGCGGATGAAGCGCCGAAAGCAGAAGACAATGCCAAGCCAGCCGCTCCGAAAAAGGCCGGCCGGGCAAACAACGGCCGCTATTCGCCGGCCGTGCTCCGCTTGGCTCAGGAACACGGCATTGACCTCGAACAAGTCGAAGGCACCGGCCTTGGCGGGCGGGTGACGCGCAAAGATTTGCTGAAGCTCATTGAGTCTGGACAAATTCCGAAAGCGGGAGCGGCACCGGCGGCGGAACAAGCCGCGCCAAAAGCGGAACCGAGAACGGAACAACCGGCCACAGCCGCCGCAACCGTTCAACCGTCTGCCGCGGCCGCGCCAACCGCGCCGCAGGCAGCGCCGATCAAACCAGCGGCCCCGAACGTCGAAGCCGGAGCGGGCGACATCGAAATTCCGGTCACCCCGGTGCGCAAGGCGATTGCGGCGAACATGCTCCGCAGCAAACACGAAGCGCCGCACGCTTGGACGATGGTCGAAGTCGACGTCACCGATCTTGTCGCCTACCGTGATGCCATCAAAGACGAGTTCAGGCGGCGTGAAGGCTTCAATTTGACGTATTTCGCCTTCTTCGTCAAGGCGGTCGCCCAAGCGCTGAAAGAATTCCCGCAGTTGAACTCAGTGTGGGCGGGCGATAAGATCATTCAGCGCAAGGACATCAACATCTCGATCGCTGTCGCGACGGATGACGCCTTGTTCGTGCCCGTCATCAAGCACGCCGATGAAAAAACGATCAAAGGCATCGCCCGCGAAATCGCTGAACTGGCGGCAAAAACGCGCGCCGGCAAACTGCGCCCGGAAGACATGCAGGGCGGCACGTTCACCGTCAACAACACCGGCGCGTTCGGCTCGGTGCAGTCGATGGGCATTATCAACTACCCGCAAGCGGCCATTTTGCAAGTGGAAACGATCGTCAAACGTCCGGTCGTCAAAAACGGCATGATCGCCATCCGCGACATGGTCAACTTATGTTTGTCGCTCGACCACCGCGTCTTGGACGGCCTCATTTGCGGCCGCTTCCTCGCCCGCGTCAAAGAGATTTTGGAAAATATGAACAAAGACAACACGCCGATTTATTAACGATTCCCCCATCGCCATCGGTTGGCGGTGGGGGTTTTTGCGTGGCGCGATTTCAAACTTGTTTCTGACCGGACGGTTTCTGTGGATCCCCAATGCCAAACCCGAACCAGCGATGCGGTTAAGTTGATCGCAAGCATCAAAGCGCTCTCGTGTCCATGAGCAGCTGAAGCAAGCCAAGATCGAAGACGAATGGATTGACGTGGCAGATTCCGCCGCTATGACGAAAGACACAAGGGCGCAGACGAAAGCCGCCAACGCCTTTTTGATCACCGGAAGCCTTTTGTTGTTGTGGACCGTAAAAACCGCGCTGGCCCAAGGCGATTCCAAGCACATGACGTGCGAGTCCTTTACCTATATTTTACAATGGATAAGCAAACAAAATACCTACTGTAGATGAGCAAATTCACTAACATAAATTGACAACCAAACAAAAAAGTTCTTCACCAAAAGATGTATATAAGTTGCAATAAAGATTTTCCGATTGTTCGATTCTGTTTTCCTTCATAACAAGTCATTTTGATAGAATGCAGCGGGCGTTCTACTGGATGTAAAACAAAGTTTCAACTTATATACTTGACTTTTAAAGGCAAACATGACAGCAATGTTGCCCAAAGAGAAGCATGGAATAAAAAGGAAGAAATACTATTTTGGTTTTACTTATCACAATCCTCTTTTTTTGTCAAGTGTAATTTGAAATGAAAATCCTTTTAATTTTTTTATTTACAATAAATATTTTTATTTACAATAAATACTATAAATTTTATAATAAAATTCAAAGCTATCTAAAAGGAGGATTACCCAGAAATCCTCCACTTTAAGCGTTAGCTAAGTGGGAGTGGTTCAAACTTTACAGTAAAAGGAGTTTTTTGAATGGAATATATATACTTACTTATTTTACCGATAATAGGTGTTTTGTGGTTTTTGAATTTAGCAAGCTTTTTAAAAAATTTGAACAGTGATGAAAACACACTTAATCAAACAATGATAGGAGCCGTATTAACCTTTCTCTTTGTTTTTCTATATATGTACGGGTTTTTAGGAACACATTAATATTCAATCATCCCCCTGTACAAAAAAAGATGGGACTGCCTCCACTTATCGGCTAATGCCGGTGGAAGTGGGGGATTCTTGTTTCCTTTGCAAACAAAATACTGCCGATTATCCCTTCTTTCGTGCATTTGGCCTTTGGATCCCGCTTGGCGTTCAAACAATCCGTCTTGTTAAGCATTGCCTACTCATTGAGCAAACTCTTCAATTCCGTTTCATACTTTGAAGGAACGAAACCATATTTCCCTGTTTTTTATCAAAGATAATCGTGTTATTCTTTTTAAACCAAATGTTGTAATTGAATAGCCTGTCCTTCGTTTTTTATGTTCGAGCCAAAAACGATAGTCAAGTTGACCTGCATCGACTTTGGTTGTTTTTGACCATTCTACGAATTTCATAATTTCCATTATTCTATATAGTGTCAAAGCATGCGCCGATTGATTAACGATTCCCCCATCGCCATCGATTTGGCGGTGGGGGGTTGCATGGCGCGATTTCAAACTTCTCTCACAAATGTGATGTATAATGGGGGCAGAAACGAATAGGTGAAGGAGAAACTCGAGATGAAACGAGCGAGCGTATGGATGCTGTTGTGTTTGTTCTTTATGCTAAGCGGCTGCGCCA
The DNA here is from genome assembly GCF_002335725.1 of Geobacillus sp. FJAT-46040. Taxonomy (NCBI): domain Bacteria; kingdom Bacillati; phylum Bacillota; class Bacilli; order Caryophanales; family Anoxybacillaceae; genus Geobacillus; species Geobacillus sp. FJAT-46040. The sequence goes on from NZ_NISS01000001.1 coordinate 707,499, forward strand.
ATCCGTCGTTTCCCCCGGTGGCCGATTCGCTTTCTGTCGTCATCAGCCTCGATGTCAAAGCGGAAACGGTCACCTTTTTGAACGCGGAAAATGGCGGCAAGATCGCCCGTTGGAACATCAACGAACCGTTTCAAGGCGGGGCGTTGAGCCCGGACGGCCGGACGCTTCTTTTGTACGGGCGGGACCTCGACCGCATCTATCGGTACGACCTCGCGACCGGGAAGCTGCTTGGCGAATGGAAAATAGGAAGCGGCATTGTGAGCGCTGCTCCATCTCCGGATGGCCGCACGTGGTTTTTTGGCGACAGCACCCATCACGCGGTGCGCGTTGTGAGCCGGGGCGGGAAAGAGATCGCCCGCCTTTCGGTCGGACGCTCCCCGATGACGCTGCTTGTCAATCGCCAGGGAACGGAGCTGTATGCCATCGACTTTCAAGACGGCCGCGCCTTTGTCATTGATACGAGCCGCCTCCGTGTCATTCGCTCATTTTCTGTGCCGAAGATGGCGTTAGGCGGATTGATGCGCGAGCGGCAAGGGGAGCTGTGGGTCGGCGGACATGGAAGCGGAAACAAGGTGGAGAAGAATGTTCACGTCTATTCGCTTCAAGACGGCCGCTTGTTGCGGACGATTGCCGCCCCGGTCATGCCGGTTGATTTTGTCGAAACAGGCCGCGGCGTGTTTGTGCTAAGCCACGGTTCGAACACGATCTATCAGTTTTCAAAAGAAGGAAAACAGCTCGCTTCGGCGTCTGTCGGCGCCAATCCGTTTGCCATGGAAGCGGCAGGAAGCCGTTTGTATATTGCGAGTTATGACAGCGATGGCTTTTTCCGCGTCGACCGCGCCCGCACCCGCAAAGAAGGCGGCACCGGCTTGGGGCTTGCCATCGTCAAACAAATCGTCTCTCTTCATGACGGCGCGATTTGGTTCGACAGCGACCTTGGACGCGGGATGACCGTATTCGTCCGCCTGCCGCTCGTTCGGGAAGAGGAATAAACATCGTTCAAGACACAGGAATGGATGATGTATAATCAATATAAAATTAGGAGGCAGGTGGAGGATATGGGTTCACCAGAAAAGGAACAGGCCCCTATGACCTACAAAGAGTATGCGACATGGCCGGAAGGAAAACGGTGCGAGGTCTTGGACGGGAACATCATTAGCATGGCGCCGTCGCCGACACCGGAACATCAATCCGTTTCGCTCCAACTTTCTATTGAATTCGGGATGCATCTTCGTGGGAAGGATTGCCGCGTGTTGGCCGCCCCGATCGATGTGTATCTTTTCGAAGATCATCGAAAGGGATGGATGGATGAAAACGTCCGAAACTGGGTATGCCCCGATCTTGTCGTCATCTGCGACAAAAACAAAATTCAAAAAAACCGCATTGTCGGGGCTCCGGATTTGGTCGTCGAGATCTTGTCCCCCGCCACGGCCAAAATCGACCGGATGGACAAACGGATCGCGTACGAGCGGGCCGGGGTGAAGGAATATTGGATCGTTGACCCGGCGAATCAAGTGGTGGAAGTGTATTTGCGCGGAAAAACAGGAAGATTGGAACTTCATGGAGTGTACAACCGGGATGACGCCGTTTTGGTTCATGTATTGAAGGATTTCGTGATCGATTTGCGAAACATTTTCCAATGAATAAATGGCAGTTGAGATTTTCGCTAAGCGGCGATTTGGAGGGGGACGAGGGAGCATCGTCCAAGAGAGCATGCAACAACGCCCTCTTCCTTTCATGTTTTTTCAGGGCTTCTTGGAGGATTTGTGAATCGTTGAGATGGTGTTGTTTCGCCAAGTCATCGAGCCATTTCGGGATCGTTCATGTTTTTTTGACCGCTTTGTTTTCCATTTCATGGCGAAATGGTGGCATCAGCAAGTTGTTTGCCTTTTTGTTCATTGCCCAAACGCGGCCGATGTACTACAATAAACATAGAAACCGTTTTTTCCCACACGAAGCGTCATCAGCGCTTCGTTCTGAGCAGACGGGTTCGAGAGGGAAAGGTGCGGCTTGAAAAGAAAGCGGTTTCTTATGTCTGGAAGGCAAAGGGGGATCGGAATGAGCGGTGTCGCAAAGATGAAGGAAGCGGCGTTTCCGGCTCCGACGGTGGAGGAGTGGGAGCGGGAAGCGGAAAAGTCGCTGAAAGGCAAGCCGCTCGAGCGGCTTGTATCGATGACGTACGAAAACATTGCGGTCAAACCGCTCTATACGCGCCGCGATGTGGAGGCGCTCGGCCCGCTTGAGCAGTACCCGGGCTTTGGCCGCTATGTGCGTGGGGCGCGGCCGGAAGGGTATCGGGGCGAGCCGTGGAAGGTGAGCCAGGAGATTTCGGCAGCGAGCCCGTCCGACTGGAACGAGGCAGTGAAGCACGACTTGGAGCGGGGGCAGACGGAAATCCATCTTGCCCTTGGCCGGCTGCCGTTTGCCGTCGAGTCGGTTGATGATGTGGCGGCGATGTTGGATGGCGTGCCGCTGGACCGCTATTCGCTCCGTGTGGACGCCGGGGCGCGGTCGCTTTCGTTTTTGGCGCTGTTGGCCGCTTATTTAGAGGAACGGGGCGTCCCGCTATCGAGCGTACGGGGCGCGATCGGCATGGATCCGCTCGGAGCGTGGGCGGAGCAGGGGACGCTCCCGTGTTCGCTTTTGCGGCTGTATGATGAAATGGCGGAAGCAACGAAGTGGGCGAAGGAACAGATGCCTGCCGTTCGCACGATTTTGGTGCGCGGCGAACCGTACCATAACGGCGGGGCGAACGCCGTGCAGGAGCTCGCGTTTTCGTTGGCGGCAGCCGTCGAGTACATCCGCGCCGGGTTGGACCGGGGCTTGACGGTTGATGACATCGCGACAAGGATGCAAGTGTCGCTCGCCGTCGGAGCCGACTTTTTCATGGAAATCGCCAAGCTGCGGGCGGCGCGGCGGTTGTTTGCGCAAGTGATCGAAGCGTTTGGCGGCGGTGAATCAGCAAGGCGGATCGAGCTGCATGTGCGCACGTCGCCCTTTACGAAAACGGTGTACGACCCGTATGTGAACATGCTCCGAGCGGCGGCGGAAGCGTTTGCGGCCGTTGTCGGCGGCGCCGATGGCGTGCACGTGTCGCCGTTTGACGAGGCGCTCGGACTCGCTGATGAGTTTTCGCGGCGCATCGCCCGCAACACGCAGCTCATTTTGCTCGAAGAGGCGCATGTGGCGAACGTCATCGATCCGGCGGGCGGCTCGTATTATGTGGAAACGTTGACCGCCAAGCTCGCCGAAGAAGCGTGGAAGCTGTTCCAGCGTGTGGAGGAAAAAGACGGCATGGCGAAGGCGCTCGAAGACGGCTTCGTGCAGACGGAAGTGGAAGCGGTCGCCAAGCGGCGGCTGGATCGTGTCAAGACGCGGAAGGAAAAAATCGTTGGCACGAACGTGTACGCCAATTTGGAGGAAACGCCGGTCGAAAAACCGAAGCAAGCCGCGGCGAACGAGTTGCCGCCGCTGGATGAAAAGCGGGTGGCCGATATTCGCGCCTCGCTCGCGGGCGGGAAGTGGATGGAAGCGGCGATTCGTGCGGTTCGCCGTCGAGCAACCGCTCGGGAGATCGCGGCGGCGTTGGTCGATGGGAACGCGGTTGTTGCCATCACGCCGATTCGGGCATGGCGCTTGGCCGAGCCGTTTGAGCGGCTGCGCAAGGCGGCCGAGAAGCATGCGGAGCGTACGGGAAGCCGGCTTTCCGTTCACTTGATCAATATCGGGCCGCTTGTCCGCCATCAAGCGCGCGCCGATTTCATCGCCGGGCTGTTTGCGGCCGGCGGGGTGGCGGCTGAGCGGAGCGATGGCTTTGCCTCGGTCGCGGAAGCGGTCGAATGGGTGCGGAACACGAACGGGACGCATTATATCGTGTGCGGCGCCGATGACGATTACCCGGCGTTCGTTCCAGCGTTGGCTGAGGCGTTCAAGCAAGCCAAGCCGAACGCGAAGCTGTATGTCGCCGGAAAGCCGCCGGAAGAGCTTGAGAGAACGTACGCGGACGCGGGCGTGGACGGATCGATTCATCTCGGTTCGAACGCGTACGATGTGATCGTGGCGTTTCTAACGGAAAGAGGGGTGGCGCTTGATGGCGAAGTACGTTGATTTTACCAACATGACGCTTTCCGACGCAACGGCCGATGTGGATGAGAAACAGTGGAGAGACGCGGTGGAGCGGCGCGTGCAAGCGTCGATCGATGAGCTGTTGTTTCAGACGAACGAACACATTGCGGTGAAGCCGCTTTATACAAAGGAAGACATCGATGGGCTCGATTTTCTTGATTATATGCCCGGCTTGCCGCCGTACTTGCGCGGGCCGTACCCGACGATGTACGTCGTGCGGCCGTGGACGATCCGCCAATACGCCGGCTTTTCGACCGCCGAGGAGAGCAACGCCTTTTATCGGCGCAACTTGGCGATGGGGCAAAAAGGGCTGTCGGTTGCTTTTGACTTGGCGACGCACCGCGGCTATGACTCCGACCATCCGCGCGTCGTCGGCGACGTCGGCAAAGCGGGGGTGGCCATCGACTCGGTGCTCGATATGAAAATTTTGTTTGACGGCATCCCGCTCGACCAAATGTCAGTGTCGATGACGATGAACGGGGCGGTGCTCCCGATTATGGCGTTTTACATCGTCACCGCCGAAGAGCAGGGAGTGACGCAAGACAAGCTGTCCGGCACGATCCAAAACGATATTTTGAAAGAATATATGGTGCGCAACACGTACATTTATCCACCGGAGATGTCGATGCGCATCATCGCCGACATTTTCGCCTATACGGCCAAATACATGCCGAAATTCAACAGCATCAGCATTTCCGGCTACCATATGCAGGAAGCCGGGGCGCCGGCCGATCTGGAGCTGGCGTACACGCTCGCTGACGGGCTTGAGTACGTGCGCACCGGCTTGAAAGCCGGCATTGACATCGACTCGTTCGCGCCGAGGCTGTCGTTTTTCTGGGCGATCGGCATGAACTACTTTATGGAAGTGGCGAAACTGCGGGCCGCGCGCCTCATGTGGGCGAAAATGATGAAAACGTTCAATCCGAAAAATCCAAAATCGCTCGCTCTAAGGACGCATTCGCAAACGTCGGGCTGGAGCTTGACCGAGCAAGATCCGTTCAACAACGTCGTGCGCACGCTCATCGAGGCGCATGCGGCGGCGATGGGGCATACGCAGTCGCTCCATACGAACGCCTTGGATGAAGCGATCGCCTTGCCGACCGACTTCTCGGCGCGCATCGCCCGCAATACGCAGCTGTACTTGCAGGAAGAAACCGGCATTTGTCGGACGATCGATCCGTGGGCCGGTTCGTATTACGTCGAGACGTTGACGAACGAACTGATGAAGCGGGCGTGGGCGCATATCGAAGAAATCGAAAGCTTAGGCGGGATGGCGAAAGCCATTGAAACCGGCATCCCGAAAATGCGCATCGAAGAAGCGGCGGCCCGCCGCCAAGCGCGCATCGATTCAGGAGCGGAAACGATCATCGGCGTCAATAAATACCGCCCGGAAAAAGAAGAGCCGATCGACATTTTGGAAGTCGACAACACCGCCGTGCGCCAGCGGCAAATCGAGCGGCTGAACGAGCTAAAGGCGACGCGCGACAACGAGCAGGTCGAAGCGGCGCTTGACGCCATCACAAAAGCGGCGGAAACGGGCGAGGGGAATTTGCTCGAGCTTGCCGTCCAAGCGGCGCGCGTCCGGGCGACGCTCGGAGAAATTTCGTACGCGATCGAAAAAGTGGCGCGCCGCCATCGCGCCGCCATCCGCTCGATCAGCGGCGTTTACAGCTCGGAATACAAAAACGAAGCGCAGCTCGAGCGGGTGAAGCGGCGGGTTGAGCAGTTCGCCGAACTCGAAGGACGCCGCCCGCGCATCTTGATCGCGAAAATGGGGCAGGACGGCCATGACCGCGGGGCGAAAGTCATCGCCACGGCGTTTGCTGATTTAGGGTTTGACGTCGACATCGGCCCGCTCTTCCAGACGCCGGAAGAAACGGCGCGCCAGGCGGTCGAAAACGATGTGCATGCCGTCGGCATCAGCTCGCTCGCCGGCGGGCATAAAACGCTTGTGCCGCAGCTCGTCGAGGAGCTTGAAAAACTTGGCCGCGATGATATTTTGGTCGTCGTCGGCGGCGTCATTCCGCCGCAAGACTACGCGTTTTTGTATGAGCACGGCGCCGCCGCCATTTTCGGACCGGGCACGGTCATTCCGGAAGCGGCGGAAAAAGTGTTGGATGAAATTTACGCCCGGCTTGGCTATGAGGAAGTGAACCAATGAACGGCGAAGAGAAACGGCGGGAACAGGCAAGCGGCCAGAGCACAGTTTCGGACGGACAGCCGCGGCGCCCGGAATGGGCGGACGGCAATGGTCTGTCGTCGTACGTGCAAGCCGAGCGCCCACCTGCGCCGAAGCGGCTCGTGCGGCGAAAAGAACGATCGGTTAAAGAATACGTCCAAGGAGTGCTCGCCGGCGACCGCACCATTTTGGCGCAGGCGATTACGCTTGTCGAAAGCAATGCGGCCAGGCATATGGATCTCGCCCAGCAAGTGCTCAATGAACTGCTTCCGCACGTCGGCCGCTCGATTCGCATCGGCATCACCGGCGTGCCAGGGGCGGGAAAAAGCACGTTCATTGAAGCGTTTGGCACGTTTTTGTGCGAGCAGGGCCATCGCGTCGCCGTCTTGGCCGTCGACCCGACGAGTTCGTTGACCGGCGGCAGCATCCTCGGCGACAAAACGCGAATGGAGGCGCTCGCCCGCCATCCGCTTGCTTTCATCCGTCCGTCCCCATCGGGCGGGGCGCTTGGCGGCGTACACCGAAAAACGCGCGAGACGATGATGCTGTGCGAAGCGGCCGGCTATGACATCATCCTCGTCGAGACGGTCGGCGTCGGGCAAAGCGAGTTTGTCGTCCGAGGGATGGTTGACTTTTTCTTGTTGCTCGCCTTAACCGGCGCCGGCGATGAGCTGCAAGGCATGAAGCGCGGCATCATGGAGCTGGTCGACGCCATCGTCATCAACAAGGCGGACGGCGATAATAAAGAAAAAGCAAAAGCGGCGCAAAAAGAATACAACCAGTTTCTCCATTACCTCCGCCCGGCCACGCCCGGCTGGGAGACGAAAGCGTACACATGCTCGGCGCTTTTGGGAGAAGGGATCGCCGACATGTGGCGCGTCATTCAAACGTTTGTCGAGACGACGAAGCAATCCGGCGTCTTTTTCGACCGCCGCCGCCAGCAGCAAAAAGACTGGATGCACGCCATGATCAAAGAATATGTGGAAACGCGCTTTTTTGCCGATCCGGTCGTGAAAGAAAAGCTCCCGATGCTCGAGAACAGCGTCATTTCCGGCGCCAAACCGGTCACCGCCGCCGTCCGCGAGCTGATCGAGGCGTATGAACGGAAGCGAGGCGGTGAACTGTGATATGATAAAGGCAAATCGAAGGAGGTGTTGAGATGTTCCAATTTCAATTTCCGCTCTATAACGACATCGTCGAACAAGCGCGGCGCGAAGCGGTCGAAGCCGGATTTGAAGAACTGCGCACGCCGGAAGACGTCGATGCGGCATTCCGCCGTCCGGGCACAACGCTTGTCCTCATCAACTCGGTGTGCGGCTGCGCCGGCGGCATCGCCCGTCCGGCAGCGGCCCACGCGGTTCATTACGACAAGCGCCCGGACCATTTGGTGACCGTCTTTGCCGGCCAAGACAAAGAAGCAACCGCCCGCGCGCGCGAATATTTTGTCGGCGAGCCGCCATCCTCGCCGTCGTTCGCCTTGTTAAAAGACGGGAAATTGTGCGCCATGCTGCACCGCCACGACATCGAAGGGCACGAACCGGTCGCCGTCGTGCAAAAGCTGCAGGCGCTGTTTGACGAATATTGCGAGGAAGTGTGAAAGGAGAACCCGAAGTTCGAAAAGGGACTTCGGGTTTTTGCATGACCATTATTGTTTGTGATAATAGAAATGAAGAAGGAAATTGATCGTATCAGTCAAATAAATGAGCAACAAGTCACAACTGTTTTAGATGGTGTTTCAGAAAATGTCATGAGTAAAATTTACAAAGAATGGGTATTAAAATTATTACAGTATCGAAAAGAATGGCTCGTGAATTGGTATATGGAGGTGAAATAAGCGATGCGCCCTTTTGTGCTTTGGTTAATTTGGCAAAATGAATGTACTCGGCAGCGATATCATATTGGAAACTTATTACACGATGGGGATAAGTATGTATTTTATTATGAACGTAGCAGGAAGAGAAGAGGACTGTTCGAAGCACTAGAAAACGGTTATCAACCTCATTTGTCGTTTCCGGATATAGGAAAAAATACGTTTCTAACAGATTGTTCGGGCCTTTTGAGCGGCGTTTGCCTGACCGGCGCCGTCCGGATTTTTTAGAAATTTTGCGGACATACGGCTTGCCGCGCGATTGTACAGATATGGATATGTTGCGAGCGACTGGTGGTAAACTTGCGACAGATTCTTATGAATTTGTAGCGCCAATTTATGTATCGGGAAATCATTTCGATTTTGATTTTTATGTCGCGGGTTGGAGATATTACGAGGGAGATCGAGTAATTCAATATCTTAAAGTGGGGGATAAGGTACATTTTCGATTAGAGCCGGAGAATAGGCAAGATTCTAAAGCAGTAGAAGTGTTAACAGATGAAGGGTGTAAGCTAGGGTATATTCCTGCTTTCTATAGCGAGTTTATGTTTAACCTTATTCAAAATAACGGGCGTTATATGGCGAGAATTGAATCAATTCATGTTGAGGCTTTTCCACAGCGGAAAGTAAATATAAGTGTCTACGGTGAGCTCCTTCCATCTTGCCAGACGCAAGATCTCGATATGCTACATGAAATATCGTTAGAAGTGATTTAGTCTGTTCACTGTTTTCTGAAGTAGGCATGTTTGATTTCAGATGAATGAATATGTCCACGAAATCGAAACGCTACTGCAAAACATCAAAGAAGAAGTGATCGACCGTGATGTATGGAATGAGCCCGACCGTGTTTGAACGGCTGATGGCGTATTTCGCGGGCGAAGAAGATATACAAAAAGTCGTTTTGTTCGGCTCGCGGGCGCGCGGCACGGCCCGCTACAATTCCGACATTGACTTGTGCATGGACTACACCGGCAAGCAAAAGTGGAAAATCAAAGATGACATTGACGAGATTGTCGGCATTTATTCGTGTGATGTGCTCTTTTTCGACGCGCTGAACGAAGCCATCAAGCGCCAAATCGAGCGCGACGGGAAAACGATTTATGAGAAATCTCCGTCGTGAGCCTAGGCGGCTTGCCCTGCATGAGTGGGCGGCTGTTTTTTTGTGTCCGGCGGCCTTAGGGCAAGCGCGCTGTCCGTTTTTCAGTTGCATCGAAAGCGCTGTTATCGGTACAATGGAACTCACATTTCGCACCCTCCCGACAAATCGCACCCTCCCGACAAAAATCGGGAGGATTTTTTTTCGCCTTGCGTCGAATGAATCTTTGAAACACAAGGAAAGCGAAGGAGTTTTCACACCATGGGCATTCCAATCGATGCGGTCTATGAAGGTTCCTATTTGAATATAATAAGTGCCATATTCAAGAAGCTTGGCCTCCCCCAGTTGATTGACCGTCTCGTTCCGGTCGATCCTCAATGCCAAACCCGAACGAGCGATGCCGTTTAGGCCATCGTCTACAATCTTTGACGGCCGGCAAGCGCTCGTTCACTTGGAACGATGGGCGCATGAGATCGACTTGCCCAAGCTGATCCGTCTTGGACTTCACCCCTCTTGGTTCAATGACGACGCTTTGGCGCGCCATCTGGATCGCCTGTATGAGGCCGACATCCATCACGTCACGTCGGCTTGTCTCGTGCAGATCTACAAGAAGGAAGACCTCCCTCTTTGGGTGTTTCATGCCGATACGACCGATAAGACGGTATATGATGCGTACGAAACGAACTCGACCGAAGGCTTGCAAATCACCTATGGCTACAATCGGCATCATTATTGGCAAAAACAGATGGGATTCGGGTTGGTCGGCAATCAAGACGGCCTTCCGTTTTACGGAGATGTGCACGACGGCCATCTGCCCGATAAGACATGGAATCCTTCCGTGTTGGCACGGATGAAAGAATAGTTTGAACGCGCGGGAATCGAAGACGAATGGATTTACGTGGCCGATTCGGCCGCCATGACGCGCGGCACCTTGGCGCAAACGAAAGCCGCCAACGCCTTTTTGATCACGCGCGGCCCGGCTTCGCTTCGGATCGGCAAAACGGCGCTGGCCCAAGCCGATGCCGAGGACACGCCGTGGAGCGATCCGTTCGTCTTGGCAGAGAAAAACGGCGCGGCGTATCGAGTGTGGGAAACCGCCTCGACGTATGAAGGCCATCCGGTTCGGCTGATCGTCGTTGAATCCAGCGCGCTGGACCAACGAAAAGGAAAGAAACTTGAAAACAAACGGAAAAAAGAAGCAGAGCTTCTTTCACAAGAACAAGCCCAATGGGAGAGCCGCCTGTTTTCCTGCCGGGAAGACGCCGAACAAGCGCTGGCGTCTCTCAAGGCTTCCCTTCGCCCTCGGTTCCATCGCGTCGAGGCGTCCGTTGACGAGGTCATTCGCCCGAAAAAACGGCGCGGACGGCCGAAAAAAGGGGCGGAACCGGAGGTGGAAACGCGGTTCGCCCTTCGCCTGAACGCGGCATTCGACCAAGAGGCGTGGGAGCGGGCGAGACGGAAAGCGATCCGTTTTGTCTTGGTCACGACCGTTCCGGAGGAATGGAAGGGCCAACCGATGGACGCGAAAGAGATCTTGAAGCTGTATAAAGGCCACATCTCGGTGGAAATGAACTTAGCCTTTTTGAAAGACCTGTTCTTTACGGATGAAATCTATGTAAAAAAACCGGAACGAGTCGCGGTGCTGGGGTATTTGTTTTTGTTGGCGTTGGCCATTTATCGCGTCTTCCAGCGCCGGGTGCGCCAATTCATTACTCCGGAGCAGCCTCTAAAGGGCGCAGGAGGACGCAAACTGACCCGGCCGACGGGGCAAGCAATCTTTCAGTTGTTTCAGTATGTCAAAGTGGTGCTTCTCAAGCAGCCAGACGGGCAAATCCAACGTGCGTTAAGCCAACCGCTCACGTACGAGCAGCGAAGGATTCTGCAAGGGTTGGGGTTGGACGAGAGCATTTACGTCTAATGGGATAAAGAACGACCAGCGATGGTAAAAAAAGGATTGCCATCGCTCGTTGTGTTGGTTCAAAAGTTATTCTAAAAAAACAAATAAAAAATCCTTTCGTTCTACTTAGTAGGGGTGCGAAATGTGAGTTCCAATGTCAAATGAATCCTTGAAATACAAGGAAAGTGAAGGAATTTCCACACCATGGACGTTCGAATTCGTATCATTTATGAAAGTTCCTATTTGAAATAATAATCGCTATCTTTGAGGACCTTGGCCTCCATCAATTGAGCGTCGTTTTGTTCAGGAATTCTCCGCTTTGTTCCACTAGGATGTTAGTGTTTGCATCAATCTATTCCTCTTCCGCAAACATTGAACACTTCTCCTCCCTACGGTATGGGAAAATCATTGTGTTTGTTTCCCCACCATGCTATGATCATTAGTAAAGAAACCAAGAAATTTGGTTATTTTTTTGGAAGGAGGGGAATAATATGGTGCCATCAGATTCGATGACAAAGGAGAAGGTACCGATGGACAATATCCCTAACCGTAAGAAAAACCTTGTGAAACGAATTGCCGTATCGAGCAAAAAACAAATTACGATCCCAAAGGATTTTTATGAGCAATTAGGAATTGGAAACGAGGTGTTAATTGAGTTAGCGGATAATAAGTTAATTATTCATCCGATTCATGAGGATCATTTTGACTTTTCCGATCTGATTTTAAAAGACTTGATCGAAGAAGGATATACAGGCGAAGAACTATACAAAGAATTTGTATACCGTAAATCGCAAATTGCCCCTGCATTCAACGCGATGATTTCTGAGGAAAGACCGAAGGCAAAAACGTATACCGCGGATACGTTAGAGGAGTTATTTGGTGAAGATGATGAACCATAATCGACTGCAATTGCTTCCGAAAGCAGAAAAAGCCATTAAAAAATTGACAAAAAAGGATGCAGCTCTGAAGCAGCGTTTGATCGAAGCCTTGCGGCAGATTCTTACCGATCCCGCCGAAGCAGGGGAAGCGAAAACTGGTGATTTGGCAGGAATTTACGGTTATGACATTTATCATCGAGGCATCAATTATGAGATTGCTTATTTGATCGACCAAGATGACAGCGGACATGTTGTGGTCGTGGTTTTGGTGGGGACGCGTGAAAATTTTTACGAAGAGCTGAAGCGTTATATGAAGACGAATCAAGCGCCATTTTCGAAGCCATAGATGCAGATCCATTTAGGACAATGGGCAAAGGAGAACGATGGCATGGATGAACGAGAATCGATTGTATTATCGTACCAGCGCGCGTTTCGATTGTTGCTTCATTTGAAGAATGTCATTGCCGCGTCGAAGCAAGTGTCGGCAGAAGATGAACTGCTGAAGGAAGTATATCGTGATTCGATCGTGAAAAAGTATGAAATTTTGGAAGACCAGCTCTGGAAGCTGTTGTCGCGAATTTTCAAAGCGTCCGGTCTGGAATTGAACAACCCGCGGGCATGTTACCGCCAGGCGTTTAAGGAAGGGTGGATTCAGAATATTGATGTATGGAACGATATATTGCACTTGCGAAACGCTGCAGCCCATGTATATAACGAGGAAGACTATGAACAGATTAAAAACCGAATTGTATCACAATATGTCCATGAAATTGAAGCACTGCTCAAATACATCAAAAAAGAAGTGATCGATCGTGACCTATGGAATGAGCCCGACCGTGTTTGAACGGTTGATGGCGTATTTCGCGGGCGAAGAAGATATACAAAAAGTCATTTTGTTCGGCTCGCGGGCGCGCGGCACGGCCCACTACAACTCTGACATTGACTTGTGCGTGGACTACACCGGCAAACAAAAGTGGAAAATCAAAGAGGATCTTGACGAGATTGTCGGCATTTACTCATGTGACGTGCTTTTTTTCGACGCGCTGAACGAAGCGATCCGGCGGGAAATCGAGCGCGACGGGAAGACGATTTATGAGAAATCTCCGTCGTGAGCCTAGGCGGCTTGCCCTGCATGAGCGGACAGCCGCCTTTTTTGTCCTTTTGCGCCTGTTGGGACAGATCGGCTTCGGAGCGGAGGCCAGGATTGTCCGTTTTTCCTTGCATCGAAAGCGCCGTCATCTGTACAATGAAGTCGGCAACCATTGGCAAAGGAGACGGCGCGATGAAAATCGGCTATCGGACATTGAAAACGGCGGTGGGGGCGGCGCTGGCGATCGCCATCGCTCAGCTGATCGGCCTGCATAATTTCGCTTCCGCTGGCATTATCGTCATTTTATGCGTCCAAGTGACGAAAAAGCGGTCGCTTGAGACCGCTCGGGCCCGTTTTGCGGCGTGCGTCGTTGCGGTCGGGTTTGCGGCGTTGTTTTTTGCCGCCTTCGGCTATCATCCGTGGACGATCGGGCTGTTGCTTTTGTTGTTCATTCCGGTGACGGTTCGCTTGAAAATCAATGAAGGCATTGCGACAAGCTCGGTCATTATTTTGCATTTGTATGCGGCCCAAGACATCACGTGGGGATTGGTCGCCAATGAGATCTTGCTCGTGGCGGTTGGCATTGGGGTAGCGCTGCTGATGAACATGTACATGCCGAGCGCCGAGAAGGAGCTCAAAGAGTACCAGCGCATTGTCGAAGATTTGTTTCGCATTATTTTAAAAGAAATCGTCCGCTACTTGCGCACAAATGAGCTTGATTGGGATGGAAAAGAGCTGCCGCTTGCCGCCGAGACGCTCGACAAAGCGAAAAAACTCGCCATGCGCCACGCCGACAATCAATTATGGCGGAATGAGGATGAATATGTCCGCTACTTCCGCATGCGTGAGCGGCAGTTGGAAATCATCGAGCATATGCTTCCGCTTGTGACATCGCTCGTCTACACGGTCGAGCAGCGGATGATGGTCGCCGATTTTATCGACGAATTAAGCGACGCCATTCATCCGGGAAATACGGCGGACCGCTTTTTGCGGCGCCTTGCCGAGATGCGCGAACAGTTTAAAGCGATGCCGCTGCCAAAGACGCGCGAGCAGTTTGAAGAGCGGGCGGCGTTGTTTCATTTGGTGCGCGAATTGGAGCGATATTTAATCATCAAAAGCGAATTCCATCCCGGAAACGAACGAAAACCGCAGCGGCTGAAGGCATGATGCAGGGCATATGTTCATCCGTTTTGGCGCACACTATAGCCAAACATTCAAGCAAAGGATGGACGGATATGCGGGTATGGTTGGCCATTTGTTTCGTGCTCACCGCCCTGTTGGGAGCGCCTTTCCAGACAGCGGCGGAGGCGAAGCCGCTTGTCATTGTGAACAAAGCGATCAATAAGCTCGCGCTCGTCCGCGACGGCCGCATCGAAGCCGTTTATCCGGTGGCGACCGGGGTCAATGCCGATTTGACGCCGGAGGGGATGTTTACGGTGACGGTGAAGGCGAAACACCCGTATTATCGGAAAAAGAACATTCCAGGCGGGGCGCCGAACAATCCGCTCGGCACAAGGTGGATCGGCTTTAACGCGCGCGGGACGGACGGGCGCACGTACGGCATTCATGGCACGAACAACCCGGCGTCGATTGGCGGCTACGTTTCGCAAGGCTGTGTGCGCATGCACAACCGCGATGTCGAGCAGCTGTATGAACGGGTGCCCATCGGCGCCAACGTGCTCATTCTCCGCAGCAACGAATCGCTTTACGCCATTGCCAAACGGTACGGCGCTGTCCGATGAAAAACGCAAGCTCCGAAACGGAGCTTGCGTTTTTTTGGGCAGGTTTAAAACCACATGCTGATGCCGGCGAGGAGCGTCGTCAGCAGCATGCAAATGAGCATCAAGTAAACCACGAATTTTTGCGTTTTCCGCGACAACGGTCCGTCCTCCTTCCGTCCGCTGTTCTACGTTTATTGTAACGGCAAACCGCAGGGCGGACAAGGAAAAATGTCCGATGCCAAGCGAACCGATCCAAGGCTCGACCGTGGCGCGGACAAAGAAAAACAAAAAAGCAGGATTTTTTGTCGAAACGGCGAATGATAAAATGTTGGCCTCATCATTTTGCGGCAAAGGGGATGCAGACGATGGAAGTGAAAAAAGTCGACCATATCGGCATTGCCGTCCGCTCGATCGAGAAAGCGCTTCCGTTTTATACGGAGGTGCTCGGCCTGCCGTTTCTTGGCATCGAGGAAGTCGAGTCGGAGCAGGTGAAAGTGGCGTTTTTGCAGGCCGGAGAGGCGAAACTGGAGCTGCTTGAGCCGCTGTCGCCGGAGAGCGCGGTGGCGAAATTTATCGAAAAGCGCGGCGAAGGGATTCATCATGTGGCGCTTGGGGTTGAAGACATCACCGAGCGCATCCGTGAGCTGAAGGAGCATGGCATCCGCATGATTCAAGATGCGCCAAAACGCGGCGCCGGCGGGGCGTGGGTGGCCTTCATGCACCCGAAATCGACCGGCGGCGTGTTGTATGAGCTTTGTGAACGGACGAAAACGGAGGGACACCAATGAGCGACATGTACGATAAAATCAATGAATTATATGACCGCCGACGTGAGATTGAACTGGGCGGCGGCGATGAGAAAATTGAACAGCAGCACGCGAAAGGGAAGCTGACGGCGCGCGAGCGGATTGACTTGCTGTTGGATGAAGGGACGTTTGTCGAGCTCAATCCGTTCATCGAGCACCGCTGCACCGATTTTGGACTTGGCGAAAAGAAGGGGCCGGGCGATGGGGTCGTCACCGGCTACGGGAAGATCAACGGCCGCACCGTGTTTGTGTTTTCGCAAGATTTCACCGTCTTCGGCGGGGCGCTTGGGGAAATGCACGCGAAAAAAATTGCGAACATCATGGATTTAGCGGCGAAAACCGGGGCGCCGGTCATCGGCTTGAACGATTCGGGCGGCGCCCGCATTCAAGAAGGGGTCTTGTCGCTTGACGGGTACGGGCACATTTTTTACCGCAACGCCATTTATTCCGGCGTCATCCCGCAAATTTCCGTCATTATGGGGCCGTGCGCCGGCGGGGCCGTCTATTCGCCGGCCATCACGGATTTTGTGTTCATGGTCGAAAAAACGAGCCAAATGTTCATCACCGGTCCGAAAGTGATTGAAGCGGTGACCGGGGAGAAAATCAGCGCCGAAGATTTAGGCGGCGCCCGCGTGCACAACACGATCAGCGGCAACGCCCATTTTGCGGCGGCGAATGAAGAGGAAGCGCTCGCCGAGGTGCGGCGGCTCTTGGGCTATTTGCCGTCAAACAATAACGAAAAGCCGCCGTTTGGCCCGATTCCGGACGGGGACGACTACCGCCCCGATTTGGCCGATGTCGTGCCGATTGACGCCGTCCGCCCGTACGATGTGCGCCACGTCATCGCCCACGTCGTCGATGACGGATCGTTTCTGGAAGTGCAAAAAGATTTCGCCAAAAACATCGTGATCGGCTTTGCCCGCATCAAAGGCGAAGTGGTCGGGCTTGTGTGCAACCAGCCGAAGTTTATGGCCGGCGGGCTTGACATTGATTCGTCCGACAAGGCGGCGCGTTTTATCCGTTTTTGCGATTCGTTCAACATCCCGATCATTACGTTTGAGGACGTCACCGGCTTTTTCCCGGGCGTCAAGCAGGAGCACGGCGGCATCATCCGCCATGGGGCGAAAATTTTGTATGCCTACTCGGAAGCAACGGTGCCGAAAATTACGGTCATTTTGCGGAAAGCGTACGGCGGCGCGTACGTCGCCTTAAACAGCAAATCGATCGGCGCCGATGTCGTCTATGCGTGGCCGAACGCCGAAGTGGCCGTCATGGGGCCGCAAGGGGCGGCGAACATCATTTTCGCGAGCGAAATTGAAAAAAGTCCGAATCCGGAAGAAACGCGGGCGCAAAAAATTGCCGAATACCGCGAGAAATTCGCCAATCCGTATGTCGCCGCCAAATACGGCATGATCGATGACGTCATCGACCCGCGCGATACGAGAATCAAGCTCATTCAGGCGCTCGAGATGCTTCGAAACAAGCACGAGGAGCGGCCGAAGAAAAAGCATGGCAATATTCCGCTGTAAAAACGGGGTCAAGGGGCCCCGTTTTGTTGCTTGGCCTCTATTTTCGCATACGGATTCGCGTCCATCAGGCTCATTCCGCTGCTATGTCTCCCATTGCTTACGGATTTTTTCGTCTGTCGAACCCGGGAGCTCGCGCTGGCGCATTGCGAACGTGGCTGTCAGCGCTGTGCGTGCCGATCGTTCCGGCGTCCGGTTTGGCTCTTGGCGGAACATTTCGGTATACTTAAGGTGGAATACATAAGCAGGAGGAAAAAAGCGATGGTCAATGAACAGCGTCTTGTCGACGAATTTTTGGAACTCGTGCAAATCGATTCGGAAACGAAGCATGAAGGGGACATTGCGAAGGTGCTCAAACAAAAGTTTGAAGCGCTTGGCCTCGATGTGATCGAAGACGATGCGGCCGCGAAAACGGGGCATGGGGCAGGCAACTTGATTTGCACGCTCGCCGCGACGAAAGACGGGGTCGACCCGATTTACTTCACGTCGCATATGGATACGGTCGTGCCGGGCAAAGGGGTGAAACCGTCGATCCAAGACGGCTATGTCGTCACCGACGGGACGACGATTTTAGGGGCGGACGACAAGGCGGGCTTGGCGGCCATGTTGGAAGCGATTCGCGTGTTGAAAGAACAAAACATCCCGCACGGCGTAATCCAGTTTATCATCACCGTCGGCGAAGAGTCGGGGCTTGTCGGGGCGAAGGCGCTCGATCCGTCGCTCATCCAAGCGAAATACGGCTATGCCTTGGACAGCGACGGCAAAGTCGGCAACATCGTCGTCGCCGCCCCGACGCAGGCGAAGCTGAAAGTCGTTGTGCATGGCAAAACCGCTCATGCCGGTGTGGCGCCTGAAAAAGGGGTGTCAGCCATTACGATTGCGGCGAAAGCGATCGCGAAAATGCCGCTCGGCCGCATCGACGAGGAAACAACGGCCAACATCGGCCGCTTTGAAGGCGGCACGCAAACGAACATCGTCTGCGACCGCGTCGATATTTTAGCGGAAGCCCGCTCGCTTGTCCCAGAAAAAATGGAAGCGCAAGTGGCGAAAATGAAAGAGGCGTTTGAAACGGTCGCCGTGGAAATGGGCGGCCGCGCCGATGTCGAAGTGGAAGTGATGTACCCGGGCTTTAAGTTCAGCGACGGCGACCATGTCGTCGAGGTCGCCAAACGGGCGGCGGCGAAAATCGGCCGGCCGTGCAAGCTCGAGCGAAGCGGCGGCGGCAGCGATGCCAATATCATCGCCGGCTTCGGCATTCCGACGGTCAACCTCGCTGTCGGCTATGAAGAGATCCATACGACGAACGAGCGGATGCCGATTGAAGAGTTGGTGAAGCTGACAGAGATGGTTGTCGCCATTGTCGAGGAAGTCGCCAATGCCGAATGAGCATCCCGAGGCTGGATGCTCTTTTTTCTTGAACCTTTCGGTAAACATTCGGCCGGAATGAGCCGATAAAAAAAGCAGAGTGCGAATCACGAAAGAGGTGGCGGGGGAATGGACAAATACGTGGTGTTTCGCGTCGAGCGGGAACAGTACGCCGTTTCGATCGCGTATGTCGTCTCGATTGAGAAAATGACGGCGCCGACGGCCGTGCCGCATATGCCGGATTGTATGGCGGGCGTTGCGCGCATCCGCGGCGAGCTCGCGCCGGTGCTCGATATGCGAAAGCTTCTATATGGGAAAGCGATCGAGGAAACCGAGCAGACGCGTCTTGTCGTCGCCGCGGTCGACGGGTTGTCGGTGGCGTTTATCGTTGACGAAGCAAAGGAAATTGTCGATATTGAACCGGAAGCCATCAAACCGCTGCAGCTCGTATCCGCGGAGCGCACGCCGTATGTCGTCGGGATCGCGACGCTGCCGGAGCGGTTGCTCACGGTGCTGGATCCGCGCGTCTTGTTTGCCCATTTGGAAGAAGCGGACGCGATTCGCGAGCAAGTGGCCGCCGCCCAGGCCGCGGCCCAGGTCATCCAAGAGGAAGAGACGGTATAGGTGTTTGCCTATACCGTTTTTTCTTCCGCGCATATCCTAATCATGGAAATGAACTTCAACTCATGAAGAGGAGGCGCATTCCATGGTTCGACCGTTTGGCCCGTATCCGGGCGGCTTTTATCCGCCGTACTTTGGCGGCTACGGCTATCCTCCATACGGTTATCACCATCATCATTGGCATGGAGGGTATGACGGCTATCATCACTTCCCGTATGGCGTGCCTTATGGTCATTACCCGTTTGGACCATACGACTTCCCGCACTATGGAGGCTACTAAGCATGAGGGGCGTTGCGCCCCTTTCATTTTCAATATGAAAATGGCAAACAAATCCGTCGTGCCGCCTCGTTCCTAAATCGGTTTAGAAAAACTTGCAGGCAAGCGCAAACGTATGGTATGTTGTTTGATGAACAAACCAAAACGGAAAGGGACGTTGGACAATGGCGAAACAGCAAATCGGCGTCATCGGACTGGCGGTCATGGGGAAAAACTTGGCGCTCAACATCGAAAGCAAAGGCTATTCGGTGGCGGTCTACAACCGTTCGCGCGAAAAAACGGACGAGTTTTTGCAAGAAGCGAAAGGAAAAAACATTGTCGGTACATACAGCATTGAAGAATTCGTCAACGCCTTGGAAAAACCGCGGAAAATTTTGCTGATGGTGAAAGCGGGCGCGCCGACGGACGCGACGATCGAACAGCTGAAGCCGCATTTGGAAAAAGGCGATATTGTAATTGACGGCGGCAATACGTATTTTAAAGATACGCAGCGCCGCAACAAAGAACTCGCCGAACTTGGCATCCACTTTATTGGCACGGGCGTCTCGGGCGGCGAGGAAGGGGCGCTGAAAGGCCCGTCGATCATGCCAGGGGGCCAAAAAGAAGCGCATGAGCTCGTGCGCCCGATTTTTGAAGCCATCGCCGCCAAAGTCGACGGCGAACCGTGCACGACGTACATCGGTCCGGACGGCGCCGGGCATTATGTCAAAATGGTGCACAACGGCATCGAATACGGCGACATGCAGCTGATCGCTGAAGCGTACTTCTTGCTCAAACATGTGCTCGGCATGGATGCTGCAGAGCTGCACGAAGTGTTCGCCGACTGGAACAAAGGCGAGCTGAACAGCTACTTAATCGAGATCACGGCCGACATTTTCACGAAAATCGATGAAGAAACAGGCAAGCCGCTTGTTGATGTCATTTTGGACAAAGCCGGGCAAAAAGGGACGGGCAAATGGACGAGCCAAAACGCCCTCGATTTGGGCGTGCCGCTGCCGATCATCACGGAATCGGTGTTCGCCCGTTTCCTCTCGGCCATGAAAGACGAGCGCGTGAAAGCAAGCAAAGTGCTGGCAGGCCCAGCGGTGAAGCCGTTTGAAGGCGACCGCGCCCACTTCATCGAAGCGGTGCGCCGCGCGCTTTACATGAGCAAAATTTGCTCGTACGCCCAAGGATTTGCGCAAATGAAGGCGGCTTCTGAGGAATACAACTGGAACTTGCGCTATGGCGACATCGCCATGATCTTCCGCGGCGGCTGCATCATCCGCGCGCAATTTTTGCAAAAAATTAAAGAGGCGTACGACCGCGATCCGGCGCTTTCGAACTTGCTCTTGGATCCGTATTTCAAAGACATTGTCGAACGCTACCAAGACGCGCTCCGCGAAATCGTCGCCACCGCGGCGATGCGCGGCATTCCAGTGCCAGGATTCGCAAGCGCCCTCGCCTATTACGACAGCTACCGCACCGCGGTGCTCCCAGCCAACTTAATCCAAGCGCAGCGCGACTACTTCGGCGCCCACACGTACGAACGCGTCGACAAAGAAGGCATTTTCCATACGGAATGGTTGAAATAAGCGAAAAACCCTTAGAGCCGAAGGCGGTTCTAAGGGTTTTTTGGTGCTTGATGAAACGAAAGCTTTCCCAAGTGCGGCTTGCAAGCAGAAAACTCTTCCATCACACGGCCGAAATCGCGGATGCCGCAAACGTCGTACGACCATTGTTCCAAACGTGCTTTGATTTCTTGAAACAACGTCACATCATCTTCAATGAGCAAAATGTTCAACTTTGCCTCACCCCACTTGTTTCTATTGGGAGCTCCGTTTTCATTATATTTGTTTGACCGTTCGGGGGAAAGGAGGTTCAAAATGGAAAGCATGAAAATGCATTACACAGCAAAGCGATGGCCGCTGTTCGTGATCGGCGGCAGTTGGTGCATGCGGCCGAACAGGGGGCGTATGGCAAAAAGAGCTTGAAGTGATGATCAACGGTGGGCTATCATGGATATTGAGGATGGATAAGGAATGGTCAAATGTCGGTGCTCGATTGTTTGAGCTATGCTATGCGCAAGGAATGTATAAGGAAGGAATTAGAAATCATTGTTTGACGGGGGATTGGAATGGCGGGGAGATTTTTTACGGAAAGGCGCGCATCAATCCAGCCCAGCCCGGCGCATTGGTGGCCGCTGAATTTCCGGAGCCGCTGCGGGCGGCGAGCCGTCAATATATCATCACCAGCCGTGCCATTTATAACCGGGCAACAGGAACGAAAATCGCCGATTTGTCATCTGAAGCGCTGCTCGCAACGGCTGGAGAT
Organism: Geobacillus sp. FJAT-46040; assembly: GCF_002335725.1. Lineage (NCBI taxonomy): Bacteria > Bacillati > Bacillota > Bacilli > Caryophanales > Anoxybacillaceae > Geobacillus > Geobacillus sp. FJAT-46040. The sequence goes on from NZ_NISS01000001.1 coordinate 729,260, forward strand.
GATGGAATGATCTTCACGTATCGAAAAGTGGCTACGAACCATTATTTGATTAAGCAAAAACTGTCTCAGTAAAATTGCCATTGCTGGGAGCGTTGGTGCTTCTCCAAAGCGCATGAAACAGTTTTCACAACGTCTAGACGGGCTCGTACCTCCGCCCGTCTCGTTTTATAAAGAAGCAAATATGTCATCATGAGGATGATGCCCAAAGGTGAATTTTCCAAGGCGTTCAATCACTTAAACACGTCTGTTCACAGATAGGAGGGTCTTTCCATGTCACAACAGCGTAAATCGATCATCCCCGACAACTTTTTATGGGGCGGAGCGGTGACGTCGTTTCAGACGGAAGGGGCGTGGAACGAAGGCGGCAAAGGGCTGTCGATCGTGGATGCGCGCCCGATTCCAAAAGGGCATTCCGATTGGAAAGTGGCGGTCGATTTTTACCATCGCTACAAAGAAGACATCGCGTTGTTCAAGGAGCTCGGCTTTACCGCCTACCGGACGAGCATCGCTTGGACGCGCATTTTTCCGGACGGGGAAGGGGAGCCGAATGAAGCGGGGTTGGCGTTTTATGACGCCGTGTTTGATGAATTGAGAGCGAACGGCATCGAGCCGGTCATTACGCTGTACCATTTTGATTTGCCGCTGGCGTTGGCCAAGAAATACAACGGCTTTGCCTCGCGAAAGGTCGTCGACTTGTTTGAGCGGTACGCGCGCACCGTATTTGCGCGTTACCGCGGGAAAGTGAACTATTGGCTGACGTTCAACGAACAAAATTTAGTGCTCGAACAGCCGCATTTATGGGGGGCGATCTGCCCGGAAGACGAAGACCCGGAAGCGTTTGCCTACCGCGTCTGTCATAACGTGTTCATCGCCCACGCGAAAGCCGTGAAGGCGCTGCGCGAAATCGCTCCCGAGGCGAAGATCGGCGGGATGGTGACGTATTTGACGACGTATCCGGCGACATGCCGGCCGGAAGACGCTTTGGCGAACGTGCAGGCGAAAGAGCTGTTCCTTGATTTCTTCTTTGATGTGTTCGCCCGCGGCGCCTATCCGCGTTATGTGACCAACCGGCTTGAGAAAAAAGGAATCTGCCTGCCGCTCGAAGCGGGGGATGAGGAGTTGCTCCGTTCGCAAACGGTCGACTTTTTGTCGTTCAGCTACTATCAAAGCCAAATCGTCCGTCACCAAGAACAGGATGAACGGATCGTCAAAGGGCTGGAACCGAATCCCTATTTGCCAAAGACGAAATGGGGCTGGGCGATCGATCCGATCGGGTTGCGGATTGCCTTAAAAGACGTGTATGCCCGTTACGAAATGCCGATTTTCATCACCGAAAACGGCATCGGGCTTGAGGAGGAGCTGAATGAGGACGGCACGGTCGAAGATGATGAGCGGATCGACTATTTGCGCCGCCATATCGAACAAATGAAGATGGCCATGGAAGAAGGGGTCGAGGTGATCGGCTATTTGATGTGGGGGGCGACGGATCTATTAAGCTCGCAAGGGGAGATGCGCAAGCGCTACGGCGTCATTTTCGTCAACCGCGACGACGAGAACTTGCGCGATTTGAAGCGCTATAAGAAAAAAAGCTTCTACTGGTTCCAGCGCGTCATTCGCACGAACGGGGAAGAGCTGTAAACAGAGGCGAGGAAGCCCCCGCCATTTTACTAGTCTTTAGGGCGGCCATGGCGAATATTCAATTTGAAATGATCAAACAGCCGGTCCCATCGGGGAACCGGCTGTTTTTACGGCTCGCGGTCCAACAGCAAGACGCGCGCCGGGGCGGCGTCGGTGCCGACGAGTTTGAGCGGGGCGGCGATCATGAAATAGCGGCCTTCGGGGACGTCTTTCAGCCGCAGCCCTTCGATGATGATGACGCCGGCCGAAAAGAGCGTTTTATGGGTCGGATGGCCTTCTTGCGCTCGCTCAATGCCAAGGGCGTCGATGCCGACGCCGCGGATTTGTTTGTCGGCCAAATAACGAGCCGCGTCTTCGGCGACGAAAATAAACTCAAAGTTAAATGCATCATCAAAGGAGTTTTTCGTTTTAAACAGAACGAAGTCCCCTTCTTGAATGTCAAGATGTGCGATGTCGTCTTTCGTGATCCGGTCGTTGACATCGGTTAAATCGAACAGCTTGCACGGGCCGACGAGGTCGTCCAATGGAATCGTTTCAAACGTCGCTCCGCCTTCGACCATATGAAGAGGGGCGTCAATGTGCGTGCCGGTGTGCACGTCCATGTCAATGCGCGATTCGGTCACATAGCCGTTGGTGACGGTGGTGCGCTTCGGTTGTTTTTCCGGTTTGTTTTTATATACGGGCATGCCCTCGTAAATCGGGGCCGTGACGTCATACACCTTCATCGTTCATTCGCTCCTTTGCATGAGAGATAACGCTCGCTTGTCCAAAAGGGCGGCGGGCGCAAACGATTCGCGGTTATGGCCGCGGATGCGCGATCGGCCACCAGTGGAAGCCGTCTTGTTTGAGCAGCTCGTCCGCGGCCGCCGGGCCCATGGAGCCAGCCGCGTAGTTCGGAAAGTCGGAAGCTTTTGTGTTCGCCCACACCTCAGAAATTGGGTCGACAAACTGCCATGACGCTGCTACCTCATCCCAATGGGTGAAGTTTGTCGCGTCGCCGCGCATGCAGTCGTACAGCAGCTTTTCGTACGCTTCCGGCGTGTTGATCCCATCGATGCAGTTGTTGCAATAGTCGAGTTGAAATGGAGCTGTTATGGTCGTCGATTCCCCGGTTTTTTTGCCGTTTAAATGAAGGGTGATCCCTTCGTCCGGCTGGATGTGGATGACGAGCAAGTTCGGGGCGATCGTCTCATTCGTCCGGTAATACAAGTTCATCGGTACATCTTTAAATTGGACGACGATTTTCGTCGATTTTTCCGCCATCCGTTTGCCGGTGCGAATGTAAAACGGCACGCCAGCCCAACGGAAGTTGTCGATCAAAAGTTTTCCAGCGACGAACGTTTCCGTGTTCGAGTCCGGATCGACGTTCGGCTCCTCGCGGTACGCCGGCACGTGTTTGCCGTGGATCACCCCGCGCCCGTATTGGCCGCGCACGAAATAGCGGTCGACTTCATCGTGCGCAATCGGGCGCAAGGCGCGCAACACTTTCACTTTTTCATGGCGGATGTCATCGGTCGTTAATTTGATCGGCGGTTCCATCGCCAACAGAGCGACCATTTGCAGCATATGGTTTTGCACCATGTCGCGCAACGCCCCGGAATGGTCGTAGTAGCGGCCGCGGTCTTCGACGCCGAGCGTTTCGCTCGATGTGATTTGAATGTTGGCGATGAACCGGTTGTTCCAAAGCGGCTCGAAAATGGCGTTTGAAAAGCGGATGACCTCGATGTTTTGCACCATTTCTTTGCCGAGGTAATGGTCGATCCGGTAGATTTCCCGCTCGGAAAAGACGCGGCGAATCTCGTCATTCAGCTTCTCGGCGCTCGCCAAGTCATGCCCGAACGGCTTTTCGATGACGAGCCGCTTAAAGCCGTGCGTTTCCGTCAATCCTTCCGACTGCAAGCGGGACGTGACGGTGCCGAAAAATTCCGGCGCCATCGCCAAATAAAAGATGCGGTTGCCTTCGGTCTTGTATGTGCCGTCGAGCTGTTCGAGGAGCGACTTTAAGCGCTGATACGACTCGGCTTCCGTCACGTCGAACGGATGGTAATAGAAATGGGAGGTGAATCGGCCGTCGGCGAGCTTTTGGTGAAACGCCGTTTCGACCGAGTCGCGCACATAGTTCCGGAACTCGTCGGCCGACAACGGGCGGCGCGCGACGCCGACGACAGCGAATTGCTCGTTCAAATGCCCTTTTTCATACAGGCGGTAAAGGGACGGAAACAGTTTCCGTTTCGCCAAATCTCCCGTCGCTCCGAAAATGACGATGATCGATTTCGGATTCATGTTGTCCACCGTATGTACCTCGCTTTAACCAAATTTGTCTCTTCAATGAAACCATTGTAGAGGTTTGCCGGTCGGAACGCAAACACTTTGTTGCTTTCCGGCGGGAAAGCGTTTATGTTCATGAAAGAGCCGGGCGCCAACCCGGCGTTTTTGAGCGCAAAAGAAAGTTGAAAAGCCGTTTTGACATTGGTACGCTAACAACAGGCCATATTGAGCGAGAAAAAGGAGTGAAGCGCGTTGGAACTGTTGTTTTTAGGTACGGGTGCCGGCGTGCCGGCCAAAGAGCGCAACGTATCGTCCGTCGCCCTGCAGCTGCTTGGCGAACGCGGGGCGACATGGCTGTTTGACTGCGGCGAAGCGACGCAGCATCAAATTTTGCATACCGCCATTCGCCCGCGCCGCATCGAGCATATTTTTATTACGCACTTGCATGGCGACCATTTGTTTGGATTGCCTGGACTGCTAGGCAGCCGTTCGTTTCAAAGCGGCGAGACGCCGCTTACGGTCTTCGGCCCAAAAGGCATTCGCGCGTTTGTCGAAACGGCCCTTGCCGTCAGCGGGACAAAGCTCCGCTATGAACTGAACATTGCGGAGATCGATGAGGGCGTCATTTTTGACGATGAACGGTTTTCCGTCATCGCCAAACGGCTCGATCACGGCATGCCGTCATACGGTTTCCGCGTCGTGGAAAAAGATTTGCCCGGCCCGCTCTTGGTCGATCGATTGCAAGCACTCGGCGTCCGCCCCGGCCCGATTTATCAAGAAATTAAGCAAGGAAAAACGGTCGTGCTGGATGACGGCACGGTCATCGACGGGCGCGAATTTGTCGGGCCGCCGCAAAAAGGGCGGATCGTCGCGGTGCTCGGCGACACCCGTTTTTGCGAAGCGGCGATTGAACTCGCCCGCGATGCCGATGTCGTCGTCCACGAGGCGACGTTTGCCGCGGCGGAACAGCGGCTGGCCCATGACTATTTCCATTCCACGACCACAGACGCAGCCGAGGTGGCGAGGCGGGCCGGGGCGAAGCGGCTTATTTTGACCCATATCAGCTCTCGCTACCAAGGTGAGGCGGCGCTGCAGCTCGTCGCCGAGGCGCGGAAGGTGTTTCCGAACACCGATCTTGCCGCTGATTTCGCCTCATTTTCGATCCCGCGCGGTTAAAACCGCCAGCCGCGCTCATATTGGACGGGCGCCGAGATTTTTGCGCCCAGCTCTCTCGCCGCGGCGTATGGCCAATACGGGTTGCGCAGCAGCTCGCGCCCCAAAAAGACGAGATCGGCGCGGCCGTTTTGCAAAATTTCTTCCGCTTGCCAGCCGGACGTAATGAGGCCGACGGCGCCGGTCGGGATGTCTGCTTCACGGCGGATCAGTTCGGCAAATGGCACTTGGTAGCCGGGATAGACGTTCATGCGCGCCGGAACAATAGCGCCGGAGCTGACATCGACGAGGTCGACTCCTTGTTCTTTCATCCGCTTGGCGTATGGGACATAGTCTTTGGCCGTCAGCCCGTCCGGATGGTAGTCGGACGCCGAGATGCGGACAAAAAGCGGTCCGTCCCACACCTCGCGGACAGCGTCGATCACCTCGCCCAAGAAACGGTAACGGTTTTCCGGAGAGCCGCCGTACTCGTCTTGGCGCCGGTTGGAGAGCGGCGATAAAAATTCGTTAATGAGGTAGCCGTGGGCGGCATGGATTTCAATGACGTCAAAGCCGGCTTCCTTCGCGCGCCGTGCGCCGTTTTGGAACGCTTGCACCGTTTCTTCAATGTCGGCTTTCGTCATTTCTTTTGGCGTCGGCGACGAATCATCAAACGGGACGGCTGACGGAGCGATGATCTCTCCCGGCACTTGCGATTTTCTCCCCGCATGGGCAAGCTGGATGCCGATGGCCGCCCCATGCTCTTTCACAAGCCCAACGAGTTCGCGAAGCCCGGCGATATGGTCATCGCTCCAAATGCCTAAGTCGCGTTCAGAAATGCGACCTTGCGGCGTCACGCCGGTCGCTTCAACGATAATCAAGCCGACTTGGCCGACAGCGCGAGCCGGGTAGTGGATTTTATGCCACGTGCGTACGGCGCCGTCTTTCGTGTCGCACGAATACATGCACATCGGCGACATGACAATTCGGTTTTTCAGCGTCAGCCCGCGGATTGTATACGGCGAAAACAATACCGTGTTCATGACAAGCAGCTCCTTTCTAGGCCAATGAGTGGTTCATGACTGATGATAGCACGCTGCTTATCAAAAACAAAATAAAACGGATTGTCGCCGTGTTCGGGCTAGGCGGGAAAAGGAGCGGCGCGCTCCGGAGGTCCGCTCTTTACGCTTCGGCGATGGCAGCGAGAAGAGCGCTGCCGAGCTCTTCGGAGCGGGCCGTCGCCCGGCGGATGCAGGCGATGACCGCTTCTTGGAACCGGTATTGCTCAAGCACGCCAATGCCGGCTTCGGTCGTGCCGCCTGGGCTCGTGACTTCACGGCGCAGGACGGATGGGTGCTTGTCGGACGCTTTTAGCATCTCGGCTGCGCCGATGATCGTTTGCAAAATGAGCCGTTTGGCGACATCTCGCTCAAGGCCGATGTCGGCTGCCGCTTTTTCCATCGCTTCGACCAAGTAATACACATACGCCGGACCGCTCCCGGACAGGCCGGTGACCGCATGCAAGTCCTTCTCCGGCACAACAGCGACGATGCCGACCGTTTCAAACAGCTGTTTGGCGACCTCAAGATGTTCTTTCGCGGCGAAGCGGCCGCCGGCGATCGCGGTCGCTGATAAGCCGACGGCGGCGGATGTGTTTGGCATGGCGCGCACGACAGGGATGTTGCGTCCGGCGAGCCGTTCGATCGTCTCGGTCGTGATGCCGGCGAGCAGTGAAAGAATGAGCTGATGGGCGCGGAGGGTCGGTGCGATGGCGTTCATCGCTTCGACGACGTCTTTCGGCTTCATCGCCAAAATGACGATATCCGCTTGTTTGACGGCTTCTTGCGCGCAACCCGCCGTGCAAACACCGTATTGGCGCGCCAGCTCCTCGAGCCGAGCGCGGTTTTGTCGGTTGGCGACGACAATGTGCGCCGGATGGCAAAACGCTTTCGTCATGCCGGCGATGAGCGATTCCGCCATCGAGCCGGCGCCGATGAGCGCGATCGTTCGTTCGTTGTTCATCATTCCACTCCTCCTTGCCTTGGTGTATCCATCCAAAAGAAAAAGGTTTCCCGTCCTGCAAAAGGACGGAAAACCTTCGTTTCCGCGGTACCACCTTTTTTGGCCCGATTTGGCCCAAGCGCCAAACAGGCCCGACTCTGCCCCGATAACGCCGGGGAGGCGTTTAGGTTGGCCTAACAGCTCCTAGGGTAGGTTCAACCGCAAAGAGGGCCGCAAAGCCTTCCAGCCGCGGGCTTCGCTCTCTGGTGCCGTTTGCGGTTTACTGGCCCTGTTCATCGCCGGTTTGCCGTATCCGTGATGTTATTAGTCATTATGCCGCGGGACAGGCGCTGTTGTCAAGAGAGGAGAGCGAATTTTTTTGCAATTTCGTCGTGCGGAAGAAAAAGGCATGACAAATGGATGAAATCGATGTAAACTGTAAAATAAAATATAATGAATAACTATTCATTTTGACTGATGAAACGGTTCGAACGGAATGGTTCATGAACTTGAGGAAAGAAGGGAACGCAATGAACGAGGAACGAGTGTATCGGATCACGGTGCCGACGCCGTTTCCGGTCGGCGATGTGCATATGTACGTGATCGCCGGCGATCGGTTGACGCTGGTCGATGCCGGAGTGAAAACAGAGGAAGCATGGCAGCTGTTTGTGAAGCAGCTTGGCGAGGTCGGTTATGCGCCAGAGGATATTGAACAAATCGTCATTACTCACCATCATCCGGATCATGTCGGCTTGCTTGATTATGTTCCGCATGCGCCGATCATCGGCCATCCGAAAGCCGATCCGTTTTTGCGCCGCGAACGTTCGTTTATGGAGCGGTACGTCCAATTTTTTCAGGAATTTTTTACGGAATGCGGCGTCGACCGCCGTTTGTTCAGTCAACTGTCCAAAGAAGGCGGATCGCTTCGCTACGCAAGCCGGCGCGGGCTTGACATCATGGTGACGGAAGGGGACGCGGTGCCGGGGATGCCCGGGTGGCAGGTCATCGAAACGCCGGGGCATGCGCAAAGCCATATCGCCCTCTACCGCGAGGCGGACGGATTGCTGATCGGCGGCGATCATTTGCTTGTTCATATTTCCCCGAATCCAATGATGGAGCCGCCGGCGGAAGGAGAGACGGGACGGCCGAAACCGTTGTTGCAGTACAACGAGTCGCTGCAAAAAATGCTGCAATACGATATCGTTCGCTCGCTAAACGGCCATGGCGACGATGCGACCGATATTCCGGCGCTCGTTCGCGAGCGGCTGGGTAAGCAGCGCCAGCGCGCTGAGCGGGTGCTCGAAATGGTGAAAGAACGCCCGCATACGGTGTTTGACGTTTGTCAAAAGCTGTTTTCCACCGCTTACGAACGCCAGCTCATGCTGACGATGTCAGAGACGATCGGCCAGCTTGATTATCTCGAGGCGAACGGGTATGTGACGAAAAAGCAGGAAGCCGGCCGATACGTCTACGAAGCGGTGGGGGTGTCGGTGTGCGGCTGAAGGGGCGCCATGTCGTCATTACCGGAGCGTCGGGAGGAATTGGCGAGCAAATCGCCTATGAAGCGGCGCGCCAAGGGGCGGTGCCGGTGCTCTTGGCGCGCAGTGAAGAAAAGCTGAAAGAAGCGAGCGCGCGGATCGAAGCGCAAACCGGCATTCGCGCCCCGTATGCATCGCTTGATGTCAGCGACCGCGGCATGATCGAGGCGGTTGTTTCCCAGCTCATTGCGGATCTTGGCGCGATCGATGTGTTGGTCAACAACGCCGGGTTTGGCGTCTTTCGCTATGTCGAGGACATCGACTTGGATGAAATGGAGAGGATGTTTGCCGTCAACGTCTTCGGCCTCATCGCCTGTACGAAGGCGGTGTATTCGCATATGAAAGAGAGAGGAAGCGGCCATATTATCAACATTGCGTCGCAAGCCGGCAAAATCGCGACGCCGAAGTCGAGTGTCTATTCCGCGACGAAACACGCGGTCGTTGGCTTTACCGACAGCCTCCGCCTCGAGGCGGGGCGCTTTGGCATTTTTGTCACGGCCGTCAATCCGGGGCCGGTGGAGACGAACTTTTTTTCGGCCGCTGATGAATCGGGAGAGTATGTGCGCAATGTCTCGCGTTGGATGTTAAGGCCGGAGGCGGTGGCGAAGCGCGTTGTTGCCGCGATGATGACGCCAACGCGCGAAGTGAACATGCCGCGTTGGATGGATCTCGGCAGCCGGCTGTACCGGCTCGCTCCGGGTCTTGTGGAAAAGGTGGCAAAGCGGGCGTTTTTCCAAAAGTAAGCGAGGGTGTCCCAAATATAAGGGGCACCCTTTCTGATCATCGTCTAGACGCGCGAAACGCCTTTCCTCTTCTTGAAGAAAGATGGCCTTTGGGGCCAACCCCGTGTTCGTTTGACACGAGCCGGGTCAAGCGCTGGTGATGAACCGGTAGACGGCGTCATGGACAAGTTCATAGATGTCCGCGTTTGGCTGCCTCTCTTTGGCGGCGGCAATGCGGGTGCAAAGCTCGCGCCAGTCGTCTTCGCCAAGCGGCATCATGTCATCATCATAGCCATAATGCCGCAGGCAGTTGCGCACTTGTTTTTGCAGCCATCGTTCGTCCATCGGCTTCTCACCGCCTTATTGTTTATCCGTTTCCGGCAAAGGGGCGCGGACAACGGATTGGAAGCGGCCTTTGTGCGAACCGTCGCAAAACGGTTTGTTGTTCGACAGCCCGCAACGGCAGAGCGAAAACGTTTGTTTGGTCACAAACGGCTTTCCTTCTCCATCGAGCAGTTCAACATCGCCGGTGACGCGCAGCGAGCCGTTGTCGTTCACTTTGATTTGCACTTTTGCCATCGCTTTTTCCTCCTTGCTTTGTTTTGACAGTTTCTCATGTTGACAGGTAAAATAAATAAAGGAAATCAAAGGGAAAAGGAGCCAGCTATGAGTCTGTACATCACGTTTACGGATGCAGCCAAACGGGCGCTTGCCTCTATTGTAGCGGAATCCGGACGGCAGTTAAAGTTGATGTTTGACACTGACGGCTGCGGCTGTTTGGTCGACGGCGTGCCGGCGCTATGGCTTGTCGACAAAGCCGATGACGATGATTTGGCCGTCGAGACGAATTTTGCGCCGGTGCTCGTGGAACGGTCGCGCCTCATCTTTTTTGATGAAGCGATGACGATTGACGTCAAGCCGGGAACGACCGTTTTTCAGCTCAAAAGCCCAGGGCAAACGTTGAATGGTCATATGCCGCTTGTTGAGGTGAAATCCGGCCATGAACGGTAAGCTAGAGCAGCTCGCAAAGGCGGCGAAGCAAAAAACATGGGTGTCGTTCACCCATGAAAACGATCCGTACAGCTTGCTTCATTGGTCGGTCGCCGGCCCGTATCATGAGGCGAAAGACGTCTGGCTGCTGCAAAACGAAATGACGTTTGAAACGAAAGAGTTTCCGACGCTGGAGGCGGCGATCGCCTGGCTTGGCGAACATATGCCGCACATCACCGAAGTGTTGTAAAGGGGACGCCCTGAAAGCCGATTTGGGCTGCAGGGCGCCCCTTTTGATAAAAGCTGCATCGTCCATGTTGCGGTTATTGAGGACTGTTTTGCCGCTTGGTCGGGTGGATTGCTTTTTCCAATTCTTCTTTTGCGATCACCGGCTTGACCGTATCAGCAGATGGTTTCCCTTTTTGGGCGCGGTTTTTCGCCATCCATCATCTCTCCTTTTCTTTGTCGTGTAGTTGTATCGTTTGACAAATGAACGATTGTTATGCAAGGGGGGCGGACATGATGAAGAAGATCGGGCGAAAAAAAGAGCAAGGGACGGAGGCTTTGACGATCGCCGACCGGCTTGGCGCCGCGGTGGAAGCGAAGCTGCTTGAGAAAAAGCGCGCACTTGCCGAGGAAGAAGCGCGGAGGCGAGCGGCAGAGGAAGCGCGGCGCCGCGAGGAAGCGCGCCGCCGTGAGGAACAGAAATCGTTTGCCGAGCTGCTTGAGGAAAGCGAGCTAGACTGGCGGAAATTTAAGTAGCGGAGGGGATGGACGATGAAATCGAATGCGGCAGCGACGCGCCCCTCTTCTTTTCCATTCTGGACGGCTGGAGCAGTCGTCGCGTTGGCCGTCAATTTGCGCGCGCCGCTTACGACGGTCGGCCCGCTCGTCGCAAATGAGCGGCCGCACGTACCGAACGAGAGCCCGTATGCGGCCGTCAACGGCCGCCGGGCTCTCGATTTGTTTGCATTTTTTGGCTCGATCTATTTTTCAGCAAGGCATGTCGGCTTTCTTTCCGCTCCTTTGGTTTTTATCGATGCACGTCGTACACCGAGCGTTTTGTCGTTTGTTTCAGCCATTCGTATTCGTCGGCATCAAGCGGCGGGGCGGAAGCGGCGGCGATGTTTTCTTCAAGCTGCCGAAGCCGGCTTGCGCCCGGAATGACGGCGGCAACGACCGGGTCATACAGGCAAAATTGCAGCGCGGTCGCAGTCAATGAACGGCGCCCGGCCGTTTTTTCCTTCAGCTTCGGGATGAGCGCCTGCAGTTCTTCATACGAATAATCGAGGTAGCCGTGTTGTTTCACCGCGCTTCCCGCCTGCTCAAGCGGGCGGCTCGTGAGCAAGCCTTTTGCGACCGGGCCGCGGGCGATCACGCTGATGTTGTGTTCGCGAAGAAGCGGGAACCATTCTTCCGGGCGGCGGTCAAGCAAGCTGTATTGCATCATGACGCTGACGATGTTCGAGCGCTTCACATATTCGCGAATGACGTTTGGGCGGATCGAGGAGATGCCGTACCAACGGATGACGCCTTCTTGCTTCAACTCTTCGAACGCTTCAATCGTCTCATCGATCGGGTCGTCGATCGTGCCGCCGTGGAGCTGGTATAAGTCAATGTAGTCCGTTTGCAGGCGGCGCAGGCTCTCTTTGACCGCTTGTTTGATATAGGCTTTTGACGGATCCCAGTCCCAGCCGCTTCCGTCTCGGCGCCAACGGTTGCCGACTTTTGTCGCGATGATGACTTGGTCGCGTTTTCCTTTCACCGCTTTGCCGACAAATTCCTCGTTTAAGCCGCGGTCGTATAAATCGGCTGTATCCAAGTAGTTGATGCCGCGCTCCAATGCTTCATGGATGAGATAGATGGCATGGTTTTCATCAGTGCCGAGCGACATGCAGCCGAGTCCAATTTCGCTGACGTATAAGTCTGATGTGCCGATGCGGCGTTTGTTCATCTTTTGCGCCCCCTTTCGCGATCGATGATGATATGTTCATTGTACAACGGAAGCGAAAAAATGGCCAAACATGTAGTACAATGGAAAAGAGTCCATCAATCGATAGGGGAGAAGAAGAATGGAGAAGTTGTATGAAAAAACCGTCCGCAAAGAGAAATTGTTCAGCGGCCGCATCATTGACTTGTATATCGAGGAAGTCGAGCTGCCAAATGGGAAAACGAGCCGGCGCGAGGTGATCAAACATCCGGGGGCGGTGGCGGTGCTGCCGCTGTTGCCGGACGGGAAAATCGTTCTTGTCCGCCAGTACCGAAAAGCGCTGGAGCGCGCATTAGTCGAGATTCCGGCGGGCAAGCTAGAACATGGGGAAGAGCCGCTCGCTTCCGCACACCGCGAGCTCGAAGAAGAAACCGGCTACCGCGCCCAATCGATGCGCCATCTCATTTCCTTTTATACATCCCCAGGGTTTGCCGATGAACTCATCCATTTGTATGTCGCCGAGGGGCTGGAAAAAGCGGAGGACGGCGCCGGTTTGGATGAAGATGAGTTTGTCGAGCTGTTGGAAGTTACATTGGAGGAGGCGCTTGAGATGCTTCAACAACGCGACATTTACGATGCGAAAACGGCATACGCCTTGCAATATTTGCAGCTGCGCCGCGCGCTAGGGGAGCAAAATGCCGAATAAAAAAAACGAGCGCGGCCTCGGCTGTTATTACGCTGATTTACATATTCACATCGGCCGCACCGCCTCGGGCCGCCCGGTGAAAATTACTGGGGCGCGGACGTTGACGCTTGAGAACATCTTGCATGAGGCGGCTGAGGTGAAAGGGATCGACCTCGTCGGCGTCATTGACAGCCATGTGCCCGAAGTGCTGGACGAGCTCGAGCGGGCAATGGAGAAGCACGGTTGGCGCGAACATGAGGGGGGCGGCGTCAGCGCCGGGAAAGTGACGCTTTTGTTAGGCAGTGAAATCGAAGTATATGACGACCATTGCCATGGACCGATCCACGTGCTCGTTTTTTTGCCGACTGTGCAGACGATGCGCACGTTTTCCGGCTGGCTTGGCAAACGGATAAAGAACATGTCGCTCAGTTCACAGCGCATTTACGCCTCCGGCCGCGAGCTGCAAGCTGCCGCGAAAGAGCAGGGCGGCTGGTTCATTCCCGCGCACGCGTTCACCCCGTTTAAAAGCTTGTACGGAAAAGGGGTCAAGCACAGCCTGACAGAAGTGTTTGACCCGGATTGGATTGATGCCATTGAACTTGGGTTAAGCGCCGACACGGCGATGGCGGACCAGATCGCCGAATTGCATCGCTACCCGTACTTGACGGATTCCGATGCCCATTCGCTGCGGAAAATCGCCCGCGAATATGAAGAAGTGCGGCTCGCCGCCCCGACGTTTGCTGAATTGGAAAAAGCGCTGCGCGGTGAAGACGGGCGCGCGATTGTCGCCAACTACGGTTTAAATCCCAAACTCGGAAAATATCACCAGACAGTGTGCGAGCGCTGCCTTGCGCCGGTTGCACCGGACGTCGACCGCTGTGCGGCATGCGGCCATCATCGCTTCGTGAAAGGCGTGTTTGACCGGCTTGCGGAGCTGAAAACGGCGGAACGCGGGCCGAAACGGCCGCCGTACATTTATCAAGTGCCGCTTGAATTCATCCCCGGCCTTGGTTCAAAAGCGTGTCAACTACCCCCACTTAGCTAACGCTTGAAGCGGGGGCTTGCAACTCCCCAGAAGTGCGAACGGACTTCGTCCTCCTTCCTTGACTTGGGGTTGCATCAGGGGCAGGTTGACGACTACCCAACGACATAGGTCATGCCTATATCGCTACCGAGTGGCTCGGCATGTCTGTAGGCAGTACTTGACTTCCACGCACAACAGACGGATGTACGCTCGATGTTTTACGGTTGCAACGTTTCCTGCAACCAACTCCCTACATCGAGTAACGGGGATTGGAGTGCCTTGATTCAACGGTTTTCTCCACATTCTTATTCTATCATATACAAAAGAAAGGAGGAAGGGCGATTCCTCCCCGGAGTCAGTCAAGACTTTGTGGAGAACATTTTTTCGGTTCACTACGGGCGTTGTCAATCACTAGTTAGCGAACCATTTTCAGGAATTAATATCGTAAGCGCTTTCGGACTCTCATCCCTCATCTTGAGGCGATGATACGATATTCCATTTTTTTACACCCAACCACCATCCCGGAGCGCCGACAACGCTTGATGGATCGGTGTCCCGGATGACCGCTGCAGACACGGTAGATTCTGACGCACCACATCTGCCCATAACCGTCCGGCCTTCCGTTTGGCCTGTTCGATCCGCTTGGACTTTGTTGAGGCCGAGGCTGCCGTTCGGGTCTCTTCTTCCTCCACCAACTGCCCATTTCTCCGCCAAATCCCGTCGATTCGGGCTGCCATCGCCCTCAGAAACGCCCGAAGCCCTTGGTCTTTCCAGCTGCGGCGGGATTTCACCCGATGCGCAAACCGGCTCATCACGCTCTCGGCGTGGCCCATCGGACGCATGCCGGTCGTCTCCACCCCTTGCTCCGACAGCCACTCCCGATAGTCCCGGATGCATCCCGGCATCGACTCGATCCGGCG
>NZ_NISS01000001.1:744651-762851 GCF_002335725.1 Geobacillus sp. FJAT-46040
GTTCCGTCGAAACGTCACTTCTCCAAACAGCGTTTGGATCGTGGTCGGCCGTTTGTCTTTCAGCTGATACCGGCGCTTGTCCCGCGCTTCCGCCAGTTGTTGATCAATCTCCTCCAAAAGGGCCGCCAACAAGACAGCGAACACCTTTTGAAGAGTTCTGACTAATTGTTCCTCCAGCTCTTTTAATAAAGGCCATTCTGTGGTAAGATGTTTCATGGACTCTCTCCCTCCTGTTTTCGGTTGATGTTGACAATCACCATCATAGCAGGGAGAGAGTCCTTTTTGCATGACATTTGCTTTTTTCTACCGCGCTTCGCTTGGTGGCCCCGACGAGCGTCGCGAACAAAAGTTCGCAACCCTCGTCGGGGAATCATTCCTGAATGTCACCCACAAATATTTTACTCACACTCCTCCCCGACTTTCGCTCTCGCTTAGAAGTCGGGGTCTCCTCGCCAAAGATGATGAAAAGCTGCTCGCCCGTTTTGGCACGGAAATGAGCGTTCTTCATGAGGCGGCGGAGGAAGAGATCGCGGAGACGGTGGGAGAAAAGTTGGCCCAACTGATCGTCCTTGCCCGCAGCGGTGCGCTCCATATCGAGGCCGGGGGCGGTGGGAGGTACGGGAAAGTGCGGGAGGGGTAACCACTCGGGCAGCGCTCCTGCCGTTCATCATCATGCCGTGCGTGCTGCTTGGCCCAGCCATGCGCCAATGGACCGAGGCGGCGTGCCGCCCGTGGAGTTGGTCACACGTCGGTGTTGAGCTGCTTTTTTACTACATCACCAGCCTTTTAGAAAAACAGTCATACCGAAAGCGGATGGACATACAATCTACTAAGAGACAAAGTAGGAGGACGAAGCACAATGAGAACCCATCCGCTGAAATCGGCTATCGCTGTTCATTGGCGTGAACATGCTTCGCTGTACGTGTTTGTCATCGTCCTGTTTCTCATGGGCGTCATTTTCGGCGCCATTGTCGTCAACAGCCTCGGTTTCAGTCAAAAGCAAGACTTGTACTATTACTTGACGCAATTTTTTGGACAAGTGTCAAAAGACAATATCGCAAGCGCCCATGATATGTTCCGGCAAAGCTATATGCACAACGTCAAATATACCGCGCTGATGTGGGTGCTTGGCATTTCTGTCATTGGCTTGCCGATCATTCTTGTTTTGCTGTTTTTCAAAGGCGTCGTTGTCGGCTTTACGGTTGGCTTTTTAGTCAACCAAATGGGTTGGCGCGGGTTTCTTTTGTCGTTTGTGTCCATCATGCCGCAAAATTTGGTGGCCATTCCACTCATGATCGTCATGGGCGTCATTTCGATTTCGTTTTCCTTGCACATGGTGCGCAACCAGTTTATGAAGCGGCCGCATGGATCGATGTTTCCGATGGTGATGCGCTACGCAGCGGCGATGGCGGCTGTCGCCCTTGGGCTGCTTCTTTCCTCAGCGGTCGAGGCATATCTTTCGCCGGCATTGATGAAACAGGCGGTTCAATGGACAATGAGTTTAATCATAATGAATATTATATAATAACCATTATCATTTCTTCATAATAGTGATTTTACTTTGATACTTCCCTCGTGCATTTGTTATAATGATGGGTGAATGGCGAGGGAGGAATGAAAAGATGGAAGATCGTGTGGAACGAATCAAGAAGCAGCTGCATTCGGCGGGTTACAAGTTAACGCCGCAGCGGGAAGCGACGGTAAGAGTCCTGCTTGAACATGAAGAAGACCATTTAAGCGCGGAAGACGTCTACCTCCTCGTGAAAGAAAAATCCCCAGAAATCGGGTTGGCGACCGTTTATCGGACGCTCGAGCTGTTAACCGAGCTGAAAATTGTCGATAAAATCAATTTCGGGGACGGGGTGTCGCGCTATGACCTCCGCAAGGAAGGAGCGGCCCATTTTCATCACCACCTCATCTGCTTAGAATGCGGGTCGGTGGCGGAAATTCAAGAAGATTTGCTTGAGGATGTCGAAGCGATTGTTGAGGAGAAGTGGAAATTTAAAATTAAAGACCATCGTTTGACGTTCCACGGCATTTGTCACCGTTGCCAGCAAAAGCATGAAGAAAAATAAAAACCTTTTCCAACGGGAAAGGTTTTTTGCGTATAAACAACGAAACAAATGGCATATCCTCATACTAGCAAGCTGACAAGCAGCTGATAGGGAGGATGCCATGAAAACCGTTTGGCAAATGGTGAAAGTGTTTCTTTTATTTACGGGATGCACCATTTTATTTTATTATAGTCTTGTATGGTTTAACCGCGAGTACGAGTATTACCACCGATACGATGAGCCGAAGGGATCGGCGGTCAAAGTATCGGCGGCGGAGAGTGCGCCGCCAAGTTGGCTCGACCGGCTGTTATTTTTTTATCGCGATGGGGAGTAGAGAGCGTTGGAATACGAGTTGAAAGATTTTCTGCATTATTTGACGGTGGAGCGGAATTTGGCGCACAATACGATCGTTTCATATGAACGCGATTTGAAAAAATACGTCCGCTATTTGCGCCAAGTCGAGCAGCTTCAGGCGTGGGGCGAAGTGGAGCGCCTCCATATTCTCCATTTTTTAAAGTTTTTAAGCGAACAAGGGCAATCGGCGCGGACGATCGCCCGCCATTTGGCGTCGATCCGTTCGTTTCATCAGTTTTTGCTAAGGGAGAAAATCGCGGCGCAAGACCCGACCGTCCATATCGAAACGCCGCAGTTTGAACGGACGCTGCCGAAAGTGCTGTCGGTCGAGGAAGTCGAGGCGCTGCTTGCAGCGCCGCAAGTGAGCACACCGTTTGGGCTGCGCGACAAGGCGATGCTGGAGCTGTTGTATGCGACCGGCATGCGCGTCAGTGAGCTTGTGCAGCTCAACTTAAGCGACGTGCATTTGACGATGGGGTTTGTCCGCTGCTATGGAAAAGGGCGGAAAGAGCGGATCGTGCCGATCGGGCGCATGGCGATTGAAGCGCTTGCCCACTATTTGGAGCGAGGGCGCCCGCAGCTTGTCAATCCGCGACGACGGGCAACGGAGGCGCTGTTTTTGAACCATTATGGCCAGCGGTTGACACGGCAAGGGTTTTGGAAAATTTTAAAGCGGCTCGCGAAAGAAGCCGGCATCGAAAAAGAATTGACGCCGCATACGCTTCGGCATTCGTTTGCGACGCATCTGCTTGAGAACGGAGCCGATTTGCGCGCTGTGCAAGAGTTGCTTGGGCATGCCGACATTTCGACGACGCAAATGTATACGCATGTTACGAAAACGCGCCTAAAAGACGTGTACAAACAGTACCACCCGCGCGCCTAGCAGCTGCCGTATGCTAGGCGCTTGCCTGTCGTTTTAGTTGTCAGACTTCTGACCAATTGGCCATAGGCGTGTTTTCGCGAAAATACGGGAACGATAGAAAGAGACTCCATTTTTCATTGCAGGCAGGGGGAATGAATGTGAAAACGACATACCGGCGCGTTTTTTTGATTGTGATGGATTCAGTCGGCATCGGCGAGGCGCCGGATGCCGAGAAATACAACGACAAAGGAGCGGATACGCTCGGCCATATCGCTGAGTATCGCGGCGGCCTCTATATGCCGAACATGGCGAAGCTCGGCCTAAGCCATATTCGTGAGATCAAAGGGGTGCCGAAAGTCGAGCGACCGCTCGCGTACTATACAAAAATGAAGGAAGCATCGGCTGGAAAAGATACGATGACAGGCCATTGGGAGCTGATGGGCCTTCGCATCGACAAGCCGTTCCGCGTCTTTCCGAACGGGTTCCCAGATGAATTGATCGCTGAGCTCGAGCGGCGCACCGGCCGGAACGTGATCGGCAACAAACCGGCGAGCGGAACAGCGATCATCGAAGAGCTTGGCGAAGAGCATATGAAAACAGGGGCGATCATCGTCTATACATCAGCCGACTCCGTCTTGCAAATCGCCGCCCATGAACAAGTTGTGCCGCTTGATGAATTGTACCGCATTTGCGAAATCGCTCGTGAATTGACGCGCGACGAGCCGTATATGGTCGGGCGCGTCATTGCCCGACCGTTCATCGGCAAACCCGGCCATTTTGAGCGAACCGCCAACCGGCACGACTATGCGCTTAAGCCGTTTGGCAAAACGGTGATGAATGAATTGAAAGACGCCGGTTATGAAGTGATTGCCATCGGGAAGATCGCCGATATTTACGACAATGAAGGAGTTACCCAGTCGTTGCGAACGACATCCAATATGGACGGAATGGATAAGCTCGTCGACACGCTCGGCATGGACTTTACCGGGTTGAGTTTCGTCAATCTCGTCGATTTTGACGCTAAATACGGCCATCGCCGCGACCCAAAAGGTTACGGCGATGCGCTCGAAGAGTTTGACGCCCGGCTTGCCGATGTGTTGCCGCGCTTGACGGCGGACGACTTGCTTATCATCACCGCTGACCACGGCAACGACCCGATTCACCACGGAACTGACCATACGCGCGAATATGTGCCGCTTCTTGTGTACAGCCCGCGATTTCGCGGCGGCAAGCCGCTCCCAGTCCGCGAGACGTTTGCCGATGTCGGCGCAACGATTGCGGATAACTTCCAAGTCAACCGGCCGCCGTACGGAACAAGCTTTTTGGCTGATTTGGCCTAACTTCATAAAGAACGATGAGGGGGAAAAGAATGGATCGACAAGCGATTGAAAAAACCGCCGGTCATTTGCGCCCATTGATGCCAACTCTGCCTGAAATCGGTCTCATTCTCGGCTCGGGGCTCGGCGTGCTCGCTGATGAAATCGAAGAGGCGGTTCGCATTCCGTATGAAGATATTCCCGGATTTCCAGTGTCGACCGTTGAAGGACACGCTGGACGGCTCGTATATGGGCGGCTTGAGGGGGCGACCGTTGTCGCCATGCAAGGGCGGTTTCATTATTATGAAGGGTATTCGCTTCAGGAAGTGACGTTTCCCGTCCGGGTGATGAAGGCGCTTGGCGTCCGCGAATTGATCGTGACAAACGCTGCGGGCGGCATCAACGAACGGTTCCAGCCCGGCGATTTCATGATCATTTCCGACCATATCAACTTGCTGGGCACAAATCCGCTCATTGGTCCGAACGATCCGGAGCTTGGTCCGCGCTTTCCGGACATGACGGAAGCGTACAGCCGGCGGCTGCGCGAGCTCGCCAAGGAAACGGCGGCGAGACTTGGCGTTCGCGTGCATGAAGGAGTATATGTCGCCAATACGGGGCCGTCGTACGAAACGCCGGCGGAAATCCGCATGATTCGTACGCTCGGCGGCGATGCGGTCGGCATGTCGACCGTCCCGGAAGTGATCGTCGCCCGCCACGGCGGCATTGAGGTGCTCGGCATTTCGTGCATTTCGAATATGGCTGCAGGGATGTCGGATGCTCCGCTTCACCACGACGAAGTGGTTGAAACGGCCGAGCGGGTGAAGACGGACTTTTTGCGGTTTGTGAAAGCGATTGTCGCCGAAATGGCGAAATCAAAACGAAAAAGGTGATCGCGATGCGAATGGTCGATTTGATTGCGAAAAAGCGCGACGGAAAGGCGCTGACGAAGGAAGAAATTGAGTGGATCGTCCGAGGGTATACAAACGGGGACATTCCCGATTACCAAATGAGCGCGCTCGCGATGGCGATTTATTTCCGCGGCATGACCGAGGAAGAAACGGCCGCGCTGACGATGGCGATGGTGCACTCCGGCGAAATGCTCGATTTGTCGAGTATTCGCGGCGTGAAAGTCGATAAACATTCGACCGGCGGGGTCGGCGATACGACGACGCTCGTTTTAGGGCCGCTTGTCGCTTCTGTCGGCGTGCCGGTGGCGAAAATGTCTGGGCGCGGCCTCGGCCATACGGGCGGCACGATCGACAAACTCGAGTCCGTGCCCGGGTTTCATGTCGAGATCAGCAAAGACGAGTTCATTCGACTCGTGAATGAAAACGGAATCGCCATTATCGGCCAAACGGGCGATTTGACACCGGCTGACAAAAAGCTATATGCGCTTCGCGATGTGACGGCGACCGTCAACAGCATTCCGCTCATCGCCTCGTCGATCATGAGCAAAAAAATTGCCGCTGGGGCTGATGCCATCGTCTTGGATGTGAAAACGGGCGCCGGAGCGTTTATGAAGGAACTTGACGAGGCGCGCCGGCTCGCTCGAGCGATGGTCGACATTGGCAAGCGCGTCGGCCGCCGGACGATGGCGGTCATTTCTGACATGAGCCAGCCGCTCGGCTATGCCGTCGGCAACGCCTTGGAAGTGAAAGAGGCCATCGAAACGTTAAAAGGAGACGGGCCGCACGATTTAACCGAACTTTGTTTGACGCTCGGCAGCCATATGGTCTATTTGGCGGAGAAGGCGCCATCGCTTGATGAGGCGCGCCGTTTGCTTGAAGAGGCGATTCGCAGCGGGGCCGCCATCGCGGCGTTCAAAACGTTTTTGGCCGCTCAAGGTGGAGATGCATCGGTCGTTGACGATCTGGATAAATTGCCAAAGGCGGCCTATACGTCGACCGTCACGGCGGCTGCCGACGGCTATGTCGCCGAGATGGCCGCCGATGACATCGGCACGGCCGCCATGTGGCTCGGAGCCGGCCGGGCGAAAAAAGAAGACGTGATCGATTTGGCGGTCGGCATTGTGCTCCATAAAAAAATCGGCGATCGCGTGCAGAAAGGGGAAGCGCTCGCCACGATTCACAGCAACCGGCCAGATGTGCTTGACGTGAAAGAAAAGATCGAGGCGGCTGTTCGTCTGTCGCCGCAGCCGGTTGCTCGGCCGCCGCTCATTTATGAGACCATCGTATAGAGAGGGACGCTGGCGATCCGCAAGGAAAAAAGCGGTTGTTCAAGAAGAAGACGCCTGAAACGCGTGTTTCGGGCGTTTTTTTGTTTTTTGGAAAATGAGCTGTTTTTTTGTATAAAAATATCTCGCCTGGAAAAAATGGCATGTATAAAGAATGGAGGTTTGGGAGATGAAAACGAAAGTCACTCGTCTTCTTTTATTGCCGTTTCTTCTTTTTCTTCCTCTTTCTGCCCATGCCGAGGCGAAAGAGATGAAGGAAGCGAAAGTGAAGCTGGCCGATGAGGCGAAATCAGCCATTTTGATTGAACGCGACACCGGCAAAGTATTGTATGAAAAAAATGCCCATGAACCATTGCCGCCGGCGAGCATGACGAAAATTATGACGATGCTGCTAGTCATGGAAGCCATCGATGAAGGAAAGCTGTCCTACGATGAAAAAGTGCGGGCGAGCGAATACGCCGCGTCAATGGGTGGATCGCAAATTTTCCTCGAGCCGGGCGAGGAAATGACCGTCGATGAGCTGCTGCGCGGCATTGCCATCGGTTCGGCCAACGACGCGTCGGTCGCTATGGCTGAGCAGATCGCCGGGTCGGAAGAAGCATTTGTCGAGATGATGAATGAAAAAGCGAAACAGCTCGGCTTAAAAAACACTCATTTCGCCAATGCGACCGGCCTGCCGGCGGAACATCACTACAGCAGCGCTTATGATATGGCCATGATGGCGCGCGAACTGTTGAAATATGAAGATATTACGAAATATACGAGCAAGTACGAAGACTATTTGCGCGAAAATACGGACAAAAAGTTTTGGCTCGTCAATACGAACCGGCTTGTTAAATTTTATCCGGGCGTTGACGGCCTGAAAACCGGATATACAGCCGAAGCGAAATATTGTTTGACCGCCACGGCGAAAAAGAACGGCATGCGCGTCATCGCTGTTGTGTTTGGAGCACCGACGCCGAAATCGCGCAATGCGCAAATTACGAAGATGCTCGATTACGCGTTTTCCCAATATCGAACTCACCCGGTGTACAAACGGAATGAAACAGTCGCCCGCGTCAACATAAGCAAAGGCAAACGGTCATCCGTCGAAGCGGTGACGTCGGAGCCGGTGTCGGTGCTGACGAAAAAAGGGCAGTCGGTCGAGCAGATCGAAAAAGTGATCAAAGTGAAAGACAATGTGAAAGCACCCGTTCGCAAAGGCGATGAGCTTGGCGTCCTCATTTTAAAACAGGATGGAAAAGAAATTTTGCACAGCCCGATCGTCGCCAAGCAAACGGTCGAAGAAGCGAGCTTTTGGGACTTGTTTAAGCGGGTGTTTGGCCGCTTCGTGCAAGCGGGATAATGTCAAGTTTTGCGGTCTTTTCGCTCTTTTTGGCGAACGACCACTAGTTTTGTCGAGCGGCAGGATTTCGGGCGGACAGCAGCGAAATGTCTCCATATCCTGAAATGGACAAGGGGGAACACGCTGTGAGTCTCGCGATCGACTTGGAAGTGAAGCAAGACGTGCTCATCGTTCGCCTGTCTGGGGAGCTTGACCATCATACAGCCGAACAATTGCGTGAACAAGTGACGGATGTGCTCGAAAACCGAGCGGTCCGCCACATCGTGCTCAATTTAGGACAATTGACGTTCATGGACAGCTCTGGCCTCGGCGTCATTCTCGGACGCTATAAACAAATCAAAAACGTCGGCGGGCAGATGGTTGTATGCGCCGTATCGCCGGCCGTCAAACGGCTGTTTGACATGTCGGGTCTGTTTAAAATCATCCGCGTTGAGGCGGATGAGCAATTCGCCTTGCAAGCATTGGGGGTGGCGTAAATGCGCAACGAAATGCACCTCCAATTTTCTGCCCGCAGCGAAAATGAATCGTTCGCCCGTGTGACCGTGGCGGCGTTCGTCGCCCAGCTTGACCCGACGATGGACGAACTGACGGAAATTAAAACGGTTGTCTCTGAGGCGGTGACAAACGCGATCATTCACGGCTACAACAACGATCCGAACGGCATCGTCTCCATTTCCGTCATCATTGAAGACGGTGTCGTCCATTTGACGGTGAGAGACGAAGGAGTCGGCATTCCTGACATCGAAGAAGCGCGCCAGCCGTTGTTTACGACAAAGCCCGAGCTCGAGCGGTCAGGGATGGGCTTTACCATTATGGAAAACTTCATGGACGAAGTCATCGTCGAATCGGAAGTGAATAAAGGGACGACTGTGTATTTGAAAAAGCATATTGCGAAAAGCAAAGCGTTATGTAACTGAGGGAGACATGCCTATGGATGTCGATGTCAAGCAAGATCAGTCGCCAATCAAAGATCAGGAGATGAAAGAGCTGATCCGCCGCAGCCAAGAAGGCGATCAAGAAGCGCGTGATGAAATTATTGAAAAAAACATGCGCCTCGTCTGGTCGGTCGTTCAACGTTTTTTAAACCGCGGCTATGAAGCGGACGACTTGTTTCAAATCGGCTGCATCGGCTTGTTAAAGTCGGTCGACAAGTTTGACCTGTCGTATGACGTCAAGTTTTCGACGTACGCCGTGCCGATGATCATTGGGGAGATTCAGCGGTTTCTTCGCGACGACGGCACCGTCAAAGTGAGCCGTTCGCTGAAAGAGATGGGCAACAAAATCCGCAAGGCGAAAGATGAGCTGTCGAAAACGCGCGGGCGGGCGCCGACGGTTACGGAAATCGCCGACCATTTAGGCATTTCCCCTGAGGAAGTCGTTCTCGCCCAAGAGGCCGTCCGCTCGCCGACATCGATTCACGAAACGGTGTACGAAAACGACGGCGATCCGATTACGTTGCTTGATCAAATCGCTGACGCCGACGAAGCGTCATGGTTTGACAAAATCGCCTTAAAAAAAGCGATCGAAGAACTCGACGAGCGTGAGAGGCTGATCGTCTATTTGCGCTATTACAAAGACCAAACCCAGTCCGAAGTGGCATTGAGGCTCGGCATCTCTCAAGTGCAAGTATCCCGGCTGGAAAAGAAAATATTGCAGCACATAAAGGACAAAATGGACGGATAGTCCATTTTGTCCGCACGGAGTGAGCAACAAAATGGACGGATAGTCCATTTTGTCCGCACAGGTGTGTTCAAAATGGACGGATGTCAATTCATCGGCGGTGAACCATGAATCGCATCCGCCTTTTGGTCTGTAAGCGCATCTTGGAACGCTTTTTCCATAGCAAGCAACAAAAGTCTAAAAAAGAATGGGCATTTTTTGCCCATTCTTTTCTATTTTTATGAAATCGATGGTGAACGCCGACAGGCCGCATGATCGGTGTTTTTGCCAACCAAACTAAAGAAAAACAAAATGGGGACAAAGGTGTGAAGCAAATGGCCAACACCGTATTTATCAAGCCGCGCCATCGCGTGCAAGTCAAGCCGGGGGCGGTGGTGACGCTCGGGCAGGCGGCCCAAATCGCTGCGCCGGATGGCGGGCTCATTCGGCGGTTGAAGACGATTCCGCTCTATCGCATCCAGCCCAGCGATAAAAATATCGTCATCATCGATATGATGCAAATGATCCGGGCTGTGTTTGATGTGGATTCCTCGCTTGATGTGCAGATGATCGGCCCATCGCAGACGATCATTGAAGTCGTCTATGAAAAACGGAAGGTTTCGACCGCTTCCTTCGTTCTCGTTTGGCTTCTTTTGTTCGTCGGTTCGGCGATGGCGATCATGAACTTTCACGAGGACGTCAGCATGCAACGGGTGCATCGCCATCTGTACGAGATGGTGACCGGCCAAGCGGTCGATAAACCGCTGCTTTTGCAAATTCCATATTCGCTTGGGCTCGGCATCGGGATGATTTTATTTTTCAACCATTGGTTCCGCAAACGAATCAACGAGGAGCCCAGCCCTCTTGAAGTCGAAATGTTCAACTACCAGCAATCGATCGATCAGTACGTCATTTTGCATGAAAACAAAGAAAGCTTGAAGCCTCTTGACGACGCTTGAGATTTTGCTGGTAGTGTTCGTCGGCTTCGCCGGAGGGTTGGCGGTCGGAACCGGATTTGTCGCTTTTTTGGTCGTGCTTGGCGTCATCCCGCGCCTGACGCAGCTGACGAAAACGCCAAAACGCATTCACGCCTATGAATGGGGGGCTGTAGCCGGCGCCATCGTTGGCGGTTGGATGAGTTTGCGCCATTCGGTTTGGTATTTATCCAAATATTGGCTAGCGCCGATCGGATTGTTTCATGGTGTGTTTATCGGAATGCTCGCTGCCGCTTTAACAGAGGTGTTGAACGTTTGGCCGATTTTAGCGAAGCGGATCGGCGTCGATGATAAAATCGTCATTTTACTTATGGCCATCGCCTTTGGCAAAGTGGCCGGTTCGTTGTTACATTGGCTTTATTTTGTCGATCACTTTCGCTGACAAAGGGGGAAGGAAACGTGGGATTAAAGTCCGATTATGTCCGCGAGGTGAAGGCGTTTCAGCCTTCTCCCCCATACGCCGCCAATGCGGTAAAAGCGTTTCTTGTCGGCGGGGCGCTTTGTGCGTTGGCGCAATGGCTCGTTGATTGGTATGGCGGCACGTTTGCCGCTTCGCCGCTCGAGGCTCATCTGTGGGCGTCTATGGTGATGGCCGGATTGGCGATTGTGCTGACGGCCGTCGGGAAATATGATGATTTCAGCCAATTTGCCGGTGCGGGGGCGACGATGCTCATTACAGGGCTGGCCAATGCGATCGCGAGCGCTGCCATCGAACATCGCAGCGAAGGATGGACGGCCGGGGTGGCCGGGCAGATGTTGAAAGTCGGTGGGGCAGCGGTCATTTATGGTCTGATTGCCGCCTATGTGCTTGGCCTTGTTTGGCCGTGACGAAAAGAGGGATTGGCCATGAAACGTGTCGGAAAGCAGACATGGGTGTTTGACGATGGTGTTTACATCCAAGCGGCCGCTGCCGCAGTCGGGCCGCTTGAAGCCGACGGGCCGCTCGGAAGTTATTTTGATGTTTGCCATCGCGACTTATATTGCGGCGAAGCGACGTGGGAGCTGGCCGAGCGGAGGCTGATGCGGGAGGCGGTGGACTGCTGCTTGCAAAAGGCGGGCGTCTCTGCCGAAGAAGTCGATCTATTTTTGGCCGGTGATTTGTTAAACCAAAATGCGACATCGAACTATGTCGCCCGCGAGCTGCCGATTCCGTTTTTATGCTTGTTCGGCGCCTGTTCGACCTCGATGCAAACGTTGGCGGCAGCCGCTGCGTTTGTCGCTGGGGGATTGGCTGATCGGGCGCTTGCGGCGACAAGCAGTCATAACGCGACGGCCGAACGGCAGTTTCGCTACCCGACTGAACTGGGGGTGCAAAAGCCGAAAACGGCGACGTTCACCGTCACGGGCGCCGGCGCCGCGCTCGTTGGCCGCGCGCCGGGACGTTGGCGCGTCCGGGCGGCGACGATCGGCAAAGTCGTTGACGCCGGGCTGAAAAACCCACTCGACATGGGGGCGGCGATGGCCCCGGCGGCGGCCGATACGATCGAGCAGCATTTCCGTGACTTAGGCGTCTCGCCGGGCGATTACGATTTGATTGTCACCGGCGACTTGTCGCGCGTCGGCAGCGTCATCGTCCGCGAGTTGCTTGCTGAATCAGGCTACGATGTGACCGACGTTTACAACGATTGCGGGCTGATGATTTACCGGCCAGATCAAAAGGTGTTCGCCGGCGGCAGCGGTTGCGCCTGCTCGGCGGTCGTCACGTACGGGTATTTGCTTCAAGAGCTCGCCCGCGGAACGTTTCGACGCCTGTTTGTCGTCGCTACCGGGGCGCTCTTGAGTCAAACGATGGTGCAGCAAAAACAGTCGATCCCAGCGATCGCTCACGGCGTCGTCATCGAAGCGGCTGGACAGGAGCCGGATTTGCCGCCGTAGGACGTCTTTTATTTGGGAACGATCAGGAGGGAATGTGATATGGAATACGTCCGTGCCTTTCTCGCCGGCGGGCTGCTGTGCGCCATCGTTCAGCTCATCATCGACCGCGGCAAATGGACGCCGGCTGGCGTCGCCGGTTCGCTTGTCGTCTTTGGCGTACTCCTTGGCTTTGGCGGCGTCTATGATCCATTCGTCGCTTGGGCTGGCGCCGGGGCGACGATGCCGCTATGCGGATTTGGGTATTGGTTGGCGAAAGGGGCCATGGCAGAACCGCGGCCGGAGGGATTTGTCGAAACCGGAGCAGCGGTGTTCCGATTTGCCGGCGCCTTGTTCGCTTTTATCGTGGCTGGCTCTTTTGCCGCGGCGCTCACTTGCAAACCGAAAGGGTAGAGATGATGGAAAAACGACGAGTCATTTTAGTAACGGATGGGGACGAGTTCGCCTGCCGGGCGATTGAGCGGGTTGCCGCCGAGATCGGCGGCCGTTGCATTTCTCGCTCGCAAGGCAATCCGACGAAACTGAGCGGTGAACAGTTGGTCGAACTCATTTTGCAAACGCCGCACGATCCAGTGTTTGTCATGTTTGACGATTGCGGCGCCCTCGGGGAGGGGGCCGGAGAGCAGGCGCTTCGCTATGTGGCGACGCATGAGCAAATCCAAGTGCTCGGGGCGCTGGCGGTTGCCTCCAATACGCACCAGCATGAATAGACAAAAGTGCATGTGAGCATCGACCGTGACGGCGTGATGACCGAATATGGGGTCGATAAAGAAGGCGTCCGGGACCTCGAGATCGGGCGGATCAATGGCGATACCGTCTACTGCCTTGACCGGCTGAACATTCCGCTCATCGTCGGCATCGGCGACATCGGCAAAATGGGATATCGAGACCATGCGAAATACGGAGCGCCGATTACGCGCAAGGCGGTCGAGTTGATTCTCGAAAGGAGTGGTGGCCATGCCGGAAAAAGAAAAGAAACCGAAAGCGCCGATCGCGAAGCGGCTCGTTGACAACGCGAAGTTTTTGCAACAGCGGATCGGCGTCGGGACAAGCTTTGATTTAGGCGTGCGGAAAATCTATGTCCTAAACCGGGAAGTACATATTTACTACTGCAACGGTTTATGCGACACGCAATACATTATCGAATTGTTAAAACAAATTGTGCGCGTCAACGATGATGAACGCCAGGCGTCCCAAGCGTGGCAGATCATCGAAAATCGACTCGTTCATCAGCAAGTTAGTCCGGTGACGAGCCTCGACGAAGCGGTTGACAAGCTGCTGTCGGGCTTGATCATCGTCTTGATTGAAGGCGAATCGACCGGATTTGCTGTCGACGTCCGCAGCTATCCGGGTCGGCAGCCGCAAGAGCCGGATACGGAAAAAGTTGTGCGCGGCGCCCGCGACGGCTACGTCGAGAACATCATTGTCAACACGGCGCTCACCCGCCGCCGCATCCGCGACGAGCGGCTGCGCTTTGAAATTTTGCAAGTCGGCGAGCGGTCAAAAACGGACGTATGCATCGCCTATATTAAAGACGTCGCTGACCCGGGGCTTGTTGAACTCGTCAAGAAAGAGTTGCAGCAAATCAACGTCGATGGACTGACGATGGGCGACAAAACAGTCGAAGAGTTTTTAGTCAAGCAAGGATACAACCCGTACCCGCTCGTCCGTTATACCGAGAGGCCGGATGTAGCAACGACGCACCTGCTTGAAGGGCACGTGCTCATTATGGTTGATACATCGCCAAGCGTCATCATCACGCCGACAACATTTTTCCACCACGTCCAGCATGCCGAGGAATACCGGCAGTCGCCAGGGGTCGGGACGTTTGTGCGCTGGGTGCGGTTTTTAGGCATTTTGATGTCGTTGTTTTTGCTGCCGCTGTGGGTGCTGTTCGTCCTTGAACCGTCGTTGTTGCCCGAATCGTGGGCGTTTATTGGGCCGAACAAACAAACGAACATCCCGATCATTGTGCAAATTTTGCTCGCTGATTTTGGGATTGAGTTTTTGCGGATGGCAGCCATTCATACCCCGACGCCGCTATCAACCGCGATGGGTTTGATTGCCGCCGTCTTGATCGGACAAATCGCCATCGATGTCGGGCTGTTTGTGCCGGAAGTGATCTTGTACATTTCGGTGGCGGCGATCGGTTCATTTGCGACGCCAAGCTATGAGTTGAGCGTGGCGAATAAGATTTCTCGATTGGCATTGGTCATTCTTGTCGCCTTGTTTAAAGTGCCCGGGCTCGTCATTGGCACGACCGTTTATTTGCTTTGGCTCGCCAGCATCCGCTCGCTTAATACGCCGTACTTATGGCCGTTCATCCCGTTCGATCCAGCGGCATTTATGCAAATTGTCGTCCGCCGTTCGGTTGCCGGAGCGAGAGTGCGCCCGAGCATCGTTCACCCGCAAGACCGGCAAAAACAGCCGTCATGACGCGAACGATCCATTTGGAAGCGGCCGTCTCCACCTATTGGCGGCCGCTTTTTTCGTTTTAGCGCTATTGCAACTTTTTTATAATTATGATAAGTTATATTTAATTGCTTGCACTGATGGTGCTTGCCTCAGTGCTTCGCACGTTTGCACGGACGGAATGGGCATGGCCCAGCGCGGGGTGTGCGGCCTTCCGTTTCAAGGCAGAGCCGATGGCGCTCTGCGGTTTTCCGTTTTGTAAAGGCAGTTGCCGATTTTGCAAACTGTCTTTTTTGCTTTTGCCATGCGATTTCGATAGAGGAATGAGGGGTTTGCGATGTTTCTTCACGGGACAAGCCGCGTGAATGAACAAGGGCATTTGGAAATCGGCGGCGTCGATGTGGTCGAGTTGGCCAAAACGTATGGCACGCCGCTTTATATTTATGACGTTGCGTTGATCCGCGCTCGGGCGCGCGCGTTTAAAGAAGCGTTCCAGCGTCACGGCGTGCGGGCGCAAGTCGCGTATGCGAGCAAGGCGTTTTCCGCCGTCGCCATCGTGCAGCTGGCCGCTGAGGAGGGATTGTCGCTTGACGTCGTCTCAGGCGGTGAGCTGTATACGGCGCTTGCGGCCGGTTTTCCGCCTGAGCGCATCCATTTTCATGGCAACAACAAAAGCCGGGACGAATTGGCGATGGCGCTTGAACACGGCATCGGCTGCATCGTTGCCGACAACTTTTACGAACTCGAGCTGATCGAAGAGCTGGCGGCGTCATGCGGTCGGACGGTGCCGGTTTTGCTCCGCGTGACGCCGGGGGTCGAGGCGCATACGCACGATTACATTTTAACCGGGCAAGAAGATTCAAAGTTCGGCTTTGACTTAAACAACGGTCAGGCGGACGAGGCGTTTCGCCGTGTTATGGCATCGGCCGCGTTTCAGCTGCTCGGCGTTCATTGCCATATCGGCTCGCAAATTTTTGAAACAGCTGGGTTTGTGCTCGCGGCGCAAAAAGTGTTTGCCAAGCTGGCGGAGTGGAACAAGGAGCACGGATTTGTCCCAGCGGTTGTCAATCTTGGCGGCGGCTTTGGCATCCGCTATACGGAGGAAGACGACCCGATTCCGGTGACAGCGTACGTCGACTGCATTGTGGAAGAGGTGAAAAGGCAGGCCGAAGCTTGCCGCTTGCCGTTGCCGGAAATTTGGATCGAGCCGGGGCGGTCGCTCGTGGGTGATGCGGGAACGACGATTTATACGATCGGTTCGCGCAAAGAGGTGCCCAACGTCCGCACCTATATTGCCGTTGACGGCGGCATGAGCGACAACATCCGCCCGGCGCTTTACGGAGCGAAATACGAAGCCGCGCTCGCCAACCGGGTGTTCGGCGAGCCGACGGAAGTCGTATCGATCGCCGGGAAGTGTTGCGAGTCAGGCGACATGCTCATTTGGGACATCGCCCTGCCGGAAGCGAAGCCGGGCGATTATTTGGCCGTTTTTTGCACCGGCGCTTACGGCTATTCCATGGCGAACAATTACAACCGTCTGCCGCGCCCAGCCGTTGTGTTCGTTGAAAACGGCGACGCCCAGCTCGTTGTGAAACGGGAGACATATGAAGATTTGATCCAATATGATTTGCCTTTGAAAACGAAAGTGAAAAAGTGAAGGCCGCCGGTTGGAAAGAGAACGGCCTTCACAAAGAAAAGGCGCCCGCTGCTTTTTTTGGGCGCCTTCTTTTATTGTTGATTTGAGGAAAATGCTGATTTGATCGCGTTCCAAATTTCTTTGAAGATGTCGATAAGGTTTTGAATGAACGTTTTCCCTTCTTCTGACTGCAAAAACGCCGATAGCTGTTCTTTCGCCTTGCTCAGCTGATCGTTCACTTGATCCCAATTAATATGGGCGTTTTGCATTTTATGGAAAAGGGAAATCAGGTTGTTGATTTCATTCTCGCTCAGCGTAATGCCAAGGTCGTTGGCGATTTTTTCAATAAGGGCGCGCAAATCAGCGTCCGTCTGCGGTGGGTTGTTGGCGATTTCTTGTTTGATTTTCGCCAGCAGGGCGACCGCTTTGTCCGCGCCGATCGAATCGGCGAGCTTCGCCGTCTGCACCATTTCCTCGTTCGCCACTTTTTTGACATCATCAGGGATGGCTTGGTCCGAGGAAATTTCATACGCCTTCATCAGCCCCGTCAGCGCTGCGGTGCCGGAAACCGGAAACGGGGCGGTGATGTAAATATCGGCATCTTTCACCCCTGCGGTGATCAAGGCGTTTGTATACATCTCTTTCGTCACCCATGTGATGTTGTGCGTTTCGACATGAAGCCCCGAGCCGGGCTCTTTTATCGTGATCATCGACGACGAGATGGCGCGCGTGCCGATTTGCGCTTTCGGAATGAGTCCGTCCAAATATTTATGCTCCTCAACGTTTGAGACGGTGATCGTTTGCGCCCCGTCCGGCGCCTTCATTTCGTCGAGCACTTTTTGCTTTTGTTCATTCGTTAAGTTTTCCCCGAGCGTCACAATGACATCGCCCGGCGCGGCATCGGCCGCTGCGATGCCCGGAGATGCCAAGAGCACCGCCCAAAGCAGCGATGAAGCGATCGTTCGTTTCACATAGCTCGCCTCCTGTTTACGAAAATGCATTATCATTATACCGTACGCTCGCCTGCTTGGCTATCGGCAAAAAGCGGCGCGGTCAGGCGGCGTGCGAATTTGAAAAGACATTTTTGTGTGAGTAAAATATTTGTGGGTGACATTCCGAAATGATCCCCGACGAGGGTTGCGAACTTTTGTTCGCGACGCTCGTCGGGGCCACCAAGCGAAGCGCGGTAGAAAAAGCAAATGTCGTGCAAAAAGGACTCTCTCCCTGCTATGATGGTGATGACCAACATCCATAAAACAGGAGGGAGAGAGTCCATGAAACATCTTACCACAGAATGGCCTTTATTAAAAGAGCTGGAGGAACAATTAGTCAGAACTCTTCAAAAGGTGTTCGCTGTCTTGTTGGCGGCCCTTTTGGAGGAGATCGATCAACAACTGGCGGAAGCGCGGGACAAGCGCCGGTATCAGCTGAAAGACAAACGGCCGACCACGATCCAAACGCTGTTTGGAGAAGTGACGTTTCGACGGAACTACTACTATGA
>NZ_NISS01000001.1:763832-920087 GCF_002335725.1 Geobacillus sp. FJAT-46040
TTCACGAGGGATGGAAACGAAACGGTTCGCAGCTCGAGCTCGTGAACCGGCGCCACTACCTCCATGAAGGGGAGGGAGACGTGTGGGAACGGTTCGAAGAGTGGCTGATGAACGAATATGCCTATGATCCGTGCCGGGACCTGTTGATCATCAACGGCGACGCGGCGTCGTGGATCACGGCCTGCCGGGAGTATTTTGGGAAGCGGGCGTGCTTTCAGCTGGATCGATTTCATGTGGCGCGGGAGCTGCGTCAGTGTCTGTCCGGCCATCCGCGTTGGCGGGAGGTGCGGAGGAAGCTGGCGAAACAAGACGAAGAGGGGCTTCTCGTGGAGCTGAACAGCGCGGTCGGCACGTTGGAGGACGAAGGCAAAGAACAACAGCTGGCCGCCTTGATTCGCCGGATCGAGTCGATGCCGGGATGCATCCGGGACTATCGGGAGTGGCTGTCGGAGCAAGGGGTGGAGACGACCGGCATGCGTCCGATGGGCCACGCCGAGAGCGTGATGAGCCGGTTTGCGCATCGGGTGAAATCCCGCCGCAGCTGGAAAGACCAAGGGCTTCGGGCGTTTCTGAGGGCGATGGCAGCCCGAATCGACGGGATTTGGCGGAGAAATGGGCAGTTGGTGGAGGAAGAAGAGACCCGAACGGCAGCCTCGGCCTCAACAAAGTCCAAGCGGATCGAACAGGCCAAACGGAAGGCCGGACGGTTATGGGCAGATGTGGTGCGTCAGAATCTACCGTGTCTGCAGCGGTCATCCGGGACACCGATCCATCAAGCGTTGTCGGCGCTCCGGGATGGTGGTTGGGTGTAAAAAAATGGAATACCGTATCATCGCCTCAAGATGAGGGATGAGAGTCCGAAAGCGCTTACGATATCAATTCCTGAAAATGGTTCGCTAACTAGTGATTGACAACGCCCGTAGTGAACCGAAAAAATGTTCTCCACAAAGTCTTGACTGACTCGACATTTTTTCTTTTGTTTCACTTGGCAATCATGGTATGATAAAAGTAGTTTCGATGTCGAAAAGGAGCTGGATGCTTGTGGCAAAAAAAGGATATATTCTAATGGAAAACGGCGGGAAAATCGAGTTTGAACTGTTCCCAAACGAGGCGCCGGTGACGGTGGCCAATTTTGAGAAGCTCGCAAACGAAGGCTTTTATAACGGGTTGACGTTCCACCGCGTCATCCCTGGATTTGTCAGCCAAGGAGGATGTCCACGCGGCAACGGAACGGGCGATGCCGGCTATACGATCCCGTGCGAGACGGACAACAATCCACACCGACATGTCACCGGCGCGATGTCCATGGCGCACCGCGGCCGCGACACCGGCAGCTGCCAGTTCTTTATCGTCCACGAGCCGCAGCCGCACTTGGATGGGGTGCACACCGTCTTTGGCCAAGTGACATCGGGCATGGACGTCGTGAGGACGATGAAAAACGGCGACGTGATGAAGGAAGTGAAAGTATTTGACGAACCGTAAACAGCGCATGAGCGAGGATGATCGGACTGTTCGAAACAACTGGCGCTTGTTTTTCTTTTTGCTTGCGGCCAGCCTGTTGTGGGGAGCGGCGTATTGGATTTGGGTTGCGGAATGATGATGCAGGGCGTTTCGTGTGGTATAATGAACATAACGATATAGTGATGCATCCTTCGGGGCAGGGTGAAATTCCCGACCGGCGGTGATGGGGCTTTCCGCCCCTCAGCCCGCGAGCCGAAAGGCAGGATCCGGTGCGATTCCGGAGCCGACAGTATAGTCTGGATGGGAGAAGGATGCCAATATGCGCACGGCTGTTTTCGGCCGGTTCAGACCCATGGGCAGCGTCTGTCGGCCGACTAGGCATGGTAGTATCTTTTGTTTCCGACCGGCCGGTATAGCCTGCTTAGCGAACGTGTGTTTGTTTGCGCATCATTGGTCATTCTCTCATCAATGAGCCCCCGGGGACATCCCGGGGGTTTCGTTTTTATTGAAGGAGGGAGTGCGGTGCATAACGATGAACATTATATGCGGCTCGCTCTCGATGTGGCCAAAGCTGGGGTCGGGCAAACGTCTCCCAATCCTGCAGTTGGCGCGGTCGTTGTCAACGGTGGGACGGTCGTTGGGCTTGGCGCCCATTTGAAAGCGGGTGAGCCGCATGCTGAAGTCTATGCGATCCGCATGGCTGGCGAGAAGGCGCGCGGTGCGACGGTGTACGTGACGCTTGAGCCGTGCAGCCATTATGGAAAAACGCCGCCATGTGCCGATTTGCTCATCCAGGCGGGCGTCCGTCGCGTCGTCGTTGCCACGACCGACCCGAATCCGCTTGTCGCGGGAAAAGGGATTGCCAAGCTGCGCCAAGCGGGCATTGACGTTGATGTTGGCGTATTAAAAGACGAAGCGGACGAATTAAATCGGATGTTTTTCCACTATATCGCCGCAAAAACGCCGTTTGTCACGTTGAAGTTCGCATGCAGCCTCGATGGCAAAATCGCGACGGCGACGGGGGAAAGCAAATGGATTACATCAAGCGCGGCGCGTGAGGATGTCCATCGCCTTCGTGCGCAGCATGACGCCATTTTGGTCGGCGTCAACACCGTTTTGACCGACAACCCGAAGCTTACCGTCCGCTTTGGGGAAAAGCGGAAAAACCCGCTGCGCATCATTTTGGATACAAAATTGCGTACACCGCTTGACGCCCATGTCGTCGCTGACAAGGAAGCAGAAACGTGGATCATCACCGGCGGCGTCAGCCGGGAACAAGCAGCGGCGTATGAGCGCCTTGGGGTGCGCGTATTTTCAATGCCGACGGCCCAGATCGATGTCCGCGATGTGCTCCGTCTGCTTGGGGAGCAGGGAGTCATGTCGCTGTTTGTCGAAGGCGGCTCGCGCGTTCATGACAGCTTCCTCCGCGCGGGAGCAGTCAATGAGGTCATCGCCTATATCGCTCCGAAGCTGATCGGCGGCCGCGGGGCGCCGACGCCGGTCGGCGGCCTTGGCTTCGCCCGGCTTGCTGAAGCGGTGGAGCTTGACATCCGCCGCATCGAGACGATCGGCCCGGACATCAAAATCGTCGCCGCGCCGAAACGGAAGGAGGAATCGTTGTGTTCACTGGCATTATTGAAGAGATCGGCACGATCGAACAAATGAAGCAAACCGGCGATGCCATCGTGATGACGATTGGCGCCAAGCGGGTGCTCGAAGATGTGCGGCTTGGCGACAGCATCGCCGTCAACGGCGTCTGCTTGACCGTCACATCGTTCACCGAACGGCAGTTTACGGTCGATGTCATGCCGGAGACGGTGAAAGCGACGGCGCTAAAGACATTAAAGCCGGGGGCGAAGGTGAATTTGGAGCGGGCAATGGCGGCTGGAGGACGGTTTGGCGGCCATTTCGTCACCGGGCATGTGGACGGCGTCGGGCGCATCATCCGGCAGTGGCCGAAAGCGAACGCCGTCTACTATGAAATCGAAGTGCCGGCCTCGCTGCGCGCCTATATGATTGAGAAAGGATCGGTCGCAGTCGATGGGACGAGCTTGACGATTTTCGGTCTGAGCGAGCGCACGTTCATCGTTTCACTCATTCCGCATACGCGTGAGGCGACGATTTTAGACGAAAAGCGGCCGGGCGATCTCGTCAATATCGAGTGCGACATGATCGGCAAGTACGTCGCCGCTTTCCTCACCGCAAAAGCGACGCCGACCTCCAAATTGACGGTCGAATTTTTGGAGCAGCACGGCTATAAATAGTGGAAAAGGGGGCAAGCTTGATGTTTGACACGATTGAAACAGCGCTTTCGGCGCTGAAAAACGGAGAAGTGATCATCGTTTGCGATGACGAAGACCGCGAAAATGAAGGCGATTTTGTCGTGCTGGCCGAAAAAGCTACTCCGGATGTCATTAACTTTATGATCACTCATGGCCGCGGGCTCGTCTGCGTGCCGATTACGGAGGAATTGGCGGAGCGGCTCGAGCTTGAGCCGATGGTCACTCATAACACGGACGCGCATGGCACAGCGTTTACGGTGAGTGTCGACTACAAAACGACAACGACGGGAATCAGCGCCTACGAGCGGGCGGCGACGATTCAGGCGCTGCTTGATCCGAATGTGAAAGCGAGCGATTTTAAACGTCCTGGCCACGTTTTTCCGTTGATTGCGAAAAAGGGAGGCGTCTTGCGGCGCGCCGGCCATACAGAAGCGGCGGTTGATTTGGCCCGTTTGTGCGGCGCGAAGCCGGCCGGCGTCATTTGCGAAATCATTAAAGAGGACGGGACGATGGCTCGCGTTCCTGATTTGCGGCAAATCGCCGACCAGTTCGGATTGAAAATGATCACGATCAAAGATTTGATCGCCTATCGGAGCCAGCGGGAAAAGCTCGTGAAACGGGAGGTGGACGTTTGGCTGCCGACCGAATTCGGCGAATTTCGCGCCATCGGCTACACAAACGTGCTCGACGGAAAAGAGCATGTGGCGCTTGTCAAAGGAGAGATCATCCCGGATGAGCCGATCTTGGTGCGCGTCCATTCCGAATGCTTAACTGGCGATGTGTTTGGCTCGTGCCGGTGCGACTGCGGTCCGCAGCTGCATGCGGCGCTCAGGCAAATCGAGGCGGAAGGGCGCGGGGTGTTGCTTTACATGCGCCAAGAAGGGCGCGGCATCGGCCTTATGAACAAGTTGCGCGCTTACAAGCTGCAGGAGCAAGGTTATGACACCGTCGAGGCGAACGAAAAGCTCGGCTTCCCCGCCGATTTGCGCGATTATGGCATCGGGGCGCAAATTTTGAAAGATCTTGGCGTGACGAAAATGCGCCTGCTCACGAACAACCCGCGCAAAATCGCCGGCTTAAAAGGGCATGGACTCGAAGTCGTTGAACGGGTGCCCATTCAGATGCCAGCGAAAAAGGAAAATGAAAAATATTTGCGCACGAAACATGAAAAATTAGGACATATGCTTCATTTTTAACGGATTTCCGAAAGAAGTCTCCCACCTCAAGGAACGCGAAGGGTGTAACCCAGTGAGTAGGTGGGAGATGAATGTCGGTTGGCGTTAGCCAACGAATAGGATAGAATATGGCTAGAACGGACACCTTCGGAACGAAGGGAAGCGTAAAGGGTTCTTGTGTGTGGCTTACCGTTCGGCGAACACGCACAAGTCGCTTGAAGCCTCCACCTCTAAGCGAAGCATAGGTGGCGGGTAGTTCACTGATGGGAGGAGCAACGAACATGCGCATCATTGAAGGAAACTTAGTCGGCACCGGATTGAAAATCGGCATCGTCGTCTCTCGTTTTAACGAATTCATCACGGGCAAGCTTTTATCTGGGGCGATCGACGGCTTGACGCGCCATGGCGTGAGCGACAGCGACATCACTGTCGCCTGGGTGCCGGGTGCGTTTGAAATCCCGCTTGTAGCGAAAAAAATGGCGGAATCGAAGCAGTTTGACGCTGTCATTACGCTTGGCGCCGTCATCCGTGGGGCAACGAGCCATTTTGACTACGTCTGCAGCGAGGCGGCCAAAGGCGTCTCCCACGCGGCGCTTGCAAGCGGTGTTCCGGTCATTTTCGGCGTGTTGACGACGGACACCATTGAACAGGCGATCGAGCGGGCCGGCACGAAAGCGGGCAATAAAGGATGGGAAGCGGCGGTGTCGGCGATCGAAATGGCGAACGTCTTGCGGACGCTTGCGTAATTTGCGTAAAAAGGCATGAAATGGTTCACAATATCGGTGAGAATGTTTATAATACGTATAGAGAAAATGACAAAAACTTTTCCATTTCGGAAAAGCGTTTGTCGATAATGAGGGATTTTTATGTTAATCCGTTACCGAAAAAACTATGAGAAAATCGCCATGGGACTGTTGTCGTTTATGCCGACGGAAAAAGACCTGAAACGGCTGCAGCAGACGATGAAACAGTATGAAACAAACAACGATTGGCAGCTGTTTTTATGGAAAGAAGGGGATGACATCGTCGGCATTATCGGCGTCCTGTTGCGCGCTCCTGATGTTGTGGAAATCCAGCACATCAGCGTCAATCCGTCACACCGCCACCAAGGGATCGGAAAACAGATGGTCAAGGCATTGAAAGAGGTGTACCCGGGCTGCCGATTGTGCGCCAACGAGTGGACCGCCTCGTTTTTCGATAAATGCCATGCGTGCAACGAATAACGAAACTAGCGCGGCTCCGCGCTCAGGCGGGCGGCGGAGGGGGAGGGAAGCCAACTCCTTCCGCTTTGGCCCGTTTTTTTTGTTCGCGTGCGGCGACGACGTCCGAGCGGTCGCGGCGCCGGTGTTTATCCACAAGATCAAGGTTGGCTAGGTCGCTGGCTTGCCCCCAAACGAGCTGCCGGTGGGCGCAGGCGGCCTGGCATTGCTCATAAAGGGAACGGTCGCGAATCGGCAGTTCGACGCTTTCGTACGGTTCGCCGTGGGTGATCCGCCCAGCCGTCTCGTCGAGCAAGCGGGCGAGCGCCTCGTCATCGAGGCCGAGCCGCCGGATCATCTCTTGCGCTTCGTCAAGCAGCGCCCGCGCCCGTCGAATGAGGCGCAGCGCTCCCGAGACGTTGCCGCGCCGGTAATGGTAAAAAGCGACCGCCGTTTGAATGAGCACAAGCCAACCTTTGTTTCGACCGTCTTGTTTCCAATGTTCCTCCAAAATTTCGTGGCATTCAAAATAATCGCGGTCGCTATGGAAATGGACCAAATACTCGATATACGCTTTTGGATACATCGGCCATCGTTCCTTTCAAAAGTGGGCCGCGCCATGTGAAGGCGGACGGCTCTTCTTCGATTATACGACTTCGGCGGCCTGCGGCGCAAAAAAGAGACTGTTTTCCGTTCGCTTCGCCGCTTCGTTATGATACAATAAATGTACTGCAGCTGGAGACGAGCCTACCGGGCGGTGGTTCTGGAAAAAATGGTGGGATGGATGTGCAATTGCCGTACAACGTCAAAATCGAAGCGTTTGAAGGGCCGCTTGATCTGCTTTTGCATTTGATCAACCGCTATGAAATCGATATTTACGATATTCCGGTCGCGCAAATTACGGAGCAGTATATGGCGTACATTCACGCCATGCAGGAGCTTGAGTTGGATATCGCCAGCGAATATTTAGTGATGGCGGCCACCTTGCTTGCGATCAAAAGCAAAATGCTGTTGCCGCCCTCCAATGAGGAAACTGTCGACGGCGACATCGAGTGGGGCGATGACGGAGACCCGCGCGAGGAGCTGGCGCAGCGGCTGCTTGAATATAAAAAGTTTAAAGAGGCGGCGCGCGAACTGAAGCGGCGCGAAGAGGAGCGGGCGCTTTTGTTTACAAAGCCGCCGAGCGACTTAAGCGCATACGCGGATGAGAAAAAGGCGGCGCCGCTGGATGTGAACGTATACGATATGCTTGGCGCCTTGTCGAAGCTGTTGCGCCGAAAAAAACTGCAAAAACCGATGCGGGCGAAAATCTCCCGCCAAGATATTTCCGTCGAACAGCGCATGGCGGAAATTTTGCATGAACTAAAGCAGGCGAACGGGCGGAAAAACTTTTACGAGCTGTTTCCGTCCTACGATCGTTCGTATATCGTCGTGACGTTTTTGGCCATTTTAGAGTTGATGAAGCAAGATGAAATCATCGTTGAGCAAGAACGGAATTTCAGCGATTTGTTTCTTGCGGTGAAACCAGCCGGTTGAGGCGGTGCGGTTTGGCCGCGGCGGTTCGCTGCGGCGGGCCGCTTTTCTTTTGTTGTTTGCCCATGCCATGATAAGGCGGAGAGTTGACTCACATTGGGGTGAGAAGACTTGGGAAACGACGAAAACAGGAGGAAAGGAGGAGGGGCGCCAACGAGTTTGGCGTGGCAGAAGGGAGATGGAACAAAACGAAAGAGAAAAAAAGGGCGCCGGTGCGCCAAATTCGGCAAAGGCGATCGTGGAAGCGTTGTTGTTTGCTGCCGGTGACGAAGGGCTGTCGCTTTCGCAAATCGCCGCTGTATTGGAAGTCAGCGAGCTAGAGGCGAAAGCGGTGATCGAGGAGCTTCAACAAGACTGCCGACGGGAAGAGCGCGGCATCCAGCTTGTCGAACTTGGCGGCGTGTTTTTGTTGGCGACAAAAAAAGAACACGCCCCCTATTTAAAGAAGTTGGTCGAAGCGCCGGGAGCATCGCCGCTGTCGCAGGCGGCGCTTGAGACGCTCGCCATTATCGCATACCGCCAGCCGATTACGCGTGCGGAGATTGAGGAAATTCGCGGCGTAAAAAGCGACAAGCCATTGCAGACGCTGATGGCACGGGCGCTCATTAAAGAGGTTGGACGAGCCGAAGGAACCGGGCGGCCGATTTTGTACGGGACAACCCCGGAATTTCTCGATTATTTCGGGCTAAAAACGCTCGAGGAGCTGCCGCCGCTGCCGGAATGGGCGGACGATGGCGAATCCGAGCGGGAAGCGGATTTATTTTTCGAAAAATTAGCAGAAAATTTGAGCGATGGGCAGCCGGAATATGGTAAACTAAAGAAAAATGGCTGATCGGGAAGGAGAGCGCTCATGAACGTTTGCCGCCTGTACGGTGAAGAGCTGCAAAAGTCGCAATCGAACACGTTTGAAGACTATTTCAACCGCTCGGAAGTCACGTACCGCGACGGGGGCGAAGAGCGGACGCTGTCTGTGTTGTATTTGCGCCATTTTGAGGCGGCGCTGCTTGATTGGCTGCCGTATGAAAGCGATCCACTGTTTACGGCTAACGGGCGCGACATTCATTTGCGCGACATCATTGCTCTTGTCTGTTTATGGAAAAATCCGGCGTATCGGAAGCGAAAGCGCGTCTACATTCATGATGAAGAGGAATTGCGCCGTTATTTTGCTGAGGTAGACGCCAAAACGCTGCAGGCGCTTGTCAGCGAATGGGCGGAAACCGGCGAGTGCCGCTTGCCTGAACGGTCGGCGTAACGAGAAAATGCGGTTGGCGCCGCGTTTTCTGTGCGTCCGGACAAGGAAACCGTTTGGTGCAGCCGGCGGTTTGCCAAAGCAGCCTGCCTTTTTCAGAAAAAAGGGGGGGGCTGACCCAAAACGCGAATATGTTCTGGGTCAGCCCGATTTTTTTGAGCGGTTTATCTATGGCTCATTTGCAGACCCGCTGCAGGGAAGCATCACCGCGATTCTGTTCTTCCTTGCTGTCTCTTCCTATGATGACTGCCCTCGCTCCTCTATGTATGAGCGGCCGGGAATTTGGGTGAAT
Organism: Geobacillus sp. FJAT-46040; assembly: GCF_002335725.1. Classification (NCBI taxonomy): domain Bacteria; kingdom Bacillati; phylum Bacillota; class Bacilli; order Caryophanales; family Anoxybacillaceae; genus Geobacillus; species Geobacillus sp. FJAT-46040. Next base: position 773,024 of record NZ_NISS01000001.1, read on the forward strand.
GCGGACAAGAACGATTTCCCCATGACAGCATACGATATGGCGAACAAAACAGGAGGAGGTTTTTACCAAATGGACGATCAGGTGTTGTTCGCCCAATATGCGGCTAGGGTGAACGAATGGGGAAATCAAGTCAAGGAGACGCTCGCTTTGCGTGGGGCAAGCACGGATGGCGCTTCGTCGCTGTGCGGGTTCATTGCCGCGCATGACGGCGAGTGGACGGAAGAGGCCGTCCGCGAGCTTCAGCGCCTTGCCGATGACGTGTATGTCGGTGCGCTTCGCCAGTATGTCATGGAAGCGGCTGCGTGGGGAAGACAAGTTGAACAGGCGCTGTCTGCACGCAGGATGGCTGAGGATGTTGGGCTTTCGTCTTTGTTGGCGTACATCGATGGACACGGCGATGAATGGACCGAAGAAGCGATTTACGAGCTCCAGCGTCTTGTCGATGACGTATACACTCGGGCCGTCCGCCTGGCTGATTCGTCAGCTGCCGAGCGGGAAGAAGAGGCGACGCAAGAACAAGTCGAAGGGGAATCGGTGTCGCCTGAACTGGAGAGTGAAAACAAAGAGAACGAAGACGGATGGCTTGACACCAGCGGGACGGCAGAGCGGGTTGAGGACGGAAAAGAGCCGGCTTTTATGGCGGAGCTCTCCGACTCGCTGCCTGATATAGCTGACGGCGAGCCGGGTCAAGCGGACAACGTGACCGATGGAAAGCGACGCTGGGTGGATGTGGACGACGGCGGTGAGCCGCGTCAACAAGTAGCGCCCGGCCGTCATGTCTTGCCGCCGCTGCCGTACCGTTATGATGCACTCGAGCCGCATATTTCCGAAGAAATCATGCGCCTCCACCATACGAAGCATCATCAAAGCTATGTCGACGGTCTCAATCAGGCGGAGCGGATGATGGCCGAAGCGCGCCGGACGAACAATTTTGAACTGCTGAAGCATTGGGAGCGGGAAGCGGCGTTCCACGGCTCCGGGCATTATTTGCATACAATCTTTTGGTACAACATGCATCCAGAGGGCGGCGGCGAGCCGCGCGGGGAGCTGCGGGCGCAAATCGAGCGCGATTTTGGCAGTTTTACCGCCTTTCGCCGTCATTTCACCGAAGCGGCGAAAAGCGCCGAAGGGGTCGGCTGGGCGCTGCTCGTTTGGGCGCCGCGAGCGCACCGTCTGGAAATTTTGCAGGCGGAAAAACACCAGCTCATGGCGCAATGGGATGTGATCCCGCTTCTCGTGCTTGATGTGTGGGAGCATGCCTACTATTTGCAATACAAAAATGATCGGGCGGCGTACATCGAACATTGGTGGAACGTCGTCAACTGGCGCAACGTTGAAGAACGCTTTCATGAGGCGCAGAAGCTTCGTTGGCAGCCGTTTTAAACGGGCGGGGGGGAACCCCCTGCCCGTTTTTTTGGGAGAGCAGGCGCTGCGATCCATCAGGACACCTGTCCGCCGTTTCAAGGAGCGGCTTTCTCTTTGCAGGGAAAATGTCATCAACGCGCCCAGCGCAAGCGCCGGAGCGGATCGTTCAGGCTGTCTCCCCTTGCAACAGCATTTTTTCATCATATTTGTCCCATCGAGGCATACACTTGTACAAAACGCGGCTTTGGGGTTCAGCCTGTTTCCGTCGCGACGTTTCTTCGGCTGCGGCCCGTTCAGCCTAATCGGAAAGGAGGAACAGGCGATTCCTCCCCGCTCCTTAAAGGAGGGGGATCCTCGCCGATATGAGATGAATAAGCAGAAGCGGCTCATTGCGCTCATTCTTGCACTCGCTGCGGGGATTATGGCATTTGTTCCAGAGCGGATGCGCGCTATGGATGGGGTGAGCGCAAAAAGCGCGATTTTGATAGAGCAGCATTCCGGGCGGGTTTTGTTTGCCAAGGATGCCTATACAAAACGGCGCATCGCCAGCATTACGAAAATTATGACTGCCATTTTGGCGATTGAATCGGGGAAGATGGACGACACGGTGACGGTCAGCGCCCGCGCTGTCCGGACCGAAGGGTCGTCAATTTACTTGCGCCAAGGGGAGAAAATCAAACTGCGCGATTTGGTATATGGGCTGATGCTTCGTTCCGGCAACGACGCGGCGGTGGCCATCGCTGAACATGTCGGCGGCAGCGTCGAGGGGTTTGTGTTTTTAATGAACAAAAAGGCGGCTGAAATCGGGATGCGCGACACAGAGTTTGCCAATCCGCACGGATTGGACGATGCGGAAAACCATTACTCAACGGCCTATGATATGGCGTTGCTCATGCAATACGCGATGAAAAACGAAGAGTTTCGCCGCATTTCCGGAACGAAAGTGTACCGCGCCCCCGCTCCGCCCGGTGAGGACGGCGCGCGCGTATGGCGGAATAAAAACAAGCTGCTGACAAGCCTTTACGAATATTGCACCGGCGGCAAAACCGGCTATACGAAACGGGCGCACCGCACACTCGTCACGACGGCGTCCAAAGATGGAGTCGATTTGATCGCCGTCACCTTGGATGCACCGGACGATTGGAATGACCATATCGCTATGTACGAATATGGATTTTCTCATTATCACATCGCCAAAGTGAGCAGCGAGCGGGTGATCGACAAAATTTCTGATCCGTTTTACCGCGGGCGGCTGCAGGCGGTCCGCGATTTGCGATATCCGGTGACCGATAAAGAGGAGAGCGGGCTGCGGGTGAAAGTGTATTTGCTGAAGCCGCGCAAAGAATGGAAAGAATACCCAGAAAAGGCGCCGACAGAGGTCGGAAAGGCGGTGCTTTATTTGCATCAAAAGGCGGTTGATTCGGTGCCGCTGCTGTATGAACCGGGAAAGGAAGGAAGCGGCCGAGGGTTTTTATGGCAAGTATTTCGCTTTTTAGGTGTGAGAAGCGATGGTTAACCTCATTTGGGTGATGATGGCGGTCATTGGCATCGTCTTTGCGGCGGCCAACGGCACGATGGACGAAGTGAACAAAGCGGTGTTTGAAAGCGCGAAAGAGGCGGTGACGATCAGCATCGGCATGATCAGCATTTTAGTGTTTTGGCTCGGGTTGATGGCGATTGCCGAGCGGTCCGGCTTGCTTGCTAACGTTGCGCGCCTGTTTATGCCGCTCGTACGCCGCTTGTTTCCAGAGGTGCCGCCCGGCCATCCTGCGCTCGGCTATATCGTCTCGAATATGGTCGCCAACATGTTCGGCCTTGGCAATGCGGCGACGCCGATGGGCATAAAGGCGATGGAGCAGCTAAAAAAGCTCAACGGCGGCCGCGACGAGGCTAGCCGGTCGATGGTGACGTTTTTGGCCATGAACACATCAGGCATTACGCTCATTCCGGCGACCGTCATCTCGATCCGCATGACGTACGGTTCAGCGGCGCCGAGCGAGATCATTGGGACGACGATCGTCGCTTCGACGATTTCGACGATTGGGGCGGTATTGATTGACCGGTACTATTATTGGAAACGGATGCGGAAAGGCAGGAAGCCATAATGGCCATCGTCCAACTTCTTTCTGTTTGGCTGATCCCTGCGCTCATTGCTTTTATTTTGCTTTACGGTACAGCAAAGAAAGTGCCGACGTACGAAGCGTTTGTGGAAGGCGGCAAGGAAGGGATCGAGATCGCGTTTTCGCTCATTCCATATTTGGTCGGCATGCTTGTTTCCGTCGCCATCTTCCGTGCTTCAGGAGCGCTTGAGGCGCTGATGGAGGTGATCAAGCCGCTTGCAGCCGCCGTCGGACTGCCGGCCGAAGTCGTTCCGCTTGCGGCTCTCCGCACGCTTTCCGGCACGGCGGCGCTCGGCATGACGACCGATTTGATCGCTACTTACGGCCCGGATTCGTTCATCGGGCGCCTTGCTTCTACGATCCAAGGCAGTACGGAGACGACGCTTTACGTGCTCACCGTCTATTTTGGCGCCGTCGGCGTCAAAAAAATGGGCGATGCGTTAAAAGTCGGCATTTTGGCCGACATTCTCAGCTTTATTGTTTCTGTTTTCATCGTTTTGTTTGTATTCGGGCGCTAGCGGCGCCTTTTTTCGTTCCCGCCGTCCGGCGGGTTTTTTGTTTGCAAAGGGGACGGGAAAGGTGAAAAATAAAAGTGTGGCACTTGTATCTGTTAGACGGAAAGGGTAAGATGATGAAAGAGGTGAGAGAGAATGGAACGGTTGCAAAAAGTGATCGCCCGCGCCGGCATCGCGTCAAGGCGCAAGGCGGAAGAACTCATTTTGCAAGGGCGGGTGAAAGTGAACGGCCGCGTCGTCAAGGAGCTTGGCGTCAAGGTCGGGCCGCGCGATGATGTCGAAGTCGACGGCATCCCGATCGAGCGCGAAGAGCCGGTGTATTATTTGCTGTACAAGCCGCGCGGGGTGATTTCCAGCGTCAAAGATGACAGAGGCCGCAAAGTGGTGACCGATTTTTTCAAGGATTTGGACAAACGCATTTATCCGATCGGGCGGCTTGACTACGATACGTCTGGACTGCTTTTGTTGACGAATGACGGCGACTTTGCCAACCTGCTTATGCACCCGCGGTATGAAATTGAAAAAGTGTACATTGCCAAAGTGAAAGGCATTCCAACGCACGAGCAGCTGAAACGGCTCGAACAAGGAGTGCAGTTGGAAGATGGCATGACGGCGCCAGCCAAAGTGAAGCTGCTCTCCGCCGACCGGAAGAAGGGGACAGCCATTGTGGAAATCCGTATCCACGAAGGACGAAACCGGCAAGTGCGCCGCATGTTTGAGGCGATCGGCTGCGAGGTGCTGAAGCTGAAGCGGGAGCGGTACGCGTTTCTCGATTTGAAAGGGCTGCGCCCCGGCGAATACCGCGAGCTGACGCCGCATGAGGTGAAGTTGCTGCGCGTCCTTGCCCAATCCGGGGGAAGAAAATGACGAAGATTGTCACATAACGTTCATATCCTTGCGCATTAAACGAGCGAGGGACTTTGCTATAATGGAAAATGGGAGATTGTGAACCGCTTGCCTCCCCTCTACCGTTGGCTGTGGGGGAGGAGAAACGTAAAGGGGTTTGAACGATGAAAAAACAACAGCGCTTAGTGATGAGGACAGCGATTTTGCTCGTGTTGCTCGCGGCGATCGGCTATACGATTTACACGAATTTTTTCACGGAGAAAACGGCTGTCGCTGTTGGTTCGACGGCGCCTGATTTTGTGCTGACCGATTTGAAAGGGCATGAACATCGTCTTTCAGACTATCGCGGCAAAGGCGTTTTTTTGAACTTTTGGGGAACGTGGTGCAAGCCGTGCGAGCGGGAGATGCCGTATATGAACGAGCTGTACCCGATTTACAAAAAACAAGGGGTTGAAATTTTGGCTGTCAATGTCGGTGAACCGAAGTTGAGCGTTGAAAAGTTCGCGGAACGGTTCGGCCTGACATTTCCGATTGTGATCGACCGTCAAGATCAAGTGTTGAACGCCTATAATGTCGGCCCGCTGCCAACCACGTTTTTGATTGACAAAAACGGCGAAGTGAAGAAAATCATCACCGGCGCGATGACAAAAGCAGACATTCAGCGCCATTTGGAAAGCATCAAACCGTAAGGAGTTTTGCGCCATGGAACACGTCAAATGCGAATGCGGCCATGTCAATCCGCACGGCACGGCGTTTTGTGAGTCGTGCGGCAAGCCGCTTGCCGATTTGGGAGAAAAACTGATTTTGGACATGCGCTACGAAGGAAGCGCGCGCCGGTCACAAACGTACAACCGAACGATCGTCGACCAAATTTGGGCGTTTTTCTCGTCGGTCAAAGTTGGGGTGGCGCTCATCGTCATCACGCTCATCGCTTCGGCCGTCGGTACGATTTTTCCGCAAGAAATGTATATCCCGCCGAACGTGAATCCGGCTGAATACTACGAAGAGCAGTACGGTTGGGCAGGGAAGCTGTATTATGAGCTCGGCTTTAACAACTTGTACGGCTCATGGTGGTACATTTTGCTCATCGCCTTAATCGGCGTTTCGCTTGTCATTTGCAGCTTGGACCGGGTCGTTCCGCTTTACCGCGCCTTGAAGCGGCAAGGGGTGAAGCGCCATCCGCGCTTTTTAGAGCGGCAGCGGTTGTTTGGCGTTTCGCGCGTCGGCGATATGGACAAGGCGGTCGCTCTGCTGAAAGAGCGGCTCGCCAAGCAACGATACCGCATCCGCGAAGAAGGCGGCCATCTGCTCGCCGAAAAAGGGCGCTTTTCCCGCTGGGGACCGTATGTGAACCATGTTGGCCTGATCATCTTCTTAATCGGGGCCATGCTTCGCTCGGTGCCGGGCATGTACATTGATGAGGTGATGTGGATTCGCGAAGGGGAAACGAAAGAAATCCCAGGGACTGACGGCCAGTACTTTTTAAAAAGTGAAAAGTTTATTTTTGACACGTACAAAAAAGGCGAAGACAATGAAGTGTTTAATGCCGCCATCGACCGTGTCGGCGATGGCATGATTGCGGAAAATTATCAGACAAATGTCGTCTTGTATAAGCGCGTCGACCCGACAGTCGCCGGCGCCAAACCGAAGCTCGAAAAGGTGAAAGAATATTCGATTCGCGTCAACGAACCGCTGAAATTCAACCATTACGCACTCTATCAAGTCGATTTCCGGCTGAACGAGCCGAAAACGATGTCGTTCCAACTGGCGGATAAACAGTCGGGAAAAACGTTCGGCACGGTAGCGATCGACTTGTACGATCCAAAAGAAACGTACGACCTCGGACGGGGGTATCGCGTCGAGCTATTAAGCTATTTTCCTGACTTTGAGTTTGACGAAGACGGCAACCCGTCGACAAAATCGCGCGTGCCGAACAATCCGGCGTTCGTCTTTAAAATGTATGCGCCGGATCGACCGGAAGGGGAAGTCAGTTTCGTCGCCATCCAACAAACGATCGAACCGTTTGGCGACAACAAATATAAAATGGCGTTTGCGGGGCTTGAGACGCGCAACGTCTCTGGCTTGACCGTCCGCCGCGATTTCACGCTTTGGATTTTAGGGGTGGGCGGCGCGATTTTCATGATCGGGCTCATCCAAGGAATGTATTGGAATCACCGCCGTATTTGGGTGCAGCGGGTGAACGGCGAATTATGGATCGCCGCACATACGAATAAAAACTGGTTCGGCTTGAAAAACGAGCTGCGCCGCCTGCTTGACGGCACCGGCTTAACGATGCCGGCCGATCGGCTCGAGGAAGAGAAAAAAGCCGGACAAGGAGGACAAGCGCATGGCACAGCTTAGCAGCACATTGCTATATATTTCGTTCGTTTTCTATTTGATTGGCACGTTTCTTTTCGGCGGCGCCATTCGCGACAAACGGAAGGAGCGGCAAGGAAAGGATCGTTGGTCGCAGCTTGGCATTGCTGTGACGATCATCGGCTTTCTTACTCAAGTCGGTTATTTTGTGACGCGCTGGATGGCTGCCGGGCATGCTCCGGTGAGCAACTTGTTCGAGTTTACGACGTTTTTCGGTATGATGATTGTCGCTGCTTTTATCATTGTTTATTTCATTTACCGGTTGAGCGTGCTCGGCCTGTTTGCGCTGCCGGTCGCGTTGCTCATTATCGCCTATGCGAGCATGTTTCCGCGGGAAATTTCGCCGCTCATTCCCGCCTTGCAAAGCGATTGGCTGTACATTCACGTCACGACTGCGGCGGTCGGGGAGGCGATTTTGGCCATCAGCTTTGTCGCCGGACTCATTTATTTGATCCGTGTCGTCGACCAGTCGAAACCGTCGAAACGGACGTTTTGGCTCGAAGCCGTCATGTTTTGCTTAGTAACCACGCTCGGTTTCGTCATCGTTTCGACAGCGTTCGGGCTTTCTGGGTATGAGGCGAAATTTTCGTGGATTGACAAGAACGATCAACCAGCGGAAGTCGAGTACCATATGCCGGCGCTCGTTGGGCCGCACAAAGGGGAGCTTATGAAAGAAAGCGCCGGCCGCATGAAGCCGCTTGTTGAGATGCCGGCGATCATTAACGCGAAAAAGTTGAATACCGTCATTTGGTCGTTGATGGCGGGGGCGGTCTTGTACATCGCGCTTCGCCTCGCATTGCGCAAACGCATCGCAGCGGCGCTGCAGCCGCTTGTGAAAAACGTCAATTTGGATTTAACCGATGAAATTTGCTATCGAGCTGTAGCGATCGGATTCCCGGTGTTTACGCTCGGGGCGCTCATTTTTGCCATGATTTGGGCGCAAATCGCCTGGACGCGTTTTTGGGGCTGGGACCCGAAAGAAGTATGGGCGCTGATCACTTGGCTGTTTTACGCTGCCTTTTTGCACCTTCGTTTGTCAAAAGGCTGGCATGGTGAAAAGTCGGCATGGCTCGCCGTCATCGGCTTTGCCATTATTATGTTTAACTTAGTGGCGGTCAACCTCGTCATTGCGGGATTGCACTCGTACGCCGGAACATAATGGAAAACAACCGGATGCTCTGTTGGCGAGCATCCGGTTTTTCGGTAAACTAGAAAATAGGGAGTGTTTCCATTGATGATGGGAGGGTGCAAAGCATTGGAAAAACAAGAAAAAACCGTCCGTATTTTAGTGGTTGACGATGAAGAGCGCATCCGGCGGCTCTTGAAAATGTATTTGGAGCGGGAAAACTATGTGATCGATGAGGCCGGCGACGGCAATGAAGCGTTGGAGAAGGCGTTGACGAATGATTATGACGTCATTTTGCTCGATCTGATGCTGCCGGGCAAAGATGGAATTGAGGTGTGCAAAGAAATCCGCGAGCAAAAAACGACGCCGATCATCATGTTGACGGCAAAAGGCGAAGAATCCAACCGCGTGCAAGGGTTTGAAGTCGGCACGGATGATTACATCGTCAAGCCGTTCAGTCCGCGCGAAGTCGTACTGCGCGTAAAAGCGCTGTTGCGCCGCGCGGCGAACGCCGCCTACGCGCCGGTGGAGACGACGGCGAAAGACGTGCTTGTGTTTCCGCATTTGACGATTGACAACGATGCCCACCGGGTGACGGTCGACGGCAAGGAAGTCAGCTTAACGCCGAAAGAATATGAGCTGCTTCTCTTTCTGGCCCGCTCGCCCGACAAAGTGTTCGACCGCGAACAGCTGCTCAAAGAAGTATGGCATTACGAATTTTTCGGCGACTTGCGCACGGTCGACACCCACATTAAACGGTTGCGCGAAAAGTTGAATAAAGCGTCGCCGCAGGCGGGAAAAATGATCGTCACCGTCTGGGGCGTCGGCTACAAGTTTGAGGCAGTGAACGACTGATGTGGCTGTTTCGCAGCGTCGTCGGCAAGCTATGGTTTACGATTTTGTTGCTCGTTTCGTGCGTGCTGTTTATTTTAAGCATTTTGCTTATTAAATTTTTGGAAGATTATTATGTGCAGGAAGCGGAAAACGACTTGACCCGCCTGGCGACAAAAGTGGCCGAGGTGATGCACGATTACCGCGATGAGCAGCTTGCCCGCTCGATCGCTTGGACGCTTGTGGACAGTCGAACGAAAGCCGTCATCGTCGCCGATGAGTCGCACTATTGGTATTCGCCTGGCGATGCTGGTTTGGATAATATGCCACTGTCGTCGATCCGCCAAGATCGGGACTTGCGGCGTGTGCTGACAGATGGGAAAACGGTGAAAAAGCGTTTGTATATGCCGGAGCGGCATCCAAAAGAAAAGCTGCCCCGTGATATGATCATTGTCGGCGTGCCGATGTCGATGCCGGATGGCAGCCGAGGAGCTGTGTTTATCTATCAGTCGCTCGAGGCGATCGCCGACGCGACGGAGCGGACGAAAGAGTTAATTTTTCTCGCCGCGTTTATCGCCATTGTCATGACGACGTTTTTTGCCTTTTTCTTGTCGACGCGCATCACCGCTCCGCTCCGGAAAATGCGGCAAGCCGCGTTCGAAATGGCGCGGGGCCATTTCGATATGAAAGTGCCGATTTTAACGAACGATGAGATCGGTGGGCTGGCGATGGCGTTCAACCAAATGGGACGGCGTCTGCAGTTTAACATCAACGCCTTAAACCAGGAAAAAGAACAGCTCGCCAGCATTTTAAGCAGCATGGCCGATGGCGTCATTACGTTTAACCGCGACGGGGAAATTTTGATTACGAACCCGCCGGCTGAGCGGTTTTTGCAGGCGTGGTATTTTGAGCAAGGGAACGACGCGGAAGCGATGGCGCCGTTGCCGCCGCAAGTGAAAGAGCTGTTTGCCCGCGTCGTTCGCGAGGAGAAGGAGCAATCGACCGAAGTGACGCTGCAGGGGCGGACGTGGGTTATTTTAATGACGCCGCTGTACGGCAAAACGATGGTGCGCGGCGCGGTGGCTGTTTTGCGCGACATGACCGAAGAGCGGCGGCTTGACAAGCTGCGCAAAGACTTTATCGCCAACGTTTCGCACGAATTGCGCACGCCGATTGCCATGCTCCAAGGCTACAGCGAGGCGATCATCGACGATATCGCGGCGAGCGAAAAAGAGAAGAAAGAGATGGCGAAAGTCATTTATGACGAGTCGCTGCGCATGGGCCGCCTTGTTAACGATCTGCTTGACTTGGCGCGCATGGAAGCTGGCCATATCGAGCTAGAGTACGAACAAGTCAAGCTTGTTCCTTACATCGAGCGGGTGATCCGCAAGTTTTACGGGCTGGCGAAAGAAAAGCAGATTGAGCTGACAGCCGAGTTTCGCGATCGGGACATCGAAATCGCTCTCGATCCGGATCGGATCGAACAGGTGCTGACGAACTTAATTGACAACGCCATCCGCCATACGGAATCGGGCGGCACAGTTCGCCTCATCATCGAACCAAGCGGCGACGGCGTGACGATCCATGTCCAAGACTCTGGTTCCGGCATTCCCGAAGAGGATTTGCCGTTTGTGTTTGAACGGTTTTACAAAGCCGATAAAGCGCGCACGCGCGGCCGTTCCGGCACCGGGTTAGGCCTTGCCATCGCCAAAAACATCGTCGAAGCGCATAAAGGGCTCATTACCGTTCACAGCAAACTGAACGAAGGAACGACGTTTTCGTTTTATTTGCCGGCCCGCGGACCGAAAGGAGCGTAGCGCCGTTTGGAAGAGCGGGGAAGCCACGGCTTCCCTGCTTCTTTCATGCTGAAGCGAACTGGTTGACGGATTTGTTTTAGTGGTATAGACAACTAGAATATATAATGTTATAATGAGATACAGAAAGTGGGGAATCGCGATGAAGCGGTGGATATTGAAAAATGCCGCGGTGTATGCAGAAACAGGAAACATTGAACAAGGGTATGTGCTGATCGAAGGGGAAAAAGTGGCCGCGATCGGGCCGATGTCGTCGTGCCCAACTGATGCAGGGGCGGAAGTGATCGAGCTTTCCTCACGGTTTTCCATCGTGCCGGGATTCATCGATGTCCATATTCATGGGGCGGCTGGGGCGGATGTCATGGATGCGACCCCGGAGGCGCTTTACAAGATGGCCAACGCCTTGCCGGCGGAAGGGACGACGAGCTTTTTGGCGACGACGATGACAGCGCCAAGCGAACAAATCGAAGCCGCGCTTTGCAACGTCGCTCGCTATATGGCGGAGGCGAACAGGCCGGGAGCGGCCGAAGTGCTCGGTGTTCATCTGGAAGGACCGTTTTTGTCGCCGAAGCGCGCCGGAGCGCAGCACCCGCGCCATCTCGCCGATCCGGACATCTCACTGTTCCAGCACTGGCAAAAGGCGGCGGGCGGCCATATCCGCCTTGTCACGCTTGCCCCAGAGCGGAACGGGGGGCTGGAACTTGCCGCCTACTTGAAACAGACGGGTGTGATCGCTTCGATCGGCCATTCCGATGCCGTTTACGACGAAGTAAAAGCGGCGGTCCATGCAGGGGTGACGCATGCGACCCACCTGTTCAATGGGATGCGCGGCATCCATCACCGTGAACCGGGTGTCGCCGGTGCTGTGCTTATGTTTGAAGAAGTGATGTGCGAGCTGATCGCCGACGGGTTGCACGTTGCGCCGCCGATGGTCCGCTTCGCTTACCGGAATAAAGGAAGCGATGGACTCATATTAATCACCGATGCCATGCGGGCGAAATGTCTAGGTGATGGGCGGTATGAACTTGGCGGCCAAGAGGTGACTGTTCGGGGCCAAGAGGCGCGGCTTGCCGACGGCACGCTGGCGGGAAGCGTGCTCAAGCTTGGCGAGGCCATCCGCCGTGTGCTCGATTATACTGGCTGCACGCTTGAAGAGGTGATCCGCATGGCGAGCTGGAATCCGGCGAAACAGCTTGGCTTGCTTGATCGGAAAGGCAGCTTGCGGCCCGGCAAAGACGCCGATGTCGTCGTTTTGAATGAACGATATGAAGTCATGATGACGTTTTGCCGCGGCGCCCTTGCCTATCGCAAGCCGGATGAAAGGAGTGGAGAGCGATGGCCATGAAGCTTTTGAAAGTTGCTGACTACGCAGAGATGAGCCGTCAGGCGGCGGACATCATCATCAAACAAGTCAAGGAAAAGCCGAACGCCGTTCTCGGCTTGGCGACCGGCTCGACCGTGCTCGGTGTGTACCGCGAATTGGCCGCCGATCATCGGCAGCATGGGACATCGTATCGGCTCGTGCGCACGTTCAATTTGGATGAGTATGTCGGGCTCGGTCCGGATCATCCGAACAGTTATCGCCATTATATGAATGAGCATTTGTTTTCAAAGCTTGACATCCCGCTTCACGAGACGCATGTGCCGGATGGCTTGGCCGCTGATCTTGACGAAGAATGCCGCCGTTACGAGCGGCTCATCGATGAAGTGGGCGGCATCGATTTGCAGCTCTTGGGCATCGGCCGCAACGGCCATATCGGGTTCAACGAGCCTGGGACGCCGTTTTCGACAGCCACCCACGTCGTCGAGCTGACCGAGTTGACACGGGAAGCGAACGCCCGCTTTTTTCCATCGCTTGATGACGTGCCGCGCTATGCCATTACGATGGGGATTGCGACCATTTTGCGCAGCCGCCGCCTCGTGCTGTTGGCGTCAGGGGAGGAAAAAGCGGAGGCCATGGCCCGGCTTCTCGAAGGCGTTGTCACGCCGGACTTGCCGGCTTCAGCGCTTCACCTTCATCCGGACGTGACGATCATCGCCGACTGCGAGGCGCTCTCGCTCATCCCAAAGGAAAAGCGGCGGGTGGATGCGCCGTGATCGATAAACAGTCGCCGATTCCGATTTACTATCAGCTCGAGCAATATATGAAAGAAAAGATCGAAAAAGGGGAGTGGCAGCCGGGCGAGATGATCCCGTCTGAGCGCGAGTTGGCGGAAATGTATGACATCAGCCGGATGACCGTTCGGCAGGCGGTCAACAATTTAGTGAACGATGGCTATCTCATCCGCCGGCGCGGGAAAGGAACATTTGTCGCCGCCCAAAAAATCGAGCAGCCGCTGAAAGGGCTGACGAGCTTTTCCGAAGATATGCGGGCGCGCGGCATGGAGCCCGGCACGATCGTCCTCAGCTTTGAGATGGTTCCAGCTTCCGAGAAGCTCGCTGAAGGACTTGGCGTCGCGGAAGGCGATGACCTTTACGAAGTCCGCCGCCTTCGGTTGGCCGACGGCTTGCCGATGGCGTTGGAGACGCTGTACATTTCGGTCAATCTCGTCCCCGGACTGACGCGTGATGTTGTAAGCGGTTCCGTCTATGAATTTATCGAAAAAGAAAAAGGGATGATCATCGGCTCTGCAGTTCAAACATTGGAAGCCTCGGTCGCCCGCCAGGTGGAGGCGGAGCATCTGAAGATAAAAGAAGGGGCTCCGGTGCTATTGCTTGAGCGCCGCACGCACCTTGTCGACGGCCGGCCGCTTGAAGTCGTCAAATCGGTGTACCGCGGCGACCGGTACAAATTTATGATTGAGATGAAAAGGGGAGGATCATGATGTTAGGCTTTTTACAGCGGCTTGGAAAAGCATTGCGGAGATTTGCCATGAAAACGAAATGAAATTCCACTATGCTGAGCGGAGTTTGGAACTGGCGGCCAAGGTGTTGGCCAACATGCGCGGTGACGGCGCCAATGTGTCGGCGGATTTTCAAGCCGTGAATGAATACGCTTTTCGCTGGCTGACGGAAGCGAAAAAGAACTATACAGTCAAAGATTTTGGCTTTGTGTTTGACAAATATATTCAACAGTGACGAGATGAAGGTTGTATCGGGGAAAGACGCCGTGCCAGAGGTGGGGCGTCTTTCCTAATTTTTTTAGCGACATATGGAAAAGGAACGTTTCTCCGCAGCCGGAAGAAACTCAAAAGATGAGGTTTGTGGGAATCGATGAATAGGCAACATGGCGGCATTTGACATCGCGGAGCTCGATGCAACGGCGCATGCGGCGTTCCGTACAAAACACGGACACTGGAGCTGAGCTGCCTGACCGCAAAAGTGATCGATGACCGCCTGCCGCCAGCCCACTGTAAATTCACAGTTGTCAAATGCCAGGCCTTGCTTTAATATAAAAATGTCCATATCCGATAACTAAATCAATTCGCAGCAAGGCGCCGAAAAGGCTTAATAGGGAATCCGGTGGGAATCCGGAGCTGTCCCCGCAACTGTCAATGCGGACGAAATGAAATCGCCACTGTACGGACGGATGGCTTGCGCTGTTTTCCGTACGGGAAGGCTTCAGAGTAGGATGAAGCATGAGCCAGTAGACCTGCCTTGCTTGCCGCAGTTTCCGAATCTTCGGGGGGTGAGACGCGGAAACAGTCGCATAGGGCATTGTTGTGCCCATTGGCGGTCTGTTTCGCGCTCATTCCCCGTTCGGACGGAATGGGCTTTTTTGTTGTACATACATCATCGAAGGGGGAATGACGGATGAAACGTTGGACATGGCCGGCGGTGGTGGCAGTGTTCTTCCTTCTGGCCGCCGTGCTGGTCGGCTGCAGCGGTGGAGCCAATAGCAACGCCCAGCCAGCGAAAAAAGAAGAACCGAAAACGGAACAAGCGGCGTTTCCGGTGACGGTGAAAGACGGGCTTGGCGAGGATGTCACGATCAAAGCGGAACCGAAAAAGATCGTCTCGCTCATCCCAAGCAATACGGAAATCGCCTATGCGTTGGGGTTGGGCGATAAGATCGTCGGCGTCAGCGATTTTGACAATTACCCGGAAGACGTCAAAACGAAAACGAAAATCGGCGGCATGGAATTCAACGTCGAGAAAATCATTTCGCTCAAACCGGATCTTGTCTTGGCCCACGCGTCAAGCGCCCATAACTCGCGCGATGGCCTCAAGCAATTGAAAGACGCCGGCATCACCGTGCTTGTCGTGAATGACGCGAAGTCGTTCGACGATGTGTATGCGTCCATCGAATTGATCGGCAAAGCGACCGGGGCGTCGGACAAAGCGAAGCAAGTGATTGATGAGATGAAAGAGAAGCTTGCGCAAATTCAAGAAAAAGCGAAACAAATCCCGGCGGACAAACAAGCGAACGTCTGGATTGAAGTGTCGCCGCCGCCGCAGCTGTATACGGCCGGCAAAGGGACGTTTATGGATGAGATGCTTCAAGTGATTTCAGCGAAAAACGTCGCCGGCAGCTTGGAAGGCTGGCCGATGGTGACGGAAGAAAAAGCCGTAGCCTATAAGCCGGATGTGATCATCACGACATACGGCGGAGCGAAGCAAGTGTTTGCGCGCGCTGCTTGGAAAGACGTGCCGGCGGTGAAAAACAAGCGGGTGTATGACGTCAACACCGACTTAGTAAGCCGCCCGGGTCCGCGCCTTGTCGAAGGGGTCGAGGAACTTGCCAAAGCCGTTTACCCGGATGTGTTCAAGTAAAACGTGGATGTATATATTGGCCGTCACGGCGGCCATGTTATCGTTGCTCGTAGGGATATCGACAGGATCGCTGTCGATTCCCTTTTCTTCTATTGTTCGCATTCTTGCGTCCGAATGGTTTGGTATGCCGCTTCCGTCTGACATTCCGGCCGATTGGGTGCCGATCGTGATGGCGATCCGCTTGCCGCGCGTCGTGCTCGCTTTTTTGGTCGGGGCGTCATTGGCGCTGGCTGGCGCGGCGTTCCAAGGGTTGCTGAAAAATGCGCTCGCCGATCCGTACACGCTCGGCGTCTCGTCCGGCGCCTCGGTCGGGGCGGTGCTCGTCATCTTTCTTGGCTGGCAATGGCCGCTCTTTGGCACGTTCACGCTGCCGATCGTGAGCATTTTATGCGGCATGGCGACGCTTGTCGCCGTTTTGGCGTTCACTCGCGCGGTTGAGCCGCAGCTGTCGGTTGAGACGATCATTTTAGCCGGCATTATCTTCGGCGCGTTTTTCAGCGCCTTCATTTCACTGATGATCGCGTTGACCGGGGAAGAATTGCGGCAAATCATCTCATGGCTGATGGGAAGCGTCGCGATGCGCGGCTGGAAATACAGCGGGCTGTTGCTGCCGTTTTTTCTCATCGGCGCGGCGGTGCTTCTCGCCAACGGCCGCGAGTTGAACGCGTTTGCTTTTGGCGAGGCGGCGGCGCTTCATGTCGGCGTTGATGTTACGCGCCGAAAAGTCATCATTTTGACGGCGGCGGCGCTGCTCACCGGCGCGGCGGTGTCGGTGTCCGGGACGATCGGTTTTGTTGGGCTCGTTGTTCCGCATATGGTTCGGCTTGTGTGCGGGCCAAACTATCGGGTGCTGCTGCCGCTGTCTCTCTTGTATGGCGGTGCGTTTCTTGTGCTTGCCGATGTGGCGGCGCGGACGATCATTGAACCGCGCGAACTGCCGATCGGCGTCATCACCGCGCTGATCGGCGCCCCGCTATTTGCCGTCTTGTTTTTCCGAAAAATGAAGCGAAAGATGGGATGATGATGCTTGAGGT
Source organism: Geobacillus sp. FJAT-46040 (assembly GCF_002335725.1). Lineage (NCBI taxonomy): Bacteria > Bacillati > Bacillota > Bacilli > Caryophanales > Anoxybacillaceae > Geobacillus > Geobacillus sp. FJAT-46040. The sequence continues at coordinate 789,764 of NZ_NISS01000001.1, forward strand.
GCGGGCCGTATCGCATCGGTATGGACCAAAGCAAGTGCTTGATCGTGTGACGTTTTCCGTGGAAAAAGGGGAGCTGTTTGGCATCGTCGGGCCGAACGGCAGCGGAAAAACGACGCTGCTGAAACTCATTTGCAAAGAGCTTCCGCTTGCCAGCGGTGAGATCAAGATTCATGGCCAGCCGCTTTTGGCGCTGTCTGCGAAGCAATGGGCGCGGTTTGCCGCTGTCCTGCCGCAGACGGCGGAGGCGGCGCCCGGCTATACGGTGAGAGAAACGGTGGCGCTCGGCCGCTACGCCCATCAGCGCGGCTTGTTTCCGACGTGGACGAAAGAGGATGAAGCGGCGGTTCAAGAAGCGCTTCGTGCGGTCGGCTTGGCTGACAAAATCGATGAGCCGCTTGAGCGGCTAAGCGGCGGCGAGCGGCAGCGCGCCTATTTGGCGCGGGCGCTTGCCCAAAAGCCGCAGCTGCTCTTGCTGGATGAGCCGACGAACCATATGGATGTGAGCGGCCAAGTCCGGCTTTTGGACCGGCTCGCGGAAGCTGCCCGCTCCCGCGATTTGACGGTCGTCGCCGTCTTTCACGATATGAACGTCGCTAGCTTATATTGCGACCGGGTGCTTGTGTTAAAAGAAGGAAAAACAGCGGCGCTTGGAACGCCGACAGATGTGATGACGCCGGCGCTGCTTGAGGAAGTGTTTGCCGCGCCGATTGTGCGTCTGGCTCATCCGGCGGCGGCAAAGCCGATGTTTTCGTTTGTGCCGAAAGGGAAACAAGAAGAATCGTCGGCCGGCGGGCTGCGTTTGTCCTTTCTTGATGACGCCGCTGTTCTGGCCTCCTGCCAGCCGCTTCGCGTCCTGTCCTCGGCATTGATCGGCGCTGGGTTTCAATGGGCGACCCATTTTGTCAACCGCCAAGTCGGGTTGGATTACGATTGCGGCGATGCGGAAGGAGACATGCGCCGCTATTTGGAGCAGCACGGGTTTTCGCCGAAACGAACGATCGGCATGATGACGGCGGTTGACGTCCATGATGCCGTTTGGCTTCAGAAAGAAGGGGAAGCGTTTTCGGTTGCAATCATGACGACCGCTGGCGTCGGCAATGCGGTTGATGCCGCTCGGGCGTGGCAGCATAAGCCGCTTGCGGCAAGGCCGGGAACGATCAATATGGTGATTGTCATTGACGGAGTGCTGACGGAAGCGGCGTTTGTCCAGGCGATGATGACAGCGACGGAAGCGAAGGTAAAAGCGCTCGCCGACTGTTCGGTTTGCGACCTGGAAACAGGGACGCTTGCCACCGGCACGTCGACCGATTCGCTCGCCGTGGCGGCGACGCAAACCGGGCAGGTCTTTGCCTATGCCGGAACGGCGACGGAGCTTGGCCGGGCGCTCGGCCGGCTTGTGTATGAGGCAACAGTTGAGGCGCTTGGCCGCTGGGAGAAGCGGAGGAAACGGCGATGACCCATTTGGCCGCATTGACGTTGGCGCTGTTTCTCGATGCCCTCGTGGGCGATCCGCGCTGGCTGCCGCACCCTGTGCGCGGGATGGGAACGCTGATTGCGTGGCTTGACCGCCGCTGGAATCAAGGAACAAAGCGGCGGGCGAAAGGGGCGGCGGCCGCGGCGGTCGTGTTGGCCGCTGTTTACGGGGTATCGGCGTTGGTCGTTTATGTGGGCTACGCGCTGTCCGTATACGTGGGGGTGGCGATCGAGGCGGCCCTCATTTTCACCACCATTGCGACCAAAAGCCTCGCTGAAGCGGCTGAGGATGTGCGCCGGCCGCTTGAAGCGGGCGATCTTCCCGAGGCGCGGCGGGCGCTGTCGATGATCGTTGGCCGCGACACCGAGCGGCTCGATGAGGCCAGCATCACCCGCGCCTGCGTCGAAACGGTGGCGGAAAATACGAGCGACGGCATCACGGCTCCGCTCTTTTACGCGGCCTTGGGCGGCGCGCCGCTTGCCATGCTGTACCGGGCAGTGAACACGTGCGATTCGATGCTCGGCTATAAAAATGAAACGTATCGCGAATTTGGCTGGGCGGCCGCCCGGCTGGACGATGCGCTCAACTACATTCCGGCGCGGCTGACGGCGCTCGTGATGGTGTTGGTTTGCGGCGGCCGCCGCCTTCGTTTGGCGCTGTCGATCTTATTTCGCGATGCCCGCCGCCACCCAAGCCCGAACAGCGGCTGGCCCGAGGCGGCGATGGCTGGATTGCTTGGGGTGCAGCTGGGCGGGACGAATACATATGGCGGCGTCGTCTCTGAGCGGCCGACACTCGGCGATCCCGATGTTCCGCTGCGCTCGGTTCATATTCGCCAGGCGGTCGGCATCATGATCAGAACGGTGCTCGCCTTTACGTTATTGCTGGTATGGATCGGGGGGATGATCGTTGCGTTGGCCAGCGCATGGGGCGAATCCGCTCGCGTTGTATGAGCAATGCGGATTGGCCCCTCCAGACGAATACATTGATTTCAGCGTCAATACGAACCCATATCGCCTGCCGCCGTCGGCTTGGCCGAACGGCGAGGAATGGATTCGCTGGGCCGGTGAGTATCCGGATTCGGAAGCGAAGGCGCTCAGGGAGCTCGTTGCCAAGCAGGAGCAGATTCGACCCGGACAAGTGCTGGTGACGAACGGGGCAGCGGAGGCGATTTATTTGTTGGCCGCGCTGCTTGCCGGCCGGCGCGTCGGCATCTTGGAGCCGACGTTTTCCGAGTATCGGCGCGCCTGCCTTGCTTACGGATGCGAAGTCAAGTCTTTGCTGGCAGAGGAAAGCCGCGGTTTTTCGTACGACATTGACCAAGCGGCGGCATGGGCGTCGGAATGCGACGCGGTTTTTTTCTGTCATCCGAACAATCCGACCGGAACCGTGATGCCGGAGCGTGATCTCCGCTCGCTCGTCGCTGCAGCGGACCAAGCGGGGACGTATATCGTGGTGGATGAGGCGTTCTATCCGTTTTGGCGCGGCGGATTTACAGCCATGCGTTGGCTGGATCGCTATCCGCGCCTCATTGTGCTTCGATCGTTGACGAAAATTCATCATCTGGCCGGCGTGCGCCTTGGTTATGTCGCTGCCGACGAGGCGGTGATCGCTTCGCTGAAAACGCATCAGCCGCCATGGAGCACAAACTGCATCGCCCAACAATTGGCGCTTCGTTTCATGGCGATGGAATCGTTTGTCAAGTGGACGAAAGAACGGATCGCCGCCGAGCGGGAGCGCGTGTTTCGGTCGCTGCCGGCCGGCCGGTATGCCGTCTCGCCGTCGGTCGTCAATTTTTACTTGCTGCGTCCGCTCTCCGGACGGACAGAGGATTTGTTTTTCTATTTATTGCAGCAAGGAATCGTCCCGCGGCATACAATGAATTTTCCTGGACTGGACGGACGTTACGTGCGGCTTGCGGTCAAAACGCAGGTGGAAAACGATCGGCTTCTTGAAGCGCTTGCGAGGTGGAGCGGATGATGGTGTTTGTCAGCGGCGCCGCGCGCAGCGGAAAAAGTGAAGCGGCGGAAATATGCGCCATCCGGCTTTCTCGCGGCGGTCGGCTTCACTATATCGCCACCGCGCAGGCAATGGATGAAGAAATGACGGAGCGCATCCGCCGTCATCAAGAGCGGCGCGCGGCGCAGGCCGCGCATTGGACAGTGTGGGAAGCCCCGTTCTCTTCTCAGGAGATTGCCGCTTCCTTGCACCCTGATGATGTTGTTCTGCTTGATTGCTTGACCACATGGCTCGCCCACGAGCTGTTCTTTGGTGAAAATTGGAAAACAGACGCAACCGCTCAAGCTGTTGCTTGCCGCATGCTCGATGAAGTGCGGGCGTGGGCGGATGCCTGCCGTGCGGTCGTGATTGTATCGAACGAGCTGTTTGCCGGGGGTGTTCCGGATGATCCTGGCACATTTCGCTACATGAAAACGCTTGGCTTGCTTCACCAACAGTTGGTCGCGGAAGCGGCGGCCGCCGCGGTCGTTGAATGCGGCCTTCTCCGCGTGAAAAAAGGGCGGTGGCCGGGATGAAGCAAGCATGGAACGGATGGTTGTTGGCGCTGCAGCTGTTTACCACGATCCCGATTCGGCGCTCGATCGCATGGAACGCCGCCCATGTCCGCTGGCTCGTGCGCTGTATGCCGCTTGCGGGGGCGCTGATCGGGGCGCTTTCGGCCGGAGTGTATGCACTCTTTTCCACGTTTTCATTCAGCTCGCCGCTTGTTTGGGCGCTTCTTCTTCTTTGGCTCGGCATTTGGATGGCCGGGGGGATGCACGCTGACGGCTTTATGGATGTGAGCGACGCGTTTTTTTCGTACCGCGACGTCAAGCGGCGGCAAGAGATCATGTCCGATCCGCGCGTCGGCGCGTTTGCGGTGTTGTCGCTTATTTGTTTGTTGTCATTTCGTTGGCTGTTTCTGTACGAATCGCTCCAGGCAGGCATTCCGCCGGCGCTGTTCGCCGCCGTTCCGCTGTTGTCGCGGGCCGGGGCTGCCTGGCTTCTTTCCGTCGGCAAGCTGGCAAAGCCGACAGGAATGGCTGCATCGCTTCGCGAATATAGTTCATGGCGTGATGCCATTTGGGCGCTTGGACTCGCTTTTGTATTGCTTTCGCTTCTTTGTGCATCCACCGCCATTTCGGTGCAAACAGGGGCGGCGCTGGCTGCAGCGGCTGTCGTTTTGGCGGCGGCGGCAAAGCCGTGGGCGGAAAAACAGTTTGGCGGCATCACCGGTGATGTGCTCGGCGCGCTGATCGAAGGAGGAGAGACGGTGCTATGGGGCGTCATTTGGCTCTTACACTCATCCGTCATGGGATGACGGAACAAAACCGACGTCGGGCGTATATCGGCTGGACGGACGCGCCGCTTGCGGCCGCGGAGCGCAATCGGTTGTGCCGCTTGCAGCTTGAGCGGCCGTATCCGGTCGACTGCATGGTTACAAGCGACCTTCACCGCTGTCGAGAAACGGCCGCCTTGCTGTTTGGCGGACGCGGGGCAGATTGGTGCACCAGCCGTTGGCGCGAGCTTCACTTTGGCGCTTGGGAAGGAAAAACGTTTGCTGAGCTGGAAGCGGAGCCCGCCTACCGCCAATGGCTTGCGTCGCCCTTTTCTGCGGCGCCGCCCGGCGGGGAGCGTTATGCCGACTTTCAAGCGCGCATCAAACAGGCGCTTGCGGAGACGATTGCTTTCGCTGAGCGGGCGGGCGCCCGTCATGTGGCTGTCATCACCCATGGCGGCCCGATTCGCCTCCTGCTCGAGCAGTATGCGCCCGATGCTCGTTCGTTTTGGGAATGGGAGGTGCCATTTGCCGGCGGATATACATTGGAATCGACGATCGAGCGTTGGAAAGGGGGAGAGCGGTGCATTTCGTTATCGGTGGTGCGTTTCAAGGAAAACGAAAATGGGTGAGGGAACGGTATGGAATAAATGATGGAGTTCATATTGTATGGCATAACGGTTATGTGGAGCCGTATAGGCCGCCGGATGGCATCGAAACGGCAAAAACGGTCGTCTTTGACGGGTTGGAAGCCGCCATCCGCCCCCGTCCGGACCCAGACGAGTGGGAATCCTATTTCCGCGCTTGGCAGCGGTGGGAAGCGGCAGCGCCTAACCGCACGGTCGTTTGGATCGGCACCGATGTGACGCAAGGCGTTGTTCCGGTTGATCCGCAAGAGCGGCGCTGGCGCGACGCCGTGGGAATGTGCTACCAGCGACTAGCTTCCTTGTGCTGCCGCGTCGACCGGCTTTGGTGCGGACTGGCGGAGCAATTGAAATAAGGGGGAGAGGAACAGTGAAATTGTATACGCGAACAGGAGACCAAGGGAAAACGAGTTTAGTCGGCGGGCGCGTGGACAAAGACCATTTGCGCGTCGAGGCGTACGGAACGATTGACGAGGCGAATTCGTTCATCGGATGGGCGCTTGCGTTATTGGCCGGCGATGAACGGTTTCGCGACCTTTGCGCTGAGCTGCAAAAAATCCAGCACGAGCTGTTTGACTGCGGCGGCGACCTGGCCATCGTCAACGGCAAGCTTCCGTATAAGGTGACCGAGGCGATGGTCACATTTTTAGAAGAGCGCATTGATGCGCACGTGCAAGAAGCGCCGCCATTGCAAAAATTCATTTTGCCGGGCGGCTCCAAGGCGGCTGCGGCGCTCCATATGGCGCGTACGGTGGCAAGACGGGCGGAGCGGTGCATCGTTTCCTTGCAAAAAGCGGAGCCGATCAACGATGTTGTGCTCAAATATATGAACCGCCTGTCCGATTATTTGTTCGCCGTTGCCCGGGTCGTGAACGCGCGTTTAGGGGTGAAGGACATCGAGTATGAACGGAGCGCGATTGTGTTCCGCGACAAGGAGGAGAAACAATGAACCGCCGCTTGGCTTGGACGGCCGTTTGTTTGGCGCTTTCGGCGATCGGATCGTTCATCAAGCTGCCGACGTTTGTCGGCAGCATCGCTTTGGACAGCGCACCGGCGCTTGTCGCCGCCGGGGTTCTTGGCCCGCGCGCCGGAGCGGCGGTCGCTGGGCTTGGGCATTTGGTTTCGGCGTTGATCGGCGGTTTTCCGCTCGGCCCAGTTCATTGGTTTGTCGCTCTTGAAATGGCGGGGCTTGGCGCCCTGTTCGCCGTGCTGCATCGGCGGGGATGGAAAATCGGCAGCGCTGTCGTCTTTTTCATCGGCAATGCGTTTTTGGCGCCGTTGCCGCTTGCCGTTTCGTTCGGCTGGCCGTTTGTTTTTGCCGTCATTCCGCCGCTTTCGGCAGCCGCGGCGGTCAACGTGTTGATCGCTTTGGCCGTCATGCCGGTTGTCGTCCGGTTGGCGGCGAAAGCGGGGGTGGAGGCGCCGCATGCGTGATGTGCTTTTCCTTCCGTTTGTCGACGGCATGGAGCTCGCCGTTGCGGCCGACGGTTCGGCGGCGGTCGGGGACAAGCCGGGCGATGCGGTGTCCGTCTCGGTGGATGTTGTTGCGTATTTTTCCGCCCGCGTTGCCTTGATGGAGCTGTTGAGCGTCGGAGCGGAAGCGAGGGTCGTCGTGCTGCAAAACTTCATCGCTGATGACCGGTGGGAAGCTCTTTGCCGCGGTGTCAGGAGAACGTGCCGCGAGCTGGGGATCGATCTCCCGATCACCGGCAGCACGGAATCGAATTTTCCCACCGTGCAGTCGGCGCTTGGAGTGACGGCCATCGGGACGGTGGCCAACGAACGGAAACGAATTGGCATCACGCCCGAAGAGGCGAAGTTTGCCGTCATCGGCCGTCCTCTCGTCGGCTCGGCCGTGCTTTCGCATCCGGAATGGGTTGCGCCGCTTCCGCTGTTTGCCGCGCTTCTCCGCACACCATACATTTACGAATTGATTCCCATCGGCTCGAAAGGTATTTATCACGAATGGACACAGCTGTTAGCCGCTAACGGCCGCCAAGGGCGGGCCTGCGCATGCCCGCTTCCGCTCTTTTCCTCCGGCGGCCCGGCGACGTCGGTGCTTGTCAGTTATGATCCAGATGGCGAACGTGAAATCAAAAAGCAAGCCGGCTCTCTCTTTTTTCCACTGCACGTCGAGTGGTAAAAGCCGGCTGCTTTTGGTGAAAAAATCATTCCCTTTTTCGCTCGGACCCGTTATCATGAAGATAATGGGATTTTTTTGTCGTGGTCCATGGAGGAGATAGGGGGAGAGAAGCGATGGACCCCGTCTTTGAACAGTTGTATGAAAAGTACCATCATGATTTGTTTAATTTTTTATTCTACATGGTGCGGAATCGAGAGCAGGCCGAAGATTTGGTTCAGGAAGTGTACGTCAGAGTGCTGCGCTCATACAAACGATTTAAAGGGCAGTGCAGCGAAAAAACGTGGCTGCTGTCCATTGCGCGCCATGTGGCCATTGATTTTTTCCGCAAGCAAAAACGCCGACGCCAATGGGCTGGTTCGGCGGAATGGAGCGAGGAACAAATCGGCGCCGACGAGCCGATTCCTGAGGAAATGGCGATTCAAAAAGAGGAGATTCAGCTTATGTACCGTGGTTTGGCGCGCTGCACGGTTGATCAGCGGCTTGTGCTCGTCCTTCGATTCATCCAGTCGCTGTCGATCGCGGAAACGGCGGAAGCGCTCGGCTGGACGGAAAGTAAAGTGAAAACAACGCAGCACCGCGCACTAAAGGCGCTCAAGCAATATATGGAGGAAGAGGCAAAACAGGAGGGGTGGCGGTGTGAAAAAGCTCAATTGGAATGAGCGATGCATTGAACATGGCCTTGAACAGTTGCCCGTCATCAAAGACCGGCGCACGAAAGAAGAAGTGTATGTCCGGCTGGTGCGCGCTCAGCGGATGGCGCGCTGGAAGCGGCGTTGGCTCCCAGCGGTTGCATCGGCGGCCGTGCTTGCATTGGCGGTTTATGCCGGTCCGCATTTTATCGTTCCAACACGTTCGGACAAAAACGAGGCTTCCTCATCCCCTGTTCAGACGCTAGAGGCGGATGGCGCTTCCTCTCACCCAAAAGCGATGATGGCCGCCAGCGAACCGGCGAATGCAGTGGTGATTGCCTTGCCCGATGAGCGAATCGGCCAAGTGGTGCCAGTGGTTGTTCCCCTTCCTGGCCGTTTTGCGCCGAAAGAACGGCTGTCCGCGGCGCTCGGTGAGCTTGCCCGTTCCCCGTTGCGTGAGGCGTCCGCGTGGCTCGACGGTGTGAAGATGGCCCCGGCGGCAGGCGATGGGCGCGTATGGGTTGTTCGCGTTCCAGCGAGCCATCGCGTGTTTGCCGCCAGCCATGAGGAACAGCGCCTCTTTTTCGACGCGGTCATGGAAACAGTGCGGCAGATGGGCGGGCGAAGCATCCGCTTTTTCACTGGGGAGGAGGAGGGGCTCGATTTGCCAGTGTTGGGTCGTCTAAAAACGACAAAAATCAATGAGCAGAAGCGAATGTATTATCAAAACCGCTCCTCCTCCTTCGGCTATCCGGTGCTCATCCCGGCGCTAGGCAGCGCCCGCTCGTTTCCTGAGGCGCTGCAGCAGATGAAAAAATCGACGATCCACGGGCTTGAGCCGGCCATTCCACCAGGGGTGGAAGTTGATTCGGTCGATGTCGATGCGCGCCATGCTACGGTCCGGCTTCATTTGTCCGCTCGGCCAAGCGCGGAAGAAGCGGCGAGCATGGCGGAGGCCGTGCTGCTGACGGCGAAAGAGTTTGGGCTGCTTGACGTCACATTCGAATCGAGCGGGTTATCGACTCTTGGCCCGTATCCGCTTGGGAAACCGATCAACGTGCCGGCCGGACCGAACGCCGCGTTGCTGGCAACCGGCCCGTAGCCGCCAGCGTGAGCTCTTAGCGGTTTTTAGACGGTATCATTTTGTTGCATTTTTGGTAATGTCGACGCGAGGCCGTTCTATCGGCGTTCGTTTTGACATAAGACATATATGGTGCGACATAGGCAAGGAGGGATGGAAATGGGCGATGTGATGAGACGCCTCTTGGCGGTGGCTGGTGTGGCGGTATGCGTCGGACTGTTGTTTCTTGTCGGCGCCAACGGATGATTGGATGAATATTCGCAAAACGGTTGTCCTTTCTTGCGGTAATGCGTTATAATGAGAAAAACAGCAGGAGAGGAGAAACACCGATGTTGACCGATTATCATAACCATTTGGAACGAGGGGCGTTGACGCTTGATTATTTGCGCCAGTTCACGGATGCAGCAGTCAAAAAAGGCATCCAGCATTTCGGCATTTCCGAGCACGCGTACCATTTTTACCAAACGAAAAACATTTTGTCCAACCCGTGGGTCGACGCGCGCCGCTGCTACGATATGGACGATTATGTCCGGCTGTTCCACGAAGCGTGGGATGCGGGCCTCGATGTGAAAATGTCGATCGAAATGGATTATACGCCGGGCAAACACGAGGAAATGGCCGCCTTTATCCGCTCATACGAGTTTGACTATGTCATCGGTTCGATCCATTGGGTCGACGATTTCGGCATCGACTTAGCCGAATATCGCCACGAGTGGGAACGGCGCGATTTGTACGATACATACCGCAAATATTTCGATCAAGTCGTGACGCTCGCCGAGTCGAATTTGTTTGACATTATCGGCCACCTCGATTTGGTGAAAATTTTTAAATACGTCCCGGAAGATGAGGAATTTTTGCTTGAACAATACGACCGGGCGACAACAGCGCTCGCCAATTCGAAAACGTGCGTCGAAATCAGCACCGCCGGGCTGCGCAAGCCGGTTGGCGAACTGTATCCGGATCCGCGCCTGCTCCAAATGTGCTATGACAAAGGCATTCCGATTGTGTTGTCGTCCGACGCGCACGTGCCTGAGCATGTCGGCGCCGATTTTGACAAGGCGGTGGAACTCGCCCGCAGTGTCGGCTACACCGAGCTGATGACGTTCTCGAAAGGGGAGCGGAAGGCGGTGCCGCTCGGCTGAACGGAACTGACAAAACACGAGGGGGCTGACCCAAAAGTCCGCCAAAAAGCGGACTTTTGGAGTCAGCCCTCTCTGGTTTTTGTATATTTTACCAAACGGAACAAAATTCCGACTCTGTTCTCCCCCTCATTTACGCCACCAAGGACAATTGCTTGTCCCTAGCGGCTTTTTTGAGAAGATTGTGGGCAGCACAAACCAGCCCCCATTCGATGGAAACTTTTTGGAGGCCTCGCAGGACAAAGCGACGAAACCCGCGATTTTGTTTGATTTGCCCAAATGCACTCTCAATGTCGGTTTGGCGTTGGCGGTATCGGGCTTGCCCTTCTTCACTCTCCAACCGTTCGCGGGCTTTCTGTTTTTGTTCATGATAGACGGGGTTCCATTGCGTGGTTCGTCCATACTTGGAAGTCGTGCAGGCCGAACGGAACGGACATCCTTCGCATTCATGGCATTGGTAGTGTCGGGTGACCGAGGTGTATCCTGATTCCGTGGTCTGTTTCGAAGTTCCGGTGCGAACCAGCTTTTTCCCATTGGCGCAAATCCAAACGTCTTCTTCTTCCACATAGGTCCAATTCTGCTGATGATGCGGATTTTTCTTGACCTTGCGCGTGTTCTCCTTCTCATACGTATGGTACTTGATCAAGGCCGATATGTGCTTCTCTTCCAGCTTCACGTAGTTCTCTTCCGAGCCATAAGCCGCGTCAGCGATCAAACGTTCGGGTTCCACGCCGTACTTCTCTCGAACGGTCTCCAAATGCGGGAGAAGACAACGAGTGTCGCCCGGCCTCTGATGAAGGGAATACCCCAAAATAAATTGGCCGGAAGAACCCACCTGTACGTTATAGGCCGGCTTGAGCTGGCCGTTTCGCATGTGATCCTCCTTCAACCGCATGAAGGTGGCATCCACATCGGTCTTGGAATAGCTGTTGCGATCCCCGCATACATGGAGTTGGTGTTCATACTTTTCACTGCGGGGCAAGTAGTCCTCCTTCATCTTCTTGATGGCCTTCTTCAACGGTTGGTTGTCCGGCTCGGCCTCCAACCGTTTTTCCCACTCCTCGGTTTTCTTTCGGATTTCTTCTGACGTAAAGGCCGGCGAAGGGTCGATGTCTTCCGCCTTTTCTTCTTCCACGATCGCCTCGATCTGGGCAATCAGCCGATCGACATTGGCTTGGAGTTTCTCCTGGTACTTCTCAGCCGATTTGCGCCAAACGAAGGTGTACCGGTTGGCATTCGCTTCAATTTTCGTTCCATCCACAAAATAATCTTCCATCTTGACATAGCCGTCGGCCACGAGCAGCGTGATCATTTCCCGGAACAGGTCGTCAATCAGGTCTTTCATCCGCTCCGAACGAAACCGATTGATGGAGCGGAAGTCCGGCTTTTGAAATCCACTTAGCCACATGAGGGGAAGGTGGACTTCGAGCTGCCGTGCAATCTCACGGCCATGATACATTTTTTGGGTGTAAGCGTAAAGGAGGATTTTGGTCATCATTTTCGGATGATAGGCGGAGGCGCCCCCTCCTTTGTAGTAAGCAAGAAACGTCTCCATCGGGATGCGTTCAACCATCTCATGAACCACGTGGGCCATGTTATCCCGTGGAATGAGATCGGCGATGTTGCTTGGCAAAGAGAGGTTGTCCATGGTATACTCTTTAAAGGAAATATGATCATGTTTCATAAAAGAATCGCCCTTCTTTCGGTGGTAGTGGTTTTGGTGACTCTATTCTACCAGAAAAAAGGGCGATTCTTCTATATTTGAGGCAAAAAAGTGGGGGCTGATCCCAAAACGCATTCGCGTTTTGGGTCAGCCCCCTTTCTTAGTATGTAGGCGTAAAACAATCATGAAGAAACGATGCATTGTGTTTGGTTTAAGGAAAAACAACCTTTTGGGTCATGATCATCGCCTTTTCGCAAGAGGGAACTATACGATGCGAATGGGCTGCTGTGGGGCTTGCTCGAACGAAAAACGCAGGCTCCTTTCTGGGAAGGCCTGCGTTTTTTGTATGATCTGCCCGCAGAAGCGGGTGGTTACGCTTCGAGCCGCTTCACCGTTTCGATGTCATCAATTTGCGCCAACGCCTGCAATACCTCATCATCAACCGGTTTGTCAAGCGATAAGATCATCATCGCCTTGCCCCCCGCTTCTTGGCGGCCGACTTGCATGGTGGCGATGTTGACATCGTGCGCCCCAAGCACGTTCCCGACTTTGCCGATCATCCCCGGCCGGTCTTGGTGCTGGATATACAGGAGATGGCCTTCCGGGGCAAAGTCGATGGCGACGCCGTCAAAATGGACGATGCGGTCGCCGTAGTTCGGCACGTGCGTCCCTTTGATGGTGAACGTTTTGTTTTCGCCATGGACGGTGAGCGAAATGCAGTTCGCATAGCCGTGCGTTTCATCGGAAAATTTTTCGCCGTATGTGATGCCGCGCTCTTTGGCGACCATGGCGGCGTTCACCTCGTTGACGGTTGAGGCGACGCGCGGCCGCAGGAAGCCGGCGAGCAGGCTGCGGGTGATGTACGTCGTCTCCAGATCAGCGACCGTGCCGGCGTAGGTGACCGACAGCTCTTGCACCGGGATGTTCATAAACTGCGATGCAATCAAGCCGAGCTTCCGGCCTAAATGATAGAATGCTTGAATTTTTTCATAGACGTCTTTCGACAACGCCGGCAAGTTGATCGATGAGGTGACGGGCCGCCCTTCAAAAAAGTGGAGCAGCTCTTCCGCGACTTGGGTGGCGACGTTCAGCTGCGCTTCGACGGTCGACGCCCCTAAATGCGGCGTGACGATCACATTGTCAAACGCTAAAAGCGGATGATCCCCTGGCGGCTCTTGTTCAAAGACGTCGAGGGCGACGCCGGCGACATGCCCGCTTTCCAAGAACGGGATGAGCGCCTGTTCGTCGATGATGCCGCCGCGGGCGCAGTTGATCAAATAGACGCCCTTTTTCGTTTTCGCCAAGTTTTCCGTGCCAAGCAACCCGCGCGTTTCTTTCGTGAGCGGCGTATGAACGGTGATGATGTCAGCCACGGCCAGCACTTCGTCAAGCGAGTGAATCGAGACGCCGAGTTTTTCGGCGCGTTCTTTCGTTAAAAATGGGTCGTACACGTGCACGCTCATGCCAAAGGCGCGCGCCCGTTTGGCGACTTCCGAGCCGATGCGGCCGAAGCCGATGATGCCCAATTTTTTGCCAAACAGCTCGTTGCCGACAAACGCCGAGCGGTTCCACTCCCTCGATTTGACGGAAATGTGCGCCTGCGGGATGCGTCGGACGAGGGCGGCCATCATGGCAAAGGTATGCTCAGCGGCCGAAATCGTATTGCCGTTTGGCGCGTTAATGACGACGATGCCGCGTTTCGTCGCTGCATCGACATCAATGTTGTCGACGCCCACCCCGGCGCGGCCGATAATTTTTAAGTTCGGCATTTTTTCCAATAGTTCTTCCGTCACTTTGGTGGCGCTGCGCACGAGCAAAGCGTCAAAGGTGTGCAATTCCTCTTCCGCTTCGGTTGTTTTCTTTTGCACGATGTCGATCTGCGCCGATGCGCAGAGCGGTGCCAAACCTTCTTCACTGATGGCGTCGGAAACGAGTACGCGAAACACAGTGGGTGCCCCTTTCTGTTTCAAGGATGTTAAATTTCTGATAATTTAACATGCGAAAGCGGTTTCTGTCAATGGGGAAAAAGAAGTCATACCAATGAAAACGTTTTTTTGAGCAGGAATGTTCGGGGTTTGAAAAAGAAAAGCGCCCATATCAAACGACATGGGCAAAATTGTTCGGAAATAGAAAAACGGCGTCTGGTGAAATGAGATGTTGGACGGATTACTTGTTTTTCTGTTCGTTGTAGCGGGCGATGCATTCGTCGATCAATTTGGCGGCTGCTTCCGGCCCCTCCCATGTGCCGATTTCCGTCCGTTTCCCTTGCAAGTCTTTGTAGCGTTCAAAGAAGTGGGCGATTTCTTTCAGTTTGTGCTGCGGGAGGTCTTCAATCGATCTCACTTCGTCAAAGCGCGGATCTTCGACCGGAACGCCGATCAATTTCGCATCTTCTTCGCCGCTGTCGACCATGTTCAAATAGCCGATGACGCGCGTGTCGATGACGCAGCCCGGGAACGTCGGGTTTGTCGTGATGACCAAAATGTCGAGCGGGTCGCCATCCAGCGCCAACGTATTTTGCAAATAGCCGTATTCAGCCGGATAAAACATCGGTGAATATAAGACGCGGTCGAGCTTGAAAATGCCCCGTTCTTTGTCGAATTCGTATTTGTTTTGGCTCCCAGTTGGAATTTCGATAAACGCTTCGACAATTTTATTTTCGAATGCCATAACCCGTTCCTCCTTTGTTGGTTATGTATACATGAAAACTTGTCCACCCAGCAGGCGCGGCGGACAAGCCAATCTTATTGTAGCACGTTCGTTCAAGATGCGCCACTTGTGATTTCACGCTTGCATCAAAAAACCCTCTTGCCGGCAAGGCAAGAGGGGGAATGTCAGTCGAATTTATTCGGATCGCCGTCAAACGGCTCGTCAGCAACTTTGATCGATTCAGTCGGACAGCCTTCGAAGGCGTCCATCATATCGTCAATCAAAATCTCCGGCACTTCGACGATGCCTTGGTTGTCATCAAGGGTGACGTAGGCAATGCCGTCCTCGTCGTAGTCGTAAATGTCGGGAGCGGCGGCGCCGCAAGCTCCGCAGGCGATGCAAGTCTCTTTATCCACAATCGTATACTTTGGCATAAAAATCGAACCTCCCCAAGTTTATTGGAAACGGACGGGCCATCTCCGTGTTGCCTGCTCGGAAATGAACTTTTCACTTTTAATAATAAGACCGTACGGCCGGCTTTTCAACAAAAAAATCGCTCTCTTGTATTTTTACACATATGCATCTTATTTAGTTTTGTTATCATATGGCGGAACTGTCAACCGATCGATTTTTCTGCCGACCGGTTGGGCGATTTTTGCTACAATAGAGGCGAGGGAGGAACGCAGGATGCGGCATGGCTATGCCTCATTTTTGCTCGCCCATTGCTTGCGCCGCTTCAACGGCGAACGGACGCTGGCGGCGGTGTATCATTTATTTTCGGGAAAAAAATCGGCGCAGACGCTCCAAGACAGCAAATGGTTTCAGCTTGAGCCGCTGTTTGGCACATGGAAGAATGTGACGATGGCGGCGCTCGAGGAAGCGGCAATGGCGCTTGTCGAACAGCGACTCGCTTTATCCGCGAAACAGCGGACATACACGTTGACCGCGGCAGGGGAAGAATGGCTTGCCGAGCAAGCAGCGCTTTTCCCCCGCCATCTGAACGGCTGGCGCTATCATGAGGCGGAACCGCTGTTTTGGCAGCGTCTTTCCTTGATCGGGCAGACATTGTCAAACCTCGTCTATGGGCGGCGTTTTGCACCGATTTGCCGCGACGAGCGGACGCTTCAATGGGTGAAGCAATATTTGCTTGCAAAAGGATCGAGCCAGATGTTGGCCGAGACGCTGTATCAAGAGCTCATCCGGCTGCTTGAAGCGGTTTCGGAAGAGGCGGCGGTGATCTTTACGCTGCGTTTGACGAGCGCGGTCCGCATCGGCTGGACGATGGAGCAAATCGCGGCCTATTTGCAAAAGGACGCGCTCTACGTGCAGTTTCAATTCCGCAACGTGCTTCATTACATCATGGCGGAAGCTGAGGCTGGACGCGTTCCGATGATGGCCGAATTGATGAGCGGACTGACGCCGGCGGTGCTGACACAATCGGCGCAAAAAACGTACGAATGGCTGCGGAAAGGAAAAACGATAGAAGATATTTCCAAGATTCGCCGCTTGAAGCGAAGCACGATTGAGGATCACGTTGTCGAAATCGCTGCCAATGTGTCCGGTTTTTCGATCGCCCCGTTTGTCGACGATGAAAAGGCGGCGGCCATTCGAGCGGCGGCGCAGGCGCTTAGGACGAGGAAATTGAAAGAGATTCGCGAGGCGCTTGATGGCAAAGTCAGCTATTTCGAAATTCGGCTCGTGTTGGCAAAGGAAGTGGGACGTTGGACGAGTTGACGAAAACGCTGCGCATGAAGTTCGGACATGCTTCATTCCGCCCGGGTCAGCGGGAAGTGGCGGAAGATGTGCTTGCTGGGCGCGACGTGCTGGCGATGCTGCCGACCGGAAGCGGCAAGTCGCTTTGCTATCAGCTGCCAGCGTATTTGCTTCAAGGCAGTGTGCTGATCGTTTCGCCGCTTGTGTCGCTCATGGAGGACCAAGTCGAGCAGTTGCGCCGGCGCGGGGAAAAGCGAGTGATTGCTTTTCACAGCCTGCTTGATGCCGAAGAAAAATGGCAGGCGCTCGCTTCGCTTGCGGAGTTTCGCTTTATTTACGCGTCGCCGGAGATGCTGCAGTCGGCAAAATTTTTAACGGCGCTTCGGCGCGTATGCATTTCGCTTTTTGTCGTCGATGAAGCGCACTGCATTTCTCAATGGGGATATGACTTTCGCCCGGACTTTTTAAAGCTTGGGGAGATCCGGCGCGCGCTCGGGGCCCCGCCGTGTTTGGCGTTGACGGCGACGGCGCCGCCCGAGGTGCAGGAGGATATTATTCGCACGCTCGGGATGGATGGCGCCCGCCGCCATATTCATTCCGTCGATCGTCCGAACATCGCCTTGTGCGTGGAGCATTGTTCATCAACGGAGGACAAAGCGGCGCGCTTGGCCGATTATGCCAAGCGTCTCGAAGGCCCGGGAATCATTTATTTTTCGAGCCGTCAATGGGCGGAAGAGATGGTGCGCCGGCTCGAACAGTGCGGCGCGGGGCGGGTCGCCTATTACCATGCCGGCATGGACGGGGAGCAACGGCTGCTCGTGCAGCAGCAATTTGTCTACGGTCAGCTTGACATCGTATGTTGTACAAGCGCATTCGGCATGGGCGTGAACAAAGAAAACGTCCGATTTGTGCTTCATTTTCATATGCCGGCCCAGCTCGAGGCGTACGTGCAGGAAATCGGGCGCGCGGGGCGCGACGGAGCGCCAAGTCTTGCTGTGTTATTTTATGCGGACGGCGACCGGGCCATGGCCCAGGCGGTGGCGGAGGCCGAGCTGTTAAGTCCGCGCGAGCTGCGTGAGTGGTGTTGGCGGCTGCCGGAAGGAGCCGGATGGGAAGCGGCGATGGCGACGCTCGAGGCTGCCGGATTCACCGACGTACAAAAGCGGCTGTTGGCGTATTTTTTAGAACAGGAACAACGGGCGATGCCTGGTTGGCTGACAGCGGAGGCGAAAGAGCGGCTGTACGGCAGGATGGCAGCCGCCATCGAGGCGCGGCGGCGTTGGAAGCGGAAAAAACTGCAGGAAATGGATGAATGGGTGCACTTGTCTTCGTGTCGGCGTCAAGCGCTTGTCCGCGCGTTTGGCGAGGAGCTGACGGATCAGCAGAATGTCTGCTGCGATCGCTGCGGGCTTTCGCTTGACGGCTATGAACGAGCCGTCCGCCGTCCGGAGGAGGCGCCGGTTCGCCATTGGCGCGAGGAGTTGTGGGACATGCTTTTTGGCGGGGGGCGGACGAATGAAACGGCAAAGTGAACAAATCCGGCAGATGACAGAGCGCGAGCTGCTTTTTCATCTTTATGTAACGCAAGGGTTGCTGCTTCTTGCCGCCGGCGGCTGTTCGCTCTTTTTGTTCGATTGGGCGGAGTGGCGCCGGCTTTGGCGGTTCGATCTCACCGATGTGCTGCTATACGGAGCGGGCGGGGCGGCGCTCGTGCTGGCGGTCGATTTTTTGGCCATGCGCTATTTGCCGGATGATTGGCATGACGACGGCGGGGTGAACGAAAAAATATTCCGCGGCCGCTCGATTCCGCATCTCTTTTTTTTATGTGCGCTCATCGCTGTGACGGAAGAATGGCTGTTTCGCGGTGTTGTGCAGACGCATTGGGGGCTTGGAGCGGCAAGCGTCATTTTTGCTGTGCTGCATGTGCGCTATTTGGAAAAATGGTTTTTGTTTCTGATGGTTGTGCTCATCAGTTTGTTTCTCGGTGCGCTTTACGAACAGACCGGGAGTTTATGGGTGACGGTTGTCGCCCACTTTTTGATCGATGTGGTGCTCGCTTTGCATATTCGGTTGCAGCGGGAGGAAGGGGTGAAGCGATGAAAGGAACACAGGAGCGCCGAGCTGGGCGGCGCTTGCGGATCGATGAGAGCGCGCCGTCCTCGCGCATCAAACGGCGGAGGGAAAAAGAAGAACAAAAGCGAAAATACGTCCCGGCCCGCCTGCTCGTGTTCTTGTTTTTGGCGTTGCCGGCAGTCGTGCTGGCCATCCACCATGTCCAATCGAAGTCCGACACGGTCACAGTCGTTCGTCATGAAGATCAAAGCGGCCGCGAGACGGTGCGCATTATTCAAGACGACGAAGTCAAGAGGACAGAACAGGCGGCCAAATCGAAGCAGAAGAGCGCCGCCGACCGAGGAAGCGTCGGCGGCCGGGAAAAGAAGACCGATGATGAACAAGGAAAAATCATCACCCATGTCGTCGCAGCCAATGAGACGCTCTACAGCATCGCCATGAAATATTACGGCACGCCTGATGCGATCGATCTCATTAAAAAGGAAAACGGCTTGTCGACGGGCCGCCTTCAGCCAGGGCAAACGCTGCGCATTCCGCTTGACGAAAACCATTGAGCGAAACAAAGCATTGTCTGCCGCTCCCCTTTCTTTGTTCTAATGCTGCCTTCTGCGGCATATGATGGACAATAAAAACAGGACAAGGGGGAGAGGAGATGGTCCATTTTCCAGATGAATTTCCCCTCGATGAAGTGGCGAAGGAAATGTTGATGGCCGTCATCGAAAAAAAGAAAAAATGGGAGCGGCTTGAAAAGCGGACGTTGCTCTTGCAGGCGGCCGCGTTTTCCGGTTTGGCCGTTTTCCTGCTTTATCTTTTGGCCAAGGCGGCGGCTTTCGGGACGTGGGGAGAGCGGATCGCCTGGTTTTTCGCTGCGCCTGCCCATGTGTTGATTCTGCTTCTTTTAAGCACCGTTTATTGGGCAGCCGTCTACTACAAAGGAAAAAGCGAAAAGGCGGAAGACGATTTTCACGCCCTCCGCTGTGAGATCATTCAAAAAAGCATCGATTTATGGCAGGACCAAGAACAGTGGAACGGGCGCCATCGGCTGTTTGAATGGATGAAGCGGGAGTATGGCATCAATCTTTATTATGAACAAAGTTGAGCGGGGGTTCCGCTCAGCTGCTGGCTTAGAAAACCTTTTTATGGTTGCGCTCCTCCTTTTTTGGCAAAGTTCAGTCTATATTATGATAGAGCAGTACCGTTCATGCCTGTTTGTCATGGCGAATCATGGCAATAATAAGGAGGAAAAAATGGGCCGCCTATGGATGATCGCCTTTGTCGCTGTCTTGTGCACGTATTTGTTTTTTCGCTGGCTTCCGCCCCTTGAGCCGTTTTCCCCAACCTTGTTTTTGACGCAGCTGTTGTTTTCCCCGTTTCGAACATGGCTTGCTTTTGCTTGTTTTTTGCTCGGCGTCGCTGCCAACGGGGCGCTTCTTAGCATCGCTGTAACCGGGACGGTGCGCCTGTTGTCCGGCCGGCGGCTCCGCTTAGGCCAATGGTTGCTCAGCTTGGCGGCGCTCGGCCATTTTTATTGGGCGTTTCAGTTCCATTGGCGGCTGGCGGCGCTTTTTTTCGTTTTTTCCTTTTTTTATGGTATGATGACGTTGAGAAGCCGCCAGACGATGCCGCATCGCTGGCCATGACAGGAGGAAGTATGCTGATCGGGGAGCAACCGAGAAAAAATGCTTGTCTAAAACGGGGAAAACGATGTAAACTCATTAATAACAACAAACGAACCAATTGCCGCTTGCGTCATACAATAACGGTAAGAGATGGCTCTGTAGGTAAGGAGGGGTGCCGATGCGTCTTGAGCGCTTGACCCACAACAAAATCAAAATTTTCCTGACGTTTGACGATTTGCTGGACCGCGGGTTGACGAAAGACGATTTATGGAAAGATACGTTTAAAGTCCATCAGCTGTTCCGCGATATGATCGAGGAAGCAAGCGAAGAGCTCGGTTTTGAAGTGAACGGATCGATCGCGGTCGAAGTGTACTCTTTACCGGCGCAGGGCATGGTCGTTATCGTTACGAACGAAGGCGACTACGACGACATGGAAGAAGAATTCGCCGACGATTATATCGAAATGCAAGTAACGCTCGATGAGAGCGATGACATATTTTACGAATTCCAAACGTTTGAAGATGTCATCCAGCTCGCTCATCGCCTGCATGCGGTCGGCTGCCTCGACGGCACGCTTTATTCCTATCAAGGCCGCTTTTACTTGCATGTTCCCGAAGAGCCCCCAATTCCGCTCGACAACTTTGTCGCCTTGCTGGCCGAGTTTGGCAACCCGGCTACGATAACGATACATCGTGTGCAAGAATATGGGAAGCGGCTGATTGAACGCCGCGCGATCGAACAGCTCGTTCGTTATTTCCGCGCCAATTAAAGGTATCGAAAGGCTCCTTGAAATGGACAAGGAGTCTATTTTTTTGCGCCAACTGTTCGACGCCGCTTCGCCATTTTTCCTTTGCATCCGGCCACAGAAGGTGTATACTATGACATGAAAGGCGACAAATTATTATAGCGAGCTTATAGGAGGTTTACGTATGGCAGCCGATAAGCATACGGAAGAGAAAGAACAACAATACGACGTGCTGGCGTCGACACAAATTGTTATACATAGAGCGTTGGAAAAGCTCGGCTACCCGGAAGAAGTGTATGAGCTGTTAAAAGAGCCGATCCGCGTGTTGACAGTCCGCATTCCGGTGCGCATGGACGACGGGTCGGTGAAAATTTTTACCGGCTACCGCGCGCAGCATAACGATGCGGTCGGTCCGACGAAAGGCGGCGTGCGTTTCCATCCTGATGTGACGGAACGAGAAGTGAAAGCGCTGTCGATTTGGATGAGCTTAAAGTGCGGCATCGTTGACTTGCCATACGGCGGCGGCAAAGGCGGCATCGTCTGCGACCCGCGCACGATGTCGTTCCGCGAGCTCGAGCGGCTAAGCCGCGGCTACGTGCGCGCCATCAGCCAAATCGTCGGACCGACAAAAGACATTCCGGCGCCGGATGTGTTTACGAACTCGCAAATTATGGCGTGGATGATGGATGAGTACAGCCGAATTCGCGAGTTTGATTCGCCAGGGTTTATCACCGGGAAGCCGCTTGTCCTCGGCGGTTCGCACGGCCGGGAAACAGCGACGGCCAAAGGAGTGACCATTTGCATCCGCGAGGCGGCGAAAAAACGCGGCTTGTCGCTCAAGGGAGCGCGCGTCGTCGTTCAAGGGTTCGGCAACGCCGGCAGCTATTTGGCCAAATTTATGCACGACGCCGGGGCGAAAGTCGTCGGCATTTCCGATGTGTACGGCGCGCTGTACGACCCGAACGGGCTCGACATCGACTATTTGCTTGAACGGCGCGACAGCTTTGGCACGGTGACGAAGCTGTTTAAAAATACGATTTCGAATCAAGAGCTGCTTGAGCTCGATTGCGATATTTTGGTGCCGGCGGCCATCGAAAACCAAATTACGGCCGAAAACGCTCCGCGCATTAAGGCGAGCATCGTCGTCGAGGCGGCGAACGGGCCGACGACGCTTGAGGCGACGGAAATTTTGACGCAGCGCGGCATTTTGCTCGTTCCGGACGTGCTTGCAAGCGCTGGGGGCGTGACTGTGTCGTACTTCGAATGGGTGCAAAACAACCAAGGTTACTATTGGACGGAAGAAGAAGTGGAACAGCGGCTTGAAAAAGTGATGGTCAAAGCGTTCAACAACGTGTATGAAATGGCGCAGACGCGCCGCGTCGACATGCGCCTTGCCGCCTACATGGTCGGCGTCCGCAAAATGGCGGAAGCGTGCCGGTTCCGCGGCTGGGTGTGAGGCGAGCAAGCGCCGATGTTTGCAAGCTTTGGTGAAATCCCCTATCATAAGATAGGGGATTTTTTGCTTCATGCGAGGTGGCAAAAACGATGAAAGAGGAGAAAATCATTATTGTCGGCGGCGGTCCGTGCGGGCTGGCGGCGGCGATTGCTTTGCAAGACGCCGGATTTTCGCCGCTGGTGATCGAGAAAGGAAACATCGTCCATTCGATTTACCGTTTTCCGACGCATCAGACGTTTTTCAGCACGAGCGACCGGTTGGAGATCGGCGGCGTGCCGTTTATCACGGAAAATCGGAAGCCGACGCGAAATCAAGCGCTCGCTTATTACCGGGAAGTCGTGGTTCGCAAGCAAGTGCGCGTCAATACGTTTGAAGAAGTGAAAACCGTCAAGCCGCAGGAAGATGGAGCATTTCTTATTGAAACGACAAAAGGGACGTACCGCGCGCAGTACGTCGTCATCGCCACCGGCTATTACGACCATCCAAACTATATGAACGTGCCGGGGGAAGAGCTGCCGAAAGTGATGCATTACTTTAAAGAAGCGCATCCGTACTTCAACACCGACTGCGTTGTCATCGGCGGGAAAAACTCGAGCGTCGACGCGGCGATGGAGCTTGTGAAAGCTGGGGCGCGCGTGACAGTGCTGTATCGCGGCAACGAGTATTCGAAAAGCATTAAGCCGTGGATTTTGCCGGAGTTTGACTCTCTTGTGAAGAAAGGCGTCATCCGCATGGAGTTTCGCGCACATGTGAAAGCAATTACCGAAGATGCGGTCGTGTATGAAGTGGACGGGGAAACGAAAACAATCAAAAACGACTTTGTGTTTGCCATGACCGGCTACCATCCGGATCATCGCTTCTTGATGAACATCGGGGTGCAGATCGACCCGGAAAGCGGCCGGCCGCATTATGATTCAGAGACGATGGAAACAAACGTGCCGGGGGTGTTTATCGCCGGGGTGATCGCCGCTGGCAACGATGCGAATGAAATTTTTATCGAAAACGGCCGCTTCCATGGAGACGCTATTGCCGCCTGCATCGCCAAGCGCGAACGGGAGGGGTCGGCCAAGCAGCTGCAGTAGCGCTTCTTGGCCAATACATCGACTGGGCATATGACGGCATGCCCTCCTCGAACAATGAACGCCTTGCGGGCAAATGACATTTGCCCGCCGGCGTTCTTGTTCGAGGGAAGAGGCAGAAAAGCGTGTGTTCAGCCATACCATTCTTTGTTTTTTAGTAAAATAATGGATAATCAACATTCGTGTAATGATGCTAAAGCGAGAAAGCGAGGGTGGCTTGCGTGACGAAACGGAAAGTGGTGCTCCTGACAACCGGCGGCACGATTGCGAGCAAGCGAAACGAACGCTCCGGCCGCCTGCGGGCCGGGGCGCTAAGCGGTGAAGAACTTGCGGCGATGTGCCATTTGCCGAAAGAAATTGAAATCATCGTGGAAAGCGTATTTCGATTGCCAAGCATGCATTTGACGTTTTCGCATTGGCTTGAGCTGAAAAAACGGATTGAGGCGCATTTCACCGATCCATCCGTTGATGGCATCGTCGTCACTCACGGAACCGATGCGCTCGAAGAAACGGCCTATTTCCTTGATTTGACGATCGATGACCCGCGGACGATCGTCGTCACCGGTTCGCAGCGGGCGCCGTCTGATTTGGGCAGCGATGTGTACATCAACATCCGCCATGCCATTTACGCCGCGTGCGCCGAGTCGTTGCGTGGGGCGGGGGCGGTCGTTGTGTTCAATGAACGCATTTTTGCCGCGAAATACGTGAAAAAAGAACACGCCTCGAACATTCAAGGATTCAACGCTTTCGGCTTCGGCTATTTAGGCATCATTGACAACGATGAGGTGTACGTGTACCAAAAGCCGATCCGACGCGAATATTACAAGCTTGTGCGCCCGCTTCCGCCGGTGGACATTGTGAAATGCTACTTGGAGGCGGACGGCAAGTTCATTAAAGCGGCTCGAGAAAGCGGCGTCGCTGGCATTGTGCTCGAAGGGGTCGGCCGCGGGCAAGTGGCGCCAAAAATGGTCGATGAAATCGTCAAAGCCATCGAAGCGGGGATCAAAGTCGTTGTGACGACGAGCGCCGAGGAAGGGGCGGTGTATACAACGTACGATTACCCCGGCAGCGCCTACGATTTGCATAAGAAAGGGGTTATTCTTGGCAGCGACTACGATGCGAAAAAGGCGCGCATCAAGCTCGCTGTCGCTCTTGCTGCCGACGCCGCCGTTGATGGCTTGTTCGCTTATTAGGCAACAAGCGGCCCAGCAATTCCTCTTTTTTTCTCCCCTGTTTCGTGGTACGATGAAGTTAAAAATGCCAAAGAAACGGGGATCGAGGATGTTTTCGTTGATTTCCGCCGGCGTCGCCCCCGGGGTGGCGCTGCTTAGTTATTTTTATTTAAAGGACGAGTATGAGGCTGAGCCGCTTTCGTTTGTGTTGCGCATGTTTTTGTTCGGCGTCTTGCTTGTGTTTCCGATCATGTTCATCCAATACGTGCTGGCGGCAGAAGGGATCGTCACGTCGCCGGCAGCCGAGGCGTTTCTTTCCGCTGCGCTCCTTGAGGAGTTTGTCAAATGGTTTGTCGTTTATTTTTTTGTGTATGACCACGACGAATTTGACGAGCCGTATGACGGCATTGTGTACAGCGCCAGCGTCTCGCTTGGGTTCGCGACGCTGGAAAACATTTTGTACTTGTTGGCCAACGGAGTGGAGACGGCCATTGCCCGTGCGCTTTTGCCGGTGTCCAGTCATGCGCTCTTTTCCGTCATCATGGGGTTTTATTTCGGCAAGGCGAAGTTTGCCGTAAAAAAGCGCCGCTATTATTTATGGGCGTCGTTTTTGTTGCCGTTTTTCCTTCATGGCGTCTATGACTGGCTGTTGCTCGCCAAAGAGCGATGGGGCTATTACATGGGGTTGTTTATGCTCGCCTTATGGTGGGCGGCGTTGCGCAAAGTAAAACAAGCGAAAGGATACGCCCGCCCTCAAGCGGTGCCGCCTGTGAAAAGCCAAGCGTAAAAGCTTTGGCTTTTTCTTTTTTTTTTCGCATAAAAAAGGGAAACGGAAGGAAAATAGGGGTAAAAACGGTGAGTGTTGATGGGAGGTTCACATATGGCAAGAAAATGGGTTCTATTCATCGCATTGGCTGTTTGGACGTGCATTTACCCATCAGGCCATGCTTTCGCGTTTTCCCCGCAGGTGATTCAGCGTGGCGCGGTTGGCGACGATGTCATTGAATTGCAGGCGCGGCTGCAGTATCTCGGCTTTTACAACGGAAAGATTGACGGCGTGTTCGGCTGGCGCACGTATTGGGCGCTGCGCAACTTTCAATACGAATACGGGCTGCCGGTCGATGGTCTGGCCGGCCCCAAGACGAAACGAAAGCTCGTGAACGCATCGAAATATTACGAGTCGTTTGTGAAAAAGCAAATCCGTCAAGGAAACGAGTTCACCCATTACGGCGGCATTCCGCTCAGCCAGCAGGTGAAAAAGCGCGGCGGAGGCGGCAGGCGAACGGTGAGAATGACAGCATCCAATGTGCCGAAAGGGTTTTCGCAAAATGACATTCGACTCATGGCGAATGCTGTCTACGGCGAGGCGCGTGGTGAGCCGTACATCGGGCAAGTGGCGGTTGCCGCCGTTATTTTAAATCGGCTGGAGCATCCGTCGTTTCCGGACACGGTTGCCGGGGTGATCTTTCAGCCTGGGGCGTTCACCGCAGTGGCCGACGGACAAATTTGGCTGACGCCGAACGAAACGGCGAAAAAAGCGGTGCTCGATGCCATCAACGGCTGGGACCCGACCGGCGGGGCCATTTACTACTTTAATCCGGCGACGGCGACAAACGCTTGGATTTGGAGCCGGCCGCAAATCAAGCGGATTGGAAACCATATTTTTTGCAAATAAAAGGAGGGAGACGAGATGGTGCGAAACTTACTGATTGCAGCGCTTGTCGTCGCTGTCGTCGGCACTGGTTACTGGGGCTACCGCGAGCATCAAGAGAAAGATGCGATCTTGATTCATGCGGAGAACAACTATCAGCGCGCCTTTCATGATCTGGCCTATCAAATTGACTTGCTTCACGATAAACTGGGCGCCACGCTGGCGATGAACTCGCATGCGTCATTGTCGCCAGCGCTCGCTGAAATATGGAAAATTGCCTCGGAAGCCCATTCCGATGTCGGCCAGCTGCCGCTGTCGCTTTTGCCGTTTAACAAAACGCAAGAATTTTTGTCGCAAATCGGTGAATTCACCTACCGGACCGCAGTGCGTGATTTGCAAGAGGAGCCGTTGACAAAAGAAGAGTATAAGACGCTGCAAGGGCTGTATAAAAGTGCCGGGGCGATCCGCCAAGAGCTGCGCAATGTGCAGCATTTAGTCTTGGAAAACAATTTGCGCTGGATGGACGTCGAACTGGCGCTGGCAACGAACGATCAAAAAGAAGACAACATCATCATTGACGGCTTCAAAGCGGTCGAAAAAAATGTTGATACGTTCTCAAGTTCGTCCGAGTTTGGTCCGTCATTCATCGGCCTGGCCAACGAGGAAAAAGGGTTCGTCCGCGCGAAGGGCCGCCCGGTTTCCAAAGATGAAGCAAAGCGGATCGCACGCGATTTTCTCGGCTTGAAAGGAACGGAGAAGATCAAGGTGACGGAAAGCGGCAAAGGGGCCGACGAACGCTTTTACAGTTTG
Organism: Geobacillus sp. FJAT-46040; assembly: GCF_002335725.1. Lineage (NCBI taxonomy): Bacteria > Bacillati > Bacillota > Bacilli > Caryophanales > Anoxybacillaceae > Geobacillus > Geobacillus sp. FJAT-46040. Next base: position 816,781 of record NZ_NISS01000001.1, read on the forward strand.
ACGATTCACGATCCGAAAACAAAAGGCGATATTTACATGGATATAACGAAAAACGGCGGCTATCCGATTTGGGTGTTAAACAGCCGGCCGGTTGGCAAACCGACGATCAGCCTGCATGAGGCGACCAACCGCGGAATGGCGTTTTTGAAGCGGCACAAATTCACCGGGTTTGAGCTGTATGACAGCACACAGTACGATAACGTCGCCGTGCTCACGTTTGTGAAAAGCGAAAACGGCGTCCGCATCTACCCGGAAGCGATCCAAATGAAAGTGGCGCTTGACAACGGCCATGTCGTCGGCTTTACGGCGCGCGACTATTTGTCGTCGTCCATCCCGCGCCCGCTGCCGAAACCGGCGATCACTGCCGAAGAAGTGAAGAAAAAGTTGAATCCGCATCTAAAGGTAATGGAACAGCGCCAGGCGGTCATTATGAACGATTTGCAAAAACCGGTGCTTTGCTATGAGTTTTTAGGAACGCTTGGCGATGAAACGTATCAACTGTTCATTAACGCCGCAACCGGCCTTGAAGAAAAAGTCGAGAAGCTCGAAAGCGTGGAGCCGAATTACAGATGAAAACAAGGGAGGAAAAGCTGGCGCTGTCGGCTTTTCCTCTTTTTTGGTCAAAGGCAGTCGGACGGTATGGTATAATCGTCATGGGACATCATGCGGGTCAGCGAAACGATCGCCGGTTCGGCAGCTGACTGAAAAGGAGAAAAGGAAACATGATGATCAAAATCGGAGATTCGATCCGGCTTGAGCCGTCGGACGGCTCAGCGCGGCAATACCGAAGCAAAGCGCTCGCTGTTGCTGACGGGGCGGTTCATATCAGCTATCCGATCGATGAACAGAGCGGAAAAACCGTTTATTTGTTGAACCGGATGCAGTTTAAAGCGACTTTTGTCGGGCAAGACGGCGGTTTATACATGTTTGATACCGAAGTGAAGGGGAAAATCCGCGATCCGTTGCCGATGGTCGTCTTGGCTTACCCGGGCGAGGAATACGTCGTGCGCATCCAGCGCCGCCGTTATGTACGGGTGAAAGCCAATGTCGATGCGGCCGTCCATCTGTCTGACAGCGAGTTCGCTCCGTTTGTGACGATGACGGTGGATATCAGCGCCGGCGGCGCCGACCTCCTTGTGCCGCCGGCGCACGCTCCGCTTCTTCGCCCCGGCATGGCGGTCGAGCTTTGGCTCGTGTTGGCGATGCGCTCCGGCGAATACCATTACGTGCAAACGAAGGCGTCGATTGTGCGTATGGCTGATGACGAACGCGGCATGGCGAAAATGTCGGTGGAGTTCACAAACCTCGCCCCCCAAGACCGCGTTCGGCTCATTCGCTACAGCTTTGAACGGCAGCTTGAGGAGAGAAAATGGGAGAACGAACAGAATAAATGAGCTGGGCGCGTGGAATACTGCTAGAAAAAATGGGAAAGCAGGAGGCTTGCGCCATGAAACGGATCGAACAGCTGTTGTGGAAGCTTGTCGTCATCCAGACGATTTGCCTGTTGATCGCCCAATGGCTTGTGTTGTACACGCCAGCGGCGTTGTATATCGGCAAGGTGTATGAATACGAAGGTGTAGCCAAGCCAGAAAAAACGAAAACAGTTGAAACGGCCGTCGACCGTTGACGGCGGATATGGTACAATGAACATGGAGACATGCAGGGTTTTCCTGCATTTTTCTTTGTGCACTCATCAAGCGATTTTCGGTAAAGCTAGGAGGAAATGATGAAACGACGAATCAGCATCGCAATCGACGGACCCGCCGCGGCGGGGAAAAGCACGGTCGCCAAACGGATCGCTGAGCGGCTTTCCTACGTATACATCGATACCGGCGCCATGTATCGCGCGCTGACGTACCGGGCGCTTGCATGCGGCGTCGACATCCATGATGAGCAGGCGCTCCTGTCGCTGCTTCGCGATACATCGATTGAGTTGAAACCGTCGCCGCATGGACAGATCGTCCTAGTCAATGGCGACGATGTGACCGACATCATCCGCGGTGAGGCGGTGACGAATGCGGTGTCGCTTGTTGCGAAGCATCCGCTTGTGCGCGAGGAGATGGTCGCCCGCCAACGCGCCTTGGCGGAAGGGGGCGGCGTCGTCATGGACGGGCGCGATATCGGAACGCATGTGCTGCCAAACGCCGAAGTAAAAATTTTCCTAAAAGCTTCGGTCGAGGAGCGGGCGCGGCGCCGGCATGAGGAAAATCTCGCGCGCGGCTTTCCATCCGATCTTGAAAAGCTGAAAGAAGAGATCGCCCGCCGCGACCGGCTCGATTCGGAACGGGAGACAGCGCCGCTTCGCAAGGCGCCGGATGCGGTGGAAATCGATACGACATCGCTGTCGGTTGAGGAAGTGGTGGAGCGGATTATGGAGATTGTCAACGAAAGGATTGGATGACGGTGGACTTTTATTCATTCGCCAAGGGGATCGTCAAGGGAGTGCTCACCCCTTTTTACCGCATTCAAACGATCGGGATTGAACAATTTCCAAAGGAAGGCGGCGTGCTTCTTTGCGCCAACCATATCAGCAACCTAGATCCGCCGGTCATCGGCATTACGGCGCCGCGGCCGATTCGGTTTATGGCGAAAGAAGAGCTGTTTCGTGCTCCGGTCGTGAAAACGCTCGTCAAAAGCTTGCATGCCTTTCCGGTCAAGCGCGGCATGAACGACCGCCAGGCGCTGCGCACGGGGCTTGAGGTGCTGAAGCAAGGCGAAGTGCTCGGCATTTTTCCGGAAGGGACGCGCAGCAAAGACGGCCGGCTGAAAAAGGCGCTGCCCGGCGTTGGCTTTTTCGCTTTGCGCACCGAGGCCGCCGTTGTCCCGTGCGCCATTGTCGGCCCGTACCGTCCGTTTGTGCCGCTTAAGGTTGTGTACGGAGCGCCGATCGATATGGCGCCGCTGCGCGCGCGGAAAGCGAGCCCGGAAGAAGCGGCCGATTACATTATGGATCATATCCGCCGGCTGCTGGAAGAGCATCAGCGAGCATGAAAGGAATATGCTGTTCGAGGCATCCCTTCCGCCGCCTCAATGAGCATTATAGTACATGTTGATTGAGAAAATATGGTATACTAACTAGAAAAGCGTCCTTATTTTGCCGACAGCCGGCCGCGGCCTCGGCGCGAGGCGCGCTTTTGACAGTTGTCAGTCGATGAAGGAGGGTTTTTGCGATGACAGAAGAGATGAATGTGCAAGTCAATGTGTATGAAGTGGGCGATATCGTCCGCGGCAAAGTGGTGAAGCTTGAGGACAAGCAAGTGCTGGTCGAGGTGGAAAACAGCAAGCAAAGCGGCATCATTCCGATCAGTGAGCTGTCGAACTTGCATATTGAAAAACCGAGCGATGCCGTCGCTGTCGGCGATGAAGTGACGGCCAAAGTCAAAAAAGTGGAAGAAGGAAAAGACGGGGAAGAAGGGTTGCTCATTTTATCGAAAAGAGCGGTGGACGCCGAGCGGGCGTGGGAAGATCTTGAGCGCAAATTTGCAAGCGGCGAAACATTTGAAACAGTCATTAAAGACATCGTCAAAGGCGGTCTTGTCGCCGATGTCGGAGTGCGCGGCTTCATCCCGGCGTCGCTTGTCGAACCGCATTACGTCGAAGATTTTTCCGATTATAAAGGAAAAACGCTCGCCGTGAAAGTCGTCGAGCTTGACCGCGAGAAAAACCGCGTCATTTTGTCGCATCGGGCGGTCGTTGAGGAAGAACAAGCGCGGCAGCAAAAAGAACTGCTCTCCCGCCTTGAGCCGGGGCAAGTGTTGGATGGCGTCGTCCGCCGCATTGCCGATTTCGGCGTCTTTGTCGATGTCGGCGGGTTTGATGGGCTCGTACATATTTCCCAGCTTTCCCATACGCGCGTCGCTCATCCGTCGGAAGTGGTGAAAGAAGGCGATGCGGTGAAAGTGAAAGTGTTGGCTGTCGACCCGGAACAAGGCCGCCTGTCGCTGTCGATCAAAGAAGCGCTGCCGGGCCCATGGGAAGGCCTCGGCGAAAAAGTGAAACCGGGTGATGTCGTCACCGGGACGGTGAAACGGCTCGCTTCATTCGGCGCGTTTGTGGAAGTCTTCCCAGGCGTCGAAGGATTGGTGCATGTGTCGCAAATCGCCAACCGCCGCATCGGCTCGCCGCATGAAGTGCTGAAAGAAGGAGACGTGGTGAAGGCGAAAGTGCTCGACGTCAACGAAGCGGATCACCGCCTTTCCCTCAGCATCCGCGCGCTGCTTGAGGAAGAGGCGGCCGCGCCGGCCGAGGATTACAGCCAATACACAAGAACGTCGGAAACGCGCGGCTTTCAGCTCGGCGAAGTGATTGGCGAGCAGCTGAAAAAATTGAAATGACGAACTGTGAAGCAACCCCATTTTGGTGGCAGCCGCCATCAAGGTGGGGTTTTTTGTTTAGCCAAAAGTTGATGCCTTGTTCTATCTAGTTGAACCTGCCATCAACAGAAGTTGTTTGTTTTGCATCGGGAAGGAGGTTGCGGTAGACTACACCGAAAAACGAATGTTCAATCTTTAAGGAAGATCCTTGACACATAGAGGAGAATAGACCATTTTTCGTTCGAAATCGTTTTTTCGCCGTAAACGAAAGCTAGCCGTCCTTATTGGCGCGGCTAGCTTTTCATCATTGGCAATGGAAATGCCGTTTTTTTGGAATCAAACGAACAGAGTGGTTGTAGAGAAAGGCCTTTCGTCATTTTTAGTGCTCGTTCCGTTCCCGCGCTTCCTCCGGCGTGTCGAGCCGAGCCGCTCCTTTATAGGAGAGGGACTGATCTCGATCTGACTCGACGCGCCGCGATTGCTTCAGCTTTTTTTCCTGTCGATCTTTTCCCATTTCGCCATGGCTCCTTTCTGCTTCGGTACAGCGATCATTTTTACTATGAACGAATGCTGTTTTTTCTATACGGGAATGAACGTTCATAAAAGATGACATAATGAACATAATAAGGAGTGGAAAAGATGGAAGGAGCTTATTTTTATTTCTTTTTTTGGGCGTTATGGATTGCGGCGACATTTTTGATGAAAAAGACCGTCGAGCGGACGAAGCTGGCTGCATTTTCGCTTTTCATGATCAGTTCGGCCTCGATGACGGTGAAGATCAGTCCCATTCATATGGCGGCGTCCTTTTTTGTGCTTTTTTTCTCCTCTTGTTACGTGGCGGTCACACAGCGGCCATGCGGATGGCTGTGGATGGCGCTGTCAGCGTCCGGCTTGGCGTTTGCCTATGCCGCTTTTCGTCTGCTTGCCTTGTTTGATCCGGTCTGGATTTGGCTTGATGGCCAATGGATGCTTGGCTGGTGGATGGCCTTGATCAGCAGTCTGTTCCACCGCCGCATATCCGCCCGCCTTCTTTGTCTGGCGCTCGGCGGCTGTCAAGGGGAAGTGGTGTACGCCATGTCCATCTTGCGCATGGCGCCGGGTTATGTGCTTGGGTCGTTTTCCTTTTTGGATGCGCTCGCCATTAGCGCATCATCTTTGCTCGTTTGGGAATCGATCCGCTTCTTCTCGCTGCAGCTTGAGAAAAAACGGCCTGTAAGGAGGACGAGGCAACCGTGAACGAATACACGTTTCCGATTTTATACGGTGTTGCCGCTGGGGTGTTGACGCGGCTTTATTTGTTGCGCACCGATTACCGGCAATACCCGACGTATTTGCACGGTCGGACGATCCATATTGCCTTAGGGGCCATTGCCGCCGGCCTGGGAACGGTCGCCGTGCCGGCGATTATGGAAAAAGAGTTCGCAGCGATCACGTTTTTGGCCTTGGCCGCCTCACAATTTCGCGACGTACGCAATATGGAGCGCAATACGTTGAACGAGTTGGATCAGTATGAGCTGGTGCCGAGAGGAAAAACATACATCGAAGGCATCGCGATTGTGTTTGAAGGGCGGAACTATTTAGTCATTTTCGTCTCCTTTTTATCGACGCTCTTTTATTTAGTATGGGACATTTGGGCCGCGCTTGCCGCCAGTATCATCGGCCTTATGACGGCGCGGCGGTTTATGAGCGGAAGCCGGCTGAAAGACATTGCCGAGGTCCAATATGTCAAGCCGCATTTTGAAGGGGCAGGGCTGTATGTTGACAACATCTATATCATGAACATCGGCTTGCCGGCGCGGCGCGAAGAAATTTTGCGCTATGGAATGGGGTTTATTTTAACGCCGAAAAATTTCAACGCCCGCACGACGATCGCCAATCTTGGGCAGCGGCAGGCGATTTTGCATGATGTATCGACCGCCCTCGGCATTTACCGCGACTCGGGAACGCCAGCGCTCGTGCCGCTCGCCAAGCGCGATTTGAATGACGGACGCGTCGGCATTTTTATTTTGCCGCAAGTCGAGGATGTCGAGAAGGCGAAGGCTGTCATCGAAAACGTGCCGGTGCTTGAGAGCGCCATCCGCATGCCGAAGAAACGGCGTTGGAAGCGGAAGGGGTGGAGCGGCGATGACGCATGAAAAAATAATTTTGGCCGTCATTACGATGAACGGCGGGCGCGTCGCCGGCGGTGCGCCGATCTTTATTTGCCAAACGAAAGAGGAAATGGAACAGATCGCCGCGAATTTAGAGGCGATTTTGGATGGCATCGCCCATGAAGTGGGCGAGGGGCTTCTTATTATCGTCAAACATTAGTTGTTGAGCGTTTCGCTTTTTGATAAAATAAAGCAGTTGTAGCCTACCCTGGTTCATCGCTAAAAGATGCACTTGATTGGTAAAAAGTCATTTCCTTCCTAGCCTCGCAGTCAAGTGCCCTTGGCGTTGATGGACCGATGCCCTTCCGAAAAGGGCGTTTTTTTTCAGCGACAAAGGTAAGGAGAAAACGAAGATAAAGGGTGGTAGCATGGCAAATCCAGTCGTGGCCATTGTCGGCCGTCCAAATGTAGGAAAATCGACGATTTTCAACCGCATTGTCGGGGAACGCATTTCCATCGTCGAAGACGTGCCTGGAGTGACGCGCGACCGCATTTACAGCCGAGCCGAATGGCTGAACCATTCGTTTTATTTGATCGATACCGGCGGCATTGACATTGGCGACGAGCCGCTGCTTGTGCAAATTCGCCAGCAGGCGGAAATCGCCATCGATGAGGCGGATGTCATCATCTTTATGACGAACGGCCGGGACGGTGTGACTGCGGCTGATGAAGAGGTGGCCAAGCTGCTCCGCCGGTCGAATAAGCCGGTTGTGCTCGCGGTGAACAAAATCGACAATCCGGAAATGCGTGATTTGATTTACGACTTTTACGCTCTGGGCTTTGGGGAGCCGTATCCGATTTCCGGAGCTCATGGGACAGGGCTTGGCGATTTGCTTGATGCTGTTGTCCGTCATTTTCCAAAGGGCGGTGGACAAGAGTATGAAGAAGACGTCATTAAGTTTTGCCTCATTGGCCGGCCGAATGTCGGCAAATCGTCGCTTGTCAACGCCATTTTAGGTGAGGAGCGGGTCATCGTCAGCGACATCGCCGGTACGACGAGGGACGCCGTCGACACCTCGTTTGTGCGAGAAGGGCAGGAATATGTTATCATTGATACGGCAGGGATGCGCAAACGAGGGAAAATTTACGAAAGCACGGAAAAATATAGCGTCTTGCGCGCGTTAAGGGCCATTGAGCGCTCGGACGTCGTGCTTGTTGTGTTAAACGCTGAGGAAGGCATCATCGAGCAGGACAAAAAAATCGCCGGATACGCGCATGAAGCGGGTCGCGGTGTCATTCTTGTCGTCAATAAATGGGATGCGATTGAAAAGGACGACAAAACGATGGTCGAATTTGAGCGGAAGATTCGCGATCATTTTCCGTTTTTGGACTATGCGCCGATTTTGTTCGTATCGGCGAAAACGAAGCAGCGGCTGCATAAGCTCTTGCCGCTCGTCCGGCTTGTGAGCGACAATCATGCGATGCGCGTCCAGACAAATGTGCTCAATGAAGTCATCATGGATGCGGTGGCGATGAATCCGACGCCGACGCATAACGGGCGGCGTCTGAAAGTTTATTACATGACGCAAGTCGCCGTCAAACCGCCGACGTTTGTCGCGTTTGTCAACGACCCGGAACTGATGCATTTTTCATATGAACGGTTTTTGGAAAACCGCATCCGCGATGCATTCGGTTTTGAAGGCACGCCGATTAAAATCATCGCCCGCCCACGGAAATAAGAAAAGCGGAGGCCGCTTGCCCATCGGCGACACGCGCTGCGGGGCCCGCGAGGAGGCTGTTGCCGCCGCAGAGGGACACGCAGCGTCGCAAGCCGATAGCGGCCGCAGCTAGACAGGAAGAAAAGCGGAGGCCGCTTGCCCATCGGCGACACGCACTGCGGGGCCCGCGAGGAGGCTCGAACCAAGGAAAGCTTGGTTCTGTGTGGGTGGTGTCACAGGAGCGTAAGCCATGTGTCGCCGCCGCGAAAGTCGGACGAACAGGAGCAAAGAGGCGGCGCGCGATTGCTATTTTTCAAGGTTGCGACAATCGGATAAAGGAAGTGGAAAACGATGGAGAACATCGCCGTATTGGGGGCTGGAAGCTGGGGAACGGCGTTGGCGCTCGTGCTGGCTGACAATGGGCACCACGTCCGGCTCTGGGGTCATCGGACCGAGCAGATCAGCGAAATCAACGAAAAGCGGACAAATGAGAAATATTTGCCAGGCGTTCGCCTGCCGGACGCCATTATCGGCTATGACGACCTTTGCGCTGCGCTTGACGGCGTTGCGATCGTTGTGCTCGCCGTGCCGACTAAAGCGATCCGCTCGGTGCTTGCGGACGTGCGCGCCTGCTTGGCCAAGCCGATCACCATTGTTGCCGTCAGCAAAGGAATCGAACCAGGGACGCATAAGCGGGTGTCGGAAATGGTCGCCGAGGAAATGGGGGAATGGCTTGCAGATGTTGTCGTTCTCTCCGGGCCGAGCCATGCCGAGGAAGTCGTGCTCCGCCACCCGACGACCGTGGCGGTATCGTCGCCAAATATGGAAGCGGCGCGCCGCATTCAAGACATCTTTATGAACCATCACTATTTTCGCGTGTATACGAACCCGGATTTAATCGGCGTCGAAGTCGGCGGGGCGCTGAAAAATATCATCGCCTTGGCCGCCGGAATCAGCGACGGGCTTGGCTATGGGGATAACGCCAAAGCGGCCCTCATCACGCGCGGGCTCGCCGAGATTGCCCGCCTCGGCTGCGCCCTCGGCGCTAATCCGTTGACATTCGCTGGTTTGACGGGAGTCGGCGATTTGATTGTCACGTGCACGAGCGTCCATTCCCGCAACTGGAGGGCCGGCTACATGCTCGGCCAGGGAAAAAAGCTGGACGAGGTGCTTGAGAGCATGGGGATGGTCGTCGAAGGGGTGCGAACGACAAAAGCCGCCTATGAGCTGGCGAAAGAGCTTGGTGTGAAGATGCCGATCACCGAAGCTCTCTATGACGTATTGTTTGCGGGAAAAGACCCGAAAGAGGCGGTCGATTCGCTCATGGCGCGCGGAAAAAAAGAGGAAATGGATGACTTAAACAACATTTTTGCCGAACAAGAATGATGAAAATAGGCCAATGGCGGTACAAGTCGTCTTCGTTCTGCATACAATATGGCGAACCATCATCGGCTTGAGCTTCCGGAAGGGTATGAGGGGATGCTGAAGTAAAGAAAGCCCCGCTTTACTTCAGCTTTTTTTTTGCCAATGCTATAATTATAGTTGTCGAAAAAAAGGAGGAGCGTCCATGTCACCGGCGTTAGCGAAAATGTGGATCGCCATCGCCTCGATGGTGTTTATGTTTATTTCCGTCGGCTTCATTTACTTAAGCCGCTACAAAGTCAAGATGAAATGGCTTCGCTTTCTGTTGGCGCTCGTCGCCTACATTCTTTTGATTTTCGCCGGCATCATCATCATTTTCGTCGTATTCAGCGGACCGACACCGCAATAGGCAAAAAGGTGGGAAAGATGAAACGAATCGCTCGCTTGTTGTTGTCATGTATATGTTTGGCGCTGCTTTCCGGCTGCTTGTATCCACAAGAGCGGCTGAAACAAAACCAAATTCCTTACAAAGACCAAGTGGCGGCCGTCCAATCGGCGGTGGATGAGTACCGGAAGGCGACCGGCGGGCTTCTGCCGATTAAAACACGCGACATGAACACGCCGATGTATTTGAAGTATCCAGTCGATTTTCAAAAGCTCGTTCCCCGCTATATGCAGGAGCCGCCGGGAAACGCCTATGAAAGCGGGGGCGTCTTCCAGTATATGATCATCGATGCGGAAACGAACCCGACGGTCAAGCTGCTTGATCTGCGCTTAGCCGAACGCATCCGTGATCTGAAGCTGCGGCTTAGCATGTACACGGACAAGCATAAATATCCGCCGTTTCAAGACGTCGTTGCGCCGGGCGTATTTACGCTCGATTACAAAAAGCTCGGCTATAAAGAGCCGCCTTATGTCGTCAGCCCGTTTTCCGGCAACAACTTGCCGTTTGTCATCGACGGGAATGGAGAAATTTACATTGACTACCGTTCTGATTTGTATGCGGCGTTGAAAAAATATCCGCACCACTACAAGCCGGGTGACGATATTCGCTCGATTTTGACCGACCATTCGCTGTTTGTGCCGGCGTATTCGTTGCCCTATACGATCGACGCCAAGACGAATGAACCGATTTTTTTTACAAAATGAGTCATCTTCCCTTCTCTAGGAAAATACATTCTAGAGAAGGGATTTTTTCTATTTTAGTCATAACCGAATCGGACAACATCATATGCATATAGTGTCCGACTATGCTAGCTCATTCCACTGTTTCTTATAACGACCGAAGGACTGGAGGGGAGTTATTTGGAAAAGGTCGATATTTTTAAAGATATCGCCGAGCGGACCGGCGGCGACATTTATTTAGGGGTCGTCGGCGCCGTCCGCACCGGAAAATCGACGTTTATTAAACGGTTTATGGAGTTGGTCGTGATCCCGAACATTAAAAACGAAGCCGATAAAGCGCGCGCCCAAGATGAACTGCCGCAAAGCGCCGCCGGCAAGACGATCATGACGACAGAACCGAAGTTCGTGCCAAACCAGGCGGTGACGGTGAAAGTGGATGAGGGGCTTGAAGTCAACATCCGTCTTGTCGACTGCGTCGGCTACGCCGTGCCCGGCGCAAAAGGGTATGAAGACGAAAACGGGCCGCGGATGATCCACACGCCTTGGTATGAAGAGCCGATCCCGTTCCAAGAGGCGGCGGAAATCGGGACAAGAAAAGTCATCCAAGAACATTCGACGATTGGAGTCGTCATTACGACGGACGGCACGATCGGGGAAATTCCGCGCCAAGACTATGTCGAAGCGGAAGAACGGGTCATTAGCGAGCTCAAAGAAGTCGGCAAGCCGTTCATTATGATCGTCAACACCGTTCGGCCGCACCATCCGGAAACCGAGGCGCTTCGCCGCGAGCTCGCCGAAAAGTACGACATTCCGGTGCTCGCCATGAGCGTGGAAAGCATGCGCGAAGCCGACGTGTATAACGTGCTTCGTGAAGCATTATATGAATTCCCGGTGCTTGAAGTGAACGTCAACTTGCCGAGCTGGGTGATGGTGCTGCGCGAAGATCATTGGCTGCGCGAAAGCTATCAAGAAGCGGTGCGCGACACCGTCAAAGACATCAAACGGCTGCGCGACGTCGACCGGGTTGTGCAGCAGTTTGCCGAGTACGATTTCATCGAAAAAGCGGCGCTTGCCGGCATCGAAATGGGGCAAGGGATCGCCGAAATTGACTTGTATGCACCGGATGAGCTGTACGATCAAATTTTAAAAGAAATCGTCGGCGTCGAGATTCGCGGCAAAGACCATCTGCTTCAGCTCATGCAAGACTTCGCCCATGCGAAAGCGGAATATGACCAAATCGCCGACGCGCTGAAAATGGTCAAACAAACCGGCTACGGCATCGCTGCGCCCGCTTTGTCTGACATGAGTCTTGACGAACCGGAAATCATCCGCCAAGGGTCGCGCTTTGGCGTCCGTTTGAAAGCTGTGGCGCCGTCGATTCATATGATCAAAGTTGACGTCGAATCGGAGTTTGCACCGATCATTGGCACGGAAAAGCAAAGCGAAGAGCTCGTCCGCTATTTAATGCAAGACTTCGAAGACGATCCGCTGTCGATTTGGAACTCTGACATTTTCGGCCGCTCGCTCAGCTCCATCGTCCGTGAAGGCATCCAAGCGAAACTTGCGCTCATGCCGGAAAACGCCCGCTACAAGCTGAAAGAAACGCTTGAGCGCATCATCAACGAAGGCTCCGGCGGCCTCATCGCGATTATTTTATAGAAAAGCGGAGGCCGCGCGCAAGCTCCCGAGGCAAAATGTTCTCCGCGCCGAGAAGTGCTTGCACTTCGAGGGCGGAGGTTATTTTGCGGAAGGGAGCTAGCGGCCGCAGCTAGACAGAAAGAAAAGCGGAGGCCGCTTGCCCATCGGCGACACGCGCTGCGGGGCCCGCGAGGAGGCTGTTGCCGCCGCAGAGGGACACGCAGCGTCGCAAGCCGATAGCGGCCGCAGCTAGACAGAAAGAAAAGCGGAGGCCGCGCGCAAGCTCCCGACAAGGGAGCTTTTTTTGATGCCATTTTTTCAGTTGCTAAGCGGCAAAGGGAAAAAATCGCCAAAACCCTTGAGAAATCAGGATTGGCACTTGATTATAGGCATGGCGTTATGGTAATCTTTTATCTGAAATCGTTGTTTTGGTGAAATATGCCTAAAATTGGCCGTTTTTGCGAAAAAAGATGTTGAATTTCCGCGGTCAATTGGTTAAGATTAGGCATGTCACCGCCTGTTGGCGGGAAGAAGGCGGCTTTCCTCGCCCTTGGCTTCGTTTGCGCCCGGCGAAAACAGGAGGAGCCCAAACTGTTGGGAAGGGGCTTCAGCCGGCGGCATAGGCGCATCTCCTGCGGACTGTCGCGAGGCAAACATAGAATGATTGGCTGCGCCGGCGCGGCGCGCGGGCCTTCTTGCCGCTGGAATTGGATGTCTATGTATAGAAAAGCAGAAAAGTGTGCACAAATGGTAGTAAACAAGACCAGCCCCTTGGGAGGAGGTGAATGGCATGAACAAAACGGAATTGATCAATGCGGTCGCTGAAACAAGCGGTCTTTCCAAAAAAGATGCGACAAAAGCCGTTGATGCGGTGTTTGATTCGATTACAGAAGCGCTGCGAAAAGGCGATAAAGTGCAATTAATCGGTTTTGGAAACTTTGAAGTGCGCGAGCGCGCCGCCCGGAAAGGACGCAACCCGCAAACGGGCGAAGAAATGGAAATTCCGGCAAGCAAAGTTCCTGCATTCAAACCGGGCAAAGCATTGAAAGATGCCGTCAAGTAAGCCTACATAGCAGGAGCGCAGGAGGGAAGGGCAGGTGATCCACCGGCCCTTCTTTTTTGTTTTTTTTGGCTCCCTATGCTAGAATCGGATTACATGCAGCTTTTATGATGCAGGAGGATGTTGTTTGTATGCCAGAGATCAATTTTGCGCAAATTGAATATGCGGTCCGCCTCATTCTTGAGGCGATCGGGGAAGATCCAAACCGCGAAGGGCTCGTCGATACGCCGAAGAGGGTGGCGAAAATGTACGCCGAGGTGTTCGCTGGGCTGCAGGAAGACCCAAAGCAGCACTTTCAAACCGTATTCAGCGAGGAACATGAGGAGCTTGTGCTCGTCAAAGATATTCCGTTTTATTCGATGTGCGAACACCACTTAGTGCCGTTTTTTGGCGCTGCCCACGTCGCCTATATTCCGCGGGAAGGGAAAGTGACCGGGCTGAGCAAGCTCGCTCGAGCCGTTGAGGCGGTGGCGCGCCGCCCGCAGCTGCAAGAGCGCATCACGGCAACGATCGCTGATTCGATCGTCGAGGCGCTTGAGCCGCATGGGGTGATGGTCGTCGTTGAGGCGGAGCATATGTGCATGACGATGCGCGGGGTGAAAAAACCGGGGTCCAAAACAGTGACGACAGCGGTGCGCGGCGTGTTTGAAACAGATGCCAACGCCCGCGCTGAAGTGCTTTCGTTAATCAAAGCGTAAGGAGGGAAGAGGATGTACACAAACAGCGATTTTGTCGTCATTAAAGCGCTCGAAGACGGGGTGAACGTCATCGGGCTGACGCGCGGCGCGGACACAAGATTTCACCATTCGGAAAAGCTTGACAAAGGCGAAGTGTTGATTGCTCAGTTCACGGAACATACGTCGGCGATCAAAGTGAGAGGAAAAGCGTATATTCAAACGCGCCACGGTGTGGTTGAATCGGAAGGGAAAAAGTAAACCAGCAAATTTCTAGCAAACTAGAGCGTTTTCGACAAAATTATGTTATAATTGAGTCCGTCATGGCGGTGTGGATATTTTTTGGGGGACAAGGGTGAGAAGAGTGAATGACATCATGGTGCAATTGTCGTCATTGAAGGAACAAATCGAACGGCTGCTTGACCATCCGTATTTGCGCGCGCATGTGCCGGCGCCGGCTGTTGATGAAGACCGGCTGCTGCTTTCGCTGTCGATGATGACTGATGCTCCGGCGACGCCAAATGAGCCGGACCGGTGCATCATCGCCATGATGCTCATGCAAATCGCCCTTGACACCCATGATCAGGTGACAGACCGCGGCGGCGATTTGCGGACGCGGCAGCTTGTCGTTTTGGCCGGCGACTTGTACAGCGGGCTTTATTACGACTTGCTGGCGCGCTCGGGCGATGTTGCGCTTATCCGTTTGTTCGCCGAAGCGGTCCGCGAGATTAATGAGCAAAAAGTGCGGCTGTATGAAAAAAAGGTGGAGCGGATCGAGACGCTGTTCGCCGCGGTCGGCACGATCGAGTCGGCGTTGCTTGCGAAGCTTGCCGAGCGCATCGGGGCGCCGCAATGGGGGCGATTTTCCGGCCATTACTTGCTGTTGCGGCGCTTGCTGCTCGAGCAGGAAGCGTTCGTCCGCACGGGGTCATCCATGCTGTTTGAGCAAATGGCGCATATCGCCTTTCCATGGGCCAAAGGGCTGACGAAAGAACAAAGGCGGCATTTGCTTCGCCTTTGCGAGCGTTATATTGACCATTGCAAGGAAGCGCTGCTGGCGGCGAATTTGCCGATGAACGACCTGCTGCGGTTTCGCATGGCGGAACTTGCCGGCGGATTTCAAGCCATCGTCAAAAAGTCGGTGGAAGAAGGGTAGAACGATGCATCAATCGAAAGAAGAGCGAGTCCATCGCGTATTTGAAAAAATTTCTGCACATTATGACCGGATGAATTCTGTCATCAGCTTCCGCCGCCATTTGAAATGGCGCGAAGACGTCATGCGGAGGATGAATGTGCAAAAAGGGAAAAGGGCGCTCGACGTTTGCTGCGGAACGGCCGACTGGGCGATCGCGCTGGCTGAGGCGGTCGGGCCGGAGGGGGAAGTGTACGGCCTTGACTTCAGCGAAAACATGCTGAAAGTCGGCGAACAAAAGGTGAAGGCGCGCGGCCTCGGCAACGTCAAGCTCATTCACGGCAACGCCATGCAGCTGCCGTTTCCCGACAATTCGTTCGATTATGTGACGATCGGCTTTGGCTTGCGCAACGTTCCTGATTATATGACAGTGCTTAAGGAAATGCACCGCGTCACCAAGCCGGGCGGCATGACCGTCTGTCTGGAAACGTCGCAGCCGACGTTGTTTGGTTTCCGCCAGCTTTACTATTTTTATTTTCGGTTTATTATGCCGCTGTTTGGCAAGCTGTTGGCGAAAAGCTATGAGGAATACTCGTGGCTGCAGGAATCGGCGCGCGAATTTCCAGGGCGGGACGAGCTGGCCGAGATGTTCCGCGAAGCCGGTTTCGTCGATGTCGAGGTCAAACCGTACACGTTCGGCGTAGCGGCCATGCATTTAGGCTATAAACGATGAGTCAAGGTGAACACCATGAAGTTAAAGGCGATGTATTCGTTTTTAAGCGATGATTTGACGGCGGTCGAAGAAGAGCTGGAGCGGACGGTCCGATCCGAATACGGGCCGCTCGGGGAAGCGGCGCTCCATTTATTGCAAGCGGGCGGAAAGCGGATCCGTCCCGTTTTTGTCTTGCTGTCCGCCCGCTTTGGTCATTATGATTTCGAACGGATTAAACATGTGGCCGTAGCGCTCGAACTCATCCATATGGCATCGCTCGTTCACGACGATGTCATCGATGACGCCGACGTGCGGCGCGGCCGGCCGACGATCAAGGCGAGATGGAGCAACCGCTTTGCCATGTATACAGGCGATTACCTCTTCGCCCGTTCGCTTGAGCGGATGGCGGAGCTTGACAGCCCCCGTGCTCATCAAGTGCTGGCGAAAACGATCGTTGAAGTGTGCCACGGGGAAATCGAGCAAATCAAGGATAAATACCGATTTGATCAGCCGCTTCGCACGTACTTGCGGCGCATCCGCCGCAAAACGGCGCTATTGATCGCCGCCAGCTGCCAGCTTGGCGCCCTTGCCGCCGGCGCGCCGGAGGCGGTGGCCAACCAGCTGTATTGGTTCGGCCATTGCGTCGGCATGTCGTTTCAAATTACCGATGACATTCTCGATTTCACCGGCACGGAAGAGCAGCTCGGCAAGCCGGCTGGAAGCGACTTGCAGCAAGGAAACGTCACCCTCCCCGTGCTGTATGCCCTTTGTGATGAACAGGTGCGGGCAAAAATTACGGCCGTCAACGCGGACACGGATGCCGAGGAGATGGCGGCGGTGCTAGCGGCCATTAAACAGACGGACGCCATCGAACGATCGTATGCGCTAAGCAATCGCTATTTGGAAAAGGCGCTCCGCCTGCTTGGCGAGCTGCCGGCCAACGAAGCGCGCACGCTGCTTCATGATCTCGCCCTCTACATTGGGAAAAGGGATTATTAGCGCTTTCAAGGACGCTGTTGCCAACGGCGGAAAACAATGATACTATGATGGGTGGGAATCCGTTTCCCAGTACATACGACAGTAGAGGTGGAGAGCGAATGGCAGAACGGACATTCATCATGGTGAAACCGGACGGGGTTCAGCGCAATTTGATCGGCGAGATTGTCGCCCGTTTTGAAAAAAAAGGCTTCCAGCTTGTCGGCGCGAAGCTGATGCAAGTGTCGCGCGAGCTCGCCGAGCAACATTACGCTGAACATAAAGAGCGCCCGTTTTTCGGCGAGCTTGTCGACTTTATCACCTCGGGGCCAGTGTTTGCAATGGTGTGGGAGGGCGAGAACGTAATCGCCGCCGCCCGGCAAATGATGGGGAAAACGAATCCGCAGGAGGCTGCCCCTGGCACGATCCGCGGCGATTTCGGCTTGACGGTCGGCAAAAACGTCATCCACGGCTCTGACTCGCTGCAAAGCGCTGAACGCGAAATCAGCTTGTTCTTTAAAGAAGAAGAGCTCGTCAGCTATTCGAAACAGATCAATGCATGGCTGTACTGATGCGAAGACCGGCCGCCATTCGGCCGGTTTTTGCCGTTTTTGTACATTGACAGGGGAGAGGAACAGGCGACGATGGACGATTATGCGCAGTTCATTGCCAAAGTGAAGCGAAAAACAGGTATTGACTTATCGCTATATAAGGAAGCCCAGATGAGGCGGCGTTTGGCGTCGTTGTACATGAAAAAAGGGCTAAAGAGCTTTGCCGAGCTGTTTGCAGCGATGGAAAAAGAGCCGGCGCTATGGCATGAATGCTTGGATCGGATGACGATCAACGTCTCGGAGTTTTACCGGAACGCCAAGCGTTGGGAGGTGCTTGAGCACACCATTTTGCCGCGGCTATTGGCGGAAAACCCGCGCCCGAACGTGTGGAGCGCTGCCTGCTCAACCGGCGAGGAGCCGTATACGCTCGCGATGGTGCTCGCAAAACGATTGCCGCTTCACCGCGTGTCGGTGTTGGCGACCGACATTGACGATAATGCGCTCGCCCGCGCGCGCCTCGGTTTGTACAGCGAACGGTCGCTTGTAGAGCTGCCCGAGGAAATGAGAAAAAAGTTTTTTACGAAAGAAGGCGAGTATTATAAAATAGACGAAAAGATTAAACAAACGGTCAAGTTTCAAAAACACAACTTGCTCGCGGATCCGTTTCCGCGCAACATGGATTTGATCGTCTGCCGCAACGTGCTCATTTATTTTACGGAAGAGGCGAAGCGGATGCTGTATCGCAAATTTCACGACGCGCTCCGGACGGGAGGCGTGCTGTTTGTCGGCAGCACCGAGCAGATTTTCAATCCCGGCCTGTACGGTTTTGAAGTCGAAGAGACGTTTTTTTACCGAAAAAAATAGCTCGCGCCGGCTTCTTTTTTTCCTGAAACTATTTTCATTTTTCGAATTTATGATATATTTTTACTTAAACGCGTTAAAGACCTGAAGGGAGAGGCAAACATGCGGTATTTGACGGCAGGGGAATCGCATGGGCCGCAATTGACGGCCATTTTGGAAGGAGTGCCGGCCGGGCTTGAGCTGCGCGCCGAGCACATCAATAAAGAGCTGGCGCGCCGGCAAAAAGGATACGGACGCGGCCGCCGCATGCAGATTGAAAAAGATGAAGTGAAAATCACAGGCGGCGTTCGGCACGGGAAAACGCTCGGCTCGCCGATTGCGCTCGTTGTCGAGAATCGCGATTTTAAACATTGGCAAACGATTATGGCGGTTGAGCCGATTGATGACGAAGCGGAAGTGAAGCGGAAAGTGACGCGTCCGCGCCCAGGGCATGCCGATTTAAACGGCGCCCTGAAATACGGACATCGCGATATGCGCAACGTGCTGGAGCGCTCGTCGGCGCGTGAAACGACGGTGCGTGTGGCGGCTGGAGCGGTGGCAAAACGCATTTTGGAGGAGGTCGGCATCCGCGTCGCCGGGCATGTCATCGAAATCGGCGGCGTGCGCGCAAAGAAGCTCGATTATCGTTCGCTTGAAGAATTGCAGGCAGTGACGGAAGAATCACCGGTGCGCTGCTTTGACCCGGAGGCGGGGCAAAAAATGATGGAAGCGATCGATTGGGCGAAGAAAAACGGTGATTCGATCGGCGGCATCGTTGAAGTGATCGTTGAAGGTGTTCCGGCCGGAGTCGGCAGCTACGTCCATTACGACCGAAAGCTTGATGCGAAAATCGCGGCCGCGATCGTCAGCATCAACGCGTTTAAAGGCGTTGAATTCGGGATCGGCTTTGAGGCGGCGCGCCGCCCGGGAAGCGAAGTGCACGATGAAATCATTTGGAGCCCAGAACAAGGCTTTTCGCGCCGGACGAACCGGGCGGGCGGCTTTGAAGGCGGGGTGACGACCGGGATGCCGATCGTCGTGCGCGGAGTGATGAAGCCGATCCCGACGCTGTACAAGCCGCTTCAAAGCGTGGATATCGAGACGAAAGAGCCGTTTGCGGCAAGCATTGAGCGATCGGACAGCTGCGCCGTGCCGGCGGCGAGCGTTGTCGCTGAGGCCGTTGTCGCCTGGGAAGTGGCGGCGGCGATCGTTGAGCAGTTTGGGCAGGATCGGATGGACTTGATTAAGGAAAATGTGGAACGCGCCCGCCGCTATGCAAAGGAGTTTTGACGATGATCGAACGGACGATTGAAACGGCGACGAAGCGCTATCCGCTTCTTTTGGGCGATGGGGCGGCCCGTGTGCTGCCAAGCTTGCTTCGGTCGCTCTCCTGTCCGCCAGGGACAAAACTTTTCATCGTTACCGACGATACTGTGGCGCCTCTTTATTTGGATGAGGTGCGGGCGTTGCTTGCCGCCGCTGAGTATGACGTGTACGCCTACGTCATTCCAAGCGGGGAGGCGGCCAAGTCATTTGATCATTATTACGCTTGCCAGACAGCGGCATTGCAGTGCGGCCTCGACCGCCGCTCGGTTATCATTGCGCTTGGCGGCGGCGTTGTCGGCGATTTGGCTGGGTTTGTCGCCGCCACCTATATGCGCGGCATCCGTTACATTCAAATGCCGACGACACTCTTGGCCCATGACAGCGCCGTCGGCGGCAAAGTCGCCATCAACCATCCGCTCGGCAAAAATATGATCGGCGCCTTCCACCAGCCGGAAGCAGTTGTGTATGACACCTCCTTTTTGCGCACGCTGCCCGAGCGCGAGCTTCGGTCCGGGTTTGCCGAAGTGATCAAACATGCGCTGATCCGCGACCGCCGCTTTTACGACTGGCTGCGCGCGGAAATCAAGACGCTCGCCGACTTGCGCGGCGAGAAACTCGCCTATTGCATTGAAAAGGGCATTGACATTAAGGCGTCCGTCGTGCGTGAGGATGAAAAAGAAACCGGGGTGCGCGCCCA
The DNA here is from genome assembly GCF_002335725.1 of Geobacillus sp. FJAT-46040. NCBI lineage: Bacteria > Bacillati > Bacillota > Bacilli > Caryophanales > Anoxybacillaceae > Geobacillus > Geobacillus sp. FJAT-46040. Next base: position 836,994 of record NZ_NISS01000001.1, read on the forward strand.
TTTGAATTTCGGCCATACGCTCGGCCATGCGCTGGAAAGCGAGTTAGGCTACGGCGCGCTCACTCACGGGGAGGCGGTTGCGGTTGGCATGCTGTTTGCCGTCTTTGTCAGCGAACGGTTTTACGGCCGGTCGTTCGCTGAGCATCGATTGGCCGACTGGTTCGCCGGATACGGCTTCCCGGTGTCGCTGCCGACAACGGTTCAGACGCGCCGCCTGCTTGAGAAGATGAAAGGCGACAAAAAAGCGTACGCCGGAACAGTGCGGATGGTGCTTCTCTGTGAGATCGGCGACGTGGAAGTGGTGGAACTCGAAGACGACAACCTGCTCACGTGGCTGGACGAGTTTGCCAGACAGGGGGGGAAAGGATGATTCGCGGCATTCGCGGAGCGATTACAGTGGATCGAAATGACGCCGAGGAAATCGTGGCGGCAACTGAAACGTTGCTTCGTGAAATGATCCGCGCAAACGATGTCGCCGCTTCTGATGTGTCGTTTGTGCTCATTTCCGTCACCGACGACATCACCGCCGCGTTTCCGGCGCAGGCGCTGCGCCGTTTGGACGGCTGGACATATGTGCCGGTCATGTGCACGAGGGAAATTCCGGTGCCCGGTTCATTGCCGCGCTGCATTCGCGTCATGATGACGGTGGCGACTGAGAAACAGCAAGAAGAGATCTGCCACGTGTATTTAAAAGGGGCGGTCGTGCTGCGCCCGGATTTGTCGTTGACAAAAAAAACAGAAATGTAATATAGTTAAAATAACCTCTTTGCCCCCTGAGACATCGGGGGCGTTAGAAGTGGAGCGAGAGCAGAGAGCGAGCGTAGGGTAGATGAGAATGAGCGAGTTTAGCTGAGGTGAGCGTTTTTTCATTCGCCGACATCTGCCCAAAGACGGTCGTCTTTGGGCGTTTTATTTTCCCTCTCTTTTTTCGCCTCATAAACCCTCATTCTCCGCCCGCTGATCATGAAGGGAGGAGAAGTGATGTCTGCTGATGGGCTGGCCGCTTTTTTGGCGGAAGCGAACGAATTTCGAACCATCCCGATTGTGCGCAAATTTGTAGCCGATGTCATTGAGCCGCTCGGCGTGTTTGCCAATTTGCGCGAGGAAGCCGTGTTTTTGCTTGAAAGCAAGGATGACGAATCGCCGTGGGCGCGCTATTCGTTCATCGGTGTGGCGCCGTTTTTGACGCTGGAGAGCGAAACCGGCGAAACGTTTTCGGTGAAAGACGAAAACGGGAACGAACAAATCACCGCACCGACGCTGAAAGAAGCGTTTCAATGGGTCGAGCGGACGCTTGCCGTCAAGCCGCTTGCCGAGACGGTGCCGTTTACAGGCGGTGCAGTTGGGTTTTTAGGCTACGATTTCATTTCCGCCATCGAAAAAGTGCCGCGCCACAAAAACCACGATGTGCCTATGAAGACGGCCTATTTCGTGTTTTGTGAATCGCTGTTTGCGTTTGACCAAAAAAAGCGTGAGTTGCTCGTCATTCATTATATTCGGTTGAGCGGCAACGAAACGGAGGAAGAGAAAATCGAAGCGTACCGCGCGGCCGAACGGCGCATGGCCGATCTCGCGGCGAAAGCGGCCCGCCCTCAAGCCGAGCAACCGCTCTTGCCGGCGGAAAGCGAATCGGGGCGGACCGCCTCGTTTGCCAAAGCGGTGTCCAACTATGACAAAAAACAGTTTTTGCGCGATGTGGAGGCCGTGAAACGGTACATCGCGGCCGGCGATGTGTTTCAAGCGGTTCTGTCGCAGCGCTTCTGCGTGCCGGTTCAAGCCGGAGGCTTTGCCATTTATCGGCTGCTCCGATACATCAACCCGTCGCCGTACATGTTTTATTTCCAGCTTGACGGTGTGGAAATTGTCGGCAGTTCGCCGGAAAAACTGATTCAAGTGCACCGTCGGCGCGTTGAAATCGATCCGATTGCCGGCACACGGCGGCGCGGCCGATCGCCGGAGGAAGACGAGAGGCTGGCTGATGAGCTGTACCACGACCCGAAAGAACGGGCTGAGCATTATATGCTTGTCGATTTGGCGCGCAACGACATCGGCCGGGTCGCCAAGTACGGAACGGTCGAGGTGCCGGTGTTGCTTCAGATCGGCAAGTTTTCACACGTGATGCACTTAATTTCCAAGGTCGTCGGTGAACTGGACGACAACGTCCACCCGATCGATGCACTCCTTGCCGCCTTTCCGGCTGGAACGGTGAGCGGGGCGCCGAAAGTGCGGGCGATGCAAATTTTGCAGGAACTCGAGCCGACAGCGAGGGGGCTGTATGCTGGAGCGATTGCCTATATCGGGTTTGATGGCAACATCGATTCGTGCATCGCCATCCGGACAGCGGTCGTGAAAGACGGCTATGCCTATGTGCAAGCCGGCGCCGGCATTGTCGCCGACTCCGTTCCAGAACTGGAGTGGAAAGAGACGCGCAATAAGGCGAGCGCCTTGATGAATGCGATTGAACAAGCGGAACGACTATTTGCTAAAGGGGAGAGGGTCGTATGTTGAAGCAGCTGCTTTCGAAATGTGCGGAAGGGAAAGCGTTGACGGAAGATGAAGCGTATGCGGCGATGAATATCATCATGTCCGGCGAGGCGACGGACAGTCAAATCGCAAGTCTGTTGTCCATGCTCCGCCTGCGCGGAGAGACAGTCGATGAGCTCGTCGGATTTGTGCGGGCGATGCGCGACCGGATGACTGCCATTGAGGCTAGTGATGATGTCATCGATACGTGCGGTACGGGCGGCGATGGGGCGGCGACATTCAACGTTTCCACCGCCGCGGCGATCGTCATTTCATCGCTTGGCGTCAAAGTCGCCAAGCACGGCAACCGCGCTGTTTCGTCAAAAAGCGGCAGCGCTGATGTGCTCGAGCGGCTCGGCATCGACATTCAAACGTCGCCGTCGGCCGCCAAACAGGCGTTGGAAACGAAAGGGCTGGCGTTTTTGTTCGCCCCGCTCTATCACGCGGCGATGAAACACGCCGCCGGGCCGCGGAAGGAAATCGGTTTCCGCACCGTTTTCAACTTGATCGGCCCGCTCGCCAATCCGGCGCGCTGCAAGCGGCAAGTCGTCGGCGTCTATTCGACCTGCTACGCTGAGAAATTGGCGGAGGCGATGCGCCGCCTCGGCTCGGAACATGTGTTGTTTGTCACCGGGCGCGATGGGCTTGATGAATGCAGCATCGCTGCAGAAACGGATGTCGTGGAGTTGAAAGACGGTGCGATCCGCCGCTTTGTCATCGCACCAGAAGACGCCGGCTTGCCGCGCGGCGAGCTTGCCGATGTGCAAGTGCGCGATCCGGAAGAGAGCGCCGCGCTTCTTGAGGCGGTGATGGCGGGAACAGCGCCGGAGAGCGCCATCAATATCGTTGCGCTGAACGCCGGCGCCGCCCTGTATGCCGCCGGCAAAGCTGAAACGATTGCCGAAGGAGTGGCGATGGCGAAAGAGGCCATTTTGTCCAAAACCGCATACGAACAACTGCAACGCCTGCGGGCGAAGGAAGTGATTCATGATGCTTGAGCAAATTTTAGCAGCCAAACGGGAAGAAGTGGAAACGTTGACGCTGCCGGCGCCATTGCCAGAGCGAAAGCGCCGGCCATTTGCGGCGGCGCTCCGTCGGCCGCGGCGGATGCTTGGCTTGATCGCTGAAGTGAAAAAAGCATCGCCGTCAAAAGGCATCATTCGCCCGAATTTTGACCCGGTGGCCATCGCGAAAGCATATGAGCGCGCCGGTGCCGACGCGATCAGCGTGCTGACGGATGAACGGTATTTCCAAGGGCATCGCCGCTATTTGCGAGCGGTGAAAGAAGCGGTTAACGTTCCCGTGCTGCGCAAAGATTTCATCATCGATCGGCGGCAAGTCGAGGAAAGCGTCCGACTCGGGGCGGATGCGATTTTATTGATCGGCGAGGCGCTCCCGCCGGAAACACTCGAGGAGCTCTATCATGAAGCGTACAGCTTGGGGCTCGAATGTCTGGTCGAGGTGCATGCAAAAGAGACGCTCGAGCGGATTTTCGATCGGTTTACGCCGGAGATCGTCGGCATCAACAACCGCGACTTGCATACCTTTGTGACAACACTTGAGGCGACCAAAACGCTCGCTCCGCTCATCCCGCCATCGTGCGTCATCGTCAGCGAAAGCGGGATCGGTTCCTTCAATGATGTGAAGACGGTCAAATCGTACGGAGCGCAGGCCATGCTCGTCGGCGAGTCGCTCATGCGCCAAGATGATGTGGAGCGAGCGGTCTACCGGCTGTTTGGGGAGGAAGATGGGGATGATTCGAATTAAATATTGCGGCAACCGTTCGGCTGAAGACGTGCAGGCCGCTATCGCGAGCGGGGCTGATTACCTCGGCTTTATTTTCGCCGAAAGCAGGCGGAACGTCTCTCCGAGTGAAGTGCAGCAATGGCTTGAGCCCCATAAGCTTGGCGCAAAGCAACTTGTCGGCGTCTTTGTCAACGCCCCCGTTAGGCGGATCGCCGCTGTCGCCGCCGAGCTGCCGCTTCATGTCATCCAATGCCACGGCCGTGAAACGCCGGCGGAGCTGGCGGCGGTGAAAGAGGCGGTGCCGCTTTCCGTCTGGAAGGCGATCCACCATGGCGACGGTGCGCTTGCGGCGATGAGGCAGTACGCTGGCATTGCCGATGGCTACGTCGTTGACAGCCGCGCCGCCGGCGCCTGGGGGGGGACGGGCGTCGCTTTTGATTGGGAGGCGGTGCCGCACTATTTGGAAGAGGCGGCCCGCCAAGGCGTGCCGTGCTTCATCGCCGGCGGCATCACTCCGGACAATATCGAGCGGCTGCTTGTCTACCGCCCGGATGGCATCGATATCAGCAGCGGCATTGAAACGGACGGACGCAAAGATCCAACGAAGATGAAACAAATCGAAGAAAAAATAAAACATCACGGGTGTTGATGATCCGTTATGTACGAAAAAACAGAGAATGATATGGCTGAACACAAGCTTTTCTGCCTCTTCCCTCGAACAAGAACGCCGGCGGGCGAATGACATTTGCCCGCAAAGCGTTCATTGTTCGAGGAGGGCATGCGGCAGCATGCCCGGTCGGCAAGCGAGCCGCTTGCCGACTACGGCAGAAAAGCTCGGACTAGAGCCTTCTCGACAGACTTTTTATTGGTTCATCAACACACCTGATAAAAAAATAACAAAACGAAGGGCCAAAAGACGGCGCTGACGCTCGGACGGTTAACAAACACAGGCACTTTGAAGAAATGCGGCTCTTCGTCTTTCAACTTTTATGAAGGAGAAGGTGGGGTTAGATGATGGAACGCGTTCCGAATGAATACGGCCGGTTTGGCGATTTCGGCGGCAAGTTTGTCCCTGAGACGCTCATGCTTCCGCTTGAGGAAATCGAAGCGGAGCTTGACAAAGCGCTTGCCGATGAATCGTTCAAACAAGAATACATCCGCATTTTGCAGCATTACTCCGGTCGCCCGACCCCGCTCACGTTCGCGCCGAATTTGACACGGCAAGTCGGCGGCGCGAAAATTTATTTAAAGCGCGAAGATTTAAACCATACGGGCGCCCATAAAATCAACAACGCGATCGGCCAGGCGCTTTTGGCAAAACGGATGGGCAAGAAAAAGCTGATCGCTGAAACCGGAGCCGGCCAGCACGGCGTCGCCGCGGCGACGGTGGCCGCCCATTTCGGCATGGATTGCATCGTTTTTATGGGCGAAGAAGACATCAAGCGGCAGGAGCTGAACGTGTTTCGCATGAAGCTGTTGGGCGCCGAAGTCGTGCCGGTGTCAAGCGGCAACCGAACGTTGAAAGATGCGACGAACGAAGCAATTCGCTATTGGGTCGCCCACTGCGACGACCATTTTTACATGATCGGCTCGGTCGTCGGTCCGCATCCGTACCCGAAAATGGTGCGCGAGTTTCAGCGCGTGATTGGCGATGAAGCGAAAGAACAGTTTCTCGCCCGTGAAGGGAAGCTGCCGGATGTCATCGTTGCCTGCGTCGGCGGCGGCAGCAACGCCATCGGCATGTTTTACCCGTTTTTGCAAGATGACGTCCGCCTCGTCGGCGTCGAGGCGGCCGGCAAAGGGATCGACACTCCGCACCATGCGGCGACAATCACAAAAGGGACGAAAGGGGTCATACACGGGGCGATGACCTACCTGTTGCAAGACGAGTACGGACAAATTCTCGAACCGTATTCGATCTCAGCCGGCCTTGATTACCCCGGCGTCGGCCCGGAACATGCGTATTTGGCGAGCATTGGCCGCGTCCGCTACGAAAGCGCGACCGATGCCGAGGCCGTCGCTGCGTTTCAATTGTTGGCGCAAACGGAAGGCATCATTCCGGCCATCGAGTCGGCCCATGCGGTGGCGAAAGCCGTCGAGCTCGCCCGCGAGATGCCGCCGGATGAAACGGTGCTCATTTGCCTGTCCGGCCGCGGAGATAAAGATGTGCAAACGATGATGCGCCATCTTGGTGCGAGGGAAGGTGAAGACATTGCCACTGTCCGTTAATCCGCCGCTATTTATCCCGTTTATCGTTGCCGGTGATCCGGCTCCCGATGTGACGATCGATCTCGCCTTGGCGCTTGAGGAGGCCGGCGCTGACATATTGGAGCTTGGCGTGCCGTACTCCGACCCGCTCGCTGACGGACCGACGATTCAACGCGCCGCCGCAAGGGCGCTTGACGGGGGCATGACGCTGCCGAAAGCCATTCAGCTTATTGGCGAGATGCGAAAAAAAGGGGTAAACATTCCGATTATTCTCTTTACGTATTACAATCCTGTGTTACAATTAGGAGAAGAATCCTTTTTTGCTTTAGCGCGGGAAAATGGCGCCGACGGCGTGCTCATTCCCGATTTGCCGTTTGAGGAAAGCGGTCCGCTCCGCGAACTTGGCGAACGGTTTGGTCTCCCGCTCATTTCGCTTGTTGCGCCGACGTCGAAGCAGCGGATCGAGCGGATCGCTTCGGCGGCGCAAGGGTTTTTGTATTGCGTCTCCTCGCTAGGCGTTACAGGCGTGCGTGAGACGCTGCCGGAGACGCTCGGCGATTTCCTCCGCGAAGTGAAGCGGCATAGCCGCGTCCCGGTCGCCGTCGGCTTTGGCATTTCGGCGCCGGAGCAAGTCGCGATGTTGAAAGAGGTGTGCGACGGCGTTGTCGTCGGCAGCGCGCTCGTGCAAAAAGTCGAGCAGCTGGCTCCGAGGTTGCAGGCGCCGGACGAAAGGGAAGCGGCCGTCGCCGAGTTTGCTGCCTACGCCCGTTCGCTTGCCGCGCCGCTTCGGGAGCCGTGTTCTTCGCGCTAAAAGTTCCGAATTGAAGGAGTTGGCGACAATCATGCAAGTAAAGGAATCGCTCCGGGGTCTTTCTCCGTACCAGCCGGGAAAATCGATCGAAGAAGTCAAACGGCAATATGGCTTGCCTGAGATTATTAAACTTGCTTCTAACGAGAATCCGTACGGTTCGTCGCCATCGGCAAAAGCGGCCATCGCCGCTGAGCTTGACCGCCTCGCCGTCTATCCGGACGGCTGCGCCCGCACGTTGCGCGAAAAGGTGGCGAAGCATCTTGGCGTCAAGGAAACACAGCTTCTGTTTGGCAACGGTTCGGATGAGGTGGTGCAAATTCTTTGCCGCGCCTTTTTAGAGCCGGGGGCGAATACAGTGATGGCGGCGCCGACATTCCCGCAATACCGGCACAATGCCATCATCGAGCGGGCCGAGGTGCGCGAAGTGCCGCTTGTTGATGGGCGTCATGATTTGGAGGCGATGCTTGCGGCGATCGATGAAAACACGCGCATCGTCTGGATTTGCAATCCGAACAACCCGACGGGCACGTATGTGAATGACACCGAGCTGCGCGCCTTTTTGGATCGCGTGCCGCCGCACGTGCTCGTCGTCGTGGACGAAGCGTACTACGAATATGCGACGGCGCCCGACTACCCGCAAACGGTGCCGCTTTTAAACGAGTACGAGCAGCTTGTCGTCATGCGCACGTTCTCGAAAGCATACGGGCTCGCTGCGCTCCGCGTCGGCTACGGCGTGGCGAGTGGGACGCTCATCCGCGCCGTCGAGCCGGCGCGCGAGCCGTTTAACACGTCGACCATCGCCCAAGCGGCCGCGGCGGCCGCACTTGACGATCAAGCGTTCATCCGCGCCTGCGTCGAACGAAATCGCGCCGAGCTTGAGCGGTATTATCGCTTTTGCGAGGAGAACGGCCTGAAGTATTACCCGTCGCAGACAAACTTTTTGTTCATTGATTTCGGGTTGGATGGCGACGAAGTGTTCCGCTATTTGCTGGAGCGCGGCGTCATTGTCCGCTCGGGCCAAGCGCTTGGGCTGCCGACCGGCGTGCGTGTGACTGTTGGCACGAAAGAGCAAAACGACCGGGTGTTGGAACTCGTTTCGCAACTGCTTCGGGAAAAACAGCTCGCCTGACCGTTCAGCGGCGGGATGGATAGAAAAGATCGGCCCGTTGCTTTTCAAAAGCAGCGGGCGCACGTTTACATAAAGTAGGTGGGACGATTGGAAGGAAAAGTGTTCATTGTCGGCCTCGGCTTGATCGGCGGATCGATTGCATTGGCGATTAAAAAAGCGCATCCGGAGGCGATGATCATCGGCTACGACGTCAATGAGCGGCAGCTCGGCTTGGCGCGTTCGCTCAAGGTGATCGACGAAGCCGCCCGTTCGCCCGAAGACGGATACGGACAGGCGGATTTGATCGTTCTGGCCGTTCCGGTCATGCAGACGGAGGCGCTGCTTTCATCGATGCCGCTCGAGCGGTTGAAGCGCGGCGTTATCGTTACCGATGTCGGCAGCACGAAGCAGCGCATCGTTCAAGGCGCCCGCCGCCTGTTGGATCATGGCGTAGCGTTCATCGGCGGCCATCCGATGGCCGGGTCGCATAAAAGCGGTGTGGCGGCGGCAAGGGCTCATCTGTTTGAAAACGCCTTTTACATTTTGACGCCGACGGACGATGTGCCGCCGCAGCAAGTCGAGGCGTTGAAACAGTGGCTTGCGGGAACGAAAGCGCAGTTTGTCATCTTAACGCCCAAAGAGCATGACCGCATCACTGGCGTAATCAGCCATTTTCCGCATTTGATTGCGGCGAGCCTCGTTCATCAGGCGCGCGAATACGAGTGCGAAAACGCCCTCGTCAGCCGGCTGGCGGCCGGCGGCTTCCGCGACATCACCCGCATCGCGTCGAGCAATCCGGAAATGTGGCGCGATATTTTTATCCATAACAAGCATGAACTGCTTGCGCTCTTTGACCGCTGGATCGCCGAAATGGAGCGGCTGCGTTCGTTTGTCGAAGAAGAAAACAGCATCGCTATTTACCATTACTTTTTGGAGGCGAAACAGTTTCGCGACGGGCTGCCGTCGAGAACGAAAGGAGCGATTCCGTCGTTTTACGATTTGTATGTCGACGTGCCGGATTATCCGGGCGTCATCTCCGAAGTGACCGGCTATTTGGCCGAAGAAAACATCAGCATCACGAACATCCGCATCATTGAGACGCGCGAAGAAATTTACGGCGTGCTCCGCCTCAGCTTCCAAAGCGAAGACGATCGGGCGCGGGCGAAAGCGTGCCTCGCCAAACATACGAACTATGCCACCTATGAAGGGTAGCAAGGAAAAACAATGGAGGGATTTTGCATGCAGTTGCCAACCAACGTGTCGTCGCTCCGAGGAATGATCGAAGTCCCTGGCGACAAATCGATTTCCCATCGCGCCGTCATGCTCGGGGCGCTTGCTTCTGGACGGACGGTGATTGACCATTTTTTGCCTGGGGCGGACTGTTTAAGCACGATCGACTGTTTCCGGAAACTCGGCGTTGACATTCGCCAGGACGGGACGACAGTCGTTGTCGAAGGAGCCGGCCCCGGCGGGCTGCGCGAGCCGGCTGCGGTGCTTGATGTCGGCAACTCGGGAACGACGGCGCGCCTGTTGCTCGGCATTTTGGCCGGCCAGCCGTTTCACGCCTGCCTTGTCGGCGATGAATCGATCGCCAAGCGACCGATGGGGCGGGTGACGAAACCGCTTCGCGAAATGGGAGCGCGTATTGACGGGCGTGAGGGCGGCAATTATACGCCGCTTTCCATCCGCGGCGGCGCGCTTCGCCCGCTTCGCTACACTTCGCCGGTGGCGAGCGCGCAAGTAAAATCGGCCATTTTGCTCGCCGGCTTATTCGCTGACGGCGTGACGTCTGTTGCTGAGCCGCACCGCTCGCGCGATCATACCGAGCGGATGGTTCGGTTGTTTGGCGGTGAAGTGAATGTGGATGGCTTGACCGTCTCGGTGGCCGGTCCGCAACGCTTGCGCGGGACGCACATTTACGTTCCCGGCGATATTTCGTCAGCCGCCTTTTTCCTTGTCGCCGGCGCCATTGTGCCAAACAGCGAAATTACGCTGAAAAACGTCGGCTTAAATCCAACGCGGACCGGCATCATCGATGTGCTTACACAAATGGGGGCGGATATTGCGATTGACAACGTCCGCCACGAGGAAACCGAGCCGGTCGGTGATATTACGGTCCGCACGTCGACGCTTCGGGCGGTTGAAATCGGCGGGGATCTGATTCCAAGATTGATCGACGAAATTCCGATCATTGCCTTGCTCGCGACGCAGGCGGAAGGAACGACCGTCATCAAAGACGCGAGCGAACTGAAGGTGAAAGAGACGAATCGGATCCATACGGTCGTCACCGAGTTGAAAAAACTCGGCGCTGACATCGAAGCAACCGACGACGGCATGATGATCCGCGGCAAAACGCCGCTTTATGCCGACGGGATTGTTGTCGACAGCCATGGCGACCACCGCATCGGCATGATGCTCGCCGTTGCTGCCTGCATCGCCAAAGGGACGGTCCGCCTCGAGCGTTCGGAAGCGGTCGCCGTTTCCTATCCGGCGTTTTTTGCCGACCTCCGTTCGCTGCTGTAAGGCCTCCCGCCCCAAGCGGGCGGGCGGTCATATTTTGCGTTGTTCGTTCATATATTGTCAGTGAGAGGAAGGGCTCCGTATTTTTTGAAAGCGGATACATTTCCTGTTTCTAGATAAAAAAAACGACGCACCTTCCAGACGGCGAGCGGTTTGGTTGCGGAAACGGCCATGATCGATTATCATCATTCATGTTCCCATTGTAACAGTACATAACGATTTGAATGGCAAAGGCGGATGGCCGCCTGCCGCAAGAGAGGGCTGACGAAACGATGACACGCGTCGAACAAATCATTCGCTTAGTGGAAAACGGAAACGTCGACCAAGCGTTGGCGCTCGTGCCGAAAGTGAAAAAATATGGAAGTGATGAAGAAAAATACGCGCTTGCCGACTGCTTGTACGGATGGGGAATGCCGGAAGAGGCGAAGGAGCTGCTTGAGGAGCTGGCTGCCCGCTATCCGGATGACGGCGACATTCGCCTGTTTTTGGCGGAAGTGTATACGGAGCTTGAAGCCGAAGAGGAAGCGCTCGCCATTTTGTCGGAGATCGACGAAGACGATCCGCAGTTTGTCCGCGCGTGCCTTCTTGCCGCCGATTTGTACGAAATGCAAGGGCTGGCGGAAGTGAGCGAGCGGAAGCTGCGTCAAGCGTACGAGAAAGCTCCAGATGAGCCGATCGTGCAGTTTGCGTTGGCTGAGTTGTATTTTTCGCACGGGGAATACTCAAAAAGCGTGCCGCTTTATGAACAGGTGCGGAAGACGAATAAGGAGATGGCCGGCGTCTTGATCACTGAACGGATCGCTGAGGCGCTCAGCCGTTCCGGGGAATTCGAGGCGGCGCTTCCATATTATGAGGAGGCGCTCAATGAAAAAATGGACAGTCGGACGCTGTTCGCCTACGGATTCACCGCGTTGCAGGCCGGCTATACACAAACGGCCATCGATAAGCTCAGCGCTTTAAAAGAGCTCGATCCGGACTACACTCCGCTTTACCTTTATTTGGCGAAAGCGTATGAACAAGAAGGACGGCTCGTGCAAAGCTATGAGACGGCGCTTGAGGGCATCGGCGTCGACGAATGGAACAAAGAGCTCCGCCTTTACGCAGGCAAGCTGGCGCTCAAGCTGAACAAGCCGGAGGAGGCAGAGGAACATTTGAAAAAAGCGCTTGAGATCGATGGCGGGTACATCGAGGCGCTCACGGTTTTATCGGCGCTTTGGCTAAACGAACAGCGCTATGAGGATGTCGTCGCGCTTCTTGAGCAGGCGATGGCCGATGGCGAGTACGATCCGCAGTTTGAATGGGACCTTGGGCGCGCCAAACATCGGCTTGAGATGTACGACGATGCATTAAATCATTACGGCGAGGCATATAATTTCTTTAAGCACAATGTCGAGTTCCTCGAAGAGTACGGATATTTTCTCATCGAGGAAGGAAATCGGGCGGCGGCGAAAGAAATATTTCAACAGATCGTCCGTCTCGACCCAACCCATACGGAGGCGGCGGAGATGCTGCTTGAGCTCGAAGAGTAGGGGAGAAGCGGTGGCCCAACCTCTTTCTTGGAAACCGATCGAGGGGGAAGCGCACAATGACGCACGTATCCGTCAATGAGAAAAAAGAGTTTATCCGTTGGTTTTTAAGCCACTATCAGTTGAAGCGGCGCGAGTGTGTCTGGATTTTAAACTATTTGATGAGCCATGACCAGCTCATGCAAAAGGTGCATTTTGTCGAGAATGCCCAATATTGCCCGCGCGGCATCGTGATGTCGACCCATTGCGTGGATGACGTGCCGTTTCGCTTCTACAAAGGGAATGTGATGACGACCGATGCGGAGAAATCGTTCCATGACATCCGTTTAAACCGCGACGAAGATATTTACATTCAACTGAATTTCCGCGCTTCTTTTCATTCGCCGCAATATGTCGCCGTGCTTGAGGAAAATCCGTACGCGCCGAAGCAGGCGCAAGTGAGCGAAAACGACCAGCGCCTCGCCGAGCAGTTTTTGGAACGCTCCATTTACGAATTCCGGCGCGGGCGGCTCATGAAGCTGATCGATGAGGCGCTTGACCGCCATGATGAAGAGGCGTTCCGCCGCCTGACCGATGAATTAAACAAATTGTAAAAACCTTGCCGCCGGCAAGGTTTTTCTTTTGCCGAAAAATATGGTATGGTGATGAAGGGAAGAAACTTTGAGGAAAAGGAGAGTACGAATGAAGTGGACAGGCGAGGACGTCGCCCTCTATGAACGAGAGCGCGACTACATCGACACGGCGCTCCTTCCGCTTTTGCCGGTGGCTTTCGGCCAAGGAGCGAAGCGGCTCGCTTCCGGCGGGGAGCTTGTCGGGCTCATCGCGGCCGAGGTCGAGCGGCAGCTGAAGGGCCGGTTGTTTTTGATGCCGTCGTTTGTGTATTTTGCCGATGAGCCGCGGGCGCTGCTTACCGAAAGGCTGGCGGATTGGACCAACCGGCTTAAGCGGGAAGGAATGAAGCATCTGTTTTATGTGACGTGCGACCGTGCGTGGCAAGAGGGCGAAGAAGCTGACCGCGTTTGGTTCGTTCCGGTTGTTCCGCTCGAGAGCATGGGTGAATCGTACAAGCACGAGCTTGTCAGAGAGCAGGCCGCCGAGCTGCTCCGCTTTCTCATCGGTCGATGGGCGCAAGAGTAGACGCGGCAAAGTCCGACGTTTTGCCGCCTGCGATATTGACCTTGTCCAGCAATTGAGCTATCATTAGAATGTCCTAGTTTTCCGTATGTGTTATACATACAATCGTCCGGTGCGGACTGGACTTTGCATAGAGGGGGGAAGACGATGAGCGACAACAAACATCGCGTAACGAGACGTCAATTTTTAAACTACACGCTGACCGGGGTCGGCGGCTTTATGGCAGCAGGAATGCTTATGCCGATGCTCCGCTTCGCCTTTGACCCGATCTTGAGAGAGACGGCAGGCACGGATATGGTCGCGGTAGCGGACGTCAAAGAGATCACGACCGAACCGAAGCGCTTCGACTTTAAAGCGAAGGTGAAAGACGCTTGGTACGAGTCGGAAGAACCGAGATCAGCTTGGGTGTATAAGGATGAAAAAGGGGACATTATCGCCCTGTCACCGATTTGTACACACCTTGGCTGTACGGTCGACTGGAATACGGACAAAAACAACCCGAATCATTTCTTCTGTCCGTGCCACTACGGGCTCTATACGAAAGACGGCACGAACGTTCCGGGGACGCCGCCGCCAGCTCCGCTTTACCGCTACGAGTTCGAAGTGAAAGACGGAAAGCTGTATTTAGGCAAGGCGAAACCACGAGGGGAGGCGTAATGCGTGTTAAACAAGCTGTATGACTGGGTCGATGAACGCTTAGATATTACGCCTTTATGGCGGGATATCGCCGATCACGAAGTTCCGGAGCACGTCAACCCGGCCCACCATTTTTCCGCCTTTGTCTATTGTTTCGGCGGACTGACGTTTTTTGTCACGGTCATTCAAATTTTGTCGGGCATGTTTTTGACGATGTACTACGTCCCGGATATTAAAAACGCATGGGAATCGGTGTATTATTTGCAAAACGAAGTAGCGTTCGGCCAGATCGTGCGCGGCATGCACCACTGGGGGGCAAGCTTGGTCATCGTCATGATGTTCTTACATACGCTGCGCGTCTTTTTCCAAGGGGCGTATAAAAAGCCGCGCGAGATGAACTGGATCGTCGGCGTATTGATCTTTATGGTGATGATGGGTCTTGGCTTTACCGGTTACTTGTTGCCATGGGATATGAAAGCGCTGTTCGCGACGAAAGTCGGTTTGCAAATCGCGGAGGCGACGCCGCTTATCGGTCCGGCGATCAAAACGCTGTTGGCTGGAGATCCGGAAATTGTCGGCGCGCAAACGTTGACGCGCTTCTTTGCCATTCACGTCTTCTTCTTGCCGGCCGCTTTGCTCGGCTTAATGGCAGCGCACTTTTTGATGATTCGTAGACAAGGCATTTCCGGTCCGCTATGATCGGTCGGCCCGCGTTTCGAGGCGATAGAAAAAAGGAGGGAATCACGCAATGCATCGCGGAAAAGGAATGAAATTTGTCGGCGATTCCCGTGTTCCCGCGGTAAGAAAACCGAATATTCCGAAGGACTATTCAGAGTACCCCGGGAAAACGGAAGTGTTTTGGCCGAACTTCCTCTTGAAGGAATGGCTTGTCGGTTCGGTCTTTCTCGTCGGTTTTTTAAGCTTGACGGTCGCCCACCCGTCGCCGCTTGAGCGGGTCGCTGACCCGACGGACACGACGTATATACCGCTGCCTGACTGGTATTTCTTGTTCTTATACCAATTGCTCAAATACTCGTATGCGTCCGGTCCGTATACGGTTATCGGTGCGATCGTCATGCCGGGGCTGGCGTTTGCTGCTTTGCTGCTGGCGCCGTTTTTGGATCGCGGTCCGGAGCGCCGTCCTTGGAAGCGCCCGGTGGCAACCGGCATGATGTTGTTGGCGCTCGCTTCTATTGTTTATTTGACATGGGAAGCGGTCGTCACACACGACTGGAAAAAAGCAGCTGAGCAAGGGAAAATTCGTGCGGAAGTGGAAATTGATACGAACGCGGAAGGCTATAAAATCGCCCAAGCGAACACATGTACATCGTGTCACGGACAAAACTTGTCCGGCGGCGCCGGCCCGTCGCTCATCGGCACCGGCTTGACGCCGGAAGAGATCGCGAAGATCGCCAAAGAAGGGAAAGGCAGCATGCCAGGTGGCATTTTTAAAGGCACGGATGAAGAGCTGAAAAAAATGGCGGAATTCATCGCCGGCTTAAAAGCGGAATAATTCGTTCAGCACGGAAAAGCTGACTCGCGTTAGTCAGCTTTTTTCGTGCCAACATGAAACCGAGGCGAGGTGCAGATGATGGCATGGCTTTATGCGCTGTTGGCTTCCCGGCCGGTTGTTTGGCTGCTCTTGTTCGTCAACGCGGCCGGCACCATCTATGGATATTATTGGTATCGTTATCAACTTGCCGATACGCCGCCCGTCTTTTTGCCGTTTGTTCCCGACAGCCCGACGGCGAGCCTTTTTTTTCTTGTCGTCCTTGTGGCATGGCTTTTCGGCAGGTCGGCGCCGCTTTTTGAAGCGTTGGCTTTGGTGACGCTTGTTAAGTATGGAATTTGGGCGGTCGTTATGAATGTGCTCGTTTGGCGCGTCACCGGCACGCTCGATTGGGCCGGGTGGATGCTGATCGTTTCGCACGGGGCGATGGCGATCGAAGGAATGCTGTACGCCCGGTTTTATCGATTCCGCTTCCTTCACCTTATGCTGGCGGCCGTGTGGACGCTGCATAACGATGTCATCGACTACGTTTTTGGCATGATGCCGCGCTATAGTGTGCTGGCTGACTACGCCAACGAAATCGGCTATTTTACGTTTTGGTTGAGCATCGCATCGATTGCCGCTGCGTATCAGCTTGGCGTCCGCCTCCGGCGCCAGCCGCTTCTGCCGGGCGGCATGTCTTTCCGGCAGGCATCAGAGTAGAGCGTTGAACACAAGGAGGAACGTTGGGCGGCAGCTTTCTATTATAGATGCAACGAAGAAGTTTAACATATCCTTGACGGAAAAGCGGTTTGTCCATTTTCGACTGTCGAAGGCAAGCCACAGGCTTGCCTCCGTCACGCCAAGGCGTGACGGAAGACCGAACAACCGCCTGCCCTAAAGACCCATATATGGGTCTTTAAGCGGCGTTGTTCGGTCCCCCGACAGTCGATCAGATACTCGGTAAAAGCTGCAAATGGTAAAGCTTCGAATTGCATCTATCCTGAAAATACCCGAACTTCAAAATGTGCAAGGTTTCAGAGTTCGACATAGCGGCATTTTCATCCCTTCGATGGTGACGAAATTTTTTTGTCATGGGAGTCTATATAAGTTGAAACTTTGTTTTACATCCAGTAGAACGCCCGCTGCATTCTATCAAAATGACTTGTTATGAAGGAAAACAGAATCGAACAATCGGAAAATCTTTATTGCAACTTATATATATAGCAGTTGCCTGGTCTACTCTTGTCCACTCCTTCATACATTGTACTAGTGGATGAGGGAGGGACGATGATGAAGCGAATCGGGCTAGCCATGTTGTTGTCGCTCGCCTTTTTATGGCCAGCGCCCATTGGCGCGGCTGGACAAACAAACGGTTGGGAGCAGTTGGACGATATTTCCGACGAGGCGCTGCAATTGGCGAAAAACGGTCGTTTTGCCGAAGCAAAAGAAGTGCTCCGCTATTTTTCCAAGCGGTTTTTCGCCCTTGGGGCAAAAGAACGGTTGAAATCGGCCGATGAATTGCGGGCGGTGACCGTGACGCATGAGCAGGCAGTCAAGGCGATGACGGCGCCGATCTCCGCGGAAGACAAAGTGGCGGCGATCACCCAGTTTCGCCTTGTTGTTGACGCCATCCATTCGACATACCAGCCGCTTTGGACGGAGATGGAGCCGGCTGTCATGGAGGCGTTTGCCGCGGTCGAAAAGGCGGCACAACAAGGCGAGCAGAAAGCGTATGCCGCTGCCCTCCGCCAGTTGCTTGACCGCTATACATTGATCGAGCCGAGTGTGAAAATCGACGTGCCGCCGGATATCGCGACAAAGGTCGATGATGATCTTGAGGCGTTGCAGGCCGCCGCGTTTTGGCAACGCGGCGAAGACGAGCAGCGCGAGCAACTTGCCGATGCGCGTCAAGATCTTGAAGCGCTGTTTGCCGGGGTGAAAAAGGACGAAGCTGATCCGTCGCTGATTTGGGTGATGATTTCCACTGGCGGAGTGATCGTGTTGACGCTGACGTACGTTGGCTGGCGGAAGTACAAAGGAGAAAAGGAAGAGAAGCGGGCGCGGCAGCCGGAAGACTAAGCACCGGCGCTTTTTGCGAGGGGGAAACGTTTCCCCCTCTTTTTTGTTTTCCCGTCGCTTTGTGCAAGCACCGCCCCGGCACTTTCAAGCGGCGCTTGCCGGGCTTGTCCCGGTTGGGCTTTCGCGCCAGCGGCTTTTCATGGTTCCAGCGGCCGCTTTTGTTCATCGAGCGTAAACCCTTCGCCGAGCACATCATGCACATCGGTGACGGCGACGAACGCATGCGGATCAACGGATATAATGACACTTTTTAAGCGCGGCAGTTCGTTTTTGGCGACGACGCAATACAAGACGTCGCGGTCGCGCTTCGTATACGAGCCGCGCCCTTTCAGCACGGTGACGCCGCGCTCCATCTCTGTCAAGATCCGGTTGGCGATCTCTTCGCTTTTTTCTGAGATGATGGTCGCCCCTTTTGCCGCATAGCCGCCTTCCTGCAGAAAATCAATGACCCGGGCGGCGATAAAGACGGCGACCAACGTATACATCGCCTCGCGGTATGACAGGTAAAGAAGAAGCGACAATGTGATGACGGTGGCGTCAAAGGCAAACATCGTTTTGCCCATGCTGATGCCTTTATATTTATGGACGAGGCGCGCGATAATATCGACGCCTCCGGTTGTGCCGCCGTAGCGGAAAATAATGCCGAGGCCGACGCCGATAAAGACGCCGGCAAACAAGGCGGCGAGCGTCATGTCATGTCGAAGCGGCATATGAATCATGTAGCGTTGAAAGATGGACAAAAAGACGGAAACGGCGACCGTGCCGATGACGGTATAGAGAAACGTTTGGCGGCCGAGCAGCTTCCAGCCGATGAAAAAGAGCGGAATGTTGAGCGCCAAGTTGGTGATCGCTGGATCCAGTCCGAACAAAAAATAAAGAAGAAGCGTAATGCCGGTAAACCCGCCTTCCGCCAAATTGTTTTGCATGTTGAAATGAACGAGCCCGAAGGCGAAAATAGCGGCGCCAAGCAAAATAAACAGGCAGTTTTTGATCTTTAGTCCAAAAATCATACCGTCCCTCCGTCCGCAAAAATAGTCGGCGCCCTTAATTATAGAGGAACTTGTCCATATAGGCAATGACGAGCGAAAACGGGCGGATTGACAGCGGGCGAAAACATTTGTCAAATGCGCCGCTTTTCGCTAACATGAAAACAGACGAGGTGACAAGCCATGCAGGAGAAAACGATGAAACAAATGCAACAGGAAGTGGATGACTATATCAGTCAATTCAAAGAAGGCTATTTCAGCCCGCTCGCCATGCTGGCGCGGCTGACGGAAGAGCTCGGCGAGCTGGCGCGCGAGGTGAACCATTACTACGGGGAAAAACCGAAAAAGGCGACCGAACAAGAAAAAACGGTGGAAGAAGAGCTGGGCGATTTGCTGTTTGTGCTCATTTGCTTCGCCAATTCGCTCGGCATTGATTTGCAGGCGGCGCACGACCGGGTGATGGACAAGTTTCGCACCCGCGACCGCGACCGCTGGACGCGGAAGGAGGAAGGATCATGACGATTCGCATTGTCATCGCGGGGCCGCGCGGCCGCATGGGCCGAGAAGCGGTTGCGCTCGTGCAGCAAACCGATCACTTTGAACTGGTTGCGGTCATCGACCGCCGTTACGATGGACAAAATTTAGCGGAGATCGACCGATTTTCCGGCGTCAACGCCCCGATTTACACCGATGCGGCCCGCTGTTTTGCGGAGGTGAAGCCGGATGTATTGATCGATTTGACAACGCCGGAAGCCGGAAAGCGGCACACCGAGCTGGCGCTGCGTTACGGCGTTCGTCCGGTCGTCGGCACGACTGGATTTACGCCGGAAGATATCGAGCGGCTCACCAAGCTGGCGGAAGAGAAAGAAATCGGCGCCATCATCGCGCCGAACTTTGCCGTCGGAGCGGTGTTGATGATGAAATTCGCCCGCATGGCGGCCAAATATTTCACTGATGTGGAAATCATTGAATTGCACCATGATCAAAAGCTTGACGCACCGTCCGGAACGGCATTGAAGACGGCGCAGCTCATTGCCGAAGTGCGACCGTCGAAAAAGCAAGGCCACCCGAACGAAAAGGAAACGCTTGCTGGCGCGCGCGGCGCCGAATATGACGGCATCCCGATCCACAGCGTCCGTCTGCCGGGCTTTGTCGCTCATCAAGAAGTGATTTTCGGCGGCAACGGCCAGACGTTGACGATCCGCCACGATTCGCTCGACCGCCGCTCGTTTATGTCCGGGGTGAAGCTGGCAGTGGAAACGGTGATGCATTTACATACGCTTGTCTATGGGCTGGAGCATATTTTGGAATAGTGTGCAAACTGCGCAAACGGGGGAGAATGGAATGAAAATCGCGTTAATTGCCCATGACCAAAAAAAGGCAGAGATGGTCGCATTTGCGACCGCCTATGCGCCTGTGCTTGCAAACCATGAATTGTACGCCACCGGCACGACCGGCTTGCGCATCCAGGAGGCGACCGGTCTTCCCGTTCATCGCTTCCAATCGGGGCCGTACGGAGGCGACCAAGAAATCGGGGCGATGATCGCCCGCAATGAAATGGATCTGGTCATTTTTTTCCGCGATCCGCTCACCGCCCAGCCGCATGAGCCGGACATCAGCGCATTGATGCGGCTTTGCGACGTCTATGCCGTGCCGTTGGCGACGAACATCGGCACGGCCGAGCTGCTCATCCGCGCGTTGGAGCGCGGCGATTTGGCATGGCGCAGCATTGTGCGCGGCCGAACAAAAGGCGGGGAGGAATCGAAACCAGAAAGGTGACAGCGATGATGGAAACGTGTGACTTGTTGGCGTTCGGCGCCCATCCGGATGATGTCGAAATCGGCATGGGAGGGACGATCGCCAAATACGTACGCCGTGGGTACCGTATTGTCATTTGCGACTTGACGCAAGCCGAGCTGTCGTCCAACGGCACGGTCGACGAGCGGCAGAGAGAGGCGGCCGAGGCGGCCCGCCGGCTCGGTGTATCCGAGCGGTTCAATCTTGGGCTGCCTGACCGCGGCCTTTATGTCGAGGAAGAGGCGATCCGCCAGATCACAGCGGTCATCCGCCGCTGCCGGCCGCGCCTTGTATTCGCCCCCTATTGGGGAGATCGACATCCGGATCACGGGCGATGCGCCCGCCTTGTCGAGGAAGCGGTCTTTTCCGCCGGCATCCGCCGCTATGGCGCCGGAGAGCTTGGCGATGCGCACCGCGTTCGGGCGGTGTATTATTATATGATCAATGCCTTTTGCCGCCCGCATTTTCTCATCGATATTAGCGAAACGATCGATGACAAGCTGGACAGCCTGCGCGCGTACGAAAGCCAGTTTCAAAAACGGCCTGGCTCGGTTGACACCCCGCTGACCAACGGCTACATCGAGATGATTGAAAGCCGCGAGCGCTGGTTCGGTCAACAAATCGGCGCGGCGTATGCGGAAGGGTTTTTGACGAAAACGCCGATTCATCTTTCCAATTTGTTTGAGGAGGAGCGATGAAGCTGAAAATCGGGATTGTTTGCTATCCGACGGTCGGGGGCTCCGGAGTGGTCGCCACTGAGCTTGGCAAGCTGCTGGCGGAGCGGGGGCATGAGATTCACTTTATCTCATCGAGCATGCCGTTTCGTTTGAATAAAGTGTACGGCAACATTTATTATCATGAAGTCAGTGTCAACCAATATTCCGTCTTTCAATACCCGCCGTACGATTTGGCATTGGCAAGCAAAATTGCTGAGGTGGCAAAGCGGGAACGGCTCGATGTGCTTCATGCCCATTACGCCGTTCCTCATGCCGTCTGTGCGGTGTTGGCGCGGCAAATGGTCGGCGAGCTGCCGATCATCACGACGCTGCACGGCACGGATATCACCGTGTTAGGCTATGATCCGTCGCTTTCCGATATGATCAAATTTGGCATCGAGCAGTCGGATATCGTTACGGCGGTGTCTGACGCCCTTGCCCGGCAGACGTATGAACTGCTCGATGTGCAAGCGACGATCCATACCGTCTACAATTTTGTCGATGAACGCGTCTACCGTCGCCGGGAAGCGGGCCGTTTACGGCGCGAGTACGGCATTCGCGACGATGAACGAGTTGTGATCCATGTCTCGAATTTCCGGAAAGTGAAGCGTGTGCCTGATGTAGTGAGAGCGTTTGCCATCGTGCGCCGGCACGTGCCAGCCAAGCTCTTGCTTGTCGGCGACGGTCCGGAAATGACCGTCGTCTGCCGGCTTGTGAAAGAGCTTGGGCTGCAAGATGATGTCCGCTTTTTAGGAAAACAGGATAAACTCGAAGAGCTGTATTCGATCAGTGATGTGATGATGCTTTTGTCGGAAAAAGAAAGCTTCGGGCTCGTATTGCTTGAAGCGATGGCGTGCGGCGTTCCGTGCATCGGCACGGCCATCGGCGGGATTCCGGAAGTGATTGAGGATGGGAAAACCGGGTTTTTATGCCCGCTTGGCGATGTCAAAGAGGCGGCAAGACAGGCGATGGCGCTGTTGACAGACTGCCGGTTGCACGCTGAGATGGCAAGACAGGCGGTGCAAACGGTCGAGCGCAAGTTCCGCTCGGCCGACATCGTCGGCCAGTATGAACAGCTGTACGCTTCGCTTGCGGCAAGGAAGGTGAAACGATGAAACCGCCGTTTGAACAGGCGCTCGGCATTATCCGACAATTGAAGCGGCATGGCTATGAGGCGTATTTTGTCGGCGGCGCGGTGCGCGACTTGTTGATCGGGCGTGCGATCGGCGACGTCGATATCGCGACAAGCGCTCTGCCGGAAGAAGTGATGCGCTTGTTTCCGAAAACGATCGACGTCGGTTCGAAACACGGCACGGTCGTCGTCGTGCATGAAGGAACGGCGTACGAAGTGACGACATTCCGCACGGACGGCGATTATGAAGACCATCGCCGTCCGGAGTCGGTGACGTTCGTTCGTTCGCTTGAGGAAGACTTAAAGCGCCGCGATTTCACGATGAACGCCATCGCCATGGATGAACGCGGAACGATCATTGATCCGTTTGGCGGACAAGAGGCGATCGAGCGGCGGCTCATTTGCACGGTCGGGGCGGCGGACGAACGGTTTCGCGAAGATGCGCTCCGCATGATGCGGGCTGTTCGCTTCGTCAGCCAACTTGGATTTGCCCTTGCTGAGGACACGAAGCGGGCGATCGTCCAAAACGCACCGCTTATGGCCCACATTTCTGTCGAACGGATGACCATGGAAATGGAAAAACTGCTCGCCGGTCCGTTCGTTGCCGAAGCGCTGCCGCTGTTGGCCGATACCGGGCTGTTCGCTTATTTGCCTGGGCTGGCCGAAAAAGAGCAGCTGCTGCGCTCGGCCGCCGCCTTTCGCTGGCCGTGGCTTACAAAGCGCGAAGAGCGCTGGGCGCTTCTTTGCCGCGCGCTTGATGTCAAAGACATTCGTCCGTTTTTGCGCGCCTGGAAGCTTCCCAACAAAGTAATCGATGAAGCTGGCGCCATTTTGGCGGCGCTCGATGATGTCCCTAGGCCGGAGGCGTGGACGAACGAACAGTTGTTTTCAGCCGGCCTCGAGCGAGCGCTATCGGTTGAAGCGGTGCGCGCCGCGCTTTGCGGCGCGCCGTCTGAACCTCATCATGAGGAGCTCCGCCGCCGCTTTGCGGCGCTGCCGATCAAAACGAAAGGGGAGCTTGCCGTCAACGGGAAAGACGTCATTCGCTGGGCTGGAAAACCGGCCGGTCCGTGGGTGAAAGAGACGCTGGATGCCATCTGGCGGGCGGTCGTCAGCAGCGAAGTCGAAAATGAGAAGGAGCGGATTTACGCATGGCTCATGGAGCGCAATCGGACACACGAAAAAAACTGTTAGAGTTGTTTGCCGAAGCGAACGGCGAGTTTTTGTCCGGGCAAAAAATCAGCGAACAGCTCGGCTGTTCGCGGGCGGCGGTATGGAAGCATATCGAGGAGCTGCGCAAAGAAGGATTTGAACTCGAAGCAGTGCGCCGCCTTGGCTACCGGATTATCAGCACGCCGGATAAAGTGACGGCCAACGAAATCCAGCTCGGCTTAAAAACGGAAAAACTTGGCCACACGATCCACTTTTTTGACGAAGTCGATTCGACGCAGCGCATTGCGGCAAGGCTCGCGTATGAAGGGGCGCCGGAAGGAACGCTCGTCGTCGCGGAAGAGCAAAAGGCTGGGCGCGGGCGTTTGGATCGGAAATGGTTTTCCCCAAAAGGGACGGGCATTTGGATGAGCCTCATTTTGCGGCCGGCCATCCCGCCGCAGTGGGCGCCGCAGCTGACACTGCTTGCCGCGGTGGCCGTCAGCCAGGCGATTCAGGAAGTGACCGGGCTTGTCCCAGACATTAAATGGCCGAATGACATTTTGCTTGACGGCAGAAAGTGCGTCGGCATTTTAACGGAGCTGCAAGCCGACCCTGACCGCGTCCATTCGGTCATCATCGGCATCGGCATCAACGTCAACCAAACGATCGAGCAGTTTCCGGAGGATATCCGGGCCATCGCGACATCGCTGGCCATTGAAAAGGGCGGGCCCGTAAAGCGCGCCCCGCTCATTCAAGAAATTTTGTTCCGGCTTGAGCGGCTGTATGAGCAATATTTGGCGCATGGCTTCCGTCCGATTAAGCTTCTTTGGGAAGGGTACGCCGTTTCGATCGGCAAGCCGGTGACAGCGAGAACGCTGAACGGCGTGATTCGCGGCATCGCCCGCGGCATCACTGACGACGGGCTGCTCATCCTTGAAGATGAGCAAAAGAACATCCATTACATCCATTCTGCCGATATTCAGTTCTAATTTGCCGCTAGAAAAATTGTAACAATTTTGTTAAAATACAAAGCGAGGAAAAGGGCAGTATCTTTCGCAAGAAGAACTGCACCGAGGCCGACAGCACGAATAGGTGAAGGAAATGATCTGCCTTGATCCTTTTTTGAAGGACTAGGACAGAGGGATGAACGAAACCGACGGCGGTTTTATGGCGTCCTTCTTTCTCAAGGCGGGAAAGAAGGACGTTTTGTTTCGGGCGGTTCATCTCCTCTGCAGTCAAAGAGGAGGGAACGAAAATGAAAGCGAAAACCGATTTTTTCCACATGAAGCAGGCGGGCGAGCCGATCGTGATGGTGACCGCCTACGATTTTCCGTCCGCGAAGCTTGCCGAGCAAGCCGGCGTCGACATGATTTTGGTCGGCGATTCGCTCGGCATGGTTGTGCTCGGGTATGATTCAACGATCCCGGTGACGGTCGATGATATGATCCACCATACGAAGGCGGTTCGCCGCGGTGCGCCGAACACGTTTATTGTCACCGATATGCCGTTTATGTCGTACCATGCGTCCAAAGAAGAGGCGCTGCAAAACGCCCGCCGCATCATGCAAGAGTCAGGGGCGAACGCCGTTAAAGTCGAAGGGGCGGATGAAGTCGTCGACATGATTGCCGCGCTGACGAAAGCCGGCGTGCCGGTCGTTGCCCATCTCGGGTTGACGCCGCAATCGGTCGGCGTTCTTGGCGGCTATAAAGTGCAAGGCAAAGATGCCGAAAGTGCGAAAAAGCTGCTCGATGATGCGAAACAATGCGAGCAGGCGGGAGCGATCGCCCTTGTCTTAGAGTGTGTTCCGAAGCAGCTCGGGGCGGCCATGGCCCGGGAACTCACCATTCCCGTCATCGGCATCGGCGCTGGGGCGGAAGTCGACGGTCAAGTGCTCGTGTATCACGATTTGCTTGGCTACGGTGTCACCCGCGTGCCGAAGTTTGTGAAACAATACGCGTCCATCCAAGAGACGATCGTCGAGGCGTTAGCCAACTACGTCGCTGATGTCAAACTGCGCCAGTTCCCGGAGCCGGCGCACACGTTTACGATGAAGGAAGAAGAATGGGTGGCGCTTTACGGAGGAAAGCAAGGATGATCGTGATGGATC
Organism: Geobacillus sp. FJAT-46040; assembly: GCF_002335725.1. NCBI lineage: Bacteria > Bacillati > Bacillota > Bacilli > Caryophanales > Anoxybacillaceae > Geobacillus > Geobacillus sp. FJAT-46040. The sequence goes on from NZ_NISS01000001.1 coordinate 862,667, forward strand.
AGATTGCAGCGATGCAGGCGCTCATGCGCCAATATCGCCGTGAAGGAAAGACGATCGGGTTCGTTCCGACGATGGGCTATTTGCATGAAGGGCATACCTCCCTCATCGATCGGGCGCGCGCGGAAAACGACATCGTCGTCCTAAGCGTTTTCGTCAACCCGCTTCAGTTCGGACCGAACGAAGACTTTGCCCGCTATCCGCGCGATTTCGAGCGCGACCGGCGCATCGCCGAACAGCATGGAGTCGACGTCTTGTTCCATCCGGAAGCGGACGAGATGTATCCGGAGCCGCTTACCGTACGAGCGATCGTTCAAGCGCGCGCCGACGTGCTGTGCGGACGGTCGCGCCCCGGCCATTTTGACGGCGTGGCGACGGTGCTCATTAAGCTGTTCAACATTGTTATGCCCGACCGCGCGTACTTTGGGATGAAAGATGCCCAACAGGTGGCGGTCGTCGACGGCTTGATCCGCGATCTCAATTTTCCGATCGAGCTCGTGCCGGTGCCGACGGTCCGCGAGGCGGACGGGCTGGCGAAAAGCTCGCGCAACGTCTATTTGTCGCCGCAAGAACGGAGTGAGGCGCCGGCGCTGTATGCAGCGCTTCAAGCGGCCGCTTCCGCCGTCGAACGAGGAGAGCGGAGCGCAGCGGCCATCCGCCGGATGGTTAGAGAGCATATTGAAGCGCATACGCACGCTGAGATCGATTATGTCGAAGTATGTTCATATCCGGATTTGACGCCGCTTGAGACGCTCGCCGGGACAGTGCTGATCGCTGTCGCCGTCCGATTTGCGAGCGCCCGGTTGATCGACAATATCATGATTGAGTTGCCCAAAACCGGCGAACAAGGGGATGGAAAGGGGGAGCAAGCATGTTTCGCACGCTCATGAACGCCAAAATTCACCGCGCTCGTGTAACAGAGGCCAATCTCGATTACGTCGGCAGCATTACGATCGATGAAGATATTTTGGATGCCGTCGGCATTGTGGCTAATGAAAAAGTACAGGTAGTGAACAATAATAATGGAGCCCGTTTTGAAACATACGTCATCCCCGGCGAGCGCGGCAGCGGCGTCTTTTGCCTAAACGGCGCCGCCGCCCGCCTTGTGCAAAAAGGGGACGTTATTATCGTCATCTCATATGTGCTCGTTCCAGAGGAAAAAATCGCCGCCCATCGACCGAAAATCGCGATTATGGACGAAAACAACCGGATTGTGCAGCTCATCGCCGAAGAGCCGGCGCATACGGTTTTATGAGGGCAAAAAGGGGCTTTCCGCCCCTTTTCGTTTTGAGGTGATCGTTTATGGCAACGCGCTTTGTCATCATTGACTTGGAGACAACCGGAAATGGGCCGAAAAAAGGCGATCGGATCATCCAGCTCGGCATGGCGGTCGTCGAAGATGGCCTGATTGTCGAACGGTTTGCCAGCTTTTTTAACCCGGAACGGCCCATTCCGCTGTTCATTCAGCAGCTGACGAACATCAACGAACAGATGGTCGAAGGAGCGCCGCTGTTTGCTGACAAGGCGGGCGAGATCGCCGCCTTGATGCACGGTGCTTACTTTGTCGCCCATAACGTCGACTTTGATTTGCCGTTTTTGCAGGCCGAGCTTGAACGGGCTGGCTGGCCGCCGTTTTCCGGTCCGACGATCGATACGGTCGAGCTCGCCCGCATCGTGTTGCCGACTGCCGAAAGCTATAAGCTCGGCGATTTGGCGAGGCAGCTCGGCCTCCACCACAATCGTCCGCATCAAGCGGACAGCGATGCGGAAGTGACCGCCAAGCTGTTCATTGCCTTGCTCAAGCGGCTCTCCCGTCTGCCGCTTATGACGCTTGAGCAACTGCGCGGTCTTGCCCGCCACTTGAAAAGCGATATTTACTTGCTCCTTGATGCGGTCATCGCCAAAAAGCGGAACAAGGCGCCGGCCGACCGCGCTGTCGCCGTATACCGCGGCATTGCGTTGAAACAACCGGCGCCGGAGCCAGATGAGAGCGATCGGCGCCCCGCTTTGGCTTCGTTCGCTGCCTTTTGCGAACAGGAGCCGCCCCTTCCGCTTCCCGGCTACAAGCGGCGCGCGGGGCAGTGGGAGATGATGCGGCTCGTTTATGAGGCGCTGTCGACGTCCCAGCACGCGCTCATTGAAGCAGGGACCGGACTTGGCAAATCGCTCGCCTATTTGATTCCCGCTGCTTTTTTTGCCTGTGAGCAGCAAGAGCGGGTCGTCATCAGCACGCATACCCTCCAGCTGCAGGAGCAGCTCATTCGCCGCGATTGGCCGGTATTGCGGCAAATCGCGCCGTTTCCGCTCCGCGTTGCCGTTTTGAAAGGGAAGCAAAATTACTTATCCCTTGACAAGTTCGCTTCGTTTTTGTCGGAGCCGTCTGACACGTACGATGCGGCTCTCTTGAAGTGCCAGGTGCTCGTTTGGCTGCTTGAGACCGACAGCGGCGACTTGGACGAATTGAATGTGTCATCCGGCGCCCGTCTCCTATTGTCCGCGCTTGCCATCGGCGAAGAGGAAGACGGCGGGCGGCATCATTTTTTCGCCCGGGCGAAAGAGCGCTCCGAACGGGCGGATGTGGTCATTACCAACCATGCGCTTTTGCTTCATGATTTGACCGGCCCGGCGCCGCTTTTGCCGCCGTTTCGCCATCTGATCATCGATGAGGCGCATCGGCTTGAAGATGCCGCCGCCCGGTGTTTTGGCGAGCAGATTGGCTATGTGTCGTTTCGCCTGCTGACCGCCAAAATCGCGCAGACGATCGCGAAATGGGTAGAAGCAGAACAGGACGCACCGAATGGGGCTCTTGTCCGTTGCCAGCAACGCCTTGAGGAGCTGCAGTTTGAAGGGGACGAGCTGTTCCGCCTGTTGCGCCGCTATGCGTTGGACAAAAAGCCGGCTCGCGCTGGACGTTGCCGCTATCGCTTTTCGCCGACGGACGAACAGAGCCGGGCGTGGCAGGCGGCGGTGGAGTTATGCTGGCGCCTGCGCGATTTGGCGGCGGCGCTATCCGCTGAAGCGAAGCCGCTTCTATCCGCTGATACGAGTGGCGATTTCCCACCATCCGCCTTGCTGTCGGCTGATTTGGCGGCTCTCAACCGGCAAATGGCTGCGCTCGTGCGTTTGCTGACCGAAAAGGAGCCGGGTGTCGTCCGGTGGATCGAAGCGGACGAAAAAGGGGCGGCGAACGCTGTCCGCCTTTACTCGCAGCCGGTTGACCTTGCTGACTTTTTCGCCGATCAACTGTTTATGAAAAAACGGAGCGTCGTTTTGACGTCGGCGACGCTCACTGTCCGCGGCCGGTTCACGTATATGGCGGCGCGTCTCGGTCTTGAGGATTTTTATCCACTTTGCCGCTCGTTTCCGTCGCCGTTTCGTTACGAGGAGCAGGCCGCGCTCTTCGTGCCGGCGGACATGCCGCTCGTTTCTGCCGTGCCGCTTGAAGATTACGCCGAAGCGGTCGCCGCTTCGGTGCTTGCGATCGCCCGACGCCTCGGACGGCGGGTGCTTGTGTTGTTCCCTTCGTATGAACTGTTGAAACTGACGGTTGATGCGTTGAAGACGGAGGAAGAAGGCGAGCCGTTTGTTTTGATCGCTCAAGGGGTGCAAAGCGGCAGTCCGGCAAAGCTCTTGCGGACGTTTTTGCAGTTTGAGCATGCGGTGTTGTTTGGGACGAGCAGCTTTTGGGAAGGGGTCGATCTGCCAGGTTCAGCGCTCGATGTGCTTGTCATCGCCCGCTTGCCGTTTGCGCCCCCGGACGATCCCGTGATGGAGGCAAAAAGCGAGCGCATTCGCCTAGGAGGCGGCGATCCGTTTTCCGAGCTGGCGCTTCCTGAGGCGGTGCTTCGTTTTAAGCAAGGGTTTGGCCGTCTCATTCGCACTGAAGACGACAAAGGAGCCGTATTTGTGCTGGATCGGCGGCTGATGTCTTCCCTGTACGGCGCGGATTTCCTCGCTTCCTTGCCGCCGCTTTCGGTGCATGAAGGCGCGCTTTCTGAGCTGCTTGACAAGGCGGAAACTTGGCTTTCGTAAAGCGGGCTTTATTTCTCATAAAGATGGACGAAACGGCGCAATCTAAAGGTATCAGGCGGCAAAAAACCCCGCATGAAGCGGGGGCAAAGAAGCAAATTGGCGTTGACGGTGTAGGCGGGCAAATTTGTTATGAAATGATCGGACAAACCTGCTATAATAGGAAAGAAGCACAACTGCGATGACAGTTTGCGCCTTGCCGTTTGGCTTTGTCGGCTTGGCCGCAGAGGTGCGAAGAAGCACGCCTTTGATGTCACCTTCGCTGTATTTGTATTGTTGCCGGAGCCGCCGGCGTGTATAAGTAACAAAATTTGCGCCGCACAGGAGGAAACGACGAAAATGGAAAGCAAAATCGAGGTGCTCGCTACCGTCAAAGTTCAGCACTCCGACGACTTGTACAAAATTGTCGACTGCTTGAACCGAACGCTAAAGCGCGACAATTTGATGTTTGGCCTTGCCTTGGATGAAAACGACAAGCGCCAGGCCATCTTTACGATTTATCGGACGTGATCACGATGAAAAAGTGGGGTTGGTTCACTCTGCTTTTTTTTGGATTCCTTATTTGGCAGGCATGGTCGATTTATGACGAGGCGATGGCGCCCAAGCGGCTGATGGTGGAACATGCATTGGCGCGGGCGAAGGAAGCCGCCGGGCTTGCTGATGTGAAGAAAGTCTATACATATTATGGCGACGAAGCGTGCACCGTATTCATCGGAAGAACAAAACAAGGGAAAGCGGTCGTCGTTTGGGTGCCTGAAAAAAAGGGGAGTGTCGTCGTCAAGGGCGTGGACAGCGGCATCAGCGAGGCGGAAGCGCGCGCCATTTTGCAGCGCGACCGCCGACCGCGGCGCATCATCGACGCGACGCTTGGCATGGAAAAAGGCGTGCCTCTTTGGGAGTTGACATATATTGATGCGCAAGGAAGGTATTCGTTTTATTATCTTCACTTTGCGGATGGGGCCTTCCTGAAGAGGTACAGTTTTCAACAGTGAGGACGTGAGGGGGAAGAAGCGATGAAACTGGCAAAACGGGTGGCGTCGCTGACGCCATCGGCGACATTGGCCATTACGGCGAAAGCAAAGGAACTGAAAGCGGCTGGATACGACGTGATCGGCCTCGGGGCCGGCGAACCGGATTTCAACACGCCCCAGCACATTATCGCGGCGGCCATCAAGGCGATGAGTGAAGGGCATACGAAATATACGCCATCAGGCGGGCTGCCGGCGCTGAAAGAGGAAATCATCAAAAAGTTTGCCCGTGATCAAGGGCTTTCGTACGAGCCGTCGGAAATCATCGTCTGTGTCGGGGCGAAGCATGCGCTTTATACGCTCTTTCAAGTGCTGCTTGATGAAGGCGATGAGGTCATCATTCCGACGCCGTATTGGGTGAGCTACCCGGAACAAGTGAAGCTGGCTGGCGGCGTTCCGGTTTACGTTGAAGGGCTGGAAGAAAACGACTTTAAAATGACGCCGGATCAGCTGAAACAGGCGATTACCCCGAAGACGAAGGCGGTTATTATCAACTCCCCGAGCAATCCGACCGGCATGATTTATACGGCCGAGGAGCTGAAAGCGCTCGGGGAAGTATGCTTGGCGCATGGCGTGTTGATCGTTTCGGACGAAATTTATGAAAAATTGATTTACGGCGGGGCGAAACATGTGTCGGTCGCCGAACTGTCGCCGGAGCTGAAGGAGCAGACGATCATCATCAACGGCGTATCGAAATCGCACTCGATGACAGGGTGGCGCATCGGCTACGCGGCTGGACCGAAAGACATCATTCAAGCGATGACCGATTTAGCAAGCCATAGCACATCGAATCCGACATCGATCGCTCAATATGCGGCCATTGCCGCCTACAGCGGGCCGCAGGAGCCGGTCGAACAAATGCGCCAAGCGTTTGAAGAACGGCTCAACATCATTTATGACAAGCTTGTGCAAATTCCAGGCTTCACCTGCATCAAACCGCAAGGAGCGTTTTATTTGTTCCCGAACGCCCGAAAGGCGGCGGATATGGCCGGATGCCGCACGGTCGACGAGTTCGTCGCCGCCTTGTTGGAGGAAGCGAAAGTCGCGCTCGTGCCTGGTTCTGGGTTTGGGGCGCCGGATTACGTCCGCTTGTCGTACGCGACCTCGCTTGAGACGCTCGAGACAGCGATCGAACGCATCCGCCGGTTTATGGAGGCGCGGGCCTAAGGCGCTTTGCGCCAAGGTGTCAGAGTGGAAAGAAAAGGGCGGCTTTGTTTGGCGCAAAGCCGCTTTTTCCGCGTCGGTGGGAGCGGCGGACTGTCGGCTGGCTCCGGGCGGCTGCGCCGAAGGGCGATGGGGAGGGCAGCATCGTTTTGCGCTGCTTTGGCTGGTCGTTGCCGTGACGCCGACGGAACGGTATAATAGCGAATGATGGACGTGTTGATTATTGGAGGGAATCAGTGCGTGAAAACGACGACGATTGCGGAAGTGAATCAATACGTAGGACAACAAGTGACGATCGGCGCTTGGCTCGCGAACAAGCGCTCAAGCGGGAAAATCGTCTTTTTGCAGCTGCGCGACGGCACTGGCTTTATTCAAGGCGTCGTCGAAAAGGCGAACGTCTCGGAAGAGGTGTTTCAACGCGCAAAAACATTGACGCAAGAAACGTCGCTCTATGTGACGGGCACGGTGCGCATCGACGAGCGCTCCCCATTTGGCTACGAGCTGTCGGTTGCCGATTTGCAAGTCATTCAAGAAGCAGTTGACTATCCGATTACGCCGAAAGAGCATGGCGTCGAATTTTTGATGGACCATCGCCACCTTTGGCTTCGGTCGCGGCGCCAGCACGCGATCATGAAAATTCGCAACGAAATCATCCGGGCGACGTATGAGTTTTTCAACGACCGCGGGTTTGTGAAAGTCGACGCCCCGATTTTGACTGGCAGCGCACCGGAAGGAACGACCGAACTGTTTCATACGAAATATTTTGATGAGGATGCCTATTTGTCGCAAAGCGGCCAGCTCTACATGGAAGCGGCGGCGATGGCGCTCGGCAAAGTGTTCTCATTCGGCCCGACGTTCCGCGCCGAAAAATCGAAAACACGCCGCCATTTGATCGAGTTTTGGATGGTGGAGCCGGAAATGGCGTTTTATGAGTTTGAAGACAATTTGCGTCTGCAAGAAGAGTACGTCTCCTACCTTGTGCAGTCGGTGCTCGAGCGCTGCCGGCTTGAACTCGGGCGGCTCGGGCGCGACGTGTCGAAGCTTGAGCTGGTCAAACCGCCGTTTCCGCGCCTAACGTATGATGAGGCGATCAAGCTGCTTCATGAAAAAGGATTGACCGACATCGAGTGGGGCGATGACTTCGGTGCGCCGCATGAGACGGCCATCGCCGAAAGTTTTGACAAACCGGTGTTCATCACCCACTATCCGGCCTCTTTGAAGCCGTTTTATATGCAGCCGGACCCGAACCGCCCCGACGTTGTGCTATGCGCCGATTTGATTGCGCCGGAAGGATACGGGGAAATCATTGGCGGCTCGGAACGGATTCACGATTATGAGCTGCTCAAGCGCCGCCTTGAAGAGCACCATTTGCCGCTTGAAGCGTATGAATGGTATTTGGATTTGCGCAAATACGGTTCTGTGCCGCATTCAGGGTTCGGGCTCGGCTTGGAGCGCACTGTCGCTTGGATTTGCGGCGTCGAACATGTGCGCGAGACGATTCCGTTCCCGCGGCTGCTCAACCGGCTTTATCCGTAAAAAACCCCCTGCAAAAAGGGGGTTTTTTCGCCGCCGTCATGTTATACTATAGTTGAGGTGCATCGGCATGGAAAAGAAAAAGGTGGCCGAATGGCTGGCGCAAGGAAGCATCGCCGTCCCGAAGCTGCTGCTTGGCCACTACAAGCAGCTTGGGTTGGACGAGGGGGAGCTCGTCTTGCTTTTGCATATGCAGTCGTTTTTCGAAGAAGGCGTCTTGTTTCCGACGCCGGCCGAGCTGGCCGAAAGAATGACGGTCTCGGCAGCGGAATGCATGGATATGGTGCGTCGGCTCTTGCAAAAAGGGATGATCGCGATTGAAGAGCATACGGATGAACAAGGCATTCGCAACGAAAAATATACGCTTGAACCGCTTTGGGAGAAGCTCGTGCATCATTTGTACACCCAAGCCGCTCAACAGGGGGAACTCGGCCGGCAGGAGGAAGAGGAGAGCTTATACACCGTTTTTGAGCAGGAGTTTGGCCGCCCGCTCTCCCCGTTCGAGTGTGAAACGCTTGCGATGTGGATCGATCAAGACGGCCATGAGCCGGCCATCATTAAAGCGGCGCTGCGCGAAGCGGTGCTGTCGGGGAAGTTGAATTTCCGCTACATCGATCGCATCTTGTTTGAATGGAAAAAGAATGGCATTCGCACGATTGAACAGGCGCACGACTACGGCAAAAAGTTTCGCAAGCCGTCCTCCCGTTCGGCGAAACAGACGGCGGGAGAATTTAAACAGACGATCCCGTTTTTCAATTGGCTCGACTCGTAACGAGAGGCGCTGTCTCTCGTTTTTGTTTGTCCAAAAATGGCCAATCGAACCGGTAAAAGGCGTCGTTTTATTCGGGCCAATATGGCAATAAGGAGGAGACGAGGTGCTGACAAAGCAACAAATCCGCTACTGTTTGGATGAGATGGCAAAAATGTTTCCGGATGCGCATTGCGAGCTTTTGCACCGCAATCCGTTTGAGCTGCTGATTGCGGTTGTTTTGTCGGCGCAATGCACCGATGCGCTCGTCAACAAGGTGACGAAACGGCTGTTTGAAAAATATCGGACGCCGCACGATTATATTGCGGTGCCGCTTGAGGAGCTTGAGCAAGATATCCGCTCAATCGGCTTATATCGGAACAAAGCGCGAAACATTCAAAAGCTGTGCGCGATGTTGATTGACAAGTACAACGGCGAAGTGCCGCGCGACCGCGATGAGTTGATGAAGCTGCCGGGCGTCGGGCGGAAGACGGCGAACGTCGTTGTGTCCGTTGCGTTCGGCGTGCCGGCCATCGCTGTTGATACACACGTCGAGCGCGTCAGCAAACGGCTTGGCTTTTGCCGCTGGGACGACTCGGTTTTGGAAGTCGAGAAGACGCTGATGAAAATCATTCCAAAAGAAGAATGGTCGATCACCCACCACCGAATGATTTTTTTTGGCCGCTACCATTGCAAGGCGCAGTCTCCGCAATGTCCGTCATGTCCTCTTCTTCATTTATGCCGTGAAGGAAAAAAACGGATGCGAAAACGGGAGGAAAAAGCGGCAAATCAGAAGTGAACGGAACCGCGAAAGGGCTTGGTGAAGAAGGGCCAGCAGCATGCCGGTCGGTCATGAAAAAACGGATGGCGCAAAAGCCATCCGTTTTTTGGGAATGCAGCTGTTATGGACGGGTGCCAAGACCCGCTCCGGATCCGTTTTTTAACGGCGGGGAGACAGGCGGCGTTCCGTTGTTTGCACCTGTTCCGCCGTTCGTTCCGTTCGTTTGGCCGCTGTTGTTCGTTCCTTGGTTGTTTGTTCCATCCGTTTGGCCATTGTTTTGGTTGGCCCCGCCGCTGTTGCCATTTTCTTGTCCGCCGCTTGCGCCGCCGTTTTGTTCATTGTTGTTTCCCTGACCGTTTTCGTTTTCGTTATTCCCGCTGTTGCCTTGATCGGTGCCGCCGTTTTGCCCGCCGCTGCCTTGGCTGTCATCCCCCGGTTGTTGTGGCGCGGGAGTTTGATCTTCTCCGCCGGGGACATGAACGCTGGCTATGGCCGGTTTGCTCATTCGTTCGCCGTCTTTTGCGTACACGGCGATTGTGTACGTCCATCCTGGCGTCGGATTGGAAATCGTGATCGAACGGTCTATTGTGGTGATCGTATTCGTTTGACCTTGGCCATCTTTGACGCGCACCTCGAAGATCGTCTCATCGGTTTGCTCATCGTATGACCACGAAACCGAGATGGCGTTCGCCGCTTGGTCGTACACAGCGGTCAACCCTTTCACCGCCGGCAGTTCTTCCGGCGCGTCGTTCGCCGTCTCCGTCGGCTCAGTGCCGCGCACGAACAATTCATACGTAATTTCGCTTTCCGGCGTGTATTTGCCGGCAAGTTTCGGCGGATTTGTGCCTTTTTTGATCGGCAGTCTGACGACGCTCTCCGGCTGCTTGAATTCCCCACTGCCGTCATCGATATGGGACATTAAGTTTTTCAACAAGTATTTCGGGATTTTTTGTTCCTCTATACTAAGCTTTGCCGCGCTGCTTCGCTTGCTGAAGCCGACCCAAATGGCCGCCGTATAGTTTGGCGTATAGCCGACAATCCAGCTGTCCGGCACATCGTCTCTTTGGAGGCCAAATTTGGCGCCGTCTTCGCCGTAGTTCGTCGTTCCTGTTTTGCCCGCGAGCTCAAGCCCTGGGACATTAGCCAACACGCCGGTTCCGGAGCGGATGACCGTTTTCAGCACATCGGTGATCATATAAGCGGTATAGTCGTGCATCACCCGTTTCGGCTTTGGCTTTAAATCCATTTCCGTGCCGTCTGGGAAGACGATTTTCGTCACGGCATACGGCTTTGTGTAAATCCCGTTGTTGCCAAAGGCGGTGTAGGCCCCGGCCATTTGCAACGGTGACACATAGTTGGATACTCCCCCGATCGCATATGGCTCATATACTTCACTAAAGCCCATCCCAAGACGATTGGCAAACTCCATCGCCCGTTCTTTGCCGACGGCTTGGAACGTTTTTAACGCCGGGATGTTGCGTGATTTTGCCAGTGCCGTCCGCAAGGTGATCGGCCCCATATATCCCCCGCCGGCGTTGCGGATCGGCGTGCCGTCCGAATACGTATACGGCTCGTCAACAAGAATGTGCGCTGTTGACCATTTTAAATATTCGATCGCTGGACCGTAATCCAAAATCGGTTTGATCGTCGAACCGGGCTGGCCGACCGGTTTGATGGCGTAGTTGAAGCCAAATTCGACGTGGTCGTGGTGGCGACCGCCGCCTAACGCGCGAATGGCGCCTGTTTTCGTATCGACGAGGGCGATGGCCGACTGCAAGTCTTTTTTATTAGTAAAGTATTGCTTCGAGTTTAATAAGTTTTCGACGTACGACTGTGCCTCTTGATCAAGCGTTGTGTAAATTTTCAATCCGTCTTCAAAGACGTTGACGTTCGCTTTGTCGGTCACTTCTTTGATCACTTCGTCAATAAAGGCGTCATACGGCACGGAGCTTTGCGGTTTTTTCCGTTCAGCAAGCATCGATTTGATCGGCACTTGTTTCGCTTTTTCCGCTTCTTCCTGGCTGATAAAGCCATGTTTCGCCATGAGCGACAATACGGTATCGCGCCGTTTTTTCGCCGCCTCTGGATGGTCATACGGATTATACCGGTTTGGACTTTGCGGCATGCCGGCGAGCAAGGCCGCTTCCGGAAGAGTGAGCTTTTTCAAGTCTGTCTTGCCAAAATAATATTCGGCGGCGCGAGCGACGCCATAAATGCCGTCTGAATAATAAATTTTGTTCAAATACATTTCCAAAATTTCATGCTTCGAATATTTTTGTTCAAGCTGCAGCGCGAGCCATGCCTCTTGCGCTTTTCGCTTCAACGTTTTTTCTGACGACAAAAACGTCATTTTGACGACTTGCTGGGTGATCGTGCTGCCGCCTTCTGCACCAAATCCTTCCTTGATGTTGGCGAGGACGGCGCCAGCCAAGCGGACGACATCGATGCCGTGATGTTCATAAAAGCGGGCGTCTTCCGTTGCCAGCACGGCATCTTCAAGCACTTTGGGCACGTCTTTATACGAAATGTACGTTCGCTTGTAGCCGCCAAGTTCGGCGACTTTCTTCCCATTCATATCGTACACGACGGAAGAGAGCGGGTCTTTAATTTTCGCCTCATCAAGCGGGGGAGCGTCCTTGACGAAGTAGGCGAACGCCGCCACGCCGCCGACAGCGGCGATCACGATGATGAACAATATCGCAATGGCGACTGTTTTCAGCCACGCGATCTCTTTTTTCGTTTTCGCTTTCTGCTGTTTCGTTTGTTTCGCTGCCTGCTTTCGTTCTACGCGAGAACGATATTCACCAGACATAAGCAAATCCTGCCTTTCTTACAAGTTTTCACTTCAACGGGTGAAGTACACGTTGTCTACTACACTAATATAATCAATTCTCGGCTGGTAGCCAAGCGGAATGGAATGTCCATGCCGTTCGATCTCTTGTTTCGGAATTGACTTTCGTCCGCCGGCTTCCTGTTTATTCCACCAAGCGATCAAATGAGAGGCGTCAAGCAAATACGTTTCATTGAGCAAAGAAAAACGCAAAATCGCAAAACAAATGCCGCCGTGGGCGACAACTTGCTCCATATGGCGGATTTGATGAGCGTGGAAATTTTTCAGCGGAAACACCGTTTTGTTTTTTGTCTCTTTCGCCTCAAAGTCGATGTACTTGCCGCGGTACACACCGTTGTAGTCGGTCGTCGACGCTTGCCGGAAGTAGGCTTCGGTAATGACGGCGGCGCTCCGTTTCGGATAGTCGACGCGCACGATTTGCACCGGGGTCGGCTTTTTATGGATGACAGCGATGCCGCGTTCCCGGTAATATTCATTCGTCGCGTTTAAGTCGTCTTCGAGCGTCATGCCGCGATTGGCATAATCGGCCGCCGGCCGGCGCGCGGCGTTCGGCTTGTTTCCGCGATACTCTTTTCCGCCCGGGTATTTGAGTGCCATCGCGTTCATCTCCTTTGAATGGTTTTTATTATACCATACGCTCCGGTCATATGCGCTCTTTTTCTTTTCCTCCTTTCGACTGAAGGCAAGCGAAGGAGGTCAATGTCGAATGGCGGCTGCTTGCCACTTTCTTTGCCGAATTCGTTCTACTTTTGTCGCCGCAGCAGGAGTCGTCCTTCCCGCCGCGAATGGAATATCATCATGCGAGAAATGGGGGAGAGGGAATGGAAAAACGGCTCGTGAAAAAAGAGGAGATCGAAAAGCAGCTGCAGGAAATTGTTGCACTCATCGAGCAGGTCGATGCGAAAATGGAAAAAGTGATCGCCGATGTCATCGAAGAGCGTTATACGCAAAATCAAGCGCAGCTCGGGCGGCTTGAAGGGCAGATCGCCGGCGTGGAACAGCGGCTTGAGAAGGAGAAGCAGCGTGCTGCACTTCCGCTTTCGTCGAAACTGTATTTGGTGTGAGCCGGTCGGTATGGTATCATTAAACAGAAGCGCATCGCGGCAAAACGCATCCGTTCTCCGGGCCATAGGGCACATGGGCAAACCGGATTTGCCGGCATGGATAAGGAGGAGGCGCCATGGAAAAAGAGCTTAAGGCGTTGACGAAGCGGCTGCAACAATACAACGAACAGTTGCTTTTGATCGCCCGGCGCGCCCGCGAGCGGAACGAGGAGCCGGATTTTTTTGGCGACGTGAAACCGATGGCCGAAGAGGTGCAGGCCGTTGCCGAACGGTGGAAGGACGCCGCTTCCCGCTGGGTCCGCCATGCGCGGCCGAAATATGTCCATGAGCGGCAAATTGAAGCCGCCGCCGACCATATGGCGAAGCTGTGCGTTGAGGCATTTTATCCATCCGTTCCTGAGCGCCGCATCAAGCAATACAGCCAGGCCGTCGCTTATACGCTGGCGCTCGTCAAGGAACGGCTTGACGACACGAGCGAAGCAGGCAAGGAGAGGCTTTGACAGGGCAGGAGAAAGCGGCCGCACGGAAAAAGGGGCTGACCCAAAACGCGAGTGCGTTTTGGATCAGCCCCCTTTTTTGTTTTATGTGTCTTTGCCTGTTGTGATCGAGACAGGGCCGCCTTCTGCAGTAGCGACGGTGTTGATCTCGTATTCGACCCGCTCCGTATGCTTGGGCGGCGCTGGTTTTCCATGTTTCGGCTTTTCATGGTCATGGCCTTTCAATTTATGGTTAAAGTGGACGCCTCGACCCATCGCCAATCCCCCCTTGCACGACAATTCCTCTTGCCTCTTTAGGGTGGGAAGAAACATCGTTTTTTATGCGTCTTGAGGAACAGGGGCAAAAAAAAGAAGAGAAAAGCTCCCTCATCGTCCTACAGCCCAGCGTATTCCCCTGCTTCATCCGGCTGAGAGGCGCCGGCTTTTTCGAGCTCACGCACGAGATCGCGGTACTCGGCGAGCGAAATTTCCCCGCGCAAATACAGACGGCGGGCAAAATCAAGCAGTTCGTTCGCCTCAGCCGGTTCGCAATGTTTGACCGCCATAAACTTATGCTTTAACTCCGTCACGTTCATTGATGCTTTTCCCCCTTCCCCCTTTTTTACATCGTACCATGAAAATAGGAAGAAAGAATGATTTCGGAAAATTAAAACTTCCGACAAGAGATGACATGTCCGTACACGCCATCGGGCGCCGTCACATATACTAGTGGCAGCCCACCTCTTCGGCCTGGAAGGTTGGTGGCTCATCAGCATGAATGTTGTTCGTTTGCGTGCGAAACAGCGCACGGCCGCATCTTGCCTGTACGAGCCGCTTTCTAGGCAAGGGGGAATGGACACCAACAATGGGGGAGAAGGAATATGCATCGTTACTCGCGCCCGTTTTTACCACCGCCCACGTATGGTCCGTATGGCTTAGGCAGCCATTATCATCCTTACTTCCACTATGGAGGTTCATCTTTTCCATCGGCGCCGGGGCACTGGCCCTTTTTTCCGTCCACCCATGCCGCCCCGCCTCCCCATCCGGCGTCATACCCAAAGCCGGGGCAGCTTTTGCCGCCGCCGCGCCCGTCGTTTCTCGCCCAGTTTAAAAACAGCGACGGAACGTACGATATCAACAAAATGATGAGTACCGTGGGGCAAATGATCAATACGGTCAATCAAGTGAATGGCGTGTTGAAAGGATTGCTCGGTACGTTTAAAAAATGAAACCGCGTCATGGCGCGACGGTCGAGCGCGCTTGAAAAAGGGAAACCGCTCCGCCGTTTGCACGGGGAGCGGTTTTCACGTTGTCAAATGAGCAACTCATACACTTCATTGAGCTGATACACGCGCTCATAATCGCGCTCATCCATCGCATAGCGGATTTCATGGGGCAAAATGCGGTCCAAAAAGGCGCTTTCTTCTTGCGTCAAGTCGCGGACAAATTCCCCTTCGCCTCGGTATGGTTTGCTGATCAGTTTTTTGTAAATGCGTTTTGGGGTGTCGCCGTGGTGATCCAAATAGTTGGACAGCACTTCGCGCAAGTAAGCGAGTGTTTGTTCCATCATCGTCCGCCCCCTTCAAAAAAAGAGACAAACTCTTTGCTTGTGTTTGTGCGGCCTTGGACGTACGGATTTTCTTCCGTCACGTGGTCCGGGTCGAGGTTTGTTTTGATGACAAGCATCGGCTCATCCGACGGCTCGTTGATCAGTCGGTCGTTCAATTGTTTGAAATCGGGCAGTTTCGCCATTCGTTTTGCACCTCCTATCAGTAGCGTAGCTTGTCAGCCGAGAAAGTATGTATGCACATCGTGTTGGCCGCAGCAAGGCAAGCGAATGGCAAACAATAAGGGGGTGATGGCGGTGACAGACCACAACGACAACTGGAAGCGGAAAAACAAATACACGAACCACCGCGAGGAAATCGCCAACGAATGGGTGATCAAAAAAGGAACGCCGGAAGAGGGCGAACGTTCCGGAAATTCACCCCATAAACAATAGAAGCTGGATAAGAAACAAGCCGCTCCCCATGAAGGGAACGGCTTGTTTCACGTCCAAGCGCGGCGCTGGCCGCTGCCAAAATGGTTTTTGAACGCACACACAGGCTGGATCGTCTTCAATCGATATCGATATATTTCCGTTTTTGCGGCAGCTGGATGGTGAGCGTCCCATTTTGAAACGAGGCTTTCACCTCATGCTCAGCGACCGGATACGGAAACGGAATCAGCCGCGCCACGCGCCGCCGTGCGTGGCGGCGTTCGTATACATGGCCGTGATGATCTGCCGATTCAATTGTTTCATTGTGATCGACGATCAGCTGCAGCCCATCTTCCTGCCATTGCAAGCTGATTTGTTCCCTTTTGATGTCAGGCAGCCGGACAATGATTTGGTAATCGTGCTTCGTCTCTTTCACCTCGATCGGAATGTACGCTGCAGCAAACGTTTGTGCGAAATAGTCATCGAGCGTTTCAAACAGTTTTTGCAGCGGCCGTTCATCAAACCATTGATTCATCATTTTCCGCAAATGATGGAACGGGTGATGGCCTCCCCCATTGGCTGGTGGTTGAAACGATTCATTCATTGCGCTCTCCTCCTTTTTTCAAAACAGCGAAATGGTTCTGTCGGGACGCTGCCGATTGGCAAAGCGATTCACTGTCAATGTATGTACAGAGCGCAAAAAAAGCTACTTCATACTTTTTTAGAGAGTTTTCATCTTGTTTTAACCCGGATGGAATATAATGACACCACCATCCATGAGATGCACATCAATAACGCTGTCGGTTGCCCGGCGGCGGGAGGAGGGATGGCGCGATGCATTGGGTTCATCCTATTTCGCGCAGGAGACTCCCACTTCAACGACCAAAGGGAGTAAGTGGGAGAGGAATGTGCGTTCCCCCTTTCTTTTGTGTATGATATAATAAAGGCATGGAGAAAACCGTTCAATAAAGGCACTCCAATAACGGCTGCTCGATGGATGGAGTTGGTTGCAGGAAACGTTGCAACCGTAAAACATCGAGCGTAGGTCTGTCTGTTGTGTGTGGAAGCCAAGTACTGCCAACAGACACACCGAGAGAATCGGTAACGATGCAGGCATGACCTGCGTCGTTGGGTAGTCGTCAACCTGCCCCCTGATGCAACCCCAAGTCAAGGAAGGAGGACGAAGTCCGTTTGCACTTCTGGGGAGTTGCAAGCCCCCACTTCAAGCGTTCGCGAAGTGGGGGTAGTTGACTGGCTGGTGACATTGTTTTTTCGGGAACAGCCGTGTCGCTTCTTTCTTATCAAGTGTTTGAAATCGTTCAAGCCATTGTTGATTGGATCGTTGACCGCCATTCATAAACAGCTGCCTGCGCCGCTTTTTGCCGATTCATTTTTGAGGGCGTCCCTAACAGGCGCCCCATTCCTTTTTTGACTGCTGGCTGCCCGTTGGCGGTGAACGGCTTGACGAACACGATAAAGAGCGGTATATCCAAACGGTGCGCGGCACGGGATATGTGATGCGGCCATGAAGAGGGAGGCGATTCGCCGGCTTTCGCTGAAAGGGAAGCTGACCGTTTTGTCGGCCGGGGCGATTTTCATTACGTATTTTGTGTTTACGTTTTTGCAATATCATATGGTCAAACAATGGCTGCTGAAGGAAGAAGAAAAAACGATGGAACAAACGGTGGCGGAAATTGAAACATATTACGCGGAAAAACGTAATCTATCATGGGAAGGGATTCGCCGCAGCCGCGCGTTTTTGGAAAAGCCGAATGAACGCTACCAGCTCATTCGCGTTACGGATGAGAAAGGAAACGTCATCGTCTCCGTTTCAAATGGGGCGGCGGTGTCGCTATCGCCAAGCGAGATGCCCGACAAGCGGAAGATGGATGAGCATTTCATCAACAATGAGCGATTTTTGCTGCTCCGTCAGCCGCTGCATATCGGCAACTTGCATGGAACGATCGAGATCGCCCGTCGGTTGGCGAGGTTCCAGCAAGTGACCAACACACTCTTTCTCATCATGACGGCGATCGGCTTTTTGGCCATGGCGGCAAGCGCTGTCGCCGGCCGGTTCGTGGCGCAAAGCTTCGTCCGGCCGTTGCAAACGCTGGCCAAAACGATGGCGGACATTCAAAACAACGGGCTGAAACGGCGCATTGATGTGCCTCCGGCGCGCGATGAAATCGCGGAACTGATGGTGATGTTCAACGGCATGATGGATGAAATTGAGCGGTCGTTCGCCATGCAGCGGCAATTTGTCGAGGATGCGTCCCATGAACTGCGCACGCCGCTCGCCATTTTGCAAGGCCATCTTTCGTTGCTGCAACGATGGGGAAAGCACAATCCAGAGATTTTAGAAGAATCGCTCGAGGCGGCGGTGAAAGAAGCGGAGCGGCTGAAGCGGCTCGTTCTCGAGCTCCTTGACTTGTCGCGCGCCGAGGCGATCACGGTGCCGGATGAGGTCGCGCCGATGGATGCCGCGGCGGCTGTCGGACAAGTCGTCAAAAATTTCCGCGTCTTGCACCCGGATTTCCAATTTCTGATTGACCAGCCGGATAAGCCGATTGCGCGCGCGGCGATGGCGAAACATCATTTTGAACAATTGCTGTTCATTTTGCTTGACAATGCGGTAAAATATTCTCAGCGAGTGAAACAAATCGCGATTTCCTTGCGCGAGGAAGGGCCGTTTGTCATCGTGTCCATCCGTGATTATGGCATCGGCATTCCGAAAGAAGAGCTGAAAAACGTTTTTTTGCGCTTTTACCGCGTCGACAAGGCGCGCAGCCGCGAACAAGGCGGCGCCGGGCTCGGCCTTTCGATCGCCAAGGAGATCATCGATAAGTACGGCGGGCAAATTGCGTTGGAAAGCGAAGTTGGGAAAGGAACGACGGTGGAGCTCGCCATTCCGAAAGCGGAATAGGAGAGGAGCGTGAGGCAATGGGACATCCCCATGAGGAAGAGGCGGCAAGCAAAAAAGTGATTCATCACCTCGTTGAAAAATTCCGCAAGCGCGGGGTGAAAATCGCGACATGCAAACCGCGGACGATGATGTCACTGTCATGCTTAGATGAGATCGACAAAATGAGAGGATGAATCGAAGAAAAGAAAATGGAAGCGAAACAGCGCATCATTCCGGCCATTAAAACGATGAAGCAATTTGACGCCTTTTTGTCAAGCGGTTACACGGTCGGCGTGTTGCTTGAGGTGCATATTGCCCAGTTAAAAAGCATCTTTGCCTATGCGCGCCGGCATGGCAAGGAGTTGATCATTCACGTCGACTTGGTGCAAGGGCTGAGCCATGATGAACATGCGGCGGAATACCTTTGCCAAGAGTTCCGCCCGCATGGCCTCATTTCGACGAAAGCGGGCGTCATTATGAAGGCGCGGCAAAAACGAGTCTTGGCCGTGCAACGCATCTTTTTGCTTGATTCTCATGCGTTGGAGAAAAGCTATCAGCTGATCGCCAAAACGAATCCGGACTGCATCGAAGTCATCCCGGGCGCCATGCCGCACATCATCCGCGAAGTGAAAGAACGGACGGGAAAACCGATTTACGCCGGCGGCCTCATCCGCACGGTCGACGATGTCGAGCGGGCGCTTGCAGCTGGGGCGGTGGCGGTGACCACGTCCAACGAAACATTATGGCGCCACTACAATGGATAATGCGTTGAGCTGGCCAAATCGGCCGCAGTCTGCTATAATAAAAGCAACAAGTTAATCATCAGTCAGGAGACAAGGAGAGACCATGCATGCATGGTAGGCGAAGGCTTATCGTGTTTGCAATGGTCTCTTTTTGTCTTTTTCAAAGGAGGAATCATGCATGGCGTTCTCAAGCAAACATCGGAGCGATGTTCTTCAAGCGATGAGCGAAAAACAATATGATCTTCTGATCATCGGTGGAGGGATCACCGGCTCTGGCATCGCCTTGGATGCCATCTCGCGCGGCATGACGGTCGCGCTTGTCGAGATGCAAGATTTCGCCGCCGGCACGTCAAGCCGCTCGACGAAGCTCGTTCACGGCGGCTTGCGCTACTTGAAGCAGTTCGAGGTGAAGCTTGTCGCGGAAGTCGGGCGCGAACGGGCGATTGTGTATGAAAACGGCCCGCACGTCACTACACCGGAGTGGATGCTGCTGCCCATTTACCGCGGCGGGACGTTTGGCAAATGGAGCACGTCGGTCGGCCTTTGGCTGTATGACCGGCTGGCTGGCGTCAAGCCAAGCGAGCGGCGCACGATGCTTGATGCCCGGCAGACGTTGGAAAAAGAGCCGCTCTTAAAGCGCGACGGCCTCCTTGGCGGCGGCTATTACGTCGAGTACCGGACGGACGATGCCCGCTTGACGATCGAGGTGGTCAAAAAAGCGGTCGAGCTTGGCGTCGACGCCGTCAACTATGTAAAAGCCGAACAGTTTTTGTATGACGAGCGCGGCCGCATCACCGGCGCCCGCTGCCGCGACCTGCTCGGCGGACGAGTGTATGACATCCGCGCCAAAAAAGTCGTCAATGCTGCTGGACCATGGGTTGATGCGCTGCGCGACAAAGACGGTTCGAAAACCGGCAAGCGGCTTCGGCTGACAAAAGGCGTCCACATCGTCATCGATCAAAAGCGTTTTCCGCTCAAGCAGGCAGTCTATTTTGACACCCCGGACGGCCGGATGGTGTTTGCCATTCCGCGGGATGGGAAAACGTATGTCGGCACGACCGATACATTTTATGACGATGATCCCGCTCATCCGGCCATGACTGAAGAAGACCGCGACTACTTATTGCAGGCGATTCACTACATGTTCCCGTCTGTCGGCATCACCGCGGCCGATGTGGAATCAAGTTGGGCCGGCGTCCGTCCGCTCATCTATGAAGAAGGGAAAGACCCGTCGGAAATTTCCCGCAAAGACGAGATTTGGACATCGCCATCCGGCCTCATTACGATCGCTGGCGGCAAACTGACCGGCTACCGGAAAATGGCGGAAACGGTCGTTGACCTCGTCGCCAAACAATTGGAAAAAGAAGAGGGAAACACGTTCCGTCCGTGCCAAACGAAACAATTGCCGATCTCCGGCGGCGATGTCGGCGGCTCGCACCGCCTCCCTGCCTTCATCGCCGAAAAAGCGGAAGAAGCGGTGCGCTATGGATTGACGAAAGAAGCGGGAGCGCGGCTGGCGAGACAATACGGCACAAATGTCGACCAGCTGTTTGCTTTAAGCCAGCAATACGACCGCTCGTCCGGCTTAACGCGCGAAACGTTCGTCCGCCTCGTCTACGCCATCGAGGAAGAAATGGCGGTCAAACCAGTCGACTACTTCATCCGCCGCACCGGAGCGCTGTTGTTTGATATTGATTCGGTCCGGCGTGAGAAAGAGGCGGTTGTTGCGTTTATGGCGCGGTATTTTGGGTGGACCGAGGAAGAGCGGGACATGTATGGGAAGGAACTCGATCAGGAACTGCGGCGTGCGGTGTTGGCAGAGGAAGGAGCGAAGTGAACCAATGATCATGAAGGAAAT
Source organism: Geobacillus sp. FJAT-46040 (assembly GCF_002335725.1). NCBI lineage: Bacteria > Bacillati > Bacillota > Bacilli > Caryophanales > Anoxybacillaceae > Geobacillus > Geobacillus sp. FJAT-46040. The sequence continues at coordinate 883,819 of NZ_NISS01000001.1, forward strand.
GATGAGCGCCTGAATCCAGGCGCTTTTTTGATGGATCTTTTCGTAAAAATTAAGTAAAATTTAAATAAAAAATCAAAGTGAGGGAAGAGGATGGCAGTTACATACAATCCGCAAACGAAGCAGTTTCATTTGCGGGCGGGCAAGGCAAGCTACGTGATGCAGCTTTTCCGCTCCGGCTATTGGCGCGCGGCGCGTTCCGCGACCGCGAACGTCCGATTTTAATCAACAATTGGGAAGCGACGTACTTTGATTTTAACGAAGAAAAAATCGTCAACATCGCGAGAACAGCAGCGGAGCTTGGCATCGAACTGTTTGTGCTTGACGACGGTTGGTTTGGCGAACGCGACGACGACCGCCGTTCCCTCGGTGATTGGGTGGTCAATCGGCGCAAACTCCCGAACGGCCTGGACGGGTTGGCGAAACAAGTGAACGAACTCGGGCTGCAGTTCGGCTTATGGGTCGAACCGGAAATGGTGTCGCCAAACAGCGAACTGTACCGGAAACACCCCGACTGGTGTCTCCATGTGCCCAACCGCCCGCGCTCGGAAGGACGAAACCAGCTTGTGCTCGATTATTCCCGCCAAGACGTGTGCGACTATATGATTGAAACGATCTCGAACGTGCTTGCGAGCGCCCCCATCACTTATGTGAAATGGGACATGAACCGCCATATGACGGAAATAGGCTCCTCCGCCCTGCCGCCCGAGCGCCAGCGCGAAACGTCGCACCGCTATATGCTTGGGCTCTATCGCGTGATGGACGAGATCACCGCGCGTTTTCCGCACATTTTGTTTGAAAGCTGCTCCGGAGGCGGAGGGCGGTTTGACCCGGGGATGCTGTATTATATGCCGCAAACATGGACGAGCGACAACACTGACGCTGTCTCGCGCCTGAAAATCCAGTACGGTACAAGCCTCGTTTACCCAGTGAGCGCCATGGGCGCCCACGTCTCGGCGGTGCCGAACCACCAAGTCGGGCGGGTGACGTCGCTCAAGACGCGCGGCCATGTCGCGATGTCAGGCAACTTCGGCTATGAGCTCGATATCACGAAATTGACGGAAACAGAAAAACAAATGATTAAGCAACAAGTCGCGTTTTACAAGGAAGTACGCCGCCTCGTCCAGTTCGGCACGTTTTATCGGCTGCTAAGCCCGTTTGAAGGCAACGAGGCGGCGTGGATGTTCGTCTCTGCCGACCGCTCGGAAGCGCTCGTCGCCTACTTCCGCGTTCTGGCCGAAGCGAACGCGCCGCTGTCGCACTTGCGCTTAAAAGGGCTTGACCCGAATCAAGACTACGAAATCGAGGGACTTGGCGTTTACGGCGGCGACGAGCTGATGTATGCCGGAGTGGCGGTGCCGCACCGCTTGGGCGATTTTACCAGCATGATGTGGCGATTGAAAGCTGTTCGATGATGGGGGAATGATGCGGCCTGAGCGGATGCATCAGGGCGAAACAAACGAATCGAACCCGGCATGTTAGATGCCGGGTTCAAACTGTTTGAGCTTCTCGATGATGCGACGCTTCCGATAGAGCATCTTCCCGGTTTCGGCGATGTCTTCCATAAACGATTTGTTAAACAGCGAACCGAAAATGACACCGATGATCGGAACGGCTTGAAACAGCTTTTTCCACCCGTATTGGTCGCGGAACGTCATCATCACTTCCCGCCAGCCTTGCAGTTCGGAAAAGACGCGCCCGCGTTCATTGGAGAACGACGAAAGTTCGTCCAAAATCGCTTTTTTCCCGACGATGTCCGCCGCGGCAAACTGCAGGCATTTGACGACAAACACGCGCTCCTCTTTTTCCTTCGGGTCATATCCGTACACGATGGCGATCTCTTGCAGCGTTTTCAGCGCTAAGCCGAGAAGCGCCGGAATGTCCACCGCCAGCGTCAGCGCCCCGCCAATTCCAGTTGCCGCCCCTTGCAGCTGGGCGAACGTGACGCGCGCATCGATCAACTCATTGCAGACGCGGTCCATCGTCTCAAGCGGCAAGTGCGGCACTTCGGCAAGCGACGATACGCCAAGCTTGTCCAATACCTTTCCTTCATTCACCAAGTATTGCCCGCCGCTTTGAATATAGCTGCCCAATTCATCAAGCAGCTGCCCGAGTTTTCGATGGACGACTTTTGGCGTCAGCTTATCGAGCACTTGAAACGGCAAGCGGCCGAGCTTTTCCCAAAACCATAGGTCTTTTTGGGAGTGTTCCCACTGTTCGATTTGCTTTAGTTCTTTTTGCAGCTCCAGTATGGCATCCATGCTTGGGCCTCCTGTTCCTTCTTTATGTTTAGGATAAGTTGATTGTAACGAATTATACGGATGAAGGAAGGGCTTTGTTTCTAACAAGAAGCTTGTCGGTATAATCAAAATCGGAATTTTTCGTTGACGGATAGTAAAATTTTAACTAAAATATTTATTAGACTAGATGACCTTAAGGAGGCCCTCTCATGATCCCCATCTTAAAACAGCAATTTATCGAACTTTTCGGCGGCTTGGGCGAAGGCATCCGCGCTTTCTTCGCCCCTGGCCGCGTCAATTTGATCGGTGAGCATACGGATTACAACGGCGGGCATGTGCTGCCGTGCGCGCTTGCGATCGGCACGTATGTGCTTGTTCGGCAGACGAAAGAGCCATTTGTCCGCTTTTATTCGCAAAACTTCCCGGAAGCGGGAGTGGTCACGGTCTCTTACGGCGACTTGTCTTATCGTCGCGAACACGGTTGGGCGAACTACCCGAAAGGGATCTTGGCCGCGTTTCAAGCGTTACGTCCGCTTGAGACCGGATTGGATATTTTGTATTACGGCACGATCCCGAACGGCGCCGGGCTGTCGTCATCCGCGTCGATTGAGCTTGTGACCGCGGTGATGCTCAACGAACTGTTCAGGCGCGGGCTTGATCAGCTGGAGCTTGTGAAAATGAGCCAAAACGTAGAAAATAAATACATCGGCGTCAATTGCGGCATTATGGATCAGTTTGCCGTCGGCATGGGGAAACAAGATTGCGCCATTCTATTGAACTGCCAGACGCTCGAGCACCGCTATTTGCCATTGGTGCTTGACGATTGTGCGATCGTCATCGCGAACACAAACAAAAAGCGCGGCCTGGCGGACTCGGCGTACAACGAGCGGCGGGCGACGTGCGAGGCGGCTCTCGCGAAGCTGCAAAGCGTGCGGAACATCGCCTCGCTCGGCGAGCTGACAAGCGCAGAGCTGGCCCGTTATGAACATCTTCTTTCCCCGCTTGAGCAAAAACGGGCCCGCCATGCGGTGACGGAAAACGAGCGGACTCTTGAAGCCGCCCAGGCGCTTGAGCAGGGAGACCTCGTCCGCTTTGGCGAGTTGATGAAACAGTCGCATTTGTCGCTGCGCCATGACTATGAAGTAACCGGAGCCGAACTTGATACGCTCGTGGAGGCCGCATGGTCGCACGAAGGAACGGTCGGGGCGCGCATGACCGGAGCCGGATTCGGCGGCTGCACGGTGAACATTGTGAAAAAGGCATGCGTTCAAGATTTCATTGAACGGGTCGGAAACGCGTATGCCGAAAAAATCGGTTATGAAGCAAGCTTTTATGTCGTTGACGTTGGTGACGGGGCGAGAGAACTCACGGAACTGGAGGAGATGAGCCGATGATTTTGGTTTGCGGAGGGGCAGGGTATATCGGCAGCCATGCGGTGTACCGTCTGCTTGAAAAAGGGGAGCGCGTGGTCGTGGTGGATAACTTGCAGACGGGGCACCGGGAGGCGGTTCACCCTGATGCGGTGTTTTGCCAAGGCGATATTCGCGACCGCGATTTTTTGCGCGAGGTGTTTCGCCAGCATGACATTGAGGCGGTCATTCATTTTGCGGCGAACTCATTGGTCGGTGAAAGCATGGAAGAGCCGCTGAAATATTACGACAACAATGTGTACGGCACACAAGTGCTGCTTGAAGTGATGAGAGAATTTGGTGTCAAGCAAATCGTCTTTTCTTCAACCGCCGCGGTGTATGGGGAGCCGAAACAAATCCCGATCATCGAAACCGATCCGACCGAACCGACGAACGCGTATGGAGAAACGAAGCTGGCGATGGAAAAAATGATGAAATGGGCGGACCGCGCCTATGGCATCCGCTCGATTTCGCTCCGCTACTTTAATGTCGCCGGGGCGTACGGCACGACAATCGGTGAGGACCACAACCCGGAGACGCATCTGATTCCATTGATTTTAAAAGTGCCGCTTGGCCAGCGCGAGGAAATCTACATTTTCGGCGATGACTACGACACGCCCGACGGCACGTGCATCCGCGACTACATTCATGTGCTTGATCTCGTCGATGCCCATTGGCTGGCGCTCGAGAAATTGCGGAGCGGGGCAGACAGCGATGTATACAATTTAGGCAACGGAAATGGATTTAGCGTCAAAGAAGTGATCGAAGCGGCGCGGCAAGTGACCGGACACCCGATCCCTGCCCGCGTCGTGGCGCGGCGGCCGGGCGACCCGGCGCGGCTTGTCGCTTCATCGGAAAAAGCAAAGCGCGAGCTCGGCTGGGAGCCGAAATACCCGTCCATTACGGATATCGTCGCGTCGGCGTGGGAGTGGCACAAAGCGCGGCCAAACGGATATCGGGGTGTGTAAACATGGAAACGATTTTTGCGGCGATTGAACAACTGATCCGTTATGCCGAGCAACGCGGCCTTTTAGCGCCGGAAGATGTGGTGTACGCGCGCAACCGCCTGCTGGCAACGCTCCGACTCACGGAATGGCAGCCGGCCGAGGTCAAGGACGTTCCCTTGGCCTCGCCCGCTCCCATATTGGACGCTATGATTGATTGGGCGTATGAACAAGGATTGTTGGAAACGAATACAACGACCGAGCGCGATATATGGGATGCGAGACTGATGGACTGCGTCATGCCGCGGCCGTCGGAAGTGATCCGCGCCTTTTACGAGCGATACCGCCGCGACCCGCAGGAGGCGACGGACTGGTTTTATTCGTTGAGCCAAGCGTCCAATTACATTCAAACGGCGCGCATCGCCAACAATCAGCACTGGAAAGTGTCAACCATCTATGGAGAATTGGATATCACCATTAACTTGGCGAAGCCGGAAAAAGACCCGAAGGAAATCGCCAAATTAAAAGAGATGCCGTCATCCTCGTATCCAAAATGTGTATTATGCAAAGAAAACGAAGGGTATGAAGGAACGTGGCGTCATCCAGCCCGTTCCAATCACCGTGTCATCCCGATCACGTTATTGGATGAACAGTGGTATTTCCAATATTCTCCCTATGTGTACTATCATGAACATTGCATCGTCTTTTCCGCCGAACATGCGCCGATGAAAATGGAGCGGAAGACGCTTGAGCGTTTGCTCGATTTCGTCGAAAAGTTCCCGCACTATTTCATTGGCTCGAACGCCGATTTGCCGATTGTCGGCGGCTCGATTTTAGTGCATGACCATTTCCAAGGCGGGCGCTATCCGTTTGCGATGGAAAAGGCGGAGATCGAAGAGTGTATCCCGCTGCCATCGTTTCCGTCGGTCACAGCCGGCATCGTGCGCTGGCCGATGTCCGTCATCCGTTTGACTGGACCAAAAGAGGACGTGTTGGATGCGGCTGCCTTTTTGTATGAAACATGGCGGACGTACAGCGACCCAAGCGTCGAGATTATGGCCTACAGCGGCGATGTTCCGCACAACACGATCACCCCGATCGCCCGGCGGCGCGGCGATTTGTTTGAGTTGGACATCGTGTTGCGCAACAACCGGACGTCAGCGGAACATCCGTACGGCATTTTCCATCCGCATGAAGAATTGCATCATATTAAAAAAGAAAATATCGGCTTGATCGAAGTGATGGGGCTGGCGGTGCTGCCGGCACGGCTTGCCGTGGAACTGGAGACGCTGGCCGATTATCTCGTGCATCGGACAAAAAAAGAAGACTGGGACGAGTCGATGCATAAACATTGGGATTGGTGCGAAGCCATTCGCTCGGCCTATCCGGACATCACGAAGGACAACGTCCATGACATTTTGCGGCACGAAGTCGGGCAACGGTTTGTGACCGTGTTGGAACATGCCGGGGTGTTTAAACGGGACCAAAACGGGAAAGAGGCGTTTCGCCGCTTTCTGCAGCACGCGGTGGAGCGCATGTCGTCTCTTGTTTAAATGCGGCGAAAAAACGCGTTTCATATGAAACAGAAAGGGGGGCGCGAACAGACGATGGCTACGTTAAAAGAAATCGCGGAAAAAGTCGGCGTTTCGGTCGCGACGGTGTCGCGCGTGCTTAATTACGATGCAACGCTGTCCGTTTCCGATGAAACGAGAAGGCGCATTTTTGAAGTCGCCCAAGAGTTGAACTACAAAACATTGCGGGAACGAAGCCAGCAAGCGCGCGAATCGTTTCGCTTCGGGCTCATTCACTGGTATTCGGAGCGCCAGGAAATCGATGACCCGTATTATATGGCGATTCGCCTCGGAGTGGAAAAAGAGTGTTTTGACCGCGGCATCGAACTCGTCAAATTGTTTAAACAGCACGGCGCCTATCCGATCGAACGGATGGAGGCGCTCGATGGCATCATCGCTGTCGGAAAATTCGGGTCGAAGGAAGTCGAGGTTTTTGCCGCCGGGGCCAAACAAATTGTGTTTGTCGACTGTTCGCCTGATGAGCATCGGTTTGATTCAGTCGTCATCGACTTGCGTCAAGCGACGGTGACAGTGCTTGATTATTTGCTTCGGTTGGGGCATACGAAAATTGGTTATATCGGCGGCCGTGAATATGTCGACGGGGAAACGCCGATCCGCGATGAGCGCGAAGCGGCGTTTTACGAATATTTGTATGTCAAAGGGCTGTATGATTCCCGCTATGTATGGATCGGTGCCTTCACTGCTGAAGATGGCTATCGGCTGATGAAAGAGGCTGTTTCAGGCGGCGACTTGCCGACGGCGTTTTTCATTGCCAGTGATTCGATGGCGATTGGCGCCCTGCGTGCGCTGCATGAAGCCGGGATCGCTGTTCCGGAAGAGGCGGCGATTGTCGGATTCAATGATATTCCGACGGCAGCATTTCTTCACCCGCCGCTTTCGACGGTGAAAGTATACACAGAATTTATGGGTGAAACAGCGGTTGAGCTGCTCATCGAACGGTTGACGACGAAACGAGCGATTTGCAAAAAGGTCGTCGTGCCGACAGAGCTCGTCATCCGCTCAAGCAGCGAGGGCAACGAAAAGGGGAGCGGTCGATAAGCCGCTCCCTTCTGCATTAATGGAACTCGATATCAACGCGTTTTTTCGTTCCTGTCGTTGTTTTCGGGATATGAATGTCAAGCACACCGTTTTTGTACGTCGCGCGAATGTTTTCCGTCGCCGCATCCGCCGGCAGGGTGATCGAACGCTGGAAGCGACCAAAGAAGCGTTCGCGCCGGTGCATTTGTTCTTCTCTTACATCGTGTTGGCGTTGAATCGTGCCGCTGATCGTCAACACGTTATTGTGCACATCAATGTGCACATCCTCTTTCCGCTCCAGCCCCGGTAAATCGCACGAAACGACGTATTCGTTGGCCGTTTCATGCATGTCGATGCGCGGCATCCAGTGCTGCTCATCCATATGAGTGAACAGCGATGGAAAATCACTAGCAAAAAAGCGGTTCATATCCCGGCGAATCGATTCCAAGTGCCGGAACGGGTCATACGGAATTAACGCCATAACTGCCATCCTCCTTAACAAGAAATGTTTTTTCGCTCAGTAGTATGAACCGGATTCGTCTGTTTTATGTATGATTGGCTTGCAATTGTTCCATCACCGTCAAATACGCTTGAATGAGTGCTACTTTCATGCCATCCGGCAAGTCAGAAGCGGCCACCCGCTTAACGGCGTAATAAAACTTCACTTCGGACGATTGCCGCACGCGCGGATGCGTCCATTCATCGCGCAACTCTTGCCTTATCGTTTCATACAAAAGAGTTTGGCTTTCTTGTTCATCAAGCGGTCCGGCCGCCAGCGATCGGTTCGGCCAAAGTCGGCGGTAGCCGTCAAGCAGTGCAGAAAATGGATAGGTCACGGCTGTTTCCCTCCTTAAAAAATATACATAGCGATCCTCGAGGTCTGCTCCTTGCAACATATTCTTTTTAAGAAATTATATCATACAGCAGTCGAAGCGATTCGGGAGGCCAAGTCGAATGTAGATAGTGGGGGCTGGTTTCGTTTGCTGTCGTTGTAAGGCAGCCCAACCGTGGGACGCACGGGGATGGCTTGGTTGACAGCCTGCCGTGGGGCGGGTGTTCCCAAGAATCTCCCACCTCTAAGCGTTAGCGTAGGTGGGAGAGCGTTCAACCTAAAAAAGTAGTTGACATAAGGTGAGATAGTGTATAAAATAAAAATCGCCGCTTCGACGGAATGTCGGAGTGCAACGATCGAACAATCATGAAATAAAAAAACTATTGACAAATAGTTAACACTGCGTATAATGAATAATTGCCGCGACGAAATGAACGCGGTAATAATTAGAAGAGAATCAGTAGTTGACATTTTTGAAAGATTGTTTATAATAGTAACTGTCGTTCCTTGAAAACTGAACGAAACGAAGCGCGAAAGAAAAGCTGAGGCCCGCGGGTCGCCGCGATGGGCAAATGTTCTTCGCCTGCAGGGATTTACAATCCCGAAGGCGAAGGTGATTTGACCCCGAGCGGCGGCGGGCCGAAGCTGGACAATGCGAAAAGCCAATCAACTTTCTTTTGGAGAGTTTGATCCTGGCTCAGGACGAACGCTGGCGGCGTGCCTAATACATGCAAGTCGAGCGGACCAAATCGGAGCTTGCTCTGATTTGGTCAGCGGCGGACGGGTGAGTAACACGTGGGCAACCTGCCCGCAAGACCGGGATAACTCCGGGAAACCGGAGCTAATACCGGATAACACCGAAGACCGCATGGTCTTTGGTTGAAAGGCGGCCTTTGGCTGTCACTTGCGGATGGGCCCGCGGCGCATTAGCTAGTTGGTGAGGTAACGGCTCACCAAGGCGACGATGCGTAGCCGGCCTGAGAGGGTGACCGGCCACACTGGGACTGAGACACGGCCCAGACTCCTACGGGAGGCAGCAGTAGGGAATCTTCCGCAATGGGCGAAAGCCTGACGGAGCGACGCCGCGTGAGCGAAGAAGGCCTTCGGGTCGTAAAGCTCTGTTGTGAGGGACGAAGGAGCGCCGTTCGAAGAGGGCGGCGCGGTGACGGTACCTCACGAGGAAGCCCCGGCTAACTACGTGCCAGCAGCCGCGGTAATACGTAGGGGGCGAGCGTTGTCCGGAATTATTGGGCGTAAAGCGCGCGCAGGCGGTCTCTTAAGTCTGATGTGAAAGCCCACGGCTCAACCGTGGAGGGTCATTGGAAACTGGGGGACTTGAGTGCAGGAGAGGAGAGCGGAATTCCACGTGTAGCGGTGAAATGCGTAGAGATGTGGAGGAACACCAGTGGCGAAGGCGGCTCTCTGGCCTGCAACTGACGCTGAGGCGCGAAAGCGTGGGGAGCAAACAGGATTAGATACCCTGGTAGTCCACGCCGTAAACGATGAGTGCTAAGTGTTAGAGGGGTCACACCCTTTAGTGCTGCAGCTAACGCGATAAGCACTCCGCCTGGGGAGTACGGCCGCAAGGCTGAAACTCAAAGGAATTGACGGGGGCCCGCACAAGCGGTGGAGCATGTGGTTTAATTCGAAGCAACGCGAAGAACCTTACCAGGTCTTGACATCCCCTGACAACCCAAGAGATTGGGCGTTCCCCCTTCGGGGGGACAGGGTGACAGGTGGTGCATGGTTGTCGTCAGCTCGTGTCGTGAGATGTTGGGTTAAGTCCCGCAACGAGCGCAACCCTCGCCTCTAGTTGCCAGCACGAAGGTGGGCACTCTAGAGGGACTGCCGGCGACAAGTCGGAGGAAGGTGGGGATGACGTCAAATCATCATGCCCCTTATGACCTGGGCTACACACGTGCTACAATGGGCGGTACAAAGGGCTGCGAACCCGCGAGGGGGAGCGAATCCCAAAAAGCCGCTCTCAGTTCGGATTGCAGGCTGCAACTTGCCTGCATGAAGCCGGAATCGCTAGTAATCGCGGATCAGCATGCCGCGGTGAATACGTTCCCGGGCCTTGTACACACCGCCCGTCACACCACGAGAGCTTGCAACACCCGAAGTCGGTGAGGTAACCCTTACGGGAGCCAGCCGCCGAAGGTGGGGCAAGTGATTGGGGTGAAGTCGTAACAAGGTAGCCGTACCGGAAGGTGCGGCTGGATCACCTCCTTTCTAAGGAGAAAAGCGAAGGCGAGCGTTTCGCCGCGATGAGCAAATGTTCTTCGCCTGCAGGGATTTACAATCCCGAAGGCGAAGGTGATTTGACCCCGAGCGGCGGCGAGCCGGAGCTAGACAATTCGAAAAGCGGAGGCCGCAATGGCCAACCTACCAATCCATCGCGCTTCTGTTTCGTTCAGTTTTGAAGGAATGAGAAATTCCTTCAAAAGCGCCTGTGCCTGCGTCTGCTAGCAGGTTCAGGGAAGTAGCTTCGTTTGCGTCTGCGTCTACAAGCGGATTCGGAGAAGCCGAATTCCTCGACGCAAACCAGCGAAGAAGCGAATTCAAAGGAGCTACTTTGCGCCTTCGTCTTCCAGCAGGTTCAAGGAAGATGGATTCCTCGGCGCAAAGCTGCAAAGAAGCAGACTCAAGGCAGCAGCTTCGTTCCTTGAAAACTAGATAACCGGAAACGCAAAGGAAGAAGCCGAGAGCGCAATAGGTTAAGCTAGAAAGGGCGCACGGTGGATGCCTTGGCACTAGGAGCCGATGAAGGACGGGGCAAACGCCGAAACGCTTCGGGGAGCTGTAAGCAAGCGTTGATCCGGAGATGTCCGAATGGGGGACCCCACTGTCCGTAATGGGGCAGTATCCATGCCTGAATCCATAGGGCATGGAGGGCACACCCGGGGAACTGAAACATCTTAGTACCCGGAGGAGAAGAAAGCAACCGCGATTCCCTGAGTAGCGGCGAGCGAAACGGGAACAGCTCAAACCAAGAGGCATGTCCTCTTGGGGTTGTAGGACCGCTCACGATGGGAGTGAGAAAGGGACGGGGTAGACGAACCGGTCTGGAACGGCCGGCCAGAGAAGGTGAGAGCCCTGTAGTCGAAACTTCGTTCCCTCCCGAGCGGATCCTGAGTACGGCGGGACACGAGGAATCCCGTCGGAAGCAGGGAGGACCATCTCCCAAGGCTAAATACTCCCTAGTGACCGATAGTGCACCAGTACCGTGAGGGAAAGGTGAAACGCACCCCGGGAGGGGAGTGAAAGAGAACCAGAAACCGTGTGCCTACAAGTAGTCAGAGCGCGTTCATGCGTGATGGCGTGCCTTTTGTAGAATGAACCGGCGAGTGACGATGGCGTGCGAGGTTAAGCCGAAGAGGCGGAGCCGCAGCGAAAGCGAGTCTGAACAGGGCGTGTGAGTACGTCGTCGTCGACCCGAAACCAGGTGATCTACCCATGTCCAGGGTGAAGGCCGGGTAACACCGGCTGGAGGCCCGAACCCACGCACGTTGAAAAGTGCGGGGATGAGGTGTGGGTAGGGGCGAAATGCCAATCGAACTTGGAGATAGCTGGTTCTCCCCGAAATAGCTTTAGGGCTAGCCTCGGGTTTGAGAGTCTTGGAGGTAGAGCACTGATTGGGCTAGGGGCCCCAAACGGGTTACCGAACCCAGTCAAACTCCGAATGCCAACGACTTATGCCCGGGAGTCAGACTGCGAGTGATAAGATCCGTGGTCGAGAGGGGAACAGCCCAGACCGCCAGCTAAGGCCCCGAAGTGCACGTTCAGTGGAAAAGGATGTGGAGTTGCGGAGACAACCAGGATGTTGGCTTAGAAGCAGCCACCATTTAAAGAGTGCGTAATAGCTCACTGGTCGAGTGACTCTGCGCCGAAGATGTACCGGGGCTAAACGTGCCGCCGAAGCTGCGGGATGACCGTTGGTCATCGGTAGGGGAGCGTTCTAAGGGCAGAGAAGCCAGACCGGAAGGACTGGTGGAGCGCTTAGAAGTGAGAATGCCGGTATGAGTAGCGCAAACAGAGGTGAGAATCCTCTGCGCCGAAAGCCTAAGGGTTCCTGAGGAAGGTTCGTCCGCTCAGGGTTAGTCGGGACCTAAACCGAGGCCGAAAGGCGTAGGTGATGGACAACAGGTTGAGATTCCTGTACCACCTTCTTCCCGTTTGAGCGATGGGGGGACGCAGGAGGATAGGGCGAGCAGGCGGCTGGAAGAGCCTGTCCAAGCCGTGAGGCTGATCCGCAGGCAAATCCGCGGATCATAAGGCCAAGCGGTGACGGCGACGGATTGATCCGGAAGTCCCCGATTTCACACTGCCAAGAAAAGCCTCTAGCGAGGGAAGAGGTGCCCGTACCGCAAACCGACACAGGTAGGCGAGGAGAGAATCCTAAGGCGCGCGGGAGAACTCTCGTTAAGGAACTCGGCAAAATGACCCCGTACCTTCGGGAGAAGGGGTGCGCTTTGGGGTGGAGAGCCCTGAAGAGCCGCAGTGAAAAGGCCCAAGCGACTGTTTATCAAAAACACAGGTCTCTGTGAAGCCGAAAGGCGACGTATAGGGGCTGACACCTGCCCGGTGCTGGAAGGTTAAGGGGAGCGCTTAGCGGAAGCGAAGGTGCGAACCGAAGCCCCAGTAAACGGCGGCCGTAACTATAACGGTCCTAAGGTAGCGAAATTCCTTGTCGGGTAAGTTCCGCCCCGCACGAAAGGTGTAACGACTTGGGCGCTGTCTCAACGAGAGACCCGGTGAAATTATACTACCTGTGAAGATGCAGGTTACCCGCGACAGGACGGAAAGACCCCGTGGAGCTTTACTGCAGCCTGATATGGAATTTTGGTATCGCTTGTACAGGATAGGTGGGAGCCTGGGAAGCCGGAGCGCCAGCTTCGGTGGAGGCGTCGGTGGGATACCACCCTGGCGGTATTGAAATTCTAACCCGCACCCCTTAGCGGGGTGGGAGACAGTGTCAGGTGGACAGTTTGACTGGGGCGGTCGCCTCCCAAAAAGTAACGGAGGCGCCCAAAGGTTCCCTCAGAATGGTTGGAAATCATTCGGAGAGTGCAAAGGCACAAGGGAGCTTGACTGCGAGACGGACAGGTCGAGCAGGGACGAAAGTCGGGCTTAGTGATCCGGTGGTTCCGCATGGAAGGGCCATCGCTCAACGGATAAAAGCTACCCCGGGGATAACAGGCTGATCTCCCCCAAGAGTCCACATCGACGGGGAGGTTTGGCACCTCGATGTCGGCTCATCGCATCCTGGGGCTGTAGTCGGTCCCAAGGGTTGGGCTGTTCGCCCATTAAAGCGGTACGCGAGCTGGGTTCAGAACGTCGGGAGACAGTTCGGTCCCTATCCGTCGCGGGCGCAGGAAATTTGAGAGGAGCTGTCCTTAGTACGAGAGGACCGGGATGGACGCACCGCTGGTGTACCAGTTGTCCCGCCAGGGGCACCGCTGGGTAGCTATGTGCGGACGGGATAAGCGCTGAAAGCATCTAAGCGTGAAGCCCCCCTCAAGATGAGATTTCCCACCGCGTCAGGCGGGTAAGATCCCTCGAAGATGACGAGGTCGATAGGTCCGAGGTGGAAGCGTGGCGACACGTGGAGCTGACGGATACTAATCGATCGAGGGCTTAACCTAGAAAAGCGCAGGCGAGCGGTTCGCCGCGACGGGCAAATGTTCTTCACCTGCAGGGGTGCTAGCACCCCGAGGGGGAAGGTTATTTGACCCCGAGCGGCGGCGAGCCGGAGCTAGACAATGAAAAGTGAAAGCGCCGCGGCTTCTTCCGACGGTTATCTAGTTTTGAAGGAATGAATTCTTCTCATGATGCGGAAGTAGTTCAGTGGTAGAACACCACCTTGCCAAGGTGGGGGTCGCGGGTTCGAGTCCCGTCTTCCGCTTTTTCATCATGCGCTCGTAGCTCAATTGGATAGAGCATCTGACTACGGATCAGAAGGTTAGGGGTTCGAATCCTCTCGAGCGCGTTTATTAACTAACTTCAAAAAAGATATTGACAAAAAAAACAATTAGCGATTATATTTTTATTGCAATCGTTTCTAAGACAAGTCCTAATGATATTGATCATGCGGGTGTAGTTTAATGGTAAAACCTCAGCTTCCCAAGCTGAAGTCGTGGGTTCGATTCCCATCACCCGCTTTCCTTTATTTTATCGTGAATATCGTATGGATATTGTTCCAGCAGCTCAGCTGGATAGGGCAACGAGCAAAGTCATCTTCGAAATGGCTACGAGTTGTCCCGACGCATCAAGCTTCCTTGAGTAGGCTTGTAGAGGAAGGGACAGCGGGAATGTTGGGGTGTCCTGTTGATTATGTCCCAGCAGCTCAGTAGGATAGAGCAACGAGCAATAGCTTCTTTGAAACAACTGCGAGTTGCCCCGACGCATCGGGCTTCTTCGAATCGGCTTGTAGAGGAAGGGGCAGCGGAATAATGAGAGTGTCATCATGATTACTATGTCCCAGTAGCTCAGTAGGATAGAGCAGCGGCCTTCTAAGCCGTCGGTCGGGAGTTCGAGTCTCTCCTGGGACGCCACTTACATAAGAAAAAGAACGCGCAAAAGGCGCTGGAACGAAGTTCCCTGATCGCTAAGTCTATGTGCGAGAGGGGAATTTTTTATTTGGTTATAAGAGCCGACAGTGGGAATATTGGAGTGTTCTGTCGATGATGTCCCAGCAGCTCAGCAGGATAGAGCAACGAGCAATAGCTTCTTTGAAACAACTGCGAGTTGCCCCGACGCATCAAGCTTCCTTGAGTAGGCTTGTAGAGGAAGGGGCAGCGAGGATATTGGAGTTTCCTAATGGATTGTGTCCCAGTAGTTAAAACGGTTACGTGCTTTTTTATTTTCCCTCGTCTTTTTAGCATTTGTAGACGTAAAAGAACAAAGTGGTTCGTGGCCGTAACCACCATTGAAAGTTCCTTTGGTTGGCCTCATCGCATATTGGGTCGAATTTTGTCTCGCAAATGAAAACAAATTGAAACGTTCATGGCGGCGAAAGTTTGTTAAAATGTATAGGATGGAAATAAAATTCGAAAACGTGCCATACAATGAACATGCATGGCAAATATACGAGTCAGGTGATCGACATGGGGTTTGAACAGCAACTTGTTCATAAAACATTTTACGAGACGCTCGTCGAGGCGGGGGAACGCGACGTTGTCAGCGCGCTTGGCGATATGTTTTTCACGGCGCATCGGGATGGCGCTGATTTGTCGTCGATTCGCTTTGCCCAAGGGGAAGTGTATTTCCACCGCCGCGACTACGAAGCGGCGATCTTGAAATGGGAACAAGTCCATCACGACGATTTGCGTCCGTGGGCGCAAAAAAATATCGCCGACAGCTACTATGAGCTTGGACGGCTCGAGCTGGCCGAGGAGCTGTACCGTTCGATTGAGACGGAAAGCGAAACGTTGCATGCGGAAATCATTTTGCGCCTGTTTTCGCTCTACCGTGAGTTGGGGGAAAACGCGAAAGCGGATGATATGATTAAGCGCGGTGTGACGTTGTATCCGGATTATCCGAACATGACCGAATGGGCGCGCGCCTTTTTCGAGGAGCAAGGTGATTGGGAAAGCGCCGTCGAGCTTGCTTTAGGAGAGGCGGTGCGGACGTCGGCGCGCCGCTGGGCGGACATCTTGACCGGTTATGTGGAACAAGGACATGCGCGAACGATGGCGCCTGCGCGGTTTTCACGCTGCCTGGCGCTGTTGTACGAAACGGATCGGGTGAAGTTTGAACGGCTTGTGCAGGCGCTATGGAACGGTTATCGGGATGGTGACCTCTATTTTTCGTGGCTCGCGGAGTGGAATCGCCTCTATGATGAGTTGTCGATCGGCCGCGACTACGACTGGAAGCGAATTCCTGGCCTTTTAGAGGAAGCCTATGCAGGATTGATGAAAGGCCCGTACCGATTGAAAGAGTTGGTGGAAGTGGTGCCACCGCTTGTCAAAAGCTGGGTGAGTTTAGCCGACGGTCCGGAGACAGCGGTGGCCGCGGCTGCCTTGTTGGCGTGGAGTGAGAAATTTCCTGAGGCGTTTGAAGAAGAGACGGTCAACGACGCCGCTAAGCGGCTCGTCCATGCGAAACGGCAAGCTGGGGAAGCGGGTGTGTCGCTATTTGAAGAAATTGCCGATTGGGCGGAAGAGCAGCGGGCGGGCTCGCATTTCCGCTTCCGCTGGTTCGTGCGGCAGCTGTCTGATTCGCGGACCCATTTCGTTTTGGTCGCTGGGGCGTCGCGTCATGAGCGGTTGGCGTTTTTGCGGACGTTGGTCGGCGAGGCAGCGTTGGCGGCGCCATCTGCGCCGGTGCTTGCGTGGAGAAACGGCGGGGAGATGGAAGTCGCGAAAATCAGCGACGACCAGTTTACCGTTTTTTCGAGCATTGACGAATTTCAACAGGCAACGGGCGGCCGCGGAAGCCGATTCTCCGATGACGCTGTCATTGAATGCACGGCGCCGTTTTCACTCGTGCCGCAAGGGATTGTCTTGTTGGATATCGGCCCGCTCGGCGGGCGCGCTTCATCCGACCATGAAGCGCTTGTGTCGTTTTCGCTTGCTGACAGCATTCTTTTTCTTCTCAACGGCGAGGATCCGTTTTCTAGCGCCGATGAACAGTTGATGCTGCAGCTTCGCGAGCGGGCGCCGTCTGTGCCGATGTACGTTTTGCTTCCTCCGGGCGACGGGATGGTGGATGAAGAGGAGACGGCGAGAATCGTTGAGGAAGTGGAAGCGCACGTTCGTACGATCGTTCCGGAGGCCAATGTCATGGTCTATTCGCCGCATGCGCCAAGCCGCAAGCAGCAGCAAGCCCTCGTCGGCTGGCTTGAGGAGATGCGCCGATGCGTGTCCCCTGTCCGCCGCGAGGAAGCGATTTTAACGACGATCCGCCAGTTCATCGCTCATTTGTTCCGGCAGCGAGCCGAGGCGGAAAGTCGACTGGCGGAGCTGGTCGTATGGAAAAAAGAAATGGCGGCCAAACTCAGCGGCGCCATTCATCAGCTTGGCGACCTGCAAGAGGAGAAAACGGCCAAAGTGGCCAAGTCATTCCACACCGTCTTGGCGGACATGCGGGGTGAGCTGTTGACGGCGATTCCCGATCTGTTGCGCAACATGGCGGAGCTGGTGGGCGAAAACAGCGATTTTTCCCGCTTGCCTCTTGAACTGAACGACAAAGCGAACGAACGGCTTCGCGCTTACCTTGATGAAGAGGCGCTGCCAAAGCTGCGCCGCGCCATGGAACAGTGGATTGCAGCGACGGAAGACGAATTCAACGAATGCCAGGTGTTTTTGCATGAAATGGGCGAAGGGTTTAACGCCATGTTCGGCCAGGAACGGCTCAAGCTCGAATGCGATTTTCGCCTTCTCGCCGATTGGCGGCGCGATACGGATCGGTTGATCAACGGGGTGCAAATTGACAAGGTGAACGTTTTCTTGCGGAGAACGCCAAGCCAGCTGCTGTTGAAAGGGGCGGGCAAACTGCTCGGCGCCTTTGCGCAAAACAAGGCGATGCTGGCGCAAAAGTATAAGCAGTTGATCCAGACGCAAGATTACGCTGAGGTGGTGGAGGCGATCATCCAGCAGTTGTTGCTGCCGTTTGAATGGTTTGCCAAATCGCTTGAGCGTGATGTCACTCAATTTTTCCATGCGCCATTGACGGCGCTCGATGAAACGTTGAAACGGCTGGAGCTGGAGATCGCTGCCCAGGAAGGCGAGCTCAAACATATGCGCAAAAACCCTGAGGCGTACCGCGACCCGCTCGTGCTCTTTGGCATTCGTTTGCGGCAATGCGAGCAGCTGGCGCAGGCGGCATCGGCCGCTGTGCACTTGCGGCAGGATGAAAACAACCCCATCGGTTCGGTCTGATCGTTCCGTGTGAAACCGTGCTTGAACGGAATAAGGCTGCGCCAACGGTCGGGTCTGGCCGCTCGTTTGGCGCAGCCTTATTGTTTAGAGCTGGCGAAACCGATTACGCCAGTTCGAATGCCCAGTTGCCGCTGCGGAAAATCGGCTCGCGCTTCCCGTCTTTCGTCACGCCGTCAATGTTCAGATCAGCTGAGCCGATCATAAAGTCGACGTGGACGAGGCTGTCGTTGACGCCGCGGCGGTCAAGCTCCTCTTTGGAAAGAGAGGCGCCGTTTTCGATATTGGTCGGATACGCCTTGCCGAGCGCCAAATGGCAAGCGGCGTTTTCATCAAACAGCGTGTTGTAAAAAATGAGATTGGACAGCGACACCGGCGATTGGTGCGGCACGAGGGCGACTTCCCCGAGGCGGCGCGCCCCGTCATCGGTGTCAAGCAAATGCTTAAGCGTCTCATATCCTTGTTCGGCGCTGAAGTCGACGACTTGACCGTCTTTGAACGTGAGCGTAAACCGATCGATCACGTTGCCGTTGTAATTGAGCGGCTTCGTGTTGCGCACCGTGCCGTTGACGCCGTCTTTATGCGGCATGGTAAACACTTCTTCGGTCGGAATGTTCGGATTGAAGCGCACGCCGCTTTGACTCGTCGCCGCGCCGCCGTGCCAGACGTGCCCGTCGACGAGCTCGACCGTGAGATTGGTGCCTGGCGCTTCATAAACGAGTTGTTTGTATTGCTTGTTGTTTAAGTAATCGACGATGCGGGCGAGCCGGTCGTTATGTTCGCTCCAGGCAGCGATCGGATCGTTTTGGTCGATGCGGGTGATGCGGAAAATCGCTTCCCATAATTTGTCGATGGC
Source organism: Geobacillus sp. FJAT-46040 (assembly GCF_002335725.1). Taxonomy (NCBI): domain Bacteria; kingdom Bacillati; phylum Bacillota; class Bacilli; order Caryophanales; family Anoxybacillaceae; genus Geobacillus; species Geobacillus sp. FJAT-46040. The sequence continues at coordinate 902,584 of NZ_NISS01000001.1, forward strand.
TTCTTCATCGCGCAGATCGCCAAATACTTTTTGCGCCCACGCCGGTGTGGGGACGGAAATGAGCGACCAGCAGTTCCGGTCGGCCATAATGGCGCTCCGATAGTTGGCGAGCGCTTGCGCCGCTGTTTTATTGGCGGTCGCGATCCGCTTTGGATCGACGTCTTTTAACAAGTCCGGATTCGGGGCGTAAATGGATAAAAAGGCAGCGCCTTGTTCGGCGAGTTCTTCCATCGCTCTTGCCCGCCACATCGGATATTCGGAAAACGCTTCCTCTGGGGCGTGGTGAAATTTAATGTATGTAAGCGCCTCGTCGTTCCACTCGACATACACATGCTTTGCCCCGGTTTCGTACGCCGTTTTGGCGATTTTGCGGACGAGCGGCGCCGCCTCGAGCGGGGCGTTGACGAACAGCGTCTGCCCGGGCTGAATGTTCACCCCGACTTTCACCGCCAGTTCGGCGTATTTGTCCAATTCCTTCTCCCAACGGTTCATCTTCCTCACTCCTTTTTTGGACTGACTCATCTCCACTTTATTATAATTCCCGCCGCCTCGCAACTTAGGGAGCTTTACATGTGGATGCTGTCCGGACGAGAGCGAAACGTTCCGATGTAGGACGCGCCTCATGTTGGAATAACAGGATGGGTTGACACATATTGGGTGGCCGTCGGCATTGTCATCGGCATTGTGTGCGCCTGGCTCTTTTTGGCGGACCGGTTTCGCCAGGAGGCGGAGCGGTACGGCGCGCTGACCTTGCCCGGCTATTTAGCGAAACGGTTCGGCGCGCATGGGCAAACGATTTTATGGCTTTCGACCGTCCTTATTTTTAGCTTTATGATGTTTTACTTCAGCGCACAAATTGCCGGAGCGGGCAAGACATTGTTTGCCGTTTTCCATATCGACCCAGCGCTTGGCATGGTCATCAGCGTGGCGATTGTCATTATCTTGTCATACACCGGCGGATTTGTCAGCGTCGTCTGGACGGATATGATTCAAAGTGTGCTCATGCTGGCGACGCTCGTGATTTTGCCTATCGTGGCAGTGGTGGAAATTTACAGTGGTGGCTTGTCGATCAGTGAAGCGCTCCATCACGCAAAACCGGGCCTCGATTCATGGACGGGGGGAGTCACTGGATTTGCGCTCGGGCTATTGCTGTTTAACAATTTTGCCTGGTTTTTCGGCTATCTTGGCGGACAGCCGCAACTGAGCGTCCGCTTCATGGCGTTGAAAGACGCCCGCGAGGCGAAAACGGCCAAAACAGTGGCGATCGTTTGGACATTATTGGCGTATGGCGGAGCGTTTTTGATCGGCCTTGCGGCGATTGCCCTTTACCAAGGACAATCATTCACCGATGTCGAGACCGTGCTGCCGAAAATGGTGTTGGACTTGTTGCCGCCATGGTTGGCCGGGCTGCTGTTATCCGGCATTTTGGCCGCCATCGTGACAACGGCCGATTCGCAGCTGCTCGTGATCACGAGCTCCATCAGCGAAGATATTGTCCGCCGCTCGCTGCGCCTCCGCCTGTCGGAAAAACGGCTTGTCGCGCTTTCCCGCGCGGTGGTGGTCATCGCCGGGTTGCTTGGCTTGGTGCTGGCGATGACATCCGAATCGCTTGTGTATTTCATTGTCAGCTGGGCGTGGGCGGGAATCGGCTGCACGCTGTCGCCGGCGATTTTGCTTTCTTTCTTCTGGAAGCGGTATTCCGGAATCGGCGCCATCGCGACGATTGTGGCCGGTTTTGTCAGCACGGTCATTTGGATTTCCTCGCCGCTTGAGGCCATCGTTAGCTCGCGGTTTGCGACATTTGCCATTGTGCTGGCGGCCGGGGTGCTGTTCAGCTTGTTGTTCCCTGATCGTCAGCGGACGAGGTAGCCTGCCAAGCGGCTGATACGGGTGCCTCCTCCGTCAGGGCAGGGGGAGGCATCGCTGTCATGGCTGTTCGCTCTCCAAAAACTGACGCACGATCTGAAAGGGGAGGAACAAAATGGTTGTCAAATGGCTGCGCGAACACGTCACAGCGTCGTGGTTGATGATGGTGTTCCTGTTGTATTTAGGGTATGAGTGGGTAATGGCGGGATGGGGGAAAATCACGCAAGGGTTTGACGCCACCGGATTTTTAAAAGGAGCGTTGGCGAAGGCCACGGGCGAACACCCGGCCGTGCAAAGCTGGTGGGCGGGCTTTATCGAAAACGTAGCGCTGCCGAATGCCGGATTGTTCAACTTCCTCGTGCCATGGGGTGAATTTCTCGTCGGGATCGCGCTCATTCTCGGATTGTTTACGACGTTTGCCGCACTCATGGGAGCTGTCATGAACTTCGCCTTCATGTTCTCGGGCACGACGAGCACGAACCCGCAAATGGTGCTGCTCACCGTCTTCATCCTCGTCGCCGGAGCCAATGCCGGACGCTACGGTTTCGATCATTGGGTGCTGCCATATCTCCGCCATTGGTGGACGGATAAAACGCATCGTCCACACCGACCGGCGGCAACGCATCAATGACCGCCATCAAGCCGCGTGCGCTGCTTCAGGCTTCCTCCTTTTCCGAACGGCCGCTCCTTCTCCAACGTGGAAGGGGGCGGCCGTTTGCCGCGTCGGAGAAAATAGTTTGGCTGTTCGAGAAAGGAAATTGACGAATGACGGCGAAATGATATGCATATGGATGAAGCAGGAGACGTGAACAAGTGTTTGAAAGCGTTTTCTAAAAAGGGGACATACTAACCGTTCAGTATTTTTAATAAGGGATGGTGAAACGGATGAACAAAACACGCCCGTATTGGCCGAGCGGATTGCCGAAGAAGCTCCACTATGTGCTCGGCGAACATCCGCTCTATCATTATTTGCGTCACCGCGGTGAACGCGAGGAAAACGAGCCGGCGTACATCTTCTACAACAAGGTGGTCACTTGGGGAACATTGCTGGATCACGTCCGCCGTTTTGCCCGCTATTTGCGGGAAAAAGGGGTGGAAAAAGGAAGCTATGTCGCCTTGTACATGCAAAACTGTCCGCAATACATCATCGCCCACTTCGCCATCCAGCAGTTAGGCGGCGTCGTCGTCCCGCTCAACCCGATGTACCGGGAATCGGAGCTCGCCTATTTTTTCGCTGAAGTGCCGCTTGTCGGCATCATCGCTGGGGAAGAAGGATTATCCCGCATTCAACAAGCTGAACAACAAACGGCGCCTCTGTCGTTTATCGTAACGTGCCACTACGGCGATTACGCCGATCCGGCAGGGGGCATCCCGCTTTGCGCCGAGCTTGTGCAACCGAAAGAGGCGGTGAGCGCCGCGGACGATTTTGCGGCCATCATCGCCGCCTATCCGCCGCTTGATGAGACCGCTTCTATTGACTTATGGAACGATGTCGGGTTGATCATTTTTACATCGGGTACGACCGGTCGGCCGAAAGGAGCGATGCTCACCTATGGCAATGCGCTATTTAAGACGGCCGCATCCGCCCAGGCGAACCGGCTGACGGAAAAACGCGAACAGCTTATGGCCCATGCCCCGCTTTGCCATATTGCCGGCATGGTGATGGGACTGAATACGCCGGTGTACACGGGACATCCATGCGTGCTGTTTACCCGCTTTGACCCGCTAGCGACGATCAAGGCCATCGAAACGTACAAAGTCACGGCATGGTACAGCATCGCGCCGATGAATGCGGCCATTTTGCAAGTGCTGTCAACCACCTCTGCCGACTTGTCGAGTTTAAAACGCAACTTGGCGACGAGCTTCGGTCTGCTGGTGACGAAAGACCTTGCCGAGCGGTGGGCGGAAGCGACCGGCGGCTGCCTGTTGTACGAAGCCGCCTACGGGCTGAGCGAGACGCATACGTGTGACACGTTTATGCCGGATGACCGTGTGAAATTTGGCTCGTGCGGCATCCCGACGTATGAGACGGACATTCGCATCATCGATCCGGAAACGAAACGGGAGCTTGGGCCCGGACAGTCGGGGGAAATTGTCGTGAAAAATCCAGGTGTCTTTAAAGGCTACTTTCGCCGTGATGACGCGACGAGCGAGACGCTGAAAGATGGGTGGGTGTACACCGGTGATATCGGGTATGTCGATGAAGACGGCTATTTGTATTTCCAAGGGCGGTTGAAAGAAATGATTAAAGTGTCCGGCTACAGCGTCTTTCCGGAAGACGTCGAGGCACTGTTGAACGAACATCCGGCCGTCAAGCAATGTGCGGTCATCGGCGTGCCTGACCCGATGAAAGGGGAAGTGCCGAAAGCGTTTGTCGTTCTCCATGATTCGTACAAAGGAAAGGTGGCGCCGTCTGACTTGATCGAATGGGCGAAAGCGCATATGGCGGCGTTCAAATATCCGCGCTATATCGAGTTCATCGATGAACTGCCGGCGACGCCGTCAGGCAAAGTATTGCGAAAGCTGCTTCCGAGGGAATAACATCGCGGCGGGGTTTTGGCGCGGGCCGCCCCGCCTTTTTCTGGAAAAGGGGGATCACGATGGAGAATTTGCGGCAATTAACAGACGAATTGATGGCGAAAAAAGCGCGCGCCGCGCTAGGCGGCGGCGAAGAAAAGATCGCCAAGCAACACGCGAAAGGGCTGCTGACGGCTAGAGAGCGGATCGACCTGCTTGTCGATGCCGAAACGTTTATCGAGTTCGGACAGCTGAACACATCCGACCAGCCCGGCTTGGAAGAAACGACGTACGGAGACGGGCTTGTCGCCGGCATCGGCAAAGTGAATGGCCGCTCGGCGGTCATCATCGCCGGGGATAAAACGGTGCTCGCGGGAACGGAGGGGAGCGTTCATTTGCGCAAGTCGCGGCAGATGCATGCGTTGGCTGTCAGAAACGGCTTGCCGATGTTTTTCCTCCATGAAGGCGGCGGGCTGCGCATGCCGGATGGAATGGGGGCGGACGGGATCAGCGACAAATTGTTTCCGCGCGAGCTGCTCACCCACCACCGGCAAGCGCCGACGATGGCGGCGATTTTAGGGGACAGCTACGGCGGTCCGACATGGACGGCGGTCAGCTGCGATTTTGTCACGCAGCTGAAGGGGACATGCATGGCGATCGCTGGGCCGCGCATGCTCGAGCTGGCAAACGGGCAGCGCGTTTCTCCAGAAGAGCTTGGGGGCGTAGACATTCATTACCAGTATACAGGGCAAATTGACGCCGATGGCGAGACAGAGGCAGAATGCATCGAGCAACTAAAAAGGTTTTTTTCATACATGCCGCAAAACGCGAACGAGCGGCCGCCGATGCGGAAGACGGACGATGACCCATACCGGATGGTTGAGGAAGTGTTTTCAATTTTGCCGGACAAACGTAGCCGCGTCTATGATATGCGAAACATCATCGCCTGCCTTGTTGATGAAGGGGACTATTTTGAGTACCAGAAACAATTCGGCAAGGCGCTGATCGCCGCTTTGGCGCATCTGAACGGTCATGTGGTCGGCATCATCGCCAATCAGCCCAATCAATATGCAGGAGCGCCCGGGCCGCAGGAATGCCAAAAGGCGACGGAATTCATTTGCTTGTGCGACTCGTATCATATTCCGCTCATCTTTTTGCATGACACGCCGGGGTTTCGCATCAGCGTCGAGGCGGAAAAAGCGAAAATGGCGACGAAAATCATGGTGTGGAATCAGGCGCTTGCTCTATCAACTGTCCCGAAAATTTCGGTTGTCATCCGCAAAAGCATCGGGGCGGCGTACGGCAATATGTGCGGACCGGGGATGGGAGCGGATGTGGTCGTCGCTTGGCCGAGCGCGGAAATCAATTTCACCGGTCCGGAAGTTGGAGTGAATGTTGTATACGGCCGCGAGCTTGAACGCGCCGACAACCCGCATGAGCGGCGTCAAGAGTTGCTTAAGCAGTGGTCGTTTGACAGCTCGCCGTATGAGGCGGCGCGCAAACATTTGATCGACGATGTCATCCATCCAGCAAAGACGCGGAAATTCCTTTGCCAGACGCTTGAATATTTGCTTACATCCAAGCGCGAAAAAAGCGAGCGGCTGCTCGCCGCTTGGCCGACGGGGTTTTAATGGAAGTTAATGGGGAATCCCCCTCTGCCAGTGGTGGAGGGGGCTGTGCTTGGCTATTTCTCTTCCATGGAGGGAGAGCAGCCGCCCATCGCATGTGAGATATGAAAAGTCGGAACATACATTGACAATTCAATGGAAATGGAATATTCTTTAATTAGAAAGATGTCTAAATATCGAATGTTTTTGTCTGTATTTAGATAATTTTCTAAATGCCTAACTATAGACCGGCATGAAAAGTCGGTTGCATGCGCCGCACGCGAAGCTGTGATAAACGAAAGATGCCCCTTTAGCGGTTTATCCAACGAAAACTCGTTTGCAAGGTGGGATCGCTATTGTCATTCAACGAAGCGTTTAAAGCGATCGCCGATCCGACGCGGCGGAAAATTTTATCCTTGTTGCGGAATGGGGAGTTGACGGCAGGGGAGATCGCTTCGCATTTCGATATGCAAAAGCCGAGCGTCTCGCATCATTTGAAAATTCTCAAGCAGGCTGATTTGGTGCAAGACAGGCGTGAGGGACAGCATATCTACTACTCTCTGAACACGACGGTGTTTCAAGATTTGCTGCGCTGGTTTTACGATTTTGTCGAAAAGGGGGAGAGACATGGTGAACGTTAGCCGGCTGACGATCGTGTTGACGGTTCTCGCTTATTTCTTGAGTTTGGCCGCCCTTCCGTATTTGCCGGATCAAGTGGCGATCCATTGGAATGCATCAGGGGAAGCTGACGGCTTCAGCAGCAAATGGTTTGGCGCGTTGTTGCTGCCCGTTCTCATGACGGTGTTCACGTTTTTGATGGCGGTCTTGCCGAAGCTCGACCCGAAAAGAGAAAATTACGCCCGATTTCAAACAAGCTATCGTATGGTCAACGCGGCGCTTTCCTGCTTTTTCTTGGCGCTGCATGCCGTGACGTTGGCGTACAATCTTGGATTTTCCATCGATGTTGGGGCGGTCATGCCGCTTGGCATCGGCGGCCTGTTTCTTGTCACCGGAAATTATATGCCGAAAATCAAACACAATTATTTCATTGGCATCCGCACACCGTGGACATTAGCGAGTGAGACGGTTTGGCATAAAACGCACCGCCTTGGCGGCAAGGTGTTTATCGCGATGGGGATTTTGTCGATGCTCACCGCGTTTTGGCGCGGAGAGATGAGGGCTGTTTTGTTTCTCGTCATCATCGTTGTCGGCAATTTGTATCTCATCGTTCAATCGTTTCTTTATGAGCAGCAAGAACAGCGCAACCGTTCATAAATAAGCGGCAGGGGGGAGAGGGACGTGGGAATGATCGGTGCGGCGGTGCAGCTTGCCATTTCACTGCTTGTTCCTGTTGGTCTCGCATGGTACGGGAGAAAAAAAGGATGGCTTTCATGGAAAGCGCTCGGCGTCGGGGCTGTTGTGTTTCTCGTTTTCTCACAAGTATTGGAAAAAGCGCTGCACATCGCTGTGCTCGAACCGGGCCGGCCAGCGTTAAAAGGAACAGACAGCGTTTGGCTCTTTGTCCTGTACGCCGCGCTCGCCGCCGGCGTGTTTGAAGAACTTGGCCGCTATGTCGGGTTCCGTTGGCTGCTAAAGCAACATCGCGGATATGGCGATGGTTTATCATTCGGGCTTGGGCACGGCGGGACGGAAGCGGTGTTGCTCGGGGTGGTTGGCGCGGTCAACGTCATCGTGCTTGCGAGCTTGATTCAATCCGGATCATTCGACAAAACGATCGCCCCGTCGCTTCCGGCAGAGCAGGCGGAGCTGATCAAGGAGCAAGTGTTGCACACGCCGTTTGCGATGTACGTGTTAGGCGGCTTGGAACGGCTGTTTGCGCTTACAGTGCACGTGGCGCTGTCGCTCCTCGTTTTGCTCGGCGTGCGTCAGCGGCAGTTCCGTTATGTCCTGTACGCGATTTTGCTTCACGCGGCGATGGACGTGATGCCGGCGCTTTACCAAGCGAAAGTGGTCACGAACGTTTGGGCGGTCGAAGCGGTGCTGCTTGTTTGGGCGATCGCCGCTGTTTCGTTCATTCGCCGCATGAAACCGGCATTCGAACAGGGAGGAGAGAAACGATGATTCGTGTAAAACGGCTTGACCATGTGCAAATTTGCATTCCGTTTGGCGCCGAAGACGAAGCGCGCGCCTTTTACACCGGTGTGCTTGGTTTTCAAGAAATCGAAAAGCCGGAATCGCTGAAAGGAAACGGTGGACTTTGGTACAAAGTCGGCGATATCGAGCTCCATATCGGAGCAGAAAACCGCGACGGCTACAACAGCAAAAGCCACCCCGCTTTCGAAGTGGAAGATGTGGAAGCGGCGCGCCGTTATTTGGAAGAGCACGGCGTCGCAACGCAAGACGAAAAACCGATCCCAGGAGTGAAGCGCTTTTCATTTCGCGATCCGTTCCGCAATCGGATCGAGCTGTTGGAAAAAATCAGGTGAAACCGTGCTTGAGGCGAGAAGGGCCGCTTTCCCCTTCGCTATCGTAAACCCGTCTCATTTGGGGCATGCTAGGGATGAAGGAGGGGAGGGCGATGAAACGGAAACCGGACAACCAACGCGCCGGGCATCCGGCCCGCGCCGCCGACACACGGACGGCAGGCCGAGCAGCGATGAAGGAACAAACGGTGCAAGAGGCCTACAAAGAGCGGGAAGAGCTGACGGCCGATTAAATCAAAAAGCGGGAGAAAGGACGCGTCCTTTCTCTCGCTTTTTTGCGGTTAAGCATGCTCTTGTAAGCTTGCGACCGGCACGCTTTGCTTTTGATTCGGGTTGTCAAGCGGGTGAATCGTTGCTACGCCTTTTTGCTGATCGACATGCTCAATGTAAATGCGCTGGCCGTTGTACGTGACGTTTGCCATCACCGGCGACGACGCGATTTCTTGCGCCCGACGGACATCCATCTGAAACACCTCCTTATTTGCCGATAACACGCATAGTATGACATGTTTGCGATTGAACTATGCATGTGGCTGAGATCGGAAAGAATAATTTCCAAAACAATGTGCTAAATAATCAATTAACAAAACCGATCATCTTTTCCTAGCCGATTTGCGGATTTTAATGTAAACTATTTTTTATGAACAGTTTACATAAAAGGGGGATAGGGATGAAAACCGAACTAACCGCCCAACTGCTCGAATGGGAACAAAAAGCGCAAAAACGCCAGCTGCGCCGGGCAGAGGCGTCAGGCGCTACGGTCATCCTGAACGGAAAGCCGATGTTGAATTTAGCGTCCAATAATTATTTAGGGTTGGCGGATGATAGGCGGCTGATTGAGGCGGGCTGTGAGGCGTTGCAGGCCTATGGAGCCGGAGCGGGCGCGTCGCGGCTCGTCGTCGGCAATCATCCGCTCTATGAGCGGGCGGAAGCCGCGTTGAAACAGTGGAAAAAAGCAGAGGCGGCTCTTATTTTCAACAGCGGCTACACGGCCAACATCGGCGTGTTGACAGCTTTAATTGGCCGAGATGATCTTGTCTTTAGCGATAAGTTGAACCATGCGAGTTTAATTGATGGCATCCGCTTGAGCAAAGCCGCCTGTTTCCGCTACCGACATCATGACATCGATCAGCTGGAATCATTGTTGAAGCAATCTCCGCCCGCGAAGCGGAAATGGATCGTCACCGATGCCGTCTTCAGCATGGACGGCGATATGGCGCCACTCGAGGAGCTGGTCGAGTTGAAGCGGCGCTACCGCGCGATATTGATTGTCGACGAAGCGCACAGCGGCGGCGTGTTCGGACCGAACGGTGAAGGGCTGCTTCACCATTTCGGGCTTGAGAAGGAAGAGGATGTGATCGCCATCGGCACCTTCAGCAAAGCGCTTGGCAGCTTCGGAGCGTATGTAACGGGAGAGCCGTGGCTGGTCGACTATTTGATCAACAGCGCCCGCAGCTTGATTTTTACAACCGCCTTGCCGCCATCGGTCCTTGCCGCCAATGAGGCTGCCATTCATATTGTCCAAGCTGAGCCAAAGCGGCGCGAGCGGCTGCACGCCCTAAGCGAAAGATTCCGCACCAAGCTGAAGCGGCTTGGGTTTGACACAGGCGGCAGCGAGACGCCGATCGTTCCCGTGATCGTCGGTCCGAACGACCGAGCCGTGGCCATGAGCGAGCAGCTGCAAGAAGCTGGCATCGCGGCCGTCGCCATCCGGCCGCCGACCGTCCCTGAGGGGACAGCGCGCATTCGCTTTTCCATCACCGCCGCGATGACGGAAGAAGACATTGATATGGCCGTTGACTGCATCGCTTTGGCGGGGAAGCGGATTGGACTGATTTCGTAGGAGGAAACAGCATCATAATGATGGAACTGATGGAACGTGGGGGAAGAAAAACAAAAAACCAGCCGAACGTTTTTTCGGCTGGTTTCCTTCGATCGGGATGACAGGATTTGAACCTGCGACCCCACGCACCCCATGCGTGTGCTCTACCAAGCTGAGCTACATCCCGAAATGGATGGTGAGACATTTCCGATTATACAAGAAAAGTAGGACAAAATCAATGGCGAATTTTGCGTTGAGTTGGAAAAGGATGCCGTTGAAAGACTAGCGGCATCCTTGTTGCTGACAAGTCTGTGTTTTTCTGTTTTCACGCTCCTTTGAACGTATCTTCCTCTGTCTACCCGCCCCTGCTTTTGCGACAGAGAATTCGCCATTGATTATACGGCAAAGCATGCAAGATGTCCCGCTAAAGAACTCGTGATTGGAAACGAGTTGTTCAGCAGAGACTCTTTTTAGGTTGAGAAACTTTGCAAAATCGACTCGCCTTCCGCCACAAAAACCGCCGATAGGCCGAAAAGAATTGTTTTCCCCGTCTTCTACACGCCTTGGAACACGAGCGCGGTGTCAATCGTTCCGATAACAGAATCGAACGTTTCTCCGCAGGCGATGATGGTCTCGGCGTATCGATCATGTTCGAGTGTGCACTGACGGATCGTTTTGTTGTATGGGTCGGCGATCCAGTATTCTTCCACTCCGTAGGCACAGTACAAATCTTTTTTCAGCGTCACATCGATTTTGTAGGTTGACGGGCTGACAACTTCGATGACGATGAGCGGCCGCCCCTTATAGCCGCCGATGATTTTTTCCGGCCGTTCGCAATAGACAGCGACATCCGGCTGGATAAACTCGTTCATCACTTTTCCGTGAAAATCCCCACCACTTGGTGAGTGCGGTATACGCTCCTGATCCGTGAGGGTATACTGAAAATGGCCAAAAAAGGCAATAGGAAAGCAGAGGTGCCCGATTTTAGGCATCTCGTATAACCTGTCTGCCTTTTGGCTAGACTAAATAAGTTGTGGTTGGCGGAACGGCTCTTTGCGGGAGATCATGCAAAAGATGATCACCAACATCCGCCGAGCTGTGGCGATGAGGGCTTTTTTCTTCCCGCACCGGGCCGCCAACGACCAAAACTTTCGGGACAAGGGATGCGTCTTGGATCGAGCTGCTGACCATGCCGCCTCGCATAACGCCGATCGGAGATGGGGATTGCCTTTTGTCGTGCGCGTGCTCTTTCGCTTTCCGGCGCTTTCATGGTTGCCGGGGGACAATCCAGTCCATGAAGCCGCCCGTTCCGGCGTTTCAAAGACGCTCATGTCGGTTCCCATCTCGGCTATGATGACGGCGGCGGTTTGTTTTTTCACTCCGGGCATGGTCATCAACAGGTTCACTTCCTCGCGATACGGCTCGAGCAGGCGGTCGATGTGTTGGTCGACTTCTTCGATGAGCCGCTCCAATTCCTCAACGTGTTTCCACAAGAGGCGAAGGAGACGGAGCTCGTGTTCGGTCAAGGTGCCGAGCAGCGAATCGTACACCGCTTGCTTTTTCTTTTTGAGCCTTCCGCGCAGGCATTGATCCAACTCGTCCTTGTCCACGTATCCCTTCTCAAGCAGCCGGGCGAGGATGTCTTTTCCGGAAACGCCGAAGAGATCGGAGAGGACCGAGCCGAGTTTGACATTGGAAGACTCGAGCACTTTTTGAATCCGGTTTTTCTCCGAAGTCAGCTGTCCGACCCACTTTTTGCGGAGGCGGGTAAAATCCCGCAATTCGCGAATATCCGCTGGGGGGACGAAACTTTTTTCAACGAGTCCATGGCGGAGCAGCTTGGCGATCCACTCGGCGTCAGAGACATCGGTTTTTCTTCCCGGGACATTTTTGATCCGCTGCGGATTGGCCAGTGTCAAGTCGACATAGCCCTCGAGGAAGGCAAAGACCGGTTTCCAATACACGCCGGTGGATTCCATGGCGACATGGGTGACCCCATGTTCTTCGAGCCACTCGAGCAGGTCGCCAAGTCCTTTCGAGAACGTGGAGAAGGTTTGAATGTCCTTTTGAATGTGTCCATCTTCTTCCCATAGCGCGCAGGCGACGATGGTTTCGGCATGAACATCCAATCCTGCGCAGCGAGGATAGATGACATCCATGATGAAAATCCTCCTTTTCGATGATCGAGTGCGCAAACAGCGAATCCACGGGAGAAATGCGGCAGTTTTCCGTTCGTCGTCACCTTTCCTCTATCACAGGAAAGGGCGGACAATGGGTGGTGCACCCAGTGGATTCAAACACTTTTCCGTACAGGGTCTAAGCCACCATTAAGCATAACGTCCTGTTGAACTGTTTGCGCCTATTCTTCATTATGGGAAGAAAAGGGGGATTTTCATGCCCGCAAAAATTGCAAAAATTGCTCATGGAACTTTTCCGTGGAAATCCCCACCACTTGGTGAGTGCGGTATACGCTCCTGATCCGTGAGGGTATACTGAAAATGGCCAAAAAAGGCAATAGGAAAGCAGAGGTGCCCGATTTTAGGCATCTCGTATAACCTGTCTGCCTTTTGGCTAGACTAAATAAGTTGTGGTTGGCGGAACGGCTCTTTGCGGGAGATCATGCAAAAGATGATCACCAACATCCGCCGAGCTGTGGCGATGAGGGCTTTTTTCTTCCCGCACCGGGCCGCCAACGACCAAAACTTTCGGGACAAGGGATGCGTCTTGGATCGAGCTGCTGACCATGCCGCCTCGCATAACGCCGATCGGAGATGGGGATTGCCTTTTGTCGTGCGCGTGCTCTTTCGCTTTCCGGCGCTTTCATGGTTGCCGGGGGACAATCCAGTCCATGAAGCCGCCCGTTCCGGCGTTTCAAAGACGCTCATGTCGGTTCCCATCTCGGCTATGATGACGGCGGCGGTTTGTTTTTTCACTCCGGGCATGGTCATCAACAGGTTCACTTCCTCGCGATACGGCTCGAGCAGGCGGTCGATGTGTTGGTCGACTTCTTCGATGAGCCGCTCCAATTCCTCAACGTGTTTCCACAAGAGGCGAAGGAGACGGAGCTCGTGTTCGGTCAAGGTGCCGAGCAGCGAATCGTACACCGCTTGCTTTTTCTTTTTGAGCCTTCCGCGCAGGCATTGATCCAACTCGTCCTTGTCCACGTATCCCTTCTCAAGCAGCCGGGCGAGGATGTCTTTTCCGGAAACGCCGAAGAGATCGGAGAGGACCGAGCCGAGTTTGACATTGGAAGACTCGAGCACTTTTTGAATCCGGTTTTTCTCCGAAGTCAGCTGTCCGACCCACTTTTTGCGGAGGCGGGTAAAATCCCGCAATTCGCGAATATCCGCTGGGGGGACGAAACTTTTTTCAACGAGTCCATGGCGGAGCAGCTTGGCGATCCACTCGGCGTCAGAGACATCGGTTTTTCTTCCCGGGACATTTTTGATCCGCTGCGGATTGGCCAGTGTCAAGTCGACATAGCCCTCGAGGAAGGCAAAGACCGGTTTCCAATACACGCCGGTGGATTCCATGGCGACATGGGTGACCCCATGTTCTTCGAGCCACTCGAGCAGGTCGCCAAGTCCTTTCGAGAACGTGGAGAAGGTTTGAATGTCCTTTTGAATGTGTCCATCTTCTTCCCATAGCGCGCAGGCGACGATGGTTTCGGCATGAACATCCAATCCTGCGCAGCGAGGATAGATGACATCCATGATGAAAATCCTCCTTTTCGATGATCGAGTGCGCAAACAGCGAATCCACGGGAGAAATGCGGCAGTTTTCCGTTCGTCGTCACCTTTCCTCTATCACAGGAAAGGGCGGACAATGGGTGGTGCACCCAGTGGATTCAAACACTTTTCCGTACAGGGTCTAAGCCACCATTAAGCATAACGTCCTGTTGAACTGTTTGCGCCTATTCTTCATTATGGGAAGAAAAGGGGGATTTTCATGCCCGGGTGGAGAGCAAAAATTGCTCATGGAACTTTTCCGTTCTTTTCGAGTTTCACGGACAAGTTTGAAATCGGTTGACATGGGCTTTTTCCTTTGATCATGGAAACAAGATTGTCGCAAACGATTTGATGTTCCCATGACGGGGACGGGGACATGTTGATGGCTTCTTGCATGCTCCTCACCTCTTTTTCATTTCTTTTTCATTATACTTGAAACCGGTCTCCCTTGCCTACAACGGGTTGTTGAGAAAAAGAAAACGCTAGGTTGCCAGGTGGTATTCAAGTATACTAAAAGAAAAAGGGGAAAGGAGGCTGTTTTGATGCCGATGCCGGAAAAAGGGCAGCCGTTCACTTATGCGCAATACATGATGCTCGACGAAGATGTACGCTATGAGGTCATTGACGGCCAAGTCTTCAACATGTCCCCCGCTCCGACGCCGAAACATCAGGCGGTGCAACGTGAATTGTTGGTGGAATTTGCGGTATATTTGCGGGGGAAAGAATGCACCGTATTTGGCGCTCCAATCGACGTTTGTTTGGCGGAGAGAGATGATCCGGAACAAATTCGTGAATGGGTTGAGCCGGATCTTGTCGTTGTCTGCGACAAAAGCAAAATTCGCGAAAAACGAATTGTTGGCGTGCCGGATCTCGTTGTGGAGATTATTTCAAAATCGACGGTTCGCAAGGACAAAATTGTCAAATTTCACCGTTACGAGCGGGCAGGGGTGAAAGAATATTGGATTGTCGATCCGGTGAATGAGACGATTGATGTCTATGTGCTCGAAGAAGGGAGATTCCGCCATCAAGGGATGTATGTCCGCGATGATACGATTCCTGTCCGCATGTTTCCCGGATTTGCGATCGAATTGAAAAACGTGTTTGCCGAAGAAGGATAAGAAAAACGGCTGCTGTTCAAACAGCAGGCTCAGGTTGCTGCCTTGAGAGGAGTGGGGCGGTTTTTTGCCGGCGGTCCGCTTGGTGAGCCCCGTCGGAAACCTCAGCTGTTTGAAGCGTTTGGGCATAGAAACGGAAAAAATAGGCGATACTAACCATCGGTGATGCTTGTGTACAACCAAGAAGAACTGGTCCGCTTTGTCGAAGAAGCGAAGCAGTACGCCCGCTACGGAAAAGTGGCTGACTACATCCCCGCCTTAGGCAAGGCGAACCCGAATGAGCTGTCGATCGCCATTTACACGCCGGATGACGAGGTGGTAAGCGCCGGGGATGTGACGGTGAAAGTGACGCTGCAAAGCATTTCCAAAATTATTGCGCTCGCCCTTGTGCTCATCGACCGGGGCGAGGATGAGGTGTTCCATAAAGTCGGCATGGAGCCGACGGATTATCCGTTTCATTCCATTGCCAAATTAGAGGAAAAGCCTGCCAAGCCGCTGAATCCGATGATTAATGCCGGCGCGCTTGTCGTCACGTCGATGATTCAAGGCAACTCGGTGTCCGAACGGCTGGAACGGCTGTTAGCGTTCGTCCGCCGTCTCGCTGGCAACGAACGCATTTCGTACTCCGACGAAGTGGCTCGCTCCGAATTTGAAACCGCGTTTTTAAATCGTTCGCTTTGCTATTTTCTCAAGCAGCATCGTATCATTGATGAAGATGTCGAAGAGCTGATGGAATTGTACACGAAACAGTGCGCCATTGAGATGACGTGCATCGACTTGGCGCGCATCGGCTTGGTGCTCGCGCTTGACGGACGCGATCCGCATTCGAGTGAGCCGCTCATGCCGCTTGATGTCGCCCGCATTTGCAAAACGTTCATGGTCACGTGCGGCATGTACAACTCATCAGGTGAATTTGCCATCAAAGTCGGCATCCCGGCGAAAAGCGGCGTCTCGGGCGGCATTCTCGCTGCCGTGCCCGGGCGGTGCGGCATCGGCGTTTTCGGCCCGGCTCTCGATGATAAAGGGAACAGCTTGACCGGGGTGAAACTGCTCGAGCGGCTGTCAAAAACGTATTCATTAAGCATTTTCTAAGGAGGAAATCACGATGAAAACATTTACGGTCCAGTTTCACCGCGAAGACGACGTCGAAGCGATGAACGTCGGCAAGTTGAGCCAAGAGGATTTTGACAAGGCGACCGAAGGCGGGACGCGGCATCTGTTTGACCTTGACACGAACATCGGCTATTTCGTCTTTTTTGACGCCGAGGACAACGAAGGCAAGGTATCGTATTTAATGCTTCAATACGAAGAAGACAGCGAAGACCCGAGCGCGTGCTACAGCTTTGAGCTGAAAGACTTTTACGAATTTATGGCGCTTTACTTAAACGACCTTGAATTCGCCGACGAAGAAGAAATGGCGGAAGATGGCGAAGAGGAATACGGCCCGATTCACCATTTAGCCCATTTGCTTTATCATATCGTCGAGGAAGGGAAGACGGTGGAGGTATGAGGCATATCCCAAGCCAAACGGCTTGGGATTCTTTGTTTATAGGGCAAAAAAAGAATTTGGGGGCTTGACGAACGATTTTACGGCGATGTAAGATGGTCTTGTAATCGATTACATAATAAGCCGACAAAGCGGACAAGGGCGCGATGCTGATAGACAGGCTGTCTTCATTGAAAAGGAGAAACGGAAAACGATGCCCGCTTTTCGGCTTTTGGCGAGAAAAGAACAGACAAGCGAAAACGAGGAGGATTCGCCCATTTGTATGTAATCGATTACAAACAATCGATGCATAGACAAGCAGTGGGGGATGCCAAGTCAAACGTCAATGGATGTCATGTCCAGGAGGTGATTGGGGCAGTCGAAGCAACCACTATACGCGATGCCATGCGGTGTTTGACAAATCCAAAATTTAACTTAATTAGGCGAGAAGACTCCCACTTCAACGAAGCGAAGCGGAGTAAGTGGGAGATGAATCGCCTTAAGTGTGAGTAAAATATTTGTGGGTGACATTCAGGAATGATTCCCCGACGAGGGTTGCGAACTTTTGTTCGCGACGCTCGTCGGGGCCACCAAGCGAAGCGCGGTGGAAAAAGCAAATGTCGTGCAAAAAGGACTCTCTCCCTGCTATGATGGTGATGACCAACATCCATAAAACAGGAGGGAGAGAGTCCATGAAACATCTTACCACAGAATGGCCTTTATTAAAAGAGCTGGAGGAACAATTAGTCAGAACTCTTCAAAAGGTGTTCGCTGTCTTGTTGGCGGCCCTTTTGGAGGAGATTGATCAACAACTGGCGGAAGCGCGGGACAAGCGCCGGTATCAGCTGAAAGACAAACGGCCGACCACGATCCAAACGCTGTTTGGAGAAGTGACGTTTCGACGGAACTACTACTATGA
>NZ_NISS01000001.1:921669-960816 GCF_002335725.1 Geobacillus sp. FJAT-46040
AAATATCTTAAAAAAGATGGCTTTCATTCACTGATCATTGGCCAGATTCGTATAGACGGCAACAAATTCACGATACCGTATTCTCGCCTATTTAAAAAGACTCACAAGCCTATCACGATAACGATTCCGCCTGTGTTACTGGACAAAAAGATTAAGCAGATTGAAATCATTCCTAAGCATCATGCCAGGTTCTTTGAGATTCAGTACAAATATGAAATGCCTGAACTAATTAATGCTGATGTCAATGGCGCATTAAACATCTTAAAGAAAAGTAAAGCTGTAGACCTGAGTGTCTTATGCTCTAGCGGCGAAGTGGACACGCCTCAAAGAATAAGGATTGCTTGAAGCAGTCAAACTTCTTTGGAAGCCCCCACTTCAAATTTTCGCTAGAAAATTAAGTGGGGGTAGTTCACTTGCTTTGACGATCAATACGGCGGAAAAATACAAAACCGTTCCGGTCGGCATTGCCATGTTCCAAGGCCAGTATACGATCCCGTGGGGCGAAATTTCCGCGGCCACCGTGATTGTGACGATCCCGCTCGTCATCATGGTGCTGTTGTTCCAGCGCCGCATCGTCTCTGGGCTCACGTCCGGCTCGGTAAAAGAATAAGGAACGAACGTGAAAAAGGATGCCAAGCGAGCATCCTTTTGTTTTTTGGGGTAATGCCCATTTTGAAACACGAAACAGAGGAGGAGCAGTTCTATCCGCTCCACTCCGTTCATATGTTAATGACAGACGGCTAACGGGGAGGGATGCGTAAAGGCCAAAGATGATATGATTAATATTCAGAATATTAACAAAATTGACGGTGGCAGCCGTGAAAGGGGGTGGAATTTGTTTTTACTCTTTTTTGCACCAATCAAGGGGAGGGGAAGGCGTGCGATTTGACCGTCCGTTTGAACAGTATGCGCTTGGCGAGCGCCACCGTTCGCGCGGGCGAACGATCACCGAAGCTGATATTGTGCAGTTTGCCGGCGTTTCCGGCGATTTTTACCCGCTGCACATGGATCAGGAATACGCCAAGCGGACGCCATTTGGCGAGCGCATCGCCCATGGGATGTTGACGCTGTCGGCGGCGACAGGGCTGTGGATGATGGAACCGGGAGTGGTTCTGGCGTTTTATGGCATCGATTCACTCCGTTTCGTTCGTCCCGTCAAGATCGGCGATACGATTTACGTGGAATCGGAAGTGAAGCGGTTGACGGAACGGGGCGAGGAAGCCGGGCTCGTCACGGTGCATCAGCGAATCGTCAACCAGCGGGAAGAAACGGTCGTCGATGCCGTTGTGCATGTGCTTGTTGCGCGGGAAGGGAAAGCTCCATGACGGGCTTGTGGAACGGCATTACGGTCTGACAAAGAAACGAGTCCATGACGGTTTGTTTTTTGGAAGCGTTAACATTATGTTCGTTTTTTTGCTATCATCCATTTGTTTTTCCGTTTCCATGAGATGCGCGCACTTTGATTGCGTGAAAGGGGTGTTGTGAATGGCTGTAACGATGATGGATGCGGCGGAATTGAAACGCCAAAAAAAGCGGGCGGCGATTTCCAGTGTAGTCGGCACGACGATTGAATGGTACGATTTCTTCCTTTACGGGACGATGGCCGCGCTTGTGTTTCCACAGCTCTTTTTCCCGCAAAGCGACCCGTACGTAGCGCTTATGCAGTCGTTTACAACGTTCGCCTTAGGGTTTGTTGCCCGGCCGGTCGGCGCCGCGATTTTCGGCCATTTCGGCGACCGCATCGGGCGGAAGGCGACGTTGGTCGCCACTTTGTTGTTGATGGGGCTGGCGACAGCATTGATCGGCTTGATGCCAACGTACGAACAAATCGGCTTATGGGCTGCAGTCTTGGTAACTATACTCCGTCTTATTCAAGGCATCGGGGTCGGCGGGGAATGGGGCGGCGCTATTTTGATTGCGATGGAGTGGGAAGAAGGCAAACGGCGCGGGCTGATGGCTTCGCTGCCGCAAATGGGTGTGCCGTTCGGACTGTTGTCCTCTTCCCTTGTGACGACGCTGATGCTTGCGGCGGGCGGCGACAGCTTTTATGCGTGGGGATGGCGCGTTCCGTTTCTCGTCAGCTTCCTTCTCATCGCCGTCGGGTTGTATATCCGGCTGAAAGTACTCGAATCGCCGCTGTTCCAAGAAGCGATGAAAAAACAAGAGACGAGCAAGATGCCGGTCGGCGAAGTGCTGGTCAAGCATCCACGCGAAATTCTTTGGTCGGCGCTTGCGCGGGTGATTGAAAACGGATCGTTTTATATTTTTGTTACGTTTATCGTCAGCTATGGCACGACCTTTTTGAACATGGAAAAAAGCATTTTCGTCAATGCGACGATTATCGCTGCCATCATCAATGCACTTGCCATTGTGTATTCCGGCCATTTATCCGACCGATGGGGGCGGCGGCGCGTCTACATGACAGGAGTCATTTTGCTTATGCTTTGGGCGTTTCCGTACTATTGGCTCGTCAACACAAAAAGCGTAGGTCTGATCATGTTGGCGACGATCATCGCCATGGTGTTCCACGGCATGTTGTATGGCCCGCAGGCGGCCATGATCGCGGAAAACTTCCCGACGCGCTTGCGCTACAGCGGCGCTTCGCTCGGTTACCAGTTGGCATCGATCATCGCCGGCGGCCCAGCGCCGCTCGTGAGCACGTGGCTGTTGCACAAATACGGCAGTGCCACGGCCATCTCCTTCTATATCGTCGTCATGGGCTTGATCTCGCTGGCCGGGGTGAAAATGCTGCAAGACCGTGCGCGCCAGGCGATTGATTAGATGAATCGGACTGAACTCCATTATGGGCGCCTTTGCGTTCGGGCAAAGGCGCCTCTTTAAACGTTCATCTTCTTTGGCGAGGAGACCCCGACTTCTAAGCGAGAGCGAAAGTCGGGGAGGAATCGCCCTTCCTCCTTTCAATTAACAATGTACTAGCATGCTCAACTCTTTTTAACTTTTTCCAGCTTGCTGAAGCATGCACTTTTGTGCCATCTAACAGCCGAAGGTCAAAATAACCACTGCTTCTTCTGCCAAATATAAAACATTCTTTCCTTTCGTATACCACCTTGTCAAACAGTTGAAACCCTTTGACAAATCGTGGAGCTTTGTTTGATTTTCGTTTTCCGCCTTTTAAGATGGTTGCTTTATGCAATTGACGGTTGTTTTTTCGAACGAATTTTAGAAGATAAACCGTGCCACTTGGCTTGGCTAGTGGATTTCCACTAATACAACGAGCATCCACCATATGAGATTTAGACAGTCCATTAGCAATGCGAATACATTTGGTGATATACCCGTATGTGATATTTGCATGCGAGTATTTTTCTCTTATCCTACTAAACATTGCCCATCGCATGGCGGTCATCTGACTAGCATCCCTCATAGGCGGTCGTTTGCGTTGAAATATATGCTCAAGCCCTTTTTCGTGAATTTCATGGTGGCATGTTTTGCATAGAGTGATCAGATTATCTGGTGAATCACCTCCTGTCTTTCGACTTTCAATATGATGCACTTGGAGAACAGGGTCTTTCTTTTTTCCTTTGCAATATTGACAAGTATGATTGTCTCTGTATAGAACATACTCTCTAACATTCCAAAACCCCATTTGTTCTCCTTGTTGATATTCCACCCCTCGGATATTTAGGTTTTTTAATTTCTGTGTATCGAATGCTGCTACCTCAATAGTGACAGATGTGACAGGGAGAATATTGTGAACTAAGTCAATCAACTTTATATGCGAGTTGATTTTGTGTTGAATAGATGGTGGTAACCATCCCTCTGGTTTTCTTCTGTTAAGAAATCTGGCTTCTCGGTAGCGAGTCTTTCTGTTTCTTCGACTTCTACGGAACTGTCTCCGTATAGCAAGTAATTCCACAATATCTGTTCGAAGTTGCGCTTCCGCTTCAAACAGCACATCTTTCTTTGTTGTTGCAGAAATTCCTACATGTCGTGTCCCCATGTCAACACCCAATGACACGGGTTGTTTGTAACCACTGCTACCATATAAAAGCTGGATGGTAAAAGGTGTCCTTCTTACTACTTTTGCTTTCTTCTGTTTTAGCAAAAGTCTTGCTTTCCTTGGTGAGCATGGCATGAGTGGTTTTCCATGCTTATTGATAATGTACACGAACAAGACGTGTACCTCCTTTCAGGAGTGAGTTCCTCCTCCCCAATGTTGGAAGGGCTTGTTCGGCAGACAGCAACGCTCCTACCCATCAGAGCTTTTAACCATCTGCGACAGGGTTACGGACTGGAGGAGCATCCGTAAGTGTCATGACCCTTCCAACGTAGCCATTGAATGGCTGAGGGTAGTCAACTAGGGCTTGCCAAGCCCCCACTTCAAAAGCCGTTAGGCTTTAAGTGGTGGGTAGTTGACGCTCATGATAATGGTTTTCTGCTTGAATCCGAATGTTTCATACAGTTTCATCGCTTGATTTCCTGCATATACACGTAAACGAATCTCTGAATATCCATCCTGTTTAAGATGTTCGATGCCAGCTTCTATTAATTTCCTTGCAATTCCCTTTCCCCTAAATTCTTCTAACACAAACAATTCGTAGATAAATCCATATATTTTCTCAGTGAGCGGGTCTTGGCTTGCTCCGATTAAAATCCAACCCATGAGATGATTGCCTTCCGTTGCGATCAAATAATAGCTCCCTTTCTGCAATAATGGCTCAATCAGTTGTTTGACTTTTTCCTCTGACGGTTTTGCTTCGCCTAATGTGCCTTCGAATAATGCTTGTGGTGTGAGTGATAAAATCGTTTTGTATTCCAAATCGTTTGGTTTTCTAATTTCCATGGAGTTCTCCTCACATCACTATTTATTTTCCTATTCTTCAAGCAATGCCCGAACATCTTCCACTGGAAGATCCACCAACTGAGCAATGTCTTTCTCCGTCATTCCTTTGCGCGCCATGTTGCGGATCAGTTGCTTCATTCCTTGTTTCATTCCTTGCTGGATTCCTTGTTGAATCCCGCGTTTTATTCCTTCTTCCAATCCCTCTTTCCTTCCCTTTTGCTCATAGGAAATGATCAGCTCCAACACTTTTTCTCTTTCTTTCGTTTCCATCGCCTTCACCTCTCTTTGCAGTTGTTGCTCTTCCTCCTCCGACAGCTTCACATACGTTTCAAAAAAGCCCAACAAGAGCCGCTGCCTCGCTTTATCCAGCTCCAATCGCACCAACATGCGCAAAAACTCTTTTTTCAACTCGACTTTCTCACTTTCAGTATACCCCATTTTGCCAAGATTCTGTTTTGTATTGGCTTCCCGTCATCCAAGCACCGACCTGCCAGCACCACAAATGTTCCTGAACTTTTGGTTCTTGTCGAAAGAGCGGGGGTGCGCTAGTCTTGGACAATGCTTGGATTCATCATGTGATACGTCTTTTATAGAGACGAAGTGTTGAACGCTGTCCCACCTGCGCTTGCGCTTGAAGGTGGGGGCATCGATTCATCCCATACTTACGCTTATGCGTGGAAGTGGAGGTCTTCCCGGTGCGGGATGATAAAAATCCATTTCTTTATATGAGAAAGGGACAAACCATGTCTAAGACGGATCGAAAAAACAACGCTTGACAACCGCCCTGTCTTTCATATACGATGAAGATGTAATCGATTACATAACTGAGAGGACTATAACGAATGGCAAGCATAAAAGACGTGGCGAAACGGGCGAACGTATCGACGGCGACCGTGTCGCGCGTGTTGCGCAATACGGGCAACGTCACCGAGGAGACAAGGCAGCGCGTGCTTGAAGCCATTGAAGCGCTGAACTACCAGCCGAACGTGCTCGGCCGGTATTTGCGGCGGATGGAGACCGAGACGGTGCTCGTCGTCGTGCCCGATATTACGAATCCGTTTTTCTCGAAGGTGCTGCGCGGCATTGAAGCGGTCGCCCTCAAGCACGGCTATCAGGTGCTGCTTGGCGATACGCAAAACGATGTCCGGCTTGAGGAGCAGTATTTGAATTTGCTGCCGCAGCGGCAAGTCGACGGGATGATTTTTTTGACCGCCCGCATCCGCAAAGAGCTGGTGGAAGAGATGGCGCGGCAGTTTCCGATCGTCTTGGCGTGCGAGTATTTGGAAGGGGCGGACATCCCGACCGTTTCGATCGACAACATCAGCAGCGCCCGCAAAGCGACAGAACACTTGATCCGCCTCGGCCATCGCCGCATCGCCCACTTATCCGGGCCGATGGACGTCATTTTAAGCCGCGACCGGCTGCGCGGCTACCAACAGGCGCTGGCCCAGCATGAGCTTGAGGCGGACGCCGCGCTCGTGCAGGAAGGCGATTTTACCTATGAGTCCGGATATAATTTAACGCTGAAGCTGCTCGCTCTTGAGAAGCCGCCGACCGCGATTTTCGCCGCCAACGATGAGATGGCGATTGGGGCGATCAAAGCGGTTCGCCATCGAGGCGGACGCGTTCCCGACGATGTGGCCGTTGTCGGATTTGACGACATTCACATGGCCTCGATTTTTGAACCGAGCCTCACAACGATCGCCCAGCCGATGTTTGAGATCGGGCAAAAAGCGATGGAATTGCTGCTTGCGCTCATTGAAGGAACGAGCGCGCGGCGGCGTCAGCTTGTTCTTCCCGATCGGCTCGTCATTCGCGATTCGTGTGGAGGAGAGCGCTCTGGGCAAAGGGGCTGACAGCGCTCTCTGTCCGGTGCGGGGGAACGGGCGGATTTTTTTGCACGGTGATGTAATCGATTACATCACTTAGAAAACGGACGGCGAATCGGTGGAGCATATGGGACAGAGAAAACAAATGAGCGCAAGGGGGAAAAGGACATGGGAAACACACTTCCAATCCGCCTCGGCTTGATCGGAGCCGGAGGGATTTCCAATGAACACATCAAGGCGGCGCTCGCCCTGCCCGAGCGCGCCGTCTTGCAGGCGATTTGCGACGTCAATGAACAAGCGGCCGCGGAAAAAGCGAAAACGTACGGCATCCGCAACGTGTACCGCGACTACAAGGAACTGCTCGCCTCACCAGATGTCGATGCCGTCATCATTACCGTGCCGAATTTTTTGCACGCCCAAGTGGCGGTCGACAGCTTGCGGGCCGGAAAACACGTTCTTTGCGAAAAGCCGATGGTGACGAAAGCGGAAGAAGCCGACGCCATCATCCGCGCCCGTGATGAGTCGGGAAAACAGTTTATGGTGTCGTTGAACAACCGCTTCCGCCAAGCGGCGCAATGGCTGCATGAGCGAATCCAATCCGGTGCGTTCGGCGAGATTTATTACGCGAAAACGGGCTGGGTGCGCCGCCGCGGCATTCCCGCATGGGGGGCATGGTTTTTTGACCGCGAGCGCTCCGGCGGCGGTCCGCTCATCGATTTGGGCGTCCATATGCTCGATGTGACGCTTTGGCTGCTCGGCAATCCGAACCCGGTCGCCGTGACGGGGAAAACGTACGCGAAGTTCGGCCCGCGCCGCCAAGGGGCATGGCCGGGAACGACGTTTTCGCCTGATGCCGCCTATACGGTCGAAGATTTCGCCGCGGCGTTCATCCAGCTCGAAAACGACGCGACGGTGCTGCTGGAGACGAGCTGGGCGTCGCACATTGAAGAAGAGCGGGCATATGTCGAATTTCTTGGCACGGAAGGCGGCGTGCGCTGGGAGTGGAACATCGCCGGCAACCGCCAAGAAGTGAAATGGTTCCGCAACGAACACGGCGTTCCGGCCGATGTCACGCTCCATTTTGATGATCAAAGCGAACGGGTGGCGCTCCTTGACCATTTCTTGACGAGCATCGCCGAGAACACGCCGCCGCTTTGCACCGCTGAACAAGGGCTTACGATCGCCAAAGTGTTAGAAGCGATTTACGAATCGTCCGAAAAAGGGCGGCAAGTTCGCATCGAATGGTGAGAAACGCTCCATGAATCGCACTGGCGTCCCAACGAGTCGCGAACATGGGGAAACATTCCAAAAAACACTCGGCCTAGCCGCATACAGGCAGGCCGAAAGAACCAAGGGGGATCAATGAATGACCACACCCATCCGCGTTGTCGTCTGGAACGAATTTCGCCATGAAAAGAAAGATGAACAGGTAAGAGCGATTTATCCGGAAGGAATGCATACTGTCATCGCGAGCTACCTGGCTGAAGCGGGATTTGACGCCGCGACCGCTGTCTTGGATGAACCGGAGCACGGCTTGACCGACGAGGTGCTCGACCGGTGCGACGTCCTCGTCTGGTGGGGGCATATCGCCCATGACGAAGTGAAAGATGAGGTTGTCGAACGCGTCCACCGCCGCGTGCTGGAAGGAATGGGGCTCATTGTCCTTCATTCCGGCCATTTCTCGAAAATTTTCAAAACGCTGATGGGGACGACATGCAATTTGAAATGGCGCGAGGCGGATG
Organism: Geobacillus sp. FJAT-46040; assembly: GCF_002335725.1. Taxonomy (NCBI): domain Bacteria; kingdom Bacillati; phylum Bacillota; class Bacilli; order Caryophanales; family Anoxybacillaceae; genus Geobacillus; species Geobacillus sp. FJAT-46040. Next base: position 930,045 of record NZ_NISS01000001.1, read on the forward strand.
AAAAAGAGCGTCTCTGGGTCGTTGCCCCGGGCCATCCGATCGTCGAAGGAATCGGATCGTACATCGAGCTTGAGCAGGAAGAAATGTACGGCGAGTTTTTCGACATCCCAGAGCCGGACGAAACGATTTTCATCAGCTGGTTTGAAGGTGGAGAAGTGTTCCGCAGCGGCTGCACGTTCACGCGCGGGAAAGGGAAAATTTTCTACTTCCGCCCCGGCCATGAAACGTATCCGACGTACCATCACCCGGATGTGCTGAAAGTGATCGCCAACGCCGTCCGCTGGGCCGCGCCAGTCAACCGCGGGGAAATCGTTTTCGGCAACGTCAAGCCGCTTGAGCCGATCAAAGCGAAACAAGGAGGGGTGACGCCATGAACCGGATCAACGTCGGTATTATCGGCACCGGCTTTTCCGCTTCTTCCCATATTGAGGCGCTCCGCCGCCTGCCGTTTGTGAACATCGTCGCCATTGCCTCAAGCAGCCAAGAAAAAGCGGAGGAAGCCGCGCGCCGATTCGGGATTCCGAAAGCGTACGGTGACTACCGCGCTTTAATTGACGACCCGGACGTCGAAGCCGTGCACAACTGCACGCGCAACGTCCTCCATTTCCCGATCAACAAGGCCGCGCTCGAGGCAGGGAAACATTTGTTGTCGGAGAAGCCGCTCGCCATGGACAGCGAACAGTCGGCGGAATTAAAGCGGCTCGCTGCACAAAGCGAAAGCCTGAGCGCGGTCTGCTTCAACTACCGCCACTACCCGCTCGTTGTCGAGGCGAAAGAGCGGCTCGCCCGTGAGGCGAAGCGCGTTCATTTCGTGTACGGCGGCTATGTGCAAGACTGGCTCTTGTATGACACGGACTACAACTGGCGGCTCGACCCGGCGCAAAACGGCCCGTCGCGCGCCATCGCCGACATCGGCTCACACTGGTGCGACACGGTGCAATACGTGCTCGGCAAGAAAATCGTCGAAGTGTTCGCCGACTTGCGCACTGTCCATCCGGTCCGCTACAAGCCGAAGCAGGAAGGGAGCACGTTTGCATCCGGGCATGCTCAAGACGCCGAGCCCGTCCAGATTGACACGGAAGACGGCGGCAGCGTGCTCGTCCATTTTGATGACGGCACCCACGGGGCGTTTACGATTTCGCAAGTGAGCGCCGGCCGGAAAAACCGACTCTATTTTGAAATCGCCGCCGATGAGATGACGCTCGCTTGGGACCAAGAGCACCCGAACCGCCTCTGGGTCGGGCGCCGCAGCGGCCCGAACGAAGAAATCGTCCGCGACCCGGCGCTTTTGTCGCCGCAAGCCGCCGCTTACGCCCATTACCCGGGCGGCCATGAAGAAGGCTGGCCGGACGGGCTGAAAAATTTGTTCCGTGATTTTTATGGCGCCATCATCCGGAAACAACGCGGCGAGGCGCTCGGGGAACTGCCGTTTGCGACGATCGCCGACGGCCACCATACGATGAGGATCGTCGACGCCATTTTGGAAAGCCATCGCACGAAACAATGGGTGCGGGTGGCGGAATAAGCGTGGGAGTTCGTTCGATCCGCTCATCCGACGAGAAGCAACAACAGCGCGGCGCGGCGGCCGTCCGGCCGTTGCGCGCCGTCAAAAGGGGGAGAATGACAAAATGAAAGTAGGCGTATTCACCGTCTTGTATCAACAGCTGCCGTTTGAGGAGATGCTGGACAAAGTCGCCGCCATGGGTATCGAAGCCGTTGAGCTTGGCACCGGCAATTACCCGGGCAGCGCCCATTGCGATCCCGACGCGCTGTTGGATCAGCCGGAAAACATCAAAGCGCTGAAAAAAGCTGTCGCCGACCGCGGCCTCGTCATCAGCGCGTTAAGCTGCCATGGCAACCCGCTTCATCCGGACAAAACGTTCGCGAAACAGTCACATGACACGTGGCGGAAAACGGTCAGGCTCGCCGAGCAGCTCGAAGTCCCGGTCATCAACGCCTTCTCCGGCTGCCCGGGCGACCATCCCGGCGCCAAATACCCGAACTGGGTCACATGCTCCTGGCCGCCGGATTACTTGGAAATTTTAAAATGGCAATGGGAAGAAGTCGTCATTCCGTACTGGCGCGAAGAAGCCGCGTTCGCCAAGGAGCACGGCATCACGCAAATCGCCTTTGAAATGCATCCGGGCTTTGTCGTCTACAACCCGGAAACGCTCCTCAAACTGCGCGAACATGTCGGCGACGCGATCGGCGCCAACTTCGACCCGAGCCACCTGCTTTGGCAAGGCATCGACCCGGTTGAGGCGATCAAACTGCTCGGCCGCGAAAAAGCGATTTTCCATGTCCATGCGAAAGACACGTACCTAGACGAAGCGAACATCCGCAAAAACGGCGTGCTCGATACGAAACATTACAGCCAAATCCTCGACCGCTCGTGGGTGTTCCGCACCGTTGGCTACGGACAAAGCGAAAAAATGTGGCGCGACATCGTCAGCGCCCTGCGCGCCGTCGGCTACGACTACGTGCTGTCGATCGAACATGAAGACATGCTCGCTTCGATCGATGAAGGGCTGTCCAAAGCCGTCGCGCTTTTGAAAAAGGTGCTGTTCAAAGAAGAACTGCCCGAGATGTGGTGGGCGTAAAAAGAAGGCGGCAAGGGAAAATGATCCCTTGCCGCCCGCCGTTTCAGCGTAAGCGCGAAAAAGACCCTCCAACGCCTGCCAAGAGGCGCACCTGCTTTAGACCACTTGCGCCGTCTCGCGGCCAACGCGCCCTTTCATGAACAGCAGCCGGTGCCCGTCCACCGTCAAATCGATCATCGCGCCATCCAACACATCATCGCCTGACTTTTTTCCGTTTGCTTGCAAGTACGCGACCCGGTACCACTTGCGCCCGTACTCAAAATACATGTACCGCCCGCGCCGGAAATCGATCCAAAACTTCACCCGCTCACCATTTACGTTCTTCCATACATACCCCCACGCCCGGTCTTGGCGGATCGGCGCCATTTTTGGACGCGCGGAATTGATGGCTTCATAATACAGGCGGTGTTTGATGTCAAACAGCACCATCCCGTTTGCCTCCTTTTGGACATGATACTATATGTATAGCGCCAAACGGGCAAAAATAGACATGCTGGCTCACTCATTTCGTCTCAGCATTCGCCCTGCGAGCAACCGAACGGCCAACGTCAACAGAAACATTGTAACGAGTGAGTATTCCCACTTCCAACCATGATATTCGATCAAATCCGTATGCCGTTCAAAGACAACCTCAAGGGCCGTCAGCACCGCCGCATACCCCGCGCATTGCGCCGCCACACCCGGCCAGCGCGCTCGGCGCGAGGTGGCATAGACGTACACACTGACAACCGGATAGAGAAGATATTCAAAAATGACGCTGTTATTTATATAAGAAGCAAAAAAAACGGACCGGATACTCCAGCAGCCCGGCCCCCGCCACGATCGAACCGAAAAAACTCGCCGCATATGCATTGAGCAAAAACGAAAGCCATACTTCCCTTGGTGAAAGAAAGCGGAAGCTGAGCCCCAGCAAACCGATGCCCACCGCAGCAAGCAGCCAAAGGATCGAGTGTTCCATCATAGCCCCCAAGCGCGAATTATGTCGATTTTTCTTAGTATGGGATGAAAGAGGGGGGAGTATGTGAAATTTTTGGTGTTTTCATTTTGCAACAGGCAATAGGCCTTAGAAACGGCGGTCTTCTGTGTGTTCTTTCCTATGAAAAAAAGGCGAAATTTTGTAAAATGGTAGTATAGTTTTGTAAATGGAGGAATGGACATGCCGATGTACAACAAACTCGTTCGCGACCGCATTCCAACCATTATTGAACAAGCGGGAAAAACGTTTACAACCCGCATACTTGACGATGAAGAGTATAGGAAAGAACTGCAGAAAAAAGCGTTTGAGGAGCTTGAGGAATACGTCCAAGCGGAAACGGATGAGGCGGCTCTTGAAGAGCTCGCAGACGTGTTGGAAATTATCCATGCTTTGGCTGAATGCCATGGCGCTTCGATCGAGCAAGTGGAACAAATCCGCGCCAAAAAGGCAGAGAAGCGCGGTGGTTTTCGAGACAAAATTTTTTTGATCGAGGTTCACGATGAGTAAGGTGGAGTTGATTTCCAGACGTCTTCTCGACAAGTTGCAGGAACAGATGAGCCGCTCGTCGACGATATACATACTGACATCGTTTGCCATGAAGTCCGGGGTTCGCTTATTGAAGGACAGTTTGCGGGCAGCTGCAGAGCGGGGGGCGGATATCAAAATTTGCGTTGGTGATTACTTGTTTGTCACTCAGCCAGAGGCGTTGCGCGAGCTCATATCCATCCACCCGGACATCGAGGTCCGCTTGTATCGGAGTGAGGGAATTTCCTTTCATCCGAAAGCGTACCTATTTGAAGATGCAGAAGGCGGCTACTTCATTGTCGGTTCTTCCAACTTGTCCCGTTCGGCGCTCACTGACGGTGTCGAATGGAACCTTGGGCTGGATAAGAGCGTTGATGAGGATGTATTTGCCGAAGCAATGGAGCAGTTTTTAAAGCTGTTTTACGCTCCGGAAACCGTGCCGGTCAATGCCGAAACGGCCGCTGACTATGAAAAGCAGCATCAAGACTATCATCAGCGGCACCCCAATTTAGCCCGCATATGGGCGGAGAATGAAGAAATCGAGTTGATGCTTCCGACGGAAACGGAGAAGAAGCAAGAGGGAGAGACGGCGGACAAGGTTGATGTTGTCCATGAAACGGCGGCGCCATATGGAACGATCCAGCCGCGCTTTGCCCAAGTTGAGGCGTTGGAGCGGTTGGAAGCTGCCTATGAAGAAGGGTACGACAAAGCGATGGTTGTCATGGCGACCGGGCTGGGAAAAACATACTTGGCCGCTTTTTTTGCCCGCCGTTTTTCGCGGGTGCTGTTTATCGCCCATCGCGAAGAAATTCTTCGCCAGGCGAAGCAGTCGTTTGAACGCGTGATTCCTGATCGAACAGCAGGACTGTACGATGGCAATCAAAAAGAAGGAAATGCCGACATGGTGTTTGCCTCGATCTTTACGCTGAGCATGAAAAAACATTTGCATTCGTTTCGTCCCGACGCATTTGACTTGATCATTGTCGACGAGTTCCACCATGCGGCAGCCCGCTCGTACGAACGCGTCCTTTGTTATTTTCAGCCGAAATTTCTGCTGGGCATCACGGCTACTCCAGATCGGAGCGACAACAAAGACGTATACGCCCTTTGCGACGGAAATGTCGCGTATCGCATCGATTTTATCGAAGCGGTGCAGCGCGGTTGGTTGGCTCCCTTCCATTATTACGGGGTCTACGACGACACAGACTATTCGCAAATCAAGTGGCTTGGCAATCGCTATGATGAGGAAGAATTGCTTCAAGTGCAGCTTCGCGAGGAGACGGCGGAGAAGATTTTGCGAGCGTGGAAGCGATACAAGAAAACGAGAACGCTTGTCTTTTGTTCATCGATTCGGCAAGCCGATTTTCTGTCCGAATATTTCCAACGCCATGGCTGCCGGACGATCAGCCTTCATTCGAAGCAGACGGCCATTTCGCGCAAGCAGGCCATTGCCATGTTGGAACGCCGTGAACTGGACGCCATTTTCACCGTCGACTTGTTCAATGAAGGGGTCGATATTCCTTCTGTCGATACACTTTTGTTCGTGCGTCCGACGGAATCGCTGACCGTCTTCACCCAGCAAGTCGGGCGCGGGCTGCGGCTGTACAAAGGCAAGGATTATTGCGTGATTATTGATTTAATCGGAAACTACCGGAATGCGGATGTCAAACTGCGCCTGTTTGATACACAGAGGGGCGAAACGAAGAAAAAGGCACGGGAACCTGTTATGCCAACGGTTCCGGAAACGTGCGAACTGCATCTCGATGTTCAAGCCATCCATCTTCTCGAAGAGATGCAGAAAAAACGCCAACCGCGTAAAGAACGGTTGCTTGCTGATTATCGGGAGCTGAAACAGGAGCTTGGCAGACGGCCGACGTATTTGGAACTGCATCTCCAAGGCCGAAGTGAAGCAGCGGAGTACAAACAAGAGTTCGGATCTTATGTCGGCTTTTTATATTGGGCGGGGGAGTTGTCCGAATTGGAGGAAGAAGTGTTTCTAAAGCATGAGCCGTGGCTTACCGAGGTAGAGTGGACGAAAATGAGTAAAAGCTATAAAATGGTTGTTTTGAAGGCAATGTTAGAGCGCGGGCCAAGTGCATGGCATCAGCCAATTACACCACAACAGGTTGCGTTGTTTTTCCATCGTTATTTGACGGAAAAGGAGTATCGGAAGCGCCTTGATTTTTCTGACAAGCGTACAAAATCCTTATGGGAATATGATGAGAAAAAAGTCAGTGAACTCATTGCAGATATGCCAATGACAAAATGGAGTGAAACATCCAAGGGGCTTGTCTCTTTTCAAAATAACATTTTTACTCTTCGTTTTTCTATTGATCCTAAACATACGGAGGTATTGTATAACTGGACGAAAGAGATTTGCGAGTACCGTTTGCATTGGCACTTTTTTGACCGGAAGAGGAGGTAAATTGGAAACGATATAACCGAATTTTCCGGATAATTTCAGTGAAAAAGTACACTCCGAGACAGGGACTCGGGAGGTTTGTGTCGAAAAACAACGAAGAAGAATCTTAGAATGGAGCATTCCCGTTAGGAGCTTTTCCGGGGACTTGATCAAAAAAAGCCCTCTTGGTATGATGCAGGGGTGTCAACCACATCACTCACCATACCAAGGAGGACTTCAGATGAATTGTACACAAAACTATAAAATTGATCAAGTAACCGAACAAACGCTTGTCGTGGGTATTGATATCGCGAAACGAACCCACTACGCCTGCTTCGTGGATGACCGGGGGCGCGTGCTTCGCAAATCGTTCCCGATCTTCCAGTCGAAAGAGGGGTTTCAACAGCTGTATAAAGCGATTCAGGAGGCGATGCAAGCGTTCGGGAAGTCAGAGGTGATCGTCGCCGTGGAGCCGACCGGGCACTACTGGTTGAACCTGGCCTACTTCCTCGAGGAGCACGGGATCCCGTTGGTCATGGTCAACCCGGCGCATGTGTGCCGGTCGAAAGAACTTGATGACAACCTGCCGACGAAACACGACGCCAAAGACGCCCTGGTCATTGCCAGACTGGCAAAAGACGGACGATTCCTCGTTCCCCGGCTGCTGCACGAGATTGAAGCCGATTTGCGCGTGGGGAGCACGCTCAAAGAGAAGCTCCGCAAGGAACAGACGGCGGTGAAAAACGCGATCGTCCGCTGGACGGATCGGTATTTTCCAGAGTTTTGGACCGTGTTTCGTGACTTGGGGAAAACGGCGCTTTCGGTGTTGGAGTGGACGCCGCTTCCGGCTGATATGGCCGGCCGGACGGTGGAGGAGCTTCTTGAGGTGTACCGGCAAAGCGAAGGGATGAAATGCCCGCAGAAGGCCAAAATTCAGGCGTTGATCAACACCGCGAAGGACTCGATTGGGGTGACGGAAGGGACAGCGATGGCCCGGTTTGAGATCGCCGCGCTCGTCCGCCGATACCGCCAATTGGAGGCGGAGATCGCTGCACTGGACGCCGAGTTGAAGGCATTGGTTCAAACGACGATGGAGTACCAATGGTTGAAAACGGTCGACGGGTTGGGAGACGCCACGATCATCGATCTGCTGGCGGAGATCGGCAGCTTCGCCCATTATCGGGACCCGCGCCAATTGGTGAAGTTGGCGGGCCTGACGCTCAAGGAGAACTCCTCCGGCCAGCGCAAAGGGCAAAAGCACATCTCCAAACGGGGACGGAAACGGTTGCGCTCGGTGCTGTTTCGGGCGATGATTCCGCTGATTCGGCATAACGAGGCGTTTCGCGAGCTGCATGAGTATTATACGACCCGATCCGTCAATCCGCTGACCGGAAAGCAGTCCATCGTCGCCTTGTGCCGGAAGCTGTTGAATGTGCTGTTTGCGATTTGTACGAAGAAACAAGCGTTTGACGCGGAGCGAATGAAACAGGACGTCTTGTCCCAGGTGCAACGGGCGGCCTAAGGCCTCCCCCCTGCGAACGGAAGAATCGTTGGACAACGAGATGACACCGGAGAAGCTGGCGTGATTTCATCCATTCGACCTTGAGTCCCTAAAGGAGCTTGGCCGGCCTCCGCCTGATGACGAGACCGAACGAGGGAATGTTGGCGCGAAGACGCCCGGAGACATGGGAGGGTTCGTCCTCATCAGCGACGCGGAGATCCAAAGGGTGCATCGAATATGCTTCCCCTCCGCGGCAGGAAAATATAACCAGCCGTGGCCGCGAAGCGCATCCTAGGTCTGTAAGATATCCACAAAACTGAAAAAGGATGTAAGGGATTTTGTCGAAAAATATTTTTTGGACACCCCTGAGAGGCCGAAAAGCCTTGATAGATCAACATTTCTAGAGGGAGAGCAAGCATAACAACAACAGATAAAACAAAATATTCATAATGCCATACAACAATCCATAACGCATTGAACATACAACTAATGACAAACGGAACGAATGCTCGACGGTAAATGGATAGATGACGCCGTGAAGAAGGAATTTGTCGCAAAATCCAAATGGCTAACAACGTATAAATAACACCCCAAATCGAAAATACATACCCTGCCGGTGTAAATACCACATTTACTTTTCGCGATATCTCCCCTGTCGTCTGTCCATTCAAAGGAAGCCACTCAGCTAAAACATTTACAAAAACCATAACGATATACGCTACGATATAACCGATCAATCTCCCCATCGCTATCCTCCAGCTCGCTTTTTCGCTATACTTTATATTATTCCTTTCATGTGAGGACAATCACCGTTCATGATAAAAAGAGGCAGAGAAAACCGCCTCTTACCGTTCATCCCAAATATCTTTCAATTTCCATGCATCGATAGAACAAACCGTAATATCCCCGCCTTCTGCAAATAGTTCGATACCTTGGCTCGTTTCAGAAGGATATATTCTTCCCGTCATGACAAGTCGACCGTCGTTGACAAATAGTTCGACAGATGAGCGATCGATAAAGAAATGAAACGTAATGACATCTCCTAACTGTCCATCTAGCACCGCTCGACGAATGCCGCCCTCTCCTTGGCCAGAACGGTTTCTGTCAAACGTCACCGTACGGTCTTTCACATCATAGCAGAAAACCGTTTCTTCGCTTCCGTCTTCCGCACAACGCACTTTCACACCAAATGCGTTCCCTTGAAAATCAGCTAACGAAAAGCGGACGAGCAACTCTAAACGGTCGCCTTTCACAGGTAACGTATATGTACCTTCTCGAATTGAAATCGATTCCATCTGCACGTGATCTTCCCGTAGTAACTGCAATTCCGGCACCGGCTTCATCAAAAGTTTCTCATCATCTGTCAATTCCAAAAGACGCGGAATGGTTAACGCTCCGGCCCACCCGTGTTCTTGCGTCGGCATAAACGACTCCCACATATCCATCCAGCCGAACAAAATTCGTCGTCCTCGTTCATCTTCAAACGTTTGCGCTGCGTAAAAATCAAATCCTTTATCAAGCTCTTCAAACGCTCCATGCACGAGTTTTCCTGTTTCATAATCAAGCGTTCCGACAACGTAGCCCGTTTGATGGAGATTTTGAAAGCGATCGCCATCTGGTTCGATGCCTTGCGGAGAAAACAACAATACATCTTTTCCATTCAAATGAAAAACATCTGGGCACTCCCACATATATCCTAAGCTACCATCGCTCTGTGCAAGGATGTTGACATATTCCCACTGACGCAGATCTTTCGACTTGTATAAAACGACTTTTCCGTTATTCCCCTCTCTTGTACCGAGCACCATATACCAATCGTCGCCACGTTTCCACACTTTTGGATCGCGAATATGACCTTGGCAGTCAAACGGAGGCTCGGAAAGTACCGGATTGGCCGGGTCTTTTTCAAAATGAATGCCGTCTTTGCTTGTCGCTAAACATTGATATTGCTTCAATTCCGTTTGCTCCTCATTCAGCCAAACATTTCCGGTGTAAATAAGTGTGAGAACTCCATTATCATTCACCGCGCTTCCCGAGAAGCAGCCGCCTTGATCATATTCTTCGCTCGGCGCAAGCGCAATCGGTACACGCTCCCAATGCACAAGGTCTTTACTTTTCACATGCCCCCAATGCATCGGCCCCCACTTTGGACTATCCGGATGAAACTGATAGAACACATGGTATTCCCCGTTCCATTGAATGAGTCCATTTGGGTCGTTCATCCAGTGAACCGGTGCCATAATATGGTATGCTAACCGATACGTGCCGTCCATTTTTTCTTTTGTTCGTTGTACTCGTGTTTCTGCTTCCTTTACCATTTCCTCATGTCTAGACAATGCAACCAACCTTTCTACATCATTTAATTGAACCATTCATAACCCCTTGAATAATGTATCTTTGGGTAAACAGGTAAACAATGATCACTGGAATGATCGTCACTACTAACCCAGCCATTAATAATCCGTAATCGATAGAATATGTCCCAAAAAAGTAGAACGTAGACAGTGGCAATGTCCGCTCTTCCGGCTTAATTAAAACAAGGGACGGTAATAAAAAGTCATTCCAAATCCAAAGAACATTTAAAATCACAATCGTCATGGTGGTCGGCTTCAACAGCGGAAACACAACTTGAAAAAAGATTTGCAAGCGTGATGCCCCATCAATCATCGCCGCCTCTTCTAATTCTAGTGGAATGCTCTTAATTAATCCATGATAAATAAAAACAGCTAACGATGCACCGAACCCGATATACATATAAATCAATGCCCACTTGCTATTTAAAAAGCCAATCGATCCATAAATTTGGACAAGCGGGATCATAATCGCTTGGAAAGGAATGATCATGGAAGCGACCATTAAGAAAAACAAAAACTTATTCAACTTACTTTGAATACGGACAAAAACATAAGCAGTCATCGCTGAAAAAATCGTAATCAACGCTACACTAAACACTGTAATGATCAACGAATTCATAAAGCTATTCGCAAAATTCATCTTTTCCATGGCACTTAAATAGTTCGCAAAATTGATCGATTTAGGTATGGACAATGGATTGGAAATGATCTCCGTTCGCTCCTTTAAAGAATTAAGCAACACTAATATGAATGGAAGAATATATAAACAGAAAAAAATAACTAAAACGATATATCGCACCATCTTCGTTAAGGCCTTCGATACGTTCATCACGCTTCAACCTCCCGCTTCTTGCTCACATACACTTGAATCAGTGTAACGATGGCTACAATGAGAAACAAAACAAACGCCTCTGCTTGTCCCTCTCCGTACTTTTGTGATAAAAATGCTTTTTGATACACATACATCGACACGAGCTGTGTGCTCTTATACGGACCTCCATTCGTTAACGCAATATTTAAATCATACACCATAAACCCTCTTTGAAGAGATAAAAACACGCAAACAATAAACGATGGAACCATCAGCGGCAAAATAATCTTCCGCAACCGAACAAACGCGTTCGCACCGTCAATGCTTGCTGCTTCTAACAATTCTTTAGGGATATTCATTAATCCCGCTATATAAATGACCATCATGTAGCCAGAATATTGCCAAGTTGTCACAATGACAAGCGTCCAAAACGCTTTGTCCGGATCTGCCAACCACGAAGAGGAGAAAATGCCGATTTTAAAATGCTCGCCAATGTAAACAAGTACGTTCGAGAAAATGAACTGCCAAAGAAATCCGAGTATAATGCCTCCTATTAAGTTAGGTGTAAAGAAGCCCGCTCGAAATAAATTTTTTCCACGAATTTCTGTTGTCAACATATACGCCAAAAAAAACCCGACGACATTAATCAAAATAACCGTTAGTAGAACATATTTCATCGTTTTATACAACGATGTCCAAAACGCGGTGTCATCTAATACCGCTAAATAGTTCTTCATCCCAACAAACGAGTGACTTGTCGAAACTCCGTCCCAGTTAGTGAAGGTCAAATAAATTCCATATAAAAATGGTAGAATAACAACGGTAAAAAAAGCGAACAATGTGGGTCCTGAGAATAACAGCTGAATTTTCAATTTATCAAAAAATTTTTGACTGGACATTCATCGTCATCTCCTTGCTAAAAGTTGTGGAATAACGGCTACACCCGTTATTCCACATAAACTAAAACTCTATTATTGTTGTGATTTCCAGTAACCTTCAATTTGCTTCAACAATTGTTTTCGATCGATTTTATTGTCTAAATATTGCTGCATGAACGCACCAACTTGAGACCAATGGTCAGGTGGAAGCGTAACCATCGATCGAAGCGTTTTATTATTGTTCATATACGCTTTAATCGATTTTGCTAATGGATCTTGCGGCTCTAATGTAATATTTTTGAACGCTGGGATGATGCTCGCCTTATTGACTAAAAAGTCTTGCCCTTTTTCATTATATACTAGCCACTCTAAAAACTTTTTCGCTGCTGCTTGTTGTTCAGGGGAGTTTTGCTCTTTGTCAATGATCAAGCGCTTCGTTACACCAACAGAGATTTGCGAGTTACCATAGTCATCTGGATTATCGCTAATTGGCACTGGCAAGAAACCGTAGTTGCCGTTTGTTGTATCAAACTCTTTAATTTGCGGCCATGCCCAGTTCCCCATAAACCAAAGACCGACTTTTCCTTTTCCTAATAACTCCGGTCCTTGCTCATACGTTCCTGACATCGGATCTTTCTTATTAATGTTATTTTCTTTTAATAAATCAAACGTATCTAATAGCCCGTTTAATTTTTCGTTTTTCGTCAAATCTTCTTTTCCTTCTTTAAGGTTTGTTAAAAACGCTTCCACTTCTTCAAACTTATTTGATTGTACGCTATAACCAATTGTTAAATAATGAGCCCCTAACGACCAATCCATTGGAGATAACAAATTGGAAGCTACTCCTGTTTTTTGAATTTTTTTGATTAATTCTGCCAAGTCTTTTCTCGTTTTAATCGAAGCAGGGTCAAAGTTTCCGCCTACTGCTTTATCAAGAACGGCTTTGTTATAAATTAAACCATATCCTTCAACCGCAAACGGGAAGGCAAGAATCTTTCCATCTTCTGTCTTCGCATCATCTAAACTACCATCAATAGCATCATTCACCCATTTTTCTTTTGATAAATCAAGCGCCTTATCGGCAAATTTTTTCACATCACCTGGATCCACCATTGCAATTGTCGGTGCATTTCCAGATGCATACATCGATGTTACCTTTTCAAATGGGGACTGGCCTGCAGCAGCTGGGATTACTTCTAATGTTATTCCAGGATTTTCTTTGCTAAATTCTTTTGCTGCTTCTTCAAGCTGTGCTTGAATTTCACCTTTCGAATTCAAAAACGTAATTTTCACTTCTGAACTACTTGTTTTCTTTTGTTCAGACTGTTGACTTTCCTTCGCGGAATTCCCACATCCTGCCAACAGTAAGGATAAAGATAATACTGCGGCTGACATCATTTTTAGTTTGCTCAAATTAGTTCCCCCTCTTTTTAAAAATATTTGTACTTCTACCGTGATTATATTAAAGCGGTTTCAATATGTCAATCGTTTGACATAAAAAATGTTAAACGATTGATATATTGTAAGAAAAGCGCAAAGCGCCCGCCTATCGGCGAAGATCGCACAAGCCCCACCGAGGAGCGCTCGAACCAAGCACGGCTTGGTTCTGCGTGGGCAAAATCACTGAAGTTTCTCCATGTGTTGCCGCCGAAAGAAGGGGCGGATCGCATCACACCGATGGCGCTTGGAGCTAGACAGCTCCCCACCTAATTGTAACATTTTATACTTTCTTACCTTACAAAAAAGGTGTTGAAACGTTTATCACTTTCAACACCTTCCCTACATCATCACGTCGTCAACCGTTCGATCAACTCTACCGGAAACACATTCTCACGTTCAAACGGCTCTTCGTTTACTTGCTTCACAATCAATTCAACCGCACATTTCGCCATCTCTTCAATCGGTTGACGAATGGTCGTGAGTGGCGGAACAAATAACGAAGCAAGCTTAATATCATCGTATCCAACAATTTTAATATGTTCAGGAATCCGTCTATTCAAGAAATAACCGATTTGAATAAAATAGGCCGCCATGACATCACTACTCGCAAAAACACCATCGATATCGGGGTGTTTTTCTAACAAATTTCGAATCATCGCTTCGTATTGAGTGATGTCAAAAACATTCAGGTCCGTTTCAACAATCACCGATTCAATCCCATGTTCTTTACTTAATTCGATAAATGCTTGTGAGCGTTTATTGGCAAGCAATTGAAGCTGTAAATTCCCGCTTATATGAGCAATTTTTTTGCATCCTTTTTGAATGAGCAAATGGGTGGCCAACTTCCCCCCACCGTAGTTATCAGAGGAAATATAAGGAATTTCTTCACTAATGCGCCGATCAAATGTGACGATCGGATAATTTAAGTTCATATATTCTTCCACTTCTAGCGTATGGCTCCCCATAATAATGCCGTCTACCCGATTGCTTTTGAGCATCTCGATATACTCTTTTTCTTTTTTTCGATCGAGCAATGAATTGCAAATTAGCACTTTATATCCCATTAAATGGGCATAATATTCAATGAAACCCGATAATTCCCCGAAAAACGGATGAGATACAGTTGGAATAATGAGTCCTATTAACTTTGATTGTCGGCGATGCAAAGATCTGGCAATTTCATTTGGTTGATAGTTTAATTCTTCCATTGCCTGATATACTTTTTTGCGGGTTGCATCGCTAATATATCCACGATTATTCAATACACGAGATACGGTTGTTACGGTGACACCTGCTAATCGCGCCACATCCTTAATCGTAGGCATATTCAACCCCCTTGCTTTTATCGTAAGTTCACAAACAAAGAACACTTCTCTTCTGACACAATATAAGATTAAGAAAGAATCACACGCTATCAGGCGTGTTGATTATCCAATAAAATCCAAAGGGTATAGAAAAAAGAGCACCTTTCCTGTAGAATGTGAGTAACGACACAAACAAACCCAAGAGGTGCTCTCTATGAACAAGCATACCACACTCCCGAATTTGATGCAAAAACTTGTTTCGGATGAAGAGATTCAACGGATTGCCGAAGCGGTTGGGGATCGTGATTCGTCTCGAACCTTTACGTTGCGCGAGTGGATTCACTTCTTCCTGCTGGCCGCCATGCATCAATGGAAAAGCTTTCGCCACGGAGCCGATGTGGGGCCTCTGTATGGATTGCCGCGATTCCATTATTCCACAGTATCCAAGAAAGCGAAAGAAGTTCCCTATGACATCATGAAACGCTTGTTGGCGTTGATCATTTCCAAGTGCAACCGCCAAACCCGCCGTTCGCTTCGGTTTCCCAAACCGCTTCGGGTGGTGGATTCGACGACCGTCACGGTCGGGAAAAACCGCCTCCCATGGGCTCCGTATCACGGCGAACGCGCCGGAGTGAAGCTGCACGTCGCGTATTCGCCGGAATCCTCGCTGCCGGCAGACGTGGTGGAAACGACCGGACTGCGTCACGATGGCCCAGTGGGAGAACAGTTGACGAACGCTCAACAAGTGCTGGTGGAAGACCGGGCGTATGTCAAAATCGAACGCCTCGATCGATTTGTGGAGCAGCATCAGCTCTTTGTCATTCGAATGAAGGACAACATCGAACTTCATCAGAAAAAAAGCTTGAAACGCCTTTCCAGCACATCCTCATCGGTTCAAGCCGACTTCACGTGCCAGTTGGGGACGAAACAATGCCGCTCCACCAAGCGTCACCGGGTGGTGATCTTTCGAGATGCGAATGGCCGCGACATTCGGGTCGTGACGAATCTCTTCCATGCGTCTGCGGAAACCATTGCCGACATGTACCAACAACGTTGGACCGTTGAAGTCTTTTTCCGCTGGGTAAAGCAATATCTGAATGTCCCAACCTTGTTTGGCACGACGGAAAATGCGGTATACAACCAACTGTTTGCGGCGTTCATCGCGTATGTGTTGCTGCGATGGCTGTATGATCAAACCAAAAAACAGACGAACGTCTCTCTTTCCTTCATTTCGTTCGTTCGCCGTTTTTTCTCTGGGCAGCTTCCTCTCGATTGGAAATCCGGGATGGCCGCTGCTTTGTTTGAGTATGCCCAAATTTATGGAAGGTGTATGTATAATTTTGGATAATCAACACTCGTGTTGTTCGATAATCATCGGTAATGCAAAAGGGATCTATTATATTATTTTAAACTATTGATTATATAGATTCAATTTGAAGGTTTGACATTTATATATACATGCAACGTAACTATTCACCCCAGTGCTAGTGTATAAAAAAGCCCAGCACAAATAGGGCATTTCGGTCATAGAAAATGCCCTAGGTAGCGGAAAGAACTCGATCGATCGTTTCGCCTGCCAACAGAAGACATAACGAATCCCACACGTTGTTTTCGTGTTTCGTCAGTGTGGAAACGATGCTTCTTGCGATGCAAACCGACTGCGAGAATGTTTCTTCGCGAAACGTACCCGAAATGTTCTCTTTGACTTTGACCATGCGAAGATCGCGTTCGGCTTGGTTGTTATCAAAGGGAACATGTACTTCACGTAAGAAACGCAGCGCTTCTTCCTTTCGTTTTTGAAGGCGTCGAACAAAAGCGAGTGCTTTTTTCGGAAGAGGCGTCATCGTTTCTAATCGGTGTTGTGCTCTTTCTAGGATGCGATCATACACTCGTTCCCACCGTCTCGCTTCTTCTTCGGAAAGTGCACCGTGATGGGCTTCGACGGCTTGCTTGGCGGCTAACAGAAACGTGGTCATGCGCATCGCCCACGTATGCCCCTGTTCGATGAATCCTTTTCACTCTCGCTAATGGTGGGCATGACAAAGGGCATGGGTGGCATGTGTGTATTTCGGATACGTACCGAACGCATCGTGCATCATCGTCCCTTCATATCGGGGAAGAATCCCGATATCATCGGTCGCTTTTTTTCCACGAGAAGCGTGAGGAGCCAAGTATGTATATCTCGATGTACACGCGACATGCACCCATGCGAGTTTCCCATTGATGCGCAAACTCGTTTCATCGACATGCAGGATGTTGGATTCAAGTAAGGCGTCTTCGATGATGTCCATATTTGATTCCAACGATTCGCGTCCTCGTTTCACCATATTGGCAAGAGTTCCCGTACTAATCGAGTGTTGATATAACGCTTCGATTGTATCACTTAAACGCTTGTACGGGATCAATTGGATATGATGTAAATAAACAACGAGCGCCGTGAGCCGTGGACCGTATTGCACATGATTCGTGACATGGGATGGGAATTCGGCTTGTTGCACGCATCGACAATGTGGACACGATTTCACTTCACGTTCATGTTGTGTCACCTCGATCGCCACAGGAGGGACATCAAACACTTGACGGATATCGACTTTGAACGGTTTGACTTCACGCAAAGAAGCTCCACATCCTTGACACGTATGCACACGGTGGACGACACGATGATGTGGATGTTCCACTTGACGGAGCGTCTTCCCCTCATGTCCCTCTTGCCCACCAGGCTTTTTGCCAGACGGCTCGCGGGAGGAACGCTTTTTCTCAAAACGGTCAGAAGATGGGGGCAAATGGCTATTGGAGCTGTTTTTTTTCGTGCGTGCTTCCAGCTCTTGAACACGGTACTTCAGTTGTTCATTTTCTTTGCGTAGTTGTTTGTTTTCGTGACGCAAATGTTCATTTTCTTGAATGAGTTGATGAATGAGCTGTTTTTGTTGTTGAACTTTGCCGATTAAGCTCTCAACTGTAAATACAGCTTGTTGTACCGTCAACATGCGATTCACCTCCTTGTCTATCAATATTCACATCATAGACAAGGAAAGAAGAAAATATTCAGCTCACTTTATGATGTGGCTGAATAGTTACACATGCAACATGAAGTCCAAAAATCCAACAATATCGCGGCATGGGCAGCGGTCGTTGGATGAAACACCGTTTCGCCATCGTGGATAGATTCGGAAGTCTATTTATTTAAATGTTTGAAAAATATAAATTATTTATTGACTTGCTTGCCAAAACGGTTTATGCTGATGTTATGACTTTTAGAAAGCAGAGGAGAGATGAGCGATGAGCGTAGTGCAGGAAAGAAGAGGGTATTTTGGTGAGTTTGGTGGCAGCTTTGTTCCGCCTGAACTGCAGGAAGTGCTTGACTACTTGGAAGAGCAGTTTCTGAAATATAAAGATGACCCGGAATTCAATGAGGAGTTTCGAACCTATTTGCGGGAGTATGTCGGCCGTGAGAGTCCGCTGACGTTTGCGGCGCGGTTGACGGAGCGGCTCGGCGGGGCGAAGATTTATTTGAAGCGTGAGGATTTAAACCATACCGGTTCGCATAAAATCAACAACGTGATCGGGCAAATTTTATTGGCGAAGCGGATGGGCGCGAAGCGGGTCATTGCGGAGACAGGCGCAGGCCAGCACGGGGTGGCGACCGCTACCGCATGCGCCATGTTTGGCATCGATTGTACCATTTATATGGGAGAAGAAGATACGAAGCGCCAGGCGCTTAATGTGTTCCGCATGGAGCTGTTAGGGGCGAAAGTCGTGTCGGTCTCGAAAGGTCAAGGACGATTGAAGGATGCCGTGGACGAGGCGCTGAACGATCTTGTGCAAAACTATAAGACTACATTTTACTTGCTTGGTTCGGCGGTTGGTCCGCATCCGTACCCGTCGATGGTGAAACATTTTCAGTCGGTTATTAGCGAAGAGAGCAAGCGGCAGATTGTAGAGAAGGGAGGACGTCTTCCGGATGCGGTAGTGGCCTGCGTCGGCGGGGGAAGCAACGCCATCGGGGCGTTCGCCCACTACTTGGATGAACCGAGCGTGCGGCTCATCGGTGTCGAGCCGGAGAAGGCAGCGACGCTAACGAAGGGCGTTCCGGCCGTGTTGCATGGATTCAAGTGTTTGGTGCTCCTTGATGAAAATGGAAACCCGCAGCCGACATACTCGATTGCCGCCGGGCTTGATTACCCGGGCATTGGTCCGGAACATAGCTACTTGAAAGTGTCCGGGCGGGCTGAGTATTATACGGTCACGAACGAAGAAGTGCTTGAGGCGTTTCAACTGCTGTCTAAAACAGAAGGAATCATCCCAGCTCTCGAGAGCGCCCATGCGGTGGCGTACGCTATCAAGCTTGCGCCGACGTTAAGCAAAGACCAAATCATCATTGTGAATTTGTCGGGGCGCGGGGATAAGGATGTTGAGCAAGTGTTTTCCATGTTGCAATCGTGAAGAAAGCAGGCGGTTGTTCACGACGGTGTTCGCGTGAAGCCGCCTGCTTATTTGTGATCATCTTCCGCCGAGAAAATCTCGCTTTTACCCGTAAATGTAAGTCGGGATGAATCCGGGCTTCCTTTGCGAATCTCCCTATTGCCCCCAATGGGCAAAAAGTATACAATGGATGTAAATAGAACAAACGTTCTTTTTGAGGAGGGAGGGCTATGCACAAAGCCTATCGCTTTCGGCTGTATCCCACCCGAACACAGGCAAAACTCCTCAACGAGACGATTGGGTGCTGCCGATTTGTGTACAATCACTTTTTGGCCGAGTGGAAGGAGACGTATGAAACCACGGGAAAAGGACTCGGCTACAACGAGTGTTCCAAACGATTGACAGCTTTGAAGAAAACCCTTCCAGGGCTGAAAACCCCTGATTCAACCGCCTTGCAAAACGCACTGCAGCAGTTGGCCGAGGCGTTTGACCGGTTCTTCGAGGGAACGGCGAACGCTCCCCGCTTCAAAAGCAAAAAACACCCGAACCAATCGTACACCGCCCAGTGCAACTACCCAAAGAACGGACGCCCTACGATCGAAGTGGACGGCCATCGGTTGAAACTTCCCAAGCTCGGATGGGTGAAGTTCGCCAAAAGCCGCGAGGTGGAAGGCCGCATTCTCTCCGCCACGATTCGTCGAAATCGAGCGGGGAAGTATTTCGTCTCCATTCTCGTGGAAACGGATATTCCCCCATTGCCCCAAACCGACAAGAAAGTGGGCGTCGATTTGGGGTTGAAACAGATCGTAGTGCTTTCCACAGGCGAAACGATCGAACACCCCCGGTATTGGCGCCGGTATGAAGAAAAGCTCGCCTACTGGCAGCGGGTGATGGCTCGTCGAAAGCCAAGCGGTTCGAACTGGGAGAAAGCCCGTTTGAAAGTGGCCAAGCTTCATGAAAAAATCGCCAACTGCCGGAACGATTTCCTGCACAAACTGTCCACCCGCCTCATCCGCGAAAACCAAGTGGTGTGCGTGGAGGACTTGCGTGTTAGGAACATGCAAAAGAATCGCAAGCTGGCTAAATCCATTTCCGATTCCGCGTGGGGGAGTTTTCTTCGCATGCTCGAGTATAAAGCGATATGGTACGGGCGGACGGTGGTTCGTGTTGCGAGCACGTTTCCCTCGAGTCAATTGTGCTCGTGCTGCGGGCATCGGCACGTCGAGGTGAAATCGCTTGGCATTCGCGAGTGGGTGTGCCCCGCCTGCGGAGCCGAACATGACCGGGACCATAACGCTGCCCGGAATATTCTAAATGAAGGGCTTCGACTGCTGTCGTTGTAGGGCGGCTGAACCGTGGGACGCACGGGGATGGCTTGGCGGACATCCTGCCGCGGGGCGGGTGTTCCCAAGAATCTCCCACCTCGAAATGCGGGCGGGAGAGCGTTCAACTGAACGGAGAGGGATTATAAGGCCGCTTGTTTGCAGCGGCCTTAGTTGAGCGCTCCAATGAGCGCATCCTTGGTATCACAGTGAGGCGCTAACTAATCGCCACTCCTGCACTCGCATACCCCATGACGGAAGCGGCGATTGAAAGGCCGGAAGTGGTGATGAAAAACGCCATGAGCAGCCGGTCGCCAGTATTGACAGGCACGTTTATCCTGTGACAATGCCGCTGGCGTTTTGGGCTAGGGAGATGGGAAAGGTGATTGATGGCGTTAATGTAATGAGCGTGCCTGGAATAGGCGAAAATACGTTGCTGGATGGAGAAGTGGCGATATACAATTGAGCGCGGATCGTAGCTGTTCCTAAAAGCGCTGTGCCTGTTGTAGCGGAAAAATTGGCTGCGACAGCAGTAATGATTCCTGAACGCGGGATGGTAAAGGAAAAATTCGATGTGCCGCCAAGGTTTATCGTTCCTCCCACTAAACTGATGCTTGAAGCAGCGTTTCCAAATCCGATCAAACTTGTGGTGTCGGCCAACCCGGCTATAGTGGCGGTCAAGACAACCGTTGTTCCTGAAGCGAATGGAATGATGGCTCCTGCTCCAGCTGGTCCCGTCGGCCCTGTAGGTCCTTGAGGTCCGATGGGTCCCGTGGGTCCTGTTGGTCCGGTATAGATTTTTACAATCGGCGGCCATGTTCCGCATAAAGGGGAAAGACATTTTACTCGAATAGGACGTCGGTCAGACAAGCGGCATAACCTCCTTTCATCGCGATTCATCGGCTTGGTGGAACGTGCTTTCGGCGGCGAGAATGGATTGCAGCAAACATTCGTTGTGCAAAACCGCGGGATGATGAGGAACGTATTGTTTGGCTTTTTCGTTATGTTGGTATGCTAACTCGTACTCGCCCATGTAAAAGTAACATACACAAAGCTGCAAGTGGGAAAGCCAAGTCCAACAAGCATGATGAACAAATCCCCAGCTGTCGGAAGGCATTGTGAGCTGAGTGGCTAAATGGTACCAAAATGCGGCAAGCCGATATTGCTTGCGCTGAAGAAAGTAATAGCCGAGCCGGTAGCAGCATTCAGCCCGAGGGGTATCGTATTCGAACGATCGGAACGCATATCGCAATGCCTGTTCTTCATCACCGAGCGCATCAAAACCATCCGCTACCTTTCCGCAGGCGGCGATGCAATCTTCCACCCACCCTTTTTTTGTCTGCAAAAACTGTTCGTAATACTGAATGGCTTGTTCGTATTGTTGATGGTCAAACAATTCGTTGGCAAAGTAAAATAGATCTCTTGGCGAAAGTTCTATTCCTTGTGCTAGCTGCCTCTCGTAAATTTTTAAATTTCGGTCTGAAGCGTGATGAGTAGGTTGATGAATGATGGTAATGTCGCTATTGAGAATGGTTCCCCATACTTCCAAATATTCGTGAACGACCCCATGCCATCGGAAGCGGTTGGCTCGTTTGATGAGGCGGTTGCGGCGGACGCTGGAAATCGTTTTTCCATCTTCATCTTGGGCAAGGCTGTAAATCATGGTGACGGAGTCGATGTCAGGAGAAAGGGTGTGCTTCAGTGTGAGAAATTTTGTTTGCTCTTCTGCCGGCAGGATATCGTCTGCGTCCAGCCAAAAAATATAGTCCATTGCGGCGTGGGAAAAGGAGAAATTTCTCGCCACAGAGAAATCATCGCTCCAAGGAAAGTCGATGACTCGTGCGGTGTAGGATCGGGCGATTTCTTTCGTGCGATCGGTCGACCCTGTATCCACAATCACGATCTCGTCTACGAGATGTCGGACGCTGTCCAAGCAGCGGGCAAGGATGTCTTCTTCATTTTTGACGATCATGCAAAGGCTGATGGTGATCAATTTCCTTGCACCTTCCTTTCGACCATGTTGCTGCTTTACAATCATGCAGGAATGTGCTTATGCCAATGCCGCATGGCGCTGTAAAAAAGAGAAAAATAGGCGGGGCGAAGAAAATCCCTTCATCCCCTTGGCTGATAAATGGAGGAGATGAAGGGACTTGGTTTTTTGGCGGGTCGGCTTTAAGTGGCAGCTTTCTGTAAGGCGGGTGCTCGCCAAATCTTATCGCTTCGAAGCGTCAGCGCAAATAGGAGGGTTTAAACCGCTTCAATAGGAATGAATTCCCATTTGTTCACATCAAATAACCCTTGGTCGGTCAGCTTGAGCTCCGGGATGACCGGCAAGGCGAGGAAGGACAGTGTGATAAACGGGTTGAAGGCATGGCTTGAGCCGAGCGAGTCCAGCGCTTCATGGATCTGTTTCAATCCATTTAACACTTCAGTATAATCTTTTCTTGTCATCAATCCGCCGATCTCAAGCGGTAATCCAGCGAGCACCGCTCCGTCTTTGGCGACGGCAAGCCCGCCTTGTTGTTGGCGGAGCTGTTCAATGGCGACGATGAGGTCGCGGTCGTTTGTGCCGACGGCGATGGTGTGATGCGAATCGTGCGCAATCGAAGCAGCGATGGCGCCTGCTTTGAATCCGAAACCGCGGACGATGCCAAGGCCGATGCCGAGGCCGCGATGGCGTTCGACGACCACAAGCTTCAGCAAATCCCGTTCGACCGAAGGGGAAAAGGCCCCGTCGCGGACATCGACTTCGGTGACAAGATGGTTCGTATGCAAATGATTTGGGATGATCTCAATGACATGGGCTTTGTTTCCTTTCGTCATCGGGATGCGAAGATCCGATTCGGTGACGGGTCGGCAACGAATGGATTGAAGCAATTTCGGTTCGGTTTCACTGGATGCCGGATGGAAGGAAAGCGTTGCCCTTCCATGTTCGGCGACGAGCGCCCCTTGTTTGAAGACATGGGTGATTTTCAGCGTTTCCAAATCCTCAACGAACAAAAAGTCGGCGTCATACCCCGGGGCGACAGCGCCCTTCGTCGACAACCGGTAGCACTCGGCGGCGTTTAACGTGGCCATCTGGATGGCCAGAAGCGGGTCGAGCCCGGCGCGAATGGCGAGCCGCACGTTGTGGTCGACGCTGCCTTCGAACCATAAGTCATCAAGATGTTTGTCATCCGTGCAAAACAAAAAGCGGCGCGCGTTGTGCTCCGTGACGGCAGGAAGAAGTTTTTCGAGGTCTTTGGCGACCGATCCTTGGCGAATGAGCACGTACATGCCGCGGCGAATACGTTCAAGCGCTTCGTCGGCGGTGACGCATTCATGGTCCGTATGGATGCGGGCGCTTCGGTAGACGTTGATGGCGTTGGCATCAAGGCCGGCCAAGTGGCCGTCGATGAGGCGGTTGGCGTTTGCCGCGAGCGCCAGTTTGTCAAGCATCGATGGTTGTTGTTCCCTTAATGACGGATAGTCCATCACTTCCGCCAATCCGAGAACGCGTTCATCGTTGAAAAACGGCGCCAGTTCCGCCGCGGATAAGGAGGCTCCGGCATGTTCGAACGAAGTGGCGGGCACGCACGACGGCAGCATCATATACACATCGAGCTGCGTCCGTTTCGCATCGTCGAGCATAAATTGTATGCCGCGGACGCCAGCGACATTGGCGATTTCGTGCGGATCGGCAATGACGGTCGTCACACCATGCGGGAGAACGACGCGGGCGAATTCGCTCGGGGGCACCATCGACGATTCGATATGCACGTGTCCGTCAATCAGCCCCGGGCATATATAACGCCCTTCGGCATCGATCGTTTTCCTTCCCTCATAGCGGCCGATGCCGACGATCATCCCTTCCGCAATGGCGAGATCCCCTTCGATGATTTCGCGCGTAAACACGTTGACGATTTTCCCGTTTTTGACAACGAGATCCGCTTCGGTTTGTTTCGCTGCGGTGGCTAGCTGTTTTTGTAAGATCGAATTCATGCTGCTGACTCTCCTTTCCTCATGTCCATCGCCTGATCATCGGCGGAAATTGGTTTTATTGTAATGAGCCAGCTGACAAGTTGTCAACCGCTTTGGTTCGTTTTTTACCATGCGTATGGCGCTGTTGTTTTCGCCTCTCTTTATAACGTAACAATGTTATGCTGCAATTAACAAAAGGAAGGGGGTGTGCGGCTCATGGAACAAGAATTGATCTCGAAAAAAGGACTGCTTGAGCTGACGGGCATTTCGTACGGCCAGCTTTACCGCGATATCACAGCATTTTGGCCATGTTCATTTGCCTGAAATGGCCTCAAAACTGTCGAACTCAGGAAATAAAATCCGGCGTTTTAGGGCTGTCTCACAAAGATGAGATAGCCCTTTTTACATATGGCTTGACAAAGAAACAGTTCTTCAGTTAATGCCACAAGCAATGGATAGCATATTGCTTTTCTTATTTTTGGGCCATTTCAAAATAAAATTTGTCTGGAAATGGAGAGCCCCTCTTTCCCAAATAGTATACATAATGAACAATAGTGTATTTTTTGATACTATATAAAAATAAAGTGCGTACTTTTAAAGGCAAAACATACATAGTATACTCATCAGTGTGTAAGAGATAAACACATAAAAATGATACTGCTTATGCAACCTGCAAAATTTTTATGAGAGGTGAAGGATTCATGGAATTACAATTAGCATTGGATCTCGTAAACATTCCAGAAGCGAAACAATTAGTAAAAAGAAGTTGAGGAGTATGTGGATATTGTAGAAATCGGCACTCCAGTTATCATTAATGAAGGTCTTAGAGCTGTAAAAGAAATCAAACAAGAATTTCCTCACTTAAAAGTATTGGCAGACTTAAAAATCATGGATGCCGCCGCATATGAAGTCATGAAAGCGTCCGAAGCCGGAGCCGACATTATCACGATACTTGGAGTTGCTGAAGATTTGTCCATCAAAGGTGCTGTGGAAGAAGCTAAAAAACAAGGCA
Source organism: Geobacillus sp. FJAT-46040 (assembly GCF_002335725.1). NCBI lineage: Bacteria > Bacillati > Bacillota > Bacilli > Caryophanales > Anoxybacillaceae > Geobacillus > Geobacillus sp. FJAT-46040. Next base: position 955,551 of record NZ_NISS01000001.1, read on the forward strand.
AAAAAATATTGGTGGACATGATCGGGGTTAAAAATTTAGAAGAACGAGCGAAAGAAGTAGATGGGTTTGGAGTCGACTATATTTGCGTACACACAGGTTATGATCTTCAAGCAGTCGGCAAAAACTTTCTTGAAGACCTTGCCACAATCAAACGTGTCGTGAAAAACGCAAAAACTGCTTTCCATGGCTGAAAAAGCGAAAAGCTTAGGGGCAACCGTAGCGTTAGTGACCATTTTCCCTGAATCGACCATTGGACAATTGGCTGATATCACGGTCAAATTGCCTGGCTCGCCTAAAGGCCAGTCAGATAACGGATACAAAACGATACAGCCGATGGGATCGCTTTTTGAGCAAACCCTCTTGCTGTTTTATGATGCGATCATATTAAGATGCATGGAGAAAAAAGGATTGGACTCCAATACCATGTTCAAAAGACACGCCAATCTGGAATAGAGTATAAGGAATGTTGCGCAGACATCTTTAACCATTCGAAATTTTAAGCTATTTAAACGAAATTTTCAACTTAATCACGGGGGAAAGGAGAAAAGGTCGCAAAGCTTTCTTTAAGAAACGCTTTGCGGTCTTTTTTTAATCGGGAGATTGGATTCTTGTGATCGATCCATGATCGTTCATTCCCTTCGTGCACATCAGCCGCTCTCCCACTATCAGCATTCCCTCGATGATCATTACAAATCAAATCGGTTATCAGTCAGAACGCGGGGGGGTGCCAAGACTTTTTGCAAAATCGATGACCACTCCTTTCATGGTTGCACGCGGCGTCAAAAACTCTCAAAAGTCTGTTGCCTTCCATAATCCATCGGTAAAATCGTGCGATGGTGGCAAATGTCATTCAGCAAACCTTGAAGAACGCAACTCCGCATGCAGATGTCAGGAAACGGCGAACAAAACGCCCGCCCTCGGCAACGGGTATTCCCGCTGCAGAAGGCGGGCAGTCTCGCCCCATCAGATCTCCCTGTTGGGCCATCAGTGCCAGCCGCCGAACGGTTGTCTCGGGCGTCACATACCCTTGGTCAAAGTCGGGCGTCGCCTTGGGCCGCATGGCTGCGATATCTTGAAAAGCAGCAAGGACGCTGTCAAAAGGCGGCCTCAGAACAATGCCGCGCCCCGCGCAAACCTCACAGCGCTGTTCGGCCACCCGTTCTAGGCCCATACCCCTTTCCAGCATCGAAATAGCATTTTTGCTGCTTTCGATAGGGAAACGATAAAAGACGCGCTGAAGTTGGAAAAATTTTTTTAAGGTTCCATAAGCATGGTGTTTTTATTAAGGTTTAAATCGGTAATAGCGGTATGGTGTTTTTCGCCTCTAGTTTTTCCATCATTTCATACCAATCCCTTGGTTTGTTCGATAAGACAGAATAATAACGTTTCAAAAACTTCACAACAAGATCCGCTGGAAGTTCATTCACGCTATCGTCCATCGGAAGGAAACAAAGATCAAGCCCGGTTACGGCTTCTCCATCATTGTTCCAAGATGGATGGACATAAGGGAAGTCAAGCCGCTTATATCCCAAATGAGATAATACCTCACGACGAACATATGGATCCATCGGCTTAATCCCGCCAAATTCATAATGCTTCACCCGATAAGGATCATAAATCTCGGCGAACATGCCATACAACTGCTTTCCATTTGCAGCGGCCCAATTTTGCAAATCCTCCAGCCGCTTTTTGGCTAAAAACCGGCCGATCCCCAGTCCTGCTTGGCCGATAATGGTGAAATCTGTCATCGCGACATTTAAATCTTCATAATAACGGTACTCCGTTGCGCCTACTACCTCTCCTTCGTGAACAGCAACGCACACACGAATTCCCGGATCTTCCAGAGGCTCTTTCCACAAATCAAATGCCAATACTTCTTCCGGAGGAAATACATTTTGCATCAATTGATGCATTTTCTTAAACAAAGGGTCTTCAATGCTCGTAATTCTGCGATACTCCATTTTCATCATTCTCCTTTAAGATTTTGCGCGATAAAAAGGATTTTTCCATTCCATCAGTGCAGCATAATTGCACGATTCTTCATCTTCTAAATAGTTCGCCACCACTTTGACAGGTGTGCGGCCGCAGCGAAGCAGGAAGGTAATAACAGGATCTTTCAATTTGCCTTTTACTACCGCTTCGAGATATTGCTCCGCTGTCATCTCATGCGCTTTTTTATGATAGCCAGGCATCCTCCCTCCGCCTAACAGCCGCTCTAGTCCCAAATGAACAACCACTTCATACATGGATAGCATCAGCCATTTTCCCAGCCCCCATTTGCGGTAGGCAGGGCGCACGCCAATATCAACGACATAAAGCGTATTCCCGTTTGGGTTATGGTTGCGGATATATCCATGATCCGTGATCTCTTCCCATGTATGGTCCGGATGGCTCGGGTCAAAGTCGACAATAAGCCCTGTCATTGACCCCGCAATTTCACCATTCACCTCAACACATAAGGCTCCCTCTGGAAAGAGTGTCACATGGTTTTTCAGCTGTTCCGTATTCCACCATAATTCAGACGGGAATGGCGGAGGAAAACTTTCCTGTTGAATGCGGATTAATCCAGGAAAGTCCTTTTCTTCATAATTTCGGATCACCGCTGGAACAGGACGATCTTGGTCAAAGACATAAAACTCCTTTCGATACATTCTTACCCCTCCTCTCTCATTATCCATCTAGCAACGTATCGCCCATTCATGTGGCGATACTGATATTATTAGGCACATCATTCTATTTAACAAGTAGATACTTTCGTGTTACATAGTGTGAAAAATTATACCTAAAACCCGTGGTGCTAGATAAACTTGATCAAGCATAAAAATAGCCCTTGCTGGCGGATCTCCAGTAGAATGAAAGTGTCACCCAACATTCGAAAGGAGAGATCCCCCATGCAAGAGCACTTTCATTTTACTACAGATCCAGCCAAACTTCAAAAACAATATGCCGCTATTTTCTGTTTTGTTTCTGCCCAACTGTCGTTGATTCAAATGTATCTTCATCGCCGCAACCGTCACTTGGTCAAGCAAGAAGACGAAGTGGTCATGGCGGTTCACCTTTTGGGGAAGCTGCTGGGCTTTTCTTCCGAACGAGCCTGGCATCGTTTTGTCACGGGAAATTTGTTCACAAACGGCTCGTTTCTTGAACGCTCCCGATACAACCGCCGCTGCCGGGCGCTTGGTTTCGCCATCAAATGGATCCGTCATGAGCTGGCGAAACGTGGCCAACACCATGCTTATGCGGTCGTCGACAGCTTGCCTCTTCCGTTGTGCCATCCCGTGAGAATGCAGCGCGTCAAGCGATTTCGAGGGATCGCGGATATGGGGTATTGTGCTTCCAAAAAGCAATGGTACTACGGTTTCAAGCTGCATCTTCAAGTGACCAATCAAGGGCTGGCCATGGGCTATGTCGTGACGGAAGCGTCCTGCCACGACGTCAAAGCCGCTGAAACGGTGATGACTCAAATCCCTCATCCCTACAACTTTGGGGACAAAGGGTACATCAGCCACGCTCTTCGAGAAAAGCTGTACGAAGAACACCAAGTCGCGTTCTGGACACCGTCTCGACACAATCAAAAGCACGGCCCATCCAAGGCATGGGAAGAATGGATCCAAAAAAAACGCAAAGTCATCGAGACGGTGTTTTCGATTCTCGTAGACCAATACCGGATCACCGACATTCGAGCGAATTCCATGGCCGGGTTTGAAGTGGCACTCGATGGCATCTTGTTGGCTTATTCCTTGGTCACACTAGGGCTGGTTGAGCGCTGACGCTCAACTAGCACCACGGGTACCTAAAAATAAAAAAAGAAATTCGGAATATTTTTTCCAGACCTTCCTCGCATTCGAACAGCCATGCCTAGTCCACATTATTGTGTAAAATCCATTCTCCATCCAGTGAACTTGGATCACTGGAAAACAAAAGCACTTTTTTGCCGTTTTTCTTTTTACGCCATTTTCGGGACTCCATCAACAGTCATCAACGCATATACAGAAAAACCAACGGACAGCGGTTCTTTCATAAAGATGGTTGTCCGTTGGTTTTTCGCGTCTAATTATAAAACTTATTGCTTTCCTCATTATCTTTCATGTATGTATTTCTTTGTTTACCAGCAAAAAAAGAAAAGTGCATATAACATACACGCAGATCGTTTTCGAAGCTTTCATAACAGAGAAAGCTTTCTACTTGGTTGCTTCATTGATTTTTACTTGCCCCTTTACGACCGTCTCCATATAGTTTTTGCCCCATTCATACATCGCATCAAGAATTGGCATCAAACTTTTCCCATGTTCGGTCAATGAATATTCCACTTTTGGCGGAACAACCGGATAGACTTCGCGATGAACAATTTGATCTTGCTCCAGCTCCCGCAGCTGGTTAACAAGCATTCTTTGGGTGATCCCAGGCATGAGGGCTTTTAGTTCGCTAAACCGCTTCTTCCCCCCTTTTCCTAGATGCCATAAAATAAGCATTTTCCATTTACCGCCAATAACAGCGAGTGTTAATTCTTTTTCACAATTATACGTCTTGCCACAAACGTGTCCCATCGTTTCACCCCCATGTTGATTATAACCGGATAGTATACTTTTTGTCACTTTATGATCATAAAGAACATACTTACAAATAAATGTTATATACCTGTTATTTTCACTCATTGCAAATTGTATTCATTCTTTCTGGATGATACAGTGCATTCATTGCATCTGGATGCCTTTTATATCATTAACTGTAGATGAGCATTTTTCATTACAATAATTTCCATGGTTAGAGAGACAAACAGGGTACCCCTTACGCGATACGGAGCTGTTTTTTGATCACATCAATGGGAATATCTTGCTTCGCAGCGTCATAAATGAACTCGACGACGCTGTGGTCTTTCCGCGACCGAAGAAGCTCCAGCCCGGTGGAGAGGTTTTGTCGGGATTCGGCGATGCTGTACACGCAGGCCAACAGCACCACCGCCCAATACCGTTTCACCGCCCGAATGTGGCGAACGCGGTATCCATCCAGCTTCAGTTGATCTTTCGCCTGCCGGAAAAAGCACTCGATCGTCCAGCGCTGGGCGTAGTAACGCAAGATGTCTTCGTCCCCGAGTTCCCGGTCGGTGCTCAAGATGCAATGAAGATGTTCCGGCGCCATCGGCTGATCCGCCTTCCAAGCCAGCAGCACCACCGCGTCATCGAGGCCATGGATGGCCCCCTCATAGCGATACACGCGATAACGCTCCTGCCCCACCGTGACGAGGCGGGTGTCTTTGGACTCGATA
>NZ_NISS01000001.1:966161-969242 GCF_002335725.1 Geobacillus sp. FJAT-46040
GATTCGGATGAAAGCTCCAGTAATGAATATCAGTCAATGTTCCCGAGAATCCCTTGGTGGTCAAGGCATCGACAATATGAATGAGATGCTTGATGACCGGTTTGGAAAGCTGCAGCGTCAACCCCAGCGTGAAGAAAAACTTGTGGATTCCTTGGTGATGTGCTAATCTATTCATGAGACATGAACCTCCTTGTGTGAATGGGTTTTGAGCACATCTATTTTACCCAAGGAGTCCGGTTCATGTCTCCTTTTTTGTTTAGTTGTCAATTTATGTCAGTGAATTTGCTCATCTACAGTCATTAAGTATATTTTTTTACACTATATAAGTTGAAACTTTGTTTTACATCCAGTAGAGCGCCCGCTGCATTCTATCAAAATGACTTGTTATGAAGGAAAACAGAATCAAACAATCGGAAAATCTTTATTGCAACTTATATCGATCCGGCTTACAAGGAAATTCGGCAGACCAACATGGGGAAATTGCATCCTACGGAAGAGGAACAACGGGAGATGGAAATCGGTCCAAACCGGTGCGCCGTTCGGTAGGGAAAAGCCGGCGTTTTCCAATGCCGGCTTTTTTCCTCTCTTTGCGAGTATAATGAAATGGAAGTGAGGAATAGGAGGGAAAAGGATGACAGGGCATCGTTTTCATTACGAACATGCTGAACGATTATTGGATCCGAAGTGTAAATTATCACTTTATTTCCGCACAAAAAAGACTCTTTTTTGCACATTCCTTCGGAATATCCCTCTCCCCCTTTCCGAAAGAATGTGCTAAATTTTTTGTGAATTATTTCGGAATGGGACATGGGTGATTTCCAGAGGGGGGACGAGGACGTGATTCGGTTTCATGACTTTCAGGTCGATGTCCAGACATATGCCCAGCGGGGAAAACAAAACGACTTTCCCCTTCTTAAGCGGTGCCCTCATTGCCAGGCAAAACGCCCTCTTTATCGCCATGGGTACTACGAACGAAATGCCGTGACGTCGCATCAGTCTTATCGCATTTGGATCGCTCGGTATCGCTGCCCGGAGTGCAGGAGGACGGTGGCCGTGTTGCCTTCATTTCTTCTCCCTTATTTTCAGTATACGTTGCCCACCATATGGAGAGTGGTGAAAGAACGGTTGGGCCTGACTCCGAAACGGGGGATGGAGGAGGCTCCACTCCTTCCTACGGATGAAGGGGTTTTATTTTATGTCCGACGTTTATTCCGAAATTTGAACCACCTTCATTGGTTTTTTGCGGAGCGCTGGAGAAAAATTGGTCCTGCCATCGCCCAAGTGAGAGAACGAGCCCTATGGTGGATCCAGACGATGGAGGAGATCGGCCTCTTTTTCGTCATCCAAGAGATATGGGAGCACCGATCGACGCATCTTTTTGCACGTACATTCAGTTCCTGATTTTACTTATATCCCCTTATATGGAATCATTTATAGATTCCACAAACCTTTCCTCTCGACGGTCGGGGGAATGATCCGATAGGATAGAGACAGGATGGACCGATAAGGTCCTAGAATGGGATGAACGAAGGAGGAGATCGAAATGAATGAGTCGATGAGACAGGAGATCGCTTTATTTCGGTATGGATTGATCGCTCCATTGGTGAATGGACAAGTCGATCCAAAAACGTACTTGAAGGAAGTAGCGGAACGGATCCATCAAGTTCCCCACCATGGAGAGAAACGCATCGCCGCCAAAACGATCCTCGACTGGTGCACGCAGTACAAAAAAGGGGGCTTTGAGGCGCTGAAGCCGAAACGACGGTCGGACCGTGGCCATTCCCGGAGGCTGTCACCTGAAGAAGAGGATCACATTTTAGCCCTGAGAAAAAAACACCCCCACATGCCCGTGACGGTGTTTTACCAACACCTTATCGAGCAGGGGGAAATCCAATCCATCTCTTATTTCACTATATACCGACTTTTAAAAAAATACAACCTCGTGGGGAAAGAAATTTTACCGATTCCTGAACGAAAACGATTCGCGTACGATCAGGTCAATGAGCTCTGGCAAGGTGATTTGTCCCATGGCCCGTTGATTCGCGTGAATGGCAAAACGCAAAAAACGTTTTTGATTGCCTATATCGATGACTGCTCGCGGGTCGTGCCGTACGCTCAGTTTTTCTCTTCCGAGAAATTTGACGGGTTGCGGATCGTAACCAAGGAAGCGCTGCTTCGATACGGAAAGCCGAAGCGAATTTACTCGGATAACGGCAAGATTTATCGGGCGGAACCCTTGCAGTACGCCTGCGCGGAGTTAGGGATCACCTTGATCCATACCCAGCCGTACGATCCGCAAAGCAAAGGGAAAATCGAACGATTTTTCCGCACCGTACAGACGCGGTTTTACCCGTTGCTCGAAATGAATTCACCGAAGTCGCTCGAAGAGCTAAACGAGCGATTTTGGAAGTGGTTGGAGGAAGATTACCATCGAAAACCGCATGCCTCGTTGAACGGGAAGACGCCACATGAAGTGTTTCAATCGCAAGTCCATTTGGTGTCGTTCGTCGAGGATTCGGATTGGCTCGACTCGATCTTTTTGAAACGCGAATACCGTAAAGTGAAGGCCGATGGTACGGTCACGTTGAACAAGCAGCTGTATGAAGTTCCGCCCCGGTTCATCGGACAATCGATCGAACTCCGTTATGATGAACAAGGCGTGTATGTGTACGAAGACGGTCAACGGGTCGCCGAAGCGGTCCTTGTTCGCTTCGAGGACAATGCCTATGTGAAACGCCATCGGTCACCGTTTGCGGCGGTTCCGGTAGAGGGAGGCGAAAACGATGTATAAAACGTTTTATTCCCTTTCCCGAGAGCCGTTTTCGAAGGAGACGAATCCACCAGAGGCTTATCAAGGGGCCTCGTATCAAGAGGCCCTCGCCGCTTTGGACTACGTGAAACGAACAAGAGGGATCGGGCTATTGATCGGTGAACCAGGGGCCGGCAAGACATTCGCCCTTCGGGCGTTTAAGGAATCCCTGAATCCGTCACTGTATCACGTCGTTTATTTTCCATTGTCAACGGGAAGCGTGATGGACTTTTATCGCGGCCTTGCCTTCGGGCTCGGGGAAGAGCCGAAAT
>NZ_NISS01000001.1:969252-1169969 GCF_002335725.1 Geobacillus sp. FJAT-46040
ACACCCGATTACCCCAGCTGCCTTAGAAGCGATCGCCCTGCAGTCGCAGGGGTGGCCGCGGATCATCAACAACCTCGCCACCACTTGCCTGTTATACGGCGCTCAATTAAAAAAACATATTATTGACGAAGACATTGTGCGTATGGCAGCCGAAGAAATGGGGTACTGACACAGCAGGGGCTGATCGGCCCCTGTTATGTTTCATCCCGATCCATCCTCATTCTAGTTAATCATCCGAAATAATGTGCAAATGTTCGGAAATAATCTGCAAAACCTGGAATAATTCGCAAAGATTTTGCACATTATTTCCGAATCCGTCCGAAATAATTTGAAAAAGGGATTCTGAAATAATGTGCTAATTTACACCGAAGCGCAAGGAATGGATCGACCCGCAACGGGCGATTTCGATGTTGTCCGTGAAACCGGATGACACGGTCGTCGATCTTGGCGCCGGGAATGGTTATTTCACGATTCCTCTCGCGCAGGCGACAAACGGAAAAGTGTATGCGGTCGATGTGTAGCCAGAAATGATTGAATTGCTAAAACAGCGAGCCGCGAAACTAGCGGTCACCAACATCGAATATCGGGTGGCGGATGTCGCTTCGACCGCCTTGCCTTCCCATTCGCTGGACAAAGGAATCATGGCGTTCGTCTTTCATGAAGTGGAACGAAAAGAAGCCGCCCTTGACGAAATTCGCCGTGTGATGAGGCCAAACGGGCAGTTTCTGTTGATCGAATGGGAGACAATGGAAAGCGAAATGGGGCCGCCGCTCCATGAGCGGATTCCGTCGGAGGAACTGTTTTCCTATGTGAAGCAAAAGGCGGGCAACGTGGAACTTGTCCGTTTTCACCCGGCTGTCTATGGTCTTTTGATTCGCTGGGAATAACCAATTGTTGAGGAAAATATTTCTTATTTTCATTATACCGTATAGGGTATATAATGATCGTGCATAGGGTGAATAGTGGGGGTGAACCGTTGATCGTTAGCAGTTTGTTATTCTTTCTCATTCTTTTGGGCGCAGCGTTGTATCGACGCTACTATCCTGTAAAACATATCCCGTGCGTTCCGGTAGAAGAGGTGCCGGACGGCTTGCTTCTTCTTGACTTGCGCGATTATAATGAAAGCAACGGCTCCATATTTGGCCAAGCGTTGCATATTCCGGTGGCGTATTTGAAACGGCATGCGCGGGATATTCCGCCAAAGCCGCTTCATATCATCGTTCAGGATGACATCGAAAAAAACGTCGGCATCCGCCTGTTGCGCCGCTATGGCTATGAGGTGAACAGCTATTCGATCACGGCTTGCGATTGTCAAGAAAGGGGGCGAACGAGCCGATGGAATATAACAAAGAGATCAAAAACCGCTTAAAACGGATTGAAGGACAAATTAAAGGCGTCCTTGGCATGATGGAACAAGGGAAAGACTGCAAGAGCGTCGTTTCCCAGCTGTCGGCGGCGCGCAATGCCATTGACCGCGCCATTGCCGTCATCGTCAGCACCAATTTGGAACATTGTCTTCGTGAAAGCATGGAAAAAGGGGAAAGCACAGACAGTCTTGTCAAAGAAGCAGTGGAACTGCTTGTGAAAAGCCGTTAATGCGTTGCTCAACAAAAAGGTGTTGACAACGTTCTTTTTCTCGTAGTAATATACCCATAGGGGTAATGGTAATAAAACGTATGATATCAAGGAGGTTATCAAAATGAACGCAACGAAAGTATTGGATGCAAAAGGATTGGCCTGCCCGATGCCGGTGGTGAGAGCGAAAAAAGCGATGGACGAATTGCAATCAGGTCAAGTGCTCGAGGTGCACACGACCGATAAAGGGGCGAAAAACGATTTGCCGGCATGGGCGAAAGCGAGCGGCCATACGGTGCTTGAGATGAAAGAAGACAACGGTGTGTTGATGTTCTGGATCCAAAAAGGATAATGTGTGCACATTTTTATACCCATACAGGTATGAAAGGAAGGAGGCAGCCAGATGACACAGCCGAAGAAAAAGACGACGATCATTTTGTTCAGCGGCGACTATGACAAGGCGATGGCGGCTTACATCATCGCCAACGGCGCCGCTGCCTACGACCATGACGTGACGATCTTTCATACGTTCTGGGGGCTGAACGCCTTGCGGAAAGAGGCGCCGGTTCCCGTGCAAAAAGGGTTTCTTGAAAAGATGTTCGCGAAGATGATGCCGCGCGGCGCGGACCGCATGGGGCTGTCGCGCATGAATTTTGCCGGCATCGGCCCGAAGTTGATCAAAAAGGTCATCAAAAAACATAACGCCATGCCGCTTCCGCAGTTGATCGAGATGGCGAAAGAGCAAGGCGTGAAACTCGTCGCTTGCCAAATGACGGTCGATTTGCTTGGGCTGAAGCCGGAGGAATTGATCGACGGCGTTGAGTTTGCTGGCGTCGCCGCGTATTTGGCTGATGCGTCGGAAGGGAACGTGAACTTATTTATTTAACGAGGGAATCATATGTCGCAAACCATCATCAACATCATCCTGTTTGTTTTGCTTGTTTGGTTTTTTGCCAGCCGCTTCATCCCGCCGAAAGGGGTGCGGATGATCACAACAGCGGAATTGAAACGCCGGTTGAAAGAACCCGGGGTACAGTATATTGATGTGCGCACCCCTTTGGAGTTTCAGTCTTACCATCTGCCAGGGTTTCGGAACATCCCGCTGCACGAATTGACAGCCCGTGCTCACGAACTATCGAAAGAAAAAGAAGTGATTGTCATTTGCCAAAGCGGGATGCGAAGCCAAAAAGCAAGCCGATTGTTAAAGAAAATGGGATTTCAGCACGTGACGAACGTCAAAGGCGGCCTAAACGCCTGGCAGTAGAGGAGGATGATGATGAAAACGATCACGCCAAAAGAGGTAGAAGAGCGGCTTCGCGCTGGAGAATCGCTTCATATCATTGACGTGCGCGAGCCGGAGGAAGTCGCTGCGGGCAAAATTCCAGGAGCGGTCAATATTCCGCTCGGTTTGATCGAGTTTCGCATGCATGAATTGGACAAAAATGAGGAATACATTCTCGTCTGCCGTTCCGGCGGCCGCAGCGGCCGTGCGGCGGAGTTTCTTGACAGCCGCGGTTACCGCGTCGTCAACATGACAGGGGGCATGCTGGCTTGGGAAGGGCCTGTCGAATAAGCCGTAAGGAGGGATTCGTTCATGATTAAAGTTGATATGACCGTTGATGCGAAAGGACTGTCCTGCCCGATGCCGATCGTTCGAACGAAAAAGGCGATCAATGAATTGCAGCCGGGGCAAGTGCTGGAAGTGCAGGCGACGGATAAGGGATCCAAAGCCGATATCAAAGCATGGGCGGAAAGCACAGGGCATCAATATGTAGGAACAATTGAAGAAAATGGGGTTTTGAAACATTATATCCGCAAGGCAGCAGAAAGTGAAACACGCAAAGAAACGACATTCCCTCATGTCGTATCGAATGAACAATTGCAAGAAAAACTTCACGATCCTGATTCGTTTGTTTTGGATGTCCGCGAACCGGCGGAGTATGCGTTTGGCCATATTCCGGGCGCCGTTTCAATTCCGCTTGGGGAGCTTGAAAATCGGATGGCCGAACTTCCGAAAGACAAAACGATTTATGTCGTGTGCCGCACAGGGACGCGGAGCGATTTGGCCGCGCAAAAGCTGGCCGAAAAAGGATTTGACCGTGTGCGCAACGTCATTCCAGGCATGTCGCAATGGAACGGGCCGCTTGATTCCGCTCAATCGTAATGAGCGGCCTTTTTTAACAATCAAATATACATTAGGGGGTATGGTAATATGGTGAAAGAAATGACCGTGCAACAAATGACGGAAAAGGTGTTCAACAAAGAATCGCTGTTCATCTTGGACGTCCGCAATGAAAGCGATTTTCGCGATTGGAAAATCGAAGGGAAAAACTTTGACTATTTGAATGTGCCGTATTTTGAATTGATTGATGGGGTTGACTCGATTGTCGACCGTCTTCCGAAAGACAAAGACATCGTCGTCGTGTGCGCGAAGGGAGGATCGGCGGCGTTTGTCGCCGAACAGCTGACGGAAGCCGGTTTTGACAACGTTTATACGCTCGCTGGCGGGATGCAGGCGTGGAGCGAGCATCTCCATCAAGCCAAAGTATACGAAGATGATCAGTTGAAAATTTACCAATTCATCCGCGTCGGCAAAGGATGCCTGTCGTATATGGTCATCTCTGGCGGCGAAGCGCTTGTCGTCGATCCGTTGCGGTTTATCGATGTGTACGAACAAGTGGCCCAACAAGAAGGGGTGAAGATCACGCATATCGTGGACTCGCACTTGCATGCCGACCATCTTTCCGGCGGCAAGGCGCTGGCCGAACGAACGGGAGCAGCATATTACTTGATAAAAAGCGAAGGGGCGGTGTTCGATTTCAAGCCGCTTGAGCAACATGAAACGATCGACTTTGAAAACGTTCATCTTGAAGTGCTGGCAGTGAAAACGCCGGGCCATACGCCGGGCAGCGTCTCGTTCTTTGTCAACGGCAAATGGCTGTTCTCGGGTGACACGATTTTTGTCGGCGGTCTCGGGAGGCCGGACCTCGGCGGCAAAGTGGCGGAATGGGCGGCGGATTTGTATGACACCGTGTACGAAAAAGTCGCGGCCATGGCGGATGATGTGATCGTCTTGCCGGCTCACTACGCGAACTTGGATGAAGAAATCAACGCGGAGGGGTATGTCGGCGATACGTTGGGCCGCATCCGCGCCCGCAATGAGATGATGCAAAACAAACCAAAAGACGAATTCATCGACCTCGTCATCCAAAGCGCCAAGACGGAAACCCCGCCGAACTTTGAAGACATTGTCGCCATCAACCGCGGGCTCAAAACCGTTGATATCGAAACAGAGCGGGAGCTTGAGATCGGCCCGAACCGCTGCGCGCTGCATCATACCCATGCCTAAAGAAGCGGCACAGATTGGCAGGGGACGGGGGCGTGCCTCGTCCCTTTTGAAACGAAAAGGGAGGGATGGTCGATGGATGTTTCGCTCGCGTTTCTCATTGTCATCTTTTTCATCGGCTTTGTCGGTTCATTTATTTCTGGGATGGTGGGGATCGGCGGGTCGATTATTAAATATCCGATGCTTCTGTATCTTCCGCCGTTGTTTGGGCTGGCGGCGTTCAGCGCTCATGAAGTGTCGGGAATCAGCGCGGTGCAAGTGTTTTTCGCCACGATCGGCGGCGTGTGGGCGTATCGAAAAAGCGGCTATTTGAACAAATCGCTCATTTTGTATATGGGGGTAAGCATTCTTGTCGGCAGTTTTGTCGGCGGCTATGGCTCGAAGCTGATGAGCGAGGGAACGATTAACGTCGTTTACGGCATCTTGGCGGCATTGGCGGCGATCATGATGTTTGTGCCGAAAAAAGGGATCGATGACATTCCGCTTGACCAAGTGACGTTCAACAAAGAGGTGGCGGCCGCCTTGGCGTTTCTGATCGGCGTCGGGTCCGGCATCGTCGGGGCGGCGGGGGCGTTTTTGCTTGTGCCAGTCATGCTCGTGGTCCTGAAAATCCCGACGCGAATGACGATCGCCACGTCTTTGGCCATTACGTTCATTTCCTCCATTGGCTCTACGTTCGGGAAAATCGCCACCGGCCAAGTCGATTACATCCCGGCGCTCATCATGGTCGTCGCGAGCTTGCTTGCCTCTCCGCTAGGGGCGAAAGCGGGGCAAAAAATGAACACGAAAGTGCTGCAAGTCATCCTTGCCGTGTTGATTTTGGCGACGGCGGTGAAAATTTGGGGGGATATTTTATGATCGAAGCGCTTGAAAGGCGACGGGTCACGGGAAAAGACATGTGAACGCTGGAACTGATCATGTGTCGCCGTCCGTTTTCTGCGTGATGGTGAGCGATCGATTTGAGCATGCTAAACAACGGGAAAACATAACGAAGGGAAGAAGGAACGATGTTCCATTACACGGTTGATGTGTCAACGGGCATGAACGAAACGATCGAGCGTTTGGAAGAAAGCTTGAAACAAGAAGGATTTGGCGTGCTCTGGCAGTTTAGCGTAACCGAGAAGCTGCAAGAAAAGGGGCTTGATTTTTCCACGCCGATGGTCATTTTCGAAGTGTGCAACCCGCAAGAAGCGGCGCGGGTGTTAAATGAAAACTTGTTGGTCGGTTACTTTTTGCCGTGCAAACTCGTCGTCTACCAAGAAAACGGCACAACGAAAATCGGCATGCCGAAACCGACAATGCTCGTTGGCATGATGAACGATCCTGCTTTGAAGGAAATCGCGGCCGACATTGAGAAGCGGCTGGCCGCTTGCCTCGACCGCTGCCGCTGATGGGCAATGAAAAAAGGTGTCCCAAGATGGGGCACCTTTTGGTTGTGCGCACATACACGGAAACGCAGGTTTGCGGAAAGAAAAGCGCTCTTTTCCCTTCTCCGCCGCTTCTTGATCGATGATCCAAAAGGAGAATCACAAGGTGACTGATTGTTGCAAAGCCAATCCTTTCTACAAATTCCCTTGCCCCGCTGCTTTTTTGGTTTTTGCCCGTTTTTTGGCTGCGCGCGGCTGTTTTTCCGTTTCCAGCTCGCGATGCACAATCCGGTCGGGGTTGAGCCCATTGCCAAGCGTGCCGTACACATGGCCTTGCTTCGGCTCGATGAGCTCATTGTGCTCGTAGTAGACGCGCGGCGTTTTCCAAAGGGCGGCCAACGCTTTTCCCATCGGCATTTCGTGGTAGCGGTCGGGCCACATTTGTTTGATGTATGTTTTCACGAGCGGATAGTACTTCGAACTCATCGCAGGAAAGAGATGATGTTCAGTATGGTGCGAAAAGTGGAAGTGAAGGATATCCACCCACTTTGGCACGGTGACCGACAAACTGTTCGCCAACGGATCGTTGACCGGCACTAACGGATTGAGGCGGTGGTTGGTCGAAATGTAGCCCATGACGATCATGTTGGCGACGAGCAGCGGAAGCAAAAAGGCGAAAAACCATTTTTCCCAGCCGACAAGCCATAACAGCCCGAGCCATGTCGCCCAAGGCAAGAAAAATTGAAATAGGACAACCGCGCGGTTTTTCCAGCGAAAGTCGTGGAAAAAGTAAAACAGCATCCGGATCGAGTGAAGGGTAAACATCACGGACAACGAGCTAAAGGCGAAAAAAGCGCGAATCGGAAACGGGATGCGGTATACCCAAGAGAGCAGGCGGCTTTTCGCTAATTTCTCCATGCTTGGCCACGCGTCCGGGTCTTTTTCTTCATGCTGGGTATGCACATGGTGGCTGGCGTTATGCCATTTTCTCCACAACTTCGGACCGGTGCAAAGCGGCCAAAACGCGATTGCGCCGAGAAGATCGCGCAGCCAAGGTGTACGGACGACGGTGCCGTGCAAAATTTCATGTCCTAAAAATCCTAACGCGGCAAAACTGAAACCAAGCACAACAGAGATGAGGAGGTTCCATAACGGGTGAAGATGAAAAAGTGATACAGCGAGGATGCCGGCGATGACGAGCCCTACATAAGCCAAACCTCCAAACAAGCGGGACTTCACGGGTTGAAACGCTTTTTTCGGCAAATGCGGGGCCATTTTCGCCGCGTACCAGCCGAACGGGTGAAAATCATTCATTCAGTGATCTCCTTTCAAACTACTCTCCGTTTGACAAGCAGCGGTGAAGCCATTCACACACTCTTGGTCGCAACGAAGACCTTATTTCATAAAGTGATCCCAAAAGCTGTCCTCTATGCCGAAATGATGTGGAGGGCGGAGAAAAGCTCTAGGTCACTATAGGATTTATCATAACATCTTTTGGATTGTCCTGTCTATAGGCTTGATGGAAAACTGCCAAAATTGAGTATGGCGGCAATATTTCGAGAAGAACAGGCTAAACGATTGAGAAGGCGGCTGGCTAAAACATCATGATCAATGTCCCGATGGTAATGAGCAACACCCCGATCACCACTTTCGCGGACAGCGGTTCGCCGAGAAACATAGCCGCAAACAAAATCGTCAGCACCAAGCTTGATTTGTCAATGGCGGTGACGCGCGAGACATCGCCGATTTGGATCGCTTTGTAGAAACAAAGCCATGACAATCCGGTCGCCGCTCCTGAGAGGCAGAGAAACACCCAGCTTTTCGTTGAGATTGCTTTGACGCCTTGATGAGCCCCTGTCATCCAGACGATCATCCATGCGAGCACAAGCACGACGGTGGTGCGAATGGCGGTCGCTAGATGGGAGTTCACGTTCTCAATGCCGATTTTCGCCAGCACCGATGTCAGCGCCGCAAACACCGCCGCCAGCAAAGCATAAACGATCCACATGCACATCCCTTCGTTTTCATTGAGAATTTTTCTCATCTATTATACTACGAGAAGGGAGAACATTTCACCATTTTTCCATTCGTTTGTTATAATGGAGGACAAGCACCACTTTTGTGAGCTGGGCGTTAAGATGAGCACAAATCCCCCTCGTTCTGATGAAGTGCGCCAATGGTTCGCACCGTTTGTGATCGAAGAACCCGACAGCTATCAGAATAAAAAGGAAGCGTTGCAGAACAAGAGCAGATGGAGGCAGGCGCTGACGTGCGGAGAGAAGAGGGCGGACATTTCCAACTTTCCACTAGCCCCTGCTTCTGTCGGAACACCGTTTTTCCAGCCGCTTTTGGCATGACGAAAGAAAGAGGGATCAGAGATGTTGATTGCACTCGATATGGACGGAACGCTATTAAACGGGGAAGGAAAAATCAGTGAACGAAACCGGGCGGCCATCACTGCAGCGCAGGCGCAGGGCCACATCGTCGCCGTCGTGACAGGGAGGGCGCGCAAAGACGCGCTCGCCCCGCTTCGCGAGGCGGGCATTATCTGCCCGATCGCCAGCTTAAACGGCGCGGTCGTTTCGCTCGAAGACGGCACGGTCATCAGCGAGGCGCCGCTCGAGCGGAAAATCGTCCGTCCGACGCTTGAGTGGGTGCGCGAACAGTCCGATTTGTATTGCGAGACGTACACGGGCGATGCGGTCTATGTCGGCCTGCACAACCGCGCCCAATGGGAGGCGCTCGCTTCCGGGATGGCCGATGCGGCGCCAGAGGTGAAGTGGCTCGTGAACAAGCAGTTCCAGCAGGCGCGGGTGACGTATGTCGACGACATCCGCACGGTGTGGGACGACCCGAAGCGGGTGATCTATAAGCTGCTGATTTTCGCCCTTGACCGCGAGCGGTTGCGTGATGCGGCCTCCCGTTTCGCGGCGCTCCCTGGCGTCACGGTCACCTCCTCACATCCGCACAACATTGAGATGAACCACGAACGGGCGACAAAAGGCGAGGCGCTCAAGCAGCTGGCCGCCCATTACGGCATCGATGTGCGCGATACGGTCGTCTTTGGCGACAGCCATAACGATTTGTCGATGTTTGAGGTGGCGGGCTGCCGCGTCGCCATGGCCAACGCCGCCCCCGAATTGAAAGCGAATTGTGATTTCGTCACCCTCTCCCATGAAGAAGACGGCGTGGCGGCGGGGCTTGAGCGGGTGCTTGCGAAACGGGTGTAGCAGCACCCGTTTTTTATTCATTTGTCTGCCGCTTGCTGAAAAAATGTAGTATAGTAATCTCATATACTACAAAGAAAGGGGAGAACGATGACGAACGATCGCATCAAAGACATGATCGGAACACTGCGGGTGCCGGTGTACACAGCGGCGGTGGTGCTGTATGTCCTGGCGCAGTTTGTGGCGGCTCCCATTCACTATGTCATGGGAGCCGCGGCGCTGTTGGCATTCGTCGTGTCAGCGTTTTACGCCCACGGGGTGTATATGGTGTCGGGAGTTCTGTTTTTTGGGCTTGGCGTTGGGTTGTTTCTGTTCTATGGCGATGCGTGGCCGACGTTTATCCTTCATTTTGAACGGGTGTTGGGGCTGCTCTCGCTGTTTTTTGTGCTGCCGTTTATGAATACGCTCATTCGCGTCGGACGGTATGACCATAGTTTAAGCGAATGGCTTAAGCGGAACGCCGAGAGCGTTTCTTCGTTATACCGCCGCAGTTTCAGTGTCTGCCATTTGCTTGGATTGTTTTTAAACATTGCTACGATTCCGCTTCTTGTCCGTTCGTTGCGCGCCGCGCTGCAAAATTTGGACGGACGGGAGGCCGAGTCGTTTTATGTTCGGAATTTGTTGCGGGCGTATGCGCTTTGTTTGACGTGGAGTCCGATGGAAGTGATGATCAGCACGACGATTGACTTTACCGGCGTGCGTTATGATCAAGTGGCGCTGTTTTTGTTGCTGCTGGCCTTTACGATGGCGATGGTCGATTGGGGGATGGCCGCTGTTTCGTACCGTTGCATCCCGTTGGAAAACGGCGTGGAAACGAATGGGAAAATGACTGTTTCGGTCGGGAAAAAGGCAGCCCAGCTGCTTTTGGTGCTCGTCGTGTTTACCGTGCTCGTTTCCTTGTTGCAACATTGGCTTGGCAAAGGGTTTTTGTTTTCTGTCGTCTTATTGCTTGTCCCGTTTTGCTTCGGGTGGGCGCTGCTTGTGCGCCGGGTGAAGCGGTACGCGACGGTGGCGTTCCGCCATTGGAGAGAACGGACAGAAGGATTGGCGAACTACTTTTTCATGTTTTTAGGGGCTGGATTGTTTGTCGAGATGCTGGCCCGATCCCCTCTGCTTGCGGTGCTTGAGGGCTGGTTCCGCGTCGGGGCGGAACATTCCGTCTGGCTGTATGGAATGATTGCCGTTTATTTTTTCGCGACGTCGTTTGTTGGGTTTCATCCGTTGGTCAGCTTGACGCTGCTCATGCCGCTGCTTGAGCCGGTGCGGCTGCTTGTTCCGGCGGTGCCGTTGTCGATTGTGCTCATTTGCTGCAGTTTGGCGACAGTGATGTATAGCCCGTACAATATTTCTGTTTCCTTGCTGTCTGAGGAGCTTGGGGATAACCCGTACCGGATCGGCAAACGGAATGTCCCGTTCGCTCTCGGCTATATGACAGCAGGAATCGGCATCGCCTGTTTAGTGGAAAGAATATTTTTTGGTTGACAGCGTTTTCAGTAGAAAGGTATAATGAGATTGAATCAATCGAATTTTTTGATAAGTGAGACTTAATTTTAGATCGATCTAATAAAACCGGTGATGTCAAGGCAGGGCGTTGGGTGATCATCGGCTCATTGAGGGAATAGAAAGAGAGAAGGTCTGCTCTGTAGACCCTTTTTAGATCGATCTAACCACCTTTCATTCTTTGTTTTAGATCGATCTAATTATCTCTTGTTCTTTTAGATCGATCTACAAAGGGCGACGAAGGAGGATAGACTTAGATGAAGCAACGAAGTGCGCTCGATATGTACGCCGATGGAGGGGCGTGGTGGGAGACGTCGATCAGCGACGTCCGCAAAAATGAAATTCTCATTCGCGGATATCCGATTGAAGAATTAATCGGCAATGTGTCGTACACGCAAATGCTGTACCTCTTATTATGCGGCGAGATATTGAGCGAGAAAAAGGCGAAGTTATGGGAGAGCGTCCTTGTCGCCGGGGCGGATCACGGCCCGCGCGCCCCGTCGATTGCGGCGGCCCGCATGGCGGCGACATGCGGTATTTCCTTTAACTCGTGCGTGGCGACCGGCATTAACGTGCTTGGCGATGTACACGGGGGAGCGGTGGAGAAAGCGATGGCGCTGTTTTACGAGACGAACGAGCAAATCGAGGCTCGCGGCGGGGAAGGCGCCATGGCGGATGTGATCCGTGAGCAGTTTCAACAGTTTCTCCGTGAAGGGCGGAAACTGCCAGGATTCGGCCATCAGCTTCATGATGACGACCCACGTGTCAGACGGCTGTATGCGTTAGCTGGCGAATTGGTGGAAGAAGGAGAAATCAGCGGGCGGTATTTAGCGATCGCGGAAGCGTATCGTTCCCATTTGGAGAAAACGAAAGGGAAACGGATGACGATGAACATCGACGGGGTGGCGGCCGCGATCCAGTGTGAGCTCGGCGTGCCGGCTACGGCGGCGAAAGGTGTGTTTGCTTTGTCGCGGGGGATGGGCATTGTCGCTCACGCGTTCGAAGAATGGCAAAACGGGGTGTTGATCAAAGGGCCGTGCCCGAACCGGAGCGATTTAGTCCGCTACACTGGGCCGGGGAGACGTCATTTCGAAGAGTAGGTGATGAATATGAGAAAAGCACAGTTGTATATTAACGGGACATGGGTGGAAGAACCGCGTGCGGTTGAGCCGGTGAAAAACCCGTATACCGGGGAAGTGATCGGCGAACAGCAGCTCGCGACGCCGGATGATGTTGAAAGAGCGTTGGCATCTGCGTTTGCGGCGAAAAAAGACATCGCGAGAATTCCGGCCTATGAGCGGGCGCGCATCTTAAAAAAGGCGTCGGCGCTGCTTGAGGAACGGAAAGAAACGTTTGCCCGCTATATTTCGGAAGAGCTCGGCAAACCGCTCAAAAATACGTTGGATGAAGTGTCCCGCTCCATTGAAACGCTCGAGCAGTCGGCCGAAGAAGCGAAACGGCTGTTTGGGGAAACGATTCCGGGCGACGCCTCGGCGCGCGGGGTGAAGGCGGTGGCGGTGACGTTCCGTGTGCCGGTCGGCGTCGTGGCGGCGATTACGCCGTTCAACGCCCCGCTCAATTTGATTTGCCATAAAGTCGGACCCGCGTTTGCGGCGGGCAACAGTGTCATTTTAAAACCGGCGCCGCAGACGCCACTTATTGCGACAGAACTGTTGAAGTTGCTGCTAGAGGCCGGGCTTCCACCGCGCGCCATCAACATGGTGCTTGGCGGCGCCGAGGTTGGGCAGCAAATCGTGAAAGACGATCGCGTCAACGTCATTTCGTTTACCGGCGGCGTGGTGGCGAGCCGCAACATTTGCGCGTTGGCCGGCATGAAAAAAGTGCTGCTTGAGCTAGGCGGCAATGCGGCGACGATCGTCCATGAAGACGCCGATTTGAAACGGGCGGCCGCGCTTTGCGCGAAAACCGGCTACAGCAACTCCGGGCAAAGCTGCATTTCCGTTCAGCGCATTTACGTGCATGAGTCGGTCGTTGGACCGTTCACCGACTTGCTCAAACAGGAAGTGGAAGCGTTGAAAGTCGGCGACCCGCTCTTGCCCGATACGGATGTCGGCTGTATGGTCGATGAGCGGGCGGCGGATCGGGTGATGAGTTGGATTGATGAAGCCATCGCATCCGGCGCGACGCTTGTGTGCGGCGGAAAACGGCGCGGGGCGACGGTGGAGCCGACGGTGCTCTTCAACCCGCCGAAACGAAGCAAAGTCGTTTGTGAGGAAGTGTTCGGCCCGGTTGTCAGCGTCATCCCGTACCGGACGATTGACGAAGCGATCGCAGAGACGAACGATTCTGCCTTTGGCCTGCAAGCCGGGCTGTTTACGAACCGGATGGACATCGTCTATCAAGTGGCGGAGGCGCTTGATGTCGGCGGAGTTGTCATTAACGGCACCTCGAATTTCCGGTTGGATCATTGGCCGTACGGTGGCGTGAAAAATAGCGGCATCGGCCGCGAAGGCCCGCGTTATGCGATTGAAGAAATGACGGAAATAAAAATGATTGTATGGCAGTTTCCGCAAGGATGATGGGTGGTGCCAACATGTTAGCGCTTTACGTGGCGAAGCCGAATGAATTAGAGCTGCGGCGCCTCGAGGCCGTCCGTTCTCCTGAGGGGGATGAGGTGAAAATACAGCTCATCTATGGAGGCATTTGCGGGTCGGATCTTGGGGTGTTGAAAGGAAAACTTCCGCACGCGAACTATCCCGTTCGCGCCGGGCATGAACTAGTCGGTGTCGTCGTGGAAAAAGGAGAACAGGCGGCGTATGACATCGGGACACGGATCGTTGTGTTGCCGAATACGTATTGCGGAACGTGCGACTTATGCCAAAAAGGGTTGACGAACATCTGCCGGCATAAAAAATCGCTTGGCATCAACGTCGACGGCGGATTTTCGCATGAATTCATCATCTCATCCAAGTATGTGCTTCCTGTTCCTGATGATCTCTCCGATGAAAAAGCGGTGCTCGTCGAACCGTTTGCTGTCGTCGTGCATGCTTTAAGCAAAGTGCGGATCGAGCCCACTATGCGCGTAGCGGTCATCGGTTGCGGAAATGAAGGGATGATGGCGGCCGTCCTCGCCCGCCATTTGGGTGCGGACGTGACGGCGGTCGATGTGAATCCGTTAAAACTGGAGACGGTGAAAGCGATGGCGGACATCCGCACGCTTGCGCCTGATGCGCTGTCAGGTGAAATGTTTGATGTTGTCATCGAGGCGGCCGGTGCGCGCGAAGCGGTCGAACAGGCGGCGGAGCTTGTCGCTCCAGGGGGGCATCTTGTGTTGATCGGTCTGGCGAATGAAGCGACATTTCCGGTCGTGCGCCTCGTTCGCAACGAAGTAACTGTGCATGGCTCGATCATCTATCGCTTCCCGGATGACTATTTGCAAGCGATTCATTATTTGCAGACGATGCCGCATCCGATCGAACGGGTCATTTCCCGCATTTTTCCGGTCCGCGACTATCAGCGGGCGTATGAGTTGGCGTCATCCGGCAATGCGGGCAAAGTCGTGTTACGTTTCAAGGAGGAGGAAGAGCGATGAAAAAACCAGTAGCCGAACAGTTGGTCCGGTATTTGGAAGACCGCGGTGTTACGCATATTTTTGGGCTTTGCGGCCATACGAACATCGCAGTGTTGGCGGCTTTGGAGCATAGTTCAATCAAGTTCGTCAACGTCCGCCACGAACAAATTGCCGCTCATATGGCCGACGGCTATGCGCGGGCGAAAAAGGAAACGGCTGTCGTCCTCTGCCACGTTGGCCCAGGGCTGACGAATGCGGCGACCGGGGTGGCGAACGCAGCGCTTGATTCCATTCCGATGGTCGTCATCGCCGGAGATGTGCCGAGCCATTATTACGGGAAGCATCCGCACCAGGAGATCAACTTGCACGCCGATGCGTCGCAATATGAAATTTACCGCCCGTTTGTGAAGCGGGCATGGCGGGTCGACCGGCCGGATTTGTTCCCGGAAATTTTGGAAAAAGCGTTCCAGTTGGCGGAGAACGGCCGCCCGGGGCCGGTGCTTGTCTCCGTGCCGATGGACATTTTCTCCAAAGAAGTGGATGTGGCGCTGTTTGAAAAGCAAAAGCGGCATACAAAAACGCTGCATAAGCCGTCGATTGACGATGAAACCGCGAAACACATCATTGAGAAGCTGATGCAGGCGGAACGCCCGCTTGTGTACGTCGGCGGCGGCATTATGCTGGCGGATGCGGCGGAAGAACTGAAAACGTTTGTGGAACACTTCGACCTCCCGGTTGCGCACACGCTGATGGGTAAAGGGGCGCTGCCGGATGACCATCCGCTGACACTAGGCATGAGCGGATTTTGGGGGGCGAAATTTGTCAATGATATGTGCCGAAACGCCGATGTCATTTTGGCATTGGGAACGAGATTTTCCGAAGCTGATTGCAGCTCATGGGAGCCGGAGTATACGTTCAACATTCCGGAAACGAAGCTCATTCATATTGACATCGACCCGAACGAAATCGGGCGCAACTATCCAACGGAACTCGGCATCGTCGCCGATGTCAAGCAAGCGCTTACCGTGTTGAACCGCGTGGCGAAACAAACCGTGCCGCAAGGGCGGACGGACGAGGCGCTGAAAGAACGCATCGCTAACTATAAAGAGGAATTCCGGCGGCAAAATGCGCCGCACATTCAAGACGACAGCTATCCGATGCGTCCAGAACGCATTTTGCATGAGGTGCGGGAAGTACTGCCGAAAGATGCCATCATCACGACCGATGTCGGCTGGAACAAAAACGGGGTCGGCCAACAGTTCCGAGCGTATGGCGCAGGGACGATTTTAACGCCAGGCGGTTATGCGACGATGGGCTTTGGCGCTCCGGCCGCACTTGGAGCGAAAATCGCCTGCCCGGATCGCGTCGTCGTGTCGCTCGTTGGAGATGGTGGATTTGGCCAAAATCCGGCGGTGTTGGCGACAGCGGCTGAGGAAAATATCGCCGTTGTTTGGGTCATTATGAACAACTACGCTTTTGGCACGATCGCCGGGCTCGAGAAAGCGCATTTTGGCACGACGCACGGGACGGTTTTCCAAAAGGACGGTAAGCCGTATTCGCCGGATTATGCAGCCATTGCCCAGGCATACGGCGTTGAAGGGGTGAAAATTCGCTCGGCGGAAGAGT
Source organism: Geobacillus sp. FJAT-46040 (assembly GCF_002335725.1). Lineage (NCBI taxonomy): Bacteria > Bacillati > Bacillota > Bacilli > Caryophanales > Anoxybacillaceae > Geobacillus > Geobacillus sp. FJAT-46040. Next base: position 985,426 of record NZ_NISS01000001.1, read on the forward strand.
TTAAACCGGCGCTCGAACGGGCCATTCAGGCGAACAAACCGTTTGTCATCGATGTAGAAATGATCAACGTCCCGACGCCGACGTCCGGCCACTGGAATATTATGGACATCTATTCCCCAGGCAAACGTGTTCACCATGTTGCGGTGGAGCGGTAAGAAGAAACCTTCAAGATCGGGGGGAAGGATATGGCGAGAACCTTTTCATTGGCCCATTTGACGGTGCTCGGCTGCCCGCCGCCGGAGATGGCGCATATTGCCGCCCGGGCAGGGTATGATTACGTCAGTTTTCGGATCATCTACATGGGGCTGCCCGGCGAGCCAAACTATGCGTTGGCGGAAAATCCACAGCTGTTGCGTGAGACGAAAGCAGCGTTGCGGGAAACCGGCGTCAATCTGCTGGATATTGAGCTGGCCCGCATTGATGCCGATACGGATCCAAAACGGTATGAACCGGCCTTGGAAGTGGCGGCTGAACTGGGCGGCCGCCACGTCTTAAGCAGCATTTGGACGACCGACCGCAGTGTTTACATCGAGCGATTTGCCGAGCTGTGCGAACTGGCGGAACCATACGGGTTGACGGTTGATTTGGAGTACGTGCCGATTGCAGCGGTGACGAATTTGGCAGGAGTCGTCGATGTGTTAAAGACGGTAAGGAAAGACAATGCTGGCGTTATGATTGATTTGCATCATTTTCATCGCGCTGGCGATTCGCCAGAAGCGCTGGAAGCCGTGCCGCGGGAATGGTTCCATTTTCTCCATCTTTGCGACGCGCCGGGCGAGATTCCGGCGTCAAAAGAAGAGATGACGAGAATTCTCCGCGAAGAGCGGCTGTACATCGGCGAAGGCAGGATTGATATTGCCGACATTGTCCGTCGCATTCCGGAAATTCCCTGCTCGATCGAGCTGCCAAACATCAAGCGTGTAAAGGAATTGGGCTACGAAGAGCATGCGCGACGTTGCCTGCAGTCGGCGAAAGACTATTTTGCTCGTCATGTCACGGAGCAAAGCGATCTATCGGCGTGATCGATAAACAAAAGTTTGGCAGCGCTTCCTACAAGGGAGGCTGCCATACACGTATTCATAGTTATCTGAAAATTTTATATATTAACTGTAGATGAGCAAATTCACTGACGGCGGTGGTGCTGTTGGCCTGCGTGTACAGCATCGCCGAATCCCGACAAAACCTCTCCACCGGGCTGGAGCTTCTTCGGTCGCGGAAAGACCACAGCGTCGTCGAGTTCATTTATGACGCTGCAAAGCAAGAGATTCCCATTGATGTGATCAAAAAACAGCTCCGTATCGCGTAAGGGGTACCCTGTTTGTCTCTCTAACCATGGGAATTATTGTAATGAAAAATGCTCATCTACAGTATTAATTCTGTTTATTAAAAATAAATGCTCCATTCATTTGGTTGTTTCCCGCATGACCGGCCGCGGTCGAGAGAGAACAGAATGGCCTGCGGCAAAACGGGAATGCGGGTTCAACATACAACACGATGCCAGCCGGTTGATCCGTTCGGCTGCATCAACCATTGCACTATAGAGGAAAGAAGGGGGAAAAGGTAATGAAAAAGATGTTGGTGTTGTTGTTTGCCTGCCTGTTGGTGCTTGCGGGGTGCTCATCGAAATCTGAGCCGCAAGGAGGCGGTGCGGCGAAAAAAGCAGAACCAAAAGTGATGAAGATGGCCGTCGCGACATCAAAAGACCGTTCGTTGACGAAAGGGCTGTACAAATTTGCCGAAATCGTGGAAAAAGAGACAAACGGATCGATCAAAGTCGAAGTGTATCCGGATGGGCAGCTTGGGGGAGATTTGGCGGTGTTTGAAGCGCTGAAGATGGGAACCATCCAAGGATCGACGATGTCGACCGGTCCGATCGCTTCCTTTGCGCCGCGCCTTGGGGTGTTAGACTTGCCGTTTTTATTCAAAGATCGGGAAACCGCTTACAAAGTGCTGGATGGGAAAATCGGTCAAGACTTGCTCAACGATTTGCCGTCTGTCGGCGTGATCGGCCTGAACTATTGGGAAAACGGCTTCCGCCATTTGACGAACAACGTGCGGGAAGTCAAAAGCGTGGATGACATTAAAGGGTTGAAAATTCGGACGTTGGAAAATGACCTTCATATTGACTTATGGAAAGAGTTAGGAGCCACTCCGGTACCGATGGCCTTTACCGAGCTGTTCACCGCTTTAGAACAACACGTTGTAGACGGCCAGGAAAACCCTGTCGGGAATGTCGCAATCAATAAGTTTTACGAAGTGCAAAAATATTTGACGAAAACCGGCCACGTCTACAATGCGAGCCCGCTGCTCATCAGCAAAAAGTTTTGGGACACGTTGACGGACAAAGAAAAAGACATCATTACAAAAGCGGCGGAAGAAGCAAGAGACTATCAGCGAAAGCTTAATCAAGAAGAAGATGAGAAAATGTTCGACTATTTGAAACAGCAAGGAATGGTCATTACCGAGCTGTCCCCGGAAGAGAAGCAAAAATTCGTGGAAAAAGTGCAGCCAATCTATCAAAAATATGCGCCGAAATTTGGGCAAGATTTAGTGAACGAATTGATTGAAGCAGGAAAATAACAGAATGGCAAAGCCGGCTCTTAAGGGGGACTGCCCCTTAAGAGTCCTTCCATTCTTTCAGACTTGGAGGGAACAGCGATGAAAAGGATCGGAGACGTACTGGAGAAGGCGCTGAACGCCTTAATGGCGTTCTGCCTCGCGTTTATGTCCATTCTTGTATTCGGCAACGTCGTGCTCCGCTACGCATTTAACTCCGGCATCACGTGGTCGGAAGAAATGTCGCGCTTTCTGTTCATTTGGATGTCGTTTTTAGGCGCGGTCGGTGCTTTGAAAGACCATGACCATCTAGGCGTCGATACATTGGTGCGGAAGCTGCCGACCGGCGCCAAGCGCGTCGTGTTTGTCATCAGCAATGCGATCGTGCTGTATGTTCTCTATTTGCTTTTGGATGGAAGCTGGAAGATGACAATGAGCGGATTGGAAAGCAAAGCCCCGGCCACCGGGCTGCCGATGGCGTTCATTTATGGGACCGGGCTTGTCGTGAGCATCGGCATGGGCCTCATCATCTTGTTTCATCTGTATCAGGCGCTGTTTCGCACCGGGGCGATTGAGGAGCTGACGAGAATGAAAGAATCGGAAGAAGAAATCATGACGGCCGCTCCCGTCGAGCACGAAGCGGTAGAATGGGCGCACGGGCGAACGCAAGGCGCCGCTGGAGGTGAGCGGTAAATGGCGTTGGTCGTTTTTATCGGGTCGCTGTTAGGGGTCATGGCGCTCGGGATGCCGATCGCGTTTGCGCTCTTGGTCAGCGGCGTCGCCTTGATGTTTTATTTGGACATTTTTGATACGCAAATCATCGCGCAAAACTTGATCAGCGGCGCAGACAGCTTTCCGCTGATGGCGATTCCGTTCTTTATGCTCGCTGGGGAGCTGATGAACGCCGGCGGCATTTCGAAGCGGATCATCCGCTTTGCGATGGCGCTTGTCGGCCATATCCGCGGCGGGCTCGGGTATGTGGCGATCATCGCGAGCGTGTTGTTCGCCGGGTTGTCGGGGTCGGCGGTGGCCGATACAGCGGCGCTTGGGGCGATTCTCATCCCGATGATGGTCAAAGCTGGGTACAACCGCAACCGGTCGGCTGGCCTCATCGCTGCCGGCGGCATCATCGCCCCGATCATCCCGCCGAGCATCCCGATGATCATTTTCGGGGTCACAAGCGGCGTGTCGATCACGAAGCTGTTTATGGCCGGCATTGTTCCCGGGATTTTGCTTGGCATTTCATTGGCCATCTGCTGGTGGTGGGTGACCCGAAGAGATCAAGCGGAAGTGCTTCCACGTCAGTCGGCGAAAGAGATTTGGCGGGCGACCCGCGAGGCGTTTTGGGCGCTGCTGCTGCCGGTGATCATTGTCGGCGGGCTGCGCGGAGGGGTGTTTACGCCGACCGAGGCGGCGGTCGTGGCTGCGTTTTACGCGTTGTTTGTCGGTCTGTGCATTTACCGCGAGCTGAAAGTGAAAGACTTGTTCCACGTGCTCGTGGCCGCGGCGAAAACGACAAGCGTCGTCATGTTTTTGGTGGCCGCCGCCATGGTGTCGGCCTGGCTCATTACAGTCGCCAACATTCCGTCGATCGTGACAGATGTGCTCGCGCCGCTCATCGACCATCCGCTGGCGCTGCTTTTGGCCATTAACGCCTTGGTGCTGTTGGTCGGAACGGCGATGGACTTGACGCCGACAGTGCTCATTTTGACGCCGGTGCTGATGCCGATTATTGAAAAAGCGGGAATCGATCCGGTGTACTTCGGGGTATTGTTTATTTTAAACAACTGCATTGGGCTGCTCACGCCGCCGGTTGGCACGGTGCTGAACGTTGCCTGCGGGGTGGCGAAAATCAACATGGAGGACATCATGAAAGGAGTTTGGCCGTTTTTGCTGGTGGAGACGCTTCTGTTGCTTCTGTTGATTTTCTTCCCGTCTCTCGTCACGGTGCCGCTTGGGTGGTTTACGGGGCATTAAACGGATGGATGTTGCGTTGAGGCGGCGAGAAGCTTGATTCACCGCAAAGCCGCAGCATGGAAAGACGCCTTCGCCGCGTTGGACGAAGGCGCTTCTCTTTCGCTATCGCACTTTTATGTGTCCGATGCTTGCGTTTTGCGTTGTGTCCGGCCGAGCCATCGGTTCGATCGGCTCTAAATCGGTCAGCAGGAACAAATAGCTGAAAATGCCGGCGAGCAAAATGAACGCCGCAACGAGAAACGCGTACATAAACGAGCCGGTCGCTTGAACGATAAAGCCGGTGACGATCGGGGCGACAATCGCCATCGAGTTGTTGCCGAACGTCAACAGGCCGGTCAACGTCCCGACCGTGCCTGGCGGTGCAATAAATGTCGGGATGCTGTAGGCGATCGAGGATGTGATGACTAGGCCGCCAAGGGCAATTGAAATGCAAAGGATCGCGATGTTCGGGTTTGTCGTGAAAGCGGCGCCGATGACGGACAGCCCAAGCAGCATGCCGATGACCAAAAACGTTTTTCGCACGCGCGTTGAATGGCCTCCTTTGTTGATGAGCCGGTCGACGAGCCATCCGCCGATCGCGATCTCCGAAATCGTGCCGACGATCCACGGAATCGAGGCGTACCAGCCTGATTTCAGCACCGACATGTGCATTTCCGTCGCCAAATAGCCGGGAAGCCACGTGAGAAACAAAAACCACGAGTAGCCGTAGGCGGCAAACCCGATCAATGTCGCCCACACTTTTTTCTTCGTCAGCAAATACCGAATCGTCTCCCAAACGTTTCCCGATGTTTCATCCGACTTTTGCGCTCCGCCTTGGACAATGTAGTCATATTCTTCTTTCGAAAGCTTCTTGTCCTCATGCGGATCGCGGTACGTTGCCCAAAAAATGAAGGCATAAATCAAACTAAGTACAGCGGTCACGTAGAAGCCGGCCCGCCATCCCCATTCGGTGATGATCCACGCGATGATCGGGGTGCCGATGGCGTTTGACAGCTTCGACTGGGCGTCGTAAAGGGAAATCGCGGTCGCCCGCTCATGGCGCGGGAACCATTGCCCGACTGCTTTGGCGGCTGACGGGAAATACGGCGCTTCCCCGATGCCCAACAAGACGCGTGACAACATGACGAGCCCTTGGCCGCTGGCGATGGCGGTCAAAAAGCATGCCACTGCCCAAATGATCGTCCCGATGCGCGTCACCCATTTGACGCCAATTTTATCCAAGATGACGTCGGCCGGGATTTACAAAATGGCATAAGACCAGGCAAACGCAGACAACAAAATGCCGAGCTGCCCGGGCGTGAGGCCGAATTCTTCGGAAAGCGGCTGGATGCCGACGGACATGTTGATGCGGTCGAAATAGTTGATGATGACGCCTAACGCGATCAAAAACGCCATCGCCCAACGTCGTTTGTGCTTCATCTTTGTTCACCATCCTTGGTATTGATGTAAGAAAGCGTATGCAGTATGAGAACGAAAAAATAGCGAGTTCCCTTTCATTGGACATCGCGTTTTGATGTTCGATCATTCCATGAAGTGATCGGTTCTCAAATGTTCGCTGATCATCCCCCCTTTTTTTGTTCCATTGTATGTAACTTGTTTTCTTTAAATGGAATTCTTGAATGGATTATAACAAAGTTCGCTTTCGTTTGTCCATAACTTACTGAAAAATTTGAACTGTTTATGCAATCCGTTCAGACAATGGACGGGCAGGAAGATAGGCCTAACGCAGCATATGTCCCTTCACACAGACGTTTAAATGAAAAAAGGCTTCGCCGCCCTTTCTCTTGTTGAAAGCAAAAAGGAAAGAAACGCGAAAAAAAGCTTGAACGGCGGTGAATGAAGATGCTAAAATGGGAGTAAGGTTCCACTGAAAGAAATGAAATTCCGTTGAACGGAACATAAGGAAGGGGGGAGACAAACAGGTGCAGGAAGAAAAAAAACACGAAGCCGGCTTGCGCACGGTGCAGCGGGCCATTGACATCTTGTATTGTTTTACCCTCGAGGAACAAGAGCTATCACTCACGGAAATTGCGAAAAAGATTTCGCTCGCCAAATCGACGACGACGCGCCTGCTCGCCACGCTGGAGCAAAACCGCCTTATCGTCAAAGATCCGGAGACGTTAAAGTACCGTCTTGGACAAGGGGTGTACTATTTAGGATACATTGCCGGCAAATCGATGGAAGTGCGGGAAATCGCGCGGCCGGTGATGGAGCGGCTGCGCGACGAGACGCGGGAGACGGTGAACTTGTACGTGCTCGAACAAGACGCCCGCGTTTGCATCGAACAGTGCGAAGGGCTTCAAGCGCTGCGCCATATGGTGAGAATCGGCGAGCGGCTGCCGCTTTGGGCGGGGGCGGGGGGAAAAGTATTGTTGGCCTATCAATCGCCCGAAGTTCAAGAGCGGATTTTTGCGCAAGTGCCGACAAAGGAACGATTGGATCGTCTAGCGGCGGAGCTTGAGGCGATTCGCGAGCGCGGTGTGGCATCCAGCGTCGATGAACGGGAAGTCGGCTCTGCGGCCGTTGCGGCGCCCATTTTCGACATCCGCGGGGAAGTGGGCGCCTGCTTGTCCGTCTCTGGGCCGGCGCATCGATTTACACGGGAAGTGATGGAACAATTCAAGAGGCTCGTAAAAGAAGGAGCACAAGCCATTTCCGAAAAACTAGGTTATCGACCATAAGGGGGAGAGCATATGGCGATTGCAAAGCGTGCTGTCCGTGTGCGCAATGTCTTGATCGGGGGAGACGAACCGTGCATTTGCGCCCCGGTCGTCGGAGCGGACGCGAAGCAAGTGTTGGAGGAAACAAGGCAAATCACGGAGAAAAAGCCGCATCTCATTGAATGGAGGGCGGACTTTTTCGAGGCGATTCGGGACGAACAGGAAGTGGCGGCCACATCGAGAAAGATGCGGGCGATTGCCGGAGACATCCCGATTTTGTTTACGGTTCGTTCCGAACAGGAAGGCGGGCAACCGATTTCGTTGACGGAAGAGGAAAAGATTCGGTTGTTTGAAACCGTCTGTGAAAGCGGGGCGATCGATTTGCTTGATTACGAGCTTGCCCATGGGCCGCGCATCCCGATCGTCCGGGAGCTGACGCGCCGCTATGGAGTGCGCCTTGTGTTGTCTTACCACAATTTTGATCATACGCCATCGAAGGAAGAGCTTGTCGCGAAAATGCGTCAAGCGGAACAATGCGGCGCCGACATCGCGAAAGCAGCTGTGATGCCGAAAACGCGGGGGGATGTGCTCACGCTGCTGCAGGCGACGGAAGAAGCGCGAAAAGAGGTGGACATCCCGCTGATCACGATGTCGATGGGGGCATTGGGCGCCATCACCCGCCTGGCAGGCGGATTGTTCGGCTCTGCCGTCACCTTTGCAGTCGGACGGCAAAGCTCGGCGCCGGGGCAAATTCCGATTGAAGACGTCCGGACCGCGTTGTCGGTCATCATGATATACGGACAATAAATCGAAATGGGGGAGGAGATTGTCATGGCGCGTTTGCCGCTGGAAGGCGTCAAAGTGCTCGATGTGTCGACAATGATCGCGGCGCCGTTTGGGGCGGTTTTGCTCGGTGATTTTGGCGCCGATGTCATCAAGGTGGAATTGCCAGGAAAAGGGGATACGCTCCGCCATGTCGGGCCGTTCAAGGATGGGGAGCCGCTCCGCTGGCCCGGACTGGCGCGCAATAAACGGTCGCTCACGTTGGATTTGCGCAAAGAAGAAGGAATGAATATTTTTAAAGAGCTTGTCCGCCACGTCGATATTGTCATCGAAAATTTCCGCCCCGGCACGCTCGAAAAATGGGGCGGCGGATATGAAGAACTGAAGCGGATCAATCCGAAGCTGGTGATGATTCGCGTCTCGGGCTACGGGCAAACAGGTCCGTTTCGCGAGAAAGCCGGATTCGGCACGCCGGCGACGGCGTTCAGCGGGTTTACGTATTTGCAAGGGTATCCGGACCGTCCGCCGGTCAGCCCGTCGTTCTCCTTGACGGACTACATTACCGGCATTTATGTGGCGTTTGCGGCGGTGACGGCCATTTACCACCGCGATGTCCATCCGAATGGCGAAGGGCAGATGGTCGATATCGGCCTTTACGAATCGGTGTTCCGCATGATGGAGTTTTTGGTGGCGGAATATGACCAATTGGGCAAAGTGCGCGAGCGGTCGCCGGGATTGTCCGGCCATTCGAGCCCGGCGGGCACGTTTATGACGAAAGACGGGCATTGGGTCGTGCTTGTCACCAGCACCGATTCCACATTCGAGCGGCTGGCGAAGGCGATGGGGCGGGAAGATCTGTTGACGGATGAGAAATTTTGCACAAACGAACGGCGGCTCGCCCATCATGAAGAGACAAACGGCATCGTCGCCGACTGGATCCGCACGAAGACGCGCGATGAATTGCTTCACATTTTGGATGAGCATGGCGTGCCGGTCAGCCCGATTTTGAGCATTAAAGATATTTTTGAGCATCCGCATTACCAAGCAAGGGAAAACATCATCGAAGTCGCCCATCCGCGCCTTGGCAAAATTAAAATGCCCGGCATTGTGCCGAAATTCGAAAAAACACCAGGCGCCATCCGCCGCACTGCTCCGGATTTAGGCGAGCATACCGAAGAGATTTTGCAAACGATGCTTGGCATGTCCAAGGAAGACATTGAGCGGCTGCGAGAAAACGAGATCATATGAATGAACGAACGGCGGCTTGCCGCCTTCCCGGCTCCTTGCCTTGTGCGAGGCTGCCGGGTTTTTTTGTTTCGAAGTTTGTTTTCCCGGCAGCCCACGCCTTGCATTGACACTGCTTGCCGCCAGCCTTTATACTTTTAGTAGGTTAAAGCAACGGTAAAGCAGGTGATTCGAACGGTGTCAGATAAAAAGCGTTCCCGCGTGACGCTCGAACAAGTGGCCAAGCATGCCGGCGTGTCGCGGGCGACAGCCTCGCTTGTTGTTCGTGGGAGTTCGAATATTTCGAAAGAAACACGGGAAAAAGTGCTTCGATCGATGAAAGAATTAGGCTACGTGTATGACCGTGTAGCCGCCAATTTGCGCTCGCAGCGCTCTTCCACCGTCGGGTTGATTATTACGGAACTTGACAACCCGTTTTTTTCCGAACTGCTTGTCGGCGTCCACGAGGCGCTTGATCAGGAAGGATATACCGTCATTTTAGGCACGACGTTTGACCGGCCGGAAAAACAAGATGCATTACTATCGACGATGCTTGAGCATCGGGTTGGCGGCGTCATCATGAGCCCGGTTCCGGGGTGTTCGACCGAGATGGTTGAGCGGCTGCGGCAATGGGATATTCCAGTCGTGTTGTTTGCTCGTGATGAACTTCCGGCTGGACAGTTTGATTATATCGGAATCGATAATGTGGCCGGCGGGCGGATGGCGACTGAGCATTTGCTCGATCAGGGTCATCGCCGCATTGCCTTTATTGGCGGTTCTCCGCAGTCGTCCGTATGGAGGGCGCGCCAAAGGGGATACGGCGAGGCGTTGCGTGCCGCAGGCATCGAGGTGGATGACGCGCTGCTTGTGCCGTCGGCGACAACAAGGCAGGGCGGGCGGATGGCGGCGAAACGAGTTTTGCAACAACCGAACCCGCCGACAGCGCTCTTTTGTTATAACGATGTTGTCGCCTTCGGGGCGATGCTCGGCTTAAAAGAGGAAGGAATCGTTCCGGGACGCGATATCGCGGTCGTGGGATTTGACAACATTCAAGAGTCAGCGTTGTTTCAACCACCGTTAACGACGGTGGCCGCGTTCCCAGAAAAGATCGGTGCGTGCGCGGCGCGGCGGTTGCATGAACGCATGAAAGGGGATGACAGCGAGCCGAAACGGACGATTTTGCATCCAGAGCTCGTCATCCGGCAGTCATCTAGAAAGAGCGATTGAAAAGGGAGTGAGGGAACGTGGAGAGGCAAACCACCATCCCGCTCCGCGAGCGGAACATCATTTTAATCGGCTTTATGGGAGCGGGGAAAACAACGATCGGGCAGCTGGTGGCGAAAAAGCTGTACCGCGATTTTATCGATGTCGACGCGGAAATCGAGCGGCGGCAAGGGATGTCGATTCCGGAGCTTTTCGCGCAAAAAGGAGAAGCGTATTTTCGAAAGGTGGAACGGGAACTCATCGTCGATTTATGCACAAATACAAGGTTGAAAATCCTTTCGCTTGGCGGCGGCGCGTATTTGCAGGAGGAGGTGCGGCGCGCATGCCTCGCTCATGGTATCGTCTTTTTCCTTGACTTGTCATGGGATTATTGGAAAGAGGAACGGCTGCCGCTCATTGTCGACAGCCGCCCGGTGCTGAAAAACAAAACGTTGGAAGAGGTGGAGCAGCTGTTTTTCCAGCGGCAGTCGGCTTACGCCCTCCATCATTCCCGCGTGGTGTTGAATGAGCTTGAAGCCGAACAGGCGGCCGAGCAAATCGTCGAGTCGATCAAATGGACGTGGGATGTATATGAACCAAATCGATAGATGGTCATGGCGAAAAGGCAGGCTCTTGTTGGGAGCTTGCCTTTTCGTGTTGGATGGCCGCATCGAAAGCTGGTGATGGAACGAGGAATGCAGCGCCGTTATCGCGGTTTTTCCCATAGCAGGTTTTGCGGACGCGGCCAAAGCGGTTCGGGGGAGCCGGATCCGCTTGTCCTCGCCTTGCGTTCAGTCTCGCGTTCTTGATCGGCAAGGGTGTGGATGTGAGTGATGGGCGGACTCGTTTTCGGAAGCCATCAGAGAGGCCTGTTTCGTGTCCGGGGATCGGACGTTGGGTCGCGTTCAGGGAGCGGAGGGAAGACGAACGACCCTGCGTTTCTTTTCTTTTTTGGGCAGAAATGCCTGTTTGTTCTTGCCGGACAAGCGCTCCTTTTGTTATAAGGGAGATACCGGGTGTGAGGGAGAGTGGGAAGATGGAGAAAAAGGTGTTACGCTGGCTTTATGTGTATATTGTCTTGGCGGTGCTGCTTCTGTCGGCGCCGTATTGGCTTTGGTGGTTGAAGCCGGAAACGGAGCTTGAGCTGCTCATTGTCGATGACACGGTGCCGGATCGGTCGTACCGCGAGCACCAAGGGCTTGTTTGGCTGCTCCGGGCGCAAAAGTACGTGCACCGGAATGGTGAGGCGTATGATGCGGCGCGCGATTATGTCGGATTTGTGCCAAAGGGCGGCGGGGCATACGAATTGCGCCCGTTTCCGAACACGATGGATCGCTATGATGCCGTGTATGTCGCCGACACGTACGGCGTCTATGAAGAAGAATTTGTTCGCCAGCGGACGGACGGGGCGCGGTCGGCGAAAGTGCACGGCGGGCTGGACGGCGAGACGGTGAAGGCGCTTTGGCGGTTCGCCCGGGAAGGGGGAAACACGTTGATCGCCGAATTCAACTCGATGGCCCACCCAACAGCGCAGGAGGTGCGCGCGTCGTTTGAATCGCTGTTCGGCTTGCATTGGACGGGGTGGATCGGGCGCTATTTCCCCGATTTATCCAGCCGGGAAGTGCCGGCGTGGGTCAGGGAGAACTACGAACAACAATATGGAACGCCGTTTGCGTTCCGCGGTCCGGGAATTGTGCTTGTGGATGAACGCGATCGGTTGATGGTTTTGGACCGGCGCGATCTTGGCGGCGATGGCGTCGTGTTTTCGTATACGAAAGCGGGGAAAGTGCGGTGGGGCCAACACGAGCGCGTTCCTTATTCGTACTGGTTTGACATCGTCCAGCCGCTTGATCCGAACGATGTGTTGGCGACCTATACGTTGTCGCTTTCCAAACGCGGGAACGAGAAGCTGCGCGCCATCGGGGTTCCGGTTTCGTTTCCGGCCGTTGTCCGCTATGAGACGCGCACGTACCAGTCGTACTACTTTTCCGGCGATTACGCCGATCAAGGCAGTGTGCCATCGATTTACCAAACGGTTGGATTCGATCGATGGCGCAAGTGGACGGCGAGCAGCCGCCCGGATGATGAGACGGCGTTTTATTGGAAAGTGTACGTGCCGATGATGAAAGCCATTTTGCAAGAAATCAAAACGTATCAGGAGGAGAAGAAGCGGCCTGCCGCTACAGAAACGGCGGAGCAGGACGGCATCCGCTTGGCGGGGACGGTCGGGCGCGACTATCTTCAAGTATATCGCAATGGACGGTGGGAGCCGCTGCTTATTAAAGGCGTCAACCTCGGCATCAGCAAACCCGGCGCGTTTCCGGGCGAGGCGAACATCACGAAGGAAGAATACTTCCGCTGGCTTCAGTATATCGGGGCGATGGGGGCGAACGCCGTCCGCGTCTATACGATCCATCCGCCGGCGTTTTACGAAGCGCTCTATGAATACAATCAAACCGCCAAGCAGCCGCTCTATTTGTTTCACGGCGTTTGGATCGATGAAGCGATGATGCTTCGGATCAAAGATGTTTGGTCCCCCGCGGTGGACGGGGCGTTTCGTGCCGAGATTCGCCGCACGATCGACATCATCCACGGCAACGCCAACATTCCAAAGCGGCCGGGCCACGCCGGGGGAGTGTACCGATATGACCTTTCCCCTTATGTCCTCGGGTGGATTTTCGGCGTCGAGTGGGATCCGGACGTTGTTGCCGCCACGAACAAAGCCCATCGCGGATCAGGGGATTACCGCGGGACATATGTGTATACGAAGGGAGCAAGCCCGTTTGAAGCGTGGCTCGCGCGTGCGGTCGACGAAGCGGTCGGCTATGAGACGGAAACGTATGGGTGGCAGCGGCCCGTGAGTTTCACCAACTGGGTGACGACCGATTTCCTTCGTCATCCGGCCGAGCCGTTTGTCAAAGAAGATCTTGTTTCCGTCAATCCGAATGTCATGTACGCCACCGACAAGCTGCGCGCCGGATGGTTCGCTTCGTATCATATTTATCCGTATTATCCGGATTTTTTGAACAGAGAAGAAACATATATCCGCTATATTGACTCGCGCGGCGAGCATAACAGCTATGCCGGCTACTTGCATGAGATGAAGGCCGCTCACCGGATGCCGATTCTCGTCGCCGAGTTCGGTGTTCCTTCGTCGCGCGGCATGGCGCATCGAAATGTGCACGGGAAAAATCAGGGGTTTTTGTCGGAACAGGAGCAAGGAACGATCGACCGGGAGCTGTTTGAGGACATCGTCCATGAGCGGATGGCGGGAGGGCTGTTGTTTTCCTGGCAGGATGAATGGTTCAAGCGGACGTGGAACACGATGGATTATGACAACCCGGATCGTCGGCCGTTTTGGCTGAATGCGCAGACGAACGAACAACATTTTGGGCTGCTTCGGTTTGAGCCACGTTCAAGCGCGGCCGCGATGATCAAGGTCGACGGGCGGAAAGACGATTGGACGTTCAATGGAATCCGTCCGGTTTGGACAGAGGGCAAGCGAGCGCTGTACGTCACAAGCGATGAAGGGTATTTGTACGTGCGGCTTGACGGTGCGCGCATCACCGATGAAACAACGACGTACATTGCGTTTGATACGATTCCAGGCCAAGGGCAATCGCGCCTCCCGGGCCTTTCCGGCATGCGTACGTCGGGGATTGACTTTGCTTTAGTCATCCATGGAAAACAGCGCGCCCGGCTGCTTGTCGACAGCTACTATGACACGTTTTCTTATCATTACGGCTATCAGCTGCACATGATGCCGGCGGCGCCGTACGCCCATCGCAAAGATAACGGAGTATACCACCCGATCCGGTTGACGCTGAATAAAAAGCTCGAAGAAGCAGATGGCAAGGCCGTGCCGTTTGACTCGTATGAAACCGGGGTGCTTCGCTTCGGCACCGCCAACCCGGCCGATGCGGCCTATGACTCGCTTGCCGATCTCAGCGTGAGCCGCCGCGGTGATATGTATGAAATTCGCCTGCCGTGGGCGCTGTTGAATGTCACCGATCCAAGCCGGCGCGAGGTGATGGGCGATATCTGGTCAAAAGAAGGTCTAAAAAGCCGAGAGATCATCCCCGGCATCCGCCTCGGCGTGTACGTCGCCAACGGGGAGCGCTCATTTTCGTTCCCGGCGATGGAAGGGAATGTGCTGCCGGTTCAGCGGTTTTACACGTACACGTGGCCGACATGGGAGACGCCGCGCTACCACGAGCGGCTGAAGCCGTCGTATGAAGCGATGAAAGCGGCGTTTTCCGGCGCGGACATCGCCAAGCAGCAAGGAAACGAATAAGAAGAACGCCCCGCAACATTGGCTGCTGTTCGACACAACGATGATCGGTCAAGGCGGTTGTCTGTCCAAAAAAGAAGCCGGCAAGCACGAGACAAAAGCCCAACCGGCCGTCAAGCAAAAAACATGCTGGCGGCCGGTTGGCTTGTTTCTTTTTCGTTTTTAGGAGATTTCGTTTTGTCCAGCCCGGGAACGGAGTTTTCGTTCATGTTGGAGGGTTTTGCGGGCGAGGAAGTCAACCGTTTCCTGCGTTTCCGACCATTCAAGGCGCCAATAGTTCATTTTCGTTTCCAAGCGCTCAAATCGAGCATCCGTGCGTTTTTCCAGATCCAAGAGTTTTTGGTGCAACCGGTCTTCCGTCTCGCGGATTTTGGCATACAGCCGATTTTCTGTATCTTGGATCTCCGCGCGCAGTCGGTTTTCCGTGTCTTGAATTTCAGCACGCAGTCGGCTTTCTGTATCTTGGATTTCGGTGCGCAGTCGATCTTCCATTTCCTTCATTTGTTGTTGGATTTTTCCGGAATGCAAGTCGAGCGCCTTTAAAATTTGTTGCACGATGGTGGCTCCTTCCACACGATTCACCTCCTTTCGCCTTTTATCATAGCACACGTCTGCGGTCAGCGAAATGAAAACCTTGTCCATTCGCTCGATTTTTTCACCAAACTTTCACCAACACGGGGTAACGTAACGGCAGGAGACAAAGAACATGACGGAAAGGGAGAGTCGATGAAGAAAATACAATGGAAATGGGATGGATGGATTGCTGCGATCATGGCTTGGTCAGCTTTTTTGCACTTCTATCAAATTGGAAACAGCGGTTCCAATGTGTATTATACGGCGGCGGCGAAAAGCATGGCCGCAAGTTGGAAGGCGTTTTTCTTCGCCGCGCTTGATCCGGAGGGATTCATTACCGTTGATAAGCCGCCGGCGGCGCTTTGGCTGCAGGCGTTGAGCGTGAAAGTGTTCGGAGTGAGCGATTTTAGCGTGCTTCTTCCGGAAGCGTTGGCGGGGGTTGCCTCGACGTGGATGATGTACGTGATCGTCAAGCCGTGGGCGGGGCGGATAGCGGCGCGCTGGGCAAGCTTCGTGTTTTCCTGCTATTGACCGGAAAGTGTGCGATCAGTTACGCTATATGAGAGAGCGGAGCCGGTTTGTTCGGGGGCTGGTAAGCTGGGTCGGCTTCCGGCAGACGGCGGTTGAATACGAACGGGAGCCGCGTTTCGCCGGTGAGACGAAATACCCGCTCAAAAAGATGATTCGGTTTTCGCTTGATGGCATCACCTCGTTTTCATACAAGCCGCTGAAGCTGGCCAGTTGGCTTGGATTTTTGTTGTCTGCGGCCAGTGTGGTGGGGATGTTCGTTGTCCTTCATCTTAAATGGTTTGCTCATTCAACGGTCGCTGGCTGGGCGTCATTGTTGATGGTCATGCTGCTTGGCAACGGGGTGACACTGCTCATGCTCGGCGCGATTGGCGAATATATCGGCCGGATTTACGATGAAGTGAAAGAGCGTCCGCTCTATATTGTCAACGAAACGTGGGGAGTCGGAACGAAACATGAACGAAAGCCTTCGTATATTCCGTAAAGAAAAACAAGCCGTATGGCGGTTTGGCCTCGTTGGGGTGAGCAATACCGCGGTGGACTTCGCCGTCTTTTTTTTGTTGACTGCTGCAGGCGCTAAGGCGGCGGTTGCCCAAGCCGTTGCCTACGGCGCCGGGATGGCGAACAGCTACATTTGGAATCGGCGTTGGACGTTTCAAGTCAAACGGAAAGCCAATATAAAGGAAGTTTTGCGCTTTCTTGTCGTCAACGGGCTGTCGTTCGGTGCATCGCTTGCCGTTTTGCTGGCCGCGGAACGGCTCGCGCCGCTCTGGCTGGCGAAACTGGCGGCGACAATCGCCGGGATGGCGGTGAATTTCATCGGCAGCCGTTATTGGGTATTTGTGGAAATGGAAAAATAAGAAAACGATCCGGAAGCCATGGGTTGGGTCCGGATCGTTTTATGCTTTAGAAACTTAGTGAAAAAGGAAGCTGTCTTCGTTGCAGCCATCGTTATGACTCCCGAATTTGCCCCGTCCCGTACACGAGCGATTTTGTCGTCGTGATGGCGACAAGCCCCATCGGCCCGCGGGCGTGCAGCTTTTGCGTGCTGATGCCGATTTCCGCCCCGTAGCCGAACTGTTCGCCGTCCGTGAAGCGGGTTGAGGCGTTATGGTACAAGACCGCCGCGTCGACCGCCTGGAAAAAGCGGCGGACGTTCACCTCGTTTTCCGTGATGATCGCTTCCGAGTGCTTCGTCCCGTAGCGGCGGATGTGGCCAATCGCCTCGTCGACATCGGCGACCAGTTTGACCGCTAAAATCGGCGCCAAATATTCCGTATACCAGTCATCTTCTGTTGCCTCGCTGATAAACGGATAGGCGGAGGCAAGACGTTGGTCGCCGCGCAGCTCAACGCCGCGGGCGTGAAGCGTCTCAAGCAAGTCGGCGGCATATGGCCAACGCTCATGGATGAGCACCGTTTCGACGGCATTGCAGACCGATGGGCGCTGCAGTTTGGCGTTTAGGACGATCTCGATGGCCATTTGCCGCTCGGCTGATTCATCGACGAAAATATGACAGTTGCCGACGCCGGTCTCAAGCACCGGCACGGTGGCGTTTTCGACGACCGAGCGGATGAGCCCGGCTCCGCCGCGCGGGATGAGCACATCCAAGTAGTTGTTGAGACGGAACATACGCTGCGCCGTTTCCCGGCTCGTGTCTTCGAGCAGTTCAATCGCCGTTTCCGGAACGGTCGTCGTGCGGAGCGCTTCTTTCATGACGCGAACGAGCGCTTTGTTCGAATGAAGCGCTGATGTGCTGCCGCGAAGCAAAACCGCGTTGCCCGTTTTCAAGCAAAGGCTCGCCGCATCGACCGTCACGTTCGGGCGCGCTTCGTACACCATGCCAATGACCCCAAGCGGCACGCGCACCGTTTGGATGCGGAGCCCGTTCGGCCGCGTCCACTCTGCGATGATTTCTCCGACCGGGTCAGGCAGCGAGGCGACTTGGCGGACGCCGTCGATGATTTGGTCCAGGCGTTCATTGGTGAGTTGGAGCCGGTCAAGCAAAGCCGGCGACAGCCCTTGTTCGCGGCCTTGGGCCATATCTTTCTCGTTTTCTTGCAAAATGAAGGCGCGTTCGCGGTCAAGGGTTTGGGCGATCTGTTCCAACGCCTCATTTTTTTCCTCCGCTGACAGCATGGCGAGCGTTTGTGAGGCGGTTTTCAACCGTTCGGCTTTTTCGAGCAGTTCGCTCATTTCGATACACTCTCCTTTCGCAACGTGACCCAATTGTCGCGGTGGATGACTTCCGGGCGGTGAAGGTAAGAGTATTGCCGGGCCTCTTCGCTCGGCCGCCCTTTCACTTTTTTCAAATCGGCGGCGGCGTAATACACTTGGCCGCGTCCGATCGTGATCCCTTTTTCATTGACGACATCCACGACATCCATCGCATGGAAGTCGCCGGAAACCGCTGTTACGCCAGCAGGGAGCAAACTTTTCCCACGCATAAGCAACGCTTCTTCAGCCCCGCTGTCGACCGTGATCATGCCGGCGACAGGAGCATGATAGGCAATCCATTGTTTGCGCATTTGCATTTGTTTCGGAAACGGAACGCCGATGTACGTGCCGTCTCCTTTTCCAGCTAAAATATCAGCCAGTTTTTCTCGGCCGCTTCCCGTGCCGATGAACACGCTGACGCCAAACGAAAGTGCTTTTCGAGCCGCGAGAAGCTTCGAGCGCATCCCGCCGGTGCCGACGGCTGAACCGATGCCGCCGGCGGCTTCGATCATCTCATCGGTGATTTCCGGCAAAAAGGCGTATTTTTTCGCCTGCGGATTCGTTTTCGGATTGGCGTCATACAACCCGTTAATGTCCGTAAGCAAAATGAGCGCATCAGCGTGCAAAAAGCCGGCGACAAGCGCCGAAAGCATGTCATTGTCGCCAAATGTCAATTCTTCGATGGAAACGGAGTCGTTTTCATTAATGATCGGCACGGCGCCGTTCTCAAGCAGTGTGGTGATTGTGGCAAACAAGTTGCGGAACCGCTCGCGGCTGTAAAAGTCGCTGCGCGTCAACAACAGCTGAGCGGCCGTAAAGCCGAATTGGGCGAACGCCGAGCTGTACGCCTGCATGAGCAAACTTTGCCCGACGGCTGCGGCTGCCTGTTTCCCAGCGATTGTCGTCGGGCGCGCCGGGTAGCCTAAAGGTCCGAAACCAGCGGCGACAGCGCCGGACGTGATGAGAATGACGTCATGGCCGAGCTGTTTGAGATAAGCGATCGCCTCAACGTGATCGAACAGCTTGTCATGGCAAAGGCCGCCTTTCGGATCGGTGAGCGAGCTGCTGCCGATTTTGACCACCACGCGCTGCCGTTTCATCGCGTTCCTCCCTCCTTTGCGTGTTGAATGGCATGAGTTGGATCGCCTAGCCGCTCTGCGAAGCGGCCGGCCAATAAAAAACGCTTTTCCTCCTTTTTTGCAAAAGGACGGAAAAGCGTTCCGCGGTACCACCTTTTTTGGCGCACAAAGCGCCCACCTCTGGCCTGTAACGCAGGCGTGCGGCTTATGTTTGCATAAGCGGCCGTCTAGGGCAGGTTCAACCGGCTTCCCGCGAGGAACCTTCCAGCCTGTGGGTTCCACTCTCTGGCGCGTTCCCTCGGTTTACTAATCCCGTGCCGTTCTCGTTGTTTCATTGTCAAGGATAGACTTGCGATTTATAATTTGTAAGAAATTATGACGCCAAATGCTCCGGTTGTCAAGAGGAAAGGCTGATTTTTCTGACTTGTTTTTTCGAAGCGGATTTTGAAAACGCATTCATAATAAAGGTAATTGTCTTTCTATTAGAAAAAGTGGTACAATACTAGCAACCTAGCAATCTGCACGATGGAGGGACCAGAATATGAAAAAGCGGCGCAGCGACATGATCAAAAAAGGATTTGACCGCGCCCCGCACCGGAGTTTGCTGCGGGCGGCCGGGGTGAAAGATGAGGATTTTGACAAACCGTTCATCGCGGTTGTCAATTCGTACATCGACATTATTCCGGGGCACGTTCACTTGCAAGAGTTTGGGAGAATCGTGAAAGAAGCGATTCGCGAAGCAGGCGGCGTGCCGTTTGAAATGAACACGATCGGCGTTGATGACGGCATCGCCATGGGGCATATCGGGATGCGCTATTCGCTTCCGAGCCGGGAAATCATCGCTGATTCGATCGAAACGGTCATCTCGGCGCATTGGTTTGACGGCATGGTATGCATTCCGAACTGCGACAAAATTACGCCAGGGATGATGATGGCGGCGATGCGGCTCAACATCCCGACGATTTTTGTCAGCGGCGGGCCGATGAAAGCCGGTGTGACGAAAGACGGACGGAAAATTTCGCTCTCGTCCGTGTTTGAAGGGGTCGGGGCGTATTTAGGCGGAACGCTCGATGAGAAAGGGCTCGAAGAACTCGAACGCTACGGCTGTCCGACGTGCGGATCGTGTTCGGGCATGTTTACGGCCAACTCCATGAACTGTCTCGCTGAAGCGCTCGGGCTCGCTTTGCCGGGCAACGGCACCATTTTGGCGGTTGACCCAGCGCGCAAAGAGCTGGTCCGCCAATCGGCAAAGCAGCTGATGTATTTGATCGAACATGACATCAAACCGCGCGACATCGTAACGGAAAAAGCGATCGACAACGCGTTCGCACTCGATATGGCGCTCGGCGGCTCGACGAATACGGTGCTGCATACGCTTGCGATCGCCAACGAAGCCGGCATCGACTACTCGCTTGAGCGCATCAACGAAATCGCGGCGCGCGTGCCGCATTTGGCCAAACTCGCGCCGGCGTCGGATGTGCATTACATTGAAGACTTGCACGAAGCCGGCGGCGTCTCGGCGGTGTTGAACGAGCTGGCGAAAAAAGAAGGCACGCTTCATTTAGATACGCTGACTGTCACCGGCAAAACACTCGGTGAAAACATCGCCGGCTGCCAAGTGAAAAACTACGATGTCATCCGCCCGATTGACAACCCGTATTCGGAAACGGGCGGGCTCGCCATTTTGTTCGGCAACTTAGCGCCGGACGGCGCCGTCATCAAAACCGGCGCGGTCCAAGGCGGCATCACGCGCCATGAAGGTCCGGCGATCGTGTTTGATTCGCAGGAAGAGGCGCTTGAAGGCATCGCCAGCGGCAAAATCAAGCCGGGTCATGTCGTCGTCATCCGCTACGAAGGACCAAAAGGCGGCCCAGGGATGCCGGAAATGCTTGCGCCAACGTCGCAAATCGTCGGCATGGGGCTCGGTACGAAGGTAGCGCTTGTCACCGACGGCCGCTTCTCCGGCGCCTCGCGCGGCTTGTCCGTCGGCCACGTTTCACCGGAAGCGGCGGAAGGCGGACCGATCGCTTTCATCCAAGACGGCGATATCATCGAGATCGATACGGTGAAACGAACGATCAACGTCAAGCTGTCCGATGAAGAGCTCGAACGCCGGAAAGCGAACTGGAAAGGCTTTGAACCAAAAGTGAAAACCGGGTATCTCGCCCGCTACTCGAAACACGTCACATCGGCGAGCACGGGGGGGATTATGAAGATTTAGCGGATTTCTGTAAGAGCGTTGTCCCCTTCCAAGCGCGCGAGGGACGCCATTAGACGATCAGGATCAAAAGAGGCGGTTTTTCCGCCTCTTTCATTTATTTTTGATATGAAGGCATGTGATTGGATGCCTCATACGGACCGTACGCGCGGGCGCTGAAGCGCATTTGCGCCGAGGAAGTGTTTCACGCCCAGCACGGCGAGTCCATCATTTTGGCGCTTGCCGAAGGGACGAAGGAGCAGAAAGAGATGCTGCAAGAGGCGCTCAACCGTTGGTGGGAGGCGTTGCTCATGTTTTTTGGCCCGCCGACGGCCGATACGACGGGAACTTCGAAGCAAGACATCACGATCAAATACCGCATCCGCACGAAAACGAATGAACAACTGCGCCAAGACTTCTTTACGAAATATGTGACGCGCATTTGGGCGCTCGGACTGAAGATTCCTGATGAGACCATGCATTTTGACAAAGAGAAGGGTCAATGGATTTACCGGCAGCCGGATTGGGAGCGGTTTAAAGAAATCATCCGCAACAACGGGCCGAAGTCGCAGGAGCGGCTTGAGCTTCGGCGGACGGCGTACAAGCAGAACGCGTGGGTGCGGGAGGCGCTCAGCGCCGTACGGACGGCCGGATGAGGAGGGATGGCCATGGCGGGGAAAGAACAAGGATTTTATCAAGTGTTTGGCATGAAACATGGCAACGGCCGCAACGGCGAACATACGCCGGATTTGGACGAAGCGCTGGCGACGTTGTCAGAAGTATACCGCGCCGTCCCGCATGCGATATGGTAATGTCCGCGCCGCTGTTGGCCAACGTGCGGCGTTGGGCATGACGCCTCTTTGTGACGGCGAAGTGTTTGTTGAAGGAGCAAAACGGCGCAGCATTGGCGGCACTAGGCAGCCAAAGCGGGAAAAACGGCAGCGGGTTGGAAAATGTGAGGGAGAACCATGACAAATGAAGAGGTTTGGAAAGCGTTAGAAACGGTGAAAGACCCAGAAATTCATTCGATTAGCATTGTCGATCTTGGGATGGTGGAACAGGTTGACGTTCGGGATGGAGCGGTCTCGATCTCTTTGCTGCCGACGTTTCTCGGGTGTCCGGCGCTTGACATCATCCGCACGCGGGTTGAGGAAGCGGTGAAGCAAGCAGGGGCCTCGGCGGTGACGGTTGAGTTTCTCCGCCATCCGCCGTGGACGTCCGACCGGATCAGCGAAGCCGGACGTGAGCGGCTGAAGCAGTTTGGCATCGCTCCTCCGCCGCGGCAAATGTCGTCAGGGGCATGGCAAGTGGCGTGTCCATATTGCGGGGCGGAGCGGACTGTCATGGAAAATTTGTTTGGCCCGACCGCCTGCCGCAGCATTTTCTACTGCAAACAATGCAAAAATCCGTTTGAGGCGATGAAGCCCGTATTAATTTCAGGATAAGAAAAGGGAAAGGGGACGTTCGTGATGTTTAAAATGATCGCCTTGTACAAACAGCCGAAAGATAAGGAGCAGTTTGACGCCCATTATTATGGGACGCATGTGCCGTTGACGGAAAAAATTCCTGGCCTCCGAAAAATCAAGGTGACGAAAATTACGGGGACGCCGATGGGGACGGAAAGCGAGTATTATTTGTTGTGTGAAATGTATTACGATAGTCAAGAGGCGTTTCAAGAGGCGATGAAAACGAAAGAAGCGAAGGCATCGGCAAAAGATGTCATGTCATTTGCCGGCGACCTCGTCACCTTTATGGTCGGTGAGGAAGTGGAACATGAGTGAGTTTGTTTCCATTGCGGCGCGTCAAGAGGGAGCGGTCGGCATCATCGAGCTCGCCCGTCCTGATGTATTGAATGCGCTGAGCCGTCAAATGGTGGCGGAAATCGTTGCGGCAGTGGAAGCGTTTGATCGGAATGAGAAGGTGCGTGTCATTGTGTTGACCGGGCGTGGACGGGCGTTTGCGGCTGGGGCGGATATTCAAGAGATGGCAAAAGATGACCCCATTCGTCTTGAGTGGCTGAACCAGTTTGCCGATTGGGATCGCCTGTCCATCGTGAAAACGCCGATGATCGCCGCTGTGAACGGGTTGGCGCTAGGGGGAGGTTTTGAGCTGGCGCTTTCGTGCGACTTGATTGTCGCGTCGTCGGCGGCCGAATTTGGCTTTCCAGAAGTGAACCTTGGCGTCATGCCAGGTGCGGGAGGCACGCAGCGGCTGACAAAGCTCATCGGTCCGAAGCGGGCGCTTGAGTGGCTATGGACCGGGGAGCGCTTGCCGGCGGAGGAGGCGCACAAACTGGGCATCGTGACGCGCGTCGTCAGCCCGGAGCTTTTAATGGAAGAAACGATGAGGCTGGCCGGGCGGCTCGCCCAACAGCCGCCTTTGGCTCTCCGGCTGATCAAAGAGGCGGTGCAGAAAGCGGTCGACTATCCGCTGTATGAAGGCATGCAATTTGAGCGGAAAAACTTTTACCTATTGTTCGCCTCGGAAGACCAAAAAGAAGGAATGGCGGCATTCCTCGAAAAACGAAAGCCGCGCTTCCAAGGAAAATAAGCGGGGCGTTCGATGTACGAAACGATCCGTTATGAAGTGAAGGGACAAGTCGCCTGGCTGACGCTCAACCGCCCTGATCAGCTCAATGCGTTTACGGAACAAATGAACACTGAAGTGACAAAGGCGCTAAAACAAGCAGGGGCGGATCCAAACGTCCGCTGCGTGGTGATCACAGGCGCCGGCCGGGCGTTTTGTGCAGGGGAAGATTTGAGCGGCGTGACGGAAGAAATGGACCATGGCGACGTGCTGCGCTCCCGATACGCGCCGATGATGAAAACGCTTCATCATCTTGAAAAACCGGTTGTCGCGGCGGTGAACGGGGCGGCGGCCGGCGCGGGCATGAGCTTGGCGCTGGCGTGTGATTTCCGGCTTCTCTCGGAAAAGGCGAGTTTCGCTCCCGCGTTTATTCACGTCGGTCTTGTGCCGGACGCGGGCCATCTCTACGATTTGCCGCGTCTTGTCGGGAGGGCGAAGGCGCTTGAGCTTGCGGTGCTCGGGAAAAAAGTGACCGCCGAGGAAGCAGCTGCGCTCGGACTGGCGACAAAGGTGATTCCTCTCTCTGATTGGGAGGAGGAAGTAAAGCAGTTTGCCGAGCGGCTCTCTGCCATGCCAACGAAGGCGATTGGACTCATCAAACGGCTGCTTCGCGAAAGCGAGGAAACGACGTTTGACCGCTACCTCGAACGGGAAGCGGAATGCCAGCGCATTGCGGGATTGACATCCGACCACCGCGAAGGCGTCAAGGCGTTCTTTGAAAAACGAAAACCACTATTCCAAGGAAACTAAGCAAGGGGGAAAAAACGATGGCGACTGTGAAACAAAAGAAAATGGAACCGATGCCGACCAAACGTGATTTCTATCATTTGATTGTGAACGGGGAGCGGGTCGAAAGCGCCTCGGGCGAAACATTTGTGGTGACCAATCCGGCCACTGGCGAACCGGTCGCCCGCGTCGCCAAAGGGACGCGCGAGGACGCCGAACGGGCGGTGCAGGCGGCGCGGCGGGCGTTTGGCCGTGGGAAATGGCGTCATTTTCCAGTGCAAAAACGGGCGCGCATCTTGTACCAAATTGCATCCATCATGCGCGAACGTTTCAATGAATTGGTGGAATTGGAAATTTTGAATACCGGCAAAGCGTTGTCGGCTGCTCAAGGGCAAGTGATGCAGGCGATTGAAGACTTTGAATTTTTCGCCGGGGCGATCATTGGGCACCGCGGGGCGGTCAACCCGATGCCGGGCGCGTTTCACAACTATACAGAAAAAGAGCCTGTCGGTGTGTGCGCCCAAATCATTCCTTGGAACTATCCGCTCATGATGGCGGCTTGGAAAATCGCGCCTGCCATTGCCGCTGGATGCTCGGTCGTCGTTAAACCGGCGTCGCTGACGCCGCTCACCTGCCTGGTGCTGGCGGAAATTTGCCATGAGGCCGGCGTGCCGGAAGGGGTCGTCAATGTGGTGACGGGCGCCGGAGCGGAAGTTGGGGACTATTTGGTCGAACATCCGCTCGTCGACAAAGTGGCGTTTACCGGATCGACGCCGGTGGGGAAGGAAATTATGGAGAAAGCGTCGAAAACATTAAAACGGGTGACGCTCGAGCTGGGCGGCAAATCGCCGAGCCTTGTATTTGCGGACGCTGATTTAGAAGCCGCTGTCGCCGGCTCATTGTTCGGTATTTTCTACAACAGCGGCCAATCGTGCGAGGCGCGTTCCCGCTTGTATGTGCATGAAAGCATCTATGACGCGTTTATGGAAGCGTTCGTGGCCAAAACGAAGCAGCTGAAACTCGGCGACCCGTTTGATGCTGGCACGCATGTTGGGGCGATCATCAGCCGCGGGCAGCTGGAAGTGATTGACGAATACGTGCAATCGGCTGTCGCCGACGGAGCGACGGTCGCCGCCGGGGGAAAAGAGGCGGTTGTCGCTGGGTTTGAAAACGGTTACTGGTATGAGCCGACGATTTTGACGAACGTGAACCATCAAATGAAAGCGGTTCGCGAAGAAATTTTCGGACCGGTTGTCGTCGTGATGAAATTCCGCGATGAAGCCGAAGCCATTGAATTGGCGAACGACAGCGACTATGGACTGGCCGCCGCGATTTGGACGAAAGATCATGGCCGCGCCGTTCGCGTAGCGAAACAGCTGCGTTCCGGCATTGTCATGGTCAACAGCCCATTCTCCGCTTTCCCGGGCACGCCGTTTGGCGGCTACAAACAGTCCGGATTTGGGCGTGAGCTGTCTGTCGAGGCGCTTGATTTGTACACAGAAACGAAAAGCGTGCTGTCGTATTACGGTCCGCGTCCGCTTAATCCGTTTGGCGTCTAAGATTTTCTCCGTTTTGCGTTTGCCAACATACGAGAGCGGGTCGCGTCCTTGGAAGCAACGTTCAGTTTGCCGCCCTTGAAGGCAAGAGCCGGTTAGGGCAAGCGTGGAGAGACGCGCCCGCTCGTTTGCCGAGCACCCCGTCGCTCGTGATGGGGTGCCCATTCATTTGACGGCGTCCGTTGCTTGGCGAAAGGCCCGCCGGCTTGATGCATCAGCCGTCATATGCGAAAGCAGGAGAGGGGGAAGACGATGATCGAACGCCTTGTTGTCGTCGGCAGCGGCGTGATGGGGAGAGGCATTGCTTATGTCGGCGCTGTCGGCGGGTTCCAGACGACCTTAGTGGACATTAAGCAAGAACAATTGGAGAGCGCCCAGAAGGAGATTGCTTCGATTTTTGAACAGGCGGTCGCTCGAGGGAAATTGACCGACAGCGAGCGGCAAGAAGCCGAGGCGCGCCTGTCGTATTCACTTGATTTGGCGGCCGCTGTGCGCGATGCCGATTTGGTGATCGAGGCGGTGCCGGAAAAGCTTGAATGGAAAAAGCAAGTGTTCGAGACGATTGACGCCCATGCACCGGCGTGGTGCTATTTTGCGACGAATACATCCACCATGAGTCCGACCGAAATCGGTTCGTTCACGAAGCGGCCGGAGCGGGTGATCGCCATGCACTTTTTCAATCCGGTTCATAAAATGAAGCTTGTGGAAATCATCCGTGGCCTTGAGACGAGCGACGAAACGGCGCAAGTGGCCAAAGAAGCGGCCGAGCGAATGGGAAAAGAGACAGTGGTTGTCAATGAATTTCCTGGATTTGTCACGAGCCGGATCAGCGCCCTTGTCGGCAATGAAGCGTTTTATATGCTGCAAGAAGGGGTCGGGACGCCCGAAGAGATCGACAAAGCGATCAAGCTCGGCCTCAATTTCCCGATGGGGCCGTTTGAGCTTGCGGATTTAGTTGGGCTTGATACGAGATTGAACAACTTAAAATATTTGCACGAAAAACTCGGAGAAAAATACCGCCCGGCGCCGCTTTTGGAGCAATACGTCAAAGCGGGGCGGCTTGGCCGCAAAACCGGCCGCGGCGTCTATGACTATACGAATCGGGAAAACGGCTGATCTGTCGAAAAAGGATGGGGGAGAATATGAACAGAGAAGTTGTGATTGTCGATGCGGTGCGCACACCGATTGGCCGCTACAAGGGCGCGTTGAAAGACGTCAGGCCGGATGATTTGGCGGCTGTTGTCATCCGGGCGCTTATCGAGCGAAATCCGGGTTTGCCGGTCGAACAAATTGATGATGTCGTTTTTGGCAACGCCAACCAAGCCGGCGAGGACAACCGAAACGTCGCCCGCATGGCGGCGCTGTTGGCCGGGCTGCCCATTGAAGTCACAGGGGTGACGGTCAATCGGCTGTGCGGTTCAGGGCTTGATGCGGTCAATTATGCGGCGCGGGCGATTTTGGCTGGAGAGGCGGATATCATGATCGCGGGCGGCGTGGAAAGCATGACGCGCGCTCCGTTTGTCATGCCGAAACCGGCAAGCGATTTCCCGCGCGGCAACATCGAGATGTATGACACAACGATCGGTTGGCGCTTTATCAATCCGAAAATGCACGAAATGTATGGCACCGACAGCATGCCGCAAACGGCGGAAAATGTGGCGAAGCGATTCGGCATTACGCGCGAGGCGCAAGATGAGTTTGCTTACGAAAGCCAAATGAAAGCGAAACAAGCGATCGAAACGAATCGGTTTGCGGATGAACTCGTGCCGGTCGTTTATCACGATCGAAAAGGCAACCGCGTTGTCGTCGATAAAGACGAGCATCCGCGTCCGGATACGACGTTTGAGAAACTGGCGAAGCTGCCCCCATTGTTTGAAAACGGCACGGTGACAGCCGGCAACTCGTCCGGCATTAACGACGGGGCGGCGGCGCTGCTAGTCATGAGCGCAGAGAAGGCGAAGGAACTCGGCCTCAAGCCGCTGGCGGTTTATGTCACTTCGGCTGTCGCCGGCGTCGAACCGGCGGTGATGGGGATAGGCCCGATTTTTGCGACACGCAAAGCGTTGCGCCGCGCCGGGTTGTCGCTTGACGACATCGGGCTTGTCGAGCTGAACGAGGCGTTTGCCTCGCAAGCGCTGGAATGCATCCGGCAGCTTGAGCTCGATCGGGCGAAAGTGAACGTCAACTGGGGAGCGATTGCCCTTGGCCATCCGCTTGGCGCGAGCGGCGCCCGCATTTTGACGACATTGATTTACGAAATGCGAAAACGCGGCGTCGCCTATGGCTTGGCGACGATGTGCATTGGCGTCGGCCAAGGAATCGCGACGATTGTGAAAAACGCGGACGAACGGTGAGAGCGCCTTGTCTTCGTTCGGCGGAAAGGATGGTTATGTTCAGACGACGGCCCATCATACAGCCGGTCTGGTTGAATGACGTCTGCCTAAGTTGATGAAGCTGCCGAAGCTGCGGCCGCATGTTTGCATGCCGTTGAGAGCCGCCTGCTTTTTTAGCGGTGCGGCTCTTTTTTATCTTAATTAGGCGAGAAGACTCCCACTTCAACGAAGCGAAGCGGAGTAAGTGGGAGATGAATCGCCTTAACTATGTTTTGCTGAAAATAGGAAAGAAAAACCTCGGGTTGGCCGGGACGTATGTGCCGAATCCATTGACGCCAGCGGAAAAGAAAAAAGCGGCTTCCATCATGGCCGTAGGGGCGGTCGTGATTGCCGTGCTGCTAGCCATCTTGATTCCGAGCGGCTGGTTCACTGTGGAAACGTTTATTTCTCTTGTCGGCATCTTAGGCATCATCATCCCGATCATCTATTTTGTCGTCATGTACCGCAGCCCGAAAACGACGGCGGAGGAGCGGTCGCGCGTGATCGCTTACATTCCGTTGTTCGTCGCTTCAGCGATGTTTTGGGCGATTCAAGAACAAGGATCGACCATTTTGGCGAACTATGCGGATAAACGGACACAGCTGGATGTCGCCGGCATTCACCTTTCACCGGCTTGGTTCCAATCGCTGAACCCGTTGTTTATCATCCTCTTAGCGCCGGTGTTCGCGTGGATGTGGGTGAAGCTTGGCAAACGGCAGCCGACGATCCCGCAAAAATTCGCGCTCGGCTTGTTGTTCGCCGGCCTGTCGTTCATCGTTATCCTCGTGCCGGGCCATTTGAGCGGCGGAGGGCTTGTCCATCCGATCTGGCTTGTGTTAAGCTATTTCATCGTCGTGCTTGGTGAACTTTGCCTGTCGCCGGTCGGCCTGTCGGCGACGACGAAACTTGCCCCTGCCGCTTTCTCAGCGCAACGATGAGCCTTTGGTTTTTATCGAACGCCGCCGCGCAAGCGATCAACGCCCAGCTTGTGCGCTTCTATACACCCGAAAACGAAACGGCCTATTTCGGCACGATCGGCGGGGCGGCGGTTGTGTTAAGCGTCATCTTGTTTTTGCTCGCCCCGAGCATTCAGCGGCTCATGAAGGGCGTTCGTTAATATCACGCTGATGTTTGTATCAACAGGGAAAACAGATGATCCAAAAGATTACAAATCTGTGACAGGATGCTCTGCGTTGGCAGAGCTTCTTTTTTTATTCAAAAAATATTTACATAAATCAAAAAATAAGTTCAGATGGTGTTTACAAAAATGGATTACGATGGAATAGAAAAAGAGGAAAGGGGAGAAAAGCGGATGGCGTTTCTTGAGCTGGTTGAGGTGACGAAATCGTATGGAGGCAAAAAGAGCGCGGTCGAGAATGTGAATGTCGCGATTGAATCAGGGGAGTTTTTTGTTCTTGTCGGCCCATCGGGATGCGGCAAAAGCACGATTTTGCGGCTGATCGCTGGCCTTGAGCCGCTGACATCAGGATATGTATTGATCGATGGACAAGTGGCGAATGATTGGCCCCCTCACGCCCGCCGGTTATCGATGGTCTTTCAAAATTATGCGCTATATCCCCATTTGACGGTGGAGCAAAATATGCGGATTGTCTTGCAGGCGCAAAAGGTGCCGAAAGAAGAACAAGTGAAACGTTGCATGGAAGCGGCGGAATTGCTTGGATTGACCGATGTGCTGCATAGGAAGCCGCGGGAATTGTCAGGGGGGCAGCGTCAACGCGTTGCCTTAGGGCGAGCGATTGTCGCGCAGACTCC
Source organism: Geobacillus sp. FJAT-46040 (assembly GCF_002335725.1). Lineage (NCBI taxonomy): Bacteria > Bacillati > Bacillota > Bacilli > Caryophanales > Anoxybacillaceae > Geobacillus > Geobacillus sp. FJAT-46040. The sequence continues at coordinate 1,015,727 of NZ_NISS01000001.1, forward strand.
GCTTTGTTTGATGGATGAACCGCTCTCCAATTTAGATGCCAAGCTGCGTGCGAAAATGAGGAGCGAGCTTCGACGTTTGCAACGTCAGCTCGGCATGACTGTGATTTATGTCACGCACGATCAGACGGAAGCGATGACCATGGCTGACCGGATGATGATTTTGCATGACGGCCGTCCGCAACAAATCGGCAGTCCGCTTGATGTATACAATAGCCCAGATAACACGTTTGTCGCTTCATTTATCGGAACACCGCCGATGAATTTGGCGGAAGCGCATGTGCTGAACCATTCCCTCTTATTGCAAAACGAGCGGCCCATCCGTCTTCTGCGTCGTTCTTTGCCGAAGGCTGAACGGGTGATCGTCGGACTGCGGCCGGAACATATTGAGCCGGCGGAATCAGGAGAAGAATCTATGGCCGTCAAAGTCAGCCATGTCGAGTGGCTCGGCAATGAAACGTTAGTGACGTTTGAGTTGGCAAAAAATCTTTATTGGACAGCACGATGGAATGGACAATGGCGCATCCGTTTGGGAGAAGTGGTGCCATTGACGTTTGATGAGCAGGATTTCCTGTTTTTCGATGCGTCTGGAAAGCGAATTGGAGCCCCGTCCATCAAGCGGGAGGAGGTGTGGGTTCACCAATGAATGAGCGTGTTTCAACGGTTCCCTCCCCAGCGCCATGGTCGGTCCGGACGAAGCGGGAGGCGCGGCAGGCCGCAATAAAATCGTGGTTGGAAGGGATGGTGTATCTTTGTCCTTCGCTCCTACTGTTTGGCGTGTTTCTCTTTTACCCGTTGGGGAGAACGATGTATTTAAGCATGTTTCACACCGATTATCAAGGGCACCCGACGGAATTTGTCGGTTTGGCGCATTTTGTTGCTCTTCTTCAAGATGCATCGTTTTGGCATAGTTTGAAGGCGACGGTTCTATTTGCGGCGCTCACTGTCCCGACGACGGTCGCCGTTTCGTTCGGTTTAGCGTTGCTCGCTCATGAAACACGGAAAGGAATCGGGATCTTTCGGACGATTTTTGCCTCTACGATGGGGATGAGCGTGGGAGTCGCTTCGGTGATTTGGATGTTTATGTACAATCCGGCGATCGGGATCATCAATCGTTTGGTGTCCGCGATCGGCGGGACTCCTGTTTCATGGCTTCTTGACCAGGACACGGCATTGTATGCGGTGGCGGCGGCGACGATCTGGATGAATATCGGACTGACCTTTTTATTGTTGCTGGCCGGTCTGCAAAACATCGATCCATCCTTGTACGAAAGCGCCCGCATCGCTGGAATGAGCTATTGGCGGCAGCTGTGGACAGTGACTGTGCCGCTGTTGTCGCCAACGTTGTTTTTTGTCACGACGGTCTCGCTTATTCAAGCGCTGCAAACGTTTGGACAAATTGACTTTTTAACGAAAGGAGGGCCGGTGGAGGCTACGAATGTGTTCGTTTACGCGATTTACCGGGAAGCGTTCGTCAACTATCAGTTTGGTTCCGCGAGCGCGCAAGCCCTTGTCCTTTTTCTCATCATCGCCATCGTCACGTTTTTGCAGTTTCGGTTTGCTGAGAGGAAGGTGCACTACCAATGAAAATAGCGCGGGCAACGGCTCACTATGTGTTGTTATGCCTATGCTCGGTTGTCATCTTGTTTCCAGTGGCTTATGCTCTTCTGATGAGTTTGATGGATGGAGCCGCTATTTTGTCAGGACGCCTATGGCCTGAGAAGGGGACATTGGTCAATTATGAGGCCGCGTTTCAACAGGCTCCGCTTGGGAGATATTTATGGAACAGCTTTTTTGTGGCTTTCATGATTACAGTGGGGCGCCTCATCGTGTCAAGTCTCGCCGCTTTCGCTTTTGTGTTTCTCCGCTTTCCCGGTCGGGATCGGTGGTTTTACGTGTGCATTGCCACGATGCTCGTTCCGTGGGAAGCGACTGTGATCCCAAATTTTTTGACCATCCAAGCGCTTGGCTGGACAAACCATTACGCAGGACTCATCGTGCCGTTTTGGGCGATGGCGTTTGGCATCTTTTTATTGCGGCAACAGTTTAAGCAAATTCCGCACGAGCTGTATGAGGCGGCGCAGTTGTCTGGGGTGGGGAATTTCCGCTTTTTTTGCCGCGTCGTGCTGCCGCTTTCAAAAACGAGTTTGGTGACGCTGGCTGTTTATAGTTTTTTGGACGCTTGGAATATGTATTTATGGCCGCTGCTCGTTACAAACGATGACCGTGTCCGCACCGTGCAGATCGGGCTCAAGCAGCTGCAGACGCAAGAGATCGCCAGCAGCTGGGGCGTCGTTATGGCAGCGGCGGTTATCGCGATGCTTCCAACTTTGTTGCTGTTGTTTGCTGGACAGAAGCAATTGCGAAAAGGGCTTATGCAAGGAGCAATTCAATAGCGAGGAGGAGAAACAAGATGAGAAAGGTTTTAGCCAGTTTCTTAGCTTTAATGTTTATTGGATTTGCCGCGGGATGCTCAAGCGAAGATGCGGGCGAAGCGGCGGGAGGCAAAACAGAAGTGGTGTTTTGGCATTCGATGAGCGGGGATTTGGAGCCGGTCTTAAATGACATTGTCGCTGATTTTAACCAAACCCATCCAGAGATTGAGGTGAAGCCAGTATTTCAAGGCACCTATGAGGAGGCGCTGACGAAATGGAATGCGGCAGCAGGGACAAAAGACGCCCCGACGATCATGCAGACGTTTGAAGCCGGAACAAAGCATATGATCGACAGTGGAAAGATTGTTCCAGTGCAAACGTGGATCGATAAAGACAAGTATGATGTTTCACAATGGGAGAAAAACATTGTCAATTATTATACCGTGAACGGGCGGATTTACTCGATGCCATTTAACTCATCCACCCCTGTACTCATTTATAACAAAGATGCGTTCCGCGAAGCCGGGCTTGATCCGGAAAAACCGCCTCTCACCTATAGCGAGTTGAAGGAAGCGGCGAAAAAGCTGACAAAGAAAAAAGGAAAAGAAACCGAACGGTACGGATTCTCGATTTTGAACTACGGCTGGTTTTTTGAAGAAATGGTGGCCGTACAAGGCGGACTGTATGTGAACAACAACAATGGACGGAGCAGTGATGCGACAAAAGCGGTATTCAATGGAGATGAGGGGAAGCGCGTATTTGAGCTGATCAGCGACATGTACCGAGACGGCACGTTTTACAACGCCGGTCAAAACTGGGACGACATGCGCGCCGCCTTCCAAGCAGGAAAAATCGCCATGTATTTGGATTCGTCCGCTGGTGTAAAAACGTTGATCGATAACTCGCCATTTGACGTTGGCGTTTCGTATTTGCCTGTCCCGGATGGCGTGGAACGTCAAGGCGTCGTAATTGGCGGCGCTTCGCTCTGGATGATGAAAGGAAGCAGCGAAAAGGAGCAAAAAGCGGCGTGGGAGTTCATGAAATACTTGACAACCGCTCCTGTCCAAGCTGAGTGGCATGTGCGCACAGGGTATTTTGCCATTAACCCGGCTGCGTACGATGAGCCGCTCGTCAAAGAGGAGTGGGCGAAATACCCACAATTAAAAGTGACGGTGGATCAGCTGCATGAAACAAAATCAACCCCTGCTACCCAAGGGGCGCTCATCACCGTCTTCCCTGAATCTCGGCAACATGTCGTGAAAGCGATGGAACGGTTGTACGAAGGAATCGATCCGCAAAACGCGCTCGATCAGGCGGCGGAAGAGACAAATCGGGTGTTGCAGGAGGCCGGAAACTGACCTGACCAACCGGACAAGCGTCCAGGTGGAGCTGCCGGATAGGCAAATCCAATGCTCGTTCGGGAAACCGATCTCCTTAATCAGTGAAGGGTTCTGCAAGGACCAGGCATGGACAAGGGCATTTACGTGTAATGTCATACGGAACGATTAGCGATGGCAAAAAAGATTGCCATCGCTAATCGTGTTGATCGGAAAGTTATTCTAAAAAATCAAATAAATAACTGTAGATGAGCAATTTTCATAACAATAATGTCGTAGAGGCGGAAGGCAAAGGGAAACGCCTGGGTTGCAGTATGAACCATGAACCAAACAAGAGAATGGCCCCAAATCGATTTTTTCTCTGAGTGAGAGTAATGCCAATCACATCCCTGAATCGCGTGTGTTGCCCGTGACGAAGGCTTGGTTTTTTGGCAAATCGTATCATCGATCGAAACAAACAAGGGTTGATTCTCCTGTTTGGCGATGCGTTCGACACGACGAAGGATCCACTGCTGGAGTTTGCGAAGCAGTGTCTCTTCCTCCCACGGACTTTTCGTGAAAAAATGGCTGAGTGTCGTGCGGTGGTTCGGATGAAAGCTCCCATGATGAAGATCGGTCAATGTTCCCGAAAAGCCCTTCGTGATCATCGCATCCACGATATGAACGAGATGCTTCATAACAGGTTTTGAAAAATAAAGGGCCAACCCCAACATCGTGAAAAACTTGTGAATTCCTTGATGTTGTGCTAATCTATTCATGAGACATGAACCTCCTTGTGAATGGTTTGGTAGCACATCTATTCTAACCAAGGAATCGGGTTCATGTCTCCTTTTTTGTTTCGATGTAAATTTATGTTAGTGATTTTGCTCATCTACAGTTATCCAAGTCAAATATGCAAAAATGTTCCGGCGTTTAGTGTTTCAAAATATCTTGCTTGTATGTTGGTGATTAAAAAGCACAGAACATGCAGAGCAGTAGCATCCTACTGTAAAGAAAGAATGTATATTGGAGTGTATGCCTTATACTTAAAATAAATTTTAGCAAGGGAGTGTTTGAGTGAAGTTTTTTCACGATATTAATGAGGATAAAGAGTATTCCCTAAGCCTTATTTGCTACTCAATATTAAACATAATCACTCTAGGAAAGATAAGGTTTTTTCGTATGAAAGTAGCTGAACTGAAAAGAATTTTAGAGGAAACCAAAAGACTTCGTTAATCTTTAAGGAAGAAATAGCTCTCCTTTAAGCTTAAACAGATCTTGGGAGGGCTGTTTCTTCCTTTCTTTTTAACCGATTTGAAAAAGAAAGGCGCTTGTTCAATTAAAGCCAAACAAACCTTGACCTGATACGAATAATATTCGATGTCGTAGATGTCCCTAAACTTGGGTAAGCTAATCTAAACTATATAGATGCACCTTGAAAAGTTAACTTCTGGATTACACTGCACACCCTAGGCGTTGTAGCACTTCCTTCGGGCGTTCATGGATGTAGTCCACAAACCGGGCAATGGTTTGGGCGATATCGTTTTGATCTTTGTGAAACACATTGGCAATGACAGTGTCTTTCAGCCATTTCCACAAGCGTTCGATCGGGTTCAGTTGCGGAGAATACGGAGGAAGGTAAATGAAGTGAAAACTCCGTCCTTCTTCCCGCAAAAACTCTCTCGCCATTTTGGCATGATGAATTCGGGCGTTATCCAGCACCAAGACGATGAGACGATCCGGGTAACGCTCTTTGAGAATCCGCCGAAGCGATGTCCCAGTCCAGCTCCGCGGGTGTCGTGGTCAACACAAGGTGTTGGATCTCTTCCTGCTGTTCTTCGGTGAGAAACGGCTCTCGCCCAGGGGCAAAATCCCGATGAAGCAGGAGTTCCAGGCCCCCTTCGTTAAACAGCGACACATAATGGGAAACGGTTTGGCGGCACACGTTGACCATGGAGGCCACGTCTTTGCCCAAATAGCCTTCCATGACCAGGCGGACGGCCATCACACGTTGGCGGAGATGAGCGTTTTTGATCTTCCGTTCCTGCTTGCGGAGTTTCCGGGGCGTCCATCCATGGTTGTCGGTGATGTTGAGACGTTTCATGCAGAATTCCGCTCCTTTCCCATGCTTTTCCTTAGGAGCAGTATAACCGGAGTGGGCACCGCTTATGCGAAGGTTAACTTTTCAATGAGCATGTATATACTTTCTTCAGCAAATACATCTCCTCCTCCACTTTCGCGATGCGGCCAAGTTGATAATCAAGCCGCTGATGAATGAGGGAGATGTCTTCTTTTGTCGCCATTTGCTCGCGAAGGCGGGAAAGATCGTCTTTTGTTGCCATCTGCTCGCGAATGCCGGCCATTTCTCCGCGGAGGCTGGCGATTTCATGGCGCATGCCGTCTTGAATGCTGCGCTGTTCGAGTTGATTGTCGCGGATCGCTTTGATCATGTCCGTGTTTTCTTTCATCTGCTCTTTCAGCCAGCGCAACTCTTCTTCCTGCTTGTCCATCCGTTGTTCCAGTTTGTCCATCCGTTGTTCCAGTTTGTCCATTCGTTGTTCAAGTTGGCCCAATTTTTGCTTCACCGTTTGCATGTCTTGCTTCAGGACGGACATGTCATCGACAAGCCCTTGAACAAGCGTCGTTAACTGCCGCAACAGCTCTTCCATGAAGAAACCTCCTTACATTATTAAAGATGGGATTCACTTGGGGCGTTTCGACCATGAAACGTGAGGAGTCCAAGATGTGGAAATAGGAGAGGAAACGCCTACAAGCTCATTATATCATGGCTTGGCTAGGTCATCATTCCTAAATTGAGGGAAAGAAAAGGGATAAATAGGGGGTGTGTTGAATACGTCATTAGCAGAAGTTGTGGTAGTTTGAAGAAAATAGATTGATAGGAGAGGGAATATGAACGCATGGATCAAGGGAAGAAATGTGGCGCTTATGTGTATGGCGTCCGTCTTTTTATTTTCCTGCAGCAATGCGGCTGATCGCGGCGTCGAGGAAGTGCTGGCAGCGCCAAACGAACTGGCGGGGCAAACAATCGAGCATCCACCGCTGCCGAGTCCGATCGATAAGATGGTGATAGCGTCAGCCTCTGCCAAACAAGCGGCGCCGAACCCGAGCGAGGTGCGCATCACCATCAGCGCGGCGGGCGATGTGACGCTCGGGCGCGATGAAAATTATGGCTATGCGTATTCGTTTGATGAAGAAGCGAAGAAGCACGGCTTGCGCTATTTTACGAAATACATTGAGCCGATCTTCAAAAAGGACGATTTTACGACCGTCAATTTGGAAACGACGCTGACGACCTCGACGCGCAAGGCAAGCAAGACATTTCGTTTCCGCGGCCACCCGAGTTATGCGAAAATCTTAACTTATGGCGGCATTGAGGCGGTGAATCTGGCCAATAATCATACATACGATTACTTGCAACGAGGATACAATGACACGATTGCCAGTTTAAAAAAGGAAAACATCGGTTATTTTGGCCGCACGCTCCGGCTCATGAAAACGGTCAAAGGCATTCAAGTTGGAGCGCTTGGCTATGAAGGTTGGAGCAATACCAGCACGTTGCGCAAGCAAATCGCCAACGATATTCGCACGCTTCGGAAACAAGGAGCCGACATCATTCTAGTCCATTTCCATTGGGGAGTGGAACGAAGCTATGTGCCAAACAGCACGCAAAAGGCGCTCGGCCGCTTTGCGATTGACAGCGGCGCCGATTTGGTCGTCGGCCATCACCCGCACGTCGTGCAAGGGATCGAGGAGTACAAAGGCAAATTTATTGTCTACAGTTTAGGGAATTTTATGTTTGGCGGAAACAAAAACCCGAGCGACAAAGATACGTTTGTTTTCCAGCAGGTGTTTTCTTTTCAAAACGGCAAGCGGACAGCCAAAAAAGAAATCCGCGTCATCCCGTTTCGCATTTCATCGGTGATGACAAGGAACAACTACCAGCCGATGCCGTTAGCGGGAGGGGAAGCAGCCCGAGTGAAACGGAAAATTGTTTCGCTGTCGGCGAAAATCAAAAAGCCGACTTGGACCGCGTACGAAGTGAAGTAAAAAAGGATGGCCCTTGTTTCGGCCATCCTTTCGCTTTTTGCAAGGTTAAGAGCGATCATTGATTAAGTTGGCGACGAGCACGTACCGCTGCGGAGCAGGGCCGACGTAGCGGAACGGATAGCACGTGGAAACGGTGAGTGTCGCTTTCGGCTTTGGAACGATGACCGTCCGGTCGTCGGCGTCGACGATGCGCACTTTGCGCACTTTATAGGTGAATGTGCCGGCGGATGTACGGACGATCAAGATATCGCCTTGGCCGACTTCGCCAAGACGGCGGAAGACCGTGTCGCGATGGCCAGAAAGCACGCAATTGTCCGCCTCTCCTGGCAGGACACTGCCGGCGTAATGGCCGACCCCTTTTTCCAACTCGTCTTCATCTGTACCGTGGTAAATCGCTAGGCTCATGTTGAGCTTCGGGATGATGAGTTCGCCGATTTGTTCGCCGATTTTGGGCTGTTTTGGGTAGAGTGAACTTTGGATTTGCATCGGTGCAGCGCCTGTTTGTCTCTCTATTTCAACAGACAGCGGCTTGACCGCTTCCAAGCCGTTTTTCCACTTCAAGCCGCTAACGGCGGCTACGGCGATTCCTGCTGCGATCAAGCTTGCTCCAAAAAAGCGCACGAGCCGTTTCCGGTTCATTTATTTCGCCTCGGCTCCTTGGCGGAAGCGGACAAGGAATGCGCCAGCACCGATTAAGGTCAAACCAAAAAGCATATAAGCGGCATACGGGGATGCCGTCTTCGGCAGTTTCGCTCCGGCTTCGGTCCGCTTCAGCGGTTTCGGCGGCGCCGGTTTCACCACTTTTTCGATTTTCGCTGCCTGGCCGCTCTGTTGCAAGTCTTCGCCGATTTCATCGAATATGTCGGAGGCAAACATCTCTTCGGTCACGACAAAATCAGCCAGCAGCTCGCCTTCGGTGCTGTAAATTTCAACAAGCAAATCGTAGCCGTTCGCTGATTCCATTGTCAGCAGCGTCGACAGGCTGAGCGGCTTTTTCTCGCCACCTTTTGTCAAATAAAACTTCGCTTCCAGCTGAAATGTGGAAAGCAGGTCGGTCCATACATTGGCGATCTCAGCGATTTGCGTTGGCGATAGCTCCGTAACGCTTGTAAAATCGTACGCACCGATCGCCTCAAGCCGTTGGCCGATTTCTTCCATTTTCTCGGCGAATTGTGGATCTTCCATATTAAGCGATTCAAAATGGTGATAGAGCTTTTCCAACTCTGCGTCCGTCAAACCAAGCTCGTCTAAATCCGGAAGCAAGTAGTCGATGACGGCCTCCGACAGTTCCTCGACCGTCGCATAATTGTCAAGCGAATCGCCGTTTTTAGACAGCAGTTTTTCCAATTGCGTTTTCGTCATGCCAATTTCTTGTAAAAATTTGTTTAATGTTTCTTCGGTCAACGGCGTCAAATTTCGATAATAATCGACGATATCTTTCAGCTCGCCGATCGAGTGGTAATCGGCCAACGATTCGCCATGCCGATCAAGAAGGGCGATGAGCTCTTCCTTTGTCATTCCGCGTTCGTTTAGAAAGGCGGCCAGCGTTTCATCCGTGATTGGAACGGAGTAATCTTTAAACAGTTCGATATATTCTTCCAGATCATTGTAAAATAAAAACACATCAGTAATGGCCTGTGACTCTTCCATTTCTCCATTGTCGATGAGCATTTGTCGAAGCTGTTGTTCGGTCAATCCGTGTTTGGCGAGCAACTGAGCTAAATTTTCTTCCGTGAGCGGCTCGCCGAACTCACGGCGCATTTCGTCCACGCTGTCAAACTCATCGAGCGAATAGCCTTCATAGTCCAAATAATTTTCCAGCTCTTCGACTGTGATCCCTGCTTCATTTAAATACTGCTCTAAAGCTGGATCGTTGCGTTCAATGGCGAACGCTGAAGCTGGCCATACAGTGGTGATGGATGCGGCCAAGGCAAAAGGAACGATGTTTTTCATGTCGTGACCTCCGTTTGTTTGTATATACGAATTCAGTATATAGGAACATGAAAAGGTTGAAAATAGTGAAATATATGGAATTTTTTATATAGAAAGAACTTCCCGTTGGCATCGAATGTTTTCCATGTATGACTTTTTCAGAGGAAACGTATGCTAACCGTTGAACGGGAGCTGTCGAGCAAAAGGAGGTGGAGGTACAATGGACCGCTTATTCCGTCTGTTCCGCGTTCAGCGCGGCCGCGGGTTGTGGAATCCATGGTTGGGGGTTGTTAGACGGCGAAGAAACCATAACGCCATTTGGACGCTCGTCAGCGTAAGCTTAGGAGCGGTGGCAGCCGCGATGTTGGGGGCGAGACAAGGGAGACGCATGGCGCCGATGACGCAAGGACCGATGCGAAACGTGATTCGCGGCCTCAACCGCTGGATGAGCCGGCGGATGGGAACGATGCAGCCTGCTGCGGCGGAGTTTGCCGAAGAAATGGCTTCTTGGCAGATCAACGATCAGAAAAATCCAAAATAATAAAATACAGCGACTCGCTGTATATTGGCCTAGTATTGGATCTATATAAGATGATCTTAACAAGGTGCCCCGATTATAGGGAGGGGCGCCTTCTTTGTTTTAGAACCATGGTTTTCAAAGTTGAAAAAGATGAAGGGTTGTAGCATAATATTTTTGTTAACTAAATATTCAGAAATATAAAATAAAACTAAGTTGTCTTTGTTGTTTGGTGAAAAAAAGAGGTGTTGATGTAAAGAAAAGGGGAGAGAATGGATGACGCAGATTGAAATGGAGCGGATAGGAGATGAAATGTACCGCGTTCCGATCCCAGTCCCATTTCCGATGAAGCATGTTTATTGTTATGTATGCCGAGAAACGGATGGATGGAGCATTGTCGACGTCGGCTTTCGCTATCCAGAGGCGATTAGCGCTTGGGAAGCAGTGTTTCGGCAGCTTGGAATCAAACCGCGGCATGTTCAGGCCATTTACATCACTCACTTTCATCCGGATCATTTTGGCTTGGCTGGGTGGATGCAACAGCAGACGGAGGCGCCTGTCTGGATCAGCGAGCCGGATTATGCGATGGCGGAACGAGTGTGGGGGGAAGAGAGCGTTCAGGCGAGCGAAGTGGGTGCCATGTTTCGCCGCCATGGTGTGCCGGATGAGTTGGTAACGGACATTGAGGAGAGCATGTGGAAGCTGTCGTTGCGCGTTAGCCCGTTTCCGGTGCTAACCGTTTTGGATCGTTCGGAAATTGTGCTCGGTCAACGGCGGTGGACCGTCATTCCGGTTCCGGGGCATAGCGATGGGCTGGTCAGTTTTTATCAGCCAGAGTCACGCCAGCTGCTTGTCTCTGATCATGTGCTTGACCGCATTACCCCAAACATCGGGGTATGGCCGGGCGCCCATCCGAATCCGCTCGAGCAATATTTTGTTTCGCTGCGCAATGTGGAGGCTCTCCATGTGGAGGTGGCTTTGCCTGCTCATGGCGCTGTCATCCGTCAATTTCGCGAGCGGATCCGTGATATTTTCCGCCATCACGAGCACCGGTTGAAAAAAATGAAAGCGTTGACAGAAAAGGGGCGCACCGCTTATGACATCGCTGATCTTGTGTTCGGCCATAAGCCGTTGACGGCGCATCAATGGCGGTTTGCGGTGGCGGAAACGTTGGCGCATTTGGAGTATTTAGTATCCATTGGCCAAGTACAAAAAGATGAGCGGAACGGCGTGTTCGTATATGAATCATGATTGTCCTCTGCTATACGCGGAAAAGTCTCATGGGCAACGTTTTGCCCTTCACCCGGCCATGAAAATGACTGCTCAAGGCGCATGCATTTTCACGGAAAACAGCTGAAATTTTTGCATGTTGAGACAATTCGGTTTTGTGCTTCTCTTTGCACGGCCACGGTGTATAATAGAAAAAGGTAGGACCAGGAAATGCGAACGCGCCCTTGAAGGCGAGATGGGGAGATGGAACTGATGTGGCAATCGATCAACCGCCGGCTTGAGAAGGTGTTGCCGTTGCTGACGCCGGCGAGCGTAGTGATCGGTGTATGGCTGTCTAACGAGTTGCACGATTATGCCGAACTTGTGCCGTGGCTGTTTGCGTTGATGACGTTTAGCGGCAGTTTGCGCTTGCGTTTGGCCAATTTGAAAGAGGCGCTCATTCACCCTGGCCCGATCGCTGCGGCGCTATGTCTGCTCCATTTCATCATCCCGCTGTGGGCGTTTGGGCTTGGACATCTGTTTTTTGGCAGCGACCGGTTGACGGTGATCGGCTTTGTGCTGGCCGCAGCCATTCCGACTGGGGTGACGAGCTTCATCTGGGTGTCGCTCGGCCGCGGAAACTTGGCGCTTGCCCTTTCTGTCATTTTGATTGATACGTTTTTATCGCCCATCGTTGTGCCGCTGACGTTGCTCGTATTGGCCGGAAGCGTGGTCGAGCTCGACGTGGGCCAGATGATGCTCGGCTTGTTTTTTATGATTATTTTGCCGTCACTAGCCGGCATGTTCGTGGGCGAACGGCTGTCTGCTCAAGCGAACGAGCAGCTGGCGGTGGTGCTGTCCCCGTTTTCCAAGCTGGCGCTGGCGCTTGTCGTCATGATCAACAGCGCAGTCGTCGCCCCGTATTTTGGCCGTGTTGACGCCCGGCTGTTTTTCATGGCGCTGCTTGTCTTGGCGATCGCAAGCTCTGGCTATTTTCTTTCTTGGATGGCGGCCCGCTTGCTGAAATTTGCCCCGCCGGACATCATTGCGCTGACGTTTACCGGCGGGATGCGCAACATCAGCGCCGGTGCGGTGCTGGCGATCACTTACTTTCCGCCGCCGGTGAGCGTGCCGGTTGTGCTTGGCATGCTGTTTCAGCAAGTGCTGGCGTCTATGTACCATCGCCTGCTGGACAAAACGTACCATTCACCAACGAGCGGCAGAGCGCCATACGTCGGAAGCGCCCGGTAGAGAGGCAGGCGGTATGCCGGCTGTCGGACAGCGCCTAGCGGGAGTAAAAAGGGAGCACACACCCGCCCTAGGTGGGACGGGGGCGGGAAAAAGCAGGCGAGGCGCTGCCGGTGTCACGGTGTTTCGCCGCTGAGGCGGTCTAGTGACCGCCTGTCTGAACGGTCTCGTATGGCGAACGGATGAGGTGGCGGCGAAGAGGGAGATTCAGTTCGACGATGCCTTCGACGACCAAACGGGCGATTTCTTTCGCCCCGCGCTGATGAAAATGGGTGTTGTCTTTGATGCCTTTCGGATAATTGGGGTGTTCGCCCGGCTCAAGCCATAAAAACCACCGCTTCGTCCGTTCCGGTCCAAGCTGTTCAAACCGTTGTTTGCTTTTCGTTGTCAAATCGATCACTGGGACACGTTCGTGTTTTCCGAGCGCTTTCATGGCGGCAGGATAGCGTCCGTGGGAATCGAGCGCCCGTCCGTCGGCAGAAAACCGCCGCCGTTCGACCGGGGTGATGAGGACGGGAATCGCCCCTTTGGCCCGGGCGCTGTCAATATATTGTTGTAAGTACGCTTGGTAAGAGGTGAACGGTTCGGTGTAACGCGCCGGATCGTTCACCTTTTCATCGTTGTGACCGAATTGGATGAACAAGTAATCCCCTTTTTTCATTTCCCGCAAAATGCGCTCGAGCCGCCCTTCCTCAATAAAACTTTTCGCGCTGCGGCCGGAAGCGGCCATATTTTTCACCATGACGTTGTCATCAAACCAATCATCGAGCATTTCACCCCATCCGGCCCGGGGAGCGCGGGAGCGGGGGGCGGCGGCGACGGTCGAATCGCCTGCCAAGTAGATCGTTATGACGGCCCGTCCGCCCGTTTTGGATGCTTTTCCATCCGTGTCCGGTTGGGCGATGAGGGCAACGCTGGCGGCGATGACAGCCAAGCAAAGGAATGCGGCTTTTTTTCTTCTCAATCGGATTCCTCCTATCCGGCAGCTGCTCGTCTTTTCGGTTTGTTCCCCGTTATCGTTGCTCGCTGCCATTGCCTTTATGCGCCATTTGGGCTAGTCCGCCGTTTGGAATCGGCGGTAAAATTCCCATATTATTGAAAGAAAAAGACCGTAACCGGCAACTGAATACCAATGGCTCCATTCGGCCGTGTGGGTGAACAAACCGTACGTCTCGGCTTTGGCCTCCAATGCGGCCGCCAATGCCGACAATGCAGCGATGAGCCCCATGCGCCCAAGGCGGCTAAGCCGCTCCATGAGGGCAAGAAAGAAGACGGTGCCGAGCGGAAGAACGACGGCTGTAAAGAAAATATCGATCGAAAAGACAGAAGGAAAGGGCCGTTTCGGGAACGCATACAGCCCTTTTCCCACGAAATACAAATCCAAATACGTCCCCGTCCAAGACGCAAGCAGCGCTGAAGCCACGTAGGCGCGGCGGCTAGCGCGCATGAAAGAAGAATAGCCAACCATCCGTACGAGGCCGTGATGGAACGCTGCCATGCCAGAGTGCAGCCACCTTCCATTGTCGGCGGGAAACGAAATGCGCCGGCACAAACATGCGCTTTTCTCTTTCTCTCACAGAAAAACCCGACAATTGCCGGGATTGAATAGCCTGGTTATTTAGTATAGAATATTCAGGTAATTATGAATAAAGGGGTTCAGTCGATTCGAGGGGAGGAGAAGGAGAGCGTGATGAAATGCTGTCGGGTTATGTTTGTGTTGCTCGGATTATGGCTTGTATTCGGCCTATCGGTCCCGGGAGGGCGAGCTGAAGCGGCAGTTTCACGCGCCAACGATGTGCCGATTGTACTTCTCCATGGCTTTACTGGCTGGGGAAGAGAAGAAATGCTTGGATTCAAGTACTGGGGCGGCGTGCGCGGCGATATCGAACAATGGCTGAACGACAACGGTTATCGAACGTATACGCTGGCGGTCGGACCGCTCTCGAGCAACTGGGACCGGGCGTGTGAAGCGTACGCCCAGCTTGTCGGCGGAACGGTCGATTATGGGGCAGCCCATGCGGCAAAGCACGGCCATGCGCGGTTTGGCCGCACGTATCCGGGGTTGCTGCCGGAATTGAAAAGAGGAGGCCGCGTCCATATCATCGCCCACAGCCAAGGAGGGCAGACGGCCCGTATGCTTGTCTCGCTCCTAGAGAACGGAAGCCAAGAAGAGCGGGAGTACGCCAAGGCGCACAACGTGTCGTTGTCGCCGTTGTTTGAAGGCGGACATCGTTTTGTGTTGAGCGTGACGACCATCGCCACTCCTCATGACGGGACGACGCTTGTCAACATGGTTGATTTCACCGATCGCTTTTTTGACTTGCAAAAAGCGGTGTTGGAAGCGGCGGCTGTCGCCAGCAACGCGCCGTACACAAGCGAAATATACGATTTTAAGCTCGACCAATGGGGGCTGCGCCGCGAGCCAGGCGAATCGTTCGACCATTATTTTGAACGGCTCAAGCGCTCCCCTGTTTGGACGTCGACAGATACCGCCCGCTACGATTTATCCGTTCCCGGGGCTGAGACGTTGAATCGATGGGTGAAAGCCAGCCCGAATACGTATTATTTGAGCTTTTCTACCGAACGGACGTATCGAGGAGCTCTGACAGGCAACTATTATCCCGAACTCGGAATGAATGCATTCAGCGCGGTCGTATGCGCTCCGTTTCTCGGCTCGTACCGCAATGCGGCGCTTGGCATTGACAGCCATTGGCTTGAGAACGACGGCATTGTCAATACCATTTCGATGAACGGTCCAAAGCGTGGATCAAGCGATCGGATCGTACCGTATGACGGGGCGTTGAAAAAAGGGGTTTGGAATGACATGGGAACGTACAATGTCGACCATTTGGAAATCATCGGCGTTGACCCGAATCCGTCATTTGATATTCGCGCCTTTTATTTGCGGCTTGCCGAGCAACTGGTGAGTTTGCGGCCTTAAAACGAGTATTTTGCGAAAAAGCCATCTCGATCGGATGGCTCTTTTTTTTGAGGAGCAAGCTCTTGAGTTGTATGACGGCCGCGGATGTCCGATGGTATAATAGGGGCAAAGCAAGCGGGTGGGGGAATGGACGTGAAGCCGACCGAGCGGCAAAAGGAACGGTATACGTATCAAGATTATGTCAAGTGGGACGGATGGTGGGAGCTGATCAACGGCGTGCCCTACAACATGGTACCGGCCCCTTCATTTGTCTACCAGTCGATCGTCGGTGAATGGTATGTCGCTTTGCGAGCGTTTTTTCGCGAAAAAGGATGTGCGGTTGTCATGGCGCCGTTTGATGTGCGGTTCGATGAACAGGCCGACTATGAACAAGCCAAGCATGTCGTGCAGCCTGACATCTCGGTCATTTGCGATCAAAGCAAAATCGGCAGCCGAGGCTGCGATGGTCCACCTGACTTGGTGGTGGAAGTGCTTTCGCCAAGTACAGCGTTGAAAGATCGAAACGAAAAGTATATGTTGTACGAACAGTTTGGCGTCAAGGAATATTGGATCGTGGATCCGCTGCATCGAACGGTGGAAGTGTACGGCCGCGGTGAGAAAGGGTATGAGAAGCGGAGCGTCTTTGGCGAAGGCGATGTGCTCGTCTCGTTTTTGTTCGCTGATTTGACGGTTTCGCTGGCTGGCATATTTCAAAATATAGAGGGTGAGGGATAACGATGCGGTTAGCGGAAGAGGAAGTGCAAGCGCTGCTTGAAAAAGCGGACGGCTGGAAGCTGGCCGATGAGCGGTGGATTGTGAAAAAATACCGTTTTCAAGACTACTTGCAAGGAATCGAGTTCGTTCGGCGAATCGCCGCGATTTCGGAAGACGCCAACCACCACCCGTTCATTTCGATCGACTACAAGCTCATTACAGTGAAACTGTCCTCATGGCGGGCGAAAGGGCTGACGAAGCTCGATTTTGACTTGGCGAAGCAGTATGATGAGGTGTATAACCAGATGAAGCAGGGGGAAGGGGAATGATGGCGCATCGCACAGCCCTCGTCACCGGAGCGGCGCGGGGGATCGGTTATGAAGTGGCGAAAACGTTGGCAACCAACGGCGTGAACGTCGTGCTTGCCGACTTGAAGCAGGAAGAGGTGGAACAGGCGGCAGAGTCGTTGCGGCAGCTAGGCTGCGAGGCCGTCGGCGTCAAGTGTGATGTGACGGCGGAAGAAGAGGTGAAACAAACGATCCATGAAGCGGTCAAACGGTGGGAGCGTCTCGATATTGTCGTGAACAACGCCGGTTTGCAATATGTCGCCAATATTGAAGACTTTCCGACCGAGAAGTTCGAGCAGTTGATCCGCGTCATGCTCGTCGGCCCGTTTTTGGCCATTAAGCATGCGTTTCCGCTGATGAAGGAGCAGCGCTACGGCCGCATTATCAACATGGCGTCGATTAACGGATTGATCGGGTTTGCCGGAAAAGCCGCCTACAACAGCGCAAAACACGGGGTGATCGGCTTAACGAAAGTGGCGGCGCTAGAAGGGGCCCCGTACGGCATTACGGTGAACGCACTTTGTCCGGGGTATGTCGACACAGAACTCGTCCGCAATCAGCTCGCTGATTTGGCGGCGACGAGAAAGGTGCCGCTTGAGAAGGTGCTCGAGGAAGTGATTTACCCGCTCGTGCCGCAGCGGCGGCTCTTGTCCGTTGAAGAAGTCGCCCATTATGTTCTCTTTTTGGCAGGCGAACAAGCGAAAGGAATCACCGGCCAGGCGGTCGTGATCGATGGCGGGTATACGGCGCAGTAAACTCCCTCTCTTCGCCTTGCTTGAAGCGAGAGCCTTCCTTTCGGGATGATGATCAAACGCCCCCGGCACATGCCGCGGGCGTTTCGATTCGAGTCGCTCAGCTCAAGGCAAATTCGAAGCTGGCTAGGATTTTGACTTCTTTCCCGACAAGGAATCCGCCGGTTTCGAGCGCGACGTTCCATACCAACCCGTAGTCTTCGCGGTTGATCGTTCCTTCGACATCAAAACCGACCGAGATGCCGCCGGTGAGCGGGTTTTTCACTTGGCCGTTGTATTCGACTTTGAACGTTTCCGTTCTCGTCACGCCGCGGATCGTCAGCTTCCCGGTCACTTCATATTCCGTGTCGGAAAGCTTGCGCACGGATTCACTGACAAACGTAATGGTTGGATAGTTCTCGACATCGAAAAAGTCGGCCGAGCGGAGATGATTGTCGCGGTCGGCGTTTTTCGTGTCGATCGAGGCGGCGTCGATCGTCGCTTTCACGTTCAGCGACTCGAGTTCGTTGATGTCGCCTTGCACCTCAACGTCAAAGTTGGTGAATTCCCCTTTCGCTTTGGAGATCATCATATGTCTCACTTGGAAGGCGACAGAGCTGTGCGCTTTGTCGAGTTGAAATGTTGTCATCGTTTTTCCTCCTCTTGTCATACGATTCATATTCACATCATTATCATAGCAAACATATATCTCGAATTCAAATATTTTTTATTAAAGTTTTTATTGGCGTGAAGAACAGACGCCCATCCATGATAAGATGAATATGAAACGGTGGACGGAAAGGGAGAAAAAAGATGAATGAACTTGGCATTTTAACGAAAATTGAACAGCAAATGGAACGGTTTTCACCGGCGGAAAAAAAGGTAGCCGCCTACATTCTCGATCATGCTGAGCTCGTGCCGAATATGACGACGAAAGAACTGGCTCAGGCGGCTGACACAAGCGAAGCGAGCGTCGTTCGTTTTGTCTCATTCGTTGCTAGCGAAGAGCGGCGCAGTTGGCATAAGGAATGAAAAAGGTTGACCTGTCCTAAAGGCAGCCCCATCATCATGTAGAAGACTGGCCATTTAACAGGAAACGCAACTTCATCATCCCGAGTTCCAAGTTTTTCGCATTTGCGGGTCGTGAAGTGAAGGGGATGGTGGATTCCCCACCCCTAGAAGCCTAGTGAAAAACGGGGCGTCGCGCGCAAATCAACGGCGTTGGATCAGAATCGCAAGCCCGTCCGGCAAGGTTTCTCTAATTGAAAAATAGGCGGGGCCATCAGCCTTCTTCACTAAATCACCAGCTTTCTAGACGCGCTTCAGCTCGAGAAAAAAAGCCGTTAAAAACTTCCGCACATTCATCCGGCATTCCGTCTCAGCTTGGCTGCGTTCGAGCTCTTTCATCCGTCGACGGATGTCACCGAAATCAAACAGCCTAGGTGCGAAATGCTCAAACGTCGGGTTCGTGTAGTCAGCCAGGCCGAGGGAAGCGAGATGGGTGAACGCCTGCAAGACGAGCCGACGGATGCGCTGTTCCATCGCCCGCGCTTCCTTGGCCGTTTCAGTCGGGGACAGGCCGTATTCCCGCTGGACGAGTCCTGCATACAGTTCTTTCAGCGGCGGCAGTTCGCGGACGGGAAGGCCTTTTGCTTCTTGCTCGGCCAACCAGCGCACCACGAGAAGCACATCCGCGCTGCCCGCCTCGCCGGCGACGCCAAGAAGAAGCAGAAGCTGTTGCGCCTGTTGCTCAATGGCGGACGGTTTGGAGACGGCGGCATCGGCCGTTTGCGTCTCAAACCCTTTGAGCACCTGGCGGATCGACTCGAGCGAGCGGACGGCGGACATGTGATCGGCGACGCGTTTCAGCACGGACAGCACTTCATAGCGGTTGATCGGTTTTTGAATGTACGTGTCAATGCCATGCAAATAGGCTTGGCCGATCATTTCTTTGTTTTCAACTTGAGAAATCATGATAAAGGTTCCGGCAAATCCTTCTTCCCGCAACGCCTTGATCGTCTGAATGCCATCACGCCCCGGCATTAACAAGTCAATGAGCACCACATCCACGTGAAGCAAGTCGGCCGCGCGAACGTGCAGTCCATCTTCGGCACAGCCGACCACCTCGCCAAGTTCGGATTCATCAATTAACTTTTCCAACATCTTCCTTACGACAGGGTCGTCTTCGATGAGAAAAAAGCGAAGCCCCATGTCCTTTGTTCTCTCCTTTCTTTGGAAGTTCCAGAATGGGTGCCATTGCCTACATCACGGCATTTTCTTGCTGGTCAGCCTCGTGATCGGACATTTTGGCTGTGATCGACGTGCTTTGCAGGAGGTGGGCTGTCGGCACGGCAAGACGAAACACCGTCTGCCCCGGCTCGCCTTTGACGAGCTGTAGATGCCCCCCAAGTGTTTGGGCGATATCGCGTGCATGGGTAAGACCGATGCCTGTTGACGGATTGCCTTGGCGGTCGTATTTTGTTGTGAATCCGGGCTGAAAAATCCAAGTGATGTCATCAGCCGCAATGCCGGGGCCGGTATCCTCCACTTCGATGATTAACTCGTTTCCGCGAAGACGTGCATGCAAAGTGACGGCGCCCGTTTTCTCAATCGCCTCGACGGCATTCGATACCAAGTTGTTAAGCACGGAAAGAAGCGGATACAGTTGGTCGGTCATGAGATCGATATGGCCGTTGTACAAAAATGTGATCGTTTTTCCGGATAAGTTGGCGTATTTTTCATTGGCGCGAATGACCATGGCGCACAGTTCGGCAATCGAAATGCGCCCGCGCACCGATTGGCGGCCGATAAGCTTAGAAAGGCCGGCGAAAATGCGTTGCATATCTTTTTTCGTCTCGTGAATATGTTCGGCAAGCTCCAGGGCGACGCGCGGTTCAACGTGTTTTCTTTCGATCAGCCGCGAGTAAAGGTCATAGCTTTGGCGCGTCATGTCTTCCATGAGAGCCATTGATTTTTGCAAGTAAAACATTTCTTCGTATAATCCGCTGCTCACCATAATGAGACGCTCGAGTTCTTGCTTTCTCGCTTCAGCGAGCGAGCGGACATGCTTCGTCACCCACATAAGGAAGTCATCCCGGTGTGCGAACAAAACGGCATCAGTCAAATCGTCTTTTCGCCGCTCGCCCAAGGGGTGCTGACCGGCAAATACAAACGAGGTCAAGCGTTGCCGGCTGACAGCCGCGCCGCTGATCCAAGAGCGAATACGTTTATCCAAGGATTGCTCAATGACGAAGTGTTAACGAAAGTGGAACAACTCGAAAAAATCGCGGCTGAGCTTGGCATTACGTTGTCCCAGCTTGCCCTTGCTTGGGTGCTGCGCCAGCCGAACGTCGCCAGCGCCTTAATCGGCGCCAGCCGCCCGGAACAAGTCGAAGAGAACGTCAAAGCGGTCGATGTCGTGCTCAGCGAAGATGTGCTCGAGAAAATTGAGGGGATTTTGGCGTAACAGGGCAATGAGC
Organism: Geobacillus sp. FJAT-46040; assembly: GCF_002335725.1. NCBI lineage: Bacteria > Bacillati > Bacillota > Bacilli > Caryophanales > Anoxybacillaceae > Geobacillus > Geobacillus sp. FJAT-46040. The sequence continues at coordinate 1,036,580 of NZ_NISS01000001.1, forward strand.
CATTCTCCCGAAGATGAGATTTGCGTCGGGAGGATGGCATTTTTTATGGCTGTTGGTTGTGTCCAGGAGGACTTTTATTTGCCTTTGTTGAAATAAACAGCGCCATTGTACAAAAATAAGGGCAAATTTTATTTTTTATATTGACTGTTCGGAAAATTTTGATTAACATAAAAATATCAGGCCTGATGAACTACATTGATAAATGATGTTTTATAATATAAAACAAAATCGATTTAGATGTTTTTAATTTTTTTCATTGTTTTCAAAACTGAGTTTTACTATATCAAACCACACGATGGCAGTTTTTTAAACAGGCATCTTCCGACGTTTAGAAACAGGTCAGAAACTCGTCTTTTGAAAGTGTTTTCTGAAAGCGCTTAATCTCCAACTTAGTAGTAGTTAACCCTCATATTTTTTCTCTAATAAAAACAGCGTTGCAAAAGGAGTTGATGGTATCATGAGACGAATGGCAGTTTTTTCGGTGATCTTATCCCTGTTGCTTCTGTTGCTTTCCGGCTGCGGGAGCTCCGGATCCAAATCGACGACCGGAGGGAAAACGGGTGGAACTAGAGTAATCAAGGTGGCCAATTATTTTGCCGAAAGTCACCCGCAAAATGTTGCGTTGCGTGAAAAGTTTAAAAAGATCGTTGAGGAGAAATCCGGCGGCAGTCTTAAGGTCGAGATTTATCCCAATAGTGCTTTAGGGGCAGAGCAGGAGTTTTACAACGGCGTTCGCAATGGCACGATTGAAATGGGGATTCCGGGGTTGATTATGCAAAATGACATCCCAAAAATGGGGGTTCCTGAGTGGCCGTTCTTATTCAAAGACTTTGAACATGTTAAAAAAGTGCTGAATGGTCCGATCGGGAAAGAAATCACCGCAGAGCTTGAGACGAAACACGGTGTTGTTCCCTTGGCGTGGAGTGCAAATGGATTCCGAATGTTTTCTTCGAATAGAACGATCGACTCAATCGACGATTTTAAAGGATTGCGTCTTCGGATGCCTAACATACCAAACTATATTACGATTGGAAAATTGCTAGGGGCTAACGTCACACCATTGCCGATTTCGGAAGTGTTCACTGCTTTAGAGCAAAAGGTGGTAGATGGGCAAGATAACCCAATTGCGACATTGCGGGCTTCTGGATGGTACGAAGTTCAAACAGATGTATTAGAGTCGAAGCATATGTTTAGCCCGAATGTGTATGTGGTCAATAAAAAGTTTTGGGATAGCCTGACGGACGAACAACGGAAAATTATTCAAGAAGCAGCTAAAGAGGCAGCCAACTATGAATTTGAGCTGATGGAAAAAAGTTACGAAGAAGACAAGAAGTTTTTGCAAGAGCATGGGATTAAATTCACCACTCCTAGCGATGAGTTTGTCAAGCAAATGGAAGAAGCCGTGCAGCCGCTCTATGACGAGCTGTTCAAAAAATATGATTGGGCTGAAGACTTGTATAAGAGAATCAAAGCAGAGGCGGAATAAGACAAGTCAAAAGGGTGATGGAATTGTTCAAAAAGGCAGGGAAATTTTTGGATGGCGCTCTGAATGTATTGATGGCCGCGACGCTTGCTTTCATGTGCATTTTGGTATTCGGCAACGTCGTGCTCCGCTACGCATTTAACTCCGGCATCACGTGGTCGGAAGAAATGTCGCGCTTTCTCTTCATTTGGATGTCGTTTCTTGGAGCCATTGGCGCTTTGAAGGACCATGACCATTTAGGCGTCGACACATTGGTAAGAAAACTGCCGACCAGTGCTAAGCGCATCGTATTTGTTATCAGCAATGTCATCGTGCTGTATGTGCTTTATTTACTGTTGGACGGAAGCTGGAAAATTACGCTCAGCAGCGTCGGAAGCCGGGCTCCGGCGACCGGCCTGCCGATGGCGTTCATCTACGGAACCGGGCTTGTCGTGAGCATCGGCATGGGCCTCATTATTTTGTACCATTTGTATCAGGCGCTGTTTCGCCCCGGGGCGATTGAGGAGCTGACGAGAATGAAAGAATCGGAAGAAGAAATCATGACGGCCGCTCCCGTCGAGCACGAAGCGACAGAACTGGCGCTCGGGCGAAAGCAAGGCGCCGCGGGAGGTGAACGGTAGATGGCGTTAGTCGTGTTTATCGGATCGCTCCTTGGCGTGATGGCGCTCGGGATGCCGATCGCGTTTGCGCTCTTGGTCAGCGGCGTCGCCTTGATGTTTTATTTGGACATTTTTGATACGCAAATCATCGCGCAAAACTTGATCAGCGGCGCAGACAGCTTTCCGCTGATGGCGATTCCGTTCTTTATGCTCGCCGGGGAGCTCATGAACGCCGGGGGCATTTCGAAACGGATCATCCGCTTTGCGATGGCGCTTGTCGGTCATATCCGCGGTGGGCTCGGGTATGTGGCGATCATCGCGAGCGTGTTGTTCGCCGGGTTGTCGGGGTCGGCGGTGGCCGATACAGCGGCGCTTGGGGCGATTCTCATCCCGATGATGGTCAAAGCTGGGTACAACCGCAACCGGTCAGCCGGCCTTATCGCTGCCGGCGGCATCATCGCCCCGATCATCCCGCCGAGCATCCCGATGATCATTTTCGGGGTCACAAGCGGCGTGTCGATCACGAAGCTGTTTATGGCCGGCATTGTTCCCGGGATTTTGCTTGGCATTTCATTGGCCATCTGCTGGTGGTGGGTGACCCGAAGAGATCAAGCGGAAGTGCTTCCACGTCAGTCGGCGAAAGAGATTTGGCGGGCGACCCGCGAGGCGTTTTGGGCGCTGCTGCTGCCGGTGATCATTGTCGGCGGGCTGCGCGGAGGGGTGTTTACGCCGACCGAGGCGGCGGTCGTGGCTGCGTTTTACGCGTTGTTTGTCGGTCTGTGCATTTACCGCGAGCTGAAAGTGAAAGACTTGTTCCACGTGCTCGTGGCCGCGGCGAAAACGACAAGCGTCGTCATGTTTTTGGTGGCCGCCGCCATGGTGTCGGCCTGGCTCATTACAGTCGCCAACATTCCGTCGATCGTGACAGATGTGCTCGCGCCGCTCATCGACCATCCGCTGGCGCTGCTTTTGGCCATTAACGCCTTGGTGCTGTTGGTCGGAACGGCGATGGACTTGACGCCGACAGTGCTCATTTTGACGCCGGTGCTGATGCCGATTATTGAAAAAGCGGGAATCGATCCGGTGTACTTCGGGGTATTGTTTATTTTAAACAACTGCATTGGGCTGCTCACGCCGCCGGTCGGCACAGTGCTGAACGTTGCCTGCGGGGTGGCGAAAATCAACATGGAAGACATTATGAAAGGGGTTTGGCCGTTTTTGCTTGTGGAGACGCTTCTGTTGCTTTTGTTGATTTTCTTCCCGTCTCTTGTGACTGTGCCGCTCGGATGGTTTACGGGCAGTTGATGAATATTCCTATTAAATATTAAGGGGGTTGCGAGGGCTATGAAAAAAAGAAATGTGATCCGAAAGATAATGACCGGCTGCATAGCTATGGGCTTGCTTTTCCTGACCGCGTGCAGTTCAGGAACGACTCAAGGGGGGAATACCGCCAAGACCGAATCGAAAGGAATTCAACCGCGAGTGATTAAAGCGGGAATTGGCTTGAACGAAGACCATCCACAAGGCCAAGGATTGCTCAAGTTCAAAGAGATTGTTGAGGAAAAAAGCAGCGGCAAAATGAAAGTTCAAACATACTTCAGTGCTACTTTAGGCGATGACTTAAAAATGACAGAAGCACTTCAGGCTGGAACACAAGAAGTTACAATCCCATCGACTTCACCGCTTGTTGGGATGATCAAAGAGTTCGGCATTTTCGATTTTCCGTTCCTCTTTAACACACCTGAAGAGGCTGACGCTATTTTGGACGGGCCGATAGGCCAAAAAATGTTGGAGAAACTGCCGGAGCACGGGTTGATTGGGCTTGGTTACTGGGAAAATGGATTTCGGAACGTAACAAACAGCAAACATGCCATCAAGACAGCCGACGATTTTAAAGGATTAAAGTTGCGGACGATGCAAAATGAAGTGCATATTGATGCGTTTAAAGCGCTCGGCGCCAATCCGACGCCAATGCCTTTCTCGGAAGTGTTCACAGCGTTGGAAAGCAACACAATTGATGGTCAGGAAAATCCATTGGCAACGATTAAGTCAAATAAGTTTTACGAAGTACAAAAATATTTGAGCTTGACCAAGCACGTTTACACTCCATTCGTGTTCCTTGTCAGCAAGAAGTTTTGGGATCAGTTATCACCTGAAGAACAAAAGATTTTGCAGGACGCTGCGGTTGAAGCCGGAAAATATCAACGTCAACTGAGTCGGGAAGAAGATCAAAAGGCATTGGAAGAGTTGAAAAAGACAGGTATAAACATCAATGAAGTCAGCGATCAAGAACGTGAAAAAATGGCTGAAATCATTAAACCTGTCGTTGAGAAATACGCGAAAGAATTTGGTGAAGATCTTGTGAATGAACTTTACAGCGAATTAGATAAAGTACGGCAGTGAAAACAATAGGCCGACAGTTGAGAGGAGGGGGCAATGAGCGTTTGCCCTCTTCCTTCCGAAATGCACTGAGGATTAAGCGATCAATTAGAGATCGAGGGAAGATACAGATGAAAATCATTAATGATATGCTCAAAAATATTCCCATTCCTAAAATGATAAAGGTAAGGCAAAATTTTTACGCCCCGGAAATTGCCGATGTCCCTAAAGCAGTTCATCAAAGCATCAACCAAGCAGGTGTTTTGGAACGGATTTCCCCGGGCGACCAAGTCGCTATCGCTGTTGGAAGCCGGGGCATTGCCGATATCTCGGTGATTGTCCGGGAAGTCGTAAATGCGGTAAAGCAAGCGGGGGGCATCCCGTTTATCGTGCCGGCGATGGGAAGCCATGGAGGGGCGACAGCGGAAGGACAGAAAGAGGTACTCGCTCATTTAGGGGTAACAGAAGAATTTGTCGGGGCGCCGATTCACTCGAATATGGATGTTGTTGAAGTGGGGAGGCTGGACAACGGATTGCCGGTCTACATAGACAAACTCGCTTATGAGGCAGACAAAATCATTGTCATCAATCGAGTTAAGCCCCATACGGCGTTTCGCGGACTGGTGGAAAGCGGATTAATGAAAATGATTACGATCGGGCTCGGCAAGCAAAAAGGGGCGGAAGCAGCCCATCAGTACAGTTTCAAATACATGGCCCGGCACGTAGTCGATATGGCGAAGATTGTGATTCAACAAGCGCCGATTATTTTCGGTGTCGCTGTGTTAGAAAATGCCTACGACCGTCCCGCCAAAATTGTAGCAGTGCCAGCCGAGCAGTTTGAAACGGTGGAACCTGAACTGTTGGTTGAGGCGAAATCGCTCATGCCGAGAATCATGTTTAACCCAATTGATGTGCTTGTCGTCGATGAAATTGGAAAAGATATTTCCGGTGACGGGATGGACCCGAACATTACAGGAAGGTACGCGACCCCTTATGCGAGCGGCGGTCCGGACGTCACACGAATCGTCGTGCTGGGTCTGTCAGAAAAAACGGATGGCAATGCTAATGGAATCGGCTTAGCTGATATTACAACAAAGAAAGTGAAAGAACAGATCATTTGGGAAAAAGGTTTTGCAAACGCCTTGACAAGCACTGTCGTTTCTGTTGTCAAATTGCCGATGTTTTTGGAAACAGAAGAGCTGGCGGTGAAAGCAGCGATCAAAACATGCAATGCGTTTGATCTCAAAAAGGTGAGAATGGTCAGAATCAAAAATACGCTGGCGCTTCGAGAGATTTGGATTTCCGAAAGTCTTTTAGATGAAGCGTGCCAAACAGAAGGGATAGAGATTTTGTCGGCGCCGATGGAGATGGATTTTTCAAACGAACAAACATGGGGATGAGGGGAGATTCATAATGCCAGCGGTTGTTTATCCACGAATTGAAAGCCAGGTCAACCCATACCGGGATAATGTGCAAGGAAAGGCTAATGAGCCGATATGTGTCGCTGGGCTGCTTGACCGTTCGAAGCAAATTTTAGGTTCCGAGTTAAAGGGGATGCAACCAGATTGGACGCTCGAGGAAATTTACGATCGGTTGCACCATAACGCTCCGCGGATTGCGATTATCGGTGGCTCATCAGACCACCCGGCGCACATTATGGATTATCAGACGATCGCTCGAGCAGCGATTCGCATTTGGCAAAACGGAGGTGTGCCGTTTCAGTTTTCAACACCGGTGATGTGTGATGGAACGGCGCAGAGCAACCAAGGGATGAGTTATTCGTTGCAAAGCCGCAACGCCGTAGCACAAATGATCGTCAACCAGCTGGAAGCGCACAGCTATCACGGAGCGTTTGTCATCCAAGGATGCGACAAGCAACCGCTTGGAGTAGTCAGCGCGTTGGCACACCTTGACCGCGTTCGTCGGGAGCGGGGAGAGCCGCCTTTCTTCGCTACGTTTGCACCCGCACATGTGTTAAAAGGAGGAACGATTCCTCCTAAGTTATATGCCGAACTGGAGGAGGTTGCCCGTAGAGCGGAGTTGGCAGGTGAAGAAGATATTGCCTACGATTTGCGGGATGCATTATCGTACATTTTGCAGTGTTCTTCTAATACGGCTTTTCAAGGAGTTCTCGAACGGGCGAGAGGGAAAGGAATTATCACAAAAGAACAACACGAAGACTATGAAAAACGGCTAGCCGTAGCGACATGCGACAGCCAAGGAGGAGTGTGCGCTTTTAATGGGACTGGCAACAGTTCGCGGCATTTGATTGCTGGGTTAGGATTAATTCATCCTGCCTTGGAATTATTGACCGCCCAGCCGACGCAGGAGCAAGTTAATGCTGCCTTAGATAGCTTGGCACTTTTAATGAATGATCCGGTGTACGGGGTAGCCAATATTATGGCGGCGAACATTAAAAACGCGATTCGCATTCACAGCGCTACCGGTGGATCGACAAACATTATGATGCATATTGTTGCGGCGATGCTTTATGGTGGATATCAATTTGACTTATGGGAGTATGACAATATCCATCATGAAGTGCCGGTGCCCGATTTATTTGATTACAGTTTAACGGAAGGACGAGACATTTTTGCATTAGCGATTCAATGTTGCAGCGGGAAAATCAGAGGGATGGAAACGGTATTCCACGAATTACTAAGCAATGGGGTGCCGATGGATGTCGATGCCCCGACCGTTACGGGGACGACGTGGAGAGAAAGACTTTCTGTCAATCAGGAACAGTTGCCCGCTGAAAACGTCAAAAACAATCCAATCATCTTATCCAAGCCGAGACGACCATTCAGTGGTGTTGATGTTTTGTCGGGGAACTTCTTTGAAAGTGCGGTTGTCAAAATCAGCGGTATGTCGACAAAGCAAATCGATGAGTTTGACAAGAAAGTGGCCTTTGTCTTGTATTACGAAAACGAGGATGAGGCGAATCAAGGGCTGCTTGATGTTCACTTGTTGGAAAAGCTAAAGCACAGCCGTTGTTTCCGACATCAAAGCTTATTGGCTGCATTGCAGCACAATGCTCCGCACTTGTTTGACGAATGGAAAGACCGAGAATATGATGATTTGTTTGATGCAATGGCCAAAGAAGGTGTGTTGAAAATTGCAGTGGTTATTGCCGGCCAAGGGCCGGAGGCGTTCGGAATGCCGGAGATGTTTACCCCGATGCAACATATTAACGCAAATCGGCAATTGAAACGGATCGCGACTTTGATTAGTGATGGACGATATTCAGGCGTCACATACGGAGCGGCCATCGGACATATGACTCCTGAGGCCATCCGCGGCGGGGGAATTTTGTACTTGAAAACAGGCGATCTTTTATATATCGGGCTTCGCGAGCGGAAAATTGAATTCGTGAATGAATGGTTGTTCCAAAATGGAAAGCTGGTATTCGAGTTTGAAAGTGTGAAACAAGAGAGAGCGGAAATAGCCAATCAACGCATGGCCAACATGCGCCAACGGCAACGGCGCATCGCGGCGAGCAACCGGTTGATCGGGCATACCGATGCTGCCCATGGGGTTGTCCCGCTCCATATTGCCGAAGAGGCGGTATATGATTACAAAAAGGATGTCGTTCTTCCGACAGTAAAAAAATATAAAGGGTGGACCAAAGGGATTCGTGCTTTTCACCCTCACGTATTATAATAGAACTATAGCTGATTTCCTAACATGATGCAGAAAACTTCTAGAGAAGAGGGTGAAGGCATTGCCATTAATTCAAGCTGTGGACCGTGCTCTCCGTATTTTAGATTTATTTGACGAGTATGAGACAGAGCTTAAAATTACCGATATCAGCGAACGGATGCAGCTTCATAAAAGCACGGTGCATTCACTGTTGAAAACGTTGCAACACCACCATTATATTGAACAAAATCCTGAAAATGGTAAATATCGACTCGGGATGAAGTTGTTTGAACGCGGGAATTTAGTCATCCGTCATCTCGATATTCGCTCTGTTTCCAAAAAGCATTTGATTGATCTTTCTATCAAAACGGGGAACACGGTCCATTTAGTAATTCTTGATGGTAAAGAAGGAATCTATATCGATAAAGTCGAAGGAACATCGGGGACGGTATTGTATTCAAGAATTGGACGGAGGGTTCCGATTCACAGCAGTGCGGTCGGGAAAGCGCTCGTCGCCTTCAAAAGCGAGAAAGAGTTGAAAGAACTTTTGCGAGGGTATGTGTATAAACGACATACCGCCAATACCATTGCAAGCGAGGAGGAATTTCTTCAGGAGCTCGAGCGGGTGCGAAGCAACGGTTATGCTTTAGACAGAGAGGAAAACGAGCCGGGCATCACATGCGTCGCTGTTCCTGTCCGTGACCATTCAGGGAATGTCATTGCAGCGATCAGCATATCCCAGCCTTCCGCTAAAGTGGACGATCTTGTCCTTAATACGGAAATTCGTCTGCTTCAAAGCGCCGCTGAACAAATTTCACGAGAAATGGGATACGTTCAGCACGGACATCTCTCTGTCTAAACTGTGCGATTTCTTTTTGACAATATGATAAAACCTAGTTTTTTAATATAAAACGATAGGGGAGAGGACTATGAGAATTATCCGCTATATTGAAGATTCGCACGTTGTATTGGCTGCCATGACGGACGATCGTACTATATATCCACTGCCATTTGCCGATTTAATGGATGTCGTCCGCGAGGCCAAGAAGAATCAACTGTCCGTTTTTTGCTACATTCAAACCATAATCAGTGGGAAACAGGGGGTGAAAAAAGAATTAGCCGAATTGCATCTTCTCGTTCCCATCGTCGCTCCTGAAGTATGGGCTTCCGGAGTCACGTATGAGAAAAGTCGGGATGCGAGGAACTACGAAACATCTGAAAAAATAGACGGTCAAGAGACGTGCTATGACCGGGTTTACCATGCAGAAAGGCCGGAAATCTTCCTTAAATCTACTGCTGCCCGTACAGTAGGCCCGAATGCCCCCGTTTATTTGCGCAGCGACTCAAATTGGCAAATCCCTGAGCCCGAACTCGGATTGGTGATCACCGGAGAAGGGGAAATCGTAGGATATACGATTGGAAACGACATGAGTTGCCGAGACATCGAGGGAGAAAATCCATTATACTTACCGCAGGCAAAAATATGGAAACATTCGTGCGCCATTGGACCGGCGATCCGATTAGCGGAGACAGTGGAAGACCCATATAACTTGCAAATTATTTGTCGCATTTACCGCAACGACCAACTTGTTGTTGAGGAAAGTGCCAATACAAGACAGTTGAAAAGAAGATACGATGAGTTAGTGTCTTTCTTGCTTCGCGACAATAAGGTGTTTGACGGCACAGTATTATTGACAGGAACATGCATTGTTCCACCGAATCAGTTCACGCTTGAAGACGGGGATCGAATTGAAATTGAGGTTCCTGAGATCGGGGTGTTATCCAATCCAGTAAAATCGCCGGTAAAACAAACTATTGCTAATAAATAAAAGAGGGAGTGGGAGAAAAGATGGCTGTGCAAACAGAAATCAAAACGTATTTAAACTACATTGATGGTAGTTGGGTCGGTTCGGTGAGCAGGAACGTCGAACCGAGCATCAATCCAGCAAATCGAAATGACATTGTCGGGTATGTTCCGCGCTCGACACTGGAAGATTTAAACGCGGCTGTAGCTGCAGCCAAACAGGCGCAGAAATCGTGGTGGAAGCGATCTGGGATCGAGAGAGGAGAGTACTTGTATAAAGCGGCGCTTCTTTTAGAGCAGCGCCTTGAGGACATTGCCGAAACGATGACAAGAGAAATGGGAAAAACTTTGGCCGAGGCAAAAGCGGAGACGATGAGGGGCGTTCATATATTGCGTTACTATGCGGGTGAAGGAGCGCGGAAAATTGGCGATGTCATCCCATCGAGCGACAGTGGAGGGCTCATGTTCACAACCCGCGTTCCGCTTGGTGTGGTTGGCGTCATTTCACCGTGGAATTTCCCCGTCGCGATTCCGATTTGGAAAATGGCGCCGGCGCTTGTGTACGGAAATACGGTCGTGCTCAAACCGGCAAGCGAAACAGCTGTGACAGCGGCGAAAGTGATTGAATGCTTCCATGAAGCGGGCTTCCCGAAAGGGGTCGTCAATATGGTGTGCGGTTCTGGATCCGTCATTGGTCAAGGGATCGCGAACCATCCAGATGTTGATGGCGTCACCTTTACCGGCTCCAACACGGTTGGAAAACAAGTCGGAAGAGCGGCATTTGAGCGCGGGGCCAAATACCAGCTCGAGATGGGGGGGAAAAACCCGGTTATTGTGGCCAAAGACGCCGATTTGGATCTCGCTGTTGAGGGGACGATCAGCGGTGGTTTGCGCTCAACGGGGCAAAAATGTACAGCCACAAGCCGCGTTTTTATTGAGCGGGAAGTGTACGAACCGTTTAAAGAAAAACTTCTTGAACGGGTGAAACAGCTGAAAATCGGGAATGGCATGGATGCTGAAACGTGGATGGGGCCATGCGCCAGTGAATCGCAGCTTAATACGGTTTTATCCTATATTGAAAAGGGAAAAGCTGAAGGCGCCAAATTGATTTATGGAGGCAATAGATGTACAGAAGGCGAACTGGCCAATGGTTTTTACGTCGAGCCGACGATTTTTGAAGAGGTCGACCTTCAAATGACGATTGCCCGCGAAGAAATCTTTGGCCCAGTATTGGTGTTGATTCCAGTCGACAGCATTGAGGAGGCGATTGAATTGGCCAACGATACAGAATATGGGCTGAGCGCCTCGATCTATACGAAAAACATTGGGAATATTCTTGACTTCATTAAGGATATTGAGGCGGGAATGGTCAAAGTCAACGCAGAAACAGCGGGGGTTGAGTACCAAGCACCGTTTGGCGGAATGAAGCAATCAAGTTCACATTCTCGGGAACAAGGACAGGCGGCCATTGAGTTTTTCACAACAATCAAAACTGTATTTGTGAAAGCCTAATTAAGCAATAGGTTTTACAGAATAGCACATAGGTGTCCCATTACTAGGGGACACCTTCTCACCGAATAGTTTTATGGACAATGACAACGGAAAGGGGGAGAGTGGGTTGGAGAAACATTTATTGCAGAAGAGAGAGCAGCTCATCCATATTCTTAAGGGAATGGGAAATGTATTAGTTGCTTTTTCCGGCGGGGTAGATAGCACGTTTTTATTGGCAATGGCAAAAGAGGTACTGGGCGATCAGGTGCTTGCCGTGACTGCTGTTTCGGAAACATTTCCAACTCGTGAAGTGCAACATGCAACTAAACTGGCGGAGCAAATAGGGGTTAAACATATAAAAATTCAAATTAATGAACTCAAGAATGAGGACTTTGTCAAAAATGATCTTTATCGCTGTTTCCACTGCAAAAACAATTTATACACCCATTTAGGAGAATTAGCTAGAAAATATAGTGAGACTTACACTGTTGTTGATGGCTCCAACATGGATGATCTAGGGGAATATCGTCCAGGGCTTCAGGCGGCTAGGCAGCTCGGGGTTCGGAGTCCTCTTCAAGAAGCGGAGCTATACAAGAAAGAGATTCGAATTTTATCGAAAGAAATGGGCCTGGAAACATGGGATAAATCGTCGTTCGCTTGTTTATCTTCTCGCATTCCTTATGGACAGAAAATTACAAAAGAGAAAATCGAGCAACTGGACCAGTCTGAAGAATTCCTTTTCAATCTCGGCTTCCGTCAGATTCGTGTTCGTCACCATGGAGAAATAGCGAGAATCGAAGTGTTGCCTGAAGAGATGGAAATGGTGATCAGGCATCGTCAAACGATTTATAACAAGTTGAAAGAGTTAGGTTTTTTATATGTGACCCTTGATCTTAGAGGATATAAATCTGGAAGTATGAATGAGATGTTAGAAAAGGGAATGGTGAAATGAGCGAGGTTATAAAAGAAACGCTGAACAAGTTAAAAGAAGGGAGCATTTCGGTAGAGGAAGCATATCGAACCCTAGCCTCCTATGATCATCTCGGATATGCCACATTAGATATTCAGCGAGAGCGAAGAAAAGGATTTCCGGAGATCATTTTTGGAGAAGGGAAATCAAGGGAGCATTTACTTGGTATTTTTGAACGATTAATGAGATTTCATAAAAAGGTGGTTGCTACACGCGTTGATCAAGAGAAAGCTTCTTACCTGACGGCCAACCTCAAGGAACGTTATCCAACGGAACATTTTGAGTATCGGAATGATTGCAATATTTTTTATTGGATTTCTCATGATTATGTCGAAATAAAAAAACCAGGTTATATAGCGGTTGTTAGCGCGGGGACATCAGATTTTTCTGTTGCTGAAGAGGCGGCGGTAACGGCTGAGTTATTAGGGTGCGAAGTAAAGCGAATATATGATGTAGGCGTTGCGGGTATTCACCGATTACTCGACAAAATCGAGATGATTGAACGTTCCCGTGTCGTCATTGTAGTTGCTGGGATGGAAGGAGCACTCGCGAGTGTGGTCGGTGGACTTGTTTCCAAACCGGTTATCGCTGTTCCTACAAGTGTTGGATATGGTGCAAACTTTCGAGGGCTCTCAGCTTTGCTTACTATGTTGAATTCATGTGCAAGCGGTGTTTCCGTCGTGAATATTGATAACGGGTTTGGTGCGGGGTATTATGCTGCTACAGTCATGGCCGTTATTGAGCAGGCTGTTGCTGAGGCCAAAACGTTAGGGAGAGAAGAAAAATGAAGATTTTGTACTTGGACTGTTTTTCCGGAATCAGCGGCGATATGATGGTGGGCGCTCTCGTGGATGCGGGCGTGCCACCGGAGAAAATTGAGGTGGAACTGAAAAAATTACCTCTGTCAGGTTATCAATTGCAATGGGGCAAGGTGATGAAAAAAGGGATTTCTGCTACGAAATTCGATGTCATTATGCTAGAGAACATCGAGGATAGTCATGATCATGAAAGACATCATGCTCATAGGCATTATTCAGATATTGTCGATATGATTGAGCGTTCGGAATTAAACGTGGAAGTCAAAAAACGAAGCGAACAAATTTTTCATTGTATTGCTGTTGCAGAGGCAAAAATCCATGGCATTCCCATTGAAAAAGTTCATTTTCACGAGGTTGGAGCTGTTGACTCTATTGTTGACATTGTCGCTACAGCGATTGCACTCACGGAACTTCATGTCGACTATATTGTTTCTGCACCTGTCCCGTTAGGATACGGATCCATTCGTTGTGCACATGGCATATATCCCATTCCAGCCCCGGCAACGTTAGAAATTCTTCAGGGCGTGCCAGTCATTTCTAACCATTTGCCGTTTGAATTGACGACTCCGACTGGGGCTGGGATTATCAAAAGTCAAGTGAATTCATACGGACCAATTCCATCAATGAAAATATCAGCAGTTGGATACGGTGCTGGAACACGTGACTTGCCCGATCAACCAAACGTGTTGCGGGTAGTAATCGGGGAGAGGATTCATACAAGATTGGATAGTCTGCCGTTATCCCATTCGAAAGAAGAGACGGTTTATATTCTTGAGTGTCAGCTGGACGATATGCCAGGAGAAGCGCTTGGATATGTGATGGATGGGCTCTTTCAAAAAGGAGCGCTTGATGTATTTTATACTCCTGTTTTTATGAAGAAAAACCGTCCCGGTGTTCTTTTGACGGTTTTGACTTCAGCAACTCATGTAGAGCAGTGCGAGCAATTTATGCTGAAAGAGACAACGACTCTTGGCATTCGAAAAGATATCTGGGTGCGAGAGGTTTTAGAAAGAGACGTTGTGACCGTTGCTACATTGTACGGAAATATTCGCGTTAAACAGGCTATACACAAAGGAAAGGTGATCAGGCAGATGCCGGAGTATGAGGATGTGAAGGAAGCAGCCCTCACTCATCAGGTAGCATTTTTAGACGTTTATGCAGAAGCTGCGGAACAGGCTAGAAGAAGGATAAAAGGGGAATGACGAATGGAGGCAGGGGTCGTTTCAACGTTAATAGCTGGTCTGTTGTTGGGGATAAAGCATTCTTTCGAGCCGGATCACGTGATAGCCGTTTCAACTATTGCAAGCAAAAGCAAAAGTTTGTTTCGTTCTTTATTAGCGGGTGTATGTTGGGGATTAGGTCATAGTTTCGTTTTGATTATGGTTGGTTTGTTGGTTATTGTGCTCAAATTTCAAATTCCTACGAAAATTGAATCAGGTTTTGAAATCGCGGTTGGGATGATGCTTGTTTATTTAGGGGGAAGCTCGTTGTTTGCCATGAATAGACGAAGTGGTTATCTTTCTTTGGATAAAGTAAATAACATGATCTACGCTAAATCGATCGCGATTGGCGGAATACATAGCCTAGCAGGAAGTGCAGCTTTAACCATTCTCGTTTTGTCAACAGTAGATAATGTTGCTGTCGCGGCTTTATACATTTTGGTTTTTGGTGCAGGAACCATTATTGGAATGGCTTGTTTTACTACTGCTTTAGCGCTTCCTATTGTGCTGGGCAGGGCGCGTCTCAATATAGGGAAAGCGCTGGAGTTTACAACAGCATTGGCCAGCCTTTGTTTTGGAGGATATTATTTATACTGCCATATATGAAAGGGGAAACAAAAATGTCTTATGACTTGAAAGGTATTATTCCTCCAGTTGTCACCTTATTCAATGAGAAAGGCGAGTTTGATTGGGAAGCAAATTATCTTCTCGCCGACTACTTGATTGAGCGAGGCGTTCACGGATTGCTCTATATGGGAAGCACAGGGGAGTTTTCCACTTTGATGACCGAAGAGAGGAAAAATTTTGCGGAGCGGATGATACGATACATAGATGGACGTGTTCCAGTTCTCATTGGCACAGGGTCGACATCGCTAAAGGAGACGATTTCTTTATCACAACATGCTGAATCGATCGGAGCGAGCGGTGTACTCGTTGTTAACCCGTTTTATTGGAAATATACGGAGCGCCAGCTATATGACTACTATATAAGCGTGGCTCAAAGCATTCGTATCCCTTTGTTGATTTACAATATCCCATTGCTGACTGGGCAGGATTTGTCTTCGGATCTTGTGTTGAGGCTCGCATTGGATCAGGAAAATATTGCTGGAATTAAAGACACGACAGAGAAACTAGGACATATTCGCCAGTTGATCCGCATTAAGGAACAGAGAAAGGATTTCGTCGTGTTTGCCGCTTTTGACGATCTTCTTTTTCCATCCTTGCAAATGGGGGCTGCCGGCGCTATCAACGGTACGGCTGTGTTTTGTCCCGAGCTGTCCGTCAGGCTGTTTGAGAGCTTTCAAGCCCAACAATATGAAGAGACGTTCAGGGTAAACGCATCGATTTTGCAGCTTATGGAGATTTACGAGCTTTCTCAACCGATGTTTCTTGCGATTAAAGAGGCCGTTCATCAGTTGATTTTAGGTCGGCAGACAGCACTGAGGCTGCCTTTAAAAGAGTGCGCGGATTTGAAAGAACGTGTCCATATGTTTCTGAATAAACATAATCTTCATATAAACAAAGTGAGAAAATAGAAAAGAGCGTTTTCAGAATGGCTACATAGAAAATGAAGGGGTGGTCAACATGTTTATGAAGGAAACACGAGAGTTTCTTGAATCGCTAGGTTATCCAGGTGGTGACTGTTACGATCTTCCTACTTCCGCCAAACGCTTCCCCGATGGGGCACAATATCGCGTGGAGATTCCGAGCGTTGAAGGGCCGCGGGTGCTTGAGGCGGTGCTTGAGGAAGCGGATCGTCTAGGGGTCACGATTCACCGAGTATCGCAGGGAAGTGGAATCATGCTCTTGACAGATGAGGAGATCAGCGATATGTGTCAAATGTGCGCGAGCCGGGGGATTGAACTCAGCCTGTTCGTCGGCCCGAGGGGCACTTGGGACATCAGTGCGTTGCCGTTCACTTCCTCTGGAAAAGCGGCTGGGCTTCGCCATGAAGGAATGGATCAGCTAGTTTATGCTATTGAGGACCTGAAACGAGCAGCCCAGTTAGGAGTAAGAGGGGCTTTAGTGGCAGATGAAGGGTTGTTGCTTTTAACAAAAGAAATGAAACATCGAGGGATATTGCCGCAAAACTTTGTCATCAAGGTGTCGGTACAAATGATGGCCTCAAATCCGGTATCAATTAAGCTGATGGAGCAGTTGGGGGCTGACACATATAACGTTCCGACTGCCTTAACTTTGCCGAAGCTGGCAGCGATCCGCCAGACGGTTAACCTTCCTCTTGATGTGTACGTAGAAGTACCCGACGGATTCGGTGGATTCATTAGACATTATGAGATCCCTGAGATCATCCGTATTTTGGCGCCTGTTTATATTAAGTTCGGTTTGCGCAACCATCCAGACGTCTATCCATCCGGGAAACACTTGGAATCGGTGAACATTGAATTATGTCGGGAACGAGTGCGTCGGGCGGCGCTAGGAATGCGGATCGTTGAACAATATTATCCGGAAGCGGTTACGTCAAAATTAGGCGCTGAAGGGTTAGGCGTTCCAGTGACAGGCGTGCAAAATGCCAAGGTCTAAGTAGGAAAGGAGCCTTGATAGATCAACATTTCTAGAGGGAGGGATACAATGTCGCCCTATCGTTTCGTAATCTTAAACCCAAAAGACAACGTCGCCACTGCCTTGGATTTTATTCCAGCTGGAAGCGTCGTAAAAATTACCTATCAAAACCGGGAACAGGACATCACCATAAAGCAACCTATTGAGTTTGGACACAAGTTTGCCATTGTGCCAATCAAACAAGGAGAGGATGTTTTAAAGTATGGGGAAGTAATCGGGGTTGCTTCGAATGATATTGCCGAAGGAGAGCACGTTCACGTCCATAACGTGGAAGGAAAAAGGGGAAGGGGAGATCGAAAGCATGGAAAACGCTCAATTTTGGGGGTATAGACGTCCTGATGGACGGGTGGGAGTTCGAAACCATGTGCTCATTTTACCGACCATTGTGTGTGCTACTCAGGCGGCAAGACAAGTGACGGAGCTGGTCCATGGCACGGTCACTTTCATTCATCAGCACGGATGCGCCCAAGTAGGAGTGGATTATGAACAGACGTTCCGTACGTATGTCGGCATGGGAACAAATCCGAACGTATATGGCGTTGTGGTGATGGGGCTTGGCTGTGAAACCCATCAAGGAAGAAGCGTGGCTCAAGAAATTGCAAAAAGCGGCAAGCCGGTTGAGCTTGTATCTATTCAAGATCATGGTGGAACACTCGGGGCGATTGCCGAAGCGGCGAGAATCGCCACGAAAATGGTGCAAGATGCTTCAACAGTCATGCGCGAGCCGTTTGATGTCAGCGAATTGATTGTTGGAACGGAGTGCGGTGGATCCGATGCATGCTCCGGTCTTTCCGCTAACCCGGCGGTTGGGTATGTCAGCGACATGATTGTCGATAGAGGGGGAACGGTCGTTTTAGCGGAAACGACTGAACTGATTGGAGCCGAACACCTTTTAGCCAGCCGTGCCGTTAATGATCGAGTGGCGAAAAGGGTCTATGAAGTCATTGAAGCCATGGAGAAACGGGCCATTATGATGGGAGTGGACATCCGCACTGGGAATCCAAGCCCTGGAAACCGAAAGGGGGGACTCACCACTCTCGAAGAAAAATCGCTTGGAGCAGCAGCCAAAGCTGGAACGAGACCTTTGCAAGAGCTGATCAATTATGCTGAGCGTCCGACAAAAAAAGGGCTCGTTTGGATGGACACTCCGGGGCATGATATTGAGCAGCTGACAGGAATGGTTGCTGGCGGGGCGCAGATCGTATTGTTTACGAGTGGGCGCGGCACGCCAACCGGATCGCCGATTGCACCGGTAATCAAAATCGCTACGAATACCCCAACGTTTGAGCGGATGAGGGAAAATATGGATGTCAATGCTGGCACAATTATCGAAGGAAAAGAGTCGCTTGAATCCGTAGGGAGGAGAATTTTCGATGAATTGCTCCTTACTGCCTCGGGAAAGCTGACCAAATCTGAGATCTTAAAACAGCACGACTTTGGTATTTGGAGAATTGGACCGACATTTTAAACCGATGTTTCGGTCGATGATGAAAGTAAACGCTTGGAGGGCTCATCATGAAAACGCTCGACGTCGTCACATTTGGAGAAACGATGGTCTTATTTACATCCGAAGCCATGACTCCGCTTGAGTACAGCAGTCATTTTTCGAAACAAATTGGGGGAGCTGAATCGAACGTCGCCATCGGGTTACAAAGACTCGGCCATTCCGTCGGCTGGTTTAGCAAGTTAGGAAATGACCCGTTTGGAAGGTATATCCATAAATTTGTGAGGGGCGAGGGAGTTGATACATCCCGATGCATTTATACGGATGAAGCTCCAACAGGGATCTTCTTTAAAGAGAAACGTTCGCCTTCGAATATAAAAGTCTATTATTATCGCAGGAACTCGGCAGCTAGTTTGCTGTCTCCTGACGACTTGGATGAAGAGTATATCGCCAATGCAAAGTTTCTTCATATTACGGGAATTACCCCCGCCCTCAGCACGTCGTGCCGAGAGACGGTGTTCAAAGCTATAGAAATAGCGAAACGGCATCGTGTCAAAATTGTGTTTGACCCGAACATTCGACTGAAGCTATGGACGATTGAAAAGGCAAGACAGGTGCTTATGGAAATCGCGGCAGAGGCAGATATTATCTTGCCGGGTCTTGATGAAGGAGAATTGCTGTCCGGTCGAAATACCCCCGAGGATATTGCCCGTTTTTTTGGAGAGGAAAAACTGGTCATCATTAAGCTGGGAGAGCGTGGGGCGTATTATCAGTTTGGCTGCGAAGAAGGATATGTCAAAGGATTTGCTGTGACACAGATCGTGGATCCGGTGGGAGCGGGCGACGGCTTCGCTGCTGGGGTTATTAGTGGACTTTTGCAGAACGTGCCAATCTCTGAGGCGGTTAGGCGAGGGAATGCAGTCGGTGCGATCGTGGTGGGGACGAATGGAGATGTTGAAGGGTTGCCAACTAGAGAAGAACTCGATGAATTTTTGCAAGGTGCCGCGTACCAACGAGATGTAAAACGATAAAGGAGGAGAGACAAGTATGGATAAGCTTGAGCATTTAAACCGGCTGAAGCAATCTAAATTGGTCGCGGTAATTCGAAAACCGAAACGGTCGCAAATTTTTCAGATTGCTGAGGCTCTTATCGACGGGGGAGTCGAGGTGCTCGAAGTGACGGTGGATAGCCCTGGCAGTTTTGAGATGATCGCTGCACTGAAGGAAACGTTCGGAGACAAGGCGATCGTTGGCGCGGGGACTGTCCTCGATGCGGAGACAGCCAAACGGGCGATAGAAGCTGGTTCAGACTTCATTTTTTCGCCTATTTTCGATCAAGAAATGGTCTCTTTAACCAATCGATACGGGAAAATCTCTATTCCTGGCGTGATGACCCCGACGGAAATCGTTAAGGCGTATCAAATGGGAGCTGACCTGTTGAAAGTATTTCCAGCCGGTTCTTTAGGCCCGAAATATTTTAAGGAGCTAAGCGGTCCGCTGGAACATATTCCACTGATGCCGACAGGTGGTGTAACGTTGGATAATGCGGCGGAGTTTATCCGCAACGGTGTGGTCGCTGTAGGGGTAGGAAGCGCTTTATTAGATAAACGGGCTATTGAAGAAGAGAGATTTGATGTAATTAGGGAAACAGCGCAAAAATTTGTTGAAACGGTCAGAAACGCTTTATCAAGAGAGGGAGAATGAACATGAAAATAACGAAGTTCGAGACGTTTCTTGTCCCGCCGCGGTGGCTGTTTTTAAAAATCAGCACGGATGAAGGAATCTCGGGGTGGGGGGAGCCGATTGTCGAAGGAAGAGCCGGTACCGTACGAGCAGCGGTGGAGGAGCTCAGCGACTACTTGATCGGCAAAGATCCACTGGCAATTGAGGAGCATTGGACCGTTCTTTACAGGGGGGGGTTTTACCGTGGAGGCCCCATTTTAATGAGCGCCATCTCGGGAATTGATCAAGCGCTTTGGGATATTAAAGGGAAATACTTCAACGCCCCGGTTCATGAATTGCTTGGCGGCCCGGTTCGCGATTCTATTCGGGTTTACAGTTGGATTGGTGGCGATCGTCCAAGCGACGTTGCCGAAGCGGCTAAAAAAGCGAAAGAAACAGGGTTTACGGCAGTAAAAATGAATGCAACAGAGGAGCTTCAATATATTGATTCGTTTAAAAAGATTGAGGAAGCGGTCGAAAGGGTGGCCGCGGTACGTCAAGTGACAGGTGACGAATTTGGGGTTGGAATCGATTTCCATGGGCGTGTTCACAAGCCGATGGCGAAAATTTTAGCGAAAGAGCTTGAACCATATCACCCAATGTTTATTGAGGAACCAGTATTACCCGAACATAGTGAAGCGTTAAAAGAAATTGCTAGACATTCCAATATTCCGATCGCAACCGGCGAACGAATGTTTTCACGCTGGGACTTCAAAACGGTTTTATCTGACGGGTACGTCGATATCATTCAGCCTGATCTTTCTCATGCCGGCGGTATTACCGAGGTAAGAAAAATTGCTGCAATGGCTGAGGCGTATGATGTTGCTTTAGCTCCCCATTGTCCGTTGGGGCCGATTGCATTGGCAGCCTCTTTACAAGTGGATGCTGTGTCGTACAACGCTTTTATCCAAGAACAAAGCCTTGGCATTCATTATAATCAAGGGAATGATCTTCTTGACTATTTAGTGGACCCCTCTGTGTTTGAGTATCGAAACGGGTATGTCAAAATTCCACAGGGCCCCGGTTTAGGAATAGAGATTAACGAAGAGTATGTGAGAGAAATGGCAAAAGTTGGACATAATTGGAAAAATCCCGTTTGGCGTCATGCTGACGGTTCCGTTGCTGAATGGTAGATATAAAGCAGTTTTTTGGGATTTCGGCTCTTCACCCACAAAATATGCTTAACAAAAACAGACTCAAAGACTCGATGATAGAGAAAATCAAAATGGATTTTCTCCTTTTTGTTCCATCTATCTTGTTTGGAGCAACATTGCAATCATGATTGTCTAAAAACCAAGCACGTCTTTCAGCGATAAATCCGAATTTTTCACGAAATGGAGGAAGAACGATATGGATAGATTTAAAGTTGTGGTGACAGACTACGAATTTCAAACGTTGGCACCTGAACAAGAAGTGCTTTCATCTCTCAATGTGGAGTTTGTCGCCACTCAGTGTCGTACAGAGGAGGAAGTCATTTCCGCGTGCAGGGACGCCGACGCCATTATCAACCAGTATGCTCCAATATCTGCAGAGGTAATCGCACAACTGGAAAAGTGCAAAATCATTTCCCGATATGGAGTCGGTGTCAATACAGTTGATGTAGACGCTGCCACCGAAAAGGGTATTATTGTAGCCAATGTAACGGACTATTCGATCGATGAGGTCTCGGATCACGCGCTGGCGCTGTTGCTTTCGCTAGCTCGCAAAATCGTCAAATTGAATCACGAAGTAAAGAGTGGTACATGGAATTTTAATGTCGGCAAGCCGATTTACCGGCTGCGGGGGAGAACGCTCGGTCTTGTGGGATTGGGAAGAATTCCGCAAGCGTTGGCAAAAAAGGCCCAAGCTTTTGGACTGCGCGTTATTGCCTATGACCCGTACGTCCCCGCTAAGGTGGCTGACGAGCTCAATGTTCAACTGCTTGGACTGAACGATGTGTTCCGACAGTCGGACTACATTTCCGTTCATGCCCCGTTGACTAAAGAAACAAAAGGAATGATCAGCGACGAACAATTTAACTTGGCGAAAAAGGAATTGATCATCGTCAACACGGCTCGTGGCCCGGTCATTGATGAATCCGCTTTAATTCGCGCTTTACAAGAGGGAAAAATCAGCGGCGCTGGGCTCGATGTGACGGAATGTGAGCCAATCCAACCGGACAACCCTCTCCTGAAAATGGAAAACGTGGTCATTACTCCTCATGTAGCCTGGTATTCTGAGGAATCGGAAAAAGAATTAAAACGGAAAACCGCTCAAAACGTTGCCGATGTATTGTCGGGATATTATCCCACCTATCTTGTCAACCATAACGTCAAGGAAAAGATGCATTTGAAAGAGAAAGGGCTTTATGTATAAACAGTCTTGGGGAGTCCGCGTTTGGGACCATTTGGTGTATATGATAAAAAGATGTTGATAACACGGTACGATCAAGGTAGGCGAAGGCCTACCTTTATTTTTGCGGGCGTCAACACGCACTGTACTTTGGAATATACGTATGCTCCCATGGATGATTTTCAAGCAAAAGCAAACAGAAGGATTTTTCCATGCCAACGACGAACGATACGAAAAGGAAAAGATGGCGAAAAGGGGGATGACGATGACGAGCAATGGCGACACCTCGCCGATGGTCAGCCGCTGCCAAACGTTGCAAGAAGTCATGCAACGGATGGCGGCTCGTGGGCTTGAGTCGGTGAACGTGATCGATGAGCATGGCCGGACGGTGGGGCGGTGCACGTGGCGGATGATGCTGCGGGCGGCGGCGGATGGGCTCGATCGTTCCATGCCGATAGGGGAAGTATTGATGGCATTTTCCGACAAGTGGGAAACGAAACAGGAAGGCGTCTGCGCTGCAATGCCAATGTCCGAAAGCGATTCCAAAGCAACGAATGAGCTCGAGCGACTGCGGCGTGAGTTGGAGGAAACGCACCGTCTGGCCGAGACGATGAAAACGGTGCTGGATGCGGCGTACGAAGGGGTGGTTGTCGTCGATGAGGACGGCGTGGTTCGTGAAATCAACCGGGCGTATTGCCAGTTTCTCGGCATTCGCCGGGAAGAAGCGATCGGAAAACATGTGACGGAAGTGATCGAAAATACCCGTTTGCACATTTGCGTGCAATCCGGTATTCCGGAGCGTGGATATATTCAAAAAATTTACGGCCAGCCGATGGTTGTGCACCGCATCCCGATTTGGCGTGACGGCGAAGTCATCGGAGCGATTGGGATGCTGATTTTCCAAGGGGTATCGGAAGTATATGAAATTTTCCGGCGCCTGCAGGAGCTGTCGCGTGAGGCAAGCCGGAAGGAGAAGAAAGAAGCGAAACCACAGGAGACGGCCGCTTCCGCCCCTAAAGGAATCGAGCGGATCATTGGCCGCCACCCGTCGATCGCCGCTGTGAAGCAGATGATTCGTCGGGCGGCGCGCGTGCCGTCGACGGTGCTCATTACCGGTGAAAGCGGAACGGGGAAAGAGGTGGTGGCGCGGGCGATCCATGAAGCTGGGCCGCATGCGGACGGACCGTTTGTCAGCGTGAATTGCGCCGCCATCCCTGAGTCGTTGTTGGAAGCGGAACTGTTCGGCTATGAAGATGGGGCGTTCACCGGTGCGAAAAAAGGGGGCAAGCCCGGCAAGTTTCAACTCGCCCATGGAGGGACGCTGTTTTTGGATGAAATCGGCGATATGCCGCTTGCCATGCAGGCGAAAATTTTGCGCGTCTTGGAAGAAAAGAAAGTGGAAAAAGTCGGCGGACTATACGAAACCAAGGTGGACGTGCGCATTATTGCCGCGACGAACAAGCCGCTCGAGGAGATGGTGCGGAATGGAACCTTTCGCGAAGATTTGTTTTATCGGTTGAATATCATTCGCATTCATCTTCCGCCATTGCGCGAGCGGAAAACGGATATTCCCGCGCTGTTGGCTTACCATATGGATCGGATGTGCCGGCAGTTTGGCGTCGCGTTGAAGTCGTTTACCAAAGAGGCCATGGAAGTGCTTGTCCACTATTCATGGCCGGGGAACGTCCGCGAGCTGGTCAACGTCGTCGAATGGCTGATCAGCATGGTCGAAGGGGAAAAAGTAGAACGCGAACACTTGCCGTCTTACTTGTCGACCGTTCAACCGGCAGCCTCGTCTTTGCCAAACGGTGGTGTGAAGATGGCTGATCGGTGGAAAGAAATGGTCTATCAATCGGAACGTGAGCGCATCGCTGCGGCGCTGGTGGCGGCGGGCGGAAACAAGGCGGAAGCGGCAAGGAGGCTCGGCATTCACCGATCTACATTATATGAGAAATTAAAAAAGTATGGATTTTGAACGCTCCCCGCTGAGAAGGAGGGCTTCTCGTCCGTGATGATCAACAACGGCAGACTGACCGTTGTTTCTTTTTTGTTGAGGGGAAAAGGATGTCGGGAGAATGTCGGATAATGTAGGGGATGTGTAGGTGAAGTGTAGGGGGCATTCCGTTAAAGAGATGGAAAATTCGTAATTGTAACGCTTTTCTAGTTTGGCACAAAGTTTGCATATAGATATTGAAAACGGTATCAAATGAAAAGGGAGGCGGAATGATGTACGAGTTGTTGGTGCCGAGTCGGGTCATTTATGGGCGCGAAACGTTTCGTGAAGTCGGCAGGCAAGCGAAAGCGCTTGGGTCGAAAGCGCTGATCGTCAGCGACCCGGTGATGGAGAAAATCGGCCTTGTCGCCCGTTGCGAGCAATACTTGCAACAGGTGGGGATGACGTTTGCCAAGTACACAGGGGTTGACACGGAGCCGACGGATGTCCATGTGAAGGAAGCGCTTGACGTCTGCCGGAGCGAGCAGTGCGATGTCATTATCGCTCTTGGCGGCGGCAGCAGCATCGACGCCGCCAAAGCGGTGGCGGTGATGATCACGAACGAAGGAACGATCAGCGACTATGTCGGCAATCAGAAACGGTTTACCGAAAAACCGCTGCCGCTCATCGCTATTCCGACAACGGCCGGCACCGGTTCCGAAGTGACGAAAGTGACGGTCATTATTGATACGAAGACAGACGTCAAAATGATGATTTCCCAGCCGGCGCTGCTTCCGGCCGTGGCGATCGTCGACCCGTTGCTCACGGTTTCATGCCCGCCGTCCGTTACAGCGGCGACCGGGGTTGATGCGCTGTGCCATGCGATTGAGGCGTATATTTCCCGACGCGCCCATCCGGTGACCGATGTGTTAGCTCTATCCGCCATTGAGGCGATCATCGGCCATTTGCGCCGGGCGTACGAAAACGGTCAAGACATCGAAGCGCGGGAGAAAATGGCGATCGCGGCCATGAAGGCCGGCATGGCGTTTTCCAACGCCTCGGTGACGCTCGTGCACGGCATGTCGCGGCCGATCGGAGCGCTTTTCCACGTGCCGCACGGCGTATCGAACGCGATGTTGCTGCCGGGGGTGCTTGAGTTTACAAAAGACAGCGCCATCGAACGATTGGCGGTGATCGCCCGAATCATCAAGCCGCCGCTCAAAGACGTTTCCGATACGGAAGCGGCTGAGGCGCTCGTTGAGGAAGTGAAACAGCTTTGCCGCGATTTGCACATCCCGAATATGAAAACGTGGGGCATTGACAAAACAGCGTTTGACAAGGTGGTGGACAAAATGGCGGCTGACGCGCTTGCGAGCGGCAGCCCCGCCAACAACCCGAAAGTGCCGACGCATGAGGAAATTGTGGCATTGTACCATTATTGTTACGACTATCAGTACGACACCAAAACCGTAAGTTCGTAAATGAGTCCGGCGGCTGGGATGGCGATTGCAGGACGCATGACAGCGACCAGCAGCAAACAGACAGCAAAGAACGCCGCTTTTTGGAAGCGTTCAGCCCGCCGGCCGTTTCCGCGAAAGGAAGCGCTCGCCGATCATCCATAGCTCTTGTGTACGTTCATGAACCAATCTTTTGAAAGATCGACTAGAAAGGTGGTTTCATTCATGAGCTCTGTAACCGAAACAAAAACATTGAAAAACTTTATTGGCGGCCAATGGGTCGCCTCGACATCCGGAAAAGAAGAAATCGTGCCGAACCCGGCAACGGGGGAAGTATTGGCGAAAGTGCCCCTCTCTTCGCGCGAGGAGCTTGATGCAGCGGTCGCGGCCGCCAAAGAGGCGTTCCGTGAATGGCGGAAAGTGCCGGTTCCGCGCCGCGCCCGCATTTTGTTCCGCTACCAGCAGCTGTTGGTCGAACATTGGGACGAACTCGCTAGACTTGTGACGCTAGAAAATGGCAAAGTCTATGAGGACGCCTACGGTGAAGTGCAGCGCGGCATTGAATGCGTCGAGTTTGCAGCGGGGATTCCGACGCTCATGATGGGCCAACAGCTGCCGGATATCGCGACCGATATCGAATCGGGGATGTACCGCTACCCGCTCGGTGTCGTCGCCGGGATTACGCCGTTTAACTTCCCGATGATGGTGCCGTGCTGGATGTTCCCGCTCGCGATCGCCTGCGGCAACACGTTTGTGTTGAAGCCGTCTGAGCGGACGCCCATGCTGGCCAACCGCTTGGCTGAACTGTTCACCGAAGCCGGACTGCCTGCAGGAGTGTTGAATATTGTTCACGGAGCGCACGAGGTCGTGAACGGCATTTTAGAACATAAAGATATTAAAGCCGTTTCGTTCGTCGGCTCGCAGCCGGTCGCCGAGTATGTATACAAAACAGCCGCCGCCCACGGCAAGCGGGTGCAGGCGCTCGCCGGTGCGAAAAACCATTCGATTGTCATGCCGGACGCCGACCTCGATATGGCGGTGACGAACATCATCAACGCCGCGTTCGGTTCGGCGGGCGAGCGGTGCATGGCGTGCTCGGTCGTCGTTGCAGTCGGCGATATCGCCGATGAGTTGGTCGAACGGCTCAAAGAAGCCGCCGACCGCATCCAAATTGGCAATGGGCTCGACAAAGGCGTCTTTTTAGGCCCGGTCATCCGCGAGTCGCATAAAGAGCGGACGATCAAATACATCGAAATCGGCGAAAAAGAGGGGGCGCTCCTTGTCCGCGACGGACGCCGCGACTCGGCGACAAGCGGAAAAGGGTATTTCATCGGTCCAACGATTTTTGACCATGTCAAGCCGGGCATGGCGATTTGGACGGATGAAATTTTCGCCCCGGTCTTGTCGGTCGTCCGCGCCCGAGACTTGGACGAAGCGATTGAGATCGCCAACCGATCGGAATTTGCCAACGGCGCCTGCATCTACACCGACAGCGCCAAAGCGATCCGCCAGTTCCGCGAAGAAATCGACGCCGGCATGCTTGGCGTCAACGTCGCCGTCCCGGCGCCGATGGCGTTTTTCCCGTTCTCGGGCTACAAAAACTCGTTTTACGGCGACCTTCATGCCAACGGCCGCGACGGCGTCGAATTTTACACGAGAAAGAAAATGGTGACGGCGAGATACCAATAGAATAGAATGGACTGAAAAGCAGCCCGTTTAGACAAGGGCTGCTTTTTATCTTAATTAGGCGAGAAGACTCCCACTTCAACGAAGCGAAGCGGAGTAAGTGGGAAATGAATCGCCTTAACTATATTTTGCTGAAAATAGGATAGATTCAGTAAAATATAGTATCATATAGTTAGATGGAAGGTGAAAAAATGTATTTTTGTATCAAACAACAGCTAAATGGTTTGACCAAAGAAGAATACTTGACTCTTCGAGAACTGTGCCATATTGCCAAGAACATGTACAACGTCGGATTGTACAATGTCAGACAATACTATTTTGAACACAAGGAATTTCTTAATTATGAGAAAAACTATCATCTTGCAAAAACTAACGAAAACTATAAGCTGTTAAACAGCAACATGGCACAGCAAATTTTAAAAAAGGTCAATGAAGCCTTTAAATCTTTCTTTGGTTTGATCAGTCTTGCCAAACAAGGAAAATATGACCACAAGGCTATCAGTATTCCAAAATATCTTAAAAAAGATGGCTTTCATTCACTGATCATTGGCCAGATTCGTATAGACGGCAACAAATTCACGATACCGTATTCTCACCTATTTAAAAAGACTCGCAAGCCTATCACGATAACGATTCCGCCTGTGTTACTGGACAAAAAGATTAAGCAGATTGAAATCATTCCTAAGCATCATGCCAGGTTCTTTGAGATTCAGTACAAATATGAAATGCCTGAAGATCAAAGAGAATTAAATGACCAAAAAGCACTGGCAATTGATTTAGGATTAAACAATGTTGCCACTTGTGTCACATCAGACGGCAGATCATTCATCATTGATGGGCGGAGATTAAAAAGTATAAATCAATGGTTTAACAAAGAAAATGCCAGACTTCAAAGCATAAAAGATAAGCAAAAAATCAAAGGCACCACTCGTAAACAGGCTTTGCTTGCTATGAATCGCAATAATAAAGTGAATGATTATATCAACAAGACTTGCCGTTACATCATTAACTACTGTATTGAAAATCAAATTGGCAAACTTGTCATTGGCTATGCGGAAACATGGCAACGCAATATGAATCTAGGAAAAAAGACAAATCAAAACTTTGTCAATATTCCTCTCGGTAACATAAAAGAAAAACTAGAATATCTTTGTGAATTTTACGGCATTGAATTCTTGAAACAGGAAGAATCCTATACGTCTCAAGCCAGCTTTTTTGACGGCGATGAGATTCCTGAATATAATGCCGACAATCCAAAAGAATATAAGTTCAGCGGCAAACGTATTAAGCGCGGCTTGTATCGAACAAAGTCTGGCAAACTAATTAATGCTGATGTCAATGGCGCATTAAACATCTTAAAGAAAAGTAAAGCTGTAGACCTGAGTGTCTTATGCTCTAGCGGCGAAGTGGACACGCCTCAAAGAATAAGGATTGCTTGAAGCAGTCAAACTTCTTTGGAAGCCCCCACTTCAAATTTTCGCTAGAAAATTAAGTGGGGGTAGTTCACCACCTCGAACCGAGAATCCCTTCACTTCCAAGTAGGAACATAAGTAGGGATGAACCGGCGTCTGCCACTAACATCTTCCTCTTGTGCCAAAAAAACAATGGAAGGGTTTCGATTGCGATCGTTTTGAGGAAGTTCAAAGGTGGATGCACAGGGATGGCTTAGCTGACAGCTTACCGTAGAGGTTGTTTCCAATAACCCCCTAATTCTCTACGTGAGCGCGGGTGGGGAATGTTCAGTTGAGTCGGTTTCATTTCCAGCTTGTTGAGCGTGTAGTAAAAATTTAGGGGATACTATTCGTTCTGTGACAGCATCCAAAAGGCGCGAAGTGTGATAGAATAAAATAAAAAAGGGTGTGAGTTCAATGGCCATGGACTACTTTCAGGTGAACTTGCCGAAAGAGTTTTTGCCCGCCATTAATGAATTGGAAGGCAACACAGTTGAGGCAAAAATAAAGCTTTCATTGGCGATTGGTTTGTTTGTTGGAAAACAGGTGACGCTGGCGAAAGCGGCTGAATTGGCAGGAAAATCCTTAGGAGAATTTATCGATGTATTGCGTTCGAAGGCGATTCCTTGGATGGAGTATACGGAGGAACACATCAAAGATGATTGGGACACGGTGCAAAAATTGAGCAAAGAAAATAGGGATCACAATGAGTAGGGTTACGGTTAATTCTACACCGATTATAGGTCTGTCGATCGTTGGTCAATTGACTCTTTTGTCTGAACTATTTGATGAAGTATATGTTCCGGAAGCTGTCTATCAAGAAATTGTTCATAACCATGCCCCACGCTATTATGGAAAAGAGGAGCTCAAACGATTGGTCAGCGAGGGGGTGTTTCGACTATACCATGAAAATCGCAGCCTTGTTGAAAGTTTATATGGAAAATTCCATGCCGGGGAGTTAGAAGTTATTATTGGAGCGAAAGAACTTGGTGCTCAAGTCGTTGTGATGGATGAGCATGCTGCCAGATCCTTGTCGAAACAATTCCTTTTACGACCTATCGGCACAATAGGAATTTTGATTCTTGGAAAGAAGAATGGGAAAATAACGGAAGTAAAGTCGCTGTTAGACACTTTGCTTGAAAATGGATTTTATCTTTCCCGACGTCTTTATCAAGAGGCTTTGTTACTAGCGGAAGAAACGCTGTAGCCCTGCCCGCCATGCTGGGCTTTTTTCTTTTTTAAAACCTGTCAACAACCCCCTTGACAAAATCGCGTTTACTTATCATTGAAGGGCCGGTTGTAAGCGTTTTAAGATAAAGGTACAGTCAAGCCAAAAAGGAGGAACAGCTTTATGACGCATACAACCGGAAACGAAACAGGCTTCCGCGTGAAGATTCAGCGGTTTGGCAGTTATTTGAGCGGCATGATTATGCCGAATATCGGGGCGTTTATCGCCTGGGGGCTGATTACCGCCCTATTTATCCCGACGGGCTGGTGGCCGAACGAGACGTTTGCCAAGCTTGTCGGACCGATGATTACGTATTTGTTGCCGCTGTTGATTGGCTATACGGGCGGCAAAATGGTGTATGACGTCCGCGGCGGCGTTGTTGGGGCGACGGCGACGATGGGGGTCATCGTCGGTTCGGACATTCCGATGTTTTTAGGCGCGATGATCATGGGGCCGCTTGGCGGTTATGTGATCAAAAAAGTGGATGGATTGTTCCAAGGGAAAGTGAAGCAAGGATTTGAGATGCTTGTCAACAACTTCTCAGCCGGGATTATCGGCGGCGTGTTGACGCTGCTCGCCTTTAAAGGAGTCGGCCCGGTCATCTCGCTCATCAGCAAAACATTAGCAGCGGGAGTGGAAAAAATCATTGACTGGCATTTGTTGCCGCTGGCGAACTTGTTCATCGAGCCAGGGAAAGTGCTGTTCTTGAACAATGCGATCAACCACGGCATTTTAAGTCCGCTCGGTGTCGAGCAGGCGGCGAAAACGGGAAAATCGATCCTGTTCCTGCTCGAGACGAACCCAGGTCCAGGACTTGGCATTTTGCTCGCGTATTGGCTGTTTGGCAAGGGGATGGCGAAACAATCGGCACCAGGGGCTGTGATTATCCACTTCTTAGGCGGGATTCATGAAATTTACTTCCCATACATTCTCATGCGCCCGATTTTGATTTTGGCAGCCATGGCAGGCGGCGTGAGTGGGGTGTTCACGTTTACCATCCTCAACGCCGGGCTGGTGGCGGTGCCGTCGCCGGGAAGCATTTTCGCCTTGCTGGCGATGACGCCAAAAGGGAATTACTTCGGCGTGCTGGCCGGCGTGTTCGTCGCCGCAGCGGTATCGTTCCTCGTCGCTTCGATTTTCTTAAAAGCGGCGAAACAATCCGAAGAGGAAGAAGAGTTGACGAAAGCAACGGAAAAAATGGAACAGCTGAAAGGAAAAAAGAGCCAAGTGGCTGCCGCATTGCAACAGAAAGAAGCCGCTTCGGCAACTGTGGCCCAAGCGGTTCCTGGCCGCGTGAAGAAAATTGTGTTCGCGTGTGATGCGGGAATGGGCTCGAGCGCGATGGGAGCATCGATTTTGCGCAACAAAGTACAAAAGGCCGGGCTCGATATCGAAGTGACGAATACAGCGATCAACCAGCTTCCGGCCGACGCCGACATCGTCGTCACCCATCAAAACTTGACCGACCGGGCGAAGGCGAAGTTGCCCAATGCGTACCATGTATCGGTCGAAAACTTCTTAAACAGCCCGAAATACGATGAATTGATCGAGCAATTGAAAAAGAACGCGTAAATCGGCATGAGACGCAGGGGAAATGGCGTTCCCCCTGCGTTTTGCTTTGTGATTTCCCGTTTACCTCGACGGCTAGGGGCACTTTCCTCCGCTCCCATCCGCATGGATGTGCCCGACCGCGGTGAACTTCGTCAAACGACGAAAGAGAAAAATACATGCAAAATTAAAATCTGTCAACAATAACAATGACGAAAACGAAACATCTATTCATTGTCAAATCAAGAAAAAAGCCCTTACAATAAGGATGGAAGAGGCAAAGATTTATTTCAAAAATGTCAATAATGCTGTTCCGTGATGGGAGGTGAACGGCGATGTACGTATCGGCACGGGAGCGGAAGTTGCTTGAACGGTTGTTGGCAGACGATAGGGACATAACAGTCGGCGAATTGGCGGAGGAACTGAATGTCAGCGCCCGCACGGTTCATCGTGATTTGCAAGGTTTGGAATCGGTCTTCCGCCGCTATGGGCTTAAGCTCGCGAAAAGAGCAGGAGTCGGCATCCGCCTCGTCGGGGAAGAGGAAAACAAGCAGGCGCTGGCCGCAGAGCTGTTTCGCCTTTCTCATCATGAATACACCCCCGAAGAGCGGCAGCTCATGATTTTAATTGCGCTGTTGGAAGCCAACGAGCCAGTGAAACTCGTCACATTGGCCTATGACTTGAACGTCACGGTCGCCACTGTCAGCTTGGATTTGGACAAATTGGAACAAACGGTAGAAGCGTACGGGCTTTCGCTCATCCGCAAGCGCGGATACGGGGTGGAGCTTGCCGGTTCGGAATCAGCGAAACGGCGCTTGATGAGCGACTTGTTGTTCCGCCATGTTGATGAACACGAATTTTTGGCATTGATGAAAGAGACGATCCAAAAACGGACGGACGCTCCGCTTGACACCGTGGCGGAGAAGCTGCTCGGGCTTGTGGACAGAAAAAAGCTCGCTGTCATTGAGCAGCAAATCGAGCAAGTGAAAGAAAAGCTTCCGTTTACGATGGCCGACAGTTCGTACATCGCCTTCGTCGTCCATTTGGCGCTCGCCATGGAGCGCATCAAGCGGGGAGAAGCGATCCACTTCGATCCGCGGGATCTGCAGGCGTTGCAAGCGACGAAAGAATATGAGATCGCGCATGAGCTCGCTGAATCGTTAGAAAAAGTCTTTGACGTTGACATCCCTAACGAAGAAGTCGGCTATATGACGATGCACTTGATGGGAGCGAAATGGCGCAGCCGTCAAGGAGCAATGATGGAAGAGCCAAGCTTGGCCGTCGGCATGAAGGCGCAACAACTCATCCGCTTTGTCAGTGATAAGCTCGGCGTTGATTTATCCGCCGACCGTACGTTATACGAAGACCTTGTCGTCCATTTAAAGCCGGCTCTGTATCGCCTCGAACACGGAATGGGGGTCGCCAATCCGCTGCTTGATCCAATCAAACAAGACTATGCGGAGCTGTTCGCCATTGTCGCAGATGGGGCGCGGCAGCTGTTTGGCGGCATTCCGATCCCGGATGAGGAGATTGGCTATTTGGTGCTCCATTTTGCGGCCGCGCTCATGCGGGAGAAAAAAGGCTGGCGGGTGTTAGTCATTTGTTCGAGCGGGCTTGGGACGGCGAAAATTTTAGCGACGAGGCTGAAAAAAGAGATTCCGGACATTGTTTCGCTGGAACAAGCTTCCGCGTTTGAATGGAAAGGAAAAGATGTCAGCGCGTACGATCTCGTCATCTCGACCGTGCCGCTTCCTGAGGAGTATGGGCCGCATATCGTCGTCAGCCCGATGCTGACCGAGGAGGAAGCGCGGAAGATTCGCGAGTGTTTAGAGCGAAAATCGGCCGCTGAAAAGCGGATGAGGAAAGAGTCAACCGCACGGCGAAACAGGCCAGCCATCGACACGATGAAGGCGGTTCGGCGCATCAGCGAGACGATCGTCCACATTTTGGACGGTTTTTCCCTCGAGGTGGTCAAGAGGCGCTCTGTTCATGAAATATTGACGGACGCGTGCCGCCGCCTTGAACGAAGTGGCGTCATTGTCGATGCCGATGTCGTCATCGAGGAGCTGCGGCGCCGCGAGTCGCTTGGCGGGCTTGGCGTCCCTGGCACGACGCTGGCGCTTTACCACGCTCGAAGCTTCGCTGTCCTTCGTCCGTCTCTGACGATGTACCGACTTGATTCGCCGCAAACGGTGGCGGGGATGGACGGGGAGCCGATGGAGATCAACACGGTTGTGTTGCTGCTTGGGCCATCAGATGCCGATAAGGAGATGCTCGCTGTGTTAAGCGAGGTCAGCTCCTTGCTCGTGAAGGATGAGCAAAGCCTTGCCGTTTTGGCGCATGGCGGCGAGGAAGAAGTGTATTCACTTGTCAGCGCCCATTTGGAGCAATTTTTTGATCATTACTGGACATCAACGAAGGAGTGAAAACGATGGTAACCCATTCGATTTTAAACAAAGAAAACATTGTGCTAAATGCCCAACCTAAAACAAAAGAAGAGGCGATCCGCCTTGCTGGCGAGGTGTTGGTCAAGCAAGGATATGTCGACCCGGCATATGTTGATGCGATGCTTGAGCGGGAAGAACTGACATCAACGTATATCGGCAACAATGTCGCCATTCCGCACGGAACGGAAGCAGCCAAAGCGCTCGTGAAACAGTCCGGCATTTCGATCGTGCAAGTCCCGGGCGGCGTCGATTTTGGCGGCGGCAATACGGCTCTGATCGTGATCGGCATTGCCGGCAAAGACGGGGAGCATTTGGATATTCTGTCAAAACTGGCGCTCGTCTGTGCGGAAGCGGACAATGTCGAAGCGATGGCGAACGCCAAAACAGAAGAAGACATTCTTGCGCTGCTCCATGAGGTGAACGGCTGATGCAGGCGGTTCATTTTGGCGCTGGCAACATCGGCCGCGGCTTTATCGGCAGCTTGCTGGCAGCGTCGGGATATAAGGTCGTTTTTGTCGATGTCAACGAACAAATCGTCCGCCTGCTCAAGGAGCGGGGGGAGTATCGCGTCATTGTCGCCGGCGAGCAGCGAGAAGAACAATGGGTGCGCGGCGTCTCGGCGTTGAACAGCCAAACAGAGCGGGAGCAAGTCATCGCGGCGATCGCCGCCGCTGATTTGGTCACGACCGCCGTCGGCCCGCACATTTTGCCGGCCATCGCCCCCCTTGTTGCCGATGGGCTCAAGCAGCGGCTGGGCGTTCAGCAAACTCCCCTTCATGTCATCGCGTGCGAAAACATGATCGGCGGCACGGAGACGTTGAAGCAGCACGTGTTTGCCCATCTTTCCGAAGCCGAACAACAGCTGGCGGGCGAGTCGGTCGGCTTTCTCAACTGTGCGGTTGACCGCATCGTGCCAAACCAAACGAACGATGATCCGCTGGCGGTGACGGTCGAACCGTTTTTCGAATGGGCGATTGAAACGCGCAACGTCATCGGCGCGGTTCCGCCGATTCAAGGGGCTCATTTTGTCGCTGACTTAGGGCCGTATATCGAGCGCAAATTGTTTACGGTCAATACCGGCCATGCGTTGGCCGCTTACTTAGGGTATCTGCGAAACTACAAAACCGTCCAGGAAGCGATGAACGATGAAGGTATTCGATTGAATGTCGAGCAAGCGCTCAGTGAGTCGGGAGCCGTCTTATTGAAAAAGCACGGATGGCATGAGGAAGAGCACCGTTCCTATATCAAAACGACGATCGGGCGTTTCACCAACCCGTCCCTTTCCGACGATATCGTCCGCGTCGCCCGTTCGCCGATCCGCAAGCTCGGGCCGAACGACCGGCTCATCGCTCCGGCGACGCAATACTGCACACTATTTGGCAGCGTTCCTGCTGGTCTCGCCAAAGGAATTGCCGCGCTGTTGCGCTTTGATGATGCGAGCGATGCAGAAGCCGCCGCTCTGCAACAAACAATCGCCCAGCACGGGATCGAAGGCGCGCTTCGGCAATACGCGGGGCTTGAGAGTGCGCACCCGCTTGTGGCGGCGGTGAAGGACGAGTACGGAAGAATGGAGAAAAACAAAAACTGACCGTCTTGCAAATGTCGTCGACCTCCAATCGTGCAAAAACCCCGGGGGATCGACGACAATATTTTTTTGCGTCAAAATCCTACAACCAACACGGCTCAACAGTATTGACAGAATTTTTGAAACGTGATATTCTGAAAACTGCCAAAAGGGGAAAAGCTTGATTTTATGCGAATGGTTTGGGGTTTTTATCGTACCTATGAGGGATTGAAACCCACGTTAGCCCAGCCATTTCGCTTAAATTCGGTCAGTTTTTATCGTACCTATGAGGGATTGAAACCAACCTAGCACTAAAGACCGTAATGATTTGAACTAAAGTTTTTATCGTACCTATGAGGGATTGAAACGGTGAATCAAAGATAAACGAAGCTAACATTTCAGCGGCGTTTTTATCGTACCTATGAGGGATTGAAACCTCGGCGCCTTCCTCTTGGATCAAGCGGAAGATGTTCGTTTTTATCGTACCTATGAGGGATTGAAACTGGCATACGGCGCTTTCATTCGGGAATTCTACATAGGTGTTTTTATCGTACCTATGAGGGATTGAAACTCCGCGACGAAGAAAAACGCCTGGCCGAGCGGAGGCAGGGTTTTTATCGTACCTATGAGGGATTGAAACATCTGTTCAACAGTTAAATCACGTGGTACAGGAATACGTTTTTATCGTACCTGTGGGGGACTGAAGCGCTATACAGTACGGCACAACTTTTTCTGTCCCCGATGCAGGATTTTCACCCCCTGCTTGCGAATGGATAGAATTGAACACGTTCAAAGAGGGGTGATCGAATGGCTATTGACCACGACCGATTGTTCAAAGAGCTGATTCAAACGTTCTTCGAAGAGTTTCTTCTCCTCTTTTTCCCCGACATCCACGAGCATATCGATTTCCGCCATTTGTCCTTTTTGTCCGAAGAACTGTTTACCGATGTCACGGCAGGCGAAAAATACCGCGTCGATCTATTGGTCGAGACGAAGCTGAAAGGGGAAGACGGGCTGATCATCGTTCATGTGGAGAATCAAAGCTACGTGCAACCATCGTTTCCAGAGCGCATGTTTATCTATTTCAGCCGTTTGTTTGAAAAATACCGCACCCGCATCGTTCCGATCGCTGTCTTCAGCTATGAGGCCCTTCGCGAGGAACCGTCCGTGTTCTCAATCGAGTTTCCCTTTGGCGACGTGCTGCAGTTTCGCTTTTTCCCCGTGGAGCTGCGCAAGAAACATTGGAGAGACTATATCCGGCATGACAATCCGATTGCGGCTGCCCTTCTTAGCAAAATGGGGTATACTGAAAGTGAGAAAATCGAGTTAAAAAAAGAGTTTTTGCGCATGTTGGTGCGATTGGAGCTGGATAAGGCGAGGCAGCGGCTCTTGTTGGGCTTTTTTGAAACATATGTGAAGCTGTCGGAGGAGGAAGAGCAACAACTACAAAGAGAGGTGAGGGCGATGGAAACGAAAGAAAAAGAGAAAATGTTGGAGCTGATCATTTCCTATGAGCAAAAGGGAAGGAAACAGGGGTTGGAAGAAGGGATCAAACAAGGTATGAAACAGGGAATGGAACAAGGAATGAAACAGGGGATGAAACAAGGAATGAAACAAGGAATGAAACAGCTGATCCGCAACATGGCGCGCAAAGGAATGAAGGCGGAAGATATTGCTCGGTTGGTGGATCTTCCAGAGCAAGATGTTCGGGAATTGCTTGAAGAGCAGGGAAATTAAACA
Organism: Geobacillus sp. FJAT-46040; assembly: GCF_002335725.1. NCBI lineage: Bacteria > Bacillati > Bacillota > Bacilli > Caryophanales > Anoxybacillaceae > Geobacillus > Geobacillus sp. FJAT-46040. Next base: position 1,074,114 of record NZ_NISS01000001.1, read on the forward strand.
CAAGAGGCGGCTATCTAACGAGGACGGTTGGCGGCGACAAAAGAGGTAGATGAAATCACTGATTCGTAAGTGATCGATTGTAAAAAAAACGAATGATCGTCCTGCCACATGAAAGATGAGGAACGAACGTCAGAAAGTATGCACTGTACCAACGTTTTATGTACCGTCGGCCTTGAAGGCTGGCGGTCTTTTTTTTGCTTTGAGACTCCAGCGTTCCGCTAGGTGCTTGATATCAGGTCTGATTATACCTCCATGAACAAAATGCACAAAATTCATTTTATTTTCAAAAACTTCACGTTCACCCTGGGGCATGGTAAGGTTGAGTTTGAAAACGTTATCAAAAACAAGGGGGCAAGGGAGAAATGAAGAAAACGAAATGGTGGGGATTGCTCGCTGCAGGGATGATGACACTGGCTTTGGCGGCCTGTGGGGGCAATGAATCGGCGGGGTCGAAATCATCCGGTTCGAACTCTGGCTCATCGGCCTCAAACTATCCGACGAAGCCGATTACGATTGTTGCTCCGTCTGGGGCGGGCGGCGGTTGGGATTTAACGGCCCGCGCCATTACGAAAGTGCTCGATGAGACGGGGCTCGTCAAACAAACGATGACGGTCGAAAACAAACCGGGCGGCGGCGGGGCGGTCTTTATGGCTGAGTACGCCACCCAGGATGTCAAAAACGATTACAAACTGTTTGTCAACTCGCCGCCGATTATCATCAACAATCTGAAAAAAGAAGGGAACAGCCCGTTCGGCTACAAAGACACAACCCCGCTCGCCCAGTTGACAAAAGACTTTGGCGCGATTGTGGTTAAAGCCGATTCAAAGTTTCAAACGTTGACCGACTTGCTGAACGCCATTAAACAAAATCCGAAATCCGTCACCATTGCCGGAGGGTCGGCGCCAGGGTCGATGGACCACTTAGTGGCGATTTTGCCGATCTATAAGTCGGGCATCGATCCGAAATCAGTCAAGTATGTTTCGTACGATGGCGGCGGAGAAGCGATGGCGGCGCTGCTTGGCGGCAATGCGGATGTGATTGCGACGGATGCGTCTTCGGTTGGCGAATATTTGAAAGCCGGCAAAGTGCGGGTGCTGGCGGTTTCCGCTCCTGAACGCCTCGGCGGAGTGCTGAAAGACGTGCCGACGATGAAAGAGCTTGGCGTTGATGCCGAGTTTACGATTTGGCGCGGCGTGTTCGGACCGAAGGAAATGTCTTCGGAAGCAAAAGCGTTTTGGGAAGAGACATTGAAAAAACTGTCTGAGCATGAAAAATGGAAAGAAGAGCTGCAAAAACAAGGTTGGGAAGCAGAGTACCGCAATTCGGAAGAGTTTACGAAATTTTTGCAAGAGCAAGAGCAGCAAATCGGCGACCTGCTGAAGTCGCTTGGCATGCATAAATGAAGCAAGGGGGGAAGAACATTCTTCCCCTTTTTTGTAAAGAACAGGAGGAAGAACCATGAACAAAACGGCTGACCGGATCGCGGCGGTGGCGTTTTTGGCTGTGGGTGCTTTGTTTATGGTGGAAAGTTTGCGCATATCGAAAAGCGCCTACGGCAGCGCTGTCGGGCCGAATGTGTTTCCGTTTTTGCTTGGACTTGTGTTGGTTTTATTAAGCATAAAACTGCTGTTTGAGACAAGAAATTATTCAGGCGCAACAGGGGAGAAACTGCCGCGGCAATATAAAAAGTTTCTTGTCATTTTCATCGCCGCCATTTTCTATGCGGCGTTGCTTGAAACGGTTGGATATGTGATCACGACATTTCTCTTTCTTGTCATCGGCTTTCAAACGATGGAAAAAGGGGCGCTGTGGAAATCGATCGCCATTGCGGCTGGTTTTTCGTTAGGCGTATATGGCCTTTATGTGAAACTGTTGCAAGGAACATTGCCGAGCTGGCCGATTTGGTTCCAATGAAAGGAGGGGCATCATGGACACACTATCGTTTTTGTTTGACGGATTTCAGACGGCGCTTCAGCCGCATAACTTGCTGTTTGCCTTTATCGGGGTGTTGATCGGCACGGCGGTCGGCGTGCTTCCTGGGATTGGCCCGATGAGCGGGGTGGCGCTGCTTATTCCGGTGACGGCGTCGATGACGTCCGGTCTTAGTCCGGAACAGGCGGCAGCCAGTTCGATTATTTTGCTCGCCGGCGTGTATTACGGGGCGATGTATGGCGGTTCGACGACATCGATTTTGTTAAATACGCCTGGGGAATCGTCATCGGTTGTCACGACACTGGACGGCTACCAAATGGCGCGGCAAGGCCGGGCTGGAGCGGCGCTGGCGATTGCGGCGATCGGTTCGTTTGTGGCGGGGATTGTGTCGCTCATCGGTCTTGTATTATTAGCGGAGCCGCTGTCCAATGTCGCCTTGAAGTTCGGTCCGGCGGAGTATTTTTCGCTTATGCTGCTGGGGCTCGCCGCGGTGAGCGGCCTTGCCGGCAAGTCGATGACGAAAGCATGGATCATGACCATCTTTGGCCTGCTTCTTTCCACGATCGGGCTCGACAACGTCTCTGGCGTCGCACGCTTCACGTACAATATTTCCTATTTGTATGGGGGGCTTGAGTTTTTAACCGTAGCGGTCGGGCTGTTTGCGTTGGGGGAAGTATTCAAGTCCATTCTCCACAACGAAATGAACAGTGGGGAAATTGCGAAAATTGGCCGCGTGTTGCCGACGAAAGCGGACTTGAAAGAAAGTGCCGGCCCGATTGCCCGCGGGTCGCTGCTCGGGTTTTTCATCGGCGTATTGCCGGGAGCCGGAGCGACGTTGGCCTCATTTTTCTCTTATATTCTTGAAAAGAAAATCAGCAAACATCCAGAAAAATTCGGCCAAGGGACGATCGCCGGCGTCGCGGCGCCCGAGTCGGCGAACAACGGTGCGTCTGGAGGCGCGATGATTCCGCTCTTGACGCTAGGCATTCCGGGTTCGGGTACAACCGCGATTTTGATGGGCGCACTCATTATGTACAACGTCCAGCCAGGTCCGCTGTTGTTTGATGAACATCCGGCTGTTGCCTGGGGATTGATTGCGAGCATGTTCATTGGAAATGTGATGTTGTTAATTCTCAACATGCCGCTCGTCAAAGTGTTCGCGAAAATTATCCAGACGCCGACGAAATATTTGTTGCCGCTCATTATCGCCATCTCTGTATTCGGCGTGTATGCGGTGCAAATGACGACGTTTGATGTGTTTCTGTTGTTGGCGTTTGGCTTGCTCGGCTATTGGCTCGCGGAACACGATTACCCGCTCGCGCCTCTTGTATTGGGGCTTGTGCTGGGGCCAATGATTGAAAACAACATGCGCCGGGCGTTGACGGCATCCAACGGGGACTATCTCGTGTTCGTTGAAAAGCCGATTTCGCTCGTCTTGTTGGTCATCGCCTTATTGTGGATTGCCGTGCCGTTTTTCATGAAATTACGAGGAAAAACCGTCATTGTCAATGAAGATATGTAATAATAGAAAGAAAGGCTTTCTTCCTTTAGTGGAGGATGGTCTTTCTTTTCATTTTTCCGTTTGGAGGACAGCACGATGAAACTGCAAACACGGTTGATGATGATCATTTGTTCGCTGCTTTTGTTTGTCATCGTGTTTCTTACGTTTTTATTCCAACATATGTTTGCTGAAACGCTCAAACAACAAATCGGCATGCGGGCGCTGAACGTGGCGGAAACCGTCGCGTCCACCCCGCTTGTGCGCGAGGCGTTCCGCGACCCCGATCCGTCCGTGCGCTTGCAGCCGTTTGCCGAATATATTCGCCGAAAGACAGGGGCGGAATACGTCGTCATCGGCAACCGCCAAGGAATCCGCTATGCTCACCCACTGCCGGACCGGATCGGCAAACCGATGGTCGGGGGCGACAACGGTGAGGTGCTCAAAGGCAAGGCCATTATTTCGGAGGCGGTCGGTTCACTCGGTCCGGCAATCCGCGGAAAAGCGCCGGTTTTGGATGAAAACGGACAGGTGATCGGCATTGTTTCGGTTGGTTTTTTGCTAGAGGATATTCAGCGTACAGTATGGTCGTATCGTATGAAGATGTTTCTCTTCTCCGTTTTTGCCCTCTTTCTCGGAGCGGTGGGTGCAATGGCGATCGCCAGCACGGTGAAAAAATCGATTCATGGCCTTGAACCGGAAGAAATCGGTTTGCTCTACCAAGAAAAGCAGGCGATTTTAGAGGCAATTCGCGAAGGAATGGTGGCCATCAATCAAGAGGGAACGATTACAATGGTCAACCAAACGGCGCTGAAGCTGCTTGGGTATGAGAACGAACGCGATGTGTTGGGAATGCCGATCTTGCAGCTTATTCCCCACTCGAGGCTGCCTGAAGTCATTCGGACGGGGCAGGCAGAATTTGACGATGAAATGGTGTTAGGGGAAGAAACCGTCATTGCCAACCGCATTCCGATCAAAGACAAGCAAGGGCGTGTGATCGGAGCGGTGTCGACGTTTCGAAACAAATCGGAATTGTATCGCTTGACCAAAGAGTTATCGCAGCTTCGCAGTTATGCCGATGCCTTGCGCGCGCAAACGCACGAATTTTCCAACAAGCTGTATTTGATCTCTGGCCTGATTCAACTGGAATCGTATGAGGAAGCGCTTGAACTGATCGCAAAAGAGACCGACTTGCAACAAAACATCGTCCGGTTTGTCATGAAAGAAATTCCGGATCCGATCATCGGCGGTCTGCTGATCGGCAAGTTCAATCGCGCCAACGAGCTGAAAATTGTGTTTGAAATCGATCGGGAAAGCAGTTTCCGTGATGTGCCGCCATGGATGGACCGGGACCATCTAGTAACCATTATTGGAAATGTAGTAGATAACGCCATGGAAGCCGTTCTCCATAACGGAAAGGAAGAGAAACGAGTGACCATTTTTTTGACCGACCTCGGCGATGACTTGATTATTGAGGTCGAGGATAACGGATTAGGCATTGACCCAGCTGTAGCGGAACGGATCTACGAGCGCGGCTTTTCGACCAAAGCCAACGGCCTCCGTGGGTATGGGCTTGATCTTGTCAAGAAGGCGCTGGCGATGCTTGGTGGGCAAATCACCTACCAGTCGAAACAAGGAGAGGGAACGGTGTTTACCGTCATTATTCCGAAGCGGTCGGGCCGTGCCAACCCATGCTGAAAGAAAGCATTTCCCATAAAAGGCCTCTACACCTTTATGCATCAATATTTCGGAGGGAGGGAAGCAGGGGGGATGATTCGTGTACTTATTATTGAAGACGACCGCCGCATCGCTGAAATTAATCGGCGCTTTGTCGAGAAAGTGAATGGGTATGAAGTGGTCGGCATCGCCACGAACGCTGAAGAGGCAAGGGAATTGACGGAGGTGTTGCGGCCAGACATGTTGTTGCTTGACGTCTATTTTCCGGATATGAACGGCCTCTCTTTTTTAAAATGGGTTCGGGAACGCTTTTCCAATATCGATATTATTATGATCACAGCAGCACGAGAAGTGGATGCCTTGAAACAAGCGCTGCATGGCGGGGTGTTTGATTATATTATCAAGCCGATTATGTTTGACCGATTCGCCGACACATTGCATCGATATAAAGAATATTATGATAAAATGCAGCAGTGGATGAAAGAAAAAGAGTGGATCGATCAAGAGGATGTCGACAAACTGATCGGGCGGGAGGCCCCGGTTAGGGATCAGCCTATGCTTCCAAAAGGCATCCAACCGCTAACCCTTGAAAAAGTGCTGATGGTTGTGAAACGGTGTCAAGATGGAGTGACGGCCGAAGAAGTCGGACGGCAAATTGGCACAAGCCGGACGACCGCCCGTCGATATTTAGAATACCTTGTCTCCACGGGACAAGTGCTAGCCGATATTGTCTATGGATCGGTCGGTCGTCCGGAGCGGATTTATCGAAAAAAAGTGTAAAAGGCGGGATGTCTGAACAACGTTATACAAGGAACATCGAGCCGACATATGCACAAAGAAAGCGGGGGAAACGTCTTGGCTGTTTTTAGCGGCATTTTATTGCAAGTGATGGTTCCGATGTTATTGATTGTCGGCTTGGGGGCAGGGCTTCACCGCTTCTTTCATCTTGACCTCAATACATTATCCAAATTGAACATGTACGTCCTGTTGCCGGCAGTCGCATTCATCAACGTGTATGACAGTGAGTTGAACGGAAAGGTGTTGGCGGCCATCTTAGCATTTCTCTTGTTGCAAAACAGCGGACTGATCGTTTTGAGTATGATGATGGCCAAGTTGTTCAAATTAGAACGGAGTTTGTCAGCCGTATTTCAAAACACCATTGTGTTGAACAACTCAGGTAATTTCGGCATCCCGGTCAGTCAGCTTGTATTTCATCAACATCCGCTCGGGGCGACGATTCAAATTATGGTGACGATCTTTCAAAATTTCTTGACGAATACATATGGGGTATATCAGTTCGTATCCGGGAATGGAAAAAGGGAGAAATGGACTGCGGAGATATGGAAAAATCCCGTCCTTCACGCGCTGTTGCTTGGCGTGGTCTGCCGATGGCTCCACGTCCCGATCCCATCATTTTTATGGACGCCGCTTCAGCGGGTCGCCGATGCGTTTTTAGCCATCGCCCTCTTTACGTTGGGAGCGCAAATCGCCTACGCCCGTTTTAACGCCTTGCCGCCGCTTGTGTATGCAAGTGTGTTTGGGCGTCTCGTTTTGTCGCCGCTGTTGGCTGCGTCTTTGATCTTTCTATTAGGAATTGATGGAGTGACGGCTCAGGCGTTGCTCATTGCTAGTTCCTATCCGTGCTCGCGCAATACGGCGCTGTATGCACTCGAGTATGACTGCCACCCAGATTACGCCGCCCAGGCGGTGTTGGTGTCGACTTTGTTGAGCGCCATTACCGTTACAGGCGTTGTGTATGCGGCCCGGCTGTTGTTTCCGATCGCTGGATGAAAACGAGGGCAAGCTGTCGTCGACTCCCAATCATGCAAAAATCATGGGGGGATCGACGACAATGTGCTTTCGTGTCAAAACCCTACAGCTTACATTGCAGGTTCAGTTAGAAACAGCTACCATACTTTAATGGCAGGTGCAAGTACATCTTTTGGTGATGAACCAATATCGGCTCTTCACCACAAGTTGTACTTGGGATTTTAAGAATAGGTATGCATAGGAAAAATAGAGGGTGCAAAAAATGCGAATGTTCCTGTATGGTAAAGGTGACCAAACCAACCCATTGGAGGAACATTCGCATGTATTCTCCGTTTATCAAAGAACTCATCGATTGACCAGACGTTTTGATTCAAAAGGTGCGAAAACGAAGAAGAACATTGGATTTTCGAACTTTCTCTGACGCTTTAGGATTTCAATCCAAAACTATTGTAAACCGCTTTCATTTGGTTTATAATAAAGCTAAACCGGTTTATGAAAACGCTTTTGAACTAAATCGATTTAGTACGAGAGAGGGATCCCTTTTGAAAAAAGTAACGATGGCCGATGTCGCGAAGTTGGCCAACGTTTCGAAAAGCACGGTCTCGCAATACTTGAACAAACGCTATGAATATATGAGCGAGGAAACAAGAAAGCGCATCGCTCAAGCGATCGAGGAACTTGGCTATCAGCCAAACGTCATCGCCCGCAGCTTAAAGCAAAAGACGACAGCGACCATTGGCGTGATTGTGTTCAACATGCTTCATATGTTGACGACGCAAGTGCTGCACGCCATTGAAGAGGAATGCCAAAAGCGCGGGTTTCAAGTCATTGTCTGCAACTCCGGCGATGATTCGGAAAAGGAGAAAAAATATGTTGACATGTTGCTGGCGAAACAAGTGGACGGGCTGATCGTGTTTCCGACAGGGAAAAATGAAGAGGTCTACCGCCGCCTTGTCGAGGAGCGCTTTCCGCTTGTGTTTGTCGACCGGATGGTGCCGGGGGTGGAGGCGGACAGCGTGCTGCTTGATAATGCAGGTGCAGCGGAAATGGCGGTTCAGTATTTCGCTTCCTATGGCTACGACCGGATTGCCATTGTCACCCCGCCGCTTGTCCCTTACAACGTGCCGCGGATGGAACGATTTGAAGGGTTTCGGGCGGCCATGGAGAAAAGGGGATTTGAAGTTGGCGATCAAAACGTCATCGCCGCTGAACCTGCCGCGCTGCCTGGGGAGCTGAAGAAGCGGTTCATGGAATCGGAGCGGCCAAACGCCTTGTTTGCGATTAACGACTTGACGTTAATGGGCGTTTTGCGGTTTGTGAAGGAGACGGGCATCCGTATGCCGGATGAACTGGCGATCATCAATATTGACGATGTGCCGTTTGCCGATATTTATACACCGGCGTTGACGACGATCGCCCAGCCAACGTTTGCGATGGGAAAAAAAGCGGCGGAGCGTGTGTTTGAACAAATGGATTCGAATCATGCCGACAGCCCGCGCGTGTTTCGTTTCTCCCCGGCATTGGTGGAGCGGACATGGATCAAACGGGGAAATGGCAAAGAAGGGAGGAGAAACGATGAAGATTCATGAACGTGTCGTCATCGGTGTGGACATCGGGACGACGAGCACGAAAACCGTTGTGTTTGGCGAACAGGGACGAGTGCTGGCCTCTCATGCGATCGACTATCCGATCATCCAGCCGCACCCGGGGTTTGCGGAGCAGGATCCCGATGAACTGTTCGCGGCGGTCGTTCAAGCGGTCGGAGCGGTGATAGTCCGCTATGGCATCCACCCTAAGCAAGTGAAAGCTATGGGTTTAAGCGCGGCGATGCACTCGATCATGGCGCTTGACGGATCCGGGCGGCCGCTCACTCGCTTAATCATCTGGGCTGACAACCGAAGCGTCGCCCAAGCGGAGCGGCTGTTGAAAGAACAGAACGGGCTTGATATTTATCGGCGGACGGGGACACCGATCCATCCGATGTCGCCGCTATCGAAATTGCTTTGGCTCAAGGAAGAGCAGCCGGACGTATTTCAGCAAGCACGGCGGTTTGTGTCGGTGAAAGACTATGTGCTATATCGTCTGTACGGTGATTATGTCGCTGACCATTCGCTCGCTTCAGCCACTGGTTTGTTCCGCCTCGATACGCTTGATTGGGACGAGGGTGTGCTTTCGTTTCTTGGTATCAGCCGCGAGCAGCTGCCGCGGCTCGTTCCCGCCACGCATATCATGACTGGCATGAAAAGAGAATGGGCGGAAAAAATGGGAGTCGCTCCGGATGTGCCTGTTGTCGTCGGAGCAAGCGACGGCGTGCTCGCCAACGTCGGCGTCGGGGCGGTGCTCCCAGGTGAAGCGGCCATCACGATCGGAACGAGCGGGGCGGTGCGGACGATTGCGGCAAAACCGACGACCGATGAAAAAGGGCGGACGTTTTGTTATGCGTTGACGCCTGGCTATTGGGTCGTCGGCGGACCGACGAACAACGGCGGCATTTTGCTTCGCTGGCTGCGCGATGAGTTCGGCGCCCAGGAGCGGGAAGTGGCGAAAAAGCTCGGAATGGATCCATACGATTTGTTGACGAAATACGCCGAACGTGTTCCGCCTGGATCCGAGGGGCTGGTGTTTTTGCCGTTTTTATCGGGCGAGCGGGCGCCGTACTGGAATGCGAACGCGCGTGGGACGTTTTTTGGCCTTGGCCTTCATCATAAGCGCGAGCATTTCATCCGCGCTGTCATGGAAGGCGTCTGCTTCAGCATTCTCTCGGTCGCTTTAGCCATTCGCGATGTCACGGGGCCGATGTCGGAAATCCGCGTCTCGGGCGGATTCGCCAAGTCGCCGTTTTGGCGGCAAATGCTTTCTGATATGCTCGGCAAACCGCTCATCGTGCCGCAGACGCACGAGGCTTCAGCGTTAGGAGCGGCCGCGGTGGCGCTTTACGCGTTAGGCGAGCTGCCGTCGCTGGAAACGGTGAAAACGTGGATCGACACAACGGCCCGCCATGAGCCGAAGGAAGAACATACGCTCATTTACGCTGAACTGTTTGATTTGTATGCCCGCTTGTATGAGCGATTGAAAGAGGAATTTGACATCATCGCTGCGTTTCAGCGGCGGAGTGGGTAAAGGGAGGAAGACTAAATCGATTTAGCTGGCTATGATCGGGCGCTAAATCGATTTAGCCCTTTCCTTCAAAGATCTGAAAACGTTTGCTTTGTTCACTAAATCGATTTATCTCAAAGATAAAGGGGGAGCTTGTGATGGAAATCGCCATTGTTGTTGCCGCTATTATCGTTTTGTTATTGCTCATTACGGCGGTGAAAATGCATCCGTTTGTTGCATTAATTTTAGTGTCCGTTGGCGTCGGACTGGCGATGGGGATGCCGCTTGTCGCTCCGTCGCCAGAAACGCCGGGGATCATTGATTCGATTAAAGCGGGGCTTGGCAATACGCTTGGCTTTTTAGCAATCGTCTTGGCGCTCGGGACGATGCTCGGCAAAATGATGGCCGAATCGGGCGGCGCTGAGCGCATTGCGAAAACGTTGATCGACCGCTTTGGCAAAAACGCGTTCATTGGGCGATGATGGTCGTCGCCTTTTTAGTCGGCATTCCGGTCTTTTTCCAAGTCGGGTTTGTCTTGCTTATTCCGCTCGTCTTTACGATTGCGATGGAAACGGGCATTTCACTTGTGACGATCGGCATTCCGCTTGTCGCTGGTTTGTCTGTCGTGCATGGGCTTGTCCCGCCGCACCCAGCCGCGATGGCGGCAGTCGGCATTTTTAAGGCGGATGTCGGAAAAACGATTCTTTACTCGATCATCGTCGGCTTGCCGACCGCCATTATTGCCGGTCCGCTGTATGGCAAATGGATCGGTTCGCGCCTGCACAAAACAGTGCCGGCGGAGATTGCCGAACAGCTTGTGCAGCATAAAGAAGCACGTGAGCTTCCTGGCTTTGGCAATACGCTGTTCACGATTTTGCTTCCCGTTATTTTGATGTTGATTGCCTCTGTCGCAAACGTGACGCTTGATCAAAAGTCAGAAGCGGCGAAAGTGTTGCGCTTTATCGGCGACCCGATTGTTGCGCTCTTGATCGCGACGGTTTATTCGTTCTTCAGCTTAGGCTACGCCCGCGGCTTCAACCGCGACGCTGTCTTGAAATTTGCCAACGACTGCCTCGGCCCGGTCGCGAACATCCTGCTTGTCATCGGGGCGGGCGGCGCATTCAACAAAGTGCTGCTTGATTCCGGCATCGGCGAACAAATCGCGGAAGTGGCGAAACACTCGCACTTCTCTCCGCTCCTGTTAGGCTGGGGCATTGCGGCGCTCATTCGCGTAGCGACGGGATCGGCGACCGTCTCGATGATGACCGCTGCCGGCATCGTTGCCCCCATCGCGGCTACCATGCCGGGAACGAATATGGAACTGCTTGTCTTGGCGACCGGCGCGGGTTCGTTGATCTTGTCGCACGTCAATGACTCCGGCTTCTGGATGATCAAAGAATATTTCGGCATGACGGTGAAAGAAACGCTCATGACATGGACGGCGATGGAGACGATTATTTCGGTGGTGGCGTTTATTTTCGTCTTGCTGTTGAATGTGGTTCTCTGACGGCAGAATGGAAGGTGTCCTAAAAAGGCGGGACACCTTTTCGTATTATCGGATATACGCATAAACCCATTGATGGAAAACGAGATATGGTCGCTTTGTGGCAAGCCTCTTTTTTGAGACAGCCTCTTTTCTTCAGAACCGTATCTATAGAAGGCAGGTGAAAAATAGCTGTCACGTGCAAATCAGCGGCATTTCGCCAAAAAAGAAAGATTGTCTCGCAAGGTTTATCTAATTGAAAAACGTCTGGGATCAGCAACCTTTTGTACTAAATCACCAGCCCTCTAGTGCGGTGGTGAAAAACACGATTCATAAATTATCGGCTTTGCTTCAGTCAGCTCCGTTGGAACAAATGGATGAGGTCATGCACCGACGAGTGTTGGACCAATTTTTATCCCAGAACGGAGAAATTGAGGCCGTCTGGTCGAATCGTCTTGATGGGGCGTTTGTCTATTCGAATCCGCCGGCGGGCTTGGTCAACGCCAAAGTCCGGTCGTGGTTTCAGGAAGCTTGTAGAGGAACAGTGTATGTTTCCGATCCGTATGTATCGGCATTGACGAAACATCTTTGCGTCACGGTGTCCGCTCCCATTAGGGATCATAACGGTCAAATTGTCGGGGTCATTGGAGTGGATTTGTCGCTTGTGAAATGAACGCTGCCCCAAAAAGGTGCATGTGTGCCTTTTTGGGGCATGTTTTGTTTTTCGACCTGGCTGATTGGTCGGAAGATGATTGATAATAAATATAACAAAAATATGTAATAAAATATGACAAATATGTTGAGTCCGTGAAACGTGGGCCTTATACTGCTAATCAAGAACAAATCCTCAACGTGGAGAACATGCATCGCTTTTGAGGAACAAGGGAGGGATGCGCTCTTTTAGATGAACGAGGGGCAGGAATTCATCGATGTTTCAAATGAATAATGAATAGGGGGAAGGGTGTGCGAATGAAACCAGCATTCATGTGGAAATTATGGTTGCTTTTATGCATCAGCGTTTTTGCCCTTGGGGGATGTGCGGCGTCATCAGCTGTTGATCAAGCAAAAAACGAAAACAAAAAGGATTCGTCTTCGGCTAGTAAAGAAGGCGATACGGTCAAAGTAGGGATTCTCCATTCGCTGAGCGGAACGATGGCCATCAGTGAAGTGTCGCTGCGCGATGCCGAGTTAATGGCCATTGAGGAAATCAATGCATCGGGCGGGCTGCTCGGCAAGAAGATTGAACCGATTGTGGAAGATGGGGCGTCGGACTGGCCGACGTTTGCCGAAAAGGCGAAAAAACTGCTGCAAAAAGATCAAGTGGCCGCCATTTTTGGCGGTTGGACATCGGCGAGCCGCAAGGCGATGCTTCCGGTTGTGGAGCAAAACAACGGGCTGCTTTGGTATCCGGTGCAATACGAAGGGATGGAGTCGTCTCCGAACATCTTTTACACTGGGGCGACGACGAATCAACAAATCGTTCCAGCGGTCAGCTGGCTCCTGAAAAACCGCGGCAAGACGTTTTTCTTGCTTGGATCGGATTACGTCTTTCCGCGGACAGCGAACAAAATCATCAAGGCCCAGTTGAAGGCCGAAGGTGGGCAAGTGGTCGGGGAAGAATATACGCCGCTCGGCCATACCGATTATAGCACCATTATCAGCAAAATCAAACAAGTGAAACCGGCTGTCGTCTTCAATACGCTCAACGGCGATAGCAATGTTGCCTTTTTCAAACAGTTGAAAGACGCTGGCATCACACCGAAAGACGTGACGGTGATGTCCGTCAGTATCGCGGAAGAAGAAATACGCGGGATCGGGCCGGATGTGTTGGCCGGTCATTTGGCTGTGTGGAACTATTTTCAGACGACCGATACACCGGAGAATAAGGCATTTGTACAAAAGTATAAAGAAAAGTATGGACAAGACCGCGTGACGGCTGACCCGATTGAAGCGGCGTATACTGCGGTTCATTTATGGGCCGAAGCAGTGAAAAAAGCCGGTTCCTTTGATGTGGATCAAGTGAAAAAAGCGGCGGCCGGCCTTGAATACAAGGCGCCGGAAGGAACAGTGAAAATTGACGGGGAAACGCAGCATCTATGGAAAACGGTGCGCATTGGCGAAATCCAAGCGGACGGACAATTCAAAGAGTTATGGAATTCCGGCCAGCCGGTGAAGCCGGATCCGTATTTAAAGAGCTACCCATGGGCGAAAGGATTAAGTGAATAGTTCACTTGGAAGGAAGGGATTTCCTTCCTTCTCGCCCAGCGGACATGAGAGGGGGACGGCGATGTTTATTGACCAATTATTCAACGGGCTGAGCGTCGGTTCGATTTTGCTTTTGATCGCCATTGGGTTGGCGATCACCTTTGGATTGATGGGCGTCATCAATATGGCGCACGGTGAACTGATGATGGTCGGAGCGTACACAACCTACGTCATTCAACAAATCTTTGCCCATCATGCACCGCAATCAGCGGGGATGTACTTTGTCATTGCCATTCCGTCGTCGTTTCTCATCGCTGCCTTGCTTGGGTGGGGGTTGGAAAAAAGCTTGATCCGCCATTTGTACCACCGCCCGCTGGACAGTTTGTTGGCGACATGGGGGATCAGTTTGATTTTGCAACAGACGGCCCGCCTCATCTTTGGGGCGCCCAACGTGGCGGTTGTGCCGCCAAGCTGGCTGGATGGCGGAATCCGCTTGTTTGGGGCGGTGTTTCCGTATAAACGGTTGTTTATTCTTTGCCTTGTGTTGGCGATCGTTTTCTTTCTCTATATGTATTTAATGAAAACACGAGCTGGCCGACGCATTCAAGCCGTCACCATGAACCGGTCGATGGCAGCCTGCCTCGGCATTGCCACGCAGAAAGTTGATGCATACTCGTTTGCGATCGGTTCAGGGTTGGCGGGGGTGGCGGGATGCGCGTTGACCTTGCTTGGGCCGATCGGGCCGACGATCGGCACATACTATATTGTCGATGCGTTTATGGTCGTCATTTTAGGGGGAGTGGGAAAACTGGCCGGGACGCTGCTGGGGGCATTTGGCATTGGTTTGATTTCGACGTTCGTCGAATATTCCACAAGCGCCACCATCGCCAAAGTCATTGTGTTCGTTCTCATTATTGCGTTCTTGCAATGGAAACCGTCCGGTCTTCTTAGCTTGAGGACGCGGTCGCTCGATTGAGGGGAGGAAGCATCGTGAACAAACGTTGGGGATACTGGCTGTTTTTCGTTGCTTTGTTTTTGGCGCCATTTTATTTAACGGAGTTTCGCCTGTCTTTGCTTGGCAAATTTCTTTGCTTTGCCATCGTGGCGGTCGGCATTTCTCTCATTTGGGGCTATACCGGCATTTTGAGCCTCGGCCATGGGGTGTACTTCGGGTTAGGCGCTTATTGCATGGCGATGTATTTGAAGCTCGAAGCTTCGCGAGGGCATTTGCCTGATTTTATGGAATGGAGCGGCGTGCGCGAACTGCCGTGGTTTTGGAAGCCGTTTGCGCATCCTATGGTGGCCATCGCCGCCGCGATCGCTCTTCCTACGCTGCTCGCTGCGCTATTAAGCTATTTCACGTTTAAAAATCGGATTAAAGGTGTCTATTTTTCTCTCCTTTCCCAGGCGGTTGTTGTCGTGTTTGTTACGCTGTTTATCGGCAAGCAAGAATGGACGGGTGGAACGAACGGCTTGACCAATTTTTCGACCGTGTTCGGCTTTTCGTTATCATCGCCGCTTACGCAAATTGTGTTGTATTGGCTGACAGCAGCTGTTCTTGCCCTCATTTTCGTTATGACGCGCCGTCTAACGACTGGTCGGCTAGGAAAAGTGCTCATTGCCATTCGCGACGCTGAAAATCGGGTTCGTTTTTTAGGGTTTAATCCGACCGTCTATAAAGTGTTTGTGTATAGTTTGTCAGCCGCCTTTGCCGGGGTGGCTGGGGCGTTGTTTGTCCTGCAAGTCGGGCTCATTTCCCCGGAGATGATGGGGATTATTCCTTCAATCGAAATGGTGCTGTGGGCTGCTGTCGGCGGACGCCACTCGCTCATGGGCGCGATTATGGGCGCGATCGTCATGAACACGGCGAAAAGCTTTTTAAGCGAAAATTATCCGGATCTATGGCTGCTTTTGTTAGGCGCCTTGTTTGTCGTTGTTGTGCTGTTTGTTCCGAAAGGATTGGCGGGCATTTATGAATCGCTCGTTGCCGTTCGCATCAAAGCAAAAAGGGGGCATGAACGTGAAGCCCGTGTTGATGTGTCGTGACGTCGTCGTTGACTTCGATGGATTTCGTGCTTTGCAAGGTGTTGATCTCGCGGTTTACCCTCATGAAGTGCGGTTTTTGATCGGCCCGAACGGAGCGGGGAAAACGACGCTGCTCGATGTCATTTGCGGACGGACGAGAGCGACGGACGGCCGAGTGCTGTTTTTCTCCCATGACATCACGAAACGGCCCGAATATGAAATTGTGCAAATGGGGATCGCCCGGAAGTTTCAAAGCCCTTCCATTTTTCCATTTTTGACGGTATGGGAAAATATGGAGTTGGCCATGCGACAAGACCGGCGTCTGCGTTCCGTTTTGCGGGCGAAGTTGACTGGAGAAGAGAAAGAAATGATGGCAGCACAGCTAGAGAAAATTGGATTGCTCGATGAACGTCATCGCTTAGCGGGCACCCTGTCTCATGGCCAAAAGCAGTGGTTGGAAATTGGCATGCAGCTCATTCAGCGCCCGCAACTTCTCTTATTGGATGAGCCGATTGCCGGCATGAGCGCGGCGGAACGGGAGCGCACGGGGGAATGGCTGCACGAAATCGCCAAACATTGTGCGGTGATCATTGTGGAGCATGATATGGACTTTGTCCGCCGTTATTCGAAGCAAGTGACGGTCATGCATGAAGGAAAAGTATTGTGCGAAGGCTCGATTGATGAGGTGCAGCAAAACGAACAAGTCATCGATGTGTATCTTGGAAGGAGGAAAAACGCGTGTTATGCCTCCGGAATGTAACCGCTGGCTATGACGAAAGCGTTGTGCTCGATCAAGTTCGCATGGACATTCCTCTCAGCCGGGTGACGGCGGTGTTGGGCAGAAACGGAGTCGGCAAAACGACGTTGATGAAAACGATCATCGGGTTGATTCGCCCGATGTCAGGCGTGATCGAATGGGAAGGAGAAGATATCACGCGATGGCCGCCGGAGCGTCGGGCGCGGGCAGGGATCGGCTATGTGCCGCAAGGGAGGGAAATTTTCTCCGCGCTGACAGTGGAAGAAAATATCCTTCTCGGGTTGGAAGCACAGGCCGAGAACGTCCGTCCTCAGCCGATCCTTGAGGAAATGTATGCATTATTTCCAGTCCTAAAAGAGATGCGCCAGCGAAAAGGAGGGGATTTAAGCGGCGGACAGCAGCAACAGCTGGCCATTGCCCGCGCGTTGGCCGGCCGGCCGAAACTGCTCTTGCTTGATGAACCGATGGAAGGCATTCAGCCATCGATCGTTGAGTTGATTCATGATGCGATTATGAAAATCGCCGAAGAAAAACAGGTTGGCATCGTATTGGTCGAACATAACGTGGAGCTGGCGTTTTCTTGTGCCGATCGTTTCTATATTTTGGATCGCGGCACTGTCGTGGCGAAGGGGGATGTCGATGGGGCTGATTTGACTTATATTCAATCATTTCTTGCTGTTTAAGCCACAGGCCGCGGGTTAGCGATGAGAGATTTCTTGAACCTGCGAGTATAGGTGGGAGCATTCAAGAGGGGGAGAGATGAGTGAAACTGACTCCGCGCGAACAGGAAAAGCTGTTGATCGTCGTGGCCGCCGATTTGGCGCGCCGCCGGAAAGAACGAGGATTGAAACTGAATTATCCGGAAGCGGTGGCGCTCATTACGTATGAACTGATGGAAGGAGCCCGCGACGGGCGGACGGTGGCGGAGTTGATGCAATACGGCGCGACGATTTTGACACGCGATGATGTGATGGAAGGCGTCGCTGACATGATCGACGAGATTCAAGTCGAGGCGACGTTTCCGGACGGCACGAAACTCGTCACGGTCCACCAGCCGATCCGGTCGTAATAGCGCCGGCCGATTCCGATGAAGGTGGATAAAGGAGTGATCTTATGATCCCAGGAGAATACCGATTGCGCGACGAACCGATTGTGTGCAACCGGCAAAAGCCGGTTACGAAGCTGACGGTTGTAAACCGCGGCGACCGCCCGGTGCAGGTTGGTTCCCATTTTCACTTTTTTGAAGTCAATTCGTTTCTCGAATTTGACCGACAGGCCGCATACGGAAAACATTTGAACATCCCAGCCGGGACAGCGGTTCGTTTTGAGCCCGGAGATGCGAAGCAAGTGGAGCTTGTCCCGTTCTCCGGCAAGCGCCGGGTGTACGGATTAAACAATATGGTCAACGGTCCGCTTGATGACAACGGGAAGGAGGGAGCAAGAGAATGAGTTTTTCCATGTCAAGACGGCAATACGCGGATATGTTTGGGCCGACGACTGGGGACTGCATCCGGTTGGCGGATACGGACTTATGGGTTGAAATTGAGCATGACTATACCGTTTACGGCGATGAAGTGAAATTCGGCGGTGGGAAGGTGATTCGCGACGGGATGGGGCAACATCCGCTTGCAACCCGCGACGAAGCGGTCGATTTAGTGCTGACGAATGCCGTCATCGTTGATTACACCGGCATTTACAAAGCCGATATCGGGATCAAAGATGGAAACATCGCCGCCATCGGCAAGGCTGGGAATCCGCTGTTAATGGATGGCGTCAATATTGTCATCGGCGCCTCAACGGAAGTGATCGCGGCGGAAGGAAAAATCGTGACCGCTGGAGGAGTGGATGCCCATATCCATTTCATTTGCCCGCAGCAAATCGAAACCGCCCTGTCATCCGGCATTACGACGATGATCGGCGGCGGGACCGGGCCGGCGACCGGAACGAATGCCACGACGTGCACGCCGGGAGAGTGGAATATTTACCGGATGCTTGAAGCCGCCGAAGCGTTCCCGATGAATATCGGTTTTTTAGGAAAAGGCAACGCATCGGCGAAAGAGCCGATCGCTGAGCAAGTCCGCGCCGGAGCGATTGGACTCAAACTTCATGAAGACTGGGGAACGACGGCAGCAGCGATTGATGCGTGCTTGCGAGTGGCGGATGAGTACGATGTGCAAGTCGCCATTCATACCGATACATTGAATGAAGGCGGGTTTGTCGAGCATACACTGAAGGCCATTAACGGGCGCGTCATTCATACATACCATACGGAAGGAGCCGGAGGGGGGCATGCGCCCGATATTATGAAAGTCGCCAGCTTCCCGAACATTTTGCCTTCTTCCACGAATCCGACGCGGCCGTATACGAAAAACACGCTTGATGAGCATTTAGATATGTTAATGGTGTGCCATCATTTAGATCCGTCCGTTCCGGAAGACATTGCCTTTGCCGATTCGCGCATCCGCAAAGAAACGATCGCGGCAGAAGACATTTTGCACGACATCGGCGCCTTCAGCATGATCAGTTCCGACTCGCAAGCGATGGGACGGGTCGGTGAAGTCATTTTACGTACGTGGCAAACGGCCGACAAAATGAAAAAACAGTTTGGCCGCTTGCCGGAGGAAACGGGGCGAGGCGATAATGTCCGCGTCAAACGGTACGTAGCCAAATATACGATCAACCCGGCTATCACTCATGGCATCGCGAAGTATGTCGGGTCAGTCGAAGTCGGAAAATTCGCAGATTTGGTCGTTTGGCATCCCGCTTTTTTCGGGGTCAAGCCTGAGCTCGTCATCAAAGGCGGGATGATCGCCTACAGCGTGATGGGCGACCCGAACGCCAGCATTCCGACGCCGCAGCCCGCTCTGTACCGCCCGATGTTCGCCAACTATGGCGCCGCCGTCGCGAAAACGTCCATTACGTTTTTGTCCAAAGCGGCGTTCGAACGCGGCGTCCCTGACAAACTGCGATTGCACAAAATCGTCAAACCGGTTGGAAACATTCGTTCGTTAACGAAACACGATATGGTGTTCAACAACGCCATGCCTCAAATCGATGTCGATCCGCAAACGTATGAAGTGAAGGTCGACGGGCGGCTCATCACGTGCGAACCGGCTGAAGTTGTGGCCATGGCGCAACGATATTTTCTGTTTTGAGGTGATGATGATGATTGTAGAAACGGTTATCGGCAACATTCGAGCTCTTTCTTCTCTCCCCCCGCACATCGAACGGGTGTACATGCCAAGCGATGATTTAGTAAAACGAATTCAGCGGGTGGTGACCGACCATGGGAGGGAGATTGGCATTCGCTTGAAAGAAGCGAAAGAATTGGTAGACGGAGATGTGTTATGGATGGATGAGCATAATGCCATTGTCGTATCCGTTCTTCCCGATGATTTGCTTGTCATCCAGCCTGTTTCCATGAAACAAATGGGGGAGATTGCTCATCAGCTCGGCAACCGCCACTTGCCCGCCCAATTCGAGGAAGGGGAAATGCTCGTCCAATACGACTATTTAGTCGAAGAGCTGCTCCAGCAACTCGGCATCCCGTACAAGAGGGAAAAACGGAAAGTAAAACAAGCGTTCCGCCATATCGGGCATCGCCATGACTGACCAACAGTTGTTGTGGCTGCTGCAGCTCTCCGATTCGAATTTTCCGTCTGGAGCATTTTCCCATTCCTTTGGGTTTGAAACATACATGTACAATGAACAAATTTGCGATGCCAAAACGTTTGGCGATGTGCTTGTCGCTTATATTCAGACCCAGCTGACGTATACGGATGGATTGGCGTGCCGGATCGCCTATGAGCAGTTGGAAGTCGACCGTATGGAAGGACTGCGGCGGCTGAACGACACGCTGTTTGCTCTCTGCTTGGCGAAGGAAACGCGAGAAGGAACGAGAATGATTGGGGGGCGCTTATGGAAACTGTGCCGCGACATTTACGGAGTCGATGAATTGGATGAGATCGTGCAAACGACGCGGTCCATTCATCCGGCCATTGTGTTTGCGGCGGTTGGCCGCAAAATCGGAGCAGTCAAACAAACGACGGTGCTGACGTATTTGTTTGCTTCCGTACAAACGATGGTGCAAAACGCGGTCCGCGGCATCCCCCTCGGCCAGACGGACGGACAAAAGCTTCTTGTCATGGTGCAGCCATATTTGATTCATGCCGCGAGCATCATCGAGACACTCGACGAAGAGGAGCTCGGGGCGGCAGCCGTCGGCTTGGAAATCGCGCAAATGCAGCATGAACGTCTTCCTGTTCGATTGTTTATGTCGTAAATCTTGTTTGACGTGGAACGAAAGAAGGACAGAGAAGGGAGAATCCAGAATGGAACCGGTACGAATCGGCATCGGCGGCCCGGTCGGCGCCGGCAAAACGATGCTTGTCGAGAAGCTGACGCGGGCGATGCATCGCCGCTTTAGCATCGCGGTCATTACGAATGATATTTATACAAAAGAAGATGCCCAATTTTTAATCAAACATAGCGTCTTGCCGGAAGATCGGATTATCGGCGTCGAAACGGGCGGGTGCCCGCATACGGCCATTCGCGAAGACGCATCAATGAATTTTGCGGCCATTGATGAACTGAAACGGCGCCATCCAGATGTGGAACTCATTTTGATCGAGAGCGGCGGCGATAACTTGGCGGCGACCTTCAGCCCGGAGTTGGTCGATTTCTCCATTTATGTCATCGACGTCGCCCAAGGGGAGAAAATTCCGCGCAAAGGCGGACAGGGGATGATTAAGTCGGATTTGCTCGTGATCAACAAAATCGATCTTGCCCCTTACGTCGGCGCCAGTCTGGAAGTGATGGAACGGGACGCCAAAGCAGCGCGAGGGGCGAAGCCGGTCATTTTTACAAATTTAAAAGAAGAGATTGGTCTTTTTGACGTTGTGGATTGGATCGAAAAACAGGTGCTGCTGGCAGGGCTGGAAGAATGAGCTGGACGGGGCGTTTGCGATGTACAGCGGTCGTGAAAAACGGCCGCACCGTCATTTTGGACAACTATAGTGAAGGGGCGCTGAAACTGATGCGTCCTGTTTACCTCGACCCGGCTCATCCGACGTTATATCTTGTCCACGTGGGCGGCGGGTATGTCGATGGGGATTCATATGATATGGAAATCTTCCTCGAGCCCAGCGCCCGGTTGATGGTGACGACCCAGTCGGCGGCGAAAATCTACAAAACTCCTTCAACGCCTGTAAGGCAGTATACACGATTGTCACTTGGGGAGCAAAGCGTACTTGAATATTTCCCCGACCCGACGATCGCCTATGAGCATGCGCGCTTTTATCAAGAAACGACGGTGTACATCACGCCAAGCTCCACGTTCGTTTATGGCGAAATCATCACACCTGGATGGTCGGAAAGCGGCGAGCTGTTCCGCTATGATTGGATTCGCTCGAAACTGAAGGTGTATCAAGACGAGGTGCTCGTTCTGTTTGATCATCTGTACTTGGACTCGCGGCAGCACTTAACGAGCATGCTGCAGCTCGGCGGCTACACGCATGTCGGATCATTCGTGGCTCTTTCTCCGTTTATCACAAAGGAAGTGTTAGAACAGTTCAACCAATTCATGGAAGAGATGCCGCAAGAGGTTCGCTGCGGTTTTTCAGCGGCGGCCGTTCCAGGCTTTTCTGTACGTATATTGGCGTATGAAACATCGGTCATCGAAGCGATATTCCAACGCGTCCAACAGTTCATTCGCCAACAATGCGGTGAGAAAGCGCCAGTCTGTTGGAGGAAATATTGACAAGGGAAAGGAAGAAGACAATGGGAACGATATGGCCTGTGCTCTTGTTTGGATTGCTGCTTGGAATGAAACATGCGACGGAACCGGATCATGTCATTGCCGTTTCGACCATTGCCAGCCGGACGAAAAAACTGTCCCTTTCATCGCTGGCCGGCATGTTTTGGGGAATTGGCCATACGTTGACGCTGCTCGTTGTTGGGATGGCGATGATCGCCTTTGAGCGGCAAATTCCTGAACAGATTGCTTCTTATCTCGAAATGGGCGTCGGCATCATGATCGTTATTCTAGGAATGGCTAGTTTCCGTTCGACAATGAGGCTGGATCATCATCACCAAGGCGATATTCATCATTTACATGTGAAATCGACATTGATCGGCATCGTCCATGGTTTAGCCGGCAGCGCCGGAATGGTGTTGTTGACGATGACGACGGTCAAAGGAACTTGGATGGCGCTTGCTTTTATTTTGATTTTTGGCCTAGGAACGGTCATCGGCATGATGCTGTTCACGACGTTTCTCGGGATTCCGTTTGTTTGGATGAAAGCGAAACAGCAAGTCATGAATCAATGGATCGTGAAAACCGTCTCCCTCATCAGCATCGCCTATGGGGTCTATTACATGTATCATATCGCCGCCGAAATTTGACGCTCCTCGCGGCTGGCGTCATAGGTGGAGGGTTGTTCAAAACAAAGAAGCACCGGTCTTGGGAGAAGGCCGGTGCTTCTTTTTCGATGCGGCGTCATCATCACCTCGTGTCACACCAGTGGTTTGACCAGCAACAACTCATCTCGAATAGGAATGCCGTCAGGACTTGTTTTCGGAATGCTTGGCTTGATTCGCCGCGCCTTGTCGACAGCGTTCGGAAAGACATTCACAATTTGGTAGCCGCGCTTTTGGTAGAAACGAAGCGCATGCAAGTTGTCGTTGGTGGTGATCAGTTGAACAGCCGTGCACCTTTGTTGTCTCGCCCATGTCTCCGCCTCATGCAAAAGGGTGCTGCCGATGCCGCGGTTTTCCATTATGCTGTCTAGCGAGATGATCTCGCATTCGTTTCCGCGAATCACAAACGTAATGAGCCCGATGATCCGCTGTCCATTCTCGACAGCCGCAAATCCATCTAGTTCGCTGCAGTTATAGATGCCGGTCGAGACAACCATTTGCGGGCTTCCCCAATGGTCGTTGAAAAATTGGTTGACGATGGCGCGGTCCAACTGTTTGGTTGGAACGATGTTCAAGGCGCTCCTCCTCCTTTTATCTTAATTAGGCGAGAAGACTCCCACTTCAACGAAGCGAAGCGGAGTAAGTGGGAGATGAATCGCCTTAACTATATTTTGCTGAAAATAGGATAGATTCAGTAAAATATAGTATAATATAGTTAGATGGGAGGTGAAAAAATGTATTTTTGTATCAAACAACAGCTAAATGGTTTGACCAAAGAAGAATACTTGACTCTTCGAGAACTGTGCCATATTGCCAAGAACATGTACAACGTCGGATTGTACAATGTCAGACAATACTATTTTGAACACAAGGAATTTCTTAATTATGAGAAAAACTATCATCTTGCAAAAACTAACGAAAACTATAAGCTGTTAAACAGCAACATGGCACAGCAAATTTTAAAAAAGGTCAATGAAGCCTTTAAATCTTTCTTTGGTTTGATCAGTCTTGCCAAACAAGGAAAATATGACCACAAGGCTATCAGTATTCCAAAATATCTTAAAAAAGATGGCTTTCATTCACTGATCATTGGCCAGATTCGTATAGACGGCAACAAATTCACGATACCGTATTCTCGCCTATTTAAAAAGACTCACAAGCCTATCACGATAACGATTCCGCCTGTGTTACTGGACAAAAAGATTAAGCAGATTGAAATCATTCCTAAGCATCATGCCAGGTTCTTTGAGATTCAGTACAAATATGAAATGCCTGAAGATCAAAGAGAATTAAATGACCAAAAAGCACTGGCAATTGATTTAGGATTAAACAATGTTGCCACTTGTGTCACATCAGACGGCAGATCATTCATCATTGATGGGCGGAGATTAAAAAGTATAAATCAATGGTTTAACAAAGAAAATGCCAGACTTCAAAGCATAAAAGATAAGCAAAAAATCAAAGGCACCACTCGTAAACAGGCTTTGCTTGCTATGAATCGCAATAATAAAGTGAATGATTATATCAACAAGACTTGCCGTTACATCATTAACTACTGTATTGAAAATCAAATTGGCAAACTTGTCATTGGCTATGCGGAAACATGGCAACGCAATATGAATCTAGGAAAAAAGACAAATCAAAACTTTGTCAATATTCCTCTCGGTAACATAAAAGAAAAACTAGAATATCTTTGTGAATTTTACGGCATTGAATTCTTGAAACAGGAAGAATCCTATACGTCTCAAGCCAGCTTTTTTGACGGCGATGAGATTCCTGAATATAATGCCGACAATCCAAAAGAATATAAGTTCAGCGGCAAACGTATTAAGCGCGGCTTGTATCGAACAAAGTCTGGCAAACTAATTAATGCTGATGTCAATGGCGCATTAAACATCTTAAAGAAAAGTAAAGCTGTAGACCTGAGTGTCTTATGCTCTAGCGGCGAAGTGGACACGCCTCAAAGAATAAGGATTGCTTGAAGCAGTCAAACTTCTTTGGAAGCCCCCACTTCAAATTTTCGCTAGAAAATTAAGTGGGGGTAGTTCACCCATAAGACTTGCACTTGCGTGTGTAGCGGGTCACCCCCATCCCCTCTTGAATCAAAGGGACGTGTCTTTTTGCATCATCGCGCGTTGGAACGATTGAAAAACGGAAAAGGAAATGAATGTAAGCGCAATTCCTGCCGCATATGGCAAACTGGGCTTTAAGGTGAACAACCAGCCGGCGATCGCCGGACCGCCGATGCGGCCGAGCGAATCGAACGAGGATAAAACGCCTGTCGCACTTCCTTGGCCATCCGCTGTATGCTTCGTTAACAAGGCGGAGACGCACGGGCGGATGACGCCGTTGCCAATGCCGAAAATCGTTAAATAGAGCGCGGCTGTCCAAAAGCTGTGAACGAATAAAATGAGAAAAAAGCCAACTGCTGACAAGAACAGCCCGAAACGAATGACAGCGCCTTCCCCGAATGAGCGGATCAGTTTTCCAAGCAACCCTCCTTGGACGATGGCCCCTGCAAGCCCCATGATCATAAAGATGTAGCCAAGTTCCGTCGACGAAAGCCCCGCTCGTTCAGCGGCAAAATAGGCGAACGTCGCTTCAAGTCCAGCGAGGGAAAACGTTGTGATCAGCTGCAGTAAGTATAGGCGCGCTACAGGCCCTTGGAGGGCGGCCGCAAGCGATGGCCGCTTTGTT
The DNA here is from genome assembly GCF_002335725.1 of Geobacillus sp. FJAT-46040. Lineage (NCBI taxonomy): Bacteria > Bacillati > Bacillota > Bacilli > Caryophanales > Anoxybacillaceae > Geobacillus > Geobacillus sp. FJAT-46040. The sequence goes on from NZ_NISS01000001.1 coordinate 1,099,671, forward strand.
CGTATATTCATTCGTTTTTCTCTCGGAAGCGACTCATGCAAGAAAACGAAAACGAATAGAGCGGTCAAGAGCGCCAAGCTGCCTGCAATCCAAAACGGAGCGGTCAAGCTCGTTTTTGAAAATATGCCGCCGATCCCCGGTCCGAAAATAAATCCAAGCCCGACAGCCGCTCCGATCATCCCCATTCCTTTGCCCCGGTCTTCTTCGGTTGTCACATCTGCGACATATGCCATAGCGGCCGGCATCGTGGCCGCCGATAGACATCCGCCGATGATGCGAGCGGCAAACAACATCCAAAGTTTTGTCGCGACGGCGAGCAAGAAAAACGAAAGGGCCAAACCGAAAATGCCGACAAGCAGCATCGGCTTTCGTCCATAGCGGTCCGATAAATTCCCCCACATCGGCGCAAATAAAAATTGCATGAGCGAATAAACGGCCATCAACCAGCCGAGTTGTGTCGGGGAAGCGCCGATTTTTTCTGCGTAAAACGGAAGGACGGGAATGATGATGCCAAACCCGGCCATGACCAAAAACATCACGAGAAACAAAAGCGATAAATCGCGACGATTGCTCATGATCATCATCTCCACGATATGGTTTGCCTCTTTCATCATAATGGAAAGACAGACATTTTTCAAAGCGGATCATGCCTCGCTTGGCCATTCCGACAAGGCTGGGATCACTCCCGAATGTCATCCACAAACCATTTCCCTTCATCCCCATTGACAATGGAAGCGGTTTTCGCGAGACTGAAGGTAAACGGCAAACGGTTCGGCAAACCATGAAGTGGACTTTGGACCGGCATCTGCCAAGGGTACGAAACGACAAACACGCATGGGAGAGAATGGTGCATGATGACCAAAAACGAAATCCAAAAGTGGGTAAAGGAATTCCCGCTGCTTGAAACGATCATGGCGGCCGAAGAGGTATTTTGGCGCAATCCAAAATATCACGCGTTTGCGCAAGCCATTCGAACGATTCCTTTACGCGAGCGCGATGTCAAGGAGGCCGAAGAGCGATTGCGCCGCTTTGCCCCCTACATCGCGAAGGCATTTCCCGAGACGCGAACGGCCCACGGTATCATCGAATCCCCTTTAGTGCGAATTCCGAACATGACACAGCGTTTGGAAAAGATGTTTCAGACCAACATTGAGGGGGAGCTGTTGCTAAAATGCGACAGCCATCTTCCCATCTCCGGGTCGATCAAGGCGAGAGGGGGAATCTACGAGGTTCTGAAACATGCCGAAGACCTCGCGCTCGCCAACGGGATGATCACCATAGGAGACGACTATGCGGTCATGGACAGCGAGAAATTCAGGCAATTCTTTTCCCGCTATTCTCTGGTCGTCGGTTCGACAGGGAACTTGGGCTTGAGCATCGGCATCATCGGGGCAAAGCTTGGATTCCGCGTCACCGTTCATATGTCAGCCGATGCGAAACAATGGAAAAAAGACTTGTTGCGAAGTAAAGGGGTCACCGTCATCGAACATCTCACCGATTACAACAAAGTGGTGGAAGAGGCGCGAAGACAGTCCGCCGAGGATCCAACGTCGTATTTTATCGATGATGAAAACTCGATCCATCTGTTTTTAGGCTATGCGGTGGCGGCGTTTCGGCTGAAAAAGCAATTAGAGGACATGAACATCACGGTTGATGAAAAACACCCGCTCTTTGTGTATCTTCCTTGCGGCGTCGGCGGCGGTCCGGGCGGGGTGACGTTTGGGCTGAAGCTCGTGTACGGCGATCATGTGCATTGCTTTTTCGCTGAGCCGACGCATTCGCCTTGCATGCTGCTTGGGTTGATGACAGGAGAGCACGACCGCGTGTCGGTGCAAGATTTTGGCCTCGACAATAAGACCGAAGCGGACGGGCTGGCGGTGGGTCGGCCGTCGCGGCTGGTGGGGAACATGCTTGAGAACGTCATCAGCGGCGTCTATACGGTGGACGATTCGACGCTTTACCGCTTGCTCGCGGCGATGGTGGAAACGGAGGAAATCTATTTAGAGCCGTCCGCCTTGGCGGGGGTGGCGGGGCCTGTTCGGCTGTTTCGTGATTTGGCGGGGCAAACGTACGTAGAGGCAAACGGTTTGAAAGAAAAGATGAAAAACGCCGTTCATATTGGCTGGGCGACGGGTGGAAGCATGGTGCCAAAGGATGTGATGGAGGTCTATTATCGGGAAGGCGTGCGGATTGAAACGATGACAGGGAACGGTTTTTCTGAAGGACGATAAGATCATTCCATGGAGTTTTGAAACGAATGCATGAAATGTTGAAGGGGTTCGATGAAAACCGAAAAAGAAAAGATGGTAGCGGGACACTTGTACAACCCCGCCGACCCGGAGCTCGTCAAGGAGCGGGCGCGGCGGCTCGTTCGTTTGTATAATGAAACCGCCAACGCGGTCGTCGGCGGGAACCCGGCGAAAGTGATCAAATGGATTAACTAGCCAAAGGAAGTGCGCCCCGCATCAAAGCATGTGCGGGGCGTTTGGTTGCATCATCCTTCTTCGTTACGCCCACTGCACCGCCACCGCCCGAACAGGCGAACCGTCGCAGCCAGGCAAGGAAAGGGGGAGGGCAATAATATACGGATCATCAAAATCGATTCGCTCGAAGTTCACGAAATTTTCCCCGATCACCCCGTTGGCGCCAAGAATAAGTTCGTGGGCGCGGAACGACGAGCCGTCCGGCGGGTCGATGTTGAGCGCGTCGATGAAAAACGTCCGCACGCCTCGCTCCAGCATCGCTTCAATCACCTCCGGCGCAACGTACGGATGGGAAAAATACCGCTTTGTTCCGGCGTATTGCGACCAGCCGGTGTCAACTACCCCCACTTAGCTAACGCTTGAAGTGGGGGCTTGCAACTCCCCAGAAGTACAAGCGGACTTCGTCCTCCTTCCTTGACTTGGGGTTGCATCAGGGCAGGTTGACAACTACCCAACGACGCAGGTCATGCCTGCATCGTTACCGATTCTCTCGGTGTGTCTGTTGGCAGTACTTGGCTTCCACACACAACAGACGGATCTACGCTCGATGTTTTACGGTTACAACGTTTCCTGTAACCAACTCCATACATCGAGTAGCAGTTATTGGAGTGCCTTTATTAAACGGTTTTCTCCACGCCTTTATTATATCATACACAAAAGAAAAGGGGAACGCGCATTCCTCTCCCACTTACTCCCTTTGGTCGTTGAAGTGGGAGTCTCCTGCGCGAAATAGGATGAAACAACACAATGGTTCCCGGCGACAGCTTCGGGATATACGGAGCGGCATCGGCCATCGTCACCGCTTCGCCTTCCGCTTTTCCGGTGGCATTGATCACGACGCCGCGGCCAAGAAAATAGGTGAGCGGCACGTCATCGAGCCGCCAACCGTGTTCGCAAAAGTGAAACGGCGCATCCACATGCGTGCCGCTGTGCGACCCAAGCACAAGGCGGCTGACGTGATAGCCGTCTTGGGCGAACGTCGCCGCCGGTTCGATTTTCGGCTTCGGATCCCCCGGGTACACCGGAGTTTGGGCTGTGATCGGCATGGTGAGGTCGATGATTTTTTTGATGATCATTTCCCGGTATCCTTTCAAGAAAATATTGGCTGCATCCATCATATAACGAAAACATATGGGAAAGAAAGATAGACTCCCATGACCAAAAATTTTGTCACCATCGGAGGAATGAAAATATCCCTATGTTGAACGCTGCCACTTTACGCATTTTGGAGTTCGGGTATTTTCAGGATAGAGAATTGGTTGATGTCGGGCGGAAGAAAAAATAATTGCCCTGTGTTGCAACATTGGGAGCTCATCCGGTGAACAGTAGAACCGGTATGGTGAACCTATTCACTGTTTTTGTCGACCAATGGCCTACTTAGTTGTGCTGTCTACAAGCCATTGTTCTTGACCAGGTGTAGCCTCTTCTTGTTTGAACATTGTCACAAGCGAGGAAATACATCACCATCAGCAAGCATTTTGCGGTAAAGTGAGCCTTACAGACTTTAGAATGAGACTGCCGTTTGCGCTTGCCATGATGGCACAAAAAATGCTTAAAAATGTAACAGCAGGCTCAATCATCATCTATTGAAATAAGAGGAAAAAGAAGGATTTTTGGGCATGATGGCGAATGAAACAAATAAGCAGGGCGTGTGGGATATATAACAAAGGGGGATGCGTTGGCTAAAGCTGCATGCCCAAAATAAGGAAAGGGTGAAATAGATGGAAACAGCGGTGCAGAAACAGAAGCTATACATCAACGGCGAATGGCGGGAAGCCAAGTCGTACACGGAGCTGAAATCGCCATACTCACGCGAGACGATTGCCGAAATCCCTGTGGCCACCGAACAAGAAGTCGACGAAGCGATCGCGGCGGCGTACGCCGCGCGGCAAACGATGGCGGCTATGCCGGCGCATGAACGAGCCGCCATTTTAGAGCGGGTCGTCGAGCAGCTGAAAGCGCGGCAGGAAGAAGCGGCGAGGTTGATCGCACTGGAAGCAGCCAAACCGATCACCACGGCGAAAGGGGAAGTCGCCCGCACGATTCAAACGTACAAATTCGCCGCCGAAGAAGCGAAGCGCATTCATGGGGAAACGCTGCCGCTTGACGCCGCGCCGGGCGGGGAACATCGCATCGCCTTGACGGTCCGCGAGCCGATCGGCGTCATCGGGGCGATTACGCCGTTTAACTTCCCGATGAACTTGGTGGCTCATAAACTCGGCCCGGCCATCGCCTCGGGCAACACCGTTGTGTTGAAGCCAGCCAGCCAAACGCCGCTGTCCGCCTACTTTATCGCCGAATTGTTCGAGAAAGCCGGCCTGCCGAAAGGGGCGCTCAACGTCGTCACGGGAAGCGGCCGCACGGTCGGCGACAAAATCGTCACCGACCCGCGCATCAGCATGATCACCTTCACCGGCAGCCCGGAAGTCGGCATCGCGATCCGCAATAAGGCGGGCTTAAAGCGGGTGACGCTCGAGCTCGGCTCGAACTCGGCCGTGATCGTCGATGAACAGGTCGATCTTGACCGCATCATCCCGCGCTGCGTGTTCGGTGCGTTCACGTTCCAAGGGCAGGTGTGCATTTCACTCCAGCGCATTTACGTGCATGAGAATCGTTATGACGAGTTCGTCGAAAAATTTGTCGCCGCCGCGAAACAGTTGAAAACAGGCGACCCGTTGGATCCAACCACCGATGTATCCGCCTTGATTACGCCAAACGATGTCGACCGGGCGCTCTCTTGGATCGAAGAGGCGAAACAAGGCGGCGCAAACGTCGTCCTCGGCGGCGAGCGCGACGGCAATATCTTGCTTCCGACGGTCATTGTGGACGCCGAACCGACGATGAAAGTGTCTTGCCAAGAAGTGTTCGCCCCGATCGTCTTGATCAACCGCGTCCGTTCGATCGATGAAGCCATTGAACTGGTCAATGACTCGCGCTACGGCTTGCAGGCGGGCATCTACACCGACAACGTCCATACCGCGTGGAAAGCGGCGAAACAACTGCACGTTGGCGGCGTGTTGATTAACGACATCCCAACGTTCCGCGTCGACCATATGCCGTACGGCGGCGTGAAAGAAAGCGGGTTTGGCCGTGAAGGCATTCGTTATGCGATTGAAGAAATGACGGAGTTGAAATTGATTATTTTTAACCAGAATTAAGCGGGATGAGAAGAGATTGGAGTAAAGTTTGTTCCTAAAATTCTAGAAGAATAGTTGCGCAGCCTTGGAGAGAGTGGCACTCCAAGGCTGTATGTTTAAGCGTGCTTTTCCAAAATATATCCCCAACGGTTCGAGGCGAGAACAGACAGGTGGTATTTATGCTCGAGCTGTTTGCTGAACCATGCTTTTTTCACGAGAAGCAAGCTTCGGCTTGTATGCAAGAACGTTTTCAGCCCTCCGTGCCGAGGTTTGAGGTCATTCGCAAGCTCTGCTGTCAAGACCGCATTTTGCGGCCAGCGACCCTTCTCGTGCAACGGATGGTACATAAACAGTTCGTATCCATGAACAGGCATTTGGGCGGTCTGCTGAAGCAATGCCAGTTCGAAATTTGGCTTGGGATGATGGATATAATGTTGAATATTCGTTTCGTAAAACGATGCGACGAACAACAGTCCAGTCAGCAACACTCCCCGCGCTCCCCACGTTCCTTTTCTCCATAATTGACTTGCGCAAATGCCAATCAACATGCAAAGCGGCGGATAGACAGGGAGGATGTACCATCTGATTTTCGTCTTCGCTATGGTAAACATGAGAAGCGGGACGCAAATCCAAAGCAAAATCCCGATCACATCTTCTTTCAATCGATGGTCTGTTCCTTCAAACGCTAAAAGACGAACGCCTTGCATGTAACTGATGACCATGATTCCGACCAAGAGCGCCAGCCACCAAAAGAAAAAATGAACAAGAATGATGCCGTAATAGGCTTCATCACCGATATGACCTTCAATGGGCCGAGTGGAGCGCAGCAACAAGTCATATCCGATCATTTGTTTAAAAAAACGGAATCCATCATAGTGATAGCGGGCAAAAGCCCAAGCGAGCACAGGAACAACGAAGGTGAGCGCTGCCCTCCACCATGCGCGCCAGCGGCCTGACTCCCACTGCCTAGTGATGAGAAAATATAAGACCATGATCAACAGAATGTTCCCCGCATGCCAACTTTTCGTTAAAAAAGCGAGTGAACAGGCAAGGCCCGCTGCATACAACCATCGCGTCTGCCGTCTGGCGGCCAGCAAAGAAAGGATGGATAACGTAAAGAAGAAGACAAAGAGCGAATCCGCATCTCCTGTGCGAGCGCAATGGTTGAGCAGATATTGAGTGCTAGTAGATAAGGCAAGCAATGAGACGATCGCGGCCATGCTTCCAAACCGTTTTTTCACAAATAGCGCAATGGCAACGGCCGTGAGCATAGCGCAAATGCCAGACATCAGCCGCAAACCAAGCGCGTTCATCCCAACGAGTTTATAGCCAATCATGATCGCCCAGTAGCTGACAGGAGGCTTTAAATTCCAGTAATCAGGATGCCCAAGGTATGTGTTGACGATCAAGTTTCCATGTCTCAGCATTTCGTATGCATTGACGCCATGACGCGCTTCGTCCCAGCTTGAAATCGGGAATGTTCCTAGATGATAAAAGACGTTGTAGACCATCATCGAGAAGATAAACGCGCCGCTAGATAAAACGAGATGTTTCGTACACTTGGATTTCTCATGCGATCCACTCCTTTATCGGCACGCTGTGCTTCGAAAAAAAAGCAACACCGACATAGAAGCTATTACAAGCAGATGAAGATGTCAAGCATGGATGTGTTAGAGAACATGATATTTTTGCCGCCAACAAGGAAAAAACCATCTTCATGGCGAATGAAAAGAAATGAATCATCATTCAGAGGAGGAAAGCCATGGAAACGGTTGTACTGACATTTGACCAAAACAAAGCGATATTGGAACTGAACCGTCCGCAGGCGTTAAATGCCATGGATGTGAAAATGCTTCAGGAGCTCGTCGACGCGCTGCGGAAAATCAAGGAAAGTGACGCTTCCGTTGTCGTCATCCGCGGCAAAGGGAGAGGATTTTCTGCGGGTGGCGACATTAAGACAATGCTGGCGGTTGATGACCCGAGCCAATTTCAAACCGTGATGAAAACGATTCAGGAGATGATCATGCTCTTGTATACGATGCCGAAAATCACCGTTTCGCTCATCCATGGCCCAGCGGCCGGCCTTGGGTTCAGCTTTGCCTTGGCGAGCGATTACCTCATCGCCACGAAAGAAGCGCGCTTGGCGATGAATTTCATCGGCATCGGCCTCATCCCAGACGGCGGCGGGCATTTCTTCTTGGCCCAGCGGGTCGGCACGGCGAAAGCCAAACAGATCATTTGGGAAGGAAAACCGATGAGCGCGGACGAAGCGCAGCAGCTCGGGCTGATTGACTTCATCGTCGAAGATGAACAACAGGCGGAACAAGCAATCGCTTCCTTGCAAGAAAAACCGCTTCAAGCCATGATCGCCACGAAAATGTTGTACGTCGAACAAACAAAAGAAGATTTGCTTCGCGTGCTCGAACTCGAAACCGACGCCCAACAGCGCATGCGGCAAACCGAAGACCACCGCGAAGGCGTCCGCGCCTTTTTAGAAAAGCGGAAGCCGGTGTTTCGGGGGAGGTAGGGAAGAGATTTTCTGATGCCTATGGTGAACTGATGACATAGAATCAGGTAGGGTATGATCGCTTATCGGAATGGTGTTTAGCAGAATAATCATCCGTTTCATCCAGCCTCTCTCATCAGGGTGTCCTATTCATTCCCTGAAGGGGAGAGTTTTTTTGCGTAAACGATCCAAATGGGTGTCAAATTTATTTGAACTACTAGTTTGAATCATGGTACATTGTAGTATATTACATGTATTGATTCGTACAACTCCATAGAATGAATCGAAATTTGTAAGTATATATCGAAAGACATGATAAAGACAGGGGATGGATAATGAGAATAAGGGCTTTAATTGTAGCGTATGCAGGATTGCTAGCGGTGTTTATCGCGTATGTTTATCATTATCAACATGATGTGTCTCGTATTCAGTCTGTTAATGAGGACACGTCACCGTTCTATGGCAAACCCGACGAAAAATACGTCATGGTCACCTTCCAATCAGGCATGGATTATTGGAAACGCTGTCTCAAAGGATTTGAAGACGCAGCGGAGGCGTTGAACGTTTCCGTAGAATATCGAGGGGCGACTCAATATGACGTCAATGAGCAAGTGACAGTGCTCGAACAAGTGATCGCGAGAAAACCAGCTGGGATTGCGGTTTCTGCCATTAATCCGACTGCGCTGACGAAGACAATCAATAAAGCAGTCGAGGAAGGGATTCCAGTTGTATTATTTGACTCGAACGCTTCGGGAAGCAAGGCGTTTTCATTTCTAGGGACGAATAATTATAGCGCTGGAGTGACGGCGGCTCACGAAATGGCTAAACTGCTGAAGAATGAGGGGAAAGTCGCGATCATTACTTCCCCTCATCAACTCAATCATCAAGAGAGGACGAGAGGATTTGTTGAGACGATCTATCAAAAATATCCGCGAATGCAAGTGGTGGCCGTAAAGAATGGAAAAGGGGACGCTATGGCCTCAAAACAGGCGGCAATGGAGATTTTAAAGGATTATCCGGATGTGCAAGGGATCTTTGCAACAGAAGCGAACGGGGGAGTTGGCATGGCAGAAGCAGTCAAAGAGCTAAATAAGAAAGAGATTAAGCTCATTAGTTTCGATACAGAAAAACAAACGTTAGATTTAGTGAAGGGGGGCGTTATTGCTGCGACGTTGGCGCAAGGAACGTGGAATATGGGATATTGGTCGCTCCAATTTTTATTTCATCTTCATCATCATCTCACATCTCCATCCCGGTCAGGAGATTCACCGTTGCCAACGTATGTTGATACAGGAATTACGGTCGTTACGCGGGAAAATGTGGATCATTTTTATGCCAAATGACTACATAGAGAAATGAGTGATTGAGGTTGCGAATGATGAAGCGTTGGCGGGTTAGCCATTGGCCGATACGATACAAGTTTGTTTCGTTGTTACTCATCTCTATGATTGTGCCTGCACTCTGTTTAGGAAGCTTGGTAGGGTGGACGGTTGATCGAATTATCGAACGACAAGTAAATGAAAATACATTGCAATTGATTAGCCAAGTCAATCAGACATTAGAGTTTTATGCCAATAATATGCAAAACGCAACGTATCTCATTGCCTTTAATCCACAAATGAAAGCGTTTTTGGATCGTAGAGCGCCTCGCAATGATTATGAAATGCGTCAATTTTTGCAAGGAATCACTACGTTGTATCCCGAGATTGCGGGGATTTTAGTTGTTAACGAATATGGCGACTATATAAGTAATGAAATGTACAGCCGTTCTTCCGCGCCATTGACAAAGGAATGGTGGTATCGTGAGGCTGTGAAAAATAAAGGGATTTTTAAAATGCTCGGTCATCCTATCGGACGAAATGTTATTTCTCATGCCCATTATACAAGTGCAGAAGTCGTATCTGCAGTTCGAGCCATTATGGATCCCGAGACACAAAAAGTGAAAGGGGTTGTACTGGTTGATTTAAAGTTGAGAGTGATTGCGGAAGCTACTAAAAATATCCGTCTTGGAAAATGGGGATATTTATTGGTGATGGATGAGCAGGGGAAAAGCATCTATACTCCGAGCCGTTCTACAGTGACAGCTGTCCCATTGCGCTGGATCAAAGGAAATAGCGGTGCATTTTCCAAGAACATCAATGGACAACATGTTCAGTTTATTTACCAGCGCTCTCCATTTACGAATTGGACAACAATCGGGGTGTTCCCCAGCGATGAATCGGCATTAGAAGTGAAAGAGATCCATTTTTATATTGTCAGTTTTATTTTTTTCGTCTGTTTTATTGCAATTGGTGCTTCCTATTACCTGTCGTTTTCATTATCTCGTCCGATCAGCCAGTTGACGGCATTTATGAAAAAAGCGCAAGCAGGCGATTTAACGGTTCGTTATCATGGTGAGCGTACGGATGAAATTGGGATGTTGGGTCGAAGTTTCAACCACATGTTGGATCAAATGCAGCGTTTTATTTCTTTGGCCGAATGGCAGGAGCGGCAGCGATGGGAGGCAGAGTTGCGGGGGTTGCAAGCACAAATTAAACCGCACTTCCTTTACAATACATTAGATACCATTCAATGGATGGCACGCAAAAAAGGGGCTGATGATGTTGCTGAATTGGTCGGCACACTGGCAAAGCTGTTCCGCATCGGATTAAGCAAGGGGAAGGATATGATTCTTTTGGCTGAGGAAGTAGAGCATATTAAAAGTTATTTACGTATCCAGGAAGTTCGCTATAAAGATAAGTTAGACTATACATTTGACATTCCGGAATATCTGCAACAATTTTATGTGTTAAAGTTGCTATTGCAGCCGATTGTAGAGAATGCGATTTATCACGGTATCAAACAGAGAAGAGGACAAGGGCATATTTGGATTCAAGCGCGAGAACATGAAGGAGCGATGTATATTTGTGTAAAAGACGATGGCGTCGGAATGTCACGGGAGCGGCTACAAGAGTTGCAGAAAAGTTTAGCCATTGACTTTACATCGGGAGACCAAGAAGGAAAGATGAAAAAGGTGAAAGGGTACGGAATGATGAACGTACAAGCTCGCTTACAATTAACATTTGGCCCGTCCTACCGGTTGCATATCGATAGTGAGGAAGGAAAAGGAACAACCGTGACGATTGTGCATCCAATCATCACCCATCTTCCTTAGGAGGGATGGATTCATGTGGAAGGTGCTGATTGCAGATGACGAAGCGATCATTCGTGAAGGGATTCGGGAGTCGATCGATTGGAATGAATTTAACATGGAAGTTGTTGCAGAAGCAGAAGATGGGGAAGAGGCGTTGGAATTAGCTTTACGGCATCGAGTGAATGTATTGTTTGTCGATTTAAGCATGCCGATCATGGACGGGCTTACGCTGATGAGACATGTGCGGGAGAAGTTGCCCAACTGCCATATGATTGTAATTACCGGTTATGATGAGTTTTCGTATGCACAGGAGGCGATTCGCCTTCAAGTGGATGATTACTTATTAAAGCCAACTGATCCGCAGCGATTGTACGAAGTAGTCGCAAAAGTGAAGGAGAAGCTCGAACAGGAGCAAAAGGAAAAACAATATAGGGAATTGTTAACGAACCAAGTACAAAAGCATATTCACGTGCTTCGCCAGCAATTCGGGATGGAATGGGTGGCAGGGCGACTGACGGAGGAGGATATCATGGGACAACTGTCATTGCTCGGACTTTCACGGTCTTGTCCTGCGCAAGTCGTGGTGATTCAATGGTTTTCATTTAAAAATCAACCCATTGTGAGCGATCGGGATCGGCAGTTGCTTTTATTTGCCATTGAAAAGGCCGTCTCTGAATTATTGGGGGATGGTGAAAAAATTGTTTTTCGTGATTCAAACGAGTTTATTGTTGTGATCAGCTGGAAACCGATTAGTGAAGAACAGTGTAGGCAGATGGAAACGGCACTGAAACAACATTTGCACATTAGAGCCAGTGTATATATAGAAACGGTGGAAGGAGGAATGGTCGGGGTGGCGACGGCATATGAAAAATGCAAAGAGCAAATGGTGGAAGAAAGCCGCCTTTCTCCGATTGTCCGTCGTGCTAGGCAGTATATACAGAAGCATTTTAGCCAATCGGATTTGACGCTTGGGTCCGTTGCTGAGTTTCTCAATGTCTCTCCGGTTTATTTAAGTCGAATGATCAAGCAAGAGCTCGGTATTTCGTTCATCCATTTGTTGACGAAAATCCGGATGGAGAAGGCGGCGGAATTGCTTTTGTCTACCGAACTGCCGATCCATGAAATTGCTGAACGTGTCGGTTATGATACGCAACATTATTTCAGCACTGCTTTTAAAAAGGCGATGGGAGTATCTCCAAATCAATACCGGAGAATGCACATAACAAACGATAGCTCCTAAGATAAGGAAGGAAACGAGTGTTAATGCGACGGGACGGTCTTTTGAAAAGATCGTTCTTCTTTTTTTGAAAACGCTTCAACGAAGTTGAATTTTTATAAAAACAGTTAATTAATTAAAAAGACGGACAATTTGTTCGATGATATAGTAAAATCAGAAATTAAATATACGTACAAATTTAAAAGGGGGTAAAAAAATGAAAAGGCTTTTATCTGTACTGACGTTATTGGTGTTTGTACTGTCATTGTCCGCCTGTGGAGGACTCGGAGCGAATGGTGGAAAAGACGCCGGATTTGTTGGTATTTCAATGCCGACAAAATCATCGGAACGCTGGATTCGTGACGGGGAAAACATGGTGAAAGAATTTAAGAAGCTCGGATATAAGACGGATTTGCAATATGCTGAGGACGTAGTCGAAAACCAGGTATCGCAAATTGAAAACATGATCACCAAAGGGGTCAATGTGTTAGTGATTGCTCCGATTGACGCGGAAGCGCTAACGGATGTGTTGGAAAAAGCGCATAAACAAGGGATTAAGATCATTTCGTACGACCGTTTGATTAAAAACAGCAAGTATGTCGACTATTATGCAACGTTTGATAACTTTAAAGTTGGTGTGCTGCAAGGGCAGTACATTGAACAGAAGCTCGGATTGAAAGAAGGAAAAGGACCGTTCAACATTGAGTTGTTTGCCGGTTCTCCAGATGACAATAACGCCTATTTCTTCTTTGATGGAGCGATGTCCGTATTAAAGCCGTACATCGATTCCGGAAAATTAGTAGTGAGAAGCGGCCAAACGAAGTTTGACCAAGTAGCGACATTGCGCTGGGATGGAGCGACGGCTCAAGCGCGCATGGACAACTTGTTGAGTGCGCATTATACAAACGCACGTGTTGATGCGGTTTTGTCCCCGTATGATGGCATTAGCATTGGCATCATTTCTTCCTTAAAAGGGGTTGGCTACGGAACTCCGAGCAAGCCGATGCCGGTGATTACTGGGCAAGATGCGGAATTGGCTTCGGTGAAATCGATTATCGCAGGGGAACAAACGCAAACGGTATTTAAAGACACAAGAGAATTGGCGAAAAAAGCGGTTGAGATGGTTGATGCGGTGTTGAAAGGGAAAAAGCCGGAAGTGAACGATACGAAAACGTATAATAACGGGGTCAAAGTTGTCCCAGCGTACTTGTTGGAACCGGTTTCGGTTGATAAATCCAATTATGAAAAAGTGTTGATTGACAGCGGTTATTACAAAAAAGAAGATTTAGAAAAGTAGAAGATGCCAAAAAGACGGATATAAGGGATGTACCTGTACCCCCTTATATCCGTAACTCTCTTACAAGGGGGGCAGCGGGAGATGTCTGAGTTTATTTTAGAAATGAGAGGGATTACGAAACAATTCCCTGGAGTGAAAGCACTTGATAATGTGAATTTAAAAATACGGGAAGGGGAAATTCACGCGCTTTGTGGAGAGAATGGAGCAGGAAAATCGACATTAATGAAAGTCTTGAGCGGCGTTTATCCGTACGGCACGTATGACGGAGAAATTTTATTTAAGGGCGAAGTATGTAGATTTAAAGATATTAAACAGAGCGAACAGTTAGGAATTGTTATCATTCATCAAGAGCTGGCCTTGATTCCCTATTTATCCATTGCCGAAAATATTTTTTTAGGGAATGAACGGGCGAAAAGAGGCATCATTAACTGGAATGAAACGATCGCTCAAACAAAAAAGCTGTTGCAGAAAGTCGGATTAGAGGAGTCGCCGCATACATTGGTCGGCCAACTTGGCGTCGGCAAGCAGCAACTTGTAGAAATCGCGAAGGCGTTGGCTAAAGATGTGAAATTGCTTATTTTGGATGAGCCGACCGCAGCGTTGAATGAAGATGACAGCGAAAATTTGCTGAATTTGCTTTTGGAATTGAAAAAACAGGGGTTATCGGCCATTATTATTTCCCATAAATTAAATGAAATTACGAAAGTCGCTGATTCGATCACGATTTTACGAGATGGAAAAACAATTGAAACGTTGGATATGAAACATGATGAGGTGACCGAAGACCGGATTATCCGTGGAATGGTCGGACGCGATTTAACGAATCGCTATCCTTCAAGAACACCGAAGATAGGCGAAATCATATTCGAGGTCAGGAATTGGACAGTATATCACCCTGTTTATTCGGAGCGCAAAGTGCTTGATAATATCAATCTGTCGATTCGCAGAGGAGAAATTGTGGGGATCGCCGGCCTTATGGGGGCGGGACGAACCGAATTGGCCATGAGCATCTTTGGTCGGTCATACGGAAAGAAAATTAGCGGAGAAATATGGAAAAACGGGGTCAAAATCGATGTCAGCGATGTCAGCAAGGCCATTGCCAACGGGATTGCCTATGTAACAGAAGATCGAAAAGGAAATGGCCTTATCTTAATGGAAGACATTCGGAAAAATATTACGCTTTCCCGTTTAGGAAAAATCTCGAATCATTTTGTGGTCGATGAAAATCAAGAAATTGTTGAATCGGAGCGATTCCGTGACCAATTCAAAATTAAAACGCCAAGCGTATTTCAAAAAGTAGAAGCCCTTAGTGGCGGGAATCAACAAAAAGTGGTGTTAAGCAAATGGATTTTTGCTGAGCCAGATATTTTGATTCTCGACGAACCAACACGGGGGATTGACGTCGGAGCGAAATATGAAATTTACACGATCATTCAGCAGCTAGCCGATGCAGGAAAAGGTATTTTAATGATTTCGTCCGAACTCCCAGAAATTCTTGGCATGTGCGATCGAATTTATGTGATGAGTGAAGGGAGAATCACTGGAGAGGTGTCGCGGGAAGAAGCGACACAGGAAAAACTAATGAGGCTTATGACGAAAACAGCGATTCAGGAGGGGGCATAAGATGGGAGCACTAATGCAAAAAACAGCACAACATTCTCCAAAGCGGTCTACAGAAAGTCAGCAGTTATCGTTGAAGCAGATGATCAAAAACAATATGAGAAGTTACAGTATGGTCATCGCTCTCATTTTGATTATGTTATTGTTCCAAGTGTTAACTGGAGGCATTTTGTTGCGGCCATTAAATATTACAAACTTGATTTTGCAAAACAGTTATATTTTGGTGCTGGCTGTTGGCATGATGCTTGTCATTATCACCGGACATATTGATTTGTCCGTCGGATCGGTGGCAGCTTTTGTCGGGGCATTGGCCGGCATTCTGATGGTTCAGCACCATGCATCAGTATGGTTGACGGTGCTCATTTGTTTATTGCTCGGAGCCTTGATTGGCGCATGGCAAGGATTTTGGGTGGCGTACGTAAAAATTCCATCATTCATTGTTACATTAGCAGGGATGTTGCTGTTCCGAGGATTGACGATGGTTATTTTGGAAGGACAGTCGATCGCCCCGTTTCCGAAAACATTCCAAAATATGAGTTCTGGGTTTCTCCCTGACGTATTTCATGGAGGAGAGATCCATCTGTTCACCATTGTGATCGGTTTCGCCGCTTCTCTCTTATTTGTTGTACTGGAATGGAGAAAACGAAACAGTCAGAAAAAATATGGGTTTGCGGTCACCCCTGCGGCGATGTTTGCCTTGAAGCTGGCTGTGATTGCCGCTGTGATCATGATTTTTACTTATATTTTAGCGACGTATGAAGGAATTCCGACGATTCTAGTGATTTTGGTTGCGTTGATCATTGCTTATTCCTTTGTGGCGAACCGGACGGTCGTCGGCCGCCATATTTATGCGATTGGTGGTAATGAGAAGGCTGCGCAATTGTCCGGGATTAAAACGAAACGTGTCACGTTTTGGGTGTTTGTCAACATGGGCGTGTTGGCCGCTTTGTCCGGATTGATTTTTGCCGCTCGCCTCAACGCTGCGACGCCGAAAGCGGGGAACTTGTTTGAGCTCGATGCCATTGCGGCGTGCTTTATTGGAGGCGCATCCGCTTATGGAGGAATCGGCACGATTAGCGGAGCGATCATCGGCGGTCTAGTCATGGGCGTAATGAATAACGGGATGTCCTTGCTGGGGCTCGGTATTGACTGGCAACAGGCCATCAAAGGGCTTGTATTGCTTATTGCTGTGGCTTTTGATATTTACAACAAAAATAAAGCTGCTTAATGCGAAAGCGAAGGGCCAAGCGCATTGCTTGGCTTTTTTGTCAAATGGTCAAAAGATGGACACAGGGCTTTTATGCTCGAAAAGAGTTCGATCGGTTCATATGATCCGTATGCCGAGTCGCATTTCAAGTGGTTTTGGAGGTTGAAGCGTTTTCTCCCACTGTTCTCTTTCGCTTGAAAAAGGGCGTGTGCAGGCGCCTCATATATTTTCCGCCGTCTGCTCTTAGCGCAATGATACGGACAAATAAAAACTGCTATAATAAAATTAATTTGTATCTCATTATTTTATCGTTGAGGTGGACTATGAAGGAGAAAACGCTGCCGAAATATCTGCAATTAAAACAAGAAATTTTATCTTGGATCATTTCCGGACAAATGAAGCCGGATGAGAAAATTCCGACCGAGCATGAGATCGCCAACCAGTTTCAACTAAGCCGACATACCGTTCGGCAAGCGCTGGGAGAACTCGAGAAGGAAGGATGGCTGTACAAAATCCAAGGGAGCGGCACATTTGTGTCCCGGCCGAAGCCGAAAGAACAGGTGGATACGAAAACGATCGGGATCGTGACGACCTATATTTCCGATTATATTTTTCCCCATATCGTCCGAGGGGCGGAGGAGACGTTGCGGGAGAAAGGATACCGTCTTTTGCTTGCCAGCACGAATAATGATAAACAGAGAGAGAAAGAGCAGCTTGAGGAGATGATTCGGGAGCCATTAAGCGGACTGATCATCGAACCGACAAAAAGCGCGCAAGGAAATCCAAATCTGGGCTACTACTTGTCGCTCAATAACCTCCATATTCCGTACGTGATGATCAATGCCCGCTATTTGGAAGTGAGCTGTCCATGCGTCAAAATGGACGACGAGCAGGGAGGATTTTTATTGACCGACCATCTCATTCGTTTAGGGCACCGCCGGATTGCTGGTTTCTTTAAAACCGACGATTTGCAAGGGGTGGATCGTTTGCGCGGCTTTATTCGCGCCCATCAGCAACACGAGGTGCCTGTGGCGACGGAGTATCTTCTTTCCTACGCAACAGAGGAGAAATGGACAAAGCCGCTTGAGGTGGCGCGGGAGTTTTTGCAACGGCCGAAAGAGGAGCGCCCGACAGCCTTTGTGTGCTACAACGATGAGCTGGCGATTTTGCTTCTTGAAGTCATTCGCCAACAAGGGTTATCGGTTCCCGATGACATTTCGATCGTTGGCTTTGATGACTCTACATTTGCGACAGCGACGGAGGTGAAATTGACGACGATTCGCCATCCGAAAACAGAAATGGGCGTTCAAGCGGCTGAGATGCTCATTCAAATGATCGAACAACGATCAGTCGATAAAATGGGCGATATCATTTATCGACCGGAGCTAATTGTCCGTAACTCAACAAAGGAAATTTAAAAAATGTATGAGAGATCAAAAAAAGTTATAGAAAAATTGTACGTACAATAGTATAATGGAGGTGAGGAGTTTTTTCATAGGGAGTGGGAGCCAATGCTTGAGGAGTTGAAACAAGCCGTATTAGAGGCCAACCTGCAGCTCCCGCAATACCGCCTCGTGACATTTACGTGGGGAAACGTGAGCGGGATTGACCGGGAGCGCGGATTGGTTGTCATTAAACCAAGCGGGGTGGCGTATGACAAGTTGACCATTGATGATATGGTGGTCGTGGACTTAAATGGCAATGTGGTGGAAGGGGACTTAAAACCGTCGTCGGACACCCCGACCCACCTCTGGTTGTATAAACAATTTTCTGGTATCGGTGGAGTTGTTCATACCCATTCGACTTGGGCGACGATTTGGGCGCAGGCCGGAAAAGGAATTCCAGTATTAGGGACGACGCACGCGGACTATTTTTATGGGGAAATTCCGTGCACCCGTCCGATGACCAATGAAGAAATTCAAGGAGCTTATGAACTAGAGACCGGAAAGGTCATTACGGAAACGTTTCGTTTTCTCGATCCGCTGCAAATGCCAGGTGTCTTGGTGCACGGCCACGGACCGTTTGCTTGGGGGAAAGATCCAGCGAACGCGGTTCATAATGCCGTTGTCTTGGAAGAAGTGGCGAAAATGGCGGCAAGAACATTCATGCTCAATCCAAATGTGCAACCGATCAGCCAGTCGCTACTTGACCGCCACTATTTGCGCAAGCATGGCGCAAACGCTTACTACGGGCAATAAAGGGAGGGAGATCGAGATGGGGAAAAAGTATGTCATTGGCATTGACTATGGCACCGAATCGGGGCGAGCGGTTCTTGTTGATCTAGAAGGAAACGAAATTGCGGATCATGTCACTCCGTATCCTCATGGAGTCATTGATGAAGTGCTGCCGGAATCGAACGTACAACTCGAGCCAGACTGGGCGCTGCAACACCCGGCTGATTATATTGAAGTATTGGCGACCGCTGTCCCGACGGTATTGCAAAAGTCAGGGGTCAACCCAGCCGATGTGATCGGGGTCGGCATTGATTTTACTTCATGCACGATGCTGCCGGTCGATGCTTCTGGCGAGCCGCTTTGTCTAAAGCCAGAATTCAGGAACCGTCCGCACAGTTGGGTGAAATTGTGGAAGCACCATGCCGCTCAAGATGAGGCGAACTTGCTCAATGAAATTGCGACCAAACGAGGCGAAGCGTTTTTACCGAGATACGGGGGAAAAATTTCATCCGAATGGATGATTGCGAAAATTTGGCAGATTCTAAACGAAGATCCGGAGATTTACGAACAAACTGATCTTTTCCTCGAGGCGACTGATTGGGTCATTTTCAAAATGACCGGCAATATCGTCCGGAATAGCTGTGCGGCGGGCTATAAGTCGATTTGGCATAAACAGGACGGCTATCCAAGCAAGGAGTTTTTCCGGGCGCTCGCCCCCCGGCTGGAACACTTAACAGAAACGAAACTGCGCGGCCCGATCGTTCCGCTTGGTACGAGAGCGGGAGTGCTGACGAAAGAAATGGCGGCCACGATGGGCCTCCTTCCGGGAACAGCCGTTGCCGTCGGGAATGTTGATGCCCATGCAGCCGTACCGGGTGTCGGGGTCGTTGAGCCAGGCAAACTGGTGATGGCGATGGGAACATCGATTTGCCACATGTTGCTTGGCACGGAAGAAAAATATGTCGAAGGCATGTGCGGCGTTGTGGAAGACGGCATCATTCCGGGATATTTCGGCTATGAAGCCGGGCAGTCAGCGGTCGGCGACATTTTCGCTTGGTATGTTGAACAAGGCGTCCCGGCTTATGTGAAAGAAGCGGCGGAAAAAGAAGGGGTTAGTGTCCATGAGTGGCTGGAAAAGCGCGCTGCTGCTTACCGGCCGGGGGAAACAGGACTGCTCGCTTTAGACTGGTGGAATGGGAACCGTTCCGTATTGGTCGACACCGATTTAACCGGACTGATCATTGGTTATACGCTGCTGACGAAACCAGAAGAGATTTACCGCGCGCTGCTTGAAGCAACGGCCTTTGGAACACGCAAAATTATCGATGCCTTTGTTGAAAACGGTGTCAACGTGGATGAACTGTACGCATGCGGCGGGTTGCCGCAAAAAAATAAGCTGCTCATGCAAATTTATGCCGATGTGACCAACCGCGAGATCAAAATCGCGGCGTCGAAGCAAACCCCGGCAGTGGGGGCTGCCATGTTCGCGGCGGTCGCGGCCGGCAAAGAGAACGGCGGTTATGAATCAATCGTTGAGGCGGCGCGAAACATGGGAAAAGTGCGTGAAGAGACGTTCAAACCGATTCCGGAGAATGTCGCGATGTACGAGCAGTTGTACCAAGAATATACGAAGTTGCATGACTACTTCGGCCGTGGGGAAAACGATGTCATGAAACGGCTCAAACATTGGAGAGAAACTGCACGGACGGCGAACGAATCGGTGACTTTATCGTGAACGGGGAGGAGCAATGATGCTATCATTACGTCCTTATGAATTTTGGTTTGTAACAGGAAGTCAGCACTTGTACGGAGAAGAAGCGTTAAAACAAGTCGAAGAACATTCAAGAATCATGGTCAATGAATGGAATCGCGATTCGGTGTTTCCGTTCCCATTCGTTTTCAAATCAGTCGTGACGACGCCAGAGGAAATCCGGCGCGTTTGCCTTGAGGCGAATGCGAGCGAACAATGTGCCGGCGTTGTCACATGGATGCATACGTTCTCGCCAGCGAAAATGTGGATTGGCGGCCTTTTGGAGTTGAGAAAACCGTTATTGCATCTTCACACCCAGTTTAACCGTGATATTCCGTGGGACAGCATCGATATGGACTTTATGAACTTAAACCAATCAGCTCACGGTGACCGAGAATACGGATTTATCGGTGCGAGAATGGGAGTTGCCCGGAAAGTGGTCGTTGGTCATTGGGAAGACCCAGAAGTCCGCGAGCGGCTGGCGAAATGGATGCGGACGGCCGTCGCCTTTGCGGAAAGCCGACATCTTAAAGTTGCCCGTTTCGGCGATAACATGCGTGAAGTGGCGGTAACGGAAGGGGACAAAGTGGGAGCGCAAATTCAATTCGGCTGGTCGATCAACGGTTATGGCATTGGGGATTTGGTGCAATCTATTCGCGATGTTTCTGAACAAAGCGTTAACGAACTGCTTGATGAATATACCGAACTGTATGACATTGTACCTGCTGGCCGTCAAGATGGACCGGTTCGCGAGTCGATCCGTGAGCAGGCGCGGATTGAACTTGGGTTAAAAGCCTTTTTGCAAGACGGGAACTTCACTGCCTTTACGACGACGTTTGAAGATTTGCACGGCATGAAGCAACTTCCAGGACTAGCGGTTCAACGGCTTATGGCAGAGGGATATGGATTTGGCGGCGAAGGCGACTGGAAAACGGCTGCTCTCGTTCGGTTGATGAAAGTCATGGCGGATGGCAAAGGAACATCGTTCATGGAAGACTACACGTACCACTTTGAGCCGGGCAACGAAATGATTCTTGGCGCGCATATGCTCGAAGTATGCCCGACGATTGCCGCAACCCGGCCGCGCATCGAAGTCCATCCGCTTTCGATCGGTGGAAAAGAAGATCCAGCCCGTCTCGTGTTTGACGGCGGCGAGGGTGCTGCGGTCAATGCTTCGTTGATTGACTTAGGACACCGTTTCCGTCTCATTGTCAATGAAGTCGATGCAGTGAAACCAGAACATGAGATGCCGAAACTGCCTGTTGCGCGCATTCTATGGAAACCGCGCCCGTCACTCCGCGACTCGGCCGAAGCATGGATTTTAGCCGGCGGAGCGCATCACACATGCTTCTCGTTTGCGGTCACGGCTGAACAGCTGCAAGACTTTGCGGAAATGGCGGGCATTGAATGCGTCGTGATCAATGAACATACGTCCGTCTCCTCATTCAAGAACGAACTAAGATGGAATGAAGTATTCTGGCGGGGACGGTAAGGTGAAGCCAGCGTGCAAATCCATACGGCACAACACCAAGGACATGGGCTGGAAGGAGGGCTCATGTCCTTCGTTTTTATCATACATAAAAGTTGGCCATTAACAGAAGAGAGGTAATTTCGAATGTGTAAGCAAAGTCATCAACGTAACGGAAGTTATATGGACAACTTTCGGTATCAATTTTAAGGTGGATAAAAATTATTTCTTGATTTTTTTAAATTTTGTATTAAAAAAAATATATAAAATGGTACAATGAAGTTAAAAGTTATACGTACAATATAAAACGGTATTAGGATAAAACGTACTATTTGTAAGGTCAAATTGTTTTCAGATCCTTATAAAAAGGATTTGAAATAAACAAAGGGGGAGAGGTGGTTAGTTTTAAAAGCGTTTTCAACGATAGTAGCAACATGGCGTAAACAGTAGTTGACCCGCGCTTGAAATCAGGGGGGAGGTAAACCGATGAAAAAGTGGTCTTTATTGCTACTAGTCTTATTTATGGCTGTATCAACGTTTTTAGCTGGTTGTTCAGGTGACTCAAGCAATTCTGGTCAATCGAGCAAAGGCGCAAATGGTGCCACTAAACTGACATTATGGACATTTGGAGAGCAACATGCAAAGTTTTTCGAGTTTATGGCTGATGAGTGGAATAAAACACACCCTGACAAAAAGATTCAGCTAGAAACTACCACTTATCCGTATGATGACATGCATAACAAACTGCTTTTATCTTTGCAATCCGGAGTAGGAGCGCCGGACATTGTAGATATTGAGATTTCTCGTTTCTCCAACTATTTAAAAGGAAAACCGCAGTTAGTAGAGTTAAATGACATTATAGACCCCGTAAAAGACAAAGCTATTCAATCATTTGGCGCTGTCGCTGGAAATGGATGATTTTATTCGTTCGGTTGTGGCCATTGCTGATTACGTGAAGGCGAAAAAACGAAGCAAGAAGACGATTCATCTTTCGTTTGACGAATGGAACGTATGGTACCATTCGAATGAGGCGGATAAGCAAATTGAACCGTGGACGGTGGCGCCGCCTTTGTTGGAGGATATTTATAACTTTGAAGATGCGCTTCTTGTCGGCTGCATGCTTATTACGCTCATGAAACATGCCGATCGGGTGAAAATTGCCTGCTTGGTTCAATTAGTGAATGTCATTGCACCGATCATGACGGAAAAGAACGGTCCGGCATGGAAGCAAACGATTTACTATCCGTTTATGCATGCTTCTGTTTATGGCAGAGGGGTGGCGCTGCACCCAGTCATTTCAAGTCCGAAATACGACAGCAAAGACTTTACGGACGTGCCGTACTTAGAGGCGATCGCGGTGTACAATGAAGAAAAAGAAGAAGTAACGATTTTCGCCGTCAACCGTGATATGGACGATTCGTTACTGCTTGAGTGCGATGTCCGCAATTTTGAGGATTATCGCGTTATTGAACATATCGTATTGGAACATGAAAACGTGAAACAAACGAATTCCGCGCAATCTTCCCCGGTGGTTCCGCACCGCAACGGCGATGCTCAGCTGTCCGCTGGAAAAGTGTCGGCGACGCTGCCGAAGTTATCGTGGAACGTTATTCGTTTAGGAAAATGATAAGGAAGTGAAGGCTGGTCTGATGGCCAGCCTCTCCCTTTGCAAACGGAAAGGAGAGACGAAACGTGGGGCGTAAAGTCCGTTTTGGTATTATGAGTACAGCGGCCATTGCCAAATACGTGATGATTCCCGCCATTCGCCGGACGGATCACGCCGAAGTCGTGGCGATCGTCAGTGAAAGCAGGAAAGCCAGCGAAGCAGCGCGGGAGCTCGGCATTCCGAAGGCGTATGACAGCTATGGTCAGCTGCTTGATGACCCGGACGTCGACGCAGTGTACATCCCGCTTCCAAACAGCCTGCACGCTGAATGGACGATCAAAGCGGCGAAGAAGAAAAAGCACGTGCTTTGTGAAAAACCTGCCGCTTTATGCGCAGAAGATGTCCGGCGCATGATTGAGGCGTGCGAGGAAAACGGTGTTTTATTCATGGAAGCGTTCATGTACCAGTTTCATCCGCAGCATGAACGGGTGAAGCAGCTTTTAGCCGATGGGGCGATCGGTGACATCAAGTACATGCGCACCCATTTCTCCTTTTACTTGCAAGACCGGGAAACGAATATCCGCATGAACGATGAGCTTGGCGGAGGAAGCTTGTTCGATGTCGGCTGCTATTGCGTGCACTCGACGAGACACATCCTTGACGCCGAACCAATTGAACTATTCGTTCAATCCCATTTTGATCCGCACCGTTCGGTCGATTTAACGACGAACGGATGGATGAGGATGGAAAACGGTGTTCTTGCGCAGTTCACGTGCAGTTTTGATATGCTCTTTCAGAACGAATACGAAGTAGTGGGTACGAAGGGAAAAATCGTTGTCTCGCGGGCGTATCGACCGGATGTGGATGGTGGCGAGGGGCGGATTACGGTCGCAACGGCTGATGGGAACGTACGCGAGGAAACGGTGGCAGGCGACCAATACGCGCTGCAAATCGAGCACTTTTCGCGCTCCATTCTCGAAGGAACGCCGCTGTTGTATTCCCCGGAGCGCATGATCAAACTGGCGCGGGCGCTCGACGCTTGTCGCACATCGATGAAAACGGAAGAGATCGTACAATTATAAAGGAAGGAGAATCGAGATGAACATTACATACGAAAAGTGGTCCGAACTTAATGGAAACGATATTCTGTTGTTCACCTTGGTCAATGATCGCGGCATGGGACTGTCGGCGACAAACTACGGATGCATCGTGACGGACATCCGCGTTCCAGACCGGAACGGCAATATCGAAAATGTCGTACTTGGGTTTGATCGGTTTGAACCGTATTTAACCAACGCTCCTTATTTTGGGGCGGTGATCGGCCGGGTGGCGGGGCGCATTCAAGGGGCGAGTTTTGAGCTTGATGGCGTCACGTACCGGTTGGCGAAAAATGAGAACAACAACCACTTGCACGGCGGCCCGAACGGATTCCATCGTGTGCTTTGGCAGGCGGAACCGGTTCAGCGCGATGATGCGGTTGGGATCGTCTTTTCGTACACAAGCCCGGACGGGGAGGAGGGATATCCGGGAACGGTTCATGTTCAAGTAGCGTATTGGCTCAATAATAACAACGAATGGACCGTCACGTACCGGGCTCGTTCGGACAAAACGACGCTCGTCAATTTGACGAACCATACGTATTTTAACTTGAGCGGCAACGGCAAGCGTGATATTTTGGATCACACGCTGACCATCCAAAGCTCCCGTGTGTTGGAGCTGAATGAGGAGTTGATTCCGACAGGCCGCGTCTTGGATGTCGCCGGCACGCCGTTTGATTTGCGGCAAGGAAAGACGATACGGGAGGCGGTCGAATCCGGGCATCCGCAAATCGAACTCGTTGGCGGAGGCTATGACCATCCGTTTTGGCTCGACCGGCATCATGACAAAGAGATTGTGCTTTCCGATCCAGAGAGTGGGCGGATATTGACCGTCGAGACGGATGAAGTCGGCGTCGTCGTGTACACGTCGAACCAGTTGCCGGAAGGGTTGGATTTGGGCGGCGTGCCGTCGCGGAAATATCTCGGCATTTGCTTAGAAACGCAAGGGCTTCCGGATGCGGTTCACCATCCGCAGTTTCCGTCGATCGTATTGCCGGCTGACAAGGAGCAGGTGTCGATGACAAGGTATCGATTTAGTGTTGACTAAGTTGAATTTTAAAATCTGAAAGCAGTTGTGGAAACAGAAAGTCATCATAACAAGTGTCGGGATGTAAAGCATTACGTAATAAAAAACGGTAACATCTAGAGTGTGGGGGATCGTATGCCCATCCCCCCTGTAAAACTTCAACCAACATAGTTGTGGTTTTACAGGTGAGAATACTTTGTTTATATGATAGACAAACAAATATGAAAGCGTTATAATAAAACTGAAACAAATCATTCTCGCTTATTTAAGGAGGACTTGGACATGGCGTATTTCCCGAATATCGGCACCATTCCATATGAAGGACCAGAGTCGCGCAATCCGTTGGCGTTTAAGTTTTATAATCCAGAAGAAAAAGTCGGCGATAAAACAATGGAAGAGCATTTGCGCTTTTCAGCGGCCTATTGGCATACGTTTACGGGGGATGGGTCGGATCCGTTTGGCGTCGGCAATATGATTCGTCCATGGAATAAGTACAGCGGCATGGATCTGGCGAAGGCGCGCGTCGAGGCGGCGTTTGAGCTGTTTGAAAAGCTGAACGTTCCGTTTTTCTGCTTCCATGACGTCGACATCGCGCCAGAAGGGGAAACGCTCAGCGAGACGTACAAAAATTTGGATGAAATTGTCGATATGATTGAAGAATACATGAAAACAAGCAAAACGAAGCTGCTTTGGAATACGGCGAACTTGTTCAGCCATCCGCGCTTCGTTCACGGGGCGGCGACGTCGTGCAACGCCGATGTGTTCGCCTATGCGGCGGCAAAAGTGAAAAAAGGGCTGGAGATCGCGAAGCGGCTCGGAGCGGAAAACTACGTGTTCTGGGGCGGCCGGGAAGGTTATGAGACGCTGCTGAACACGGACATGAAGTTGGAGCTTGACAATTTGGCCCGCTTCTTGCACATGGCGGTTGACTATGCGAAAGAAATCGGCTTTGACGGCCAGTTTTTGATCGAGCCGAAGCCGAAAGAACCGACGAAGCATCAATACGATTTTGATGTGGCGACGGCGTTGGCGTTCTTGCAAACATACGGGCTCAAGGATCATTTCAAATTCAACATTGAAGCGAACCATGCGACATTGGCCGGGCATACGTTTGAGCATGAGCTGCGCGTCGCCCGCATTCATGGCATGTTGGGCTCGGTCGATGCGAACCAAGGCGATACGCTGCTCGGCTGGGATACGGACGAATTCCCGACCGACTTGTATGCGACGACGCTGGCGATGTACGAAATTTTGCAAAACGGCGGCCTTGGGCGCGGCGGCTTGAACTTCGACGCGAAAGTACGGAGAGGCTCGTTCGAACCGGAAGATTTGTTCTACGCTCATATCGCCGGGATGGACAGCTTTGCGATCGGTTTAAAAGTCGCCCATCGCTTGCTGGAAGACCGCGTGTTTGAACAGTTCATCGAAGAACGGTACAAAAGCTATACAGAAGGCATCGGCCGCGAGATCGTCGAAGGGACGGCGGACTTCAAAAAGCTTGAGGAGTACGCCTTGCAGCTCGGCGACATTCGCAATACGTCCGGACGTCTTGAGCGCTTGAAAACGTTGCTGAATCAATATTTGCTCGAAGTCAGCGCGCCGAGTGGATCTCGTTCGTGAAAGAGGGATGAGCGTGGAATATGTCATTGGCGTCGATTTAGGAACAAGTGCGGTGAAAGTGTTGCTTGTCGACCGCAATGGGCAAGTCAGAGGGGAATGGACCGAGTCCTATCCCCTCTACCAGCCTCATTCCGGCTATAGTGAGCAGCGCCCGGACGATTGGGTGGAGAAGACGATTACGGCGTTGCGCCGCGTTTGGGAAACGGCGGGCATTTCTCCGGAGTCGGTCGTGGGCTTGAGTTTTTCTGGGCAAATGCACGGGCTTGTGCTGCTCGATGGCGACGGGAACGTCGTGCGCAACGCGATTTTATGGAACGACACGCGAACGACAGCCGAGTGCCGGGAAATTGAAGCGAAAGTCGGTCGAGAGACGCTGCTTGCGGCGGCGAAAAACGAGGCGCTCGAAGGGTTTACGCTGCCGAAACTGTTGTGGGTGAAAAACCATGAACCTGAGCTGTATGAGCGGGCGCGGACGTTTTTATTGCCCAAAGACTATGTCCGTTTCCGTTTGACTGGGCACATCGCGATGGATGTATCCGATGCGGCGGGGACGCTGTTGCTGGATATCGAAAAGAAAACATGGAGCGAGGAGATCGCTCGGGCGGTGGATGTCGACCTTTCGCTTTGCCCGCCGCTTGTTGAGGCGACGGCATGGGTCGGGACGCTGCGTCCGGAGGTGGCCGAACAGACCGGGCTGCCGGCATCGGTGAACGTGTTCGCCGGCGGAGCGGACAACGCTTGCGGCGCGGTGGGTGCGGGCATTTTGGCAGAAGGCCGCATGATGTCGAGCATCGGCACATCCGGCGTCGTCTTGGCGTATGAGCAAAGTGGGGAAAAAGATTTCGCCGGACGAGTGCATTACTTCAACCATGCCGAGCCGAACGCCTACTATATTATGGGGGTGACGCTGGCGGCGGGCTACAGTTTCGACTGGTGGAAGCGGACGTTTGCCGAGGACGTGCCGTTTGCCGAGATCGTCCAGCGCGCTGCCGAGTCGCCGATTGGCGCCAACGGCTTGTTGTTTACGCCATATTTGGTCGGCGAGCGGACGCCTTATGCGGACGCCGATATTCGCGGGTCGTTTGTCGGCATTGATTCGGCGCAGACGAAATGGGATTTCGCCCGCGCGGTCATCGAAGGCATTACGTTCTCGCTCAACGAGTCGGTGGAGATCATCAAAGCGAGCGGCAAAACGATCGAATCGGTCGTCTCGATCGGCGGCGGGGCGAAAAGCGCCGAGTGGCTGCAAATCCAAGCCGATATTTTCGGCATCCCGGTGGAAAAACTGAAAAACGAACAAGGGCCGGGACTGGGCGCCGCGATGATCGCCGCCTGCGGCGTCGGCTGGTTTGATTCGCTCAAGGAATGCGCCGACGCGTTCAAACAAGTCGATTCCATCGTCGAACCGCGGCCGGATGCGGCGGCGAAATACAAAGAGCTGTTTGCGATTTATCGCGATGTATATCCGCGTACGAAAGAACTGGCGAAACGGTTAAAGGTGTTTCGGCCGTGACGATAAACTCCCTAAACCAGTGGATGGTTTGGGGAGTTTTTTGTTTGATCAAGCAATAAGGCAGGATGACCCGCCACGTTTGTCGAAAGGAGAACTTGAAAGGTGGAGATGAAACATGGACATTCGAAAAGAATTCGAACATCTTCAATATTTCTTTGACTCGTATTACAATCAGACGTTTTACAATGCTCAATTAGAAGAACAGTTTTTGCGATTTCTAGCGGATGAACCGGAGTGGGTGGTTCGTGCCTTGAAGCTGGAAGTAGAGAAGCTCGAACGCATCCACCATCGCCGCGATACGGAGACATGGGCAAAAATCGAAGAACTTGTTCATGAAAACAGCATGCGCTATTTTTCGTTTGAGGATGGCAAAACGTTTATCGAAGTGGCCAGCCGTTTGTTAAAGGATATTGAGTAAAGGGACAAATCATGAACAAACAGCCTGTTTATTGGACGTCAGGTGACAGCGATTAGGCATGGATCGTATTGTTCGCTTTATGTTTCGATCGATTGATTGAACAACGGATAACACCTGTTCTTACCATATGTATGTGAGATGTTGAAAACGCGCCGCGTTGGCCGGACAGCTGTCGTTCATGGAGCGTGCAAAAGACATAGTCGGCGTAAAGATTGATTCGACAAAGGGGGGAGGAAATCCGAGCACGAAGCGCGAAAAAATAGGAGAGGGGCAAAACGGTTTTAGCCGAAAGAAGGGAGATACGTATGTTCTCTACACTTCCCATCCCGATCATCCAAGCCCCGATGGCTGGCGGGGTGTCGACGCCTGAACTGGCCGCGGCGGTGTCGAACGCCGGAGGGCTTGGTTTTTTGGCCGGCGGGTACAAGACAGCGGAGGCCATGAGGAAGGAAATTCACAAGCTGCGGACGTTGACGGATCGGCCGTTTGGGGTAAATGTGTTTGTGCCGGGGGACAAAACAGTGGATGAGGAGGCGGTCGAACGGTACCGTGTAGCACTGGCGGCGGAGGCGGAGCGGTTTGGGGCGTCAGTCGGCGAGCCGAAATGGGAGGACGACGACTGGGCGGCGAAGCTTGATGTGCTTCTTCAGGAGCGAGTGCCGGTTGTGAGCTTTACATTTGGTTGCCCGGACAAAGAAGTGATCGCTGCCTTGCAAAAGGCGGGATCGTTTGTGATCGTGACGGTCACGGCGGTGGAGGAAGCTGAAATGGCAGCCGAAGCCGGGGCGAATGCGCTTTGTGTGCAAGGGGAGGAAGCGGGAGGGCATCGGGCGTCGTTTGGCAACGATCCGAAAAAGGATGAGACGCTCGCGTTGTTCCCGCTGCTGGCCCAAGCGCGGACGGCGGTTCGGATTCCGCTTGTGGCGGCGGGCGGGATCATGGATGGGCGCGGCATCGCGGCGGCGCTCCAAGCCGGGGCGAGCGCGGTGCAGCTCGGGACGGCGTTTTTGCGCTGCCCGGAAAGCGGGGCGCATCCGCTCCATAAGCAGGCGCTTGCCGATCCTCGGTTTGCCGAAACGGCCGTGACGAGGGCGTTTACCGGCCGGCCGGCGCGCGGGCTTGTGAACCGGTTTATGGCGGAGTATCGCGCCTTGGCGCCGGCGGCGTATCCGCATGTGCACCATATGACGAAGCCGCTGCGCGCCGCATCCGCCAAGGCGGGCGACCCGGAGGGAATGTCGCTTTGGGCCGGGACGGGATATCGGCTGGCGCGGGAGCTTCCGGCGGCGGAGCTTGTCGAAGAGCTGAAGCGGGAGTTCGAGGAAGCTTGGCGAGCATAGGAGTTTGGTTATGCGGATGGAAAGAAAACGCGTTCATTCTTCCGAAAAAATGTTGAATAAGGGGGAGAGGGAACAATGACCGCATCCCGCATCGTCTTTCCACCGCTCAGCCATGTCGGCTGGGGGGCGCTTGGCCAGTTAGTTCCAGAAGTAAAAAGGCTTGGGGCAAAACACGTGTTGGTGATCACCGATCCATCGCTTGAAAAACTCGGCCTCGTCGAGCAAGTGGCATCTCCGCTCCGGCAAGCAGGGTGCAGCGTGCATGTATATACGGATGTTGTGCCGGAGCCGCCGCTTGAAACAGGGGAGAAGGCGGTGGCGTTTGTCCGCGACGGAGAGTTTGACCTTGTCATCGGCGTCGGCGGCGGCAGCGCGATGGATTTGGCGAAACTGGCCGCTGTTTTGGCCGTGCATGAAGGTTCGGTCGCCGATTATTTAAACTTAACTGGAACGAGAACACTTGAGAAAAAAGGATTGCCGAAAATATTGATTCCGACGACATCAGGCACCGGGTCGGAGGTGACGAACATCTCCGTGTTGTCCTTAGAAACGACGAAAGACGTCGTGACGCATGATTATTTGTTGGCGGATGTGGCGATCGTCGATCCGCAGCTTACGGTTTCCGTCCCGCCGCGGGTGACGGCGGCGACGGGCATTGATGCGCTTACCCATGCGGTTGAAGCGTACGTGTCGGTCAACGCGAGTCCGACATCGGATGGGTTGGCCATCGCCGCCATGCGCCTGATTTCTCGCTCATTGCGCAAAGCGGTGGAAAACGGAACGGACAAACAGGCGCGCACCGATATGGCGAACGGCAGCTACCTGGCCGGTTTGGCGTTTTTCAACGCCGGGGTGGCCGGCGTGCATGCGCTCGCGTATCCGCTTGGCGGACAGTTTCATATCGCCCATGGCGAATCAAATGCCGTGCTCTTGCCATATGTGATGGGCTACATTCGCCAAAGCTGCACGAAACGAATGGCTGATATCTTAAACGCCCTCGGCGGCAACTCGAGCTTTTTATCAGAGGAGGAGGCGTCGCACCGCTGCGTCGAGGAGCTCGAGCGCCTCGTCGCCGATGTCGGCATCCCGAAGACGCTCGGCGGTTTTGGCATTCCGGAAAGTGCGTTAGAAAGCTTGACAAAAGACGCCGTCCAGCAAAAACGGCTGCTCGCCCGCAGCCCGATGCCGCTTTTGGAAGACGACATCCGCACGATTTATCAAGCCGCGTTCGCCGGCACGATCATGGAACCGAACAACAAGTGAGAACACAAAAACAGGGGCTGCTTCAGGCTCCTGTTTTTTCTTTGGCTGTTGGAAATAGGGTCTCACTTCTCAAGTTGGATCCCCCTTCCGCTCAAGGGGCGACGTTTTCATGTTTTCTTGATGGTGAAGCAGGAATTTCCACATCGTGAAGCGAACACATATACATCAGCCGCCGAAATTCGACAAAAGACGATTCCAGTTCTTGTGGAGGAGGGGCGTTCGTGTTTACGACTGTCATTACGCCGCGCGTGTCAGAAACGGACGGCGTCGGCCATATTAACAATACGACCGTGCCCGTTTGGTTTGAAGCGGGGCGGCATGAAATTTTCAAGCTGTTTACGCCTGATTTGTCATTCAAACGTTGGCGGATGGTGATCATCCGTATGGAAGTCGATTATGTCAACCAAATGTATTATGGGCAAGATGTGACCGTGTATACCGGCATTGAACGCATCGGCAACACAAGCCTCACGATTTATGAAGAAATCCACCAAAACGGGGTGGTGTGCGCGAAAGGGCGGTCGGTGTATGTCAATTTCAATTTTGACACCGGGCGGCCCGAGCCGATTCCGGATGACATTCGGGCGAAATTGCGCGAACATGTATGGCAGCCAGGCGAGTAGACGAAAGGGGGTGAGTGCGTGAAGGAGCATCATCTTTGGGAGCAAGTGAAAACGAAGCTTGCGCAAAAGCTGTCTGGCCCGTCATTTGACACTTGGTTTGCTTCGACGTCCGCGACGGTGGATGACGATTGGCTCATCATCGAATGCCTAAACGAGATTCAATGTGAATGGCTGCAAACAAGATATGGCGAACTCATCAGTGAAACCGTCCGCGAAGTGTTCGGCCGCGAGATGCGCATCTTCGTCTCTGTCCACGGCGAGCGGCAGAAAATCGAAGAACGGCTCGAACAGCGATACGGCGCTCCGATGACCTTCCGTCAATATATGACCCAGCTTGAGAAGCAAGTGGATGAGCTTGAGCGGCGCATTGACCACTACGCGCGCATCATCGATGAACTGTTGGAATCCCGTCCGATTCACTGATCATCCCCCTAATAAAGCACCCTCCAAACAAGAAGCGGCCTCCGCTCCATCAGGCGGAAGGCCGCTTTTTTATGTGATAAAAAGTTACATGGTTCCAACAAATACGTATATTACTCTGATTTTTCATGCGATTATTCATGTTTTTTGTTAAAAGTGTGTTATATAAACTGACATAAAAAATGCATGCTTCATGTTTGACGTGATATGATGGGCACAACCAAGGCAAAGGGGGAATGTGAGGGTGATGCGAACAAGAACAATCGGATTATGGGAGTTGCTGGTGATGACGATCCGGCTTTGGCTGCATCGATGACAATAAGAAAGTGGAACAACGTATGAAGTATGGAGGGATGGCGACGTGAAACGAAAACTCGTGTTAATCGGCAACGGCATGGCGGGGGTTCGCTGCATCGAGGAGATTTTAAAACTCGATCGCGAGGCGTTTGAGATTACGATTTTTGGCAGCGAGCCGCATCCAAACTATAACCGGATTTTGTTGTCGAAGGTGCTGCAAGGAGATACGCGCCTTGATGACATTACGTTGAACAGTTGGGAATGGTACGAACGAAACGGCATTCGGCTGTTTGCCGGCGAAACGGTGACGGAAGTCGACATCAAGCGGCGGCTTGTCCGGACCGACCGTGGGCGGGTAGTCGAATACGATGAATTGATTTTCGCGACAGGGTCGAATCCGTTTATCTTGCCGGTGCCGGGAGCGGATTTGCCCGGGGTGACGGCGTTTCGCGACATCCAAGATTGCGAGCGGATGATCGAATATGCGAAGACGTACAAAAAAGCGGCGGTCATCGGCGGCGGCTTGCTTGGATTGGAGGCGGCGCGCGGCCTGCTTAACTTAGGGATGGATGTCGATGTCATCCATATTTTCGACTATTTGATGGAACGCCAGCTTGACCCGACCGCTTCCAAGCTGCTGCAGCGGGAGCTGGAGAAACAAGGGATGAACTTTTTGCTTCGCAAAGAGACGGCCGAATTGTTCGGCAACGGCCGTGTGGAAGGAGTGCGATTTAAGGACGGTACGTCCATTGCCGCCGACTTGGTGGTGATGGCGGTCGGCATTCGTCCGAATGTTGAGTTAGCGCGGAAAAGCGGCATTGAGGTGAATCGAGGAATCGTTGTCAATGACTACTTGGAAACGAGTGTGCCGCACATTTACGCGGTCGGTGAATGCGCGGAACATCGCGGTGTTGTGTATGGACTCGTCGCTCCGCTTTATGAACAGGGGAAAGTGCTGGCACAAGCGATTTGCGGCCGAAAAGGAAAGCCGTACGAAGGATCCGTCGTCTCGACCCAACTGAAAGTGTCAGGCGTCGATGTGTTCTCGGCCGGCGAGTTTATGGACGTTGAGGGCACGGAATCGATCAAGTTGTACGACGAAGCGCGCTCGGTGTACAAGAAAGTCGTCGTTCGCGAAGGGAAAATCGTTGGTGCCGTGCTGTTTGGCGATACGAGCGAAGGAAGAAAACTATTTGATATGATCCAGCGCGGCGATTCGCTTGAGGCGCTTTCTCTTTCGTTATTGGCGCCGGCTTCATCGGGAGGAAAAGGAAGCCTTGTGGCGGCGATGGCGGATACCGATGTCGTCTGTGGCTGCAACGGGGTGACAAAAGGCGCGATTTGTCAGGCGATCGCCGAACACGGGCTCAAGACGGTCGCCGAGGTGCGCGACTATACGAACGCGTCCCGCTCATGCGGCGGGTGTAAAGGGCTTGTCGCCGAGCTGCTTGAGCATATGCTCGGTGAAGAAGCGAATCGGTATGCGGTGAAAGAAACGATCTGCGGCTGCACGGACCTAAGCCGTGAGGAAGTGCTCGAGGCCATCGAACAAAGACGGTTGATGACGGTCAAAGAAGTCATGAGCGTATTGGGATGGAAAAACGAGGAAGGCTGTTCCAAATGCCGTCCGGCGCTCAATTATTACCTGGGCATGTTGTATCCGGGTGAGTACGATGAAGAAGCGGAATCGTTGTTTGTCAATGAACGGCTGCACGCCAACATCCAGGCCGATGGCACGTACTCCGTTGTGCCGCGCATATACGGCGGGGTGACCACAGCCGAGCAGCTGCGGAACATCGCCGATGTCGCGGAAAAATACAACGTGCCGATGATTAAGATCACAGGCGGGCAGCGCATCGACTTGCTTGGGGTGAAAAAAGAAGATTTGCCGCGCATTTGGGCCGATCTCGGCATGCCGTCAGGCTACGCCTACGCCAAGGCGCTGCGGACGGTGAAAACGTGCGTCGGCAAGCAGTTTTGCCGCTTTGGCACGCAAGATTCAACCGGGCTTGGCATTCGGATGGAACAAACATTTGAGCGGCTGAAAACGCCGCATAAAGTGAAAATGGCCGTCTCCGCCTGCCCGCGCAACTGCGCGGAATCGGGCATTAAAGATGTCGGCATCGTCGGCGTCGAGGGCGGATGGGAGATTTATGTCGGCGGCAACGGCGGCACCCATTTGCGTGCAGCTGACTTGCTTTGCACGGTCAAGACGGAAGACGAAGTGATCGAGATGACCGGCGCTTTTTTGCAATATTACCGCGAGTCCGCGCATTATTTGGAACGGACGTCCAAATGGGTCGAGCGCGTTGGGCTTGAGCATATCCGCGAAGTGCTGTTCGATGTGGAAACGCGCCGCGCGCTGCTTGAGCGGCTTCACAAAGCTCTTTCGGCGACAAAAGATCCGTGGCGGGAAATCGTCGAAAACGAGAGACTGCAGCAACTGTTGTTCCGCGATATCGGCGACAAAGAGCCGGTGCCGGTGGAATGAAGGGGGATGACGGCGGGCGAACGGAAAGATGGGCGGGCAAAAAAGCCGGTTGCTTCCGCCGCCCAGCCTTATCCAGCGTTTCAGCGGAGAGAAAAGAGGCTGCCCAACAGGCTGGCCTTTGACTATGCATCCATGCGAGGAGGATCAAGTGATGATGAGAGTAGAAGTGGGAACATTGGAACAGCTGCCGAAGCGGCTCGGAAAATGCGTGCGGGTCGGGAATCGTGAGCTGGCGTTGTTCCGGACGGGTGACGATCAAGTATTTGCCGTTGAAAACCGCTGTCCGCATAAAGGAGGTGATCTGTCGCAAGGCATTGTCAGCGGCGAGTATGTGTTTTGTCCGCTTCATGATTGGAAAATTTGCTTAAGAGACGGTCAGGCGCAGGCGCCGGATGAAGGGTGTGTCAAAACGTACCGCGTGGCTGTGGAAGACGGCTGTGTATATGTCGAGTTGCAGGAAACGGGTGAATGACGATGACGAATGAATTGCTGCGCTACTTTCGCGCCAAGGAAAAAGAACGGGCGTCGGAAACGGCCGCCGCGACCCAATGTCCGTTTTGCAGCGTCCAGTGCACGCTTCAGCTGGTGGAGGAGCGGATTGTAGAACGGCGCCGCTACAAGGCGGTCCCAACCGACAACCCGACGTCCAACGGCCGCCTTTGTTTAAAGGGGATGAACGCCCACCAGCACGCTTTGCATCCCGAGCGGCTGTTGGTTCCGCTTGCGAAAGTGGACGGCCGGTTTGTGCGGGTCAGCTGGGAGGAGGCGCTTTCGCTAATCGCGGAACGAATCATCTCCATTCAGAAGGAAGATGGAGTCGATGCGTTTGCTGTTTACGGCGGCGGATCCTTGACGAACGAGGAGGCGTATTTGCTCGGGAAATTTGCCCGCGTGGCGCTCAAGACGCGGCACATCGACTACAACGGACGCTTTTGCATGTCGGCAGCCGCAGCGGCCATGAACGACGCATTCGGTCTTGACCGCGGGTTGACGAATCCACTGTCCGATATTCCGCTCGCTCAGACGATCATTTTGGCTGGGACCAATATCGCCGAATGCCAGCCGACGTTGATGCCGTATTTTTATGAAGCGAAGAAGAACGGCGCTTTTATCATCGTGGTGGATCCGCGGGAAACGAAAACGGCGGCGTTGGCGGATCTGCACCTGCCGCTCAAGCCCGGAACGGATGCGGCATTGGCCGTCGGCATCGGGAAAGTGCTGCTTGACGAAGGATATATCGATGAAGCGTTTGTGCGCGAGCGGACGGTTGGGTTTGCCGAATGGAAACAGCACATAGAAGCAGTGGAGATGGATGAGATCGTCCGGCTGACTGACGTGCCGGAAGAGAAGATTCGCTTGGCGGCACGAAAGTACGGGGAGGCGGCCGAAGCGATCGTGCTCACGGCGCGCGGCTTGGAGCAGCAGGCGGACGGCTATGCGGCGGTCAGACAGTGGATCAACGTCGTGCTGGCGGCGGGGAAAGTCGGTCGCCCTGGCTCTGGGTTTGGCTCGATCACCGGACAAGGGAACGGGCAGGGCGGGCGCGAGCATGGACAAAAAGCCGATCAGCTGCCGGGCTATCGAAGCATTGAGCATCCGGAACACCGCCGGTATATTGCGAACATATGGGGCATTTCGCCGGATGAACTGCCGAGAAAGGGGGTGTCAGCGTATGAAATGATGCAAAAGATCGATGCGGGCGAGATCACCGGGCTGTTGGTCATGGGGTCGAACCCCGTCGTCTCGAGCCCGAATGCGGCGTTTGTGGCCAAAGCGATGCAAAAACTGAAGTTTCTTGTCGTTGCGGATATGTTTTTGTCCGAAACAGCCGAGCTGGCCGATCTCGTGCTGCCTGTTTCGTCGTATTTGGAAGACGAAGGCACGGTGACGAACGTCGAAGGGCGGGTGTGCTTTCGGCCGGCGGCTCGGAAGCGTCCTGGGGAGGTGAAACATGATTGGGAAATTTTATGCGCGATTGCGCACAAGCTTGGCAAGGGCCGCTTCTTCCCGTTCACATCAGCCGAAGAGATTTTCAATGAACTGCGGTTGGCGAGCCGCGGCGGCAAAGCGGACTATTATGGTGTGACGTATGAGCGTCTGCGCCGCGAACGTGTCTACTGGCCTTGCCCCGATCCGCATCATCCTGGGACTCCTCGGTTGTTTACGGAACGGTTTGCACATCCGGACGGCAAGGCTCGGTTTGCGGTTTTGCCGTTTCGGCCGGAGAAAGAGGAGACGGATGAATGGTATCCGCTTTATTTAACGACCGGACGGGTGCTTGCTCATTATTTGAGCGGAACGCAAACGCGGCGGAGCCCGGCGCTCTCGGCGCGGCAGCCGGAAGCGACCGTCGAGATCCACCCGAGGACGGCCAAACGATACGGGATCGGCCCAGGGATGCTTGTGCGCATTGAAACGCGCCGCGGTGCGGCGGTCGTCCGCAGCCGTTACAATGATCAAATTCGCGAGGATACCATTTTTGTCCCATTCCACTGGAGCGGCCTCGGGCAAATCAACAACGTTACGTCCGATGAACTGGATCCGCATTGCCGGATGCCGGCGTTTAAGCGGTGCGCAGCTCGGGTGCGGCCGGTTGTTGATTTAGGGAGAAATTAGCCATCAAGATTCAAACATCGTTCTGCCTCTCATCAGCAGTTGGAAACCGCACTCATCAAGGTTCGCGAGTGGGGAACGCTATGGTGATGGGTCTAGTCAATCGCCGAATTTTTCAATGAATCACGAATGCAGAAAAAAAACTTCCCGGCAATACGGCGGGAAGTAGGTGGAGAAATCGCTTTCATTTCCATTTTAGCATAACGAACATTCTGTGCCAAGGGGGAGTTGGGGGAAGATGGCGAGAAAATCGTTTTGGCGCGTCG
The DNA here is from genome assembly GCF_002335725.1 of Geobacillus sp. FJAT-46040. NCBI lineage: Bacteria > Bacillati > Bacillota > Bacilli > Caryophanales > Anoxybacillaceae > Geobacillus > Geobacillus sp. FJAT-46040. Next base: position 1,138,256 of record NZ_NISS01000001.1, read on the forward strand.
GGCATGCGCCGACGCTATTGTCGTCGTTTCTCTATTTTGATATTAGTTTCATGATTTGGAACTTGCTTGGTGCGCTCGGGGTGTTTGTCGCTGAACAGTTTGCGCTCACACCGGCGGAAAAAGGGCTGATGGTCGCCATTCCGGTGTTGGGCGGGGCGCTGCTTCGCATTCCGATGGGGATGCTCGCCGACCGCTGGGGCGGGAAGCGGGCTGGTCTGCTTGGCATGGCGGTGACAGTTGTGCCGCTTGTGTGGGGCTGGCGGTTTGCAGATCAGATGACGGATGTGTATGCGCTCGGATTTTTATTAGGGGTGGGCGGAGCCAGCTTTGCCGTTGCGTTGCCGCTTGCGAGCCGCTGGTATCCGAAAGAATATCAAGGGCTGGCCATGGGGATCGCCGGGGCCGGCAACAGCGGGACGGTGCTGGCAACGCTGTTTGGTCCGCGCCTGGCGGAGATGTATGGTTGGAACGCGGTGTTCGGGTTGGCGCTCGTCCCGCTAGTTGTTGTCTTTTTTCTATTCGCTTGGCTGGCGCGTGAATGTCCAACAGCGGTGAAACCCGTTTCGTTGCGTGAATACGGAGCCGTTCTCCGTCGAAAAGAAGCATGGCTGTTTTGTTTCTTCTACAGCTTGTCATTCGGCGGATTTGTCGGGCTGACGGGATACTTAGGCATTTTCTTCTTTGATGAATACGGCGTCAGTAAAGTCACGGCCGGCGATTTCGTCACCGCCGTCGTGTTTGCGGGCAGTTTCATCCGGCCGATTGGCGGTTATCTCGCTGACCGGATCGGGGGAATGCGGCTTCTTTCCTTGTTGTTTGCCGCTGGGACTTTGTTGCTGGCTTGCATCGGTACATTGCCGTCTCTTTTCGTCCTGTTCGGATTGATGGTTGCTCTTTTCCTTTGTTTTGGCGCGGCGAACGGTGCGTTGTTCCAAGTTGTTCCGACGTGGTTTCCGAAAGAGGTTGGCTTGTTGACGGGCATCATTGGCGCCGCTGGCGGACTGGGAGGGTTTTTGCTGCCGAACGTGCTCGGGGTGATGAAGCAGTGGACCGGCTCTTCGGCGTATGGGTTTTGGATGCTTGCTTTCGTTTTCGCGATCGCGGTGATGGCTGCTCGTCGCCTTCAAGGGACGACGGTTACGATCGAATCGTTCTCTCAAAAAGCAGCAGAATGAATAGGGTAACCCAAAGAGACGCTGCAAACTTTCAAAGGAAATCGTTTGATTGAACGAAAAAACTGGTGAAACACAGTCCTTTCTTTAGGTTGACAAAGAGGGGGGGGTTCGCGGCGTTTCTTAAGTTTTTCCAGCCTTAGCGCTGATTTCGGAAGGATTTCTGTTGAAGAATGAGGGTGAAAAAAGGTGCCCGTGAAGAAATTCAGGGCACCTTCTCATTTGCGATCGTTTTACAATCGATTTTGCAAAAATCGAAGCAGCTCATCCGCTCGGTTGCCGATGAGCGCGATCAGTTGCTCAAACATCGCGTCGCGCTCAAGATCGAGTTCAATGATGCGTTTGGCCAGTTCGAGCGCTTGTTTGTCCATGGCGGCGTCCTCCTTCGATCGTCTGGGCGGGGTGGAATCGTTCATATTCGCGGCGCAGTTCGGCCATTGTCCACTCTTCGAGACGCTCGCGGTCGGCGGCTAAGCCGAACTGCATCAGTCGTTCGATGTAAAACTGCTTTTTCTTCCGCACGGCGCTTCTCATCCATGTCCCCATTCGATTCCCTCCCTGTTTTTACCTTTACCATATCATCTTTTTCTTCAGCATACAGCAAATGTGTTAAGCGCATTTACAGGAAATTTAAAAAATATGTTAATTTTATTTACAAAAGTTAGCGGGCTAACATCATTTTTGGTATAATTACGTTAGAAAATATAACGAATTGAGGTGAGGAGTATGACAGATCATCCTCAAGAGGATCATTACAAATACAAAAAAGTCATTTCGATCGGTGTCGTCAGCGAACTGACCGGGCTGTCGCAGCGGCAAATTCGTTATTACGAGGAACGGAAGCTGGTGTTCCCTGACCGTTCCAAAGGAATTCGCAAATATTCGTTCGCCGATGTGGAGCAGTTGATGAAAATCGCCAATCAGCGCGAGGAAGGGGTATCGACGTGGGAAATCCGTCAGGAAATGACGAAAGAGCTGCGCGAGCGGATGTTGAAAGGGCAAATGAATGCGCATTTTCGGATGCGTTCCTAGGGGCGCGGGCAGATTCGAATTTTGGATGCATCCCCTGCTTGGAAGCAAAGCATGCGGAAAACCGCCTGGCCGTGTGCCAACAGGATGTAAACACAGTGGCGTTTGTCCAATCATAAGAGCATAGTTGTTTGGCGCGCATAGAGATTCGTGCGCGCTTTTTTTGATAAAGCCTCGAGCAGGGGGCGAAATGGAACTGGACCTCAGTACGCGCGTCTTCCAGTTGGTTATGCAGCCATCTTTTCTCCTTTTTTCTCCATTTATAATGCCGCTCGATCGATTCCATAATGTAAATGGATAGAACGAACAGGGGAAGGATGCCGCCAATGAGAAGCAAAGCGACGCAGTGGCTGTTGTCTGTATGGGGACTGATGGATCCGCTCTATTATGCATGTTCCCGCCTCGAATATGTTGGTGGGAAAGAGAACGGCTGTCGTTCCATTTTTCGCGTCCGTTTGCTTCGATACAAGGGTGAAACCATTCACCTTTCGGACGGAACGACGATTGCGGCCAATGACTGGCTGTTGAAAATTCACCTTCATAATGTTCGTCTGCTTCGCGAACTGATGCAGTATCGAGGTGATATTCAAAAAGGACGTTATATTTTCGAACAGGTGAAGGCCAGTTTGCCGTATGTTGCTCATTATCTTTACCATCACGAACAGTCCGCCTGCATAAAAGGGATTATCGGCGTAACGATGTTAAACAAAGGTTGTGAGAGACTCGGATTTGATGTCATTGACATAGCGGATTCATTTTACCGTTGGTTGAAAATGGCATCCCATTGGCCGATGATGACAGTGGCCCAACACCGTCTCATGCCGCTTGTTCGCCCGCCGAAATATTTGTTGATGTCGAAGGAAAAGTTGTTTTCATTGTATGGTTACCATCTCATCCACTAACTCCCTCTTTCTTCTCTCCTCCGTTTCACTATAATGGGTATCGAGGGAGGAGAGAAGACGATGACATTCTTTTTTGTTTTTCTTGCAATCTTGTTATTGCTTGCTTTGGCCATTCGCAAAGCCCACCGCAACACGTATGAAGCGGTTTTGCATAAAGTTCAGGTCGGCAGTCTGGACGGTGGGAACGGCGCCATCCGCATTTTGCAGCTGTCTGACCTTCATTTGGAAAAGCTGTCCATTTCCCCGGATGATGTGTATGAAAAGCTGAAAGGGGAGCGCATCGATTTGATCGCCTTAACGGGCGACTTTTTGGACCGCGAGGAGAGCATCGCCAAACTCGGTCCGTATTTGACGGCGTTGAAACAGTTGAATCCGACATATGGCATGTACGCCGTGTTTGGCAACCACGATTACGTGCTGCAAGGCGAGTCGTTCGAGCGCCTGAAAGCGACGCTGGAGGCGCACGGCTGCGTCGTCTTGCAAAACGAGACGAAGACGATTACCGTCAACGGTCACACCGTCAATATCATTGGCATCGATGACTTTTACACGGGGCGCAGCGACATTGAAAAGGCGTATGCGGGCGTCAAAGACGGTCTTAACCTCGTGTTGACGCACGATCCAGACATCGTGCCGCATATGAAAGACTATCATTTTGACTACTTGTTGTCCGGCCACTTCCACGGCGGACAAATTCATTGGCCAAAGCCGTACCATTTGGCGAAAATGAGCAAAACGCTCACCGAGCGGAATATGATCAAAGGTTATCATGAATGGGAGGGGAAACCGTTTTATATCAACGAAGGGCTTGGGCAAACCGGGGTGAACATTCGAATCGGCTCGAAGCCGGAAGTGACGCTCCACTTGTTGGCGCTGCCGTCCCGAAGAGAAGCGGTGAAAGCTGTCTAATTGGCAGCTTTTTATTTTTTTAGGTAGGAAAGCGGTTTCGCTTGCGCGTGCCACCATGCGGCGCGCTTTTTGTGTAGACTCGTCTCCCTGTTGTTGGGGGAAAATCAATGACCGTTTGCATAGACAAGGGAAACAGTCGCCATAAAGAAAGGAGTGAATGGCCAATGGAACCGTCGTGGAAAGCTCTCTTGCCATTTTTCGTCGTCATCCCGATTTCGATTTGGACGAAGCAAGTCATCCCGGGGCTGTTTGTCGGGCTGTTGGTCGGCAGCTATTTCATGACGCCGTCGTTGCTTGGCGGGCTGCGGACGATGCTTCATTACGTCGTCGATAACTTGATGCAGACGAACAACATTCGCATCATCATTTTCTTGTATGTGTTCGCCGGTCTTGTCAGCATGATCAAATACACCGGGGGAATCAAAGGGTTCGTCCATCTCGTCAGCAAAAAAGTGAAATCGGCCAAAACCGCCATGCTGCTGACGTGGATATCGACGATGGTGACATTCAGCGACCCCGATTTTCGCATCGTCACCGTCGCGCCGATCATGAAGGCGCTGCGCAAACGGCTTGGGCTGTCGTCCCAGCAAATCGGCTTTGCCATTGAGGTGACATCCAACCCGGTTGTCGCGCTCATCCCAATTGCCACCGCGTTTGTCGGCTATATGGTGTCGGTCATCGATAAGGCGCTTGATACGGCTGGCATCGGAGCGGAGCCGTACATCGTGTACGTCCGAAGCATTCCGTTTAATGCTGGCGCTCATTTGGGCGCTGTCGGCTGTGGCGGAGGATTTAGGGTTTTCGCAATACATTACGGGCCATGTCAAAGAATGGATTCCGCCGTTTTTCGTCGCTCCGATTTTGTTTTTGCTTGGCGCCGTCATTTCCTATTTCATCGGCTCGTCGTGGGGGACGTGGGGGGATGTTGATGCCGCTTGGTGTGACGCTCGCGAGCCAGTCGGGAACGAACATTTTGCCGGTCATCGGCGCGGTGTTTGCGAGTGGGACGTTCGGGGCGTTTGCGTCGCCGCTTAGCGACAATACGGTGACGCTTTGCACTATTTTGGATTTGCCGGTGATGGAATACGCGTGCACGAAGTTGATCCCATCGTTGATCGCCGCCGGCATCGCCGCCGTTTTGTTCGGCGCGACATCGTTTCTTCTGCATTAACGCTGTTGTCGCCCTCTTTCGCCTTCCATGATACACTAAAAGAAAAAAGAAAGGGGAGCGCCGATGGGAGAGGCGGAACGGCGGCTTGAGGAGCTTGGCCAATGGCAAACGGAAGATGTTGCCGCCCAGCTGGAGCAGTTGAACGAGCGACTCGCGGTGGAGGACGCGTATTATCAGGCCGCAGAAGATGAGCGGGCGCGCCAACGGTATTATCGCCATCTGCCGCTTGAAGGGGACGGATTGATGTTGTTTGTCCGCTATCATGAACTGGTGGCGCGCACCCATAAGCGGCGGCTGCCGTATTTTTTCAGCAAGGATGAGTATTTGTACACATGGGTCGACTTGCAGCCGGACGGAACGGTGTGCAGTTTGTATTCGGGCGAGCGGAAAGATCCGAAAACGTTAATCGTCCAAGATGTGGAAACGATGAAGCGGCGTTATGACGAATTCCGCCAGCTGCTGAAAAAAGCCAAACAAGGGCCGGGCGAGGTGCACGAGCGGGTGAACACGATCGAGCAGCAATGGAAATTCAATGCCGAACATGTCGTGCCGCAGTCTTGGTTTGGCGCCCGCGAACCGATGAAAGGCGATTTGCATCATTTATTCGTTTGCCAGCCGGAGTGCAATACGATGCGGTCGAATTTTCCGTACGCGGATTTCCCGTTTTACAATCCGGAAGATCCCGACGAGCAAATCCAAAACCGTTGCGGAGTCGTTCATAATGGCTATTTCGAGCCGGAATACGGCAAAGGGACGGCGGCAAGGGCGATGTTGTACTTTCTGCTTCGCTACCCAAAGGCGATCGCAAAGTCGTTTCGGCGCAAAATCGATATTCCGCTCCTTGTCCGTTGGCACGAACAATTTCCACCGACGGTGTATGAACATCATCGCAACAGCGCGATTTTTTTCATCCAAGGCAACCGCAACCCGTTCATTGATTTTCCTGAACTGGCAGGGCGGATGGTGTTTCCGTTTGAAGGGGCGCTGTGAAATGAGGTGAAAGGCGGGTGCCTGCCTTTTGTCCCGGGTGTCAAGGAATAAGAAAGATGAGCGGAAAAGCTGTCTCCGAAAAACGATCATTCATTTCGGAAGACAGCTTTTTTGTTGCTAGGCAAAGCGTGAGAGGGGTTAAGCGGAAATCGTTTGTTCATCCGCCTGGCGATCTGCTTGTTTGTGGAAGTATGTTGCGACCATCGGACCGGAAATATTGTGCCAGACGCTGAAAATGGCGCTCGGAACAGCAGCGAGCGGCGAAAAATGGGCGGTCGCTAAGGCCGCACCAAGCCCGGAGTTTTGCATGCCAACTTCGATGGAAATCGCCTTTTGTTTTGGCGGTGACAGTCGAAACAGTTTGGCAAACCAATACCCAAGCAGCAAGCCCAATCCGTTATGAACAACGACAATAAGAAAAATAAGCAGTCCGCTTTTGGCAATGGCCGCCTGGTTTTGTCCGACGACGGCGGCGACAATGGCCACGATGGCGATGACCGAAACGAGCGGCAGCGCCGGGATGCACGCTTTGACTTGCTTTTGGAACAGAGCCTGGGCGATGAGTCCTAAAAGGATCGGAATCAGGACGACTTTGACGATCGACCAAAACAAAGCTGCGGCCGATACGGACAGCCATTTTCCCGCTAAAAGCAAGATGAGCGAAGGCGTCAAAATCGGCGCTAAAATCGTCGAAACAGACGTGACGGCGACCGACAGAGCCGTATCTCCTTTCGCCAAATACGTCATGACGTTGGACGCCGTTCCGCCCGGACAGCAGCCGACTAAAATAATGCCAAGCGCCACTTCACGCGAAACCGGCAGAAAGTAAGCGAGCAAAAACGCGATAAGCGGCATGATGAGAAACTGGGCAACGACGCCGATCAACACATCAAGCGGACGTTTGAATACTTCTTTGAAATCATCTGCTGAAAGCGTCAATCCCATGCCAAACATCACGATGCCTAGAAGCGGCACGATATACGGAGCGATCCACGTAAACGCGCCGGGAGCGAAAAAGGCGAGCGCTCCGAACAAAAGCACCCAGATCGCAAACGTATTGCCGACAAAGTTGCTTATTCTTCCTAGTGTATTCACTGTACTCACTCCTTGAACAAAGATGGGAAAGATATACAAGAAATTATATACATTTTTTTGAAAAGTTCAACTAATGAATCGCCAAATTTTGAAGAAATGTTGACAATATAGAATGATTGTGAAAAAAGTCACTTCCTTTCATCGCCCGGACGGGAAAGGGGACAAAGGAGTTATCCCGCACCATTTTGTCGGCAAAAGACGGACACCATTCCCGCATTTTTATTGATTACGGCGTTGAGGTGGAACGCGCGATCTGTCGCATTGCCGAGCAGCTGCCGGACGATGTGCCTGGAAACAAACGATGGGTGGCGTTGCAGTTTTTGGAGGGGAATGAGCGCATCGCCGCCTATTTGCGCGGGCGGTTGGATCTTTCTCCGCTTCTGGAAGCCCGCGCAGAGGCGGAACAGAAGCTCGGATCTTCGGTCGCCGAACAGATTTATGAGACGCGTGACCGCTGGATCGGTGAGGCGATCGCTGTTGCGGCGATCGCGCTTGAGAACAAACCGTTGACATGGACGGAAAAAATCGATGTGGTTGTGACAAACCGTTATGTCGGGCTGCCGATTTTTTTGGCGCTGATGTATCTCGTGTTTATGCTGACGTTTAACTGGCTGGGGACGCCGCTTGCCGATCGGCTTGATGCGTTTTTCTCCGGTCCGCTGGCAGATGGGTTGTCCCGTTTTCTCGACTGGGCAGGGGCATCGCCGTTTATCAAGGCGCTCGTCTTGGACGGCGTTGTTGCTGGGGTCGGCGGGGTGTTGGTGTTTGTGCCGCAAATTTTCATTTTGTTCTTTTTCATTTCTTTGCTTGAAGACTCCGGATATATGGCGTGCGTGGCGATGGTGATGGACCGGATGATGGAAGCGATCGGGTTAAACGGCAAGGCGTTTATCCCGATGATCATTGGCTTTGGCTGCAACGTTCCCGGGGTGATGGCGGCGCGGACGATTGAGCAGCCGAAAGAGCGGCTCATGACGATCTTGGCGCTGCCGTTCATGTCATGTTCCGCCCGCTTGCCGGTGTACGCCTTGTTTGCCGGCACGTTTTTCGTCCGCGAGCAGGCGCTTGTCGTGTTTTCGCTTTACGTGCTTGGCATTGTAGTGGCTTTGGGGCTTGCCAAGTTGTTCTCATCGACGCTCTTGAAAAACGAAAATTCGCTGTTTGTCATTGAATTGCCGCCATACCGCGTGCCGCAGGCGCTCACACTATGGCGAAGCACATGGGAAAAAGGGAAAGGATTCATCCGCAAAGCAGGAACCTTTATTTTCGGCGGTTCGGTCGCCATTTGGCTGTTGACGTACATCGGGCCGCGTGGGGTTGGCGTTCCAATGGATGACAGTTTGCTGGCTGCGATCGGCGGGTTGATCGCACCGTTGTTGTCGCCGCTTGGCTTTGGCGCCTGGCAGGCAGGCGCCGCGTTGATCACCGGTTTTTTGGCGAAAGAAGTTGTGGTGTCGACGATGAATATTATTTACCACGTTCATGAAGCAAGCGGGCTGAAGAAAGTGATTGCTGCCCAGTTTACGCCGCTGTCGGCGTTCAGCTTTATGGTGTTCGTTTTGCTTTACACTCCGTGTCTGGCAACCGTGGCGGCGATCCGCAAAGAAACCGGATCGTGGAAATGGACGCTGTTGTCGATTGGCATCGCCTTAACGGTTGCTTATATGATTTCACTTCTTGTCTACCAAGCTGGAAAGATAGTAGGTTTTCCATGAAAGGAGAGAATATGATGATGGCGAATATCATCATTGGCGGAGCGATTTTTGCCTACGCCGGCTGGACTCTGGTTCGCCACGTGAAAAAAAGCGCCAAAGGGGCGTGCGCGTCATGCCATGCGGCTGACCATTGCCGAGGCAGCTGCGGGACGGAGAGGTAACCCGTTCAAGACGAACGGATTCCTGACGATGATCGGAATCCGTTTTTCTCATCTTCCGACGAAAGACTTTCGCTTCCATGTTGTAGGATAGCCAAAAAATAAGCGGGGATGCAATGGGCAAACTTTCGTTTCAACGGGCTCTGGAGGACAAAAGATCAGGCCGCTCTTTGTTTTGGCTGTTGGGTGTTGTTGCCTCAATGATGGCCGAAACACCGGGGGTAGAAAGCTTTTTTCGTTCAACCGTTGAAACTCAAGGGAAGACCGTGAGTGTGGAGGATAAACTTTTGACAATACCTAAAAATTGAGGATAGCGAAAAGGCGGCTTTGGATCAAGGTTCGCACAGTTGTGTAAAAACAAAGCAGCAAAAAACGATGTTGTTGTCCTGTCATCCAAGTTTACTGTGTTGGCGATGGAATTTTACGCAATAATTGAACTTGACCCGGCTTTGGCCCGCTCTTTTCCTCACTCTTTTCGTTTTTGGATGGGACGGATGTAACTCTCTAATTCGTGGGCAAGATGCTGGATGCAATCATTTCCCCGGAACTTGGCATCCTCGACAAGGTACACCGTGAAATCTTCCGCTTCTTTATTGGTCATAGTGAACTCATATCCATTCAAATCAAGGAACGTGACGAATACGGTTAAAGCCGTCCGCTTATTGCCGTTGTGGAAAATATGACCTGTCGCGATGGAATGGTAATAGCAGCAAGCCTTTTCAATAATCGAAGGGAACTGTTCCTCCCCGAACAATTTCGTTTTCGGTCTTTCCAACATCCACGCGAATTTATCGGGGAATTGGATCCCCGCTTGTTCTGCGTCGTCGTACATTTCCATGACCGTGTAATGGATAAATAGGATTTCTTCCGCTGTCAAATAATAAACCATGTTTTCCTCCAGCTGCTCCTTTATCTATATTTCAAGTTGCGCAGCGCTTCGTCATATTTGGAGATCGCGCGGTTCATCGCCATCACGACTTCAGGACGGACTTCTTTTGGAATTCGGTTTGCGCGTTTCATCACGATTTCCCCTCGTTCCTTGTCGTAATATATTTCGATTTCATCGCCTTTATTTAGGTTTAGCATCGTGGCTAAATCTTTCGGGATGCTAACGGACAAACTATTCCCGACTTGGCTAATCCGACGTGTATACGTTTTGTCATTCTTGCTTCCCAACATTTCCGCGTCCATTTCTTTTTCATCTCCTTTCCATATAATGGGCAAAAAGGACGTTTTTATCCATAAAATTATTACTGTATAAACAATTATAACAATAATCTTCCGAAAAGCAATACGGAATAATAAAAAAGGGCTTTTTGTCTTTCAACGAGAAAAACGCATGCCGCATTTGCAGTCGGGGGATCATTCCATTGAGGGTAGGTTCTTTTTCACTATTCAATGGATATACATGACGCTGTTTTTGTCGTTTCTTGTTTCAAAGAATGACGAAAACGAAAAGAAGGAAACGATATTCATCAAAATTTGTTTGTAGTTAGGACGAACGGACTATTTACATAGAATGAAAAAAACGGTAAAAATAGAAGTGAGGACAGTAGTTTAGAAAAAAGAGAAAATTCTGTTTATCAAGGGGACAGCATTATGGTTTACGATGGAATCATTTTGTCGTTGTTGATCGGCTGGTTTCGCGGCGGAAGCCTGAAAGGGTTGGCCAACATGAAATTGCGCGGCGGTTGGTTGTTTCCGCTCTTGTTGGCGGTGCAGTTTATCGTCTTTTTCCTTCAAGAACGCATCGAGTGGATCGCCAAAATGAGCAACGTTATTTTTCTTCTCGTCTATATCACAGGACTCGCATTTCTGTGGCTCAACCGCCATCAGCCGGGGTTTCCGGTCATCTTCGCCGGCGTCTTGCTTAACTTTATCGTCATGGCCGTAAACGGCGGACGGATGCCGGTATCGATCGAAGCCGCCCAATTTCTCGGCCGCGAATACATCGAAGCGTTAAAAGCCGGTCTGTACGGCAAGCACCAGGCGATCACATCGGATACGCTTCTGCCGTTTCTTGGCGACATCATCCCGCTGTCTCCGCCGTACCCGCGCCAACAAGTCATCAGCATCGGCGACGTTGTGATGAACGTAGGGGCGTTCTTGTTCATCCAGCATCTGATGCTCAGTGCACCGCGCCATGGGGCAGACGATGCTGAGAAAGAAACAACGGGTGCTCCTGCGATCAATAAATAAAATGTTAAGGGGGAAAAGGACATGAAATTCAAAGTAAAACAAGTATTGATCAATTTGTTCATCCTTGGTTCGGTGATTGTGGCATTGACTTCTGGATTTAGACTGATTGAATAGTTGTGGCTTTTCTGCAAGATTTGATTCAAGATGTTTTCAACACTTGATTAAGAAAATGATTTCATGTATTGCGTCTCTTTTTAGTCTTATTAATCGAATTTTATTCACATGAGAGTGGTTATATATGGCGTTGAATTTTAAAGAAACAGAAAAAATTTATATTATCATAATTTCATTTTTAGGTTTGTCCAGCTTTTGGATTAATCTTGATTTCTTTGCTCAATCCCTTTGGGATTGGGTTTTAATTTATATGTTAGTTGGTTCCATTATTTTGTTGAATTTTTTTCCGATTAGTTTACCTCCTAAAGCTAATTCTTTCTCAATGGACTCATCTATTTATCTTGCTATTTTATTTTTATATGGCATTAGTTTTACTCTGAAAGTTTTGTTTATTTATAGTGTTGTGGAACTGTTTTACAGACGAAAAATGTCTTTTTGGAGACATTTATTTAATTTTTCAATGTATTGTTTGATGATATCAGGTGCCTATTATTCCTTTTTGTTTTTCCACGGAGAAATTGGAAAGATAAATTACTACAATCTCCTGCCTTATTTAGTTAGTTTACTGGTTTATTTCGGGATTAATGTTATTTTGATATTGCTTTTCTTTCTCTGCGTGGGTCAAATCTTTAAAGGGGCCCTAGAACTAGGAATTTTAAAAGAGGCATGTGTCAGCTATTCTATTACTCTATTACTTTCATTAGTTTTAGCTATTTTGTTATGGGAAGCAAAATACTTTGGGCTATTCTTACTGATTATTTTAGTGACATTGTTATCTTTTATCTTTAAAAAATTTTTGCAATTATACCAACTAGTCTCCAACCGCGCCAACAAAGACCACCTCACCGGCCTATACAACCACGGTTTTTTCAAAGAAACGCTCAAGGAGCAGTTTTCCGACTGCAAACTGCTCAAACAGCCGTTGACCTTGGCGTTTTTGGATCTGGACGATTTTAAAAAATACAATGACCGGAACGGCCATTTGCAAGGGGATCGGTTGTTGACGTTTTTTGGGAAGCTGCTGCAACAAGCGGTGGACGGGACGAATTTTACGGTTGCCCGCTATGGCGGGGAAGAGTTTGCCATTTTGATGCCCAACACGACGAAAGAAGACGCGTACGCGTTTTTAAACCGGTTGCGCAAAGAAGTGAACGATACATATTTTGAAGGCGTCGAGCATATTCCGTATCGTTGCCTGTCGTTTTCGTGCGGCATCGCCGAGATGGAAAAAGATATGTACGAGAGCGAGGAATTGATCCACCGCGCCGATCAGGCGCTTTATTACGCCAAGGCGCAAGGGAAAAACAACGTTCAGTTGTATGATAAACATAATATGTGCTTGGATGAAATTAAGTTTAAACAAGACTTGGAAGCGCTCGAGCAGCAAGTGAAATTTTTTCTTTCGAAAGATGTCTATACATACCGCCATAGCAAACGGGTGTTTAAATATGCGTTGGAGTTTGGCAGTCGTCTTGATGAGTTGACCGACCATGAACGGCAGACGCTCATTTTAGGGGCGCTCATCCATGACATTGGCAAAATTGAAGTGCCGCGCGATATTTTAAATAAGTCCGGAAAATTGGAGAAGCATGAATGGGAGATCATTAAAAAGCACATAACGTGGGGACGCGAGATTGTGGCGGCGGAGAAGCGGTTTGATGAGTTGATTCCGCTCATCGAGCTGCACCACGAACGATATGATGGGAAAGGGTATCCGTACGGGCTGAAAGGGGAAGAAATCCCGAAATTGGCCCGCATTTTGTGTATTATCGACTCATTTGACGCGATGACGACCGAGCGGCCGTACCAGCGGACGAAAACGTTTGAAGAGGCGCTTGAGGAAATCGAGCGCTGCGCAGGAACGCAGTTTGATCCGGTGTATGCGGCGAAGTTTATCGCGTTTGTGCGGAAGCATTATTTGCCGCTAGCTGAGATGCAACAACTGAATTGAACAAGGGAAAGGACACTTGCCGGTGGCAAGTGTTTTTTGTTTTTCACCGTTTTGCCACGCTTTTGCCAAATAATGTTCACTGATCTTGGAAATGAAGTGACTTTTTGCACAGGGGAGGTCAAGGGCGGGTGGCTATAATGGTAAACGAATTTCTCACTGTAGAAGGAGGAGGGGCATGAAACAAACGGTCGTCATTTTTCTCATCAGCGCTTTGATCGGTTTGGCTGGCGGTTATTCGTATTTTCAGTTGGGAGGAACGAAAGGAGAGACGAATGCGACGCAGGCAGGAAAACAAGAGACGGCTCAATCGTCCCAACCATCAGCTTCGACAGAGGATGGGAAGGGGGCGGGCAAGACAACAAACGCTAGTACGCAGGACGGGACTATCCTGCAACAAAAAGGTTGTCTCTCTTGCCACTCTGTTTCCAAGCTTAACTTGCAAGGAGGGACGACGGGTCCGGATTTATCGAACGCTTATCGAGAAGTCGAGGGCAAACACGGCAAGCCGATTGAAGAGTTTTTAAAAGCGCCGACGTCTGCGGTGATGTCTGGGGTGATCAAATCGAATCCGCTGACAGATGAGGAGCGGGCCGAAATTATTGCTCTCTTAAAAGAAGCATCCGAAAAGTAAGAAACGATGGGAGGAACGAGAGTGAAGAAAAAAGTGATTTCCGCGTTGTCAGGGTTGGCAGTTGGAGTGTTGGCGTCAACTGTCTTTTTCGGCAATTTTTCCACTCCTGATACCGTTTCGACTACATCGGCCAAAACCGATGCGGAAAAAGTGTACGTTCCGTTTGGTGAAAAAGATGAATATTACTTGTTCGCCTCTGGTGGCCACTCGGGGCAAATGTTTATTTACGGGTTGCCGTCGATGCGGCGCATTCGCACGGTTCCTGTCTTTACGCCCGATCCGGCGACCGGCTACGGCTGGGATACCCATTCGAAAAAAATGCTTGGCGGCTATACGTGGGGCGATTTGCATCATCCGGCTTTCTCGGAAACGAATGGGGAATATGACGGCAAGTATATGTTTGCGACCGATGTGGCGAACAGCCGGGCGGCAGTGATGGATTTGAAAACGTTTACGGTCAAAGACATGATCGAAGTCCCCAATACGAGCGGTCCGCACTGTGCCGCGTTTGTGACGGAGAATACCGAATACTTATTTTTGCCGACCCGATTTTCCGTTCCGCTCGGCCATCAGTACGCCTCGCTTGATGAGTATAGTGAAAAATACCGCGGTGTGATGAGTGCGGTCACGTTCGATGAAAAGGCGCAAAAGCTGCACATTGCCTATCAAGTTGCGCTGCCGCCGTGGTCGTACGATTTGTCCGATGCCGGGAAAAAAATCTCAAAAGATTGGGCCGTGCTGACAACGTACAATACGGAAGAAGCGACAACAAACTTGGAAATCAACGCGTCTCAAGAAGACCGCGACTTTATCGTGCTGTTTAACTGGAAAGAGCTTGAGAACATGGTGAAAGCGGGGAAATATGACAATGTCGGCGGTCAAAAAATGATCTTTCCGGAAAAGCATAAAGGGGGCATTTATTTAGTGCCGGTCGCCAAATCGCCGCATGGCGTCGACGTTACCCCAGACGGGAAATATTTCATCGCCTCCGGGAAGCTCGCCCCGTTGTTGACGGTATTTTCGTTTGAAAAGGCGTTTCAGGCGATTGAAAAGAAAGAGTTTGCCGGCGAGCGGAACGGCATCCCGATTTTGAAATACGAATCGGTGATGGAGCGGGAAGTCAATCCGGAAAACGCGCTTGGGCCGCTGCATACGCAGTTTGATGACAAAGGCATGGCGTATACGACGATGTTTATTTCGTCTGAAATTGTGAAATGGAATCCGGAAACCGGCGAAGTGCTTGACCGCGTTCCGGTTCAATATTCGCCAGGGCATGCCGTCGCGGCGGAAGGGGATACCGTATCTCCGGACGGCAAATATTTAGTGTCGCTCAACAAGTTGGCGAAAGACAGCTATTTATCGGTCGGGCCGTCCCACCCGGAATCGATGCAGCTCATTGACATTAGCGGTGACAAAATGAAAGTGATCCAATCGTCGCCGGTCGATCCGGAACCGCACTATGGGCAAATGATCAAGGCCGATAAAATTAAAACGATTGAAGTGTACCCGAAAGAGAACAACAATCCAGACGCTGTGTACAACCAAAAAGACGCCCGCATCGTCCGGAAAGGAAATGAGGTGCACGTCTACGGCATCGCAATGCGTTCGAAGTTTATTTTTGATGCCAATGCGAAGCGGCCGGACGTCATTGAAGTGAATGAAGGAGATAAAGTTGTCATCCACCTGACGAACCTTGACTTTGATGAGGACATTACCCATGGTTTTGCCATCAACCAGTATAACTTGAATATGGAAATTCAGCCGGGACAAACGAACACGATCGAGTTTACCGCCAATAAGCCGGGAACGTACCCGTTGTATTGCACGAACTTCTGTTCAGCGCTGCACCAAGAAATGACCGGGTATTTGTTGGTAAAGCCGAAACAATAAACCGAGGGGGCGGACGCGCCCCCCTGACTAACAAAAGAGGTGTGAAGAAAATGGCTGCAGCGAAACTGTCTCCGTTGTCTGCCGTCTTTGTCGGCGCGGCCGGAGGATTGCTGCTTTTGTCTTTAGCGTTTCCTTGGTGGGGGATGGATTTCATCGCTCCGCAATATCCGGAAGGATTAGAGATTATCGTTTATCCGAATCGGCTTGAAGGGGATATCGACATTATTAACGGACTCAATCACTATATCGGCATGAAGCCGTTTAGTGAAGAGAGCTTTCCGGAACTTGGCTATTTGTCCTACATCGTGATCGCTATGGCCATAGCGGCATTCATCATCGCGTTCACGAGAAGCAAAAGAGGGCTGTACGTGTTCATCGCCGCCTTTCTCATTGGCGGGGCGCTCGGTCTTTACGATATTCATCGCTGGCTCGCTGACTTTGGAACGAATTTAAACGATAACGCCCCGATCGATATCGATCCGTTTGTGCCGCCGATTTTCGGAGAAAACCGGATCGCCAACTTTACGACGTTCAGCTATTTTGCGACCGGTGCGTATCTCGTCGGTGCCGCGTTCGTTTGCCTGCTCGTTCCGCTATGGAAGGAGAGAAAAACATGAAGCGATGGCTGCTCATTTCCTTGTTCATTTTTTTCTTTTTCGATGTTCCGAAAGAAGCGGCTGCCGGCCAGACGCTGCAGCAACTGATTGACGCTGCTCCGGCTCACGGCACGATTCGCCTAACAGGCCAAACGTACATTGGTGATATTGTCATCGACAAACCGCTGACCATCATCGGCACAAAAGGCACGGTCATTCAAGGAAGCGGGCGCGGCAATGTGATTTCGATCAAAGCGCCGCATGTCACCATTACACATGTGACCGTCACGAACAGCGGAAAAAGCCGGAGCACGCAAGAGGAATACGCCGGCATCAAAGTTTATTCCGATTATAATACGCTAGAACACATAACGGTAAAACAATCGTTTCATGGCATTTACTTGAGTCAGGCGCATCACAACCGGATTGCCAACGTACGGGTGATCGGCGAACAAAACGGAGAAATCGCCGGACAAGGAAATGGGCTGCACATTTATTATTCTAATTTTAATGAGCTTGAACATAACACCATTATCGGAACGAGAGATGGCATCTTTTTTGACTACGCCAATCATAACGTCGCCAAAGGAAATGAAGTGTCTCACACCCGTTACGGGCTTCACTACATGTATTCGGATGATAACGCGTTTCATGACAATACGTTTATGCTTAATAACGGCGGGGCGGCGATCATGAACTCGAACCGGATTGTCCTGAAAAACAACCGCTTTTTCTTCAACAAAGGAATGCGCTCGTTTGGGTTGTTGCTGCAGATGGCAAATGACAACCGGATCATTGGCAATACGTTTTATCAAAACGAGCGGGGATTGTATATTGATCAGTCGAACGATAATTTTTTGCAGCGAAATGTCTTTTTGCAAAATGAGATCGGCATTGAGCTTTGGTCGAGTTCACAGCGGCAAACGTTTACGGAAAACCGGATTTGGAAAAATACGATTGCTGTCGCGCGCCTTGGCGGCGGGGACAGGAATAGGTGGGATTTTCGCGGGGTTGGCAACGACTGGGGCGGCGAAGCGGCGTTGCTTGATTTGAACCAAGATGGGAAAGGGGATTCCCCGTTTCGCTATGCGTCTTCCTTTCATAAGTTAGCGGAAGAAAATGAACTGGCGTATTTGTTTTTGTCGTCGCCGAGCTTAGGTGTCTATGAGGCGATCAACGAATGGCGGCAGACAGACGAAGTGATGGCGGTCGATCATGCGCCGCTTGTGAAAAAAACCATATCAGCCGGCTGGTGGTGGGGACTGCTCGGCTTTGGAGCCATCGCGGTGATCGTGCCGAAAAGGAGGATTCGGAGATGAGCTACATTTGGAAAGAATGGCTTGAGCTTTCGCGGGGGAAGGCGTTTTGGCTGTTTTTTCTGCTCGTTGTTGCCGCATCGCTTTCCGTATTGATGAGCGCAAAATCGTTGCCGGCTGAGCATGGACTGACTATTTTTTTGCAGATGCTGTTTGACATGAATGCGTACATCGTTCCGCTTCTTTGTTTATTTTTTGCTTCTTTTTCCGTCATGCAGGAGAAAGAGCAGCGGACGATGGTTATGATTGTCGTCAAAAGCGGGCCGCCTTGGATGTTTTTATGGGAAAAAAGCGCGGCGATCCAGCTCATTACAATGACGGTGTTTGTCATTTGGTACTTCGTTTTGATCATTCCGGCCAAGTTTTTGTTTGTCTTTCATTTATCGTATTTTCTTTCTTTTTTGCTCGCCACGATGGTGCTTGTGTTTATTTTTAATCAAATTGGAATTTGGCTCGGTTTCGCGTGCAAGACGAAAATTCAGTTGATTGGCGCCAACTTGTTTGCCGCGTTCTTTTTCATTTATTTGTATGACTTTGCGCTGCTTTCTGTTTTGCCGTCGGTGACGTATGACAATGTGCATGTGTTCTCCTTCGTGTATTTTCTGCAGCCGCTTCATGCGCTCCGTTTTTACTTAGAGACGTCGCTCGGGATGTTCTCGCTCGATTATTTGTCGCGGACGATGAAAAAATTTTTCTCCTTCTCTCCCGGCGTCCTTGTTGCGCTCAATATCGCGGTCTGGGGGATGGGGGCGCTAGCGGCATCGATGCTGTGGAGCCGAAAGGGGGAAGAACGATGATTGAAGTGGCGGGATTGACAGTTTCGTACCGAAACAACAAAGTGCTTGATGATGTCCATCTTGTCATTCAGAAAGGGGAGCGGTGTGCTTTAGTCGGGCGAAACGGCGCCGGCAAGTCGACATTGATTCATAGCTTGCTGAACTTGCTTCCGGCAGCAAGCGGAACGGTGTATATTGACGGCATTGATCATCGGCGGCACGAGTGGAAAAAGAAAGTCGCCTATTTGCCGGAAAAGTTTCAGCTGTATCCTCAGTTAACGGGGGAGGAAAATGTCCGCTTTTTTGCCTCGTTGCACGGCGCGGTCGATGAAGAGCGGATCGAAGACGTTTTGCACACCGTCCGGTTATGGGAAGCGCGCCATATGAAAAGCAAGCAGTATTCGAAAGGGATGCTGCAGCGGCTCGGGCTTGCTATTATGCTGTACTACGATGCTGACTTGCTGATTTTAGACGAGCCGACAAGCGGGCTTGATCCGTTAGGAAGGGCGGACGTGCTGGCGATTTTACGCTCTTTGCCGAACAAAACGGTGTTGCTGTCGTCGCACCATATTGACGAAGTCAGGCAGCTCTGCACCCATGTCGCCTATTTGGAAAACGGGAAGATCACGAAATACCGAGTCGAAGATTTTGAGCTTAGCACACTGATGGAGGGAGAATAAAGTGAGGCAACAATGGATGATCGTGATGGCAGCGCTTTTCTTCTTGCTTGCCGGGTGTCAAGGAAACGATTGGACGGTGTCGGTGAAAACGACCCCTTTTTATAAGGAAGGGACGGCTTCTTCGTTTGCGGTCGCCATCCAAAAGGACGGGAAGCCGGCGGGTGGGCTTGAAGTGACGGCGGTCTTTGAGATGGCGAATATGGATCACGGGCAAACAGTCGTCCAATTGGCGGAGAAGGAACCCGGCCTTTATGAAGGGAACGTGCAGCTGCCGATGGACGGAGAATGGGACGCTTTGTTGCAAATCAAAGACGGCGATGAGACGGTCGAAAAGCTCGTTACCCTCAAGGTGAAGAAGCAAGACGTGGCAGCGATGATCAATGGCACCGCGATTACAGCGGCAGAAGTAAAGTTCTACCAAACACGCTGGCAAATTGAGATCTCTTCGGCCATGGAAGCGGTCAAAAAGCAGTATCGCGGCGAAGAGCTCAACGAGCGGCTCAGTTATTGGAAACGGCAGTTGAATGAGACGACTGAGCCCCGCTCCGCTGTTACCCGTCTCATTGAACTGCACTCGATGGCGCTGCTTGCCGAAGAAAAAGGCTATTCAGTAGATGAACCGGCCGTTGATCGTGAAGTGGAAAACAGAAAGCGGCAATACGAAGGGAGCGAAACCGCTCAAACACTCATCCGCCAATACGGTGAGGCGGCATTTTGGAAGCAAGAACGGCGGTATGTCCAGCTCGTTTTGTTGGCGCAAAACGTGTGGAACGACATGGTAGAACAAGTGAAAAATGAGCATCCGAATGTAACGGAGGCGGAGATGCGTTTTTTGGCGCAAAAGAAGTATGACGAGTTGCTCGTTTCCCAAATCGACTCTTTGTCCATTCAACTGTATCTTTCCGGACGATAGTTTAGAAACATTGCCTGATCGGAATGAAAGGCAATGTTTTTTGTTGTTGATGAATGATTATGATCGTTTTAAATACTATTTTTGATTAATATTGAGTGATAATGAATGATTTTGATTGATTTTTTCTTTGCTTTCGCTTATAATAAGGGCACAAGCGATATTGCTCATCATGGGAGGTGGGAACGTGTTGACCGAGGAGCGCCACCGCCTCATTTTGGAACTTTTGGCGCAAAAAGGAGTCATCAAGCTGCAAGAGCTCGTAGAGGCGACCGGTTCGTCCGAGTCGACGATTCGCCGCGATTTGACGCAGCTTGAAACCGAAAAGAAACTGCGCCGTGTGCACGGCGGGGCGGCCTTGTTGCAGCAGAAGCGCGAAGAGTTAAGCGTATCGGAAAAGTCGTTGAAATATATCGAAGAAAAGCGGCGGATTGCCGCGTATGCGGCCAGTTTGGTCCAAAAAGGAAACTGCATTTATTTAGATGCGGGAACGACAACGTGGGAAATGATTCCACATTTAGCTGACAAAGAGGTCATCGTTGTCACGAACGGTGTGATGCATGTCGAGCGGTTGCTTGAGCACAATGTGGCGACGTATTTGATCGGCGGCATGATCAAGCCGAAAACGAAGGCGTTGATCGGGCGCGGCGCCATCGAGTCGCTGCGGCAGTATCGCTTTGACCAATGCTTCATCGGCGCCAACGGCGTTCATTACGACTATGGTTATACGACGCCGGATCCGGAAGAAGCGCTGGTGAAATATACGGCGATGCAGCTGGCGCAACGCGCGTATGTGCTTGCTGACCATTCGAAGTTGAATGAAAGCGCGTTTGCGAAAATTGCTGATTTGCATGAAGCGGTGTTGATCACCGATGAATTGGATGAAGAGTGGAAAGATTTGTATCGAACAAAAACAATAGTAGAGGTTGTGGCTCCGTGATTTACACATGCACGTTGAATCCATCTGTTGATTATATCGTTCACCTCGATGAGCTGCATGTTGGTGAACTGAATCGTTCGGTGAAAACGTTCACATTTCCGGGCGGGAAAGGGATCAATGTATCGCGCGTGTTGAAGCGTTTGGATGTTGACAGCACGGCGCTTGGATTTGTCGGGGGATTTACCGGCGGGTTCATTGAAAGCGAGCTTCGGAAAGAAGGCATTGCCTGCGATTTTGTTCATGTCCCTGGGCAAACGCGCATTAACGTCAAACTGAAAGCTGGGCGGGAGACGGAAATTAACGGTGAAGGCCCGGCCATCGCCAGCGAGGATGCTGCGCAGCTGACAGCGAAAATCGAGGCGCTTTCCGCTGGTGACGTCCTTGTGTTGGCGGGAAGTGTGCCGCCATCGCTGCCGGCGGATGTATACGAGCAGCTGGCAGCGGAGACAGTGAAGCGGCAAGCCCGCCTTGTCATCGATACAAGCGGTCCGGCGCTCCGATCGTTGCTTGCCTGCCGGCCGTTTCTTGCCAAGCCGAACCATCATGAGCTTGCTGAGCTGTTTGGCGTCTCTGCGCTGACGAAAGAAGACATCATCCTCTATGGCCGCCGGTTGGTTGAAAGAGGAGTAGAGCATCTCATCGTCTCGATGGGCGGCGCGGGGGCGTTTTACTTCGGCCGGGAAGCAACGCTGTTTGCTGAGGCGCCTAAAGGAACGGTGAAAAATTCAGTTGGGGCGGGCGATTCGATGGTTGCGGGCTTTTTAGCCGCCTATGCGGGCGGAAAACCGATCGCGGAAGCGTTCGCCTACAGCGTAGCGGCCGGAAGCGCAACGGCGTTTTCCGAAGACTTGTGCACGAAAGAGGAAGTGGAAACACTCGTCGGCCGCGTTCGCGTCGTGCGTTTATAAGAGGAAATAAAGGGGGATCACACAAATGAAAATCACCGATTTGTTGACAAAAGAAACGGTCATTCTTGAGCTTCAGGCGAAGACAAAGAGCGAAGTGATTGATGAGCTGGCCGCGAAACTCGCCGAGGCGGGGGCGGTCAGCGATGTGGAGGCGTTCAAACGAGCGATTTGGGCGCGCGAACAACAAAGCACGACCGGCGTCGGGGATGGCATCGCCATTCCGCACGCCAAAACGGCGGCGGTCAAGCGCCCGGCCGTGGCGTTCGGCCGTTCCGTGGAAGGCATTGATTATGAGTCGCTCGATGGCAAGCCAAGCCATTTGTTTTTCATGATTGCGGCCCCGGAAGGCGGGGAACAGACGCATTTGCAGGCGTTGGCCCGATTGTCTTCGATGCTGATGGATGCATCGTTCCGCGCCGAGCTTGAAAACGCTTCAAGCGAAGAGGAAGTCGTTCGTTTGCTGGCGGCAAAAGAGAGCGAAGAGGAAGCGCCGTCGTCGCAGGCCGCACCGACTGGCGGTGGGCGGAAAGTGCTCGCCGTTACCGCTTGCCCGACCGGGATTGCCCATACGTATATGGCTGCCGATGCGCTGAAGGCGAAAGCGGCGGAAATGGGCGTGACGATCAAAGTGGAGACAAACGGCTCTGACGGGGTGAAAAATGCCCTCACCGCACAAGAGATTGAAGAAGCTGCGGCGATCATTGTCGCAGCCGATAAACAAGTCGAAATGGACCGCTTTGACGGCAAACACGTGATCCAAGTGCCAGTCGCCCAGGCGATTCGTCAGCCGGAGAAGCTGATCGAGCAGGCGTTGCGCCAAGATGCGCCGATTTACCGGGCGAGCGGCGCTTCGCGGGGCGGTGCGGGAGCGGTGAAGCCGCGCACCGGTTTTTACAAACATTTGATGAACGGTGTATCGAATATGCTTCCGTTCGTTGTCGGCGGCGGGATTTTGATCGCGCTTTCCTTCACTTTCGGCATTAAAGCGTTCGACCCCAACGACCCGTCGTACCATCCGTTTGCCAAAGCGTTGATGGATATCGGCGGCGGCAATGCGTTCGCCTTAATGATTCCCGTGCTTGCCGCGTTTATCGCGATGAGCATCGCTGACCGGCCGGGATTTGCGCCGGGGATGGTCGGCGGCTTTATGGCGGCCAACGGCGGCGCTGGTTTCCTCGGCGGATTGATTGCTGGTTTCCTAGCCGGGTATTTGGTCG
This sequence comes from Geobacillus sp. FJAT-46040, assembly GCF_002335725.1. NCBI lineage: Bacteria > Bacillati > Bacillota > Bacilli > Caryophanales > Anoxybacillaceae > Geobacillus > Geobacillus sp. FJAT-46040. Next base: position 1,161,525 of record NZ_NISS01000001.1, read on the forward strand.
TCGGGCTGCGCAAACTGTTCAGCCGCCTGCCGCAGTCGTTAGAAGGCATTAAACCGGTGCTGTTGTATCCGCTGTTCGGCATTTTCCTGACTGGCATGATTATGATGTATATTGTCATCGATCCGGTGAAAGCGCTGAATGAAGGGTTGAAACATTGGCTCGAAGGTATGGGAACGGCGAACTTAGTGCTGCTTGGCGTGGTGTTAGGCGGCATGATGGCAGTCGATATGGGCGGTCCGATTAACAAAGCAGCGTTTACGTTCGGAATCGCCATGATCGACGCCGGCAACTATGCGCCGCATGCGGCCATTATGGCCGGCGGGATGGTGCCGCCGCTCGGATTGGCACTGGCGACGACATTCTTCAAGAAGAAGTTTACGAAAGCCGAGCGCGAGGCCGGCAAAACGTGCTATATTATGGGGGCTTCGTTCATCACGGAAGGGGCGATTCCGTTTGCGGCGGCCGATCCGGTGCGGGTCATTCCGTCGATTATCGTCGGCTCAGCTGTAGCCGGGGCGCTGACGATGCTGTTTGGCATCGGACTTCCGGCGCCGCACGGCGGCATTTTCGTCATCCCGATCGTCAAAGGAAGCGCATGGCTTTACATCCTTGCCATTTTGATCGGCTCCATCGTCACGGCACTGATGGTCGGGCTGTGGAAAAAAGAAGTGAAAGAATAAGAGAAAAAGCGTTCCGCGGGCAGCGGAGCGCTTTTTGCCTGTCGGAGCGGCGGGTTTTATGGCTTGTTTCCGCCCAATTCAGCACGTCTGCATCCCCCGCTTGCGGCTAGTTGGGCGGCATCGATCACCTCGCCGAGCTTCAAGCAAAGCAAGCGCTCCTCTTCCAACCCGCGCCGCCGCCACTCGGCCCGTAGGCGGTCGAGTGCTTCTTTCGGCGTATCGTCGGCGAGGCGGAACGCCCCGTAATGCATCGGGACAAACAGACGGGCGCGGCAGTCAAGGAATGCCTGCACCGCCTCTTCCGGCGTCGTGTGCTGCGGTCCCATAAACCATTCCGGTTCGTACGCGCCGATCGGCAAGAGCGCATAGTCGATGGAAAAGCGTTCGCCGATGTCGCGAAAGCCGCGGAAGTAGCCGCTGTCGCCAGCAAAATAAACCGTCGGTGCGTCGTCCGCTTCAATGACCCACCCGCCCCAGTGCGACGTATTCGTATCCCAAAGCGTTCGCCGCGTCCAATGTTGGGCGGGAACAAATGTGAGCGATACGCCGTGAAAGGAGGCCGTTTCCCACCATGACAGTTCGGTGACACGGCGATAGCCGCGGCGGCGGAACAAGCGGCCGAGGCCGACCGGAACGAATACATGCGGATCACCGGGCAAGCGGCGGAGGCTGCCGAAATGCAAATGGTCATAATGGCCGTGGGAGATCAAAACGGCGTCAACCGATGGCATCTCCTCAAGCGGTACGCCTGGGGCTGACAGGCGTTTGGCCGTTCCCATCCGCTTCGCCCAGACGGGATCGGTGACGATGGTGATGCCATGAAGTTGAACGACAAAGGTCGAATGGCCGACCCAGCAGAGCTGCGGCCGTCCGTTCGGCTTCTGAAGCCGCTCGTATTGAGGCGGTGAAACATGCGGCACGACGTAGGACAAATCTTTTTGTTTTTGTTTCCGCTCCCGCTGCCAGTGGCGGAAATCGGCCCATGTTTTGTGCGTCGAGACGCCGTCTAAGTTTTCATAGCGCTTGGCCAATGATTTCTCACTCCATTTTTTGTATTATATTATTTAGAGTAGCAAACCTTTTTTGCGAAGTACAAAATGTTTGCCCAGGTGGTGGAATGTATGCTTCGTTCGTTTACAATCCGCACGGCAAAGCGGGATGACATGATCGACATTACTTCATTCGTCGAGGAGACGGTGCGCCAGGCTAACGTGACGGAAGGGATCGCTGTCGTTTATTGTCCGCATACAACGGCTGGCATCACCATTAACGAAAACGCGGATCCAGATGTCAAGCGCGACATGATGCGCCGTTTTGATGAAACGTATCCGTGGGAGCATCCGCTTGACCGCCATATGGAAGGAAACACGGCCGCTCATATGAAAGCGAGCACGGTTGGCGCGTCGCAGCACGTCATTATTCACGAAGGCCGGCTGCTGCTTGGACGCTGGCAAGGTGTGTATTTTTGTGAATACGATGGGCCGCGCCAGCGGACGTTGTATGTGAAGGTGATCGAAGGTTAGCAACCATAATTTTATTATGTAAACAAAAGAAAAAGAATAAGGCGGAGAGACGATAGATAGGTTAGCAAGAAGTTTGGGCGAATTATGGATAACCCCCGGACAAAGTGTTTTGTCCGGGGGTTACCGTTACGCCGGCGTCGTTAAAATGAGCGGCCCGTTTTTTGTAATGGCGATCGTATGTTCATATTGCGCTGAATACGAGCCGTCGATCGTTCGCGCCGTCCAGCCGTTCGGATCCATTTTGCTTTGCCATGCCCCCATGTTGACCATCGGTTCGATCGTGATGACCATCCCCTCCTTTAAACGCATCCCTTTTCCTTTTTCGCCGAAGTGGGGGACATACGGCTCTTCGTGAATCGTCGGGCCGATGCCGTGTCCGGTGAAATCGCGTACGACGGAAAAGCCGTGCGCTTCGACGTACGTTTGAATGGCGTGGCCGATGTCGCCGATCCGATTGCCGAGAACGGCTTGCTCGATTCCTTTATAGAGCGACTGCTCGGTGACGTTAAGCAGCTTTTCCACGTCTTTGCCGACGTCGCCGATGGCGTACGTCCAGGCGGAATCGGCGAGCGCTCCGCGCAAATTGACGACAAAATCGATCGTGACGATATCGCCTTCCTTGAGCGGTTCGTTGCGCGGAAACCCGTGGCAAATTTCATCGTTAATGGAAGCGCATGTCGCATACGGATAGCCGCGGTATCCTTTTTGTTCCGGTTTGGCGCCGTATTTGGCCAAAAACGTTTCAACGAACCGGTCGATTTCCATCGTTGTGACGCCCGGTCCGATGCGTTTGGCGATCTCTTGATGACAGGCGGCCAAGAGTTTCCCCGCCTCGCGCATCAATTGAATTTCCCGTTCCGTTTTGACGTGAATCATGCAACTGTCTCCTTTTCCCTCGATGTGTTTCGCTTCGATAGTATTGTAGCAGAAACCGCTGTGATGTTAAACTAGGGCGATCCGTTCGCAACTGGGGATCTATTCCTGAATTTTACCCAAAAATAGTTTACTCATCCGTGCGAAGGCGGCTAAAGGAAAAGATGCCCAGACCAAAAGAAAAGGCCCTTTGATGGCTGGGCATACAGGATATCGATATGTTGACCTTTGTTCACAAGAGCCCTTGCGGCTGGTCTTCGCTATATCATAAGGCGGCAAACAGCTGTTTTTCTTTATCAGAAATCGTTGAGGAAGAAGGAGACGGTGCGAGCGGCAAATAAATCGACACCGTCGTTCCTTTATGTATTTCGCTTTCGATGCGAATCGTTCCGTTCATCGATTCAATGATGCGGTGGACGACCATCATTCCGAGCCCCGTGCCTTTGACGCCTTTCGTCGTAAAATACGGTTCGCCAAGCCGTTCGAGCTGTTCTTTCGTCATGCCAACGCCGGTATCAGCGATGCGGATGAGCACACGTCCGTTGTCAATGGAGACGTATACTTGCAACGTCCCGCCGTTAGGCATCGCTTCGATGGCGTTTTTCATTACGTTGAGCAAACATTGACGGAATTTTTCGCGCTCACCGATGACGGAAAATGGGGCAAGCGTCGCTTGAATATCGACGCAGCTCATATTGGCGAGCGGGCGGAGGATGTCAATGACTCGCTCGATCTCGAGCTTCACGTTCAGCTTTTCCGGCGTCTCGGGCGCCGGCTTGGCAAACGTCAAGTAATCGGTGATGATCGCTTCAGCTCGGTCAAGCTCCTCAATGGCGATGCGCGCATACTGGCGTCGTTTGTCGGCAGCGAGCGGCTGCTCTTCGATCAGTTGGATAAACCCACGCGCCGCGGTGAGTGGATTGCGAATTTCATGAGAGATGGAAGCAGCTAAATGGGTGACGGCTTCCATTTTCTCGGCGCGAATCACTCGTTTGCGCAGCGCGATGTTATGGTGCACCATTTCCTGAAACGAACAAACGATGAGCATGCTGATGGGCTGTACAAACAAAAAGATAAGCGCAACGGAAGGCGGAGGAGAAACCGCAGCAGCCATCCACTCCGCTATGGCGACGGTCAATAGGCCAGAGCCGAAGCTGAGCGATGCAGCGAACAGCGTGCGCTGTTTGGTTGGCAGCTTGACAAACCGTTTTGTCAATAAACTGCTTGTTGCAGCGATGGCGATGGAAACGACGACGGTGACGAAGACGCCAGCTCCGCCGAACAGCGAGCGGTAGGCGATCGCCGTAAACGCTAAAACCGTCGCCGCCCCCGCTCCGCCGTACAAACCGCCAAGCCACAGAGGAATTTGCCGCAAGTCGAAGATGAAATCGCTCTCTGTTCCGACCGGGAGGGTGATGCATAACATGATCACGACGGCGTAACAAATGGTCGGCAAATAAAGGCGGAATCGTTTTGGCCTCTTCTCCTGCTCCGTACAGAGGGGAACGAGGAATACCGGCAGAAGGATGAAAAACAAGTTGAGCAAAAAGTCTTTGAAAATATTCAGCATCGCGGCACCTTCTTTCCCATCATCAAGCTGCATAACCAGAATTTCTACAAAAACTGCGAATATATTACATTGTAACTGGAAAACTGTCTGGATGTTAAGGTGAAATCGATAGCCTTTTTTTGCTATAAATCTCGTTTTTTCGACAAATATAGGTAAAAAGGACTATTTTGTTCTTGATAAAAAATACCCTTTATTTTTTGTATTATTCTATAATATTTTAATTGTATATATTTTCTATCAACCTTTTATTTGATATGGAGGGGTATTTTTGAAAAAACGGTCGATTCCATCACTTGTTGCGGCGCTGTCGCTCGGCATCGGGCTGTGGGCATCTCCGGCGGAAGCGCCGAAAGCGGCTAACGCCCCCGGCATTCCGGCTGTGAAGCAAGGGGGACCGGTCGATTTTGCGATTGCCAATGAGGAAAAGCTGGCGGAAATGTTGAAACGGAGCGGAAAGCTTCGCGCTGATGCGACTCCTGCTGAGGTGGAACAAGCAGTGCGCGACTATTTGCGGCAAAAGGCGATTCATATGCCGCGGGGAAAAGGAGAATTATACGATAAAGAGGCAAAGCGCGCCGAGGCGATGCAGGACGGACAGCAGACAAATGGCGTGCTGAACGGGAAAGGGAAAAAGCTCGGACAATCGAAAACGGCTTCCGTGCCATCCGTCAAGCCGGAGCCATGGAACGGCGGCAAGCGGGTCGACCGTGTACTCGTTTTGCTCATCGAGTATCCGGACTTTCCGCATAACAACATTCAGCCAACTGAAACGGATATGTATTATAAAGATTATACACGCGAACATTATGAAGATATGATTTTCGGCGGCGATGACGGCTATTACGATGGACCGAATGGCGAGAAGCTTATCTCAGTAAAAAAATATTATGAAGAGCAATCAGGCGGCAGCTATTCCATTGAAGGAAAAGTGGCAGGCTGGTATCAGGCGAAGTATCCGGCTAAATACTATGGCGGAAATGTACCGGCGCCGGATGGCAATGACGTCAATCCACGGGCGCTTGTGCGCGAAGCGCTGGCGGCAGCCGCCCAGGACCCGACCATTGATTTGCGTGAGTTTGACCAAGAGGATCGCTACGATTTAGACGGCGACGGCAATTATCGCGAACCGGACGGTTTGATTGACCATTTAATGATCATTCACTCCAGCGTCGGAGAAGAATCGGGCGGCGGTTCGCTCGGCGGCGATGCCATTTGGTCGCACCGCTGGAATTTAGGATCGGTGTACCGCATTCCGAATACGACGACGGATGTGCCGTATTGGCGCGGCCAACTGGCGGCTTACGATTATACGATTGAGCCGGCTGACGGGGCGGCAGGAGTGTTTGCTCACGAATACGGCCACGATTTAGGGCTGCCGGATGAATACGATACGATTTACTCCGGTCTGGGCGAGCCAGTTGCCTATTGGTCGATTATGTCAAGCGGAAGTTGGGCGGGACGCATTCCGGGCACCGAGCCGACCGGCTTCAGCGCCTGGGCGAAACAGTTTTTGCAGTCGACCATGCCCGGCAGCAACTGGCTGAGCGGAACGACCGTTGAGTGGAACGAAGTAACGCCAAACGGTGTTGAAGTCGTGCTCGATGAAGCGAACACGAAAGGGACGAACAACGATGCCGTGCGCATCAACTTGCCGGACAAAGAAACGGTCATCACGACCCCGCCAAGCGGTGCGTATGCCTATTTCTCCGGCAGTGGAAACAACTTAGATCATACGATGTCAACGACGATCGATTTGACGAGAGCGTCCAAGGCGACGCTGGCATTTGATACATGGTATGCGATTGAGAAAGACTGGGATTATGGGGCGGTAGAAGTAAAACCGCATGGCAGCAACGAATGGACAACAATTCAAGGAAACATTACGACGACCGACAATCCGTACGGGCAAAACCCTGGCAACGGCATTACCGGTACGTCAAACGGCTGGGTGAAGGCGGAATTTGACTTGTCGGCCTATGCAGGACAAACGATTGACCTTCGCTTCCATTATATCACTGATGTAGCGGTGTCGGAAGCTGGCTGGTATGTTGACAACATTCAAGTGACGGCAGATGGAACAATCGCGCTCACAGACGATGCAGAGGGCGACAGCGCTTTCGCGTTGGACGGTTTTGCGAAAAGCGACGGCATCGCGCGCTCGAAGCATTATTATTTGCTTGAATGGCGCAACCACCGCGGCGTCGATGAAGGGCTCGCCCATATTTTGCGCGGCGACCGGCTTCTTTCGTACGATCCAGGGCTTGTCGTCTGGTATGTGGATGAAGGCTATGACAACAACTGGACGGGCGTCCATCCGGGCGAAGGGTTTCTTGGCGTTGTGGATGCCGACCAGCATACGTTAAAATGGTCGGGCAATACGACAGCGTCGACTCGCTATCAAGTGCACGATGCGGCGTTCAGCCTGCAAAAAGGAGCCCCATTCCGCGTGGCAATCAATGGCTCACAGCTGATCGACAACGATACATCGCCGACGCCGGTGTTTGACGACAGCCGGTCGTATGACAATAAAGGGGCCGTCGACGCCGGCCGGAACGTGCCCAACTATGGCCTAAAAATCCGCGTCATCGGTGAAAGCGCTGACCGCACGGCAGCGCGTGTGTTGATCCACCGCTGACCACCTCCAAAGGCGCACGGAACATTTCCGTGCGCTGAACATTTATCGACACGGTTTGTCATCCCTTCGTCGAATTTGTTGATTTTTCTTTCCCCCTTTTTCCGCTTTTTCCGTTTATAATCATAAGTAGGATCGGATGAGAAGGGGGAACAATCAGAATGGAATGGTATGAACAGCTGTCGGCGTGGACTGCCGAGAAGCAGCCGGTGCGTGTAAAAACCTATCAAGGGGAAGCGGTCGTGCTGCCGGTCAAGCTGTATCAGGACACGCGCAAACTGTTTGTTTACAACCGGCAAATGCGTCTAGTCAACTACCCCCACTTCGCTAACGCTTGAAGTGGGGGCTTGCAACTCCCCAGAAGTGCGAGCGGACTTCGTCCTCCTTCCTTGACTTGGGGTTGCATTAGGGGCAGGTTGACAACTACCCAACGACGCAGGTCATGCCTGTGTCGTTCCTTCAACGATGTACTCTATTCCTTTTCGTTGAAGGTTCATAGCACCAATGCGGTCATCGTTTGAGGTGTATCCGCATGTTCGGCAACAAAAGGTGTGTGTACGTTTCTTTCGATTGGCTTTTTCCGTGAAAATCCCCACCACTTGGTGAGTGCGGTATACGCTCCTGATCCGTGAGGGTATACTGAAAATGGCCAAAAAAGGCAATAGGAAAGCAGAGGTGCCCGATTTTAGGCATCTCGTATAACCTGTCTGCCTTTTGGCTAGACTAAATAAGTTGTGGTTGGCGGAACGGCTCTTTGCGGGAGATCATGCAAAAGATGATCACCAACATCCGCCGAGCTGTGGCGATGAGGGCTTTTTTCTTCCCGCACCGGGCCGCCAACGACCAAAACTTTCGGGACAAGGGATGCGTCTTGGATCGAGCTGCTGACCATGCCGCCTCGCATAACGCCGATCGGAGATGGGGATTGCCTTTTGTCGTGCGCGTGCTCTTTCGCTTTCCGGCGCTTTCATGGTTGCCGGGGGACAATCCAGTCCATGAAGCCGCCCGTTCCGGCGTTTCAAAGACGCTCATGTCGGTTCCCATCTCGGCTATGATGACGGCGGCGGTTTGTTTTTTCACTCCGGGCATGGTCATCAACAGGTTCACTTCCTCGCGATACGGCTCGAGCAGGCGGTCGATGTGTTGGTCGACTTCTTCGATGAGCCG
>NZ_NISS01000001.1:1172161-1269400 GCF_002335725.1 Geobacillus sp. FJAT-46040
GTCAACTACCCCCACTTCGCTAACGCTTGAAGTGGGGGCTTGCAACTCCCCAGAAGTGCGAGCGGACTTCGTCCTCCTTCCTTGACTTGGGGTTGCATTAGGGGCAGGTTGACAACTACCCAACGACGCAGGTCATGCCTGTGTCGTTCCTTCAACGATGTACTCTATTCCTTTTCGTTGAAGGTTCATAGCACCAATGCGGTCATCGTTTGAGGTGTATCCACATGTTCGGCAACAAAAGGTGTGTGTACGTTTCTTTCGATTGGCTTTTTCCGTATGCCCGCACTTTGGACATGTCAAAGAGGTGTAATGCGGAGCAACCACCATCACTTTTGACCCATGCAAACGTGCCTTATACTCTAACATTTGACGGAACTGATAGAACGCCCACGATACGGTTTCATATCGGTCATGGATACGTACACGTTCTGTTTTTTCACGAATGCCTGTTAAATCTTCTAATACAAAAAGGGTACGTTCTCCATATTGACGAACGAGTGCCTTCGTGACAGCATGGTTCACATCCGTCATCCAACGGTTTTCTCGTTGTCCGATTGTTTTCAACTTCCGACGCGCAGAAGCCGTCCCTTTTTGCTGGAGGGTTTTTCGCATTCGTTTGTACTTGGCACGCATATGCTTGATTTTTCGTCCGTTAAAAAAGGTAGTTTTCCCTTGCGAATCATAAGCTGTTGCAAGAAAGTTAACCCCTACATCAACACCGACCACTTGGCGAATGTTGTGTTCATCTACGGTTGGAATTGTTTTGGTCATGGGGATGTGCAAAAAGAATTTGTTATGCTTGTAGACGAGTTTGGCTGTGCCAAACGTCCATGAGCCATCAAAATATGGTTCCATGCCTTTTGGTTCGAACGGTACTTTGATTCGTCCTTCTAGCGTATTGACAGAAAATACGCCTTGAACAAGCGAATAATCTCGATTCCAGACGAGATCATATTCAAGTTTTTTAAAGCGAACCAATGTCCATTCGTGACCATTGCTTTTTAGGGAACGGTATCTAGCGATCACCGTTTTAATCACAGATTGCGCCATTTGCGAACGCAAAGCGTAGTTTGATCGAAGTAGACGATAGGTCATGTCGTGTAACTTGGCTTGTACAAGCACTTTTGTGTCAAAAATCACAACAGATACAGCGTTGCACGCTTGTCGATAAGCGGAAAGGGTGGCTTTCAATACTTCTGCTTGTTCCGCTGTTGGGTAAATTTTGATTTTGGCTGTTAACGTCATGTCCATTTGTCTCACCTCTCTTTCACTAAATATTATATAATACCCGTGGTGCTAGATAAACTTGATCAAGCATAAAAATAGCCCTTGCTGGCGGATCTCCAGTAGAATGAAAGTGTCACCCAACATTCGAAAGGAGAGATCCCCCATGCAAGAGCACTTTCATTTTACTACAGATCCAGCCAAACTTCAAAAACAATATGCCGCTATTTTCTGTTTTGTTTCTGCCCAACTGTCGTTGATTCAAATGTATCTTCATCGCCGCAACCGTCACTTGGTCAAGCAAGAAGACGAAGTGGTCATGGCGGTTCACCTTTTGGGGAAGCTGCTGGGCTTTTCTTCCGAACGAGCCTGGCATCGTTTTGTCACGGGAAATTTGTTCACAAACGGCTCGTTTCTTGAACGCTCCCGATACAACCGCCGCTGCCGGGCGCTTGGTTTCGCCATCAAATGGATCCGTCATGAGCTGGCGAAACGTGGCCAACACCATGCTTATGCGGTCGTCGACAGCTTGCCTCTTCCGTTGTGCCATCCCGTGAGAATGCAGCGCGTCAAGCGATTTCGAGGGATCGCGGATATGGGGTATTGTGCTTCCAAAAAGCAATGGTACTACGGTTTCAAGCTGCATCTTCAAGTGACCAATCAAGGGCTGGCCATGGGCTATGTCGTGACGGAAGCGTCCTGCCACGACGTCAAAGCCGCTGAAACGGTGATGACTCAAATCCCTCATCCCTACAACTTTGGGGACAAAGGGTACATCAGCCACGCTCTTCGAGAAAAGCTGTACGAAGAACACCAAGTCGCGTTCTGGACACCGTCTCGACACAATCAAAAGCACGGCCCATCCAAGGCATGGGAAGAATGGATCCAAAAAAAACGCAAAGTCATCGAGACGGTGTTTTCGATTCTCGTAGACCAATACCGGATCACCGACATTCGAGCGAATTCCATGGCCGGGTTTGAAGTGGCACTCGATGGCATCTTGTTGGCTTATTCCTTGGTCACACTAGGGCTGGTTGAGCGCTGACGCTCAACTAGCACCACGGGTTATATAATATATTATATCTCACATTTCGCACCCTCCCAACGAAAATCGGGAGGATTTTTTGTGTCCATCGTCGAATGAATCCTTGACATACAAGGAAAGTGAAGGAGTTTTTCTCTCATGAACGTTCAAGTCAAAAAGGTCTATCGTAATGATTATTTGAATATAATAAGTGCCCTATTCAAGAAACTGGGCCAACCCCAATTGATTGACCATCTCGTTCCCGTTGATCCACAGTGCCAGACTCGAGTCAGCGATGCCGTTCAGGCCATCATCTACAATATGTTTGACGGCCGGCAAGCCCTCGTTCACGTGGAACGATGGGCTCAGGAGATCGATCTAGAGAAACTCATCCGTCCCGGTCTCCATCCTTCCTGGTTGAACGACGATGCCTTGGCTCGTCATCTCGACCGCTTGTATGAGGCCGCTATTCACAAGGTGATCAGCACTTGCTTGATTCACATTTATCGCAAAGAAGGCCTTTCCCTCCGAGCCTTTCACGCCGATACGACGGACAAGACGGGTTACGGCGCGTATGAATCGGCCTCATTAGAGGCTTTGCAGATCACACATGGCTATAACCGCCATCATCGTTGGCAAAAACAGATCGGCTTCGGACTGGTCGGCAACGAGGACGGCATCCCGTTTTACGGCGATGTGCACGACGGCAACCTGCCGGACAAAACGTGGAATCCGGAGGTGCTGTCCCGTGTCCACGAACAGCTCAAACAAGCCAAGATGGAAGACGAATGGATTTATGTGGCCGATTCCGCCGCGATGACAAAAGACACTCTGGCGCAAACCAAAGCGGCCAACGCCTTTTTGATCACCCGAGGCCCTTCGTCGCTCCGCATCGTCAAACGGGCATTCGCGGAGGCCGATTCGGCCCACATCCCGTGGAGCGACCCCTTTACGCTGGCGGAGAGAAACGGCGCCACGTACCGGGTATGGGAAACATCCTCCACCTATGAAGGCCACCCCGTTCGGCTGATCGTCGTCGAATCGAGTGCGCTCGACCAGCGAAAAGGAAAGACGCTCGAAAAAGAACGAACCAAAGAAGCGGAGCTTCTTCGCGAGGAACAAGCCCGTTGGGAGCGCCACCCTTTCTCGTGCCGGGAAGACGCTGAACAAGCCTTGGCGTCCCTCAAGACGTCCCTTCGCCCACGGTTTCATCAGGTCAAGGCCGCGGTCGAAGAGATCGTACGCCCGAAAAAACGGCGCGGACGGCCGAAAAAAGGGGCGGAACCCGAGATGGAGACGCGGTATCTCTTGCGCCTTGACGTCGAATTCGACCAAAACGCGTGGGAACAGGCAAGACGGAAAGCGTCCCGGTTTGTCCTCGTCACGACCGTTCCGGAGGAATGGAAGGGCCAACAAATGGATGCCCAAGAGATCTTGAAGCTATATAAAGGGCAGATCTCGGTGGAAATGAACTTCGCTTTTTTGAAAGACCCTTTTTTCACGGATGAGATCTATGTCAAAAAGCCAGAACGAGTTGCGGTATTGGGCTATTTGTTTCTCTTGGCCTTGGCCATTTACCGCGTCTTTCAGCGCCGGGTGCGCCAGTTCATCACACCCGAACACCCATTAAAGGGCGCCGGAGGCCGCAAGCTGACCCGACCGACGGGGCAGGCGATTTTCCAGCTGTTTCAATATGTGAACGTCGTCCTCCTGGAGCTGCCGGATGGACGCATCCAACGCTCACTGGATCGCTCCCTCACCCCTGAACAACGAAGGATTCTGCAGGGGTTGGGGCTGGATGAGAGCATTTACGTGTAACGTCATACGGAACGACCAGTGATGGTAAAAAAAGGATAGCCATCGCTCGTCGTGTTGGTCAAAAAGTTATTCTGAAAAACTAAATAAAAAATCCTTTGTTTTGACCTTGTCAGGGTGCGAAATGTGAGTTATATCATATGTTATATCATATTTTTTAGTGATACAAAAACAAAAAAAGCGATTCCTCCCCCACTTACTCCCTTTGGTCGTTGAAGTGGGGGTCTCCTCGCCAAAGACGATGAACATTCCGTTGGACCGGCTCATTTCCGTCGAGCCGACGCGCATCATCGGTTCCTTTGACCGCCGCGGAGAAGAGGCCATGGTACATACTCGTTGAACGGAGGGCACGCGTCTTTGGGCGCGTGTTTTTTTGATGGTGGTCGGCTGTTTCTGCCTGCGGTCTGTTCTGTTGCGCTGGGCGCTATACCCAATGAAGGCGGCATTCGCGTTGCGATGTGCCAGGGAGCGGAATGGTTTTTTGTTGCATAGGCAAAGACTATCTTTTAGAATGGAAAGGACGAACGACTGACCATAAGGGGGAAGGGACATGCATGGCAAACGGATTGCCTTATGCGCGTCACGCAAACTGGACGAAATGACAACGCTTATTGAAAAGCAAGGAGGAACGGCCATCATTCGTCCGGCGCAAGGGACCGTCTTTTCAAAGGGAAGCGAACTGGGAGAGGAAATGCGAACCGTCATCGCCATGCGGCCGGACTGGATCGTATTTACGACGGGAATCGGCTTTGAGGCGCTGTTGGAAGCGGCCGACCGGGAGGGAATGGCTGCTCAATGGCATCGAACGATCAAGGAAGCGAACGTGGCTGCCCGCGGCTATAAAACGGTGACGGCGTTGAAACAAATCGGCGTCACCCCGGTGGCCGCAAGCGAGGACGGGACGACGAAAGGGTTGATTGCTGCTCTTTATGGGCACGACTTTGCGGAAAAAAACGTTGTTGTACAGCTGTACGGCGATACCGCGCCAGCCTTGAAGCAGTTTTTTCTTGAACAAGGCGCTTTGTATACGGAATTGTTGCCATACCGGCATATCGCTCCGGATGAGGAGACACTGGCGACATTGTATAAAGAAATCGTCGGGCGCGAAGTCGATGCCGTCTGTTTTACATCGGCGATGCAAGTCCGCTTTTTCTTTTCGTTCGCCCGCGAGAAAAAAGAGATCGCACCGCTGCTTGACGCGTTTCGCACCGATGTCGTGGCCTGCGCCGTTGGCAAAGTGACAAAAGAAGCATTGGAAGAAGAGGGAGTCGATCGCGTCATCGCCCCGGAACATGAGCGGATGGGAGCGATGATTGTGACGCTTGCCCGTTATTTTCAACAATAAGCCCTGTTGAGGGTTGTTTTATATCAATTTTCCAACCTGCTATATAAGAGATCATCTTTTTGTTAAATGTTTTATATTATGTGTTTCATCAAAAATGCTAAACTGTTTATTTTTTGTCACAGTTTTTCGAACATTTGCCGCTTATAATAAAACTGGGTATGTATTTTTCATATGAAAGGGCGGGGCGAGCATGAAACGAAGCTCATTCCAGCAGATGGCGAGCACGGTTCGGCGGGGATTTGCTACGGCGCGTCGCTCATGGGGGCGCGCGTGCTGTTTTTTTTTTTTGCGCTTCCCTGTCGGCGGTGTGATATGACTCACAACGATGGAGATGCTGCACACAGTATAATGGAAACAACGGACGGATCATAAAAAGGAGGAATTGATGATGCATTCATTTTGCCATATGGGCGGCCCTGAAGGGGTGAAATTATGCGCCGGACTGGCGCAATTAAAACAAGAACACGGCCCGCTGCGCGTCCAAATGGAGCAGCTGCTTGCCACAGCGGAAGCGATCGGCCAAGGGACAGATGACCGCAACTGGCGCGAGCCGCTCGCTGATTTGAGAGAAAAAGTTGAATCGTTCGTCGCCGCTCTAGATCCGCATTCGGAGCGGGAAGAAGGCGTATTGTTCCCGATGATGGCTCGGTACATCGGGCGGACGACCGGCCCTATTGCCGTCATGGAATACGAACACGAACAGGCGAAAGCGCGCCTTTCCATGTTTTTAGAAAAGACCGCCCAGCTGCCGGAGAACATCGACAGCAGACAGGCGTTGATGCTTGCCGGCGCGGTCATCGAGGCGCGTCACATTTTGGATGAGCACTTCATGAAAGAGGAGAACGTGCTCTTCCCGATGGCCGAGCGGCTGTTGTCCGATGCGGAGAAAGAAGAGCTGTTTGCGCGCATTAACTAAGTAACAAATGGAAAACAGGATGCCCCAAACGACGGGCATCCTGTTTTTTATTATTGGTTCATTTATTGGCAGGTTGTTATGCATGATCGTTAGGATATGCGGAAGCGCACGTTGTTTCGTTTCCGCCGCCGTTAAAGTTGACAGGCCGGCTGTTAGGCAATCGGTTTGCCCCCGCCTGTTCAGTTTAGGGTTCCTGATGTGACGCACGCCGCTCGCTTATTTGGCGCGGTTGAACGGCTCTGCTTGTTTTGGCATTCGCTTCCGATAGACGACGTAGCTGCGCTGCAAGTAGCGGAGCGGAAAGCTGAACACGTGAACGAGGCGGGTGAACGGCCAGACAGCGAACAAACCGAATGCAGCGAGAATATGAATTTGAAACCAAAGCGGCACCGTTTCCATATAAGCTGGGTTCGGACGGAATGTAAGAAGGCCGCGAAACCACGGGCCGATCGTCGTCCGGTAATCAAACCCGTGCGAATCGATGTTCAGAAACGTCGACGACAACCCGCTGGCGATCACGACAAGCAAAAATCCGAGCGCGACCCAGTCGCCGGTGCTGCTTGTCACCCGTACGCGCTTGACCGTCAAGCGGCGGCGAAAAAGGATCACGAAACCAACGAAGGCCGCCAAACCAGCGGGAATGCCGCCCGCCAAGGCGATGACGTGGTACATCTCCTCCGTAACGCCTAACGCCGTGTAAAACGGTTCCGGAATGAGAATGCCCATCACGTGGCCGACGAAGACGAACAAAATGCCCCAGTGGAAGAGAAGGCTTCCAAGGCGCAATTGCCGTTTTTCGAGCAGTTCGCTTGATTTGGATGTCCAGCCGAACTGATCGCGCTGGTAGCGCCAAACATGGCCGGCGATAAAGAGCACAAGCGACAAATAAGGAACGATCACCCAGAGAAATTGGCTAACCATGCCGTTGCACCTCCTTTCGGGATCGGCGTCACGCCGAGTTGAGTGAATGTGTGATTGAGCGCGTCAAACAGCTGTGCATACGGGCTGCCTGCCGCTGCCAGCCTGTCGCCGATTTCGCGGATATGGCCGGCATAATCGGCGAGCAAGGCGGTCGTATGCTCTTGATCTGCATAGGCCATCCATTCAAGCATGAGCGGCAAGTAATCGGGCAGCTCGTGATCGGAGACGTCGAATCCGGCCGCCTCGTAGCGCGCTTTTAAGGCGACGAGTTCGATTCCGCGCTCCCGCTGCTCGCCGTTTGTCATATACGTCAAGTACAAATTCGTTTTTTTGCCGAAATCAAATGTTTCGACATATTGCTCCATCCGCTCTCGAGCCGGGGTGACCGCGAGCTGTTCGGCCACTGCCAAAAGCGGCGCGCGGACGGTTTCATCGTCAAGCGAGCGGATGGCGTCTAGGCAGTCAGGAAGCGATTCGGCCCACTGTTCGTCCGGGTAAGACAACAAATACGATACACATAGAAAGACCGTTTGTTGTTGTTCGCTGTTCATCGTAAATCCTCCATTTCATTATTGAAGGGGGCGGGGCTCGCCTTCTTTCTCCTTTTACAGCGTGCCGCAAGCGCCCGGGCCGCCGGCAAATGCAAGCCCGCAGCTGCCTTGTTCGGCGTAGAGGTCAGCGACTTCTTCGCGGTGCGATGCTGGAATGACGAAGCGGTCTTCGTATTTGGCAATCGCGAGCAAACGGTACATCTCTTCAATGTCTTCACGGCTTAAGCCGAGCGATTCAATGAGGCGGATGTCCGGCTGTTTGTTCGTTTGTTTCGCCCGCATGTATGAGCGCATGGCCGCCATTTTTTTCAATGTCGTGCGGATGTGCGCCGTATCGCCCGCCGTCAGCAAATTCGCCAAATATTCGATCGGAATGCGCATTTCATCAATGGCCGGGAAGATGTCATCGGCGCTCGCTTGGCTTCCTTTTCCTTCGATCGTATTCATGATCGGGCTCAGCGGCGGAATGTACCATACCATTGGCAGCGTCCGGTATTCCGGATGCAGCGGCAAAGCGATTTTCCAGTTGACGATCATTTTGTAAATCGGCGAGCGCTGCGCCGCGGCGATCCATTCGTCCGGGATGCCGGCTTCTTTCGCGGCGGCGGCGACGGCTGGATCGTTTGGATCAAGGAAAATATCAAGCTGGGCGTGGTACAGCTGTTTCTCATCTGTGACGCTCGCCGCTTCTTTCACTTTGTCAGCGTCATACAGCATCACACCGATGTAACGGATGCGGCCGACGCACGTTTCCGAACAAATCGTCGGCATGCCGGCTTCGATGCGCGGGAAGCAGAGCGTGCATTTTTCCGCTTTGTTCGTTTGCCAGTTGAAATACACTTTTTTGTACGGGCAGCTTGTGACGCAATACCGCCAAGCGCGGCAGGCGTTTTGGTCGACGAGGACGATGCCGTCCTCGTCGCGTTTGTACATGGCGCCTGACGGGCAGCTCGATACGCATGACGGATTGAGGCAATGCTCGCAAATGCGCGGCAAGTACATCATAAAGACATTCTCAAATTCCGCTTGGATCGCCTGCTCCATTTTGACAACGTTCGGATCACGCAAACCGGTGATATGGGCGCCGGCCAGATCGTCTTCCCAGTTCGGCCCCCATGACAGCTCCATCCATTCGCCGGTGATGCTTGATTTCGGCCGCGCCACTGGCTGGTACTGTTTTAGCGGGCTGTTCGTCAACGTTTCATAGTCGTAATTCCACGGTTCGTAGTAATCGTCGATCGTAGGCTGGTACGGATTGTAGAACAAGTTGACGAGCCGCATCGCTTTCGAGCCGGATTTGAGCCGCAGTTCGCCGTTTTTCAACTCCCAGCCGCCTCTATACTTCTCTTGGTTTTCCCATTGTTTCGGATAGCCGATTCCGGGTTTCGTTTCAACGTTGTTAAAGTACATGTATTCAGCGCCGGGGCGGTTCGTCCATGTGTTTTTGCACGTGACGCTGCACGTATGGCAGCCGATGCATTTGTCCAAATTCATCACCATGCCGACTTGCGCTTTAATCTTCAAGCCAATCAACCTCCTCGAGTTTGCGGATGACGACGTACAGGTCGCGTTGGTTGCCCGTCGGTCCGTAATAGTTGAATCCGTAGCTTAACTGTGCATATCCGCCGATCATATGCGTCGGCTTTACGTGGATGCGCGTCGGGCTGTTGTGCGTGCCGCCGCGGTTGTTTGTCAGCTTCGTGCCCGGCACGTTAATATGGCGGTCTTGCGCGTGGTGCATAAACGCCATGCCGCGCGGCAGCCGGTGGGAGACGACGGCGCGGGCGACGACGACGCCGTTTTCGTTGAAACATTCGATCCAGTCGTTGTCGTTGATGCCGGCTTCGGCCGCATCATCTTTGTTCATCCACACGGTCGGCCCGCCGCGGAAAAGCGTCAACATCGGCAAGGAGTCGAAATACATGCTGTGGATCGACCATTTGTTATGCGGCGTCAAATAGTTCAAGATGACTTCCTTTCCGTTTTCTTTCGGGCGTTTGTTTGAAAACGGACGGTGCGGCAACACCGGCTTGAACGTCGCCATCGTTTCGCCAAACTCGCGCATCAGTTCATGATCGATGTAAAACGACTGCCGGCCGGTCAACGTCCGCCACGGGATGAGCCGTTCGACGTTCGTCGTAAACGGCGAGTAGCGCCGCCCGCCTTTTTCAGAGCCGCTGAACGCCGGCGAGGTGATGACCGTTTTCGGCTGGGCGGTGATTTGTTCAAACGTAAAGCATTCTTCCTCGCGTTCTTTCGCTAAATCGGCCAATTTCAAATCCGTCTTTTTCTCAAGCGCCTCCCACGCTTTCACCGCCATTTTGCCGTTTGTAGTTGATGACAGCGTCAAAATCGCTTCAGCCGCTTTTTTCGCTTCGCTGATATCCGGGCAGCCGTCGGCGATGGAAGCGCGCCGGACAGTGCCGAGCCGGCGTTTCAACTGTTCATACTCGTCTTTCGCTGACCAGGCAATCCCTTTTGTGCCGATCGGCTGGCGGGCGACGTTCGGACCCAGGGCGGTCATTTGATCGTAAATGAGCGTATAGTCGCGCTCGATGACATGAATGTTCGGCATCGTTTTGCCCGGAATCGGTTCAGTTTCGCCTTTGCTCCAGTCTTTCACTTCACCGAACGGCTGCGCCAGCTCTTGCGCCGTATCGTGCAACAGCGGAGTGGCGACGACTTCTTTCATCGGCTTTAAGCCGGCTTGTTTGGCGACATCAGATACGGCTTTCGCAAGTGATTTGAAAATATCCCAGTCCGAGCGCGCTTCCCAGAGCGGAGGCACGGCTGGATTGAACGGATGGATGAACGGATGCATATCCGTGCTGCTTAAGTCATGTTTTTCATACCATGTCGCTGCCGGCAGGACGACATCGGAGTAGAGCGCTGTGCCGGCCATGCGGAAGTCCAAGTTGACAAGCAGATCGAGCTTGCCTTCCGGCGCTTCATCGCGCCAGCGGATTTCTTCCGGGCGCAGGCTGTCGCGGTCATCGTTTAACAAGCCGTTCGTCGTGCCAAGCAAATGTTTTAAGAAGTATTCGTGCCCTTTGCCGGAGCTTGAGATTAAGTTGGCGCGCCAGACGATCAAGTTGCGCGGAAAATTCGCCTCGTTGTCCGGATCTTCGATCGCAAACTGCAATTCTTTCTTTTTCAGCTGTTTCGCGACGTAGGCGCCGATCTCTTCCGGCGTGCGGGCTCCATGGCTTACTGCTTCGTTATACAGCTCGATGCCGTTTTTGTTAAACGTCGGGTACGACGGCAGCCAGCCAAGCCGCGCGGCCAAGACGTTGTAATCGCCAGGGTGTGAATAGCGCGCTTTTTTGGCCAGCGGTGAGATGAGCTCATCGACCGGCCGCTCTTCATAGCGCCATTGGTCGGTCGCAAAGTAAAAGAATGACGTGCCGTTTTGCAATTTCGCTGGTCCGACCCAGTCGCGGGCGGTGGCGATTGTCTGCCATCCTTCCACCAGCCGCAGCTTTTCCTGCCCGACGTAATGGGCCCAACCGCCGCCATTCACCCCTTGGGCGCCGACGAACAAGACAAGGTTCAAGACGGCGCGGTAAATCGTATCGGAGTTGAACCAATGGTTGATCCCGGCGCCGACGATGATCATCGACCGGCCGTTTGTGTCGATCGCGTTGTCGGCAAACTCACGGGCGATTTTCACGACGAGTTCGCGGTCGACGCCGGTGATCGCTTCTTGCCATGCTGGCGTGAATGGCACCTCGTCATCGTACGAGCGGGCGACTGTGCCGCCGATGCCGCGGTCAATGCCGTAGTTGGCCAAAATCAAATCATAGACGGTCGTGACGTAAACGTCTCCTGTTACGGTTTGCACTTTTTTCACTGGAACCGCGCGTTCGATCGTTTTTCCGCCCTCAGCGGTGAAATATGGAAGCTGGATCGAGATGACTTCATCTTCGCTCCCTAAAAACGACAGGCGTGGCTCAAGCGGCTGTTCTGTTTCCTCATCAACAAGACGCAAGTTCCATTTTCCTTTGTCTTCCCAGCGAGCGCCGATCGTTCCATTCGGCACGACAAACGAGTCGGTGTTTTCATCATAGATGACCGGCTTCCATTCGGCATTGTTCGTTTGTTTGCCAAGGTCTTTCGCCAACAAGAAGCGGCCGGCCGTCCATGCGCCGCCGTTTTGTTTTAAGGTGACGACAAACGGAAAATCGGTGTACGTTTTGGCATATCGTTCAAAATATGGAACGGTCCGTTTGACGTAATATTCGTTTAAAATAACATGTCCCATCGCCATCGCCAAGGCGCCGTCCGTCCCTTGCTTCACCGACAGCCAGTCGTCGGCGAATTTTGTCGACTCGGCGTAATCTGGGCTGACGGAGACGACTTTCGTGCCGCGGTAGCGCACTTCGGCTAAAAAGTGAGCGTCCGGAGTCCGGGTGAGCGGGACGTTTGATCCCCACGTGATGATGTAGCCGGCGTTGTACCAGTCGCTCGATTCCGGCACGTCCGTTTGGTCGCCCCAAATTTGCGGCGATGCCGGCGGCAAGTCGGCGTACCAATCATAGAAGCTTAATATCGGGCCGCCCATCAGCTGCATAAACCGCGCCCCAGCGGCATGGCTGACCATCGACATGGCTGGAATCGGGGAGAAGCCGATGTTGCGGTCCGGTCCATATTTGACGACCGTATACAATAAGGAAGCGGCGACAAGCGTCAATGCTTCATCCCAGCTGACGCGCACGAATCCGCCCTTCCCGCGCGCCTGTTTGTAGCGCTTCGCTTTTTCGCGGTCTTCAACGATGCTTTTCCACGCCTCAAGCGGGTTGTTTGGATGATGGGAGAGCGCCTCGCGCCACATGTCAAGCAAGATGCCGCGGACATACGGGTATTTGACGCGCAGCGGGCTGTACATATACCATGAGAAGCTCGCGCCGCGCGGGCAGCCGCGCGGTTCAAAGTCCGGCATATCCGGCCCGGTCGACGGATAGTCGAGCTGCTGTCCTTCCCAGGTGACGATGCCGTTTTTGACGTAAATGTTCCAGCTGCACGACCCCGTGCAGTTGACGCCATGGGTCGAGCGGACGACTTTGTCGTGCTGCCAGCGGCGACGGTACGCATCTTCCCAGGCGCGGTCGCCGTAGGTTGTTTCGCTATGGCCGTCGGCTTGGCGCTCGATCGGCCGAATATATTTGAAACGGTTGGCAAGAGGGGATCGTTTTCGTTTCATTTGCTTCACTCCTTATTAGCGTTGTGTACTTTTAACTATAGCCATGATGTCAATAACGCGATGTTAACTTTGTCACACTTGGCATCATTGTCACAAATCCGTCAAAGAAACGAACAAATATTCTTTTCTGTGGTATAATGGGGAAAACGATAAAAGTTTGAGGGGATTTCGTTGCGATACTCCAGCCATGTCATTGCCACATTATGCCTCGGCGCGGCGGCGGCCGCGCATACAAAGCTGCCGTTTACCGCCGCCTATACGGCGGGGCTTGTCATCGGCAGCCTTCTTCCTGACATTGACGAGCCGTCGTCATACGTCGGCCGCCGTTCGTTCGGCGTCGCGGGGAAAGTAAAAGAAGCGTTCGGCCATCGCGGCATGACGCATTCGCTCATCGTCTGGGGGGTGCTTGCCGCCCTCGTCTGGCGCGACTCGGCGTCGCCGTTTACCGCTGGGCTCGTGCTCGGCTACTTGTTTCATATTGTGGAAGACTTTTTTTCTGTTCAAGGGGTGCCGCTGTTTTGGCCGTTTTCGTCCAAGCGGTGGAAAGTGCCGCTCTATCGGACGGGAAAAGGGATGGAGAAAGCATTGGTTGGCATCGCTTGGATCGCATTCGTCTATTTTGGCGTCAACGGCTTGTTTCACGAATGGTGGCGGTCATGGTTGTCGATGTGGTAACGGCGTCCGATCAAAAAAAAAAGGAAAAAAGAGGTGCGGTGGCGAATATAGTGAGAGGAACGGATTTGACTAGATAAGGGGGAGAGGAAGATGAGCGAACAATATCCGGTGCTCTCGGGCGCCGAGCCGTTTTACGCCGAAAACGGGCCGGTCGGGGTGCTGCTCGTGCACGGATTCACCGGCACGCCCCACAGCATGCGCCCGCTCGCTGAAGCGTATGCGAAAGCCGGCTATACCGTTTGCCTGCCGCGCTTAAAAGGGCACGGAACGCATTACGAAGACATGGAACGGACGACATTCCACGATTGGGTCGCCTCGGTCGAAGAAGGATATGGATGGCTGAAACAACGATGCCAAACCATTTTTGTCACCGGGCTGTCGATGGGCGGGACGCTCACGCTTTATTTGGCGGAACATCACCCAGACATCTGCGGCATCGTGCCGATTAACGCCGCTGTCGACATCCCGGCCATCGCCGCCGGGATGACGGGCGGGGGCGAGCTGCCGAGGTATCTGGATTCGATCGGTTCGGACTTGAAAAATCCGGATGTGAAAGAGCTGGCATACGAGAAAACGCCGACCGCTTCGCTTCTTCAGCTGGCTAGGCTGATGGCACAGACAAAAGCGAAACTCGATCGCATCGTCTGTCCGGCGTTGATTTTTGTCTCCGACGAAGATCACGTCGTGCCGCCGGGAAACGCCGACATCATCTTTCAAGGCATTTCATCGACGGAGAAAGAGATCGTCCGCCTCCGAAACAGCTACCATGTGGCGACGCTCGATTACGATCAACCGATGATTATTGAACGGTCTCTCGAATTTTTCGCCAAGCACGCCGGATAAAACGAATCGGTATATGGCTGATCCTGTTCAAAGGAGAGGCCATTTTTTGTTTGTCGGTATTTTTGTGAAAAAATATGTGGCTGTTTTGCCGGGCTTGTTCTACACTTATAAATAGCTGGAAAAAGAATAAGGGAGTTTTCTTTGTATGAATCATATCAAACCGATCGCATTGCTCGTTGAAGAAAAACGAATCGTGGATGCCCTTGCCCAGGTGCGGCCGCATTTAGAAAACATGGGATTGTTTCAATGGCGGCCGCTCATGGCGTCATGGGACAGCATCGAGCCGTTTCGGGCACTCATCCGGCTGTTTGATTATGCGCTCATGTACCGGCATAGCGGGCTTGTCGCGCGGTACGCCCACCGGAAGTTCAACACGTTGCAGACGCTCGCTTGGGTGTGTGATGAGTGGCTCGAGAACCGCCGGCCGCTCGATGTGGAAGAGGCGCTCACCCCGCGTCTTACAGAAGCGCTCGAAGGCCGGGTGGAGGAGCCGAGGGAATCGATCGCCCGGGCGGCGTTTGCGTTGGTGCGCGCTTTATTGGATATGCAGCGGATCGATGAGGCGCACGAATGGATGGATGTGGTTGCCCGCTATGAGACGGTGCCGATGCATGACAAGTGGGGCTATTTTTATATCGAGACCGGCGACCGGAAGCGCGCCGAACAGGTGATTCGCGCCGGTCTCGATGACCCGGAGCGCGGCGACATGTGCTATTTGCTGCTTTCGGATTTGTACGCTCTTGACGGCCGCCACCACGAGGCGCTTGCCGTTTTGGAGGAAGGAGGGCGGCGCTTTCCGCAAGTGCTGGCGTTTTACGCTGAGCGCGTGCGCCGCTTGCGCGATGTGCGCGCCTACCGTGAGGCGCTCGCGGCGATGGATGAACTTGACCGCCTGAATCCGCTTCATATGCATCGCCGTTATTTCGCCCATTTGCGCGCCGAACTGTATTACCAGCTTGACGAATGGGAGAAGCTTGAATCGCTTGTGAAAGCGGAGCCGCAGCTTGAAAAAACGCCGTACGCCCGAGCGCTTGGGCGGCAAAGGAAACGGTCGGTGGTGCTGCCGCTTGTGCCGGTCGTGCAAAAGCATAACTATTGCGTGCCGGCAAGTTTGGAAATGATGCTTCGATTGCTTGGCTCCCCCCGTACGCAGGATGAAGTGGCCCAACATATTTTTGATGTGCGCGGATCGAAATTGTCGACGACGGTTCATTATTTGGAAGAGCTTGGCTTTGTTTGCCGCTTTTTCGTCGGCTCGCCGCTTCGTTGGAAGCGGCTGATTGATGAGGGCGTTCCGGTGCTGTTAAGCGTCGATTATGAACAGTCATCGCACGTGCAGGTGTTGTTTGGCTATGACGAGCGGCTTGGGGCGTTGTACGTGCAAGACCCGAATCTATTTGATCCGTTTGTTGTTTCCGAGGACGAGCTTGCCAAATGGTATGCAGGGACGCATTATTTGTCGATTGTGGCGCTTCCCCGGGAAAAAGCGGCGCTCGCCGCCGAGCTCCCCGAAGAGGAAGACCGCTATTTCCGCGAATTGCATGCGTTGGCCGAAAAGATGGATGAGGACGAGCAGGCGCATTTCGACGCGTTTGTCGCCTTTTTGCGCAAGCATGAGCACATCCCGTACACATGGCTGTATGTCATGAAGCATTTTAGCAGCGATGAGGCGAAGCCGCTTGTGTTGGATTACACCAGGCGCGTCTTGAGCGAGTATCCCGAACATAACGACTTGCTGCTGATGGCGGCGAAAGCGTATGTCTACACGCAAGAAATGGAGAAGGCTGAAGACGTGCTCAAACGGGTGAAAGGAAAGGCACAAAGCCCGCTCTACCATTATTTGCGCGGCCGAATCGCCTTTTTTGCCAGCCGCTACGAAGAGGCGGCTCGCTATTTTCGCACCTCGCTCCAGTTGGACCCAGATCAGCCGGAAGTGTGGAGCTATTTCGGACTCGCCTCGGCGTACGCCGGTCATATCGAAAAAGGGCTCATCTCTTCGCGCGTAGCGGTCAGCTTATATCCGGGCGATTTGTTTATCGAAACGAACCATGGTGTGCTGTTGTTCCACGCGAAGCGGTTTGCCGAAGCGCGCGCCTGGTTTGATCGTCTTGTGCGCCGCGAACGGCGGGATGCCCAGCTTTGGTATGAGCGGGCCCGCTGCGATCGGGAGCTCGGCCGCCGGCGCAAGGCGGAACGCGGCTTTTGCGTCGCCAAAGCGCTCGACCCGCAGGAACCGTACCCGTATTTGATGTTGGCTGACTTGTATGATGACGACGGTGATCGGGAAAAAGCGAAAGCGGTGTTGGAAGAGGGATTGGCCGCCGCCTGGCGGTTGGCGCCGCTTTACGTCCGCCTTGGCGATCTCTATATGGAGGAAGGAGAGGCGGAACAAGCGGTTTCGTGCTACGAAGAGGCGATCCGCCATGACCGCGATGACGTGTTTGCCCATCTCGGCTTGGCGGCCGCCCTCGCGGAGCGCGGGGATGTGGAAGCGGCGCGCCGGTATGTAATCAAGCAGCGCACCCGTTTTGCCAACAACAGCGAATATTGGCTCAATGCAGGCAAATGGCTCATCGCCCACGGTTTCGCCGATGAGGAGGAAGGACGCGAGACGGCGCTGTCGTGGTTGGAGGAAGGGCTGCGCCTCGCCGAGTTTGATGCCGAAGAAGCGTACGAGTTTTACATCGACCAGCTGACAACGCCAACTCTTCGAGAGCGCGGCCGGGCGTTTTTGAAACAGCTTGTCTCGGCTCGCCCGACACTCGCTTCGGCCCATTCCGCTTTCGGCGTCCTTTATGAGCGGCAAGGCCGGCCGTCGAAGGCCATGGCGTTTTACCGAGAAGCCGCCGCCATGGGCCATGCGCTTCCCCTCTTCCGGCTCGCGGAGCTGTGCGCCTCGCTCGGACGCTACCAAGAGGCGAAACAACATTATGAGGCGTGTCTCAAAGCCGATCCGTCGTTTGTCCTCTGCCATTTTCGCTTAGCTGCGCTCTATGAGGCAGAAGGAAACGAAGAGCGGCAGCACGCGCATTTGCTTCAGGCGGTGCGCTTGGCCCCGAAGCGCATCGATATGGAGCAGCTTGCCGCGATCGCGGAGCCTTCCGCGCTTCTCCGCGCGTTGGCTGACGCCCGTCCGCATGCAGGGGAGGTGTGGTATTACGACAGCCTTGGATATGTTTATGGAGCGCTCGGACGGCGCGATCAAGAAAAGGCGGCCGTCGAGAAGGCGCTTGCTCTTGACCCGGACCATCCTGAAGTGCTCCGCCATTGGGCGATGGTGCTGATCGCGGAAGGAAGCCAAAAAGAGGCGGCGAAACTGCTCGAACAGTTGATGGTGCGCCATCCGGACGATGAATCGTTGTACCCGTTGTATGTGGCTCTCTTTCCGAAAACGATGCGCGGCTTAGGGAAGCTGCGCCATCGACTCGAGCGGCTGAAGGCAAGCCGCGAGGCGAAAAGCGTGATGTATCGGAACACCGCCTCGGCTCTTTTCCCGTATTTTGGCGAGGAGCAGGGGGGGCATGACGAACCGGTGCGATGGTGGACAAAAGCGAAAGAATGGGTCGGCACCGTTGTCTTGTTTTCGATTGTGACCGATTTCTACGACGAAGCGATTCGCCTCAACCGTAGCGATGCGGAAGCCTACAGGCGACTCGCCCGCTTATATGCCGCGCTCGAATTGGACAGCGATGCCGTGAAAACGTGGCGCAAAGCGCTCGCCCGCGTTTGGGATCCGTCTTTGGCGCAAGAATTTGTGGAATATTTATTGGCCGCCGATGAGGAAAGAAAACGCGAGGAAGCGAAGCGCTGGCTGGAGCGGCTGCTGGCTGATGACCCGGATGATGTCGACCTGCGCGTGTTGCAGGCGGTCGTTTGGCTTCAAGAAGGACAGCGCGAGAAAGCCAAGCGGCAGCTCGAGGAGATTGTGGCGGAAGAACCGCTCGCCCGTGAGGCGCTCATGTTGCTTGGCGAGCATTATATGGAAACGGGCCGCTATCAAGAAGCGGCGGCGCTTTGGGAGCGCTATGCCGATTGGTATCCTGAGGATGAAGAGTTCCATATGCAGCTTGCGGCTGTTTATGAAGAAGCGGGGCGCATCGATCAGGCGCTCGCGGCCATCGAGCGGTGCGTCCATATGGCCAAAGATGCTCGACTTCGCTACGAACGAGCCCGCTATCTCGCGCTGCTTGGACGCTTCGATGAGACGAAGCAAGAGCTTGAGGCGGCATTTTCGGCTGATGAAAGCGGAGAGCTCGCCATGTTGGCAGCCGACGAGCCGGCATTTCACCGCTTGGAGCGGATGTGATCAATTGTTGCTTTTCTTTTGATGGAAAGTTTGCTATTGTATGAGAAGAGAAGATGGACGGGGCAAAAGGGGGTGGACGGGACGCATGGAAGCGCCTATTGATTTGCTTGTGTATATGTCGCTTGTCGGCGCGTTATGGATCATCATGAAAGGGTATATGGGCGCACATCGGACAGCGAAATCATTGTTTTACGAGCCGGCGTTGGCCTCGGTTCGCGAGCGGGAGGCGGGAGGAGGCGCCGAACGAGCGGCGCTTCCATGGCGCCCGCTGTTTTTGCCGCAGCGGCGGAAAATTCCCGTTCGGGAACGGACAAGCCGAACGGATGAGGATGGAAGGCCCTTTCCTTTATGTTGAAACGGCATGATTTTGCAACATGATATTGAAGGAGGGCTTTTCATCCTATTTCGCGCAGGAGACTCCCACTTCAACGACCGAAGGGAGTAAGTGGGAGAGAAATGCGCGTTCCCCCCTTTCTTTTGTGTATGATATAATAAAGGCGTGGAGAAAACCGTTCAATAAAGGCACTCCAATCACGGCTACTCGATGTATGGAGTTGGTTACAGGAAACGTTGTAACCGTAAAACATCGAGCGTAGGTCCGTCTGTTGTGTGTGGAAGCCAAGTACTGCCAACAGACACACCGAGAGAATCGGTAACGATGCAGGCATGACCTGCGTCGTTGGGTAGTCGTCAACCTGCCCCCTGATGCAACCCCAAGTCAAGGAAGGAGGACGAAGTCCGTTTGCACTTCTGGGGAGTTGCAAGCCCCCACTTCAAGCGTTAGCTAAGTGGGGGTAGTTGACGAAAAAATGGGTATTGGTGCTGCTTGGCGCCGTTTTGCTTCTTGCCGGCTGCAACCGCAACGAACCGATCAATGAACATAGCCAAGGCATTTGGAACCATTATTTTGTCTACCCGATGTCGAAGCTCCTTTTGACGCTTGGGCACTGGTTTGGCGACAACTACGGCATCGCCATTATCGTGCTGACGCTCATCGTTCGTTTTTGCTTGCTGCCGCTCATTTTGAAGCAGTTCCGCGCATCACTCGCCATGCAAAAGCTGCGTCCGGAATTGTTGAAGCTGCAAGAAAAATATAAAAGCAAAGACCCGGAAACGCAGCGCAAGCTCCAGCAAGAAATGATGCAGCTGTACCAAAAGCACGGCGTCAATCTGGCGAGCGGCTGCCTGCCGGTGTTAATTCAAATGCCGATTTTTATGGCGCTTTATTACGCGATTTCGCGGACGCAAGAAATTAAAACCCACTCGTTCCTATGGGTCGAGCTTGGCCACCGCGATCCGTATTTCATTTTGCCCGTTTTGGCGGCGTTGACGACGTTCATCTCGCTCCGCCTCTCGCCGTCGATGGCCGAAGAACAAATGCCGCAAATGGCGATGATGTCGTACATCATGCCGGTCATGATTTTTATCGGCGCCAGCTCCGTTCCATCGGCGCTGTCGCTCTATTGGGTCGTCGGCGGCTGCTTCTCGATCATCCAGTCGCTCATTTTGCGTGCTCAAATGAAAGCGGCCAAAGCGGCGGAAAACAGCTAAAACGACTTCGACAATCCCCTGTCTGCTTCAAAGCAGGCATGGGATTTGTTGTCTTGTCTGCTGTCCATATTGCTATGGTATAATGGTAGAAAAGCCCAACAAGATGTAGGCGGGATGAAAAAACAGCAACCCGACCATGCAGGAAGAGGAAAAGGAGTGAACAGGAATGAACAAAGCGCTTATTAACATCGACTACACCGTCGATTTCATCGCTGATCATGGCGCGCTTACATGCGGGAAACCGGGGCAGGCGATTGAAAAAGAGCTCGTGCGGGTGACGAAACAGTTTATTGACAACGGTGATTTTGTCGTCTTTGCCATTGACAAGCATGTGGCGGGAGATCACTACCATCCGGAAACGAAGTTGTTTCCGCCGCATAACATTGAAGGGACGGAGGGCCGAAAGCTGTACGGGGAGCTCGAGGCGGTGTATCAGGGGAACAAGCATAAAAACAATGTGTATTGGATGGACAAAACGCGCTACAGCGCGTTCGCCGGGACCGATTTGGAGCTGAAATTGCGCGAGAGAGGCATCACGGAAGTGCATTTGGTCGGCTGCTGCACCGATATTTGCGTCCTCCATACGGCGGTCGATGCATACAATAAAGGCTTTCGCATCGTCGTCCACCGGCGGGCGGTGGCGAGCTTCGACGCGGCGGGACACGAATGGGCGCTCCGCCATTTTCGCCATACGCTAGGCGCAGAAATAGTGGAATAATGGAGAAAACGTGATAGAATAGACGATGAACGTTCTTTTTCTCCATTCGGCGGCGCAGTCATTCGTGTGTTGGAGGCAGCGATTCATGAAGACATATGCTGATGACAGTTTGATGCTTCATACGGACTTATATCAAATCAATATGGTCGAGACGTATTGGGAAGATCGTATGCATGAGCGCCGCGCTGTGTTTGAAGTGTTTTTCCGCAAGCTGCCGTTTGGCAACGGCTATGCGGTGTTCGCTGGGTTGGAGCGTGTCATTCAGTTTTTGCAACAGTTCCGATTTTCTGACAGCGACATCGACTATTTGCGCCAAGAACTTGGCTACCGTGATGACTTTTTAGACTATTTGCGGACGCTTCGCTTCACCGGCACGGTCCGTTCGATGCGCGAAGGGGAAGTGGTGTTTGCCAATGAACCGATTATGCGCATCGAGGCGCCGCTCGCCGAGGCGCAGCTCATCGAAACGGCTATTTTAAACATTATCAATTTCCAGACGCTCATCGCCACGAAAGCGTCGCGCATTAAGCATATTCTCGGGGATGAGCCGGCCTTGGAGTTCGGCAGCCGGCGGGCGCAGGAGATGGATGCGGCGCTTTGGGGCGCGCGCGCAGCGTATATCGGCGGGATTGAGGCGACATCGAACGTGCGTGCCGGGAAGCTGTTTGGCATTCCGGTCGCCGGAACGCACGCCCATTCAATGATTCAAGCGTATCAGGATGAATACACGGCCTTTTTGAAGTATGCACGCCGCCATAAAGACTGTGTCTTTCTTGTCGATACGTACGATACGTTGAAGTCGGGGGTGCCAAACGCCATTCGCGTCGCGAAGGAGCTGGGCGACCAAATCAACTTTATCGGCATCCGCATCGACAGCGGCGATTTGGCCTATTTGTCGAAAGAAGCGCGGAAAATGCTCGATGAAGCCGGATTTCCGAACGCGAAAATTTTCGCCTCAAACGATTTGGACGAAGATACGATTTTAAACTTGAAGTCGCAAGGGGCGAAAATCGATGTGTGGGGGATCGGCACCAAACTTATTACGGCGTACGATCAGCCGGCGCTCGGCGCCGTGTACAAAATGGTGGCGATCGAAAACGAACGCGGTGAGATGGTCGATACGATCAAAATCAGCGGCAATCCGGAAAAAGTGACGACGCCGGGGCTGAAGCGGGTGTACCGCATCGTCAACAAAATCAACCATAAAGCGGAAGGCGACTACATCGCCTTAGAGAGCGAAAACCCGCAGCAAGAAGAGCGGCTGAAAATGTTCCATCCGGTGTACACGTTCATCAGCAAATTCGTCACCAATTTCGAAGCGCGTGATTTGCATGTGACGATCTTCGACAACGGCCGGCTCGTGTATACGTCGCCCCCGCTTCCGGACATTCAAGCGTATGCGAAAGAAAGCTTGCGCTTGTTTTGGGAGGAGTACAAACGGACGCTCAATCCCGAGCAATATCCCGTCGATTTGAGCCAAGCGTGCTGGGACAATAAGATGGAAAACATCCGCAAGGTGAAAGAAAAAATTGCAGGCGCATCTTTAAGTGAATAACCGTCTTGGCTGCGGGGCAAGCGCATGGTGTCGCTTTGCGCGCTGGCGTCCGATTGAAGCTCGGCGCGTTGCAGCGCAAAGCGATATTCTTTTTTCCGCCGCAATAACAAAGGTGTCCCGAACGGCGCGGGACACCTCTTTCATGTATAGATGCAACAAAGAAGTTTAACATATCCTTGACAGAAAAGTGGTTTGCCCATTTTTGACTGTCGAAGGCAAGCCATAGGCTTGCCCCGTCACGCCAAGGCGTGACGGAAGACCGAACAACCACCTGCTTCACAGACCCATATATGGGTCTTTAAGCGGCGTTGTTCGGTCGCCTGACAGTCGATAAAAGCTGCAAATGGTAAATCTTCAAATTGCATCTATATAGACCGCTGACGGTTTTGGCTTGGCAGCTGTCGATCGAGTTCGTCAACGAGTTCGGCGAAATGACCTAAGACCCGCTCGATCGGTTCGGGGCTTGTCATATCCACTCCGGCTCGCTTGAGCAGACGGATCGGATCATCGGATGCGCCGGAGCGCAAAAATTGTTTGTACCGCTTCACCGCCTTGCCGCTTGCATCGGTTTGGATGCCGCTCACAATGGTGTACGATGCGGCGAGCGAAGTGGCATATTTGTATACATAAAAGGCGTCATAAAAATGCGGGATGCGCAGCCAGCCGCGCGCGGCGCCGGGATCGGCGGCGTACGCCGGGCCGTAATACGTTTTCAGCAGGCCAAGCCAAAGCTGGTTCAGTTCGTCCGCTGTCAGACTGCCGCCTTGGCGCACTTTGTCATGAATCATCCGTTCAAATTCGGAATACATCACTTGCGTGTACAACGTGCCGCGGATTTGCTCGATTTGTTCGACGAGCAGGCGGAGTTTTTCTTCTTTTGTTTTCGCCTGTTTGTACAAATAATCGAGCATGAGCCATTCGTTCGCGGTCGAGGCGACTTCGGCGGTGAAAATCGAATGACCGGAATAATGGTACGGCTGCGCGCGGTTCGTGTAGACGGAATGCATGGCGTGCCCAAGCTCGTGAGCCATCGTCAATACGCCATCAAGCGAACCGTTGTAATTGAGCAAGATGAACGGATGGGTGTCATACGCTCCCGTGTTGTAGCCGCCGGTATATTTTTTCGGGCGCGGGAAGACATCAAGCCATCGCTCTTGAAACGCTCGGTGCACCTGTTTGATATAGTCGGCGCCGAGCGGCTTGAGCCCTTCGACAATGAACGTTTTCGCTGTTTCAACTGGGATCGATTTCGCCGTTTCGCCGACAAGCGGCACGTACAAATCATAGCTGTGAACGCGGTCAAGCCCGAGCGCGCGCCGCCGCAATTCGATATAGCGGTGCAGCGCCGGCAAATGGCGGCGGGTGGCGGCGATTAAGTTGTCGAACACTTCCTTCGGGACATCGTCGGCGGCCAGCGCGGCGGCCAGGCCGGATGGATAGCGGCGCACGTTCGCATACAATTCGTCCGCTTTGACCGAGGCGTACAACGTCGCCGCGGCGGTCTGCTCGAGCGCCTCATAGCTTTTCGCTTTCGCTTCAAACGCCGCCTTTCGATAGCGGCGGTCCGGGTGCTCGAGCATGGCGGCGTATTGGTCGTCGGTCAATGTCACTGTTTTTCCATTCGGCATCGTGACAGACGGCGGCTCGTAATCGCCGCGGACGGCGTGGTCATAAATGTTCTCCGCCTCGCCGAGCACCGGCGATAGTTTCGCGAGCAGCCGTTCTTCGCGTTTCGTAAGCGTATGCGGCTTTTGCTCGCGCAACTCATGGAAGTAATAGCGGTACGCTTTCAGTTCTTTGCTCGTTTGGAGCTTCTTGAGCGTCCGCTCGGGTAGGGCGAGCAGTTCCGGCTCGATGAACGCTGTTTTCGCCGCATATTGGGCGGCGAGCGCTTCCACTTTTGCCCCAAGCCGGGCCGCTGCCTCGTCTTCAATGTTCAGATCGCGTTTTAAATGGGTGTAAAGCGACAGTTTTTCGAGCTTGCGGGCCGTTTGTTCGTTGAGGGCGAACAGTTTGGCGATCGTCTTTGCATCATCGAGTTTTCCTTCAAACGCCGCCAGTTTCGGCAAGGCGTTTTGCACCGCCTTGTAGTCGTGCATCCACTCGGCTTCGGATGGATAAATGTCGGCTAGGTTCCATTCGTATGCGGTTTCGGCGGCTGATGCCGGCCATGGGGAGGCGAAAAGAAGCACAGCGGCGAGCCCAAGAAGCCAGCGCTTCATATCATCACGTCCTTTCCGTTTTTTCCTCTTGTTGGTAGTATGCGCAAGCGGAACGATTTTAGCCAAAAATAAAGAAAGGGAGACAATCAATGGAACGAATTCAGTCTTACAAAGCTCCATGGGGCATGATGTGCCGTAAGGGGAGAGGACGATGAAGGTCATTATCGCGGAAAAGCCGGACCAAGGGGCGACGCTCGCCTCGATTTTTCGGACGAAAAAACGGCAAGGCTATATCGAAATTTTGCCGAATGACTTGTTTCCCGACGGGGCGTATATGACATGGGCGATCGGGCATTTGTTCCAGCTCGCCCCGCCGGAGCGGTATCGGCCGGAGTGGAAGCGGTGGACGCTCGGCACGTTGCCGATCATCCCGGAACGGTTTGAGTATGAGATCGAAAAAGCGAAGGCGAAACAGTTCAAGGTTGTGAAAGAATTGCTGCGAAAGCCGGAAGTGACGGAAATCATCCATGCCGGCGACGCGGGGCGCGAAGGGGAGCTCATTGTGCGCAACCTCATCCGCATGAGCGGCGTCAACAAGCCGATCAAGCGGCTTTGGCTGTCGTCCTTGACCCCGAAGGCGATCGAGGAAGGGTTCCGCCGCCTGCTTGATGAACGGACGACGCGCCCGCTCTATGAGGAAGCGTACGCCCGCGCCTGCGCGGATTGGCTCGTCGGCATGAACGCCTCGCGCGTGTACAGCCTCTTGCTGAAGGAGCGCGGGATGAACGATGTGTTTTCCGTCGGGCGCGTGCAGACGCCGACATTGGCGCTGATCGTCCGGCGTGAGCGGGAAATTGAGCAGTTCCGCCCTGAACCGTTTTGGGAAGTCGTCGCCTCGTTTGTCATTGGCGACAAGCGTTATGAAGGAAAATGGACGGATAAAAACGGCCAAACGCGTCTTGGGGACGAGGAGATGGCGAAAAAGATCGCTGCCTTTTGCCAAGGAAAACGGGCGGAAGTCGCCGACGTCCACACAGAGCGGAAAACGTATCAGCCGCCGCTGTTGTTCAACTTATCGACGCTGCAAGCGACAGCGAACAAGTTGTACCGCTTCTCGCCGAAAAAGACGCTTGATGTGCTGCAATCGCTCTACCAAAAAGGGATCGTTTCGTATCCTCGTTCCGATTCGATGCATGTGACGAAAGGGGAAGCGGAAACGTTTCCCGCCATTTTGCAAAAGCTGTCCTCGTTTCCGGCGTACGCTTCGTATTTTCCGCTGCCGCAGCCGTCGATTTTACAGAATAAACGTTATGTAAACGAGAAAAAGGTGACGGACCATTACGCCATTATCCCGACCGAGCAAGTGGTGGATCCCGAGAAGCTGTCAGCCGACGAACGGAAGGTGTACGATTTGGTCGTCCGCCGCCTAATTGCCGCCCACCATCAGGCGGCGGTCATCGATTATACGACCGTCACGACGCTCGTTGACGGCCGGGCCCGCTTTGTTTCGAAAGGAAGACAAGTCGTCGAGGAAGGATGGCGCGCCGTCATCCGTCCGCATGAGGAGGAGAAAGATGCTGCGCTGCCTCTCCTTGAGCGAGGGGAGGCGGGGGAAGCGGCCGCTGTCAAGGTGAAAGAAGGGAAGACCGAGCCGCCGAAACGGTATACAGAAGGCGAACTCATCACTTTGATGAAAACGGCGGGAAAATTTTTGGACGATGAGGAACTGGAAAAAGTGCTCGCCAAAACGGAAGGGCTCGGCACGGAAGCAACAAGGGCGGCGATCATTACCATGCTGAAAGAGCGGAAGTATATTGAAGTGAAAAACAACCTCGTATATGCGACCGACAAGGCGAAAGTATTGATCGAGGCGCTCGGCGGCACGATTCTCGCCTCGCCGGAAATGACGGCGAAATGGGAGCAGCGCTTAAGCGAAATCGGCGAAGGGAGCGCCTCTCCCGCTGCCTTTATGGAACAGGTGAAAAAGTTGGCGCAAAAAGTGGTCGCTGACGCCATCGCCGCCGCGCCGAATTGGAATTTCAGAGGGGTTGACACCGCCTCGATCCAACGGACAAGGAAGAAAAAAACGATGGGCGAGAAGCTTGGACCGTGCCCGCTTTGCGGCGGGACCGTCGTCGACAAAGGAACGTTGTACGGCTGCGACCAGTACGCGAAAACAAAATGCCCGTTTACGATTTCCAAACGCATTCTCGGCAAATCGATTTCGGCGGCCAATGTGAAAAAACTGCTGGCGCAAGGGAAAACGAATGTCATCAAAGGGTTTAAAAAAGGCGAAAAAACGTTTGACGCCATCCTTGTCTGGGATGAAAACGAGAAGAAATTATCGTTTCAGTTTCCGAAGCGGTGACAAGGGCGGGGGAGGAAAGGATGGAGCGCTTGGACAAAAGGCGGACCGATGGCGGACCGCCGATCTGACCTCCTTTTTCTCAAATGATACACCGAATCGGGTCAAATGGGAACGATTTTCGTTTTTATTAACCATGATAACATTATGTAAACAATAAGCTCCCCCTGGCTCCCTGAAGGCGGGTCAATGACGGGGCAAACGACGGCAGGCGGCAATGCGGCCAGGGCGGTCTGGATAATCGGTGAACACACCGTCCACGCCCATGGCGCATAGGCGAGCGAGATCGTGTGGTTCATTGACGGTATAGACGTGAACCATGAGCCCACGGCCATGGGCGGCGCGCACCCACTCTTCGGTGACGGCTGAGAGCGGCAAGCCGATGCCATCGGCATAGACGGCGATTTGTTGCAACAGCTCGTCGCGGCCACTTCGCGCTTCCTTTTCGCCGACCAATTGAATGAGCGGGACGCCGCGCGGGATGAGCGGGCGGAGCGCCTGCAAACTTTCTGGATGGAACGATTGAAACATGACGCTTCCACGCTGGAGAACGCCGTGTTTTTGCAATAGGCGGGCGACCGCCCGTTCGATGCCGGGCTGTTTCGTTTCGACGTACAACGGAACGTTTACACGTTCCGCTTTCAGCATCCGAACCACCTCATCAAGCGTCGGAACGCATTCGCCGGCAAAGCGTGGATCGAACCACGATCCGGCATCCAATTTTTTGAGCTCACGCAATGAAAAATCGCTGACCCGCCATGGCGACCGGTGCGGGTAAACCGTTTCGACATTTGTCGTCCGGGCGAGCGTCGCATCATGCAGGGCAACGAGCTTCCCGTCTTTCGTTGCGCGCACATCGACTTCGATATAATCGGCATTCATGCGGGCGGCGAGGCGGTAGGATGAGAGCGTATGCTCCGGCGCGTGTCCGGACGCGCCGCGGTGGGCGATGACGGTGGTTTTCGGCTGGCTGGGTGGCTGCCAGGCAGCCGCGGCCGCTAAGACGATCGGCAGCGATAACAAAAACAATGCGCAAAGATAGAAGCGAAAAACCGTGATCCGGCGCATAGACATCTCTCCCCTTCCAGTATCATATCGGAAAAACAAGTGCGAGAGAAAACGAGGGGATATAGCAGGGAAAGGGTGCTTGTACCGATAGTGTCGCACATCAAGCAAAAGAATATTCAGGTTGATGCATAACGTGCACCATCATGCCGCATACTGTAAACGACAACAAAACGTTGGGCTATAGCCAAGCGGTAAGGCAACGGACTTTGACTCCGTGATGCGCTGGTTCGAATCCAGCTAGCCCAGCTGAATCGCCGGACGGGGTCCGCTCGCCCCGGCGGCCAAAACGGCTTCCGCCATGTTGTGCGGGGCCGTTTTTTCGTTCGCCGGAAAGCGGGGACGAGAACATCTTTTTATCGTTTTCAGCGGCTCCGCAAGGACACGCATCCGATGCCCGAGCAGAAGCAGCGCCGCAAAAAAATGTGGTGTCGGCAGGATTTTGACGAATGGTGGCGAATGAAAAAAAACGAAAGGGGAGAGGATCATGAAAACAGCTGATTTATGCGATCAATGTTTAGATGAGTTGCAAGTGTGCGAACTTTCGTTTCAATCGTACGGCGGAAAACGGATGTTTTCCGGGCCGATCGCGACGGTCGACGTGTTTGAGGACAACGTCCTTGTCCGTGAAGCGCTCGAGACGGTGCCGCCAGGGACGGTGCTCGTGGTCGATGGAAAAGGCTCGCGCCGCGTGGCGCTATTAGGCGACCGGTTGGCGCAAATCGCCTGCGACCGGGGGCTTGCCGGCGTCATCATCCACGGCTGCATTCGCGATTCGGCGGAAATCGGCCGCATGCCGCTTGGGGTCATGGCGATCGGCACGTGCCCAGTGAAAAGCAAAAAAGAAGGAAAAGGCGCCCGCGACGTTGTGCTCGAGTTCGGCGGCGTCCGCTGGGAGCCGGGCGCATACGTGTACGCCGATGCCGACGGCGTTGTCGTCGCCCGCGAAGATTTGTCGGCAAAAAACGGTTGACGCCTGCCATCAAGTTGTACTACGATGAGAACGGATGCTTGTTCCATGACAAGATCAATAGGCGAGAAACAAACAAGGTGCCTAAGCCTGCTCTAGGGTTTGGGTGAAAAGGGAAGCCCGGTGAAAATCCGGCACGGTGCCCGCCACTGTGATGGGGAGCTTTGCGGCAGCAAGTCACTGAAGGATGCTTCGGGAAGACGCCGTCAAGCGATGATCCTCAGTCAGGAGACCTGCCTTGTTTGGATCGGACGGATGCCTACGGGACTATAGGCAGACGTGCGGGAGAATGATGGCTGCATTGGGCCTGTTTGGGCCGTTTACGGCTTTCGTATACATTTTTCTGCACCTCTGCTGTAGAGGTGCTTTTTCTTTTGCCGAAAACCTGCCCGTCTGTCTGCGCCTAAATTCTATCATTCTAGCCAAAAAGGGGGGATTCGGTGGCGACATGGGATTTGCGGGGAATGAAGCATCATGTGCTCATTTGCAACGGAGGGACGTGCCTCCGCCATGGCGGGGATGATGTGACAACGGCGGTGCGCGAGGAGATCGCCCGTCTCGGGCTTGACGACGCTGTCCATACAACAAGGACGCGCTGCAACGGACGATGCCAAGACGCGTGCGTGATGATCGTCTATCCGCAAGGCATCTGGTATCGACAGATGACGCCGGAGCGGGCGAAGGAGGTTGTGCGCGCCCATTTGGGTGAGGGGGTTCCGATGCGGGAGTGGGCGACGTATGAATACGAAGGCGAATTGGTGTTGACGCCAGCCGGCGAACGGGAGGCGCCAAGCGGAAAACGGAAAACGGAACATGCTGCGAAAGGAGTGAAGGGATAAATGAAGAGAGCGGTTCGATGGAGCGGAATGGCGGCTTTGTTCGTTTCTTATTTTTTGTTGACGAATGAAAATGAAGCGTATGCCATGCACATTATGGAAGGATTTTTGCCTGTCAAATGGGCGCTGTTTTGGTGGCTGTTGTTTTTGCCGTTCTTTGTGTTCGGATTGCGGCGGCTTGTGCATACGCTGAAGCAGCACCCCGAACATAAGCTTCTGATGGCGTTAGCTGGCGCGTTTACATTTGTATTGTCGGCGTTGAAAATTCCATCCGTCACCGGCAGCAGCTCGCATCCGACCGGGATCGGCTTCGGCTCGGTTTTGTTTGGACCATGGGTGATGGTGGTGATCGGCACAGTCGTTCTTCTCTTTCAAGCGCTGCTTCTTGCCCACGGAGGAGTGACGACGCTTGGGGCCAATGCGATGTCGATGGCGATCGTCGGCCCGTTCGTCGCGTACGGAGTGTATCAACTGTGCCGAAAAGGGGGGGTATCCAATCGAGCGGCTTTGTTTCTTGCCGCTTGTTTGTCTGATTTGGCTACATATGTCATGACGTCCCTGCAGCTTGCCCTGGCGTTTCCGTCTCCTGATGGGGGAGTCACCGCCTCGTTTTTGAAATTCGCCGGCATTTTTGCCATTACTCAAGTGCCGTTGGCGGTGACGGAAGGCATCATAACGGTAATCGTCTGGAACTGGCTTTCCTCCTATCAAGCTTCTCCGCTGTTCCAAAAGGAAAAGGGGGCGTAATGCGATGAAGAAAAATGGCTTGCTCGTGTTGCTGGCTGCTTTGCTTGTCATCATTCCTCTTTGGTGGGCGCGCGGATCGGAATTCGGTGGAACGGACGATCAGGCGGAAAAAGCCATTCAAACGCTCAACCCGCATTACCGGCCGTGGTTTGAGTCGATCTTCACCCCTCCAGGCGGCGAAGTCGAAACGCTTCTGTTCTCGCTGCAAGCCGCGCTTGGCGCCGGCGTGATCGGCTACGTCGTCGGGTTGTACAAAGGGCGTTCGGAGCGGAAAAACAGCCATGATTCGCGAGTTTGACCGTTGGGCGTATGACAACCGGCTGCGGGCATGGCGGGCGGAGTGGAAGCTGATCGTGGCGTTTGTTATGCTTGCCGTTGTCATGATGGGCGGCTGGCGCGAACAATGGCTTG
The DNA here is from genome assembly GCF_002335725.1 of Geobacillus sp. FJAT-46040. Lineage (NCBI taxonomy): Bacteria > Bacillati > Bacillota > Bacilli > Caryophanales > Anoxybacillaceae > Geobacillus > Geobacillus sp. FJAT-46040. The sequence continues at coordinate 1,203,362 of NZ_NISS01000001.1, forward strand.
TGCTCATCGGAATGGCGTATTGGATTGTCGCTCGTGCACGAGTGCCGTTTTCCGTGTATGGAAAAGCGATGCTCGCCGCCTCCGTTTTTTTAGGGCTCAGCCTGCTGACGCTCGTTGTGTCCGTGTCGGTTCCTTTTCAAATAACTTTCATCGACAGCCAGCTGCAGCCGGCTGCAAAGCTCGCCGTCCGCTCCCTTGCCGCCTGGTCGTGCTTGTTTTTCCTTCTCATTACGACGCCGGCGCCGGACTTGATTGCGGTGCTGAGGCGAATGCGGCTGCCGGCGGCGCTCGTGGAACTTTGCTTTCTTATGTATCGCTTTATCTTTTTGCTCGAGCAGGCGGCCGCAGAGCTAATGCTGGCGTTGCGGGCCCGCAGCGGGGGAACGCATTGGCGGCATGGCGGGATGCTGATGTACCAACTATGGATGAAAACGTGGCAGTCGTATGAAGCGTTCAGCCGTTCGCTTGCGGCGCGTGGAGGCGTCGCGTCGGCTGGGCATACGCATCATCGGGAAAAAGCGCATGTGCCTCTTGTCGATGTTGCGGCCGGCATCATCATGGCCTTGTTGCTTGGGTGGGCATGGCGGAAAGGGTGAAAACGTTGCTGCTGCGAATGGAACGAGTGAAATACGCTTATCAAGCAGAACGGTACGTGCTGAATGGGATTGATTGGGAAATTCCAGAGCGAAAAAAATGCGCCTTGATCGGGCCAAACGGCTGCGGCAAAACGACGTTGTTTCTTCATTTGAACGGGCTGCTGCGGGCGCAGGAAGGAGCGGTGTATTGGAAAGGGCGCAACATGTATGAACGCGGAGCGGATTGGACGCAATGGCGGCGTGAAGTCGGCATCGTCTTTCAAAACCCGGAGCATCAAATCCTCGCCCCGCTCGTGCGTGATGAATTGGCGATCAGCTTAGTCCATGCCGGAATCGATCGAGAAAAAATGGGGGAGGCGCTTGCCGCGATTACGGCGGAATACCACCTTCAATCTTGGCTGGACCGCCCGACCCATCAATTCAGTCTCGGACAGAAAAAATGGCTGACGCTCTGCTGTACGATGGCGGCCAAGCCGGACTTGCTCGTATTGGACGAACCGACCGCCTATTTGGATCAGCATCAGACAAAGCAGTTTCTCAAACAAATTGACGCCATTCACCAGGCGGGGACGACTGTGTTGATCGCCACCCATGACATGGATTTCGTCTGGCAGTGGGCGGATGTCGTCGCGGTCATGCACGAAGGACGGATCGTGATGCAAGGGGCACCCGAAGACGTATTCGCCGACCGCCAGCGGCTGTTGGACATTCGCTTGGATGTTCCGCTGTTCGTGCGGCTTTGGCAAGCATGGCGGCCAGAGGAAAAGATCGTCCCCCGATGTGTTGCGCCGTGAAAGGGACATGAGCGGCGAATGGAGTGTGAAAAATGGGTGCTAGTCGGCAAAAGGAGGGATCATGATGAGCGGCAAATTGCTCATTGTCGGCTTCGGCCCGGGAAGCGTCGACCATATGACGAAACGGGCTCGGGAAGCGATTGAAGAAAGCGACGTCATCATCGGCTACAAAACGTACATTGAACTTGTGCGCGATCTCATTGCTGGAAAAGAGATCATTAGCACGGGCATGACCGAAGAAGTGAGCCGCGCCCAAGCGGCGGTGAAGTGGGCCGAGCGCGGCAAAACGGTTGCCGTCATCTCCAGCGGCGACGCCGGGTTGTACGGCATGGCGGGGCTCGTGTATGAAGTGTTGATCGAAAAAGGGTGGACGAAAGCGAGTCCGATTGAAGTCGAAGTCATCCCCGGCATTTCCGCGATTCATTCGTGCGCGGCGCTGCTTGGCGCCCCGATTATGCACGATGCCTGTACGATCAGTTTGAGCGATCATTTGACGCCGTGGGAGCTGATTGAAAAGCGGATTGACGCCGCGGCGGCGGCCGATTTTGTCATCGCGCTGTACAACCCGAAAAGCGGGCGGCGCACTCGGCAGATTGTGGAGGCGCAGCGCATCCTGCTTCGCCACCGGTCTCCGGAGACCCCGGTCGGTCTGGTAAAAAGCGCGTATCGCGAGCGTCAGCATATCGTCCTCACCGACTTGGCGCATATGCTGGACCATGAAATCGGCATGTTGACGACGGTCATTATCGGCAACTCGACGACTTTTGTTTACGATGGGCTCATGATCACGCCGCGCGGCTACCAGCGCAAATACCAGTTGACTGCCGCCGTCCAGCCGCTCAAGCCGCATGAGCGGCTGCGCAAAGAGGCGGAGCCATGGGCGCTCGACCAGACGAAGCCGCTGAGAGAGCCGGACGAAGAAAACGGAGAAGCGTTTCGGCCGTTTGCCGCGGCTGCCTCCGCTTTCGGCGACAAGAAAGACCGCGGTTTTGCCGCCGTAGCGGTTTTGCCGCCAGCTGTGGACGCGGCCGCGAAGGAAGCTGGATTGGCGCCGGCAGCTTCCGCTTTTCCGCTGCCGGAGGAGCCATTCGTCCAAACGGAAAACCGGCCGTCATCCGCTCTGTTGCATCGGGTGAGAGAAACAGCGGAGGACGCGCTTGCAGCATTGGAAAGAAGAACGACAAAGAAGGCGTCCGCCGTGCTGTTCGAAGCGGCAGTGAGCCCAGGGGTGGCCAACAAGCAGTTTACTCCGGAGCAGCTCATCGCGCTTGCCGAAGCGGTCGGACCGGACGGGAAAATGACGTACACGCCGGATCATTATATCAAAATCGAGCGGGTGACAGAGGATCCAAAAGGGCTTGTCGATCGGCTCGCTGCTGTCGGACTGATGGTAATGCCGGTTGGTGATGTGCTGACGGTGAAGGCATGCGACTTTTGCGATGGAGAGAAAAAAGACGCGATTCCATATGCCGAGGAATTGGCGCGGCGATTTGGGGGCATGGCGCTGCCGAAAGAGTTGAAGCTTGGCATCAACGGCTGCGGCATGGCATGCTACGGCGCGGTGCGCGAAGACATCGGGCTTGTGTACCGGAAAGGGAAATTTGACTTGTTTTTAGGCGGGAAAACGGTCGGCCGCAACGCCCATCCTGGCCAGCTCGTTGCGGAAGGCATCCCGCCGGAAGAGATGGTGGCCATTGTGGCGGACATCATTGAACAGTACAAAGAACATGCTCATCCGAACGAACGATTTCATAAGTTTTTTGCCCGCGTGAAACAAATCGGCCGCTTTTCGTACGAGGAGGCCAAGACGGCGGCGAAGATCGAAACGCCGGCATGCGGTGAGTAACCTCGGATGGAGCGATATAAAAGAGAGGAGAGCGAATATGAGAGCCATTTTGTTTGTCGGCCATGGAAGCCGCGACCCGGAAGGAAATGAGCAAGTACAGCAGTTTGTCGACCGCCTGCGGCCGCGTCTTTCTGCTTCTTTCCATGTTGAAACGAGTTTTCTAGAGTTTGGCCATCCGTCGATCAGCGAAGGAATCGCGCGGTGCGTTGAGGCCGGAGCGGCGGAAGTGGCGGTCATTCCGCTCATTTTATTGCCGGCTGGGCATTCGAAGCTGCACATCCCGGCGGAAATCGATGAGGCGAAAGCGCGCTATCCGCACATCATGTTTCGATATGGACGGCCGATCGGCGTTCATGAGCAGACGTTCGCGATTTTGCGCGAGCGTCTGCAAGAAATCGGCGAGCGGCCGGAAGAGCCAGACGACGGCACAGCGGTCATTTTGCTCGGTCGCGGCGGGAGCGACCCGGACGCGAACAGCGACTTGTATAAAATCGCCCGCTTGTTTTGGGAACAAACGGGCTATGCGCTCATCGAGCCGGCGTTTATGGGGGTGACGACGCCGTCGCTTGATGACGCCGTCCGCCGCTGTCTCATGCTTGGGGCGAAGCGGATCGTCGTTTTGCCGTATTTTTTGTTCACCGGTGTGCTCATCAAGCGGCTTGAACAGCAAGTGGCGCAATACCGCCTCGATCACCCGCACGTCTCATTTGCGCTGGCCGATTATGTCGGCTTTCATCCGAAACTGATCGATATCGTGCTTGACCGCCTGCAAGAAGTGCTCGATCAAACGGTGGCGATGAACTGCGATGTCTGTCAATACCGGCTGCACGTTTCTCACCATCATCATCACCATCATCACTAAAAAACAAAAAGGGGGAGCGCTGATGATTTTGATGTTGGCAGGGACGAGCGATGCCCGCGAATTGGCGGTGATGATCCAACAAGCTGGCTATTCGGTCACGGCGACGGTCGTCACCGATCACGCGGCCGAACAGCTTCGGTCATCCGGCATTCGCGCCTATGTCGGCCGCTTGGATGCGTCCCAGCTTGCCGAGCTGGCCAAAGCCGAGGGAGCCAAAGCGATTGTCGATGCGAGTCATCCATTTGCGGAGGAGGCGTCGAAAAACGCCATGCAAGCGTCGGCCGCTGCCGAATTGCCGTACATCCGCTATGAGCGGCAGGCGTCTTCGCTTTCATCCGAGAAGGTGACATTTGTCGATAGCTATGAAGAAGCCGCCGAGCTGGCGGCGGAAAAAGGCGGCGTCGTGATGCTGACGACCGGCAGCAAAACGCTCGACATTTTCGCCGCCAAACTGCTCAATCGCCCAAACGTGAAGGTGATCGCCCGGATGCTCCCGAGAAAAGACAATTTGGACAAATGCGAGCGTCTTGGGTTTTCGCAAGAGCAGATCGTCATGATGCAGGGGCCGTTTACCCAAGAGCTCGACCGGGCGCTGTACCGTCATTTCGGCGTCACGGTCGTCGTCACGAAAGAAAGCGGCAAAGTCGGGTTTGTGGATGAGAAAATCGCCGCCGCCGAGGAGCTCGGCATCGAGGTCATCGTCATCCGCCGCCCGCGGCTGTCATACGGCATCGTGCACCACGATTTTGCCGGCGTGCTCGAGGCGTTGAAGCAGCATGCACCGCTTCCGACGGCGTAAACGGATGGACATTCCTCCATGCCGCTGGGTAAAGCGCACACGTAGTGTCAAACAAAATAGATTTGGCTAGCGGGAGTTCCCTGAACATCAAGCGAAAAAAGGAGCGAGTGAAAGATGGAGTTTCATACCACGTTTCGTCCGGCCACCGTCCAGCCGGAACAAATTGAAGCGCGAAGTTTTCAAATCATTGATGAAGAGATCGGCGAGCATTCATTTACGGAAGAACAATATCGAATCGTTCAGCGCGTCATCCATGCATCGGCTGATTTTGAGCTTGGCAAAAGTCTTCTTTTCCACCCGGATGCGATTCGCTCAGGCATTGATGCCATCCGCAGCGGCAAGCTTGTCGTCGCCGATGTGCAAATGGTGCAAGCCGGCGTCAATCAAGCGCGGTTGGCGAAGTTCGGCAGCGCGGTGCGCGTCTATATTTCTGATGAAGACGTGATCGCTGAAGCGAAACGGTTGAATACGACGAGGGCGATTGTGGCGATGCGCAAAGCGGTGAAAGAAGCGGAAGGCGGCATTTTTGCCATCGGCAACGCTCCGACTGCGCTGTTGGAGCTCATTCGCCTCATCAAAGAAGGAGAGGCGCGGCCGGGATTGGTGATCGGCTTGCCGGTCGGATTCGTCTCGGCGGCGGAATCGAAAGAAGAATTGGCGAAGCTCGATGTGCCGTTCATCACCAACCGCGGCCGCAAAGGAGGAAGCACCGTGACCGTCGCTGCCTTGAATGCTTTATCGCTGCTCGCCGAGCGAGCGTGACGAACGATGGAAACGAAAAAAACGCTGCGTGAAGGGTATACGACCGGATCGTGCGCGACAGCGGCAACGAAAGCCGCGCTCACGGCGCTCATCACTGGCCAAGTGCAGGCGGAGGCGACGATTCGGATTCCGATCGGGCGGGTCGTCACCTTTTCACTTGCCTCTTGTTCGTTCGATGGCGAAACGGCGACGGCCTCGGTCGTGAAGGATGGCGGCGATGACCCAGATGCGACGCACGGTGCGCTCATCGTTTCCACTGTCTCATGGGCCTCGTCGCCGGGCGTTCATATCGACGGCGGGGAAGGGGTCGGACGTGTCACCAAACCCGGCTTGCCGGTGCCGGTCGGGGAAGCCGCGATCAATCCAGTGCCGCGGCAAATGATCCGCGAAGCCGTCAATGAAGTGCTGGCGCAATACGGTCTACATCGCGGGGTGAAGGTCGTCATTTCTGTGCCCGGCGGCGAGGAAATCGCCAAAAAAACGTTGAACCCGAGACTAGGCATCATTGGCGGCATTTCGATTTTGGGGACGCGCGGCATCGTCGTTCCGTTCTCCACCGCCGCCTACCGGGCGAGCATCGTGCAGGCGCTTCAAGTGGCGAAAGCGAACGGCTGCCGCCATGTTGTCATCACGACCGGGGGGCGGAGCGAGAAATACGCCATGCAAGAATATCCACATTTGCCGGAAGAAGCGTTTATCGAAATGGGCGATTTTGTCGGCTTTACGCTGAAACAATGCAAACGGCTTGGCATCAAGATGGTGTCGATGGTCGGGATGATGGGGAAATTTTCGAAAGTCGCTCAAGGAGTGATGATGGTGCACTCGAAAAGCGCCCCGGTCGACTTTGGCTTTTTGGCTGCCATCGCCGAGCAGGCAGGTGCTGGCCCAGAACTGGTGGCTGCGGTGCGCGGCGCGAATACGGCGGCGCAAGTCGGCGACATGATGCAAGAGGCCGGTTGCATGAAGTTTTTCGAGCTTTTGTGCGAAGCGTGCTGCCAGGCGGCGCTTCACGAAGTGGGAGGCGGTCTGACGGTGGCGACGTCCATTTACACAATGAACGGACAACAATTAGGAAAGGCGGTGCAGACCGATGGGGACGATGAAGTTGATCGGTGTGGGTGCTGATGGGCAAGCAAGTCTTCCTGAGCTGTATCGACGCTGGATTGATGAAAGCGAGCTGCTTGTCGGCGGCGAACGGCAGCTGGCGATGTTTCCTGAATACAAAGGAGAAACGATCATCATCCGCCGCGGACTGGCGGAGCTGGTGGAGCGGCTCCGCCATGAGACGCGCAACACGGTCGTGCTTGCTTCCGGCGATCCGCTCTTTTACGGCATCGGCAGCTATTTGGCCGGCAAATTGCCGATCGACGTGTATCCGGCCGTCAGCTCAGTGCAATGGGCGTTTGCGAAAATGGGCGAGTCTTGGCAAGACGCGGCGTTTGTCAGCGTCCATGGCCGGCCGCTCACCGGTTTGGCTCAGCGGGTCGACGGGCGGCGCAAAGTCGCCATCTTAACCGATGAGACGAACTCGCCGGCCGCCATCGCCCGCTATTTGCTCGAGTACGGCATGACGGAATATGAGGCGTTTGTCGGCGAGGAGCTCGGCGGGCCGAATGAGCGCTGCCGCTTGTTTTCGTTGGAAGAGATGGCGGAAGCCGAGTTTCTTCCATTAAATATAGTCATTTTGCGGCAGACAGCGCCAAGCCCGGTTTGGCCGTTCGGCATTGAGGATGACGAGTTTTTTCAGCGCAAGCCGGACAAAGGATTGATTACGAAAAAAGAAATCCGAGTTTTAAGTCTAAGCTCCTTGCGCTTGCGCCCGGACAGCGTCGTCTGGGATATTGGAACGTGCACCGGTTCGGTGGCGATTGAAGCGGCGAAAATCGCCCGCGACGGCGCCGTGTTTGCGATTGAAAAAAATGAACAAGATATCGAACTTTGCCGGCAAAACTTGCGCAAATTCCGCGTCGATATCACACTTGTGCACGGCAGGGCGCCCGATCGGCTCGATGAGTTTGCCGACCCGGACGCCATCTTTATCGGCGGCACGTCAGGGGCGATGGCGCCATTGCTGGATGTGTGCTGCCGCCGCTTGAAACGAAACGGGCGCATCGTCATCAATGCGGCGACGATCGAGACGCTGGCCGAAGCGAGCCGCGAGCTCGGCGAACGCGGGTTTCATGTCGATATCACGCTCGCTCAAGTGTCGCGAAGCAAGCCGATTTTGAACTTGACGCGCTTTGAGGCGCTCAATCCGGTGTACATCATAGCCGCGAAGCGGGAGGGAGAGAAATGACGGGAACATTATATGGCATCGGCGTGGGCCCAGGCGATCCGGAGCTGATGACTGTCAAGGCGTACCGCCGCCTAAAAGAGGCGGAGGTGATCGCCTATCCAAAAAAAGGGCGGCAAAGCAAAAGCTATGCCGAACAAATTATCGACGCGTATTTTGCGCCGGAGGAAAAACGCCGGCTTGGGCTTCATTTTCCGATGACAAAAGACGTGGCCGTGCTTGAACCAAAATGGAACGAAGCAGCCGACGCCATTTGGGCGGAACTGTCGGCTGGGCGCGATGTGGCGTTTGTCACCGAAGGCGATCCGCTGTTGTACAGCACGTTCATCCATTTGATGCATGTGATGGAGCGACGCTATCCAGACGCGCCGATCGAAGTCGTCCCCGGCGTCAGCTCGGCGAACGCCGCCGCCGCCCGGCTTCGCCTGCCGCTGGCGGACGGCGATGAGCAAGTGGCGATCGTGCCGGCGCGTGACGACTATGAAGCGATGAAAGCCGCGATTCTTGCACATGATTGTGTCATCTTTTTTAAAGTAGCAAAAGTGATCGACTTGATGATCCGCCTCCTGCGCGAGCTCGATTTGCTTCATCGGGCGGCAGTGGTGACGAAAGTGACGTCAAGGGAAGAAGTCATTTGGGACGTTGAGCGGCTCGAAGGGGCAGAACTCGAATATTTGACATTGCTGGTGGTGAGAAAGTGAAGCTGTATATCATCGGAGCGGGGCCGGGAGCGCCGGATTTGATCACCGTTCGAGGAGCGGAGCTGTTGGCCGCGGCGGACGCCATTTTTTACACCGACTCGTTAGTGAGCGAAGAACTGATTGAGCGTTACCGGAAGCCGGAGGCAGAGGTGTTTCATACAGCCGGCATGCATTTGGAACAAATGGTGGCGATGATGGCCGACAAGGTGAGGCAAGGCCGGCTCGTCGTCCGCGTGCATACGGGTGATCCATCGATTTACGGGGCGACGCTCGAGCAAATCGCCTTATTGAAAGGAGAAGGAATTGAAGTCGAAATCGTCCCCGGTGTCAGTTCGGCGTTTGCGGCCGCGGCCGCGGTGCAGGCCGAGCTCACCGTCCCCGAATTGACGCAGACGGTCATTTTCACCCGCGCCGAGGGGCGGACGCCGGTGCCGCCGCGTGAGAAATTGCAGGAGCTGGCCCAGCATCATTGCACCCTTGTCCTTTTTTTAAGCGCGACGCTTGCCAAAAAAGTAAGCGCGGCGCTCCTTGACGCGGGCTGGAGCGGTGATACGCCTGTCGCGATCGTCTATAAGGCGACATGGCCGGATGAAGTGGTGATTCGTTCCACCGTTGCCACAATGGCTGACGATATGCGGCGCTATGGCGTGACGAAGCACGCCATCATCTTAGCCGGCTGGGCGCTCGATCCGCATATTCATGGACAAGGCTATCGGTCGAAGCTGTATGACCGGACGTTTACGCACGGATATCGAAAGGGGGAGGCGTAAGGTGGGGGATGTTGCCATAAACAACGAAAGGAACGGCGTCTATGCGGTCGTGGCCATTACGAAACACGGGGTCGAGATCGCCCGCCGGCTCGGCGGCGCGCTAGTTGGAGCGGACGTGTATTATACGGAGAAATTCGCCCGCGGCGATGAAGCCGAGCACGGGATCCGCTTGTTTTCCGGCAACGTGAAGACGTTGCTGCCGGAGCTGTTCGCCCGCTACGACGGGCTCATTTGCATCATTTCGCTCGGCGCGGTCGTCCGGATGATCGCTCCATTGCTGAAAGATAAAAAGACCGATCCGGCGGTTGTCGTCATTGATGATAAAGGAGAACATGTCATCAGCGTATTATCCGGCCATTTAGGAGGCGCCAACGAACTGACGCGGCGTGTGGCCGCCATATTGGGCGCCCGCCCGGTCATTACGACCGCTTCCGATGTGCAGCAGACGATCGCTGTTGATCTATTCGGCCGCGAATTCGGCTGGGAATGGGAGTCGGATGACAACTTGACGCCGGTGAGCGCGGCTGTTGTCAATGAAGAACCGGTCGCCATTGTGCAAGAGTCAGGAGAACCAAATTGGTGGCCGGCGGGCCGCCCGCTGCCAAAAAACATCACCGTGTACGGCTCGATCGCGGAGGCGCTGGCCGCCCGCCCGACGGCGGCGCTTGTGGTCACTCACCGGCTGCTTGCGCCGGAAGAAGAAGCGATTTTGCAAAACGGCGTCTTGTATCGCCCGAAAGTGATCGCCCTTGGCATCGGCTGCAACCGCGGCACATCGGCTGACGAAATCGAAGCGGTCATCCGCGAGACGCTCAATGAGCTGCGCTTTTCGCTCAAAAGCGTCAAAGCGGTGTGCACCATTGACTTGAAAAAGGATGAACAAGGCCTTTTGGAGGTAGTCAACAAATATCGATGGGAATTGGTTGCATATACGCCAGAAGAGCTGAACACGGTGCCGATCGAAGCGCCGTCGGAGACCGTGTTTCGCTACACCGGCGCCTACGGGGTGAGCGAGCCGGCGGCGAAATTGTACAGCGGGGCCGATCGAATGGCGCTCGTGAAAAAGAAATCGGGCAACGTGACGATTTCGGTGGCACTGATCGATCACAGACGCAGAAAGGAGAGCGAGCCATGCGACGGCTTGTCATCGCTGCGCCAGGAAGCGGAGCCGGCAAAACGACTGTAACGCTCGGCTTGATGGCGGCCATGAGGCAGCAAGGATATACGGTGCAAGGGTTTAAATGCGGACCAGACTACATTGATCCGACGTACCATACGGCGGTCACCGGCCGGCCGGCGCGCAACTTGGACAGCTGGATGGCCGGCCGTGCGAACGTGCGCCAAATGTTGGCGAACGGCTGCCAAGGGGCGGATCTCGCCATCATCGAGGGGGTGATGGGGCTGTTTGACGGCAAGCAGCCGCTGTCTGATGAAGGATCGACAGCCGATATTGCGGCATTGACGGAAAGCCCGGTGCTGCTTGTCATTGACGCCGCCGGCATGGCCCGCAGCGCTGCTGCCATCGTCCGCGGGTTTCAAACGTTTCACCCCAACGTCCGCATTGCCGGCGTGTTTGCGAACCGCGTCGGCGGCGAAGGGCATTTCCGGCTGATTCAGGCGGCCATCGAGCAAATGTGCGGCATCCCGGCGGTCGGTTATTTGCCAAAAGACGAGGCTCTGACGTTGCCCGAGCGGCATTTAGGGCTCGTACCGTCGGTGGAGCGCGGCGAATTGGATGCTTTTTTTGCCGCCCTTGGGGAAAAAGTAGCGGAAACAGTCGATTGGGAGGCGCTGCTTCAAATCGCCGAGTCCGCTCCGCCTCTGGAGGCGCCTGCGCCGCTTGTCCAGCCAAGCCGGACGTATCCGGTTCGCATCGCGGTGGCGAAGGATGCCGCCTTCCACTTTTACTATCCAGAAAACTTGGAGATATTGGCCGCCTATGGCGCGGAACTTGTTTATTTCTCCCCGCTCGCCGGCGAGCCGCTTCCGGAAGGCGCCGACGGGCTGTATATCGGCGGCGGCTTCCCGGAGGAATTTGCCGCTGAGCTGGCGCGGCAGACGGCGGCGAAACAGTCGATCCGGGCGGCGATTGAATCCGGTTTGCCGACGCTGGCTGAGTGCGGCGGATTTATGTTTCTCACTGAACAGCTTGTGACGACGAGCGGGGAGGCGTACGACATGGTCGGCGTCATTCCGGGGCGGGTCGTCATGCAGCGGACGCTGGCGGCGCTTGGGTATCGCGAAGTGCGCGGGCGGAAAGGGAATTTTCTATTGCCGGAAGGAGAAACAGCGCGCGGACATGAATTCCATTATTCGGTGTACGAACCGCGGAGCGAGATGCCGTTTGCTTATGACACGAGCGGCCGGAAAGGAACAAAGCCGGACGGTTGTCTAATGCACCGGCTTGTCGCCGGCTACGTCCATTTCCATTTCGCGTCCGCCCCGGCGATGGCTGAACGATGGCTCGCCGCATGCGAGCGGGTGAAACGCGATGGCTAGAGCGCTGCCGATTATGTTTCAAGGCACCCATTCTGATGCCGGCAAAAGCGTCATCGCCACCGCCTTTTGCCGCATGTTTGCCCAAGACGGCTGGAAGACGGCGCCGTTTAAGTCGCAAAACATGTCGTTAAACTCATATGTAACGCCGGACGGGAAAGAAATCGGCCGGGCGCAAGGCATTCAGGCGGAAGCGGCCGGAGTGGCGGCGCGCGTCGAGATGAATCCGATTTTGATTAAGCCAAGCCGCGATCACGAGTCGCAAATCGTCGTGCTTGGCAAACCGTATGCCAATATGCAGGCGTTCGCCTACCGAAACGAGTTTTTCGATCAAGGGCTGGCCGTCATTCGCCAGTCGCTTGAAACGCTGATGAACGAATACGACCGGCTTGTCATCGAAGGAGCGGGAAGCCCGGCGGAAGTGAATTTAAACGACCGTGAGCTCGTCAACATGCGCATCGCCCGCCTCGCCAACGCTCCGGTCGTGTTGATCGGCGATATTGAGCGGGGCGGGGTGTTCGCGAGCCTCGTCGGAACGCTGTCGCTGCTTGAGCCTGAGGACCGAAAGCGGGTCATCGGCGTCATCATTAACAAGTTTCGCGGCGATGTGTCACTGCTTAAACCGGGGCTTGATTGGTTTGAGCAGCACACCGGTGTGCCGGTGCTTGGCGTCGTTCCATATTTGCCTGATTTGACGATCGATGCGGAAGATTCGCTGTCGCTTGAGCGGTTTGCTTCATCTGTCGGGGGAGAGGAAGCGATTGACATCGCCGTCATCCGCTATCCGAAAATCGCCAATTTCACCGATATCGACCCGCTTTTGGCCGAACCGGACTGCCGCGTCCGGTTGGTGACGCACGCGGGTGAACTCGGCGAGCCGGATGTGATCGTGCTTCCCGGCAGCAAAAACACGATCGAAGACTTGATTTATATGAAGAAAAGAGGACTCGCTTCCCGCATTGTGTCGCTTGTCAATGAAGGAAAAGCGAGGGTCGTCGGCTTATGCGGCGGCTACCAAATGCTTGGCGCCGTCATCCGCGATCCGTATGGAGTCGAGACGCCGCTTTTGGAAGTCAAAGGGCTTGGGTTGCTGCCGATGGAAACGACGCTTGAGCGGACGAAAATCACGATCCGTTCCGAAGGAGTGCTTACATGGGGCGGAGAGCGATTTGCCGTGCAAGGATACGAAATTCATATGGGCCGCTCGGCGCCGCTTTCTGGCTATGCGCCGCTTATTGAGGCGGACGGCCGTCATGAAGGGGCGAAGCACAGTGATGAGCGGGTGCTGGGCACGTACATGCACGATTTGTTTCATAACGATGCGTTCCGCACCGCTTTTTTGAATGCTATTCGCCGCGAAAAGGGAGCTCCGTTGCACGGCGCTGTATCGTTTCACACCCGTAAGGAAGCGATGTTTGACCGGCTTGCCGCCCATGTCCGCGAGCATGTCGACGTCGGACGGATCGAACAGATGATGCGTCAATTTGGCTGTCGCGATCACAGTTGAAGTCCAACAACGGGAAGACACCAAGGCAATGGGCGTTGATTTGGGACTTCGTTATATCGCCGTTGCCAGCATTGGAACGAAATCGTTGTTTTTCAAGGACAGCCAATGCGCTTTCATTCGCCGACGATATGCGGCTTTGCGGCGAACGTTGGGCAAAGCGAAGAAGCTCCATATGATTCGCACAATCGGCCGTAAAGAGTCCTGCTGGATGAAGGATATAAACCATAAAATCAGCCGTCAAATCGTCCGTTTTGCCCTCACCAACGGTGTTGGCATGATTCGGATGGAAAAGTTGACGCGTTCCCTCAATCATAGGCGAGAAAGGAGGAAGCGCCTATTCCCGCTTGATGGGGATATGGTGCGCCCATGATGAATGTTTCCATCTCACCGATCCACCGTGAAATGGTTGAACAAGCGCGTGCCTATATCGATCAATTGACCAAACCGCCCGGCAGCCTCGGCCGTCTTGAAGAAGTGGCGACAACGCTTGCCGGCATGACCGGGGAGCTGCTTCCACGCGTCACTCCGCCCGGAGTGCTTGTGTTTGCGGCCGATCATGGCGTCACGGAAGAAGGGGTGTCTGCCTATCCGGCCGAAGTGACGGCGCAAATGGTGTACAACTTTGCCAACGGCGGAGCGGCGATCAACGCCTTCAGCCGTCAAATCGGCGCGTTGCTTCAAGTCATTGATGTCGGTGTCGCCGTGCCAATTGCTGATGAGCGTGTCATTCAGAAAAAGGTGCGCCCGGGAACGAACAATTTCGCCAAAACGGAAGCGATGACGCCGTCCGAGGCCGAACAGGCGCTTCATGTCGGTTACGAGCAGGCGGCATCCATCATTGAACAAGGCGTCCGCACGCTCATTGTCGGCGAAATGGGCATCGGCAATACGACCGCCGCGAGCGCCTTATTGGCCACGCTCTCCGAGGAGCCGCTTGAGCGCATCGTTGGCAAAGGAAGCGGCATTAAGGAGGAAATGCTTGCCCATAAACAGGACGTGATCCGACGGGCGCTCTTGCTTCATCGGCCGGATCCGGCGAAGCCGCTTGAATGGCTTTCGAAAATCGGCGGGTTGGAGATTGCGGCTATGGCCGGAGCGATGCTGGCAGCCGCCGAACGGCGCATCCCGATTTTGCTTGACGGTTTTATTTGCACGGTGGCTGCCCTTGTGGCCCGCCAGTTTGCCGGGAACGTCACAGACTATATGATTGCCGGCCATCGTTCCGAAGAGCCGGGGCACAGTATAGCCCTTCGTTTGCTTGGGAAAGAGCCGCTTTTGGATCTTGGCATGCGCCTTGGCGAAGGAAGCGGCGCGGCGGTAGCGTTTCCGCTCTTGGTGTCCGCGACGGCGATGGTGAACGAAATGGCGACATTCGCTTCGGCGGGCGTTTCCACCGCTGATGCGAAAGGAGAGAACGGGAAATGACCATCGGCAAAGTGTATTTAGTCGGCGCCGGGCCGGGCGATGAAAAGCTCATCACGGTTTACGGCCGCGAATGCCTAGAGCGGGCGGATGTCATTATTTACGACCGGCTCATCAACCGGAAGCTGCTGCGCTACGCAAAGCCGGGCGCTGAGGTTCTTTACTGCGGCAAAGAGCCGGGAAAACATGACACGGTTCAAGAACAAATTCATGAGCTGCTCGTTTGGCATGCGCAACAAGGAAAAACGGTCGTCCGCTTAAAAGGCGGCGATCCGTGCATTTTTGGCCGCGTTGGTGAAGAGGCGGAAGTGTTGGTGAAAGCCGGAATTCCGTTTGAAATCGTTCCAGGGGTGACATCCGGCATCGCTGTGCCGGCGTACGCCGGCATTCCGGTCACCCACCGTGATTACGCCGCCTCGGTGGCGATGGTCAGCGGGCATCGGAGTGAGCGGATCGATTGGGAGGCGCTGACTCGAGGATGCGATACGATCATTGTCTACATGGGAGCGGCCAACTTGTCGGATATTTGCGGCCGTTTGATGGCGGCCGGAAAGCCGTCGGATACGCCGGCGGCCATCATTGAATGGGGGACGACCGAGCGGCAGCGCACGGTGGCGGCGACGCTTTCGACGCTGTCAGACGAGGCGGAACAGGCGGGCATTTCCCATCCGGCCATCATCATCATCGGCGATGTCGTTCGTCTGCGTGAGACGCTCCAATGGTTTCCGGAGCGGCAAGGGGGCGTGGTCGATGCCGACGCCTCGTCGTAGCGGGCGTGTCATCGTTTATACGGGCGACGGAAAAGGAAAAACGACGGCCGCATTGGGGCTTGCCCTGCGTGCCGTCGGCCGGGGAATGAACGTCGCGGTTTTGCAGTTTTTGAAATCGCCGGAACGAACATACGGCGAGCAGTTGGCCCTAGAGCGCCTTGGCGTCGACGTCCGTCAGCTCGGCGCCGGCTTCACATGGACGAAAACGCCGGACATCCACCGGGAAGCATTGAAGCGTGCCTGGGCGGTGGCCAAAGAATATGTGTATTCCGGACGGTATGATATGATTGTGCTCGATGAACTGAACAATGTGTTGGCCATTGACCGCTTTCCCGTTGAAGATATCGTATCAGTCAGCGAGGTGCTCGAGCTGATCCGCACGCGCCCGCCGTCGCTCCATCTTGTCATCACGGGGCGCGCGGCGCGCCCGGAGCTGATGGCGGCTGCCGATATCGTTACGGAAATGAAGCTCATCAAGCATGACTATGAACAAGGAAGGACCGCGATGAAAGGGATTGAATTTTAGAAGCAAAAAAGCGGCTAAAAAACGGCTAAAAAACGGCCGCTTTTTTGCAGGTTAGGCATTTTCATCGGTTTTGTCATTTTGGATTTTGTTTTGCCGCCGTCCTTTGCTGTTATCGCCGGAAACCGGGCCGCGAAGCAAGGCCATCGGATCTTGCGTTGGCGCGTTTTGATTGCGGCTGCCGTTGTTTGGGCGTTTCGTCATGAGCTCCACCTCCTTTGGCTGCCGTTGTCATACGTTTAGCATGGACGATGCTTTCATTCCTATGCATGGTTGTCTACAGCCCAACATAAAAAAAGCGGGAAGCGTTCGTGTTCCCGTTGCAAGCCGGCCGGATGAAGGCAATCAGTGATTTCGGTTAGTAGGCATATCCGCCCAAGCAGGCACATCCAACAATAATCAACAAAATAAACAGAACGACAATCAACGCAAAGCTGTTTCCATGCCAAGCGCCCATCATGTTCACCTCCTGGTGGAATCTATCGTATTGTATGTCAAAAAAACTAAAAGAACAGGGCGATTGTCGAAACACGAAAACAATCGTCCAAAATGAGAAAAACGCCTTGCATATGTTTCAGCAAGGCGTTTTTTCGGGATGGTTCAAGTGAAATGATTGCATATATTGATTTCATTCCCATTCATAAGGCGTTTCTTGATACACGTAATAGTTCAGCCAGTTGACAAACAGTAAATTGGCATGCGAGCGCCATGTGTTCAGCGGCGGCTGGCTTGGGTCATCATTGGGAAAGTATGATTCTGGGATGTGAATCGGCAGCCCTTTCGCCAAGTCGCGTTCATATTCTTCTTTGAGCGTTGTCGCATCATATTCTGGATGACCCGTTAAGAAAATGCGGCGCCCGTCGTTCGATGCAACGAGGCAAACGCCGGCTTTGTCGGACATGGACAAAATTGTGAGATCTGGCACTTTTTCGATGTCTTCGCGCTTGACGTCGGTATGGCGGGAGTGCGGCATGCGGAACACATCGTCAAAACCGCGCAATAGTTTCACGTTTTTCGCTTCCACCGTATGGTTGAACACACCGAAGCATTTTTCCGGCAATGGGTATTTCGGAATGCCGTAGTGATAGTATAAGCCAGCTTGTGCTCCCCAACAAATGTGCAACGTTGACGTGACGTTCGTTTTCGTCCATTCCATGATATCGGTCAGCTCATCCCAATACGTAACTTCTTCGAACGGCAATTGCTCGACCGGGGCTCCGGTGATGATCATTCCGTCGAACTTGCGATGGCGGATGTGCGGGAAAATCGTGTAAAATTGTTCTAAATGATGTTTGCTTGTCGTTTTCGGCTCATGGGTCGCCGGGCGCAAAAAGGTGACGTTCACTTGCAGCGGCGAGTTGCCAAGCAGCCGCAGCAACTGTGTCTCTGCTTTTTCTTTTTCGGGCATCAAGTTTAAAATGATGATGTTGAGCGGCCGGATGTCTTGGGAGTAAGCCCGTTCTTCGTCCATCACGAAAATGTTTTCCTGTTCGAGTATTTCTTTCGCCGGCAAGTCTTTTGGAATGTTGATTGGCAATGGTGTCCCCTCCGTTTCTGTCTCGTTACTAAATACCTTAATTATAAAAACTTTGTCAACATTCTTCAATTGATTTTTTTGACCTTAAACAGCTGGTGAACAAAAAGGGGGAATTCCGATTGGATCCGACAGCCTTTGACAATTTAAAAACGGTGTTGGAAGGGGCGGTATATGACGCGGATTTGCAAGGGCGCATTGCCGTGGTCGAGCGCCGCGACCTTGTCGATTTGGCCCGTTTGTTTCGGGAGTACGCCATTTCATTTCGGCTGAATGATGCGCCCGATCCGCTCGTCGTCTGCACCGCGCGGCTTTCGCTTGATTTTGCTGAGCTGGTCAATGAGCGGCTCTATCACGGCCGGGCCGGCTGTCGGCTTGCGGTCTCGTTCGCCTTGCCGGTGCGCCGCCTGTCCGTTTGTGCGCTTATCGAAGGAACGCTGCGGACGATTTGGGGCAAGGAGCGAATCATCCGGCAAACGCTCCGCTTTCCATTTCCACATGAACGCGGCCCGTATGAAAATGAAGCCGTGGTCGAATTTGCCCGCCTCATTTATGAGGAAAACGCCGCCGATTTGCCGGAGATGGTGCCGTATATGGTTTCATCACTTGAACAATTGCAGCTGTTCGCCGGGCAGTAACGGTGCAAAAAGTAGAAACAAACCATGAAATCCGCTATGATGGAGATGAGGTGAAAAATCATGAGTGTATATGAATTCAGCGTCAAAACGATTCGCGGAGAAGAACAGCCGTTGTCTGCCTATCGAGGAAAAGTGTTGTTGATCGTCAACACGGCGAGCCGTTGCGGCTTTACCCCGCAGTATAAAGAACTGCAGGAGCTGTATGACGAATATCGTGATCGCGGGTTTGTGGTGCTCGGCTTTCCGTGCAACCAGTTTGGCGGCCAAGAGCCGGGGACGGAAGAGGAAATCGAGCAATTTTGCCAGTTGAATTATGGTGTGACGTTCCCGCTGTTTGCGAAAGTGGATGTGAATGGCGATCACGCCCATCCGCTGTTTCAATATTTGAAAGAAGAGGCGCCGGGGGCATTGGGAACGAAGGCGATCAAATGGAATTTCACGAAGTTTTTGGTCGACCGCAACGGCAAGGTTGTAGCTCGTTTCGCACCGCAAACAAAGCCGAGCGAGCTGAAAGAAGACATCGAAAAACTGCTGTAAGACAGTGGGACAGTCAAAGGAGGGGGTTGCGCTTGCGCATTAAAGCGATTGAACCGACACCAAGCCCGAATACGATGAAAGTGCTGCTTGATGAAGAGCTGCCGTTTGGCACGAGCCATAACTACAAGCCGGACAACGTCGCCGCCGCGCCGCCGATCATCCAGGCGCTCATGCGCATTGAAGGGGTGAAAGGCATTTACCATGTCGCCGATTTTCTGGCCGTCGAGCGTCATCCGAAGTACGATTGGCGCGACATTTTGACGAAAGTGCGCGAAGTGTTCGGCGAAGATGTGGGGGAAGCGGAAGAGGAAAAGCCGACGGTGAACGAACATTTTGGCGAAGTGAAAGTGTTCGTGCAAATGCTGTACGGTCTGCCGATGCAAGTGAAGCTTGTCGATGGGGAGCGCGAACACCGCGTCGGGCTACCGAAACCGTTTATGGACGCAGTCATTGAGGCGCAAAAATACGCGGGAAATGTTGTGCTTGAGCGCAAATGGGTCGAAAAAGGGGTGCGTTACGGCACGTTCGAAGAAATCGGCCGCGAAATCGTCGATGAGCTGTCAGCCGCCTATCCGCCCGAGCGGCTGGAGCGGATCGTCAACATGTTCCGCCGCGGCGAGCAGGAAAAAACGGTGCAAAAGCGTCCAAGCCTCAAAGTGACAAGCGAGATGCTCGATGACCCGGACTGGCGCAAACGGTATGCCGCGCTCGAACAAATGGCTGAGCCGACCGAAGACGATATTCCGGTGCTGGCCAAAGCGTTAAAAGATGAAAAAATGGCTATTCGCCGCCTGGCGACGGCATACCTTGGCATGATCGGCGGGAAAAAGGTGCTTCCGTATTTGTACGAAGCGCTAAAAGATCCGGCTGTCGCTGTCCGCCGCACTGCCGGCGACTGTTTGTCCGACATCGGCGACCCGGACGCCATTCCGGCCATGATCGAGGCGCTCAAGGACGAAAGCAAGCTCGTTCGTTGGCGCGCGGCTATGTTTTTGTACGAAGTCGGCGATGAATCGGCCTTGCCGGCGTTAAAAGCGACGGAAAACGATCCGGAATTTGAGGTCAGCTTGCAAGTGAAAATGGCGATCGAACGGATTGAAGGCGGCGAAGAGGCGAAAGGCTCCGTCTGGAAGCAAATGACGGAAAGTCGAAAAAAAGAGAACAAGACGGAGAAATAAAAAAAGGCGCGCCGGCCGGCGCGTCTCTTTCTTTGGCCAAACAAGCGATTCTTGTTAAGTCGTCACGGTTGTGCTCAAGATACGTTCATTCTATTTGAATGTTCCACGCTGCAGTCACTGACGGCAGCCACTTAATTTTCGGGTTTGCGGCTGTTTCCCAGCCGGCGCTGATTTGGAGGGGCGTCTTCCCCCGGCCATCGGCTTTTCACTTGCCGCTGGCAGCCGTCTTCATTGATTTTTTCGTGCGAAGTATAGTATGCTGATAGCACAACGATGATCATATGGAGGGATGATGGCCATGTCGATGGCATATGAAGAATATATGCGTCAGCTCGTGCAGCCGATGCGCGATGAGCTCGTCCGCGCCGGTTTCCGCGAATTGCGCACGAGTGAGGAAGTCGAGCAGTTTATGGAACAAGTGGAAGGAACGACGTTTGTCTTTGTCAACTCAGTGTGCGGCTGCGCCGCCGGACTGGCGCGCCCGGCCGCGACGCAGGCGGTGCTTAGGAGCGAGAAAAAGCCGGATTATCTTGTGACGGTATTCGCCGGCCAAGACAAAGAGGCGACGGCGAAAATGCGCGAGTACTTTGTCGGCTATGCGCCGTCCTCGCCGTCGATGGCGCTCTTAAAAGGAAAGGAAGTTGTTCATTTTATCCCGCGCGAAGACATCGAGTTTCACTCGATGGAGGACGTGATGGAAAACATTTTGGCTGCGTTTGACAAATATTGTAACTGATGCCTTATGCCTTCCCAGGCCTTGCATACCGCTGCCGGCGCCGGGGAACGATAAGGGCGGAGGTGATCGGCGTGCCGAAGCGGAAAAAAGACCGTTCGAAAACGGGCGTCAGCGCCCCGGAGGTGAGGGGACAAGGCACGACGCAAACGGAAACAGGCGCCTACGAGCTTGATTCTGCGCGCAAAAAAACGAAAATCGACTGAAAGAAAACGGAGCTCCTGTGCGGAGCTCCGTTTTCGCTGCCGCCGTCAGGCATTGGCGATGCAGCTGTAAATGAAATACAACAACGTAATGAGGCTGGCCGCAAAAAAGATGGTTGTCATCGCTGTTTTCCCGCCTTTCTGTCTATGTTTTCCCCTTGAACATATGATACACTATTCATGTAATCATAGTATATACCAACAAAAGTGGAAAAGGAAAAGCGGTTTTTGTTTTGGCAAGGGAGAGGAAAGACGATGAAAAGGGCGAAACGAATGAACGCGTTTTCGGCATCGATTTTCGCCGAGTTGACGGCGTATCGTCAAAAGCAGCGCCACCTTCATGACGAGTGGATCGATTTAAGCGTCGGCAGCCCGGATTTGCCCCCGGCGCCGTTTGTGCGTGAGGCGATCGCCCGCTACGCCAACGAGCCGAATGCGTACGGCTACACATTAAGGGGCATTCGCGAGTTTCATGAAGCGGTCGCCGACTATTATCGCACGGCGCATGGCGTCGTGCTCGATCCGGAGACGGAAGTAACGTACGTCATCGGATCACAGGACGGGCTCGTGCATTTGCCGATGGTGTTCGCCGACCCGGGGGATGTCATTTTATTGCCGGATCCCGGGTATCCGGCGTATGCGGCGGGGGTGGCAATGGCGGAAGCGGAGCCGTATTTTCTGCCGCTGAGGGAGGAAAACCGCTTTTTGCCGGATTTGCGTGCGATCCCGGAGGACATTGCCAAACGGGCGACAATCATGTTTACCAACTTCCCTGGAAATCCAGTTCCAGCTATAGCGACAGAATCGTTTTATCGCGAAGTGGTCGAGTTTGCGAAGCGGTACGATATTCTCGTTGTGTCCGATTTTGCTTACGGCGAGCTGTATTATGACGGAAACAAACCGGTGAGTTTTCTTTCTGTTCCAGGCGCAAAGGACGTTGGCGTGGAGATCAATTCGTTGTCCAAAAGCTACAACATGGCCGGCTGCCGGGTCGGCTATTTGTGCGGAAATGCCGAAGTGATTCGCACGTTCGCCGAGTTTAAGTCGAATTTGGATTATGGCGTCTTTTGGCCGATTCAAAAAGCGGCGGCCGAAGTGCTGCGTCATGGGGCCGACTTTTGCGCCGAAAGCCGCGCGATATATCAATCGCGCCGCGATGCGCTCGTTGACGGGTTGGCCGACATCGGCTGGGCGGTTGACCGTCCGCAAGCCGGTATGTTCGTGTGGGCGAAAATTCCGGACGGCTTTACATCGCTTTCGTTTGCGAAGGCGCTCATCGACCAAGCGGGCGTCGTCGTCACGCCCGGGCACGCGTTTGGGCCAAGCGGCGAGGGCTATGTGCGCATCGCCCTCGTCCAGCCGGAGGCGGTGTTGCGCCGGGCGGTCGCCAAATTAAAAGCGACCGGCTTGTTTGCGTCTTTAGCCGCTGATCGGCGGTAGTGAGAGGTGAAGGCGATGAAGCTGCCGTCTTGGCTTCGAAAAACGCTTGTTGCCGCCATTACCGTCTGCACGTTTGGACTCGTCACACCGCCCGCTTCGCTGCTCGCGGCCAAAGAGCCGCCGTCAGATGACGCCCCGTCTCCCGATTGGAAGCATTCCCAAGCAGACCATGAGGCGGAAGCTGTTTCTGTTTCGTTAACTCGTGAACAGTTTATCGAAGAGACGATGGAAAAGGCAGTGGCGCAGTCGTACGAAAAGTTCGGCCGCAAAATCGCCCCGGTTATTGAAGATGAATTTCGCACCGTCATCTTGCCGCGCATCGAAGAGGTGATTGCCGGGCTGGCTGAACGCTGTCCGGAAGAAGAGCTCCGTTATTTGGCCGTATCGGAAAATCCGTCCGGCGGGCAAGGAGAACGCATTTTCCATTTGTATCGCATGGACACAGGAGAAGATCTCGTCCGCTTTCACGTCCGCCGCGAACACCCGCCGCAGGACGGGTACTGGTTTCAATTTCACTATCATACTTGCGATGATGGCTTTCAAGCTCACTATGAACTCGGGAAAATCTACTGGTCCAAAAATACGCCGCCGAATTGGCGCACATAAACCGCTTGCGGTTCTTTCCTGATTTTGCGCGTTTTTCCCTGCTTCGTTCTATGATATCATTTTCATAGAATAAAAGAAGCGGGGGAACACCATGAAACGATTGTGGACTAGTTTGTTGGCAGCGCTGTTCGCGATTCCGCTTCTATCGCTTTCGCCGTACCCGGCCGCCCACGGCGTGCTGCTTCAAGAAAGCGGCCTTGATCTTCGGGACATTCCGTCCCGTGACGTGCTCGGCCGCATTGTGATCGTGCCCGAGACAGCGTTTCCCGCTGCGGAGGCGAACAAGACCATTCAGACGCTCGCCCGCATTGATCGCACGATTTTAGAGCAGGCGGCGGACCACCATATTTACATCCAACTGTTGACCGGCCCGATCACCGATGAGCCGACGGCCCGCCATTTGCGCGGAAAAACGCCGCGCGGTTATATGCCGGGATCCAAAACATGGGATGACGTGCCGGGCATCGGCGGGTCGCATTTGGTGCTCGTCCGTCTCGGCCATAGCGAAAAAGGGAAAGGACACGGCTCGGTCAATTTGGAGCTGCATGAGTTTGCTCATTCGCTCGATTACATCGTATTTGACCGCATTCATGAAACGGACGAATTTCAAGCGATTTGGCGGGAGGAGGCGCCGCGGCTCTTTCCTGGCGAATCTTATTTTTTGACTTATCCGGAAGAGTATTTTGCCGAGTCGTTTGCCTATTATTATGCAAGCGACAAGACGCGGCACACGCTGCGGGCGGCAGCGCCGAACACATACGCATTCATCCGTGGATTGGCGGAGCGGGCCTCGTAAAAGGCTCGTTTTTTTTATCATGTGTTGCTTTATGGTATGATAGAGCGTGAGGTGAGGACATTGCGGCAATATTTACAGCTTTTGGAGGATATTTTGGAAAACGGCGTCGAAAAAGAAGACCGAACGGGCGTCGGCACGCTGTCGGTGTTCGGCCGCCAGCTCCGCTTCAACTTACAGGACGGATTTCCGCTCGTGACAACGAAAAAATTGCATATCCGCTCCATCATTTATGAACTGCTTTGGTTTTTAAAAGGCGATACGAACGTCCGCTATTTGCAGGAGAATGGCGTGACGATTTGGGACGAGTGGGCGGACGAAAACGGCGATCTCGGCCCGATTTACGGCGCGCAATGGCGCTCGTGGAAGGGAGCAGACGGGAAAACCATCGACCAGATCGCATGGGTTGTCGAAGAGATCAAACGAAATCCGAATTCACGCCGGCTGCTGGTGAGCGCTTGGAACGTGGCGGAATTAGACGAGATGAAGCTGCCGCCGTGCCATTATGCCTTTCAGTTTTATGTCGCGAACGGTCGGTTGTCGTGCATGTGGCAGCAGCGCTCCGTTGATACGTTTTTAGGGCTGCCGTTTAACATCGCGAGCTACGCGTTGTTGACGCATATGATCGCCCAGCAATGCGACCTCGATGTCGGCGAACTCATTTTCACCGGCGGTGATGTCCATTTGTACAAAAATCATCTGGAACAAGCGAAACTGCAGCTGACGCGCGAGCCGCGCCCGCTGCCGAAGCTCGTGATCAAACGGAAGCCGCCGTCCATTTTCGATTACGAATACGACGATTTTGAAATTGTCGGCTACAACCCGCATCCGGCGATTAAAGCACCGGTGGCGGTGTGAAGGGGAGAGCGCGATGATGTCGCACATTGTGGCGATGGATGAAAACCGGGTGATCGGCAAAGACAACCGCTTGCCTTGGCATTTGCCGGCCGATTTGGCGTATTTCAAACGGGTGACGATGGGGCATGCCATCGTGATGGGGCGAAAAACGTTTGAGGCGATCGGCCGGCCGCTTCCCGGACGGGAAAACATCGTCGTCACGCGCAACCGTTCGTTTCGCCCGGAAGGCTGCCTTGTGCTTCACTCGCTCGACGAGGTGAAACAGTGGGCCGCCGGCCGCAACGATGAAGAGGTGTTTATCATCGGAGGAGCGGAACTGTTTCAGGCGACGATGCCGCTTGCCGACCGACTGTATGTGACGAAAATTTTCGCCTCGTTCCCCGGCGATACGTTTTATCCGCCCATTTCTGACGATGAATGGGAAATCGTTTCCTATACGCCAGGAGGGAAAGATGAAAAGAATCCGTATGAACACGCCTTTATCATTTATGAGCGGAAAAAGGCGAAATAGATGGGACACGGGCATGGATATGCGTTTGTCGTTGGCGTACGAAACGTTTGCGAAGACGACCCCAAAACGGGGCGTCTTTTTGTTTGAGATCCGAACATTTTGAAAACGTGTTTCTGCATAGAAGCGGGGCGAACAAGGAACGATAACAAGTAAGACCCAACAATGGAAATGGAGGAAGACAAATGAAGCATATCGTTCCTTTTATCGTCAAGCTCGCCGCTTGGAGCGTCGTCTTATTTTCCATGTTTACGATCTTCAACGCCCCGCTTTCGTTGATTTCGCTCATGACGGTCATCACGGCGCTCGTGTCTTACGTCATCGGCGATGTGTTCATCTTGCCGCGCGTCGGCCATTTTGTTGCTGCCGCACTTGACGTGCCGCTTTCCTTTTTGTTGATTTGGCCGTCCAGCTTTGCCATCATTGCTCCGTCCGTCAATATGGCATACGGTGCGTTTTTCAGTTCATTGGCGATCGGGGCGGTTGAAGCGTTTTTCCACTTGTATATGGAAAGCCATGTTCTCGAAGAGGCAAGGAGGGAAGAAGAGCACCGCTGGTATGATGAAGGAAGATGGGCAACGGAATTTGCCGAGGAAGAAGAGTTTAAAAAAGAGGACGACCGGACATAGCGCCGGTCGTTTTTTCGGTCCGCTTGCGCATGAACGAGCCGTTCGCTGTGCCTGTATTGGCCGAGTGGAAGAGGTTTCTAGAAGCTCATCCGATGACGTCAAGCTAGGACCGCGGAAGCGTCCGGTAAAGCGGGATTATCGCGATGATCGCGAGCCAGCCCCTCTTCACTCAAAAACTTTTCGAAAATTCCCTTTTCTTTTTACGAATTTGTGATATAATCTACAAATCAAAGACAACTTAGAAAAGAAAGGGAACGAGAACATGGAACAACAGCTGAAACGGAAGCAAGGGGCAGTATACGTCGAGGACATTTTGATCGCGTATCATACGTTGAAGGATGTTGTGTTCCATACGCCGCTGCAAAAAAATCCGCTGTTATCCGAGCGCTACGAATGCAATGTCTACTTAAAGCGCGAGGATTTGCAAGTCGTGCGTTCGTTTAAGCTGCGCGGGGCGTACAACAGGATGAAGCATTTAACGGATGAGGAGCGGAGAAACGGGGTGGTATGCGCCAGCGCCGGCAACCATGCCCAAGGGGTGGCCTATTCATGCCGAGCGCTTGGCGTGCATGGGAAAATTTATATGCCGGCGACGACGCCGCGGCAAAAAGTGTCGCAAGTGCAGCTGTTTGGCAAAGACATGGTTGAGATCGTGCTTGTCGGCGACACGTTTGACGATTCCTACAACGAAGCGGTGAAGTGCGCCGAGGCGGAAGGGAGGACGTTCATCCATCCGTTTGATGACGAATACGTCATCGCCGGACAGGGGACGATTGGCGTCGAGGTGTTAAACGACTGTGATGAACCGATTGACTTTTTGTTTGCCAGCATCGGGGGCGGCGGATTGATGGCTGGGCTGGGGACGTATGTGAAAAGCATTTCCCCGTCCACTAAAGTGATTGGCGTCGAGCCGGCCGGCGCCCCATCGATGAAAACGGCGCTCGAGCATGGACGTGTCGTCACGCTTGAGGAGATTGACAAGTTCGTGGACGGCGCCGCCGTCAAAACGGTCGGGGAAAAAACGTTTGCATTATGCCGCGGGGTGATTGATGACATCGTCGTCGTTCCAGAAGGGAAAGTGTGCACGACGATTTTGGAGCTGTACAACGAAAACGCCATCGTCGCCGAGCCGGCTGGGGCGCTGCCGATCGCCGCGCTCGAGTTTTACAAGGAACATATCCGCGGCAAGACGGTCGTTTGCGTGGTGAGCGGCGGCAACAACGACATCGACCGGATGCAGGAAATCAAAGAGCGCTCGATGATTTACGAAGGGCTGCAGCACTATTTCATCGTCAACTTCCCGCAGCGGGCCGGGGCGCTGCGCGAGTTTTTGGATGAAGTGCTTGGGCCGACGGATGACATCACCCGGTTTGAATACACGAAGAAAAACAACAAAGAAAGCGGACCGGCGCTTGTGGGCATCGAGCTGAAACGGCGCGAAGACTACGCACCGCTCATCGAGCGGATGAAGAAAAAAGGTTTCCCGTTCCAAGAGGTCAACAAAGACCCGAACTTGTTCCATCTATTGATTTGACGAAAAAAGTCGGAACAAATTCGCCGCATTCCGACATACTTTTTCACCGGATTGGTGTATAATAAAAGTAAATCGGTGAAAAAGAGGATTGATATTTTGCTATTCAAAAGCCTCGAGTTTCAAAACGCGTATGGGCAGAAGGTCAAGATTATCGAAATTCCAGTATTGGAGGAAGAGAATACGTACCGATTCATGGTCCAACTGCGCTTGGAGGCGTTTATTGCAAAGGTGTACCGATCGAGAACGAGCCGTTCTGTGTATTCGTTCCGCGAACATTTGAAGAAAGTGCTGAAATGGCCGGTATATGAACAGATCTTTAAAGAAACGGCGTTAAAGCATAATGCATGACTGTTGTTGTTTTGCCCTTGGCGGCAAAACAACTTTTTTTCTGCCGGTATCGTTCATAATGGGCGATGTTCCTGCTTGGGGATGAGCCGAGCTTGCTCATGGACGTTTTTAGGTAGGATTTTTGCCGGTTTCATTATATAATGGAAACGAGATCATCAGTATTAGGAGTGAGCGAATGAAACCAATCAAAATTGTAACCGACTCAACGGTTGATGTGCCGTCTTCGGTGCTCGCCGAGCACGGCATTGAAGTCGTTCCGCTTCATTTGACGGTTGACGGCGAGGCGTTTGTCGACCGGGTGACGATCACACCAGGGCAGTTTATGGCGAAGATGAAGGCAGCGCGTGAACTGCCGAAAAGCTCGCAACCGTCGGTCGGTGAGTTTCTAGCTGTCTATGACCGGCTCGGGGCGGACGGAAGCGAGATCATATCGATCCATATGGCCGGCGAGCTGAGCGGCACGGTCCGTTCGGCTGAGCATGCGGCGGCCCTGACCAAAGCGAACGTGACGGTCGTCGATTCCCAATTCATTTCGTATGCGCTTGGATTCCAAGTGCTTGAAGCCGCCCGCTTGGCGAAGGCGGGTCGAAGCGTTGACGAGATCATCCGGCGCTTAGACGACGTGCGCCGTCGTACGCGGCTGTATGTGGTGCTCGATACGCTCGATCATTTAGCGAAAGGCGGCCGCATCGGCCGCGGCAAAGCGCTCGTCGGCTCGTTGCTGCGCATCAAGCCGATCGCTGCGCTTGTTGACGGGCTGTATACACCGGTGTCGAACGTGCGCAGCTTTTTGCAAGCCATCGCCGATTTAGCGGGCCGGTTGGTTGAGGAGAAGGCGGAAGCGCCGGTGCGCGCGGTCGCCATTGCCCATGCCGATGCCAGGCGCTGGGCGGAGCGGCTGAGAGAAGCAGTCGCTGAGGCGATCGGTTCTGTGCCGGTTGACATTGTTGAAACGACGCCGGTTATTTCGATTCATACCGGACCCGGCGCGCTTGCGCTGATGTATTATACGGAAGAAGGGGAGCACAAGGGGTCGGGCGCAGTTTGAAACAAAGCGATACAGGATGAAAGGGACGAGCAGTGGATGTGGAAACGAATCATGATGATGGCAGCCGTTTGTTTGCTTGCCGCGTGCGGAAAAACAATTCCGGATGCCAAAAACTGGCCGGTCGCTGACTTTACGTTTGTCGATCAGACCGGCAAGCCGTTTGGACTTCGCGATCTGAAAGGAAAAGTGTGGGTCGCCGATTTTATTTTTACCAATTGCGAAACGGTGTGTCCGCCGATGACCGCCCACATGGCCAAACTGAAAGAGAAGGCGGAAGAAAAGGGGCTCGATGTTGAATTTGTTTCGTTCAGTGTCGACCCGGAAGTTGACACGCCGGAAAAACTTGCGGCTTATGCGAAACAATTTACAAATGACCTAGCAAACTGGCATTTCCTGACCGGGTACCGCCCAACCGAGATCAGCGAGCTGGCGCAAAAAAGCTTTAAAACGATGGTGCAAAAGCCGGCTGGCGATGACCAAGTCATCCATGGTACGAGCTTTTATTTAGTCGGGCCGGACGGCAAGGTGGTCCAAACATACAGCGGCGTGCAGGATGTGCCGTACGACACGATTTTAGAGCATATTGAAATTTTGCAGTCGTCGCGATAAGGCAAAAACGGACGCCGTTTTGCCTTCTTTTCGTCTTTTCCCTGTTGCGGCAAAAGGCAGGTGTCACACATAATGCGATGGGGATGGCTCATCATGGTGGGGGTGTTGCTTGCCGGGTGCACGGTGCTTCCGGCCGGCGGGAAGCCGGACCGCCCGCATGAAACCGCCGTCAGCCAGCCGGAAGCGAAGCCGTTGCCGAAAGACATTCACCTCGTCGCGTTAGGCGATTCATTGACCGAAGGAGTCGGAGACGGTGAAAGGAAAGGCGGCTATGTCGGCCGCCTTGTCCCGCTTTTGGCGGCGGAGGATGGGGTGCGGACGGTGACCGTCACGAATGCCGGAAAGCGCGGCCGGCGCATCACCGAACTTGAACCGGTTATTCGCGCCCATCAGGCGGAGCTTGAGCGGGCTCATATCGTCATGATCACGATCGGCGGCAATGACGTGATGAATGTCGTCCGCGCTCATTTTTTTGACTTATCGTACGAGCGGTTTGCGAACGAGAGCCAACGATTTGCCGAGCGGCTCGATCATTTGTTGATGTTGTTGCGCACGATCAACCCGGATGCGGTCGTTGTCCTGATCGGCTTGTACAATCCGTTTTCCGCCACGTTGCCGAACATCCCGGAAATCGATGATGTCATCGCCGAATGGAACCGCACAAGCCAAGCAGTGGTTTCCCGCTATCCGCGCACGATCTTTGTGGATATTCAAGACATGTTTGCCAACCGCGATGATTTGCTTCACCGCGATGAATTTCACCCGAACGCCGAGGGATATGCGCAAATGGCAGTGCGGGTGTATGAGTCGCTCGATGCGCGAAAAGAGTGGTGGGCGAACTGATGGAAACGAAATGAAGCAGCATAAGGAGTATGTTGGAATGAATTGGAAACGATCGTTTTTCGTTTTGGCGGCTGTGAATGCTGTTGTGCTCATTCTTGCCGCTGTTTGGCTGCTGCAGCCGTCTCCGCCGGTGAAACGGCTGGAGCGCCCGGATGTGGAAGGGGCTTCGTTTACGGTGTACTCCAAAAAAGCGCACTTGAACGCTGTCATTAACGATTATTTGGCGGAAAAAACGAAAGACCATCCGCTTCGCTATGACGTTTGGCTCGCCGACCGCGTTTACGTCTCGAGTGAAATTCCGATCTTTGGGCGCAACGTCGAGCTCGTCGTCTCGTTTGTGCCGAAAGTCGTGAAAGGCGGGAACGTCGAACTTGTCGAACCGGTCATTTCGCTCGGCGACTGGAAGCTGCCGGTGACGTACGTGCTTCGCTACTTGCAAAAGCATGCGCCGCTGCCGGATGAAGTCATCATCGATCCGGGACGGGCCCGCATTTATGTGGCGCTCCATGAGATTCGTTTTGGCAACGGGTATCAAGTAGCGGCGAAAAAAATCGATTTGGCGGCCGATGAAATCGTATTTACCTTAACGATCCCGACAAACCGTCCGCGGTAAAAACGTTGACGTCAACGTTTCCGTGCAACATCGTGAATCTTGTCGGCGTCTATTTGGAAGAAAAAGGGTGTCTCAAAGGCGATGAGACACCTTTTTTTTGGCCGTTCCAGCCTCGTGCGGCCCCGCCGTTAGATCAGGCGCAGCCCTTTCGGATAAAAGTTTTTCACCGTCCCTTTGACTTCTTTTCCCAAGCCGAATGGAAACCCGTCGACCGTCACAAGCAGCCAGCCGCGGTCGCCGCCGGTGGACAGCGTTTCGCCGCGCCAATACTGAAGGCATTCCCGGCTGTCGCTTGATAAGTCGAGCACGTGCTTCGCTTCGTCCGCTCGCAGCGCCAAGGCGAGGGCATGGTTCGGCTCAAACCGCTCCTTTTTGGCCTCGCCAAGATGAAGGCCAGCGCGCACCACTTTCAAGCCGGACAAATCCGGGCATCGGTCCGGGAGCATGGCCAAATGGCTGCCAAACGAGAGGATTGTTCCGTGCTGCACGGTTTGCAACGATTGCTGTTCAAATTGGCGGTACAATCGGACGGCCGCTTTTGGCGCGTTCGCTTTCGCCCACCGCCCGCTCCAAGGCGGAGTCGGCCGCTGTTTTTGCAGCTTGGCGACAAAATGTCCTTCCCCTTTGAGGCGATGCGGCCAAAGGCGGGCGGCGTGGACGAGATCGGATCGATTGGTTTTCGTCCATTCCGGCCGTCCCGGCTCGATGCCGCCGATTTTCGCAATCGGCAGCAACCGCAAATCATCGTACGTCTCGAGCAGCCATTCCATCGTTTGCTCGTTTTCCTCCGGAGAGAACGTGCATGTTGAATAGACAAGAATGCCGCCTTCTTTCAGCATCGCATAGGCGCTTTCTAAAATGCGCCGCTGCCTTGCCGCGCATTCTTCCACATAGGCCGGACTCCAAAACGAGGCGGCCTCTTCTTCTTTCCGGAACATGCCCTCCCCCGAGCACGGAGCGTCCACTAAAATTTTGTCAAAAAAGCCGGGAAACCGCTCGGCAAGCGTTTCGGGAGCTTCATTGACGACGATGGTGTTCGTCAAGCCGAACCGTTCGACGTTCTCTGCAAGCGCTTTGACCCGTTTCGGGTGGATTTCGTTGGCGACAAGCAGCCCTCTGTTTTTCATCATCGCGCCAAGCTGGGTCGTTTTCCCGCCAGGGGCGGCGCACAAGTCAAGCACCGTATCCCCCGGCTCAGGCTGCAGCGCCTCGGCGGCCGCCATCGCGCTCGGTTCTTGAATGTAATACAGGCCGGCCGCATGGTACGGATGCTTTCCCGGCTGTTCGTCCGGCTCATAATAAAACCCGGTCGGGCAAAACGGCACCGGGGAAAGGGAAAAGGGCGCCGTTTTTGCCCATGCGCCCGGGTCGGTTTTCAACGGATTGACGCGCAAGCCGTTGATTTTTTCGTTTTCATACACAGCGAAAAACTCGTCTGCTTCTTCATCAAGCAGCTTCTTCATTTTCGCGACAAATACTTCCGGCAATCTCAACGCAACAAACTCCTTTCTCCGTCCGTCGTCATGAGCGTTTGCCTGGCCATTTCACTTTTGGCTCCGTTTTGTTCAAGATGCGCTTGATGTTGGCGCGATGACGATAAAAGATAAACGAAGCCAGCAACAACACTGCCACCGTCAATGGAATGTCGTCCGTGAAAAAGACGGTGTACACGACCGCATACAGCGCCGCGGCCATCGATGACAGGGAGACGTAGCGTGAAACAGCCAAGACGACAAGAAACACGGCGATGAGCGACAAAAAGAACAACGGCGAATAAAACAGCATCACCCCGCCCGATGTCGCCACCGCCTTGCCGCCGCGGAATTTGGCGAACACCGGATACATATGGCCGACGACTGCCACCGCCCCGGCCAAAAGCGGATGCACGGGGACGGAAAAAAGCATCGGCAAGCTCGCCGCCAGCGTCCCTTTTAGCATATCGCCGACAATGACGATCGTTCCCGCTTTCGCCCCAAGCACGCGGAACGTGTTTGTTCCCCCAAGATTGCCGCTCCCGTGTTCGCGGATGTCGATCCCGTAGCCGATTTTCCCGACAAGAAGGCCAAACGGAATCGAGCCGAGAAGATAAGCAAGAAGCAAAATGAGTGCGGTCATCGAATCAAACACCCTTTACTCAACAAGTTTGTGCATGTTTCTATTTTAACATGCATGAGCGAAAACGGTAGACAGGAATTTTGCATTTCAAGGACATAGCCGCTAAACTGAAAAGAAGAAACGGGCTGTCGGAAAGTCCGTCCGACCCCGGACAGATGAGAAAGGAGCGACCATGATGAAAACGACGGTTGTATGGAACGGAAACATGTCATTCAGCGGCCAAAGCGCTTCCGGTGTGGTGATTCCGATCGACGCCGCGAAAGACGTCGGCGGCAACGATTCAGGCGCTCGGCCGATGGAGCTGTTGCTTCACGCCTTAGCCGGCTGCACCGGCATTGACATCGTTTTGATCTTGCGGAAAATGCGGCTTGATGTCCGCGCGTTTTCGATGGAAGTCGAAGGAACGCGCGCCGATGACCACCCAAAGCGGTTTACAGAGATTCATATTCATTACGCGCTCGAAGGCGATTTGCCGGAAGACAAGGTCGTCCGCGCCATTCGGTTGTCAAAAGAAAAATATTGTTCCGTTTCCCATTCGTTAAATGCCGCCATTACAGCGAGCTATTCGATCAACGGCGTGCGCGGGAAGGAGACGATCTAACAAGGAGAAGGGCTTGACGTTCATGGCCGTTTCGCGTGACATAGCGTCGAATGACAATACGATGAAAAAGGTGTTTCGATCGTTTGCGGAACACCTTTTTTGTGTTAGAACGGATTTTGTTTCTGTTGTTCTCAACAGTCAGTTGTGAATTTACAAAATATTTACGAGAAATCATCCTTTCTGCTCTATCATTGTATGGACTCGCAAGGATATAATGGGAGTGAACGAGAAGGCGAGAGAAAGGGGAACCGGGAATGAAGAATTCCAAACGATGGGGAAGACGGGTGCTATCCGCATTGGCTGCTGCAGCGGTGCTGGCCGCGGCTCCAGTCGGGGCGGCAGGGAACGGGAAAAGCAAGGGGAAGCCGCCTGCTTCTTCGCACCGTTATATTGAGGTGCAGCTGTTAGGCATGATGGAAGGGCGAACGGTCGCTTATCTAATGAAGAAGGTGTCCCCAAAAGACTCGGGACACCTTTTCTTTACTCCTAATGGGCGGGCTTGCAGCCGCTTGTGCTTGGACGATCGAAAAAAGATCGTTCAAGAGAGTTTTTCCGCAGATCAAGATGCTTTTTGCTCGAACAGCTTGATGATCTCCACGATCACTTCGGCTGCTTTCACCATATTGTCGGCGGAAATGTATTCGTAGCGGCCGTGGAAGTTTTCGCCGCCGGCGAAAAGGTTCGGCGTCGGCAGCCCCATGTAGGAGAGCTGCGACCCGTCTGTACCGCCGCGGATCGGTTTCACCTTTGGTTCAATGCCCAAGTTCGTCATCGCTTCGTGGGCGATGTCAACAATGTGGCGCACCGGCTCGATTTTTTCACGCATGTTGTAATATTGGTCGTTGATTTCGAGAGTGATTCGGTCGTTTCCATATTTTTGCGCAAGCGAAGCCGCGATCTCGTTCATTTTCGCTTTGCGAGCCTCAAACTGTTCGCGGTCAAAGTCGCGGATGATGTAATGAAGCTTCGTTTCCTCTACACTGCCTTGGAACGAAAGCAAATGGTAAAACCCTTCATATCCTTCCGTATGCTCAGGCGCCTCATGGGCTGGCAACTGCTGCTCGAACTCCATGGCGATTTTGATCGAGTTGATCATTTTTCCTTTCGCTGTGCCCGGATGGACGTTTTTGCCTTTGATCGTGATTTTCGCTTCGGCAGCGTTAAAGCTTTCATACTCCAATTCGCCAAGCGGCCCGCCGTCGACCGTGTAGGCAAATTGGGCGCCGAATTTGGCAACGTCAAATTTATGCGGCCCGCGGCCAATTTCCTCATCCGGGGTAAAGGCGACGCGCACTTTGCCGTGCTTGATTTCCGGGTGTTGAATGAGATAGTTCATCGCGGTCATAATTTCGGCGATTCCGGCTTTATCGTCAGCACCAAGCAGCGTCGTCCCATCGGTTGTAATCAGTGTATGCCCTTTGTAGCCGGCGAGCTCCGGGAAATCGTTTGGCGACAAGATGATGCCTTGTTCTTTGTTTAACACGATGTCCCCGCCGTCGTACGAGTCAATCAATTGTGGGTTGACGTTGGCTCCGGTAAATTCCGGCGCGGTGTCCATATGAGCCAAAAAGCCGATCACTGGCACGTTTTTGTCCGTATTGGCCGGCAACGTCGCCATCACGTAGCCGTTGTCATCGATCGTCACATCTTCCATCCCGATCGCCTTCAGCTCTTCGACGAGCATTCTCGCCAGCTCCCACTGTCCCGAAGTCGATGGGCACGTATGGCTGTTTGGATCGGATTGAGTGTTGACTTTCGCGTAGCGGATGAAGCGTTCGATCAATTCTTGTTTCATTTGTTCATCTCCTTTTTATGTATGAGTGTTGGGTGAATGCGCGAATCGCTTCTCCAATGTAGCGGAGCGGTTCCGTGTTTATTTTATCATATGCGATCTCCAACAGGGAAAGAGGGAGCGCCATGCGGCGCACGAGTTTTCCGCGGCCGGCGAGGCGGTTGGGATTTCGAAAGCGAAGGAATTGGGCGTCAAACCATTGGCGATGAGGCGATTTTGGCCGAGAAGCGGACGGTGGCGGAGCTCGAAGGGGCGTTCATTTGCCCGGAAGGAGCGGCGGCGTTTGCGGCGGGCGGTCCGAAAATTGCGCGAGAGCGGTTGGATTCGCGACGGGGAGACGGTCGTCGTGCTCAACACGGGGACGGGATTGAAATACGCCGATTTGGTTCAAGTCGCCCCACCGGTGCTTGAACCGGGAGATTCGCTTCCGATGCGGGAATAATCAAGCTGTGAGCAAAAAAACATAGACAAATCGAAAACAGGATTGTATACTAAACTCATCAGAATAATCAAAAATGAAAAACGATTCATCTTCGGGGCAGGGTGAAATTCCCGACCGGCGGTGATGAGGTGCTTCGCCTCTCAGCCCGCGAGCCGCAAGGCAGGATCCGGTGCAAGTCCGGAGCCGACAGTATAGTCTGGATGGGAGAAGATGAAGGTTTGCCGGCGTTCGTTTTGGCGCATGCGAACGTCTAGTTGCGCACCCCCTTTTTCTCCCTTAAGCCTTGTTCGGTTTAAGGGAGTTTTTGTTGGCGCTCGCAGCGGCAGCCTTCTTCTTGTGAGGGTCAACTACCCCCACTTAGCTAACGCTTGAAGTGGGGGCTTGCAACTCCCCAGAAGTGCAAACGGACTTCGTCCTCCTTCCTTGACTTGGGGTTGCATCAGGGGGCAGGTTGACGACTACCCAACGACGCAGGTCATGCCTGCATCGTTACCGATTCTCTCGGTGTGTCTGTTGGCAGTACTTGGCTTCCACACACAACAGACGGACCTACGCTCGATGTTTTACGGTTACAACGTTTCCTGTAACCAACTCCATACATCGAGTAGCCGTGATTGGAGTGCCTTTATTGAACGGTTTTCTCCACGCCTTTATTATATCATACACAAAAGAAAGGGGGGAACGCGCATTCCTCTCCCACTTACTCCCTTTGGTCGTTGAAGTGGGAGTCTCCTGCGCGAAATAGGATGAAACGTATTTCCATCCGCGCCTTTGTCGGCATCGGAGTGTTGGGCGCCATGGCGCATGTGCTCATGATGCTCAACTTTCCGCTGCCGCCGTTTCCCAACTTTTTGCTTGTTGATTTCAGCGACATTCCGGCGCTCATCGCCGCCTTGTTGTACGGCCCGCTCGCCGGCGTGGCGGTCGAACTATTGAAAAACGTGCTGAACTACGTGTTCGTCGGCAGTGCGACCGGCGTTCCGGTCGGCCAGATCGCCAACTTCACTGCCGGGGTGGCGTTCCTTTTGCCGGTTTCCTATATTTATCGGAAAGCCGCATCGAAAAAAGGCTTGCTGCTGGGGTTGGCGGCGGGAACAGTGACGATGGCGCTCGTCATGAGCGTGCTCAACTACTACGTCTTTCTGCCGGCGTATACGCTTTTCCTCGGCGCTCCGCAGATGAGCGCGCCGGAAGCGAAGGCGTTGGTGGTATCGGCGATTTTGCCGTTTAACGCCGTCAAAGGAGCGATGGCGGCCATCGTATTTCAGCTTCTCTTTTGGCGCCTTCGTGCTTGGCTTGAGAAACAAGCGGCATCCCACCAAGCCGCTTGATGAACAAAAAGCGAGGGTTTTTCCCTCGCTTTTTTGCGTTTGTCAAAAGCGAATCCGCGGCACCCAGTCGGCAAACCGCTCCTCTTTAAACGGATTGGCGGTCATCGAATAGCCGCGCTCCTCCCAGTAGCCCGGCTCATCTTCCTTCATAAAGCGGATGCCCGACGCCCATTTCGCCCCTTTCCATAAATAAAATGTCGCCGGCGGGATGAACCGGAGCGGATAGCCGTGCTTCGGCGAGATGTCCTGCCAGTCGTGATGCTTGTCTTTCCATCGATAGACAAACAAGGCATCGTCGCCCATGAGCGCCTCAAGCGGCAAGTTCGCCGAATAACCGAACCGGTCGCCATTTAAGTAGCCGTAAATTTTCACATATTTCACATCGGGATCGAGATCGACGAAGCGCAAAAACTCGCGGAAAGCGATGCCTTCAAACGTCGTGTCAAATTTCGACCATGTCGTGACGCAATGCATATCGACGGTGGAAATCGTTTTCGGCAGCGCCATCACTTCTTGATAGGAGAAGGAGACCTCCTTTTTGACCTCGCCGAACAATCGAAATTCCCATGTCGCCTCATCAAATTCGTACACGTCCCCTTCATGCAAAATCGGCCATTTTTCGGTTTCAAATTGGCCGGGAGGGAGTTGTTTCGGCATGGTGTGCTCCCCTTTCTATGTATTCGTTTACGTATACCATTATAAGGGGAAAATAAAGCGTGTGCAACTTGGCCATGGTTTTAATGCATCACAATATTGAGGACAGTCATGTAAGAATGGAATAATTTTCTTCTTATTGCACATCGTATTCAATAGGGATTTCATGGCCAAGAACAGCTATGGCGGGAGCGTGATGCCGATGGCCGAACAAAGAGAACGATGGCTTTTCCTTTTGGCACTTTGCCTCATCGCCCTTTACGTGTCCCCGCTCTTTCTCCTTGGCGAGAACGCCCATATTCGCGTCCACGATAATTTGGATTCCAATATCGCTTGGTATAAGGTGCTCTCCGAAAGCGGAAAAATCACCGGGCCGCTTGACGCGAACATTCCGCAAATCGCCAACGGCAAGTTGTCAAGAAATGCCCTCGGTTCGGAGTTGACCGGCATCGTCTGGCTGCACGCGTTATTTCCCACGATGACTGCGTATGCGCTCAGCCAAACGATCACAAGGGTGGTGGCATTTTTGGGCATGTATTTGTTGTTGAAAACGCATTTCCTGCCCGAGCCGCGTTGGATGGCTGTTCGCATCGGCGTGGCGCTCGCATTTGCGCTGACGCTGTTTTGGCCGTCGGGGATGTTAAGCACGCTCGGCATGCCGCTTGCGCTCTGGGCGTTTTTGAGCATCCGGAAAGGCGAGGGGGAGTGGAAACATTACGTCGCGCTCACGCTTCTCCCGTTTTATTCCAGCTTTGTGCTCGGGTTCTTTTTCTTTCTTGCCGCCATGGGCACTCTTTGGCTTTTGGATGTGCTGCGCGGGAAGGGGTGGAACATCCGCTTTTTGACTTCCATCGCTTACATGACGCTGTTGTATTTGCTTGTCGAGTACCGGCTTGTCTACTCGTTTTTATGGGAAGACGAGCCGACGAGCCGGGATGAGTACTTCCATGCCCGTTTGTCGTTTTGGCATTGCGTCCGCTTGACGTGAAAAAACTTTATCCTCGGCCACCATCACGTCATGACCGAGCATACGTTTTTTATTTTGCCAAGCTGGTTGGTGGCGTTGTATCTCGTTTTCGTGAAAAAACGGTGGAAGCAAGAACGGTTATTTCTTTTCCTATTCGGACTGAATTTCGCCCTGTCGGCGTGGTACGCCTTTTGGTTTTATAAAGGGTGGCTGCCGCTTACCGAGCGGTTCCATTTTTTAGACACGTTTAACTTTGCCCGCTTTCATTTTTTGCGCCCGATGATCATTTATGTGCAGTTTGCGCTGGCGTTGAAAATCATGTGGCAATATAGCGAAAACGGGAGAAGGTGGGCGAAGCGGCTGCTAGCGGCCCAAGTGATCTTGGTGTTTTTGATTAACGAAGAAATCGTCTTCCGCTACGAGCCGACGGTGAAGCAATTTTACGCGGAAAAACAGTTCCAAGAAATCAAGCAATACATCGGGCTCCCGGTGTCCGACTACCGCGTCGTCAGCATCGGCATTCACCCCGCCATCGCCCAATACAACGGGTTTTACACGCTCGATACGTACAACAACTTTTATCCGCTGTCATATAAATACGAGTTCCGCAAAATCATTGAGCGTGAACTGGAAAAAAGCAAAACGATCCGCACATATTTTGACGAATGGGG
The DNA here is from genome assembly GCF_002335725.1 of Geobacillus sp. FJAT-46040. Lineage (NCBI taxonomy): Bacteria > Bacillati > Bacillota > Bacilli > Caryophanales > Anoxybacillaceae > Geobacillus > Geobacillus sp. FJAT-46040. Next base: position 1,242,728 of record NZ_NISS01000001.1, read on the forward strand.
CGGGCGCTGCTATATTTTTACAGAAGAACTTGGGAAACGGTACATGTTCACAAAACATTCGAAGAAGCGGCTGAAGAACTTGCAGCTGAATACAGAACAGTTGAAAAAAATGGGCGGCCGCTATATTTTCTCGGCGGTTCCGATTGACAATGCGGCGGAAAATGGACTCGTGTTGGACCGTGTATTCACGTCCGATGAGTCGGCGTGGACGATTTACTTGTACAAGGTGAAATAAAAACAGCGGCTCCCTTTTGAAAGGGGGAACCGCTGTTTTTTTGATTTAGCGCTCATTCAACCGCTCAAGCTGCCGGTCGTGCCAACTCGAGAGCAGCCATAGGGCAATCAGTGTCCCAATCAATGTGCATACCATATCCCATTGCGTAGCTGGCTGGGCGAATGGCCGACCAAACGAATACAGCAGCAACGATCAGCAACAACAGCCCATGAATGCGGGTTTGCCTTGCTTGTTCCACCTTTTTTCCTCCTTGGAACAGCGAGATTCGTCTATGGTCATTATTCGGAAAAACGCGGATTTTATACTAATGAATTTCATGCGGAGAAGGGGCAAAATGGGTTTATGCTGAAAAAATAGGGAAGGAGAGTGGATCGAGAAACGGTTCCTATCAGGCAGGGCTTGACCAATATTCATTCGTTTTTCGAGTGTCTGATGAAAACGCCGGAGTTTCAGCGGTTATAGGAGCTGCTGTGGAAGCAGCGGGAAAAGAGGCGTTTCCTTCATGGATAGGGAAACATTCCTAATTTTCAACGAGGACGCGAATGTATATTCGCATTTGTTTGATTTGATGGTATAATGAAACATGCACAGCCATATGCAGGGTGGGCAGTGGCCACTCCCTGAACGAAAGGGGGTGGTGCTGATGATGTCGATTGCCGACGCGCTGACGCTCATGATTGCGTTTGCGTCACTCATCGTCGCGGTGATCGCCGTATCCAAAGACAAAAAGTAACCCACCCTGCTAGGCCGAGGCGAGGGTAGGTTACGATGCCCGAGGCTTGGGCCACTGCGCTTCTTGCAGCGGCTGTGTATGGACAGGGCATTGGTGGCCGCCAATGTCCCTGTTTTTATTTTATGTTGTCTTTGCTTTCTATTATACGCAGACGGCGATGTCTATGGCAAGAAATGATTCATGTAAGAACGGACAACCAACTTATCTGCAAGGCAGATTAGACCACTGATATATAAGGAAGCTGAAGACTTGCTTCTTCAAAATATATAACTTAAAAACATATACTTGTCGCTAACACCGCTTAAGATTTGGATAAAATTAACTCAGCTATAATAGTTGACTTGAGCATAATTTAGCAGTATTATATTAACCGTCGCTTCAATAGATACGGAGCGATCTAAAAGACTTAGAGAAAAATAGCATCTTGACAAACAAAAACATTTATTGTTATAATAAAAAATGTTTGTTATGAAAAGTCTTGTGATTTTTGTGATGGTATTCTCGGGAGTTTGAATGAAAGGCTTGACATCCATCACAAAAAATGATATATTAATAAAGCATTTGAGGGTGAATTTGGAAAATCCAGATTCCTCTGTCAAGAAGTCAAAAAACGACTCAAAGACTAAAAGCAGTTGCTTGTTCCTTGAAAACTGAACGAAACGAAGCGCGACGAAAAGCGGAGGTCCGATATTTCGCCTAACAGCAGCCCGCGTCCTGCGGGCAACGGCGAAATATCGCCATCCTGGCGATCGCGATGGGCAAATGTTCTTCGCCTGCAAGGGTGCTTGCACCCGAAAGGCGAAGGTTATTTGACCCCGAGCGGCGGCGGGCCGAAGCTGGACAATACGAAAAGCGGAGGTCCGCATGGGCCGAAGCAAAAGCCAATCAACTTTCTTTGGAGAGTTTGATCCTGGCTCAGGACGAACGCTGGCGGCGTGCCTAATACATGCAAGTCGAGCGGACCGGATCGAGGCTTGCCTTGATTCGGTCAGCGGCGGACGGGTGAGTAACACGTGGGCAACCTGCCCGCAAGACCGGGATAACTCCGGGAAACCGGAGCTAATACCGGATAACACCGAAGACCGCATGGTCTTTGGTTGAAAGGCGGCCTTTGGCTGTCACTTGCGGATGGGCCCGCGGCGCATTAGCTAGTTGGTGAGGTAACGGCTCACCAAGGCGACGATGCGTAGCCGGCCTGAGAGAGTGACCGGCCACACTGGGACTGAGACACGGCCCAGACTCCTACGGGAGGCAGCAGTAGGGAATCTTCCGCAATGGGCGAAAGCCTGACGGAGCGACGCCGCGTGAGCGAAGAAGGCCTTCGGGTCGTAAAGCTCTGTTGTGAGGGACGAAGGAGCGCCGTTCGAAGAGGGCGGCGCGGTGACGGTACCTCACGAGGAAGCCCCGGCTAACTACGTGCCAGCAGCCGCGGTAATACGTAGGGGGCGAGCGTTGTCCGGAATTATTGGGCGTAAAGCGCGCGCAGGCGGTCTCTTAAGTCTGATGTGAAAGCCCACGGCTCAACCGTGGAGGGTCATTGGAAACTGGGGGGCTTGAGGGCAGGAGAGGAGAGCGGAATTCCACGTGTAGCGGTGAAATGCGTAGAGATGTGGAGGAACACCAGTGGCGAAGGCGGCTCTCTGGCCTGCACCTGACGCTGAGGCGCGAAAGCGTGGGGAGCAAACAGGATTAGATACCCTGGTAGTCCACGCCGTAAACGATGAGTGCTAAGTGTTAGAGGGGTCACACCCTTTAGTGCTGCAGCTAACGCGATAAGCACTCCGCCTGGGGAGTACGGCCGCAAGGCTGAAACTCAAAGGAATTGACGGGGGCCCGCACAAGCGGTGGAGCATGTGGTTTAATTCGAAGCAACGCGAAGAACCTTACCAGGTCTTGACATCCCCTGACAACCCAAGAGATTGGGCGTTCCCCCTTCGGGGGGACAGGGTGACAGGTGGTGCATGGTTGTCGTCAGCTCGTGTCGTGAGATGTTGGGTTAAGTCCCGCAACGAGCGCAACCCTCGCCTCTAGTTGCCAGCACGAAGGTGGGCACTCTAGAGGGACTGCCGGCGACAAGTCGGAGGAAGGTGGGGATGACGTCAAATCATCATGCCCCTTATGACCTGGGCTACACACGTGCTACAATGGGCGGTACAAAGGGCTGCGAACCCGCGAGGGGGAGCGAATCCCAAAAAGCCGCTCTCAGTTCGGATTGCAGGCTGCAACTCGCCTGCATGAAGCCGGAATCGCTAGTAATCGCGGATCAGCATGCCGCGGTGAATACGTTCCCGGGCCTTGTACACACCGCCCGTCACACCACGAGAGCTTGCAACACCCGAAGTCGGTGAGGTAACCCTTACGGGAGCCAGCCGCCGAAGGTGGGGCAAGTGATTGGGGTGAAGTCGTAACAAGGTAGCCGTACCGGAAGGTGCGGCTGGATCACCTCCTTTCTAAGGACGAAGAAAAGCGGAAGCGCCGTAATTTCGCCTAAAGGCAGCCCGCGTCCTGCGGGCAACGGCGAAATATCGCCATCGTGGCGATCGCGATGGGCAAATGTTCTTCGCCTGCAAGGGTGCTTGCACCCGGAAGGCGAAGGTTATTTGACCCCGAGCGGCGGCGAGCCGGAGCTAGACAATTCGAAAAGCGGAGGCCGCAATGGCCAACCTACCAATCCATCGCGCTTCTGTTTCGTTCAGTTTTGAGGGAACGAGTCATGTTCTCTCAAGAATCAATTTTGTTCCTTGAAAACTAGATAACCGATAAAGCAAAGGAAGAAGCCGAGAGCGCGATAGGTTAAGCTAGAAAGGGCGCACGGTGGATGCCTTGGCACTAGGAGCCGATGAAGGACGGGGCAAACGCCGAAACGCTTCGGGGAGCTGTAAGCAAGCGTTGATCCGGAGATGTCCGAATGGGGGAACCCACTGTCCGTAATGGGGCAGTATCCATGCCTGAATCCATAGGGCATGGAGGGCACACCCGGGGAACTGAAACATCTTAGTACCCGGAGGAGAAGAAAGCAACCGCGATTCCCTAAGTAGCGGCGAGCGAAACGGGAACAGCCCAAACCAAGAGGCATGTCCTCTTGGGGTTGTAGGACCGCTCACGATGGGAGTGAGAAAGGGACGGGGTAGACGAACCGGTCTGGAACGGCCGGCCAGAGAAGGTGAGAGCCCTGTAGTCGAAACTTCGTTCCCTCCCGAGCGGATCCTGAGTACGGCGGGACACGAGGAATCCCGTCGGAAGCAGGGAGGACCATCTCCCAAGGCTAAATACTCCCTAGTGACCGATAGTGCACCAGTACCGTGAGGGAAAGGTGAAAAGCACCCCGGGAGGGGAGTGAAAGAGAACCTGAAACCGTGTGCCTACAAGTAGTCAGAGCGCGTTCATGCGTGATGGCGTGCCTTTTGTAGAATGAACCGGCGAGTGACGATGGCGTGCGAGGTTAAGCCGAAGAGGCGGAGCCGCAGCGAAAGCGAGTCTGAACAGGGCGTGTGAGTACGTCGTCGTCGACCCGAAACCAGGTGATCTACCCATGTCCAGGGTGAAGGCCGGGTAACACCGGCTGGAGGCCCGAACCCACGCACGTTGAAAAGTGCGGGGATGAGGTGTGGGTAGGGGTGAAATGCCAATCGAACTTGGAGATAGCTGGTTCTCCCCGAAATAGCTTTAGGGCTAGCCTCGGGTTTGAGAGTGTTGGAGGTAGAGCACTGATTGGGCTAGGGGCCCCAAACGGGTTACCGAACCCAGTCAAACTCCGAATGCCAACGACTTATGCCCGGGAGTCAGACTGCGAGTGATAAGATCCGTGGTCGAGAGGGGAACAGCCCAGACCGCCAGCTAAGGCCCCGAAGTGCACGTTCAGTGGAAAAGGATGTGGAGTTGCCGAGACAACCAGGATGTTGGCTTAGAAGCAGCCACCATTTAAAGAGTGCGTAATAGCTCACTGGTCGAGTGACTCTGCGCCGAAAATGTACCGGGGCTAAACGTGCCGCCGAAGCTGCGGGATGACCGTTGGTCATCGGTAGGGGAGCGTTCTAAGGGCAGAGAAGCCAGACCGGAAGGACTGGTGGAGCGCTTAGAAGTGAGAATGCCGGTATGAGTAGCGAAAACAGAGGTGAGAATCCTCTGCGCCGAAAGCCTAAGGGTTCCTGAGGAAGGTTCGTCCGCTCAGGGTTAGTCGGGACCTAAGCCGAGGCCGAAAGGCGTAGGTGATGGACAACAGGTTGAGATTCCTGTACCACCTTCTTCCCGTTTGAGCGATGGGGGGACGCAGGAGGATAGGGCGAGCAGGCGGCTGGAAGAGCCTGTCCAAGCCGTGAGGCTGATCCGCAGGCAAATCCGCGGATCATAAGGCCAAGCGGTGACGGCGACGGATTGATCCGGAAGTCCCCGATTTCACACTGCCAAGAAAAGCCTCTAGCGAGGGAAGAGGTGCCCGTACCGCAAACCGACACAGGTAGGCGAGGAGAGAATCCTAAGGCGCGCGGGAGAACTCTCGTTAAGGAACTCGGCAAAATGACCCCGTAACTTCGGGAGAAGGGGTGCTCTTTGGGGTGAAGAGCCCTGAAGAGCCGCAGTGAAAAGGCCCAAGCGACTGTTTATCAAAAACACAGGTCTCTGCGAAGCCGAAAGGCGACGTATAGGGGCTGACACCTGCCCGGTGCTGGAAGGTTAAGGGGAGCGCTTAGCGGAAGCGAAGGTGCGAACCGAAGCCCCAGTAAACGGCGGCCGTAACTATAACGGTCCTAAGGTAGCGAAATTCCTTGTCGGGTAAGTTCCGACCCGCACGAAAGGTGTAACGACTTGGGCGCTGTCTCAACGAGAGACCCGGTGAAATTATACTACCTGTGAAGATGCAGGTTACCCGCGACAGGACGGAAAGACCCCGTGGAGCTTTACTGCAGCCTGATATGGAATTTTGGTATCGCTTGTACAGGATAGGTGGGAGCCTGGGAAGCCGGAGCGCCAGCTTCGGTGGAGGCGGCGGTGGGATACCACCCTGGCGGTATTGAAGTTCTAACCCGCACCCCTTAGCGGGGTGGGAGACAGTGTCAGGTGGGCAGTTTGACTGGGGCGGTCGCCTCCCAAAAGGTAACGGAGGCGCCCAAAGGTTCCCTCAGAATGGTTGGAAATCATTCGGAGAGTGCAAAGGCACAAGGGAGCTTGACTGCGAGACGGACAGGTCGAGCAGGGACGAAAGTCGGGCTTAGTGATCCGGTGGTTCCGCATGGAAGGGCCATCGCTCAACGGATAAAAGCTACCCCGGGGATAACAGGCTGATCTCCCCCAAGAGTCCACATCGACGGGGAGGTTTGGCACCTCGATGTCGGCTCATCGCATCCTGGGGCTGTAGTCGGTCCCAAGGGTTGGGCTGTTCGCCCATTAAAGCGGTACGCGAGCTGGGTTCAGAACGTCGTGAGACAGTTCGGTCCCTATCCGTCGCGGGCGGAGGAAATTTGAGAGGAGCTGTCCTTAGTACGAGAGGACCGGGATGGACGCACCGCTGGTGTACCAGTTGTCCCGCCAGGGGCACCGCTGGGTAGCTATGTGCGGACGGGATAAGCGCTGAAAGCATCTAAGCGTGAAGCCCCCCTCAAGATGAGATTTCCCACCGCGCAAAGCGGGTAAGATCCCTCGAAGATGACGAGGTCGATAGGTCCGAGGTGGAAGCGTGGCGACACGTGGAGCTGACGGATACTAATCGATCGAGGGCTTAACCTAACAAGAAAAGTGGAGGCCGCCTGCTTATCGGCGAGGTGCGCTGGAGGGCCTGCGAGCGGGCTTAGCCCGCCGCAGCAGGACCGAAGCGTCGCGAGCCGATGGCGGCCGGAACTAGACAGCGAAAAGCGCAGGCGAGCGGTTCGCCCCGGCTTCTTCCCGAAACGGTTATCTAGTTTTGAAGGAATGAAAAAAAGTCCTTGACAATAAGCTCAATTCCCTTATAATAATACTTGTCGCCATTGCCTAGTGGTGATAGCGGAGGGGAAACACCCGTTCCCATCCCGAACACGGAAGTTAAGCCCTCCAGCGCCGATGGTAGTTGGGGCCAGCGCCCCTGCAAGAGTAGGTCGCTGCTAGGCAAACAACGTGGAGTATTAGCTCAGCGGGAGAGCACCACGTTGACAGCGTGGGGGTCACTGGTTCGATCCCAGTATACTCCACCATCATGGGGCGTTAGTTCAGGGGGAGAACGCTTCGCTGGCAGCGAAGAGGTCAGGGGTTCAAATCCCCTACGCTCCATTGTATGCGGTCGTGGCGGAATGGCAGACGCGCTAGGTTGAGGGCCTAGTGGGGGCAACCCCGTGGAGGTTCAAGTCCTCTCGACCGCATCGCTCCAAACAGCTATGGAGGAGTACCCAAGTCTGGCTGAAGGGGTCGGTTTCGAAAACCGATAGGGGTGTCACAGCCCGCGGGGGTTCGAATCCCTCCTCCTCCGCCATAAATATTGACTTAGCTCAATTGGTAGAGACGAGCATCTGCATCGTCGAATTTGCTTCGAGTTGTCCCGACGCACCCAGCTTCTTCGAATTGGCTGGTAGAGGAAGGGACACAACAAATGAACAATGAGCCACGATTTATATCATAATTATGCCGACTTAGCTCAATTGGTAGAGACGAGCATCTGCATCGTCGAGTCGGCTTCGAGTTGCCTCGACGCATCCTGCTTCCTCGAAACAGCTTGTAGAGGAAGAGGCACAGAGCACAACAATGAGCCACCTTCTTGCATTTATTTTATGCCGACTTAGCTCAATTGGTAGAGCAACTGAATCGTAATCAGTAGGTTGCGGGTTCGAGTCCTGCAGTCGGCATCACGATTACGGAGGGGTAGCGAAGTGGCTAAACGCGGCGGACTGTAAATCCGCTCCCTTTGGGTTCGGCGGTTCGAATCCGTCCCCCTCCATTTTTATTTCTTATAAGCGGGCCTATAGCTCAGCTGGTTAGAGCGCACGCCTGATAAGCGTGAGGTCGGTGGTTCAAGTCCACTTAGGCCCATCTCTTATGTTGGACGACAAGAATGATTCTTGTCGTCTTTTTTGCGTTGTCGCTAAAGGCATAATGTGCTCTACCATCTCCATGGAGAATCCTCTGACTTTTACATGTCAACGAAAGGGTGCCCCCGTTCAGACACCCTCCCTTGGTTTTTACTTGAAAGTGGTTTTAGCAGAGAAACTTCCGCTTCAAACAAAACTAGAAGCCGTTCACGGAACGATAGTCCGTTTGCCTAATGGACGTACTTCCCATAATCAGGGGTAGCGATACGGTCAAAATCACGGGCGAGTTTTGTCAACCCTTCACGCAGCTCTTTGCCGGCGACAGGAGCACCGTGTCCGGTGATGGCGACTGACGGAAAGAGTGCGGCTAACTTGTGCACCGACTCGCGGGCGGCGCGCCAATCGATGGTATAATAGCGCGGCGGGCCGCTGATTTCGATTTGTTGGGTCAACACTTTATACAGTGAATCTTGGCGGACGGTGACGAACGCGTCGCCGGCGATTAAAGCGGCGTCGCGCGGCCGAAATAACGAAATGTGGCCTGGCGTGTGCCCCGGTGTGTGGATCCAGCGAAATTCCGGCAAGTGCGGAACGGTGCCGTCCGCAGGGAGCGGCTGGACGCGGTTGCCTAATTGAATCGGCTCGTTCGGAAAAAACGGCGAGATTTTGGCGATGAAGCCGCCCTCGACGGAAGCGTCAGGTTCAGGATAGCTCGCCTTTCCAGTCAAATACGGCAGTTCAGCCGGATGGGCATACACCGGGACATTCCAATGCTTGACAAGCTCAACAATCGCTCCAACGTGGTCAAAATGGCCGTGGGTTAAAACAATGGCTTGCGGGCGGCTGCCGCTGCCAAAGCGGTCTTCCACGACTGAAACAATGTCATCGGCTGATCCCGGCATGCCAGCGTCGACCAATACAAACGCGCGGTCGTCTGGGCGGCCGACAAGACAAATGTTCACGATTTGGATCGTATGGCAGTACAAATCGGGCAGCACGCTGACTCCGAGGCCGCTCGCTGCTGACGTCGCAGGTATGAAACGATAGTCTTCTCCGTAGTGCAGTTGTTCCTCTGCCATGGGAACTCCCTCCTTGCACGAATGGATAGCCCATCGATAGGATTCCTTATCGAGAAGCGGGATATGCAACGCTAGGTTCGAACGGAAAACACCTTCCGCTTTTTCCTCTTTGGCCGCTTGCTCGACATGCCCCGCCAAATAATGGTACTATAAAGGAAAGGAGGAAAGGAGGAAAACAGGATGAGCATTTTGAAAAAAGGATTGGCATTCGGGCTGGGATTGGCGATTGCAAGCAAAGAACAAGTGGAAAAAATCATTGACGAGTTAGTCAAAAAAGGGGAATTGTCGCTTGACGAATCGAAGGAAGTGATCGATCAATGGAAACAGCAGACCGAAGCGCGGAAAACGGAAGTGCAGCGGCTTGTACGCGAGCAAATCAAGCAGGTGATCGATAAACTCGACTTGGCGACGAAAGAAGACGTGCGGCAACTCGAGGAGCGAATCCGCCGTCTTGAAGAAAAGGAACAAAGCGGGCAGTAAACCGATGCGGCCTGTCCGCTCGCTTTTTGCCGCCTTAGGAGAGATGTCTCGATGATCGGAAAACGGATGCGCCATATCGGAAGGTATCACGAAATCGCCGCCTCCTTGCTTCGGCACGGATTCGGGATGATCGTCGATGAACTCGGCTTTTCGTCGTTTCTTTCGTTGCCGCCGCGATGGAAAGCGGAGCAAGGGAAAAAGGAAGGAAAAACGGTTGGGGAGCGGCTCCGCCTTGTGCTTGAGGAGCTCGGCCCGACGTTCGTGAAGCTCGGGCAAATTGCCAGCACACGGCCGGATTTGATTCCCGCTCCGATCATCAGTGAGCTCGAAAAGCTGCAAGACCAAGTTCCGCCGTTTCCGTTTGCCGATGTCCGCCGGATTGTCGAAGCGGAGTTTGGAAGTTCGCTGGAAACACTCTTTCGTTCATTTGAGGAAATGCCGCTCGCTGCCGCTTCGCTTGGACAAGTGCACCGGGCGGTTCTTCCTTCCGGACAGGCCGTGGCGGTGAAAGTGCAGCGCCCGCACATCGCTGTGCGGGTGGAGACGGATCTGGAAATTTTGCAAGATTTGGCCGTGCTGGCGGAACGCCGTCTCGATTGGGCGGCAACCTACCAATTGTCTGAGATTGTCGATGAACTGGCGCGTTCATTACGGCAGGAGCTGGATTATACAGTCGAGGCGCGCCATGCGGAACGGTTTGCACGGCAGTTTGCCGGCGATTCGTCGGTGTATGTCCCGAAGGTGTTTTGGGATTATACGACGAAAACAGTGCTCACGATGGAATATGTCGAAGGGATCAAACTCGGGGAGATCGAGCGGTTGAAAGCGAACGGCCACTCCTTAAAAACGATCGCCGAGCGTTTGGCTGAAGCAACCTTTCAACAAATGTTTGAGCATGGATTTTTTCATGGCGACCCTCATCCTGGCAATGTATTTGTTCTTGACAATGGAACGCTTTCCTTCATTGACTTTGGCTTGATGGGCCGCCTTCGACCTCATGTCAAACATCATCTTTCTTCACTCATCATCGCCTTAATGCGGCAAAACACGGATGGGGTGTTGGGTGCGATTTACGGTTTAGGAATTGTTCCTGACGGAGTCGATGAAGGCAAATTGCGCGATGATATTGACGAGTTGCGGGAGAAATACTACCGCGTCCCGCTCGGTGAGATCAGTCTTGGGGAAGCCGTCGAGGATTTGCTTTCGGTGGCGTTTCGCCATGGCATTCGCATCCCAAGCGATTTGACGCTGTTAGGGAAAGCGCTGTTGACGGTCGAAGGGGTCGTGGAGACGCTTGATCCGCAGTTTCGCATCATGGATGTGGCGGAGCCGTTTGGGCGGAAGCTGTTGAAAGACCGTCTTCGGCCTGACCGGGTGGCGGAGACAGCGTGGAGGCGCGTCGCCGATTATGGCGAGATGCTCCTTCGGCTGCCGGACAGTGTAAAGGAGCTGGCCAAAATCATGCGGCGCGGCAAACTTCAGCTCGAGATGACAGCGTCAGACCTTGAGGCGTTTTTGCACAAACTTGATCAAATTAGCAACCGACTGTCCATTAGCATCGTTCTTCTTTCGTGGAGCATCGTCATGGCTGGCATGATGATCGCTTCATCGTTCGGACGGCAGTCGATGCTGCTATGGAAATTTCCTGCTGTTGAAATCGGATTAGGTGTGTCCGCTTTTCTTTTTGGTTGGCTGCTTTACTCGATTTTTCGTTCGGGAAAGTTTTAGCGTTTGTTGCACAATGATCTCTTTGTTCGGAAATTCTTGAAAGGTTGATGCAGTCCGATCGATGGAAGGTGTCCCCAAAACAGCGGGACACCTTTTTTCATCCATCATCCATTTGCGCGAAGCACGTTTGTTAAGCCATGCTAGGCAGCCTGATGGAGAGGAAAGCCGGTGAAGGCGCCGGAATAAATGCCATGCTTTGGATTATACTAACAGTGTTGTCTAGGACAGCGTTTAGGGAGTGGGAAATAAATCGTCCCCCAAAACGCGCGCTCTCCGCTTGCGGCTTCCTCATTCCGCTACGGGCGATGGGGATGGATTGTCGTCCACCTCATGGCCATGACGACTGTTTTTTTAGCGGGCGTGTATGCGGGACGGGGCCTGCGTATAAGCGGCTTGTAGCCAAAATCGAAATGGAGCTGTTTTAAAAAGGGCTAAACCATTTTCTGTCTCATAGAAGGATTTTTCTTTCTCGATCGCGAAACAAGTATTGCAAAACCAAAGAGGGAAGGAGAGAACCCGATGCCCATTGTCAACCCAAGCCGGGAAGAAATCGGTGAAATTTTGCGCAAGGCGAAACGGATTGCCGTCGTTGGGTTGTCCAACAATCCGGAGCGCGAGTCGTATATGGTGGCGAAAGCGATGAAAGACGCTGGATACGAAATCATTCCGGTCAATCCGATGATCGATGAGTGGGAAGGCATTCCGGCGGTTGATCAACTAACCGATATCGAAGGCCATGTCGACATCGTCGATGTGTTCCGCCGCTCTGAGCATTTGCCCGAGCTGGCCCGCGAGTTTGTGCAAATCGATGCCGACGTGTTTTGGGCGCAGCTTGGCGTCGTCAATGAGGAGGCGTATCGCTTTTTGAAAGAAAAAGGCTACACGGTCATTATGGATCGCTGCATTAAAGTGGAACATGCGCTCACCAAGCGTGCTTAATCTTAATCCATGAAACGGCCATCTTGTTCGAGATGGTCCTTTCGTTTTTTTGTCGCACTTGTCCGAATTTGTCGGGGGATGTCAAAAGGCAATGGACAGTCGGGAAGTTTGTGGTACAATAGAAACAGGTGTTCTTGTTTTTGTAGGAAGGGGTGGCCTTGTGGCAAAGCATGCGACATACGAATATAACGAAGATGCCATTCAAGTGTTGGAAGGGCTCGAGGCAGTCAGGAAGCGGCCGGGGATGTACATTGGCAGCACCGACAGCCGCGGCTTGCATCATCTTGTCTACGAAATTGTTGACAATTCGGTCGATGAGGCGTTGGCCGGATACGGAAACTACATTTTCGTGCAAATACATAAAGACAACAGCATCACGGTTTTGGATGAGGGGCGCGGCATGCCGGTCGGGATGCATAAGCTCGGCAAGCCGACGCCGGAAGTCATTTTGACCGTGCTTCATGCCGGCGGCAAATTCGGCCAAGGCGGCTATAAAACGAGCGGCGGTCTGCACGGAGTCGGGGCGTCGGTTGTCAACGCCTTATCAGAATGGCTGGTCGTCACGATTCATCGCGACGGCTTCATTTACCGGCAGCGGTTTGAGCATGGAGGCAAACCGGTGACGACGCTAGAGAAAATCGGCACAACGAACAAAACCGGAACCATCATTCAATTTAAGCCGGACCCAACGATTTTCAGCACGACAGTCTTCGATTATGAAACATTGAGTGAACGGCTGCGCGAATCGGCGTTTTTGTTAAAAGGGCTGAAAATCGAACTCGTTGACGAACGGACCGGCATGCGCGAGGTGTTCCACTACGAAAACGGAATTGAAGCGTTTGTCGCCTATTTGAATGAGGAGAAAGATGTGCTCCACCCGGTCGTTTATTTTGCTGGCGAGCAAAACGGCATTGAAGTCGAGTTTGCGTTCCAGTTTCATGACGGTTATTCGGAAAACGTGCTGTCGTTTGTCAACAACGTGCGCACAAAAGACGGCGGCACGCATGAGGCGGGTGCGAAAACGGCGATGACGCGCGTTTTTAACGAATACGCCCGCCGTGTCGGTTTGCTCAAGGAAAAAGATAAAAATTTGGAAGGAACCGATATTCGCGAAGGGTTGTCCGCGGTCGTTTCGGTGCGCATCCCAGAGCACTTGCTGCAGTTTGAAGGGCAGACGAAAGGAAAGCTCGGAACGAGCGAAGCGCGTTCGGCCGTCGATGCGGTGGTGTCCGAGCAGCTCATGTACTTTCTGCAAGAAAACCCGGACGTAAGCGCGATGCTCATTAAGAAAGCGATCCGGGCCTATCAGGCGCGTGAAGCGGCCCGCAAAGCGCGCGAAGAGGCGAGAAGCGGCAAAAAGCGGAAAGGGAAAGAGGCGCTCTTAAGCGGCAAGCTGACGCCGGCGCAAGGGCGCAATCCGCAAAAAAATGAGCTCTATCTCGTTGAAGGCGATTCGGCGGGCGGTTCGGCGAAACAAGGGCGCGACCGTCGATTCCAGGCGGTGCTTCCGCTGCGCGGAAAAGTCATCAACACGGAAAAGGCGAAACTTGGCGATATTTTGAAAAACGAGGAAATCAATACGATCATCCACGCCATCGGCGGCGGCGTCGGGGCTGACTTTTCGCTCGATGATGTCAACTACGACAAAGTGATCATTATGACCGATGCCGACACGGACGGCGCCCATATTCAAGTGCTGCTTTTGACGTTTTTTTACCGCTACATGCGTCCGCTGATTGAAGCGGGAAAAGTGTACATCGCCTTGCCGCCGCTTTACAAAATCAGCAAAAAAAGCGGCAAAAACGAAATCGTCGAATATGCGTGGACGGACGAGCAGCTGAAAGAAATTACGAAAAAAATGGGCCGCGGCTATACGATTCAGCGCTATAAAGGGCTCGGCGAAATGAACGCCGATCAATTATGGGAAACGACGATGAACCCACAGACGCGTACGCTCATCCGCGTGCGCATTGAAGATGCGGCCCGCGCCGAACGGAGGGTGACGACGCTCATGGGCGACAAAGTCGAGCCGCGCCGCAAATGGATCGAAACGCACGTCGCCTTCGGGCTCGAAGAGGAACCGGGATGGATCGGCTGATGGCGGCGTGAAAAGGCGCCGCCTTTTTGGTGCTGATGTGTTAGGAAAGGAGAATGACGATGGCAGAACGATTGCTGGAAATGCCGTTAGAGGACGTGCTTGGCGACCGCTTTGGCCGCTACAGCAAATACATTATCCAAGACCGGGCGCTCCCAGATGCGCGCGACGGGTTGAAGCCCGTGCAGCGCCGTATTTTATATGCGATGTACATCGATGGCAACACGGCTGATAAACCGTTTCGCAAGGCGGCGAAAACGGTTGGAAACGTGATCGGCAACTTTCATCCGCACGGCGACTCATCGGTGTATGAAGCGATGGTGCGGATGAGCCAAGAGTGGAAGCTGCGCAACGTGCTGGTGGAGATGCACGGCAACAACGGCAGCATCGACGGCGACCCGCCGGCGGCGATGCGCTACACGGAAGCGCGCCTGTCGGCGATTGCCGCCGAATTGCTTCGCGATATTGACAAAGAAACGGTTCCGTTTGTGCCGAACTTTGACGATACGACCGATGAGCCGACCGTCCTGCCGGCGATGTTTCCGAATTTGTTGGTGAACGGCTCGACCGGGATTTCGGCCGGCTATGCGACCGACATTCCGCCGCATGCGCTTGGCGAGGTGATCGACGCCGTCTTGATGCGGATCGACCGGCCGGATTGCACTGTTGACGAGCTGATGACGGTTCTTCCTGGCCCCGATTTTCCGACCGGCGGCATTATCCAAGGGAAAGACGGCATCCGCAAGGCGTATGAGACCGGCCGCGGGAAAATCATCATCCGCGCCAAAGCCGCCATCGAGCAGGGAAAAGGCGGGAAAAAGCACATTGTCATCACGGAACTGCCGTATGAAGTGAACAAAGCGAATTTAGTGAAAAAAATTGACGAGCTTCGCCTCGACAAAAAGCTCGACGGCATCGCCGATGTGCGCGATGAAACGGACCGGAACGGGCTGTCGATCGTCATCGAATTGAAAAAAGACGCCGATGCGGAAGCGATTCTCAACTACTTGTACAAAAATACGGATTTGCAAGTGCCGTACAGCTTCAACATGGTGGCGATCCATGAGCGCCGGCCGAAGCTGATGAGTTTGCCGGAGCTGTTGGATGCCTACATCGCCCACCGGAAAGAGGTCGTCACCAACCGCTCGCATTTTGAGCTGAAAAAAGCGAATGAGCGGAAGCACATCGTCGACGGCTTGATTCGGGCGCTTTCCATTTTGGATGAGGTGATTGCGACGATTCGGGCTTCAAGCGACAAGCGCGACGCCAAAGAACGGCTGATGGCTCATTACGGATTCACCGAAGCGCAGGCCGAGGCGATCGTGACGCTCCAGCTGTATCGGTTGACGAACACCGACATCACGGCGCTGCGTCAAGAAGCGGAAGAACTGGATCAGGCGATTGCGGAACTTACGGGGATTCTCGCCGATGAAAAGAAGCTGCTTGGCGTCATCAAAAAAGAGCTGAAGACGATGAAAAAGCAATATGCCGATGAGCGGCGGACGGTGATTGAAGAGGAGATTGAAGAGCTGAAAGTGAAGGTGGAGGCGCTCATTCCGGCGGAAGATGTGATCGTCACCGTGACAAAAGAAGGATATGTGAAGAGGACGAGCTATCGTTCATACAGCGCCTCAAACGGTCAAGACATGGGCATGAAGGAAACGGATCGGCTGCTCGCCCAGCTCGAGATGAATACGACCGATGTGCTCTTGCTTTTCACCCGCCGCGGTTATTATTTATACTGCCCGGTGCATACGCTCCCTGATATCCGTTGGAAAGAGGTCGGCCAGCACATTTCCCATCTCATTCCGCTTGAACGCGACGATGAACTCGTCGCCGCTGTTCCAGTCTCTTCCTTTAACACCGGGGAGCAGCTCATCTTTGTGACGAAACAAGGGCTCGTAAAGCGAACGGAGCTCGCTCAATACCAAGTGCAGCGCTACACCCGCCCGCTTGTGGCCGTTAATGTGAAAGAGGATGATGACGTCATCGCCGTCTACGCGACGGATGGATGCGGCCATCTTTGGCTTGCGACGCATGATGGACATGCGCTCTTGTTTGCCGAGGAGGAGATCAGCCTTGTTGGTGTGCGCGCGGCTGGCGTGAAAGGGATTCAATTGAAGGAAGGGGACTTTGTCGCCGCTGCGTGTCCCGTTCGCCTAGAAGAGGGGGGCTCGTTCGTCGTCGTGACGCAGCGCGGAGCGGTGAAAAAAGTGGCGATGAGCGAGTTTGAGCCGTCATCACGGGCGAAGCGCGGCGTTGTGATTGTGCGCGAAGTGAAATCCAACCCGCACCGAGTTGTCGGCGCCGTCTTTGTCAGCAGCGATGAGGAAATGGTCGGATTGCGGACGGAAAAAGGGGTGGTCGAGACGATCGAAGCCGCTTCCCTTCGTCTCTCCGACCGCTACAGCACGGGTTCGTTTGTCGTTGACACTGACGAAGCCGGGCCGGTGGTGGACGTCTGGAAAGAGCCGGCGAAGCTGCTTGGAAAAGGGGAGGAAGGATGAGGTTTAAGCGTCAAGAACCGTTCCGGCATCAGTTTGGCCGGCCGCCTCGGCCGAACTGCGCACAGCCGATGGCGAGCGCAGCGTCTACATTCACGATCTAAGTCCGCACGGGATGAAAATCGAAACGGAAGGCCGCCTTCCCTTTTCAACAGGGGGAACGCTGGTTGACATCTCGTTTTGGCTAAACGCTGCCTCCTTTACGCTGCGGGGGCAGCTTGTCTGGGAAAGACCGTTTGTCCACGCCTACTATTATGGCGTCCGCCTCCATGTCACCAAACAAGAAGAAGCGCACTTGATCGAAGCCATCAAACGACATGCGGCCGAGAGCCGCCGAATATGACGCAAAAAGGGGCCCGCGTTTTGGCGGGGCCCTTTTTTGATTTTTGACGGAGGTATGGCGCATCCAAAACGGGTGCCCTTGTCACATTGATGCCAAAATCGTCTTCACCAAAACTTCCACCATTCATTTGCCCGAGTTCGAGCAGCGCTGGTGCTGGCAGCGGTTTGCCGAAACGACAACACGAGCTCGCGAAACGCTTTTTCCCGTTCTAAAATGCGCAGTTCGAGCTGTTTTCGCTCCTCTTCCTGTCTTACTTTTTCCTCTTGACAGAACGCGACGACCGTTTCCAAATGTTCATGCAGCTGTTCCGTTTTTTGCTGCCATGCGTCCTCGTAATCGCGGAGTGAACGGCGCACCATTTCGGCAGCTGCCGTCGTTTGCTCCTCGATGTAGTCAAGGCGGCCTTTCACCTCATCCATCGCTTGCCGGACCGTGGCTGTCGTTTCCTGTTTCAAGGCGTCGACGATATCGTCTTTTAAGCGGGCCGCCAACTGCTCGGCTATGTATGGCATCCCTTGATGCAGCAGGCGGGGCACATCGATGATTTCCCCTTCCATGACGGCTGTTTCCACTTGAGCGGCTGTCTCGTTGGCTCGCTCTGCCGGTTGTCCGTCCATTTGCCTGATCATTTCAGCCACTTCGCGCGGATGGCGGCCGTCCTCAAGCCAAGTGCGGATATGGCGAAACCGGTCGATCAGCTCGTCGGTGTACATGCGTGCCCCCTCGGTTGTGCGTGGGACGGCAATCGATCCGGCGAATTGCTTTTCCCATTGTTTCAAATCGCGGGCGGTGACCCCGATTTTTTTCGCTGCTTCGCGGAGTGTATAGGTTTTCATCGCATTTCCTCATCCTTTCTCGTCTTTTGGAATTGATTTGCGTTATGTTTTATTTTCCTACTCGGTCGTTGATTTTCCTGCCGCTTGACAAAACATAACAAAAGAAGTGGAAGTTAGCAAAAAAACAACAACTATTGTCGAAAAATGAAGAAGGTCATCGAAAGATGTTGACAAACTTGTCTTTGGGAAAGTGCGTAAAGCCGCCCGCTCATGATTGCCGTGTGTGGAAGCAAGAGAACGATGTGCGAAATCATTTATTTCCCGCCCGTACCATTGGCCGCCGATGCCAATGGTATGTTTTTTATCCCGACGAACGAGGTGAAGAGAGATGTCAACAACCCCTTGGTGGAAAAAAGCAGTCGTTTATCAAATTTATACGGACGGACCGCGCATTCATGAGTTTTTGCAAGAGATGAACCACGAAGTGTTTTCGAAATATGACGTCATGACGGTCGGGGAAATGTCGTCGACGACGATCGATCATTGCATCCGCTACACGAACCCGGAAAACCACGAGCTCAATATGACGTTTAACTTTCACCACTTGAAGGTCGATCACCCGAACGGAGAAAAATGGGCAGTCGCCCCATTTGATTTCCTTGCCTTAAAACGCATTTTGTCCGAATGGCAAGTTTGCGAAGACTCAATCTATGAATACTTGGAAACGAAGCTGTATTTGCCGATCAGCTTTGCGAAAAAAGAAATATCGGTCGACGAAGCGACGGACGAAGACCGGCGCTATTTGGATTTGCATGGCGATGACCGCGTCGTTGTCGTCAAAAACTATGTGTATTTAAGCAATGCTGCATTGTTTCAATATACGGAATCGCGTCACCGGCTCGACAAGTTCCGATTTGTCGATTTTGCGCGCCGGAAATGACAACGCCTTCTGTGCCCCAGGTTGTTTGGGAGTCAGCCCGGGGCGGAGGGAAGTGTGTGCCACGCTGCAAACCGCAGCGCGGCTTTTTTTGTTTGCGCGGGCAACATAAATTTTATAAATAAAACTATGTTCTAAATCTTCAATGAAAATCATAAAAAAACTGCATTATGGCTATCCTTCTTGGTAACAACATCATTGCAAAGGAGGCGCCGACGTGGAAGGAACATGGTGGTCGCTGTTGCCTTTTCTGCTCATCATTCCGTTGGCGGTATGGCTGAAAGAAATTTTGCCCGGCCTCGTGGCCGGATTGCTCGTCGGAGCGTTTTGCCTTGAGTGGTCGGCTGTCGGCGCGATTGAGCGCGCTGTTTCCGCTGTTCTTCACGCCCTGACCGATCCGGAGCATATGAAGGTGGCCGCGTTTTTGTATTTGTTCGGTTCGCTTGTCGGCATGATGCAAATTACCGGCGGGATCAAAGGGTTTGTCGAGAGACTCTCCGGCCGCATCCGCTCGAAGCGGGGGATTTTGTTGTTCGTTTGGCTGACGGTGCCGGTGACGTTTTTTATGCCGATGTTTCGCATTATGCTCCTTGGACCAGTGATGAAAGCGGTCCTTCGCCAGTTTCGCATCGACCGCCGCCGCATGGCGTACATGATCGACGTCTCGACCGAGCCGATCATCGTGCTTTTGCCAGCGGCGACAGCGTTCGTCGGCTTTATGACTTCTGTTGTCGCCGCGGCGCTTGAGCAAAACGACATTCACGAATCGCCGTATGACGTGTTTTTGCGCAGCCTGCCGTACAACTTGTTTGCGATTGTCGCTCTGGCCGTCGGGGTGTTGACGACGATGTTGAACATCCGGATCGGCAAACCGCGGGCGAAAAAAGGAGAAGGGGAAACGAATACACTGCACGGGCTCGGATTGCGCAAGGAGCTGGCGCTGATCAACGGGGAGCCGTTGCACTTGTTTGTCCCGCTGGCGCTGTTAATCGCGCTGACGTTTGCCTTTTTCGTGTACGACGGGAGGAAACGCGGGGCAGAGAATTGGTGGGAGGCGTTTTCCGCGGCCGATGCGACATGGGCGATGCTGTTGGCGCTGTTTGTGACCATCCTTTTGTCGATGATGTTTTATTTGTGGCGCCGACAATCGCTCTCAGAGTTGACGTACCACTTTTTTGCCGGAGGAAACGAGCTGATGGCGCCGATCGGCATGCTCGTTCTCGTATGGGCGGTCTCGGCGGTGGCGGGGGAACTCGGATTTGCGGAGTACGTGTCGTCGACGTTCGGCACATGGCTGCCGGGGGCATTCGTGCCAGCGGCCGTGTTTTTGGTCGGATCGTTTTTATCATACTTTATCGGTTCTTCATGGGGAACGTGGGGCATTTTGATGCCGCTTGGCGTCACGCTTTCCCATGCGACCGGGGCGCCGCTCGAGGTGACAGTCGGCGCCGTGTTTGCGAGCGGGACGTTTGGCGCCTTTGCTTCGCCGCTTGGCGATACGACGATTACAACGGCAGCCATTATGGATATGGACTTGATGAGCTATGCGAAATACAAATTGCGCCTCTCTCTCCTTTGCGCCGGCGTGTCGCTTGCAGGATACGTTCTTTTGCCGCTTTGGGCCGGTTGACCGCAGACGCCCCGTCTGCCCTCGCCGGGCTTTTTTATCTACCCTGAAAATGTCAAAACTATATAGGTTCCAATTGTTCGTTACCATTTGCACTTCGATACATGCGGATGCAATCTAATGTGTCAGGCAATCGGCGAAGTGTAAACCAAAAATTCAACTTAATTGAAAGAGATTTTCATCCTTTCGTGCAACGTACTGGATTTGCGACAATATTTCATGTCACAAACAATGTTCTAAATAATCAATAACCCAAAAAAACAATTGCATATCCCAATCAATCGGAGTATGATAAAAACAACATACTGACTAGTTGGTAGCTACAAATCAAACTTGCTCCCGCCCCATGCTCACCCAAACGAATATCGTGGGCCGAAAGGGGCAAAAAAAAGCAAGAAAGGAAGAGGGAGAAATGAAGACGCACATCATTACCGTCAACCCACGCTTTTGTGAAACTGATGCGCTCGGACATTTAAGCAACATTAGCTATTTTATTTATTTAGAAGAAGCGCGCACCCGCCTGTTTGATGAATTGCGTTACGGCGGGCGAACGGACGACTGGCATTTTATTTTAGCTTCCACCAAGTGCGATTTTATCAACCAAGGATTCTTCGGACGACGATTGCGCGTGGAAACCAATGTCTCCCGGATCGGCAATAAAAGCTTTCAATGCATTCATCGCATCATGGAAGAGGAAACAGGAAGACTGATCGCCATCGGAGAGGCAGCGGTCGTCCATTTTAATTTCCAAACCCAAACGAGCGAACCATTGCCCGATGACTTGCGGACCATGCTTGCCGAATACCTTGCGCCGTCCGTGGGGGAAACGATTTCGCCATTATCGTGCAAAAAAAAGGAGTAAAAAAGGGAGTGGAATATCATCCGCCTGTACGGCGGATTTTTCATTTTCAACTTTCCCACGTTTTTTGGACCGAACCACCGAAGGCGACATACTTTGTAAATAGACGAAATGGCGGAAAGGGGGAATCAACATGGCCATTCACGCTGTGATCGGCAATGCGGTGTATACATGCCGCGGAGAGCTTGAGACGTATTTTCAGCCGTTTCGCGATGGAACGATCGGCCGCTTTCATCCGTTTTCTACGCCGTTTGGCAAACAGCGGCTTATTTACGCCGACTGGACGGCAAGCGGGCGGCTGTACCGGCCGATTGAAGAGAAGCTGACGCATGAGCTCGGTCCATTTGTCGGCAACACGCATACGGAATCGAATGTGACCGGAACGAAAACGACGCTTGCCTATCGCTATGCAAAAGAAATCATCAAACAGCACGTTCATGCCGGGAAAAACGATGTCTTGATCATGCAAGGCGCCGGGACCACAAGCGCCGTCAACAAGCTGCAGCGTCTGCTTGGCTTGCGCGTACCGGAACGGTGGAAGCGCCGCTTGTCCCTTCATGATGAGGAGCGGCCAGTCGTTTTTGTCACCCATATGGAGCACCATTCAAATTTATTGCCATGGGTGGAAACCATCGCGGAAGTCGTGGCGGTCCGGCCGACAGAGAACGGGGATGTCGATCTTGACCATTTGCGCGAGCTGCTGGAGCGCTACCGAGATCGGCCGCAAAAAATCGGTGCATTTACTGCTTGCTCGAACGTCACGGGGTTGGAAACCCCATATCATAAGCTGGCGAAAATCATGCACGAGCATGGCGGCCTTTGCTTTGTTGATTTTGCTGCTTCCGCTCCGTACGTCCGCATCGATATGCATCCGGACGACCCAATGGAGCAGCTTGATGCCATTTATTTCTCTCCCCATAAGTTTCTCGGGGGGCCGGGGAGCGCCGGCGTGCTCATCTTTGACAGCCGGCTTTATCATCAGCACGCTCCGGATCACCCCGGCGGCGGGACGGTGTATTGGACCGACCCGTGGGGGAACTATGAATACATCCAAGCCATTGAGGAACGCGAAGATGGCGGAACACCGCCGTTTTGGCAAACCATCAAGGCAGCGTTGGCCATCCAGCTGAAAGAACAAATGAACGTAAAACAGATGCGCGCCCGCGAAAAGGAACTTGTTTCCCTTCTTTTGCCGGCGCTAAAAAGCACTCCCGGCGTCCGCGTGCTTGAAGGACATCGGGACGACCGTCTTGGCATCATCTCATTTGTCATAGATGGATTGCATTACAACCTTGTTGTCAAACTGCTGAATGATCGCTTCGGCATTCAAGCGCGCGGCGGCTGTTCCTGCGCCGGACCATACGGCCACTATTTGCTTGGCATCGACAAGGAACAATCCGCTGCGCTGCTTCAAGAAGTCAAAAACGGCAATCCTCTCGCCAAACCAGGATGGGTGCGTCTGTCGCTCCATCCTACGATGACGAACGAAGAAGTGTATGCGATCATCCGCGCCGTCCGTCAAATCGCCCGCTATGGCCGCCGCTGGCAGGAGGAATACGAGTACGATGCTGGGAAAAATGAGTTCGTCCACCGTGACGATGATCGGTACATTCGGCATTTCTTTCTCTTTTAAGCTTCCGAGAGCAAGGACGGTCATTTTCCCGTGCGTTTTTGTTTTCAGTCCTAGCCAGAACTCGGTACAATAAAGGCATCTTGACCAAAAGAAGGGGAGAACCGATGAACGAATTGTACCATTTGCTTGTGCGGACCGATCGGGAGCAACAATTGTACAACCAAGCGCGCCGCCTTGCGGAACGATTTGTCCAACGGGCAGCGCATGATGACGAACAGGCAACGTTTCCATTTGCCGATTTTGCCGATTTAAAAGAGGCTGGATTCCTTTCCTTGACCGTCCCGACTGAATACGGCGGCCAAGGGGCATCGCTTTATGAGCTTGTGCTCGTGCAAGAAACGATCGCCCAAGGCTCTGGGGCAACGGCATTGTCGTTTGGTTGGCACGCCAGCATTCTCATGCGTTTATTTTTGCTCCGCCGCTGGCCGGAGCCCGTTCTCGCCCGTTTGGCGAATGAAGTCGTTTGCCGCCACGCGCTCATCAACAGCGCCCACTCTGAACGGACAACTGGCAGCCCGGCGCGCGGCGGTAAACCGGAAACGACGGCCGTCTTTCGCCATGGCCGCTGGGTGCTTCGGGGGCGAAAGACATTTGCATCGTTAGCCCCTGCGCTCGATTACGTATTGATTTCCGCCACGATGGAAGACGGTCGGGTCGGTGAATTTCTCGTGCCGATGTCTGCTTCAGGCATCCGCATCGAGCCGACGTGGAACACGCTTGGCATGCGGGCGACGCGCAGCGATGATCTTGTTCTTGAAGAAGTCGAAGTCGACCAAGAGGCGCTCGTAGAGACGCTTGGAGAAGCGAACGAAGCCGCTCCGGCGCAAGGATGGCTGTTGCACGTGCCGGCTTGTTACTTAGGCATCGCCATTGCGGCGCGCAATGAGGCGCTTCGCTTTGCCAAGACGTACCAGCCTAATACCCTGCCTCACCCAATCGCCCTAACACCCGAAGTGCAGCGGAAAATCGCTGAAATGGAATGGCGCCTCACCCATGCGCGCCATTTCCTGTACGCGGTCGCCGACTTATGGGATCGCTATCCGGAAAAACGGATGGCGATGAAAGAGGAGTTGGCAACAGCCAAATTGGTCGCCACCAATACCGCGCTTGAAGTCGTCGATTGGGCGATGCGCATTGTCGGCGGACAAAGCTTGTTTGCTGACAATCCGCTTCAGCGGCATTACCGTGACGTCCGTGCTGGATTGCACAACCCGCCGGCGGATGACTTGACGTTTCAATGGCTTGCTAAGCGGGCACTGACCCACAACCCACCGGCGCAATGAAACAAGAAAGCGGGTGGAATAATAGAAAGATCACTCAAATGACACAAAAAAAGCTGTCCCCTCACAAAGCAGGGACAGCTTTTTCCATGCCAAGCCGTTATTCCACCTCAAGCGCCGAGCGCAAAAACTCGGGCAAGGCGAAACATTGACGAAAGACCGCATCATTGACGTATTTCGTGTCGTTTGGAATGGTTGTCTGCGCCGGAAAATCGAGCGGCCGTTTCGAGCCGATCGTAAAGCTCCACAGTCCGCCTGGATACGTCGGCACCACCGCGGTGTACACAAGCACATGCGGGAACAGTTCGCGAATATTGCGGTACGTCCGTTTCAAAATATCCAAGTGGAAAATCGGCGACTGGCTTTGGCAGACCATCAGCCCGTCTGCTTTCAACGCGCGATGGACGTTGGCGTAAAACTCCGGTGAAAACAAGGCTTCCGCCGGGCCGACTGGGTCAGACGAGTCGATCATAATGACGTCGTAGACGTTTTCTTTCTCTTGCACAAACACGACGCCATCATCATAAACAAACCGCACGCGCGGATCCGATAAGTTGCCGGAGACGGCTGGCAAATGCTCTTTGCACGCCCGGACGACTTTTTCGTCGATTTCCACCATATCGATGGCTTCAAGATGAGCGTATTTCGCCGTCTCACGAGCTGCGCCGCAGTCGCCGCCGCCGATGATGAGCACCCGCTTCGCTTCCGGATGAAACTGCAGCGGCACGTGCGAAATCATTTCGTTATAAATATGGCCGTCAATCGAGGTCGTTTGCACGACGCCATCGAGTACGAGCATGCGGCCAAAATCGTACGAATCCAAAATCATCACATGCTGGTACTCGGACGGCTCGGCAAAAATCACCTCTTTGATTCGATAGCTGATTTTTAAGTTGTCGCGATCATCTTCGGTGAGCCAAAGCTCTCCATTGTCCATATGCAAGTAAGGTGGCAAAGCGCTTCCTTCGTGTTTCATTGTGACCTCCTTTAGTCATGCAGATGTTTTCACACCTTTCTAATCTTAATATATTCTTCGTCTTGTGGCAAACAAAGGGGATGTGATCGGCCGGTGCCGGACGTATTCATCCCGCCGCCCATGTTTGACGACTGGTTTCGTTTTTCCAACTGATGATCGTTCTTGCCGCCACATCCCGCGCAAAGGCCGCCATCGGTTTCGCATCATCCCGCGTCTTCCTTCCGTAGAGCGATGCTTAGTGATCGTGTGCCTGCCAAACGCCAAAAAACTCTCCAGCTTATAGCCAGAAAGTTTTCTCAACCGCGCCGCTCTTTCAATAAAGAACGAAGCGACGCTCGGTCTTCAAGCAAATCGGCGAGCGTATACGCATCCAGCACACGCAAAAACGCCTCTAACGCCTCGTGAAGTGCGAAGCGAAGCCGACATACCGGCGTTAAGACGCACTCATTGCCGTGGGCGGCAAAACACTCGACAAGCGACAAGTTTTCCTCCGTTTCGCGAACAACCGCGCCGATGACAATCTCCGCGGGGCGTTTCGCAAGGTGGATTCCACCGTTGCGCCCACGGATCGTTTCAATGTAGCCGAGTTTGCCAAGCTCATAGACGATTTTGCTTAAATGATGCTCTGAAATGGAAAAGGCAGCGGCAATGTCTTTGATGTTTGTTTTTTCTTCTTCATCAAGCGCGCCTAAAAACAAGAGGACGCGCAAGGCGTATTCCGTATATATAGGTGCAATTTGAATCTTTAACATTTGTAGTTTTTACAGAGCGATTGGATCGACTGTCGGGCGAGCGAACAATGCCGCTTCCGGAACCATGTATGGGGCTGCGAAGCGGGTGATTGTTCGGTCACCGCCAGTCGAAAAGTGGATAAGCGACTTTTCCGTCAATGATATGTTAAACTTTTTCGTTGCATGTATATAGTTCGTCAACTGCATCGTGATTCACAACCTTTAAGCGACATTCTTGATCCCATTGTACCACACCTGATTCGAACGGAGAATTGTGAACAATTTATTAAAGATGTATTTAAAATATTGTTTTTTCGCAGTGCTCATGGTTGAATAAAAGATGTATTAAAAATACATGTTTTGAAAGGGGATGAAATCATGACAACGACAACGAAATTGCATCCAAAAACGATTGAAATTGTGAAATCAACGGTGCCTGTCTTGGAAACACATGGCGAACAAATTACGAAGCGGTTTTATCTTAATTAGGCGAGAGGACTCCCACTTCAACGAAGCGAAGCGGAGTAAGTGGGAGATGAATCGCCTTAACTATATTTTGCTGAAAATAGGATAGATTCAGTAAAATATAGTATAATATAGTTAGATGGGAGGTGAAAAAATGTATTTTTGTATCAAACAACAGCTAAATGGTTTGACCAAAGAAGAATACTTGACTCTTCGAGAACTGTGCCATATTGCCAAGAACATGTACAACGTCGGATTGTA
>NZ_NISS01000001.1:1269410-1555999 GCF_002335725.1 Geobacillus sp. FJAT-46040
GTCTGGCAAACTAATTAATGCTGATGTCAATGGCGCATTAAACATCTTAAAGAAAAGTAAAGCTGTAGACCTGAGTGTCTTATGCTCTAGCGGCGAAGTGGACACGCCTCAAAGAATAAGGATTGCTTGAAGCAGTCAAACTTCTTTGGAAGCCCCCACTTCAAATTTTCGCTAGAAAATTAAGTGGGGGTAGTTCACGAACTCATGTTTTCCAATCATCCGGAACTGCTCCATATTTTCAACCACGCCAACCAAAAGCAAGGGCGGCAGCAACGCGCCTTGGCCGCAGCCGTGTATGCGGCAGCGCGCTATATCGACCAGCTTGATGCTATTCGACCTCGCATGGATGCAATCCGTGATCCCGACGAAAGACGCAGACTTTTATTTCTGCGGCCCGATGCCGTTTATGAAAACCGTCTATCGTGCCCTAAAACAATGGAGTGTGCCAGAGGAGCACATCCATTACGAATTTTTCGGCCCGGCCGGCGATTTGACGAAAGACTGAGAGAGGTTTTTCGCTTGCCAGGGGGATGACCCAAAAGGGTCATTTTTCTTAACAAAACACAACATATTGTTTCTTAATGATGTTTTATACCTATATACGGTAATAAGAAAGGGGGTCCCGATCCTTTTGGGACACCCTCTTTTGTTATCTTCCCTGTTGGCAAGTTCATGAATTTTTTGTATGATGAATTGCAAGAAAAGCAAGAAAAGGGAGAGACAACGCATGACGACATTTCGCCAACATCGCTGGCAATCATTTTTGCAAGGTTACGAGCAGCGCGCTCGAATCCTTATCTCCTGCCCAGATCGCCCGGGCATCGTCGCGGCAGTGACGTCGTTTCTGTACGAACAAGGGGCGAATATCGTTGAATCGAGCCAATATTCGACCGATCCTGAGGGAGGGACGTTTTTTCTCCGCTTGGAGTTCGACTGTCCAAACATCGCCGAGCGAAAAGAAGAGATCGAAGCGGCGTTTGCCCCGATCGCTGCTGAATTTGAGATGCGTTGGCAGCTTCGGCTGCACAACGACATTCGGCGAATCGCGATTTTTGTCTCCAAAGCCGAGCATTGTCTGCTTGAACTTCTTTGGCAATGGCAGGCGGGAGAGCTGATCGCCGACATCGCCCTTGTCATCAGCAACCACCCCGACTTGCGCGAGACGGTCGAGTCATTTGGCATCCCTTATGTGCATATTCCGGTGACGAAAGAAACGAAAGCGGACGCCGAAGCCGAACAAATCCGTCTGCTTCGCGACTATCAGATCGACACCATCGTGCTTGCCCGCTACATGCAAATTTTGTCGCCGGCGTTTGTCGCTGAATTCCCGGGACGGATCATCAACATCCACCACTCATTTTTGCCCGCCTTTATTGGCGCGCGTCCGTATGAGCGGGCGTATGAGCGCGGCGTCAAATTGATCGGCGCCACATCGCACTACGTCACCGACGATTTGGATGAAGGGCCGATCATTGAGCAGGACGTCGCCCGCGTGGACCACCGCCACCATCCGGACGACTTAAAGCGGATCGGCCGACTGATCGAAAAAACGGTGCTCGCCCGGGCGCTTCGGTGGCATTTGGAAGACCGGGTCATCATCCACGGAAACAAAACGATCGTGTTTTATTGAACCCAAGCGGGAGAGGATTTTTCCTTTCCCGCATGGTATAATGAAGACAAGCAGGATTTGGCCGCCCAAAGAGCGAAATTTCATCCGTAGGGAAGGAGGGAAAAAGCCTATGGGAGAAAAACGGACGCCCAGCGGTTTTCTGTTAAAACAACGTGCGTTTTTAAAATTGTATTTGATTACGCTCACCGAACAGGAGCGGCTCTACGGGCTGAAGCTGCTTGATGTATTGCGCCAAGAGTTCAAGCCGTTCGGCTACCGGCCGAACCACTCCGAAGTGTATAAGGCGCTGCACGATTTGATCGAAGACGGCATTTTAAAACAAGTGAAACAGAAAAAAGAGGGAATGAAGTACCAAGAAGTCGTTTACTATCGGTTCGCCGAGGGCGGACAGGAAAAGGCGAAGCTGTACAAACGCCAGCTCAAAGCGGAGCTTGATCGGTGCGCGGCGCTCATTCGCAAGGCGATTGAGGACAACTTCGGTTGAGAGCGCCTCGTTTTTTCTTTGTTATATTTACATAATATATTTATGGTCTAGTTCTTTTGTTTTGCGTCCCGCCGGGCGATCTAGTAGAATGAGAGGGGAAGATCGCCACAGAGAGGAAGTCAGGAGATGGGAACATGGCCGTTGACGGTCACGAAAGAAATGGAAAAGCGAAAAGAACTGTTCCGCCGCGATCCGGATCGCGCGTTGATTGGAGCGGGCGGGTACAAGGCGGCAGATGAGGCGATCGTGCACGATGCCGCCATTGCGCTCGCGCTTGGGAAAAACGTGCTCTTAAAAGGCCCGACCGGATCGGGAAAAACGCGGCTTGCTGAAACGTTGTCCGCTTTGTTTGGTCAACCGATGCACAGCATCAACTGTTCCGTGGACTTAGACGCCGAAGCATTGCTCGGTTTTAAGACGATCGTGCACAAAAACAGCCAGGCGGTGATCGAGTACGTGCCCGGACCAGTCATCCAGGCGATGACAAAAGGGCATTTGCTATATATTGACGAAATTAATATGGCGAAACCAGAGACGCTGCCGATTTTAAACAGCGTCCTTGACTACCGGCGGCGGCTCACGAATCCGCTCACCGGCGATCTCGTGCAGGCGAAACCGACATTTGGCGTCATCGCCGCGATCAATGAAGGCTATATTGGCACCGTACCGCTCAATGAGGCGCTCAAAAACCGGTTTGTCGTCATCAATGTGCCGTATGTACAAGGAGAAACATTAAAATCGGTATTGTTGGCGCAAACTACATTAACGGATGAAACGTTGATCGATCGTTTCGTCGCCCTGTCGGCTGATCTGCTTGTGCAGGTGCGAAACGGACAAATCGCCGAGGAAGCGGCTTCGGTGCGCGCTTTGTTGGATGCGTGCGATTTGGCGGCGTACATGCCGCCATTGCGGGCCATTGAACGAAGCATCGTCGATAAGCTCGACGATGAACGGGAACGGGCCGCAGTGCGCAACATCGCTGAAACGTGGTTTGACGAATAGGAGGCTCGGCATGGAGCGGTTTATGATGTTCAATGACCGAACGGTCGACTCGAGTTTGGTCATGCAGCTTTCTGACCTCGCCCAAACGCTCATGCGCCGCCGCGACGTTGCCATCCAGTTCGCCGCCCATTCCGGCGTGCATTGTGTCAAGCCGGTCGTTTACGTCAGCCATTTTTGGGATGGGTATCCACCATTGGAGTGGGAAACGGCAATGAAAAGCGACGTCGGCTTGCGCATCATCGGCACGTATCGGCACACCGACCGATTGGCGGTTCGCGCCTTCCGACATGCGGTGGAATCCCGACCGCTCTCCAAGCTTTCCAAACAGCTGTTTACATTCGCTGAAGATCTTCGCTTGGAAGCCGTCTGTGAGCGGGAACGTCCCGGGATGAAGCAATGGTTCCGCACGCGCCGCCGCTTGTACCGCCGCTACTTCATTCAGCAATGGCAAGCGAATCGAACGCGCGGCGCTTGGGCTGATCAGTTTTTGGCGGGGATGTATTTGCGGCTCACGGCCGATTCGCCGATTGATGATGCGCCGCTGGCTCCGATGGCGGATGAAGCGGTGCAGGCGCGCCTTGAAACGTTATGGCCGCAATTTTTTGATGCTTCCTCGACAGCCGAGGTGGCGGACTGGGCGTTCGCCGTTGTGGAACTGATGAAGGACGTGCTGCCTCATGATATGGTCAATGCCTATACATCGCTGCCAATCGTTGAGGATGATGCGGACGAGAAAACGATGACGCTTCAAGATCTCAAACGGACCAACCCATTGGAAAACCGCGATGCCCTTCAAGAGGCCGATGGAGAGGCCAAGCGGCAAGTGCTGCCAACGTGGCATCGGGAAACGAGCCGGGCGGGTGGAAGCTTTCTCCGCTTTGAGCTCGAACGAGGCAGCCGCACCGAGATCATCAGCGATAAGGCGAGGCCGGGTGAAGACGGTGATCAGGCGCTGGCCGTCGTGAAAGGAACGTCTCGGCCGACGGCGCGAAACGAGTATGGCCTGGAAGCGCAAGCATCCTTCAGCGAACAGCCGCCGGCTGGAAACAGTGCGCCGTATGGCGAGGCCAACCGCCAAGCCGATCTTGTGCTTCTTCCTTCGTCGCCAAACCTCGCGCATCTTGAGCAATACCGCGCCAAACAGGCGGCGGTGGCGCCGTACCGAAAACGGCTTGTGCGCATCATGGAACAATGGCTTGAACACAAGCGCTCCGCTTGGCGCACGAACTTGCCCGTCGGTCGGCTGCGCAAACAATTGGTGTCGTTTTTCACTGATGAGCGGCCGCGCTTGTTTTACAAAAAAGGCGAGCCGACGCGGCGGTTTGATGCAGTCTTCGGCCTGCTTGTCGATTGCTCGGCTTCGATGCATGACAAAATGGAAGAGACGAAAACCGGGCTCGTTCTTTGCCATGAGGTGCTGAAAACGTTGCGCGTGCCGCACCAAATTGTCGGATTTTGGGAAGATGCGAACGAAGCAGCCGCTTCGCGTCAGCCGAACTATTTGCAGATGGCGGTCTCATTCCATCGCTCTCTTGAGCCGTCGAGCGGCCCGGCGATCCTGCAGCTCGAGCCGCATGAAGATAATCGCGATGGATTGGCGATTCGCTGGATGACCGAACAGCTCCTCAAGCGCCCGGAAGCACAAAAAGTGCTGCTCGTCTTCTCTGACGGCGAACCCGCCGCGTACGGATATGAACAAAACGGCATCATCGATACGCACGAAGCAGTCGCCGAAGCGCGCCGCCGCGGCATTGAGGTCGTCAATCTCTTTTTAGGCCACGGGGCCGACGATGAGTCAACGCGGCGGACGATTGAAAACATCTATGGTCGCTTCCGCGTCTTTGTTCCACATGTGAGCGAGTTGCCGGATCGGCTGTTGCCGCTCTTGAAAACGTGGTTGCAAAAAAGTTTGTGACAAAAAGGTGGGACCCCATGATCAAATTATTCACTGACAGCGATCTAGACGGCATCGGTTGCGGATTGCTCGCGAAGCTGGCGTTTGCCGAGGTGAACATTTCGTTTTGTTCCTATCGCAATTTGGATGAACGGGTCGTCCAATTCTTGCAAAGCGACGAGGCCAACGGCGCCATGTTGTTTATCACCGACTTGGCCGTCGGCAAGGAAGTGGAACAGCAACTCGCCGAACGGGCGGCGCGCGGCGGCCATGTGCAAGTGATCGACCACCACGTGACGGCGCTTCATTTCAATGACTACCCGTGGGGACAGGTGGTGCCGGTGAGGGATGATGGCAAAAAGACGTGCGCCACCTCGCTCTTTTACGACTATCTCGTCCGCGAGGGAAAACTCGCACCTAATGAAACGCTAGATGGGTTCGTCGAGCTCGTCCGCCAATACGACACGTGGGAATGGGAAGAGAATGGGAATTTGCAAGCGAAGCGGCTGAATGATTTGTTGACGATTTTCGGGCTTGACGGCTTTTGGGAGACGATGAGCGAGCGGCTCGCCTCCAGAGAACCGTTCTCCTTGACCGAGACGGAAGAGCTGCTTCTCGATATGGAAGAGAAGAAAATTCAGCGTTACATTCGGCAAAAGCAAAAACAGCTTGTTCAGCGCTGGCTTGGTGACTATTGCATCGGCGTCGTCTTTGCCGAGCGCCATTTGTCGGAATTGGGCAATGCGTTATCCAAGCGTTATCCTCATCTTGACTTGATCGCTTTAGTCAACATGGGGACGAAACATATTGGCTTTCGCACCATTCATGATGACGTCAACGTCGCTGAGTTTGCCCTGCAATTCGGTGGCGGCGGCCATCCCAAGGCGTCCGGCTGTTTGATCGATGATACAACATTTCCGCTGTTTGTCGTCGAGACGTTCCCGCTTCTGCCGGTATACGGTGATGCGGAACAAAACCGATTGAACAAAAAAGACGAGGCCGAAGGAGTGTTTTGGACAAATCACCATGGCCAATGGTGGCTGAGTCGTAAAACCGCTCAAGGTTGGAACGTGTATGCCGATGGGGGAGAGACCCATACGTTCCCAGAGGAAATCGCCGGCGAACGCTGGCTGAAGCGGCAGTTTGCCGCTGGCCTTGCCCATGATGCAGCCGTGCTCGACTTTTTAAGCGTTCGGCTCGGACGAGACAAAGATGCCATTCAAGCCGACTATAAAGCGGCCGTCAAACAATACAAGCAACAAACCGGCATTGAATCATGATGCCGGTTTTCTTTTTCTAAGAAACTGAACTGTGCTAAATCGGATTGCGGCGCTAACCGGCAAGATCATCACAACCCGCAAGGTCCAACAGCCACATATGCGCAAAAAGAAAAAGGTGTTCCGATCTCTTTTAGGAAGGATTGGGACACCTTTATTTGTTGCGGAAACGCCGAAGAGAAAATGTTAACATAATTGTAACAGTTTTTGTGTTTAGGAAAAACAGTCTTTGATTATAATAATAATAGGGAGGTGAAGACGGTGAAACAGTATGTCTTTTCCTTCTACACAGTCCAAGGGAAAACGATTGTGTGGGAAGAGGCCATTTCGGCATCTGGGATGATGGAAGCCTTTTCAAAAGCCCAACGGCTTCTGGTGAAACATAAGCAAGAAAAAGGCGTGCCAGTTCGCGTTCGGTATAAAGGCGTCCGCTATCGTCAAACGGATATTGCCTAAACGAAAGGAGAAAGGATGAGATCATGCGGTCCCTGCAGCTGCCGACGCGCAGTGGGTAACGTGCAGCTTCTTGAATGAGAATCAAGAGGCTGCGCGTTTTTATTTTAGGCGGGCGTGTCGATGGGCGTTTTTTTGTTTTGTCTCACTATTATGAGACTACTTGTTATCGAAACAGACTCTTTCGTAACTTCTTATAATTTATATTATGTTAACTTAAGATGGGAAAAAGAGAGAAAGGAACGTCACGATTCCTACTCCCCCTACGACTCGCCGCGACAGATAGAATTATATGTAATTCAATATTTCACGCGGCGCAAAGTCGTTGATTTTTTGCAATTCGTCTTTGCTCCACCATTTGAGTCCTTTCAGTGTGTCTTTTTCGTTCTTTGTCATTTGTTCGGTAGACAATGCGGTATCGGATTGGATCATGATTTGATAATAAATTTCCCGGCTAATGAAAGAGATTTCTAGACATACAAAAGCAGCTTGCCAATTCAGCGGCAAGCTGCTTCTTTTTGCCTCACTGATCAAACCGTGACCGACTCTTTGGCTTGTTTCAAATGAATATCAAAGCGGTCGGCGTTCATGACTTTCACCCAAGCGTTGATGAAATCACGGACAAATTTTTCTTGGTTGTCGTCTTGGGCGTAAAATTCCGCGTAGGAACGAAGAATGGAGTTGGATCCGAAAATGAGATCCACACGGGTCGCCGTCCACCGCACTTCGCCCGTTTTCCGGTCGCGGATTTCATAAATGCCGCTGTCTGTCGGCACCCATTCATAGTTCATATCCAACAAGTTGACAAAGAAGTCGTTGGTCAGCACCCCGATGCGGTCAGTGAAGACGCCATGAGGCAGATCGCGATAGTTCGCGCCCAATACCCTCAGACCGCCGATGAGCACGGTCATCTCAGGTGCGGTCAACCCTAGAAGCTGCGCTTTGTCGATGAGCAGCTCTTCCGGACCGACGCTGTACTCTTTCTTTTGATAGTTGCGGAAGCCATCGGCGAACGGTTCGAGCACCGCAAAGCTCTGGACATCGGTTTGCTCTTGTGTCGCATCGCCCCGTCCTGGAATAAACGGCACTTTGACATCAAAGCCGGCGTCGCGGGCTGCCTTTTCCACCGCAGCGCTGCCGCCAAGGACGATCAAGTCGGCGATGCTTACTTTTTTCGGCAGTTCGCGCTGGATGTCCTCGTAGACGGACAGCACTTTGGCGAGCCGCTCCGGTTCGTTCACTTCCCAGTCTTTTTGCGGCGCGAGACGAATGCGGGCGCCGTTGGCTCCGCCGCGCTTATCCGAGTTGCGGAACGTGCTGGCCGAGGCCCAAGCTGTTTTCACAAGTTCACTGACCGTCAGTCCGGAGTTCAAAATTTTGGCTTTGATTTCTTCAATTTCCGCTTCTGTCAATTCGTAATCGACTTCTGGAATCGGATCTTGCCAGATGAAATCTTCTTTCGGAACTTCCGGACCGAGATATCTCGTTTTCGGTCCCATATCCCTATGGGTAAGCTTGAACCATGCCCGGGCAAACGCCTCCGCAAATTCTTCTGGATTTTGATGGAATCGGCGGGCGATTTTTTCGTATTCCGGGTCAAACCGAAGCGCCAAATCGGTCGTCATCATCATCGTCGGAACTTTTTTCGACGGATCCTCGGCATCCGGAGCCAAGTCTTTTTCATCCGGGTCGACCGCCATCCATTGCCATGCCCCGGCTGGGCTTTTCGTCAGCCACCAGTCATAGCCAAACAGCATGTCAAAGTACGACGTATCCCACTGGGTTGGCGTCGGCGTCCAAGCGCCTTCAATGCCGCTTGTGATCGTATCGCTCCCTTTCCCTTTTCCGTAAGAGCTGATCCATCCCAGCCCTTGCGCTTCAATCGGGGCGGCTTCCGGCTCGGGACCGACGTGCGTGGCAGGGCCGGCGCCGTGCGCTTTTCCGAACGTATGACCGCCGGCGATCAAGGCGACCGTTTCTTCATCGTTCATCCCCATGCGGCGGAACGTCTCGCGAATATCGCGCGCCGCTGCTTTTGGATCCGGCTTGCCGTCCGGCCCTTCTGGGTTGACGTAGATTAACCCCATTTGCACCGCGGCGAGCGGGTTTTCGAGCTCGCGATCACCGGAATAGCGTTCAGAGGCGAGCCACTCTTTTTCCGATCCCCAATAAACGTCTTCTTCCGGATGCCAGACGTCAACGCGGCCGCCGCCGAATCCAATCGTTTTTCCACCCATCGATTCAATAGCGACATTGCCCGCCAAAATGAACAAATCGGCCCAAGAGATTTTGTTCCCGTATTTCTTTTTGATCGGCCATAACAACCGCCGCGCTTTATCCAAGTTGGCGTTGTCCGGCCAGCTGTTTAACGGGGCAAAGCGCTGCGTGCCGGTCGAAGCGCCGCCGCGGCCGTCGCCGATGCGGTACGTGCCAGCTGAATGCCAGGCCATGCGGATAAACAACGGCCCGTAATGGCCATAATCGGCCGGCCACCAGTCTTGGCTTTCCGTCATCAGTTTGCGCAAATCTTCTTTGAGCGCCCAATAGTCTAGTTTTTGAAACTCCTCAGCATAGTTGAACTCTTCATCATGAGGATTCGTTTTTCGGTCATGTTGATGGAGAATGCTTAAGTTCAGCTGGTTCGGCCACCAGTCTTTGTTCGTCGTTCGATTCGAAGACTGATTCGTTACGCTTCCGTGAAACGGACATTGAGCTGCATTCTGACGATTTTGATTTTCCATTCTCCTGTTCTCCTTTCCCTTACTTAACAAAAAATAGGAATTCCATCATTACCATTTCTAACTGTTTTGTTGCCATTCAAAAATGATAATGATTTGTACATTAGAATTATACTAAATTTATATTTAATAGTAAATAATAAAAGATGCCTTTTATTATTTTTATCTTACTGAGACCGTTTGACGTTCGAGCCAACCGCGGGTGATGACAATCGTATCTTCTTGCCTGCGCACGGCAAACGAAGCGAAACGGATCATATTTTGCCCGATCGCCACCCCATACGCGGCCAACAGCGCCACCAAACCGATGACTCCGATGTACCACCGCCCATGTCCGTTCCATGTCGCCTGTACATTGCGAAAGAGCGCTCCATACGGGATCAGGTCGCCAAGCTGGGACAAAAAGGCCCAAACGGCCGCCACTACGCCAAACGCTCCCCCGCTTGTCACAGCGGCAACCCATACTTCCTTCGATTCAGACAGAGCGGGGATTTCATGGACGGTGGCGGCCGTGAAAATCACGACCGAAGCCAACCCGTACCGTTTGAGCAAAGGGCCTTGCCGCACATCGACATGTTGGACGCGATTCATCGGAACTAACGTCCATGTCGTTGACCATACACCATGCTGGATTTCTATTTCTTCGTCGCGAATATCATAACGCCATCGTTTCTGGCGCAAGGGAGGCAGCCATCCGATCCATAAGATCGCTTTCACTCCACAGATGCACGCCAACGGCGCTAACCACCACTCAGGAACATGAAAGCGCGCCAACACCCAAGCGATTGCACCGATGATGACGCCGCCAGCCAATGTTCCCAACACTCCGGTCAAGCGCCAGACGGTGATGGCTTTTTCCGAAATCGGTTTACCGCTGTTGCGAAGCATCCTACCAATCTCCTTTTGGCGAGTTCAAAATCTGTTTCCAGTATAACAAAACATTTCCACATTAACGACATGTTTTTTGCGAACCATTGACAGAAAAACAAAACAATTATATTCTAAAACTATCTTTTTTGCTTAACTGCATAAAAGCATAAAAGCAAAAAAGCACATCATGAAATGAACTTCGTGTGAGAAAGGTTGTTGCTGTATGGAACATTCCCGCCCCTCATTGCAAAGAGGGCTGCTGCCCCGCCATGTGCAATTGATGGCGCTCGGCGGCATGATCAGCGCCCTGCTTGTCGTCATGTTTTCATACGGCGGAGCGGAGCTGATCGGTGTAGCGGTGACGGAGATGAAAGACGCCGACCGGGTGCTGCCGCGCGTCATTCGCACCACAATCTGGCGGGTTGTCGGCTTTTATCTTTTGCCAATGGCCATCATTTGCGGCATTATGCCATGGAACACCGTTTCGGAAACGAACAGCCCCTTTGTCCAAGTGTTGGAAGCGATCGGGTTGCCCGGCGCGGCCCATGTCATGAACGCGGTGTTGCTCATTGCCGTCTTATCGGCGGCCAATACAGGCGTCTATGCGACTTCTCGGTTGCTGTACACCATGGCTGAACAAGGAGAAGCAAGCCGCCGCTTGCAGCGGACGACGAAACACGGGGTTCCGCTTTACGGGATGGGAATGGTCGCCGTCTGCATCGCCGCTGGCGTGATCGGCGCCTACTTGGCGCCCGGGCGGATCATCGGGGAATTGATGACGATTCCTGGGTTTACCGTGCTCATCGTTTGGATGATGATCGGCGCCGCTCAGCTGAAGCTGCGGCCGCACTACAAAACGAAGCCGTTTTTCCGAACGAAAGGGTTTCCGTACACAACGATGGCGGCGGTCGGGGCGCTCGGGGCGATTTGGCTTGGCTTTTTGCTTCAAAGAGAGCATCGAATCGGTTCGCTTCTCTGCGTGGCCGTCTTGGTTCTCTTATTCATCTATTCCACTGTCAAAGAAAAGCAGCATCAAGCAACAAAAGCGCCCGGGCGAACGGCGTAACCAAACCGCCTCTTTTCGCTCGGGCGACAGCTAGAGACGGGCGTCCTTTCATCATAGACGGCGCCCGTCTTCCTTTTTTCGTGTCCAACCGTTCCCACGATATTCGTCCCATGCCCGCCAGGCCATGGTCGCCATGCCGAGCGCGAGAATCAGCGCCTGTCCGTCCATCCGGTGTTCCGTCCATAAGTAATGCCCTGCCGCTCCGATGCCGTAAAGCAACCAAACCACTGAAAACCACATAACTCCCAACCAAAATCTCCGCATCGTTTCTCCCTTTCTTTCTCCCGTTTTCCCGATCGCTCCGTAAGACTCAGGCGAAGCCGCCTATATTGTCTATTTTTTGAAAAAATAGGGGATTTTTGTATAATTATACCACAATTTTCACAAATGAGCCGAAAAAAACAAGCCATTCCCCTATGCTCCAAGGGAAATGGCTGCGCGTTTTGCGGAAACACCGATGATGATTCGTTAGTTGGCCGGCGACAGCTCGTCTTCGGTCACCCATTTGTGGTTGGTCACTTTTTGACCAGTTTCCGTATCGATGTAATCGACCATATACACCGTCGTTTGTTTCGCCGAATCAATGACTGCTTTGGCCCCTTTCATCCCTTCCATGTGATCGGCATTCAAGACGACTTCATCGCCCGGCTGGAACGGTTTGTCTCCGGCGTTTTCGATTTCTTCGTGAATGACCCATTTATGGTTTTTCACTGGGTCCCCGCCTGTAGTTGGGGTGTATGTGACCGTATAGACGATCGTGTCAAAGGCACCGGTGACAGTCGCCTTGGCTCCATCCATTCCCGGCATATGGTCGGCATGGATGATGACTTGGCTTCCAACCGGATACTTTGGTTGTTTCGCCTCCTTCAATCCGGCCGGCACCTCTTTGGAGCCCGAGTGATTCATTCCTTCATGCCCGGTGTGAGAAGCTGTATGTTCCTTTGGCGCTTTGTTGTCGTTGGCACCGGTGCAGGCCGATAACAAGAGCGCTGCCATAACTGAAGTTGTTCCTAATAACATTTTCCAGTTTTTCATCGTTTTCACCCTCCTTGCCTTGTTAGCATACCGGACATTTGTGCAGATTTTGTGGAGATGGCCTTGGATTTGCCGCTAAAGGCCGTATGGCGCCTAGGCTGACTGTCCTTTTGGGCGGGGGCTGTTTCACCCCGCTGCTTTTTGCCCTATCTTTCGCCAGACGAACCACAAAAGAATGATCGATGCAACAGCGAGCATCAGTTTGCCCGCCCAGGCGGCCTCGAGGAATTGATGGACGGCATACGCTTCCATCCATAAAGCTGGGAGCTTGCCGAGCGAACTGGCGGCCGCAAAGACGAGGAAGGACGTGCGGCCGATGGCGGCGACAAACGTTACCACCCCTGATGGCACAAACGGCAACAGTCGAAGCGCGAAAATGAGCCCAAACGCCTCCTTGCCACTGGCATGAAGCAACGGCTTCACCTTGGGATGGGAAAGCCATGTCGTCTCGCTCCATCGGCGAAGTCCTTTTCGATACAAGACAAACGAGACGACCGCTCCGAGCGCCTCGCCGGCAAACGACACCCAAAAGCCGGGCCAAAATCCGAAAACGGTCAAATTGGCGGCAGTCAAAAAGGCGCTTGGTACGACCCCGAGCACGCTGATCGCCACATTACAGGCTAGACTCAAGAAGTACGCCGCTCCGCCGTATGCTTGAAGGAACTCAATCATCCGTTCTTCCATTTGGCCCAAACGCCTCTCTTTCCGAAAATGGTTATGACTTGCGCCCTTCCCATTTGTAGCCGACGCCCCAGACCGTCTGCAAATATTCGTCCGCTGGGAACCCCGCTTTACGCAATTTTTCGCGGATGTTTTTCATGTGGGAGTCAACGGTCCTCTCTTCCGTATCAGCGAGATAGCCCCATAGCGATGCGATGATTTGCCCTCGGCTGAACACCTGATTCGGGTGCTTTAACAGCAGTCCCAAAATGGCAAATTCTTTCGGCGTCAACGCAATCGGCTTATCTTCGTAGCGGACCGTATGTTCCTCTTCGTCCCATACAAGCCCGGCCGCGCGAATGGCGGAACGACCGCCGGCTGTACGGCGCGGCACCGCTTCAATGCGAGCAAGCAGTTCCGCCTCGTCAAACGGTTTCGTCACATAATCGTCCGCTCCGATTTTCAATCCTTGGACAATATCCGCCGTCTCATCGCGAGCGGTGACCATCATGATCGGCACATTCGAAAACGATCGGATGCGGCGGCACGTTTCCCATCCGTCGAGTTCTGGCATCATGACATCAAGCAGCACCAAATCGGCATGATGGCGCCGCAAATAGTCAATGGCTTCCGCCCCCGAACGCCGTTTCACGCAGCGGTAGCCGTTCGGCGCTAAATACAATTCCAATAAATCAAGCATCCGCTCTTCATCATCAACCAACAGCAAGGTATACATCGTTATCCCTCCGGCAGCGTAATGAGGATGGTCGTTCCTTTTCCTTGTTCGCTTCTAGCGGCGATCGTTCCCCCGTGCGCCTCGACGATTTCTTTGGCAATCGCCAAACCGAGTCCGGTCCCGCCGCTTGTCCGCGACCGCGATTTGTCAACCCGGTAAAACCGCTCGAAAATCCGGGGCACATCTTCCGGCGGAATGCCGGTTCCTTCATCGGACACGGCAATGACGATTCCTTGCTTTTGAAGGTGAACGGCGACGGCCACCGTCGTGCCGGAAAACGCGTACTTTCGTGCATTGTCAAGCACGTTGATCATCACTTGCTCGAACCGCTTCCGATCGATCGCGGCCATGACCGAACCGGGGCACTGGCACACAAGCGACAGCGATTTTTCCTGAAACGCGGGGCTCAGTTTTTCACACAATTTTGTCAAAAACGAACAAAGATTCGTCGGCTGCTTTTCAATCTGGAACGAGTGTTGCTCCAGTTTGGCTAATTCAAACAAATCTTTGACCATCTTTTCAATCTTTTCCGCTTCTTCGTAAATGATCGCCATATAGTTCGCCCGCTGCTCCTCAGACAGATGCGGACGCCTAGCAATGTCGGCGTATCCTTTCACATACGTCAGCGGCGTGCGCAATTCATGAGAGATGCTCGCTAAAAATTCGCTCCGCTCTTGTTTCAAATACGCCAAATCGTTGGCCAGCGTTTGAATCGCTCTCCCGAGTTGCGCCAGCTCGTCGTTGCCTTTCATCTCGAGGCGGACGGAAAAATCCCCCCGGCTGAGCGCCTCGGTCGCCTGTTTCATGCGAAGGAGCGGCATCGTGATGGCGCGGGAGAAAAAGGCGATGGTCAACACGGTGATCGCCACCGACAACACGCCAACGACGATAAAATGATGCTTCAGTTTATACACCATCGTCCGGATCGAGCGGGTGTCTTGAAACATATACACATATCCTCTTGTTTCACCCCTGATTTGAATCGGGCTGACGGCGGCGATATGCGATGCCCGCTTCCAGTCGGTTTCGACCATCATTCCCCGGCGGGGAATATGGCGGCCGTTCGTTAAAGGAATGATGCGCTTGGCAAACGGAACAATGCCGCTAGAAGCCAATACAATCCGGCGCCGGGCGTCAGTGATGGCGACATCGGTTTCCGCCTCTGATTCCATCATCACGACATGCGCCAACGTCGTTCGATCGTTATTTTTCTCCAAGACGTTGCGGTGGCTGTTTCCCCGCGCCAACAGCTGCGCGAATTCTTCCTCGATGCGCGCATGGACGAGCGTAGCGTAGAGGGAAACGAACAGCACCATTTCAATGGCCAAGACAAAGGCAAAAAACAGCATTCCGAGTTTCCATGACAGTTTTCGCACGGATTCCTCTCCTCATCCATCAAGCCCGAGTGTCATTTCAATTTTACTATTTTATTT
This sequence comes from Geobacillus sp. FJAT-46040, assembly GCF_002335725.1. Classification (NCBI taxonomy): domain Bacteria; kingdom Bacillati; phylum Bacillota; class Bacilli; order Caryophanales; family Anoxybacillaceae; genus Geobacillus; species Geobacillus sp. FJAT-46040. Next base: position 1,284,689 of record NZ_NISS01000001.1, read on the forward strand.
GCCAAATGTGCAGAAAGTGTGGAGATGCGGCTTTGCGCAGCGCCAAGGCGTCTTGTCCTGCCAAGGAGACAAACCTTGGCGGATGCGTCTTTTTCCTTCTTCCTTTATACTAAGAAGCAGACTGTGCTCATGTGGAGACGACAGAAAGGGGTTTATCGATGAAATCGCTCGTGTTAGCGGAAAAGCCGAGCGTCGCTCGCGACATCGCCCGCGTGCTCGGTTGCAAGCAAGCGCATAAACATTATTTTGAAGGAAAGCAGCATATTGTCACCTGGGCGCTCGGCCATTTAGTGGAGCTGAAGATGCCGGAAGACTACGACCGGAAATACGAAACATGGCGGCTGGAGGACTTGCCGATCATCCCAAAGAAAATGGGCTTGAAAGTCATCCGGCAAACGAGACACCAGTTTCGCGCCATTGAACGGTTGGCGAAACGACCGGATGTGAAAGATGTCATCATCGCGACCGACGCGGGCCGTGAAGGGGAGCTTGTGGCGCGCTGGATTTTAGAGATGATCGGTTGGACGAAGCCGATTTGGCGGCTATGGATTTCGTCGCAAACCGACCGCGCCATCCGCGACGGGTTTCGCCAGTTAAAGCCCGGGGCGCAGTTTGACCGGCTGTATCAATCGGCCGTCTGCCGCGCCGAAGCCGACTGGCTGATTGGGTTAAACGTCTCGCGCGCCTTGACGACAAAATACAACGATCCGCTTTCGGCCGGGCGCGTGCAAACGCCAACGCTCGCGATGATCATCGAGCGCGAACGCGAGATCCAATCGTTCGTTCCCGTGCCATATTGGACGATTCGGGCGAAGATTGGTTCCATCACGGCCGTATGGGAGCGGCATGGAGGACATCGTCTGTTTGACCAAGACGAAGCGAAGCAGCTGATCGCCCGCCTTGACGGTCAGCCGGCGCGCGTCGTGTCAGTCAAGCGGAAACGAAAAAGCGAGCCCGCCCCGCTGCCGTATGATTTAACCGAGCTGCAGCGGGATGCGAACAAGCGGTTTGGTTTTTCGGCGAAAAAGACGCTCTCGGTGTTGCAGCGACTGTACGAACAACACAAGCTTGTCACGTACCCGCGCACCGATTCGCGTTATTTGCCAAGCGATATGGAAGCGACGATGACCGAGCGGTTGTTGGCGGTCAACTACCCCCACTTCGCTAACGCTTGAAGTGGGGGCTTGCAACTCCCCAGAAGTGCGAGCGGACTTCGTCCTCCTTCCTTGACTTGGGGTTGCATTAGGGGCAGGTTGACAACTGCCCAACGACGCAGGTCATGCCTGTGTCGTTCCTTCAACGATGTACTCTATTCCTTTTCGTTGAAGGTTCATAGCACCAATGCGGTCATCGTTTGAGGTGTATCCGCATGTTCGGCAACAAAAGGTGTGTGTACGCTTGTTTCGATTGGCTTTTTCCGTATGCCCGCACTTTGGACATGTCAAAGAGGTGTAATGCGGAGCAACCACCATCACTTTTGACCCATGCAAACGTGCCTTATACTCTAACATTTGACGGAACTGATAGAAAGCCCACGATACGGTTTCATATCGGTCATGGATACGTACACGTTCTGTTTTTTCACGAATGCCTGTTAAATCTTCTAATACAAAAAGGGTACGTTCTCCATATTGACGAACGAGTGCCTTCGTGACAGCATGGTTCACATCCGTCATCCAACGGTTTTCTCGTTGTCCGATTGTTTTCAACTTCCGACGCGCAGAAGCCGTCCCTTTTTGCTGGAGGGTTTTTCGCATTCGTTTGTACTTGGCACGCATATGCTTGATTTTTCGTCCGTTAAAAAAGATAGTTTTCCCTTGCGAATCATAAGCTGCTGCAAGAAAGTTAACCCCTACATCGACACCGACCACTTGGCGAATGTTGTGTTCATCTACGGTTGGAATTGTTTTGGTCATGGGAATGTGCAAAAAGAATTTGTTATGCTTGTAGACGAGTTTGGCTGTGCCAAACGTCCATGAGCCATCAAAATATGGTTCCATGCCTTTTGGTTCGAATGGCACTTTGATTCGTCCTTCTAGTGTATTGACAGAAAATAACCCTTGAACAATGGAGTAATCTCGATTCCAAACGAGGTCATATTCAGGCTTTTTAAAGCGAACCAATGTCCATTCATGACCATTGCTTTTTAGGGAACGGTATCTAGCGATCACCGTTTTAATCACAGATTGCGCCATTTGCGAACGCAAAGCGTAGTTTGATCGAAGTAGACGATAGGTCATGTCGTGTAACTTGGCTTGTACAAGCACTTTTGTGTCAAAAATCACAACAGATACAGCGTTGCACGCTTGTCGATAAGCGGAAAGGGTGGCTTTCAATACTTCTGCTTGTTCCGCTGTTGGGTAAATTTTGATTTTGGCTGTTAACGTCATGTCCATTTGTCTCACCTCTCTTTCACTAAATATATTATATGATATATTATATCATATTTTTTAGTGATACAAAAACAAAAAAAGCGATTCCTCCCCCACTTACTCCCTTTGGTCGTTGAAGTGGGGGTCTCCTCGCCAAAGACGATGAAGAGCTGAAATCGCCGGAATTGACCGCCCGCTGGGAGCGGGAGCTGGAGGCGATCGCCCGCGGGAAAGGAAATCCACAACAATTTTTGGCCAACATCCGCCGGCAAACCGAAACGCTTGTCGCCGAAATCAAGCAGAGCGAGCAGGTATACAAAGCGCCAAACCTCACAAATCTCACATGCCCAGAATGCGGCGCGCTTTTAAAAGAGCGGAAAACGAAAGACGGACGGATGCTTGTCTGCTCGAACTTAGCGTGCCGCTACCGCCGCCGGCGCGACCCGAAACTGTCGAACCGCCGCTGTCCGCAATGCCACCGGCGCATGGAAATGCATGAAGGAAAAGCAGGGATGTATTTCCAATGCCGCCCGTGCAATATTGTCGAAAAAGCGGACGAGACCAAACGCATCGCCGCAAAAGGCAGCGAACGGTCGCTTCTCAAAAAATACAGCCCGGCCAACGAATCGTTTGGCACGAGTTTAGGGGAGCTGCTCAAACAAGCGCTTGAAAAAAAAGAGTAATCGCTATCAACCGCCAGGAGCTGCAACGCTGGCGGTTGATTGATCTCTTTGAAGAATCCGAAACCTTCTTTTTGTTGTTCCGTATATATATCCGTATATATAAATAAATCTACCATAAAGGAGCGATCAAGATGTTCAAGAAGTTGTTAAAGGCGCTTTTGGGGCAGCACCATCACTCGTCGCACTATAAAAAGCATTATAGCAGCAGCGATTACCATCATTACGGCCCGAAGTACTATCCGCATCAGCACCCGTCCCAGTACGGCCATCACCATTACAAAAAGAAACATCACAGCGGCAGTTTCTTCTCGAGCTTCTTCGGCAGCTGATGAAACGTTTGTTCGAACGCCATCCGCTCATCGCCCGCTGGTTTGACCGGCCGCATCGGAACGGAACTATACTTCATGGCCGCTATGAAGTCATCGAAGAGTTCGGGATGGGAAGCTACGGCATCGCCTACAAAGGGTGCGATCACCTGACAGGCCGTCTTGTCGTCATCAAACAAGCGCGGCGGACAAAAGGAGAAGACGGCCGCCGCTTGCTTCGGCGCGAAGCTGACGTGCTCGCCCGCCTGCGCCACCCGCAAATTCCGAGGCTGTATGATCGGTTTGTGGAGCGCGGACAGCCGCATCTCGTGATGGAGTATATCGACGGAGAAACAGTGGAAGACCGGATTTTCAAGCTGGAAGCCAAGTACACGGAACAAGAGGCGTTTCGATTGTTAAAGGAGGTGCTTGAGGTCGTCCGGCACGTCCATGCTTTCGGCATCGTCCATCGCGATTTGCGCATCCCGAACATCATTTGGCGCGATGGAACGGTGGCGATCATCGATTTCGGCTTGGCCTGCCGCATCGGCGAACCGGTGGATTTCCGCGATGACGACCCGCTGGAAAAGCGGCTGCGGCGCAAACCGCATCCACGAAGCGATTTCTATGCCCTTGGACACTTCACCTTGTTTTTATTGTATTCTGCCTATGAACCGATAAGTGACGAGGAAAAAAGCTGGGAAGAAGAACTTGACTTATCCTCGAACGCCCGCAGGATCTTGCGGAAAATGCTGCAGCTGGATGCGCCGTATGACCATGTTGACGAGTTGATCGACGACGTGGATCAGTTGCTCGCAGAACCCATCCGGAATCAAGCAGGGGCGCTTTGACGCTTGATCGCACCGTTCCCCGACCAACCAGAGGGTGTCCCAAAAGGATTGAGACACCCTTTCTCATTACCGTATATAGGTATAAAACAATCATTAAGAAACAATAGGTATAAAACAATCATTAAGAAACAATATGTTGTGTTTTGTTAAAGAAAATTACCCTTTTGGGTCAGCCCCATGTTTCATTTGAGGCGAAGTGAAAACAAAATACGCCCCGTCTCCCGCTGATGGAGAAACAGGGCGCAGCGCTCTTTTGGCACTGCCGCTCGCTTATTTTCCTTGGAACACCGGGCTCCGTTTCTCTTTAAACGCCGCCACCCCTTCGCGATGGTCTTCGGTTTCCACCATCAGCCCTTGAACGAGACGCTCTTCTTCGAGAATCTCCTCAAGTGTCGCGGTCAGCGCGTGCTCAATCAGCCGTTTTTGTTTTCCGATGGCTTTCGTGGGCCCGCACGCCAGCTTCGAGGCGAGCGATTCTGTCGCCTCGCGCAGTTTCTCAGCTGGGACGACCTCGCTTAGGACGCCCAATTCATACAGGCGACGGGCTGGAATCGGATCGGCGGTGAAGAAAAACTGTTTCGCCAAATGCGGACCGACAAGCCGCGGGAGCCAATACGACCCGCCACCGTCGGAGACAAGGCCGACTTTCGCAAAGCTCAAAATGAATTGACTGTCTTCGGCCGCGAGGATCAAATCACACGCCAGCGCGAGGTTAAATCCCGCCCCGGCAGCGAATCCGTGCACCGCGGCCATGATCGGTTTTTCGCATCGTTGCATAGTCAGAATGAGCCGATTCAGTCGGCCGATATGCTCATACGCCTGCGAGGCGCTTGATTGCCCCATCGTTTTTACATCCCCGCCGGCGCTGAATGCCCGGCCGGCGCCGGATAGAACGATCGCCCGAACGGCATCGTCCGCGGTGGCGCGTTCGATTTCACGAGTCAACCCGGCGATCATCTCCGGACTGAAGGCATTGAGCCGCTCCGGACGATTTAAGGTCAACCATAGGATCGCTCCCGATTGTTCCACAAGCAAATGCGCGGTTTCCATCTTCCTCTCCCTTTCCTTTTTTCTTCTTGTCGCCTTTTGATAAGTTTGGGAAAAGCGAATTCGGCTCTCGTCAGCCCCCTCGTGCTCAACGGAGCCGGTTGCATGGAGCTTTCATCCAATTTTTGACGCCGCCCTTCTTTTCGCAAATTCATCGAAGCATGACCGCTACTTAATGAGCCAACCGCCATCGACCAGCACATCAGAGCCCGTCATGTACGACGCTTCCGAAGAGGCAAGAAACGCAATGACGTTGGCGATCTCTTCCGGCGCCCCCACCCGGCCTAAGGCGGTATTGCGCTCGATGGCTTTCACAAACCGCTCATTTTGCAGTCCGCGCTCGGTAAGCGGCGTCTCGACAAAGCCAGGCGAAACGGAATTGACGCGAATGCCATACGGCGCCAGCTCCAAGGCGAGCGACTTCGTCAAGTTAATCACGCCGGCTTTGGCGGCGCTGTAATGCGGAATTTCCGCCCCGGCCTGATGGCCGGACAATGACGCTACGTTCACAATCGCCCGATTGGCGCGCTCGCGTTTTGCCCCTTCGATCATCAGCGGAGCGAGCGTTTGTGAGACAAGAAAGACGCTTTTGATATTGACCCGCTGCACATCATCCCACTCTTGTTCGGTGAGCTCAAGCCATTTCGTATGGGTCGAAATGCCGGCATTGTTGACCAGCACATGCAGATCGCCATGCTGGCGGCGCACATAGTCGGCCAGTCCTTTCACTTGCTCCCGGTTGGTGACATCCGCGACAAACACCTCTGCCTTTCCGGCTCCTTCCATCCGTTCGATCGTTTGAGCGGTTGTTTCGAGTTTCGCCGCCGTGCGGCCGACAAGAATGACCGTCGCCCCTTCCTGCGCCAGCCGAATGGCCGTCGCTCGGCCGATGCCGCTGCCCCCGCCGGTGACAACTGCCACTGCATTGGAAAAGCGCATCGCGTCCCCTCCCTCTTTGTTTTTGTTTTTATCACATCAAGCAAGCTAAAACGTCAGTCCGCCGCCGTCGACCGACAACGTTGCCCCGGTGATAAACGATGCCTCGTCGGACGCCAAAAACAACACCGCATTCGCTACTTCCTCCGGCGTGCCGATGCGGCCGAGGGCGTTCGCTTTCGAGATGATCGGCCACTTGCGCGCGTCTTGTTTCCATGGCGTGATGATGTTCGTATCAATGACGCCCGGCGCGATGGCGTTGACGCGAATATTGAACTTGCCGTATTCAAGCGCCGCATTTTTCGTTAACAAAATGACTCCGGCTTTCGAAGCGTTGTACGCCGACTCGTATTTTTTTCCTTTAATCCCAAGCAAGCTCGATGTATTGACAATCGCACCGCCACCGGATTCCTTCAACGCTGGCACGGCATATTTGATGCCTAAAAACACTCCTTTTAAGTTGACATCGATGACCCGGTCCCACTCTTCCTCGGACAAGTCGGTGCTCCGCACTTCCGAATGGCCGATGCCGGCATTGTTAAAGAGAATATGCAGGCCGCCGAACGCCTCCACGGCCGTTTGCACGAGCTGCTTTACTTGCCCCGAGTCGGAAACATCGGCCTTGACAAAAATCGCCTCACCTCCTTTTTCCCGAATCCGCCGAACCGTTTCTTCCCCTCCTGCCTCATCGATGTCGCTTACCGCCACTTTTGCGCCTTCCTCTGCAAACCGCACCGCTGTCGCCCGGCCGATGCCGCTACCCCCGCCGGTGACAATCGCAGATTTTCCGTTCAGCCTCACGTTCTCCCGCCTTTCCTTTTCTTCCGGATGAATCCGTTTTCAAAACACTGTATACCAACCGGTTGGTATGTCATTACTTTTATTATACAATGTATTTCGAATATTCGAAACATTTTTATTGACTTGATCAAGAAGTTTCTCCTGTTGCGGCGGAAGGGAAAGGAGGCTTTTTCCATTTGTATCGCCTCTCCAAACGGCCATACTGAGAATACGGAGGTGTTTGTTCATGAGAGAACCTTGGGAAGAACGCAGCGCCGCTTCCAACCTACCGCGCTATACCCCGGGAATCGGCGTTCCCGATGAAATGAGTCCGATTCGCGATATCGCCCACGGCTTTGAAAACGGACGGCTGCCGGTCATTGAAATCACGCCCGCTGACGGCCGCCAACAAGCGGACGATATCGATTTTCCGCCCGTTGACCGGGCGTTTTGAAACGTCGAGCCACAAAAGAGGATGTCACGCTGTTTGGCGGACATCCTCTATGCGTTGATGGCGCTATGCGGGTTGAAAATTGAGAAACAGGTGGAGCTACCATTATTTTGTACTAAATCACCAACCTCCTAGCGGTGGAGGAATCGGCCGGCTCAGCGGCGCACAGACGCCCACGGCCGCCCGTTCTCCCAATGAACGCGCATATGGAGGCGAAACGCCGCTGAAAGCCGCTCATCGGTCAGCACATCCTCTTTTCGCCCAGCGGCGGCAATGCGTCCGTCTTGCAAGAGCAGCACATGGGTGATCGATCCCACAATCTCTTCAATATAGTGGGTGACGTATAATACATGGCACGGACGGGACACGACCTGTTCGATCAAGGAAAGCACTTCTTCACGCGCCAATAAGTCTAGGCCAACGGTCGGCTCGTCCAAGATCAGCAGCTTCGGATTCGTCATCAGCGCCCGGGCGATCAACGTTTTTCGCTTTTCCCCTTGTGACAGCGTCGCATACCGTTTTCCTTTGATGGCTTCGAGGCGGAACGATTCGATGAACGATTCCGCCCTAGCCCAGTCATCGTCGGTAACAGCATCATACAGGCCAATCGTCGCAAACTTGCCGCTGAGGATGACATCTTCAACCGTCTCGGTTTGCAGCGTGTCGTGAAATTGATCAAGGAGCGAGCTGCTCACAAACCCAATATGACGTCGCAACTCCGGCAGACTCGCCTGTCCAAACCGATAGCCCAATACTTCAACATCCCCACGCGTCGGGTACTGATAGCCGGTGACGATATTGAGAAGCGATGTTTTCCCGGAGCCGTTTAGGCCAAGAATCGCCCATTGCTCGCCTTCTTTTACTTCCCAGTTTATATCGCGCAAAATCGTGCGCTCTCCTCTTGCCCATGACACATCGCGCATGCGGATGATGACGGTCACTGTTCCTCTCCCCTTTGTTGTTCGTATGGACGGTCCTGATAGAAAAAGTTGGGCAACATGGTCGTGTTGTCATACGTTCGGTGAAAAATGTGCGTTGTCGCCGGAGAAAGAGGCGGAATCAGCCATGTCCAATCGCCGGTGACATGGCGGCCGGCTGCTTTCTCTTGCTGTTCAAACAACTGAAATTGGCGCGCGGCGGTATGATGGTCAACGATGCTGACGCCCGCCTTTTTGTAGGAATACAAAACAGCGATATTCAATTCGACCAACGCCTTGTCTTTCCATAATGATGCGTTGGAGTTGGTGTCAAGCCCCATGCAAGAGGCCACTTTCGGAAGCATGTTGTAGCGATAATCATCGGCAAAATTGCGGGCTCCAATCTCCGTACCCATGTACCACCCGTTAAACGGTGCTGCCATATAGCGAATGCCGCCAATTTCGAGACACATATCTGAAATAATCGGGACCGCGTACCATTTTAACTGCAGATCGCGAAACCACGGAAACTCCGGATGTTCAATGGGCACCTCAAGCACCAATTCTTTAGGGATCGGCGTCCAAACAGGCTTCTGGCCGCCTACCTGGATCACCAAGGGCAACACGTCAAAAGGCGTTTTCTCCCCCTTCCACCCAAGCTGTTCACAGGCGCGGGTGAACGTGAGGGAGGATGAGTCGCCGATAATCCCTTCTTCGGTTTCATAACCGGCATAACGAATCAGTTGATGATTCCAAATGCGCACTTCCCCATTGGGACGGAAGATCGTGATCGTCGGTCGGATTTTCCCGCCATTGGTTGCAACCTCAATATGATGGAATAGATACGAAAACACCTCTTCCTCGGTGACCGCTTCTCGCGCATCGATGACATGGAGCGATTGCCAAAACAAGCGGCCGATGCAACGGTTGCTGTGGCGCCAAGCCATCTTCGCCCCATAGCTTAACTCTTCGTACGTATGGCTATATGTGCCGGTTTGTTCCACTTCCCAACGGATTTCGTTCAACCGCCGCTTCATTTCTTTCTCACTTTTTCCAAGCTCTCGATAGCTTACTGTGATAAACTGTTCTGCCTTTTTCATCAACTTCACATCATGCTGTCTAACCCTTGTTTGATTCATATCATTCTCGATGTTTACCATATATGCTCTTTTTCCTCCACTTTCGATCGATTGGACTTTTGGTGGCCATTCCAACCCCAATCAAGAAACAAATTCCCCCGACCCACCAAATTTGCTCGATAAACATCGAAATCGCCAAAAAAATGAGCGCAAAACCAAGCAGTCGACGGATCGTCATGATTCTCTCCCCTTTTCCCTGCAAGGAGCGCCCTCCCATCGTGCAAACGGAATAGTGGACAGTGCTTTAGGGCGCCTTTCCCACGGGGCAATTGAAAATGGAGCAACGCTCCCGTCCCTATTGTAGCAGATGCTTTCATAAAGAGAACAGACAATTTTCAATGAAACAAACCACTTTGAACAGCTTTTTCCTTCAGCACGCGCATCCATGGGTTTAATGAGCCTTTCAACAAAAGTCCGGCCAAAAGGGCGGCAACGGCAAACAAGAGAAGCCGCTTGACATCATGCTCAACATTTTCCCATACGACCCCGCCGACCGCCTCGCGCATGACATCAATGGCATAGGTAAACGGCAGCCAAGGGTTTAATTACTGAAAGAACGGAGGAATCAGCTCAACGGGATACGTTCCTCCCGCTCCGGCAATTTGCAAGACGAGCAACACAATCGCCATCGCTTTTCCCACATTGCCGAACAAGGAAACAAGCGAAAAAACCACCGCCATAAAGACAAAGCTGCACAAAAGGCCGAACGTCATGAACCATCCCGGCTCACGGACGAAAATATTCGGCAAGATGAAAGCCGCTCCAGCTGTCACGATCATCGCCTGCAAAGCATTCAGCGTCCAAAAGGTCAACAGCCGTCCGGCATATCTTTCCCGCTCATTCGCTTCCGAAAACGAAGAAGGATCGGTCGACAAGACGGAAACAAGCAACAAACATCCTACCCATATGGCCAGCACCGTGTAAAATGGATTCATGCCTGAACCATAGTTCGGCAGCGGGAAAAGGCGGAACGTTTTGACGTCAACCGGGTGAGCTAAAAACGCCCCTTTCGCCCGAGGATCTTGTTTCAACAAGCGAATCAGTTCATCGATGTTCGTTTCGTTTTTTATTTTCGAGAGAAAAGCAGCCAGTTCGCGAGCTTGCCGAGAAAGAAATGGATATTGAGCCTGTGCGGTCTTTAGCGCCTGTTGCGCGGCCGCCAAGTCGATCATGCTGTTGTTAGTATGAGCAGTTCACGGAAAACGAAACCAACTTGGCCGGTCCTGTAGTTCATTTGCGAAAAAAAAGCCAAAGCGCCAAAAACAAACAGGCTATAGCAGCGAGGCGCGTCATGTCAAACGGAATGCGCTGTCCGCCGAATAACCCGAAGTGATCAATGATCGAACTCATCACGAGCTGGCCGGCGATCACCGCCGCCAATGAATTGGCGACGCCGACTTTCGGAACGATGAGCACCATGACAAACACATAAAAGGCGCCGAGAATGCCGCCCGTCAGCTGCCATTTCGGCACAGAAAACATGGCAAGCAATTCTCCCTTGCCTAAAAACAATTGCACTAAAAATAAGACGATCGTTCCGATTAAAAATGACACGAACGCCCCTTCCAACACACCAACCCGCTTGCCGAGGCCGCCGTTCACTCCTGCCTGTACGGAGACAGCCATCCCGGCCGCTAAAGCCATCGTCATCCATAACCACTTCATCTGTCTCTTGTGATGGGGAACACAGTTATACGGCAATGGACTTGCTATAATGGGAGAAATGGCATTAGGAGGGATGAAGATGAAATCGTTGGCTTTTTGGACGCTATGTACGACATACGTTCTCATTGTATTCGGCGGATATGTAGCTTCCTCAAACTCAGGGATGGGGTGCGGCCCTGACTGGCCGCTTTGCAACGGGATGCTCATCCCGGTGTTAAAAGGAGCGACGCTGGTCGAGTACGCCCATCGATTGATCGGCGCTTTGCTCGCGCTGTTGACCGGGGTGCTCTGCCTTCGCTTATGGCGCTCTTCCCGAAGCGGGACAAACCGTTTCGTTTCAGCGGTCGCCGCTGTTTTGCTTGCGTTGCAAATGATGCTTGGAGCTCTCGTCGTTTGGTTTGACCTTCCACCTATCATTGTCACGATTCATTTCTTCATCGCGTTTCTCTTTTTAGGCTGCCTTCTTTGGATTTGGCGGAACATCCAGCGCTCTCCACAGATGCATCAACCAGTCGGCCGGACAACTATTGGAACAGAGGCGAAGCGGCATATCCATGTTCTTTTGTTCTTATTGGCAGCTACGTTACTGCTTGGCGCATACGTGAAACATCAACATTACGGTCTGGCATGCGGATGGCTGACATGCGGGGAACAAGCATGGCCATCGAGCGGAGCCCAAATGTGGCAAACCGCTCATCGAACCGCTGCTGCCGCTACGGTGTTGTATACCATTTGGACAGCGTTTGTTGCCCATAGGCGCCGCTGGGGGCGCCCGCTGGAACGGCGCCTCCTTTTGGCGGCAGCGGTCGGGCTGCTGCAAGCGGTGATCGGGATAGTCACCGTTGCGACAGAAATTCATCTGTCCTGGGCGGTCATCCATTTGGCCGTCAGCACATGGCTGGCTTTGCTGCTAGTCGAGCTGAAAATCTACTTACATATGTCTGTTGTGACAAGATTATCTGCTCGCAGGAGGATGAGGAAATACACCCAAACGCCTGCCCGCTAGGCATCAAACATTAACCGAACAACGCGCGAAGCCACCCGCCGACGAAGGAAACAAGAACAACCGCCCACGCCGGCCACTTCCAAACGGCAAGCAAAAGAAAGGCGACGAGGACAAACGCGAAATCGGCCAGCTCGTTCACCGCTTTTGTCCAAATCGGATCATACAGCGCCGCGAGCAAAATCCCGACGACAGCGGCGTTAATGCCGGCAAGCGCCGCTTGGAAGCGCGGCTGACGGCGAAGCCAGTGCCAAAACGGAAAAGCGCCGAGCACAAGCAAAAAGGACGGAAGAAAAATCGCTGCCGTAGCCACGAGCGTGCCTTTCCAACCGAACGCAGCCATTCCGATGTACGCAGCAAACGTAAACAGCGGCCCCGGAACGGCTTGCGCGGCGCTGTAACCGGCTAAAAATTGATCGGCGGTGACCCACCCTTGCGGCACCACTTCCGCTTCCAAAAGCGGCAGCACGACATGCCCACCGCCAAACACGAGTGCCCCGGCGCGGTAAAAGCTGTCAAACAGCGCCCAAAGCGGCGAATGAACCCAAGCGCGGGCAAGCGGCAGCGCGACAAGCAGCACGGCAAACAAGGAAAGCAACAGAAAACCGGTGGAACGACGAATAAAAGGAGGGATGCCCACCAAAGACGGTTCGAGTGTTTTTCGCCGTCCGATCGCGCCGATGGCCCCTGCGATGGCAATCACCGTCACTTGGCTCCATGCCCCCGGCATGAGAAGCACGGCGATCGCCGCTGCGACCGCAAGCGTTGCCTCAAGGCGGCCGGCAGCGAATTTGCGCGCCATCTCCCATACCGCCTGAGCGACGACCGCGACAGCCGCCAACAGCAAGCCGTGCATCCAGCCCGCCTCTCCCAAAGAAGCATGTTGCAGCCAGACGGCAACCAAACTAAGCGCAACCGCCGACGGCAATGTAAACCCAAGCCAAGCCGCCAGCGCCCCCCAGACGCCGGCGCGCATCAGCCCGATGCCGATGCCGACCTGGCTGCTGGCCGGGCCAGGGAGAAATTGGCAAAGAGCGACGAGGTCGGCGTACGTTTTGTCGTCGATCCATTTTTTTCGTTTCACGTACTCTTCATAAAAATAGCCAAGATGGGCCACCGGACCGCCAAACGACGTCAAGCCAAGGCGAAGTGCCGTGATCCCGACCTCAAAGACGGAGCCGCGTCGGTCTCCTGCCCGTCGATTCTTTGCAGTCATGGATTCTGCTCCTTTCGTTCACGAGATGGTCATGCTACAATCATATCATCATTCACGAGAGGAGAGAAGATGATGAACGTTCGAGAGTCAGTCAAGACTTTGTGGAGAACATTTTTTCGGTTCACTACGGGCGTTGTCAATCACTAGTTAGCGAACCATTTTCAGGAATTAATATCGTAAGCGCTTTCGGACTCTCATCCCTCATCTTGAGGCGATGATACGATATTCCATTTTTTTACATCCAACCACCATCCCGGAGCGCCGACAACGCTTGATGGATCGGTGTCCCGGATGACCGCTGCAGACACGGTAGATTCTGACGCACCACATCTGCCCATAACCGTCCGGCCTTCCGTTTGGCCTGTTCGATCCGCTTGGACTTTGTTGAGGCCGAGGCCGCCGTTCGGGTCTCTTCTTCCTCCACCAACTGCCCATTTCTCCGCCAAATCCCGTCGATTCGGGCCGCCATCGCCCTCAGAAACGCCCGAAGCCCTTGGTCTTTCCAGCTGCGGCGGGATTTCACCCGATGCGCAAACCGGCTCATCACGCTCTCGGCGTGGCCCATCGGACGCATGCCGGTCGTCTCCACCCCTTGCTCCGACAGCCACTCCCGATAGTCCCGGATGCATCCCGGCATCGACTCGATCCGGCGGATCATGGCAGCCATCTGCTTCTCTTTCGCTTCGTCCTCCAACGTGCCGACCGCGCTGTTCAGCTCCACGAGAAGCCCCTCTTCGTCTTGTTTCGCCAGCTTCTTCCGCACCTCCCGCCAACGCGGGTGGCCGGACAGACACTGACGAAGCTCCCGCGCCACATGGAACCGATCCAGCTGAAAGCACGCCCGCTTCCCAAAATACTCCCGGCAGGCCGTAATCCAGGATGCCGCGTCGCCGTTGATGATCAAAAGGTCCCGGCACGGATCATAGGCATATTCGTTCATCAGCCACTCTTCAAACCGTTCCCACACGTCTCCCGCCCCTTCATGGAGGTAGTGGCGCCGGTTCACGAGCTCAAGCTGCGAGCCGTTTCGTCTCCATCCCTCGTGAACCGCCAGGATTTTCTCTTCTTTCGCCCGTTTCCCTTTCCCCTGGCGGGAAATGAACAGCCCATCCGCCTCCACAAACAGCACTCGGCCGTGCCGTTGGGAAACAGGGTGGTGCAGCGAGACAGGGGCCTCCAGCACCAGTTGGCGAATCGCCTCGTGGCTCATGACCGCATACCCCACGATCGACTCCAACGTACGGGCCGCTTTGCGGTAGGAAGAGCACTCTACGGCCAACTCGACCGCCGTTTCCTCGAGGCAAGGGCTGATCGACTGCGCCCCATCAAAGCCTAATTCGGCATCCAGCAAGAAGGTATAGTTCCCCGTTTGCCGGTCATAGTAGTAGTTCCGTCGAAACGTCACTTCTCCAAACAGCGTTTGGATCGTGGTCGGCCGTTTGTCTTTCAGCTGATACCGGCGCTTGTCCCGCGCTTCCGCCAGTTGTTGATCAATCTCCTCCAAAAGGGCCGCCAACAAGACAGCGAACACCTTTTGAAGAGTTCTGACTAATTGTTCCTCCAGCTCTTTTAATAAAGGCCATTCTGTGGTAAGATGTTTCATGGACTCTCTCCCTCCTGTTTTCGGTTGATGTTGACAATCACCATCATAGCAGGGAGAGAGTCCTTTTTGCATGACATTTGCTTTTTTCTACCGCGCTTCGCTTGGTGGCCCCGACGAGCGTCGCGAACAAAAGTTCGCAACCCTCGTCGGGGATCATTTCGGAATGTCACCCACAAATATTTTACTCACACAACGTTCGAACGATGGCGACCAACGGTTTGATCGCCGCCGTGTACATCGCGGTGACGGCGCTCATTCAGCCGTTTGGCTTTACGAATATTCAGTTTCGCGTATCAGAACTATTGAACCACCTCGTCGTATTTCACCAAACATACGCCATTGGCATCGTGCTTGGTGTCTTTTTCGCCAATTTATTTTTCTCGCCGATTGTTGCGTATGACCTCGTATTCGGCGTCGGCCAGTCGGTGCTGGCGCTTCTGATCACGATCGTTTCCATGCGCTATATCAAGAACGTTTGGGCGCGTATGGCGGTCAATACGTTGTCGTTTACCGTTACGATGGGTCTCATCGCCCTTGAACTAAAACTCGCGCTCGGCTTTCCGTTTTGGCTCACATGGCTGACGACGGCCATCGGCGAATTTGTCGTTATGGCACTCGGCGCGCCGATCATGTACGCTGTTGGCCGCCGCTTAGCGCCGGAGCTGTTCAATTCCGCCCATCAAGGCCGTTAGCAGCCCCCTTGCGCCTCAGGCAGGGGGCTCGCTTCATTCGAAAGGCGCATTCCTCGTAGGCCCGCAAGGAAAGCCTTGATCAACCGTATGGGCTTTCCATATCCATTTTGATTACGGCATCGAACGAACAGCCCATTCAATGACCAGCGACATCACAGCAAGCAAGATGACTCCCGCCGTCGTGATCTTCAGCGCCCCTCGCCATCTTGGCGATAGGCCCCGCCCCGCCCGAAGAACAGCAAGGCCGATCGCGATTCCGCCCCCCCACATGAAAAGGCCCGCCGGGGTGACAAGCTGACGCCAATCGCTGATCCAAGCGCAGATGATAAGCGTCTGGCAGACAAGCAGGATGCACACGATGATTCTCATCGTTCTCCCCCTATGCGCTTGAGACGCCGAGCTGTTGAAATCGGCAGCGACGGGTGTTTGACCGTCCTTGTCGATTCGAAACTATGCCAGCAAATCCCGATGATGATGACGGCCAAACCAACGAACGCCCATCCGTTTGGAAGCGGAGCGGACAAGAACAGCGCTTCGCCGATGACGGCAAACATGACTTCCGCGGACTGCGTCGCTTCCACAGCGGCCAGTTTCCGTTCGTTCCCTTTTGCCCGATCGGTAGCAATAAAAAACAACGTCGTCGCAATGACCCCGGAACTCATGGCCACGATGAACGACTGCATCGTTTGCCCCGCCGACGGCACCCCTGATGTCAGCCAGCCCATCAACGCGACAATCAGCCAAAACGGCAGACTGGCCATCGTCATCCCCCATACGCGTTGAAACGCATCAAGCCGTCCGGCGCAATGTTCGATCATTTTCCGGTTGCCAAGCGGGTACGCAAACGCGGCCATCAGCACGGGAAAGATCCCCAATGCGATTTCTTCCCAATGTGAGATGGCCTGCTTGCTGGAACTGGATCAGAACGACGCCGAGCAAAATAAAAAATGAAATGAAAAGCGCCTGTTTTTCAATCGGGCGGCGCACGGACACAGTTCCGTTTTGCGTTTCGATTTGTTCTGTAAACAGCGGGCTAAGCAGAACGCCAGCCACAATCGTGCACTGCCATGTCCCAGCCACAAGCCACCCCGGCCCGTAGGCAGCCGCGTAGGTGAGCGGCGCGTAAAACAAGCCGAATCCGACCGTCCCCCAGACGATCCATGTCCATGGATGGCGCTTCATGTCGCGCCAAACCGGACCGAGATTGCGGCGGGCAAGAAGAATGACAAACAACAGCGGAACCATAAAGAAAAAACGAAGTGACGAGCTCCACGTCCAGCTTCCACCCGCCAGCTCCATTGAGCGGTTCAATATGAATGTAACAGCAAAGAAGAATGAGGCGGCAAGGCCGAGGGCCATTTCCCTCATCATTCCCATCCCCTTTCTAATGTCACAGAACAGTTTTATTGTATCTTATTATTCGAAATTTTCCTATTTGTTTTTTTATTGATTATTTAGAACATAGTTTTATTTAATAAGATAACGGTTATTTTGTCCATTTTTCTCAGCAGCAAGCCATAAAAAAGGCGCCCACGCAAGAAAGTGGGCGCGCGTTGATGATAGTTTGTTGGCCAGCATCAGCGGGACGCCGTCATTTTGGTTCCAAACCGACGGGAAGTATTTGAGCGGCACCGGACGCTCACCGACATACGGCGCAACTCCGATCGTAAATCCCGGCCGTTTGAAGCGCAGGACAAACCGGTTCTTTATAGCCGCCGCTCGGGTTTTTTTGCGGTTTGACCAGCACATATCGTGTCATTTTCGAAACAAGGAGCGCCAGCTGATAGTCGCACTTCGTCCGTGCGGCGTCCTGACGGAAATGCCAGTAAATAGATCGACTTATTTCTTTAGCTCGATCGGCACAACTTTGCCATTTTCCACTGCTGCAACAATAATTTTTGATTCAAAGCCGCCGTCATCGCCAACCTTCGGAACGACATACACTTGCTTGTCTTTCGGGATGTTTTTCAACCCTTCATTCATATGTTCGCGAATAGCGGCGGGATCATCGACCGTGCCAGCCGCCTTCATCGCTTCGACAAAGGCGTAAAGAGCCAAGTAGTTATAGGCAGACTCCGAGCTTGCTTCGGCATTGTACTTCGCCCGGTAGTTTTCCACAAACTGCGGGGCTCCCGGCTCTTTCGACTCGACGAGCGGCATGACGCCGATCGCGCCCTCAAGCATCTCGTAAGAGCCGACGACCCGCTTCATTTCATCCAACTTCGCCTGGTCCATGACAATAAAGCCGCCTTTAAAGCCAAGTTCGCGCGCCTGTTTCACCACTTTCGCCGTCGGCTCCGACGGTCCGCCGATAAACAAGACATCCGGCTTTTCTTTTAACGCGTTCGTGATGATCGTGAAGAAATCGGTGTCTTTCGTAAAGTCAATTGATGTGTTATAGACCACTTCTCCGCCTTGCTTTTCCCAATATGGCAACAGTTTTTCCGTCCAGTCTTTCCCGTATTGCGTCGCTGTCGGCAAGGCAGCCAGCTTTTTACCAAACCGCTTCATCACATAATCGGTAAATGTCGGAATGTAGCCATCATAACGCGGCGGGATGCGGATCGTCAGCTTGTTGCCGGTCTGTGTGATTTTCGGCTCACTCGTATAGGCCGCGATGATGAAATTGTCCGTTTGGTTGAACACTTGCAACGCCATGACACCGCCGCTGTGTGGAGTAAAAATAATAGGCGTCTGATGCTCCTGAACGAGACGTTTGGCGTTCGCCGCTGTTTCGTTCGGCAAATATTTGTCATCCAATGACACGATATTGAGCTTGTATGTTTTGCCGTTCACTTCAAATCCACCGCTGTTATTGATTTCTTCCGCCGCCATCTTCACGCCGTTTAACGTCCGTTCCCCGTAGTAGGCGGCCGGACCGCTCAGCGGTCCGCTGTATCCGATGTTGACCGTGCCCGTTTCACCGCTGCCTCCTCCGCTATTGTTTCCGCCGTTGGCGTTATTGCTGCTTGGCGAATTGTTGCACGCCGCAAGCATCAACATCATGATGGCCGCGATCATAGCGGCGATTGACCATTTTCTTTTTTTCATTCTACTCCCCCCTATTGACGATTTATTATTTTGAATATTTAGATAATATTTAGCACACCCGTTATTCACCCCCTTTCAGTGCCATCTCCTCTCCTTGCTTTCGCTGATGGACAAGGATGAGGCCTATCATGCACCAATGTACGCCTTGCGGACGTCGTCGTTGGCGAGCAGTTCGTCCGCCGTCCCTGAAGCGACGATCGTCCCGTTTTCAAACACATAGCCGTGATGGGCAATAGATAGCGCGGCATGAGCATTTTGTTCAGCGAGCAAAATTGTCGTCCCTTCCTTATTAATTTGTTTAATCGTCGCAAACATTTGCTCGACAATGAGCGGAGCAAGCCCGATTGACGGCTCATCAAGCAAGAGCACCGCAGGACGCGACATTAGCGCGCGGCCGATGGCAAGCATTTGCTGCTGGCCGCCGCTCAGCGATCCGGCTGGCTCGTTTCGTTTTTCATGCAAAATCGGGAACAGCTCGTATACATGTTCCAGCGAGCGGCGGATACCTTCCTTATCTTTTCGGTGAACATACGCGCCCATAAGCAAGTTTTCGTATACACTCATGCGGACAAACAGCTTGCGCCCTTCGGCGCATTGCACGATGCCGCGCTGAACGATCCGGTCAGGCGGCAACGAATCAATGCGTTCGCCATCAAGGCGGATTTCCCCTTGCACTGGTTTGTGCAGCCCGCTGATCGTGCGAAACAGCGTGCTTTTCCCAGCCCCGTTGGCGCCAAGCAACACCGCGATTTCCCCCGGCTTAACGAAAAACGTCACATCGCGAATCGCCGTGAAGCTGCCGTAGCGGACAGATACGTTCGTCAACTCAAGCAACGGTGCTCCCCCCTAGATACGCTTGAATGACCGCCTCGTTGTTTTGCACTTCCTCGGGCGTTCCTTCAGCGATTTTTTCCCCATAGTTTAACACCATAATGCGGTCGGCAATTTTCATGATCATCGACATTTTGTGCTCAATTAGGCAAACGGTCAGGCCGCCCTTGACCATTTTGACAATCAGCTCTTCCAACCCTTCCGTTTCGTCCGGGTTGACGCCGGCTGCCGGTTCATCAAGCAGGACGAGTTCCGGATCGGTCGCCAAGGCGAGCGCAAACGCCACCCGCTTCTTCTGCTCCTGCGACAAGTTGGCCACCATCCGATCCGCCACATGGGTTAGACCGACAAAGTCGAGCACTTCCATCGCCTTTTCTTTGCATGCCTGTTCCTCGCGGCGGTGCCGTTTCGTGCGCAAAATGGCATCAAATAAGTTGGATGATGTGCGGAGACGATGGCCGATGATGACGTTGTCAATCACCGTCGCCTGTTCAAACAAGTGAGTCGTTTGAAACGTGCGGGCGATGCCGAGCTTCGCCCGCTCGTTTGCCGGCAGGCGGGTAATATCGCGCCCTTTGAACGTAATCGTCCCTGACGTCGGCCGGTGCAAGCCGCTGATTAAATTGAAAAACGTCGATTTGCCGGCTCCGTTTGGGCCGATGATGGCGTTGATCTTCCCTTGCTCGACGGAAAAGGTGACATCGTTGACCGCCAGAAGCCCGCCAAACCGCTTCGTCAACCGTTCAACGTGCAAAAGCATCGTTATCCCTCCTCTGTGTGCCGCTCGCCTCGTCCTTGGCTCGAGACGGCCAGTTCCGCAGCAACTCGGTTCGCTTCTGGATCGAGACGGCGCGCTTCTTCACGCTTTGCTTTCAAACGGATGACCCCCCCGGCAATGCCGTGTGGGTAAAAGATGATGAGCAACGTCAGCACCGGACCGAAAATCAACATCCGGTAATCTTGCAAAAACTGCAATTGTTGGGACAGAAACGTAATCAGCAACGTCCCGACGACCGGACCGGCGAGCGTGCCAATCCCACCGACAAGCAAATACGTTAAAAAGTCGAACATGACGCTGACGTACGCAATGTCCGGGCCAAGAAAGCGGATGAACGATGCGTACAGCGCTCCGGCAAGCGATGTAAAAAAGACCGAGAGAACAAACGAGGCGAGTTTGTTTTTCATCGTCGAGATGCCAAGCGTCAACGCGAGCTCCTCACTGTTGCGAATGGCGATGTACGTCCGTCCGGTCAACGAATAGACAAGGCGGTACATGGTGAAGATGACCGCAACCAAGAAGCATAACACCAAATAATATTGGGCGACGGGCGTTTGAAACGAGAGCGGACCGATGTCAGCCGGCGCCGGGATGCCGATAAAGCCGCGCACTCCGCCGGTCAAGCTGTCCCATTTATCAATCACTAAATAAATGATATACCCGACACATAGCGTATAAATGGCGAAAAAGTGCTCTTTCGTCCGCAGCGCAACAAGCCCGATGACGGCCCCAAGCAACGTGGTGAACAAACAAGCAAGCACGAAAGCCAACCAAAACGGCACGCCGGCTTTCACCGTCAAAATGCCAAGCGCATACGCGCCAATCGCAAAAAACCCGGCGTGGGCAAGCGACAAATAACCAGTATAGCCAGCAAATAAGTTCAACCCGTAAACGGCGATCATCCAAATAAAGGAGATCGTCATCATGTGCAAGTAATAGCTGTTGGTGACAAGCAACGGAAAGGCAAGCGCCAGCACCGCAAGAACGGCGATCCATAAGCGCCGGTTGGCGAATACAGCCATCAATGTCCCTCCTTGGCAAACAGTCCGTTCGGTTTGACCGTTAAAATGATGACAAGAATGACAAAAGCAATAATGTCTTTATAGTCATTTGACACGTATGTCGCCCCTAAGCTTTCACTAAATCCTAAAATATAGCCGCCGACAATCGCGCCAGGAATGCTTCCCATGCCGCCGAGAATGATGATGACAAACGCTTTCAAGATGACAAGATGGCCCATGCCGGGAAACACGAGGTTGATCGGCGAAGCGAGCGACGCGGCGAGCGCTGCCAGGCTGCCGGAGAGGAAAAACGTCAGCATGGCGACTTTATTCGTGTTAATGCCGACCAAATTCGCCCCTTCGCGGTTTTGCGCCATCGCGATGATGGAAGCCCCGATGAACGTCTTTTTCAAGAAGAGGTAAAGCAAGATCATGATGATGACAGCGGATGCGATGATGAGGATGCGTTGAACCGTCAAGGTCAAGCCGAAAATGCTGACAACGTCGCCGTATGGGGTCGGCATCGTCTGGTAGTCCGCCCCCCAGACGAACTGGGCGAATGCCTCCAAAAACAACAAAATGCCAATCGCCGCAATTTTGTCATGAAGCGGCGGTGCGTCGCGAAGCGGATAAAACACAAGCCGTTCCATCAATACACCGAGCATCCCGACCGCGGCCATCGACACGACAACGGCCAACCCGTACGGCAGCCCGGCTTTCGTCATCGCAGTGAGCGTGACATAACCCCCCATCATATATAACGCGCCGTGGGCAAAGTTTGGAATGTGCAAAATGCCATAAACAAGCGTCAAACCTAACGCGACAAGGCTGTAAACGCTTCCAACTGTCAGCCCGTTTAACAGCTGCTGGATGAATAGCTCCATCCCGATCCCCCCTTTTTGTTTGCCGTTTGGCCAGACCATCAAAGCAGCGCGGCCGATCTTTCATTCGGTCTGGCTGCCCGAATTGCCTGGCTCCGCCTCATTTCGACCGCTTTCTCCAGCTCTTGGCGCCTTTATGCCGTGCAAAATGAAATCAACGAAAATGTCCGTCAGTTCTTCTTCAGAGATGCCTCCGTCAGGCCGGAACCAATAATAGCTCCAGTTGGTGATGCCAAGCAGGCCAAACGTAATCATTTCTGCATGAAGCGACGGCTTGAATTCCCCGCGGGCGATCCCTTCTCGAACCAGCTGTTCATACCGCTTGCGAAACAACCGCCGCTTGGCGCGGATTTCCGTCAAATGGTCATCCGCCAAATGCCGCATTTCACGGAAGAAAATGCGGGCGCTTTTCTTCCGTGTGCGGATATTGCAGATGACCATATGGACGATGGCCCGCAATTTCTCCGTGCAGCTTTTCTCGGGATCTTGGACAATGCAGGCTTGCTGCCGAAGCAAATCATCTAGATAGGAAACGCAAATATCACATAGCAACTCCTCTTTGCTTTTGTAATAGTAGTAAAAGGCCCCCTTCGTTGCCCCGATCGCTTCGACGATTTCCTGCACCGACGTTTCTTTGAATCCTTTGCGTTTAAACAACTCAATGGCGACTTCCCTTAATCTTTCTTTCATCCTCCACGGTCTCCAATGCGTCATTCTCTCTCAATAATCGTCGCGATGCCTTGGCCGCCGCCGATGCACGCCGTAATGAGCGCGTATTTCCCTCCGCAGCGCTTCAGTTCATACACCGCTTTTGTGATCAAAATCGCCCCCGTTGCGCCGAGCGGATGGCCATGGGCGATGGCGCCGCCGTTTATGTTCACTTTTTCGGGATCCATCTCAAGCTCACGGTCGCAGGCGATCACTTGCGCGGCAAACGCTTCATTGATTTCAATGATGTCCATCTCATCAAGCGTCAGCCCCGCCTTTTCAAGCACTTTTCTTGTCGCCGGCACCGGGCCAATGCCCATGATGTTCGGATCCACTCCGGCGACCGCATGGGCGCGGATGACGGCAAGCGGCTTTAAGCCAAGCTCCTCTGCTTTTTCCCGCGACATGATGACGAGCGCGGCAGCGGCGTCATTGAGCCCTGAACTATTCCCCGCCGTCACCGTGCCGCCTTCCAAAAACGCCGGCGGCAGTTTTGCGAGCGCTTCCATCGTCGTGTTCGGCCGCGGGTGTTCGTCCGTATCGAAGATGAACGGCTCCCCTTTTTTCACCGGCACGGCAATGGGCACGATTTGCTCGTCAAACCGCCCTTCCTGCATGGCGCGCGCCATGCGCTGCTGGCTGCGCAAGGCAAACGCGTCTTGTTCTTCACGGCTGATGCCGTACTTTTTGGCCAAGTTTTCCGCCGTGATGCCCATCGGCGGGTCACCGATTTCTTTCGGCGATAGCTGCGATTTGCGGAAGCTTGGCGGCGTCGAGCTGTACGGTTTTTCCGGGCGGTCCATCAAATACGGCGCGCGGCTCATGCTTTCCACGCCGCCGGCAATATACACATCTCCGTCGCCGGCCCAAATGGCTTGCGCCGCTAAATTGACGGCATTAATGCCTGAACCGCATTGGCGGTCGACGGTCAGCCCGGTCAACCCAAGCGACAGCCCCGTCTGGAGCGCGGTCAGCCGGGCGATATTGCCGCCGCCGCTTAGGACGTTGCCCATAATGACATCATCGACATGCTCCGGACCAATATTCGCCCGCCGCATCGCTTCTTTGATCACTTCCGCGCCGTAAATATGCGCCGGCATCGTCGCCAAAGCGCCCCCTTGGCGGGCGATGGCCGTTCGTACGGCCGACACAATGACGGCATCTCGTCTCATCCTGACTCCTCCTCATCCCCTTTGTAGTACGAAACCCGGCAACTGGGCGTTCTCGATGTTACCGGGCTCGCTGCCTTGCTTCACTCATACAGAGAAAACACGGCTTCGCCCTTAATGACTTCTTTTCCATGCTGGTTGACGGCGGCGACGGCAAAGCGGATCGCTTTCTCGTCTTTTTCCTTCACCGTTGCTTTTAAGGTGATGACATCGTTTAAAAACACCATCGACTGGAAGCGGACGAAATAGTCTTGGACAAACCCTTCTTCATAGTACGGCGTAAACAGCTTCGCGAGATTGCCCATCGTCCACATGCCGTGGGCGATAATGCCCGGCAGGCCGGCTTTTTTCGCCTCTTCATCGATCGTATGAATCGGGTTGTAGTCGCCTGATGCGCCGGCGTATTTGATTAAATCGAGCCGGGACACCGGTGCGAGCGTTACTTCAGGAAGCGACTCTCCGACTTGCCATTTTTGGATGCTCGTCATACGCTCATCGCCTTTCTAACCGCCTCGTTGATCATGATCGTCGAGGTCGAAGTAAAAACGAGATTCCCATCAGGGTCTTCGCCGTTGTTGGCGATGACCAAAAAGCCGAGCAGGCCCATGCTGCTTTGTTTTTCGTAATAATCTTTCACTTCCGCATAGCAGTACAGCTCTTCGCCGACAAACAGCGGGCGCTCATAATGGAAGTGCTGTTCGCCATGGATGAGCCCTTTGGACGGCAATTTCAGCCCTTCAATGACGCCGTAGTCAAACACGCGCGGAAACGTCGGCGGCGCAATGTTGCGCCCGTAGCGCGACCGTTTCCCCGTCTCTTCGTCCCAATAAATCGGGTTTGGATCGCCGATCGCCTCCGCAAACTTTTTCACCGCTCCGCGCTCAACGACATTTTTCACTTTCGCTGACCGTTTCCCGATGTCATGTTGGTACATGCCCCGTCCTCCTCGTTTTCAGCATTTCGGACCGCCGGCGACATACAGCACTTGGCCGTTGACAAACGACGACCGCTCATCGGCGAAAAAGGCGACCGCATGAGCAATGTCTTCCGGACGGCCGCTGCGCCCGACCGGGATGTTGGCGACGCTCGCTTGGATGAGCTGCTCAAACGAAATGCCAAGCCGCTCGGCGGTCGCTTTCGTCATATCGGTTTCAATAAACCCAGGGGCGACGGCATTCGTCGTGATGCCGAATTTGCCAAGCTCAATCGCCAGCGTTTTCGTAAATCCTTGGATGCCGGCTTTCGCCGCCGAATAGTTCGCCTGGCCGCGGTTGCCGAGCGCGGATGTCGACGAAATGTTGATGATGCGCCCGTACCCTTTTTCGACCATATATTTTTGCGCGGCGCGGGCGCAGTAAAACGCGCCTTTTAAATGGACGTCCATCACCGTTTGCCAGTCGTCATCGGTCATTTTAAACAGCAAATTGTCGCGGATGACGCCGGCGTTGTTGACGAGAATATCGAGCGAACCGAACCGATCGACCACCTCTTGGATCGTCGCTTCTACTTGTTCGCGGTCGGTGACGCTCGCCACCTTGGCGTAAACGTCATACCCTTTTTCCCGCAGCTCCGCAGCCGTCGCTTCAAGGGCTTCTGCGTTTAAATCAATGAACGCCACTTTCGCTCCTTCTTCCGCGAAGCGGGTGACAATCGCCTTGCCAATGCCGCGGCTTCCTCCGGTCACAAACGCCACTCTTCCTGCAAACCGTTGGCTCATCGTGTTCTCCTCCCTTTCGATAACGCTTTCATTTTTTTAGATGAACTGTCCAAGCTTGACGTGCCCTTTGATCAAATTGCGGGCGATAATGAGGCGCTGAATTTCATCCGTGCCGTCGTAAATGCGCCACAATCTCGCTTCACGATACCAGCGCTCGATCGGCATTTCTTTCGTGTAGCC
This sequence comes from Geobacillus sp. FJAT-46040, assembly GCF_002335725.1. Lineage (NCBI taxonomy): Bacteria > Bacillati > Bacillota > Bacilli > Caryophanales > Anoxybacillaceae > Geobacillus > Geobacillus sp. FJAT-46040. Next base: position 1,310,665 of record NZ_NISS01000001.1, read on the forward strand.
CATGCCGCCGTGGATTTGCATGACGCGGTCGACGACGCGGTTGCCCATGTTCGCGCCAAACAGCTTCGCCATCGAGGCTAAATGGCGGTTGTCCTCCCCTTGGTCAAGCGTAAACGCCGCGTTTAACACAAGCCATTTCGCCGCTTCGATTTCTACCGCCGAATCGGCAATCATCCATTGGATCGCCTGCCGCTCGGCGATCGGTTTGCCGAATGTGACACGCTCCTTCGCATAGTCAATGGCCATTTGCAAAAGCCGCTCGGCCGCTCCGACCGCACGAGCGCCTACGACCCAGCGGGCGTAGCCGATCCACTCAAGCCCAAGCTTATAGCCGTGATGCAGCTCGCCTAAAATGTTTTCTTCCGGCACGCGCACGTTTTCGAAAATTAAGCTGGCTGGAGTGGAAGGTCCCATCGTATGTATCGGTTCCGAACGCCAGCCCATCTCGCGGTCGACGATAAAACACGTCACCCCTTCACGCCCGTTCGAGGCTTGGTGACGCTCTTTGTCGGTGATGGCGATCACCATGACAAAATCAGCGTCGTTGCCGCCGGTAATGAATGTCTTCTCCCCGTTTAACACCCACTCGTCGCCGTCTTTCACCGCCGTCATTTTAATGTTGCGCGTATCTGATCCTGCTCCCGGCTCGGTCATGGCAAAGCACGATTTTTTCTCGCCGTTGATCGTCGGGATCAAATATTTTTTCTTTTGCTCTTCATTCGCGTAATACAAAATGTTGTCCGCCGATCCGCCAAACTGGAACGGAACAAGCGTTTTCGACACTTCCATCAACACAATCGCCTGCATGACATGGCCCAAATTCGCGCCGCCGTATTCCTCCGGCGTGTTGATCCCCCAAAACCCCGCTTCCTTCGCTTTGAGCTGCAGCTCTTTTAATTTTTCGGGCGGGAGCCCAGGCTTCCCTTCGCGCTCATTGCGCAATACTTCATTTTCGAGCGGCATCAATTCTTTTTCGACAAACTTGCGGATCGCTTTTTGCACCATGCGCTGCTCGTCCGTTAAGCGCAAATACATGATGGTCCCCTCCCTTTTCCGTTACGCCTTTATGCTCGACTCCACTCATTAAAATACCAACCGGTTGGTATGTTATCTTTATTATATTCGAATGTTCTGAAAAGTACAATATCTTTTTTGATTTTCGTCCAACGGGAAAACGCCATATGCGTTCTCCCGTTGGCATGGAATCTATCGATCTATTCCGCCTGTATTTGCTTGCGCACGCTAGCGACCGTTTTCCCGATTCCGCCATAAATGACAAGGTCAAACATCCCGTCCATTCTTGTCGCTGTTTTGTTGATCAATACTTTCCTTGTTGCCGGCGATTCGGCGGCGACATAAAACGGGATTTGATTCACGGGCGCCACTTCCAAACTTGTTCCCATCGCCAGAAGCAAGTCGCTGGCGGCCGCCGCAGCAAACGCTTCTTCCATGCGCGGCACGAGCCCGCCAAACAAAACGACATCCGGTTTGACAATCGTCTGGCACTTTTCACAGCGCGGCACCTCGTGACGGTTGATAAACGACAGATCATACTTGTTGCCGCATGACGGGCATGTCGCCGTCTGCAGCGTGCCGTGCAGCTCAATGACATTCGTGCTTCCTGCTTTCGTATGCAGCCCGTCAATATTTTGCGTCAAAATCGTCACCGTCTTGCCCATCTCCTCAAGCCAGCGGAGAAACCGATGCCCGTCATTCGGGGCAAAGCCGCCCATCATTTTTAATGAAAACATCCGCTTGAATCGACGCCAAAAATCAACCGGATCTTTTTTGTAATAATACTCTGACAAATAATATTCGACATTGTCCTCTTGGGCGTAAAGGCCGTTTTCGCTGCGAAAATCAGGAATGCCGGATTCCGTGCTCATCCCCGCCCCGGTCAGGACGGCGATCGTATTCGCCTCTTTGATCCATTGCGCCAGTTGCCGGATTTGGTCCATCCTCGTTCTCTCCTTTCCTACGAACCTCTTGGTTTTGCCAGTCTCGCCTTCGGTTCTTTTCGAGGCCATAACGTATAGCTGAAACTCCAGACAAAATCAATCACTAAAACCAATGTCCAACGGGCTGGCATAGTTTTCTCACAAATGGAATCGCCTGCAAGAAAAACCCCTCTTCCGAACGAAGAGAGGCTACCGTAAATTGAACCCTTTCCCTTCCACAAACTCCTTCATGTACATCCGGACTTGGCGGCTGAGCGTATCGGCCATCTGCCCGGTCCATGTGTCGCGGCGGCGGCCGTTTGTCCGCTGCTCATAATACGCCGAAATCGTTTCGTTGTAGCGTTGCAATTGTTCGAGGAATCGGGCGCGGTCTTGGTTGTATTCGTCCTCATGATAAACGTGTTCAAACGGCAGCCGCGGCTTTGGATCCGGCGTTTGCGCAGGATAGCCGACGGCAAGCCCGAACAGCGGAATGACCCGTTTCGGTATGTTAAGCAGTTGGCATACTTCCGGCAGGTTGTTGCGCAGCCCGCCAATGTAGCAGATGCCAAGCCCCATCGACTCCGCGGCAATGGCGGCGTTTTGCGCCGCAAGCGCCGTGTCAATCAGCGCAACCATAAACTTTTCCGTACTCTCAAGCGATGGAAGCACGTCTTTTCCTTCTAGCTCGCCAATGAGCTCATGGCGGTGAAAATCAGCGCAAAAGACAAAGAAATGGCCGTTACGCTCGACATAGGATTGATTTCCCGCCAGCTCGGCGAGCTTCCGTTTTTTCTCCGGATCTTTCACCCCGATGATCGAGTACGCTTGAACATAGCTTGAAGTCGATGCCGCCTGGGCGCATTCGACGATCGTGCGGATTTGTTCATCCGTGAGCGGCCTGTCTTCAAACCGGCGGATCGAACGGTGCTGGAGAATCGTTTCGATGACTTGGTTCATGACTATGTCCTCCTTGAACAGCCCAACGGCTTCTTTTTGTGAACATGATAACAAAAAAGAAAGAGCCATACAACGAATCGGCTCTTTCCCTTCCATTATCGCCCAAACCGCCCTTCCTGGTAATCGCGAATCGCCTCGCGGATTTGTTCCGGCGTGTTCATGACGAACGGCCCGTAGGCGACGACCGGTTCGTTCACCGGCTCGCCGGCATAAAGAAGAAGGCGGAGTTTTTCGCGGGCGGTCACGTTTAGCTCCGTTTCCTCGCCGCGGTTGTGGCGGCTGAAAAACAGCGCTTGCCCGGCTTTTCCTTCGATGTTGTCGGCACCGAACACGCCACTCCCCTCAAGAATGTACAAAAACCCATTGTAATGCCCCGGCAAATCTTGCACGACCGTTGTTCCCGGTTCGACAATCATTTCCACCATCGTGACGGGAACGATGTTTTTCGTCGGCGCTTTGACGCCTTTCGATGACCCGGAAAAGACCCGGATCGTCGCTCCCTCTTCCTTGCGCACGGGCATGTCTTTGGAGCGCAAGTTTTGGTAGCGCGGCTCGGTCATTTTGTACGCGCTCGGCAAGTTGACCCATAGCTGAAGGCTGTGCACGGTTGAACCGGACGCCGGGTCTTCCTTATGGACGACGCCGCGGCCGGCCGTCATCCATTGCACATCTCCAGGCCCGAGCGTGCTGTGGCCGGCTTTGCTGTCGAAATGTTCAAGCTCGCCGCTGATCACATACGTGACCGTCTCAATGCCGCGGTGCGGATGGACGTCAAACGTTCCTCGCTCAAAAATATCTTCCATCAGCAGCAAAAACGGATCATACTCTTGCCAGTTCCCGGGCTCAAGCACCGAACCGCTGCGATGAATCGGACTGTTGGTGGCAATTTGCACGGTTTTCACGCGACGAATGCGGCGTTGAATCGCCATAACCTCTCCTCCCTTATGTTGCGCAATCCCGGCCGTTGCCGAAAGGAGTGCAGCTCAATCGACAAACCGTTTCCTCCTTCATCGTACCGGATTCAACGAAAAACAGGCAAGTCATCTGCCTGAAAAATGGCGGCCATACCGCTCGCAAAAAACAAAAACCTGCCGGCACTCGGCAGGTGGACGTTGGAAGAGGGATTCCAATCCCACCATAAATGGCCTTTCACGAAAGAAAAGTATGAATCAGATCCAAGCAATCCGAAACAACTTCATTGGGCGCCCGTCCTACTATTTGAAGCTGTCGGGCGCGCCAATCTAAACTTTTGACCTGATCGGTTAAAATCACGCCTTCAACGGCCAAGCCTGATGGCAATTCCACTTCAAATGGATATCCTTTTTGTTGCCGGGTGATCGGGCAAAGCACCGCAAACCCTGTCAATTGATTGAACCGCTTTGGTGATAGAACGATGCCGGGCCTTTTTCCTGCCTGCTCATGCCCTGCTTGTGGATTGAAATTGACGTAAACAAGATCCCCACGATCCGGCGCTTGCATCAGAACAATTCATTCCCTTCTGTTCCAAAATCAATTTCAGCATGGCGATTTTCCGGCGTGATTTTAGCCAAAAGTTCCTCCAATGTCGGCTTTTTCTTTTTCGGGATCAACTTGATCGCTTGGTTCTCAACGATCACCTCCACTTCTGATCCTTGATGAAGCGCTAAACGTTCAGCAATCACGCTTGGGATACGAACCGCAAGGCTGTTTCCCCATTTTTGAACTGTTATTGTCATGATTGACACTCCTTTCTGTTTGTTTAATTCCATTATACCTCTCTCCTTTCATTTCGTATATACATAGTATATACATAAATTCAAAAAAAGATGCCATCGAGACGGTGTTTTCGATTCGAAACGAACGATTACGATTGATGATAAGACGCTGAACATGTTAAAAGATTTGAAGAAAAGTCAAAAGGATTTCCAAAAAATGAAAAACGACTGCCAACGCAGTCGTATCAAGGGTTTCATGATTTACAATTTGACAGGATCGGATATTAGAAATGGAGGAAGAGGGATTCGAACCCCCGCGGGCTGTGACACCCCTAGCGGTTTTCGAAACCGCCCCCTTCAGCCAGACTTGGGTATTCCTCCGTATGAAAATGGAGCCTATCGGATTCGAACCGATGACCTCCTGCGTGCGGGGCAGGCGCTCTCCCAGCTGAGCTAAGGCCCCATGTCTATAATGGTCGGGAAGACAGGATTTGAACCTGCGACCTCACGGACCCGAACCGTGTGCTCTACCAAGCTGAGCTACTTCCCGACACAGGCTGGTTTACCTTGCGACAATTCACATTCTATATGAACCTCAAAGGAAAGTCAATAGTTTTTTTATCTTTTTTTCGCCATAACGGATGAAAATTTATCTTTTTTCTGAATTATCAACACAAAAGCCCATATCAATACAGGTATATTATACTCGCTGCTTGGCGATTTTGAAAAGGCAAAAGCCGTTCTTGACGAACGATGGCTCATGTTTTATGTGGCCATCTACATGTACAGCATTTGGGACAGCTACCGCGGCTCAGTCGACATGAACAAGCTGTATTTGCTCGCCGACCGCGAAGATGCGCCGATCTCTTCCATCCGAATGGGAATATGGGATATTAATTATTTGGACAAGCGCGAGCCTTGGCTGGCACTGGTCTAGTCGGTGCTCGCCCCGGGCCTTGGCCATTTGCATGTCCATAAAGTGATCACCGGCCTGTTTATCTTCACCTTTACCATTTTGGTATCGTATTTCGCCCACTTGCCCGAAGCGATTACGTACACGCTGACGGTCCGATTCGATTGTGCAACGAAGATCATCGATATGCAGTGGGCGCTTTATCTGCCGCCGATTTACTCGTTCATCTTTTACGATGCTTACGTATCAGCGGTCGAATACAACAGGTTGTTTGAAAAAGAACTAGCCCACTATTTGCGGCGCCGCTTTCGGCCGAAACGGTTCGCATGGCCGATTTGATGGGAGGCGTTTCATGATTGTCATTGCCACTTTCGAGAGCCACCTATTCGTTGAACTGGCGATTTCAGCGCTTCAAGAAAAAGAGATTTTTGCAGTCCCGCTCAACCGCTCTGCCGAACCGCCGCGCCTGCTTGATACGCTCCATCACGCCAACGGGTTCAGCTTCCTTGACTTGGCGGCGATTTTAGGAACGTGCTTGATGCTGCTAGGGGCGATTTACGGCTATGTGTTGGCATGGGGTCCGATCATTTGGGGGATTATCGGGGCGGTTTCAGGCATCGGAATCGGCATTTTGCTCAAATGGTGGGTAAGCCGAAAATCCACGCCACCGTCAAAGCCGCACAGGCGCTGATATCGTGCTTCTCATCCGTTGCGATGAACAGCAATGGCCGGCCGTGGAGCAGTTGCTGCGGGGCCATCACGCGCTTGGACTCGCCGGCGTTCACGACAAGCAGCCGAATAGATAGGCATTTCATCCCCTTTCACTGAAAAACCCGAGGGAACACCCCCTCGGGTTTTCGCCGCTCTGCCGTTTTCAATAGACATCTCGCCGCATAAAGACAAAAAAAGCGACAAGAAGCCCTGCAAGCCCCCAGACAGCCAGCACGGCCATCGAAAAGCCAAGCGTCATCCCCTCAATCGGCGGAGCCGCTCCTTTTATGTAATCCGTCAGCCGCAAATTGACCATAAACAAATATTTTGCCGAATGCCACGACGACACCATGTTCGACAAAATCGCGCCAGAAATCAATGCTGCCAGCATGATGCCCATCACCGCCGCCGTGCTCCTAAGCAGCACGGAAAACATAAACGTCAGTGTGCCGACGACAACGCTCACAAACGCTGCCAGCCCGAGCTCGATCAAAATGTATTTCCATTGCGGAATCATGTGGACATTCGCTGTATTGAGATCCTCTCCTTGCTGGACAAATCCGGTCAATAGCGGCAGACGGAAGCCGCCATATCCAAACACGAGCCCGGAGATGGCATACGACAGCACCGCCGCCATCAGCATAATGAGCGACACCGACAGGAGCAACGCGATATATTTGCTCATCAAAATTTTCCACCGCTTCACCGGCCGAACGAGAAGCAGCTTGATCGTTCCAGCGCTTGCCTCGGACGACACTAAATCGGCCGCAACCACCATCACTAAAAGCGGCAAAAACAAGTCGATGGCGTTTTCGATAAACGTGCGCATAAACGTCGGCGCTCCAGGGGCGGACGGATTAATGTTGTGCTCTAAGTAGTACTGCTGCTGCTTGAGGCGGATTTGCAAGTATTTCCGCCACTCCTCAGACATGCTCGGCGACTGCAAGCGGTTTTGCAAATCGACGATTTGCTGCTGCAGCTGCGTCCGCCAGTCGGTCGTGCCAAGCCGTTTTCTCAACTCTTCCGTCTCGCGGTATTGGGCGTATGTAAACAAGGCGACGAGCACCGCAATGATGGCGGCGATCACCCATAGCCGCTTTTTGCGGACGATTTTCAACATTTCATTATACACGAGCTTACTCAATCGTTTCGCCCCCTGTCAGCTCGATAAACAAGTCCTCGAGCGTCGGCAGCCGCGGTTCAATTTCCGAAACCGAGACGCCGGCTTGGACAAGCTTGGCGTTCCAAGCGGCTAGTCTCGACGGCTCATATGGCGTGACGATCGTCTCTTCATCGGCGCGCAACACCTCGGTTTCCGCCGCTAACAGCGCCCGCGCCCGATCCGTTGGAGCGGCTTTCCAGACGACGCGCGCCTGTTGGTTTAACAGCCGCTCAACCGTGTCCACGGCCAAGAGCCGTCCTTTCGCCATAATGGCGACGCGGTCGCACATTAATTGAATTTCACTTAACAAATGCGATGAAACAAGGACGCTCAACCCTTCCGTTTCCGCCAAAAAGCGGATGAAGGCGCGCATTTCGCGAATGCCGGCCGGGTCAAGGCCGTTGGTCGGCTCGTCCAAAATGAGCACCTTCGGCTTTCCAAGCAGCGCCTGAGCGATGCCGAGCCGCTGCCGCATGCCGAGCGAATACGTGCCCACTCGGTCATGGATGCGCTGTTCAAGGCCGACGAGCTTCGCCACTTCCATGATCCGATCTGCACCAATTCCCGGCATCATGCGGGCGAAATGTTCAAGGTTTTCCCAGCCTGTTAAATACGGATACATTTCTGGGTTTTCGACGATGCAGCCGATCTGGCGGATCGCGTCGGTAAACTGGCGGTGAAGATCATACCCGCAAATCGCCACCGTCCCCGACGTCGGCCGAATGAGCCCGACGAGCATGCGGATCGTCGTCGTTTTTCCCGCGCCGTTCGGCCCTAAAAAACCGAATACTTCCCCCTCATGCAACTCAAACGAAATGCCTTTAATAATTTCCTTGCCGCGAATCGTTTTCCGCAGCTCTTTGACCGCTAACGTCACCTGTTTGGTCATTGCTCACCCTCCTCCGTCAACGTGATGAGCGAGGCGACGCGCTCTCCAATCCGCTTGTAGCCTGCCGCGTTTGGATGAAAATGGTCGCTGTACAAATAGTCGTTGACATGGAGGGCAAACAAATCAAACGTCGGCACCGCGACGATGTTCGGATAGCGGGCCGCCACTTCCGCTGATGCAAAATTCCAATCGCGCACAACCGCCGACGTCCATTTGGCATCGTCTAAATCGCCAAACGGGTTGTACAAACCGATCGCAAAAATGACCGCTTCGCTGTTGAAGCGGCGCAGCGCGGCGAAAATGCGGTCTAGGTTGGCTACATATCGCCGTTTCGCTTCATTCAGCTGCTTTCGATCCAGTTTCAACGCTTCCCCGCCTTGAAACAAGTCGTTGCCGCCGATGGTCATCACAATAAGATCCGCCATGGCGACTTGCCGCTGAATCTCAGGCTGGCCAAGCTGGCGAAGCAGTCCGTCAGAGCGAAGGCCGCGGATGGCCAAGTTCGTCACACGGATCGGTTTGTCCGTTTGCCGGCGAAGCTCATCGACCATATAGCCGACATACCCTTTTCCGCTTTCATCGCCCGTTCCTCTCGTCAACGAATCGCCAAGAGCAACAATATCCATTTTCTCGTCATGTTGCCTTGTTTCAGCCGTCGGCGGCCGTTGTTCTTTCGTCGGCGGCTTGGCGGCCGAAAAAAACTGGTCTTGCACCGCCAATGCCAGGCCGCCAAGCCAAAGCACTCCAGACAGGGCGGCAACGGCTATGAGAAGCGCAACTGTGCTCCGTCGCATGCAACCACCTCATTTCTTCATCGTTGTCATCTCTCGCGATCCGTCTTGGCATTGTTCGCCATCATTGGTTTGATCCGACAACCGCCGTTTTATTCGCCAATGTTTCAGATCCCAATACTTCTTCAGCTTCGACGCCGCTTCCTTTCCAACCAACAGCGCCCCGATCCAAAACATGATTTCCGCCGCCACAATGGCAACCGCAACGATCGACGCTTTGGCCGCAGTCGAAAACGGTAAAAATGGCGCGATGGGCGGAATGACCCAAACGACGAACGATGCGATGATGAACCCGACGCCAATGTGATGCATGACGGACCGCCTCTGTTTCACTCTTCCGTTCCCCCTTGCTCATGGACGCTCTTTCCAACAGGAATCAGGATCACTTATTTCCACTCTAACATATACACCGCAATTTCACGAAATGATCCGCCTAAAAACCGAACACACACAAAAACAGTTTTTCCCGTTTTTCCAATTTTCGCTTTCCCGTCAAAAAAAGAAACCCAGCCGAATCGGCCAGGCCAATCGAATGATCACCGTTGTTTCTGCCAATAATCGATCAACCCCATCGCGCACACTTGCAAATCAAGCTCGATCGCCGCATGCGCTGACGACGAAGATGGAGCGCCATGATCATCAAGAAACGCCATCACTTCGCCGCGCAACCGGTGCGCTGCCATTTTCGCCTGCTCGGCAGCCGGCGCTTCCGGATGACGGTCGACCGCTTCTTTTCCCGCCGCCACGAACTTCGGCAGCCAAACGCGAAGCTGGCGGAACGCCTCCTGCGGGTCATCCAGCATGCCAAAATGGCCAAAATAAATGCGTTCCGGCCTCAGCTTCTCAAGTCTTGCCGCCGACTGCTTCATGGCCTCGGGATCAAATTGGTTCGGAGATGTTGAAGGCAGGCAAAACGTAAACCCCGCTTCTTGCAGCTGTGGATAAAAAACGCCGATCGTATCGCCGGTGAACACGCCGCGGCTGTACGAATCATAAATCGAAACGTGATGGTTCGCATGCCCCGGCGTATCATAAAACACAAGCGTCCGCTCCGCACTCAACTTCAACGTTTCCCCGTCCTCTTTCACGATCAATCGCTCTTCTGGCACCGGAAGAATCGGATCAAAGAGCGACTCAAACTGCGCGCCGTACACCGCCTTCGCTCCAGCGATGAGGCGCGATGGATCAGCCAAATGCCGCTTCCCTTTCGGATGGACGACAACCATCGCATTCGGGCAATGCTGAAGAAGCAACCCCACGCCGCCCGCATGATCCAAATGAATATGGGTGACGATGATATAGCGAATATCAGACGGATCAATATGAAGCGCTTTCAACCCAGCAAGCAAATGCGGCACCGACGGGCTTGGCCCTGTTTCCACGATCGCCAAGTTCTCTTCGTGAAGCACGTATGTACCGGTGCGCTGCGGCATGCGCAAATCATACAAATCGATGAGTGAAATGCGGCGGCCGAGATCAAGCGGCTGTGCCATGTTCCCTCTCCCCCTTTGGTTGATGATGCAGAATATTTTAACATAGAAACCGGCTTCCCGCTACAGGGGATGATAAAAAAGCAGCCCCTGCCCAGAGGACAAGAGCCGCCTTCTCGTTTCAACTGTCGTCAACGGGGCAACAACTGCTCCGCGCGCTATTTTTGAGGGCAGGCGCTGTCGACCGTTGCCCTCCGCAGCACGAACAAGCTCCCTGATGCTCAACCCGATCGCATCCAACGCTGCCGCCAACGGAAAGACACTGTCGTTTGCCAAGCGCCCCCTAATGCTTACGACGCCAACTCCCTGCCAGTCGCCTTTCCTTTCCGCCCGTTTCGGATCGCCAGCCATACCGCCGCGGCCCAACCGATGACGATGAGGCCATAAACGGTCGGATACACCGGCGCAGGCGCCTCCCAAGCGTGCAGGAGCGTGCGGACGTTCGTCAAAATAATCAACCCGCCGACCAACACTCCAAGCAAATGGGACGGCAGTTTGCGCACAAGCCAAGCGGCGATCGGTGCAGCGACGACCCCGCCAGCCATGAGCGTCAGCACCCACTGCCAGTTCACTTGCTCCCAACCAAGCGAAATGACGAATCCTAGCGTCGCCGACAGCGCGACGGCAAATTCGGATGTATCGACGGTGCCGACCACCTTGCGCGCTTCCATGCTTTTATTGGCCAACAACACCGGCGTCGCAATCGGCCCCCATCCTCCACCGCCGGTCGCATCAAGGAAGCCACCCACCAATCCGAGAGGGACGAGCTGCTTATTGGACCACTGTTTTCCGGGCGTCGACGGCGCGCGGCCGTTCAACACTAAAAATCGATAAATAATGTAAAAGCCAAGCGCCAACAAAAACAAGGATACATATGGTTTAATCAAATCTCCCGGCAAATTGCTTAAAAAGCATGCTCCGACAAACGCGCCGACCGACCCGGGAATGATGAGCCTAAAGACCATGCGGCGGTCGACGTTGCCGAACTTCCAATGGGAAGCGCCAGATGCCGCCGTCGTCACCACTTCCGCCAAATGAACGGACGCCGAGGCGACGGCCGGAGCAATGCCGAACGTCAATAACAACGTCGACGACGTGACGCCATACGCCATTCCAAGCGAGCCGTCAATCAGCTGGGCGATAAATCCTACAAACACAAAAACGATCAGTTTTTTCATTGGTTTCCCTCCGTTTGCAATGGTTGAGCGCGTTACTTATAATTTAAATCTCATTATTCATAGATGTCAACTATGAATTTTTAAAAAATAAAAAATGCGATCATTTATTTTAGTCCCTGCTCGCAAGATGACGTTGCGAACACCGACGGCTTGGCGGCCGACGGACGGAAGGCGCCGCGCGGCCGTCCATAAAGACAAACAGCCGCCTGCAGAAAAAAGGCGCCCCGAATATGGCGACGGGACACCTTTTGAATGCTGGCTTTCGATCAGAACTTCCCTTGATACCGCTCGACTTCCCAAGCGTGGACCGCCGTGCGGTAGCTGTTCCATTCGTCTTTTTTCATCGCGACGTATTCGTTGAATACGTGCTCGCCAAGCGTCGCGCGGCCGATTTCTCCGCTTTCGAACGCAGCGATGGCCTCGCCCAAGTTTTCCGGCAAGTTGTCAATGCCAAGCTCCGCACGTCGTTCTTCCGACATATGGAAGATGTCTTCATCAATCGACGCCGGAGCGGTTAAACCTTTTTCGACACCGTCAAGGCCAGCGGCAGCGATGATGGCATACGCCAAATACGGATTGGCCGACGGATCCGGGCAACGGAGCTCAACGCGCGTCGCGACGCCGCGTTTGGCCGGAATGCGGATGAGCGCCGAACGGTTGGAAGCGGACCAAGCGATGTAGCAAGGCGCTTCATACCCTGGCACAAGCCGTTTGTACGAGTTGACAAGCGGGTTCGTAACCGCCGCGAAGTGTTTTACGTTTTTCAGCAAGCCCGCGATGAATTGGTACGCTGTTTCTGACAACTGGTTCGCATCGTTCGGATCAAAGAACGCATTTTCCCCATCTTTGAAGAGGGAAATGTTGACATGCATGCCTGAACCGTTGATGCCAAACACCGGTTTTGGCATAAACGTCGCATGGAGGCCGAACTTGCTGGCAATCGTTTTGACAACCCATTTGTACGTCGTCGCATTGTCAGCCGCACCGAGCGCATCGGCATATTTGAAGTTGATCTCATGCTGGCCTTCCGCCACTTCATGGTGCGACGCTTCAATCGTAAAGCCCATCGCTTTTAAGGCGCGGTAAATTTCAAGGCGAACGCGTTCGCCCAAGTCTTTCGGAGACGGTTCGAAATAACCGCCGCCATCATGGAGCTCGAGCGTCGGATTGCCGTTTTCATCGGCTTTGAACAGGAAAAACTCCAGCTCCGGACCGACCGAGATCGTATATCCTTTTTCCGCCGCCCGCTCGATCGTTTTTTTCAGCACGTTGCGCGGGTCGCCTTCAAACAGCGTGCCGTCCGGATTGGTCACCGAGCAGAGAAAGCGCGCTTCCGCATAGCCTTCCTCGACCGTCCACGGCAAAACAGCAAACGTATTCAAATCCGGCAGAAGATACAAGTCGGAACGGTTGATCGGCGAGAAGCCTTTGATCGACGAACCATCAAACATGATTTTCCCTTCGACGACATCATCAAGCTGTTCAGCCGTCACGGTCACGTGCTTTAAGATCCCTTCAATGTCGACAAACTGCAAATGAAGAAGCTCAACGTTTTTTTCTTTGATCTTCTCTTTGATTTGTTCCAACAACTCCGTTTGTGTAGAGGAAACGAACGGCTTTGACATGTTACATCACCTCACATTCGTGCGTTTATTTTTCTAACATGCTTTTATTATAGAAAAAGAGAAGCCGTTTGGCAACACTTTTTTATCAATTTTTCTGTATTTTTATAATGAATTTTTTTGCAAACGGTTTCAAATTAGACGAATATTTATACAAAAAAAGCCAGCCGAGGAGATAATCGTCTCCTCGGCCGACTTTTTCTATCCACTATTGATGTTACATTTTCTCCTCACGCCGACGCCACGAGCCGGACGAAATGATCGGCAGGCCGGCGGCTTTTTCCGGCAAGTAAACGTAAACGTACCCTTCGATCGGCTGGTGGGCGTCGCGGACCCATATCCGCTCATATTCGTTATCGTCCCGTCCTTCGGCGTAGTCTTCAAGCTCATCCATCGCTTTGAGCCCTTCCTCCGTCACCGTCAACCATTCCCCTTCCACTTCCCCTTCTTCTCCGAGCACAAGCGCAGGGTACGGGCCGACGCTGTACAAACGGCCGTTCACCTTCCCTGGGCATACGGCGCGAACATAAGGAGCTACAACACAATGGTTGTCCTCGCCGGTCAGCAACGTTCCATACACAAACACTCGATATCGTCTTTCCGCCATCTCACTTTTCTCCTTTTTTTTACATAACATAGATTATGAAAACTTGAAGAAGAAAACAAAAACAATGGAAGCCCTGCCTCTCATCCATCCTTGCCGCTCCGTGGCGGCGCCAGTGTGAATTTGTCAAGCGGACAGCGGACAACGAAAAAGCCGCGCCAGCTCCATGAGCGGCAACGGCACGGCTTGCGATGGTCCCGCGGCAAACGAATGACGCTTTCTTCATCATATCCGTTCGACAACGAGAAGTCAAGCAACAGTTTACGCGGATGGCTTCCATTTAATGCTGCAGCCGATGCTCGGCTTTTGCTTTTCCGGCACCGGACGGCCCTCCAACAAAGCATCCAGCGCGGCGCGGATCGATTCCCCGGTCACCGGAATGCCGTTGTTCGGCCGCGAATCATCAAGCTGGCCGCGGTAAACGCATTTCAGCTCACGGTCGAAAATATAAAAATCCGGGGTGCAGGCGGCGTCGTACGCCTTCGCCACTTCTTGCGTTTCGTCATACAAGTATGGGAACGGGTAGCCAAGCTCTTTAGCCACTTTTTTCATGTTTTCGGGCGAATCTTCCGGATATTGTTCAGCATCGTTGGAGTTGATGGCGACAAACGACACCCCTTTGGGCATATAATCGTTTGCTAGGCGAACAAGCTCGTGCTGTACATGCTTTACAAACGGGCAATGATTGCAAATGAACATAATGACAGTCGCTGCGTCCGATTTCACATCCTCAAGACGAACGACGTTGCCATCGATGACATTCGTGAGGGCAAACGGGGGCGCTTGTTTGCCAAGCGGAAACATATTCGATTCGACAGCTGGCATACCTAACACCCTTTCTTCCATTTTTCTCTTTCTATTATACCAAAAGAGAGCGGAACGCCACAAATAAACCGCCCAAACCGACCGAGCGGCAGCGGCATAGGAGCACGAACAGCGGCGCGCATGGGAGGAGCAGTTTACAAAAGAAGAAACAGCGCGCCAAGCGGTCATCGAAGCGTTGATGGTGCAAAGTGAAGCGATGCACCGGCTTGAGCGGCAATCGACTGAGCGGGAACAAACAACCGAAAGAATGGCCGCCCGCCTGGAAGGACAAGACAAACTGTACCAAAAATTAGTGGAACAGCTCGAGTTGCAGCACGTCTTTCACCAGACCGTCATCGAGCGGCTTGAAGCGCAAGAGGCGGCGCAATACAAAGTGACCTGCCAGCTCGACAGCTTAAAAGAAGCGCTGTATGAACGATGCTCCTTTATCGTTGACAGCGTCAAACAACTGTTTTCCTCGTTCTTTTCCGGGAGGGGGCGCAGCCAAAAAATCGACCGCCAAGCCGCTGAACCAAAAAACCCGATCCGCTTGTAGAATGTCATCCTCTTTCGGCGTCTGCCGCCATCCGCCGGCTGAAACGGCGGACTGTTTTTTTGGCTGGCTGCCGTCGGATGGCAAAAGCAAATCAATGGACAACAAGAAACGAAACATCCCATAATAAGAACTAACCATTTTTATCATCTCGCGCCGAGAAGACCCCCACTTCCACGCGTTAGCGTAGGTGGGAGAGCGTTCAACTGCAAGGAAAAGAAAGCCTTGATACATCAACATTTCGAGAGGGAGGAGAAATGATCATGCCGCTAAAGCTCAGCGTTCTTGATCAATCGCCCATCGCCGAAGGCATGACCGCGGAAGAAGCGCTTGAAAACACGGTCCGGCTCGCCCAGTTTGTCGAAGAGCTCGGCTACAAGCGTTTTTGGGTGTCCGAACATCACGACGCGAACAGCCTCGCCGGCTCGTCTCCAGAAGTGCTGCTTGGACACATCGGGGCGAAAACGTCGCGCATTCGCATCGGCTCAGGCGGAGTGATGCTGCCGCACTACAGCGCCTATAAAGTGGCAGAAAATTTCCGCGTGTTGGCGGGTCTAGCCCCCGGCCGCGTCGATCTCGGCATCGGCCGCGCGCCTGGCGGCATGCCGCGGGCGACGATGGCGCTCCAAGACGGCCGGCCGCGTTCAGCGGATCGCTATCGGGAGCAAATCGATGACTTGCTTGGGTATTTGCACGATGCGCTTCCGCCCGTCCACCCGCTTTATGGCGTCAAGGCGACGCCGATTGTGCAATCGCCTCCAGACGTTTGGCTGCTCGGATCCAGTTCGGAAACAGCGAAGCTGGCGGCGGAAAAAGGGCTGCCGTACGCCTTCGCGCAATTTATTAACGGCGAAGGCGGCCAAGAGTACATGCAACTGTATCGCGACCGGTTTACCCCATCGCCGCATTTGGACGAGCCGCGTACACTCGTGGCTGTATTTGCGATTTGCGCCGAAACGGATGAAAAAGCGGAATGGATCGCGGGAAGCCTTGACTTGACGCTCCTCATGATCGAACAAGGGATGGCCGTCAACGGCACGCCGAGTCCGGAAAAAGCAGCCGCCTACCCATACAGCCCGTATGAACGCAAACGGGTTGCGGACAACCGGAAGCGGATGATCGTCGGCAGTCCGGCGCGCGTCAAAGACGAGCTGTATCGGCTGAGCGAAAAGTATGAAACAGAGGAAATCATGCTCGTGACGATTACATACGACTTTGAGGATAAACTCGCGAGTTTCCGGCTCATCGCCGACGCTGTATGGGGGTGAACGCGATGCAGATTCTCTCCATTAATGTCGGGAAGCCGAAAACGCTCCACATCGGCGGCCAGCGGATCACAACCGGCATTGACAAAACGCCGGTCGCTCATCCCGTTGCGGTCGGCAAACAAAACTTGGCTGGAGATGGACAAGCCGACCTCGTCCATCACGGAGGAGAAGATAAAGCGATTTGCGCCTATCCGTCCGAGCATTTCGTCTATTGGGAAGAGCGATACGGCCGCCCGTTTACGGCGGGGGCGTTTGGCGAAAACTGGACGCTTCTCGGTTTGACGGAAGACGATGTGTGTCTTGGCGACATTTATGCCGCCGGCACGGCGCTCGTACAAGTGTCACAGCCGCGCCAGCCGTGCTCCAAATTGGCGTTCAAACATCAGCTGCCCGATTTGCCGAAAGCCGTCTGCCAGACAGGAAAAAGCGGGTTTTACTTTCGCGTTCTCAAAGAGGGCGTCGTCGCTCCAGGCGCGCCGCTCGTTCTCGTCGAGCGGGGCGCGGGGGCGCTATCCATCGCGTATATCAATCACATTTACTATCATGAGCGGGACAATGCCGCTGCCATGAAGCAAATCGCCAGCCATCCGGCCTTATCCGCAAGCTGGCGCGAAGCGTTTCAAAAGCGCCTCTCCGAGCGAACGCGTCCTTAAGCCTATGCTGGCAAGACACGCCCGACACAAGCCGGCGTTTCACATAGCGATAGAAAGGCGCCCTGATCGTCGACCCTCGCGACACATGGCTTTGTTCAACGATCGGGGCGCTCGTTTTCGGTTCAGCGGGAGAGCGGCGTCGCCGCGCAGGCGCATTCCTCATCGGGCCGCATGCACACTGCGCTTCCAATAGCGGCAATACAACTGGAAATAAAATCCTTTTGCGACCAACAGCTCTTCATGCGTCCCTTGCTCGATCACTTTGCCTTCGTTGAGTACAAGGATGCGGTCGGCATGTTGAATCGTGTTCAACCGATGGGCGATGACCAAGCACGTCCGGCCGTTCATGAGCCGCGCGAGCGCTTCTTGAATGCGCACTTCGGTCACCGTATCGATGTTGCTCGTCGCTTCGTCCAAAATCAAAATGGCCGGGTCGGCGATCATCGCCCGAGCGATGGCCAACAGCTGCCGCTGCCCTTGGCTGATTCCGCCGCCTCCTGGGGCCAAAACGGTGTCATAGCCGTCCGGCAGCTTCATAATAAAGGAGTGGGCGTTCGCCTGGCGCGCCGCCTCCTCAACTTCTTCATCGGTCGCCTCAAGCCGGCCGTAACGAATGTTGTCGCGGATCGTTCCGGCGAACAAAAACGTATCTTGAAGCACAAATGCCATATGCCGGCGCAAACTCGCCCGCTTGATCGTCCGGCTGTCGCGCCCGTCGATCAAAATCACTCCTCGATCTGGATCGTAAAAGCGGGTCAACAGCTGCAATACGGTCGTTTTGCCGGCTCCAGTTGGGCCGACAAGCGCGACCGTCTCCCCTGGGGCGATGGAAAAGGTGACGCCGTCGAGCGCCGGGCGCTGTTTGTCGTAAGAAAAGACGACTTGACGAAACTCAATGCGTCCATCAAGCCGGTCCAAGGCCACCGCTTCCCGCTCGTCTTCCTCTTCTTTCGGCAAATCCAAAATTTCCAACACCCGTTCAGCGCCAGCCAACGCCGACAGCAACGTGTTCCATTGGTTGGCCAGGTCATTAAGCGGTCGGGTAAACTGGCGGGCGTATTCGACAAACACGACGATCGTCCCGACCGATATCGCTCCTTTGGCCGCCAGCCATCCGCCGACGCCAGCGATGAGGGCGAAGCTTACGTTGTTTAAAAAGTTCATCAGCTTCGGGATGAAGCCGGAATACGTTTGCGCCCAAAACCCGGCTTGTTTCAGCTCGGCGTTTTTGCGCGCCAATTCAGACTCCATCCGCTCTTCTTGGGAAAACAGCTTCACGACTTTCTGTCCGGAAATGACCTCTTCGATAAAGCCGTTCATCTCACCGAGCGCCCGTTGCTGCTCACGGAAACGCACCCGCGTCCGGTTTGTGATCCAGCGCATGCCCACATACATCAGCGGCACGACAACAAGCGTTACGATCGTCAACACAACGCTCTGTGAAAGCATGACCACGATAGCGCCCATCAACGTCAACGTGCTCGAGACGACCTGGACAACAGTACTGTTAAATGTCTGGCTCATATTGTCGATGTCGTTTGTAATCCGGCTCATCAGCTCCCCTTGCTGGCGGCGGTCAAAAAACGAAATCGGCAGCTCATGAAAATGGCGAAACAACCGCTCTCTGATCGCATGCACCGTCCGCTGGCCGACATCGATCATCCAATAGTTTTGCCAAAACGTCGCCGCGCCAAGGGCCATATAAATGGCAAGAAGCAAAACGAGCGTCGCTAAAAAACCGTCCGTCCTCCGCTCGACGATGTACACATCGACCGTCCAGCCGATGACGTACGGACCGGCGAGCGCCAGCGCTGAGCTGACGACAACCATGGCCATAGCCGCAAACAGCTTTCGCTTTTGCGGAGCGATAAATGCCCAGAGCCGCCGCAAGGTGCCGACGCTGTTTTTTGCCCGCTGCGGACTTGCTCCCAAACGCGCTACGTGAGGACTATGCCGTAGTGACATCAATCGATCCCTTCTTTCCTTCCTGCGTGGCGACGATGCGTCGATACAGTTCGCTTGCCGCCAGCAGTTGTTCATGGCTTCCTTGCGCGATCAGGCGGCCGTCTTCCAAAAGCAAAATCGTATCCGCCGCCATCGCTGTGCTCACCTTTTGCGTCACTATCACCGTCGTGCACGCATACCGCCGCAACGCTGCGAGCAGCTTTGCTTCCGTCTCTGCATCGAGCGCGCTTGTGCTGTCATCCAAAAGCAAAATGCGCGGTTGCCCAACCAAGGCGCGGGCGATCGACAGCCGCTGCTTTTGCCCGCCTGATAAATTGACGCCCTTTTGACCGATCAGTGCGTCGTATCCATCCGGAAACCGAGTGATGGTTTCATGAATTTGCGCATCACGAGCCGCCTGCACAATCTCTTCCATCGTCGCTGTCATCTTGCCGAAGCGAAGGTTGTCGGCAACCGTTCCGGAAAATAGCAGCACTTCCTGCGGAACAAAACGAACATACATTCGCAGTTGTTCGACAGAAAACTCGCGCACATCGATGCCATCAATCAACACGCGCCCGCCGCCTGGTTCATACAGCCGGGGGATGAGCTGAAGAAGCGTCGATTTGCCGGAACCAGTCGCCCCTAAAATAGCCGCCGTTTCTTGCGCGTGGATGACAAACGATACGTCAGAAAGCGCGTCAAGTTCGCTGTCTGGATAGCGGAACGAAACGTGCTCAAAGCGAATTTCCCCGCGCCGGACGATCGGTTCATCGGCTCTGTGCTCCCCGCTTCGCTCTTCCGGCACCTCAAGCAGTTCAGCGAGGCGGGCGGCCGAGGCGCGCGCCCGCGAGAACGCCATGGTAATAAACGTAAACATCGACAACGCCGCCGTCGCCCGCGTCGCGTAGTTGACGACGGCGACGACTTGCCCGGCGCTCGCCGTCCCGGACTCAACATCCAGGCGGCCGAAAAACAGCAGAGCGAGAATGGCCGTGTTCATCAAAACCAACAACACCGGGGTGATCGTCTCGATGAGGCGCAGCACGCCCATCGTCCGCTCCATGAGCGCATTGTTCGCCGCCGCAAATCGCTCCTCTTCATATTCTTTTCTCATCCATGCTTTGATGAGGCGCATGCCGGCCAAATTTTCACGCATCACGCCATTCACTCGATCGAGCGCCCGTTGGACGGCGGAAAAGGACGCCGCTGCCCTTTGCACAACCCACAATAAAAAAGCGGCGGAAAGCGGAACCGCGACCGCTAAAACCAACGCCAGACGAGCATGGACGACAAACGCCATCGCGACGCCAAAGACGACCAGAAGCGGTGCACGCAAGGCGATGCGCAAACTCATAAACAACATGTTTTGCACTTGGGTCACATCGTTCGTCATCCGGGTGATGAGCGAGGCCGGCGCCAACTGCTCGATGCGCGCAAGCGAAAACGATTGGATTTTGGCAAACAGCGCCGTCCGCAGCCTAAATCCATACTCCTGCCCAACATAAGCGGCGGCAAATGAGTTGGCGATGCCCGAGGCAAACGCCAACAGCGACGCCCCGAGCATCACGGCTCCCCACGTGAAAATGGCCGCAACATCCTGTTTCATGACACCATCGTCGATGATTTTCCCCATCAACAGCGGCTGCCAAAGCTCGATGATGAGCTCGGTCAACATAAACAACCAAGCCAACGCCATCCACTTCCAGTATGGCCGCAAATAGATCAGCACCCGCCCCATGTCTGCGCCACTCTCCTCTCCATTCCGATCGCGGGGCCCAGCCGCCGTTCATCGTTGTGTGTAATTTTATTCTAAACCCGAAATATTTATTTGACAATGAGAATGCATTTGCAGAAGCGGAGATGCTCCCGGCCAAGAGGAACAAAACCCCCGAACGAATGTCTCATCACTCGGGGGCCATCGGCGGCAATAGGGGAACAACTGGTCTGTTCAGTCATTTCGATCGAGATGCCCGACTGGCGGGTGACTGAACAACACCGCTTCCAGACCCATGCATGGGTCTGTGAAGCAGGGGGTTATTCAGTCTTCCGTCACACCTTGGCGCGACGAAGGGGCTGACCCAAAAGTCCGCCAAAAAGCGGACTTTTGGAGTCAGCCCTCTCTGGTTTTTGTATATTTTACCAAACGGAACAAAATTCCGACTCTGTTCTCCCCCTCATTTACGCCACCAAGGACAATTGCTTGTCCCTAGCGGCTTTTTTGAGAAGATTGTGGGCAGCACAAACCAGCCCCCATTCGATGGAAACTTTTTGGAGGCCTCGCAGGACAAAGCGACGAAACCCGCGATTTTGTTTGATTTGCCCAAATGCACTCTCAATGTCGGTTTGGCGTTGGCGGTATCGGGCTTGCCCTTCTTCACTCTCCAACCGTTCGCGGGCTTTCTGTTTTTGTTCATGATAGACGGGGTTCCATTGCGTGGTTCGTCCATACTTGGAAGTCGTGCAGGCCGAACGGAACGGACATCCTTCGCATTCATGGCATTGGTAGTGTCGGGTGACCGAGGTGTATCCTGATTCCGTGGTCTGTTTCGAAGTTCCGGTGCGAACCAGCTTTTTCCCATTGGCGCAAATCCAAACGTCTTCTTCTTCCACATAGGTCCAATTCTGCTGATGATGCGGATTTTTCTTGACCTTGCGCGTGTTCTCCTTCTCATACGTATGGTACTTGATCAAGGCCGATATGTGCTTCTCTTCCAGCTTCACGTAGTTCTCTTCCGAGCCATAAGCCGCGTCAGCGATCAAACGTTCGGGTTCCACGCCGTACTTCTCTCGAACGGTCTCCAAATGCGGGAGAAGACAACGAGTGTCGCCCGGCCTCTGATGAAGGGAATACCCCAAAATAAATTGGCCGGAAGAACCCACCTGTACGTTATAGGCCGGCTTGAGCTGGCCGTTTCGCATGTGATCCTCCTTCAACCGCATGAAGGTGGCATCCACATCGGTCTTGGAATAGCTGTTGCGATCCCCGCATACATGGAGTTGGTGTTCATACTTTTCACTGCGGGGCAAGTAGTCCTCCTTCATCTTCTTGATGGCCTTCTTCAACGGTTGGTTGTCCGGCTCGGCCTCCAACCGTTTTTCCCACTCCTCGGTTTTCTTTCGGATTTCTTCTGACGTAAAGGCCGGCGAAGGGTCGATGTCTTCCGCCTTTTCTTCTTCCACGATCGCCTCGATCTGGGCAATCAGCCGATCGACATTGGCTTGGAGTTTCTCCTGGTACTTCTCAGCCGATTTGCGCCAAACGAAGGTGTACCGGTTGGCATTCGCTTCAATTTTCGTTCCATCCACAAAATAATCTTCCATCTTGACATAGCCGTCGGCCACGAGCAGCGTGATCATTTCCCGGAACAGGTCGTCAATCAGGTCTTTCATCCGCTCCGAACGAAACCGATTGATGGAGCGGAAGTCCGGCTTTTGAAATCCACTTAGCCACATGAGGGGAAGGTGGACTTCGAGCTGCCGTGCAATCTCACGGCCATGATACATTTTTTGGGTGTAAGCGTAAAGGAGGATTTTGGTCATCATTTTCGGATGATAGGCGGAGGCGCCCCCTCCTTTGTAGTAAGCAAGAAACGTCTCCATCGGGATGCGTTCAACCATCTCATGAACCACGTGGGCCATGTTATCCCGTGGAATGAGATCGGCGATGTTGCTTGGCAAAGAGAGGTTGTCCATGGTATACTCTTTAAAGGAAATATGATCATGTTTCATAAAAGAATCGCCCTTCTTTCGGTGGTAGTGGTTTTGGTGACTCTATTCTACCAGAAAAAAGGGCGATTCTTCTATATTTGAGGCAAAAAAGTGGGGGCTGATCCCAAAACGCATTCGCGTTTTGGGTCAGCCCCTTCAGCAGTCGGAAAAATAGACGACACGCTTTTGGGCCAGCGAAATGTGAAACCTTCCAGTTGATTCGGCATGAGAGCCATGTCTATGACGAACGCTGACGCCATGCCGAATAAAGCGCCTCCTGGCTCATATGGTCGAAAG
Source organism: Geobacillus sp. FJAT-46040 (assembly GCF_002335725.1). NCBI lineage: Bacteria > Bacillati > Bacillota > Bacilli > Caryophanales > Anoxybacillaceae > Geobacillus > Geobacillus sp. FJAT-46040. The sequence continues at coordinate 1,333,846 of NZ_NISS01000001.1, forward strand.
AGCTTGGCGGTGCAAGGGACAACAGCTGTTGTTCATCGCCAACGATCGGCAGCAGCCGGTCGAGCTTGGCTATCAACAAAACCTTTTCTATAGCCGCGTTATCCCGGACGACGATGGCCATGGCGCGGCTTTCGCTGACGATTTGCTTAAAAAAGCGGACAAGGAGCGCTAATCCAGTACTGTCCAAAAATCGAAGGCCGCTCACGTCGACGACGACAAGGCGGCGCTTGACAGCAGCCATCGCCGTCGTCAGCTTTTGTTCCGCCGCAAGCTGCGTATCATAGGCGAGCCGTCCAGTTAGCTTGATGCATTCGTATGCGCGTTCTACAACCATTTCCAATTCAAACGACAACCGATGCTGTTTCATTGTATCCCCCTATCGTTGACCAGCCATGCCCTGCCCCCGCCACCACCCGCATTCGTTTCGATCATATGGATGCGTCCTTGCACCAAAGCCAGTTATGTTGCGTTTCGGCTCATTTTCATGACCAGCATCCGACGGCCTCCCTTCCGCTCAACCCACATAACGTCATCCATAATTTCACGGATGAATAGCAACCCCCGCCCCGATTCGGCGAGCAATACATCAGAGAGCGTCATTTGATCGAGCTGTTGGATCACTTCCACCGGAACGCCGCCGCCCTCGTCCTCAACCGCCACGGCCACATCAGCGCTCGTGACGAAAAAGGAGAGCGAAATCGTCCCCGCCTCCATCCCCGCCCGTTGAACAGCTTTAACGGCATTGACGACCGCTTCATGCACCGCCAACACAAACAATTCCGCATCACGGACAGCAAACAACGAAGCAGCCTGCTCCGCAAGGAGATGGCAAACCAAAACCGCTTCCTCGTCCGCCCGGCAGCGCACGATCCATTCACACACCACCAAGCGTCCCGCCTATCCATGAACCGTGATGGACAATAAGCAAATGTCGTCCGAAGGGCTGACAAGCGGCGGACCTTGGCTGATTAAACGTTCGAGGAAGCGTTTATCCGGCAAATGGCGGTACATTTGCGTGCATGAGCGAATTTTTTCAATGCTTTGCAAAATCGACGGGTCGATCTCCTCTAAAATGCCGTCTGTATACAAAAGGAGGCGGGCCCGCTTGTCGTAATGAATCACCTCTTTTTCAAACGGCAAGGAAAACGGGCTGCCGATCGCCAAACCGCCTTTGTCCAACTCGTGGACGCTTCCGTCGTCCAAAACGAGCAGCCCAGCCGGATGGCCGGCGTTCGTATATTCAATTTTCCGCTCTTTCGTGTCAATCACTAAATAAATCATGGAAAATAGGTGGCGGATGTCGTTGGCCTCATCAGGAAACAACGTTTGCACATGCTTCTCCAGCTCGCTCGCCACCGAGACCGGGTCAATGACGCGCACGATCAACCCGCGCAAAAGCGAGCGGAGCAGCATGCTCACCAAGGCCGACGAAATGCCGTGGCCCATCACGTCGATGACGATCACCCCGTAGCGGTACAGGTCGATTTGATAGCAAGCGTAAATATCGCCTGACAAATCATCGGATGGAATATAGACGGCTTCCATCGTCACCGCCTCGTTTTGAATGAGTGGCGTCAGCAAATTTTGCTGAATTTTTTTGGCCAGCTCGACTTGGCGCCGCCGCTCCGCCTCTTTTTGCTTTTGCTTCGTCTCATCTTCGATAAGGACGATATATCCGTCCCCCTGAAGCACGGGAATGACCGTATAGGCGACATTGGCGGACGTGCCGTCCGGACGCTGAACCATCCCTTTGCCGCATCGCTGCTCTTTGGGAGGAAATGGAATCCATGTTGGGCCGCCGCAACGAAAGAGCGACCATATCGGGCGGCCGACCGCCTCTTCTTTTCGGCGTCCAAACAGCCGCTCGGCACTAAGCCCCCAATCTTGCACAATTCCGTCCGCCGCCACCGGAACAACCGCGAACGGGGCGGAATCGCAAATGACTTCGAGCCACTCAGACGGCGTCGGTCGATCAGCCGGAGGCATAGCGGTTTGTTCAACAAAATGCCAAACGAGCCATTCTCCCTCGCTGCCTGATAGCCGATAGACGTTCATCCAGCTCATGTATGCTTTCCCGCTTTTCGCCACATGGCGCGCTTCTCCTTGCCAGCACCCGTCCTTTTTTACCGCCTCGGCGATGCCATCCAACAACGCGGCCGACCATTCGGCTGAAAACAGAACGCCGACCGGCCGCCCGACTAATTCGTTTTTGGCAAATCCGAGCCATCTTGGCGTCGGCTCGCTGACCGCAACAATCAAAAGTTGACGGTCGGTCATCACCATGCCGCTGCCCAACTGCTCTGCGTCTAGCTGATCGATCGCCTGTACATTCGCCTTCACCATCGTTCAACCCTTTTCCGTGAAAATGCATGCGCCCCGATGAGTCATTTTCATGCCCGGGTGGAGAGCAAAAATTGCTCATGGAACTTTTCCGTGAAAATGCATGCGCCCCGATGAGTCATTTTCATGCCCGGGTGGAGAGCAAAAATTGCTCATGGAACTTTTCTTTGTAATCAAATCGATAACCCTCAGCTGACACCGGCCTCCCGAAACCAAAACGCGCATCGGCGCCGGGTTGTTTCCACCCCGCCTTCGGGTTGCATGTTCAGCACCATTTTTCGTTCCATTGTTCCCTATAGGAACAAGATGATTGTTGTATTCGAGTTTTTTGACGGTTTTTCCTGCTTGCTGCCGCATAAATCTTCTAGTCCGTTTTTCTTATTTTGCCGATGATCCAAACCGCCGGCGAATCGCCGCAATCACAAGCAAGAGCACCGGAATGATGATTTGCATCGGGATGTGCAGATAGAGCGTGACAATCTTTAATCCTTCATGAATATGCTCCACGTAGTTGCTTGCCATCGCCACCGACCACAATAAGACAAGCGCCCCAAACGGATAAACAAGCCGCTGGTGGTTCGAAAACCTGAATACATGAGCCACCCCCACGATGCCGGCATAAAAAAAGATGGAGACTTTAAAAAACCCGCCAATAATCAGGACAATCATAAAAAAGACATCAAGCCGCTCTAAAAAGTGAGCGACTTGAATGCGGCGGATCGTATCGAGCAGTGGAAACGATGAACGTGACACCTCATCAGCTCCCAAGACGGCCGTATTAACGGCCATAATGATCGCCAGGTTGATCCCGGTCAACACCATCCCGGCAACGGCGGCCCGCCGCGCTTTTTCCGAACGATTCAAGTATGGAAACAGCATGGTAAACACGATCATTTCGCCAAACGGCACGTACAACGTTTCCGTGAACACCGTTTTCCACACCCGTTTCCACCCTTCCTCTAACACTGGTTGGAGCTGGGTGAGATCAACAACTCCGGAAGCGATAACTAAGATGAATCCAACAACCGCCAGTATTTGCAATAACGTATAAAGCAGTTCGCCGGTGCGCGCCAATACTTCGATGCCTTTATAGGCGCTGTACATGACCGTCATAGCCATAAGGACATTCAAAACAAACAGCGGCGTTTCCGGATAGGCAAACGTGAGCAACAGTTCGCTAAAGTCACGCAACACACGGGCGGCGATATAGAAAAAATAGGTAATATAGAGAACCGCCAACAACTTGCCGAGCGGCTTGCCGACGATATGTGTCACATAGGAAGTCAGCGGCTGATCGGGGTAATAATGAAACAAACGCTCGTAAACCAAAAACAGCAACAGCCCAAGCGCCAGACCGAGCAAAATGGCGATCCACATATCTTGCTTGGCGCTGACGCCGAGTGGAATGACCATCGCACTGCCATGCTCAAACAACACAATCAGGACAAACAGCTGGCGCACATTGATTTTGCTATGTTCCATCTCGCTCCATCGCCCCTCACTCCACCGTATCCAAGTTTTTCGAGCCGAAAACGCTTATTTGATGTATGGCGTATTCCGCAATCCCGTGCGTCGAATGGAAGCATCCACTTTTACTGTTACCCGAAGATGAGGGAAATAGCGGTCATCCCACTCTTTTTTGATTCTCTTCCATAAGAGGGGATCGGCGCGATGCACCGCCTCGCCAAAACCAAAAACATCGGTTTTTTCATGCTGGGCCGTTTCAATCGCCTGTTTCACTTCCCGTTCAATATCCCGGCCAATCGCCTTTTCCAGTTGAAACAATAACCGGTAATCAGCCAAATTGATCGGGACGTACGTCTCACTGATATCCCCTTCTGTTTGAATGTGAACCAAAATCGAAGGCTGGCCGTTTTTCAATTTCACTTTTAACCCCGTTTTCACTCCCATCGTTCGATAACCAATCGCTTCTTTTTTTCCTTTCCAGGGGATCGTAATATTCGTTTGTTTGATTCGATCCAACACCCAAAGCACGCCTCGTTCCGTTGAGCCGTTCACCCAGCGAACAAGACGGTCTTTTTTAAATAACGCCAGTCCATCCAAGCTGATGCGAGCATCTGGCACAGAGGATTGAACGTTTGTTTGCCGTTTGCCCTGCTGTGGGTTTCCTTCAATGACAACACCCGTCACGACTGTATTTCTTCCTGAAGATGTCAAACCACGAATCGCCCACCAGACATCAGTGTTGATTGTCTGCCCCCAGGACATCTCGGAAAACTCCAACGTCTTAGTAATTTGATTGGCGGAAATTTTGTCAATCGGTGTTAATACGCTTAACACCTCTTTCGCTGAGTGGCCACGAGCAATAACCAGCCGCGCTGTCGTCCGAAACTGGTGGCTCCGTTCCATCGCATCGAATACGCCATTCAACCCTTGGCGCGCCACTTCTTCGCCGATGACCACCAAGTTGGTATGAGCGTAATACAGGATGCGCGACAGCTTTTTCGAGGCTTTCCGGCTTGCCTCGACCAACGTGTCTCCGGTCGACGTATAAATGGAGACGGGCACGCCGCCCGCTCCGCCTCCTCGTTGGATCGCTCCCGCAACGTTGCCCGGGTTGACGACTTGAAACGAGGCCAAATATCTGCCGTCTTTTGTTTTATCGAGGCCGACGGCAATGACAACGGCCAAATCGGTTAACTCTTTTTTACTCCAACAGCCAGCCAGCAGCACCGCACAAACAAAAAAGGACACAAACATGGCGATAGGTCGTTTCATGATCCATCCTCCTTTTCCCGGCGTGTTGGTGCCGGAGGCTGCGGTTTCTGATCCCCTGATTGGCGAATGATATTTTTCTGATTAATCAAGCGCGGCCGCTCGCGGTACATCCATGTCGGAATCCGAAACAGGGTATCGCCTACATTGGTTGCAATAAATGGAGCAAGCGGCGACATGTATGGCATGCCAAACGAGCGCAAGCTGCATAAATGGAGAATCATGACCAGCAGACCCATTATAATGCCATAAAACCCGAACATCGCCGCTAAAAACATCAACCCAAAGCGGATGAGGCGGGCTGAGATGGCGATGGCAAACGACGGCGTTGCAAAGCTGGCAATCGCGGTGAGCGAGACAACGATAACCATGGCCGGTGAAACGAAGCCGGCATTGATCGCCACCTCACCGATGACAAGCGCCCCGACAATCGACACCGACTGTCCGACTGCACGCGGCAGCCGAATCCCCGCTTCGCGCAAAATCTCAAATGTCACTTCCATGATCAATGCCTCGACAAAAGCGGGAAACGGCACAGCCTCACGCTGGGCGGCAATGGCGATGACGAGCTGGGTCGGGATCATTTCTTGATGAAACGTCATCGCAGCAATATAAATAGAGGGCGCGACGAGCGAGAGAAAAAAAATCAATACGCGCAAAAAGCGAAGAGCAGTGGCGATATCAAAACGGGTATAATAATCCTCTACCGCTTGAAAAAATTGGATAAACAAAACCGGCACAATCAGGATAAACGGCGTCCCCTGAATCAAAATCGCAATCCGCCCCTCCAGCAAATTCGCCGCCACCACGTCGGGACGCTCGGTATGGTAGATCGTCGGAAATGTCGTAAACGTTTGATCTTCGATTAACTGTTCAATATAACCGGACTCAAGCACGCTGTCCGTATCAATGCGGCGCAGGCGCGCTCTCACTTCCTCGATAACCTCGTCATTGGCAATGCCTTTGATGTACATGATCGCGACATCCGTTTGCGTCACGGTGCCGATTTGCATCGTTTCCAGCCAAAGATTGGGATTTTTAATGCGGCGGCGGATCATCGCGGTGTTCGCGCGCAACGACTCCGTAAATCCCTCGCGCGGCCCGCGGATGGCGAGTTGCGTTTGCGGCTCCTCGATTGCACGATATTGGCCGCCTTCCGTGCTGGCGCTGACAGCGGACGGCACCCCATCCAGCAAGATGATGGTCTCTCCGGAAAACAGCTCCAAAAACAGGTGTTCCCAATCGACGACATGCTTCACACCGCCCACCGCGGCCAACTTTTGTTCGATCCACGGAAACGATTCTTTTTCTGTTAATGACAGTGGAAATGACGCCTCCAGCAACGGCGTCAGCAAAAACTCGTACACATGTTTTTCGTCAACAAGGCCATCCACAAAGACGATGGCTGCTTTGATTTGCCTCTCTTGACCCAGCGAAAACCGACGGATGACGACATCGCTGCTTTGTCCAGTCGTTTGGCGGATGATGTCAAGGTTGACGGCTAATTCAGCTGACATCGGCTCTTGCGGGACGTCCGCCGCCTCGCCGCTATGGTCCGGTCCTTCTTGTTTCACCCCGTCATTGATCTGCTTTTTTTGTCGGCCCATTCCCCATTGAAACAGCATGTTTTTCCTCCTCACTCCGCTTCCTTTTTATCCCTCATTATGGACACGAAATCGGGAGGACATACGCCCGTGCATCGGTTTTGAATCAATAGCAAAAACTAAAGAAAAACAGCAGGTGGAACACCATGAAACTAATTGTTGTTTGGCTGATGTTTGCCTTACTCGCCATAGGAACGATGGTAAGCATGGATCAGTTGATGGGGATGACCTTGCATCAATCGTTGCATATCGTGCTGAACCCATTTCGAGTAATGAAGGCACCAGAACTGTTTATTTTCTCATTGTTCGTCCTTTCACTATTGCTCGATCTATTGAACGTTTGGATGTGGAAACGAAAAAACAAAACGTCTTGACCAACAGCCGGGGGCAAAAAGAGGAAGGTGCCCCAAAAGCAACGGGACACCTTTCCTCTTCATTGGGCATTACCTTTTCTGTATTTGCTCCCAATGATGCTGTTGTTGCAACCACTCGCGAACATGGGTGCTGTGTGAAGACAAGGGAACGGTAAACGAATCGCCGTCGCTTTGCAGCAATTCAATATACCCCTGCCATGTGCTCCCCACGCCGATGATGTCCTCCACCGGCTCATTCCACAAATCTTGTTTGAGCGCCTGGACAAACGACTCAATCTCCTTCGGCTCGGCAAGCACAACCTCTGCCCGCCCGGTTTCCACATTTCGGATCGTCACCTGACGGATCGGCGCATAGCCGCTTGGGCGAAGCAGCAAATAATATTGCTGCTTATATTCGTTTGAGCCCATGATGCGCTGAAAATACAGCATGTACGGTTCAATCGGCACTTCGTAGCGGCGGAGGAGACGCGTGCCGTCTTTGAGCACATACCCGATCACAATCGGCCGGACGTTGCCAAAACGTGACGGGAGCGGCTGATCGTGCACAAGCTGCGCATGAAGCGCCCTGACAGCTTTGATGTTGTCCTTCGTGCGCAAAAACTGATCGAATGCTTCAAACTCTCTTTCCATCAAGTTAGGATTTTGCCAATTCATCACCGACTGGCCGAAATAGACTTTCTCAATATCGGACAAATTCGGAACGTGTCTCACATATCCAACCGGATCAAGGCGCACAGTCAAAAATAAGACCGACATCACAGCGGCAAAGGCGATATACCCTTTCCATTTATGAAAAACACGCCATGTTTTCATCACGACCATTTGCGCAACGGCATACCCGATAAGCGAAAACGCAACATACCCAAAGATGATCCATCCCCACTGCCGTTGGACTTGTCCAAAGTAGAACCCGCCGGTCAAGCACATGCAAAACGCCACTCCATACACAAACAGTGGGCGAAGCACTGAAAAGGCGAGCGCCTGTCCGGCCGCTTCCGTCGGCCGCCGCTCGTACAACCAAATGGACACCCCGAAAAACAGAAGCGACAACAGCAGCAACAGTCCGGCTTCCCCCGCGCTCATCGCCTGATCCGTCAGCATCGCATAACGAATCGGCAGCGCCCAATCCATCAGATTTCCCGATAAATAGTACCCATCAGGGAATCCATACAACCATAACGGCAAATTGCTAAACAGCAACACCATGATGCCTGTCGGAAAAAAGAGAGCAATATTCGTTAACACAATATGAACGATCGATTGGCCGACGAGCACGCCGACCATGACACCTAGCGCAAAAATCACCGTCTCTACGACAAGCGTCTCGCCAAGCCATCGTCCCACATCCCCCGCTCCAATCGGCCACGGGAGATCAAGTCCGTACAGACATCCGATCGCAACCAAGGCGGTCAACACGAGCGGAACCGCCAAAAAGAGCCATCCAATAAGCATCTGCCCGGCAAGCAGTTCGGTGCGGCGGATGGGCAAGCTATGGATGAAATCAGCCGACCGTTTCTCGTGCATGTAGCGAACCACGCCGGCCGCCGCCAAGATCGGGACAAGCCAAGCAATCAACGTCTCGAACCCGTTGGATATATCGTAAACGTCTTTCCATGGCGGCACATTTCCGACTTTTGGATCATATTGCGAGTACGAAAGCCCAATCGGCAATACGATCGCCGCCAGCCATAACAGCAGATGAATGATGGCAATCCAGCCGATTTGGCGAACATTTTGCGTCCACATGGCGCGGTTAGCCGACAACCGTTTCGCGGACATCGACAACATCCCCCATTTCATACACAAAAATTTCTTCCAACGACAACGGCAAGACGTCAAGAATGAGCGGAGCAAACGAACTCACCGTCTCTTCGATGGATCGTTTCTCGCCGCGGACGACAAGAAGAACGATGCTGCCGCGCTCCTCGCGATGCACGATGTCAAGGTGTTCGGCCAACTCGCTCGGAAATCTGCCGCGAAACGCGACTTGAATTTTATGCATCCCGGCGCGCAGCTCGTTTAAATCGCGCTCCATCCGTACGGTCCCTTGCGCCATCAATCCGACGATGTCGCATAAATCTTCGAGCTCGCGCAAATTGTGCGACGAAATGACGACCGTCATCTCCCGTTCGGCCACTTCTTCTATGAGCAGCTGCTTCACATGACGGCGGACGAATGCATCGAGCCCATCAAGCGGCTCATCCATAATGAGCACATCCGGCCGGACGGAAAAGGCGAGCCAAAACGCCGCTTGGCGCTGCATGCCTTTGGAAAACTGCTGAATCTTTTTGTTCGGATCAAGCGCAAAGACGGACTGCAATTCCATAAACCGCCCGCGGCTGAACGACGGGTACAGTTGCTCGTAAAAATCCGCCATTTGCCGAATCGTCGCGTGCGGAAAAAAGTAGACAAAGTCCGGCAAAAACAAAAGGCGTTGCTTCACCCGGACATTTTCCCACACATCCTCCCCGTCCACTGTAATCGTTCCGCGATCTTGGCGGAGAATGCCGGCCATCATCTTGAGCAGCGTCGTTTTTCCGGCGCCGTTCGGGCCGAGCAGCCCGTAAATCGATCCTTTTGGCACCATCATGTTCGCGCCCTTGACAGCGGCAAATCGATCAAACATTTTCGTCACGTCCACAAGTTGAATCACGATTCTCCCCCTCTTTCTCTCCTTCTCGAACCCATTGCCATAACTGCTCATTTGTCACCCCTAAAAACCGTGCTTCCTTGACAAGGCGGACAAGCTGCTCACGGACCGCAGCGATCGCCTCGATGTTTGGTTCTTTCGAGCGCGGGGCAACGAAGCTGCCTTTCCCTGGAATCGAATAAATCCAGCCGTCGCGTTCCAGTTCGCGGTACGCTTTTTGAATCGTGTTCGGATTCACCATCAGCTGTTTCGCCATCGTCCTGACCGATGGCAGCTGATCGTGCGGCTGCCATAGTTCGCGAACGATCATTTCTTTCATTTTGTCAATCAGTTGTTCGTAAATCGGCTGGCGGCTGCGGATATCAAGCTCAAACATCTCCCCTCCTCCTCTCATTGTCACAACCGTACTATAACCAATAGTACACATAAAACAGAAGAAAGGCAAGAGTTTTTTCCAAAATAAAGAAAGAATCCATCCCTGGATTCTTTCTTTCTCTCATTCCGACGCCGTCGACCGCCGCGTTGACCGTTGCCGCTCGGCAGGCTGATACGTCTGAACAAACAGCCCATCTCCTTCGAGCCACTCGGCGATCAATACGTCTTTTGGCGAGGCAATTCCTTGTTTTTGCAGTTTGGCGGCCAGCCATTGCTCCGTTTTCCCAAGCTCCGCTAATTCGTCTGCCAACAGCTGGCCATCGCGGATCAGCGTCACCGGGACATACACCGGGTGGGGCGGCAGCTGGAAATCTTCACGCCGATCGTCAAATGAAGCCATTTCATGCTGCGCCCCCCTTGCATGCCGTTGATGTTCGCCCTTTCTTCCCTGTATTGTGCCCCCTGCCGCCTGAGAAGTTTCGCTGTTGGTTTGCCGTTTGCGCGGATAAATTACCCTAGACTGGAAACACTATCGTTCTAGAGATTGCATGGAAAGAAAGGGATCCATGATGAACGGACAGCCGCTTAGCGCCCTGCAATTGTTATTCATGGTCATGCTGTCAGTCGGGCTGATGAATCATGTCATCATCATCCCCTTTATGCTTGAGGCCGCCCACCGCGATGCGTGGATCGCCGCCTTGGGAGCGTTGGCGTGTTTGCTCGTTTGGCTGCCGCTGCTTTATTTCACCATCCGACAACTGAACGGCGAGCGGCTGTTTGACTGGCTCAAAGCCCGATTTTCGAGCGCGGCTGCTTATGCGATGGCCGGTGTCAGCAGCGCTTTTTTGCTTCTTCATCGTCTTTGGCGAGGAGACCCCCACTTCAACGACCAAAGGGAGTAAGTGGGGGAGGAATCGCTTTTTTTTGTTTTTGTATCACTAAAAAAATATGATATAATATATGATATAATATATTATATAATATATTTAGTGAAAGAGAGGTGAGACAAATGGACATGACGTTAACAGCCAAAATCAAAATTTACCCAACGGCGGAACAAGCAGAAGTATTGAAAGCCACCCTTTCCGCTTATCGACAAGCGTGCAACGCTGTATCTGTTGTGATTTTTGACACAAAAGTGCTTGCACAAGCCAAGTTGCACGACATGACCTATCGTCTACTTCGATCAAACTACGCTTTGCGTTCGCAAATGGCGCAATCTGTGATTAAAACGGTGATCGCTAGATACCGTTCCCTAAAAAGCAATGGTCACGAATGGACATTGGTTCGCTTTAAAAAGCCTGAATATGACCTCGTTTGGAATCGAGATTATTCGCTTGTTCAAGGGTTATTTTCTGTCAATACACTAGAAGGACGAATCAAAGTGCCATTCGAACCAAAAGGCATGGAACAATATTTTGATGGCTCATGGACGTTTGGCACAGCCAAACTCGTCTACAAGCATAACAAATTCTTTTTGCACATTCCCATGACCAAAACGATTCCAACCGTGGATGAACACAACATTCGCCAAGTGGTCGGTGTCGATGTAGGGGTTAACTTTCTTGCAGCAGCTTATGATTCGCAAGGGAAAACTACCTTTTTTAACGGGCGAAAAATCAAGCATATGCGGGCGAAGTACAAACGAATGCGAAAAACCCTCCAGCAAAAAGGGACGGCTTCTGCGCGTCGGAAGTTGAAAACAATCGGACAACGAGAAAACCGTTGGATGACGGATGTGAACCATGCTGTCACGAAGGCACTCGTTCGTCAATATGGAGAACGTACCCTTTTTGTATTAGAAGATTTAACAGGCATTCGTGAAAAAACAGAACGTGTACGTATCCATGACCGATATGAAACCGTATCGTGGGCTTTCTATCAGTTCCGTCAAATGTTAGAGTATAAGGCACGTTTGCATGGGTCAAAAGTGATGGTGGTTGCTCCGCATTACACCTCTTTGACATGTCCAAAGTGCGGGCATACGGAAAAAGCCAATCGAAAGAAACGTACACACACCTTTTGTTGCCGAACATGTGGATACACCTCAAACGATGACCGCATTGGTGCTATGAACCTTCAACGAAAAGGAATAGAGTACATCGTTGAAGGAACGACACAGGCATGACCTGCGTCGTTGGGTAGTTGTCAACCTGCCCCTAATGCAACCCCAAGTCAAGGAAGGAGGACGAAGTCCGCTCGCACTTCTGGGGAGTTGCAAGCCCCCACTTCAAGCGTTAGCGAAGTGGGGGTAGTTGACAGTTTTGTCACGTTAAACGATACGATCACGTTCACCACTACCTCCTATTTGACAGCGACGCCGAGATGGGCGCTGATTTTGGTCATAGGCGCAAGGCGCCATCATCGAACTGCGCAAACCGCTCTCGCGAAAACAACTGACCAAACTGGCGGAACAAACGGTGAAGCAGGAGATCCGCCGCTTGTATGAACTTGGCAAGAAGCAGCAGATCGATATATTGAATCTGTCGGAGCAGCTGTATCGCCAGCGTCCGAATATTTGGAAACAACATCAGTCCAATGGCCTCATCCCGCTCGGCAACAACACGCTGTCCGTGAGCGTCAAGCTCGCGATCGGGGCATCCGGAAAAGAAAAGTTGAATTACCGGGCCGGTGATTGAAAATATAATAAGATCAAGTATAATTAGGAATATTAGATATATTTTGAACAGGGGAGAACGATGAACACCCATACAGAGCGAACGAGCGCCGCAAGAATGACCGTCTACCCGATTTTGTTCGCCATCAGCCTCGGCCACTTTTTGAACGATGCAATGCAAGCGGTCATCCCGGCGCTCTTTCCGATTTTGCGCTCGACAATGGAGCTGTCGTATGCGCAAATCGGCTGGGTCGCCTTTGCCTTGAACATGACATCATCTGTCATGCAACCGGCTGATTCCGAACCATGTCGGCATGGCGTCCGGACTCATCGTCGGCCTGGCGTTTGACATGGGGGCGCTCGGCGCGGTCGTGCTCGGCAAAATCGCCGACTTGTCGTCGCTCGGCACATGAATGGGGCTTTGCAGCGTGCTGCCGCTCTTTGGCGCCTTGGCGGTTTGGCTGCCGAAAGACCGGACATAGCCAATGCATATTTTTCTTTCAATCTCTTTTCGCTATAATGGAAGGTGATAAGGTCCATTCAGTTAGGAGATTTTTCGTATGGCGGGTTTATACATTAACCAGCACGTCCTGAACAACTTATTTTATATTTTAGTCACGATCTTTGCCTTTTCGTTTATTTATGACCATAGTCGAGCGATCCGGCAGCGCCCGCTCTATGGCCAGGCGCTGCTTGGGGCTTGTTTGGCGTTGGCGGCCGTTTTGTGCATGAAATTTCCGATTTACATTGATCCGCTGTGCGTCCATGATTTCCGGCAAATTCCGTTTTTGCTTGGGACATTGTATGGCGGCGGCGCGGTCGGGGCGGTGCTGTTTGTTGTCTTGATGCTGGCACGCACCGTTTTGTACGGATTTCAGCCGCTCACGTTGATCGTTTACGCCATCATGTTTGCCATAGCGGCGGCCGCTTCGCCGCTGTTTCGCAAGCTGCCGCAGCCGAGCAAGCTCGTTATGTCGCTTTGGCTGACGTTTTTGCTCGCGGTGCTGACGACATTTGTCGCCGTGATGATTGCTGATTTTCCGGTAACGAAGCCATATATCGTGTATTTTATTATAATGCCGCCGTTCGTCATGATGTTCGCTGTCTATTTGATGGAGACGCTTCATGAGGCGCAGTTCGCTCGGGCAGAGCTGATGAAGATGGAAAAAATGCAGATCGTCAGCCAAATGGCGGCCAGCATTTCCCATGAAATCCGCAACCCGCTCACCGTCGTCAAAGGATTCATCCAGCTGCTGCAAACTGGTCGGCTGCCGCGCGAAACCGAAGAGCGGTACATTCGCATCGCCTTAGAGGAACTCGAGCGGGCGGAAGCCATCATCCGCGACTATTTGACGTTTGCCAAACCGGCGCCAAAAGAGACCGAGCCGATTGATGTCGCCACCCAGCTTCAGAAAGTGCTGCAAATGATTACGCCAATGGCGCATATGCATTCGATCCATGTATCCTCTTCCCTCGAACATGGTGTCGTCATCGGAAACGTACAATATTTCCAACAGTGTTTTCTCAACTTGTTGAAAAACAGCATTGAGGCGATGCCGAACGGCGGCACGCTCCATGTTGCGGCCGAGAACCGGGGGGCATCAGTCGTCATCACCATTTCCGACAACGGCGTTGGCATGACGAAAGAACAAGTGCGCCGCTTCGGCGAGCCATACTTCAGCACAAAAGAAAAAGGCACTGGGCTTGGTGCGATGGTCGCCGTCAAAATCATCGAACAAATGGGAGGAACGTGGACGATCGAAAGCGCCGTACAAAAAGGGACGACGTTGACGATCACGCTGCCGGCAAGCCGGTTGCGGCCGCCGACGGCGGAACAAAGCGCCGCCGGCTGATCGAAAAAACGGATGCCCTGTTTCGGACATCCGTTTTTTCTTGGCTATTGGCGCGATCACTTGACTTCCTCAAAATAATCTTTGTAAAACCCGCCGACTTTTCCGCTGTTGTCGATGACAAAATAAAACTCGTCCGTTTCGCTTTTCACTTCATATACTTTGCCCGGCGTCAACACATTGCTGACCATGTACTTTTCCGCGTTCGTGTGAACGCACTTTACTTTTTTGATCGTCGGCCGGGTCGCCCATGTGTGATGAATCATGGCGTCATCCCCTTATCTAGATGGTGTTCTCTTTTTTATTGTAGCGGGACGGCGCGCCGGCTGCAACTTGGAATTCCCGCTTTGTATAGGCGGCGATCGTTGGGAAAAGAACTTCCTTCGCAATTTTTTGATGAATTCTCTTGCCCCTATAACCAGAGCCCGTCGAATCTGCGGCCGCGCCTTCAGCCTAAGGTGGAGCCAACAACCGCCCGTTATGGCTCATCGCGCACACCCTCAAATTCGATGATGCGCCCGCACGGCTCAACCATCGTTTCGCCGTTCGTTTCCACTTCGCGGAAAATCGGCTGCTCGATGCGGCGGACAGGGCGGTAGCCTTCCTGTTTCATCCTATTTCGCGCAGGAGACTCCCACTTCAACGACCAAAGGGAGTAAGTGGGAGAGGAATGTGCGTTCCCCCTTTCTTTTGTGTATGATATAATAAAGGCATGGAGAAAACCGTTCAATAAAGGCACTCCAATAACGGCTGCTCGATGGATGGAGTTGGTTGCAGGAAATGTTGCAACCGTAAAACATCGAGCGTAGGTCTGTCTGTTGTGTGTGGAAGCCAAGTACTGCCAACAGACACACCGAGAGAATCGGTAACGATGCAGGCATGACCTGCGTCGTTGGGTAGTCGTCAACCTGCCCCCTGATGCAACCCCAAGTCAAGGAAGGAGGACGAAGTCCGTTTGCACTTCTGGGGAGTTGCAAGCCCCCACTTCAAGCGTTCGCGAAGTGGGGGTAGTTGACAGTTTTGTCACGTTAAACGATACGATCACGTTCACCACTACCTCCTATTTGACAGCGACGCCGAGATGGGCGCTGATTTTGGTCATAGGCGCAAGGCGCCATCATCGAACTGCGCAAACCGCTCTCGCGAAAACAACTGACCAAACTGGCGGAACAAACGGTGAAGCAGGAGATCCGCCGCTTGTATGAACTTGGCAAGAAGCAGCAGATCGATATATTGAATCTGTCGGAGCAGCTGTATCGCCAGCGTCCGAATATTTGGAAACAACATCAGTCCAATGGCCTCATCCCGCTCGGCAACAACACGCTGTCCGTGAGCGTCAAGCTCGCGATCGGGGCATCCGGAAAAGAAAAGTTGAATTACCGGGCCGGTGATTGAAAATATAATAAGATCAAGTATAATTAGGAATATTAGATATATTTTGAACAGGGGAGAACGATGAACACCCATACAGAGCGAACGAGCGCCGCAAGAATGACCGTCTACCCGATTTTGTTCGCCATCAGCCTCGGCCACTTTTTGAACGATGCAATGCAAGCGGTCATCCCGGCGCTCTTTCCGATTTTGCGCTCGACAATGGAGCTGTCGTATGCGCAAATCGGCTGGGTCGCCTTTGCCTTGAACATGACATCATCTGTCATGCAACCGGCTGATTCCGAACCATGTCGGCATGGCGTCCGGACTCATCGTCGGCCTGGCGTTTGACATGGGGGCGCTCGGCGCGGTCGTGCTCGGCAAAATCGCCGACTTGTCGTCGCTCGGCACATGAATGGGGCTTTGCAGCGTGCTGCCGCTCTTTGGCGCCTTGGCGGTTTGGCTGCCGAAAGACCGGACATAGCCAATGCATATTTTTCTTTCAATCTCTTTTCGCTATAATGGAAGGTGATAAGGTCCATTCAGTTAGGAGATTTTTCGTATGGCGGGTTTATACATTAACCAGCACGTCCTGAACAACTTATTTTATATTTTAGTCACGATCTTTGCCTTTTCGTTTATTTATGACCATAGTCGAGCGATCCGGCAGCGCCCGCTCTATGGCCAGGCGCTGCTTGGGGCTTGTTTGGCGTTGGCGGCCGTTTTGTGCATGAAATTTCCGATTTACATTGATCCGCTGTGCGTCCATGATTTCCGGCAAATTCCGTTTTTGCTTGGGACATTGTATGGCGGCGGCGCGGTCGGGGCGGTGCTGTTTGTTGTCTTGATGCTGGCACGCACCGTTTTGTACGGATTTCAGCCGCTCACGTTGATCGTTTACGCCATCATGTTTGCCATAGCGGCGGCCGCTTCGCCGCTGTTTCGCAAGCTGCCGCAGCCGAGCAAGCTCGTTATGTCGCTTTGGCTGACGTTTTTGCTCGCGGTGCTGACGACATTTGTCGCCGTGATGATTGCTGATTTTCCGGTAACGAAGCCATATATCGTGTATTTTATTATAATGCCGCCGTTCGTCATGATGTTCGCTGTCTATTTGATGGAGACGCTTCATGAGGCGCAGTTCGCTCGGGCAGAGCTGATGAAGATGGAAAAAATGCAGATCGTCAGCCAAATGGCGGCCAGCATTTCCCATGAAATCCGCAACCCGCTCACCGTCGTCAAAGGATTCATCCAGCTGCTGCAAACTGGTCGGCTGCCGCGCGAAACCGAAGAGCGGTACATTCGCATCGCCTTAGAGGAACTCGAGCGGGCGGAAGCCATCATCCGCGACTATTTGACGTTTGCCAAACCGGCGCCAAAAGAGACCGAGCCGATTGATGTCGCCACCCAGCTTCAGAAAGTGCTGCAAATGATTACGCCAATGGCGCATATGCATTCGATCCATGTATCCTCTTCCCTCGAACATGGTGTCGTCATCGGAAACGTACAATATTTCCAACAGTGTTTTCTCAACTTGTTGAAAAACAGCATTGAGGCGATGCCGAACGGCGGCACGCTCCATGTTGCGGCCGAGAACCGGGGGGCATCAGTCGTCATCACCATTTCCGACAACGGCGTTGGCATGACGAAAGAACAAGTGCGCCGCTTCGGCGAGCCATACTTCAGCACAAAAGAAAAAGGCACTGGGCTTGGTGCGATGGTCGCCGTCAAAATCATCGAACAAATGGGAGGAACGTGGACGATCGAAAGCGCCGTACAAAAAGGGACGACGTTGACGATCACGCTGCCGGCAAGCCGGTTGCGGCCGCCGACGGCGGAACAAAGCGCCGCCGGCTGATCGAAAAAACGGATGCCCTGTTTCGGACATCCGTTTTTTCTTGGCTATTGGCGCGATCACTTGACTTCCTCAAAATAATCTTTGTAAAACCCGCCGACTTTTCCGCTGTTGTCGATGACAAAATAAAACTCGTCCGTTTCGCTTTTCACTTCATATACTTTGCCCGGCGTCAACACATTGCTGACCATGTACTTTTCCGCGTTCGTGTGAACGCACTTTACTTTTTTGATCGTCGGCCGGGTCGCCCATGTGTGATGAATCATGGCGTCATCCCCTTATCTAGATGGTGTTCTCTTTTTTATTGTAGCGGGACGGCGCGCCGGCTGCAACTTGGAATTCCCGCTTTGTATAGGCGGCGATCGTTGGGAAAAGAACTTCCTTCGCAATTTTTTGATGAATTCTCTTGCCCCTATAACCAGAGCCCGTCGAATCTGCGGCCGCGCCTTCAGCCTAAGGTGGAGCCAACAACCGCCCGTTATGGCTCATCGCGCACACCCTCAAATTCGATGATGCGCCCGCACGGCTCAACCATCGTTTCGCCGTTCGTTTCCACTTCGCGGAAAATCGGCTGCTCGATGCGGCGGACAGGGCGGTAGCCTTCCTGTTTCATCCTATTTCGCGCAGGAGACTCCCACTTCAACGACCAAAGGGAGTAAGTGGGAGAGGAATGTGCGTTCCCCCTTTCTTTTGTGTATGATATAATAAAGGCATGGAGAAAACCGTTCAATAAAGGCACTCCAATAACGGCTGCTCGATGGATGGAGTTGGTTGCAGGAAATGTTGCAACCGTAAAACATCGAGCGTAGGTCTGTCTGTTGTGTGTGGAAGCCAAGTACTGCCAACAGACACACCGAGAGAATCGGTAACGATGCAGGCATGACCTGCGTCGTTGGGTAGTCGTCAACCTGCCCCCTGATGCAACCCCAAGTCAAGGAAGGAGGACGAAGTCCGTTTGCACTTCTGGGGAGTTGCAAGCCCCCACTTCAAGCGTTCGCGAAGTGGGGGTAGTTGACTCGCGCTAAACAGGCGGCGATCGTTTCCCCTTCCGCTACAGTAAACCGTTTTTTCTTCATCGCTTCCGGCGCGTTTGTCAACCATCAGGCGCGCCTCCCTCCTTTCCCCTTTAGGTTGCCCAAAAAAGAAGCCGGATGTTTCATCCGGCCTAGCGCGTTTTCTGCACATATTTTCGGTACAGCCCATACAGCTCGGCTGCTTTGTATGTCTCAATTTTTTTCCGTGAAAATCCCCACCACTTGGTGAGTGCGGTATACGCTCCTGATCCGTGAGGGTATACTGAAAATGGCCAAAAAAGGCAATAGGAAAGCAGAGGTGCCCGATTTTAGGCATCTCGTATAACCTGTCTGCCTTTTGGCTAGACTAAATAAGTTGTGGTTGGCGGAACGGCTCTTTGCGGGAGATCATGCAAAAGATGATCACCAACATCCGCCGAGCTGTGGCGATGAGGGCTTTTTTCTTCCCGCACCGGGCCGCCAACGACCAAAACTTTCGGGACAAGGGATGCGTCTTGGATCGAGCTGCTGACCATGCCGCCTCGCATAACGCCGATCGGAGATGGGGATTGCCTTTTGTCGTGCGCGTGCTCTTTCGCTTTCCGGCGCTTTCATGGTTGCCGGGGGACAATCCAGTCCATGAAGCCGCCCGTTCCGGCGTTTCAAAGACGCTCATGTCGGTTCCCATCTCGGCTATGATGACGGCGGCGGTTTGTTTTTTCACTCCGGGCATGGTCATCAACAGGTTCACTTCCTCGCGATACGGCTCGAGCAGGCGGTCGATGTGTTGGTCGACTTCTTCGATGAGCCGCTCCAATTCCTCAACGTGTTTCCACAAGAGGCGAAGGAGACGGAGCTCGTGTTCGGTCAAGGTGCCGAGCAGCGAATCGTACACCGCTTGCTTTTTCTTTTTGAGCCTTCCGCGCAGGCATTGATCCAACTCGTCCTTGTCCACGTATCCCTTCTCAAGCAGCCGGGCGAGGATGTCTTTTCCGGAAACGCCGAAGAGATCGGAGAGGACCGAGCCGAGTTTGACATTGGAAGACTCGAGCACTTTTTGAATCCGGTTTTTCTCCGAAGTCAGCTGTCCGACCCACTTTTTGCGGAGGCGGGTAAAATCCCGCAATTCGCGAATATCCGCTGGGGGGACGAAACTTTTTTCAACGAGTCCATGGCGGAGCAGCTTGGCGATCCACTCGGCGTCAGAGACATCGGTTTTTCTTCCCGGGACATTTTTGATCCGCTGCGGATTGGCCAGTGTCAAGTCGACATAGCCCTCGAGGAAGGCAAAGACCGGTTTCCAATACACGCCGGTGGATTCCATGGCGACATGGGTGACCCCATGTTCTTCGAGCCACTCGAGCAGGTCGCCAAGTCCTTTCGAGAACGTGGAGAAGGTTTGAATGTCCTTTTGAATGTGTCCATCTTCTTCCCATAGCGCGCAGGCGACGATGGTTTCGGCATGAACATCCAATCCTGCGCAGCGAGGATAGATGACATCCATGATGAAAATCCTCCTTTTCGATGATCGAGTGCGCAAACAGCGAATCCACGGGAGAAATGCGGCAGTTTTCCGTTCGTCGTCACCTTTCCTCTATCACAGGAAAGGGCGGACAATGGGTGGTGCACCCAGTGGATTCAAACACTTTTCCGTACAGGGTCTAAGCCACCATTAAGCATAACGTCCTGTTGAACTGTTTGCGCCTATTCTTCATTATGGGAAGAAAAGGGGGATTTTCATGCCCGGGTGGAGAGCAAAAATTGCTCATGGAACTTTTCCGTCCGACCGGATGGCGGGCGATGCCCGCCTTTTTCAACTCGGCAACAAGCCATCCTTTCGAGCCGAAATGCGCCATGGGCGCTCCCCCTCCTTTTTCGTGCGGCTTGTCTTTATATATATGCGCCTAAACAGGGGATAAGAACGCCTTTGGCAACAGCTTATTCATGCTTGCCGCCATGCCCTTTTCCGTGCTTTTTTTCTTTTTTCTCTTTTTTGTTTTTTCCTTTTTCATGGCCGGGCGTACGCGGTTTTTCCTTCACCTTTGGCGGCACGGATTCAGGCGCCTTTGGCTCACGTTTTTTGTGTTCTCGTTCCGCTTGTTTCACAAGCGGCAGCGAGAAGCGGACGACAGGCTCGTCGGCCAGCGCTTTTTCCATTATATGGCGGAAAATGATGGCCGCCGTTTCCCCGCTCGTCGTCGTCAAATAAT
Source organism: Geobacillus sp. FJAT-46040 (assembly GCF_002335725.1). Lineage (NCBI taxonomy): Bacteria > Bacillati > Bacillota > Bacilli > Caryophanales > Anoxybacillaceae > Geobacillus > Geobacillus sp. FJAT-46040. The sequence continues at coordinate 1,354,838 of NZ_NISS01000001.1, forward strand.
GTGTTTCGTCCGGCCGGTCATAGCCGAGCCAAAGCGCACCGACCAGCTGCGGCGTATAGCCGACCATCCATTGGTCTTTCACCCCGTCGATGCCGGGGATCGTCATTTCGGTCGACCCAGTTTTGCCCGCAAGCTCCCGCCCCGGGATGGCAGCGCGCTTCCCGGTCCCTTCGCGGATGACGCCTTCGAGCAAAAACGTCATTTGCTGCGCCACTTTCTTGGACGTGACAACCGTTCGCCGCGGCTTCCACTCCGCTACCTTGCGGCCGTAAGCATCAACGATTTTTGTAATGAGATGGCCGTCCAAACGGACGCCGTCATTGGCGAATACGGCGTACGCTTCCGCCATCTCGAGCGGCGAGACGCCGCGGGACATGCCGCCGAGCGCGATGCCGAGCTGGCGGTCCTCTTTTCCCAACGGCAAACCAAACCGGTGCAGCGCCTCCATCCCTTTGTCAAGGCCGATTTCGTTTAACAGCCAGACGGCCGGCACATTGAGCGAAATGGATGATCGCCTCATACATCGTCACCGTGCCGCGGTGCGTGTGGTCGTAGTTTTGCGGGCGGTAGCCGCCGAGATTAAGCGGCTCGTCTTTGAGCAGCGAAAACGGCCCGTACCCTTGTTCGAGCGCCGGCGTGTACACGGCGAGCGGCTTGAGCGTTGACCCCGGTTGACGCCTGAGCTCTGTGGCGCGATTGAAACCGCGGAACACATGGCGGCCGCGGCCGCCGACAAGCGCCTTCACCCCGCCCGTTTTCGGGTCGAGCAGCACTGCTCCGCTTTGGACAGGCACACCGTCCGGGCTTGATGGAAACAGCGAATCATTCGCATACACGGCTTCAAGCGCTTGTTGCATGTTCGGGTCAAGCTCCGTGTAAATGCGGAGCCCCCCGGAAAGGACATCGCTTTGCGTCAGGCCGTATTGTGCAATCGCTTCGTGGCCATCATGCTCGTAAAAGCGGCGGTCTTCCGTCGCGACGATGGCCTCAAGAAAATAGTTGGGCACCCTGTCGATCGGCACTTCTTCGATGTTTGCCGCCGCGAGCTTGCTCGCGATGCGGCCGTGTTCATCATAAATGATTGTCGCTGCCGGCAACGGTGTTTCCAAGGCGGCAATGTTTTGTCGATCAATCGCCCACTCGAGCGCAGCAACAACGGCGGCCAAAGCCAAGGCGGCGACAACGAGCGCCTGCAGCCAACACCGTCTTCGTCTTGTTTGTCTCATTTGCTGCCTGCTTTGCGCCTCCACAATGTTCCCCCCTGTCTCTTCGTCACGATTATACGATTCGCAGCCGGCCGCCCGTTTTCGTCTCTTTTCCATGGCTCAAAACAAAAAAGAAGCGGCCGTGTGCGCCGCTTCCCTTGTTTACGCCGATGGCGATTTATGCTTTTTTCCCTTTAAGAAAAACGCCATGACGAGCGCCACCACCGTTAAGCCAGTAGCGACGAAAAAGGCGTCGTTGATCCCCTCGACCGTTGACCGTTGCTGCACAAGTCCATACAACAGCTGAGCGATCGCCTCATCACTTGGGATGGCCTGTTTCAGCTGGCCGACAAGGCTCATGAAAAACGGATTGTTTTCCGTCATCTCATTTCGGTACATGTCCGCATGGAATTTGGCCCGGTTGGACATGATCGTCACCAAGAACGCCGTTCCGAGCGAAGCGGCCACTTGGCGGATCGTATTGGACATCGCCGTGCCGTGGCTGTACAAATGGCGCGGCAAGGCGTTCAATCCTTCCGTCATAATCGGCATTCCGAGCATCGACATGCCGAACATGCGGAAAATATAAAGCCAAATTAACTGGCTGTACGGTGTATCCATCGTCAGCTTGCTGAATTCCCACGTCGTGACCGCGGTGATGATCAAGCCGACGATCGCCAGCGCCCGCGCGCCGATGCGGTCAAACACCCAGCCGGAAATCGGCGACATGATCGCCATGACAATCGCTCCCGGTAGCAACAGCAAACCGGCATCAAGCGGCGTAAAGCCGCGCAAGTTTTGCAAATACACCGGCAGCAGCACCATCGCTGCAAACATCGCCATATTGATGACCGATCCGATGACGGTCGCCAACGTAAACACTGGGTAGCGGAACACACGGAAATTGAGCACCGGATACTCCGAGTGGAGCGAACGCCATGTGAACATGATCAAGAACAAGACGCCGATGATAAGCGACACAACGACTTCCGTCTCGCCCCATCCTTTGCTGCCGGCTTCGCTGAAGCCATACAGAACGCCGCCAAACCCGATCGTGGAGTAGACCGCCCCTTGCACGTCCAGCACTGGATTGCCTTTACGCGGCGTATGTTTCAGCCAGACGGAGGCGAGCACAATGTCTAAAATCGCGATCGGCAACACGACGTAAAACAACAGCCGCCATGTATAATGTTCAACGATCCAGCCAGACAGCGTCGGCCCGACCGCCGGCGCAAACATCATGGCGATTCCGACCGTTCCCATGGCCACCCCGCGGCGTTCCGGCGGGAAAATCGACAACATAATGACCATCATCAGCTGCATGATGATGCCCGCCCCGACCGCCTGCGTCAGCCGCCCTGCGAGCATGACGGCAAACGACGGGGCGATCGAGCAGACAAACGCGCCGATGGCGAAAAACGACATGCATGTTCAGCGCAACCAATCGTTTCACGTTCACCGTCTATTCCTCCCCGAGTAAAATCGCTTTAATTTTTTCATGAAGATGCAAAAACTGTTCAATCTCCTCTGGAGAGACGAGTTCTTGAATGCGGCCAAGCCGCCGGCGCAGCACCGACTGCTCGCCAAACGCTTCCGACACCGTCTCTTTTCCTTTTTCCGTCAAACTCAAAATGACCGCGCGCCGATCTTGCTTCGACGGCTCTCGGACAACAAGGCCGGCGCCGACGAGCCGGTCAACCGTGCCGCTGACATTGCTGTTGCTTAAGTTTAATTTTTCCGCCAAGTCATTCAGGCGAATATGCTCTTTTTTCAGCAGCGTATATAAGACGATCAGCTGCACCTCTGTCACCCCGACGCGGGCGGCGTCCTCGCGGATGAGGCGATAAAGCGCCTTTTGCGTCCGGAAGACAGCGTACATGATGTCCCGGCTGATCCCTTCCATTCATCCCCCTCCTTGCCTCATCTTTCTTGTTGGAATAGTTTTAATACGAATTATTCCTGCACGAAATATGATTATAACATGAAAACAGGGAAAATCAACTATATTGTTTCATGTCTTTTTGAGAAAACATACGCAACGAAAAAGAGTCCAACCGGATGTTTTGCATCCAGTTGGACTCTTTTGCCAACTCCTCATTCGTGAATCCGCGCCGCTGTTGCCGTTGGCTGAATGCAGTTTCTCAACCACGCTCCACCAGGTGGGTGTTCGCAGAAGCGTTCCTGCCGTCCTCCATCACGAATATTGAGGCATGACATTCCCGCTTCAATGTAGAACTCCCTTTTGATTGCCATCGGTTGAAACTTCATTCTACAACGCACAACGCAGCAACGGATTGGTGATTATTATGATACATGATCGGCCGTCCCTTGGCAAGAGGGACAGCCATCCATTTTTTCAAACTGGATACACCCCATGCTTCCGCTCAGAAAAGACGATATACTTGGACATATACGCGTCAAATCGGCGGATGAGCTCGTTGCGCAAATCGTTCGGCGCGACAATTCCGTCGACGACAAGCTCGGAGGCGAGACGGTAAATGTCGATGTCGCGCCGGTATTCCTCGCGTTTTTGTTCGACAAATGCCGCACGCTCTTCTGGCGGCAGCTCGGCAATTTTGTTGGCGTAGACGGCGTTGACGGCCGCTTCCGGCCCCATGACGGCGATTTGCGCGTTCGGAAGCGCCAAGCAGCAATCTGGTTCAAACGCCGGCCCGGCCATCGCGTACAATCCGGCGCCGTACGCTTTGCGAACGATGACCGAGATCTTCGGTACGGTGGCTTCCGACATGGCCGCGATCATTTTCGCCCCATGGCGGATGATGCCGACCCGCTCGACTTTCGTGCCGATCATAAAGCCAGGGACGTCGGCCAAAAACAGAAGCGGGATATGGAACGCGTCGCAAAGCGTGATGAATTTCGCCGCTTTATCAGCCGAATCGTGGAACAATACGCCGCCTTTGACGCGCGGCTGGTTGGCGATGATGCCGATCGGCTGGCCGGCAAGGCGCGCCAGTCCCGTAATGATTTCTGGCGCAAACAGTTTTTTGATTTCACAAAACGATCCTTCGTCAATGATCCGCTCAATCAAATCATACATGTTGAACGGCGCATTTTGGTTTTCCGGCAAAATGTCCTCGATCGTTTTGTCAAACGATTTCGGCGGCTTCGCCTCGACCACCGGCGGCTTTTCGCTGTAATTGGACGGAAAATACGACAAATAACGGCGCGCATAGGCAATCGCTTCTTCTTCGGTTTTCACGAGCACGTCGCCGCAGCCGGAGACGGTGCAATGCATGCGGGCGCCGCCCATCTCTTCGAGCGTGACTTTTTCCCCAATCACCATTTCCGCCATGCGCGGCGAGCCTAAGTACATCGAGGCATTGCCTTCGACCATGATGACGATATCGCAAAACGCCGGAATATAAGCGCCGCCGGCTGCTGACGGGCCAAACAACAGGCACACTTGCGGCACTTTGCCGGACAGCTTCACCTCATTGTAAAAAATGCGCCCTGCCCCGCGCCGGCCGGGAAACATTTCGAGTTGGTCCGTAATGCGGGCGCCGGCCGAGTCCACCAAATAAATGATCGGGCAGCGCAGTTTTTCCGCTGTCTCTTGAATGCGGATGATTTTTTCGACGGTGCGCGCTCCCCATGAGCCGGCTTTGACCGTCGAATCGTTCGCCATCACGCAGACGGTGCGGCCGTTGATTTTGCCGATCCCGGTCACAACTCCATCAGCCGGCAAATCGCCCGCCAAACAGTTGGCAAACAATCCGTCTTCCACTTCCAAACCGTTATCAAGCAGCAAGTTCAGCCGCTCGCGAACAAACAATTTCCCTTGGGCGGCGTTTTTTTCATGATATTTTGGCGCCCCGCCTTTCTTGATTTCCGCCGCTCTTTTCTCCAGCTCCGCTGCGAGCGTGTCTTGTTGATTGGCTGTTTCCTTCATCTCTTTGTTTCCCCTCCTTGTTTTGATGGATCTTGCTGTTCCATCCCGCTTGTTCGGCTGGAGCAAGGTTGGATGCCGTGTTTTATTTATCGCTGTGAAAAGGCCGATGCGGCGCAAGCGCTCCGTGCGGCTTTTTCCTTATCCAAACAGCCTCATCCTGCCCAAGCGCAGGCTTACTCCCCTTTGTACACCGGCTTCCGCTTTTCTTTAAACGCCTGCAATCCTTCCAACCGGTCTTTCGTCGGAATGGTCGCCTCATAGGCGAGCTGCTCAATCGCGAGGCCCGTCTCCAAATCAACGTTGAATACGCTTTGGATCGCCCGTTTCGCCTGACGGACGGCTATCGGCGCATTGTCAGCGATTTGTTGCGCGAGACAAAGCGCACGCTCCATCAGCTCGGAGCGCGGCACGGCGTATTCGACAAGGCCGATTCGCTCGGCTTCCTGCGCTGTAATCCGTTTGGCGGCAAAAATCAACTCTTTCGCTTTGCTGAGGCCGACAAGGCGCGGCAGCCGCTGCGTCCCCCCCGCTCCCGGAATGATGCCGAGCGACGTTTCCGTCAACCCAAGCTGGATATCGTCGGCAGCAAACCGAATGTCGCAAGCCAAGGCAAGCTCCAACCCGCCGCCAAACGCCGAGCCGTTTAAAACGGCGATGACCGGCTGCGGCACTTTCTCGACCTCATTGATCGTTTTGCTGATTAAGGCGACGGCCTGCCGCACTTCCGTTTCATTCATCCCCGCCCGCTCTTTCAAATCAGCGCCGGCGCAAAACACCTTGTCTCCTGCCCCGGTCAACATGACAACGCGCACGTCTTTGCGAAATTTGATCTCCTGAAAGAGCGCGCCAAGCTCGAAAAGAAGCGCTCTTGAAAGCGCATTGGCCGCTTCCGGACGGTTTAATGTCACAATGGCGATGCCGTTTTCTTGTGTTTCAAACGATACAAGTGCGCTCACGTTTTCTCCCCCCCCCCTTATGATCCAACCGTTTGCAAATACCGGCTCGAAAGCGGGCGGCCGATTTTGTCGCGGATAAACAACGCCGCTTTCGTCAGCTGCTCGACATCGATGCCGGTTTCAATCCCCATGCCGTGAAGCATATATACTAAATCATCAGTGGCGACGTTTCCCGACGCTCCGGGAGCGTACGGACAGCCGCCAAGGCCGCCAAGCGAGCTGTCAAACGTCGTAATCCCCATCTCCATCGACACCAAAATGTTGGCAAGCGCCGTTCCTCTCGTGTCATGGAAATGCATCGCGATCCGATCAGCCGGAAAACGGCGGAGCACGATTGCGAGCACCTCTTCGACTTGCTTGGGCGTCGCAACGCCAATCGTATCGCCAAGCGACAGTTCGTCAACCCCCATCGCCAACAACCGGTCCGCCACCATCAGCACTTGATCGACGGCAACTGCCCCTTCATACGGGCAGCCAAAGACGGTGGAAACGTAGCCGCGCACCGTTTTTCCTGCTTGTTTTGCCGTTTGCACGACCGCTTCCAGCACCGGAAATGTGGCAGCGATCGTTTTGTTAATATTTTTTTGGTTGTGCGTTTCGCTCGCTGACATGAAGACGCCCACTTCATCGACCCCGGCGCCAAGCGCCCGCTCAAGCCCCTTTTCGTTGGGGACGAGCGCCGCATACGTGACGCCGGCTTTTCGGCGAATGCCCGCTGCCACTTCAACGGCGTCCGCAAGCTGCGGAATCCATTTCGGATGGACGAAGGAAGTCACCTCAATGTACGACAGCCCCGTTTCTGACAATAGGTTGATCCAAGCGATTTTATCGGCGGTCGCGATCGGCGATGCTTCGTTTTGCAGGCCGTCGCGCGGGCCGACTTCTTTGATCGTCACCTTCGCCGGCCATCGGCTCATGCTTTGCTCCCCCTTTTTACTCAATCTCGACAAGCACGTCGCCTTCGTTCACGAAATCTCCTTCCTGCACGTGGATGTGCTTCACGACGCCAGACGTTTCCGCGGCAATCGGAATCTCCATTTTCATCGATTCTAAAATGATGACATCTTGGCCTTCTTCTACATGATCCCCGACAGCCACCAACAATTTCCATACACTTCCAGCCATTGTTGCCGTTACTTGGGTCATCGTGTCTTCCTCCGTTTCTGCTTCATTTTGCTTTTGCTGGCTTCCAATGCTTCGAAAGGAAATCGGTCGTCGTATCCCCCGCTTGAAACGCCGGATGGGACAGCACGGCCTCAAGCAGCGGAATGTTCGTTTTAATCCCTTCAACGCGATAGTGTCGAAGCGCTTCGAGCAAGCGTTCAATCGCCGTTTGCCGATCCGGTCCTTTGGCGATTAGTTTGGCGATCATCGGATCATAAAACGGCGTAACCGCGGCGCCGCTTTGAACCGCCGTTTCATGACGAATCCATTCGCCTTGTGGGGCGGAAAACGCCGTAATGCGGCCGGGCGACGGGTAAAACGTGTTCGGGTCTTCGGCATAAATGCGCACTTCAATGGCGTGTCCATCGCGGCGGATGTCTTCCTGCTGATAACGAAGCGGCTCGCCGGCGGCGATGCGCAGCTGCTCTTCGACGATGTCGATGCCGGTGATTTCTTCTGTCACCGGGTGCTCGACTTGCAGCCGAGTGTTCATCTCAAGAAAATAAAAATTTTTCTGTTCATCGACGAGAAATTCAATGGTACCGGCATTTGCATAACCGATGTAACGCGCAGCCCGCACCGCCGCCTCCCCCATCTTCCGCCGCGTCTCTTCATCCAAAAACGGCGACGGCGCCTCTTCGACCACTTTTTGGTGGCGGCGTTGGATCGAACATTCACGCTCCCATAAGTAAACACAGTTGCCATTTTGGTCGGCAAGAAGCTGAATTTCAATATGGCGCGGGCGATCGATATATTTTTCGATATACATCGTCCCGTCGCCGAAAAACGAAGCGGCCCGTTTTTGGCTCCCTTCAAACGCTTGGCGCAGCTCAGCTTCATCGCGAGCGATATGCATGCCGATGCCGCCGCCGCCGGCTGACGCCTTCAGCATGACTGGATACCCAATCGAAGCCGCCGCTTTGGCCGCTTCATCGGCGCTATCAAGCGCAAAGGAGACGCCTGGGACGATCGGCACGCCGGCTTGTTCCATCGTCCGCCGCGCTTCGATTTTGCTGCCCATCGCCGCAATGACGTCCGCCTTCGGACCGATGAAGACGATTCCTTCTTCCTCGCAGCGGCGGGCAAACGCTGGATTTTCCGACAACAGCCCGTAGCCGGGATGGATCGCCTCCGCTTTCGCCGTTTTGGCAACCTCAATGATTTTTTCGATATTTAAATAGCTTTCCGCGACGCGCGGCTTGCCGATCAAATACGCTTCATCCGCGAGCGAGACATGAAGCGAATCGGCGTCTGCTTCGGAATAAATGGCAACCGTTTGAATGCCGAGACGTCGGCACGTGCGGATGACACGGACGGCGATTTCGCCGCGGTTGGCAATCAACACTTTCGAAAACATCGTCTCACCCTTTCTTAAAAGTACAGGTGCCGACGCCGGACGGTTCGTCCGCCCGGCGCGGCGGTTTAGGCTTAGGTTGTTAAGCCGAGGCGCTGTTTCGCCATTTCCCGCAATTTGAATTTCTGAATTTTCCCAGATGCCGTCATCGGGTACGAGTCGGTAAATTCGATATAACGCGGGATTTTATGCCGGGAAATGTTGCCGCGGCAAAACTCGCGAATCTCCTCAGCGGTCGCCGTTTCGCCGTCTTTTAAGATGATCCACGCCATCACTTCTTCCCCGTATACTTCATCCGGCACGCCGACGACTTGAACGTCCAAAATTTTCGGATGTTTGTACAAAAACTCTTCGATTTCACGCGGATAAATGTTCTCCCCGCCGCGGATGATCATATCTTTCAGCCGGCCGGTGATGCGGAAGTAACCGTTTTCATCCATCACCGCCAAGTCGCCGGTATGGAGCCAGCCGTCTTGGTCGATCGCTTCATTTGTCGCTTCCGAATTGTTGTAATATCCTTTCATGACATGATAGCCGCGCGTGCACAGCTCCCCTTGCACACCGGGCGGCACTTCCTTGTTCGTTCCCGGCTCGACGATTTTCACCTCGACGCCCGGCAAGGCGCGGCCAACCGTTTCGACACGCAGCTCAAGCGGATCGTCGGTGCGCGTTTGCGTGATGACTGGGGACGCTTCCGTCTGCCCGTAGGCGATGGTAATGTCTTTCATCCCCATTTTCTCGATGACCGCCTTCATCACTTCGACCGGGCAAGGGGAACCGGCCATAATGCCCGTGCGCAGCGACGACAAATCGTATTTGGCAAAATCCGGGTCGTTGAGCTCGGCGATGAACATCGTCGGCACGCCGTGAAGCGCCGTGCACCGCTCCGCTTCCACCGTCTCGAGAACCCGCTTCGGATGGAACTCCACAACCGGCACCATCGTCGCCCCGACCGTCACGCATGCAAGCGTGCTCATGACGCAGCCGAAGCAATGGAAAAACGGCACCGGAATGCACAATCGATCGCCTTCGCCAAGTCCCATGCATTGCGCCACTTGGTGGGCGTTGTTGACGATGTTGTAATGCGTCAACATCACCCCTTTCGGGAATCCAGTCGTCCCGGACGTGTATTGCATGTTGATCACATCGTGCGGGTCGAGGCTCTCCATCCGTTCATCGAGTTCTTCTTCCGATACGTCGTGCGCCATCGCCAAGATGTCGTTCCATGTAAACATGCCCGGGTGCCGTTTGTCGCCAAGAAAGATCACGTTTTTCAACTTCGGCAGCCGTTTCGATTGCAGCTGTCCGGGCGCCGACGTGCGCAGCTCGGGAACGATTTCATATAAAATATCGATATACGACGAGTCGCGATATTGCTCAATCAAAAAGAGCGTCGTCGAGTCGGACTGCCGAAGCAAATACTCAAGCTCCGCCGCGCGGTAGTTCGTATTGACCGTAACGAGCACCGCTCCCATTTTGCCGGTCGCAAACTGGCAGGCGATCCATTCCGGGACGTTCGTCGCCCAAATGGCGACATGCTCCCCTTTTTCGATGCCAAGCCGCATCAACCCGCGCGCAACGAGGCGGCAATAGTCGTTAAACTGCCGATACGTCAGACGCAAGCCGCGGTCGGCGTACACAACCGCTTCATGATCCGGGTATTGCCTGGCGCGCTCCTCTAACAATTTCCCCACCGTCACCGCTAACATCGACCGTCTCCTCCCCTTTGTCCGAATTCACTGTTATGGATATGCGCATCGTTCCGCTTTTAGCATCCCAGTTGGCGGGCGATGACGAGACGCTGGATTTCCGATGTGCCTTCGCCGATTTCCATGAGCTTGACGTCGCGCAAGTGGCGTTCGACTCCGTATTCTTTCATATAGCCGTAGCCGCCATGGATTTGGATCGCCTGGTTGCAGACGCGAAACCCCATTTCCGAGGCGAACAGCTTGGCGAACGATGCTTCTTTTGTAAACGGTTTCCCTTGATCCTTCAGCCAGGCTGCTTTGTACACCATGTTGCGGGCAAGCTCAATTTCCATCGCCATGTCAGCGAGCTTAAACTGGATCGCTTGAAACTTGGAAATCGGCTGGCCAAACTGAACGCGTTCTTTCGCGTATTGAAGCGCTTTCTCAAACGCCGCTTGCGCGATGCCGACGGCTAAAGCTGCGATGGAAATGCGGCCGCCATCAAGCGTGTACAAAAACTGTTTAAACCCTTTTTGAGGGTCGCCCAAGACGTTTTCTTTCGGCACGCGGACGTTCTCGAAAACAAGCTCGCACGTATTGGACGCGCGCACGCCCATCTTGTCGTAATTCGAACGGATCGTAAATCCTGGGGAGTCAGTTGGCACGATGAGAGCGGTGATGATGTTTTTGCCGCGCGCATCTTTGCCCGTCACAGCTGTGACAATGACTTGCCGCGCGTATTGGGCGTTTGTGATCCAACATTTTTCGCCGTTGATGACATACTCATCGCCGTCCAGCACCGCGGTCGTGCGCGTGCCGCCGGCGTCCGATCCGGCGTTCGGCTCCGTGAGCCCAAAAGCGCCAAGCGTCTCGCCTTTCGCCATCGGCACAAGCCATTTTTGCTTCTGTTCTTCCGTCCCGAAGTAGTAAATCGGGCTCGCTCCGAGCGACACAGCGGCCGCATAGCTCAACCCGGTGCCGCCGCAGGCGCGGCCGATTTCCTCAACGGCGATGGCGTACGAAATCGTATCGCCCCCAGCGCCGCCGTACTCTTCCGGAAACGGCAGGCCCAACAACCCCAACTCGCCCATTTTGCGAAAGACATCGAGCGGAAAATGCGCTTCTTCATCCCATTTCGCCGCGTATGGGGCAATTTCCTTCTCAGCAAAGTCGCGAACCATTTCTTTAATCATTTGTTGTTCTTTCGTCAATGAAAAATCCATGTTCTCCCTCTCCCCCATAGAAAATGTTCTATCATTTGAACCGACTAGTCGGTTTCAGTAAGGAAACGAGTGTAAACGGTTTTGATTTTTTGAAGCGTTTCCGAAACCGACTAGTTGGTCTGTATACGATCAACAAGTTATTCGGCGGCCGGCCGCAACAAAAACCGCGCCGCCGCTGGGTTTTCTGGTGTGCGGAGCACCGCATGCAAAATGAAATCGGCAAAATACGCCGCGATCTCCTCAATTGACAACGGACCATCCGGATTGTACCATTTGTATGTCCAGTTGACCATGCCGATAATGGACATGCCAGTAATCTCCACCGACAGCTCCGGACGAAACTCGCCGGCCTCGATTCCCTCGCGGATGACGCGAAAAATAATTTGTTTAAATTCTTCGCGCTTTTCATTGATCGGTTCGGCGTATTCCGGTTTTAAGTACGTGCTTTCCTGGTAAAACACGGTGATGTGTGGTTTATACAAATGAAACACTTTGACAAACGACTGAACGATGGCGTACAAGCGCTCGGTCGGCGTCGAACAGCTTTCATACGCTTCCTGCGCCTTCGTCAGCGCATACGTGATAAAGACGTCATGAATATGGTAAAGCAACTCGTCTTTTGATTTAAAATTATGGTAAAACCCGCCTTTCGACGTATCGCTTTCCGCGACGATGCGGTCAACCGTCACGCCATGGTAGCCATATTTCTCAAACAAATGAAGAGCGGTGTCGATAATGCGGTCTCGAAGCGGTTTCTCTGCCATAACAGTCTCCTTCGCCTGAACTGTAAAACATTGGCTCTTCACCACAACATGTATTTGACAAGCAATACGGTTTCCTGCACAAAGATGTGCAAAAATCACTGATTTGTTGATTTTCCCTCACAAGCGTAAATAGGGTATGTTCAGAAAAAATCAAGTACAACTTTTGGTGAAGAGCCAAAACATTTCGAAAAAAGCAAAATCTTCTTCTTGTTTATTAAGATACTCGACAGTTGCAGCCATTGTCAACAAAAATCGTTCCGGCGCCCGAAAAATGGAGGCGTCTTTCGCCGCACATCGTCCGATCGGCTGCGCGAGCCCTATCCCCTAGCCGCACGAACTGAAACAAAACAGATGACCTATACATAACCACGGCCGTTTTTCCAAAAGATAAAAACCGGAGGTGGCTTCCATTGGAACCGATGCTATGCCCAAACTGCAAAACGAACCGGACGCGGTTTCATCTCATTGAGCAGCACCCGCGTGCGGTCAAGCTCGATCCGCACACCGGCGACATCGAGCACGAATACACAAACGAAGCGCTCGAACCGTTCCATCTCCCATACCGCGGCCCGAGCTACCGCGTCCAATGCGGCGTCTGCGGGCTGATCGAAGATGCGGACATGTTCATTCAGCGCGCTAAATCGTCTCCATTGAGGTGATTCGATATGGCGAACAAAAAACAAACACCTTCTTCCATCGCTGACCAAAAACAGCTCGTCAACGACAAGGCAAAAGCGATGCGGGAGCACGGCGGCGAGCACATTCGCCGCGGCACGCCCAACGGCGCAGACGGACAATAACCGCCAGCCTGCTTTTGTACACAAGCAAGCTGGCGGGACTTCCGCCCTTCTAACGGTACATCGCCCACAATCCGATATCGCGAAAACCAAGGCGATGGTAAATGCGGCCGGCGTCTGGATTGTCATAAAACAAGCACGGCATCTTCCCTTCAGCGAGCAAATCGCAAACGAGCTTCGCCACGATGGTGCTGGCATACCCTTTCCCTCGATGCTCCTGATCCGTGCAGACGCCGACGATCATCGCCGACAATGAGAATTGAACGACGGATCTTGCCGCAAAAACGAAAATACTTGTTGATCGTCTTCGGCCGTTAACCGGCGAATCATAGAATTTCCCCGCTTTTCGAATGATATTTTTTCCATTATACTATGAATCATCCCTGTTGCCAATGGCATTTGTGGCGTCAAACCGAGAGGACTGCCGATGCCCCTAAGTCTGCATCGGCCAACTGCAAAGAAAGGAGGAAGCCCGCTCTCAAAAAAAGCGAGGCGACGATGCCGATGAAGTTTATTGACGATCTGTACGAATACTATAAAGATCGACTGACCGGAGATGAAGAAGACGCCGAAGCGGTGGCGATGTCGATTTTGGATGAACTCGACCGCCGCGATGTGCTCAAGCTGATCGGTGAGATGACTGATGAAGAGCTGCTTGGCATGTTCGGTTTGTATGTCCTGGAAAGCTTGAAAGCGAAAATGGCCCGCGAAGGCCTCGGCGCGACGCGGCCGCAAGATGCGCCGCGCGTGCATTGACAAAACAAAACGGCTGTCCCCCATGTCATAAGGAACAGCCGCTATGTTGGGCAAATGATGGTTTCGTATTCATCCTATTTCGCGCAGGAGACTCCCACTTCAACGACCAAAGGGAGTAAGTGGGAGAGGAATGTGCGTTCCCCCTTTCTTTTGTGTATGATATAATAAAGGCATGGAGAAAACCGTTCAATAAAGGCACTCCGATAACGGCTGCTCGATGGATGGAGTTGGTTGCAGGAAACGTTGCAACCGTAAAACATCGAGCGTAGGTCTGTCTGTTGTGTGTGGAAGCCAAGTACTGCCAACAGACACACCGAGAGAATCGGTAACGATGCAGGCATGACCTGCGTCGTTGGGTAGTCGTCAACCTGCCCCCTGATGCAACCCCAAGTCAAGGAAGGAGGACGAAGTCCGTTTGCACTTCTGGGGAGTTGCAAGCCCCCACTTCAAGCGTTCGCGAAGTGGGGGTAGTTGACTTGGCAGCCCTGTGAACATGATTTCGAAGACGGCTTTTCCACTGTTTGCTTAACAGACAGTGGCGAAACACAAACCGTTTTCCCATCGCGCGCTCATCGGTAAAACTGTACATCATAGCCTTCTTTCAACAACACTTGGTAGATTTGCTGAATGTGGTCTTCGTTTTTTGTCTCGAGCGAAAAGTGAATTTCCGCCTGACCTGGCAGCACTTTGGCGCCGATGCGCTGATGATGAATCGACATCACGTTTGCCTCAAGCTCCGCAATAATGCGCAGCAGCTTGTTCAACTGGCCCGGCTTGTCGGAGATGACCGTTGTAAACGTAACAAATCGCCCGGCTTCGACAAGCCCCCGCTCAATAATGCGGGAAATGAGCGTCACATCGACGTTGCCGCCGCTTAGCACAGCGGCGACTTTTTTGCCGCGAAACGGCAGCTTTTGATACAACAATGCCGCCAACGGACAAGCTGCCGCCCCTTCGATTAACAGCTTGTTCCGCTCGAGCACATACAGCATCGTCCGTGAAATTTCCGCCTCTTCCACGCACACAACGCCATCGACGTATTGCTCAATGTATTGGTACGTAATATTGCCCGGCTTTTTCACGGCAATCCCATCGGCGATCGTATTCGATGCGGCAATGGAGACGGGCTGTTTATGGCGTATGGCCGCCGTCATGCCTGGGCAAGCCGATGACTCAACGCCGTACACTTCAACCGATGGCTTCAGCTGTTTTAACGTAAACGCCAGGCCGGCCAACAAGCCGCCGCCGCCGACCGGACAAAGAACGACATCGACGTCGGGAAGCTGTTCGATCAGCTCCAAGCCGATCGTCCCTTGGCCAGCCATCACCGCCAAGTCGTCAAACGGATGAACGAACGTCATTCCCCGCTCGCGCTGCAACTCTAACGCATATTCCAAAGACTCGTCAAACACATCGCCGTACAGCACGACTTCCGCCCCGTAGCTTTTCGTCGCTTCAATTTTGCTGAGCGGCGCGCCTTTTGGCATGACGATCGTGCACGGAATATGAAGCATGCCGCTTGCGTAGGCGACCCCTTGGGCGTGGTTGCCGGCCGAAGCGGCGATGACGCCGCGCGCCCTCTCTTCTTCCGTGAGCGACATAATTTTATTGAATGAACCTCTTACTTTAAACGAGCCCGTTTTTTGCAAATTTTCGAGTTTCATATATACATCCTTGCCAGACAGCCGGCTGAACGTTTGCGAATGCTCAAGCGGCGTTTGATGGACGATGCCTTTCATTTTCGCTCGCGCTTGTTCAATGTCTGCTAATGTCAACATCATCAAACCACCCTTTCTGATCGGCGATCGGTTCGTTTTCGCTCCGTTTTATTATATACAAAGCATTTCGCCGCCGACAAATGTTGCTTTTCTTTTGGATGGTCACTCTTTTTATTGATTATTTAGCACATAGTTTTTTATTATAAAATATATTGTTGAACGAACCCATCACTGCAATCCGTTGCATTTTGTCAGCTGCTTGAAGGTAGGGGATTTGACAAAAACCATCGCAAAACCGATTCTTTTCCAGTTGAGAAACTGTGTACAATCGTCTTCTCTTTTTTGACGAACTTTGGCATGGTATGCAAAAACCATTTTTGTTCATTCCATTGATGATTTAGCACATTGTTTTATCAATTAGGAAATTCGTCTTCATTTGGCTGTGATCCATCAAAACCTAATAGCGCCAATGGAATCCTTCGCCCGTTTGATGGGAGAAAGCGGTTGGGAAGATCCACGATAGGCAAATGCGAGCGAATTTGCTAATATGAAAGAAAAGCATTCGGAATACGAAAGGATGAAGCGATTGTGACTAAAAAGTTGTACTATACAGCGCCGGATGTTGCCGCGTGGACAACGGCGATGACAAGCGTCCGCCAAGGCGGCGAAACATATGTCGTCAGGATGTCCGCCATAGCCAACGGAGGGCGGTTTTTGTAAAATAAAAAACGAAATGTGCAGCTAAGGAGTTTGGAAAGATGAACGATCGACTCGTACAATCGCAAATCGAAGAACTCGAACGAAAGCTGCGCGCTTATGAGCGGCTCATCGAAAAGCTTCCGTTTCCGTTCACCTTTGCCGATTATGAAAGTGGAATCGCCATCGAAAAAAAGCGCGGCGACGTCCGGCCGCACCTTCGCACCATTCCGCCGTCCCTTGAAAAGGAAGCCAAATGGCAGTGGGATATTGACTTGCATCGCGACGTACCGTTTGAAAAAGTGGAAGCCTTTTTGACGCCGTTGCTCGATCTCGTTCCGCACCACATTGTCTTTGTCGACGCTCAAGGGATCATCACGCTTTGCAATTTGCAGGCGGCTGTTGACACCGGCGTGGATCGCGATGCCATCATCGGCAAACATATTCGCGAGCTGCTGAAGCTCCCTGATGAGCTGATCGCGACGCTCAAATCGCTTGAAAAAGGCGAGCCGCTTTACAATTACGAAGTGCTCGACCGATTTTACGGGATCGTTAACACCCGTTTTATTTACAACGATGACGGATCGATCAAACGAGTCATCAGTATGTTTCAGTCGCTCAATATGATGAAAGAAACAGAAAAGCTGGCGGTCGCTGGCCGCATCGCCGCCGGCATCGCCCATGAAATCCGCAATCCGCTGACGACGGTGCGCGGATATTTGCAACTATTGAAAAGCGACTTGCCGGATCGCATCGCCTCGCTCGTTGAGCGGCTTTTAATTCCTGAGCTCGACCGAGCGAACGACATTATCACGGATTTTTTGAATATCGCCAAGCCGGCGGACGTCAAAATGGAGACGTTCAACTTGCACCGCTTTTTGCGCGACGATGTCGGCGTCCTATTGCAAAGCGAAGCGCTATTGCATAACGTCGACGTCCATTTTGACCTTGATGACCAGCTTGACGATTACGAAATGAACGGCGACCGCAGCCAGCTTTTGCAAGTGTTTTTAAACTTATTTCGCAACGCCGTGGAAGCAAAAGTGGCGAAAACGATGAGGGTGTCGATCTGCAGCCGAAAAATCAACCATCTCGTTCAGCTTCGCTTCTGCGACGATGGACCCGGCATTCCGCCGTCGGTCATCGACCATGTTTTCGATCCGTTTTTTTCAACGAAGGAAACGGGAACTGGGCTCGGCCTGTCATTATCGAAAAAAATCGTCGAACTGCATCGCGGGACGATGAAAGTGCAAAGCGACGCGCACGGCACATGTTTTTTGATCGAATTCCCGCTTTGCAGCCAACCGCCGTTTCTTTCGTCATAAATCGCTTCCGAAGAGGGGGCCATCCCAGCTTCGGAAGTGGGGAGATTGATGATTTAGAACAATGTGTCACTTTATCGCAGAAAAGGAGGAGCCATTATGGCAACGACCGCTCCGCCCAACGGCAAATGGCGGCGCCTGTTCGCCTTGTTTCTTCCCATTTTTGTTTCGCAAACCGGTCAATATGCCATGAACTTTGTCGATGTCGCCATGTCCGGTCATGCGAGCGCCGAAGATCTTGCCGGCGTCGCGATCGGCTCAAGCCTATGGGTGCCGGTGTTTACCGGCGCCGGCGGCATTTTGCTCGCCCTGTCCCCGATCGTCTCACACCATTTCGGCGCCGGACGGCATGACTCGATCACTCGCGCCGTCGCCCAGGCGCTCTACTTGGCTGTCGCGCTTGCTGTCGCCATTGTCCTGATCGGCGCCGCTGCCGTGCCGTTTATCTTGAAACAGATGTCTTTGGATGAAAACGTTCGGCATATCGCCTTTCATTATTTGCGCGCCTTGTCGTTTGGGATCATCCCTCTGTTTCTTTATTCTGTGCTCCGCTATTTCATCGATGCGCTTGGGCAAACGAAAGTGACGATGTGGATTACGCTCACCGCCTTGCCGGTCAATATGCTGTTCAACTGGTTGTTGATTTACGGGCATGGCGGATTTCCGCGCCTTGGCGGCATCGGCACTGGTTACGCGACGGCGATCACGTATGCGTACTGCTTCGCGGCCGCTGCCTTTGCCGCTTTGAAATTTCGGCGCTTGGCTCCCTATCGTGTACTCGTCCGTTTCTACCGTCCGTCATGGGCCGCATGGAAAGAGTTGCTGAAAACCGGGGTGCCGATCGGGTCGGCCATCTTTTTTGAAACGAGCATTTTCGCTGCTGTGACGCTGCTTGTCGGCCGGTTTGGCGCGGAAACGGTCGCCGCGCATCAAAGCGCCCTCAACTTCGCTTCACTGTTGTATATGATTCCACTCAGCTTATCGATGGCGCTGACGATCGCCGTGGGCGTTGAAGCCGGGGCCAACCGTTATGAAGCCGCCAAACAATATTGCTTGATCGGCATCACCCTCGCCTTGGCCGTCGCCGCCGCAGCAGCGCTGTTCCTTTCCGCCTTCCGCAGCCATGTCGCCCGGCTGTATACAAACGATCCGACAGTGGCGGCGTTGACAGGGAAGTTTTTGCTCTATGCGATCTTCTTTCAAGTTTCCGATGCCATCGCCGCTCCCATCCAAGGAGCGCTGCGGGGCTATAAAGAGGTTAACGCCGTTTTTTGGTCCGCTCTTCTCGCCTATTGGGGCGTTGGGCTTCCGCTTGGCTGCGCGCTCGCTCTCTTGACTGCCGCCGGGGCGTTCGGCTATTGGATCGGCCTGATCGCCGGATTGGCAACGGGCGCGCTGTTTCTCAGCTTTCGCCTGCGGGCCGTTTGGCGCAGACATGACAGCGGGCGTGCGCCGCTCGCCTCCTAAACGGCCGCTGCCCAAACACGGGCTGTTTTTCCTGAACCGAAACACCGCATAAATCGTTGTTTGCGCATATGCAGTCATAGGAAAAGGTGTCCCGCTCCTTTTGGGACACCTCCGCTTTTCATACAACGCCATTCATCCGCCCGACCAACCATGCAGTGATCGTTTTTATTTTTTTATTTTTCCCCCTGCGGCGACGGCTGCTGTTTCATCCTATTTCGCGCAGGAGACTCCCACTTCAACGACCAAAGGGAGTAAGTGGGAGAGGAATGTGCGTTCCCCCTTTCTTTTGTGTATGATATAATAAAGGCATGGAGAAAACCGTTCAATAAAGGCACTCCAATAACGGCTGCTCGATGGATGGAGTTGGTTGCAGGAAACGTTGCAACCGTAAAACATCGAGCGTAGGTCTGTCTGTTGTGTGTGGAAGCCAAGTACTGCCAACAGACACACCGAGAGAATCGGTAACGATGCAGGCATGACCTGCGTCGTTGGGCAGCGGTCAACCTGCCCCCTGATGCAACCCCAAGTCAAGGAAGGAGGACGAAGTCCGTTTGCACTTCTGGGGAGTTGCAAGCCCCCACTTCAAGCGTTCGCGAAGTGGGGGTAGTTGACATACGCGAGCACGTCAAGATCGATTTTCCCTTTTTCTAGTTCGCGTTCCTCAAAGTTTTCTGTATGTATATACGCTGTCAGCGCTTCGTGAAGCGCCTCGCTGTCGGCGGCGCGCTCTTTCGGCAAGTAGCCGAGCCGGATCAAGTGGGCAGCCGCCTCTTCCTTGACCGCGCCTTCCATTACAGCCACTTTTTCGGGGCGCGGTTTCTCAAAATAAAGCTGGCGCAGCTCATACAGGCGAATGAGCTCCTCGATCGGCCGCGGGTGGTCGTCAACGCGCAAATCGATATAGCGGTCATTGTACCCGCCATAGCCGCCCCTTTCTTTCACAACGAGCAAGGCAGCCGACTGTTGCCCGCGGCGGTCGCCCCCCGCCGCCTGACCAGCTTGAAGCGCCTTTAGCAATCGCTCGGCGAGCGGCCCTTTGGCCTGCTCGAATGTTCTTCCCATCGCCAGCACCGTTTCCTCCCCGGCTAAAATATTGCCTTGCGCTGCATAGTTCGGTCCGGTAATGCCGCCCGCCCACGGGTAACATTTTTTTCCGGTGAACGTTGCTGCCCGTCCTTTCGCATCCACGATGCCGACCTGGCGCAAATCGCGCTCGCTGTCATCGGCAACGAGCAACTCAAGCGTTTCTTGCGCCGATTTCCCTTTTGCCATCCATTCGAGGCCGCGCGGTCCGTACGACGTGTTGGCGTATGATTGCGTCGCCACCGCTCCGACGCCCGCTTTCGCCCACGGAACAACCGCACCAACGCCTAAAAATTTCGATTGAACAGCGATGCCAAGCTCCCCGGTCGCCGGATCGAACGCGACGATCGAAAACGTCGCGACGATGTCTTTTGCAATATGTGTCATTTCCCCGTCCTCCATATGCTTTCCATTTTCTCATCGTTTATGATTTCTCCACTTCCTTTCGTTGTTCCTGCCTGTTCACAAAAAAAGCGGGGGAAACAGCCGTTGCCCGGCCGTCTCCCCCCGCATGCCCATCATCCGCCTAGCACCATGTTGCCCCGACGATAATGAGCAAAATAAACAAAACGACGATCAGCACAAAGCCGTAGCCGTAGCCGCCATAACCCGGATAACCGAAGCCATAGCCGCCCCAGCCGCCATAAAAGCCATATGGCATATTCGTCACCTCCTTGCTAGCAAGTAAGAGGCATCAGTACACCCAACCACCGATACATGCACATCCGACAATAATCAACAAGATGAACAGAACGACGATCAACGCGAATCCGCCGCCGTAAGCTGCACCCATTTGCCAGCACCTCCTTCGTTTTTGTACTAGTAGACTATTCAGAAGCCGAGGAAATGGTTAGATGTTTCGGCAAAAATGGGTATTTGCCGCAACGTAAAAAAAACGGTCCATCCGCGGACCGATGTTATGCTCCGAGCGAGTTTCGCTTCCATTTTTTCCGCCCCGGCGCTTGCTTGATTTGAACAGCGGAAAACAAAATAAGCGCCGTCCAGATGCAGCTAAACGCATAAAAATGCGCTTTCGTAAACGGCTCGCCGAACAAAAAGACGCCAAGGAGAAGGCTGATCGTCGGCGAAATGTATTGCAAAAAACCAAGTGTTGTCATTGACACACGCTTCGCCCCTTTGGCGAAATACAAAAGCGGCACGGCCGTCGCTGGCCCGGCTCCAGCCAACAGCGCCCATTGCCACCATTCGGCCGTCTTGACGAGGGCTGGCGTTTCGTTGTACACACATAATAAGTAAACGGCTGAAAGCGGCATGACGGCCATTGTTTCAAGCGTCAAGCCAATGGACGAGTCAACGCTGGCCAGTTTTTTCACTAAGCCGTAAAACCCGAACGTCAACGCGAGCGATATGGCGACCCACGGAAACGCGCCATATTCCGCCGTCATCGCCGCCACGCCGGCGGCGGCAAGAAAAACAGCGGCCCACTGCCCAACGCTCAACCGCTCGCGCAATACGATCGTCCCAAGCGCCACGCTGACAAGCGGGTTGATATAATAGCCGAGGCTCGTTTCAACGACATGATGATGATTCACCGCCCATATGTAGACAAACCAGTTGGCGCTGATGAGCACGGCAGCAGCGGCGATCCCCCATGCCTTAGCCGGCTTACGGCGCATCGCCCGAAGCTCCCGGCGGAAGGCGCCAAGCTGCCCATTCGCTGCCAGAAGGATGGCCATAAACACGAACGACCACACGATGCGGTGCGCCAAAATCTCAAGCGCCGGGCGCGCCTCTAGCAGCTTCCAGTACAGCGGCAATACTCCCCACAGCAAGTACGAAGCAGCCGTATACAAGATGCCTTGCTTTTCTTCGCTCCAATGCCCCACGTCGTCTTCTCCTGTTCCATGATCATTTCTGTTTCATTATACCGCCGCCGCTTCACTTTATCCATCAAAACACTCACCCGCATCGCTCGACGCGGTTGCGCAATGGAGAAGGGGCGCAGCTGAATATGAGCACCCGCCCCCTTCGCGGCCCGTTTGACCGCCGTCCTTTCTTATTTTTTCGCTCATCAAGCGACACAGGCACAGCCAACAATAATCAGTAAAATGAACAGGACGATGACGACCGTATAACCGCTGTTGACAAAACCGCTCACGGCGGGCACCTCCTTCATCGGTTCACAGGGCCATCATATGCGCCTGCCCGCCCAAACGGCCGGGCGAATGCCCAAATTTCTAGAAGATTGGTGAAAAACCGCGTTTTCTTCAAAAAGATTGGTCCACGAACGCACGGAAGAGCCGTTGATCCATTGGCGAAAGCTCCTTGCTGGAGCGTTTTCTCCGTTAAATCACCGACCTTCTAGAAGGCTGGTGAAAAACAACGGATTCGCTCGGTTTGTGAGAAATCGTAAGGAAGGAGGTTATGGTGTTGCAAGGTTTTTCAATTTGAGAAACACTGTTGGAGAGCAGCATTTCCCCTTAAATCACCAACCTTCTAGAAAAACGCCTATTTTTCTTTCGTCCCCGTCTCTCCCCACCAACCTTTTCGCTTAAAATAGAGGGCGATGAGCATAGCAACGGTTGCCATGAGCAACAAGGCAAACGGGTAGCCGTATCTCCATTTCAGCTCTGGCATAAACGCAAAATTCATGCCGTATACACCGGCGATAAACGTCATCGGCAAAAATATGACGCTCACCAATGTCAATGTCTTCATAATGACGTTCATATGATCTGATTTGAGCGACAGTTGCAAATCGAAAATGGCGGACAATGATTCCTTAAACGCGTCGAGCGCGGCGGGCACGCGTGAGAATCGCGACGCCACTTCCTCGATATACGGATTCGTCTCTTGATTGATATACGGCAAATCAGCGTGGCGGATCATTTTGATCGCTTCTTCCTGCGCCTCGGCGATTTGGCGCAGCTCATGAAGATGTGTTTTCATCCGATAAATCTCGCGCCCGATTTCGTTGGCAAACGGGGTCGCAAACACTTGCCGTTCAAGCGTCTGAATGCGGTCAGCGATCTGATCGATGACTTGCAAAAAACGGATGGCGGCCAAGTCTAAAAAGTGATACAGCACGTACCCAGGATACAGCGCCTGACCGCGATGGTTCAACAAACGTTCTTTCACGTGATCAACAAGCGGATCGTTTTCATCCATATAGCTGATCATATATTGGCTGCCGGCCAGCAAACGAACGTTCACTGTCCGGCCGGACGGACGAACGATAAACAGCGATAAGAAGAAACATCCTTCGTATTCGTCAAACGTGGGAATATCTGTCCCGTTCATCAGCCGCTGTTGGGCGAGAGGGTGAATGGACAGCGAAGAAAGAAGCTGCTCCAAATCCGGCTTGGCGGCGGCGGTGAAATGAAGCCAACACGACTGGCTGCCTGCCGGCGCATGGCGTTTGTACGTTCCGTCAACCGTCAAACGAAAGTTATGCTCGATCGCCATAGACTGACATCCTTTCCATGCAAACGATTTTAATTGTATTGTTTGCTGTTTGCCGCAAAACTACTCCCCTCCCGCCGCCAAAAACAAGTCAGCGGCAACGGTTTGGCCGCATCCGCTCGCTGTTGGCGACAAGCAGCTTCTCCCGGCTGCATCCCGCCTGCAAAGCGTCACATCCCGGCAAGTCATTCGCTGTCTAGGCGCCTCGCCGCGTCCGCCCGCCAATGCGCCCGAAGCCAGTCAGCGCACCGCTTCCGGTTCCACATGGACGTGCGTCGCCCGAATGTTATGCCGGTTTCGCATCAAACGCTCGACTTCATCAGCGATTTCATGACTTTTTGCCACCGTCAAATGCGAGTCAACGCGGATCGTCACTTCCAGCACAATGTCGTTGCCTAACATGCGCGCTTTAATGTCAGCGACATCGCGCACGCCGCTCACCGCCGCGATTTCGTCTTTATAAACGGCGAGCTGCTGTTCATCAAAACCGTCGGTGAGCGTATGCGCCGTCTCCATAAACACCTCCCACGCCGTCTTGCCAATCATCGCCCCGATAACAAGCGCCGCCAGCGGATCAAGCCATGGCCACCCAAGCCGCGCACCGGCGATGCCAATGGCGGCGCCAATGCTCACCAGCGCATCCGATAAATTGTCTTTCGCCACGGCCGCCAGCGCCATGCTGTTCGTCCGCCGCGCCAGCCGGCGATTGATTGCATAAACGCCAATCATAACGGCCGCCGAGGCGAGCGCAACCACAGCCGCTAAAACGTCAGGAGCCGCTGCCTTTTCCTTGCCGAACAGCGAGCGGATGCCGCTTGTGATCACGTCAATGCCAATGGACATCATCAAAAAAGCGGCCAACAGCGAGGAGATGTTCTCCGCCCGCGAATGTCCGTACGGGTGGTTGCAATCACGCGGTTTTTTAGCGATTTTCATGCCGATATAGACTGCCGAGGAAGCGATAATATCACTCAAATTATTCCAACCGTCCGCTTCCACCGCATCCGAGCCGAACACCGCCCCAGCCAACAGCTTGCCGGTCGAAAGGAGAAGATAGACGAAAATGCTCAGCAGTGCGCCCGCCTGGGCTCCTTGTTTTCGATCCACTTTCTTCACCAACCTAGCCATCTCATTCTTGCACGTATCAGTGTACCAGCTTGAAGCCGGTTGGGTCTACAGCAAGAAAATTTCCTTTTTTCATAAGAATAGGGACAAGCAAATTTTTTTGTCTAAAGGCAAAATCGAGCGCATTTGCGTATGATAAACCAAGTCGAAACAAAAAAAGGAGAGGAACAGATGTCTGCATATTTAGACTGGTTGGCGGACATGGGGATCGATGGCGCTCACCCAGGCGGTTTTGAGTTAACAAAACAAATCTTACGTAAACTTAAGATCGACCGTTCGACATCCGTGCTTGACGTCGGCTGCGGCACCGGACAGACGGCGGCTTATATCGCCGAACAGTACGGGGCCAACGTCACCGCCATCGACATCCACCCGACGATGATTGCCAAGGCGAAACAGCGTTTTGCCTCCAAGGCGGTCTCAGTCCGTTTGCATCGCGCCTCGGTCGAAGCGCTCCCGTTTCCCGCCGGGACGTTTGACCTTGCGCTTTCTGAATCGGTACTTGCTTTCGTTTCATTGCCAAACGCGCTCGCCGAAATCCGCCGCGTGCTCAAAAACGATGGCCTATTCGTCGGCATTGAAGCGTGTCATGAGCGGCTGACCGCCGCCGAGCAAAAGCAAATCGCCGCCTTTTACGGCTTCCGTCAGCTCATGACATCAGCGGAGTGGAAAGAAGTGCTCGAACAAAGCGGCTTTGGCTGCCGCCAGTTTTCCTACGCGGCTGCGGCCGAAGCGCCAAGCCTTGGGGCACCCATCGTCATCGCCCTTCCGCCGACACCGGAGATGGCGAGCATGTGGCAGATGCACCAACAGTTTACAGCTCAATTCGGCGACCGTCTTGGCTATTGCGTCTTTTGCTGCGAACCATAGCTGGCAAGAAAAACGGCGTCCTCGACGAGACGCCGTTTTCACACTTTTTTCACTACTTTGAAATATTCTTCAAGCGTCAAGCCGCGCTTTTTGATCACCGCGGCCGCCTTCCGCCCAACATAGCGGAGATGCCACGGCTCATACTTGTAGCCGGTCACCGCTTCCTTTCCTTTCGGGTAGCGGATGATGAATCCGTACTCGTGCGCATGGGCGGCTACCCATTGCCCTTCTTTTGTCGCCCCGAACGATTGGGTCAGCTGACAGCCGGCCGAGCGGCTGCTGATATCGACCGCCAGCCCTGTCTGATGCTCGCTCTGCCCTGGGTGAGCGACCGCTTGAACCGCTTTTTCCTTCCCTTTTTGCCGCACTTCTTCAGCAAAAATCACCTGCTGCCGCTCGTATGAACGATAAGCGGACACGGCCACCAGCTCAATGCCATCGCGGCGTGCGGCGGCAAACATCTCCTCAAGCGCCGCGGCCGCTTCGGCCCGCATATGCCGTTTTTCCGCGTTCGGGTCAGCACACACAAACGGCACGCGCGGCACGACCAAGTCCGCCGGCTTATAGCCAGGCGGGAGCGACTGTTCTTTATTGACGAGCACCAAAATGTTGTCAGGGTTTTGAATCACTTTTTGTCCGTTTTGCACCTTGACGATGTTCCAATATTTCGCCTCAAGCTGCAAATCGGGATCGACGGGGCTCTGGCTCGTTTTCCCCTGTTGATGATCGCTTGGGTGCACCGCGCTTTCCGGCGGCTGGCCGGACGGGCCGGCCGCACCGTTGCTGCCGCTCTCCCCTGTTTGGCAGCCGGCGAGCAGCAGGCATACCAACATCGCCGCTTGCCATCGCTGGTTCATGTTCCTTCTCCTTTTCTGTTTTCCCAGGCCCATCACGCGCCATTGCGGATCGCCGCTTCAAGCGCCACTTCAATCATCTCGTTAAACGTCATTTGCCGCTCCTCAGCCGTTGTTTCTTCTCCGGTGAGAATATGGTCGCTGACCGTCAGCACCGACAGCGCCCGGCAGCCGAATTTCGCCGCCAGCGTATAGAGCGCCGCCGTTTCCATCTCGACGGCCAATACACCGTAGCGCGCCCACGTTTCCCAATTCGGTTCATCATTGTAAAACATGTCGGCGGTGAACACATTGCCGACTTTTAGCGCCAGCCCTTTTTCCACACCTACTTCATACGCCGTCCGCAGCAGATGGAAATCGGCGGTTGGCGCATAATCGCGGCCGCGGAAAATGAGCCGGTTCATGTTGGAATCGGTCGACGCGCTCATCGCCAAAATGACGTCGCGGACGCGCACATCCGGCTGAATCGCTCCGCACGTTCCGACGCGGATGAGCGTCTTTACGCCGTAGCTTTGGATCAGTTCGTTCACATAAATCGAAATGGACGGCACGCCCATGCCGGTCCCTTGCACGGAAATGCGCTCCCCTTTATACGTCCCGGTAAACCCGAGCATGCCGCGCACTTCGTTGTAGCATACCGCTCCTTCCAGAAACGTTTCAGCAATGTATTTGGCGCGCAGCGGATCACCCGGCAGCAAAATGCGCTCCGCGATCTCCCCTGTCTTCGCTCCGATATGTACGCTCAATGGGATTCCTCCTTTGGTTTGAACGATCGTTGTCGGGCCATGCCCTCGTCTATCATATCATATGTTTGCGGAAAATGGCAGTCTTCCTTCGAGTAGCCGAGGCGGCGAACGGGCATACTATGTGTGCCTGCCCGAGGAGAAAGGAGGAAAAGACCGATGAAAAAGAAACTCGAACAAGCGGTGGAATACGCCAACAAAACCAATCCATCGTCCAAATCAAACAATCAGCCGTCCACATCGAAAAAGGAAAAGACCAAATTCTAACATCATTCCGAAAGAAGTCTCCCACTTCGAAACGTGAAGGTGCACGAGCACCCGTCCATGTGGGAGATGAATGTTGGCCGGCAATCGCTGTCGGATCGAATCACATGTTGTTCAAACGGGCACCTTCGAAACGAAGGGAAGCGGAAAGGGTCCTTGTGCGGCTTGTCGTTTGGCACATATGCAAATCGCTGAAAGCTCCCCCTATGCACTCGCGTAGGTGGGTGAGTCGTTTGCGGGGGAGCCGCTCTCTTTTATGATGTTTTGGATCGGCGGTAATCGCTGCGATGGCGGCGCGCCAAATACCGCTCATTGATATACAGCACCTTTTTGTCTTTGCTGCGCGTATATTTTTTCTCGCGCTCGCGCCGCCTGGCGACAAGCCAACAGGAAAACAAATACAGTGGAAAGACGAGCTGCATCGCGCCGGCAAAGACATACCAAAAACCGTTGATATCGGCCAAATCGCGCAAGTACACGTCGATGCCGCTGAGCCGATAGTACATGTCAGCAACGATGGCAGCGATGATGACGACGTTGACCGCATGGAGAAGGGGCACGCTTCTCCAGCGGAACAAGAGTCGCTCAACTTGCCCTTTGACCCAAAGCAATGCCGCAATCGAGACGACGCACAAGAGCAGCGACAGCGCCAGTGCGGCCATCGTTTCGCCCCCTTCCCTCTTTTCTCCTGCGCCCGCCGCATGATGCCGCCTGCAAACATTTTCCGTCGATGAACCGCCGCCAGACCGCATACACTAACGACAACGACGGTTCAAGGAGGGAAAACGATGGGCAAAAAACACCGCAACCGCATTAACGGGCAGAAAAAGAACAACCATATTCCAAAAGAAGCATTGATCGCTGAAGATGAGGCGCATGCCAAAGAATATTCCGCCGCCGGCGGCCGGAAAAACGGTCCGGGCCATCACGACAATCCAGAATCGTGACAAACCGCAGAAACCCTTGTGCGATACAAGGGTTTCTATCGCGGTTCCGACGGCTCGGATTCGTCCCAAGCAAGCGTGACGACTTTTGTATATTCCCCGCGTTCAATTTCCTCTTTTGTCGCTCTTTCATTCAGCTCCTCATCGTCGTCGATGCCCGGGGCCACCGTCGGCATGTCGCGCCGCCGTTCGTCATGTTCCATCAAGTCCGCCCCCTTTCCTTTCTTATCCGTTCCCGAAACAAGGGGGCTTTATTCATATTATATCATCTCTAGCTCTTGCTGGCGACTATATTTTTGAATATTCGGTCAACTTTTGGTGATTTGGCGTGTCGATTCCTTCAGCAAACGAGCACTCCTTTTGTCGAAACGATCGCGGTCTTCTGGCAAAAGTCCACAAATGATGCAAAGGAGAGACAACCTGATGCCGACTCGCCCGTTCGCTTGGCTGCGCCATCCGCTTCAGTATGCCTACCGCTCCTTTTTGTACCGCCATCCGGTCCGCTTCGCCGATGACGGCCTGCTTCGCCGGATGGCCGCCCGCACAACTGTCCCGACTGACGGACCGCTCAGCGCGGAAGAAAAGGGCATTGTTGCCGCCATTCGCCGGAAAACAGCGGAATATAACCGCAACAACGTGACGCGCACCGCCGCCTACTTAGCGTTTTTTGAGCGCCATCGGGAAATTCATTGGGCGTTTTTAGCCCATCTCGTCTCGCGCAACGGCGGTTGGAACATGACTGATTTGCGCGGCGGCCTTCTTCCGTTTTTGCTGCCGGAACAAATCATTGCACCCCTTTTTTTTGTTTTTGGAGCGCGCCAATGCCCTCATTTTTCATGATGCCTATCCGCAGCTTCTGCTGTACGAAGAAAGCAAACGGAGGGAGACGCCGCTGTTTCATTTGTTGTCGGCGCTAGCGGTGTCTTCGTTTATGAAGCCGATGTGGGAACATTTTTGGGAAACGGGGAATGCCGCGCTTCTTACGGTTGCTCTGATCATCAACGAGCAGCAGTACATCCAGCTTCGCGTCATCGAACATCCGTTTTTCCGCACCCGCGTGCTGTCAAGCTGGCCGTTTATTGTCGAGCAATGGCTCGGGTTCAACGATGTGCTCATCCCATATGCCAAAGGCCGCCGCGTAGCGCTTGCCGGAACGACCGTGCGCGATTTCGCCGACGTCCACCACCGCATCCATATCGGCAAAACGCTGTACAGTCTGCTGCTGTTTGACGCCCGGCTGTTTCGCGGCGCCTGCCGCTTTGCCCGCTGCGTCCCCCACAGCGGCTCACGCGCCGACTTCTGGCCGCAATCGTTCGCTGAAACGCCTGATGGGCACCGCTTTTACAGCCCCCGCCTTGAGGAAGCTTGGCCGGATCTTGCGCACCCGTTCCACGATCATCGCGATTGGTTCACCGATGAGGCGATCATGCAGGCGCTTGAAACGCTCCCGCTTCCGGCCTCGGGCGACATGACCAGCCGCTACGAGCGGCATTTGGTCATGATGAAAACAGCCGCCATCGCGGCGGCCAAATCAACTTCATCATAAAACGACGAGGACTACTCCCCATCGATGTCAATCTCTTCATCGATGATGCATTTTTCAAGCAAATAGTCAAACGTAATATCCGCGAGCTCCTCAAGCTCCTCTTGCGTTGGCACAAAGCCGCGGCGGATGAGTTCTTGGTAAAAAAACTCAGCGATTTCTTCCGTATCGATAATCACTTCAATTTCCTTCACCGCATCTCGCCCCCTTTGTAATGTTGTATGTCGCCGCCTTCCGTTTTATGTCAAAAATCATGTTGTACTATTTTTCAGTCTCGCCCATACATATGTACCAACAAAACAAAAAACACGGAGGCGGACAAAATGGACAAATTCACTGCGATCGATAAAATGATGGAAACAGTTGTCAATGGATTGGGTGCGATCGTCATTTTCGCCGGCATTCCTTATTTTCTTTTTATTCTTTATCAATTTCTATCTTGGTGATTGGCGATTGTCCGCAAACGTTTTACAACTGTTTCCATCATCCGTTGGTACTGTTCATCGCCGAACCATTCATATAACGCTTTATAATCGTTGTACATGTCAAGGAGCTCGTCGACCGACGGCCCTTTCTCTCCGCTGTCGGCCGGCGGCAATAAAAGCGACGCTTTCACCGGCGCGGCGATGACAATATCTTGCACGAGCGTGACGGACATCTCCTCTCCGTCGGCAAGCGGAATGATGTCTTCCAAATGGACTTCAATCTCCCAACCATCCGTCAGCCGTTTCAATTCGTAAATCGTCTCTTCCCATCCTTCCCCGTAGTAGCGGTAAATTTCTGTCCGCACCCCGACGATTTTGAACAAATGGCCGCCATAATCGCGGACGCGGACAATTTCGCCGAGAAAAAACGGCAACTCAATTTCAATCTCTTCCGCGATCCATAAATCACCCACAAACTCAGACAATAAAATGAGCGCTTGCTCGGCAAACAAGCTATGGCCATGGTTGATTTCGTATAAAAACACACCGTCAATCTGCTGAATATCGGTGATCGTTCCGACCGTTCCGTACAATGTATTGACGACGATGTCGCCGACGGAAAATTTCGGGCGTTTCGGCGCGCTCATTGGCATCTCCACCCTTTGGAACAAATAGTTAGTATAGTATATGCATGCAGAGAAGGGTGGACACCTGCAACCGCGCGGAAAAAAGCTATTTGAAAGCGCTCCCAATTTATGAAATGGGAACGCTCCCTTAGTTACGCTTCATGCAAAAATTGCTCCCATAGCTCATCAAACACAACCATACTTTCCAAATAGTCACCGTTAAGCTCCAAATAGCCGCTCAGTTCTTCATAGTCCGTCGACCCTTTTGGAAAGCTGTGGTCTTCATACGCTCCGTTCGCAAACCGGACGACCGGATCTTCCTGGTGTCCATGGCGGAAGCGCAGCAAGTAACGGTAGAATGACTTTGCCATGTCCCCCATCCTCTTCCTTTCCTTTTGTTGCTATTATAATGAGCTTTTGGCTGTTTGTGAAGCCTTTTTTCGCAGCTTGTATTCCCATCGTACGCGTCGGGTTGGCTTTTCATGCCAAAAAAGCGCGTCGAACGGCGCAATAGGGGTTCAATCCGCTTTTCTCGTCAGAGCATAGGCAGGCCAAGTCCACCGTCTTATCATGCGCTCCGCTTCTCGCCAAGGCTTGCGATGCGCCATCGTGGCGTCCCATCTGAAACCGCATGGCGCCTCCCATGCCTCCCGCTTCGCTAGGTCTTGTCCTCGGTGAGCGCACATACAAAAAGCCGCCATCTTCCGGCGGCATCGTTCATGATACGACTCCGGCTTGCGGAACCGGGGCAAATTCGATTTCAAACCCAAGATCCTCAAGCATTTGATAATCGGCTGACTTTTCTTGCCCGGCGGTCGTCAAATAGTCGCCGACAAAAATCGAGTTGGCGGCATACAGGCCAAGCGGCTGAAGTGAGCGCAAATTCACTTCTCGCCCGCCGGCGATGCGGATTTCTTTGGTTGGATTCATATAGCGAAAAAGGGCCAGCACCTTCAAACAGTAACGCGGGTTTAATTCGTTCGTGCCAGCCAGCGGCGTGCCGTCGATCGCATGCAAAAAGTTGACTGGAATGGAATCGGCGTCAAGCGCCCGCAAACTGCGCGCCATATCGACGACATCCCGCTTCGTTTCTTTCATGCCGATGATGACGCCGGAACAAGGCGAAAGACCAGCTTCTTTCACCGTTTCCACCGTCCGTACCCGATCGTCGTATGTATGGGACGTCGTAATGTTCGGATGGTGCTGCTTCGATGTGTTGATGTTATGATTGTAGCGATCCACCCCCGCCTCTTTCAGCCGCGCCGCCTGCTCCGGCTTTAAGATCCCAAGGCAGGCGCACACTTTCAGCCCGAACCGCTCTTTAATTTCCTTGACCGCGGACACAACGGTGTCGATCTCTTTATCGCTCGGCCCCCGGCCGCTGGCGACGATGCAGTACGTCCCAATGCGCAAACGGTGTGCTTCTTCCGCGCCGCGCAACAACGTCTCTTTGTCGACCATTTTATACGTTTTCACCGGCGCTGTCGATACGGCGGACTGCGAACAGTAGCCGCAGTTTTCCGGACAGAGGCCGGATTTGGCGTTGATGATCATGTTCAGCTTCACTTTGTTTCCATAATAGGCGGAGCGAATCCGGTACGCCCCTTGCAGCAAAAGGAGCAACTCCTCATCCGGACAATCCAATATCGCCAATGCTTCCTCATCGGTCAGCTCGTGGCCTCCCAACACTTGCTCGGCCAACACCAGCCAGTTTGCCATCTCTCCTCTCCCCTTTCCATATCATTACATTTATCGTAACGGACCAGCCGCATATTTGTCAACTATATTTTCATTTTAGTTTACTTTTTAATCCGTCCCCAGGCAGACAGCAAAAAAACAGGCCCCCGTTTGAAGGGGCCTGCCCTCGGTTCCTCACCTAATGCGTCAATTTCTCGACGATGTCGCGGGCGATCCAGACGCCGCAGGCGCTCGCCTGCGCAAGGCCGCGCGTAACGCCGGCGCCGTCGCCGCCGACATACAGCCCGGCGATTTCGGTTTCAAAGCGGTCGTTCAGTTTCGGACGCGCCGAATAAAACTTCGCTTCCACCCCGTAAAAGAGCGTATGCTCAGAGGCAAGCCCCGGAGTGACGTGGTTGAGCGCCTCCGTCATTTCGATCAAGCTTTTCATCGTGTTGTACGGCAAAACGAGGCCTAAATCGCCCGGCACCGCTTCTTTTAGCGTCGGTTCGATGAACCCTTCTTTGATCCGCTTTTCCGTCGATCGCCGTCCTTTTAAAATGTCGCCGTATTTTTGCACGATGATGCCGCCGTTGGACAAGGCGTTCGCCAGCCGAGAAATTTCATGGGCGTATTCGTTCGGCTTGTCAAACGGATCGGAAAACTTATGTGAAACAAGAAGGGCAAAGTTCGTGTTGTTGCTGCCGAGCTTTGGATCTTTGTACGCATGGCCGTTGGCGAGCATGATGCCGGAATGGTTTTCGACGACGACATGTCCGGACGGGTTGCTGCAAAACGTGCGCACTTGCGTCCCAACCGACGTGTTGAAAATGAATTTCCCTTCATACAGATGTTCGTTAATTTCTTGCATGACGATGTTCGATGTTTCCACGCGCACTCCGATGTCAACCTGATTGTTGATCATCCGCAAACGGCGCTTGCGCAAGATTTTGCTCAGCCAAACCGAGCCATCGCGCCCCGGAGCGATGACGACTTTTTCCGCTGTCAACGTTTCTCCGTTTTTCAGCACAACGCCTTTCACTCGAGGGCCGCTCTCCGTCCGCTCGGTCACGATATCATCCACTTCCGTTGTAAAGCGCATCGCAATCCGCTCGCGCAAATATTCAAAAATGCTTTTCAAAATTTCCAAATTTTGCTCTGTACCCAAATGGCGGACGTACGCGCGCAATAGCTTCAGCCCGGCCGCATAGGCGCGCCGCTCGATCTCTTTCACTTTATCCGTCATCGGGTCGGTGATCGATGTCGTCGCTCCGTGCTTCAAGTTGATCTCATCGACATAGCGGATGAGCTCAAGTACGGTCGAAGCCGGCAAATAGTCGGTCATCCAGCCGCCGAATTCGCTCGTGATATTGAATTTGCCGTCCGAATACGCCCCCGCTCCGCCGAATCCATTCGTGATCGAACAGGACGGCACGCAGCCGGCATAGTCTTTTTTGCCGGCCGGCGGCGGACACTTTTCAATTTTTCTTTGCAAAATCGGACAATTGCGTTTATAGATATCGTGCCCTTTATCGATTAAGAGCACGTTCGCTCCAGGGAGTTTGAGCGTCAGTTCGTAGCAAGTGAAAATGCCGGCCGGCCCGGCGCCGACCACGATCACATCGTAATGATTGTTCATGATCCATCCCCCATTTCCCATGTTCCATTCGAAAGTATACGGAACATTTGGCAGTTCGTCAAGGAAAAACACGAACTTTCTTACCGAATACAACAGAAAATGTTCGATATAATAGAGAGTTGTATAAAACCAAAAAAATTGGTATGGTGGTAGAGAATGAATAGCGGGGAGGGAAAGGGATGCGTTTTTTTGTGAAACATTTTCTAAACGGCATGCTGACGATCGTGCCAATTTTACTCGCCGTCTATGTGTGCTACAAAGTGCTCACCGTTTTGGATGGGCTGCTTGGCCAATACGTCCGTCCGTATTTGGATGGCCGCTACATTCCCGGCCTAGGCCTATTGGCGACTGTCGCGCTGATTACCGTCTGCGGTTGGCTATCGACGCAATACGTAAGCGGTCGCCTCATTCGACTGATCGACCGGTTGCTTGAAAGCATTCCCTTGATGAAAACGGTTTATTCCGTCGCCAAAGATACAATCGCTTCCTTCGTCGGGGAAAAACGATCGTTTTCGCAAGTTGTGCTCGTTACAATGCCAGAAAGCGGCTGGAAATGCCTCGGCTTCATGACAATGGATGATGTCGGCGCTTGGCACGATCCTCTCGCCGACTACGTCGCCGTCTATATCCCGCAGGCGTTTCAAGTCGCCGGGCTCACCCTGCTCGTCCCGAAAAAGCAAGTGGAAGTCGTCGACATCTCGCCGGAAGAGGCGATGAAATTCATCCTCTCCGGCGGTGTGGCCGTCCGAAAGCAAAAGCGGCTGCCCCAATGACAGGGCAGCCGTTCGCATGGCCATCCAAAACGCGCCTGGCCGTCAAAAGTATCGCTTTTTCCAAAAGATGTACGCCGTCGCCGCTGACAGTGAACCGGCGAGCGCCATCGCGATCAAAAAGGCGTACGGAGAGTGTTGGTACGGAATCGGTACATTCATGCCGTAGAAACTCGCCACCATCGTCGGCAGCGAAATGACGATCGTAATGGCCGTCAAAAACTTCATCACAATGTTTAAGTTGTTTGAGATGACCGAAGCGAACGCGTCCATCATGCCGCTTAAAATGCTGCTGTATACTTCGGCCATTTCAATCGCCTGCTTGTTTTCAATAATGACGTCCTGCAGCAAATCCTGGTCATCTTCGTACATGCGCAAATAATTGAGGCGCATGAGCCGCTCCATGACGATGTTGTTCGCCTTCAGCGACGTCATAAAATACACTAAGCTTTTTTCCATGCTGAGAAGCGAAAACAGCTCCTTGTTTTTCATCGATTGGTGCAATTCTTTTTCGATTTCGCTCGTCCGCCGATTGATTTGCTTCAAATAGCGCAAATAATACGTTGAAATCATGTACAGCATTTGCAACGCAAACCGCGTCTTCATAAACGTGTAAAAGTTTTTGATTTTGTTTTTGGAGAATTCTTCGAAAATCGGATTCTCCTGCAAACAAACCGTAATAAAACACGTGTTCGTAATGATCATGCCGATCGGAATCGTCTCGTAAATCGGGCCGTCCACTTCATCATGGGCGACAATCGGAATGTCGACGATAATGAGCACATGGTTGTCTTCCTTTTCGACGCGCGACCGCTCCTCGTCATCCAACGCGTCTTTGATCGAATCGATCGGAATGTCTAAATGGTGGGCGATGTAGCGAATTTCGTCTTCCGTCGGGGCAACGAGATTGATCCAGCAGCCATTTTCAATATGATCGATTTCGCGCATTTTGCCGTTGGCATCGGACAAATACATTTTCATCATCTGGCATCCTTCCTCCTTTTCACGCGAGGAAGGCGGCGCCTCTTCCTTTCCGTCCGGAGCCCGTTTTCGTATGATGAGCAGCCGACAAGAAAAGGAACAGGCCGCGTTCCCCGCTATATTCCGGTTCCGGTTCGTTCGGGCTTGAACTACTCATATACGAAAACGCCACTCCTTTCGAAAAAGATGTCCCTCAAGTAATGATAGCGCGGACCGGCCCGTTTGTATAGTAGGTGCCATAAAAAAAGCAGCCTACTGGCTACTTTATTCACAAAACAGCGCGATGTTCAACCATCGCCCGCTCGATTCGGCTTTTTTATTCGCTCGATGGCGTCGTGTTGAAAAAATCAGGCGCTTGTTTGTCAATTTGCCGACGGTTGGAACGGCGCGGGCGTTGCTCTTTCTTTTCGCCCATCACCCCATCCGATTCATAGCTTGGCGCAAACGGCCGCTTCTTGCTCACCGTCTTCACCCCCCCTCGCTTTTACTGTTCGCCGTCGGCCGGCATTTTACTCGAGCCAGTCAGGGCTAGTTTAATCCATTTTCCGGAAATTTTTTCGCCCTCAAATTGTCAGCCAATGTTCACACAATCGTTTTACCGGCGCCGTCCATTCACTTATAATAAACAAGTGAGGAGGGGAAGCCATGAACATCATGATTACAAAAAAAGCGTTTGATTGGTACAAGCGGGAGCTCGGGCTGAAGCCGGGCGATGCGATCCGCTTTTTTGCCCGCTACGGCGGGTGCAGCACCGTGCAAAAAGGGTTTTCGCTTGGCATGGCCAAAGACGAACTGGTCGACAAGCCGGCGGCGCAGACGACGGTTGATGGCATCACCTTTTTTATTGAAGAGAGCGACCAATGGTATTTCGATGGACGTGATTTGACTGTGGATTTGGACGAAAAAAGCAATGAGCCGGTTTTTCTCGTCCATTGAATGTCCCGCGGCGATTGAAAAAGCTAGCCTTGGCGCTCGCTTTTTCGAATAATGGCGATCGTGCAGCGGGAGATGCAGACGAGCTCCCCTTGTTCGTCCGTAATGCGCACATCCCACACCATCGTCGTCCGACCGCGGTGCAACACCGTCCCTGTCGCCGTCACCGTCCCGCGGCGAACGGCGCGGACGTGATTGGCGTTGATTTCCAATCCAACGACGTTTTCCGTGTTGGGGTCCACAAGCGCGTACGCGCCGATGCTGGCGACCGTCTCCGCTAAGGCGACTGAGGCGCCGCCATGCAGCAGCCCAGCCGGCTGGCGCGTGCGCCAGTCGACCGGCATCGTCGCGACGACGCGGCCTTCGCCAACCTCAACAATTTCGATGCCGAGCGTATCGATCAACGTATGTTTCGACATTTCCTTCACAACGGCCAAATCGATCATCATTCCTTCTTCCCCCGTTTCGTGAATCGTTCCAGTTCAAACAGCCGTCCTTCCTGCTGCAAAATGCGCGTTTGCGTCTCACCGAGCAAATCGAAATGCGGAAACTCACCGCGCCGATCGATCCACTCTTCCTTCAGCCCGTACTGCCGCCCCCAAGCGGCGAGTTTTTCGACATCGGCGCAGCCGACTTTCGTCACTGTCGTGCAATGCGGAAACCGTTCGTCGTACCAATAGTGGGTCAAAAAGGCGATTTCACCGCGCTTCACTTTCTCTTTCCATGCCGCGAGCTCATGTCGGCGGATGCCAAACGCCATCGCACCGCTCCCCTTTACCGCTTCGCCCGCTCATATGCTTCATGCCAGTCAGGAAAATATTTGCGGATCACGATCGGCCGAAACGTATCGCGCTTGACGCAAACATGCTGCGACTTTCCGGTCACCGCCACCTCGCCGTCCGGGGCGAGAATCTCGTAGCCGTATGTCACGCGGATGCCGTCATAGGCGTCAATCCATGTGCGGACAGTCGCCGTTTCCCCGTAGTGAAGCGGCTTTTTGTACGACACTTGCAAATCGACAACAGGCGAAATGATGCCTTCTTTCTCCATGTCAGCATAATGAAAGCCAAGCTGTTTGATCAATTCCGTGCGCCCGACTTCCATCCAAACTAAATAGTTCGCGTGGTAGACGACGCCCATTTGGTCTGTTTCCGCATAACGCACTTCAATTTGTTTTTCTGCCACTTTCACGTTCGTTCTCCCTCCATTTTTTACCGGGCCTTCTCTTCTATGTTACCATTCGCCCGTCGGCTCGCTCAAGCGGTAGACAAAAAAACGAAGCCGCCCCCGCATGAGGGCTGCTTCGTTTACTGGCAGCCGTGTTCCCGTGCAGCTGCTTCGTCTCGGATTTCCGCGCGCATCGCAGCGATCGCTTCTTCGCGGCGGCGGTTTTTCGCACGGATCTTCTCCTGCTCCTCCGGCGACGCAAACTGCATCGTTTCTTCGGCTTTTTCTATGTTCTCAATGGTGTTTTGCACCATTTCTTGCAGCTTTTCCACATTGTCGCTGCGGTCATCCGGTTTCGGACGCGGCATGAATGCTTCCTCCTTTGCGCGAGTTTCCGGCTATTCGCCCTTCGTTTGGATGACTTGGGCGTGCTGGCCGGACTGGTCTTGCATTTGTTTGCCCTTGTTTCCTCCTGCGGCGCGAGGCTGTGTGCCGATATGGTTCGGCACGAAATGTTTGCGGCTTCCTTTCGGATTGCTCATTGTCTTCGCCTCCTCGCCATCTAGTCTGTCCGCCCGGAGAACCGCTATGCATGGGTCATTCTGCTTTTTTGAGCATCCGCTCTTCCAGCTTTTTCTCGATTTTTTCGAGCGCTTCCCGATCGTTCAACAATTGCCGTTTGTTCTCGCTGATCAGTTCTTGGAGAGTCATTTTGCGGGATCGTCTCATCGCTTCAACCTCCCCTCACTTTTATTGTAATCTTATTCATGCCCAAAAAAGATAAAAATTATGACAACTTTTTGAAAAATAACGAACCACGAAGAAAGCGCCTTTCGCTGCAGCCATCTGCTCAACGAAAAAGCGCTGTTTCCTGCTCGAGCCGCTTCGCCGTCACCGGGCCGACAATTTTTCGCCGAATGACGCCGTTTGGATCGATAATATACGTCGTTGGAATCGTTTGGATTCGATATTGACGAAGCGCTTCGCCGCGCACATCGAGGCCGACTGGAAACACGAGCCTGTTCGCTTTCGCAAACCGCTCAGCGTTGTCCAACGTATCTTGCGTCGTCAAATGAACGGCAAGGAGCGCAACTTCGCGGCCATGCCGCTCGTAAAACTTGGCAAGCTCCGGCATTTCCTTTTTGCATGGCGGGCACCACGACGTCCAAAAGTTGAGGACGACCGCTTTGCCGCGCAGCGCCGACAACTTAACCGACTGGCCCCCAAGCGCCGGCAAGGTCAAGTCGGGAGCCGTCTGAC
Source organism: Geobacillus sp. FJAT-46040 (assembly GCF_002335725.1). Classification (NCBI taxonomy): domain Bacteria; kingdom Bacillati; phylum Bacillota; class Bacilli; order Caryophanales; family Anoxybacillaceae; genus Geobacillus; species Geobacillus sp. FJAT-46040. Next base: position 1,394,185 of record NZ_NISS01000001.1, read on the forward strand.
CCACTTCCGGACCGGCTCCGTTTGCTTCATTCGGTTTGTCAGCCGCCATCACATTCCAAAGGCCATAGCCGGCGACAGCCAAGAACAAAAGAACGACTAGCCATTTCCGCACGTTGTCCCCTCCCTACCGGCGCCTCCCGCCGCTCTGTCCACGATTATAGCACATACGTTTGCCATTTGCCAACCATCGTGCTTAAAACGAAAAAACGAGGGGCGCGCCCTCATCATGATCGGATGTTTTTATGATCGTTTTTCATTTTCTCCGCTTCGACTTCTGCGTACGAAGCGAATTCGCTCCTCCATTCGTTAAAGCCGTTTTTCTTCTTCGCGTTGTTGTTTCGTTGGGCATTGGCATTGCCAAGTTTTGTCCGGCCCATGCGTCTCCTCCTCTGCTTCCGTCGGTTCACCTATAGTATCCGCCGGCGGCCAAAAAACTATGCATACAGCGGCTTCAACCGGCGGCCGAAACAATGGAAGAAAAGCGAAACAAACACTAGGTGAAAATCGTTGAAAATCAACAACGCTTCGACCTCATGCGGACCGAAAAAAGAAAACGAAAAGAAAACAACGGTTCCATCCAACAACACCGAGGCGTCGAATGATGTTTCAGCCCGAATCGGAGAAAACTAAGCATCGGATGACGGGTCACCCGTTTCAATCGGGTGGTCCGGATAGGAAATCCAGTCGCTGAAACTGCCGACGTACAGCCGAACGTTGTGATAACCAGCTTCGTGGAGCGCCAACACGTTCGGGCAGGCGGTGACGCCGGAACCACAGTAAACGATCAACGGCTGCCCACGGTCAAAATCGGCAAACCGAGCCGCCTGCTCGACAGCGCTTTTCCAGTAGCCTCCTTCCGTCACCCCGTCTTTCCAAAATCGGTGCACCGCCCCGGGAATGCGGCCGGCCCGTCGGTCGATCGGCTCCTCCAACCCGGCATACCGCTTCCACTCGCGGGAATCAATGAGCATCGCTGCACGGTCGCGAACGGCGGCTCGTACATCCTCGACCGTTGCGAGCCATGATCGGTCCGGACGCGGCTGAAACCGCCGCGGCGGCACAGCTGAAATGGCGCGCGTCACCGGATTTCCTTTTCGTTTCCATTCGCTGTAGTTGCCATCCAACACGTATGCGCGCGCATGGCCGAAATACCGGAGCAGCCACCAACAGCGCGCGGCCATGGCCCCGTTTTGGTCATCGTAGGCGATGACCGTCGTCGTGTCGTCAATGCCGGCCCGGCTAAACACATCCGCCGCTTGGGCGGCTGATGGAAGCGGATGGCGGCCTCCGTGCTCTCCGACCGGGCCCGACAAGTCGCGCTCTAAGTCCATATACACCGCTCCGGGAATATGGTCTTCCCGGTAAAGAGACGCCCCTTTAGCCGGATCGCCAAGCCAAAACCGGCAATCAACAATGCGGATGGTTTCATCGGACAAATGCGCCAACAGCCATTCGTGGGAAACGAGAGACGCCATTGTTTCTCCCCCCTCTTTCGTTTTCATCAGCCCGGCCTGCTTACAGGCCGGCAGCCGGGCAGCCAATGCCAACGCTTTGGCTGTGTGCGTTACTTCTCTTCAAGCCGGCGCACGTAGTCGCGCACCATCTCTGGCGTTACATAGCGGCGCGCCGGCACGAGGCCGCCGGCGGCCAGCTCGTTCATTTGTTTCGTCACTTCATTGATCGCCTCGACCGTAAACGGCTCACCGCGGCGGCACCGCTCGACCGCTTCGTCGATGAGCCGCTCGCGCTCGGCTTCGAGCATAGCAAATTGCTTCAAGATGGTATGCTGTTTTTGCACATGGGCAGTGATCGCGTGATGCACTTCGCTCAATTAGTCCTCGTCCTTTCCTGCTTCTTTTTCCATCAAACGCCGGACGTTCGGTTTCGGCGTCCAACAGTTGAACCGATAGTTCGGTTTCGTCGCATAGCCGAGCCGGCGGCAATACGTGTACAGACCGTCGGCTCGCTTTTCTATACGGTAGTCGATGCATGTAGCGCAAGCGTGAAACCGGTTCATCAACGCGCCTCCCCGACGCGGCCCGAAAGAAGGCCGCGAAGCGCCGCTTCGATGCGGGCGAGCGCCTCATGATCCGCCGCTTCGGCGAGCGCGGCAAGCAAGCCCTCCATATAGCTGTCGACTTGTTCCGCGAGAGCGGCCGAAAGTGCGGCGACGGCAGCCTTGTATTGTTCTGCGTACGTCGCCACAAGCCGCTCTTTTTGCTCAGCCAAATAGGCGTCGATCGGCTCGACAAGCGCCGCCTCAATTTCCTCTTTCATCCGCCGCTTTTCGTCGCGCTCAAAAAACGATTTGGCGTTTTTATACAGCGAAAGCGCCTTGGTAAACCGCACCCGGTCTACATCCCCAAGGGCGTTGGCAAACTCCGGCGCCGAAAAGGCAAACGGCTCAGGCGGCGTGAGCGCGAGCGCATCATCGAAACGACGAAGCTCATGGAATAGGCGCGAGAACTGCTCGGCCAGCTGCTTGTGCAAAAACGACTCAACACGCAAGCTCGTCGCCCGCAACTCTTGGGCCAAATCAAAGCCAACCGATGCGAGCAACTCGTCGAGGCAACGCTCAAGCGCCCGACGCGCCGGGCCTTGGTCGTCGCGGAGCACCGCCGGGTTGAACGCCTCCTTAAACACATCGTTGAGGCGGAAAAAGACGCGCTGCTTGACGTAATAGAGCAATTCGTCGACTTCCTGGCGAAGCGCCTGCCGGCCGTAGGCATCATCAATGCCAGCAAGCACGGCGTGCATCTTCGTTTTCACCGCCTCAAGCGCCTGCCGTTTCTCCGCTTTTTCCGCTTCGCTTTGCCCAGCGGCGCGCGCGAATTCCTCTGCCGCCCGCCGCGCCCGCTCAAGCTCGGCATATGCGCTCTCGACGGCGACTTCCGCCAGTTCTTCCGTTAAGAAGCGGAAGAAGTCGGTTTCAAAGGCAGACAAGCCGGAGTCCGCCAAGACGCCGCGCGGACCGGGCTCGGCCCCCGTTTTTTCCGCCAGCGCCAAGCGGCTTGAGAGCGCATAAAGGCGCGGGAAGCGGATGCCGAAGCGGGCGAGCTCTCCGTTCATATAGGAAATGACGGCCTCAAGCTCCTCTTTCGACTGGGCCAAATCAGCCGCATTGATGACGAAAAACATTTTATCAAGCGCAAACGTGTCTTTCACGCGCCCAAGCTGAAGCAAAAACTCGCGGTCTGCTTTCGAGAACGCATGGTTGTAATACGTCACAAACAACAACGCATCAGCATGCTTCATGTAATGAAACGCCACTCCCGTATGGCGGGCGTTAAGTGAATCCACCCCCGGGGTATCGACAAGCGTCACCCCTTGGCAGGTGAGCGGACAGTCGGCGTACAACACGACCTCATCTAAGAAACATGACACCGCTTCGTCAGCGACATACGTCTCGAGTTCTTCCCAACCGATGGAGACGATCTCCCCGAATCGACCGTTCATCCGCTCATAGCCGGCCGCGGCAGCTGCCAAAAAAGCCACATGCGGCTTTTGCGCCGGATGTTCGGCTCCCGATTCGGCCAGGCGGGCGCAAAGGCGGAGCGCTTCATCCCATGTATCCGCCTCATGGCCGCACTGCCGAAGCGACGATTGCACATCCGCCCAAATTTGCAGTTCGCTTTTTACCTTGACCACCGCCGTGCCGTGCGGGTGCTTGTGATCGGGCGGGGCGATTTTGCTGATGGCGGCGGTTGTCGGGTTGGGCGACGATGGCAGAAGCGGGGCGCCGAGCAAGGCGTTCGCCAGCGACGATTTGCCGGCGCTGAAGGCGCCAAACAAGGCGACGGTAAACGATCGCTCGCGAAGCCGACGCGCCTTGTCGCGCAATGGTCCAGCGAAGCGGCCAAGCAGTTCGGACCGTTCAAGCCAAGCCGCCGCCTCCTCAAGCCGCTCGGCCGCCTCTTCGCTCCGCTGTTTTCTGCCGCTTGAAAGCATCCGAGCTTCGTCCGCTCTTTCGCTCACTCCGAGGCCGGCCGCTTCCTGACCGAGCGCTTGCTCTTTGACGGAAAGATGGCTTGTTTCCGCTGGCTTGGATGCTGCTTGCGGTTTTGCCGTCTCGGCATGACGCGCTTTCCGGAAGACCGGCGGCGCCGTCAACGCGGCGAGACGGTTTTCATCAAGCGATGCAGACTCGCATGGAGCAGCGATCAGCTGCTCGAACGCACGCCGGCGCTCGTCCCGCTCGGCTCTGAGGCGGGCGAGGCGGGCGGCGAGCTCCACTTTTTCGCGCGCCGCCGAAAGCTGTCCGTTCAATGTTTCTGTTTGGGCGGCCGCCCGTTTGGCGATTTGTTCCTTCAGTTCGGCAAACAAGGCGAGCGCCGAGTCACGGTAGCGTTTTTTCAGCGCCGCCGCCACCTCATCCGTATAATTTAATAGCGCGGCGCCGCTTGATTCCGCCCCTTGTTTAACGAGGCCGGCAAGCATCGTCTCATCCCACTCCGCCGTCCATTGCTGGCACTCGCTGAACCAATCGTCATCAGCATGCCATTCTTTCCCAAACTGAACAAGGAGCTGGCGGACGTGCCATTCGATCTGCGCCGCCGCTTGCGCTTTGACGCTTTCATAAAACGCCTCAAGCCGCCGCTTGCGCTCTTGCTCCGTTTTTGTCTTCGCGAACAACAAGCCCACTTTGAAATTCGGCTGCATCGCCTGCAAGTACGCCTCAGCCCGCTCCCTCGTCTCAAACGGCATCACGTACGCGTTTTGCAGCACGCGCTCAAGCTCCGAACGGAACGCCTCCTCCGCCCGCGACGGCGCTGTTTGCCAATTGGCAAGCTCCGCCTCAAGGCGATCGAGCTCCGCGATGGCCGCCGCCTCGTCATCGGCGCCGCCAAGCGCCTCGAGGCGCGTCTCAATCGTTTGCTCAAGCGGCTCGTGCCGCGCGCGGAGATGCTCAAGATGGCCGTCCGCGATCCGTTTTAACGCCGACTCGGCGCCGCGGACGAGCCATTCCTCCTTGTCGGCAAACAACCGGCGCAAACAAGCGACAAGCTCATGCCATTCGTTGTGCGGATGTGACGGGTCTTTCAGCGACAAGAAAAACAAACGGGCCGCCTCAACTCCCCAACGCCGGAACGCCTCGGCGGCCGAGGCGCGAAATTCAGCGAACGGCAGCTCGTCGTCGCGATGTTTATCGATTTGGTTGATGATCAAATAAACGGTCTTTCCTTCATCTGTTAATTGTTTTGTAAATTGGAAGTTTAATTCCGCCTGCACATGGTTATAATCCATGACGTAAAAGACGACATCCGCCAAATGAAGCGCTGACTCCGTCGCCAGCCGGTGGGCGTCATCGGTCGAATCGATGCCCGGCGTATCGAGGATCGCGACCCCCGGCGGGATGGCGTCCGTCGTTCGGCTGATTTCAATCCATTCGATCGTCTCCCCGTCCCGGCATTGGGCGCGAATCAAGTCCGGGTCGTACGGCGGTTCATACTCGACCGGCTCATCGCGGTGGAAAAAGATGCGCACATAGTCCGGACCGGCTTTCACTTTGACGAGATTGGCGCTCGTCGGAATCGGGCTGGACGGCAGCATCGGCTCGCCGAGCAACGCGTTGATCAAACTCGATTTGCCGGCGGAAAAATGACCGCAAAACGCGACAATGAGCTCACCGGATGCCGCTTTTTCGATGAGCTGCTTCACTTTGTCCGCATGCTCCTGGTCATCCGCGGACTGAAGCTGATCGTGCATGTCGATCATTTTCGAAAGCCACAGCCGCAATGACGGCCGCTCAATCGCAATATGCCCCATGACCAAAACCCCTTTGTCTCCCTCAATGTCATTTACATTCATTTTACTGCATTTCGCCCCGTTTCCCAATAGAAAAAAAGAAAAATCCTGCCGTAACCCGACAGGATGACATAGAGAAAGAGGCAACGCCCTGCCGCCGCCCGCAGGCGAACGGCGAACAGATGCCATTATAGACGGCTCAAGGGCTGTTTTTTATTTGTCCGCTGCTTTCAGCTTGCCGCATCTTGCGGATGGCAGCCTCCCCCCTTAACCGGGGCAAAAAACGCGGCCGCTCCCGAAACGCCTCCCGGTAGTCGGTGAGCGCCGCCAGCGCTCTTTCCTCAACCGCGATGCGAATCGACAGCAAAAATGCGTTCAAAAGCGAAAAGACAAGCGCGGTGATCGGCGCTTGAAACAAAAGCGGCAACAGCGCAATCTCTAAGGCGACAACCACATAGTTCGGGTGGCGAAGCCATCGGTACGGCCCTTTTTTCACTACTTGGCCGTTTGGTACGATCAAAATTTTCGTATTCCAAAAACGGCCGAGCGACCCAATTGTCCATACGCGCAGCCCTTGCACGACAAGAAAAAGCGGAAACAAAAGCGGCCAGCGGCGCGACGGGCGCGCGCCTTTTCGAAGCGCCTCAACAGCCAACGACAAAAAGAAACCGACATGCATCAATACGATCAACGGGTAATGGCGAGCGCCGAACTCCCGCGCCCCGAGCGCTTTCACATACTGTTCGTTCCGTTTTGCAAGCCGAAGCTCAATGACGCGCATGCCGGCAACCGCCAAAAACACGAACCAAAACCGCACGATCATCCCCCCCATTGAAGCAGCACCATTTCCGCACTAAAGCCCGGGCCGAGAGCGATAAGCAGGCCGTGCCCGGACGAAAGCGGCTGCCGCATCATCTGTTCGAGCACAAAATACACGGTGGCCGACGACATGTTGCCGTAGCGGGCGAGCACGTCTCTAGCGGCTTTTGTCTGTTCCGGACCGAATCCGAACGCCTCCTCGTACGCTTCAATGACTTTCCTCCCGCCCGGGTGGGCGATGAAATAATGAATATCCCCAAGCCCTAACCCATGTTCCTGCAAAAACGACTCGACTTGCGGGCGCAGCCAAGAGCGAACGATCGCCGGAATGTCTTTTGAAAAGATGACAAACAAACCTTCGTCGCGAACATCCCAGCCCATCACGTCTTCCGAGCCGGGCATGAGCACCGAGCGGGCGGCGATGACACGCGGCGCGCCAGCTGTCGGCGCCGCTCCGTCGCCAGCCACAAGCAAGCACGCCACGCCGTCGGAAAAAAGCGACGTACCGATCACATTGCTTTTGGACCAATCATTGAGTTGAAACGTCAAACTGCAAAACTCAACGGCGATCACAAGCGCCTTGGCATTCGGAAACGCCCGGCAATAGTCGGCTGCCCGGGCGAGCCCAGCCGCCCCTCCCGCACAACCGAGCCCCCAAATCGGCACTCTTACGGCATGAGGGGAGAACGGCAATACGTTCATCAGCCGCACCTCGATGCTCGGCGTCGACAGCCCTGTCGTTGAGATGTAAAACAGCGCATCGATCTCCTCATGCAAAACAGGGCCGGACGAAGCCTTGCGCAAACAGTCATTGACCGCCTCTCGGCTGTAGCGGACGGCACGGTCGATGTACACCCCATTTTTTTCACCGAAACCGCGCGGCGCGCTGTACCAGGCAAGCGGTTGGACAAACGTGCGCGTATGAATGCCGCTGTTGTCAAACGCCTGCAGCAGCCGCTCCGCACGCGCCATTCGACCGGCGAACAGCCCGGCGACATGCTGCTTCACCTCGTCTTGGGCGGCCGTATACGGCATCCTTGCTGTGCCGACAGATAAAAGAACCGGCATACAAACACCTCGGTCTGTTCCTCTTTATTCTATTAGGATGCGCAACAAGCCAAACTATATGCAATGGAAAATATGTTTGTACACCCGTTTTTTCAGGAACAGCGAATGGATTTCTAGTTTTCGCAGCCAAAAAAAGTTATGAAAAGTTGCTGCAATCAAAAAACAGGCGCGGACAAAACCGGCCTGTTTTGGAAGGAACATGATCATCAGCGAGGATGTACAATAGGAGAGGTTCGTTATTTATCTCGCTTTTAGCGCGCGGATTTCACTTTCATGCTCGAGCAAGTGCAAAGCGAGGGATTGAAGTACGAGCTCTTGCCGCGCTTGTCCGGCAATGACTTCATTGACTTTTTGTTGCATTTCTGTGAGGGTTTGTTTCATCGCCGAAATTTCATGGAGCGTTTCTAACGTTTCCACGACAGCTTGCCGAATAAACGGCAATTCGGCAACGTCCTCTTTCGTCGCCATCGTTTGTTCCATGCGCCCAATCCGGCTGTCGAGCGCCGCAATGTCGTCTCTGTTAGCCGCCACGGTCTCTTCGAGTTGCCCGATGCGCTCATCCAGCGCTGCGACATCCTCTTTCGTTGCCATCGTCCGCTCGATAGTCCCGATGCGCCCATCCAGCGCTGCGACATCCTCTTTCGTTGCCATCGTCCGCTCGATGGTCCCGATGCGCCCATCCAGCGTTGCGACATCCTCTTTCGTTGCCATCGTCCGTTCGATGGTCCCGATGCGCTCATCCAGCGTTGCGACATCCTCTTTCGTTGCCATCGTCCGTTCGATGGTCCCGATGCGCTCATCCAGCGCTGCGACGTCTTCTCTCGTCGCTGCCACGGTCTGCTCAAGCCGCCCGATGCGATCATTCATCCGGACAACGTCTTCTCTCGTCGCTGCCACGGTCTCTTCGAGTTGCCCGACGCGTCCATTTAACCGCGCAACATCCTCTTTCGTCGCGCTCACCGTTTGTTCAAGCCGATCGATGCGATCATTCACCCGCACAACATCCTGTTTGGTCGCCATCTGATTCCGTATTTGCCGCAGCTCATCGAAAAGGCGCTCCACCCATTCATCCATTGTTTCACCCCCTTTCCTATTCGCTTTCCATTATACCATCATCCCTCCACCAGTTTCTATCATTTTCTCTGCCAATCGACACGCCAATAAAAAAGCCACCCCCATTTCCCGAGCAGTGGCCGGAAAACGAAGATGGCTATAAAAGCGATCAACACCATTATGAAATTTTTTGTTCCTGCAGCGGCAGTGCAGCCGATTTTCTTGCCTTACCGAAATGGAAGACGGCGTTTAAGATGATGGCGGTCATGCTGCCGGCGACGATGCCGCTATCGGTTAAAATGCGCAAGCCGGTCGGCAGCTCGGCAAACAAGTTCGGCACCGCCGTCACCCCAAGCCCCACGCCGACCGAGCAGGCGATGATCAGCAAGTTCTCTTGCACAGTTAGGTCAACTTGGCCTAACATTTTCACACCGTAGGCAATGACCATGCCGAACATCGCGAGCATCGCCCCGCCGACGATGAGCGGAACGACGATCGCCCCGGCGTACATGGCCAATACATGTTGGATGCCGAGCGATCCGACTTGCCACCATTTCATCTTCATCGACTCATCACCTCGTCAGCAAATTGAATGGCGCCGCCATCAAGCGATGCGATGCGGGCGAGCGACACAACGCGGAAGCCGCGCGAACGAAGCAGCCGGCCGCCGTCTTGAAACGCTTTTTCAATGACAATGCCGATGCCGACCATATCAGCCCCCGCTTGCTCGATGATCTCCACTATTCCGAGCGCCGCTTGGCCGTTGGCTAAAAAATCATCAATGATCGATAGGCTTAATCTCTTTGCTGCATCGCATTGCCTGTTCAATCGCCGGCGCTTTACATGCCAGCAAAAAGAACATTGGCGGGCTCTGCTGCCGCGAGAGAAAATGACGTCTTCATCATTTTTTCACAAACGTCACCATTTGTTCACACTTCCAGCATCGTTTTTGTGAGAAAAGTCACTGTCGCCCCAGTTTTGTACAGTTATGATAGTGTCAAAGCAGGGAAATTGGCCGTTTGGCGCACCTGCCGAATTGCTGTTATGGGGGATGAATCCAACAAAGAGGAGGGATACGGCATGGCAAAACTGATCACAGCGGCCCGGCAAACGAAAAAGGAAAAAGAGCCGGCGCTCAAAGGCACGCTGGCCTCTGTGTTTCTGCTCGGCTTTTTCATCATTTTTTCTTGGGTCAGCGTCTACTTTTTATTTTTGCACCGCCTGTAAGCGGCAAAGGAGGGAATCGGTATGCACATCCATAAGTATGAAAAAATTTGGCTTGCGTTTGGCATCGGCTGTTTGATCGTTTTTTTGACGGTCGTCGGCGTAAGTGCATTCGCCGCCGGACAGCAGCCACCGAGCCGCCTGACGACGATCGATCCAGAAAAAGTCGATTCGACCCCGCCGTTTGATCATCCGGGGCTCGTCAAAAAAGGAGACAAGGAATACGAGTTGAACATCGTCGTCGCCGCGTTTTCTTTTACACCGAATGCGATCGAAATTCCAAAAGGAGCGAAAGTGACGATCAACGTCACTTCGAAAGACGTCATCCACGGATTTGAAATCCCGGGAACGAACGTGAACATGATGGTCACACCCGGTTATGTGAACAGCTTAACAACCACGTTTGACAAACCGGGCGAATATACGATTCTTTGCAACGAGTATTGCGGCGCCGGCCACCATATGATGACGGCGCGCATAAAGGTGGTGGAGTAACATGGCACAACCGTTGGAAAAAGTCGATCGCCGCGATGCGAAACTGGCGCTTGCCCATTTGTTCGTCGCCTTTACCGCCCTCGCGCTCGGGGGGTTCGCCGGCCTATTGCAAACATTAGTCCGTTCCGGCAAGTTTGAGCTCCCGGCTGGGATCAGCTATTACACGATTTTGACGACGCATGGCGTCTTGCTTGGACTCGTGCTGACGACGTTTTTCATTATCGGCTTTCAGTTCGCCGCGGTCAGCCGTACAACCGGGGCGCTCTCAGACGGTTCGCGCCGGACCGGTTGGATCGGTTTTTGGCTGATGACAATCGGAACAGCCATGAGTGCGTTTTTCATCTTAACCGGCAAGGCATCTGTCTTATATACGTTTTACGCGCCGCTGCAAGCGCACGCCGGCTTTTACATCGGCTTGGCGCTTGTCGTCGTCGGCAGCTGGGTGAGCGGCTTTGCGATGTTCGCTCATTATGCCCGCTGGCGGAAAACGCACCGCGGTCAAGTGAGCCCGCTGCTGGCGTTCATGTCAGTGACGAATATGGTGCTATGGCTCGTCTGTTCGCTTGGCGTCGCCGCCACCGTCGTCTTCCAGCTCATTCCGTGGTCGCTTGGGCTCACGGATCGGGTGAACGTGCTCTTGAGCCGGACGCTGTTTTGGTATTTTGGGCATCCGCTCGTCTACTTCTGGCTATTGCCGGCGTATATGGTTTGGTACGCCGTCATTCCGAAAGTGATCGGCGGCAAAATGTTCTCCGATTCACTCGCACGGCTGGCGTTTATCTTGTTTTTGCTGTTTTCGATTCCGGTCGGCTTCCATCACCAATTGCTTGAGCCGGGAATTTCGCCGTTTTGGAAATACGTGCAAGTCGTCTTGACGTTCATGGTCATCATTCCGTCGCTCATGACCGCGTTCGCCATGTTTGCGACGTTTGAATCGTACGGCCGCTCGCAGGGAGCGACCGGCTTGTTCGGCTGGCTGCGGAAACTCCCGTGGAGCGACGCCCGCTTTTTCGCCCCGTTTGTCGGAATGCTGTTTTTTATTCCGGCCGGCACCGGCGGGATTATTAACGCCTCGCACCAACTCAACCAAGTCGTCCATAATACGATTTGGGTGACCGGCCACTTCCATTTAACGGTGGCAACGACTGTCGTCCTAACATTTTTTGGTGCGTCATACTGGCTCATTCCGCATTTGACCGGCCGGGTGATGACGAAGGCGATGAACCGCCTCGCCATCATTCAAACGATCGTTTGGGCCGTTGGGATGACGTTCATGTCCGGCTCGATGCATTTTGCCGGTCTGCTCGGCGCACCGCGACGCTCGGCGTTCTCAACGTACGGCAATTCGCCGCAAGCGCTTGAATGGATTCCGTACCAAATCGCGCAAGCGGTCGGCGGCACCATCTTGTTCATCGGCATTATTTTGATTCTCGTCATCGTGATCAACTTGGCCTTTTTCGCCCCGAAAGGCGAAACGGAGTTTCCGGTCGCCGAGGCAGCTGCTCCGTATGAACGGGCTGCGCTGGCGCTTGAAAACTGGAAGCTTTGGATCGGCCTCGTCGTTGCGCTCATTTTGATCGCCTATACGGTGCCGATCATCGACATCATTCAAAACGCTCCGCCGGGGTCGAAAGGATACAAATTATGGTGAAACAAGAAGGTGTCCCCAAGCGATCGGGACACCTTCCTCTTTATGTGCATAAAACCGAGACACAATAGGACTTTGTCGACAGAAAAACTAAACGAACAGCGTAAGAACGATGTTTGCACTGACGCGCCTGTTTCTATAATCGATAAAGCGCCTTATATTTTTCTTCTAAATATTGAATAAGATAATCGGCTTTCAGCGTTTCGCCCGTCGCATCGCGCACAAGTTCGAGCGGCTTTTTCATTTTTCCAAACTGGTGGATATGAACGGTCAGCCATTCACGGATCGGTGCGATGTTCCCCTCTTCAAGCAGCCCAGCTACATCCAACTCTTTTTCCATCGCTTGCTTGAATTGCGCCGCATACATATAGCCGAGCGCATACGATGGGAAATAGCCGAAGCTGCCGCCGGACCAATGGACGTCCTGCAACACGCCGACCGCATCGTTGTGCGGGCGGATGCCAAGGTATTGTTCATATTTCTCATTCCATACATCCGGCAAGTCGATCGCTTCCAGCTCCCCAGCAAACAGCTGCTTTTCGATTTCATAGCGGATGATAATATGGAGCGGATACGTCAGTTCGTCCGCTTCAATACGAATGAGCGACGGCTTCGCTTCATTGATCGCCCGGTAAAACGCATCAAGCGAAACGTCGGCGAACTGCGTGGGCGCGTATTGCTGCAGGCGCGGGTAATGCCGCTTCCAAAACGCATAGTGGCGTCCGATCATATTTTCAAAAAAGAGCGACTGCGATTCATGAATGCCCATCGACGCCCCGCTTGCAAGCGGAGTGCCGACAAGCGCCTCGGAAATGTGTTGTTCATACAGCGCATGGCCGCATTCATGGATCGTGCCAAACACCGCGGTGCGGAAGTCGCGCTCGTCGTAGCGCGTCGTAATGCGCACATCGTTCGGGTTGAGCTCGATCGCAAATGGATGGACCGTCTCATCAAGTCTCCCCTTGCCAAAATCATAGCCGAGCTCTTTAAGCAACTCAAGCAGAAAAGCGCGCTGCTTTCCTTTTGGAAACGGCGCGAACAAAAAGGACACATCCGGCTTGTCGGACGCGGCGGAAATGGCGTGCACAAGCGGGACGATGCGTTCGCGCAGGCGGCTGAACAGTTCGTCAAGCAAATCGACGGTCATGCCCGGCTCGTATTGATCGAGCAGCGTATTGTACGGGTGTCCTTCATACCCCCAATAACGGATAAAGCGGCGCTGAAACTCGATGATTTGCTCCAAATACGGGCGAAACCGGGCGAAATCAGCAGCCGCTTTCGCTTCTTCCCAAACGCTTTCCGCTTTGGAACAAAGCACGACAAACTCTTTGTATTCATCCGCTGGAATTTTTTTATTGCGCTCGTATTCTTTTTTGCATTCATCAAGCGTTTTCTTTGTCACATCATCCAGCTCTTCGTAGACGGCTTTGGGCGACAGCTTGGCGATAAAGGCTGCCATCTCCTCGGATGTCGACATGCGAAACACTTCTTCTGACAGCATGCCGATCACTTCTGATCGCTGCTCGACCCCTTTTTTCGGGGCGCCAGTCCGCAAATCCCAATACATGAGGCCAATCGCTTCGCGGTAGCCCGTCATTTTTTTCACGTATTGCAAAAACTGCGCTTCGATTGGTTTCACTATACTCAGTCCCCCTATGTATTTCATGGCCGTATCATCATTTCCATAACAAGGTGCCATTTTCCTGCTTGCCAGCGAGAAAATGCTATTTTTGTGGAAAATGAAAAAGGGAAGAATATCATTCTTCCCTCACCGCTGTCGGCAACACGTCTTTGATCGCCGCAATGACCCGTTCATCTTCCCTGTCGGTGACGAAAATGGAAACGATGCCGCGGTCATCGCGCGTGCGGATGAGCCGTCCGACTCCTTGGCGAAGGCGAAGAAGCATATACGGCACATCGACGTCCCAAAACGGGTTGCTATACGCTTTTCGCTTCGCCTGAAACACCGGATCATTCGGCGGATACGGCAGCGACCAAATAATGACGTTCGAAAGCGACGGCCCCGGGATGTCAAGTCCTTCCCATAAATGTTCGGAACAAAGCACCGTTTCCTCGTTACGCTGAAACTCGGCGACCAAATCGCTGATTTCACGGTCGCCTTCAAACAAAAACGAAAATGGTTCGCCGGCTGCCGCCTCTTTAAACTGAAGAAGCTCCTCGCGCGTCGGGAACAAGATGAGCGCCCGGCCTCCGGTTTCGCGCAATTTTTCAAGCGCATATGCGTATTTTTTGGCAAACAGCGTCTCATCCGTGCGGAACGTCGGCATAAAAATCGTCATCTGTTCGTCGTAATCAAACGGCGACGGCACACTGAACGATAAATAGTCATCAATGCCTAAGCTTTGGGCGATATAGGCAAACGATTTTCCGCTCGATAGCGTCGCTGACGAAAAGATAAACGGCATTCGTTTGCTGAACACTTTTTCGCGCAACACTTCTTGAACGGTGCGCGGCATGACGACAAACGTCGCCTCTTGACGCGACGACTCAAGCCACGTAATGGCGTCGGCGTTTTTCAAAAACAAATCGAGTGAATACTGGATTTGGTCCAAATATTCATCCACAATGTTCAGCTGGTAATGATCGATCGTATACGTCTCGCTTTCAAACACAAGCTCGTTGCCGATTTCGACCATTTGGCCGCGGAGCCGCTTCGCCCATTGTTCAAGACGCGGCGACGGCAAAATTTCTTTCCGGTTCGAACCCGGAACGTCTTTCGCGCACGCTTTCAGCTCATCAAAAAAGCGCGTGCTCGTCTCCAGCGTCTCCTCAATTAAATAGGCGAGCTCTTCACGGATGTCGTTTTCAAGAAGACGTGTCAGCAACGTCTCAAGCGTCGTCTCTTTCATTCGATATGTCAACGCCTTTTGCGCAGCGAACTCCAATAAATGCCCTTCGTCAAACACGACACAGCTCGCTTCCGGCAACAGCGGCAGCTGTCCTTCCCGCTTGCGCGCTTCATACGTCCAAACATGTTCCATATAAAAATCGTGCGAGCAGATGATCAAATCCGCCGCCTTCCGGTAATAGTCGCGCCAAAGCGTCTGTCCGCAGCGATGCCGCTTTTCGCACGTGAAACAGTCTTGAAACGGATCCCAGGCGATTTTTTTCCACTGCTCATCAGTCAGGTGGGCGTATTCTTTTCGGTCGCCGTAGCGGTAGAACGACTGCAGCGGTTTGTTGTCATGGACGAAGGCCGGAAGTTCATCGTAAATTTGCTCATACAGCTCGATGTCGTCATCGTCATACGTCGTTACTTCTTCCAGTTTATTCAAACATAAATATTGATCTGGCGATTTCGCCAGCCGGACGTCGATTTCCAGCCCGAGCACGTTGGATAGCTTCGCAATATCGCCTTCCTTTTTGACGAGCTGCTCAATGAGCGTCTCATCGGCGCAGGCGATAATGGCCGGCTTGCCGGTATAGCGGGCGTAGCAGACTGCATACAGCAAATACACGATCGTTTTCCCTGTGCCAACTCCCGCTTCGGCGAAGATCACCTTTTTTTCTCGAAACGCCCGCTCGAGCTGAAACGCCATATAAATTTGCTCGTCGCGCAGCTCAAAGCCGGCTTCCGGCAAAATGTCATAAAAAACATCGCCGATCCACTGGCTCAACTTATCAAAAAAGTTTTCATTTTTTTCTACAACAAACGGATAACGTTCATGGCCCATCGTCGCCACCCCTCCAATTGGCATAAACTCCCCCGGCATATCATGCATAAGCGCGCAACAAGTTTGTTGCGCGCTCGATCCCTAGTAACAAAACAATATTATGATCGATGGCCGCCGAGAAGTCAACTTCGAGCTTCGCGCGGCGGCCGCGGCCCCCAGTACTGGTAGTAATGGGTTTCAATAAAGCCGTTAAACAGTTTGCGCCGCTTCGTCGCCGGGCGGCCGTAATGCGTTTCAAAACCGCGGTGGGCGGTTAAAATGTACACCGACCACGTATCCAAGGCGGCGAAGGCGCGGCCGATGGCGCGATAGAGCGCTTCGACCTCCCGTTGTTCGCCAAGCCGTTCGCCGTATGGCGGGTTGCCGACGATCACCCCGTATTGTGCATCGGTCCGAAACTGCTCGGCGCGGCCCTCCCGAAAAGAAATGAGATCGGAAAGCCCCGCTTCGGCTGCATTCATCTTGGCGATCTCGACCATGTGCGGGTCAAGGTCAATCCCGCAAATATCAAGCGGTTGGTCGTAACGCGCCATCTGTTCCGCCTCTTGGCGCGCCTCTTCCCATACCGATTCCCCGATCCACGGCCATTGCTCCGAGACGAAATCCCGGTTAAACCCTGGGGCGATGTTTTGGCCGATCAGCGCCGCCTCAATGGCAATCGTGCCCGACCCGCAAAACGGATCGACGAACGGGCGCTCGGGCGTCCAATTGGTGAGCAACACTAAGGCGGCCGCGAGCGTCTCTCTTAGCGGCGCCTCCCCTTGGCGAGCACGGTAGCCGCGTTTATGCAGCCCGGCGCCGCTTGTATCGATCGTCAACGTAGCGATATCTTTGTGAAGCGCCACCTCGATCCGATACAACGGCCCGGTTTCCGGGAACCACGACAAATGATAGCGCGCTTTTAAGCTTTCGACGACTGCCTTTTTCACAATGGCTTGGCAGTCGGAAACGCTGAACAGCGTTGATTTGACCGACTTCCCGATCACCGGAAACTCGGCATCTTTCGGCAAGTAATCGGCCCATGGCAACGCCTTCGTTTGTTCAAACAACTCCTCAAACGTCGTCGCTCGAAACTCACCGACTTTCAGCTTCACGCGGTCAGCGGTGCGCAGCCAAAGGTTGGCCCGGCAAATGGCGAGCGCATCGCCTTCAAACGTCACTTTGCCGTTCTCCACTTGGCACTCATAACCAAGCCGGCGCACTTCTTCCGCGACGACTGATTCGAGCCCCATCGCGGCCGTGGCAATCAGCGAAAACGAAGTCATCCTGTTCCCCCTATCTGATAGGCGTATGTATCCTCATTCATGGTCTATACTTCCATTATAGTCATATGGAAGGAAAACACACAAAAGAGAAAGCCCTCCTTCCTGCAGGAGGGCTTTCCCACGATTCCAATCACCGCGTTAATCATGTTCTGTAAGCCATGTTCTGTACCTTCGTACTGCAAGCGGCTTTCGCCTCGTACTCCGGCGGTAATCATCTATCTACAGGCAGCGTACGCCGCCTGTCCTTCCCTCCGTTCATTTCCTTCGGGAAGGTGCCCCTACCATCATTTGGGTTTCTCGCTCGTGGGGTTTACCGCGTTCCACCTCTAAGGTTTCCCTTAGAGCTGCGTCACTGTGGCACTTTCAGGGTAATCGAACCATATCCGCATGCGGACGTAGGTTCTTTCCCCGCCGTCAGCCCAGCCGAAGCCAGACTGCCCTAGCTTATGGATTCGCTAGGCACGAACACTACGGGCATCTCAGCACCGTGCGAGCATGGACTTTCCTCTACGGCCGAAACCGGCCGCAGCGATTACCCGAACATGATTAACGCTGCGAGCATCTTACAGTATAGCTGATCTTGGTGTGAGAATCAAGAAGAAAAAATTAGAAATCCCTGCATCAACTTCGCCCTGCCGGCTGGTTATTCATACAGTTTCCGGCCAAACACATGCTTTTCTAAGTTGGAAAGGCGCTGCAAAATGTCGTAGTTCGTCGTTCCCGCCGACATCGCCGGCCGTTTTTGAAGCTCCTCGACTTGCCGCTTCAGCCGGGCGTTTTCCTGGCGCAACTCGTCAATTTCTTGCTGAAATGCTTCATAATCTTTAATAATGAGATCCAAAAATTGATCCACTTCGTCTTGGTTGTACCCCCGTATGCTTACCTTAAATTCCTTTTCTAAAATGTCTTTCGGCGTCAGTTTCACTTGATGGGCTGACATGGCTTTTCACCTCAATCCGCATTCAACGATCATCTTCTCTTTATTTTTTCAGAAATTCAGCCGGTTGTCAATTGACGGTTGGCTTGCCGCATCGATCGGGAAGCCGCATGGCGCCCACGCAGACTTCCCGGCGGCGCCGAAACGCCGTCCTCCCGCCCAAACGCCGCCGGCTGCCGGCGTTTTCCATCCGTAAAAAAACAGAAGCCGACAAAGCGGCTTCTGTTTTTGGCCCTTACTATCGCAGCGGAAACGGCGGAAATGGCATCGGTCCCGGACCCGGGCAGTACAGATGGCGATTGGCAGCCTGAGCCACCGCCGATTCCGTATGCGGGAAATAATGTTGATGTTCATACAGGTGATGATAAACATGCATCGTATGCGATGGATGGATATGCGGCACAATCGTTGCTTCGAAATGATGCAAAACGTTGCAACGAGGCGGATGAACGATCGGCGCCGTTACATTCGGCAGGCAATGCATCATATTCCTCTCCTTTCATCAATTTAGGCTGTTGCTTGACAATACTAGCCTATGATGAACGGAGTGGACTCGTACTAGTATAAACACCCATTTTGAAGAGCCATTCGCGCCAACAATCTACCGGCTCTCTCGCTCCGGTGCTTCGGACGTTTTGGCATAGTCATTCGTCTTTTTGAATCCGTTATGCGGCGCCGGCCTCTCTGACGTTCATTAATAGATATAATTGAACACGACAAACGTCAAACCGACGACAATAAAAAAGAGATACAAAATTTTTTTGTACATGCTCCGCATCGTCTTCTTCTCCCTGCCATCGTTTTCGTTCATTCCGATGCCATTGTACACGTTTTTTCTTTTTTCTACAAGATTCACAACAAAAAGACGAAACATTTTCGTTTTCTGTCATATTTTGCGCTTGCCAGGGAAATGGACGAGTTCTCACCCGTTTTTCTTGCGTTCAAGCCGCGCGAGCCGCCTGCGCCATTCCGCTTCTTCTTTCTCGCTATGTTGTCGGCTCATCCTAGCGAGCGACCGCCACGCTTCATATGCCATAACGGCATAACGGTGCGCTTCGGCCGCATCCCGGAAATAATGTTCATACACCTTCGCCAGTTCAAGCCCGGCCTTCGCCTTCCAATAGCCATTTCCGTGGATAAACAAGTCGCGCCAAAGGAGAGCAGCCTCTTCATATCGTTTTTCTTTTCGGTATAAAAGCGAAAGCTGCCATTTCGCCGTCTGCGCTTCCTTCGCCCCTTTGCCGCTCGCCTCCTCGTACACCCCCCTTGCCGCCGCTGTTTCCCCGACCGCTTCGAACCAACGGGCGGCGGCCAACTGCTCCTTGGGGTCAGCGAGCCGGTCCGCTTCAAGCAGCTGAACGGATAGGTGAATGTAGAGAGCAATGAGCGACAACACGTCGCGCTCGTTATGGCGCAATACTGGCATGAGCCGGTCTGGATGGGGCGTTTGCAAAAACTCCTTGTACATCATCGGCGCCAAAAAGCCCGGCACATCATCGCCCCGCTCGACATAGAGAATGTGCCGCTCCACTTCCGAAAGGCGCAGCGAATCCAATTTGTCTTTCCATAAGCGGCGGGCGGCGTGATACAAATCAAAATGACCGAACGCTGGCAGTTTTGGCACCATGTTGCGGACAAGCGCATGGCGCGTTTTCAGGCGCGGCCAGTCGAACGCTTTTCCATTATAGGTAACAAGCGTCGTATAATCGACGTCAGACAAAAAACTTTGATAGAGCGCCACTTCCGCCCCTGGGTATGGCAGAAGGTGCTGGCGGATGGTGACGAAATCGCCAAGAATGCGGGCGTGGCCAAGCAAGAACATGATGTTTCCCGCCCCGCTTGAAAGTCCCATCGTCTCCGTGTCAAAAAAGAATAAGTCGCTAACGGCAAAGCCGCGGCAGGAGAGCGGATGGGAAAACGGCGCTTCCTGCCATCTTTCGTGCACTTCATACAGCGCTCCGAGCCGATAGCGGCCGTGCTGATAGTCAAGCGGATACACCGTTTCCCGAATGAGGCAGTAATCGCCGGCAAACCAATACGGCTTGGCGCCGTACTCCCGCCAAACGTCGGCATACGGCACGTCCGTCACAGGTCGTCCGTCCGGTTTCTCCTCTTCTTTTTCTTCATCGTTCTCCTTTTTATGCCGGGCGGCAAGCAATTCTTTCCATTGCGCCAACTTCGGCTTCATCCGTTCACCCCCTCCTTGCTTGACGTCGGCTTGCTTCTATAAGTTGATTCTCCCACACTCGGCAAAAACACGCATGACGACGCTTAAACGGACGGACCGGCCCAAACGGCAAGTTGTTCGTCCAAAAACTGGACAAGTTCGCGCTTCAACGACGGTCCGTCAGCGCTTGAAATGCCGATGCACGATGGGCAGCCGTCCGCACACGGGCAGCGTTCGACCCATTCTTTCACATGTTTCATGATCTCTTCATACCGTTCAAACACCGCCTCCGACAGGCCGACTCCGCCTGGATAGCGATCATAAAGGAAAATCGTCGGCCGTCCGGAATGCGGCGCCTTAAGCTGCGGCAAGACGTGAAGATCGGAGCGGTCGCACATGACAAACACCGGCACGAGATGACCAAGCACATTGGCGATGCCGACAAGGAGTTGTTCAAACAGCGCCGGGGAAAACCGTGACGGCACCGCCTCCCACTCGATCCACGCCGCCGACGTATGAAGCGTTTCCTCCGGAAGGCGGATCGGCCCTGATCCGATGTTTTCAAACGTCGACAGCTTCAGCTTTTTAAAAATCGTCGCCATCGCTCGGACCGATACATCACCGTAACGCACCGCCATTTGTCCGCGCGTTTCGCTCCGGTCTTCCGACAGCACATCAAGCCGGACAGCCAAATTGGCGTCCGTAAAATATTCAACATCGACTTGGCGGACGTACGCCTTTTTCTCCTCCCAGTCGAGCTTTTCAACTTGGTATTGTGCTCCTTCGTGCAAATAAATCGCTTCATCATGAAGCAGCGTCATCGCGCTGAAGCGGTCCATTTCGCCGATGACGCGATGGTGGGCGGTGTCGGAAATATCGATGATGACGACGTTTTCCTGAGCCGCGGAGCGCAAACTGATATCATGCGCGGGAAACGCGTCGCTCATCCAGTGCCAGCGCCCAGCGCGTTCGTTTAGCACCCCTTGCTCGGCCAAAAAGTCGAGCACCTCTTCGACCTCGACGCCGCCGAACGTCTCGCCGCGCCGGAACGGAAGCTCATAGGCGGCGCATTTGATATGATCGACCAAAATGAGCAGATTGTCCGGGTTGATGCGCGCCGCCTCCGGCGAGCGGGCGAAAAAGTATTCTGGATGGGAGATGATGTACTGATCGAGGGGGCTTGCGCTTGCGATCATCACAACGAGCGAATCGCCCTGGCGCCGGCCGGCGCGCCCGGCTTGCTGCCACGTGCTGGCGATCGTTCCCGGATACCCTGTTAAGATGCACGCTTGCAATTGGCCGATATCAACACCGAGCTCGAGCGCATTCGTGCTCACCACACCGATAATCTCCCCGCTGCGCAACCCTTTTTCAATGGCGCGCCGCTCGCTCGGCAAGTAGCCGCCGCGGTAGCCGCGGATCGTCGTATCGCCGATTCGTTCGTTCACCACCGCCTGCAAATGGCTTAAAATCAACTCGACACGGACGCGGCTGCGGGCGAAAACGATCGTCGGAATGCGGTTGACAAGCAGCTGTCTTGCGAGCTCAACGGCCGTTTTTGTCGCGCTTTGGCGAATGTTCATCGTCCGCTCGACAACCGGCGGATTGTAAAACACGAAATATTTCCGCCCGCGCGGCGCCCCATTGTTGTCAATAAGCGCCACCGGTTCACCGATCAGCCGCTCCGCCAACTCTTTCGGATTGGCGATCGTCGCCGACGTGCAAATAAACGTTGGTCGACTCCCGTAAAAGGCGCAAATGCGCTTTAAGCGGCGGATGACGTTCGCCACATGGCTGCCGAATACGCCGCGGTATGTATGCAGTTCATCGATGACGACGTAGCGCAGCTGTTCAAAAAGAGAAATCCATTTCGTATGGTGCGGCAAAATGGCCGTATGGAGCATATCTGGGTTGGTGATGACAATATGGCCCGCTTGACGGATTTTTTGCCGCAGCGCCGGCGCCGTGTCGCCGTCGTATGTATGGCTGTAAATCGACACCCCCATCTCGGCGATGATCTCGTTTAGTTCATTTTTTTGATCTTGAGCGAGCGCCTTCGTTGGAAAGATATACAGAGCGCGGCTCGATGGCTCTTTGGCAATGGCATCGAGCACCGGCAAATTGTAGCAAAGCGTTTTCCCTGAAGCGGTCGGCGTCACGGCGACAATGTTCCGCCCGCTTTGGACCGCGTCATAAGCGGCCGCCTGGTGCGTATACAACGAAGCGATGCCGCGCGCTTTGAGCGCCGCGCCAAGCCGCGGATCGAGTTCGTCTGGAAACGGAACGAAACTCGCTTCTTTCGGTTCGATTTCATGCCAATGCACGACATTCGGATCTTGGCGAAGCTGTTCGATCCATTCCGACAGCGTCTGTTTTTTCACGTCGCATATCACCTCGTTTCTATTTTACATGCATTCCGTTTGTTTGCACTACAAAAAACGCCCACCAAGAGGCAGTCCTCTCTCGTTTCAAACTGGCAGACAACCGATATATCGGAGCCGGCCGAACGACAGAACGTTCGATTGTATCTGAACGGTTTTGGAAAAAGGACGCCTTCCTCTCATCTTCCCCGCCAAGGCGGCATCCACATAGGTCATTCTTCTTGGCACAAAAAAACGTCCAGCCGCTACAGCTGGACGGAATGGGCTCCACGATAGCCGAGCCTTGCCGACAGTTCTTTGCCGATCTGCCGCATGCGCACAGTGAGCGATGTGATGCGGTCGTCCGTCATGCGGATCGTCGGGCCGGAAACGCTGATCGCCGCGACGACGCCGCCAGTATAGTCAAAAATCGGAACGGCAACACATCGGATACCGTACTCGTTTTCTTCCAAGTCAAGCGCATACCCGTTTTGCCGGACGGTCTCAAGTTCGCGGAAAAATGCCTCGCGGTCGGTGATCGTCCAATCGGTATGCTTCGGCAGTCCTTTCCGATCGATGATCTCTGCAGCCACCGCGGGCGGCAAATGGGCTAAAATGGCCTTGCCGACCGCCGTGCAATGCATCGGAGCCCGCTTGCCGACTTTGGAGTGCATGCGCAGCGTCTCCGTTCCTTCCAATTTTTCAATATAAATGACTTCCCCTTGATCATAGACGACGAGGTGGATGACCTCGTTCGTTTCTTTTTCGAGCTCGCGCAAATATGGCTTCGCCTCTTGGCGCAAATCGATCGAATCAAGCAGCTTTGAGCTGAGCTCTAAAAACTTGTAGCCGAGCTTATACCGCTCCGTTTCCGGATGTTGTTCGATATAGCCGTATTGGGCAAGCGTCGTTAAAATGCGGTACACCGAACTTTTGTTGATGTCCATTTGTTTGGCGATTTCCGTCACGCCCAGCCCGTCCTTTTTCGTGCTGACGATTTCGATAATTTGCAGCGCCCGGCGGACCGATTTGACCGTGTTTTCTCGTTCCATCGCATTCACCTCGATTTGTTCTCTCCGCTCGCCATTATACACGAACAGCCGGGCTTTTGCAGGCGGGAGAGCAGCGCAGGCGCGCATGGCAGCGAGCGCCGCCTTAACGGACGGAACGTATTCACCGTCAGGACGCGCCTGATGCCTTGTTTGGCCCAGAGATGCCGCAGGTTCGTTATGAACGTTGGATGGAAACGGCTGGCGCTTTGGCGGCGACGAACGTATTGCGGAGCGTGCCGATGCCGTCCACATCGCATTCAATGACCGTCCCCGGGCCGACAAGCTCGGCGCCGACCGGGCTTCCCGTCAAAATGACGTCGCCCGGTTGCAGCGTCATGACATGAGACAAATACGAAATCATTTTGCTGATGGAAATGATCATCAGCTTGGTCGAGCTGTTCTGCTTTTCTTCACCATTGACCCGCACTTTCACCGATACAGCCCGAGGATCGAGCTCTGTTTCAATGACCGGGCCGAGCGGTGTAAACGTATCGAACGATTTTCCGATCGTCCAATGGCCGTCCGGGTGGAAAAACTGCGGCGCGGTGACATCGTTGGCGACCGTATAGCCGAAAATATACGACCACACGTCTTCTTCGCTCACCTGTTTTGCCTCTTTGCCAATCACAACCGCCAGCTCGGATTCAAATTTCACTTCACCAACCCCACTCGGAATGACCACCTCCGCTTCCGGCCCGACGACCGACGAGGATGGTTTAAAGAAAAAGACAGGAATATCTGGCAGTTCCACCGGCAGCTGTTCACTGGAGGCCACATAGTTGGCGCCAATGCCGATCACATGGCGCGGCGCAAGCGGCGCCACGAGCGAAACGCGATCATAGCGAAATACGTTTCCCGTATAATCCCAAGCGGTGAACATATTTCCTTCGATTTCGCGGATCACTTCACCGTTCACCACACCGGCGCGAATCGCGCCATCAGCGAGAAAACGGGCAAATTTCATCGATGGCTACCCCTCTCTGACACGATTTTGTTCCTCAACTTTTTCCTTGACTCGAGCCACCCCGGTCTCCATGGCGGCACGGGCGACGGCGGAAGCGACGGCCTCGACGACGCGCCGGTCAAACGGGTTCGGGATGACATACTCTTCCGTCAGCTCTTCCGGCTGGATGAGCCCGGCGATGGCTTCGGCAGCGGCAATTTTCATCGCCTCATTAATTTGCGTCGCCCGCACATCGAGCGCGCCGCGGAAAATGCCAGGGAACGCCAACACGTTGTTCACTTGGTTCGGCAAATCCGACCGGCCGGTCGCGACCACGGCGGCGCCGGCGGCTTTTGCCTCATCCGGCATGATCTCAGGCACCGGATTGGCCAAGGCGAATACGACCGCCCCGCGGTTCATCGTCCGAACCATCGCCGGCGTCAACGCCCCAGCAACCGAGACACCGATAAACACATCCGCGCCTTGAATGACGTCCGCAAGCGTCCCGGAGATACGGCGGTGATTCGTTTGCCGGGCGATTTCTTCCTTGATAGCGTTCATCCCATGCGAGCGCCCTTCATAAATCGCTCCTTTTGTGTCGCAAACGATCAGTTCGCCGACTCCGATCGACAGCAGCAATTTGGCGATCGCCACCCCGGCAGCGCCGGCGCCGTTGATGACAACCCGGCAATCGGCAAGCTGTTTGCCAACCACTTTCAAGGCGTTCGTCAGCCCAGCGGCCACGACAATCGCCGTGCCATGCTGATCATCATGAAACACCGGGATCGCCATCTCTTGGCGAAGACGCTCTTCAATGACAAAGCAGGCGGGGGCGGCGATATCTTCCAAATTGATGCCCCCAAACGCCGGTTCCAGCAACTTGACCGTTTGAATGATTTGTTCCGGATCTTCAGTATCGAGGCAAAGCGGCACGGCATCGATCCCGGCGAACGCTTTGAACAAGGCGGCTTTCCCTTCCATGACCGGAAGCGCCGCCCGCGCGCCAATGTTGCCAAGCCCAAGCACCGCCGTGCCATTCGAGACGACGGCGACAAAATTGCCCTTCACTGTATAGTTGTACATTTCGTCTTGGTCGACGTAAATTTCTTTGCACGGTTCAGCCACTCCCGGCGAATAAATGAGACTTAAATCATTGGCATTCACGACCGGCACTTTCACTTCAACTGACAGCTTTCCTCTTGCCTGCCGATGGACAAGCAACGCTCGTTCTCGCAAATGTTCCATCACTGATCCCTAGCTACTAGCCTTCCCCATCCCCTTGTACCGCCTTTTGTGCTGCTTTGCGTTTGACAACCGGCCAGTAGTAACTAGGAGCTGCCTCCTTTCTCCATTTATTTTCTTAATTTTCTGATCATAATAGATAGGAAGGAACAAGGTCATCCATCCCTTGTTCCTTATACAACTTTTGGCGTTTATTGCTGAATGGCGGCAAATTTCGCTTTTGCTTCTTGACGGCGGCGGTGCAAAATCGGCTCGGTATAGCCGTTTGGCTGTTCATAGCCGCGGAAAATGAGATCGCACGCCGCTTGGAACGCCACCGAATCATCGTAATTCGGCGCCATCGGACGATAGTTCGGATCGCCGGCGTTTTGTTCGTCGACGACTTTCGCCATCCGCTTGAGCGTCTCAAGCACTTGCTCTTTCGTGCAAATGCCATGATGGAGCCAGTTGGCGAGAATTTGGCTCGAGATGCGAAGCGTCGCCCGGTCTTCCATCAGTCCGACGTTGTGAATGTCCGGCACTTTCGAGCAGCCGATCCCTTGGTCGATCCAGCGGACGACATAGCCTAAAATGCTTTGGCAGTTGTTGTCGAGCTCTTCTTGAATCTCTTCCGCTGTCCATTGCGGATGGTCAACGACCGGGATTTGCAACATGTCGTCGCGATAATCGTTCCGATCGTTCGCCAGTTCGCTTTGCACAGCGGAGACGTTCACTTGATGGTAATGAAGCGCATGGAGCGTGGCCGCTGTCGGCGACGGCACCCATGCCGTATTGGCGCCTGCTTTGAGCTGCGCTCCTTTTTGCTTCAGCATTTCTGCCATCAAATCCGGCATCGCCCACATTCCTTTGCCGATTTGCGCCCGGCCGCGGAAGCCGGCGGCAAGCCCAACGGCGACGTTCGATTTTTCATACGCCTGCAGCCAAGTCGATGATTTCATCTCGTTTTTGCGCAGCATCGGCCCCGCTTCCATCGACGTATGAATTTCGTCTCCGGTCCGGTCGAGGAAGCCGGTGTTGATAAAAATGATGCGGTCGCGCACTTGGTAGATGCAGTTTTTCAAGTTGAGCGACGTGCGGCGCTCCTCGTCCATCACGCCGATTTTAATCGTATTCCGCTCAAGGCCGAGCATATCTTCGACACGGTCAAACAGCTCGTTGGCAAACGCCACTTCCGCCGATCCGTGCATTTTCGGCTTGACGATGTAGATGGAACCTTTGCGCGAATTCAAGTAGCGTGTATTGCCGATGAGCGAATGTTTCATAATCAAGCTTGTAATGACGGCGTCCATGATCCCTTCATGCACTTCCTCGCCATTCGCATGCAAGATCGCGTTGTTCGTCATTAAGTGCCCGACGTTGCGCACGAACATGAGCGAACGGCCCGGCAGCACGAGCTCCCCGCCATCCGGCGTTTTGTATACGCGATCCGGGTTCAGGGAGCGCGTCATGATTTTGCCGTTTTTCTCAAATGTCGCTGTCAAATCGCCTTTAACGAGACCAAACAAGTTGCGGTAAACGAGCACTTTGTCTTCGGCGTCAACGGCCGCCACCGAATCTTCACCGTCCATGATCGTTGTCACGGCCGCTTCTAGGACAATGTCTTTGACCCCGGCTTGATCCGTTTTTCCGACCGCATGCTCGCGGTCGATTTGAATTTCAATGTGAAGGCCATTGTTCTTCAGCAACACCGCTGTCGGATGTTGCGGGTCGCCTTGGAAGCCGACGAGTTTTTCCGGCTCTTTCAGCCCCGTCGTCGCCCCGCCTTCTGTCGTCACGACAAGCTGGCCATCAACAATGGCGTACTGGACAGCGTCTTTATGGGAATATTGCGCCAGCGGCACCGCTTCATCTAAAAACTGCCGCCCGTAGGCGATGACTTTCGCCCCGCGCACCGGGTTGTACGACGAACCGCGCTCGGCGCCGTCTTCTTCGCTGATGGCATCGGTGCCGTACAGCGCGTCGTACAGGCTGCCCCAACGGGCGTTGGCAGCGTTTAATGCATAGCGGGCGTTCGTCAACGGAACGACGAGCTGCGGCCCGGCTTGCACGGCAATTTCATCATCGACATTGTCGGTCGTAATCTCAAAGTCCTCGACTTCCGGCTCCAAATAGCCGATGTCTGTCAAAAATGCTTTATATTCGTTAAAATCAAAGCGGCCGCGATGCGCTTTATGCCACTCATTCAATTTTTCTTGAATTTCGTCGCGGCGGGTGAGCAATTCTTTGTTGCGCGGCGTCAAGTCGGAAATGAGCGCGCCGAAATCGCTCCAAAACTTGTCTTGATCCAACCCGCTGTTCGGCAGAAGCTCCTCGTTGACAAAGTCGTACAACACTTTGGCGACTTGGATGTTCCCTTTTTGTACGTATTCGCCCATTATTCTCTTCCCCTCTCTTGTTTCTTATTACGAAACATCGTTTTTCAATTTCTCTAAAAAGATGATACCATGAAACGAAATGACTGGCAATTGTTTTCAAAAAATTTTCATTTCACTGTCGACGGCGTCTTTGTCTCTACACAACGCCCCGGCGTCGGGAACAGCTTGCCGGCGTTGAGCAAGTTTTTCGGGTTAAACACGTCGCGGATTGCCGTTTGCGCCAAAATTTCCTCATCAGTGAAAATGAAGCGCATCTCTTCTTTTTTCTCAATGCCAACGCCATGTTCCCCTGTAATTGATCCGCCGACCGCCGCGCACGCCTTGAGGCATTCGCTTCCGGCGGCAAGCGCCCGCTCCGTCTCCCCAGGCTTGCTCGCATCAAACAGCACAAGCGGGTGCAAATTGCCGTCGCCGGCGTGGAAAATGTTTGCGATTCTCAGTCCATACTTGCGGCTGATATCGGCGATTTCCCGCAGCACTTCCGGCAGACGGCTGCGCGGAATGACGCCATCTTGCACTAAATAGTCAGGCGAAATCGCCCCCATGGCGCCAAAGCCGGTTTTCCGGTTCGCCCACCAGCGGGCCCGTTCTTCCTCTGACTGGGCGACTTTCACTTCGCGCACATGATGGCGGCGGCAAATCGTTAAAATATCGTTGATTTGTTCGTCGATCCCGGCGGAAATGCCATCCACTTCAATGAGCAACAGCGCGGCGATGTCTTTCGGATGCCCGACCGGAAACGCGGCCGCTTCGACCGCCTCGATGGCCGTTTGGTCCATCATCTCGAGCGCCGCCGGCACGATTCCAGCGGAAATGATGTCGGAAACGGTCTGGCTCGCATCTTCCACTTCGTCAAAATAGGCGAGCACCGTCTGTTTGGCCTCGGGATTTTTCAACAAACGGACGGTGATTTTTGTCACGATGCCAAGCGTCCCTTCCGACCCGGTCAGCAGCCCGAGCAAATCGTAGCCCGGCGGATCGGGAACGCCGTTTCCGCCGATTTCAATCACTTCGCCGTTCGGCAAGACGACTTCAAGCCCTAAAATATGGTTCGTCGTCACTCCGTATTTTAAGCAGTGGGCGCCGCCAGCGTTTTCAGCGACGTTGCCGCCGATCGTGCAGCAATATTGGCTTGACGGGTCGGGCGCATAGTAATAGCCGCGGTGGGCGACCGAGTTCGTCAACTTCAAGTTGACAAACCCCGGCTCGACGACGGCGCGCCGGTTTTCGAGATCGACGTGCAACAGCCGCTTCATCCGCGTTAGGCTGATGACGACTTCGCCGTTTAGCGGAATCGCCCCGCCGCTTAACCCCGTGCCGGCGCCGCGGGCGAGAAACGGAAGATCATGCTCATGGCAGTATTTGACGACCGCCGCCACTTGCTCCGTGCTGTTTGGAAATACAACCGCCCTTGGCAAATGGCGGTGGACGGTGAAGCCGTCGCAGTCATACGCCATTAAATCTTCTTTCCGGTATAAAATCGCCTGTTCCCCAACGATGCGGGCGAGCGCTTGGATGTGCGGGTCGTTCGTTGCAATCGGCCGTTTTCTCATATGCGCACGTCCTTCCCTTCTTCTTTTTGGTACGCCCAATCGAGCAGCTGCACCGTATGGACGATTTTTTGGTTTCGTCCATGTTTCATGACGCCAAGCGCCATTTGCAGCATGCAACCTGGATTGCCCATCGAGATCAGCTCCACCTCTTGCGGCACGTGTTGCATTTTGCTCTCAAGCACCGCTTGTGCCATCTCCGGATGGGTGAGGTTGTAAATGCCGGCGCTGCCGCAGCAACGATCGGCGTTTGGCATGGCGACCATTTCCACCCCCGGAATGCTTTCAATCAAAGCGCGCGGCTCTTGGCGGATGCCCTGGCCATGGGCCAAATGGCACGCATCATGGTAGGTGAGGCGCACGTTCAATTCCGCTTTCGGTGGTTTGAAGCCCGTGTCATGCAAAAATTTGGACACATCCTCAACTTTGGCGGCAAATTGCTCCGCCTTTTCATGCCATTCCGGGTCATGGCGGAACAGTTCCGGATATTCTTTCAACATGCAGCCGCAGCCGGCGGCGTTAACGATGACATGGTCGACATGTTGAAACGCCTCAATATTTTGCTTGGCGAGCTTCCGGCCGGTTTCGCGGTCGCCGGCGTGAACGTGAAGCGCCCCGCAGCACGTCTGGTTCGGGACGATGACGACATCGTTGCCGTTATGGGTCAATACACGGATCGTCGCTTCGTTAATATCACTAAACATAACATCCATGACGCATCCGGTCAAAATCGCGACGGTTCGCTTTGTTTCCCCCTTCGCCTTAATGAGCGGCTGATGTTTATACTTTCTCCGAACCGGCGTACCGACCGCTGGCAAAATCGCCTCCATCTCAGCCAAGTGATCGGGCATGACACGCAGCAGTCCGGTTTTGCGCGCCACCGTCTGCAAGCCGCTTTTTTGGTACCATTTCAGCAGGCGGCCGAGCCAATCGAGGCGCGACGGATGCGGAAAAATGCCTTTTAAGAAAACGTCGCTGACAAGCGCCTTCCAACCGGTGAGCGGAACCGCCTGGCGGAGCTGGCCGCGCACTTGTTCAATGAGCCCACCGACATCGACATCGGCCGGGCAAGCCGTCGTGCATGCACGGCAATCCAAGCACGTAAAAATCGGATCGAGCAAATCAGGCGTCAACTCAAGCTTCCCTTCGCCGACCGACTTCATCAAATGAACGCGGCCGCGCGGAGAGTACTGTTCTTCACCCGTCTGTTCGTACGTCGGGCATGATTCTAAACACATGCCGCAATGAACGCAATCAGCCCACTTGCTCGGGTCCGGCAAATCGTGAAAACGATAGTTGCCAAGACTCGCGGTCGCACACGCCGGGCTGTCCGCCCGTTCATTGGTCATCGTGCTCATCATTAAATCCCCCAATAAAGCGTTGATCGTTGACCGTTTTGTTCGGATCGATTTTCCGCTTAATGCCTTCGAGCAAGAAAAAGTACGACGGCTTTCCGCCCCAGACGTCGACGCGCTGGCGCAGCGAAAGCGGCAAATGTTTCACAATCGCGTAGCCGCCAAGGCGAACCGCCGTTTGGCGCAGCTCCTCGATTGCGGTCAACACTCCCTCTTCGCCGCCGTGCATATACGCCTGACAAAGCCCGTGGCCCAATCCGCCGTGCGCCTCGATGCGGACATGGCAACGGTCAGCGATTAAAACGCTTTCACGCAAGATGGAGAGTACATCCAAGTTGACAACCCCGATTTTCACTGCCGCTTCAACACCGTTTTCCGCCTGCTCCAGACGCCCGTTCGGTGCCATCGTGTAAAACGTCCGCCAAAACGCCGCCGTCTCTTCGCCGGCTAAAATGGACATTTCCACCGCTTTCGGCCGCAGTCGTTCAACCCAATGCTCTTGGTAATGGACGGCGTTTTCCACATCTTCAAACCCGATCACAAGCGTATAAACCGGCCGTCCCGTCAGCCGCTCGGAAAGCGCCGGGTTGAGCAGTTCAAAACAAATCGGCTCCATCATTGTATCAAGGAACGAAACGGCAAACGAGCGAATGTCATGAAGATCGCCGCTTGGGAACGACAGCAACACAACGCTTTCATATTTCGCGAGCGGTCGAAGCTTGAGCGTAATCTCGCTCAGCACCCCGAGCGTCCCCATCGCCCCAATGAACAACTTATTCATATCGTAGCCGGCGACATTTTTTACCACTTTGCCTCCGGAACGAATGACGGTCCCGTTCGGATAGACGACGCGCAGCCCGATGACCGAATCGCGCGCTGCCCCATAGCCGAGCCGCTTCGGACCGCTATCGTTCGCGGCAATGACCCCTCCGATCGTCGCTTCCTCCGGCCAAAACGGGTCCAAGGCGACCTTTTGCCGATGCGGAGCGAGCGCGCGCTGCAAATCACCAAACACCGTTCCGGCTTTGACAGTGACCGTCATATCGGCGGCCGCATGTTCGACAATGCCGGCATAGTGTTCCAACGACAGCAAGATGTCCGCCTGTTCCCGCTGCCCGCCAAACCCCCGTTTTGTGCCGCGTCCAGCGATGACGACTTTTTTGCCATGGCGGTCGGCATAGCGGAGCACCGCAGCGATTTCTTCCTCTGTTCGCGGATAGACGGTCACCGCCCCATCATTGCCGAGGGGGTGGAACGATTCATTCCGTTTGATCTGTTCTGGATGCAAAAACGCCTGCAGCTCCTCAATCCATGTCAATGAAAGCATGAGCGCCCTCCTCCGTTTCTTAATAAGAAACATCGTTTCTTTTTATCAGTAAAAAAAAGCGAGCCGCTCGAACCGTTTTCTTTATCAGGCGGAGGGTGTCCCAAAAGAATCGGGACACCTTTTCCGATCACCGTCATATATACAAGTGATTTAGCCCAAAATAACCTTTGGTGCCAGCCCTCCTGCTACTTCTATTAAACCATCGCTCATCCATTTTTTCAATGAATTTTTTGAATTTAGGGATCATTTTGTTCATTCCGTCTCTTCCACCACCACTCCGACCCGCTGCTCGAGCGGCTGAATGACCGCGGCCATATCCAAGTCGGCAAGGCCTGCGGCGATCGCTGCGGCAAACGCTTCTTCTGCTTGAATGCCGAGTCGGCGGCCAAGGCCGATTTCATCCATCAACTCGTTCGCCAAGCGCACATCTTTATGTACATACTTGACCGCCCCGCCAGGAGTGAATCGACGCGGCAACACGAACTGCTCCATATGGCGGCGCAACATCCGGCTGTCTCCATAGCTTTCTTTTAACAGCCGATACAGCTTCCCGGCATGAAGCCCATAAGCGACGCCAGCGACCATCGCTTCCGCCGCGGCGACCGAATGGACGGCGACCAAGTACTGGTTGATCGCTTTTGCCGCGCTGCCGGCGCCGCTTTCTCCTAAATATTCAACCGTTTTTCCTAACACCCGAAGCAACGGACGCACCCGCTCCCATGCTTCTTTCGCCCCGCCGACCATGATCGTCAGCGCCCCTTGCTCCGCCCCTTCCGGCCCGCCGCTTACCGGCGCGTCCAAATAGGCGACGCCGTGCTCATCGGCGCGCCGAGCGACAAACCGGCTTGTTTTCGGACCGACGGTTGTAAAATCAAGGCAAATCGTCCCCGGATGGGCCGCGCTAAGGACACCGCCTTCACCTGTATACACCTCGATGACATCATCCGGCATCGATAAGCACGTGCAAATGATATCCGCCTCGCCAGCCAGCTCTGCCACTGTCGCCGCCTGTCGGGCGTCAAGGTTGACAAGCGGAACCGCTTTTTCTGTCGTACGGTTGTACACCGTGACATTGAATCCCGCTTCAAGCAGCCGTCTAGCCATGCGCGAGCCCATCACGCCCAATCCGATAAAGCCGACGCGTGTCATCGTCCGCCTCCCCCTTTCATTCCGCGGTATTCATCATACCAGACAAAACTTTCGCTGCTTTTCCCTGATGGAATGTACTCAAGTCCAATCGCTCCATTGTAGCCGTGCTCTTGCAAAAATGCGAAAATCTCGCGATACGGAAGCTCTCCCGTCCCCGGCTCATGCCGCCCGGGGGCATCAGCGAATTGCACATGCGCGATGAGCGGTGCGTAGTCGGCAAACGTCGCTGTCACATTGCGTCCGAGCCGAGCCATATGATAGACGTCATATTGCAATTTCACATTCGTCCGGCCGAGATCGCGGATGATCGCCGCCGCTTCCTCAATATCGGTTAAAAAGTAGCCGGGCATATCGAACGGATTGATCGGTTCAATCGTCAGCGTCAAACCATGAACAACAAGCGTTGCAGCCGCTTCGTCAATGCGGCGCATATACGTCTCCTTCGCCCGCTCGCGCGGCAAGTCCCTTGGCAACACTCCGGCCATGCAATGAAGATTCGGTACACCGAGCGCGAGCGCATAACGCACTCCTTCCTCCAGTGCACGCCGGAATTCATCATGACGGTCAGAAAAAATGGCGAGCCCGCGCTCCCCCTTTTCCCAATCGCCAGCGGGCAAATTCAGCAAAACAAGCGACAGCTCAAGCTGCACGAGTTCATCAGTAATCGCCTCAGGAGCCACCGAGTACGGAAACTGGCATTCAACGTGCGAAAACCCATGCTGCTTCGCCTTGGCAAACCGGGCGAGAAACGGCGCTTCCGTGAAAATCGTCGATACATTGACGGCAAACTTCATCATGAGGCTCCTTTCTTCTCCATTTCTTTCTCTATATTCGCCCCACCGTTTGCCGATTCCTGCCTCACCGCGTTTCCCCTTTAATGCCGTAAAAAAACAGCCGCACCATTTCGACTTGCCGCTTTGATCAATGCCACAGTCATGGAAAAAAGGCTGCCCCAAAGGAGCAGCCCTTTTTGGCGCTCAATCCTCATCGCTGGCGAAAAAACGCAAAATGTAGACAAACAAGTTGATGAAATCAAGGTAAATATTGACCACAATCATCGGGATGTCCGCTTCCGTAAAGCCATAGCGGGCCAAACGGTTGATGTCGTAAATCGTAAAGCCAAGGAAAATCAGAATCCCCAAAGCGGCGATGCCCATTTGCCCTACGCTTGAGAATGGGATGAACCATTGGATGATCAGCAAGCCAAGGAGCGCAAACGCGCCCAGCATCAAAAACCCGCCGAGGAACGAAAAATCTTCTTTCGTTCTCGCTGCGTAAATGGCAACGCCGGAAAACGATACAACGGCCAGCGCAAACGCTTTGAACACCGCCGCCGCGCCGATGATGGAAATGTAATAGCCGATGAGCGGATAGAGCGTCGCGCCCGAGACGAGCATAAACGCAAACATAAGCGGATAGCCGACCGCTTTTTTGCGGCGGGCGAAAATCATCACCAAAAGCAAAATCAGTTCAAGCGCATAAAGCGGTAAATAAAGGCCGGCCGGCACCCATTGCCCGGCGTACAGACCTGCAGTCGCAACGGTCAAAGCCGCGAGAAATGAAACCGCCAGCTTGGCGACCGGGCTGTGCGGGCGGTAAACGGGTGATTGATTCATCACGATTCCCCTCCTTTTTCTTTCTAGTTTAGCATATGTTTGTCACTTATCACAGCCCCCACTTTTTCCGCCGCTATAGCCATCGTAGCCATCCTTATCCGCCGTGCCGCATTGGCCAACGTTCGATTCGTTGAAACCAGCGGGTAGCGAACAGTTTTTTCAGCACTGGCGGGACGACGAACAGGATGAAAAAAATGCGAAACATTTGGTAACTCGTCACGATCGCAAGGCTCGCGCGCGCTTCCTGCGCCAAAATCCCCATCTGATCCATGCCGCCCGGCGCCAAAGCGATAAAGGCGGTCAAATAAGGGACGCCGTGCAAGCTTGTTAGCACAAACGCGGCAGCCATAGAAAACAAAATGAGGGAAAAACCCGTGGCAGCCGCCGCAAGCATCATTTTCCGTTTCTCCTTGATGTCAGCCGGCTTAAGCGTTAAACCGAGATAAGCCCCCATCGTAATTTGCGCGATGTCCAATATCGGCGCTGGCAAATCCGGTGCAGGCACCCCAGCGATCACCAGCGCTGCCGTCCCGATGATCGGGCCAAGCAAATAAGCGGTCGGCAGTTTCATGCGCTTGCCAACGAGTGCGCTAGCCACGGTAACGACGAAATACAATAAAGCAAGACCAACCGTCCAATCCGGCCCTCGCTCAGTTCCAGCATCCATGGCCGCTCCGGAGCTACCGGAAAAGATCGGGCTCAAAGCGATGAGCGGGACAAGAAAGACAACACCCATGAGGCGCGTCACTTGAAAAAGCGTAACGACCGTCACGTCGACTCCTTTTAGCTCCTCGCCGAGAATGAGCATTTGCGACAACCCGCCGGGAATGCTGCCGGTGACGATGGAGCGGAGCGAAATGCCAGTCATGTGCGCCGCCATGCAAGAAAACAGAAAGCTAAACAACAAAATCAACACTGTCGCCAACAGCATCGACGGCAGCTGCCGGCCCATCTCGGCGAGCGTCGCCGCCGTCATCGACGTGCCGAGCGTATAGCCGATCGGGATGAGCCCGGCATTGCGAATTGCCATCGGCCAATACAGCTTTCCTTTCAAAAAACGTTCCGCTATAAGCAGCACGGCCGCCGGGCCAAGCACCCAGTGAAGCGGAACGCGCAAAAGAGCAAATCCGATGCCGCCTGACGCTGCGATAACAAACGTCAAGGCGATGCGCATGAGGTTGTTCGCCCCTTGTTGTCCTTCCGGAGCCAAATGGAACACTTCCCTCCGCCTTTAGTGAGCGACCGTTACCGAACGATCCCTTCTGCTTTTTGAGGGCGACGCTTGGGCAAAAAGGGACAGCAACAGCCGCTTTACGATCGGTAAACTAAAACGGCAAACAAAAACATTCCTCTCCTGTTTAGCAGAGAGGAATGCTTCTCTTCCCATGAAAGGCAAGGAGCAGTGAAGCCAACGGCCCTCGCTTTTTCGCCGATGCGCCGTCCGCTTAATCAGCGAATAAATCGGATGACAAATACCGCTCGCCGGAATCGGGCGCCATGCAAAGGACGCGGGCGCCTTTGGGGAGCTGTTTCGCCACTTTGATGGCGTAATAGGCACTGGCAGCGGCCGAAGCGCCGACCAAAATGCCTTCCTTCGCCGCCAGTTCGCGCGCCATCTGTTGGGCATCCTCATCTTTGATCAAAAAAATGTCATCATAAATCGAGCGATTTAAAATTTTCGGGATAAACCCCGGACCCGTGCCGGGAATTTTGTGCGGCCCCGGCTTGCCGCCCGACAACACAGGCGAACCGTACGGTTCAACGACGTAAATGCGCAAATTCGGGATGCGTTTTTTCAGCTCCTCCCCTGTTCCGGTCACCGTCCCGCCGGTGCCGGCGGTTAACACGAACGCATCGAGCCGTCCATCAAACGCTTCATAAATTTCCACCGCTGTTGTATGCCGGTGTGCATCCGGATTGGCCGGATTTTCAAACTGCATCGGAATAAAGCTGTCAGGGATTTCGCCAGCAAGCCGGTTTGCCTCATCGATCGCCCCTTGCATCCGCTTCTCCGCCGGCGTCAAATAGACTTCGGCTCCGTACGCCTTTAAAATTTTCACCCGTTCGACCGTCGCATTGTCGGGCATCGTAATGATGCAACGGTAACCTCTGGCGGCGCACACCATGGCCAGGCCGATGCCGGTGTTGCCGGACGTCGGTTCAATGATCGTGCTTTTTCCCGGTGCAATTTTCCCTTCCGCCTCGGCGCGGCGGATCATTTCCCAAGCGGGCCGGTCTTTGACGCTGCCGCCCGGATTGAACGATTCAAGCTTCATATACACATCCGCGCCGTCCGGGTCAGGAAGACGCTGCAACTTTACAATCGGCGTGCCGCCAATCAAATCTAAAATCGAGTCATACAATTTCACGATCGTCCCCAACCTTTAGCAAAATATTTGTTTGCCTCATTCATTATAAATGATTTTTCTTTTTTCGTTCAAACAGTCTGTCCCGCCCGCAGCACCAGGCGTTTTTGGATCGTTTTTCGCAAAAGGACGTTCGTTTGGCCGGACCGATTGCGATTTTTCCCCTGTTCTAGTCCGATATTCCCCCTTATAATAAAAAATAACTGTAGATGAGCATTTTTCATTACAATAATTTCCATGGTTAGAGAGACAAACAGGGTACCCCTTACGCGATACGGAGCTGTTTTTTGATCACATCAATGGGAATATCTTGCTTTGCAGCGTCATAAATGAACTCGACGACGCTGTGGTCTTTCCGCGACCGAAGAAGCTCCAGCCCGGTGGAGAGGTTTTGTCGGGATTCGGCGATGCTGTACACGCAGGCCAACAGCACCACCGCCCAATACCGTTTCACCGCCCGAATGTGGCGAACGCGGTATCCATCCAGCTTCAGTTGATCTTTCGCCTGCCGGAAAAAGCACTCGATCGTCCAGCGCTGGGCGTAGTAACGCAAGATGTCTTCGTCCCCGAGTTCCCGGTCGGTGCTCAAGATGCAATGAAGATGTTCCGGCGCCATCGGCTGATCCGCCTTCCAAGCCAGCAGCACCACCGCGTCATCGAGGCCATGGATGGCCCCCTCATAGCGATACACGCGATAACGCTCCTGCCCCACCGTGACGAGGCGGGTGTCTTTGGACTCGATATAGCGGGCAAACTGCTTGGCTTGGATGGCGATGCCTTTCGGGTAGAGAATCCGGTTCGTCTTGAGCATCGCGATGACATGGAATCCCTGTTTCAGACAGGCTTCGATGAGCTTTTTGGACGGATACCACGAATCCATGAGCACATACACCGGCTGAGCCCGCTTCACCTTGAGCGAGGAAAGCATCTCGATCGCCAGGTCGATCTTGCTTTTTCCCGCTTTCTTGTCATACAGGCGGAACGCAAATGGGAACGCCTGCGTGAAGGTGTGCACCATCAGCCAAACGAGCGAATGCCCCCAGACCGATTGATGATCTTTATGCGAGTAGTGCCAGTCGCACCCTTGAATGGCGTGCACAGCCCGTGACGAAGGCTTTGTTTTTTGGCAAATCGTATCATCAATCGAAACAAAAAGGGGTTGATTCTTCCGTTTGGCCAGTCGTTCGACCTGGGAAAGGATCCACTCTTGAAGCTTCCCAAGCAGCCTTTCCTCGTTCCAAGGGCTTTTCGTGAAAAAGTGACTGAGCGTCGTTCGATGATTCGGATGAAAGCTCCAGTAATGAATATCAGTCAATGTTCCCGAGAATCCCTTGGTGGTCAAGGCATCGACAATATGAATGAGATGCTTGATGACCGGCTTGGAAAGCTGCAGCGTCAACCCCAGCGTGAAGAAAAACTTGTGGATTCCTTGGTGATGTGCTAATCTATTCATGAGACATGAACCTCCTTGTGTGAATGGGTTTTGAACACATCTATTTTACCCAAGGAGTCCGGTTCATGTCTCCTTTTTTGTTTAGTTGTCAATTTATGTCAGTGAATTTGCTCATCTACAGAAAATAAATGATGGAAAGCGAGGTGGCTTTTTTGGCATCTGCGGCACAGCAGCTCGTCACCCATTTAGAAGCCCATTTGCCGAACTTTCTCGCCTATTGGCGGCAACATATGAAAATTGCCGACGATGACAAATACATCGATCATGTCGAACAAAACGGCTTAGCAGTGTTTGAGCTGGTCAAAGAAGCGCTGTTGCGGTCGCTATCTAGCGAGACGGTCGAACGGTTAGCCAACAAAATCGCGAAAGAACGTGCGGAAATGAATGTCGGCATCGGCGTTCTCGTCTACAACGTCAACCTTGGGAGGCGGCTCGTCATCAACCACGCGCTCGCTGCGCCGCTGCCGGTCGACGAGCTGTCCCCGCTCATCGACCATTTGAACGAGCTGTTTGACCAATTTCTGTTTCATGCCATCACAAAATACAATGAGTTAAAGGAAAAAGAACAGCATGAAAAAAACGCGCTCATTGCCAGATCGCATCAAGACCGGCTGACGCTGCTTGGGCAAATGTCATCGAGTTTTGTCCATGAGTTTCGCAATCCGCTTACGGCTATTATTGGTTTTATTCAATTATTGAAGTTTGAGCATCCGCATCTTCCTTATTTAGACATTATCGACCATGAGTTGCAGCAGCTGAAATTTCGCATTTCGCAATTTTTGCATGCCTCACGCAAAGAAATTGTTGAAAGCGAAAAAGAAACGTTTTCGCTGTACCAGTTGTTGGAGGAAATTATCGAGTTTTTATACGCCACGATCGTCGACAGCGATGTCGACCTTTTGGTGGCGATCGATGAATCCATACATATATTTGCCTATAAAGATCAGCTGCGCCAGGTGCTGGTAAACATTTTGCTCAACTCGATCGAAGCGGTGAAAGAGAGGGAAAAACCGCGGCGGATCAACATCGCGGCCCGTTGCCAAGACGGAAGCATCATCATCGAAATCGCCAACAACGGTCCGTCAATTCCAGCCGACATTGTGGAAACGATTTTCGAGCCGTTTTTTACAACGAAAAAACTCGGAACCGGCATCGGCCTGTACATTTGCAAAAAAGTGATCGAAGACCACGGCGGGGATATCTGCTGTTCTTCCGACGACAACATGACGACGTTTTCCATCCGCCTCCCTGCATGACGAACAGCGAAAATGGGCAAGATGGATGAAAAAAGGTGATGCCGATGAAACTCGCACTGACAGTAAAAACATGTTTCGCTCATCGCTTTCCCTCCCTTGCCTATTAGTGTGAGCCGTCTTATAACAGCGTTGCAAGGGAACTATTCCCAGCGGCATGAGCGCAGAACAAACGACCGCACAATGCGGTCAGCGCGAGGTGAGCGACAACAAATAGTCCAATACCGCCTCTTGCTCTTCCTTCGTAAATCCGGCTTGACGGTCGATCCAATACCGGTGCCCGGCGCCGGTCACATGCACCGTCCGCAAGTCGGAGTCCTTGGCGTTGGCGGCGATGACGCGCTCGCGCCACGTCCGGTCGATCAGCGCCCGCAGACTGTTGCGCGCATCAGGGGCGATGCCTTTTTGAACGGTGCCCGAAAGCCCGAGCTCACCGTTCGGCCCAACCGCCACGCCGCCATCATGCAAGTATGGAGCGCTCCAAGCGAGCCCGATCAGGCTCGGCACTTTATACCCTCCCGGTGAATC
The DNA here is from genome assembly GCF_002335725.1 of Geobacillus sp. FJAT-46040. NCBI lineage: Bacteria > Bacillati > Bacillota > Bacilli > Caryophanales > Anoxybacillaceae > Geobacillus > Geobacillus sp. FJAT-46040. The sequence goes on from NZ_NISS01000001.1 coordinate 1,434,870, forward strand.
TCCATGAGCAAAGGAGAGCCGGATTTGTTCTCGGTCTAACTGATCAGTTGGCACTTTCAACACTTTCGCCCCTTTTGGAATCCGCACCGGCGTGTCAGGAGCGTACAACACCGGCTCTCCAAACACTTTTTCTGTTTTCTTCAGCGCTTTCGCCCGCGACGGCTCGGTGCCCACTACATCAGCAGCGATGACTCGGTTGTTCGTCAAATACGCCCCGGCATGGCAGCGGATGCAACCGGCGCGGACAAACACCTCTCTTCCTCTCGCCGCCCGCTCCTCGCTGCATCTGTATGCAATCAGTCGGCCGCTGAAGAAGAAAATGGGATTTCACCATGGCAAAAGGTGAATCCCATTTTTCATGATTTGTCCGTCAATCGCCCATCCTAACAACAAAGGAGGTGAACAGCGTGAAACGCCGATACCGAATATGGGCCGCGGCCAGCGCGGTTGTTGCTCTACTCGTTGCCGCAGCCGTCTTGGGGCGACCGGCTCCAGAAGAAAACGCCCCGGCTCCACCGCGGCTGAAGCCGTTTGACGCCGAGGTCGCACCCACCCATCCAACCGTTGTCGCCTTAGACAGCTTAAGCGCAGGCGAGCAGCTGAAACAGCAGTTGAACAAGCACCCGCGCATTCGGGAAATCCTCCATAATCGCCGCGGTGACCGAAGCCATTATTTCGCCAATGAGATCGTGGTCCACTTTCGGGCATTGCCATCGGAAAGCCGTCTTCAACAAATGGAGGCAGCCATCGCCGGCCAGTTCATCAAGCAGGTCGACCACGTGTTTGTATTCCGCTCGCGCGAGCAAACGTATGAGGAAATGCGCCGCTATTTCCGCTCTCTTCCAACGGTTGATTATTGCGAACCGCACTACATTTACATGCAAAATGAGTGGAACAAGCCGGCGCCGGTGCCGAACGATTCGTTTTACGCCCGCTACCAGTGGAACTTGCCGGCCATTCATACCGAAGACGGCTGGACGCTGTCGCGCGGCAAGCGGAATGTGCCTGTCGCCATCATCGACAGCGGAGTCGATTTGACCCATCCCGATTTAACCCGCCGCCTTCTGCCCGGATATAACGTATTGGCCGACGACCGCTCTCCGAATGACGAAAATGGCCATGGCACCCATGTCGCCGGCATTATCGCCTCACAGCCGAACAACGGCGAAGGAGTCGCCGGCATGACATGGTTCAACCCGATCATGGCCGTCAAAGCATTAAATGCGGACGGCTATGGAACGAGCATTGATGTAGCGAAAGGAATCCGCTGGGCGGTCGACCACGGGGCAAAAGTCATCAACTTAAGCCTTGGCAACTACCAACCGTCCTCGGTGCTTGAGGAAGCGATCCGCTACGCCGACGCTCATGATGTCGTGCTTGTCGCCGCTTCCGGCAACGACAGCACGTCGCAGGCGAGCTTCCCAGCCGCTTATCCAGAAGTGATCAGTGTTGGCGCTGTCAACCCGGATCTTTCCTATGCGCTTTATTCCAACTACGGCGACTATGTGGATGTCGTCGCGCCTGGAACGAACATTGCCAGCACGTTTGCCGGCCACCGGTACGCCGCCCTTTCCGGCACGTCGATGGCCGCGCCGCACGTCACCGCACTCGCCGCTTTGATCCGCTCCGTCAACCCGCGGCTTTCGAACGATGAAGTGCGCGACATTATTCTCGAAAGCGCTGACGATTTGGGAGAGAGAGGAAAAGATCCGTATTACGGCTATGGGCTGATTAACGTCTACCGCGCGCTCGAGCTGGCTAAGCAATAACCGATGCTCCTTCCGCCAATGATTGGGGAACTCGTCGCTGGGAAAGGTCAAACGGACAAAATTCTCATCTCCTGTGCGAACGATGTTAAAACTCCCCCACAGCATAAATCAGCAAACAGCCGGAAACGGCGCCTTCGGTGCCGCATTCCCATAGAGGAGCGCCTATCTGCTGAAACGAAAAACGATGGGGATTCGGGCTATACCCCCATCGTTTTTTCGCGCGTCAACATCGTCGTCACCGCTCCGACGACCGTGACGACGACAAGCGAGTGGACAAACGGCACTGAGTCGATGATCATGCTCCCAGCTGAAATAATGCAGGCGTCAATGACAAAAATGATGATCCCGACGTTCCAGTTCGTCCATCTAGCGATAAACTGGGCGAGCAGGTCGGTCCCGCCCGTGCTCGTCTCCTCGCGCAGCATCAAGCCGATGCCCGCGCCGACCAGCACCCCGCCGATGACCGCGCTCAAAAGCGGATCCAACACCACCACGCCGCGCAAAACGGACAATACGTCAATCATCCATGAGGAAAATAAAAGTCCGTGCAAGCTGTTGTAAAAAAACGGGCGGTAGTAAAACCATGCGGCTGCATAAAGCGGAACGCTTAAGACGATCATCGTCAACCCAGCCTGAACGTGCCACACGTATTTGGCGATCAGCCCGAGCCCGATCATCCCCCCATCAAGCAAATGGTGAGGGACTAAAAAGACGTTGATGCCAACGCCAAGAAGCAGACTGCCGACAATCACCGCCGCCATTTTTTTGATCATCACGAAACCCCTCCGCCACGGCTTATCCCAACGAGCCAACATGCCTCCATATATATGTATATGGCGCCCCTTGACAGAGCTTGTCTCTTTTTTGCCGCATCGCGGAGGAAATGGCTGGTCACGGACGAAATGCAAAAATAAGAGGCCAGGCCTCTATGCCCAACCTCTTATTTTTGCGCTTTTGTCGTCTCGTCATCGTCGATGATGCCTTTTGTCGCATTCTTAAATTCGCGCAGCGTTTTCCCGGCCGCTTGTCCTAACTCCGGCAGCTTTTTCGGCCCGAAAATGAGCAAAGCGAAAAAGACGATGAGCGCAATTTCTCCAAAGCCGATGTTCATGTTTGTCACTCCAATGTTCAAGCGTCGTTTCTTGAGTCATTATACCATAGAAGAACAGACAGTGTCATCGTCTTTCCCTTGACAAAACGGCGACAATTTGCACATCTCTCATTGTTCCTCAAGCAGTCGCACCGGTACGTCTTGTTCGTGTTCCGGCTCATCGGTGAAATAAACGCGAGCCATTTCGCGCTCATCATCGACGTGCTGAATCACCACTTGTTTCCCTTTATACATCACCGGAACGATCTCCCCGGCTTCAGCCATTCGCTTCGCCCGCAACAGTTCCATTTACTCCCCTCCTTTCGCACTGTCTTCCGCCTGTGCCCGCAAGCTTTTCCAAAACAACTCGTCGTTGCAGACAATCTCATGAAGCTCGCCTTCGTCTCCTTTGGCGTTGATGATTTCAAGCAACTGCGTCATATCGCCTATTTCGCGCCGATCGTTTTTCACCGAATCATCACCTTTCTTTGGCAAACTGATGACAGCGGACATCCCATCGCTTCGTTTCCTGCGTTGACTCCCTCAAAAAGAAGGAGTATGATTCGAATTGGTGTGTACAGAAAGGAGGAAACACTGTCAACTACCCCCACTTAGCTAACGCTTGAAGTGGGGGCTTGCAACTCCCCAGAAGTGCAAACGGACTTCGTCCTCCTTCCTTGACTTGGGGTTGCATCAGGGGGCAGGTTGACGACTACCCAACGACGCAGGTCATGCCTGCATCGTTACCGATTCTCTCGGTGTGTCTGTTGGCAGTACTTGGCTTCCACACACAACAGACGGACCTACGCTCGATGTTTTACGGTTACAACGTTTCCTGTAACCAACTCCATACATCGAGTAGCCGTGATTGGAGTGCCTTTATTGAACGGTTTTCTCCACGCCTTTATTATATCATACACAAAAGAAAGGGGGGAACGCGCATTCCTCTCCCACTTACTCCCTTTGGTCGTTGAAGTGGGAGTCTCCTGCGCGAAATAGGATGAAGGAGCGGGACTATTATTTTGACAACGCAAAATGCGCGCTCATGCTCCTCGTCGTGTTTGGCCACTTTCTGCGCCCGTACATTGATGACGTCTTATGGGTGCACAGCTTGTATGTGTGGATTTTCTTTTTCCACATGCCGGCGTTCGTTTTCATTTCCGGCTATTTCGCAAAAAAATTCCACGAGCACGGCTACTTGCAAAAGATCACGAAAAAATTGCTCATCCCGTACGTTCTGTTCCAGCTGGTGTATTCGATCTACTATTTCTTCCTGTATGACAAACAGTCGCTGGAACTTGACTTATTGACCCCGCATTGGAGTTTATGGTTTTTGCTCAGCCTGTTTAGCTGGAACGTGCTGCTGTTATGGTTCGGCCGGCTGCCAAAGCGGATCGCATTGCCGATGGCGCTTCTTTTCGGCCTTGCCGGCGGGATGATGGAAGTGGAAAAATGGCTGAGCTTGTCGCGAACGCTCACGTTTTTCCCGTTCTTTTTGCTTGGATTTTTCTTTCAAAAGTCGGCGATCGAGCGCTTGTTTGCCGCCCCAGTGCGCCTCGTTTCGCTATTCGTGCTTGTTGGCATGTTTTTCGTCATCCATTTCGGGTTTCCGGATTTGCCGCAAGATTGGCTGTACGGCTCGAAATCGTACGATACGCTCGGCGTCTCGGAATCAGCCGGCATTGCGAGCCGCCTCGCCATTTATGGGGCGAGCCTGCTCATGATGTTTGGCTTTCTGTCGCTCATCCCGAGCCGTCGCTTCTCCTTTTCCGTGCTCGGGGCGCGCACGTTTTACATCTATATCTTGCACGGGTTTATTTTAAAATATTTGCACGAGACGCCATTCCCAGACTTTATTATGGATGTGCACGGCTATCCGCTTCTGCTTGCACTGTCGGTTGCCATGATGCTCATCCTTGGAAGCAATCCGGTCGTCCGGCTCGTGCGGCCGCTGTTGGAATGGCGATGGCCGAACTGGCGGCAGACAACGACCTAGCAGTCAAAAAAGAAGGTGTCCCGAAATATCAACGGGACACCTTTTTCCATTTATGGCGCTTTGCCTACAAGTGGAAACCGACTTTTTCATTCAGCGCGTGCGGGCTGCCCGCACCGCTTCCGCTAAGGCGGCGGCCGCCGCCTTTGGCGACGGAGCCGAAGCGATGGCGCTGATGACGGATACTCCATCCGCCCCGGCTTCCACAACGGTTTTGGCGTTCGCAGCCGTAATGCCGCCAATGGCGACGATTGGAATGGTGATGCCGGCTTCGCGCAAGCGGCGGAGAACATCCGGTCCTTGCGCTTCCTTTGCATCCTCTTTCGAACTGGTCGGGTAAATCGGGCCGACGCCGAGGTAATCGGCGCCCGCCTCAACGGCCGCCATCGCTTCTTCGACGTTGTGCGCTGAGACGCCCAAAATTTTATCGCCGATTTTTTCCCGCACGCGCCGCGCGTCCTCATCGTCTTGACCGACATGGACGCCGTCGGCATCAATGGCGAGGGCCAGCTCGACGTCATCGTTGACGATAAACGGCACCCCATAAGCGCGGCAAAGGCGCTGCAGCTGCCGGGCGAGCGCCTCTTTGTCCGCCCCTTTTAAAGCGCCCGGCCCTTTTTCGCGGAATTGAAACAACGTCACACCGCCGTCAAGCGCTTCTTTCAGCACATCGGCGGCCGGACGTTCGCTGTTTTGGCTTCCCATAATGAAGTAAACAGCCAGCCGCTCCTTCATTTCGCCGCTCGCGATGCGCACCATCGTTCTCACTCTCCATATTGGCGGTACGCCCAATGGTTCGTCGGCCCATGGCCTTGGCCGATGCCGAGCGGGTGGGCAATCGCCGATTGCACAAACGCCTTCGCCGTCGCGACAGCGTCGACAGGATGCCGCCCTTTCGCCAGCTCAGCGGCGATCGCCGCGGCAAATGTACACCCGGTTCCGTGCGTATGGCGCGTGTCAATTCGCTTGCTTTTAAAATAGGAAAATTCGCTGCCGTTATACAGCAAGTCGACGGTTTCTTCGCCATCATCGTCATGGCCGCCTTTCACGACGACATAGCGGGCGCCCATCCGGTGGAGGAGGCGCGCGGCTTCGCGGCGGTCATCCATCGTGCGGATGACAACGCCTGTCAACGCTTCCGCTTCTGGAATGTTCGGTGTAATGACAAGCGCCATCGGCAGCAGCTCTTCTTTCAGCGCGGCCACCGCTTCCTCTTGCAACAGCGGAGCGCCGCCTTTGGCGATCATCACCGGGTCGACGACCAGCCGCTCCCATTTATGTTTTTTCACTTGTTCAGCAACCGTACGAATGATCTCGGCACTAAAGAGCATGCCGGTTTTCACCGCATCCGCGCCTAAATCGGCGGCCACCGATTCGATCTGGGCGGCGACTGCTTCCGCCGAGAGCGGATAGACTCCTTGCACGCCAAGGGTGTTTTGCGCCGTCACCGCCGTGATCGCTGACATGCCAAAGACGCCGAGCTCCTGGAACGTTTTCAAGTCAGCCTGAATGCCGGCGCCGCCGCCGCTGTCCGACCCGGCAATCGTCAACGCTTTGTACACCATCGTGTTTCTCCTCCCCTTTTACCGTTGTTCCACCCGGCCATGCCGTTTGACATCATCGACGCTTGTATACGCCAACGCGTCCAAAAACGCCGTCTGGAAACTGCCCGGTCCGCGCTCCCCGGCTTTGGCCGCCGCCTGCTCCGCTGCGACGCCGTAATACACAAGCGCGGCCACCGCCGCTGCCGCCGCATCGCGCTCAACGGCCGCAAACGCTCCGATGACCGATGTCAGCAAGCAGCCCGCTCCGGTCACTTTCGTCAACAACGGATGGCCGTTCTGAATAAGATACGTCGTCTGTCCGTCCGCAACGACGTCCTCTTTTCCAGTAATCGCGACAACGGCGCCGAGCTGCTCCGCCGCCCGTTTGGCCAACGCCACTCGATCGCCGCTGCCGCCGCCGGCATCGACTCCTTTAATCGTCCACGCCTCACCAATCATATTGGCGATCTCCGCCGCATTGCCACGGATCACGGCAAGCTTGACTTGTTCCGCGATGCGGCGCGCCGTCTCCGTCCGGTAGCGCGTGGCCCCGGCCCCGACCGGATCGAAAATGACCGGCACGCCGGCTTCATTGGCTGCCTGGCCGGCGACAAGCATCGCTTCCACCTCTTTGTCATTCAACGTCCCAATATTGAGGACAAGCGCTCCAGCGAGCTTCGCCATCTCGCCCACTTCCTCTTTCGCATACGCCATCACCGGCGAAGCGCCAAGCGCAAGCAATCCATTCGCCGTCCAATTCGTCACAACGACATTCGTGATATTATGGACGAGCGGATTCTCCTCTCTTACCCGCTCGAGCAGTTCCGCCCATTCATGCCAATTGGCCATTTCCGGTTTCTCCCCTTTCCAAGCCCTTTCGCCGGCCATACACTGGCTTTCGCCGTACTTTCGGCCAATAGAATGATCCATTCTCCCCATCCATCAGTCTACTCTTTCTTTTTTTGAATTGCAAGACAAAGAAAAAAGGCGGCCGCCAAAGCGCACCTCCCTTTTTGTTCCATTACGAACGCGTCCATTCGGCCGCCCCTCCCTCTTCGGACGGCGCCGCCGGCGACAGCCGCTGCGGCAGCGGCCAATTCCACAAATCCAAATCGATGATATAGCGTGGCCGCCGTTTTGTTTCTTTATAAATTTTTCCAATATATTCACCAATCAGCCCGAGCGCCATCAGTTGCAACCCTCCTAACAGCCAAATGGACGTAATGAGCGACGTCCAACCCGTTTCCGTATGCCCGACCCATTTGAGAAAAAGAAAATAGGCGCCAAACATCAAGCTGACGACAAACGAGAGAAACCCAACGAGCGAAATGAAACGGATCGGGGTGACGCTGAACGACGTCACGCCGTCAAGCGCAAAGGCGATCATTTTTTTCAGCGGATATTTCGTTTTCCCGGCCAGCCGCTCTTTTCGGTCATAATAAACCGTCGCCGACCGAAAGCCCAAAAGTGGAACGATGCCGCGCAAAAACAAGTTCGCTTCCCCGAACTGTTCAAGCGCGTCCACAGCGCGCCGGCTCATAAGGCGATAGTCGGCGTGATTGTAAACGAGATCGACGCCAAACGCCTTCATCAACCGATAAAACCCTTGCGCCGTATGGCGCTTGAACCATGTATCGGCATCGCGCCGCCGGCGCACGCCGTAGACGATGTCATAGCCTTCACGAAACTTTTGCACAAATTCCCGAATCGCCGCTACATCATCTTGCAAATCGGCGTCGATCGAAACGAGGCAATCGGCATGCCTTTTCGCGGCGAACAGCCCAGCAAGCAGCGCGTTTTGGTGGCCGGCGTTATGCGCCAGTTTCAGCCCTTTCACTTCCGGGTGACGCAAACTCGCTTTGTATATGATCTTCCATGTGTCATCACAGCTGCCGTCATCAACGAACAAAAGCGCGCTGTTGGATGAAATGAGCTGCTCTTCAATCAATTGTTCGCGCAACTCCCGTAAGCGGCGGATCGTCTCCGGCAGCACCTCTTCTTCGTTGTAACACGGCACAACAATAGCCAACGTCGGTTCGAACATGTCACCTTCCTCCCTCCGGCACGACTTTGTATAAATAGATGGTCCACGCGGACTCTTTGGAACGGAACACCCGCTCAAGGCGCAAGGCGTTTTCGTCGGCATTTTCAATCGGCAGCGCTGAAAAAATGTAGCGCCCGCCCATGTTATAAAACACGTTTGTGTTCAATTCCAAGCTGCGAATCGTCCGCTTCGAGTTTTTCTGAAACATATACCGCTTGCCGAGCTCATCGACGAACAAATAGCAGCGCCCGCCCCATTCATCGAAATACTCGCGCAGTTTTTTGTTTTTCGCAAGCTCCTTGGCGATGATGCGGCGAAACCGATGCTTGTATTCGAGCGGATAAAAGTTGTTGTACGTATCGAGTGTGTAAAAGCCGTTGTATTGAGCGATCGCCGGGTGGATGCCGATGCTGGCGACACGGTATGTATGCACCGGGCGGCCGATATAGCGGCGAATGGCGGCAAACTGCTTTTCCGCGTAAAACTCGCGAAACGACGGCTTGTCGCGGTAGACGATTTCCTCATTGCATAAAGCAAGCACGACAAGCTGCAAGACAATGGCCGCCGCACCGACCGCCCGCCACCTTCGGCCTTCCTGCCAAAAAATTTTCAGCGCCAGTGCAAACAAGACGTAAATCACCATTGGCCGCAAAAAATGGTAGCGGGCGAAATTGAACTTATCGAGCAAATCAAACCGTTCGGTGAGCGGCAGCCATCCTTTGTAAAACCAAAACGCATACCATGTCGACAGCGCGAAGTTCAACCCGTGCAAAATCAAAAACAGTTTCTCCCGCCGCCAGCTTTTCCGCTTCCATACAATGTACAAGGCAACGAGCGTCACCGGTAAAATGACGAGCCCATGCACGGTCATGACGTGGGTGTGGCCGAGCACATAGTTTTTGAACGTCAGCCGGATGACGCGCCAAAGCGGCAGACGGGCGTGGAAATATTCGTCGCGGCTTGTCGGCTCATTGGAAAACAAGAGCGAATGGACAAGCCGGTAATCGACCGCCAAATAGAGCATCGTCATATAGACGATGGCCGCCAAAAACCGCCAATTCCAACCCTTGCCGCGGATGACATCAATGAGCCACCAAATCCCAAGCGCGCTCAAGAAAAAGAAAAATCCAAGCACGAAGCTCGAATAGAGCGGCAAAAGCGTCAACACCGCCCAGTTCACCCATGAACGCTCGCCGCCCCGAATGTTTAAAAACGCCCAAAGCGCAAGCGGCATCCCGAGCGTACTTAACATTCCCGATGGCCAAAACGGCGTCAAGGCAAACGTCAACGAAGAGCCGATGCGAATCCATCCCCAGCGCTCGCCCGGCAGCACATGTTTTCGCAGCAGCAAATACATGCCGATGAACGCCAATACGCGGGTTGCGGCTTGACTGAGCCCATAGGCGTAAATGGATGGAAACAGGGCGTGAAGCCAAACGATGCCGCTGAATTCTGTGCCGAACGCGTTGCGCGGCAGGCCGTTGATGATTTGCGGAATGACGCCATCGACCGGTCCGAACAGCTCACCGCTTCGAGTGAGCACCTTATACCAGGCGATGTTCGAATCCAAATTGTCATGAACGCGCATATGCGCATCTTCACCGAGCACAAAGTACGGCGACACGTACAAGGCGATGGCAACGAAAGAGAAGAGCAGGAGTCTCTTTTCGATGGACGGCACCTTTTCTCCCCCTTTCGCTTTTACTCATGTCTTTCCTTATTGTTCAACCCAACAGGAAAATTATTCATGAGAATGGAAAAAAAACGGACCCCTGTCCAAACAAAAAAACCGCCGTCGGCCAATTGAAGCCTGATGACGGCGGTTTTCTATTCACCTTTTGAACAGCCTTTTGCAGGCAACACAACGTTGCCCAAAAAAGCTGGTGATGGAACGAAAAAAACGCTCGGACCATGGAGATTTCGCTCTTAAACGCTCTCCCACCTACGCTCACGCGTGGAAGTGTGGGGTCTTCTCGGTTTAGGATGATAAACAACCGCTTTTCCGCGCGTTCGCAACAACGATTTTGCAGAAAGCGCGGTTTTTACCGACCTTACAAACGGCGTCAAGCCGAGAACAGCGCCGCCGGATTGCCGATGAACATTTGCTCAAGCACTTCGTCCCGGATTCCTTCATTTTTCAGCGCGGGGATGATGTTCACAAACAAATGCTCGACATGCCAATTTTTCATCATTTCCGCAAACGGTTCCGGCAGCGTAAACGGACGACCGAGCCAAACGTTGACAGTGTCATGCGACAGCATAATTTGTTTCTCGTACCCATCGCGGAGCAGAGCAAGGAGCGTCCGCACCCGCTCCTCATCGGTCGGCGCGCCGACCATCCCTTGGATGCCGAAGCGGTCAAACGCAATGTAAACGCCGTAAGCGAGCGTCTTTCGATGATAGTCCGGGTCCGTGTTGCCGCACATATGGCCGATGACAATTTTTTTCGGATCGGCGCCGTGCTCAAGCAAATAGGCGGCTTGTTCCGGCCCCATCGTTCCTTCTTGCGTATGGGTGATGATGACCGCGCCCGTCTCTTTTTGCGCGCGGGCGGCGGCGCGGAAGAACATCTTTTCGTACTCGGTGATGCGCCCTTTGCTCGAGGCGAGCTTGATGACACCCGCCTTGATTCCGGTATCGGCAATGCCCTCGGTCAGCTCGGCCATAAACATGTCGTAAATGTCATCTTCTGCTGTTCCGAGAAGCCGGCGGAATTGGAAGTACGGCGGCGCCCCTTCCCCTTCATAATAATAGCCGGTGGCGCAAATAATGTTCAGCCCCGTCTCTTCAGCGACACGCCGCAAAAACGCCGGGTTGCGCCCGCAATCGTTCGGCGTCGGATCGACAACCGTTTGAATGCCGTGCCGCTTCATCTTTTCCGCCGCCTCGACTGCGACGCGAAGCGCCTCGTCTTCACGGAACGTGCCGCGCGTCACATCGCCTTGAAACCCTGGATAACCGAAGAGGAAATGCTCGTGGATGAGCGTTTTGCCAAGCTGTTCCACCGGCACCGGCCCGCATACCGTTTCTACCATCTCCGCCATCAGTTGTTCACCCCTTTCCCCGCTTTTTCATACTCCTCTTCCTGCAGTTTCCGCCAAAGCAGCTTGCCGCTTGACGTCATCGGCAGCGATGAGCGGAATTCAACGAGGCGCGGATATTTGTACGCCGCCATTTGCGTCTTGGACCATTCAATGATCTCTTCTTCCGTTACTTTGCCGACATACTCGTCATGAAGGACGATAAACGCCTTCACCGTTTCGCCGCGGCGCGGATCCGGCACGCCGACAACGCACGCCTGCTGAACAGCCGGATGTTTGTACAAAAGCGACTCGACTTCGGTCGGCCACACTTTGTATCCAGAAGCGTTGATCATCCGTTTGACGCGGTCGACGATGAAAAAGTAGCCTTCCTCATCCATCCGCCCGATGTCGCCGGTGCGGAAAAACCGCTTGCCGTCGAGCTCGATGAACGCTTCTTCCGTTTCTTTTTCACGCCGGTAATAGCCGCGGAACACTTGCGGGCCACAAACGATGATCTCCCCGACTTCGCCGACGCCAAGCTCCCGCCCCGTCGCCGGGTCAATGATGCGCGCGTCGACGTCAAACGACGGAACGCCGAGACATTGCAATTTCGGCCGGTCCGGCGGATTGAAATGCGTCTGCGAAATCGTCTCCGTCAGCCCGTAGCCTTCAAAATAACGGACGCCGGTGAGCTGGAACAATTTTTCCCCGACCGCTCCCGGAAGCGCCGCTCCGCCGCCGGAAATGCTCGAAAGCGAGGAAATGTCATACCGGCCAAGCGCCGGGTTGGCCAAAAAGTCGATCAGCATCGTGCTGATGTTCACCCAATGCGTGCAGCGGTGCAATTCAATCAGCCGGGCGGCCGCGTCCCGATCCCAGCGCGTCATCAACACCATGGCGGCGCCGGCGAAAATCGGCGTATGCATGCTATGGACCATCCCCGTGACATGGAAAAACGGCAGCGTCGCCAACGCGACCGAATCGCTCGTCACATCGCCCCAGTGGTAGGCGCCGACGATGTTGGCGTTCACCGTCCGGTGCGGGTGGATGCAGCCTTTTGGCACCCCGGTCGTCCCGGATGTGTATGGCAAGACGGCGATGTCATCAACATGGCCGTTGTATGGAAGCGGCGGCAATTGGGCGCCGAGGCAGTCCGCCCATAAAAGAATGCGCTCATCCCCAATGGCCCGCCGCGGCGCCGCCACTTCAGCCGGAAGCGAAACCGGCGATTCATCGGAAGCATAATCAGAATAAGCGGCGACGATGATTTGTTCCAACGCCGTTCGTCCAAGGAGCGGGGCCGCTTTGTCAAGCAGCTCCTGTCCAACGATGGCGACTCTCGTTTCGCAATCATTGACGTAAAAGGAAAGCTCCTCTGAGGTGTTCATCGGATTGATCGGCACGACGATCGCTTCAGCGCGCAAAATGGCATAGTAGGAGATGACAAACTGCGGAGAATTTTGCATGTACAATAGAACGCGGTCGCCCGGTTTGACGGACAGCTTTTGCTGCAAATAGCCGGCCAACGCGTTCACTTCATCGAGCAACTGTTTGTACGAATACACGGCTCCGTAATAGTAAATCGCCGTTTTGTTCGGATAGCGCTTCGCCGTTGTTTCCAAATGGTCGACCAGCGTCGTCTCCGGCACAGCCAGCGTTTTTGAGAGCCGTTTCGGCCAATACGGGTAATGTCTCGTATTCATTCCGTTTTCCTCCTCCTTTTCACGCGATCGTTCACTGCGGCAGCCTCCACGCAAGCAGCATTGGATAGCTTTTTTTTACTGACCAGTTGGTATATAGCCGACTATTTTTTATTGTACACGCTTTCATGAATATTTTCAATAATTTTCTGAATATACAAAACAAAAAATACACCGCCTACAACAGGCGGCAGACGATCGCTTTGATGTCTGCTCCGTGCATACCGTTTCCCCTTTCTTGGCCCGTCATCATTTGCTTGTTCGTTTTTGGTTGATAGACAAAAGCCAATATGGCAATTCTAGAAAAGCTTACCATTATGTTGCAAAGAGGAGGAACACATGATGAGATTCGTGATCCCGCTTGTCCTTTCCTTTGCGCTCGCAGCCAGCTTTTTCTTCGACTCGTTCCGTTCGGCCGAAGCGGCAGCCAAAATCAAAACGTATCCAAACTGCACCGCGCTGAACAAAGAGTATCCAGGGGGCGCGGCCCGCTCCGCCTCTGTCAAAAACAAAGGAGGTGGCAAATTCATTTCCCTCGTCCAATCTCGGTTCGTCGACGACTGCACAAGCCGCCTTTCCTCGCCTCGTTTCACAAGTCGGACCGTCTCCCGCGGAACCCCAAGCCCAATGGCCACTTCTGGGCATACAGGCACAAGCCGAGCAAACTCCCCTAAACGAGAGACAAACGAATTGTGAATGATATCGCCGTTATACCGGCAGGCAGAAAAGCCGAGGCATTCGCTGACCACCACTGTCGGAATGGCGTAGTGCATCCTTTTGTACTCCTTTCTCGTTCCGTCACCTCTCTTTGTTATTGTAACCAATTGAAGATCGACTGTCATGAAGGCCATTTCATTGATCCAGCCAAAAAATCGGTATAAGTTAGAAGAAGCAATAAACAGCTCCAAATGAAAACAGCGCCCTAAGCGAGTTTCCTGCTTAAGGCGCTTATTCGGCAGCTGCTGCATGGCAGTGCACACGCCCATATACACCATTAAAGAAGACGGCAAGGGCGCCAAATATGGTGTTCCGGCTTTCTTCATCGTCTCTCCTCCTGCCGCATCGCCTCAATGGCGACGCCTTCCTTTTGCAGCGTTTCACGCAGCCGCTTGGCAAACCGCACCGCCTGCTCATTGTCGCCGTGCAGGCAGACAGTGTCGGCTTCAATCGACACGTCTGTCCCTTGCACCGAGCGGACGCGCCGGTCACGGATCATCGTGAGCACTTGCATGACCGCTTCGTCTTCATCCGCGATGATGGCGCGCGGATCGCTTCTTGGGGTGAGCGAACCGTCCGCCTGGTAGGTGCGATCAGCGAACACTTCACTCGCCGTCCGCAAGCCGCAGGCGCGGCCGGCGCGGATGAGTTCGCTTCCCGACAAGCCGTATAAGACAAGCATCGGATCGACATCATGCACCGCTTTGGCGATCGCTTCGGCCAGCGCCGCGTCTTTCGCCGCCATATTGTACAAGGCGCCGTGCGGCTTAACATGCGTCATCACGCCGCCTTCCGCCTTCACAAACGCAGCCAGCGCGCCGATTTGGTAGACTACATAGGCGTATACCTCCTCTGGCGAAACGGCCATGGCGCGTCGTCCGAAGCCAAACAAGTCCGGAAACCCCGGATGGGCGCCGATGGCAACGCCATGCTGGATGGCGAGTTGCACCGTCCGCCGCATGACGAGCGGGTCGCCGGCGTGAAACCCACAGGCGATGTTGACAGAGGTCACGTACGATAAGATTTCTTCCTGCCCAAGCCTATACACCCCAAAGCTTTCGCCGAAATCGCAATTCAAATCAATCGTCCTCACTGTTCTCCCTCCCATTGACGGCGAATGGCCGCAATCCATTGAGCCAGCCGTTGCTGTTGTTCCCGATAAAGCCACATCGCTTCTTCCGGCTCGATCGGCTGAAATTGGATAAAGTCACCCGGACGAGCCTGCGCGAGAATCGGCAAATCCACAGACGCAACCTGAGCGATGCGCGGGTAGCCGCCGGTTGTCTGGCTGTCGGCCATCAACACGATCGGCTGGCCGGATGCCGGGACTTGCACCGTGCCGAAAACGACCGCTTCCGAGACCATCTCCCGCTCGCGCACAAGCGCCAACGCCCGTCCAGAAAGCCGATAGCCGATCCGATCGGACTGCGTCGTCACCTCATAGCGGGCGGCGAAAAACTGGCGGCGGCTCGCCGGCGTAAACTCGCCATACTCCGGGCCGGGGACAGCGCGCACCGTTTTCGTTTTCCCACCGATATAGCGGCGGGCGGCCGAAGCAAGACCCCAACGCATCCGGCCGATAACACGACGCCCATGAGTAACGCCGACCGGCAGTGCATCGCCCCGCTGCAACGGGCGGCCTGAAAGCCCGCCAAGCTGGGCTGGAACGTACGTGGAACGACTGCCCATCACGGGCGGGACGTCGATGCCGCCTGATACAGCGATATACGCCCGAAAACCCGTCCGACACACCCCTACTTCGAGCACATCGCCCGGCTCGACAGCCATCGGCTTCCAAAGTGCAAACGGACGCCCATTGAGCGTGCACGGGAAATCGCCGCCGCATACCGCAACGACGGCCTCGACGCGAAACCGAAGCGTCGGTCCGGCCATCGTCGCCTCAAGCACCGCCTCATCACCGTTGTTGCCGACAAGCGCATTAGCCAGGCGATACGCCCACGCATCCATCGCCCCGCCCGCCGGCACGCCGGCATGCCGGTAGCCAAAACGCCCGCCATCTTGCACGGTTGTAAACAACCCAGCCTCGATGACGTCAATCATGTTCCTCGCTCCAACGTGCAAATTCATCAGCCCCAATCGGCTGAAACGCGACGATATCGCCAGCCGCAAGCAAACTTGGCTTCTCTCGGTGCGGGTCAAACAGCTTCAGCGGCGTTCGACCGATCAGTTGCCAGCCGCCCGGCGTCGCAAGCGGGTAGACGCCCGTCTGTCCGCCGGCGATGCCGACCGAACCGGCAGGCACTTTTGTGCGCGGCACCGACCGCCTTGGCGTCGCCAAGCGCGGCGACAGCCCTCCTAAATAGGCAAATCCAGGAGAAAAGCCGATCATATAAACTCGGTAGCGTCCGGCCGAATGGAGCGCTATCACTTCGTCTTCTGTCATCCCATGGAAACGAGCGACATCCGGCAAATCCGGACCGAATTCGCCGCCGTAACAGACGGGAATGACGACCGTCCGCGCCGAACGCCGCACCGCTTGTTCAGACCGCCTGATGTTTTTCCTTAGCCATGCGCCTATGCCGATGTAATCGATCACCAATGGATCATAGTAGATGGTGAGCGACGAAAACGCCGGCACGATCTCCTCGATGCCTTCTTTTCGCTCGGCCTGAAGCCGGGCGGCCGTTTGGTGGACGATATCATTCACGTCCTCGTCAATGCGGTCTGAAAACCGAACCGTCACCGCATATTCGCATAATGGAAACAACGTATACTCCACCATCATCCCTTCCCCCGAAAGCCGAGTTCGCGCGAAATGTCCATCGCCGCCTGCTTCAATCGCGGAACGATGCGCGCCACATCATCTGGCGAAAAGCGTTGTTCCGGCCCGGCAACGCTCAGCCCGGCAACCGCCGCGCCTTCATGGTTGAAAATCGGCACCGCAACGGCGGCCGAATAGTTTTCCAGCTCAGAATAGCTGACCGTATAGCCGCGGTCCCGGTCTTCTTCCAACAACCGGCGCAGCGCTTCTTTGTCGGTTACCGTATGTTTGGCGATTTTGACAAGCTCGACTTGTTCTAAATAACGTTCCCGATCCGCCTTGTCCGTGAACTACCCCCACTTAATTTTCTAGCGAAAATTTGAAGTGGGGGCTTCCAAAGAAGTTTGACTGCTTCAAGCAATCCTTATTCTTTGAGGCGTGTCCACTTCGCCGCTAGAGCATAAGACACTCAGGTCTACAGCTTTACTTTTCTTTAAGATGTTTAATGCGCCATTGACATCAGCATTAATTAGTTTGCCAGACTTTGTTCGATACAAGCCGCGCTTAATACGTTTGCCGCTGAACTTATATTCTTTTGGATTGTCGGCATTATATTCAGGAATCTCATCGCCGTCAAAAAAGCTGGCTTGAGACGTATAGGATTCTTCCTGTTTCAAGAATTCAATGCCGTAAAATTCACAAAGATATTCTAGTTTTTCTTTTATGTTACCGAGAGGAATATTGACAAAGTTTTGATTTGTCTTTTTTCCTATGTAAGTTGAATTAAAGATTTACAACTGAACACACAAACGATCGATCGTTTGTTCTGGTTTCTGGTTGATTCGCTGAATAAAGGCTTGGACATTCTTTCTAATTTCTTGCACACTCGAATAGAACACGTTGTAAATCACGTCTGATTTCAGCCATTTCCATAGCCCTTCAATCAAGTTCAATTGCGGACTGTATGGTGGCAAAAAGACGAGCTCTAACCGATCTTCGTGTTCTTTTAAAAATGGCTGAATGAGTTTGGCATGGTGAATTCGAGCGTTATCTAAAATCATCACTATTTTGCCTGTGGGATAGCGTTCTAACACAAGTTGAAGAAATCGAAGAAATGTTTCCGCGTCATATATAAGTTGCCATTTTGTTTTCCATGGTATTGTTCGCTCTTCTTGTCACCGTGCCAGCTTGTCAGGTGATAAAGACGGGACATGGAGATCGGAAATTCTTTATTACAACCTATATAGCGTTCTTCTTCGATGCAAAACACTTCCCCTGTTTCGTAGTTCAACGTGCCAATCAGCTTCAGCCCTTGATGTTTTCCAAACGTCGGAATGATTCGTTGTTTTCCTTTGACAAACCATGTTTTTTGAATCGCTTGGTAATCACGAATCATCGACTCATCTTGAAAGAGGACATGGGCGATGTTCCCATCTACCAGTTTTTTTTACTTCAGGGAAGGTGATTTCGACGAATTCTTTTTGTTTCTCTTCATCGGCATTGGCTAGTGTATAGGTCGGTTTCGTATAGCTTAGCCCTAACCGATGCAGAATGTCACTTGTTCCGCGAAGCGTGTATGTTGGCCCCCACTTTTGTTGAATGAGTTCAGCGATTATCGCAAGCGTCCAATTATATTTTGCTTCGAATCCCACATCTACGGGGAGCTGATGTTCAATGATCAAAGCCAGCTCTTTTTCCTGCTCAGGGGTCAATCGACGTGGGGCGCCAGGTGAGTATTTCATCTCCAGTCCATCAAGACCGCGCTGGGCGTAGGCATGAATATAGTTATAAATAGTTTTCTTGGATCGACCAATAATCGTTGCGATTTCTCCTTTGGTATATCCCTGCAAATGAAGATAAATCGCTTGGTAGCGTTCATATGCTCGTTTACTTTTTGCTTCTTTCATGGCAGTGGACAACTTTTCGATCTCGTCTTTGTGATTTGGCATCATAGTTTTCTCTCCGTTCCCCTATTTTCTCTTTGTATTTATTCGCCGTGGAACGGGAGAAAACCTTTATTTCAATTTATATAGTATTGTCTGACATTGTACAATCCGACGTTGTACATGTTCTTGGCAATATGGCACAGTTCTCGAAGAGTCAAGTATTCTTCTTTGGTCAAACCATTTAGCTGTTGTTTGATACAAAAATACATTTTTTCACCTCCCATCTAACTATATGATACTATATTTTACTGAATCTATCCTATTTTCAGCAAAATATAGTTAAGGCGATTCATCTCCCACTTACTCCGCTTCGCTTCGTTGAAGTGGGAGTCTTCTCGCCTAATTAAGATAAAACGGCCGTTATAGAGCGTGATCATCGGCATGAATCCGACAACGGCAACCATTTTGTCCTGATCATATAACGCCGCAAGCTTATACCCTTCTTTTTCTTGCGCTTCACGCACAAGCGCGATATACGTTTCTTCATCCAAATGAGTGCGCAGCTCCCGCATGACCGGAAAAGCGCTTCTTACTTCCTCCTCCGTCTCGAGCCAAACAAATTGCGACATGATTCCCATCTCCCTTCTTCTATTTCTACATTCATGATATCCATGTTTGTCCAAAAATGGAACTTCCGCCTTTCCGCAACGTTGATCATCGTTTCGAAAGAAGACTCCCGCTTCAAGCGCGTGAAGGGCGCAGCCCAGCGATCAGTGGAAGATTGTCGGCTGATAAACCAACGATTACAGCTGCAGCCGCAAATACGGCCTCAGCGGTAAAGTTTGCGCCCGAACCACATGCCTTATGCGCAGAAGGCTGGAAGAAAGAAAACGCCAGCCGGTTATTCGCAAGCCAGCTGGATCGTTTTCATCCCCCAGCGCCCCTTTCAATGGACCGGTTGATCACGCCAGCGAAGCGAGCACAGCCGGCAAGGCCTCCACAACATCCGACGCCAATACATCCCAAGGCGAATGACCGTGTTGAACAAGCCAATCAGCAGCCTTTCCATGCACGAACGCCGCATTGCTCACCGCAGGCTGCACCGCCTCGTGCTGCAACAAAAACGCCGCCACGATGCCCGTCAACACGTCACCGCTGCCGCCTTTCGCCAAAGCCGGGTTGCCGGTCGTGTTGACATATTGCGATCCATCCGGCGCCGTAACAATCGTATACGGCCCTTTCAACACGACATACACGCCATATTCCATCGCCAACCGCTTGGATAACCCAAAGCGGTCGTGCTCGACCTCGCGAATGGAGCGACGGACGATGCGCGCCATTTCCCCCGGATGCGGGGTGATCACCGTCGGCGCGCTTCGGCGGCGCACCTGTTCGGCGTAATCATCCCAGAAAAATAGGGCATCGGCATCGAGGATAAGGGGCACCGGCTTTCGCACCAACTCCCCAACAAGACGGCGCACCCCTTCCGTTCTCCCCATGCCTGGACCAACGGCGAGCGCATCGACATCCAGCCCGTCCCAATCGGCCGCGCCGGCAAACGCTCCCCCTTCGGCCGGCCATGGCCTGCACATCGCCTCGGGCATCCGATTGGCAACCGCTTCGTACACTGTTTCTGGAACAACCATGGTCACAAGTCCGGCCCCGCTTCGCAGCGCTGCCTTGGCGGCGAGCGTCACTGCTCCTGCCATAGCTTTCGATCCGCCGACTACAAGCAGTTTGCCATACGTTCCTTTATGCGAGGACCGCCTCCGCTTTGGCATCGTCCGCATGACATCGCTTCGCTCCCACACGAACCGACGGGCTGCATTCGTTTTGACCACGAGCGGCGGAATGCCGATATCTACAACAGCGAGTTCCCCGTAATAATCGGCCGCTGGGAATGTGTACGCCCCAAGCTTCGGGCATTGAATGGTGAGCGTCATATCCGCGCGAACGGCCGCGGCGACATCACCGCCATCCGCCGGCACCCCGCTTGGCACATCGATTGCATACACAACAGCCCGCGAGCGGTTCAGTTGTTCAATGATTTCTTGATACGGAGAGCGAACCTCGCCTTTCACGCCGATGCCAAGGAGCGCATCAATGATCACGTCGTAGTGCGGCGCACGCATCGCAAACTCTTGTTCATTCCCTTCATACGGAATCCACGAATACCCGGACCGCTCGTACACCTCAAGCGCGGTGCGCGCCGCTCCTTTCACCTTTTCCTTTGGTGGAATGAGCCATACATCGGTTTCGTAGCCGCAGCTTTTCAACATACGGGCAACGACAAATCCATCCCCGCCGTTGTTGCCCGCCCCGGCAAGCACCGCCACCCTATCAGCGCGCGGAATCCGCCCTTTCAGCACCCGAAACAGCGCCTGCCCTGCGTTTTCCATCAACGAATCAGCGCTGATGCCGATCCGCTCCGTCACTTCTCGGTCGATGGCGTACATTTCATCAGATGTTACGACCGGAATCATTCTCCTTCCTCCTCTCTTCTTTTGGCCTTCGTCCCCTTTGGCGCTCCATCTTTTGCACATGTTGGCCATGGGAGAATCAGGCTTTGAGAACGAACCACGATGCCCGATGGAACGGTCTTTATGGAGCGTTCATGAAACGTTTGGCATTCCCTGCCGCGCCTTCCCATCATCAATGTATGATTTAGGGAAGCCTTGCCGGAACAGCCGGCGGCTGCGTCTAGGCGCATTTTCATTGGAGCGGCGTCACCCCTTTATCGCCGTGTTGCTCGCCTTGTCCTACCCGCTTATCCGCTATGCAGAAAAACGACGGCCATCGCCTTCACGATGACCGCCGCCTCGATTACGGCTGCTTGGCGATCACTTGCAGCCCAAACTGCAGGCAATCGTCGCAAATTGCCGCCAGCGGACCTTTGGCCAGCCTTGGTTTTTCTTTGAGACAAAATGAGCAGCGGCCGCCGCCATGCGCCTCTTCTGCCTCCAAGGCCAGCGTTTCCTCAAGTTTTTCCAATGAGAAGACAGCCAACGCCTCGTATACGTTATCAAGCAAATGATCATCAATATAGGCACATTTTCCTTCCCAACGGAGCGCGATGAGTTTCGCCCCCACCGCCATCCCTTCGTAAAACCGGCGCCGGGCTTCGTTCTCCCTTTGCTCGGCCATAGCGATCAATTCATCGGCAAAACGCTCAAGCGCCCGAGGCGTGCAATCATCAAGCCACCGTGTTGTTCCGTTTGCCATATCCATTTCCCCTCCCACGTTTCTTTCCCTTTTCAATACGACAAACGGGCGTATTTTCCTTCTTCACCACAGCGGCCATTCATCAAGAAAGCGGGATCGCAGCTCAGGCGGCGGCAGCTGACAATGATCGCGCTTCAGAGTGAGACGATGCCGATGGTTGGCGACCGTGTCATATATATGATCGCGCAACAGCCGAGGGATGAGAAATCCAGACGCTGCCAGCCAATTCCAAGGCCAAGCAAGACGCCGGCCGATGCGCAGGACAGCGTCGGATTTTACATAACAGCACCCGTTCTCGATGAGGACGACGCTGTCTCCCGCTGACATCTCCTGCTTGGCTAACAATGCTTGACCAACGGCGCTCTGTTGCGCCGCAAAGCGGAACACCGCCTGGCGGTCGCGGGCGGCGATCCAGTGCGCGCTCGCATGGCAAAACAGGCAATCGCCATCAAATAAGATGACAGGATGCATCACGTTCCCTCCATTGACCGGCTGTCGACCGGCTCGATGCAGGCGATCACGTCGTTTTTCGGCGAGTTGACCAGCGGCGCCACTTCGTACATGCGCATCTCGCCGCTCGGATACGGACGCAGCAACGATTTCAAATACTCGCTGTCATCCAAGCGCGGATCAAGCCAGTCGTCATGCCGCTCGGGAGGCAACATGACCGGCATCCGATCGTGAATGGGGGCGATGAGCTCGTTCGCCTTTGTCGTGATGATCGCGCACGTCTCAATCGGATCGCTCGCTCCCTCCCAGCGCTCCCACAATCCAGCGAACGCAAATGGCTCGCCCGTTTTGAGGGTGAACCGGTACGACACTTTTTTCGTTCCTTCCTTTTTCCACTCGTAAAACCCGTCAGCTAAAATGAGGCAGCGCCGCCGCTTGAACGCATGGCGAAAACTCGCCTTTTCATCGACCGTTTCCGCCCGGGCGTTAATCATCTTGGCGCCGATGCGGGCATCTTTCGCCCAAAACGGCACAAGCCCCCAGCGCATCATTTTCCCGACTCTTTCTCCCCCCTCGGCGACGATGGCCAACACATCTTGACCCGGGGCGATGTTGAACCGGGGCGCAAGCGAACCTTGATAACGGAAACGAAACAACGCCCGCAATGTTTCCAAATCAACTGTCAACGTAAACCGACCGCACATGGCATTCACTCCTCGATTCGTTGATCAATGCCATCTTCATTCTCTATTTCTTCCATTATAATACAAAAAGCGGCCGAACACGAATCGCAGCCGCCTTACGAAGAAGTTTTTACCAATGAGCGCAAAAACGCCGACACTCTTTCTACATACTCATCGCTGTAGAGAGAAAAACTTTTCACATGATCCGCTTTGTCCGTCAGCCATAGTTGAAACGCATGCGGATGGGTGTTGTACAACTTCACACTTTCTTTGTATGGAATCGAACGGTCGTCTTTGCTGTGGATGAACAAAATCGGCCTCGGCGCGACACGATCGACCGCATGGATGGGCGAAGACACGTCCAAATCCAAATCAGCCAGCGCCGGGACGATCGCTAAAATCAAATACGTAAACGGCACGTTCGGCAAATGCGTCCACACCGGCATATTGGCGCGCAAATATGATTCGAGGTCGCTGAACGGGCTGTCGGCAATCACCCCGCGCACATCCTGGTCCTCTGCCGCCGCCAAAATCGATGTCGCCGCCCCCATTGAAACACCATACAGGGCAATGGGCTCATCGAAGTGCTTTTTCGCGTAATCAATGACGCCAAGCAGATCGTCTTTCTCTTTGACGCCGATCGTAATCATATCGCCTTCCGACTCGCCGCTCGCGCGAAAGTCGAACAAGATGACGCGATATCCGTCGTCA
This sequence comes from Geobacillus sp. FJAT-46040, assembly GCF_002335725.1. Classification (NCBI taxonomy): domain Bacteria; kingdom Bacillati; phylum Bacillota; class Bacilli; order Caryophanales; family Anoxybacillaceae; genus Geobacillus; species Geobacillus sp. FJAT-46040. The sequence goes on from NZ_NISS01000001.1 coordinate 1,458,424, forward strand.
ACAAGCCGCTTGGCGAGCGGCAAAAACGGCACATTTTCTTGGACGCGGTTGTTGCCGTATCCATGGGCAAAAATGACCGTCATTTTCGCCGTTCCTTTTGGTGGAATAATCCAACCTTTAAGCGCCGTTTTTCCATCTTTGCTTGTAAACGTCGCCCGTTCATACGCCATGCCATAGTCTTTCGGCGTCATGGTAACCGGCTCGCGCGGTTTATGCGTCAGCTGCCAGCCGACATAAACGGACAAACCGACGCAGGCGAGCAACCCCAAAATGACAACGCCAATGGCCGCAGAAATCCAAACGCGCCGTTTTGTCCGGCGCGGCGTGCGCACCACTTCCATGTCCGTTTTTCCCTTCCTTTCTTTCATCCTACTTGTTGAATTGCTCATTTGGCAGTCAAAAAAAGAGATGTCCGCCAAAAACGAACTTCCCTTTCGTCCCCGGCCCGCTCCCGTCGATGCGCGCCAATACGAGCGCCACGCCGCAGCGGCCGGCATTGCTGGCAAAATATTTTTCCCCATATAGTTTATAATGGTCGCCGCACGGCACAGCACGCACCGCGTTGGCGCCAACGTCCGACCCTCCCTGTCGCTCGGTTAAAAACGTCGCCCCTTCGTACAACTCGACTTCCCCGGTGGAGATGACATGGGGCAAATACGTCGCCTTCAGCTTTTCATCGGCGAAATGTTCAAGCACATAGGCGGTCGCCATCGTCAGCGTCACCGGACAATAAAACCCGGGCTCAGCTTGGGATAAAATGTACCCTTGGGCGTACGAATACATGTAGTTTCCTTTTCTTCCAAGCTCGGGAATCGGTTTGTGCACATAACCGACAATGCCCGTTTCGTACGTCTGTTTTGCCGTCTGCACGTATCCTTCGTTTACCCATACTTCGGAAATGTCGTTCCCAAACCGGTCGTACTTGATGAGGCGCGGCTGCCCTTCGCGGTCGGTGTGCACGGCGCGGCGGTCGACGTCCGTCAAGCAAAATTCGTAAAACGACGCGAGCTTTTCTTCCGCATACCGATACAATTCGTCATCCATATACATGCAACATGAAGAGTTAACTTCTCAGTCATCCTGCACACCCTAAGCGCTGCAGCACTTCCTCCGGACGTTCGTGGATGTAGTTGACAAACCGAGTAATGGCTTGAATGATATCGTTGCGATCCTTGTGAAATACATTGGCAATCACCGTATCTTGCAGCCATTTCCATAAGCGTTCGATCGGGTTCAGTTGCGGAGAATACGGAGGAAGGTAAATAAAGTGAAAACACTGTCCTTCTTCCCGCAAAAACTCCTTGACCATTTTGGCATGGTGAATGCGGGCGTTATCCAACACCAAAACCATGAGACGGTCTAAATAGCGCTGTTTGAGCATTCTCAAGAAATCCAAGAACGTCGCGGCATTGGCAGCGGTCGTTTGATGAAGCACCGTTTCACCATCATGGACGTTGACCGCGCCAAACAGCGATACGTGGGCATGATGGCCAAACGTCGGCACTTGTTTTTGGCGGCCGACTTCCGACCATGTGGACCGCAAGACATGGTAAGAGCGGATATGGGTTTCATCGATGTACAGAAGAACAGCATCTTCTGTCTCCTTGGTGATCAAGTTTTTTTTATCAGATCCATCTGTTTTTCAAATTGTTTTTGCTCATCCGGATTTCCTTTCGCCAGTGTGTACGTCGGTCGTGTCCACGACAGCCCTTTGCGGTGCAGGAGTTTTCGCAGCGCTTCGCGGGAAATGGAAACACCGAATTGCTTTGTGACATAGGATTGCAGGAGTTTGGTGTTCCACGCCGAAGCGACGTCCCAGCCCAGTTCCGCGGGAGTAGTGGTCAACACAAGCTGTTTGATCTTTTCCTGCTGTTCTTCGGTGAGAAACGGCTCCCGCCCGGGGGCGAAATCCCGATGAAGCAGGAGTTCAAGGCCGCCTTCGTTGAACAGCGACACATAATGGGAAACAGTTTGTCGGCACACGTTGACCATGGAGGCCACCTCTTTGCCCAAATAGCCTTCCATGACCAGGCGGACGGCCATCACCCGTTGGCGAAGAAGGGTGTTTTTGATTTTCCGTTCCTGTTTGCGAAGTGTCCGAGGTGTCCATCCGTGATCGTTGGTGATTTTGAGACGTTTCATGCAGAATTCCGCTCCTTTTCCATGCTTTTCCTTAGGAGCAGTATAACCGGAGTGGGAACCACTTATACGAAGGTTAACTTTTCAATGAGCATATATACAAATGCCGTTTCAAATTCGCCAGCAAATTCGGATCGACTTCATAAAGCGGTTTCATCGTCTCTCCCCTTTCCCCTCTTCTTATCGTCCCTGTGCTCCCTGCGCCGTCGTCTCCCACATCCGCAGCACTTGTTTCAACACTTTTCCCGTCGCATTGCGCGGCAGTTCAGCGATCGCCTCATACAGACGCGGAATTTTATAGTCAGCCAGCTTGTCAGATAGGAAACGCTTGCACTCTTCCGCAAGCGGTTCGAGCGGTTGGCTCAATACAACAAACGCTTTTGCCGTTTCGCCCCACTCCGGATGCGGCACGCCGATCACGGCAACATCGGCGATCGCCGGATGCGTTCGCAGCACATCTTCGACTTCCTTTGGGTGAACTACCCCCACTTAATTTTCTAGCGAAAATTTGAAGTGGGGGCTTCCAAAGAAGTTTGACTGCTTCAAGCAATCCTTATTCTTTGAGGCGTGTCCACTTCGCCGCTAGAGCATAAGACACTCAGGTCTACAGCTTTACTTTTCTTTAAGATGTTTACTGCGCCATTGACATCAGCATTAATTAGTTTGCCAGACTTTGTTCGATACAAGCCGCGCTTAATACGTTTGCCGCTGAACTTATATTCTTTTGGATTGTCGGCATTATATTCAGGAATCTCATCGCCGTCAAAAAAGCTGGCTTGAGACGTATAGGATTCTTCCTGTTTCAAGAATTCAATGCCGTAAAATTTACAAAGATATTCTAGTTTTTCTTTTATGTTACCGAGAGGAATATTGACAAAGTTTTGATTTGTCTTTTTTCCTAGATTAATATTGCGTTGCCATGTTTCCGCATAGCCAATGACAAGTTTGCCAATTTGATTTTCAATACAGTAGTTAATGATGTAACGGCAAGTCTTGTTGATATAATCATTCACTTTATTATTGCGATTCATAGCAAGCACAGCCTGTTTACGAGTGGTGCCTTTGATTTTTTGCTTATCTTTTATGCTTTGAAGTCTGGCCTTTTCTTTGTTAAACCATTGATTTATACTTTTTCATCTCCGCCCATCAATGATGAATGATCTGCCGTCTGATGTGACACAAGTGGCAACATTGTTTAATCCTAAATCAATTGCCAGTGCTTTTTGGTCATTTAATTCTCTTTGATCTTCAGGCATTTCATATTTGTACTGAATCTCAAAGAACCTGGCATGATGCTTAGGAATGATTTCAATCTGCTTAATCTTTTTGTCCAGTAACACAGGCGGAATCGTTATCGTGATAGGCTTGTGAGTCTTTTTAAATAGGCGAGAATACGGTATCGTGAATTTGTTGCCGTCTATACGAATCTGGCCAATGATCAGTGAATGAAAGCCATCTTTTTTAAGATATTTGGGAATACTGATAGCCTTGTAGTCATATTTTCCTTGTTTGGCAAGACTGATCAAACCAAAGAAGGATTTAAAGGCTTCATTGACCTTTTTTAAAATTTGCTGTGCCATGTTGCTGTTTAACAGCTTATAGTTTTCGTTAGTTGTTGCAAGATGATAATTTTTCTCATAATTAAGAAATTCCTTGTGTTCAAAATAGTATTGTCTGACATTGTACAATCCGACGTTGTACATGTTCTTGGCAATATGGCACAGTTCTCGAAGAGTCAAGTATTCTTCTTTGGTCAAACCATTTAGCTGTTGTTTGATACAAAAATACATTTTTTCACCTCCCATCTAACTATATTATACTATATTTTACTGAATCTATCCTATTTTCAGCAAAATATAGTTAAGGCGATTCATCTCCCACTTACTCCGCTTCGCTTCGTTGAAGTGGGAGTCTTCTCGCCTAATTAAGATAAACACATCATCCGCCCGGCGCCAAAGCGGCTGGCGACAAACTTCACTTCCTCACGCGACAGCGGAGCCCCGCCGTACATCCAGCAACGGACCGAAGAAAGGTCGTATTCGTCAAACCGCGGATGCTTCGCCGTCAACAAATACGCCACTGGCGCGCCGAAAAAGTGGGTGATCTTGTGACGCTCGACCAGTTCGAGCAACGCATCCGGGGAAAACGCAGGCGCTAGGACATGGGTCGCACCGACGTACGTGCCGCCTATGAAAAACAAATGAAGCGGCGCTGAGTGGCTGAGCGGCATGAGATGCAGCAGGCGGCTTTGACGGTCGATTTTCGTTTCGATCACGATCATGTCCGCAACCGTGATCACATTGCGATGCGTGAACAACACCCCTTTTGGCCGCCCCGTTGTCCCCGATGTATACAAAATCGTCGCCTCATCATCCTCTTTGGCTGGGCAGACGATCTCTTCTGGATCACCCGAATCGATCAACTCCCCGAGCGACAGCCAACCGCCTTCCGCCTTCCCGGTCTTCACCCAGATTCCATCGCTTCCACCGACAAGCGGGGCGAGCACTTGATGCACCCAATCGTGGGTGATGAGCGCCTTTGCCTCGCTATGGCCGAGAATATACTGCACCTCAGCCGCCGTCAAGCGCGCGTTAATCGGCACAACAACCGCGCCAAGGCGCAAAACGGCAAAGTACGAAACGGCAAACTCTTTGGTATTGGGCATATACAGCGCGACTTTATCGCCGCGTCCCACACCAAGCCGAGCCAATGATGAGGCCAAGCGATTGACCATGCAGTTGACCTCGGCATACGACAGCGATGATTCTCCTTCGATGACCGCCGTTTTCTCTGGAAATTTCCTCGCATTCCGGGCGAGCAGCTCTGAAATGTTCATCCATCCGATTCCTCCCATTCTCGCAATCGCTGTTCAAAATCGGAAAGCAGCGCTTCCATCTCCGCCTTCAGCTGAAGCAAATCCTCGATCCGCTCGCTCACTTCCTTCAATTTCAGCCGCCCGTATTCGACCGTTTTTTCAAGCTGTTTCTTCCCCGTGCGATCCTCATCAAACAGCGCAATCATCTCATGAATTTCGTCAAGCGAAAAGCCGAACCGTTTGCCGCGCAAAATGAGCTTGAGTTTCGCCCGCTCCTTTTTCGTATACAGCCGCTGCCCTGACTCGGTCCGGATTGGGGAGAGCAATCCGCGTTCTTCATAATAGCGGATCGTCCGTGTGCTCACATCAAACTCTTGCGCCAAATCGGAAATGGTGAAATAGTGCATGGCCATCCCTTTTCTAGAATCAATATTCTGAATTTTATTTTAATTGACGTTTACGTAAAAGTCAACGAATATGAAAGCAAAGAAACAGTCATCCTCCCCCTTCTCCGTGTCCATTCTCTTCGCCATCCAACCATCAATATGGAAAAAATGGATCTGGGAGCCGTCGGCGAAAGGAGACATCCTAAGCCAATGCAAAGAAAGAGACAGTCGACCGAACGCACAGGTCATCAGCACTGAAACGCTTTTCCATTATTCATGGCGGCTAGAAGCGAATCGGACGGCATGGGTCGATATACGCGCCGCTGATTCCCTGGCGAAATCACCATGACAAAAGAAAAAAGCCCCTGTCTAAGGAGCCGTTTCCTCACCCGCCCGCCCCGGTGTAAAAGCGCAAGGCAAACCGCCAAAAGCGACGGGCCAGCCATAAAAAGAGAATGGCCGCAGCCAAAGCCGCCAGCGCTGTCGGGATGCGCCATTTTCCAAGCAGCGCCAAAGCCGGCGTATTGGTGATCAACACCGCCGGCAAGATGTAGGTAATCACCAACCGCACCGCCCCGCGGTACATGCTGCCGGGAAAGCGGGCCGTATCAAAAAAAGAATCGAAAATAAACGACAAGTCATCGATGCGCACGACCCAAAACGAGGTCGTCATCAACATCATCCATAGCGAATAAATGAGCAAAAGAGAAGCGGCCATCACGATCAGAAACATGCATACGTCGGCCGCCGATGGCACGTAGCGTTCAACATACAAGCCGAAGCCGATGACGCCGATGCCAAGCGCCACATCGATAAGCCGCCAAAAGACAAGGTGGCGGAAGCTGACGTAAAACATGCTGTCGACCGGTTTCGTCAAAATATAATCGAGCGTGCCGCGCCTGACATGCTCAAGCAGCCTTGGCATGTTCGGGCGGAGCGCAAAATCGATGAATCCGCGCAGCGTATTAAAGACGCCGAGCAGCACAAGCACTTCCCCATACGTCCAGCCGCCTAAGCGATCCGTCTGGTAAAAAAAGATATGGACGGTCAACAGAGCGATTGCGATGCCAAAAAAGCTGGCGATAAAATTGCCGAAAAATTCGCTCCGGTATTCCATTTCCTCGACCAAACAAGCGCGGAAAAACTCGCGGAACACCCGCCCGTATCGCCGCATGTTCATCCACCTACCGCCTGATTTTTTCTCATCCCCGCTTTCCACAGCCATTGCAAAGCACCAATCAGCGCCATCATCCACCCGGCGGCGATCGCAAAGCCGCGCGCCAACTCTCCTCCATCCGCCGCCCCGGTGGCGATTTCGATCGGAAAACTGATCATATAGCGAAACGGCAGCCACTCGCTCCATTCGCGAAGCTGCGGCGGAAGCAGCCCAAGCGGCGCGATCCGTCCTGACAAAAACAACGAAATGACGTCGATCACGCCGTACACAGCCGCCACTTTCGTCATCCAAAACGCAAGCAACCCGCACGAGTAACTAAGCAAAAAACGAAGCGCCGCACCCAATACAACCGCCATCAAAAACAACATGATTTGACTTGCCGTCATGTGAGGACGAAGCGCCGGCCAAAATGTCGCTGCCACTACCCAGACAGGCACTAAAATGACGGCAAACAGCCATTTATAAATGATGTTTTCCGCGATCGCCCAATGGATCGGGTGAAGCGGCCTAAGCAGCAAATTCGAAAACGTCCCTTCGCGAATTTCACGGTCCAGCTCCCATACATCCCACGCGCTCGTCATTCGTTCGACAAAAATGACGGCCATAAAATAAAAGACAAACGAATCGCTCTCTTCCGGATGAATGTTCATCCAGACAAACATCGTGATCAGCGGCTGCGTGATCGCACCCGTCATCCAGACGAACGTCGCCAAACGATACGCGAGCATTTCGATGTATTTCATCCGCAACAAAGCGATATATTTGCGAATCATACACGCTCCTCCTGAAACGCGCGCGTAATCACTTCCTCAAGCGGCGGGTCTTCAATATTGATGTCGCGGACATCAAACCGCTCTAATAACCGCGCTGCTGTCCCCGCCGCCTTCTCGCGCGCCACCCGCAATACGACTGTTCCTTCTTCGATTTCCGCCACTTCGCCATACTCTCCCCAATCCATGTCCGGAACCCGTGAAAACCGGACTTCCAATCGCTTGTACGGCGCCAGCTTCTCCGTCAGCACCGACAGTTCCCCGTCGTAAATCAATCGCCCGTAGTTGATGATCATCACCCGGTCGCAAAGCGCTGCAACATCACCCATGTAATGCGATGTCAACAAAATCGTCGTCTCGTGCTCCCGATTGTAGTCAACGATAAAGCGACGCACGTTTTCTTGCGTATGAACGTCAAGCCCGATCGTCGGCTCATCCAAAAACAACACTTGCGGCCGATGCAAAAGCGCCGCCGCCAGCTCGCAGCGCATCCGCTGCCCGAGCGACAGACTGCGCGTCGGCTTGTCCAACAGCGGCGCCAAGTCGAGCAGTTCCGTCAATTCCTCGAGCGTCTGGCGGAAAGCCCGATCGTCGATGTCATAAATGGCTTTATTGACCAAAAACGTCTCCATCGGCGGGATGTCCCAAATGAGCTGGCTTTTTTGCCCCATCACCAAGCTCATCATTTTTTTAAACTCCGGCTTTTGCTCAAACGGCACAAACCCGCCGACCGTGATCTCTCCTGATGTCGGATGCAAGAGGCCAGCAAGCATTTTCATCGTCGTCGTTTTCCCCGCCCCGTTTGGACCTAAAAAGCCGACAATCTCCCCTTTTTCAATCGTAAACGAAACGTCCTTCACCGCCTCAATGACGCGGTAGTCGCGCCGCCATAAACTGCGCGCCGCCTCAAGCCATCCCGCTTCGCGGCGATGGACGCGGAACGATTTATGCAAATGGCTGACACGGATCACCATGTTCATCCTCCAGTATGTGCATACTACTGACATTCTTTTGTTATATCACATTCGAAGGACGCGCCGCAAAGAAAAACGTTTCGTCATCTTTCTTCTATCATCTCTTTCTTTCGTCATGTATAATAGAAGGAGAATCGAACCAGAAAGGGGATTGTCGAATGGGAGCGATCTCAAATGAAATGATTTGGCAAGCCATTAAAGAACTTGCCGAGCAGCTGCAACAAACGAACGGACAAGTGCAGCAACTGGGCCAACAGGTGCAACAAACAAACGAGCAAGTGCAGCAACTGGGCCAACAGGTGCAACAAACAAACGAGCAAGTGCAGCAACTGGGCCAACAAGTCCAACACCTTAACAGCCAAGTGCAGCAGCTGAACCACCAAGTACAGCAAACTCATGAGCAAGTCGACCAGCTCGCCAAACAAGTGCAGCAAACGAATGAACAACTCAACCAATTAAGCCAGCAAGTGGCCGACATGGACAAACGGATCACCGATGTCGCCAACGGCCAAAACATTTTAGTTGAAGAGCTGTTCGAAAACAAAAAGGAGATCAAGCGCGTCAAAACGGCGCTCAATATGTACTAGACGTCAGTCCGCTCCATTTCGTTGATCTCTTCGACGTTTAACGCTTGTTCCATATCCTGTGTGAACATAGCCATCATCAAACAACATCCCCCTGCTTACGTCATACTAAAACTCCGAATCATCGTCGCCGCAAATGAAGCCCGGAAGGTTCTCCTAAACAGATCTTCCGGACTTTCTCATCATGAAAACGGACACCGTCTCGTCTCATCGCCCCAACATCTCTTTCACCGTCGTCCGCTCCTCAATCACCGATGGATTTCCAAACTGGCCTAGTCCGCTTGCTTTCTTCCATGCCCCCGACTCCTCTATTTATAATTCACTAAAATACATAGAAAGGTTGTTATTAAGCATCGTCATTTAATAACAACCTTTCGCATTTCAGCTTGTCTGCGTCTTCGCCGCCAGCGTCTTCGCCAGCTCGAGGAAAAAGTCGAGCGCCTCTGGATTGGCCATTGAGCCCGGGTTGACTGCCTTTTCGAGCGGGAAGCCTAAGAGCAGTTTCCGGATCGGAATCTCCATTTTCTTTCCATTTAGCGTTTTCGGAATTTGCTTCACCTCGTAAATTTCATCTGGAACAAAGCGCGGCGAGACGTGTTGCCGAATCGATTGGCGGATGCGTTCTTTCAGCTCGTCATCGAGCACTGCGCCCGGCTTGAGGACGACAAACAGCGGCATAAACGATTGCTTGCCCATCATTTCCAAATCGACAATGAGGCTTTCGAACACCCCGTCGACCGCTTCGACCGCACGGTAAATTTCGCTCGTGCCCATGCGGACGCCGGCGCGGTTGATCGTCGAGTCGGAGCGTCCGTAAATGACGCATCCCCCTTGTTCGTCAATTTTAATCCAGTCGCCGTGCTTCCAGACGCCCGGGTACGTGTCAAAATAGCTGTTCCGATACCGTTCGCCGTCTGGATCGTTCCAGAAAAAGAGCGGCATCGACGGCATTGGTTTTGTAATCACAAGTTCACCGACTTCATTCACAAGCGGCTGGCCGTTTTCGTCAAACGCCTGCACATCCGCGCCCAACGCGCGGCACGAGAGGATGCCGGCGCGCACCGGCAAAATCGGCGAACCGACGACAAACGCGGTGCACACATCCGTTCCGCCGCTGCATGATGCCAGGCAAATGTCATCCTTGACGTTTTCATACACCCAGGCGAACCCTTCGACCGTCAGCGGCGAACCGGTCGAGAGCACGGCCTCGAGCTTTGACAAGTCATATTGCTCTTTTGGCTTCAGGCCGAGCTTCATGCAGATGTTGATAAACGCCGCGCTTGTGCCGAAATGGGTGATGCCTGCCTTCTCGGCGAGCTCCCATAAAACGTTGCCATCCGGATACGTCGGGCTGCCGTCATAGAGCACGATGGTCGACCCGGCCAGCAGTCCGCCGATCAAAAAGTTCCACATCATCCATCCAGTCGTCGTAAACCAGAAAAACGTGCTGTCTTTCGTCAAGTTTTCGGAAATCGTCAATGCTTTCAAATGTTCAAGCAAAATGCCGCCATGCCCCTGGACGATCGGCTTCGGCAAACCGGTCGTTCCCGAGGAATACAAAATCCAAAGCGGATGGTCAAACGGAACGTCTTCATAGACGAGTTCCGCCTTGTCCGCCACGACATCATCCCACAGCACGACGCCCTCATCCGGTGCTTCCATCTGCCCGCGCCAATACGGAAGCAGCACCGTCTTTTTCAATGACGGCAATTTGGCGCGCAATTCGGATACGACCGGCATTTTGTCAAATTCTTTGCCGTTGTATTGGCAGCCGTCGACGGCAAACAAGACAGTCGGCTCGATTTGCGCGAACCGGTCAATGACGCTGCCAGCGCCAAAATCCGGCGAGCAGCTTGACCAAATGGCGCCGATCGAGGCGCACGCCAAAAACGCCATCACCGTCTCGGGGATATTCGGCATATAAGCGACGACGCGGTCGCCGCGCTTCACTCCCATCGCTCGCAATGCTTTGGCGATCGCCGCCGTTTTTTCGCCGAGCTCCTGCCATGACACTTCCCGGTACGGCACGCGTTCCGAGCGGAAAATGATGGCCGGGCGGTCGGCGCGCGCATGCCGGAAAATATGTTTCGCATAGTTGAGCCTAGCGCCTGGAAACCACTCCGCCCCTGGCATCTTCCGCTCCCGCAGCACACACTCATACGGCGTTGCCGCCTGAACACCACAATATTCCCAAACCGTTTCCCAAAATGACTCAAGCTCGTCGACCGACCATGTCCACAGCTCGCGGTATGAAGAGAAGGAGAGCCCTTTATGTTCTCTCAACCAATCCATATATCGATGAAGGTTGGAGCTCTTGATTTGTTCCTCCGTCGGCTGCCAAAGAATCGTCCCTTCCGTAATCGCTTTCATTTCATCGTGCGTCAATGGACGCCGTCACCGCCTTTCTGCCGATAGTTTGTTCAGACTATTCATATGATAACATGATTTCCTATTGTTTTGAATAGTCGCCAGTTCGACAACTCTGTCAGAAAAATGATGAAACAAATTTGTTGACAACAGCGAGGCAACTGGAATATGATAAACACAAAAGTTGGTCTAAGCAAAAAAAAATGTCTTTTATAAAAAATATTAACCGGAGGGAAACTTTTATGGCACAAGGAAAACGTTGCCGCCTCTCCGATATGAAACCGGGCGATCGATTTCGCATCGAAAAGGTTGATGTTCCTGATCCTATGTTAAAACGACGATTGCTTGATTTGGGATTTGTACCCAGCGGGGAAGTGAAGGTTGGACAAAAAAGCCCGCTTGGCGACCCGACCGCCTATCGCGTTTGTGGAACGACGATCGCATTAAGAAAAGAAGAAAGTGACTATATTTACGGGGAGAAGATCAGCCATGACTGATATGACGTATACGATTGCCTTAATGGGAAATCCGAACACCGGCAAAAGCACGTTGTTCAACGTCTTAACGGGCCTGCGCCAACATACCGGCAACTGGCCCGGGAAAACGGTCACTCATGCGGAAGGAGAATGCCGCCACCGCGGCACGTTGTACCGGATCGTCGACTTGCCGGGAACGTATTCGCTCTATTCCAATTCAGCCGATGAAGAGGTGGCGCGCGATTTTCTCCTGTTTCAACGTCCTGACGTCACGGTCGTTGTGGTCGACGCTACGGCATTAGAACGCAACTTGAATCTAGCGCTTCAAGTATTGGAAATGACCGACCGCGTCATTATCGCTATCAATTTGATGGATGAAGCGAAAAAGAAAGGCATTCATATCAACACAAAAAAATTAGCCGTCAAACTCGGCGTGCCGGTCGTGCCGATCTCGGCCCGCAACCGGGAAGGAATCGATGCACTGCTTGATACAGTGGATGCCATGGCGCATGGCCGCATCAACACCAACCCGCTTTCCATCCGGTACAGCCCGGAAATCGAACGAGGCATTGCCAAACTTCTTCCACTCGTGAAAGACGTGATGGGAGACACGTATCCTGCTCGCTGGATCGCTCTTCGTCTCCTTGACGGCGATACATCGCTGCTTCAAGCGCTGAAACAACCGCCGCAACCATTGATCAAGGAGGGGAACGCGTATGCCTGTTGCGGATCCATCAAATCGATTTGACCGCTTAATGACAGAAGCGAAATCATTGGCGCCGGACAATGTGCGCGAGCAAATCGTTGCCGCCATCTTTCAAACATCGGCCGAGCTTTATCGAGAATGTGTCAATCATACGAAGAGCGTGAAACGTGATCGAACGGAACAGATTGACCGGATCGTCACGTCGAAGCGGTGGGGATTTCCAATTATGCTGGCGCTTCTCGCCGCTGTCCTTTACATGACGATCGCCGGCGCCAACGTATTTTCCGATTCGCTCGCCCGCTTGTTCGGAACGATCGAAACGTATCTCACCATGGCCTTTCAAGCGATTCACGCCCCCGACTGGTTGCACGGCCTCATTGTACTTGGCCTATACCGCGGCACGGCTTGGGTCGTCAGCGTGATGCTGCCGCCGATGGCGATTTTCTTTCCCGTATTCACTTTGCTCGAAAATTATGGCTACTTGCCGCGTGTCGCCTTTAACATGGATCGCTTGTTTAAAAAAGCGGGGGCGCATGGCAAACAATCACTGACGATGGCCATGGGCTTCGGCTGCAACGCGGCGGCCATCATGTCGACGCGCATTATCGAATCACCGCGCGAACGAATGCTGGCCATTTTGACCAACAACTTCGTCCCCTGCAATGGACGTTGGCCAACGCTGATCCTGCTTTCGTCCTTATTTATGGCAGCCGGCTATACAGGCGGATGGAAAACGTTCGTTACGGCGGGTGTGGTCGTCGCCATGGTGTTGTTTGGCATCGTCGTCACGTTGACCGTTTCATGGGTCTTATCCAAGACGGCCTTGCGCGGCATTCCGACCCATTACACGCTGGAGCTGCCGCCGTACCGACGCCCGAAAATCATGGAGACGATCATCCGGGCCACCCTCGACAAATCACTCTATGTGCTGAAACGGGCGGTAACGGTTGCGGCGCCGGCCGGCATTCTGACATGGGTGCTCGGCAACGTTCACGTGGGAGATACGACCGTGCTGGCGTATTTAGCCGACTGGCTTGACCCATTTGCCAAAGCATTGGGATTGGATGGCTACATTTTGATGGCGTTCATTTTAGGCTTGCCAGCCAATGAAATTGTCGTGCCGATTTTGCTGATGGGCTATTTATCCGCGGGGGCGCTCACTGAAGTCGATGGCCTGCATTCTCTAAAACAAATTTTGCTTGACCACGGCTGGACGTGGCTCACCGCCCTCAATATGATGCTGTTTTCCCTGCTTCACTACCCATGCGGCACGACGCTCGTCAACATTTACAAAGAAACGAAAAGCGCGAAATGGACGTTCGTCGCCTTTGCCTTGCCGACAGCGATTGCCATTGCGGTCACCTTTACGACCGCACAGCTTGTGAGATGGCTCGGGCTCGTATAAACGGCGCAGCCCCGCTTCCCGATCGAGGGAAACGGGGCTGTTTTTTTGGACAACTAGACTTTATAAGAAAAAGCAGTTCTTCACCAAACGTTGTACTGGAAGGCGCCCACTCATGTCTTTCATCCATTTCTTGAATCATGAATGAGGTTGCATGATGGCGCAAGAAACCGATCCGATTGGCCAAGCGCATATTATGGCGATGAACCGAAGAAACAGCGCCGCCTCCAATTCTCCATCCTTCTTCCCTATCTATACTTCCTTGACTTCTTCTAGATGGGAAACATCGCCTTCCACAACCAGGCGAAACACGTCCGCATTCACCTCCACAATCGTCACGCTCGTGCCGTACATATACGGCGGCGCCCAAAGTTGCTCAAGCGGCGCGCCTTTGAAGGCTGTGACAAGCGTTTTCAGCACGACGCCGTGAGTGACGATTAACACCGTTTCTCCCTCGTGCCGATCAACGATGCTCTGCACCGCTTCAAGCGCCCGCTGCTGCACGTCACAAAACCGCTCGCCTCGCTGTGGAGCGTACAGATGGGGCGCGTTCCAAAAATGGTCGAACGCGATCGGATCCATTTGCCGAATCTCGTCATGCGTCTTTCCTTCCCAATCGCCAAGATGAATCTCGCGCAGCCGCTCGTCTTGATAGATCGGAATGAGCCGCCCGCCGCGGACAATCTCCGCCGTCTCAAGCGCCCGGCCGCTTGTGCTTGTGTAAATCGCGGCCAATTCCACCGCTTCAAGCCGCTTTCCAAGCCGCATGGCGTCTTGCCGCCCTTTTTCCGTGAGCGGCGAGTCTTGCCAGCCTTGCATCCGCCTTTCGACGTTCCACTTCGTTTCCCCATGTCTGGTCAAATACAAGGTTGTCGCCATGTCTTCCCTCATGTCTCCTCTCTATTAATCTACCTCTCATTCAACCGCCCGCTCAGGCAAGCGAAACGCAACAGATCCGCTTTTGTCCGTTTTCATCCCTGCTTGAATGCCTTTTGGCAACACTGCCATTGGATCTGTATGGCCAAAATCGGCATCATACACAACCGGAAACTCGTACCCGCGTGTCATCCGCTTCGTTTCACGAGTTTCGTTAACTCGATTCTTTCCGGCGTTTCGATGCGCTCGATGGCACGAAACCCATGGCGTTCGTAAAAGCAAATGGCCGGCGCGTTGCCGCTTCCGGTCGTCACGACGATCTCGCTGATCGACGGTTCTTGCTTGATGACAAAGTCGAGCAACGTGCTGGCGATCCCTTGGCGGAAACAATCCGGATCGACCATCAGCCGGCAAAGGTGAAGCGTCGGGCCGCTTCGCTCATAGGCGATCGCCCCAACGAGCCATTCGCCTTGAAAATAGCCAAAAAAGCGCTCGCCGCATCGTTGCAGAGAAGCGATCGTATCGTGAAGCGGCGGGAGCGCCGTGCTGCCGATGATCTGCGCCTCGATCGTATACGCGCGCCGCTGTAGGTGCAGCACCTTAACGGCCGTTTCGTCGTCTGCTATGTGAAGTTCCGCAATCATGCTCCTCTCTCTTTCGATGGCGAAAAAGCGGCCGAGCCCGGCCGCTTATCATGAATGAATCACTTCCTCCATCGCCTCTTGCAGCGAATGAAAGCCTTTTTTCTCCCGACCGTCTTTTCGAACGGTCCATTCCTGCTTCTCAAGCGCCAGTTCACCGCGTTCGTTTTTTACAAACGGCATGTGAATGGTGATCATCTCATCGTCTTTGTTGATCGTATAGCCGACATAATAGCGATTGCCTTCACCATGCTCTTCAAAAATGCCGACTTGGTCGAGTCCATAGGCTTCCATCATCGGCTCGAGCGTGTCGATGAACTCCTCGATCACAACGCTTCTTGGCGCAAATTCCATGGTTTTTCCTCCTCTTGCCTAGTCATCAAGTGTAGTTTGCGGCAAGCCGAGGAAACTCATGAGTGGAAATGACCGACTTATGACGAAGGCCCATTGCAAGCCGTGCGGTTGTACTCCTCAAGCCATTGCTGCAACTTTTCCGCTTCGAGCGAGCGGCTGAAGTAAAACCCTTGTGCATAGTCGCAATGCATTTGCGAAAGAAGCGCCACTTGCGATTCACTCTCCACCCCTTCGGCCAATACTTCAATATCCAGGCTTTTTGCTAAATGAATGATCGTATCAACAATCGTGGCATCTTTCGAGTTTTCCGCAATGCCTTCAATGAAACTGCGGTCGATTTTCAACAGCGACACTGGCAAATTGCGGATGTAAGCCAATGATGAAAAACCGGTTCCAAAGTCATCGATCGCCGCCTGCACACCGAGACGTTGCAATTCGGTTAAAATGTGCTGCCCTGTTTCGATGTTTTCCATCAGTCCGCTTTCGGTCACTTCCAAAATGAGCCGATCGGGTGAAAGCCCCGTCTCCCGCAAAATGCGCTTCACATGCTCGATGAGCTCCGGACGATTGAGCAAAAACGGCGACAAGTTGACTGCGAGCTTGAGGCCCGGAAATTTTCTTTCCCACTCTTTCACTTGACGGGACGCCTGTTCCAACACCCATAATGTAATTTCAAAAATAAACCCGCTTTCCTCCGCCAACGGAATGAAATCGAGCGGCGGAATTTCACCGAGCGACGGATGACGCCAGCGCAAAAGCGCCTCAACCCCCATCGCCTTTCCTTTAGCAAGTTGCACTTTCGGCTGATAGCATAAATACAACTGCCCGCGCATAATGGCAAACGGCAAATCTTGCTCGATCACCGCATGCCGATGCTCGGTCGGCCGGTAAAAGGCATAGCCGTTCCGCCCCCGCTCTTTCACTTCGTACAACGCTTGATCGGCATATTTCATCACTTGCTCGATCCGATCGCTGTCTTTCGGGAAAAAAGCGATGCCGATCGATAAGGTCGATTGGATGAGCTGTTTTTCGTAATAAAACGGCTCGTGAAACGAACTGACAAGCCGCTCCGCCAAGGCGGTCATCTCTGTTTTCGTTATGTTCGGCAGCAAGAGAACAAACTCATCACCGCCGATGCGGGCAAAAAAGTCGCCGGGACGCAACGCCCGCTCGACGCGCTTGACCGCCTCGCGCAAAAAGTAATCGCCGGCTTGATGGGAAAAATGATCGTTGATCCATTTGAATTTGTCAAAATCCAAATAACAAAGAGCAAACGGCGTCTGACTCGCGATCAGCTCATGAATATGCCGCTCGAAATAGCTGCGGTTGGCGATGCCCGTGAGCGAATCGAAATAGGCAAGTTGGCGCAGCTTTTCTTCGTACCGCTTCCGCTCGCTGATGTTTTTCACGGTCACAATGACGCAATCGAGCGTCCCCGCTTCATCGATGATCGCCTTCCCTTGCGCCTCCATCCAAACCCATTCGCCTTTCTCACCTTGCTTGCGAAATTCGGCGGATTGCGTCTCGTATGTATCGTACAGCTCAGCCAATTTTTGTGCCACGACCGGGGCGTCATCAGGGTGGACAAATGTCAGCACCTCTTCGTATGACACTGGAAGACGCTTGTTTGTTTTTCGCTTCCATGACGGCGGAATGTATGACAACTCACGATTGGGAGAAAAAATCAACACGTAATCGTTCGAATGCTCAACAATCAGCTGCAGACGCCGTTCCGCTTCGGCAAGCCGCGCTTGCAGGCCGCTCTCCTCCGCTTGGCGGCGAAAAACGCATAAGACGGCGGCCGTCTGTCCGTTTTCACCGATGATCGGCGACACGCCCGCAACCAATAAGCCGTCAAGCAACTCCCAGCGAAAGGCAGCCGGGCGCTGTTTCACCCGTTCAACCAACGCCCGTCCTTCGACGGACAGCGTCCTCTGTTCTTCTTCACTCAGCGCCAAGCCGGCAAAAGCCGGATTGTTGTAAATGATCACGCCTTGCAAATTCAAGATGACCACTGCTTCTGTGAAGTGATGGAAAAAGGCCGTATATTTGTCCATGCAATTGCTACCTCGCCGTTTCACCAAAATAAGCGATGTCCACACTTCCATTTTCACGAAAATACCGGCAAAAATCAACAAATTTCGCAAACATTTTGTCAAAAACATGAAACTGCCCACCGGCGGCCTCCCGGTCATCCGGTTTGCCGCTGGCGGGCTTTGAGTGGGCACGTTTGGCAGCATGTCCCCCCGTTGGTTTGCACGTATAGGCAGCACGTTGTCCGCTGCATGCCGCTCGCGCCTTTCCAAAAGCGACGGAGCGGATTGTCTTTTTGGCCAAACAGGCGGCCGTCGGCTTCATGAATAAGGAAGCGGAAATCATCGCGCAGCCGGTCGGCGACCGGGGCAAGCGACTCATCCTCAAGCCAACGTTCATATACCCAGTACACATAAATCGCGACATTTTCCCATAAGACGAGCGGCGATATGCGCGTCAGACGCCGCAACCGAGCGATGAGCGGAGCGAACAAGCCGGCGAACACGTCGCGAACGACTTGCTCGCGCCAACCGCTGCGCTCAATGCCGCACGCCTCCGCTTCCGGCGGCTCAAAGCGAAACCGCGGCATCCACATTTCCCCTTCGCCGTCCGTATCAAGCCAAATTCGCTCAGGATCGAGCACAAGCCGCTTGTTCCATACCGACATGGCGTATAGCGCCATCGGTGCCAAAAAGCTTAATCGTTTGACAAGCATCGACGCCGCAACGGCGTCGTTTGCCGCCCCCATCTCGGCGCGGACGTGCGCCACATACTTCGCGAGCTGCCCGTCATCATTCAGCAGCCGGGCCAACAACATCGATGACGAGACATCAGCAGCTTCGCTCGAAAAACGGTACGTTTCCAACGCTTTCACTTCTTCTTCACTTAACCTCATCACGATACGCCTTCTTTCTGTAGGATGCGCCGCCCTTTGCCGTACGGAATGCAAAGCGGAGTGCCAAAGAGCGGATCGTACGTAATTTGACAGTCCATTTGGAACACATCTTTCACGAGCTGGCGGGAAATGACATCCTCCGGCTTCCCTTCGGCGTACACCGTTTTGTTGCGAATGGCGACGAGATGATGCGCATAGCGGCACGCCAAATTTAAATCGTGAAGCACCATGACGATCGTCCGCTGTTCTGTTGCATTGAGTTCGAACAATAAATCCAAAATATCAATTTGATGCGCCAAATCTAAGTAAGTGGTCGGCTCGTCAAGCAAGATGATGTCCGTTTCTTGCGCCAGCGTCATGGCAATCCATGCGCGCTGGCGCTGGCCGCCGGACAGCGAATCAACCGGCCGCTCGGCAAGCTCTGTCAGTCCTGTTGCTGACAAAGCGCGCGCAACGGCGCGCTCATCTTCGTCGCTCCATTGCTTGAGCCACGTTTGATATGGGTAACGCCCTTGCTTGACGAGCTGAAGGACCGTCAATCCTTCCGGAGCCACAGGCGACTGCGGCAAAATGGCCAAACGGCGGGCGATTTCCTTGGTCGGCTGCTTGGCAATCTCTTTTCCATCAAGCAAGACAGCGCCGCCTGCCGCCAACTCGTATCGGTATATCCGCAAACGATGCTCATCCACATGGCGGCAAGCAGCACAATTAGCAAAACGATGAGGCCAACCATTTTTTGACGGTTTGTCACCAGCATCTCTGAGATCTCCCTTGCTTCATTCTCTATATCTCTATCGTCAAGTCTATTTGATAATGACTCTCATCGTCAATGTTTTTTTCGCATTTTCTTATGATATAGTTGACAACGATTCTCAATTTTATTTATTATAATCAACGTAAATGAAATTCATTATCAAACTTCAAGGGGGATTGGCTAGTGAAATCACGACATCTCACCCTTCTTTCCGCCTTCATCCTTTCTCTCCTGCTTCTTGCCGGCTGCGGCGGAAAACAGGAAGAAACGGCCAAACCGAAGGACAGCAATCAATCGAAAGAAGCAAGCTACGCAGTCGAACACGCCATGGGCACGGCCGAAATCAAAGGCACGCCCAAACGGGTTGTTGTATTGACAAACGAAGGAACAGAAGCGTTGCTCGCGCTAGGCGTGAAGCCGGTCGGCGCGGTCAAATCGTGGACGGGCGATCCGTGGTACGACCACATTAAAGACCAAATGGATGGCGTCAAAGAGCTCGGTCTCGAATCGGAGCCAAACGTGGAAGCGATCGCCGCGTTAAAACCAGACTTAATCATCGGAAACAAAATGCGCCATGAAAAAATTTACGAGCAACTGAAACAAATCGCTCCGACTGTGTTTGCGGAAACGCTGCGCGGCAACTGGAAAGACAACTTCATGCTCTATGCGAAAGCCGTGAACAAAGAAGAGAAAGGAAAGCAAGTCATCGCTGAATACGACAAGCGCATCGAAGACTTAAAAGCGAAACTTGGCGATAAGCTGAAGATGAAAGTATCGATCGTCCGCTTTATGGCCGGCGACGTGCGCATTTACCATAAAGACTCGTTCTCCGGCGTCATTTTGGATCAACTTGGCTTCGCCCGCCCGGAATCGCAAAACGTAAACGACTTTGCGGAAACCGGCGTGACGAAAGAACGCATTCCAGCAATGGATGGCGACATCCTGTTCTACTTTACATATGAGACGGGGGACGGCAAAGCGAGCGAACTTGAAAAAGAATGGATCAACGACCCGCTCTTTCAAAACTTAAACGTCGCGAAACAAGGCAAGGTGTACAAAGTGAGCGACACGATTTGGAACACGGCTGGCGGAGTACTTGCGGCCCACTTGATGTTGGATGATATTGAAAAATATTTTCTGCAAGGCCAGTAATGCAGTGAAAGGCGATGCAAAGCCTCTTCTTCCTTTGCATCGTCTTCTTTTTTTCTTATGAAAACGCACTGCCTTGATCAGCCATTTTTATCTTAATTAGGCGAGAAGACTCCCACTTCAACGAAGCGAAGCGGAGTAAGTGGGAGATGAATCGCCTTAACTATATTTTGCTGAAAATAGGATAGATTCAGTAAAATATAGTATAATATAGTTAGATGGGAGGTGAAAAAATGTATTTTTGTATCAAACAACAGCTAAATGGTTTGACCAAAGAAGAATACTTGACTCTTCGAGAACTGTGCCATATTGCCAAGAACATGTACAACGTCGGATTGTACAATGTCAGACAATACTATTTTGAACACAAGGAATTTCTTAATTATGAGAAAAACTATCATCTTGCAAAAACTAACGAAAACTATAAGCTGTTAAACAGCAACATGGCACAGCAAATTTTAAAAAAGGTCAATGAAGCCTTTAAATCTTTCTTTGGTTTGATCAGTCTTGCCAAACAAGGAAAATATGACCACAAGGCTATCAGTATTCCAAAATATCTTAAAAAAGATGGCTTTCATTCACTGATCATTGGCCAGATTCGTATAGACGGCAACAAATTCACGATACCGTATTCTCGCCTATTTAAAAAGACTCACAAGCCTATCACGATAACGATTCCGCCTGTGTTACTGGACAAAAAGATTAAGCAGATTGAAATCATTCCTAAGCATCATGCCAGGTTCTTTGAGATTCAGTACAAATATGAAATGCCTGAAGATCAAAGAGAATTAAATGACCAAAAAGCACTGGCAATTGATCTAGGATTAAACAATTTTGCCACTTGTGTTACATCAGACGGCAGATCATTCATCATTGATGGGCGGAGATGAAAAAGTATAAATCAATGGTTTAACAAAGAAAATGCCAGACTTCAAAGCATAAAAGATAAGCAAAAAATCAAAGGCACCACTCGTAAACAGGATGTCAATGGCGCATTAAACATCTTAAAGAAAAGTAAAGCTGTAGACCTGAGTGTCTTATGCTCTAGCGGCGAAGTGGACACGCCTCAAAGAATAAGGATTGCTTGAAGCAGTCAAACTTCTTTGGAAGCCCCCACTTCAAATTTTCGCTAGAAAATTAAGTGGGGGTAGTTCACGCCGGAATGGTGAGCGCAGCGCGCCTAGCTACAAGATGGTTGCCGCCCAAGACAAAGTATGATACACTCAAACTGTCAATAACCGAGCCAGGAAACGACCAAAAAGAAAGGAAGAAGAAATTTGAGACGTCCAGTATGGATGGCGGCATGTATGTTGTCGTTTAGCGTTCTTCTGTCAGGCTGCGCAGATGGCAACAGCCAAGAACAAAGCCATTCGCATATAACGAAAACAGCTACTGGCGATATTCGCGAAACAACAAAATCGATCGAGCATTTGCCAAACTTTTTGAGCGCGTTTGAAGAAGAGATGGCGGTCTTGTACCAGCAGGCGGCCGAACACCGCGAGCTGCTTGAGAATATCCCTTGCTATTGCGGCTGCGGGCAATCAGCTGGCCATAAGAACAATTATGACTGCTTTGTCTATGAAAATAAACAAGACGGCTCGGTCGTCTGGGATGATCATGCGACCAAATGCGGCGTCTGCCTCGACATCGCCGCTGAATCGATCGCCGCTTACGATCAAGGGAAATCGATCAAAGACATTCGGCATATGATCGATGAAAAATATAAAGAAGGCTACGCCGAACCGACGCCGACAAAGCCGCTCTAATACGAACGAAAAAAAGCGCCAAATCCGGCGCTTTTTTCATTGCAGCCAGTCCCCCGTTTGCCCCACCGAGCGCCCACTGCTTTTCGATCAACAGAAACAAGGCTGCTGAAACTGGATTTCGCTCCTCTCAAGGAGAGTTCACAAAGGCTTCGCACAGGCAACATCAACACCGGCTGAGCGCGGCGTACAAGTCATGCAATGTTTCGATGCCGCGCTGGCGGAATTCATCAAGCAAGATCGCCCATAGCTTCGCCATCGCTTCGACGTCGCCATCCGCCGTATGGCGGCGCGGGCAACGGATGCCATAACAAGCTAACGCATCGTCAAACGTCGGGCACGAATGGCCGATCAGCGTCATCATCGGCTGCAAGTCGACAAAACGTCCGCTCCATTTTTGCCGATAATGGCGCCAAAGGGCATGGCGCAAAAACGCCAAATCATGGCCGATATGATAGCCAATTAAGACGCCGGCGGCAATAAACGGCACAAACGTGCGCAGCGCCTCGGCAAGCGGCGGAGCGAACACCACATCCTTCGCCTCAATCCCGGTCAAGGCGGAAATATGTTCCGGAATCGGCTTTTCCGGCTTGACGAGCGTCATGTACGCATCCGTCACGACTCCTCCAACCGTTTTCGCTGCCGCCATGGCCAAAATTTCATCGCCTTGCTCCGGGGAAAAGCCGGTCGTTTCCATATCGATGATGACAAACGGGATGTCAGTCAAACGGTCATGCCAATCGATGATGTGCTGTTTTTCCTTTTGCAGCGAGCGAAGCCATGTTTCCTGTTGCAGCGAATGGTCATGCCCAAATAAGGCGGATGATGCCTCGCGCGGAACGCCGAGCGACAACAAGCGGAGCGCCCGTTGCCAAAACCGGTGCCGCTCATGCATGAATGTTAGCCACCCGCCGGGCGACAAAGCGCTGCAACCGTTTTGCGGTGCGCATCGCTTGTTTCAGCTGCTTTTGTTCCGTCCGCTCAAGCGCCCGCCATAACACATATTCACGTCCGTCCCCCGCCTCAGTGCTGTACTTAAGGCGAATCGAATAGTAAACAGAAAGCGCCTCGCAAACGGCGTCGGAAAGCGGCGCCGTCAATACGCCATTCGCTTCAAGCGCCCGCCGCCGCTCGGCTGTGCCCGCCGTCGGGACGTGCGCAAAACAGGCCAACCATTTCAGAGCGTTAGTGAGTTGCACGTAGCCGCTTTGTTTCATATGAACGGCCCCGCTGTACGGCCCCCATCGCTCCGTTTGCACGTTGCCCAGCCAACCGAGCGGAACCGGAGGAAATTGAACGTGCTCGCCCATGCGCGCCAACAGCGGCGGCCGTTTGGCCACCGCCGCAAACAGCGCCTTTCTTGCCTTCTCAGCCAATTCTGCTTCCCCATAAAGAGGCCGCATATCCATTGCAATCAACAAAAAACGAATGTCGTTCGGCCACCCGCTGTCTAAATAGGAAGAAAGTTGTTGCTCCCAACCGCGGACCGACTGCGCCCACCGCTTGTTCGTCGCCATCACGTAACCGGAGCAGTACGGATAGCCGGCCTCATGCAACATGTCCACCCCAACCGCCGCCATATGGCGAATGAATTCATAACAAGCCGCCTCCTCTTCCTCAGGACAGTTGAATAAAATGCCGTGGTCCTGGTCCGTCCAAATCGTCGGCTCACACCGGCCGATGCTTCCCATCACATACCAGCACCACGCCGGGGGACGAATGCCGACCGACCGTTTCATCGTCTCCCGCTCCGCAAGGAAGAACGCGCGGCGAAGGATGGCTTCATGCACACAAACGACGTCGCTTGCAAGCTGCTCCATTTGTTCAAGCGTCAAACAGCGCCGCAGTTCGCGCGCCAGTTCATCGTGGCAAAAACGAAGTTCGGCGGCCGACTCGGCTCGGTTTAGCCGCTCGACCACCTTTGCCGCCAACGATTCCATCACCTTTCCCCTCCTGGCTACTGCTGGGCGAGGGTCTTGGGCTGATACGCCGGATCGAGCTGTTCCGGATAGCCATAAGAACCGTGCTCGCTAATATCAAGACCTGAAATTTCTTGTTCCGCCGTGACACGCAGCCCGATCGTTTTCTTCAGGGCATATAAGATGACAAACGAAACAGCAGCGACATACACCGCAGCGCCGAGCACCCCGACCGTTTGCACAATCAGCTGATCAAATCCGCCGCCGTAAAACAGTCCAGCCTTCCCGATGCCCGTGATCTCGACTAAACGCGGCGAGGCGAAAAACCCGGTTGAAATCGTGCCAATAATGCCAGCGACACCATGGACGGAAAAAGCATAAATCGGATCGTCAATCCCTTTGCGTTCAAAGTAGATGGATGTCCAGAACGTAAACGACCCCGCCACTGCACCGATCACAACCGCCGCCCACGGTTCGACGAACGCGCACGCGGCGGTAATGGCAACCAAAGCCGCGAGCACGCCGTTGACCATCGCTGGAATGTCCGCTTTGCCGACCAAAATTTTCGCCGTCACAATCGCGGCGATCGCTCCCGCCGCGGCGGCCAAATTCGTCGTCAGCGCGACATAGCCGAAAAATCCGTCGCCAACCGCCATCGTGCTGCCAGCGTTAAAGCCGAACCAGCCGATCCATAAAATCAATCCGCCAATGACCGTATATACTTGGTTATGCCCAGGAATGACGTTTGGAGTCTTATCTTTATTGAACTTGCCGATGCGCGGCCCAAGCAAAATTGTAGCCACGAGCGCCGCAATCGCTCCTTGCAAGTGAACAACGGTCGAACCGGCGAAATCTTGCATTCCTATTTTTCCAAGCCAGCCGCCGCCCCACACCCAATGGCCGATCACCGGGTAAATGGCGATCGTAAAAATCGTGCCGAAAAGAAAATAAACAGACAGTTTCGCCCGCTCAGCGAAGCCGCCCCAAGCGATGGCCAGCGACACGCCGGCAAAGCCGAGCTGGAATAAAAATTTGAGCTCGAGCGGCACATTCGCCCACGACAACGAGTCAAACGTTCCTTTTCCTTCTTTTAAAAACCATCCTTCCGTCCCGATGAAGCTATTCCCAGCCCCAAACGTAATCGCAAAGCCGAACGCCCAAAACGCCAATGAGGCGATGGCAAAGCTTAAAATTTGTTTGCCAGCCACATGCCCGGAGTTTTTCATGCGCGTTGATCCGGCCTCAAGCAAAGCAAACCCTGCCTGCATGCCGATGACGAGCACCGCCGAAAGCATGACCCAGAGTGCATCCAGCCCAAGCGTCAACGTTTTTTCATCCATTTTACGCATCCCCCTTTTGTCATTTATCATCCCTTTTATATGTCATAATATATAACATAAACCAACCAAAAGCAACGCGTATTTTTGGTTGTAATCGGTTTCAAACACAAAAAGTTTGTTAAATTTCTTAACAAAAAAGAATGCCCCTCATCACGAGGGGCATTCCTCACAGTGTTACGCCACACGAATGGGCTTGCCAAACGGCACGCGCGGCATATAATCGTCCGGCACAAGCCAAAACACTTCATAGTCGACTTCGAGTTCTTCATAAAAATAGCCGGTTACATCGGTGACGTAAAACAACGTATCGATTTTTTGCGCAGCGGCCCATTCCAACACTTCGGTGTACGACGATTTCCCGTGCTTGAAATATTTAATCGTCGCCACGCCAACCGGAGAGACATCGCGAATTTTAAAATCCGCTTGGACGAGCAGCGTATCCGGACGCAGCTTTTCAAACAGCTTCACAATGTTTTGAATGAGCATTGGCCGCTCCGGACGGTTTGATGTGTCGATCGCCAACGCGATGGAATGGTCTTTCCGCTCTTTGAGCAACGCCAATAAAGCCCGCTGCCATCTCACGATGATCATCCCCCTTATATCGGTGAATCGCCGTGCGCACTACTAGTATAGACGACGATGGGGGAAAGTACGAACTGTTTTTCTTTCCTTTTTCCCCTCCCGTTTCACAAACATAAACCAAAACGCCAAGGAACAGCTCCTTGACGTTTCTTACTACTGCGAAAGGGGGATGTTCGAACCATTTTCTTGATTCACTGCCGCCTCAATCGTTCCTTCTGCATACACATCGCTTACCTGTTCGCGCGTCTCAGAGAGCGCCTCATACACAAACGACTCGTCCCCGCCATCTGCCGGATCGTATTGCTGCCCCGCAATCGCAACGGGCCGTTTCTTTTTCGTCATCCACCATCCTCCTACATGAATGCTGTTTCGTGATTAGTGTGAAAACAAGAGCGAAAAATGAACAGAGGAAGTTTATGGATGATGAATGCATATAGAAAGGCAAACGTGGCAAACTAACGAATAAACAACGATCAAGAGAGGATGATAGCCCCGATGAGAAAGCCAACACGAAACGACAGCGTTGAACAGCAACAAAAAAAGCAGCAACCGGACAAAGACAGGGAAAAACAGCCGGGATGCGGCGATAAAAAACTAGAAGGTCCAAACCATCCAGCAGAATAAAGGCGGCGAATCCCAATGAGACATTTGCTTGCGTTAGTGCTGAAATATTTGCTGACCGCCACGGTGATGTTTGCCATTTTACCGCTGTTTTTGCGCATTTCATCGGCAGAGATTTTATGGTTCAGCCTTTGGCTGACGCTTGTCGCCTATGCGCTCGGCGACTTGTACGTTCTGCGGCGCCTTGGCAACGTCTCAGCGACGATTGCCGACTTTGGACTTGTGTTTGTGGCGGTATGGATCGGCATCGGTGCGTTTTATGACATCGCCGGCGCCGCCATATTAAACGCGGCGTTTTTCTCTGCTCTGCTTACAGCGTTCGGAGAATTGCTGTTTCACGCCTATGTGCTGCGATTTGTCACTGTCGAGCACGGTGAAAAAGACGCCCCGCTCATCGGCCGCCAATGGCAAACGGAGGCGGCAGAAGAGTTTGATGTCCGCGCCGCCCGCCCGGACGGCAACGATCGTGAACGAGCGGAACAAGAGGATGAACAGCATCATCAAGAGCCTCCCCATCCCCCCATCCTATGAAGGAGGAACAAATGTTGGCGGCTGCAGTCTGAGACGCCAGCCGCTTCTCCTTCCTTCCAAACAGGGCTTCAACGTGAATGACTCCACCTTTGTTTGGAACATTCAATGGCTGCATCTCCACTTCGTTTTGGGTTGCGCCCTGTACAAAAGGGAAGTGGGGGAGCTTCAATTGGGAAATCATAACACATATGGCGAACGAAAAAACGGGTGTCTTCTCGTTCGCTAGACACCCGTTTCGCATGAGGATCTTTGGTTTTTCGGCGCTTTCTTCTACAGCCATGGGCGGATCCATCGGACGTTTGGCCGCAAGCCGAAACAGGACGATCTCCTATCCGCCCTTATTGCTCCGGTCGCTTCAGCGCAAGCAGCGTCTGTTTCAATTCCGCTTCCATCGCCGCCAGCTCGCGTTCGGCCTGCTGCCGTTTTAAGCGGCCTTCCGCTTGGATTTTCAACGTTTCTTCGAGCGTAGCGATCAAATTTTCTTGTGTTCGCTTCAACGTTTCGATATCAACCAAGCCACGCTCGTTTTCCTTGGCGATTTCGATGCTGTTTGTTTTTAACATCTCCGAATTGCGCAATAACAGCTCATTCGTCGTTTCGGCGACCTGCTTTTGCGCCGCAGCCGCCCTTTGCTGCCGAAACAGCGTCAAGGCAATCACGACTTGATTTTTCCAAAGGGGGATGGCATGCAAAATCGACGATTGAATCCGCTCGACAAGCGTTTCGTTCATATGCTGAATCATGCGGATTTGCGGTGCCGTTTGAATCGTCACTTGCCGGCTGAGCTTTAGGTCATGCACCCGCTTCTCAAGCCGCTCGGCAAACTGCCGCAAATCCTGTACATCCTGCCATGCCATTTGGTCGCCGGAGCGCTCCGCTTCCGCTTGCTTTTCTGGAATCGTCTTCGTCCGCAGCTCTTCGAGTTTGTATTCCGCTGCCGCAATATAAATATTGAGCGCTTCAAAATAGTCTTTGTTTTTTTCATAGAGCGTCTCAAGCATCATGATGTCGCGAAGCAACAAATGCCGGTGCTTCTCAAGCCGATCAGCGATTTTGTCAATTTCAACGCCGATTTTTTGGTATTTCGCCACCATCTCTTGCAACGGCTTGGCCACTGCGCCGAACAAGCGGGACAGCCACCCTTTTTTCGCCGGCATTAGGTCATCGGGGTTGACCTCCTTAATTTTGGCCATCAGTTCGCTGATCACTTCGCCGACCGGCCCAGCGTCTTTCGTTTGCACATGATGCAAAATCGCATGAGAAAACTTCGACAGCTCGGCTTGCGCCGCCACACCGTATTGCAAGACGGCCTGATGGTTGGCCGGGTCGATTTGTTTGGCGAGCGCAAGCGCTTTTTCCCGATGCTCAGGCTTCAACGCATCAAGCGCGCGCGCCGGCTTTTCTTCCTCCTTGAGCCGCGATTCGGCCGGCGAAGAAAACGGCTTTGCAAGCAGCTCATCAAGGGAACTTGTCCGTTCCAGCCCTTGCAGCCAATCCGTCGATTCCATCCCGTGATTCCGTTCGTCCATCGTCATTCTCCTTTCTTTGACAGCGGCAGACGAAGCCCATCCGATTGTCGGAGCGATCGCTCGAGCCATTTCGCTTCCGTTTGCAGCGACCAGATGTCGTTCGATAACACCTCAAGCAACTGCCGTTCAGCCGCTGAAGTCAGCTCGTCAAGCACTCTTTCCGTCTCCTGCAACGCTTTTGCCATATCAGCGCTTTGCACCGGCTGCTGCGCCAAATAAACGTATTTCTCCACCATCTCCACCGCCGTCGGCCATTCGTTTAAGAAAAATGGCTGGGCGAGGCGCAGTTGATGTGGTTGTTGCTCGATGGCGCGAATGATTCGATCGACGATGGCACTCAACCGGGAAACCGTTTGCCACATCACCACAGAACGAAGCCGATAGCGAGCGCGACGCAGCCGCTTCCATAACGCGCGCGCTTCGCCAAGCTGGCTGCGAACGTAGACAAGCTCCTCAGCGGACACATCAGCCGGCAGGCGATGATGCCGCCTTTTCATGATGGCGGACACCCCCCACATCGCCCCCATTCCGGATAAAATCGAAGGCCAAAAGCGAAAATCAGCAGTGATGAATACGATCACCGCGACGATGACCCCTGCGTTCCATGCGACAAACCAACGCCATATCGTACGAAGCAGCTGCTTCATTGTCCCTCTCCTTCTTTATCTTTTCTTTCATTATAGCATGTCCATTCCATGATACGTACAAGCGCCCAAAGAAGTTTCATCGCCAACTGGACGGCGCGCATAGGACAATGGCCGTTTCGAATAGGCTATAGTAACAGGGCCATCGAAAGGGGAATCGGGATGAAAGCGATGAATTGGCAGCTTGTCTCCTTTGTCGCGATCTCGCTGTTGAAAGAATATTGGTGCTATGCCGGACTGCCGCGCGTCTACTATTGGCAGGCGGCGGATGATGACAAAAAAACTGCCTAACAGCAGGAGGAGGGAACACGATGCAGCCTTGGCACCGCCCCACACCGCCAACCGCCTCCCGCGCCGCACTGACCGTCACCGGCCAAGGGACAGTCATCGCCAAGCCAGACACCGTCCTCATTGCGCTCGGGGTGCGCACCGAACACGTCCATATTCAAGAAGCGCTTGCTGACAACGCGAAACGCACCGACGCAGTCATTGGAGCACTCAAGGCGCTTGGCGTGCAAACAGAAGATTTGGAGACGACGGCGTTTTCCATCTATCCCCAATACGAACATCACAATGGAGCCGACGTATTATCCAGCTATGGAGTCGAACATTGGCTTGAAATCACCGTCCGCGACCCTAAAAAAGCCGGCGCCATTTACGAGGCGGCCGTTGCCCATGGAGCAAACCTCGCCCGCGGCTTGGAATTCCGTCTAGCAAACGAACAAGCCTATTACCAACAGGCATTGGCGTTGGCCGTGAAAAACGCCAAAGAAAAAGCGCTGGCCATCGCCCGCGCTCTCAGCTTGCCTCTTTATGACACGCCGATTGAACTGAAAGAACAGTCATCGATCCGGCCGACGCCATACGGTCCGGCTGTTCTCAGCGTTCCCTCATCAGCGCCACCTGTGCAGACGCAAGATGTTGTCATTACCGCCGTCGTGGAAGCGGTATTTGCTTATTCGTTCATTTCGTGATGTCGACTTCATGGACACGAGCGCCGCCAAACAGCTCGACGCGGGTGGTTTTCTTTTTCCCGTTCGAATGGACGATGGTCACAGCGTACGCGCCCGGCAAATACGGGCCGATTTTTTTGACAAATGGGTCTTTCGTCGCCTCCTCTTCCGTTTTCACCCCATTGACGACAAGCGACGCCTTCGGATCATCGACGCGCACATGGAGAAAATAGAGGGCTGGCTCAAACACATACCGGTCCTCAAACACATGAATCGTAAACACCGGCGGGTAAGATGTCAATCCTTTAATATACACGTGGCCGCTCTTGCGCTGGCGGGCAAACTCCCGATCTAGCTGTTTATACGCTTCTGGGTGCCGTTCCACATACGCGAACAACGGCGCCAACGTTTTCTCGTTGATCGGCACGCTTTCCTCCGTCACCCGCAGCATCGCCTGCAAAGCGGCCACATCGCGGTCTTCGATCGCATCTTTTAAACGCATAATGGCCATTTCTCGGCTCGCGGCCGTCTTCAACGCCCCATACCCGCTCCAAAGAAGCGTGCTCGCCCCCCACAGAACGACGATGGCGACAAGCAGCCAGCCGATGAGACGGTATTGCTTTTTTCTCCTCTTTTCCCGAGACAAAACGCGCGCCTGCTGCCTCTTTTCGCTGCGCGCCAACGCCGCGGCGCCGTTCTGACCGCCGCGGCTTCCCGTTTCCCCCTCAATGGCATCCGGTTCGAACACGCGCGGTTTCATGAGCGCTTCCCCTCTCCTTCTCGCTGTCTAGTTCCACTTTATGTCAGAGACAGGGAATATATGTTACACGAACAACGGTGCGCTTTTTATTATACCCGCCTGAGCGAAAAACGGATAGCCGTTTGCACCGCCCATTATCGCGAAAACGAAGCGTTCGGTCGCTCCATTCGCCGCCCGACTTGTTGAAACATCCAGGCGTATAAGGCCGCGCTTCCTAGCGCCAGCATCCCAAGGGCAACAAACGTCCATGCATAGCCGATCCATTCCGCCGCGGCGAGCGACAGCGGCGCCAACATCCGCCCAATCGTAAAACGGAGACTGGCGGCGGCAAAATATTGGCCGCGCATCGCCTCCGGAGCCAAGCGGGAAATGAACGACTGCTGCAAGCCAGCTGTCATCAACTCAGCCAGCGTAAACAGCGCCATGACCGCGATCAATCCGAGCAGCGAAGACGTTTGACTAAACAGCCACATCGAGATGCCGTATAAGACGGATGAACCGACAAACGCCTGCCGCTCCGAGTAGCGAGACATCCAACGCGTCACAGCCACCGTGCATAGTGCGACCAACAGACCGTTTTCGGCAATGAGCCAACTAAAGGCGCACGCGCCGTCAATCGTCCATCCTGCCAATGTTTTATAGGGGATCGGAGAAATATTTTTCAAATAAAAAAGGGCTGACCCAAAAGGGTGTTTTTCCTTAAACCAAACACAACATATTGTTTCATGCCTATATACATAATAAAAAAAAGTGTCCCGATCCTTTTGGGACACCCTCGACTTGCATTTCTTTTGTCTCTTACTTGCGGATGAATTGCTGCGTCCAAATATATCCATTTTCTTCAAAACCAACGCCGATGTGCGTAAAGTTTTTGTTCAAAATGTTCGCGCGGTGGCCTTCACTGTTCATCCACGCATTGACGACTTCCTGTGGTGTGCGTTGGCCTTTGGCGATGTTTTCCCCGGCAGCCGTGTACGAGATGCCGAATTTTTTCATCATCTCAAATGGAGAACCGTACGTCGGGCTGTTGTGCGAGAAGTAGCGGTTCACGGCCATATCGCGCGATTTTTCGCGTGCGACTTTGCTGAGGGCCAAGTCAACTTGAAGCGGCGGCAAGCCGTATTTTGCCCGCTCTTTATTCGTCAGTTCAACGACTTGTTGCTCATAGGCGTTTAAGCCAGTTGCTTTTTGCGGTGCTGCTGTTGGGGCCGTCGCTGGCGTTTTCGCCGGTGCTGGCGTATTCGCAGCCGGTTTCGTCGCTGGCTGTTTGACCGTTGCCGGCGCCTGCGGTTTTGTCGTTGGCTGTTTTGCCGCCGGTTGTTGTGTTGCCGGTTTTACGGGTTGGAACGACACGAACGGGAAGTATTGTTGCAGCCATTTCTCAAAATCTTGAACGTTTGTGCTGACATATTTTACTTGATACGCATTCGCTGTCGGACACGTCGTCCCAGCTGCTTCCGTTTTCGTTGCCGCGAACGAAGCGCCGGCGAGTGCGACCGAAGCTGCGATTGTTGCTACCATTTTTTTCTTCATCGGAATTCCTCCTTGTATCCTCTATTTGAAAGTTTCAGAGATATTGCGTCCGTCAGTCATGCCTACACGATGAGATTCGAAGAGGAACGGTTTCGTTGTTCCCTTGCCTTCGCCCTCATTATAACACGGGTTTTTTGTAATATTTTTGGGCTAAAATGGAAAAAACGCAGGCTGGCAACACCCGGAAAAACAAGCGCTTGTTTTCATTGCCAGTTGGCTGCCCATCACGGCAGTTGCAACGATTGGAAGCGGCATCCTTTCACTAACTGCCCTTCCTTTTTCCCCTCTATTATCCTAGCCACCCACATTTTTCTAGGAAAAAGGGAGTTGACAGCCTCTTTTTTGGACCATTTCGTTTAACAATTGTTACAGCTGTGTTACAAAACAGGGGAGATATTCACATTCTTGTTTTAAAAAAGAAGCTGGTGGCGATCAGCCCCAGCTTCTGTCATGATCTTTTTCGTTCCTAGTCGACAACGAGCACCGTTTGCACTTCATTCGGCTTCACCTCGACGGCAAACGTCCCGCATTCGTCCGCCGCGAGCGAGTCAAGCGGCTCCTCGTTGAGATTCGCGCGAAAAACGCCCGAAAACGGCTTGTTCCATTGGGACGCCGCCGTCGTTATCGTTGGCGTTGAATTGTAAAAGAGGAGCTTATCGGCATACAGCCGCACCCGTTCGACAAAGCGCATCGATCTCCATCTCCCACCGTCTCATCGTTTGCTACTATTTTAGCAAGAACGGATGGCGGTTGGCTATAGAGCGCCTCTTCTATTGCGATAGTTGATGCCCCTCAACCAACACCGGAATGCGTTCTTTATATTTCTCCACCCATCGCGGTTATGTTCGTCCGCCCCCTCAATGTTGCCGCTTAAAACGAGTTCCAGATGTTCATTGATTTTTTGGAAATATTGATTGATCATCGGCCATTCGCCCCTTAAGCGCTTGATTTCCTATCCCTAAACTAGATTTAGCCCGCCGCAGCCACGGTTAGACCCGCTCCTGCAGCCAAAAAAACGGCTTCCCCTATAAAGGAAACCGTCCGTCGGTTCCATCGCATTCCTTGCTTTACTGCCCTGTATATCCGCCAACCGGGATATTGTCCTTCCGCGCCACCCCAGTGCGGTAAGCGGCTTCGATGACCGCTTGTCTGACGCGTTCAACGACTTTGCTGTTGAAGACGCTCGGGATGATGTATGTTTCGTTCAATTCATCCTCCGTCACGACAGAGGCAATCGCCTTCGCAGCGGCAAGCTTCATTTCCTCGTTAATTTCTCTCGCCCGGCAGTCGAGCGCCCCGCGGAAAATGCCCGGGAAGCAAAGGACGTTGTTAATTTGGTTCGGATAATCAGAACGTCCGGTCGCCATAACGCGCACGTACGGTTCGGCCAGCTCCGGATCAATTTCCGGAGTCGGGTTGGCCATCGCAAACACGATCGGGTCGCGCGCCATTTTTTTCACATCTTCCACTTTTAAAATGCCGGGAGCTGAGACGCCAATAAACACATCTGCGCCGGCGATGACATCGGACAAGCTTCCTTTCAGATTATCCGGGTTCGTGATTTGCGCATATTCTTGCCAATACGGATTTTCATACGTTTCATCGCGATGGATGGCGCCGTGGCGGTCGACCCCGATAATGTTGCGTACGCCGGCCGCAAGCAAAATTTTCGTGCAGGCGATGCCAGCGGCGCCAATGCCGGTGAGAACCACCTTAATGTCCTCGAGCTTTTTGTCGACGATTTTCAACGCATTAAGCAACCCGGCCAAGAGCACGACCGCCGTGCCGTGTTGGTCGTCATGGAACACCGGGATGTCGAGCTCTTCCTTCAACCGCTTTTCAATCTCAAAGCAGCGCGGAGCGGAAATGTCTTCGAGGTTAATGCCGCCAAACGCCGGGGCGATCGCTTTCACAATTTGGATGATCTCTTCCGTATCTTTCGTGTTCAAGCAAATCGGAAACGCGTCCACTCCGGCAAATTCCTTAAACAGCATCGCTTTCCCTTCCATGACCGGCATCGCCGCATACGGGCCGATGTCGCCCAGCCCGAGCACCGCGGTGCCGTCCGAAACCACGGCTACCGTATTCCGTTTAATCGTCAACGAATACGCCTTGCGCGGATCTTCAGCGATGGCCGTGCAGACGCGCGCCACGCCAGGCGTATACACCCGCGACAAGTCATCACGCGTTTTCACTGGGATTTTTGAATTTGTTTCAATTTTCCCCCCGATGTGCATCAAAAACGTGCGGTCGGAAACGTTGATGATTTTGACGCCTTGAATTTTTTTCAGCGCCTCAATGATCAAATCGCACTGCTTCGTGTCGAGCGCGCTGACGGTGATGTCGCGCACCGTATGGACTTTGCTTGATGAAATGACGTCAATCCCGACAATGTCCCCGCCCGCTTTGCCAATCGCGGCGGCGATATCGCTGAATGAGACGATATCTTTTTCGAACTGGAGACGAATCGTAATGTTCATCGCTGCCCCGCCTGGTAATGCCATAGATAACCGCCTTCCTTTTCTCTATTTCATGGTAAGACACTCTATGGTACAAATGTTATCTCATGAATGGGAAAAAGACAACCCTTATCCTCCATCAACCTCTTTGCCGCGGCCGCTTCTTGCTTACCGCCGCATTGCGTTTAGGCTTGGGGCTATGCAGTCCATTTTCGAATTCGCCACCGGTGCGGCCGTCCCATTCGGCATCTATTGGGCAATCAAAGCACGGAACAAAACGGAGGTCGCCAAGCAACCATCTGTCCTGCCGCCCCACACGGTTGGTCCGAACGGCAAACGGTCGGCGACACAACAAAACAACGGCCTCCCTTCCTTTAGCCCAAAGGGAGGCCATTCTCTTCCACTATTGAAGCAAGCGGAGAAACTCGCGCATAAACGCCGGCAAATCCGGCCACGCATGGGCGGAGACAAGGTTGCCGTCAACATGGACCGTATTGTCAGACACATACGTTGCTCCGAGCGCTTCGACACCGGGTTTGCAGGCAATATACGCTGTCAAGCTCCGTCCTTTCAACAAATCCGGCATCGTTTCAAAAATGAGCGAGGCGTGGCAAATTGCGGCAATCGGCTTATTCGCCTCAAAGAAATGACGGACGATGCGCTGCACGTTTTCATCAAGGCGAATGTATTCCGGCGCCCGCCCGCCTGGAATGACTAACGCATCGTATTGCGTCGGGTCAACCTCGGCGAACGATGCATGGGCGTCGATCAAATAGCCTTGTTTTTCCACATACGTATCCCAGTCGGCAAAATCATGGACAACGGTGTGCAGTTTCTTTTTCTTCGGCGCGGCAATCGTTACGTCATGCCCTTCCTCCAACAAACGATAATACGGATAATACACCTCCAGCGCCTCAACAGCGTCGCCGGTGATGATCAACACTTTTTTGCTCATGGATTCCCGCCTCCTTGTCCATTTTTTTCTTTCATTTCTATCATACTGGAAACGAGCGAAAAGGAAAAGTAAAATGATTGGTGGAAAGGTATGAAGCAGCAGAAACGAGAGTCGCTATGGTTGCGACAGTAAGGAGGGAAACAGAATGACCATCACCTCATGGCTGGCCACCTCGCGCCACACCGTCGTGCTGACCGGCGCCGGCATGTCAACCGAAAGCGGGCTGCCCGATTTCCGCTCGCCGCGCACCGGGCTGTGGGCGCGTTTTAACCCGAGCGAACTCGCTACCATCGATGCGCTGTACCATCGCCGCGAATCGTTCGTCGAGTTTTACCAATATCGCATTCGCACCTTGCAACAATGCCAACCGCATGACGGACACCGCTTATTGGCCGATTGGGAGCGGCGCGGGATCGTGCAAACGATTGTGACGCAAAATGTCGATGGCTTTCACCAAGAAGCGGGAAGCCGACGCGTCATCGAACTTCATGGCTCGCTCCGCACCGTCCATTGTCAGCGGTGCGGGGAGTCAAAACCCAGCTTTGTCTATTTGCACGGTGTGTTGACGTGCGAATGCGGCGGAGTTTTGCGCCCGTCGGTCGTGCTGTTTGGCGAGCCGCTGCCGGAGAAAGCCATCGATCAAGCGTGGGAAGCGGCCCGCCAAGCGGACTTGTTCGTTGTGCTCGGCTCCTCTCTGCAGGTATCCCCAGCCAACCAGCTGCCGCTTGTTGCCAAGCGGAGTGGGGCTAAACTCGTGATCATCAATTGGGAACCGACGGAACTGGACGATCTCGCCGATGCTGTCATCCATCAGCGAAAAATCGGTGAAGTGCTGAACGAGCTCAATGAGCAGTTGGCGGAGGTGGATCCATGACCAAAGAAACGATGTTGCAAATGGCGCTCGAATCGATCGGCGACCACTCCCACATCCGCCATTGGCGCCGCGTATCAGGCGGCGACATCAATGACGTCTATCGCGTCCAAAGCGGCAAACAAACGTACTTTATCAAAATGCAACGTTTCCCGCCGAGTGGATTTTTCGCTGCCGAACAGATGGGCCTCGAGCTGATCAGGCAAGCACGCGCCATCAACGTTCCGCATACCTTCGGCTTCGGGGAAGCGGACGGCTGGGGCTGGCTCGTCTTGGAGTGGATCGAAGGAACAGAAACGGAACAGACGGCCGAACAGCTCGGCCGCGGCCTTGCCCGCCTCCATCAATGCCGCGGACCGGCGTTCGGGCTTGACCGCGATACCTATATCGGCATGCTGCCGCAGCGCAACGGCTGGTACGGCCGCTGGACCGACTATTACCGCGACGCCCGCCTTAGACCACAAATAACGCGAGCGGCGGAGAGAGGCCTCCTGCCCGTCAAGCGGCGCAAACGTCTCGAATGGCTGCTCGAGCGGCTTGACCAATGGCTCCCGGATGACTGTTTTCCGTCGCTTTTGCATGGCGATTTATGGAGCGGCAACTGGATTCCAGGACCAGACGGAGTGCCGTATTTGATCGATCCGTCTGTTTTATATGGCCATCATGAGTTTGAGATCGCGTTTACCGAGCTGTTTGGCGGCTTCCCAGTCCGGTTTTATGATAGCTATCGCGAGCTTATGCCGCTCTCGGCTGATTATCATGGCCGAAAACCACTCTACCAGCTGTTTTACTTGCTCGTTCATCTAAATTTATTTGGCGAAACATACGGCAGCGCGGTTGACCGCGTGCTGGATCGTTACGCGGGGGAGTAGTTTTTCCTGCTTCCCCCGCCATCCTTATTCAGCACGGATCGCTTCGAGCAGCGCATCACCGTTTTCGCTCACGCGCACATAGGCAAACCGAACATTCTCTTGCCGTTTCATCCCCGTTTTTTCCGGAATGAAATACGATTCAATGCCATACACGACTTGCGGGCCGTGAAACGTACCGGTGATGATCACATCCCCCGGTTGCGGCGTGTATCCCGGCCTTTTTTCCCCATTGACCATATATACGCCATCCAAACGGTGCACCCCGTCCTCTCCTTTTCGCAGCCCGACTTGCACCCGTCCGCTTCCATCAAGCGACGGAATGGTGGAAATATCGTACCGAAGCTGAATATAATCCCCTTGCAGCATGGAACGCGGATCCACC
Source organism: Geobacillus sp. FJAT-46040 (assembly GCF_002335725.1). Taxonomy (NCBI): domain Bacteria; kingdom Bacillati; phylum Bacillota; class Bacilli; order Caryophanales; family Anoxybacillaceae; genus Geobacillus; species Geobacillus sp. FJAT-46040. The sequence continues at coordinate 1,496,637 of NZ_NISS01000001.1, forward strand.
GGCTCAAGCTCCAGCTTTACGACATCACCATATCGCAGCAATCGCTCTTTTTGCCACACGGTATAACCTAAAAATGAAAATTGAGCGATCACGACTATGAGCGTCCACAATGAAACGCGCCGCCCCCAGCGCACTCCCTTGGCCCATGTGAAGCCATTCCGTTTCTCGAGCCACAATGTCCATGCAAGCAACGCCACGCCTGCCGCCAGCAAGCTGATCGATTTATGAAGCAAATTCCAGGCGAACTCGTAATATTTCAGCACGAGATAAAGCGCCGTGTACACCCAAGCGGTCTTCCGCTCCAGTTGCCGACCGCGGAAAAGAAAGAAGGCAAGCGCCAAGACCATGACGATATTCAACGCCACGTACAGTCCATCAACCGCAAATACATCGGCGCTCGTCGCGATCCCAAGCGCTCCGAACGCCAAGACAAGCGGAGTGAGAAACGGCGTTCCGCGAAAGCGGCCATACGCATACAACCCGCCGTTGACCAAAGCCAAGGTGAGCAACACCGTCCGGCCGTCATCCATCGCCGAACTTAAGGCGATCCCGAAATAGACCGTCAGCGCCGCCGTCGTCAACCGGCGCACTCCGCTGTCTGATGACCGGATGATGCCAATCGCAAGCCCAATGGCATAGAGGAACAGAGCCAGCCGCGAGACCTCCCCCGCCATCGCCACCCCGAGCCCATAACCAACAGCCAGCAGAGTATAACGAACGACCGCATTCCAATGCCGGCCCAATGAGGCGGGAACGACAAATCCAAAGATGGAAATGAAAAAGAGCACATAAGGCGACCATGACTCTGTCCAAAGAAAATACAAGCCAAGCAGGCTTTGGATGGCCAACGCGGAAGCCGCAAGTGTGACAATCGCCTGAAACGCCGCCAAAAACCATTTCCCGGCTTTCGTCTTTGCTGAAAACAGCCCCGTGCGCCGCAATAGCACAACGCCCCCGTACAACACGGCAGCAGCCGCCATAAGCCCAATGAGAAGCAGCCACGTTTCAAAATGATCTGCGAGCAAGCGAATGTATTGAATGAACAAAAACAGTCCAGCAAACAAACTCGTCAACAACACGTACGGCCGCTGTTTGGCGATGACAAGAAAATAATAAAGCAACACGGCGAGCAACAAGGCATACACGTATGGCCACCATGCGTCGCGCCCATAGGAAAACCCAGTTATGTCCATCACAAGCAGCCAACCTTGCATGGCTAGGTAAGCGAAACAACGGATGAGCGGTGTCCGAGCAAACACAACGAGCGCACCGTTTACGATCACAAATAACGACAGCACGCCAAACGAAGACCATTCCGTCCACTCAATCCGATAAGCGGACGGAAAATAATAAAACCAGCACGCAAGCTGCAACAACACAAGCGCGATCACCGACAGAGCCCGTTCTTTTGTCAGCAGCGCCAACAAAGCGGTTGGCGCAAGCCAGACAAGAAACAGCCAATAACTGTCCGCATGCGAGTTGTACATTTGACCGACCAACGCCAACGCAATGCCAAATGACAACACTCCGCTGATCAACATCCAACGCCCTAAGAAACGACGGCGGCCCCAAAGCGCCGCGCTTGCGATGTAAAATGCCGCCATCATGCCGATGCTGATCCCGACTTTCACCTCTCGCTCCATCTCCGGCCAATTGGCGGCAAAAAAATACACCATCCCGGCAATCATGCACAAAAACGCCAACGCATACCCCGTTTTCACGACGCGGGCCGCCATATCGCTTCCTCCCCTTGTGGCTCGAATCTTTCTCTCTATAAAATATGCTGAAAAAGCTGTCTAGAAGACCAGTGAAAACACGCCTCATTCCATCGTATTTTCCTAGTTGCCGCTCACCCTTTAGACTGTTTTCTTTATTGCAGTACAGGACACTATGGTTGGAGATCATTTTTTAAGTGGAAAATGTCCATATCATGCTCTGCCACTTTTTTGATCAAATAGTTGATCGATGACTGTTGCGAAGAGAACTGCCGCGAAGCCATGTCAAGAGCGGCCTGATGCTTATGGAGCATGTTCTCGATATAGCGAAAGTGGCTCCGCATTTCTAGTGTGAGGTTGTCAACTTTTTCTTCGACCCGTTCAACTTTCCCTTCAAGCCGTTGCTGTCCTTCTTTCAATGTTTGCACATCGCCTTCGACCGCATCCATGTCGGCTTTCAGGGTTTGCACATCGCTTTTGACCGCGTTCATGTCGGCTTTCAGGGTTTGCACATCGCCTTTGACCGCGTTCATATCCACCTTTAATGTGCGCACATCCTCCTCAACCCGGTGAAGCCGTTGGTCCAAGCGGGCTTGTCCCTCCTGTAACAACTGCACTTCATCTACCAAACGCGCCTGGCCTTCCTTGAGCACTTGCACCTCGCCTTCGAGGCGCGCTTGCCCTTCCTTGAGCGCTTGCACCTCGCCTTCGAGGCGCGCTTGCCCTTCCTTGAGTGCTTGCACCTCACCTTCGAGGCGCGCTTGCCCTTCCTTGAGCACTTGCACCTCGCCTTCGAGGCGCGCTTGCCCTTCTTGAAGCGCTCGGACATTTCCTTCGATCCGATCGAGCCGCACGTGGATGGGATTGAGCTTTTGGTCAAGCAGTTCGGCCATCATTTGCACGAGTTCGGCTTGCCCCATCGTTTCACCTCCTTTTCCCCATTGTATCATTGTCTCGGTCAACGCGATAGTATAGAAAAAGAGATTTTCTCCCTAATTTCGACAACGGCAAAGCTCAACACAAAGCCGCAAAATTTGCTTTTCACCGCGCGAAATCAAAACAAAAATCGTTTTTTGTCCATGTTCTAAAATCCGCTTCAGCGAGTGAACCTACGGTAAAGAGCCAGGCAGGCTGATACATAGGCAACCCCGAGCAAAAACCCACCAAGCACATCAGACGGATAATGCACTTGCAGACTTAACCTGCTTAAGCCAGTCAACAGGGCAAGCGCTCCAAAAACGCCGTAAATCGCGGCCCGCTCGCCTCGCTTCGTGCGCGTTTGCGCCAAAAAGTACGCCAAAATCAACAAGTAAATCGTCCCGATCATCGCGTGGCCGCTTGGAAAACTAAATCCACCTTCAGCATGAGGAGGTCGAGGCCGTCCAATGATATGTCTTAGCCACTCATTGATGCCATATCCCCCGCCAACAGCGGCCACAACCAACACCATTCCGTAGACGTCGCGGCGAAAAAACCATAAACCAATGACAAGCATAATGCTGATGATGCCAATCGTCTTTCCATTGCCAAGAAACGTAAACGGATCAAGCCAATTCCAATAATCAAACAGACGCAGCCCCTCTTCATCCATTCTCTCTGTCCATCCAGCGGCCACGCCTGTCCAAACAAGCAAAAAAAGGCCAAGACTCATAGCCGCGGTGATCCATAATCGTCGATTCATGTTGAGCATCACTCTCCTTCCATCTCTTTCTTTTCCCTCCAAACGAAAAAAATCCTCCTTAAAAAGCGATGCTTTTTAAGGAGGAGGGGATCACCACGGCAACTTCGTCTCTCCCATCAGGAACCGATCGACTTCACGAGCCGCCCCGCGGCCTTCGTGGATGGCCCAGACAATTAAACTTTGGCCGCGGCGGGCGTCGCCAGCCGCAAACACGCCTTCGATATTGGTCGTATATTTGCCGTACGGGGCTTTCACTTTATTGTTCACTGTTTCCACGCCAAACTGCTTCAACACCGGCTGCTCTGGCCCTTCAAACCCGATGGCGATAAACACCAAATCACACGGCCATACTTGTTCCGTCCCCGGAATTTCTTTAAAGATCGCTTTGCCGTTTTCATCAATGATTTTTTCCATTTGAATCGTATGCAGCTCTTTCACGCGGCCGTGCTCGTCGCCTACGATTTTTTTCGTTTGAATGCAATATTGACGCGGGTCTGCCCCAAATTTCGCCTTCGCTTCCTCATACGCATAATCAAGCGTGAAAACGAGCGGATATTGCGGCCAAGGGTTATTGTCTGGGCGCTTGTCCGGCAAAGCCGGGTGTTTGCCGAACTGGACGACGCTTTTGCAGCCTTGGCGCAGCGCGGTCGCCACGCAGTCGGCGCCCGTATCGCCGCCGCCGATCACAATGACATGTTTGTCTTTGGCATCAATAAACTGGCCATCGGCAAAGTTGGAATCCAATAAACTTTTCGTCACGCCCGTCAAATAATCCATCGCAAAATGGACGCCCTCCAGCTCACGGCCTTCAATGGCCAAATCGCGCTGCTTTTGCGCACCGATGCACAAGACGACGGCGTCGTACTGAGCACGCAGTTCGTCAGCCGTAATATCTTTGCCGACTTCGGTGTTCGTAATAAACGTGATGCCTTCCTCTTCGAGCAGACGCACCCGCCGCTCGACCACTTCTTTTTCCAACTTCATATTCGGAATGCCGTACATCAATAAGCCGCCGATGCGGTCAGCCCGCTCATACACCGTCACCGAATGGCCAGCTTGGTTAAGTTGGTCGGCACAGGCGAGCCCAGCCGGGCCAGAGCCGACGATGGCCACTTTTTTCCCTGTTCTTGTTTTCGGAATGCGCGGTTTCACCCATCCCTCGGCAAACCCTTTATCAATAATAGCCCGTTCAATCCCTTTAATGGCAACCGCCGGGTCGGAAATCGCCACCGTGCATGACCCCTCGCACGGCGCCGGGCAGACGCGGCCGGTGAATTCCGGGAAGTTGTTCGTTTTCAACAAACGATCAAGCGCTTCTTTCCAGCGGCCTCGGTACACCAAATCGTTCCATTCCGGGATCAAGTTGTGCACCGGACACCCCGAAGTCAGGCCGTTTAGCTCCAATCCCATATGACAAAACGGCGTGCCACAGTCCATACAGCGGGCGCCTTGGCGGGCCAGCACGTCTTCGGAAAACGGCTGCGTGTATTCTTTCCAATCATCAAGACGGGAAAGCGGATCGCGCTTTTTCTCTTCCTCGCGTGCATATTCCATAAATCCTGTTGCTTTTCCCACGATGGTTCCCCTCCTTCTTTCCGTACGTATCCTCTCTTCTCTCATGCGGCCTTCCCGCCTGTTGGCCGATCAAAAAGCGGGCCCCGCGAAGCCGCGGAGCCGAAGCGGCGTCGTCACTTCGCGGCCAATCGCAAGCCACAGCGTTACTTCGCCACCGCTTGCAGCTGATGGACGCCGCCGACAGCCGCTTTTTTCTGTTTTGCCACCGTTTCAAACGCCGCCATGACAGCTTCTTCGTGCGAAAGCCCGGACTGTTCGAGCGTTTCGATCGTCTCAATCATCAGTTTGTAATTGCGCGGAATAACTTTGACGAAGCGGCGGACGTAATCGTCCCACTCGTCGAGCACCAATGCAGCCCGCGGGCTTCCTGTATAGCGGTAATGGTTTTCGATCATCCGGCGCACGTCGCGAATTTCTTCCTCGTCTTCGAGCCGCTCAAATGAGACGAGCTCAAGGTTGGCGGTTTGCTGCCAGCTGTCTTCATCGGCAAGAACGTAAGCGATCCCACCGGACATGCCGGCGGCGAAGTTTTTGCCAACCGAACCGAGGATGACGACGCGGCCGCCGGTCATATATTCACAGCCGTGGTCGCCGACGCCTTCGACAACAGCATGGACGCCGCTGTTGCGGACGCAGAACCGCTCCCCAGCGCGGCCGCGAATGTACGCTTCGCCGCTTGTAGCCCCGTAAAACGCCACGTTGCCAATGATGACGTTGTCAGCTGCGGCAAACGGCGCCTCATGCGGCGGACGGACGATCACTTTGCCGCCGGAAAGCCCTTTGCCGACGTAGTCGTTCGCGTCGCCGACGAGCTCGAGCGTCATCCCTTTCGGCACAAACGCCGCAAAACTTTGCCCGGCCGATCCGGTGAAATGGAGGCGGATCGTATCATCCGGCAACCCTTCCTCACCGTAGCGTTTCGAAATCTCGCTGCCGGTCATCGCCCCGACCGTGCGGTGGACGTTGCGGATGGCGAGGTGAAGTTCGACCGGCTCCTGCCGTTCAAGCGCTGGCTGCACCGCCGGCAAAATTTCTGTATGATCAAGCGTCTCTTCCAAACGATGGTTTTGCCCTTTGATGCAAGTGCGCGGTCCATCGACTTGGTACAGAAGACGCGACAGATCGAGATGTTTCGCTTTCCAATGCGCTTTCGCCCGCTCGCTTACCTTCAAGACATCGACGCGGCCGACCATTTCGTCGATCGTGCGGAAGCCGAGCTCCGCCATAATTTCCCGCACTTCTTGAGCGACAAAGTACATAAAGTTGACGACATGTTCTGGCTTCCCGGTGAATTTTTTACGCAGTTCCGGATTTTGCGTCGCCACGCCGACCGGGCATGTATCCAAATGGCAGACGCGCATCATGACACAGCCTAAAACGACGAGCGGTGCCGTCGCAAATCCGAATTCTTCGGCCCCAAACAGCGCAGCCATCACAACGTCACGGCCGGTCATCAACTTGCCGTCGGTTTCTAGAACGACGCGGTCGCGCAACCCATTGAGCATGAGCGTCTGATGCGTTTCCGCCAAACCAAGCTCCCACGGCAGGCCGGCATGTTTAATGCTCGTTTTCGGCGACGCACCCGTGCCGCCGTCATAGCCGCTGATGACGATGACATCGGCGTTCCCTTTCGCCACGCCAGCCGCGATTGTGCCGACGCCGGCCTTGGCGACGAGCTTGACGCTGATGCGCGCGTCTTTGTTGGCGTTTTTCAAATCGTAAATGAGCTGGGCCAAGTCTTCGATCGAGTAAATGTCATGGTGCGGCGGCGGGGAAATGAGCTCGACTCCCGGCGTTGAGCCGCGCACTTTGCCGACCCACGGATACACTTTATTGGCCGGAAGCTGGCCACCTTCACCTGGTTTTGCCCCTTGCGCCATTTTGATTTGCAATTCGTCAGCGTTAACCAAATAATGGCTTTTTACGCCAAAACGCCCGGACGCCACTTGTTTAATCGCGCTGCGGCGCCAGTCGCCGTTGTCGTCTTTCACATAGCGGGCCGGGTCTTCGCCGCCCTCGCCGCTGTTGCTTTTTCCGCCGATCCGGTTCATGGCGATCGCCAGCGCCTCATGCGCTTCTTGGCTGATCGAACCGAACGACATCGCGCCGGTTTTAAAGCGGCGGACGATCGATTCAACCGGCTCGACTTCGTCAATCGGCACCGGAGGGCGCTTCGAATCGAAGTCGAACAAGTTGCGCAAAAACGTCAACTGTTCTTCATTCGCCAGTTTGGAATATTGTTTATACAAATTGTAGTCGTTTTTCCGGCACGCCCATTGCAACAAATGGATCGTCTTCGGGTTGAACGCGTGATGTTCGCCGTTGCGCCGCCATTGCAGCTCGCTGCCTGCATCGAGCACATCGTCTTCATGCCGCGCTCCGAAAGCGGCTTCGTGGCGCATTTTCGCTTCTTTCGCAATTTCCGCAAGCCCGATGCCGCCGATTTGCGACGCCGTGCCGGTGAAGTATTCCTCAATGACATCGTCGCCGATGCCGATCGCTTCAAAAATTTGTGCGCCGCGGTAGCTTTGCACCGTCGAAATGCCCATTTTCGACATCACTTTGACGACGCCGTCAACAGCCGCCTTGATGTACGTTTTCGCTGCTTCCCGGTACGACAAGGCGATGACGCCGTTTTCTGACGCTTGGCGGATGGTCTCGAGCGCCAAGTACGGGTTGATGGCGTCCGCCCCGTAGCCGATGAGCGCCGCAAAATGGTGCACTTCACGCGCTTCGCCGCTTTCGACAAGCAGGCTGACGTTCGTGCGCGTCCCGTTGCGGACAAGATGCTGGTGAAGCCCACTTACCGCAAGCAACACTGGAATCGCCACATGTGTTTCATCAACGCCGCGGTCGGACAGAACGAGAAGCGTCGCGCCGCTTTCAACCGCCTCATCCGCTTTGGCGAACAGCTCGTCAAGCGCTCGTTTCAAGTCATCCGTAAACAGCGTCGGCAGCACCGCGCACGCAAATTCCGGGTACGGATTGGCTTTTAACGCTGCGAGCTCTTCGTTCGTCAATAGCGGAGTTTCCAAGCGGATGCGCCGCGCCGCTTTGGCGTCCGGATGCAAAATGTTCCCTTCTTTGCCAAGCAGCGTCATCGTCGAGGTGACGACATATTCGCGGATCGCATCAATCGGCGGATTTGTCACTTGGGCAAACAGCTGTTTGAAGTAGTTAAACAAACTTTGCGGCCGTTCCGACAGCACCGCCAGCGGAGCGTCCATGCCCATCGCACCCGTCGGGTCTTTCCCTTCCGTCGCCATCGGCAAAATCATTTTTTCGACATCTTCGAACGTGTAGCCGAACGCTTTTTGCAGTTTGACGAGTTGCTTCGGCGCTTCGACGTCCTCCGGAATTTCCAGATCGCCAAGCGTGATCATTTGCTCGTTGATCCATTGGCGATATGGCTTTTCATGAGCCATTTCTTCCTTGATTTCCTGGTCGGAGATGATGCGCCCTTGCTCGAGGTCAACCAAAAGCATTTTCCCCGGGCTCAGCCGTTCCTTATATAAAATGTTGTTCGGGTCGACATCGATGACGCCGACTTCGGACGAGAAAATAATGTAGTCGTCTTTCGTCACGTAATAGCGGGCCGGACGCAAGCCGTTCCGGTCCAAAATGGCGCCGATTTGCCTGCCGTCGGTGAACGAAATCGCCGTCGGGCCGTCCCACGGCTCCATCAAACAGCTATGATACTCGTAAAACGCCTTTTTCGCCCCGTCCATTTGTTCATCCCAAAACCACGGTTCCGGAATGAGCATCATCGCGACATGGGCTGGATTACGGCCAGCAAGAACGAAAAATTCGAACGCATTGTCCAAAATCGACGAGTCGCTGCCGTTCGTATCCAAAATCGGCACGACTTTTTCCAAATCCGCGCCGAACGCTTCCGACACAAATTGCTTCTCGCGCGCCGTCATCCAGTTGACATTGCCGCGCAGCGTGTTGATCTCGCCGTTATGGATCAAATAGCGGTTCGGATGGGCCCGCTCCCAGCTCGGGAACGTGTTCGTGCTGAAGCGCGAGTGCACGAGGGCAAACGCCGAACGGAACCGTTCATCTTGCAAATCCAAATAAAACGCATCGATTTGTTCCGGCGTAAGCAACCCTTTATAAACGATCGTCCGACTCGAGAAGCTCGCTACATAGCACTCGTTGTTTTCCACACATTTTTCGAATTGTTTGCGGATCACATACAGCTTCCGTTCAAACGCCAACTCATCAGCCACGTCATCACTTGCCGCGACAAACACTTGGCGGATGAACGGCTGGCTTTGCCGCGCCAGTTTGCCAAGCTTTTCACGATCAACTGGAACTGTCCGCCATCCGAGCAGCCGTTGCCCTTCTTGAGCGACGATCTCATTGAACATCGATTCATAGTACGCCCGTTTCGCTTCCTCTTCCGGCAAAAAGAACATCCCGACCCCGTAGCGCCCTTTTTCCGGCAAGTTCATCCCGCCGCACACCGCTTGAAAATACTCATGCGGAATTTGCGTCATAATGCCCGCGCCATCGCCCGTTTCCGGATCGCTCCCTTGTCCGCCGCGGTGTTCAAGCTGGCGAAGCATATGAAGTGCCTTTTTGATAATGTCGTGCGACGGTTTTCCTTTCAAATGCGCATAAAACCCGATCCCGCATGCATCATGCTCAAATTCCGGGCGATATAACCCTTGCGCTTCCGGTAATCCGTAGTGTTTCATGCTGCCTTCCCCTCCCGTTCCGAATTGTCTGTAATATTCATTGTAGTTTTCAAAATTAATATAAACAATATATAATTTAGATAAAATCCATCTCATTTTGCGATCAATCAAAAGGAGGGAGAAAAATGGAGCTGCGGCAACTGCAATATTTCGTGGAAGTCGCCCGGCGCGAACACGTCTCCGAAGCCGCCGATGCCCTCCATGTCGCGCAGTCGGCGATCAGCCGGCAAATTGCCAACCTCGAAGCGGAGCTTGGCGTGCAGCTGTTTGAACGGGAAGGGCGAAACGTGAAGCTCACCCCGATCGGCCGCCATTTTTTGCCGCACGCCGAAGCGGTGTTAAAGGCGGTCGAGGATGCAAAGCAACAAATCGAAGAGTATTTGGACCCGGAACGCGGAACGATTAAAATCGGGTTTCCAACAAGCCTGGCAAGCCACATGATGCCGATGGTCATCTCCGCCTTTAAAGCGGAGCACCCAAACGTCTCGTTCCATCTCCGCCAAGGGTCGTACTATTATTTAATCGAAGCGGTGAAAAAACGGGAGATCGACCTTGCCTTTCTCGGACCGATTCCGGTTCGTGAAATCGGCATTAAAGGAGAAATTTTGTTTTCCGAACCGTTTGCCGCCCTCCTGCCGAACAGCCATCCGCTCGCCCGCCGCGACCGGATCGTATTGAACGAACTGCGCCATGATCCATTTGTAACGTTTCCAAAAGGATACATTTTGCATCAAATCGTTATTGACGCTTGCCACCAAGCCGGATTTTCGCCCAACATTTCATCGGAAGGCGAAGATCTCGATGCCATTAAAGGGCTTGTCTCCGCTGGCATCGGCGTGACCCTCCTGCCGGAAAGCGCCTTGTCGGAAAGCCTTCTTCGCTACGCCGCCAAAGTGCCAATCGAGATGCCGCAAGTAAAGCGCAACGTCGGCATTATCATTTCCGACCACCACGAACTCGCTCCGTCGGTGAAAGTGTTTTACCGGTTTGTGAAAGACTTTTTCGCGGAGCTCGAGCGGTATCAATTGCGGGGGTGAACGCTCCCCCGCCTACGCTCACATCGAAAAATGGGTTCGAGATCACAAAAAAAGACGCAGGTGCTTCCCCCTGCGTCTTTCCTTTCTTCTTCTGCACACTTCCCCTTTCCGTCGCCTTCACTCATCAAGGATCATTCAAAAAGAAGATGTGGAGAGCACCAAGTTCGGACGCTGCTTCCGTTCGATTGCGTCCGAACGTCATCCTAACCGCACGACCGTCCGGCCGCGCAGCTCGCCGCGCAAAATGCGCTCAAGCGCTTGCGGCAATTCAGCGAGCGAAATCTCTTGAGCAATCCGCTCCAAATCCGGCTTTAAGTCGCCAGCGAGCCGCTCCCAAATGCGGAGGCGCACATCCATTGGACAATAGACGGAATCAACGCCAAGCAAGCTGACGCCGCGCAAAATGAATGGATGGACGGTTGTCGGCACCTCGACGCCGCCTGTCAACCCACTCACCGCCACCGCTCCGCCGTAGCGGATGCGGCTTAACACCGTCGCCAGCGTCCGGCCGCCGACCGGGTCGACCGCCGCGGCCCAGCGCTGCTTATCAAGCGGACGAATGCGTTCAGCCGTGACGTCTTCGCGCGTCAACACTTCCTTGGCGCCGAGGGCGCGCAAATAGTCGTGCTCCGCCGTTTTGCCTGTGCTCGCTTCCACCGTATAGCCGCGCTTTGATAGCATCGACACAGCCAGACTCCCGACGCCGCCCGTCGCCCCCGTGACAAGCACCGGTCCGCGTTCCGGCGTCAACCCATGCTCCTCAAGCCGGTGAATGGACAATGCCGCCGTAAACCCAGCCGTGCCGATCGCCATCGCTTCTTTCAACGTCAACCCTTTTGGCAGCGGCACGAGCCAATCGCCGTGCAGGCGAGCATATTCACTGTAGCCCCCGAAATGCGTCACACCGATTTCATATCCGGTCGCGATCACCTCGTCCCCTTCGCGGAAGCGCGGATGTTGCGACGAAACAACCACCCCGGCCAAATCAATTCCCGGCACGAACGGATACGTTTTCACAATTTTGCCGTCCGGAATGGACGCCAATCCATCTTTGTAGTTGACGCTTGAATAATGGACGCGGACAACGACGTCTCCTTCCGGCAAATCATCCATGGATATCGTCTGCACGCCGGCGGTAAATTCTGTTTCGGTTTTGTTGACGACAAACGCTTGAAATGCGGACATCATTCCTCTCCCTTTCTTCATGCATTCTTCTCTCATGTCATTCGACAACCAAACGCCAGATTCCTTTCTGAACCAAGAAAACCCTCGCTTCCGGTTGTCAGCGTAGGCGGGTGATGAATAAATGTCTCATGAAAGTCCTTCCTACACTTCCTTGACTTCTTTATGTTAAACTGTAAACAAACATATCTTTAAGATGAAAGAAGGTGAAACAGTGGGCAATACCCCTGACTTGAACAAAATTTACACGTACGCTGACTGGAAAACATGGGAAGGCCGCTGGGAACTGATAAATGGAAAAGCCTATAATATGACACCTGCTCCATCTTCGGAACATCAATTTGCCGTCGGAGAATTGTATTTTGCTTTGCGCCATTTTTTCCAAAACCAACATTGTTACGTCTTTACGGCGCCGTTTGATGTATTCCTTAGCAAAAATGAAACGTATGAAACCCCTGATGACATTGTCCAACCCGATATTGCCGTGATTTGCAATAAAAAACAGATTGTCCAAAAAGGATGTTACGGGGCGCCTGCGCTAGTTGTTGAAGTTTTGTCACCTTCAACCGCTTTAAAAGATTACAACGAAAAATTTTACACGTACCAACACTACGGCATTGCAGAATATTGGATCGTCGATACGGCTAACAAAATGATTCATGTATACCATTTGCACGAAGGAGCCTATCAACGGCATGCCACATACGGGCAACAAGACACGCTGCATTCCGCACAATTTAAGGACTTAGCTATTCCACTAACGTATGTATTTGGATGGAGTTAAAACGGTTCTGACCATTCAGTGTTCATGATCGATCTTTCGTCAAACGCACAGGAATCGATGATCGGGCAGCCGGCCCTAATGCAGATGTCTAAGAATCTCCCATCTCGAAACCGGGAGAACGTCCAACCCTAGCGACAGCGGCCTGCTTCTATGTTTTTCCGTGAAAATCCCCACCACTTGGTGAGTGCGGTATACGCTCCTGATCCGTGAGGGTATACTGAAAATGGCCAAAAAAGGCAATAGGAAAGCAGAGGTGCCCGATTTTAGGCATCTCGTATAACCTGTCTGCCTTTTGGCTAGACTAAATAAGTTGTGGTTGGCGGAACGGCTCTTTGCGGGAGATCATGCAAAAGATGATCACCAACATCCGCCGAGCTGTGGCGATGAGGGCTTTTTTCTTCCCGCACCGGGCCGCCAACGACCAAAACTTTCGGGACAAGGGATGCGTCTTGGATCGAGCTGCTGACCATGCCGCCTCGCATAACGCCGATCGGAGATGGGGATTGCCTTTTGTCGTGCGCGTGCTCTTTCGCTTTCCGGCGCTTTCATGGTTGCCGGGGGACAATCCAGTCCATGAAGCCGCCCGTTCCGGCGTTTCAAAGACGCTCATGTCGGTTCCCATCTCGGCTATGATGACGGCGGCGGTTTGTTTTTTCACTCCGGGCATGGTCATCAACAGGTTCACTTCCTCGCGATACGGCTCGAGCAGGCGGTCGATGTGTTGGTCGACTTCTTCGATGAGCCGCTCCAATTCCTCAACGTGTTTCCACAAGAGGCGAAGGAGACGGAGCTCGTGTTCGGTCAAGGTGCCGAGCAGCGAATCGTACACCGCTTGCTTTTTCTTTTTGAGCCTTCCGCGCAGGCATTGATCCAACTCGTCCTTGTCCACGTATCCCTTCTCAAGCAGCCGGGCGAGGATGTCTTTTCCGGAAACGCCGAAGAGATCGGAGAGGACCGAGCCGAGTTTGACATTGGAAGACTCGAGCACTTTTTGAATCCGGTTTTTCTCCGAAGTCAGCTGTCCGACCCACTTTTTGCGGAGGCGGGTAAAATCCCGCAATTCGCGAATATCCGCTGGGGGGACGAAACTTTTTTCAACGAGTCCATGGCGGAGCAGCTTGGCGATCCACTCGGCGTCAGAGACATCGGTTTTTCTTCCCGGGACATTTTTGATCCGCTGCGGATTGGCCAGTGTCAAGTCGACATAGCCCTCGAGGAAGGCAAAGACCGGTTTCCAATACACGCCGGTGGATTCCATGGCGACATGGGTGACCCCATGTTCTTCGAGCCACTCGAGCAGGTCGCCAAGTCCTTTCGAGAACGTGGAGAAGGTTTGAATGTCCTTTTGAATGTGTCCATCTTCTTCCCATAGCGCGCAGGCGACGATGGTTTCGGCATGAACATCCAATCCTGCGCAGCGAGGATAGATGACATCCATGATGAAAATCCTCCTTTTCGATGATCGAGTGCGCAAACAGCGAATCCACGGGAGAAATGCGGCAGTTTTCCGTTCGTCGTCACCTTTCCTCTATCACAGGAAAGGGCGGACAATGGGTGGTGCACCCAGTGGATTCAAACACTTTTCCGTACAGGGTCTAAGCCACCATTAAGCATAACGTCCTGTTGAACTGTTTGCGCCTATTCTTCATTATGGGAAGAAAAGGGGGATTTTCATGCCCGGGTGGAGAGCAAAAATTGCTCATGGAACTTTTCCGTGAAAATCCCCACCACTTGGTGAGTGCGGTATACGCTCCTGATCCGTGAGGGTATACTGAAAATGGCCAAAAAAGGCAATAGGAAAGCAGAGGTGCCCGATTTTAGGCATCTCGTATAACCTGTCTGCCTTTTGGCTAGACTAAATAAGTTGTGGTTGGCGGAACGGCTCTTTGCGGGAGATCATGCAAAAGATGATCACCAACATCCGCCGAGCTGTGGCGATGAGGGCTTTTTTCTTCCCGCACCGGGCCGCCAACGACCAAAACTTTCGGGACAAGGGATGCGTCTTGGATCGAGCTGCTGACCATGCCGCCTCGCATAACGCCGATCGGAGATGGGGATTGCCTTTTGTCGTGCGCGTGCTCTTTCGCTTTCCGGCGCTTTCATGGTTGCCGGGGGACAATCCAGTCCATGAAGCCGCCCGTTCCGGCGTTTCAAAGACGCTCATGTCGGTTCCCATCTCGGCTATGATGACGGCGGCGGTTTGTTTTTTCACTCCGGGCATGGTCATCAACAGGTTCACTTCCTCGCGATACGGCTCGAGCAGGCGGTCGATGTGTTGGTCGACTTCTTCGATGAGCCGCTCCAATTCCTCAACGTGTTTCCACAAGAGGCGAAGGAGACGGAGCTCGTGTTCGGTCAAGGTGCCGAGCAGCGAATCGTACACCGCTTGCTTTTTCTTTTTGAGCCTTCCGCGCAGGCATTGATCCAACTCGTCCTTGTCCACGTATCCCTTCTCAAGCAGCCGGGCGAGGATGTCTTTTCCGGAAACGCCGAAGAGATCGGAGAGGACCGAGCCGAGTTTGACATTGGAAGACTCGAGCACTTTTTGAATCCGGTTTTTCTCCGAAGTCAGCTGTCCGACCCACTTTTTGCGGAGGCGGGTAAAATCCCGCAATTCGCGAATATCCGCTGGGGGGACGAAACTTTTTTCAACGAGTCCATGGCGGAGCAGCTTGGCGATCCACTCGGCGTCAGAGACATCGGTTTTTCTTCCCGGGACATTTTTGATCCGCTGCGGATTGGCCAGTGTCAAGTCGACATAGCCCTCGAGGAAGGCAAAGACCGGTTTCCAATACACGCCGGTGGATTCCATGGCGACATGGGTGACCCCATGTTCTTCGAGCCACTCGAGCAGGTCGCCAAGTCCTTTCGAGAACGTGGAGAAGGTTTGAATGTCCTTTTGAATGTGTCCATCTTCTTCCCATAGCGCGCAGGCGACGATGGTTTCGGCATGAACATCCAATCCTGCGCAGCGAGGATAGATGACATCCATGATGAAAATCCTCCTTTTCGATGATCGAGTGCGCAAACAGCGAATCCACGGGAGAAATGCGGCAGTTTTCCGTTCGTCGTCACCTTTCCTCTATCACAGGAAAGGGCGGACAATGGGTGGTGCACCCAGTGGATTCAAACACTTTTCCGTACAGGGTCTAAGCCACCATTAAGCATAACGTCCTGTTGAACTGTTTGCGCCTATTCTTCATTATGGGAAGAAAAGGGGGATTTTCATGCCCGGGTGGAGAGCAAAAATTGCTCATGGAACTTTTCCGAATGTCTGCACGAAGGCAAACAAAACACCAGCCTGTCGACCCAAGCTGGCGTTTGTTCTTCTTATTGAATGGCCGCTAGCGCCCCGCTCAAGACGCGGACCACAAACGAAAGTTCATCATCCGTGATGCAAAGCGGCGGCGACAAGGTGAGCACGTTGTTGTACCCGGCGACCGTCGTTCCGTTTTTGCCGATGATGAGGCCGTTTTCTTTGCATCGATGGATCACTTGATTGACAAGCGACACATCGAGCGGCTCTTTCGTCGCTTTGTCAGCGACAAGCTCAATGCCGACAAGCAGCCCTTTGCCGCGCACATCGCCGACATACGGGTGGCCGGCTAGGTTCGTTTTGAGCTCATCAAACAGCCGTTCCCCTGCCTCGCGCGAGCGGTCAAACAGCCGCTCCGTCTCCATGATCTCGATGTTTTTCAGCGCCACCGCGCACGAAGCCGGGTGGCCGCCAAACGTATTGACATGGCGGAAGTAGTCGTATTCATCCGTTCCCTTGAACGCTTCATAAATCTCTTTTCGCACCGCCGTTGCCGCCAGCGGCAAATACGCGCTCGTAATGCCTTTCGCCATCGTGATAATGTCCGGCTTAACGCCGTAGTGTTGAAATCCGAACGCCGCTCCCGTCCGGCCGAAGCCGCAGATGACTTCATCGACAATCAGCAAAGCCCCGTGTTTTTCACACACGTCTTTGACCGCTTTCATATACCCGTCCGGAGGAATGAGCACACCGCCCCCGGTGATGATCGGCTCCATAATGACGGCCGCAATCGTTTCACTCAACTCCCACGTCATGACATCATCAATGGCCTTGACCGCCCGCAACCGGCGCGGGTCATCCGCCGCATCCGGGTCGCGGTACACATCTGGCGGCGGCACGTGGATGAAACCTGGGGCGAGCGGTTCGTATTTGTATTTCCGCTGCGCCTGCCCGGTCGCTGAGAGCGCCCCCATGGAATTCCCATGGTACGCCCGGTAGCGGGAAATGATTTTGTACCGATGATGCTCCCCGCGTTGCTGATGGTATTGGCGGGCGATTTTAAACGCCGTTTCGTTCGCTTCCGACCCGCTGTTGGAAAAGAAAATCACATACTCATCGCCTAACAGTTCGTTGAGCTTTTCCCCGAGCTGAATCGCCGACAAGTGGCTTTGCGTGAGCGGGAAATACGCCAGCGTCTTCAGCTGCTCATACGCCGCTTCGGCGAGTTCCTCGCGCCCGTAGCCGACGTTGACGCACCAGAGCCCAGCCATCGCATCCAAATACTGGTGTCCAGCGGCATCCGTCACCCAGCAGCCTTTCGCTTCGGCGGCAATCAGCGTTGCTTGTGGGTTATACGGCTTCATCGAATGCCAGATATATCGGTCATCTTTTTCGAGCCACAGTTGGTGGGTTTGTTCAGTTTGCATGATTCTCTGCCCCTTTCACCCAACACAGGTTAAAAATCAAACCGGGAAGTAATCATCTTTTTGCGCGTGTAAAAATTCACGCCATCTTTTCCATTCACATGAAGATCGCCGTAAAACGAATCTTTCCAGCCAGAGAACGGGAAAAACGCCATCGTCGCCGGCACGCCGACGTTAATGCCCAACATCCCCGCATCGGCCTCTTCACGGAATTTCCGGACGGCCTTCGCATCCTTTGTATAAATCGTCGCCCCGTTCCCATACCGAGACTTCCGAATATAGCTGAGCGCTTCATCTAAATCATTGGCCCTCAGCAAACTTAATACAGGTGCGAAGATCTCTTCTTTCGCGATCGTCATATCCGGGGTGACATAATCAAAAATCGTGGGACCTAAAAAATTGCCTTCGGGTCTATCATCCATTTCCTTTCGCCCATCGCGCAGCAATACCGCGCCCTCTTCAATCCCCTTCTGAATGTAGCCTAGCACCTTTTCACGGTGAGACTGCCGAATGACCGGGGTTAATAACACTTCCGGATCCATACCATTCCCAATAATCAACTCATCCGCTTTTTGTTTCAACCGACGGACGAACGTTTCGTTTTCCCCGACAATCACGACTGCACTGCAAGCCATGCAACGCTGGCCCGCGCTGCCAAACGCTGAGCTGATCACATGTTGTACGGCCGTCTCTACATCCGCATCTGGCATGACAATATGATGATTTTTCGCCCCCGACAACGCCTGCACTCGTTTGCCTTGCGCTGCTGTCCGTTCATACACATACTTGGCCACTGGCTGTGAACCGACAAATGAAATCGCACGAATATCCTCATGATCAATCAAGGCGTTGACCACCTCATGCGCTCCATGAACGACATTGAGCACTCCAGGAGGGGCACCTGCCTCCGTAAACAGTTCTGCTAACTTATTGGCCAAAATGGGCGTCCGTTCCGATGGCTTCAATACAAACGTATTGCCGCACACAATCGCCAACGGGAACATCCAAAGCGGCACCATCATGGGGAAGTTGAACGGAGTGATCCCTGCCACAACTCCCAACGGATAACGAAACATTTCCGAGTCAATCTCTTCCGCAATATTCGACAGCGATTCCCCCATCAGCAAAGTCGGAGCGCCGGCCGCAAACTCCACGCATTCAATCCCCCGTTGAATTTCTCCGTACGCTTCTTTATACGCTTTGCCATTTTCCTGTACGACAAGCTCCGCTAATTCCTCATGATGCTGGTTTAACAAATGGTGAAATGAAAACATAATCCGCGCTCGTTTGGGAACAGGGACATCTTTCCACGTCGCAAACGCTTTCTTGGCTGCTTGCACCGCTTGATCGACATCCTCTTTGGTTGAGATCGGAACACGCGCCAACACTTCCCCAGTCGCCGGGTTCGGGACTTCTAGCGTTTCTGTGCCACTCGATGCCACCCACTGTCCGCCGATATAGTTTTTGAGAACCGTTGTTTCCGGTTTGGTGATGGACATCAGATTCTCCTCCTTATTCCTATCTTTGTTCATGATCTAAATATTTTGTATTGTTACACAAAATTATCCTCCAGTTTTTGATTGCCTTCACTAGACAAAGCGTAAAAGCGATTAGCCTATTTATTCCACAATGTGACCAAATTTTGAAAATGTGCGCGCCTTGGACTGAGATTTTCATGTCGGTGGAGAGCAAAAAATTGCTCATGGATGTTTTTACGAAAGAAATCCCCCTAGAAGCCTACGGCATCTTCTGCTTTTCGCTTCTCAGGGGGGAGACTTCTTACTTACAATCTTCGCAACCGATCATGCTGCACATATTTGTTTTCCATACTTTGCGATTGTAAATATTCATATGCCTTGATCATAAACTCAATAGCGAGCCGTTTTTCCGGATTCATAAAATCCTCTCCTAAAAGCGACTCTAGTTTTTGGATTCGATGATACAGCGTTTGCCTAACGACAAATAGTCTTTGTGCGGTTTCTTTTTTTGAACCGTTACACGCCAAATATACCTTTAACGTTTCCAACAAGTTTCCATTATATTTTTCATCGTATTGAAGAACAGGCTCTAAGTATTCCATGACAACTTCATACAAATCATTGTATTTATGAATAAGGGAAATAATTCGATAGATATGCAAATCCTCATAAAAACAGCTATTGGCTCTGCCGCCAAGATGATGTTGAATTTTGATCGTCTCTAAAGCCGTCCGATAACTTTTGTCCATATGAGAAACATTTTCGATAAATTTTCCGACCCCGACAACAAATTGAGGTAATTTCTTCTTTTGAATATAATCCGATTCAAGCAAAGAATTCAGTCCTATTTTCATTCGACTTTTCCATGTTTTCATTTCCCTGTTATTGATCATAATAAATACGATGCTGCTGTGAAAATCGACAGGAAATGTCGAAAAACCTTGTTGTTCAAAAATCGTCCGGCATAGCATTTTAAAATAAATCATGTCTAAATTCGAGCATTGCTTCATTGAAGATTTAAAACGGACAACAAGCACTGTCCCTCCTTTTGGATTTGGCTCTGCCCCATACTCAGCCAAATAACTAAACACATTTTCAATGGGATGCTCTCCCTCTAGCCAGCTTTTCAACCACTCATTTTCTTCTACTCTCTTTTTTTCATCGACATACAAATCACGAAGCAGATGCTGTGCCAGCGCAGTTGCCGTACGATCCAAAATCAGCAGATCAAATTCGCTGATTTCCTTTCCGGTTGACACAATGGATAGCTCGGCATATTCATTCCCGAGAAATTGGATCGGTTGGGTGGCCACTCTTTTCTTGGAAGCTGCGTTGTCGTCAACTATCAACTGTTCTTCCTTAAATGTTTTGCTATATTTAGGAAATATCTCCACCTCTCTGCCGTTTATTTTAAAAACCACTTGATGTCCCGAATAGTGGTGCAATAGTTTTAAAATTTCACTATAATGGTCCATTGAAAGTAATTTTTTGTTTAATTGCTGTGAATATGATTCTAGTCCGGAGATGATTTCATAGTGTTGGTTAATTAAATAAGTGTGGATGTCTTGGGTGATCTCAACGAAAGGCACTTCTTTGAGAAAGAGAATGATCGGAAAGTGATGCGCATTCGCTAAATCGATTACTTCTTGCGGAACAGAAGGAGTATGCATACCGATTTCAATACATAATCCCGAAGCGTCACAGTTGATAAGCTGTTCTACAAACGATCGAAACAGTTCCTTATTTTCCTTCCATCCTACCCCAGTAGATAAAATCAGCTCTTTTCCGTTTAACAGATGATGGATTTTCGCAACCTCGACAACATGAACCCATTTTACAGTGCGGTTGAGCCCATTATGCCCTGCAACCACTTCAACATGTTCAAAATGTTTCCGCTTTAGAATATCAGAAACCGTTAATGTAGGAGTCTTCATACACTTTGTTTCACTCCCCTTACACCAATCATGGCAATGCCATTTTAATATTAGGCAGCGTAAACGGTCGCTCCTGCTTCTATCACAAATTTTTATGTAACGGCTTGGCTATATATGGCCTTCTACGTTTCATTATACAGAAAGCAACATCATCGATCTCGTTTTATGTTATGAGATGTGACATTCATTTAGGCGATTCGCGCTCTGTTTCATGAAAATCAAAGCGCCGGCCCTGCCTCTATAATGATTGAGGATATATAGAGGAGCTCGTTCCGGCGCTTATCGCGATGTGCATCGCTCTTCTCTCTATTCGTGGTGTTTTCTGAGCTGGCGGATTAATAATGACGAAAAATATTTGCGTGCATCAGCGTTTGTAATATGCAGTGTTTGGATATCTCTTGTTTCTGACAAAGAGTCTTCTTTCTCAAATTCAACAAACGATCCGCTTAAATTTTCTTTTACGCTTTTCATATAGTATCCTTGTTCAATTAAGTAATCGATCTTTTCTCGCTCACGTAGAAACTGATGGTAAGTCATCACACACCCCCCGCTTCTCGTCGTGACCCGCATCCTTACCGCCAGGCACAGCTTGTTGGTGTTCAATGATTTATTTACGTTAGAACATTTTCACCACATCTTGGTCGGCCATTAGCGCCCCATATTTCGCGCGTTTAACATATTGGCCGTACCCCGGTTTCCCGACAAATTGTTTATCACGTACCACAAATTCTCCTCTACATAAAACCGACACAGGTTCCCCTGTTACTTTCATCCCTTCAAACGGATTATAATCCACAGCCATATGGTGTGTTTCGGCTGAAATCACCCGTTCAACCGTTGGATCAAAAATGACTAAATCCGCATCCGCACCGACGGCAATGGTTCCTTTCTTCGGGAATAGACCAAACAATTTGGCGATTCTTGTTGATACAATATCAACAAACTGGTTGAGGGTAATTCTCCCTTTTTTCACTCCTTCACTGAAAAGAATACTCACCCGATCCTCAATAATAGGACCACCATTTGGGATTTTGGTAAAATCTCCCCTTCCTAATTCTTTTTGGCCTTTAAAATCAAATGAGCATTGGTCAGATCCGAGCGTTTGCAGCTGGCCGTTTTTCAAGGCATTCCATAGCACTTCTTGATGCCATTTCTCACGAAGCGGCGGTGACCATACATATTTAGCACCTTCAAAATTCGGCTTTTCTAAATAGGACTGATCGAGCACCAGATACTGGGGACAAGTTTCGCCCCATACATTCAACCCCTTATTGCGCGCTTCAGCAATTTTCTCTACCGCTTGAGCACACGATACATGAACGACGTACAATTGCGAACCAGCGAGTTCTGTCAATTGACAGGCGCGCCCCGTCGCTTCTCCTTCTAGCTCTGGAGGTCTCGTTAATGCATGATAAATCGGATCAGTATGCCCGTCCTCCAAGGCTTTTTTCGTTAAATAGTCAATCACGTCTCCATTCTCGGCATGCACCATGACAAGCGCTCCGAGTTCTTTTGCCGCGACTAGCGTCCGATACAAGGTTCCATCATCAGCTTGAAACACATCTTTATACGCCATAAATACTTTAAAGGAGGTAATTCCTTCTTCTTCGATCACTTTTGGAAGCTCTTCAAGCACATCGTCCGTTATTTCACTGATCATCAAATGGAACCCGTAATCGATCACCGCTTTCCCCGTCGCTTTGTTATGCCAAGTTTCAATCGCTTTTTTCAGGGGCTCACCTTTATTCGTTAAGCAAAAATCAATAATGGTCGTCGTCCCGCCAAATGCGGCGGCAATCGTCCCCGACTCAAAGTCGTCTTTTGTCACAGTGCCGCCAAACGGCATATCTAAATGGGTGTGCGGATCAATGCCTCCTGGAAACACATAACAACCTGTGGCATCAATCACTTCCGCTCCGCTCTCATCTAAATTTCTCCCGATTACTGCAATTTTCCCATCTTGAATGAGGAGATCGGCTTCATATATATCTGTAGCGGTGACAATTGTTCCATTTTTTATCAATTTTGTCATCATGATACCCTCCTTCATTTATAATGATTTGATATCCACACTGCAACCGCTTAGCCGGCCAAGGGCCACTTGCCGTTCATTCCATGTCATCGGGGGATGTTCGCTTGGCACTTCGACCATCTCAATCGCTCCGTCAACCGGACAGACGATGGAACATAAATTGCATCCTACACAATCTTCTTCGCGCACTTTTAAATATTCTTTTCCGTTTTCGTCTACGAGACGCTCAATGCATTGATGGGAAGCATCTTCACAAGAAATGTAGCACTTATTGCACTGAATACAGCGCTCACGATGAATTCGCGCCACAACCTTATAATTGAGGTCCAAATCTCCCCAATCAGAATACTTTGACACTGATTTCCCTACAATATCCATTACGGAAGCAATTCCTTTTTCATCAAGATAGTGATTCAACCCTTCAATCATATCCTCGATAATCCGAAACCCATGGTGCATAACCGCCGTGCACACTTGAACTCCTGTCGCTCCCATTAACATAAACTCAACGGCATCTCTCCAATTGGAGATCCCGCCAATTCCCGAAATCGGAATGCGGATACGCGGGTGTCGCGCGCATTCGGCCACCATATTTAAAGCAATGGGTTTTACTGCTGGACCGCAGTATCCCCCGTGCGCCCCCTTTCCTGCTACATGTGGAATCGTATTCCACGTATCTAAGTCCACCCCCATGAGACTATTGATTGTGTTGATCAAACTGATGGCATCTGCCCCGCCTTGGGCAGCCGCTTCAGCGGTCGCCGTAATATCGGTAATATTAGGAGTTAATTTAACAATGACAGGGGTGCGTGCCACCTCTTTGACCCAATATGTTTGTCGTTCGACCAATTCTGGCACTTGACCTGATGCCGATCCCATCCCCCGTTCCGCCATTCCATGCGGACAGCCAAAATTGAGTTCCAACCCATCCACGCCCACATCTTCTACTCGCTTCACAATCTCATGCCATTTTTCGCGCTTGGGCTCGACCATCAAAGAAGCAACGACAGCCCGGTCAGGAAAACGTTTTTTCGTCTCATAAATTTCCTTTAAATTTTCCTCAAGAGGACGATCCGTGATTAATTCAATATTGTTAAAGCCCATGACTCGCTGTCCGTTAAAACTGATTGCCGCAAATCGGGACGATACATTCAAAATAGGTTCCCCTAATGTTTTCCATACCGCTCCTCCCCAACCCGCCTCAAATGCCCTTTGCACTTGATACCCCGAATTGGTGGGAGGGGCGGAAGCGAGCCAAAATGGATTGGGGGACTTGATTCCCGCTAAGTTAATGCTTAAATCAGCCATTGCCGTTCCCTCCTCTCATTTAGGCCGTTTCGCTTACTGCCTTTGTCAAATATCGATGAATCCCGTAAGCTGCTTCCTTCCCTTGCTGCGCTGCCACCACCACCATCGCTTCGCCTTTTCCTCTTTCAAAAATCACATCCCCACAAGCAAACACCTTCGGATTCGACGTTTGATAAGTTTCAGGATTCACCTTGACTACGCCATGATCATGCTCTAATCCAAAAGCTTCAATCAATTCGATATGGCGCTCTTGCCCAATGGCTTTAATGACAACATCAACCGGCATAATAAATTCCGATCCCTCAACCGGAAGAGGGCGGCGGCGGCCATCAGCGTCTGGTTCTCCCAATTCCATCCGAACGCATTCAACATGAGTAACCTTGCCCTTACTGTCGCCAATAATCCTATTGGGTGCTGTTAGCCAGCGAAATTCGACACCATCCTGTTTGGCAAACTCATACTCAAATTCATAAGCTGTCATTTCTTCTTTCGTCCGGCGATATAAAATTTTTACATTTCCCGCTCCTAGACGCACCGAACAGGTAGCTGCATCAATCGCGGTATTTCCCGCACCTATCACAACTACCCTTTTCCCCACCAGCCGATCAGTCAACGGTTTTGTTTTCGTCTCTTTAATCAACTCAATGGCATCATATACTCCGTCCAAATCTTCTCCCGGGATTCCTAACTTTGGCACTTTCCCCATGCCAACAGCTAAAACAACAGCATCATAATTTTCTAGGAGCTCGTTTACTTCAATATCCTTACCAACCCTTGTATTCGTGCGGATTTGCACGCCTAAGCTTTTGATTTGATTGACTTCCCACAACGAGATATTTTGAGGGAGGCGGAAAGAAACAATGCCATACGTGTTTAGCCCGCCTGCTTGGTTCTCCGCTTCAAAAATGGTCACTTCATACCCAAGACAAGCTAGTTCTCTGGCCGATGATAATCCAGCAGGGCCGCCGCCGACAACCGCCACTGTTTTTCCATTTTTTCGTCCCGCTTGGAATAATACTTCTTTATTTCGGATCGCCCAATCGGTCGCATATCGCTGCAATTTTCCAATCATAATGGGTTTTGTAGAATGATTTAAAACACAAGCCCCTTCACATAATTCCTCTGTCGGACACACTCTTGCACAACTGGCGCCAACCGGGTTTGACAACATAATGGTTTTCGCTGACCCTTTTACATTCCCAGAAGCAATTTTTTTGATAAAAGCGGGGATATCAATCCCTGTCGGACAAGCTCGAATACAAGGAGCGTCATAACAGTACAAACATCGATTCGCTTCTTCCATTGCTTCTCGATCTGTCAAGCCAGGCTCTACTTCTTCAAAGTTCTTTTCCAAACGTGATTGCTCCATCTCCATCCCCCTCCACGCGTCATTTTTAAAGAAAGGGAATAGAGTCATTCCCTCCTCCCCTTTCTCGCTGCTTTCTATGGAAGTAAAGCCGTCATTTCACTATAGGTTTCCGGACGACGATCACGGTAAAATTGCCAAATATCGCGCACTTCCCGAATCATCTTCTTATTCATAACGCCAATCACCACTTCATCTTGATCACGGCTGCCCATGGCCACAAAGTTCCCTCTAGGATCAACCAAGTAAGACTGCCCGTAAAACTCTCCCATGTTCCACGGTGCTTCATATCCAACCCGATTGATGGCAGCCACGTAATAGCCATTGGCAACGGCATGAGCCGGTTGTTCCAGTTTCCATAAATATTCGGAGAGACCTGCTACCGTAGCGGATGGATTGAACACAATTTCAGCGCCTTTTAGTCCTAAAATTCGCGCTCCCTCTGGGAAATGACGGTCATAACAAATATAAACGCCGATCTTGGCAAATGCGGTCTCAAATACCGGATAGCCTAAATTTCCAGGCTTAAAATAAAATTTTTCCCAAAATCCACAGCCCTCGTTTCCTACCCCGACATGCGGAATATGCTGTTTGCGATACTTTCCTAAGTAGGTTCCATCGGCATCAATGACAGCTGCCGTATTATAGTAAGTAGCAATTCCTTCCCTTTCATAAATCGGTAGAACGATCACTACCCCCAGCTGTTTTGCTATTTCCTGAAACATTTTGGTCGTCGGACCATTTGGAATTTCTTCCGCCGCCTCATACCATTTTGTATTTTGCTCGGCGCAGAAATACGGGCCATAGAAAATCTCTTGCAAACAGATGATTTGTGCTCCCCGATCTTTTGCCTCCTTGACAAGCTTGACGTGCTTTTCAATCGCCTTTTCCTTATGAACCTCGACCGGCTCGTCCCCATGCACATTATGAGAAGCTTGGATCAAACCAATGGTCACTTGATCAGCCATGCTCCAATCACTCCTTCTTCATTTTATCTGGTTTCACAATTGGGCTGAACTTTAAGAATATTCTACATAGTAAATCACCAGCTTTTCATTATACACTTTGTTAAATAATAGAAAACATTGATTGTTCACTATGTAAATTTCAGCGAAATAAATATACAGCTAGACGAAGTTGCTCCCTAGGATTGAGAACATCAAAATGTGAGGAATAGTTACACATTTTACATAATGAATAGATTTCTCTTTTTCTTATTTGACAAATCGTATAATGAAAAATTTACATAGTATAGATAGAATTTTCTTAAATTTCTCTTTTATACACTGGATTTTTAAAAAAAGGGGGATATGAATGAAAACACAAATTGAACACAATGGGATTGTGGTCTTGACGGAGGAAGCCGCACAAGAAGTCAGTGGAAGTCCTTTATGGAATGATGACTTGCGTCCGACAACAAGGCAAGAACATTCATGGAAAGGAATCAATTTTGCTACATTGTGGATTGGAATGTGTTTATGCATTCCTTCATACACCATGGCCAGCGGCATGATTGCTTTAGGAATGAACTGGTGGCAAGCTGTTGGTACCATTTTTCTGGGGAACGTGATCGTCCTTATTCCGATTTTATTAAACTCTCATGCAGGAACAAAATTCGGGATTCCTTATCCTGTGTTTGCCCGGCTTTGGTTTGGAGATAAAGGCGCCCATATTCCCACTTTAGCCCGGGCCCTTGTAGCAGCCGGATGGTTTGGAATCAATACGTGGATCGGAACAGAAGCCATTGACACATTACTCATGGCATCATTCTCTTCGTGGGGGAATTTACCGGGACATACAGCCATTGTATTTGCATTATTTTGGATCTTAAATATCAGCGTTGCTTATAGAGGCCCAGAAGGCATCAAAAAGCTAAGCGCAGTGGCTGCACCTGTTGTCGGGATTTCTTCCATCATTTTGCTCATTTGGGCATTTACGAACGCCGGAGGATGGGGACCGATTTTAGAGACTCCTTCTAAGTTCGAAACAACCGGTGAATTTTTGAAAGTCTTTTTCCCTTGTTTAACTGGCGTCATCGGCTTTTGGGCCACATTGGCATTAAACATCCCTGATTTTTGCCGATACGCACAGAGTCAGAAATCACAAATGGTCGCCCAAAGTTTATCCTTGCCTATTACAATGACTGTTTTTTCATTTATCGGAATTGCCGTAACCTCAGCAACCATTGTGATTTTTGGTCAAGCCATTTGGGATCCCGTGCAGCTGTTAGCTAAATTTCCCCCATTTGTCATTCTATTAGGGACTATTATTATTGTCATCTCTTCTGTAACTATTAATGTGGGTGCCAACGTGGTTGCCCCTGCCCGAGCGATCGAAAATTTATATCCGAAGCGAATTACATTTGGAATTGGCGCGATTATCACAGGACTATTCGCTATTTTATTGCAGCCATGGTATATTATGTCCAACTTTGGGAATTATATATTCGGCTGGCTTGGCACATACGCCGCTTTGCTTGGACCCATTGACGGCATTGCTATTGCGGACTATTGGCTCGTTCGCCGAAGACAGTTGCACTTAAAAGAACTGTACAAACCGAATGGCCGTTACAATTATGCAAATGGGTTTAACAAAAACGGGGTGTACGCACTGATTGTGGGAGTGGCTATTCCTGTACTTGGTTTATTCATACCACCGCTTCGTTTTCTTTGGGACAACGCGTGGACATTTGGATTGTTCATTGCAATTGGTGTCTACACCTACTTAATGAAAAACGACCAAAGCGTATTAAAGGAAGGCGAGTATGAACAAATCACCCTTTTCGATTCAAAACATAACAGTCCGACAGAAATCGCAAAATAATGAATCATTTACACCTAAACAGCCTATCGATGACAGAAGGCAAGCAGTGTCACTGGTTAAACGTTGACATCGCCCTCCCACGAGGGCGCTTTCTTTTTGCAGGAAGCTGCTATTTTCCCTTATCAATCCTGCACCCAACCTTATCTACGCTTGGCATGCAAACATGACAACTTTTCGAACTTTCCACGGCATCTATTATATCGACAGCGACTACGTTATATACTGACATTGAGAATGATTTCACAAGTTAGGAGGACTTAAATAATGATTGTCCACGAACTGACGGACATCGAACATCTATTCACTGAACAATTGCAGGAAGGCTACTACGTGATTCGCGAAACGTATCAAAACGTGCTCGTTGAACCGGAAGGCCACGACGCCGTCCGGCAAGTGGACGCCGGAACAGAAGAAGTCGTCACCATCGTGTTTGACCCCGGCGACGAGTATTCGCTCATTCGCCTTGACACGTACACCTTCGCCGGCGGCATTCCGTCCTTGGCGGAGCTCAAAGAAACGATTGCCGCGGAGTACGACGTCTTTGTCGACCACCGCTGGGCCGCGCCGTCATTGTAAAAAGCGCCTGAAACAACGGACATCAGGGACTCGGAACATAGACGCAACGCCTGCTTTACCAAAGCGCTTTTCATCAGCCGAATCGAAAAGCAGCCCGTCCGCCTAGCGAGCGGGCTGCTTCGATTTCTTCTCGAGCCGAAATACACGAAAGCCGATATCAAGCTCTGTCTTCCCCGTTTCACGGACGATTTTCTCTCCCGCGCGGCGAATGCGCTCGCGGCCGATGTCACAAATCGTCCGAAACCCCGCCCGATACGCCGCTGACGTTTCCGCAAGCGGCTCGGGAAGCTGCACCATGAGAAACGACCGCCGACCGCCGTCTTCAGCGTTTTGCTGCATGACGGCATGAGCCGTTGTCGCCGAGCCGGAAAAAAAGTCGAGGATGAGGTCGTCATCTCTCGTAGTCAGCGCCACCATGCGCTGAATGAGCTTCACCGGCTTCGGGTAATCCATCACCGCCAGCCCGCCGAACAGCTCCTTTAACTCTTTTTTCGCCTCCTGCGAGTGGGACACTTCATCATGCGTCCAAATCGTAAGCGGTGTCACTGTCGGCTTCACTTCGCTTAAAAACCGCTTCAGGCGCGGAACCCCGTTTCCGTCTTTGCCAAACCAAATGCGGTTATCCGCCGCCAGCTCGGCGAAGCGCTCCTTCGTCACCCGCCAGCAATACCCATTCGGCGGAGAAACGACCCGACCGCTTGGCGTCACAATCTCATAAATCTTTTCCGGAATCGGCGGACCGACCGACAAATCGCCTGACGTCCATGGACCGCGTGGGTCATTGTCTGGGTTGGCATACCGCCCATCCGCTTCCGGATGGCGCGGCAAGCCGTACCAAGCCAGGCGATCGATGTTTTTCGCATAACATAAAATGAAATCATGGTTGCGCGAGGCGAACTTGTTCATATTCACGGGCGAAAACGCCCGCTGCCAAATGAACGTGGCGACAAAATTCCGCTCGCCAAAAATTTCATCGCACATTTTTCTCAAATTCGCCTGCTCCGTATCATCAATGGAGATAAAGATGGCCCCCGTCTCGGCTAACAGCTCCCTCGCCACCCAAAGGCGCGGGTACATCATGTTGAGCCAGCCGGCATGGGCACGCGCTTCTTCCTGGATTCCGCTAGGAACAACGGCTTTCCCCTTGCGCCAATTGTCTTTGTACGTGAGCACTTTTCCGGTATTGTACGGCGGATCGATGTAAATCATTTGAATGGTTCCCGCATGCGACGTCCTCAGCAGCTTTAACGCCTCTAAATTGTCTCCTTCAATATACCAATTGTTCGTCGTCTCCCACTGTTTGCTCGCTGCCTGATCCGGCCGCAATACTCCGGACGCAGGCAGCTCAGCGAGCCGCCTCGCCTCCGCCTTCCCCGGCCACGTGAACTCATATGCTTCTTGCCGTTCGTGACCGCCAAACACTTTCTTCAGCAACTCCCAATCGATGCCCCCATCTACAACCACTTCCGGAAAGAGCTTTTTGATCGCCTCAAGCCTTGCATCCGCTGCCGGTTTCCTTCTCCCGCCGACGTTTGCCATGGCACGCCCCCTCTCTTGTCGCGTATTCCTAGCACAGTGCTTCTTATCGACAAATCTTATTTCCATTATTTCGCCATGACGCGCCGGTTTCCTTCCTTAATTTTCTTATCAACTATTCACCGTTCGTACATCAATCCCCATTCCGTCCCCCATGCCCCCCTCTTCCGAACCGTGCGCGGCTGCGCTCAGCATGGAAACAAAACGAGCCAACAAACGGAGAAGGCGGCATGGCGGATGGTGACTGCTTATGCGTTTTTTGAGCAAGAAAATGGGGGATTCTCGGATGCATCAAAGAATTTCTCAAGTTGAACAGCGCCTTGATTCATCCTTTTTTCCTGTCAAACTCAGCAGCTTCATAGAGTGTCCATGTTTTCCATCTTTGGACAACTGACTCGGTACATTCGCAGCGCGACACCGTCGACCGTAAACGTTTGCGTTTCCCCGTGCCGTGAAGCGTAGTGCTCGAGCCCGAGCATAAAATTCACCCCTTCACGGTATTCCTCGTTGCCGATCACCTGAAGCGGCGGCGACATCAGTTGGCGCGAGAGGAAGAGGATCGCCTTTTTCCGCGCCCGCGTGAGCGACACGTTGAGGCGGTTCAAACTGTAGATGAACTCCCCTTCCATCACAGCCAGTTCCGGATCGGCGACGCCGTAGCTGATGATCGCCGCATCCGCTTCTTGCCCTTGCATTTTATCAACCGTATCGACGAAAAACGGTGGGCGCAATCGTTGGTGTTCAAGGGCACGGCGGATGGCGCGGATCTGCGCCCGATGTGGCGAGATGATAAACAGCCCGCGGCGCCAAAACGCTTGGTCGCCTTCTGATGAGTCATCGTACCGTTTTTCCTCGCTGTCGAGAAGCCGTTCCCGCAACACCTTCGCGATGCTCGCCACCCAGCGCGCTTCCGCCTCGTTTTCTTGGGCACCGTACACGCCGTCATACGTGCAGACGACAAGCGGATAGTCAGGGTCGATCGCCGCTTCCACCCATTCATCGGCAGTTGGGGCATCGGCGAGCGCCAACGTTTGTTCGGCAATCTGGCGGGTGAACGCGGTATACTGGGAGCTGTAAATCCGCTCGGCCGGGTAGCGGCAAAGCGCCTCGTTCATGCGGAAATTGTCCGTCAGTTGGCGGGTATACCGCTTCTCCACATCCGCGTCAAACAGCAGGCGGAAAATCGAGTCGAACAGGTGCGGTTCCCCTTCCGCGGCCGCATACGTCCCTTGAATGATTGGCGGCAACTGGAAATGGTCGCCGACGATAAGCAGCCTGCCTGCTTTTTTGACATGGCGCAGCGCCAACAGTGAATCGGCCACGCGGATTTGCGACGCCTCATCCAGAATGACGACGTCAAACTCTTCTAGACAGCCTTTTTCATACGCCCTTTGAATGCCGTACAGCGTGGCGCCAAGCACCCGATGCCCGCCGTTGCCCAGCCATCGGGGAAGGTCACGGTCCGCCACCTCGGCGATTCCTTTGGCGTTTTCCGTCTGAATCTCACCAAGTTTCGCGATATGGACGCTGCGCCGCGGCGCAAGCTCCTGAATTTTGCGCAGAACGTTTTCGATCGCCGCATGGGTGAAACCCGAAACAAGAATGGCAAGCCTTCGCCCCTGCTTTTCGTAAATCGGCATAAGCAGCCGAAGAGCGACGGCAATAAAATGCGTTTTCCCGGTGCCAGGCGGCCCCCAGACGAGCGTCAACGTATGACGGAGAAAGTGGAGAAACGCCTGACGCTGGCTTTTCGTCAGCCTGCTTTGGCGGAGAAGCGCCTTGACTTCCTCTGCATCCCAGTTGGGACGAAACGTTTTCCGATAGCGAATCGGATCGCGAATCAAGTCCAAGATGCGATGATTGTCCTTATCCAACTGTTGCAACGCCTGCAAGACGCGCCGGGTGGTAAAATCCGCATGCCGAAGCGACAGCCAATACTCCTCTCCTTCCACAAGCGGGAACCGATCGAGCCATTTGGGCAACTCGAGCTCGAGTTCAGCTGTCTTGCCATTATCTTCGATGGCGCAAATGCGGACAAAATAGACATTGGCCCATTGGGGCGGCTTCCATTCACTGGCGTACTTATGATCAGGAAACGTCTGTTGCGCCTTTTCTCCTTCCTCATTGCACTCTGTCAAAAGCCAGCTCGCCTTCTGGTCGATCGCTTCAAGCGCCTGGCGGTTGTTCAATCGGAACCGATCGCCGCCAAGGTACGTGACATGAAGCGTCACTCCGTTCTCAAGCCGCTCCGAAAGCGGAAGCAGGCGCTTTTGGCGAATATCCAAGTAGTTTAATAGCGCCTCATAGCGCGCCATAAACGCCAGCTTGGACACAAGCGGATCACGGTAATCAGCCGAATGAGGAAACGCAAATTTTTCCGGCCAGACCATAAGCGGCGAAGGATGGACGCTCTCGGCCCACGCACGGATGCCTTGAATGATGCTGTGAGCGGCCCAAAGTCGGCGGCTCAGCTCCTTCTCGACCGCTTTTCGTTTTTCCTCGTCCCCCGTTTGCCAGGCGTCGTGCAGCACATCCAGTTTCATGGCGTTTGTCAAACGAAATGAAAAACGCTCACTCGCCGAGTACAGAAACGGCGAATCATGGTAGGCCGCAATATATCGCGACAAGTCTTCAAGACGGTACGCGACATGCGCCTGCAAGGCGAACAGCTGGCTCACAGCCGTTGTCAGCACAACGACAGGAAGCGGAACCATTTCGCTTGGGTGGTCGCTGGCACTTGCTAGTGAGCTGCTATGAAAATACGACAGCAGCCGAACAGCTTTTTCGTTATAGTCTGGATCGAACAAAAGCGCTTGAAGTAGCTGCTGCACATTGTCCCATTCATAGTTGTCGATGACATACACCTGCACCGATTTTTGCGACCGCCACTCTCGCTCCCGGTTGTAATCGTGCACCGTATGAAGCAGGCGGTCCAGCGCATCGGCCAGCTTTCGGCCAACCTCGTCGCATTCCTCAAACGAACCGGCGATAACATGATGCATTTCTGATCCCGTTCCAAACACATCTGTTCCACCAACACGGTACAGCGATGCCGCCGCGATCTTGCCCGTCAACGGATCGCGTTGCGCGGTGAGAATCAGACGGATGTCTTCCCATATCGGTATATGTGTCACCGCCTGGTCATACGGAACGACCTTTTCCTCCGCAATCGCCTCAAGCTGCGCTTCAAGCCGCCGAAGTTGGCGCGCCAGCCCGGCGTTTTGTTTCAGCACATGCCTGTTTTCTTGTAACTATTCACCCCAGTGCTAGTGTATAAAAAAGCCCAGCACAAATAGGGCATTTCGGTCATAGAAAATGCCCTAGGTAGCGGAAAGAACTCGATCGATCGTTTCGCCTGCCAACAGAAGACATAACGAATCCCACACGTTTTTTTCGTGTTTCGTCAGTGTGGAAACGATGCTTCTTGCGATGCAAAACGACTGCGCGAATGTTTCTTCGCGAAACGTACCCGAAATGTTCTCTTTGACTTTGACCATGCGAAGATCGCGTTCGGCTTGGTTGTTATCAAAGGGAACATGTACTTCACGTAAGAAACGCAGCGCTTCTTCCTTTCGTTTTTGAAGGCGTCGAACAAAAGCGAGTGCTTTTTTCGGAAGAGGCGTCATCGTTTCTAATCGGTGTTGTGCTCTTTCTAGGATGCGATCATACACTCGTTCCCACCGTCTCGCTTCTTCTTCGGAAAGTGCACCGTGATGGGCTTCGACGGCTTGCTTGGCGGCTAACAGAAACGTGGTCATGCGCATCGCCCACGTATGCCCCTGTTCGATGAATCCTTTTAACTCACGCAAATGGTGGGCATGACAAAGGGCATGGGTGGCATGTGTGTATTTCGGATACGTACCGAACGCATCGTGCATCATCGTCCCTTCATATCGGGGAAGAATCCCGATATCATCGGTCGCTTTTTTTCCACGAGAAGCGTGAGGAGCCAAGTATGTATATCTCGATGTACACGCGACATGCACCCATGCGAGTTTCCCATTGATGCGCAAACTCGTTTCATCGACATGCAGGATGTTGGATTCAAGTAAGGCGTCTTCGATGATGTCCATATTTGATTCCAACGATTCGCGTCCTCGTTTCACCATATTGGCAAGAGTTCCCGTACTAATCGAGTGTTGATATAACGCTTCGATTGTATCACTTAAACGCTTGTACGGGATCAATTGGATATGATGTAAATAAACAACGAGCGCCGTGAGCCGTGGACCGTATTGCACATGATTCGTGACATGGGATGGGAATTCGGCTTGTTGCACGCATCGACAATGTGGACACGATTTCACTTCACGTTCATGTTGTGTCACCTCGATCGCCACAGGAGGGACATCAAACACTTGACGGATATCGACTTTGAACGGTTTGACTTCACGCAAAGAAGCTCCACATCCTTGACACGTATGCACACGGTGGACGACACGATGATGTGGATGTTCCACTTGACGGAGCGTCTTCCCCTCATGTCCCTCTTGCCCACCAGGCTTTTTGCCAGACGGCTCGCGGGAGGAACGCTTTTTCTCAAAACGGTCAGAAGATGGGGGCAAATGGCTATTGGAGCTGTTTTTTTTCGTGCGTGCTTCCAGCTCTTGAACACGGTACTTCAGTTGTTCATTTTCTTTGCGTAGCTGTTTGTTTTCTTTCAACAGTTGCTCAATGACTTGTTGTTGGTGAGTAATGAGCTGTTTTTGTTGTTGGACTTTGCCGATTAAGCTCTCAACTGTAAATACAGCTTGTTGTACCGTCAACATGCGATTCACCTCCTTGTCTATCAATATTCACATCATAGACAAGGAAAGAAGAAAATATTCAGCTCACTTTATGATGTGGCTGAATAGTTACGTTTTCTTGACGTTCAAGAAATTGGCGAAACTCACCGATCGTCTCAGGCAGCTGCCGCTCGCGGATAAAGCGGGACGTGTAGTTCGATAAGTACGGAACGAGGGAAATATGCGACTGTTTCCGCGCTTTGTCGAAACAGTAGTCATAAAACGGGCACCATTCACAGCGATAATCCAAATGCCAAAACAGCTCATCAAGTTGCTTCCCAGCCAGCGCCGTCAATTCGCCAGCCAAAAACTGTTCGAGATACGGGAGCAACTGGCTGATATCCGCTGCTTGCGGCTGCTCGGTTTTGTACGTCCATACCCCCGCTTCGCGCCAATCCACATTGCCCCTAATGCCGTGCTCCTCTAAAACGGAAGACAAAATCAAGGCGTACAACGCCGTTTGCACGCGGTGGGAAATCTTTAACACATCTGATGATTTGATGTCGATGATGCGGAACACAAAGCCGTTTTGCCCCGGAATGCACTCAATCAAATCCGGACGGCACGCCGCAAATCGGATCACTTTCAGATCCAACCCGTACCGTTCGTAAAAGCGCGGCGGCGCGATCAATGTCGGCTGATACAAATATCGCTTGCTCGGCCGCTTCAACTCGCGGATCGTCTCCTCTCCATCCAAATAGCAGTGGGAAATCGGCGCGCCAGGCTCTCGCTTCCCCATCTTCACCTGGCCGGCCAAATGAGTCGTGATCACTTCCTCTTCCCACTCAACTCCTCGGCGCAGCACGCCCTGATGCACCGCGGGCCGCTCAAACAGCTCTTCCGGCACATCGAGCTCGCCGCGCCGCTCTTTCGCCAACGACTGAAAATAAAAATTCCGCTCGCACTCATGATAAAAATAGCTTGCGATTTTGGCAGGAGAAACGTAAAGCATACATCGATCCCTTTCTAAAACGTACTGGCCGATGCCCGCACTGAGATTTGTCAGTTTGTTTATCCATTGTATCATATGTTTGTACGCTTTCCTATATACACCATTCCTGCTTGTCTAACAAGAACATATGTGCTATAATGAAGGAAATTAAGATGAAAGAGGGGCCAACATGAGCGAAGAGATCCTCTTGCAACTGTTCGACCGGCTCGGTCATATCGAAAACACGTTGCATCTCCTCGTCGAAAGCCACAAACGGCTGGAAGCGGAACAACAAGAAATGCGAAAAGAACAGCAGGAGATCCGAAGAGAACAGCAAGAAATGCGGAAAGAGCAGCAGGAGATCCGAAGAGAACAACAAGAAATGCGGAAAGAGCAGCAGGAGATCCGAAGAGAACAACAAGAAATGCGAAAAGAACAGCAGGAGATCCGAAGAGAACAGCAAGAAATGCGAAAAGAACAGCAGGAGATCCGAAGAGAACAGCAAGAAATGCGAAAAGAACAGCAGGAGATCCGAAGAGAACAGCAAGAAATGCGAAAAGAACAGCAGGAGATCCGAAGAGAACAGCAAGAAATGCGAAAAGAACAGCAGGAGATCCGAAGAGAACAGCAAGAAATGCGGAAAGAACAAGAAGAATTCCGACGGATCCAGCAAGCTCTCCTTGAAGGCCAAAAGCGGTTGGAAGAAGAACAAGCCCATATCAAAGCCGGCCAAAAAGAGCTGTATGATCTGATGTCTGCTCTTCTTCACCGCCAGGATGAAACCGACGCTGCACTCGACGCCCTCGCGATGGACGTGCATAAACTTCACGGCGAAGTCTCTTCCATCCACCAAAGACTCGACGCCTTAGAGAAAAAAGTCGATTCCCATGCCCAATCATTCACCGAACAGCTGAACAACATCAAGCTTGACATCACCTTCCTCTCGAACAAAGTCATCGAACACGAACGGGAAATCTACAAAATTAAGAATGTCATTTTATGACGATAAAGCAGGCGGGCCGCCTAAGCCCGCCTGTCCGTTATCTAAGCTCTTGTTCAACTTATTTAACCATTTCCCCCGTCCGCCAGTTCAAACAGCCCGATTTTTCCTCCTTTTTTCGCATGTGTAAACGATCCCTCCACATAGCCGAACAATTCGCTTTCCAGCAAAGCGTCAGGAATGGCCGCACAGTTTACAGGAACGAATGGGCGGTCAGCCCGCGGGCTTTCCTGATGAATCGCCTGGGCGAACAGCTCCTTGCCGGTTCCGCTTTCCCCCATAATGAACACTGGCAAGTCCGACTCTGCTGCCCGTTTCGCGATACGGATCATTTCTTTGAGTCGGCCGTTATGCTTGTTGTTATTTTGTATGTGCCTGTGCCGCTCTTTACGACGACAAAAACGCAAAAATCTCCTTCACGGAAAAATGCACCTCGGGAAACATGGTCGATGCAGCCGCTCCGTTGGCTGCATCGTACACGTCTTCTAGCTGAAACGTCCCCGATTGCCAAACATATTTTTCCATCACCTGGTGCTGATAATCGACAAGCCAGTACTCGCGGACTCCTGCTTTCTCATAATAATGACGCTTAAGCAGCCGGTCGTTGCGGGCGGTGCTTGGCGACAACACTTCCACCACTAGGTCGGGGGCGCCGTAACACCGACCTTGGCGCAGTTTCGTTCGATCACCAATAATAGATAGGTCGGGCAGCACCGTTACATTTTTCGTTCCTTTTTGTTCATCTTCAATCAAAAGAACGACTTGGAGGTTGCTGCCGAACACAAGACAAGGACTTCCTTTTAACGCCATGCGAAACTCGGCAATCAAATTGGCGACCACCCCTTCATGCTCATAAGGAGCTGGGGACATCAACACAATCGTTCCTTCGTACAGCTCCATCCGCTCGTCTCCAGCTAAAGAAAAGAACTCGCCGAGCGTATACCGGCGTTGCTCGCCTGATTGGCTCATGCCGCTCTCCCTCCCGCACATGCTATTTCCTCTATATGTAAGCAAACCGTTTGCTCGCCGACAATCGCCTTTGCCAATTCCCTCACGCTAAAAAAGCACCCTGCCCAAACGGCAGCGCACTTTCCTCAACTTCTTATCCTTTTACAAACACCGTTTTAATCGCCGTGAAAAACTCGATGGCCGCCCGTCCTTGTTCCCGCGAGTGGGAGCTCGATTGCTTCATGCCGCCAAATGGCGCCTGAAGCTCGACGCCAGCGCTTTCTTCGTTAATCCGCACGAGCCCGGCTTCAATATCTTGGATAAACGTTAACATTTTTTTCAATATTTCGGGTGAAAATCGAGGCGCTGAGGTCAAACGGCGTGTCATTGGCTAAAGCTATCGCTTCTTCAAACGTGTTCACTTTGATTAACGCCAACACCGGCCCGAAAATTTCCTCGCGAGCGATCGTCATGTTCGGGGATACATTTTCAAACACCGTCGGCTCCACATAAAATCCGTTGGCCAACTCCCCATCGTCCAAGCGGCGGCCGCCACAAAGCAATGTCGCTCCCTCTTCGATCCCTTTTTCGATATAAGAAAGAACCGTCTCTAATTGCTTTTGGCTGGCACATGGCCCCATCCACACGTCTTCTTCCAGTCCGTTGCCGATTTTCAGCTGTTTGATCTTCGCTAACACTTGTTTTTTAAATTCAGATTCATTCAATGGCATTTACCATCTTGACAGAGAAGCGACAAAAAACCGGCCTCCCCAACACAAGAGAGACCGGTTCGAATGAAACCGCATCAGTTTAATCGTGAAAATTCGTCCCATCCGTCACTTCTTTGACGATGCCGGCGCGGATGACGAAGTCGCCGAAGTGTTCACCGTCAAGCCGCTCTTTCGCATAGCGGGATAGGAGCATGCGCAGTTCGCGCAAAATTTCCTCCTCGCCGATGTTTTCGCGGTACAGTTTGCCTAAGCGCGTGCCGTTGAACGCAGCGCCGAGGTACATGTTGTATTTGCCGACCGCTTTGCCGACGAAGGCGATTTCCGCGAGCACGTGGCGGGCGCAGCCGTTCGGACAGCCCGTCATGCGGATCGTGATTTCTTCGTCGCGCAAACCGTTTTCATCGATAATTTCCTCGATTTTATCAAGCAGCTTCGGCAAGTAGCGCTCCGCTTCCGCCATCGCCAAGCCGCACGTCGGCAAGGCGACACAGGCGAGCGCGTTGCGGCGCAAGGCGGTGTACCGGCGGCCGTCGGTCAAGCCGTATTTGGCGATGAGCGCCTCGATTTCCGGCTTTTTCTCGCTCGTGACATTGGCGATGATCAAGTTTTGGTTTGGCGTCAACCGGAAATCGCCGGTATGGACTTTCGCGATTTCGCGCAGGCCGGTCATCAGCTTGTAATCGTCGTAGTCTTTGACGCGGCCGCCTTCGACAAAGAGCGTGAAATGCCATGTCCCATTGACGCCTTCGACCCAGCCGTAGCGGTCGCCGCTATGCTCGAAATGGTACGGGCGCGCTTCGCCGAGCCTCCAGCCGAGGCGGCGCTCAATTTCTTCTTTCACCGCTTCCAGCCCAAGCCGATCGATCGTGTATTTGAAGCGGGCGTGTTTGCGCGATGAGCGGTTGCCGTAGTCGCGCTGAACGGTCATAATTTTCTCCGCCACTTCCACGACTTGATCCGGCTTGCAGAAGCCGATCACTTTCGCCAGTTGCGGATACGTCGTTTTGTCCCCATGGGTCATCCCCATGCCGCCACCGATGGCGACATTAAACCCGGCAAGCTTGCCGTCTTCGACAATGGCGATGAACCCGATGTCTTGCGAGAACACATCGACGTCGTTCGACGGCGGAACGGCGATGCCGATTTTAAACTTCCGCGGCAAATACGTCGGTCCGTAAATCGGCTCTTCTTCGCCGTCAACCGCCGGCGTCCCCGCCACTTTCTCGTCGTCCAGCCAAATTTCGTAATACGCCCTCGTCCGCGGCAGCAAATGGTCGCTGATCAGCTTTGCCCACTCATATACTTCCGCATGCACTTCCGACTGGTACGGATTCGGGTTGCACATGACGTTTCGGTTGACGTCGCCACACGCCGCAAGCGTCGTCATCAGCGCGTTGTTAATGGCTTGCATCGTTTTTTTCATGTTCCATTTTAAGACGCCGTGCAATTGGAACGCTTGGCGCGTCGTCAGCTTCAACGTGCCGTTCGCATACTTGCGGGCGAGCTCATCCATGACAAGCCACTGCTCCGGCGTCGCCACCCCGCCCGGCGTGCGGACGCGGATCATAAATTGATAGGCCGGTTCAAGCTTTTGTTTTTGCCGTTCGGTGCGCACGTCGCGGTCGTCTTGCAAGTAGCTGCCGTGAAACTTCATCAACCGGTTGTCATCCTCTGGAATTCCTGCGCTGAGCGGGTCTTCCATCGTTTCGGCAAGCGTGCCGCGCAAGTAACGGCTTTCCTGTTTAATGCGCTCGACATCGCTTGGCGGTCCGTCCGGCGCTTTTAACTCGACTTTCGCCATTTCCGATTCCACTCCTTCTTTAGAGATTAATAGACGTCGCGTTGGTACCGTTTTTGCTTTTGCATTTCCGTCAAATACGCTTCCGCCTGTTCGCGGCTCATGCCGCCCTCTTTTTCGATAATCTCGATCAACGTCTGATGAACGTCGCGCGCCATGTGTTGCTTGTCGCCGCAAACGTAGACGACAGCACCTTCCTCAAGCCAACCGAACAGCTCTTTGCTTCGTTCAATCATCCGGTGCTGCACATACACTTTCTTCTCCGTATCGCGAGAGAAGGCGACATCCATTTTGGTCAGCACACCGCTTTTCAGCCATGCGAGCCATTCCGTTTGATACAGGAAGTCGGTCATAAAGTGTTGGTCCCCGAAAAAGAGCCACGATTTTCCGTTGGCTCCTGTCGCCTCACGCTCTTGCATAAAAGCGCGGAACGGCGCAACCCCAGTGCCTGGACCGATCATAATGATTGGCGTCGATGGGTCTTTTGGCAGCTTAAAATTCGGGTTCGGCTGCACAAAGACCGGCAACGTATCGCCGATTTGGACGCGTTCGGCGCAGAACGTCGAGCACACCCCTTTGCGCAGGCGGCCGTGCGACTCATAACGGACCGCGCCGATCGTCAAGTGCACTTCATCTGGATAGGCCGCTAAGCTGCTCGCGATCGAGTACAGGCGCGGCGGCATTTTGCGCAAAATCGAGATGACTTGTTGCGGCGCCGCATCCCATGGGCCGAAGTCGCGGAACGCATCCAATAAGTCGCGGCCTTTGGCGTATTCTTTCAGCTTCGCCTCATTGCCTGGGGCAACGAGCACTTGAAGCTCGCTGTTTTTCGACAGCGTCGCCAGCTTTTGCAACAGCGCTTTGGTCAACACAGTGATTTCAAAATGGGACGTGAGCGCTTCTTTGAGCGACCGCACTTCCCCGTCTTTGTCGATCGTCACCGTTTCTTCCGGGTTCCATTTCATTTCTTGAATGATGAGATCGACAAGCTCCGGATCGTTTTTCGGGAAGATGCCAAGCGCATCGCCCGGCTCATACTTCAACCCCGATCCTTCAAGAGACAATTCGAGATGGCGCGTTTCTTTGTTCGATCCGCGGCCGTTTAAGTTGATGTTTTCCAGCACCTCAGCCGGGAACGGATTTTTCCGCGAATAGACGACCGCCGGTTCGGCTTTCGGCACGGCCGCAGCGGCCGACAACACTGGCGCGGCCTCGGCATTGATCCCCTTGCTCAGCTCGGCA
This sequence comes from Geobacillus sp. FJAT-46040, assembly GCF_002335725.1. Classification (NCBI taxonomy): domain Bacteria; kingdom Bacillati; phylum Bacillota; class Bacilli; order Caryophanales; family Anoxybacillaceae; genus Geobacillus; species Geobacillus sp. FJAT-46040. Next base: position 1,538,484 of record NZ_NISS01000001.1, read on the forward strand.
AGCACGCCGTCAAGCCATTTCGCCGCCGCTTCCTCGTAGTCGACGTCACAGTCGACGCGCGGATAAAACCGCTCTCCCCCGAGCTCCTCGAGCCGCTTGTCAAAATCTTTCCCCGTCTGGCAAAAATGTTCATACGACGTATCGCCGAGCGCCAAGACGGAAAAGCGTAAATGATTCAGCTTCGGCGCCCGTTTGCTGTGGAGAAACTCGTAAAACGACACCGCGTTGTCCGGCGGATCGCCTTCCCCATGCGTGCTCACAACAATGAGCAACGTCTCCACTTTCTTTAATTCGTTCGGCTTAAAATCAAGCATGGACAACACTTTCGCTTCAAAACCACGCTCTTTGAGCGCCTTGCCGGTTTTTTCAGCCAACTTTTGCGCATTGCCGGTTTGCGAGCCGTACAGAACGGTCACTTCTTTCGAAACCGGTTTCCCGCCCCCGACAAGCAGTGCGGGCGCTTCGGCGTCAAGCACAGCAGCGGCCGACTCGGCGGCGGCCAAATACCCGCTCAGCCAAAGCTTTTGCGACGGCGTCAACGTCGGCAACAAACGATTCAAAAGCTCAATCTGCTCCTGGGTAAACGGACTGTTGGTTACTTGCAGCTGCAACGGTGTCCACCTCACAATATAAAATAAAATGGAACGATTGGCGCCGTTTCGGTCTCAACGACAGGACAAACGCCAAATTCCATTATTCCTATAAGCCAAGTATACTTTAATGAGGGTATCATATTTACACTTTACCGCAAAACAAAACATTAGTAAAATAAATATAAATTATTAAAACTATTAGTATTTCTAATAGTACGGTCATCATGGGGACGGAGGAGAGGCGGACATGTACTATGAAGAGTTAAAAACGTTCATCACCTTAGCTGAAGTAAAAAACTTCACCAAAACTGCGGAAATTCTCCATTTGTCGCAGCCAAGCGTCAGCTTGCACATCAAAAATTTAGAAAAAGAGTTTCAAACGAAACTGTTCATCCGCTCCCCGAAGCGGCTGCGCATGACGCCGACCGGCGAGCTCCTATACGACCGCGCCAAACAAATGGTGGCGCTTTATGAACAAACGAAACAAGACATTTTGGAACACCATCATTCCGTCAAAGGAAAATTGAAAATCGGGGCGAGCTTTACAATTGGAGAGTATATTTTGCCGCCGCTTTTGCCCGATTTCCAAAAACGTTACCCAGAGTTGGAGCTTGAGGTCATGATCGGCAACACAAAAGAAATTGTCGAACTCGTCAAATCATATCAAGTCGACATCGGCTTGATTGAAGGGCAAACGAACGAAAAAGAACTGTCCGTTCATCCGTTCATGCAGGACGAGCTTGTCATCGTCGCCTCCAACCGCCACGAACTGGCGCAAAAAGAGGAGGTCACGATCGCCGAGCTGCAAAACGAAGCATGGGTGGCGCGCGAAGTCGGGTCGGGAACAAGGGAATATTTCAACCATTTCATCCGCTCGAACGGGCTGAAAGTCAAATCGCTCATGATCATCAGCAGCAACCAAGGCATTAAAGAAACGTTGATCAACGGCAACGCCCTGTCCTTGCTGTCGCGCAGCGTCGTCGCCCGCGACATCGAGCACGGCCATCTGTCCATCGTTCGCCTGAACCATCCACCGTTTTACCGAATGTTTTCCTATATTTGTGCACCGATTATGGAAAACAAACAAAACGTGCGCATTTTCCTTGAAGCCTTGCAAACCAATTGGACTGGCGTCAGCCAATAACAGAAGGGCGTGGTCATGGATGACCCGCCCTCACACTTCCATCTCCCCATGGCGAATATGCGGCATTTCAATTTGAATCGTCGCATGGCGAATGTGAAAGCGCGTTTCGACCAAATCAATCGCCCGCTGCAAAACCGCCTGTCCATCGCATCCTTCCTCAATGAGCAAATGGCAGCTTAACGAATCAAGCCCCGAGGTGATCGTCCAAATATGCAAATCGTGCACATCGATCACCCCATCAATGCCCGAGAGCGCCGCCTTCACTTCCGCATGGTCAATCGCCGCCGGCGTTCCTTCCATTAAAATATGCACTGTCTGCTTGACTACGGCAAATGCTCCTTTTAGAATCAAAACCGCCACCGCGATGGAAATGAGCGGATCGGCCGCGTACCAATCGAACAGCCAGATGACAAGCCCTGCCGCGATCGCCCCGACCGAGCCTAACGCATCGCCGAGCACGTGCAAATACGCACTGCGGACATTGACGTTCTCTTTGACATCCCCTTTGCGCATTAACACCCAAGCGCTTGCCAAATTAGCCAGCAACCCTATGACAGCAATGGCCATCATCGGCCCGCTCGCGACAGCAGGTGGATTCACAAACCTCCCGACCGCTTCCCAAATAATCCAAGCGGCAATCCCGACCAACGTAACCCCATTGACCAAGGCTGCTAAAATCTCAAAACGATAAAACCCGTACGTCCTCTTCGGCGATGCAGGCCTCGCCGCAAACCACACCGCCAACAGACTTAACAAAAGCGAAGCCGCATCACTCAGCATATGCCCCGAATCCGAAAGAAGAGCAAGGCTGTTCGTCACAAGCCCGCCGACAAACTCGAGCACCATGATCCCGATCGTTACACCGAGAGCAATCGCCAGCCCTTTTTGATTTCCTTCTCTGCCGTGATGATGCCCGTGATGGTGATCACAATGGCCGTGCGCGTGATGATGCATCCATCTTCTCTCCTTATTTATTGGTGTTGTGCGTGATCAATCGCCTGCTTTAGCAACGAAATGACATGTTCGTCATCACATGAGTAAACCAACATCTTCCCCTCACGGCGATATTTCACAAGCCGCAACGTCCGAAGCAGCGCCAACTGATGGGAAACCGCCGATTGCGACATGCCGAGCACTTCCGCAATATGGCCTACATGGCATTCTTCCTGCGACAACAAATACAACATCTTCATCCGAGTCGGATCCGCTAGGGCTTTAAAGATCCGTGACACTTCCTCAATCACACTTTCATCTATATACATGCAACATGAAGAGTTAACTTCTCAGTCATCCTGCACACCCTAAACGCTGCAGCACTTCCTCCGGACGTTCGTGGATGTAGTTGACAAACCGAGTAATGGCTTGAATGATATCGTTGCGATCCTTGTGAAATACATTGGCAATCACCGTATCTTTCAGCCATTTCCATAAGCGTTCGATCGGGTTCAGCTGTGGCGAATAGGGAGGAAGGTAAATAAAGTGAAAACACTGCCCTTCTTCCCGCAAAAACTCCTTGACCATTTTGGCATGGTGAATGCGGGCGTTATCCAACACCAAAACCATGAGACGGTCTAAATAGCGCTCTTTGAGCATTCTCAAGAAATCCAAGAACGTCGCGGCATTGGCAGCGGTCGTTTGATGAAGCACCGTTTCACCATCATGGACGTTGACCGCGCCAAACAGCGATACGTGGGCATGATGGCCAAACGTCGGCACTTGTTTTTGGCGGCCGACTTCCGACCATGTGGACCGCAAGACATGGTAAGAGCGGATATGGGTTTCATCGATGTACAGAAGAACAGCATCTTCTGTCTCCTTGGTGATCAAGTTTTTTTTTATCAGATCCATTTGTTTTTCAAATTGTTTTTGCTCATCCAGATTTCCTTTCGCCAGTGTGTACGTCGGTCGTGTCCACGACAGCCCTTTGCGGTGCAGGAGTTTTCGCAGCGCTTCGCGGGAAATGGAAACACCGAATTGCTTTGCGACATAGGATTGCAGGAGTTTGGTGTTCCACGCCGAAGCAACGTCCCAGCCCAGTTCCGCGGGAGTAGTGGTCAACACAAGCTGTTTGATCTTTTCCTGCTGTTCTTCGGTGAGAAACGGCTCCCGCCCGGGGGCGAAATCCCGATGAAGCAAGAGCTCCAGACCGCCTTCGTTGAACAGCGACACATAATGGGAAACGGTTTGTCGGCACACGTTGACCATGGAGGCCACCTCTTTGCCCAAATAGCCTTCCATGACCAGGCGAACCGCCATCACCCGTTGGCGAAGAAGGGTGTTTTTGATTTTCCGTTCCTGTTTGCGAAGTGTCCGAGGTGTCCATCCGTGATCGTTGGTGATTTTGAGACGTTTCATGCAGAATTCCGCTCCTTTTCCATGCTTTTCCTTAGGAGCAGTATAACCGGAGTGGGAACCACTTATACGAAGGTTAACTTTTCAATGAGCATATATATAAAAACGAATGATCCTCTGCGTTCATGGCTGTTCCCTCACATTTTAATATATGAGCATTTGTTCATATATGCGAATCATAAACCGCTTTTTTTTCTTCTGTCAATCCTATTTCAAGCTGCAAAACCCCATCAGCATCAACAGCCGATGCACTGACACCCCCACAACGGCAGCCGACAAAGCAAAAAAAAAAGCAGGGGCCGATAGACCCGCTGCTTTCCCATTACGATTTCAGCCGCACCGCCGTCCCCGTCGCAATGCACATCATCATGCCGTCGCGCAGCGTTTCAAAATCGAGATCCACCCCGATGACGGCGTTGGCGCCAAGGCTTCTCGCCTTATTGACCATCTCCTTGATCGCCATCTCCCGCCCTTCGGCCAGCTTGCTTTCATACGTTCCGCTCCGCCCGCCGATGATGTCGGTGATGCTGGCGAGAAAATCACGGACGACATTGGCGCCCAAAATGACCTCTCCCGCTACGATGCCCAAATACTCTTCAATTTCTTTTCCCTCAATGGTATTGGTGGTCGTGACAATCACAGCTATGTCCCCCTCGTGGCTCATCATAATAGGTGGAAGCACCCAATTCCATTATACTACATTGCATCTATGACGTCGCCGATGAATCTGTCCGCAGTGCAGGCGATGCCGAATGAGTACCGTACAGCAACAACTGCGCGATGCCGACAAAATACTCCGATTCGCGAATGATGTGATCGAGCACCACCTTGGCGGTCGGGTTTTGGCTGACGGCTTTGCTGCGGGTTTTGATTTGCCGGCATAATTCGATGAACTGAAGGCTCTGCTCTAGGCAGTACGACACAAAATGGAGCACTTGTTGATGCAGTTGTTCAGGAACATAATGGCCGGCCCGAACCACCGATTCAATATAACGGACCGCGTGCTGATGCGCAGCCGAAAGCGCCTCCTCCCATTTTTTCAACGCTTCCACATACGGCTCTTCCAATCCAGACGCAAGCTCGCGAATGACGATCGTATGTTCCGCTTCTTGATGCTTCCAAAATTCAATTTCATCCAAAATACGCAGCGGCATATGTGGACCGTAGTAAAATTGCACGCTCTTCCCTCCCTGTTTCCCCTCTTCTTTCAGTGTATGGGCAAAACAACGCGGATATGCACCATGATCGAAATGATCACAGCCTTCGTCCTTGTTTCACCTTGAAGATCGGCATAGCGACATGCATAGAAAACCGTTATCCAAAGGAGGAGTCCATCGATGCATGACAACGAACGCCGATTATCCGATTATATCGATCAATTGAACGCCGAGAAAAAACCAAAATCACTATGAAGACTTGCGCATTATCCAAAACAACGGGAAGGAGGCCATCGTAGAAGTGGACGCCCACAACACTCCAATCAAGCGAGTATATTTGAAACGGCTGATCCGGCAAGACGCGACGGGAATATGGACGGTGGTGGGATATGATCCTGCTCCATAATGTTCACAGAGATGAATACTGATCTCCACTATCTGCGTCATGAAAAAGGAGAACGGCCATCCCCTTGTTCTCCTTTCTCTTCGTTATTCCCATAGAGTAGTGAAATCCTCGTCAATGGCACGGTCATTGTAGCTGATGCCGGATGGACGGCTATTAACGTCTAAAATCGGAAAAGCCGCCCCAACAGGCTTCGTTCCCCTTCGGGACCGGCTTTTTCCTTTTCCTTTTTGTTAGCCGCGAACCATTTGGTACACATGCATCACCAAGGCGCTGACCGCCGCCACTCCTACAAACGAAACCAAATACAAAATCGGCGCCCCCGTTTGGCCAAACACAACCTCATTTTGCAGCATGGCCGCTTTCTCCCAAGCATTCCCCACATCAGGCTTATAAAGCTTCGTTTTCCAATACCCTATGCCGATGGTTGATGCCAAATACACCACATGAACGATGATCGAAATGGCGAAAGCGTGAATAACGGTTTTCATGAACATCCCCTTCTCACCTTTCGGAAATATGGACGGTCCTCCATTGGAGGCGTCGGCGCAAATGTCCATCCATTGCATCCGCATTCCGATACGATCTTCTATCATTTTATCATACAAGTTGCGCAAAACCATCCCCTGCATATTTCCGAATCGTTCCTTTTGATCAAACGTTCAATCCCCCAAGAGAGGGGATATTCACAGACGCTTGATTGAAGTAAGCTTAACTGTAGCATCGCTTTTCTCCATCCCATCAAGCACATGATGGGTGTGAAACGCCAATAACAAATGAATGAACATTCATTCTGTTGTGGTATAATGGTAACAACATCCTCACACCAATAAGGAGGCCCGTTCGCCATGCTGCTCGATAAAGTGATCAAAAAGCGGTTTGAAACGGAGACCGTGCAAAATGTGCGCATCGCCAAAGGAACGGCGATGTTTCAAGGCGTCCGTCTTACCGTCCGCTGCTTTGTCATCGATGGGGTGCTGATTGACACCGGCGCAAAATCGATGGAAAACGAATTTACTTCGTTTTTCCAACAACAAGACATCGACCAAGTCGTCATCACCCATTATCACGAAGACCATACCGGCTGCGCGGCATTTTTGCAGCGGAAGATGGGCCTGCCCATCTATATGAACGAACTGATGATCCATTATTGCCAGCAAAAGGCGGACTATCCGCTATACCGAAAAGTGTTTTGGGGCAAGCGCGATCCATTCACCGCCAAGCCCATCGGCGCGACGTTTTCCTCGCGAAGCGCAACGTGGGACGTCATCCCGACGCCAGGCCATTCCATCGACCATGTGGCGTTTTTGAACCGCGAAACGGGGCAATTGTTCAGCGGCGACTTGTACTGTCAGGAGAAAACGAAAGTCATCTTGCGCGAGGAAAACATCCCGGCGATCATCGCCTCCTTGCAACGCACGTTGACATACGATTTCGGCGACGTCTTCTGCGCCCATGCCGGCTATCTCCCAAACGGGCGCGAGGCCTTGCAGCGAAAACTCGATTACTTGCTTGAACTTCAAGGCAACATCATCGATTTATACGAAAAAGGCATGCCGCCGAAACAAATTCAAGAAACGCTTTTCCCGAAAAAATATCCGATCGTCTTTTTTTCGGCGAAGGAGTGGGACTCCCTTCACATTGTCCGGTCGGTCATTCAAGAATATCAAGCGAAACAGGCGAGCTGAAGCGGACGCTTCCCGGAAATGGCCATAGACCATTAGGGCAAGCCCGTATTCCGTTTTCTTCCATTTCAAATAAAAAATTACTATCTTCGCCAGCAACGGGACAAATTAAGAAAAAACGAAAGGATGGGTCCCGTCGATGAACGAAACACCGCGCGTCAAGCTGCACGGGTTCAACAACTTGACGAAATCGCTCAGCTTCAATATGTACGATATTTGCTATACGAAAACGGCGAAGGAGCGGGAGGCGTATATCGAATACATTGACGACGTGTACAATGCCGAACGGCTGACGAATATTTTAAAACGTGTCGCCGACATGATCGGCGCCCATGTGTTAAACATCGCCAAACAAGATTACGTTCCGCAGGGCGCGAGCGTGACGATGCTCGTTTCCGAGGGGCCGGTCGTCGAGGTGCCCGAAGATGACGGCCCTTTGCCGGAGGCGGTGGTGCTTTCCCTTGACAAAAGCCATATCACCGTCCATACATACCCAGAATACCACCCGAATGACGGAATCAGCACGTTCCGCGCCGATATTGATGTCGTCACATGCGGGGAAATTTCGCCGCTCAAAGCGCTCGACTATTTGATTCATTCATTTGACGCCGACATTATGATCATCGACTACCGCGTGCGCGGATTTACGCGCGACATTCACGGATACAAGCTGTTTATCGACCATGACATTACGTCGATTCAAGATTATATCCCGGAGCACATTCGCGAAAAGTACGATATGATCGACGTAAACATTTACCAAGAGAATATTTTTCACACAAAATGCAAGTTGAAACAGTTTGACTTGGACAACTACTTATTTGGCTATGCAAAAGAGGATTTGAGCGAACAAGAAGCGAATGAAACAACCGCCAAGCTGAGAAGGGAAATGGATGAGATCTTTTACGGAAGAGATATGCCGAACACCGTTTGACGCGGGCGCCTTTTTGACGCCTGCCGGCTTTCGGGCCGGCCCACACCGGTTCCCGATTGGCGCCGTCTATGGTATGCTAGTAGAAAAAAGGAAAAGGTGTTCATGAATGAAGTACATCATCGTCGGAGCCGGCATTTTAGGGGCCTCGACCGCTTACCATTTGGCCAAGGAAGGCGCAAACGTGATCATCATCGACCGCGGCGACAAAGGGCAGGCGACCGATGCGGCGGCGGGGATTGTCTGCCCTTGGCTGTCGCAACGCCGCAACCAAAAATGGTACCGATTGGCCAAAAACGGAGCGAAGTTTTACCCCTCCCTCATCGAAGAACTGCAAGCGCTCGGGGAAACGGACACCGGTTATGCGCGCGTCGGCGCCCTATGGCTGCACACGGACGAACAGAAACTGAAACAAATGGAGGAGCGCGCTCGCAAACGGCGCGAAGACGCGCCGGAAATGGGAGAGATCGTGCGGCTTCATCCCCAAGAGGCGAAGGAGCTGTTTCCGCCGCTTGGCGATGAGCATCATGCCCTATATGTGAGCGGCGCCGCCCGAGTGAACGGCCGGGCGGTGCGGGACGCCCTCACAAACGCGGCCCAAAAGCTTGGCGCCGCCTACATCCGCGGAAACGCCCGACTCCTGTTTGAAGGCTCCCGCGTCATCGGCGCGAAAGTCAATGGAGCGAAATACACGGCCGAAGCGGTCATCGTCACAGCCGGCGCATGGGCTGGCGAACTGCTTGAGCCGCTGGGCGTTCGGTTTGCCGTCACTCCACAAAAAGGACAAATCGTTCATCTCGAATGGTTGGCAGGCGAGACCGACCGATGGCCGGTCGTCATGCCCCCGAACAATCAGTATATGCTCGCCTTCCCTAGAGGGCGAATCATCATCGGAACGACCCATGAAGATGAAGCGGGGATGGATGTCCGCGCCACCGCCGGCGGCATCCACGAAATACTGGACAAAGCGCTCGCCGTCGCGCCAGGGCTGTCGGCGTGCACCTACGTGGAAACACGGGTCGGGTTTCGCCCGCGCACGCCTGGATTTCTCCCTGTCTTCGGGTCGCTTCCCGGTTTTACCGGACTTTACGCAGCCAACGGCCTTGGCTCTTCCGGGCTCACCGTCGGGCCATATTTAGGCGCAGAGCTTGCCAAGCTTGTGCTCGGCCGCCCGACCGAACTTGATTCGTTCGACTACAACGTCGCCGAGGCCATCATCCCGCTTTCCTGACGCTGCCGCACGGTGCAACACTAGCACTCCCACCCGATGCCCAACTGCCGCGTTCAGCGGCCAGCGCCGGCTGCGGGCTTGCCCCATGCAGGCCCGCAGCCCGTTTAGCTGTTTTGTCCTTCGTATTTTTTCAACTGTTCCGTCAGCTGTTGAAACAACGCCATATCTTTTCGGTCAAGCGCCTGGTCAATTTGCATTTTCAACACCGACAGTTCATGACGTTTCAGCGCCTCATCCAACACTTGCTCGGCCGCCTTCGCCATTTTCTCATGCCGCTCGTGCCGTCTGACATTTTCAAACGCTTGGTGATCAATAAGCCGAAGGTACGAAAAATTCCTTGCCTTTCCTGGAAAATGAAGCGTCAAATAAAGCGGCTCGTTCGGATGCAGCGCCAAATCGCCCATAATCGCGGCCAAACTCGTGCTTTTTTGACCGCGCCGATAAAAGACGAGCCCTTCCTCTTCCGCCATCGCAGTCGAAATGATCAGCCACCGCGCCTGCTTTTGCTCGGTTTCCGTAAAATGGACGTTCTCAAGCAAATGGGGGTGTTGAAGCAAATACTTAAGCACAAATCGGGCATCCGGATGCTTCAAACGATGCTGCTGCAAAAACGATGTTAAAAAATTGCGCTTTTCCAAAGCCGACACCCACCTCATCATTGCGTCACCCCCTTCACCCTAGCCTATTCGCCTGCCACCGCGGAGTTGTCTGACCATCTCCTCATTGTTCAAAAACCAAGGGACGAACCGCGACACAGGTTTATTCAACGTGAAGCAAATGATAGCGTAAAAACGTCTATTCCCATTCCATCCATTTACTTACTTTACAGTATAACCGATTTTGCCCCATCACGCAGCCGCGAGCGGTGTTCAAGGCTTCCGCCGCACATCTTTGATCCCATCAACAGAACAACAATCAAAATAGGAAAACAGCTGCCCTTCGTCTTCAGGCAGCTGTTTCTCACAGACGGCCAAGCTATCCCCAGCAGGCCGCAATTGGCATGGACCTACGCCAACTGCATCGCAAAGTGGCCGTTCAATCCGAGCGCTTCGGCTGTGGATGCTTGCACTTGCCGCAACAGCGCTTCGTTTTTCATCAACGACTCGCCGTAAGACGGAATCATCTCTTTCACTTTCGCCCGCCATTCGTTCATCCGTTCTGGGAAGCACTTCTCCATCACTTCAAGCATGACATGAACCGCCGTCGATGCCCCTGGCGACGCGCCGAGCAACGCCGCGATCGAACCATCAGCCGCATGGACGACTTCCGTGCCAAACTGCAGCGTTCCTTTGCCGCCAGCTTCCGTGTCTTTGATCACTTGCACGCGCTGACCCGCCACGACGATGTCCCATTCGTCGCTTTTCGCCGTCGGGACGAATTCCCGCAGCTCTTGCATGCGCTGTTCTTTCGACAACAGCACTTGCTGGATCAAATAGTTGGTCAAGGACATATTTTTCACGCCCGCCGCCAAGATCGTCAAGACGTTATGCGGCTTGATCGAGGTGAACAAGTCGAGCATCGAGCCGTTTTTCAAAAACTTCGGCGAAAACCCGGCAAACGGCCCAAACAGCAGCATCTTTTGATTGTCGATAAACCGCGTGTCCAAATGCGGCACCGACATCGGCGGCGCGCCGACTTTCGCTTTGCCGTACACTTTCGCATGGTGCTGCTCGACGACCTCGGGATTGTTGCACACCATAAACAGCCCGCTCACCGGGAAGCCGCCGATTCCCTTCCCTTCCGGAATGCCGGACTTTTGCAACAGATGGAGGCTGCCTCCCCCGGCCCCGATGAAGACGAACTTGGCCGCATGGCGCTCAACGGCGCCCGTGTCCAAATTCCGCACTTTCAGCTCCCATAAACCGTCGCTTGTCCGTTTGATATCCTCGACATGATGGCGGTAGCGGATCTCCACGTTCTTCCGTTTCAAATGTTCAAACAGTTGGCGCGTCAACGCCCCGAAGTTCACGTCCGTCCCCGATTCGATGCGGGTCGCCGCGATGGGCTCGTCCACCACCCGCCCTTCCATCATGAGCGGCACCCATTCGGCCAACTTTTTCGGATCATCTGTGAACTCCATCCCTTTAAACAGCGGATTGGCCGCCATCGTTTCGTGGCGCTTCTTCAAAAACGCCACATTGTCTTCCCCTTGCACAAAGCTCATATGCGGCAGCGGACGGACGAAATCTTTCGGGTCACGAAGAATACCGCTGTTGACTAAATAAGCCCAAAACTGCAAAGAGACGTAAAACTGCTCATTGATTTTAATCGCTTTGCCGATGTCAATCGACCCATCGGCCTTCTCAACCGTATAGTTCAACTCACACAGCGCCGCATGCCCCGTCCCGGCGTTGTTCCACTCGTTGGAGCTTTCCGCTCCTGCCTCTTCCAGTCTTTCAAAGACGACAATGTCCCACTCTGGCGCCAATTCCTTCAAGAGCGTCCCCAACGTCGCGCTCATAATGCCCGCGCCGATTAAGATGACATCCGTTTTTCCTTGTTTGTTGCCCATGTTTACCATCCCTATCCATGAATAGTTGTAAAAGAGCATCGAGCGATCGCTCGAAATGATTCCACCGATACCCCTTTTGTTTTTGAGGGCGATTACAAAATTTATTATAACACAATTGATTAATAGTATGTCACTATTATCGATTTTAACAAAAATATATTAATATAATTCAATGCACCGTTGCATATTCATGACATCAACACGACCATCCGCAATCGCCCTTCACAATAATTTTACAAAATCGTTGAATATTTCGCCACCATCTCGAGAAAAAACGCAGAGATTTTTCAAGAAGACTGATGAAAAACAAACGAAATCATTTCATAGCAGCAAAAAAGACGGCTCCATGCCGCCAAAGCGTCATATAAGCCATCTACACCCGAAACATTCCAAGGTAACATCCATCGTATTAGGCAATCGTTTTTTCACAGGCGTGTTGATTATCCAATAAAATCCAAAGGGTATAGAAAAAAGAGCACCTTTCCTGTAGAATGTGAGTAACGACACAAACAAACCCAGGAGGTGCTCTCTATGAACAAGCATACCACACTCCCGAATTTGATGCAAAAACTTGTTTCGGATGAAGAGATTCAACGGATTGCCGAAGCGGTTGGGGATCGTGATTCGTCTCGAACCTTTCCGTTGCGCGAGTGGATTCACTTCTTCCTGCTGGCCGCCATGCATCAATGGAAAAGCTTTCGCCACGGAGCCGATGTGGGGCCTCTGTATGGATTGCCGCGATTCCATTATTCCACAGTATCCAAGAAAGCGAAAGAAGTTCCCTATGACATCATGAAACGCTTGTTGGCGTTGATCATTTCCAAGTGCAACCGCCAAACCCGCCGTTCGCTTCGGTTTCCCAAACCGCTTCGGGTGGTGGATTCGACGACCGTCACGGTCGGGAAAAACCGCCTCCCATGGGCTCCGTATCACGGCGAACGCGCCGGAGTGAAGCTGCACGTCGCGTATTCGCCGGAATCCTCGCTGCCGGCAGACGTGGTGGAAACGACCGGACTGCGTCACGATGGCCCAGTGGGAGAACAGTTGACGAACGCTCAACAAGTGCTGGTGGAAGACCGGGCGTATGTCAAAATCGAACGCCTCGATCGATTTGTGGAGCAGCATCAGCTCTTTGTCATTCGAATGAAGGACAACATCGAACTTCATCAGAAAAAAAGCTTGAAACGCCTTTCCAGCACATCCTCATCGGTTCAAGCCGACTTCACGTGCCAGTTGGGGACGAAACAATGCCGATCGACCAAGCGTCACCGGGTAGTGATCTTTCGAGATGCAAATGGCCGCGACATTCGGGTCGTGACGAATCTCTTCCATGCGTCTGCGGAAACCATTGCCGACATGTACCAACAACGTTGGACCGTTGAAGTCTTTTTCCGCTGGGTAAAGCAATATCTGAATGTCCCGACCTTGTTTGGCACGACGGAAAATGCGGTATACAATCAGCTGTTTGGGGCGTTCATCGCGTATGTGTTGCTGCGATGGCTGTATGATCAAACCAAAAAACAGACGAACGTCTCTCTTTCCTTCATTTCGTTCGTTCGCCGTTTTTTCTCTGGGCAGCTTCCTCTCGATTGGAAATCCGGGATGGCCGCTGCTTTGTTTGAGTATGCCCAAATTTATGGAAGGTGTATGTATAATTTTGGATAATCAACACTCGTGTTATCAATTAATCAATGGAAGAGGTATACGAGAGCCAATTCAACCGAAAAAACACGTTCCAGATATGCCGGAAGCCATCCGAGGAGTAAGGCATTATGACCGCCTATTCGAATCCCAAGGAGATGTGGCATCATGGAACAAATGATTAAGGAATATGCCAAAAGACTAAAATTAAGCTGGATTCCAGCCAATTACCATACCATCCATGCGGAAACAAATGAGGAATTTTTACTGAAGCTGTTTGAACGAGAAGTGCAGCATCGAGATGAGAGAAGGATAAATTTACTACTAAAACAGGCGACATTGCCGAAAATTCCAAATAAACCTTATGATTGGCGGGAGATTCAACTAGCCCCAGGCATCACAAAAGATTATATTTTAGAAGGTGAGTTTACGAAAAATCAGGAAAACCTTATCTTCTATGGCGGAGTGGGAACCGGTAAAACATTCCTTTCCACTCTCATCGCCCTCAATTTGATGAAAAAACAAGGAAAAAGAGTGAAGTTCTATACGGCCGCCTCCATTGTCAATGCTTTATTGGAGGCCAATGAAAAAGGTGACCTTGGTAAATTTCTCAATCAAATCGAAAAGTTGGATCTCTTGATTCTTGATGAATTGGGCTATATTCCATTGCATAAACAGGGGGCAGAGTTATTATTTCAAGTTATTTCCATGTGTTATGAAACCAAAAGCATCATTGTGACAACCAATTTACCTTTTAGCCAATGGAATAATGTCTTTGGCGATCCCATTTTAACAGAGGCCGTCATTGATCGGCTGATTCATCATTCTCATTTAATCATCTTCAATGGTGAAAGTCACCGATACAAAGACTCAATCTCTCAACGTTAACCATGGAATTTGGCAAGTGTATGTATGCATTTTTAATTGCCATTTCATACATTTTCTACTTGCCAAAAACACTATTATTCCCTTTTTTACACAAAATTATTAAACTCGATTAAACAAGACTTAACATTTCTCCAATACAATTGTTCTTGAAAAAAATTTTTGAGGAGGGTTTAAAATTGTTCAGAAAAAAAATCTTACCCTTGGCAGTTGTTTCTACCATTGCTTTAGGAAGTTTATTAGGAATGGGAAGCGTCACAGAAACAGATGCAAAAGAAAAGAAAGATCATGACCATGGAAAAGTAAAAAATATCATTTTTATGATTGGTGACGGAATGGGTGTATCTTATACTTCCGCATATCGTTATTTAAAAGACAACCCAAACACAAAATTCGTTGAGCGAACAGAGTTTGACAAATATCTTGTCGGTCAACAGATGACTTATCCTGAAGACCCTGCAGAAAATATAACTGATTCTGCTTCCGCTGCGACAGCGATGGCAGCTGGAATTAAAACATATAATGCAGCCATTGCTGTGGATAATGATGGTTCAGAAGTAAAAACCGTACTTGAAGCTGCAAAAGCAGCAGGTAAAGCAACTGGTCTTGTAGCCACTTCTGAAATTACACACGCAACTCCTGCAGCATTCGGTGCTCATGATGAACATCGTAAAAATATGAATGCTATTGCCAATGACTACTATGATGAATTAATCAATGGCGAGCATAAAGTCGATGTTTTGCTAGGGGGAGGAACCGATCTATTTATCCGTAAGGATCGTAACCTTGTGGAAGAATTCAAAAAAGACGGATACAGCTATGTGACGAATCGCAATGAATTATTAAAAGATCAAAACGAACAAGTTCTTGGTTTGTTTGCGCCAAGAGGACTTCCGAAAATGATCGACCGAACGAAAGACATTCCTTCCCTGGAAGAAATGACAAAATCGGCGATTAAGCGTTTAAGCAAAGATAAAGATGGTTTCTTCTTGATGGTGGAAGGAAGCCAGATTGACTGGGCGGGACACGACAACGATATTGTTTCTGCGATGAGTGAAATGGAGGATTTTGAAAAAGCATTCAAAGCGGCTATAGAGTTTGCAAAAAAGGACAAGCATACGCTTGTTATCGCTACAGCTGACCACTCTACCGGTGGTTACTCCATTGGAGCAGACGGCATTTATAATTGGTTCGGTGCGCCAATTAAAGCGGCAAAACGCACGCCTGACTTTATGGCACAAGAGATTGCCAATGGTGCCGATGTTGAAGAGACGTTGAAAAAGTATATCGATTTGGAATTGACGGCTGAAGAAATACAATCTGTGAAAGATGCCGCTGAACAAGGGAAAACGGACAAGGATAAAGGTGTAAGAAGAGTGGATGATGCGATCGAACGTATTTTTGACAAACGTTCACATACTGGCTGGACAACAAGCGGCCATACCGGGGAAGATGTTTCTGTTTATGCATACGGTCCGGGAAGTAAACGTTTCGTTGGGCAAATAGAGAACACGGATCATGCCAAAATCATTTTTGATATTTTAGGAAGAAAAGGAAAACAAAACATTGTCATTGAAGATAAGTAGTGATCCAAAAAGCATTGAAAAAGAACACCCATCCCGTTGCCCACTCAAGCAACGGGAACTTTTTTGATATGCATATGGAGGTTCAAACGATGATGAAAAAACTATTTTTGCTTACAAGTCTGATAACTTTGCTTGTCGGATGCGGCCAACATATAGATCACGGAAACAAGGCTCCTCATTCAGATACTCAACAGCAAACAAAAAACGAACTAATGGATAAGTCGACCAAAGATACAAAGCAAGATAAGCTACCAAAAGAGACAAACGAATATATTTCAAACCCGCAGGTAACAGATGACCAGAATTTACAAAGACCAGGTGATTATTATGTAGATGAAAAGGGAGAAGCTACTTTAAAGAAAATAAAAATCGTAAACAAGACATACAATGTTGGACCAATTCAACTTACAGTTAAAGACGTGAAAGTGATTCATTTAATTCCTGATTACAGCCTTATTGATTATTTTCACGCCTTAACGCATGAGGAACAGTTCGACTTTATCAAAGTATTCGTAGAGATCAAAAATACATCTTCACAGAAAGTAAATTTCGCGCCGGTAGCTTTATTGGAATCAAGTACAGGCGAGAAGTTTGATTGGGAAAAAGATATTTATCTTGAAAACTTACATGGGGAAATTGAAGGAAACGGCACGAAACAAGGTAATCTAGGGTTTATTCTAAAAGAGCCGAACGGGGAAGATGTGCAATGGGTGAAAATGATTACGAGTGACGTCGTTGACCCAAACAAGAAAATCATCAGTAAAGCAAAAGAAATAAGATTGGAATTTTAAATGAATTCCTTACTACCATGAACACCAATCTTCAACAGAGGCATCAAGGCTACGAGATAGGCGATTACAGATGCAGAAACAGCTTGGTTGAAGCTTTGGATTTTTGGCGGTATTAGAGAATCATTTAAAAGCTCGAGGATTTGAAGTGTACTTAACCAAAAACGAAAAACACCCGTGGTGCTAGTTGAGCTTTAGCGCTCAACTAGCCTAAGTGTAACCAGGGAATAAGCTAACAATATACCGTCTAGTGCCACTTCAAATCCGATAATCGAATTGGCTCGGATCCCCGTGATGCGATAGTGGTCAACCAGAACCGAGAACACCGTCTCGATCACTTTGCGTTTTTGTTGGATCCACTGCTCCCATGTCTCAGACGCACGATGTTTCTGGTTTTTTCGAGACGGAGTCCAAAGCGCCATTTGGTATTCTTCGTACAGCCTTTTTTGCAAGTCACGGCTAATGAATCCTTTGTCCCCAAAGTTATACGGGTGGGGAATTTGGGTCATCACGCTTTCGGCTGCGATTCGATCGTGGCAAGATGCTTCCGTCACCACATACCCCATTGGCAGCCCTTGATCGGTCACTTGAAGGTGCAGCTTCAACCC
>NZ_NISS01000001.1:1559598-1578038 GCF_002335725.1 Geobacillus sp. FJAT-46040
GTTTGTGAACAAATTTCCCGTGACAAAACGATGCCACGCCCGTTCAGAAGTAAAACCGAGCAGCTTTCCTAAAAGATGAATGGCGATGATGACAGCGTCCTCTTGCTTGACCAAATGGCGATTTCGACGATGAAGATGCACCTGAATGCATGAAAGTTGAGCAGAAACAAAAACGAAAATGGCGGCATATTGCTTTTGAATCTTGGCCCGATCTGTAGTAAAATGAAAGTGCTCTTGCATAGGGATCCTCCTTTTTAATGGTTGGTTGCACTTTCATTTTAAGGGGATCCTCATGCAAGGGCTATTTTTATGCTTGTTTGAGTTTATCTAGCACCACGGGTGAAAAACATATTCGTTTATATATGAGCGGCAGAAAAACCATTAAGGAATTTTCGACTGGATTTATCATGATAAAGGATTATGTTTAAAACGCAAATTTGAAGCATTCCTGCAGGCGTGTTGATTATCCAATAAAATCCAAAGGGTATAGAAAAAAGAGCACCTTTCCTGTAGAATGTGAGTAGCGACACAAACAAACCCAGGAGGTGCTCTCTATGAACAAGCATACCACACTCCCGAATTTGATGCAAAAACTTGTTTCGGATGAAGAGATTCAACGGATTGCCGAAGCGGTTGGGGATCGTGATTCGTCTCGAACCTTTCCGTTGCGCGAGTGGATTCACTTCTTCCTGCTGGCCGCCATGCATCAATGGAAAAGCTTTCGCCACGGAGCCGATGTGGGGCCTCTGTATGGATTGCCGCGATTCCATTATTCCACAGTATCCAAGAAAGCGAAAGAAGTTCCCTATGACATCATGAAACGCTTGTTGGCGTTGATCATTTCCAAGTGCAACCGCCAAACCCGCCGTTCGCTTCGGTTTCCCAAACCGCTTCGGGTGGTGGATTCGACGACCGTCACGGTCGGGAAAAACCGCCTCCCATGGGCTCCGTATCACGGCGAACGCGCCGGAGTGAAGCTGCACGTCGCGTATTCGCCGGAATCCTTGCTGCCGGCAGACGTGGTGGAAACGACCGGACTGCGTCACGATGGCCCAGTGGGAGAACAGTTGACGAACGCTCAACAAGTGCTGGTGGAAGACCGGGCGTATTTCAAAATCGAACGCCTCGATCGATTTGTGGAGCAGCATCAGCTCTTTGTCATTCGAATGAAGGACAACATCGAACTTCATCAGAAAAAAAGCTTGAAACGCCTTTCCAGCACATCCTCATCGGTTCAAGCCGACTTCACGTGCCAGTTGGGGACGAAACAATGCCGCTCCACCAAGCGTCACCGGGTGGTGATCTTTCGAGATGCGAATGGCCGAGACATTCGGGTCGTGACGAACCTCTTCCATGCGTCTGCGGAAACCATTGCCGACATGTACCAACAACGTTGGACTGTTGAGGTCTTTTTCCGTTGGGTGAAGCAATATCTGAATGTCCCGACCTTGTTTGGCACGACGGAAAATGCGGTATACAACCAACTGTTTGCGGCGTTCATCGCGTATGTGTTGCTGCGATGGCTGTATGATCAAACCAAAAAAAAGACGAACGTCTCTCTTTCCTTCATTTCGTTCGTTCGCCGTTTTTTCTCTGGGCAGCTTCCTCTCGATTGGAAATCCGGGATGGCCGCTGCTTTGTTTGAGTATGCCCAAATTTATGGAAGACGTATATCTAATTTTGGATAATCAACACTCGTGATATTGACTAATAATAATAAAGTAACAAATATCGAAGTCGCAATAACCCCCGCATCTGCTTTCGGCATTCCCCATGCAAGCACTTCTGGGAGTTGAATCCATTTATCCAATTGAAATTCATGCGGTTCCGTCAGCTTGAATAAGGCAAACAGCCCCCATCCAATTAATATCCCAAATAATACAGAATAGCTGCTGACCCATTTTAAGCGGCTTTTAGAAAAAATAATGGTGATGACCGCCGTAAATATGGCGGTAACAGATACTCTCCAATCTATTCCAGGCCCCTTGTAGTCAACCCCTAATATCCCTTTGACAAATGGGCCGCTGATTTGGGCAACTAATAAAATAAAATAAGTTCCAGTGACAATAGGGGTAAAAAGCTTTTTAACATGTTGAATGATGTTGGAAACACTTAACAAAATGAACAAGAGACCGCTGATCATAAGACCAAGCTCAATGCTTTGTAAAACATCATTCGTTCCATTATTTGTTCCATTTAAACCTAAAAAACGAGGAAAACTCCCCGCCATAAAACAGCAGGACCTTCTGCAATAGGCATTCGGTGACCAAAAACACTTTGAATGATCGAAACGAGACCAATGACGAAAAAAGTTCTTTGTACAAAACCAGCTATTTCCCTTAGAGAAAGCCCGAAAGCCTCACCGATGGCTAACGGGGCGACCACACTCCCTGCTAAAATGAAAATGAACCATTGAATTGACGAAAATGTCAATTTCATGTTATAAAACCCCAAACTGTTCATCACGTAAATCGGTAATAAACATATGTCCTGGAGCATGGGTAATCATGATCTCCGGCTTCACTAGCATCGCGACCGCTTGAGGAGTAACTCCGCAAGCCCAAAACACAGGAATTTCTCCTTCCCGTATCGTCACAGGATCACCGAAATCAGGCTTATGAATATCCTTAATTCCAATACGATCCGGATTGCCTATGTGAATAGGGGCTCCGTGAACAGAAGGGAAACGGCTTGTCACTTGGACCGCCCTTACGACATCTTTCTCTGGAATAGGGCGCATACTGACAACCATCGGTCCTTCAAATCGTCCTGCTTTTACGCATGGAATATTGGTTTTGTACATCGGAACATTGCAATTTTCTTCTATATGCCGAACGGGAATGCCATTGTTGATCAAAGCATACTCAAACGTAAAACTGCATCCTATTAGAAACCCGACCATACTTTCATCCCAAAGATCAAGAATATCTGTTCTTTCTTCTGTTAATTCACCATTTCGATAAATTCGGTACTTTGGAAGATCCACGCGCAAATCAGCTTCCGGTGCCACTAAAGTAGGCACCCATGATCCAGGTTCAGTCACATCTAATACAGGACACGGTTTAGGATTGCGTTGGCAAAATAAAAGAAATTCAAACGCCAATTCTTTTGGCAAAACTACTAAATTAGCTTGAGTGTAGCCATTGGCTACACCCGCTGTTGGTTTCATCCACTCATTATTTCGTATCATTTCCCGAGCCTCCGCAGGACTCATTGTCGCAACAGAAGGCATCATGATCCCCCTCGATTCTTATTCAAATAGTTTTGGTATACCATCAATTAAAGAGTAAACACCCATATAAGCCATAGCGATCACAATAATAACGCCAAAAATGGTCATCCATAATGGATGTTTGTAATCTCCGACAATTTTTGTTCTGTATGCCGCCACTAACATCACGCCTAAAGAAATTGGTAAGATCAGGCCGTTTAATGAGCCTACTAAAATTAAGATTTTCACTGGTCTTCCGACTAAAATGAAAACTAATGTTGAAATGGCAATGAATCCGATAATAATCCACTTGTGGTACTTTTCCAAAATTGGATGAAAGGTACGAATAAATGAAACCGATGTATACGCGGCACCTACAACGGAAGTAATGGCTGCTGCCCACATAACCACTCCGAATATTTTGTAACCAATATTGCCTGCAGCTAATTTAAATACGGATGCCGGAGGGTTAGAAGGATCAAGGGTTAACCCTTGCGCGACAATACCTAAAGATGCCAAAAATAAGAAAATTCGCATAATAGACGCAATACCGATTCCTGAAATCGAACTACGGGTCACCTCAGGAAGTGCTTCCTTTCCTTTTATTCCAGCATCCAATAAGCGGTGCCCGCCCGAAAACGTAATATATCCTCCAACCGTTCCGCCAACAAGTGTAACAATAGCAAGAATATCGATCGTATCTGGAACAAAGGTTTTTACCACTGCTTCTCCGATAGGTGGCTTAGCTGTAAACATCACATATAACGTTAGAGCAATCATGACAAAACCCATTAATTGAGCGAAGCGATCCATAATTTTTCCAGCTTCCCGTACGATAAAAATAGCGATCGCGACGATTCCGCTTAATAATGCCCCCATTTCTGGAGAAATCCCAAATAATACGTTGGTTCCTAATCCAGCACCGGCAATGTTTCCAATGTTAAAAGCTAGACCACCGGCGACAATAAGTGCAGCAAGAAAATATCCCAATCCCGGCAATACTTCGTTGGCAATATCTTGAGCTCTTTTTTCTGCGACCGCCATAATGCGCCAAATGTTCATTTGTGCTCCAATATCAATAATTATGGACATTAAAATAACAAATCCGAAGCTTGCTGCAAGCGCTTGTGTGAAGTGCGTCGTTTGTGTCAAAAATCCAGGACCGATGGCCGAAGTAGCCATCAAAAACGCCGCACCTAAAAGTACACTTATATTCTTTTTTTGTTGCATTTTCTATCCCCCCTAAGAACCTAGGTCAAGTCCAAATTATTGTGTAAATTCCCCTTTGATAGACAACATGGACCTGATGACTTGACGTATGGTAGGTAAGACCGGAAAGTCTCCCTGCCGGTCGCCTTCCCGGACAAATGATCATGTTGTCAAGGAACAGGCGTGTCAAGGAGCTTTCGCGGCATATCCTCGCTTCGCTCCGGTATTCCACGTTCTCCTTGACACGGCGTAGAGGTTATCCCACTCTCTTGATCGCCGGAACCTCCTGATTCACCGATCGGACTCCTTGCTCTTTCGTTTTCCGCCACTGCCAATATTCAGCCATATCCAAGTATTTGCGCCCTGACATCCATTTTTCATCGATTTCGATCAACACGGCACCAACGAGGCGATACACCGATTCCCGGTTCGGAAAGATGCGGATGACCCGTTCTCTGCGGCGAATTTCTTCGTTCAGCCGTTCCACTCCGTTGGTCGTGCGCAGGCGCCGCCGGTAACGGTCCGGATAGTCCAATACGGCGGTGGCGTCTTCGAATCCCTCTTCGAGGATTTGCATGGCTTTTGGGGCTTTTTCTTCCCATTTGGCCAGCACTTGTTCCAATAACAGCCGGGCCGTTTGCTTATTTGGAGCATGAAGAATCCCACGAATCTCCTCGAGCAAGGCATCCTGCATATACTTTGGTGCGGCATCGAGGATATTACGAATAAAATGTGTCTGGCATCGTTGCCATGTAGCGCCTTGGAAATGCTTTTCAATGGCTTGCACCAGCCCACCGTGCTGATCCGAGATGATCAAGTCCACTCCCCGGAGTCCCCGGTCTTTCAGCCATCCGAAGAACTCGCTCCAGCTGGACTCCGATTCACTGTTTCCGATTTGCAGGCCAAGAATTTCTCGATATCCTTCCTCATTCACTCCTGTAGCGATCAACACGGCTCTGGAGCGTACTCGTCCATCCTCCCGGACTTTCGTATAAATAGCATCTACTAGCACAAACGGATACACGTGTTCATGAAGGGAACGATAATTCCAGTCTTGGATAATCGGATCCAGTCCCTTGCACAGTGAGGAGACCGTGGATTTGGAAAACGAAGTGCCGCATAATTCCTCCGTGATTTGAGTGATTTTTCGGGTAGACACCCCGTTTACCACCATTTCCATTAGTGCCAGTACCAGTGCTTGTTCGCTCCGTTGATACCGTTGGAACAGTTCCGTAGAGAACTCCCCATCTCTTGTCCGTGGAACGCGCAAGGTCAACCGTCCTACCCGGGTCGTCAGCTGGCGTGGATACGAACCGTTTCGATAGCCTTTTCGTTCTTCCGTTCGTTCATAACGGCGAGCTCCCAGCTGTTCTTCTACTTGTGCCTCGAGGATTTGATTGAGGACTTGTTCCAATAGCTTAGCTAATCCCTCATCTCTGGTGAATAACCCGTGCAAAAGTTCATCATTTAGGGTAATATGATATTGAGCCATGGTTGCATTCCTCCTTATGTTTGGTGTTTTTGGTCCACTGTTTATTCTACCAAAGGGGAAGCAACATGGCTCTTTTTCTATTTCCCTTTTTACACAATTATATGGACTTAACTAAGAACCTATGAATCTTTATTTTAGAAAATCACCAAGTTTTGTAACTGTAATATTGGCTTCCTTCAACGCTTCACGTATGTATTTTGCAAAGTCTAGTGCATGTTCCCCATCTCCGTGTATGCAGATCGTATCAGCTTGAATCGATACATCTTTCCCTTGAAGAGATGTAACTTTCCCTTCTTTTACCATACGAATAACTTGCCGGCAAGCTACGTCATGGTCTTTGATGAGAGCATTCGCTTCCCGTCTTGATGTTAAGGACCCATCCTCTTGGTAAGTGCGGTCAGAGAACACTTCACTAGCGGTTTTAAGGCCGATTTTTTTTCCCGCTTTGACAAGCTCTCCACCCGCTAGTCCTAACAAGATTAATTCTGGATCTACTTTATAAACCGCTTCTGCAATGGCTTGAGCAATCGCAGCGTTTTTAGCGGCAATATTATATAATGCTCCATGCGGCTTTACATGCTGAAGCTTTCCACCTTCAGATTTTACAAATGCATATAAGGCGCCAATTTGATACACAACAATGTCGTAAGCTTCCTGAGGAGTAATATCGATGTTTCTTCTACCAAATCCCAATAAATCTTGAAATCCGGGATGAGCGCCAATTCCGACGTTTTTTTCAAGGGCTAAACGGACTGTTTTCCTCATCGTTGACGGATCGCCCGCATGGAAACCACAAGCGATATTGGCTGATGTAACATAATCTAAAATTTCTTCGTCTCTCCCCATTTTATAAGCGCCAAAGCTCTCTCCCATATCACAGTTCAAATCGACAACATGCATGTTGCATTTCTCCTTTCCATTTTATTGATAATGCTCGTTTCAATTGTTGGATCTCTCTTTCCCTTTCTAAATAAAGTCTTTGTGCTTCTTCATGAGAAACTTTAACAAACTTTATTTTGTCACCCGGTTTTAATTGGGCGATGTATGGTAAATCCACGGTGGCAACTTGTCCGATTTTCGGATAACCGCCTGTCGTTTGCCGGTCAGCTAGAAGCACAATTGGATTTCCATCAGGCGGAACTTGAATAGTACCAAAATTCACGGCTTCCGAAATCATTTCTTCCGCGGATGTTAACGACAAAATGGGGCCTTTCAAACGATATCCCATCCGGTCGGATTGGGTTGTAATTTCAAATGGTTCACGAAAAAAACTTTTTTGACTTTCTTTTGAAAATAGTTGGTATTGTCTCCCCCTTATTACCCGAATGGAAGGAATTTTATTAGAAATAGGAATAAATTCAGCAGATACCGACCATTTCGTTGCTACAAACTTTTGATCTCCTATTTTTGTAGAAAAATCATGAATCATTTGGACCGATCGATTATTAGGGGGAGATAATTTTAACTCGTCACCGGTCTTTAATGGACGTCCTTTAAATCCGCCGATGCCCGCTCTAAGGTAGGTGGAAGCACTCCCCATCACACGCGGAACATCGAATCCTCCCGCAACAGCTAGATAGCTTCGGCAGCCTGCTTTACATTGTCCAAAACGAAGCTGACTACCTTTCTTTACAAGAACTGGTCGCCATAATGGAACAAATTTTCCATCAATAGAAGGCGATAAATCTCCTCCGCAAATAGATATTAGTGTATCTCTTTCAAATTCAATAACAGGACCTACCATTGTTATTTCTAAAGTAGGGGCATTTTCTTCGTTACCAACTAATAGATTTGCAATTCTGTGTGACAGTGAATCCATTACCCCGCTTACAATCACTCCAAATTTTTGAAAACCGTATCTTCCTAAATCTTGAATGGTCGTAAGGAGGCCCGGCTTAATGATTTTTATCACTGACGTCCTCCTTCCATTGTTTGTATTCTTCTATAGTGATGGGTTTAAATCGGATTTTATCCCCCGCCTTTAATAAGCTAGGTGATTTGTCATCAGGACGAAACAGCTTTATCGGTGTTCGGCCAATAAGCTGCCATCCCCCTGGCGTTTCGATCGGATAAATACCGGTCTGTTTACCAGCAATGCCAACAGAACCGGCAGGAATTTTTAATCGCGGAGATTCTCTTCGCGGTGTGGCAATTTTCTCCGACATGCCTCCTATGTATGGAAATCCAGGGGCAAATCCGATCATATACACTAAATAATCACCGCTGGAATGGATATGAATGACTTCTTCAGGCGTGAGACCATTATATTCCGCAACATATTCCAAATCAGGACCTAGCTCTCCCCCGTAACAAACTGGAATCTCCACGATCCTTTCAGATGAAAATTCACCGATCTTAAGTGATTCCAATAAGGGTTTCAATTGCCCACAAACGTAATCATACGGGAGTGTATAAGAGCTAAAATCCGAAATCTTTAACGGATCATAAAACACAGTTACTGTTGTAAATGCAGGAACATATTCGATCATCCACTCGAATGGCTGTCCATCAAACAAGGTTGTAACCATGTTTACCTTTTGATGAGTCTCTAAATTAATATCTTCGCCCAGTTCAATTATTACTGCGTTATCACCCAATGGATGAAAACGATAGTCCATTTTTACAACTCCTAACCATTTTCGAAAATAAGCAAAATCTTACTTTTTATATTAACATTTAGGCTCTTCACCACAACATGTACTTGACAAGCAATACGGTTTCCTGCACAAAGATATGCAAAAAGTGCTGATTTTCCCTCACAAGCGTAAATAGGGTATGTTCAGAAAAAATCAAGTACAACTTTTAGTGAAGATCCAACATTTATTAATTTTTACATAATTATGTATTATAATAATATTTCATTTTATTTCACCTAGCAATATGGAATAATGATTGATTCTGGCGCGAAGATAATTTCACAAAAAACATCCATGAGTAAATTTTACTCCCCACCCAGGCATGAAAATCCATCTCTCCTTCCATAATGGAGGATGAACGCAAACAGTTTGGAAAGACGTGCTTTTTAATGGTGGTTCGACCCTGTACAAAAAACTGTTTGAGTCCATTTTGAGTCCATTTGGTGTTCCACCCATTGTAAGCCCTTTTCATTTGGAAAAGGTGACTACGAACAGAAAAATGCCTAACGAACAAGTGGACTCACTGTTTGCGAATTCATCAATGGAAGGAGTCCGGATCATGGATGTGCTTTATCATCGTTGCGCAGGTTTAGATGTTCATGCCAAAACGATTGTCGTTTGTGCGCTTTGGGGAGAAGGAGACCACATTCAAAAGGAGATCGAAACGTTTTCGACGTTTACCAAAGACTTGTTTCGCCTCCTGAAATGGCTCGAGGATCGAGAAATCACTCATCTAGAAGGCCGGTGAATTAATGGGGCATAGACTTTCCACATGTCGAATTTTGGAGGCCATTCTCCCCGCCGTTTGGCGCCAAAGGATGGGAAGACGAGCAGGACTTCCTGCTCCCAATTCCGGTTTTGCGCACGCCAAAGAGCCGGTCCCCCCTCGTTTTTTTCGAAACCGGCACAATCGCTTCAGATTTTGCACGACGGCGGTCAACAGCGCCTGTTCTTCCATGGCGTAAAGGCCCCGGCTTCGGGCCCGGTCCAGCCCGTGACATTCCTTCCCCTCGGCGAACACATGCTCACAACGCGTGCGAAGGGCTTGAATGGATCGATAGCCGCCCTGTTGCTGAATGAGCCTCGCTTGATTGCGAATCTGAACGTCTCGGACTTTCGCCTGGCGCTTTGCTTCCTGAGCGGGATCCTTCGCCCGGCGCTTCCAGGTTGGAATCTCCTCCATCTCCTTGCGGCGCAACGGCACGAGCGGTGTGATGCCTTGAACGAAGAGCGCTTCCAGATACTCGGTGGTGCCATACGCTTTGTCCGCAGACAAGGTCCGAATCGTAATCGACGGGTGGCGAAACTGAATCGAAGCCAGCTGCTCCAAACTCGTCTCCCGTTCCGCCGTTCCAGTGGCGAGGCTGGCCCGTCTGGATAAAATCACGCGCGACTGGACATCGATGACGTCGTGCACCAGATACCGAGGATACGCTTCCTGCCCTTTGCCTTTCTTGTACAACCGGGCATCCGGATCCGTCACGCTTCGATGGGTCCGGTTGGAAAACGTGGCTCCACGGAAGTTTCCCCGTTCTTCGGCATGGACGCGTTCCCCTGATTTTGGAGACGGAGAGGGTGGGTCGTCATCCGGATCCCGGGCCTCGGTCTGTTCATCTTCCCGGGCAGTGCGGGCCAGATAGTCTTCCAACGTCTCCACCGGAGCGAGCTTGACCTCCCGCAAGCTGTGGATCGAGGCATTCGCCCGCACTTGGGTGCCGTCAGCCGCCGCATGGACATCCGGCGAGACCAACCCCGCCGCGATGCATTGATCCACCACATAGGTCATCAGCCGGTCAAAGATTCCATGTTGGCGCCAGCGTTTCCGTGTTTTGACGAGCGTCGTTCGATCCGGCAGTGTGGGGTGATGAGGATCCGGATGGAGCACGGATTCAAAGTCGAGACCGCAAAACCACAAGTATCCGGCATGCATGGGGAGGATCTCATACAACTCCCGCTCAGAGTGGTCGAACAAATACGAGAGCAGCATTAGGCGAAGCAGCCGTTCCGGATCCGCCGCCGGGCGACCCGTTTTTTCCGTGTACAGGGGAGCCACCCAATCGTGAATGACGGAAAAGTCAACCGCTTCGTTGATTTGGCGCAAGATATGATGTGGAGGAACCAGTTCTTCCATGTCGATGACTTGAAACAGACGAGGCTGAGTCGAAGGGTTTTTGGGGGCTTTCATGATCCGCTCACGCTCCATTCTAACGATTTTTCTTCTTTTTTCGACATAAGCCCTCCTAAATCCCTGCCTCAGGGTGTACTTTTTTCACCGGCCTTCTAAATAATGCAGCGTATCCGTCGACTCGGTGAAAATGAGAATTTTTTCTCCTTTTTGCAACAATCCCTCTGCACCAAATAAAGTCTTTTCTAACTCCATCCATTTACGTTCTACACCATGTTCGCGAAGATAGCTTGAGTAATCTATTAATTTTTTTAGCTCCTCTATTTCTAACTCTAATTCTGCTAGGTCAATGGCATCCACACACGTCTCGCTTTTCATCTCAAAAACTTCTTGTTCCTCTAACGTTGCCTCTTCATACTCATCAACGAATACTTCTTCCGATGGAATCATTTGTTTTTGCTTCGCTTCCTCCAGCAAATTCATCAATCGATGATAACGGCGTTCCAACGATAAATGAATCGCTTCAATTGAAGAACTTAATCGCCTTTGCAATAGCATCATCGCAAACGCCGTACTATTATTTCCCCGATTAATGGCGCGATTAAAATGTTCTTTGACGTATTGAGTCACCGCTTCATACAGCTTTAATTCTTGTTCTGATAAATGGTATGTAATCGTTTTTGTTGTTCGTTTCGGAAATAAAGGAGTTCCGTCAAAATACTTTAAATGCTCTTTCAGTCGGCGAATAATAAACGGATTTGTTTTATCACGCAACGTTTCTTTTATACCGATGGAAGAAAAAATATCAGGGTCAATAAGCCGCATTAAATGACGAAAATTTTCGACATCTCCTTTATGAGGAGTAGCCGTTAACAACAAACAATGATCGCTATGCCGCAAGATGATTTCTCCAAGTTGATACAGTTTTGTGCGTTTTGTTTTCTTTTTCTTTACTCCTGATGTATATGCCGCCATTTTATGCGCTTCATCCACAATCACAAGATCAAAATCCGCCTCGATGACAAGATCTCTGACATCATCTCGCGCAGCCCAATAAAGGGACGTAATGACACAGTTATTTTCGACAAACGGATTTTTGCCGCTGTATTCGTTTAATGTCGAGCGGGTAACAATAAGGAAATCTTCATTAAACTTTTCTTTTAGTTCTTGCTGCCATTGTTTCAATACTAGCGGCGGAACGAGTATTAAAATTCGATTGGCGCTTTGTCTCGCCTTTAATTCTTGAATTAGCATCCCAGCCATAATCGTCTTTCCCGCACCTGGATCATCCGCCAGTAAAAACCGCACCGAAGGCACGCGAAGCATTCTTCCGTATACCGCTTCAATTTGATGAGGCAAAGGGATCAGATGCTGATTCCCTAACGCGCGCGTTTTTGAAAATCTTTTATCGACAACGAATTCAAAGTAACGTAAATAGTCTTGCAATTCTTCCGAAGAATACGTTTTTTTCTTTGATGTATTGATAATTTCAATGTTGGCTAGTTGTTCCGGGAGAATAATGACTTGGTAATACTTGCTCGTATTCTTCCCATAAGCCTCCACTTGATAAAATTGATTTTGAATCATCGTACAATTTTTTATTTCTACTACTGTAGATGAGCAAATTCACTGACATAAATTGACAACTAAACAAAAAAGGAGACATGAACCGGACTCCTTGGGTAAAATAGATGTGTTCAAAACCCATTCACACAAGGAGGTTCATGTCTCATGAATAGATTAGCACATCACCAAGGAATCCACAAGTTTTTCTTCACGCTGGGGTTGACGCTGCAGCTTTCCAAACCGGTCATCAAGCATCTCATTCATATTGTCGATGCCTTGACCACCAAGGGATTCTCGGGAACATTGACTGATATTCATTACTGGAGCTTTCATCCGAATCATCGAACGACGCTCAGTCACTTTTTCACGAAAAGCCCTTGGAACGAGGAAAGGCTGCTTGGGAAGCTTCAAGAGTGGATCCTTTCCCAGGTCGAACGACTGGCCAAACGGAAGAATCAACCCCTTTTTGTTTCGATTGATGATACGATTTGCCAAAAAACAAAGCCTTCGTCACGGGCTGTGCACGCCATTCAAGGGTGCGACTGGCACTACTCGCATAAAGATCATCAATCGGTCTGGGGGCATTCGCTCGTTTGGCTGATGGTGCACACCTTCACGCAGGCGTTCCCATTTGCGTTCCGCCTGTATGACAAGAAAGCGGGAAAAAGCAAGATCGACCTGGCGATCGAGATGCTTTCCTCGCTCAAGGTGAAGCGGGCTCAGCCGGTGTATGTGCTCATGGATTCGTGGTATCCGTCCAAAAAGCTCATCGAAGCCTGTCTGAAACAGGGATTCCATGTCATCGCGATGCTCAAGACGAACCGGATTCTCTACCCGAAAGGCATCGCCATCCAAGCCAAGCAGTTTGCCCGCTATATCGAGTCCAAAGACACCCGCCTCGTCACGGTGGGGCAGGAGCGTTATCGCGTGTATCGCTATGAGGGGGCCATCCATGGCCTCGATGACGCGGTGGTGCTGCTGGCTTGGAAGGCGGATCAGCCGATGGCGCCGGAACATCTTCATTGCATCTTGAGCACCGACCGGGAACTCGGGGACGAAGACATCTTGCGTTACTACGCCCAGCGCTGGACGATCGAGTGCTTTTTCCGGCAGGCGAAAGATCAACTGAAGCTGGATGGATACCGCGTTCGCCACATTCGGGCGGTGAAACGGTATTGGGCGGTGGTGCTGTTGGCCTGCGTGTACAGCATCGCCGAATCCCGACAAAACCTCTCCACCGGGCTGGAGCTTCTTCGGTCGCGGAAAGACCACAGCGTCGTCGAGTTCATTTATGACGCTGCGAAGCAAGATATTCCCATTGATGTGATCAAAAAACAGCTCCGTATCGCGTAAGGGGTACCCTGTTTGTCTCTCTAACCATGGAAATTATTGTAATGAAAAATGCTCATCTACAGTTCTACTACTTCCGGCCATAAAGGTCCTTTGACAATATCCCCAACTTGTATCATATTGCTCCCCCTACGTTTGCTCCATTTCTCCTTTATTATAGCAAAATAAAGCAGCCTTTCTGGGTATATGTGACCAGAAAGGCTTACTTGATCATTCAATACTATACAGCTTCAACTCGAATTCCTCTTCGGCATACAGCTCTGTGGTACGTCCTGATACGTCCTCTAAGCGTAAAACGCATATTTCTCCCATTCGATACCGGTCTTCTAAAAGATGAAACACCACTTCTATTTGCCGTTCTGAAACTTCCCCAGTGGAATCAAAAGTAATCGTTACCTCATTCGAAATTCGCTCGTTATTGCGGTAAAACGCTGCACGCAACGTTCGCGGTTGCCGCTCAGATGAGACTTTTTCCTCTTGGAAAAATGGAACAATAAATCGGTAACTCGTAATGACTTTTTGAATCAAAGCAACCTGTACGTTTACCCGTTCCGCTTCAGATTTACGAGCTTTTCCTTTTATTTGCCGATATTCGATTAACGGAATAATGCTTTCTTGCGGCATTGCACCGCCATGAACAAACCGCAATCCGCCACCGGCAGTAAAGCGATTCAGCCCCTTTGCAATGACCGCTTCACAATCCACACCTAAATAATCGAGAGAAACTTTGATCGCGCCAACAGGGACCGTTAAGTTTTTCCCTATCGCAAAACGTCGATTCCCGTCATAGATCTCGCCTTTTAAACTTTCTGTCTTTTGAAATTGCTCGACTTGGGAAGTTTGATATAAAAAGCCGTGATCACTTGTTAGAAATATACGAACAGCTTCATACGTACCTGTTAATTTGCGAACGGCTGCTTTTATCCGTTCTAACGCATTTTCGACTGCTTCATACGTATATGCTTCTGTTTTGCTCGAATCGCCAATCGCGTCAATGGCATCATGATACAAATAGACAACACGCTTGCCGCGAATATACTCTTGTCCTTCGTCTTTAGTTAATTGAATGAAGTCCTCCATTTTTAAAGCAATGGAATCCACTTCATACATTTGCAAAATGTTATTCCGGTTTTGCAAGCCTTTCGTAGAAAGATCATTCACATAAATTGTGCCATCTTCTTTTATTCCCGTAATCTTTCCGGGAAGCAATGCCGCCATTCCTAATTGCGTATAAGTAGGAAGCGTTGCCTGCATCGGGATGATTTTCACTTCTGTGTTTAAACGCTGTTGAAACTCTTCTAACAATTGCATTCCTATTTCATAACGAAGCGCATCGGAAATAATGACAAAAATACGCTCCCGTGTCGCCTCTAACAATGGCCGTATAAAATGTTGATAAAAATTTTTTTGTTGCATGACATTTGGAATGTTCCATTGTTTGCTGAGTCTTGTTTCCAACATGTGATCTGTATGTGCCGCTAACGTCATTAAATACT
This sequence comes from Geobacillus sp. FJAT-46040, assembly GCF_002335725.1. Lineage (NCBI taxonomy): Bacteria > Bacillati > Bacillota > Bacilli > Caryophanales > Anoxybacillaceae > Geobacillus > Geobacillus sp. FJAT-46040. Next base: position 1,574,684 of record NZ_NISS01000001.1, read on the forward strand.
TATTCTCATACCAGAATGTTACTCTTTCTATTAATTGTTCGTAACGTTCCAAATTCGTTCCTTTTCTATACAGAAGATAAATATGGCGATAAAGTTGGTCGATACGGTAATACTTTTCTGTATACAACGAAAACCATTCTTGTTCGTTTTTCGGTGCATCATCTCGTTCAAAAATGATTTTCCATTCATAAAAATCAAGTATTTTCTCCAACAATTCATACTCTTGTGCAAAATGCGCTTGATACCAATAACCTTTCCTTCGTTCCGCCAAAATACTTTTCCATTCGTTCACAAGAACCGTTTCATTTAATAATAATTCATGCAAAGCATCCAGCACTTTTCGTTCGATAATCGGGAACGTAAAACAACGAATGAACGCCTGATACGTATGCGTTTCTACTAATTGCGGCACATTCCACTTTTGTTCCAGTTCCAACAAAATCGTTTCTAATACTTCACGTTCGTCCGATTTCAACCAATCATCGATAAATACTTTACAAATATTTGGAACGCTACAAGGATAATGAACATGTAATACACCTTCATCGATATTGGAAGCAACATGCTGATAAACAATTGTTTCGATAATATGAGATAGACGGTGTTCTTCTTTCGGTGAGACGCCAAAATAATCTTCGATTAACTCGAAAAACAGATTGACATCTAAATACTTGCCCATTTGCATGAGCGCTTCATTATCATCCGACATTCCGCCTTTTTTTGCGACGACGCTTTTCAATAACTCCTGTGGATGGATGCTTTTCGCATCACATAATACAGCCATCATCGTTTGCTTTACATCATTTGCATTTGGGTTATTCGGAAGCAGCTTTTTAAATTTGGAAACTCGTTGCTTGTTTTTAAAAAACGCCCAATGCTCCTCTATAAACGGTCGAATCGCTAAATGATCAATGCGAAGTTCTTTCATCATAATCGCGATTTCATCTGCTTGAAATTCTCCATATTTGCCGCTGTAAAGAAGGATATCTAATAAAAAGTTATCCTCATCTTTCGGTTTGGCAAATGGAGCGTATATTAAATACGAATTTTCCGTGTCCTCGAGTTCCAACAATACTTTTGTCTGGAACGCGTTGTGATCATTCAATTTCCAAACTTTGATTCCCTTTTCATTCAACGCTTGTTCTATTTCTGCTAAATCGCGCTCCTCACTTTGCACATCATACCAAAAGACAATTGCACGATTCGCACCAATATTTTCTGTAAGCTGTTTTTCGAATAGTCGCAGTAACTCTTGAACAATATCCATATCTTACACCAACTCTCAATGTATTTCTTTTCCCTATTTTAAAGAAAGACAATCCAATGGCAAGTGAAAAAATGGATAGGGGGCTTCCCCCTATCCATTTTGCAGCGGTTATTTTATTTTCGCAAGGATCGTTTTTAATTTCTCGTAGTTCACAACCACTCCATCATCTAAATCTAAGGCAATGCGTTGATTGGCAAGTTCCGCTAATTTTTTATCGAATTCAACAAGCTCTTCCTGCTGAGCTCTAATTTGTTTCAATTGCTTCTCGTAGCGCTTTTTCATCGCAGAAGATAAATCCGGATTGATAAGGTCTTGCTCGAGACGTTTTTGCTCTTGACGAAGTTTTTCTTGTAAGTTTTGTACGTACGTAAAGCGCATTGTTGCTAATGTTTCTGGCGTGTAACGGTGTAAGTAAAATAACGCACGGAAACCTTTTTTCGAACCAGACTCAACCATCCAATAAATCGGACGTTTTTGGTAAATTTTACAATGATCATCATAAAACTCATCAAAGAAATAACGACGCAACCGTTCCGTTGATGTTTCATTACTTTTCATCGTTAATGACTCCGCTAACCAACGAAGATTTTCCGCTAACGTATCTTCGCCGAACATAATGATTAATAGCTCTTGCAAACGACTGATGACATCATCTTCAAAATAAGCTGTTTCCGTCAATGGAATGATGCCATCTTTATCAGGCTGGAATGTTTTATACTTCGAGGCATCCCATTCACCACCTGCATACGCAAGGCCTTCGACATCCAACGAATAACGCCCCATCATCAGACCGATGCAGTAAGATAAGAACGATTTCGCATCACGGACACGATCCGCGCGGCGGACGGTTACTTCCTCATCCGGCACTTCTGGTGTCAATTCATCTTCTAATCCATATAGTTCAATAAAAATACGGTTCAGTTCTTCCTCATTTTTCTTTAGCTGCTGGAACTGCTTTTCCGCATGGTCTGCCCAGTTGGCGTAACATTCCTCTAACGTCTTTGCTTCTCCGCGATATGTGAGGAATGGGTGCTTTTTGAAATCCCATGAGATTTCGAAGGAGTCCCAATCTTCCTTCGTATTTTGTATACACGATACCACAATCTCATCTATTTTAGTATTATTAATTATATTTTTGTGGAATGGTAATAAAGATATATTACCTGATTGAAAAGTTAAAGTAGGATTAATATAGGTTGCAAAAGCTTGTGCTACATTACTATTTAAAAACGCTAGCATTTTTAAAGTTATTTCTTTATCAGGAAAACAAACCCCCGAAGCGCTTTCAAAGAAAAAACCCTCATTCATTACTCTGAAAGACGGCTTATTTGTTGTGATACGGGACCAGCTTATTCCACTTCTAAACAAATAATTTTCATTTCGTATAGTAGCTCTTCCTGTACTTTTAATGTCTTCTCCATTATTAAGCCAGTTTATAACATATATTTGATTACCGTACCATTTTCTATAACTGCCACCTTTTAAACAAGGTTTCCATTTCCCCCTAAAAGAGGATATTTCAATTTCATGCCAAAGTCTTAAAAACTTTTGGTTATCTCCTATTGTAGATCCTTGTTTAAATTGCGCAAAATTACTAACTTGTGGATTACTTTTAAAAATATTACTAATGGTAGTACTCATCCAATACGCAATTGGTGATCCAGCTATAGCGTTAAATTGATTTTGATTAACAACTCACATTTCGCACCCTCTCGACGAAAATCGGGAGGATTTTTTCGTTCCGATGTCGAATGAATCCTTGACACACAAGGAACGTAAAGGAGTTTTTCTCTTATGAACGTTCAAGTCAAAAAGGTCTATCGCAATCATTATTTGAATATAATAAGTGCCCTATTCAAGAAACTGGGCCTGCCCCAATTGATTGACCATCTCGTTCCCGTTGATCCACAGTGCCAGACTCGAGTCAGCGATGCCGTTCAGGCCATCATCTACAATATGTTTGACGGCCGGCAAGCCCTCGTTCACGTGGAACGATGGGCTCAGGAGATCGATCTAGAGAAACTCATCCGTCCCGGTCTCCATCCTTCCTGGTTGAACGACGATGCCTTGGCTCGTCATCTCGACCGC
>NZ_NISS01000001.1:1578813-1586446 GCF_002335725.1 Geobacillus sp. FJAT-46040
TTATACGAAATATGTGAACGTCGTCCTGTTCAAGCTGCCGGATGGACGCATCCAACGCTCACTGGATCGCTCCCTCACCCCTGAACAACGAAGGATTCTGCAGGGGTTGGGGCTGGATGAGAGCATTTACGTGTAACGTCATACGGAACGACCAGCGATGGTAAAAAAAGGATTGCCATCGCTCGTTGTGTTGGTCAAAAAGTTATTCTGAAAAACTAAATAAAAAATCCTTTGTTTTGACCTTGTTAGGGTGCGAAATGTGAGTAACAATATATCTATTCTTAATATTAAAAAACATTTGTTTTTTTTCCTCAGAGCCATAACTTGTTAACCTAATAAATGTTGTTTTATACGAAGGAAGGGATCTATTTCTAATTACAAAACTTGTACTTTGGACAACTTCTCCTCCAATTTCTTCAAAAGTTCTGGGTCCTAAATGTACCATTGACTGAATTGATATATTAGACAATAATTTTTTACGTATATTTTCATAGATACCTAAAAACATCCAAGATTGTTGATTTATTTCCGCATGAAAACCATTTACTTTAGTAAAACTACTACATCTTTCCATAAAAACTGCAAAAAGATCTGCCTTTGAGTCACTATAATTCTTTTTCACATAGTCACTCAATTTTGTATTCATTCCCTTTGCTCCCATATACGGCGGATTTGTCACTACCACATCGTACTGGGATGCTAACAATTTAGCTTGTTTTATTAGTTGTTTAATCTTGTCTAGTTGCTCATACACTTCAAATGTTTCAAGTGTATGCTCCCCTGATTGCTGCAACTGTTCAATTTTCCGCAAGTATTTATCAAAATCTACTTTTTCCGGTTGTAAAATGGAACCATAGTTTTTCGCATCGATAAAAGTTTGTAACAGTCTTTTGATTTCTGCTACTTCTGTTTCGTTTTCTCCAATTAATTCCGCTGCCTGATCGATGAGAATATCATTCGATTCTTGGATCGAAATGACGTTCAATGCAGGTGGATGACGGAATACTTTTTTCGTTTTTTCCCGCGCTTTCATCATTAACGCAAATGCCGCCAACTGTGCCGCACGGTCATCAATATCAATTCCGTATAAGTTTTTCTCTAAAATAAGAAATGGAATTTCACGGACAGGGTAGCCACGTTCTTCATATATTTTGTATAGCAAGTCAAAGGCATAGACAAGAATATGACCAGAACCGCAAGCAGGGTCTAATACAGTAATATCCTCTGGTGAAAGATTTGGGTTACGTAGTTCTTCTAATTTCGCTTGTACCTCTAGCTCTTGTTCCGCTGGCTCTACATAATATTTCATTTCCGCTTTTAAGTTCGACTCAGGATGAGACTCAAGCCACATATGCCCAAGCGAGTTTTCCACCATATAACGTACAATCCAGTGCGGCGTAAACATCTGTGTTGCGGCTGGGATGTTTTCTTTTGTAATTTTCTTGTTTTTCTTCAATCCCGCAAATACTTCATCTTTTTTCTCTGAAATATAATATTGATACAACCAACCAATGACTTCTACATGTTCGAAGTTTTCGTCTCCTAATTCTTTTCCTAGTTTGTTAATCAACGAATCCGCATGAAGCAACGACTCAGGCAACAATAACTCTGTATAATCCGCTAACTTTTCAAATAAGAACGGCATGATTTCGTGCAATTCATTACATTGGGCAATTAATAATTTCCGATACGCCTCCTCACGCTTTCCTTGTTGTAAAAGAGATGCAATCTCCTCTTTATCGACTGGCAAGTCCGTATATTGGTAATCGGTTAAAATATCCGGATCCACTTTTCCTTTTGTTTCGCTGGATAAAACACGAATTTTTGATGGCAAATAGTTATGCACTTCCATGAAGCGAATCGCGATTAAACGGTTAAACCATGTGTACGCGACTTCTTCAATCACTTGGTCATAGCCTTTTGTTTCCATTTCTTTTAACAGTTTTTGCAAACCGTTTTTATAGGATAGCGGCAGTTTTTTGCCGTTGATTTCAATATAATCAGCACCTGTTACAAGCGCAGGAGAGCCTTCGGGAGTAATCCCAAAGGCCTGTGCTCGTAATGAGATTTGATTGCGAAGTTCGTTGCGTGCATAAACAGCAAATTCTTTTAATGCTCGTTTGTTCATTGTCTCCTGACTCCTTCTACTTTTTAATGACGACAACTTTTCCATTCTGAATTTCTTTTAGCAGTTCCTGTTTCATTTTTTCTAATAAACGATCCACGTCATCTTCAGTACGAATTTCGACTTGACCGGACGGTATCATGACTTGGATGAATCGTGAGATTGGCACTTCCACTTGACGATCATCGCCGTCACTCGTTTCCGACTGATATTGTACATACAGTTCATATACTTTTTCTTCCAAACGACGCAAATCGTTTGTCGCCATTTGTGTGTAGGAATAGACACGGGAAATGCTGTCCATATCTTTCAGCTGCTCTATACGGGCTTGCAGCTCTTCTAATTCATGTTGAACCATTGCTTTGATCTCTTCGATGCTGTACCGCTCTTTCAACTCTTCCATCTTGCGGCGAATTTCTTCCATTTGTTCGAGCTGAGCGCCCAGTTCTTTCTTTACAAAATTCGTAAGTTCTGTTCTTAATTTCTCGTTTAAGATTGGTAGATTAGGAATTTCTCGATAAGGATGATCCATTGTCAAGATGGAAACAATTTGATTTTTAATTTTTTGTACTTCCGTTTGATTTTTGGCGATATCTAAATCATCCACACGCTCTTTTAATAGACGGACACTTTCATCAAAATAGCGAATGGCCGTTTTTGTATAAAATGCAGATAAAGTTTGTATATCCTCAATCCATTCCTCCAAATCTTCATCCAACTCAATGAATTCCTCAACGAGATTCTCGCTCTTGGAATAAGACAACAATTCCTCGATGCTATTCTTTAATTTCGCGAGCTGAATGCCGCCTGGATATGGATATTGCGGATCTTCATATTCTTTTATTTTCAGCATCTCTGTTATTGGTTCTAAGAAATGTTTTTGCATTTGCACGCGAATGTTCTTTGCAATTTCATCATACGTTTCACCAACATCGTAGAAGTTAAATAACTCCCGCATCATTTCTACGACGATTTTACGTTTGTGGCTTGGAATGGCTATTTGCGCCTCAATCATTACTTTTTCGCGTTCCGACGCTTTTGTAATCCGAGAAATAAACTGTGGATGACTCGTATCAAAACTTTCTCCTAAATACGTTAATTTTATTTTTCCATCATGCATTAAAGCAGCTACTAATCCGGCAATATCGTTTTCGCTCCAGCCGTAAGGCGCGCTTTTAAATTTTTCTACAAGCAATTTCATCGTCACCATTTGCCGATTGCGGCTTTGTTCAAGGAAACGAAACACCGTGTCATACGCAAGATGGTTGGCAAACGTTCCATCTAATTTCGCTGGAAGACCTTTTGTTGCCCATTCATAAATCGTATCGTTCGCGTTTTTGACAGGAACCGGCTCCTCCATATAGCTTAAGTAGCTGTACGTATTACGGACAAGAATTTCAAAAGCACTTTGCAGCTGATTTTCTAAACTGCCGTTAAAACGGTATTCTTGTCCTTGCACATAGTAAGTCGCATGCACCGCCGCTTCGGCTAGCGCTTCCTTAGCTTTCTTTTCAAATTCGGTGATTTGTTGGCGTTTTTCATCCAGTATTTTACGTTGTCTTTCCGTTAAGCTCGTGGAAATTTTTTTATTTGCATAGGATCGGATTTTAAGCGCGTATTCCATCGGTTCAAAAAACTTTTCGGTAAATTCTTGTGGAATATGCATGACTAAAATGCCTGAGTTTGCCTCTGCCCGCGCTTGTTCTTCCGTGACATCCCCCGTGTATACTTGAAGGGTTAGTTCATTCGTTCGCCCACCGCGAGTGTACGTATCAAATACTTTATTGAATTCAAAGTCATGTGTTTTTTGATAACGATATGACTTCATTTGCACGATATCTTCGAAAAATATTTTGCCCAACTCATCAATGACATTTGCTTCGTTAATATGTTCGTGTTCAATCTCGCGATTCATCTCTTGTTCGTCATCGCTTAAGAACACGAACGTTTTATCCGCATTTTCCGCAATTAACATGTTTCGGCGAAGACGGTTTAACGAACGGCGAACTTCTTTTTCTAAATCATTTTTTATGCAGTCTACACTGTCGACAAGCAAAGTGGTAATATTTTCTACCGTTGCTTTAATCTGCTCGATCCCCTTGATCATAAATAACACTTTTAACACTTCAACGTCAAACTCTGTGATGCCTTCGCGTTTCGCAGCTGATGCGATCGTCGCCGAAACAGAGGTGCTTAAAAATCGTTTAACCGTTTCATAAAATTGGGAAAAACGAGCCAATTGGTTTGTATCTTGATCTTTTAATTGCAACGCAACTTCCTGGAAGGCATTTAATAAGGAACGTTCTCCGTGAGCTAAATGAGCTCCTGCCTCCCCTTGGCGGCGTACTTTATCAAAAACCCGTTGCAACAATTCGACTTGATATGGGACGAACGGATAAATCGCCGCATATTCTTCTTCATTTTTGAATCCGCTTTGAAGCACGCACGTATCTTTTTCAAACGTTAACGTATTGTTTAAACTTTGTCCGATTTGTTCGAATTCAACTTTTAAATGATCGGCAGCTGCCGGCCATTTTTCTAATAGACGGCGTTTAATGACTTCGTCCGTATTAGAGCTCGTTAAGTGAATACGTGTCGCGAAACGGCCTTGAATTTTAGAAAAATTGTCAGCGCCTTTAATTTTTGTTACGGCATCGATTTGTTCTTGAGAAGTAACAATCACCCACACTTTTCCTTGGCAATAGTTTCCTAAATCTTCGACAACGGTTTGTAGATTTAACATAAGGTTCGGATCATCGCCAATATACTGACCGATTTCGTCGACAAGAAACGTAAGGCGGTAGTTGTCTCCTTTTTCTTTGACGTGTTTTGCAACAATTTTCGCGAATTCTTCAGAACTGATTTCAAACGTTTTCTTAGCCGCGTCCAAGAAGCCTGCCGACGTTTCTTCGTCATATCCTAATCTAGCTAACGCCTGAATGAACGGTTTGCGTTTTAATAAAATCCGCGCCCGTTCTTCCTTCCACGGTTTCCCTTCTATTTCTTCAAAATGTCTTACGAATTCCTCGTATACTCCTTCGTCCGCCAATTGCCGCTCGATATGGGCAATCCAAAGCGTTGGAGAGTATCCTAGGTATTCGTTAAATACTTTTAAAAATACTTCTACAATAGTTGCTTTTTCTTTTTTACCGCCCGCTGATTTGGAATCAACGTTAAATAAAATCGCATGGCTATCATACGTTGCGGAGCGCTGCATCATTTCTAATAATTCTTGGTCATCTGTTTTTTCTGTAAAGAAATCAACCGCTCGTTTGCCATATACGGTTTCGTTGTTGAGCAAATAAGACAAGATTTTTAGAAAATGGGATTTACCTGAACCAAAAAAGCCGGAAATCCATACTCCTATTTTTGTCGTCGGATGATCAAAACTATTAGTGTAGTTTTTAAAGAAATACTTCATATTTTCGCTGATTTCTTTCGTCATGACATATTCTTCTAATTCGCTGTGAACCACTTTTTCGTCGTATTGTCCCGCTTGCACTACCCCATTAATTTCGCGGTCAATCGGCTTTTTAAACAGTTCCTGAATAGTAAATGTGTTTTGTAACACTGCGAACCCTCCTCTGTCCATTAGATAGAAAATGCTCGATAATATCCGTTGGATTCGAAACGATTAAATAGGCTCAGGCCTTGCCCTGTATATGTTCCTGGATAAAAAATAACGATTGGCACGTTGGTTACTTTCGGATGCAATTGATTTAGCAATTCATGAGCCCGTACTAATGGAAATACACTCCCAATCCCGGTGATAAAAATGATTTGTGCTTGTTCTGCCGCTTCGGCAATTTTGTCTACTAGCTGTTCTTCTTCGATCGTTGGGCGCAAAGCGTCAAACAAGGCTTCCGTTCCTTGTTCTTCCTCAAATTGTTTTAACCCTTCTAATCCAATATCGTCAAATAGTTCAATAACCATTTTCAATAAATTGAGCACTTTAATGTTTAAATGAATCCGATTAGTAAAATATCGAATCGATTGGCGGACAATCAACTCATGTTCCGGTTCGTAATCAAAAATGAAGTATGGTACTTCATTTCCTAATCCTCTCATCTGCAAAAATTCATCTTTTTGAATCTCTTCAAAAAACCGATCTAATTTTTTTTGAATCTCCACTGCAAACCTCCTATATTATTCGTTTAATGTTAAGATGAGTAAGTCGCGATACACCGGATTTCGTTCGACGTAATCACGCAACTCTCTACTTAATGGAATCGGTTTGATTTCGTATTCGTTTCCATTTTTCTTAAGCAATTCGGCATCTACTATTATTTTTAACATCACTTGCTTTAGTTTATATTTTGTTTTATCGGTCCAGTTTCTCACTTGTTCATATTGCTGTTCCTTTTCTTCAAAAAACGTGCGAATATTTCCTTCTGTCACCGTTGACTTAAATTTTTTCATGTTATAATGGATCACTTCCAAAACAAAATCACGAGGAAACGTAAAACGTTTTAAAAATGCATATAGCAGGAGCGCGTTTTGGTCGGAACGTGCTCCATGTATTAGAAAAAACTTTAGTTGCTGATCAAGGACTTCGGCTCGTCGATAAACGCGAGGAAATAGGTCTTTTATTGCCGCTTCGCTGCGACAATGAAGTAAATTTTCTTCAAAAACTTTTTTCTTTATTTCCTCTTTCGATAATCCTTGTAGTTGTAAATGAACAATGATTTTCATTTCATTTCTATAAAGGTGTTCCGCTGTAAATCCTCCGGAATATTTCTTCAACACTACATCCCAACCTTTACGATTTTTCGTCTAATTGTTTTCGCATTTCCGCCCAGCGGCGCCAAACTTTCAACCAAGCATGGAAATCGTAATATCGTTCGCGGTCATCTTCAAACGCTTCTTCAACAAACTCTTCTTCTTCGTCATCAAATAAACGAATCATATCTTCCTTTTTCACACGTTTTACCGCTTCCACTTGTGGTTCCACATACGGATCGTTTATATCCGTAATTAACCAGTCGGCAAATGATTTTCGTGGTTTTGGCGGCGCGCTAGGGTCTCGCTCTTCCAATAGTGGCGATATATTTCCACGGTAAAATAGATGTAAGTCGTGATGAGCGCGAGTAATAGACATATACAACATCTTAGCACTCACATTTCGCACCCTCTCGACGAAAATCGGGAGGATTTTTTCGTTCCGATGTCGAATGAATCCTTGACACACAAGGAACGTAAAGGAGTTTTTCTCTTATGAACGTTCAAGTCAAAAAGGTCTATCGCAATCATTATTTGAATATAATAAGTGCCCTATTCAAGAAACTGGGCCTGCCCCAATTGATTGACCATCTCGTTCCCGTTGATCCACAGTGCCAGACTCGAGTCAGCGATGCCGTTCAGGCCATCATCTACAATATGTTTGACGGCCGGCAAGCCCTCGTTCACGTGGAACGATGGGCTCAGGAGATCGATCTAGAGAAACTCATCCGTCCCGGTCTCCATCCTTCCTGGTTGAACGACGATGCCTTGGCTCGTCATCTCGACCGC
>NZ_NISS01000001.1:1587077-1600417 GCF_002335725.1 Geobacillus sp. FJAT-46040
AGCTGCCGGATGGACGCATCCAACGCTCACTGGATCGCTCCCTCACCCCTGAACAACGAAGGATTCTGCAGGGGTTGGGGCTGGATGAGAGCATTTACGTGTAACGTCATACGGAACGACCAGCGATGGTAAAAAAAGGATTGCCATCGCTCGTTGTGTTGGTCAAAAAGTTATTCTGAAAAACTAAATAAAAAATCCTTTGTTTTGACCTTGTTAGGGTGCGAAATGTGAGTTAGCATGTTGTGTTTCATCTTTAAATGTCTCGTCGCTAACATCTTCGATAATCACCGCATCAAACTCAAGTCCTTTGACTAAATAAGAAGGAATAATAACGATTTTCTCTTTCAGCGCTTGGTTTCCTTCTGTAATCACTTCCATTTGCGTAATTTGACGTCTCATTAACTGATCATACGTATCAATAGCTCCTTGTTTGGAAGCTGTTAAAATCGCAATTTTTTTATAACCTTTTTCTTCAAATATTCGTATTGAATTGACTATTTCATCATAAAGTTCACCGATGCTTTCGACTTTCTTAATCGTAGGAACGTCCCCTGGACGGTTTACAGGAATAACAAGCGGAAAATCATAATTGCTATTTAATAACACCCTGTTGGCCAAATCCATAATTTGTTTTGTCGAGCGGTAGCTTGTCTGCAAGTGAAGTCTTTTAAACTCTTTTTCTTTAAAAACATACGATTCTATTTCTTCCCAACGGTCAAGTCCATAGAAAGAAAAGATTCCTTGCGCAATATCGCCTAATATCGTCATCGATTTCGCATAATCTTTCATAATCGCAAGTTGAAACGGGCTATAATCTTGCGCTTCATCAATAACAATGTGTTCGTACTGCAGTTTTTTTCCATTGATTTTCGCATCTATATAGAGGCAACGAGGAAGTTTAACATGTCCCCTGACGGAAAAACGGTTTGCCCCTTTTCGACTGTCGAGGGAAAGCCACAGGCTTCTCCGTCACGCCTTGGCGTGACGGAGGACCGAACAACCGCCTGCTTCACAGACCTATATAATGGATCTGGAAGTGGCGTTGTTCGGTCGCCCGACAGTCGATCAAATACTCGGTAAAAGTTGCAAATGGTAAATCTTCAAATTGCATCTATATAAATAAATGAGCGGGGCAATATCTTCGTACATAAAACGTTCCTGTTTAATTTGTCTTCCGTTTTTCAGTAAAAGACTTAGCAATTCTTCATCGATATCCGGATGAAATTTCTCAAATACTTTTTTCTGGAACACCGATTTATACATTAACAACGCAGGGATATTTTCCATCTTTTTCACGATAAGCGAAATTTCATGCTGCATTTTTTCTTGAAAGATCTTCATACGCAATTGTTTTGCTTTTTCTAATGCTTCATATACCGCTTTTCTTTCTTCACCTTCCGGAAGCGTTACAACCCATTTCCGATACGCTTCCTCAAATTCATCCTCAATTTGTTGTTTGCGAATGTTGATTTGTTCATTGCTCCAATTTAAGATAAACTCTTTTACTTCTTTCATGCGTACATTGAGAGGCAAATGTTCTTTTGCGTGATAAAATTGATGAATTTCTTCTTTGGAAAGAATAACCCCGCTTTCAATAACGACGTCCCCATGCGGGATCATCGTATTGCCGATGTACTCAACAAAGTCATCTAGAAGCTTTTTAAATCGAAGCGATCCTTTATATTTAGCAATTTTTATCAAATCTTCTTTTTCCGTTGATCCGTATATATGTACATATTGCTCATGTAAGTCAGGAATATCATGAACATCGGTAAAATAAGTAGACGCCCAATCGTAAAATGTTCGTTGTTCAATCCCCTCAATTTCGATTTCCGGTACGATATCTTTAATATAGGATAAGAAAATCTCGTTCGGCGCTAAAATAAGAATATCTTTCGGTTTGACTTGCTCGTGATATTGATATAAAAGATATGAAATGCGATGCAACGCAATCGTTGATTTTCCGCTTCCAGCCGCACCTTGGACGATAATCGTATCTTTCAGTGGCAGGCGGATAATTTCATCTTGTTCGGCTTGAATGCTAGCGATAATATCCCGAAGTCGATGAGCTTCTTCCGTATTTGTCAAAATTTCTTTTAAATAATCGTCCATGTATTTTACTTTTTCGCCGTTGTCATTTTCAATGATTTCCGATTTTCCAATATCGGTTACTTTAATCACTCTTCCATTTTTAATGACGATACCACGTTTTCCGTGAATCGTTACCGGTCTGTTTTCTATTCCGACTTGGAAAGTCTTTTGTACACCTTGGTAAGCATTGTATAATCTTCCTAAATCCGTCCGCCAATCAACAACAATCAACTCTCCATCTTTTTCAATCCCCTTTTTTCCAATGTAAATGGTCTCTTTTCCAAACTCATCTTCAAAATCCAATCGCCCAAAATATGGATTGGGGCGCATATCTTGAAGCTTTTGGACTTCTTTCTTGGCATATGCAATAAGCTGTGCTTCTACAACATCTTTTGCAGTTTTATTCATATTTTGTTTATTTTTTTCTAACAGCTCATCAATAACAGATATTGTCGCATCTAAACGTTCCTGCTCTTTTTTTATAATGTCTTGCATATATATCCCCACCGTTTTTATTTAATACACGTGCTTATGCATTACCCGTATCATCTTCTATGTAATGTTGCCGCTAACGGCTCATCACGCTCTCGGCGTGGCCCATCGGACGCATGCCGGTCGTCTCCACCCCTTGCTCCGACAGCCACTCCCGGTAGTCCCGGATACATCCCGGCATCGACTCGATCCGGCCGATCATGGTCACCAGCTGCTGTTCTTTCGCTTCGTCCTTCAACGTGCCGATCGCGCTGTTCAACTCCACGAGAAGTCCTTCTTCGTCTTGTTTCGCCAGCTTCTTCCGCACCTCTCGCCAACGCGGATGGCCGGACAGACACTGACGCAGCTCCCGCGCCACATGAAATCGATCCAGCTGAAAGCACACCCGCTTTCCAAAATACTCTCGGCAGGCCGTGATCCACGACGCCGCATCGCCGTTGATGACCAACAGGTCCCGGCACGGATCATAGGCATATTCCTGCATCAGCCACTCCTCAAACCGTTCCCACACGTCCCCCGTCCCTTCATGGAGTAAAATGTTTCATGGACTCTCTCCCTCCTGTTTTCGGTTGATGCTGATAATCACCATCATAACAGGAAGAGAGTCCTTTTTGCATGTTTTGGCTTCTACCACGCTTCACTGGGTGGCCCCGACAGGAATTACGAATAAGAGTTGGTAACCCTCGTCAGGGGATCATTTCGGAATGTCACCCACAAATATTTTACTCACACGACAAAAGAGATTGCTCTAAACAATCCTATTAAGGGATTACCGAGCAATGCCGTCTTTCATCCCATGATTGAAACCATGTGCTTTCAGACGGCTTTTTCTGTAAAATGCGCCGCCGCAATCGATAGTTTGCTGCCTTTTGTGATATGCGCTTTCAACGCATCGCCGACTAGGCCGTTTTGTCTGTTGTCAATCATCCCTTTTGTCTTCATGCACGAATGGCTCCTTGTTTCTTTTCTTTATGGTTTTATTTTACGAAAACAACTGGTAGGATGTTGTTGAAATTTGTCGAAACTATAGATTGATTATCATAGACACAGCTTAAGAACAAGGGCTCTGTTTCGATCTAGGAACGAATTGATCGAACTCGACGTCAAGGCGCAAGACATCCAGCCTCTCCATCAACGATGGGCGCAAAAAATCCTCCCGATTTTGGTCGGGAGGGTGCAAAAAACGAATGGTTAAGCTTTTTCGGCTCTTCACCACAAGTTGTACTTGATCATTTACGGCAAGATAGGTGCGCATTGGGAAAATAGAGGATACAAAAAATGCGAATTTTCCCGTATGGTAAAGGAGACCGAGCCAAATCATCGGAGGAAAATTCACATGTACTCTCAGTTGATCAAAGAACTCATCGATTTACCTATTATGCGCTAAACTTGAACATTTAGGTTATGATCCTGTCTGCTTGTACCATCAATGATGAAAGGAGTATTCAATGCCTGCGAAATTTTAAAAAGCGTCTCTACCCTAGGACTTGTAAGCCCCGATTCAATTCTCCCAATCGTGGATTTTGGAACTCCAATGCGATCTGCCAGTTCCTGTTGAGACATATTCAGCTGCTTTCGTCTTGTTTTAATCTGTGCAGCTATCGTTCCTTCCAATCGAAGTTTTTGAACATGTTGCTCGCCTCGAATGGCTGCATATTTCTTAAAAAAATCACTCATTGTTTTTCCCTCCCAGTCCATTAATAAAGGCAAGGGTCGAAAGCGCAATAACGTTCATATGCTGATTCAGCCGGCACAATATCCTCTCGTCTTATCGCTCCGTTATACTGCTTGTCAAAATAATGAAGCAATATGACTTTTGAAAAATTGTGAATCGCAAATATAATTCTGTGATTTCCAGTTCTTCCACCTCTTATACCCCATCTGTAAAAATGATCATAACGAGTATTCATGCGAAGATGTTTCAACGACGGAGGGATGATATCATCCGGAAAGCTGTTGTCCTCTGGATCAGAAGGATATGGATGATGTTGAATAATCGTAAGTTGCCTGGCATATACATCAGCAACATGACACCATATACCCGGACGACCTTTTTGTCTAAGTTCTTGCTCGGCTTTACTCAGTAGATGATTTTCAAATTCCTTTACAGACCTGCGAGCGAGAAAGCCCATTCCTTGAGGGGTGGAATGAAAGTGAGCCGTTTTCTGAATATTGAATGATTCTGAAAAAAATGGTATCCTGAAATTGCCACAAGGAGGTGAATCCATGCCCACGATCACACTAAGGCTGGAACTGCACAAGCCGACGAAAGCCAAACAAGACATGTACGAGCGGATGACAGAAGTGAATACCGCGTTTGCGAATTGGCTGTTGAATCATCCCGAGCTGAATCAAGCGACGAGCAAACTATTTAAAGTGTTTTCGTCGCAGCGGTTTCCTTCCGCCGTCGTGAATCAGACGATTCGAGAAGTGAAGGCCCAAAAGAAAAAACAAAAGGCAAAGAAGTTCCGAACATTCTGGTGTTGCTTTAACAATCAAAACGTAAAGGTGGAAAAGAAAGGAGCGTTCTACACGGTTTCCTTCCCCACACTGGAGAGGCGAATCGGCGTGCCAGTGGTTGCGCGCCCCTACCAAGAAGCGTGGCTGAATCGGCTGCTGGACGGAACCGTCAAACAAGGGGCCGCCAAGCTCTACAAAAAGAGAAAGAAATGGTACTTGGCTGTTGCGGTCACATTTGAAGTGGAACCGCGACACGAAACAAAGGTGATGGGAGTTGATTTAGGGCTTCGCTATATCGCCGTGGCCAGCGTGGGAACGAAATCGTGGTTTTTCAAAGGGAACCAATGCGCCTTTGTGCGCCGACGCTATGCGGCTTTGCGGCGAACGTTGGGCAAAGCCAAGAAGCTCCAGATGATTCGCAAAATCGGCCGCAAAGAGTCCCGCTGGATGAAGGATCAAAATCACAAAATCAGCCGTCAAATCGTGAATGTTGCGCTCGCCAACGGTGTTGGCGTGATTCGGATGGAAGCGTTGACGGGGATTCGGAAACGGGCCAAATCGGCCAAAGAAGCAGGACGAAGCCTTCATTCTTGGGCATTTCACCAACTGCAAACGATGATTGCCTATAAAGCCGAAATGGCAGGCATTCGGGTGGAGTGGGTGAATCCAACTTATACGAGCCAAACGTGCAAGTGTGGTCATCGAGAGAAAGCGAACCGAAACGGCATCGGCTTCCGATGCCAAAGGTGTGGATACACTCTCCACGCCGACTTGAATGGCGCCATCAACATCGCCAAAGCGATTTCGGGCTTCGCCTCCTAACCTAGCGCACTGGTCACAGGTGCGCCGCCCATCGGGGTACACTCTAACCCGATGGGACGGGGTGATGACACACCCCTGAACTTGGGCGTGGTCCGAACCAGAAATGGATGAGGACGTGAGCGACCCAAGAATCCCACGCCCTTTAGGCGTGTGGAGTGTCAAATTTCCTGTGTATATTACCTCAAACAATATCCTCTATCCTTTACCAATTATTATACACAATGATAGCATTTATGCTACTTACCTGCAATCATTTATAACTGTAGATAAGCCTTTTTCATTAAAGTAATTTCTATTGTTAGAAAGACAAGCAGGACCCCCCTTATACGATACGGAGCTGTTTTTTGATCACACCAACGGGAATATCGTGGCGTCATCAATGAACTCGACGACGCTGCGGCCTTTCTGCGATCGAAGCTGTTCCCGTTCGGCGAAAGGAGGGTTGTTGAGATTCGGCGATGCTGTACATGCAGTCGGGAAACACCGCCGCCCCATACCGTTTCACCGCCCGAATGTGGCGAACGAGGTATTCATCCATCTTCAGCTGGTCTTTCGCCGGTCAAGGCATCGACGATATGAACGAGGTGCTTGATGACCGGTTTGGAAAGCGGCGGCGGCAACCCTAACGTGAAGAAACCTTGTCAATTCCTAGTATGTTGGTGAATTTGCTCATCTACAGTCGCTAAAACATTCCAGAAAAATATGCCAAAATGGATTGAAACAGACATGGATCATCAGACCCAGCCTTGTCTCTCGATCATACCCACATGGCCATGCATCCTTCCCTCCCCCATCATCCCCACCACTTCGCGAAACACGGCCGACGGCTGCTTGCGGAGCAGGTCGGCGGGGATTGTTTTGTACTTTGCGCCGTTTGTGATGATGAGTCGGCCGCTTTCCAGGCGGATGGACACGTTTTTGACGCGGTACGCGGTGATCTTGGACGCCTGATCCAAGTAGCGGGCGTCAAGGTCGAAGCGGATGCGGTCGGACAGCCGCCGCAGTATGCGCCAAAGGGCGATTTCCTCGCTTGATTTCATGAACAGTTCCGGCAGTTCTTTCGCCTGTTTGAGCATGTTGAACGTCGTCATCGCATAGACGGCGATGCCGTAGCCGACGGGGCGGATGACGTGTTGGAGAAAGTGCCAGCTTTCGACTTCGAAGCGAACGTATTCGTCATCACTTCGTTTCGGCAGCTCGGTGATGGCCGAGCGTTTGACGATGTTCACAGCGGCGATTTTGCCGAAGCACGTGACCCCGTTTTGCGGGGCGGCTCCCCGCTTCGGGTAAAGGGCGATGTAGCGCGCGTCTTGCCAGCCTTTTTTCAGCTGCTTGACCGGGATATGGTAGAAGCGGTGCTTCACATAGGCTTCGTAATGCCGCGCGCTTGGCACCATGCCGACGAGCACATGCTCATCGAACGCCGACCGCCATTCTTCGATGATCCCTTGCGGCAGGATGCCTTCTTGTTGCAGTTCTTCGGGATTCTTTTCAATCAGCCGCTCGATGAACTGCTCGACCAGGCGGGTGGCGTTTGGCAAAAACGGCAGGCCGCCGATGTTGACGTCGTTGATGCTTTTGTACAGCGGGTGCGCTTGGTAGCTGTCTTCGTCATGCCACGGGAACAGCACGTAGGCGCCAAAGGCGGTGCGCTCGTATGGGCCGCCGCGGCGGGCGACAAGCGAATCGCGGTAGCGGTGCATCGTGTTGATGTCGTCTTCCATCGGGCCTGGCATTCCGTACCGTTTTTCATACGCGCTGCCGGAAACGGCGAAATCGAGGCGGTATTTGGCATCGAAAATGTAGTTGAACGTATAGTCTTTTCCCTTTTTTTCAATCGCCAGAACCGTGTCGGGCATTTGCGGGACGGTTGGCAGCCTTCCTTCGTACGGCTGGTACGTGAGCGTGATTCGCTCGCCCGTGTGCGGATGTTCGTACACTTGCTTGGCGGAGCGGGTTTTGTCGAGATTGACGAACAGCCCCAAGCGGTTCACTTGGATGACATTTTGGCTGATGAGTTTGTATTTTTTCCCGAGGAGCTGCCCGAGCCTCAAAAACGTCCAATACTCGTACAGCGTGGCGACGTCTTTTACGGACATTCGGTACAGCTTCCCTTGCAAGGCGAGGCCGCGGGTGATGAGGAGAAACAGCTGATAGGCGTCGCGGTACCCGGGCGCCATTTGCAGGACGAGGCTCGCAACAGAGCGGTCAAGCCGCCCGATCGGCCGCCAAAAAGAGTGACGAAGCCGAGTTTCGAGCGCGCGGATCATCGATTGGATGCGCTCAAGCAAACCCGGATCCGGTTCCGTTTCGTATCGCTTTTGCTTCCCTTGCACGTGTTCGAACAAATCGCGCAGCTTCTCGACAAGGCGCGTCATCATCCATTTGACGAACCGGTTTTCGAGCGTGTCGTACGTCAGTTCTTTTTTCGCTTTGAGCCCCGATCGCGGCATGACGGTTCGACTTCCGATGTTGATGCCGCGCTTGACGTCACGGAACACTTGCGGCCGCTTGCGCAAATCGTTTCTTCCTGCCGCATCCAAACGGCCGAGCTGGTCGCCGCGCACTCTCACATGGACGGTCGACAGTTGATGGTGCGGCTGCCGCTCGATATGGCGAATGGCATGCAAAAAATCGCCGATATGCGCCTCCATAAGCCGGAAAAATTCACTTCTTGACGGCGCGCCGCTGCGCTTCGCCTTCGCCCGCTGGTACGTGCGCTTGATGAAGTGAAACGCCAAGTTGTAAATTTCTTCGCTCACTTCATCAAGCAGCCGCTGGTAGTCTTGTTTGTATGTCAATTTCGTCGGGAAAATTTCGATCGTCACGTCCAAAACGGAGCGGTGGCCATCGCGGATTTCGAATGTCGACAGCCCGACTTCATTCGGGAAATGGAGATTTCCCATCAACACCGCTTGGCCGCCGATGTCAACGCGGCTGACGGCGTTCCGAATGGCTGGCGACTCATGGTAAAAGGAGAGCACCCGGTCGGTTTTCGGAACGACAAGCAGCTGATAGACGCCGTTTTCAAAGAAAATCGGGCGGTGGCCGCCCGACCAGTCGACAAGCTCGCCAGCGTCCACGTCGAACAGTTTGACGTCGAGCACCCCTTCGCCGCTTGCGAAAAACTCCATCGTCTCGTGGAAATCGAGGCGGCGGTACTGCTTGAGCCCTTCGTATTGTTCGTGGTACGGCTTTCCTTTGATTACGAGCGTGAGCTGTTTCGTTTCGATATAGACGAGCTCATAGTCGTCACGCCCCAAGCCAGAACGAAGTGAAGCCATCGTCCTCTAACCTCCGCAGCATCTGCCAAATTTTCTCCGCGCTTTTTGGATAACGGGCGTACGACACATCAAGCACGCCGCTGTAGTCCCCGTCCAGTTCGAAGCCGGCGCAAAGGACAAACAGCTGCTTGAGCGCTGTTTCGAGCCGCGCGTCGCTTCCTGAAAGGCGCGGCAACATTTTTTGCATCAGGCAATAGTCGAACGCCTTGTCAAATTCCATCAGCTTTCCTTCTTCGTTATACGCAAGGTAGAAACAAATTTCGTCGCGGACGCGGTAGCCGATGTGCGCCCCGAGCGGCGCGAGGATGCGGTTGATGTCCACGAGCTGTTTCGTCGCGTCTTCTACCAGCTTTGGATAATCGGCATATACATCTTTCAAATGCAAATACCGCGCCGCGAACAGCTCCTGTCCGACTGACAGGGGCGCGACGGTCGGCAAGTCGCGCAAAAAATCGAGATGGTCGAGCTGGACGCGGTTGAACTCGATCGTGTTCGCCCGGTCGAGCACTTTTTTGCTGAAGGGGTGGGTCGTCTCGTCCATGTTGACCGTGCCGATGATGTAGACGTTCGGCGGGAGAAAAAGATCGCACCCTGCTGTTTCTCTCGGCAGCAGCCGTGACGAGGTGATGCACCCGTCTTCCCAGCGGCGGCTTTCCATGACGCTTAAGACATCGCTGAAATAATGCTCAACGCGGGCGAGGTTCATCTCATCCAACACGACGAAATACGGCTTGTCCGGATGCTTCCCCGCTTCGATGATGACGTTGGTGAGCGGCCCGGGCTTGAAATCGCCTTTAATGTCGACATAGCCAAGCAAGTCCGAGCCGTCGTGCCAATCCGGGCGGACGGGAATTAAGGTGAAGCGACCGTTGTCTTCCGTCGCGCCGACGCTCTCGGCGAGCCATTGAACAATTTTTGTTTTCCCGGTTCCGGAAATGCCGGACAAGATGACAAACGGTTTTGTTTTTAACGATAGAAAGAGGTTGGTCACTTCCTCTTTCGTATAGTAAAACCCTTTGGCGGATATGTATGAATGAATATGCTCAACCGCCTCCCGATAGGAAAGGGCCTGCTCGGGCGGTGCCATCGGTTCTGTTCGCTCCACATACTGTCGGTAATAACCGATCATCGTTTCGAGGTCGCGCGCGAGTTGTTCATCGGATGGCAGATCGTCAAACGAATAGGCGATATACGCCGCCACCGACCGTTCGTAGTCTTTCGCCCGTTTGCTTTCGCCAAGACGGATGTCATCATCGGTCCGCACGCGTTCTTCAGCGGGAATGAGTTGGCGGATGTCCCGCTTCACCCGCTCCATTTCGTCTCTCGGCGTCTCCGTCACTCCTTGGGCGAGCGTCAAATAGAGCCGGCGCCTATCTTCACTGAATAAGTAGACGATATAATACCCGCGTTGCGTCGAATCCGTCACCTCTTGATCCATCACCGCCACCCACGGCACATCAGTCCACACCCCTTGACCGACAGAACCTTTCACCACATACCGGTCAGGCGGTAAGAAAGGCAATGTTTTCAACGCCTCTGGAATCGCTCGTGTCACCAGCTGAAACGACCGTCGCTCTTTTGACAGTTTTTCGCGTTTTTCTTGTTCGTAAATGGCCATCACTTGGCGGAAAAGATCGTGCAATGACATGGGAATAACTCCTTCGTATAGAAATGTTATTCTTCGTTTCTATTTTTTCTTCTATTCTACTAAAAAAGCGGCTCTCTCAACTAGTGAGAGAGCCGCTTCTTTCGTCACGAGCAGGCGTTCTTTATGTATATACATGCAACATGAAGAGTGGACTTCTCATCACGCCCCATCCCCCAAGCGCTGCAGCACCTTCTCCGGATGTTCATGGATATAAGCCATCGATCAAAGGCTTGCATGATATCGTTTCGTTCTTTGTCAACTACCCCCACTTCGCTAACGCTTGAAGTGGGGGCTTGCAACTCCCCAGAAGTGCAAACGGACTTCGTCCTCCTTCCTTGACTTGGGGTTGCATCAGGGGGCAGGTTGACGACTACCCAACGACGCAGGTCATGCCTGCATCGTTACCGATTCTCTCGGTGTGTCTGTTGGCAGTACTTGGCTTCCACACACAACAGACGGACCTACGCTCGATGTTTTACGGTTACAACGTTTCCTGTAACCAACTCCATACATCGAGTAGCCGTGATTGGAGTGCCTTTATTGAACGGTTTTCTCCACGCCTTTATTATATCATACACAAAAGAAAGGGGGGGGAACGCGCATTCCTCTCCCACTTACTCCCTTTGGTCGTTGAAGTGGGAGTCTCCTGCGCGAAATAGGATGAAGCAATATCGTTCGATACAACTGTATGCGCTGTATACATTTTAATGTTCTTTTCCTCAAGCATTGAACTCAAAGTGAGTGCCACTCTACATTCCCTGCCTCAATAATGATGATGTTCACCCCATCGGTTACTATTTTAACTTTTTCAAGCGATGGAGTTTCGGAAATAAGCACCGCTTCCAATATTTCATCAGCATCAAAGTCTTTAACGCAATCTGTTTCAAAATATGTTACATCTTCAAAAACAATGAATCCCTCAATCATTTCAGGATCTTTAGTTTCGTCATAATCAAATTGCTGCCATTTACATAACTCAGTTTCAATAGATACTCTTTTTGTAGTGGAATCATATTCCACATTATTAATTAAACTCCCATGTAAATTATATCTTTTAAGAAAATCAGATATTCTCATCATTTCTTCCCCCTATTAATCACAATATGCGAAGCTTTTGATCCCTTTGCCACCGGGTTACCATTTATGTCCAAATACACATCATTTTGGATCTTCGCCAAAAGTGGTACTTGACTGTTTCTAGAATAGAAGGGAATGAAGCAAAAAGGATTCCGCCAAGTTGATCTGGCAATGGAGGAACTGCATCATGCCAAATAGCCGTGCAAAATTCGTGCAAAATTTTTTCAAATTCTATCGTATTTTTTCGGATTCCAAAAAATAGAAAATGACTGCAAACGCAGTCGTATCAAGGGGTTTAAGAATTTTAACCCGAACTAGTCGGATCGTTGGAACGGCCCCGAGAGGATTCGAACCTCCGACGCACGGTTTAGGAAACCGACGCTCTATCCACTGAGCTACGGGGCCATGATAAGAATGTACACCTAAGCGCTGGGACGGCTAGGGGAGAGACTCCATCCCCTCGAGACGTCGAGAATTCCGATTGTTTGATCCGTTCCTGGTTTTTTGAGGAAAAACATCGAAACGAGACCGCTCCTTGCCTTTGGCGCTGTGCAACCGATCAAACGCGCGGCCAGTTTGAGAATATGTTCATTGTTTGGTTGCCAGTGAACTGGGGGCAGTCTCTAGTCATGTTTGTTGATGCATACCGTTTATGGCGTGTCAGACGGGTATATTATAACTGATTTTTTGCTGTTTTAAAAGGTTAAATGGACAAGGAAAAGTTTTGCAAGTGCATAGAATGGCAAAGGATGCTTATGCTACACTAAGGGTAAGGGGATTGGCAAGGGAAGCGGCCCATACACCGTTTTTCGTCGAATCGTCTAGAAAGGCCGACGAGGAATGAAAAAGGCGGCTCATCCCCATTATTTTTTTCAATTAGGGAAGCCTTGTCAGATCTGTCCCCCTTTCTGATGAACTGCCACCGGTTCAAGCAAAAAACAAATTTTTCACCAGCTCTCTAGGAGGCTGGTGATTTACTTGCGCAACCGCTTCTGGAAATCGGTTCTCAAGTAGAAAAAACTTGTTGCATCAGCCTCTATGTTCGCGCGTTCAATCATCGATCAAGTCAAACCTCACATTTCGCACCCTCTCGACGAAAATCGGGAGGATTTTTTCGTTCCGATGTCGAATGAATCCTTGACACACAAGGAACGTAAAGGAGTTTTTCTCTTATGAACGTTCAAGTCAAAAAGGTCTATCGCAATCATTATTTGAATATAATAAGTGCCCTATTCAAGAAACTGGGCCTGCCCCAATTGATTGACCATCTCGTTCCCGTTGATCCACAGTGCCAGACTCGAGTCAGCGATGCCGTTCAGGCCATCATCTACAATATGTTTGACGGCCGGCAAGCCCTCGTTCACGTGGAACGATGGGCTCAGGAGATCGATCTAGAGAAACTCATCCGTCCCGGTCTCCATCCTTCCTGGTTGAACGACGATGCCTTGGCTCGTCATCTCGACCGC
>NZ_NISS01000001.1:1604315-1606053 GCF_002335725.1 Geobacillus sp. FJAT-46040
AGCTGCCGGATGGACGCATCCAACGCTCACTGGATCGCTCCCTCACCCCTGAACAACGAAGGATTCTGCAGGGGTTGGGGCTGGATGAGAGCATTTACGTGTAACGTCATACGGAACGACCAGCGATGGTAAAAAAAGGATTGCCATCGCTCGTTGTGTTGGTCAAAAAGTTATTCTGAAAAACTAAATAAAAAATCCTTTGTTTTGACCTTGTTAGGGTGCGAAATGTGAGTCAAACAGTGGTTTTTCACCAACCTTCTAGAGGCGGCATCAGGCCGCAAAGTGTTGATCTGTCAATATGACTCAAGGGAGGAATGGAACGATGAGACCCCCCGCCCTATTTCTCGCTCACGGTTCGCCGATGTTGGCGATCGAAGACAATGCGTACACGGCGTTTTTGGGCAAACTCGGGGAAGGAATTCGCCCGCAGGCGGTCGTCATCTTTACCGCGCATTGGATGACGCGCCAACCGACGGTTTCGGCGGTTGAGGGGACGTATGACATGATTTATGATTTTTCCGGGTTTCCGCGCGAGCTGTATGAAGTGGTGTATCCGGCGCGCGGGTCGGTCGAGTGGGCGGAGCGCGTGCGGGAGCGCCTCTCTAGTGTGACGGACGTAGTCATCGATCAAACGCGCGGGCTGGATCACGGCTCATGGGTGCTGCTTTGCCGCTTATTTCCAAAAGCGGATATTCCCGTTGTGCAAGCGTCGGTCGTGCCGTGGTGGACGCCGAAGCAATTGTTCCAGCTTGGTGAGGCGCTGCGTCCATTGCGTGACGAAGGATTGATGGTCATCGGCAGCGGCGGGACGGTGCACAATTTGATGGCGCTCCGTTGGGAAGGGCATGCGGAGGCAGAAAGCTGGGCGGCCGCTTTTGATGACTGGCTGTTGCGCGAGTCAGCCGCCCGCAGTGAGGATGTATTCCATTATGAAGAAAAAGCACCTTACGCCAAGCAGGCCGTACCGACCCCCGAACACCTCGCGCCGTATTGGATCGCTTACGGCGCAGGCGATCGCGGCGGGGCGCCGCGCGTGTTGTTCCGAGAATATCAATATGGAAGCTTAAGCCTCATGGCTGTGTCTTTGTGACATACTCCCACCACCTACGCTTCGCTTAGAGGTGGGGGCTTCTCGGGTAATCCCATCTCATGATGGGAAGTTGACCGAGCGATCCCCGTGTGCCCCACGGTTCGAGGACAAATTAGACGATCGCCAATCGTTTCATGCCCTCATGTTTGATATTGATGGCCGCATTGACGTCCCTGTCGCTCTCGAATCCACATTCACAGCGGAATGTCCGTTCAGAAAGCGATAGAGACTCCTTGACTCGACCGCAGCACGAACACGTTTTGGACGAGGGGAACCATTTGTCGATTTTGATCAGCTTCTTCCCCTGTTCGGCCAGCTTGTACTGAAGGAAAGTGGTGAACATGCCCCAGCCGTTGTCATGAACGCCTTGACCGAAATGGAGGGCTTGTGACATCCCTTTCATGTTGAGGTCTTCGATGACCACGCAATCATACCGTTTCGCTAATTTGTGCGACTCCTTATGCAGAAAGTCCTTGCGCTGGTTGGCAATTTTCTCATGCAGCTTCGCTACTTTCAGACGCTGTTTGTGCCAACGATTCGAGCCTTTCTTTTTACGAGACAATTTACGCTGTTCTTTCGCTAATGTTTCCAATGCTTTGCGATAGAATCGAGGATAATTGGCTCTCTTACCCTCGCTATCGACATACA
>NZ_NISS01000001.1:1606919-1630367 GCF_002335725.1 Geobacillus sp. FJAT-46040
CTTGGCGTCCATGCCGTCGATCAACATGGGAAAACCGTCATTTACAACCGGAAAATGCGGGACATCGAGGGTATGAACATCGAGGACGTGCTCGATAAAAACATTTTGGACGTCTTCCGCTTCAACCCGGAGCAGCCGAGCACATTGCTTGAAGCGCTGCGCACCGGTGAAAGCATTCTGAACAAGCAGCAAACCTATTTCAATAACAAAGGACAAGCCGTGACAACGGTCAATCAAACACACCCGCTGCAAAAAGACGGGCGCATCATCGGCGCCGTGGAAATCGCCAAAGACATCACCAAATTCCGCAAGCTGATCCAAGAGCACCACCAACGCGGTGAAGCCGGTCACACGTTTGCAGACATCATCGGCCAAAGCGAAGCCATGCAAAAGGCCATCCGCCTTGCTCGTCATGCCGCCCGCTCCGAGGCGTCTGTGCTGCTCATTGGGGAGAAAGGGACAGGAAAAGACTTGCTCGCTTCCTGCATTCACCACGAAAGCGAACGGCGAGCTAAGCCGTTTTTTGCGCAAACGTGTTTGTCGCTTCCGGACGATTGGATGGAAACGATGCTGTTTGGCAGCGAAGAAGACGGCGAGATCCAGCCCGGCTTGTTTGAACAAGCGGACGGCGGCACCGTCCTGCTTGACGATATTGACTCGTTAAGCCTGCCGCTTCAACAAAAACTTGCCCGTTTCCTGCAAGAAAAACAGTTTGTCCGCGCCCATGGCCAAGAACCGGTTCGTGCGGACGTTCGCCTCATCGCCTCGACAAGCGGCGACCCGATTGACGCGGTCCAAAACGGAGAATTGATCAAATCGCTTTACTACCAAATTGCCGTCCACTGCATCGTCCTGCCGCCGTTGCGCGAACGGAAAGAGGACATTTTGCCGCTCGCTATCCATTTCATCCGTCAAGGCAACGAGCGCTATGGCCTACATGTCGAAGGACTCGGCGATGACGTGCAAGAGGCGTTTCTTGCTTACAGCTGGCCCGGCAACGTGCGCGAGCTTGAGGCCGTCATTTTGGAAACGATGGCGACGATGGAACAAGAACAAACCATCACCCTCGCCCATCTGCCTGCCCCTTTTCGAGCCAAGCTGGCGCCCGACGAAACGAAAACGGACTTTTTATTTGATACGGAAGACATTTTGCCTCTTGACAAATACATGGAAGAAGTCGAAATTTACTACATCCGCAAGGCGCTGCAGCATCACGGCTTCAACATCACCAAAACGGCCAAAGCGCTTGGTTTGAGCCGACAAAACTTGCAATACCGCATCCGCAAGTACCAGATTGATAAGGAATGGGGATGAAAAGGCGAAAAGCCTCAGCCAGCGGGACGGCAAAAAGGACAGGGGAGGTCGCTGTGGATGATCGACGCTCATATTCATCTCGACCAGTACACGGACATCGATGAACAAATCAACCGTTGGCAAGAAGCGGGCATCACCGGCGTCGTCGCCGTATCCACCGATTTGCGCTCCAGCTGCCGAACGCTCGAGTTGAAACAGCGATTCCCTTCCTTCGTCTACGCCGCCATCGGTTTTCATCCCGAGCAACCGCTGCCAAGCGAAGCCGATTGGAACGAATGGACAGAGCTTGTCAAGCAAGAGCGGCCGCTGCTCGCCGCCATCGGCGAAGTCGGGCTGCCATACTATTCAGCGGAAGCATGCGCCAAGCTGCCCGCGTATCAAGAACGATTAACCGAAATCGCGGCCATCGCCGCGGATGCTTCCTTGCCGCTCGCCCTTCACGC
This sequence comes from Geobacillus sp. FJAT-46040, assembly GCF_002335725.1. Classification (NCBI taxonomy): domain Bacteria; kingdom Bacillati; phylum Bacillota; class Bacilli; order Caryophanales; family Anoxybacillaceae; genus Geobacillus; species Geobacillus sp. FJAT-46040. Next base: position 1,608,677 of record NZ_NISS01000001.1, read on the forward strand.
CGTCTACGACCGCGCCGAAACCGCCTTGGCCATCTTGCAGCAAGCTGGTGTCCGACAAGCCCATTTCCACTGGCTGAAGGCCGAGCCTGCCGTGGTCAAACAAATCGTCCAATGCGGCTACTACATCTCCGTCACGCCGGAAGTGTGCTACCGCGAGCGCGACAAGCAGCTGTTATCCCTCGTTCCCATCGAGCAGCTGCTCCTTGAAACCGATGGCCCATGGCCGTTTGCAGGCCCGTTTGCCGGAAAACTGACGACGCCGTTATGGCTATTGGACTCCGCGCGAGCCGTGGCGGCACACTATGGCCGAGATATCGAACAAGTCAAAACCATGATCACGGCGAACACAAAACGGCTTTACGGTTGATCTTCCTTATGATACGATGAAACCAAATCTACATCGAAATGAGGGAAACATGATGGATCATAATGAGCGAGTGCGCCAACAGCTGATCAAAAGCGTTTCCGGGCTGTCGGACGAACAGCTGAACACCCGGGCGGCGAAAGGGAGTTGGACCATCGCCCAAGTGCTCGAACACCTGTACTTAATCGAAACATCGATCACAGCCATGATCGCCCATACAGTGACATACTCCCACCACCTACGCTTCGCTTAGAGGTGGGGGCTTCTCGGGTAATCCCATCTCATGATGGGAAGTTGACCGAGCGATCCCCGTGTGCCCCACGGTTCGAGGACAAATTAGACGATCGCCAATCGTTTCATGCCCTCATGTTTGATATTGATGGCCGCATTGACGTCCCTGTCGCTCTCGAATCCACATTCACAACGGAATGTCCGTTCAGAAAGCGATAGAGACTCCTTGACTCGACCGCAACACGAACACGTTTTGGACGAGGGGAACCATTTGTCGATTTTGATCAGCTTCTTCCCCTGTTCGGCCAGCTTGTACTGAAGGAAAGTGGTGAACATGCCCCAGCCGTTGTCATGAACGCCTTGACCGAAATGGAGGGCTTGTGACATCCCTTTCATGTTGAGGTCTTCGATGACCACGCAATCATACCGTTTCGCTAATTTGTGCGACTCCTTATGCAGAAAGTCCTTGCGCTGGTTGGCAATTTTCTCATGCAGCTTCGCTACTTTCAGACGCTGTTTGTGCCAACGATTCGAGCCTTTCTTTTTACGAGACAATTTACGCTGTTCTTTCGCTAATGTTTCCAATGCTTTGCGATAGAATCGAGGATAATTGGCTCTCTTACCCTCGCTATCGACATACAGCGTACTCATGGAAAAGTCAAGCCCAACAACCGTTTGTACTTCTCCTAAATCCGTGACAAAACATCTTTACAATGGTCGCAAACCGTTGATACGATAAGGGAAAACGACGTTGACGACTCTTCATCAAGTAGGTGAATGCGATGAAAGATTTCCCGATTCGGTTTGTATTGACAGATGAAGCGATTACGCCAAGTGCGGGGCTTGCTCTCGTGGGTTACTTACTGCACCAAACGAAGCTGGATAAGCGAGTAAACGCCCTTCGGCTCCCAACGGTTCGTCGAGATGTGCACATTTCCCATAGCGACGTCATTCGCTCGATGATCGGCTTGTTTGCCACAGGAAAAACGGATTTTGATCATATCGAAGCGTATCGTCAGGACGATATCTTTTCGACATCAATGGGCATTCGGCACGTACCTTCCTCCCCAACGTTGCGACAACGACTCGATCAGCTCGCTTGTCTTCCGATGACCGAAACGATTCTTTGGGAGGAGTCCATACGTCTGTTGATTCAACGACATGCCACTTTGTCCCCTTGTTGGACCAAAGGAAAGACGACATGGCTTCCCCTTGATATAGATGGTTCCCCATTTGACAACTCCGATACGAAAAAAGAAGGAGTGAGTCGAACGTATAAAGGATTTGACGGTTTTACACCGTTGTTTGCGTATGCAGGGAAGGAAGGGTATCTCGTTCATGCCGAGTTGCGTCCAGGGAAACAACATGTACAAGACAACATGCCTTCGTTTTTAACTACCGCCATCCGTCGAGCTCGTCCGCTGACCTCGTCTCGTCTGCTTGTCCGCATGGATGCAGGAAACGATGCGGAAGCGAATGTGCACGTATGTCTAAAGGAAGACGTGGACTTTGTCATCAAGCGAAACTTACGCCGAGAATCGAAAGCGCTTTGGTTCCAGATCGCTTCGCAAAAGGGCAAACGTGTCGATGATGGACAAAGCGAAGGAGTACAAACCTATGAGCTATGCCTTCCACAGAAGGCAGCGATCGATGGAAACACGTACACGTACGTTCAAGTCACCCAAGTGACGGAACGGACGATGGAACGAAATGGACAGCTGATGCTCGTTCCTGATTATGAAGTGGAAAGCTACTGGGTGCGCCTCGAGGGATACGAGCATGTTCGAATGAGTGATGTGCTCGCATTGTATCACGATCATGCGACATGCGAACAGTTTCATAGCGAACTGAAAAGCGACTTAGATTTAGAGCGGCTTCCATCTGGGAAGATGAAAACGAATGCGCTCGTGTTGGTCATGGGAGCATTCGTGTACAACCTTCTTCGCCTGATTGGACAAGATCTATTAAGCGATCCGAGACATCCGTTGCACCACAAAGTGAAACGCCGTCGCATCAAGACGATTATTCAGACGGTGATCACGATGGCAGGTCGACTCGTCCGTCGATCACGACAGATCTGGATGAAACTGACGCGAAGGAGTGGCTATAGCGAGCCCCTACTGAACATTTACATAAAATGGAGAGAAGGAGCATAACGAACGATTGTTCGCAATTCTGTACTCATCCTAACCCTCTGTTCTTTTTTGTTTTTTCTTTGGTTTATATACCTAACTGTAGATGAGCAAATTCACTGACATAAATTGACAACTAAACAAAAAAGGAGACATGAACCGGACTCCTTGGGTAAAATAGATGTGTTCAAAACCCATTCACACAAGGAGGTTCATGTCTCATGAATAGATTAGCACATCACCAAGGAATCCACAAGTTTTTCTTCACGCTGGGGTTGACGCTGCAGCTTTCCAAACCGGTCATCAAGCATCTCATTCATATTGTCGATGCCTTGACCACCAAGGGATTCTCGGGAACATTGACTGATATTCATTACTGGAGCTTTCATCCGAATCATCGAACGACGCTCAGTCACTTTTTCACGAAAAGCCCTTGGAACGAGGAAAGGCTGCTTGGGAAGCTTCAAGAGTGGATCCTTTCCCAGGTCGAACGACTGGCCAAACGGAAGAATCAACCCCTTTTTGTTTCGATTGATGATACGATTTGCCAAAAAACAAAGCCTTCGTCACGGGCTGTGCACGCCATTCAAGGGTGCGACTGGCACTACTCGCATAAAGATCATCAATCGGTCTGGGGGCATTCGCTCGTTTGGCTGATGGTGCACACCTTCACGCAGGCGTTCCCATTTGCGTTCCGCCTGTATGACAAGAAAGCGGGAAAAAGCAAGATCGACCTGGCGATCGAGATGCTTTCCTCGCTCAAGGTGAAGCGGGCTCAGCCGGTGTATGTGCTCATGGATTCGTGGTATCCGTCCAAAAAGCTCATCGAAGCCTGTCTGAAACAGGGATTCCATGTCATCGCGATGCTCAAGACGAACCGGATTCTCTACCCGAAAGGCATCGCCATCCAAGCCAAGCAGTTTGCCCGCTATATCGAGTCCAAAGACACCCGCCTCGTCACGGTGGGGCAGGAGCGTTATCGCGTGTATCGCTATGAGGGGGCCATCCATGGCCTCGATGACGCGGTGGTGCTGCTGGCTTGGAAGGCGGATCAGCCGATGGCGCCGGAACATCTTCATTGCATCTTGAGCACCGACCGGGAACTCGGGGACGAAGACATCTTGCGTTACTACGCCCAGCGCTGGACGATCGAGTGCTTTTTCCGGCAGGCGAAAGATCAACTGAAGCTGGATGGATACCGCGTTCGCCACATTCGGGCGGTGAAACGGTATTGGGCGGTGGTGCTGTTGGCCTGCGTGTACAGCATCGCCGAATCCCGACAAAACCTCTCCACCGGGCTGGAGCTTCTTCGGTCGCGGAAAGACCACAGCGTCGTCGAGTTCATTTATGACGCTGCAAAGCAAGATATTCCCATTGATGTGATCAAAAAACAGCTCCGTATCGCGTAAGGGGTACCCTGTTTGTCTCTCTAACCATGGAAATTATTGTAATGAAAAATGCTCATCTACAGTACCTAAAAAAGATATTTATTTCATTTCTGAGAGTGAAGATGACATCTGTTTTAAACATAAAAAGGGAATGGTGGATCACGCATCCATAAAACCAGCAAAAAAGTCAAAGTCGATGTCAATCCATCACGGATTCAGGCTTCTTTTAGGGCAGGTTGATGTTCGTACTCTGTGAGAATAGAAATATAGTATTTTCCTGTTTTGGTTTTCGTGATCGTACAAGACTTGATGATATGGTGGGCAGGAATCTCCCGGTGTTGCTTGAACTTGATCCATTTCAGTTTGGGCAGCTTGATATAGCCATCTGAAAGCTTGATGTTGCCATTTACCATATTTGTGGTGTACGACTGTTTCGCCTTGCGGTTTTTGAACTTGGGAAATCCAGCGCGGCCAGAAAAGAAGTGTTGAAACGCTTTCTGCAAATTTAGTTGAGCATTTGCCAGCGCAAGGCTGTCCACTTCTTTTAGCCAAGGAAACTCCTTTTTGTACTTGGCAGGGGTCGGAAATGTTTGCTGTTTCAAGGATTCTTGATCGTCCTTGAACTTTTCAAACATTTGTATGCGTTCTTCAAGCATTTTGTTATACACAAAACGGACACAACCGAAGGTTTTGGCGAGCAATTCTTCTTGTTCTTTTGTTGGGTATAGACGGAACTGATAGGCTTTGTTTGCCATATCGACACCACATCACTTCATACCTTGATTTTCGATATATTTTTTCTAAAACTGATTGTATCATAACACACAAAAAAAGAGACAACTTTAGGCTATACCTAACCGAAATTCATCTCCCACTTTCACTTCGTTTAGAAGTGGGAGACTTCTTTCGGAAAGATGTTAAAAGGCCCGCTTCCGACGCCACCGCGTGGGGGCGGGCTGTTTCTTTGAGACAAAGCAGCGTTCTCATTTGCCACAGCACTTTTTATACTTTTTCCCGCTGCCGCACGGACATGGGTCGTTACGGCCGATTTTTCGCTCTTTTCGGCGGTATGGGATGTTGGTCGGCCGCGGAGGTGTTTGCAGCACGGCTTGAAAATGGCGATACCGCTGCTCGGCAATGGCTCTCCACGTTTCCAGCTCCGGGTGATCGATCTCTAGAATCGTATAATAGGCGTACGCGTTCTGTTCGACATCAATCATCCAAGAACGCCCTCGTTTTTCCGCTCTTTTTACATACTGCTCTACTTCTGGGAGCGCCTCTTTATCCAGCTGATGGCAAAGCGCCTCAAAGCAAAATGCTTGGAGGTCATCATCGCGCTGCTTGGAAAAGACTTCTCGCAATACACGCACGGCCTGTTTAGATTTGATGTTGGCGAGCACATGAATAGCGGACAGCGCCGTGTCTTCCTGAAACGCATATGGGCGCACCGCTTCGATCGTTTCTTCACGTTGGAACATCGATAAGGTGGAAACGGCTTGATCAACAAGCACATCACCGTCTTGTTGTTCCAACAGTCGGGCGAGGCGGGGAATATATTCAGCGGCGCCGACGAGCGAGACCGCATACACCGCCAAAATGCCGTCATACGAAAACCAAGGCTGTTGCTCGTTTTTCATCCATGTCAGACCGATATCTTCCTTCGTCATCCATCCGCGTTCAACGAGAATGCGCACGGCTTGCTTGGCTACTAAAAACCAATCGTGATTGTGAAACTCTTCCTCGTGCAAATGCGAAAGCACTGAAAAATAGTGTTCCCATACGTCATCTTCCGTTCCTTCTAAAGCAAGGCGGACAGCTCGCTGCCAAGACCGCGGGAAGTGAGGGAGCAGCTGTTCTCCGTATTTTTCGAGCTGGGCGGCTGGAAACGGGAAAAACCAACGGATGTACTTCGCTGCATCTTTCATGCTCAACAACTGCTCAAGCGCTCGGTCGGTCAACGGCTGTTTGGAGATGCCGTGCAAAATCATCCTCCGTGTTTCTTCGTTGTCCGCCGTTACAGCCTCATCCACCAAACGCTCCACAAGCGCGGCTGGAATATCCGGATACTCTTCGATTGCGTCAAACGCAAACTGGCGGAGGACAGGATGGTCGCTAAACAAATGCGGCTCGATTGTTTGAATAAAGGACATGATCACACCTTCTTTTTTTCTGAAATTTCCCCCCGTCGCTGACAGAATATCGACATTCAACCTCCTCGCGACGGGTTTGCGGGTTCTTCCTTCATACATGGAACACAAGCAGCGGCCGATGCGATGGAAATGGGCAGCCAAAGGAGCTCTTGGTCATTTCAAACATCACAGCATCTCCTCCTCTATCATAGACAAAATCCGCTTGATTTGAAACCGTTTTTCCTTCTCGCAAACTCGCTTGTTTGATATGCTAGAAGTGGAAGGAGGTGAAGAGGGTGGAAGAAAAAACGATATTGGCGCAAATTTTGCAAGTGCTTGATTTGTACGCGGCGGATATGCGCAAGCAGTTCGAAGCGCTCTATGAAAAATTCGACTCGCTTCAACGCCAAGTCCAAGCGTTGAATGAAAAAACGGATGAAATGGACAAGCGCATCGAGGAGATGGATGGACGGTTTGAGCGGCAGATTGCCCAGTTGGAGCGCACCGTGAACGAACGGTTCGAACGGCTCGAAGCGAAACTCGGCCACATCCGCGTGGAACTAGTTGAAACACAAGAAACGGTCGACTTCCACTCCGTCAAAATCGCCCAGCATGATTGAAAAATCCGCCATTTGCTTCACGCTCGATAAATCCTCCACCGCCATCACGCCCCCACCCTCCCATCAAGGTGGGAGCGTTCGCATCAAGAAAGCTCTCGGGCAAGGTCGGCCGCCAAGGCGGCGTTGTTTTTCACTAAGGCGATGTTTGCTTTTAAGCTTTTGCCTCCGGTTAACGTTTTCACACGGTCAAGCAAAAACGGGGTGACCGCTTTGCCGGTGATGTGCTTTTCTTCTGCTTCCTTGAGCGCTTGTTCGATGATGGCCGTGATATACGACTCCTCAAGCTCATCTTCTTTTGGGACAGGATTGGCGATCACAACACCGCCGTTTAACCCAAGCTTCCATTTCGTTTCGATGAACTGAGCGATTTCTTCTGCGCTGTCGAGGCGATAGTCGACGCGAAACGGGCTTGTCCGCGAATAGAACGCCGGCAGGACGTCCGTCTGATAGCCGATGACCGGAACGCCGTGCGTCTCGAGGTATTCAAGCGTCAAGCCTAAATCCAAAATCGATTTCGCCCCGGCGCAGACGACCGCGACGTTTGTGCGCGAGAGTTCCTGCAAGTCAGCCGAGATGTCCATCGTCTGTTCGGCGCCGCGGTGCACGCCGCCGATGCCGCCGGTCGCAAACACGCGGATGCCCGCCATCTGGGCGCAAATCATCGTCCCCGCCACGGTCGTCGCCCCGTGTTTTTTCATGGCGACGACATACGGCAAGTCGCGGCGGCTCACTTTTTCTACATCGTGGCTTGTCCCTAACAATTCAAGTTCGTCATCCGTTAACCCGATTTTAATCTTTCCATCGATGATCGCGATCGTCGCCGGCACGGCGCCGCGGTCGCGGATCAGTTGTTCGACGTCTTTCGCCGTTTGCACGTTTTCCGGGTACGGCATGCCGTGGGAAATGATCGTTGATTCTAAAGCGACAATCGGCTTTTTTTCGGCCTTCGCTTGAGCGACTTCTTCGGAAAAGACGAGAAAATCATTCATATCACTTCGTTCCCCCTTCGCGAAAATACCGCGCATAGGCGGCTTGCAACAGGTGTTCATTCAAAGCGGGATGCACCGTTTCGGCCGTTTGCAGCGTAAGCGCCGCGCTGCTCATCCCAAAGCGGCAGGCGTCTTCCACCGTATGTCCGCCTAAGACGCCGTACAAAAATCCAGCCGCAAAGGCGTCGCCCGCTCCGGTGGCGTCGGTGACCTCAACCTTCGGCGCCGCAATCGCTTCTGTTTCCCCTTGCTTGGTGGCGTACGCGACGCCGTTTGCGCCGCGCGTGACGACAACGTTCTGGGCGCCGGCTTGAAGGATCGCTTTCATGATGTCGTCCGTATGTCCGTCGCGTCCCACAAATTCCTTAGCCTCCGCTTCATTCGTGACAAACCACGTCACACCAGACAAATCGCTGGGCAACCGCTTCACTTTTGGAACCGACACCGTCACAACACAAAGCGGGATGTCCTCTTGGCGACATTGTGCAATCACCGAACGAATGACAGCCTTCGGGAAATTCGTGTCAAGCACGACCGCAGAAATCGGACCGAGCCGAGTCCATTGCTGCTTTAGCCATTCTTCCCCCACTGTATCATAAATGGCCATATCCGCCAAGGCGAGAACCATCTCGCCGCGTTCATCGAGCACCGCTGTATACGTCCCGGTGTTCGCTTTTGGCGTTCGCACGATGAAGCTCGTATTGACATATCGGCTCGTCACGTCAACGAGCCACTGTCCATCGCGATCATCGCCAACGGTGCTGACGAGCGAAACAGGTTGAGCAAGCCGTCCTAAGTTTTCGGCGATGTTTCTCGCCACCCCACCCGCGGTTTGCGTCGTGGTGACGGGATGGGACGTGCCGAGCCGAAACGGAGTGAGCAACCGCGCCTTTCGGTCGACGTTCGCCCCGCCAATGCAGACGATCGAGGCCGCTTTCCCCATGCCTTTTCCCTCCTCTCCCAATGAACACCGCTGTCCTCCTTCCGCTCTCCCAAAACAAGGAAAACGATTTCAAACAAGCAGGCAGCTGCTCTTGTCGAAGCCTCACTGCCCATTGTACCATATGCCATCCTGCATAAAGAAAGCACCCCGCCAAAGCGACGGAACGTTTAGTTTTTGTACGCGCAATACGGACGCAGTTTGACGCCGATCAGGCTGCCGAGGAAAGCAAAGACAAACCACGCCCAGCCGTGGGCGCTGAATGACGCAATGCCGCCGAAATACGCGCCGATATTGCAGCCGAACGCCAGCCGGGCGCCGTATCCCATCATCAGGCCGCCGATCAGCGCACCGATCGTCATGCGCGTCGGACGCTTCCATTGCACAGGCTTCGTATAGCGGCCCGCGAGCGCCGCCGCCAATAAGGCGCCGACCATCAAGCTGATGTCCATCACAGTCGTTGTATCGTAGTAGAGGGGATTCGCAAGCGCCTGCCGTTTCGCTTCATCTTGCCAGTACGCCCAAGCGGTCGGGTCGATGCCAAACAGCTGCACGAACTTCGCTCCCCAAAGGGCGAAGGCGGACGTAATGCCCCAAGGCTTGCCGCTAATCATCAGCACAAGCGCGTTCGTTACAGCCAAGAGCAACGCCCCGACCAGAAGCGGCCACGGCCCTTTGTAAATCGCTTTCCAGCCATGATGGTTCTCAAGCAATGCAGCAACGCGTTGGCCGTGGCGTCGTTTTTCCATCACCGTCACCGCATAGTAGACGACCGCAAGCAAAACCAACTGAAGCAAAAACCCTCCCAAGGGGCCGAACTCGCCAATGAACGAGAACGGCTCCCATTGCGGCATCTTCGCCCACACGTCAAAGTGGGTCGTCGCAATGACGGAGCCAGCGATGAACCCGATGAGCGTCACGATGCCGTTCGCATCGCCCCCGCCGATATGGTACAACGTCCCCGACGCGCAGCCGTCGCCAAGCTGCATGCCGATGCCAAACAGAAAAGCACCGACGATGACCGATACTCCCACGCCAAATACATACCCTGACACCGGGTGCCCGAGCGCCGAGCCTTTCACGAGCAGCGGCAAAAACAACGCGCTGGCTGCCGCCATCATGATCATCTGTGCCCGAATGCCTTCCCCTTGGCGGTACAAAATGAATTTCCGCCAGGCCGAAGTAAAACCGAAATGGGCCTGATAAAGCACAAAACCGCCGAACGCTCCCAACGCGCTTGTTGCCAGGACACACGGCTGTATAAGAACAACGTGCCACCGATCAATATGAGGATGGAGACCGCAATAATCCACGCAGTCGGATGTTTCGGGGCGTTCGCTGCTTGTTTCGCGCGAACGTCTCGTTGTTGTGCGGTCACTTCCACGATGCGTTTCCCCTTTTGTTTTGGTTGATGAACGTATTCTATAATATTATAAAACCAATTGATTTGCTACGATTTAAGCTAAAAAGTTTCAATGTTGCGGCCGGTCGGGTATAATAGCAGACGAACATTTTCTTCGGAAGGAGATGACCATGTGGAACGAGTTTAAAAAATTCGCCGTCCGCGGCAATGTCATCGATTTAGCCGTTGGGGTGATCATCGGCGGGGCGTTTGGCAAAATCGTTTCCTCGCTCGTCAATGACATCATCATGCCGCTTGTCGGGCTGATTCTAGGCGGCATCAATTTCAGTGATTTGTCTTGGAAAGTCGGCAAAGCGGAAGTGAAATATGGGGCGTTTATCCAAACAGTCGTCGACTTTTTGATCATCGCGTTTTCGATTTTCCTGTTTGTGAAATTGATCAACACGCTGTATGAACGGGTGAAAAAGCAGGAAGAGGTGAAGGAAACCGCACCGACGCTGACGAAAGAGGAGGAGCTATTGACAGAAATTCGCGATTTGTTAAAGCAGCAGCGGGAAACGCTGTGAAAGCCTGTCTCGGAGGTGGACAGGCTTTCATGGCGCTGAAACTTCTCAATCGGGTTGATGGAATGGCGGCGAACCTGAAAATCGCAGCCACCCCATCGATGTCCGTTTTCATCGAAGCGCCGCACTCCCGTCAAAGCAGCCAATATGCGAGCGGCGCGGTGAGGATGAGCGTCAAGACGGTGCGTTCGAACCAAATGACAAGAAGCCGCGGCAAGCTGAGCGGGATTTCCGTAGACAAAATGCATGGAATGACAGCGGAAAAGAATAGGATCGCTGATACGGATACAACCGCAATAATGAATTTCGTGACAAGCGGAGCTTCGGTGACAAGCAAAGCGGGCAAAAACATTTCCGCGATTTCAATGGCCGAAGCTTTCGCGGCCAACAACGGTTCAGGGATTTGCAACAGAAGGGTGAATGGATAGAACAGGTAACCCAACCAGTCAAACACCGGCGTATATTCAGCGAGCAACAGCCCGATCAGCCCGACCGACATAATGGAAGGCAAAATGCCCATCGTCATGATAAAACCATCGCGCAAGTTTTCCCATATGTTCGTCCCGATCCCTTTTGACTGCGCTACCGCTTTCATCGCCTCAGACCAAGCTTGCTTCATATAGCTTCCCGTCACTTTTTGTTCGGGATCTCCTTTGCCGTCGTAATACTCGTCGCTCATGCGGCTCAGCGGCCAAAGCCGGGCGGTAAGCGCTGTAACGGCAAACCTGACAAGAAATGTCACCCAAAAATACGTATTCCAGATTGGCATGAGCCCCAATGTTTTCGCGACAACGACCATAAATGTCACCGATACGGTGGAAAAGCCGGTAGCGATGATCGCCGCTTCTTTCACGGTATATTTGCCTTCTTTGAACACTTTATCTTAATTAGGCGAGAAGACTCCCACTTCAACGAAGCGAAGCGGAGTAAGTGGGAGATGAATCGCCTTAACTATATTTTGCTGAAAATAGGATAGATTCAGTAAAATATAGTATAATACCCGTGGTGCTAGTTGAGTCTTAACGCTCAACTAGCCCAAGAACAACAAGCGAGTAAGCCAGTAAAATACCATCCAGTGCCGTTTCAAATCCAGAAACCGAGTTCGCTCGAATCTCGGTGATCCGATACGAATCGACTAAAATCGAAAACACGGTTTCCACCACTTTACGTTTTCGCTTCATCCACTGTTTCCATGCGTCCGATTGGCGAATTCGCTGATTTTTTCGAACGGGCGTCCAAAAAGCGACTCGGTGCTCTTCGTACAGCTTCTTTTGCAGATTTTGGCTGATATACCCTTTGTCACCGAGGTTATACGGATGTGGAATTTGCGTCATGACGGTTTCAGCGGCCACCCGATCGTGACAAGACGCTTCGGTGACGACATATCCCATCGGAAGCCCTTGGTCGGTGACCTGCAGATGAAGTTTCAACCCATAGAAAGCGATCTTTTTCGAAGCACAATAGCCAATATCGGCGATTCCACGGAATCGTTTGACGCGATGCATTCGAGCTGAATGACACAGCTCGATCGGCAAGCTGTCCACGACCGCATACGCATGGTGCTGCCCACGCTTGGCCAGCTGGTGCCGAATCCACTTGATCGCAAAGCCAAGCGCCCGGCAGCGACGGTTGTATCGAGAACGTTCAGGGAACAAGTCCTTGGAAAACAAATTCCCAATCACAAACCGATGCCAAGCCCGTTCGGAAGTGAAGCCCAACAACTTTCCAAGGACATGGACGGCGATGATGACCTCGTCCTTCTGTTTCAACAAATGACGATTTCGACGTTGAAGAGGAATCTGGATACTCGATAGTTGAGCGGATACAAAACACAAAATCGATGCATATTGTTTTTGAAGTTTGACACGATCTGTTGTAAAATGAAAGTGCTCTTGCATGAGAACCTCTCCTTTTGATGTTTGGTTGCACTTTCATTTTAAGGAGTTCCTCATGCAAGGGCTATTTTTATGCTTGTCTGATTTTATCTAGCACCACGGGTTTATAATTAATTAATACTGTAGATGAGCAAATTCACTTACATAAATTGACAACTAAACAAAAAAGGAGACATGAACCGGACTCCTTGGGTAAAATAGATGTGTTCAAAACCCATTCACACAAGGAGGTTCATGTCTCATGAATAGATTAGCACATCACCAAGGAATCCACAAGTTTTTCTTCACGCTGGGGTTGACGCTGCAGCTTTCCAAACCGGTCATCAAGCATCTCATTCATATTGTCGATGCCTTGACCACCAAGGGATTCTCGGGAACATTGACTGATATTCATTACTGGAGCTTTCATCCGAATCATCGAACGACGCTCAGTCACTTTTTCACGAAAAGCCCTTGGAACGAGGAAAGGCTGCTTGGGAAGCTTCAAGAGTGGATCCTTTCCCAGGTCGAACGACTGGCCAAACGGAAGAATCAACCCCTTTTTGTTTCGATTGATGATACGATTTGCCAAAAAACAAAGCCTTCGTCACGGGCTGTGCACGCCATTCAAGGGTGCGACTGGCACTACTCGCATAAAGATCATCAATCGGTCTGGGGGCATTCGCTCGTTTGGCTGATGGTGCACACCTTCACGCAGGCGTTCCCATTTGCGTTCCGCCTGTATGACAAGAAAGCGGGAAAAAGCAAGATCGACCTGGCGATCGAGATGCTTTCCTCGCTCAAGGTGAAGCGGGCTCAGCCGGTGTATGTGCTCATGGATTCGTGGTATCCGTCCAAAAAGCTCATCGAAGCCTGTCTGAAACAGGGATTCCATGTCATCGCGATGCTCAAGACGAACCGGATTCTCTACCCGAAAGGCATCGCCATCCAAGCCAAGCAGTTTGCCCGCTATATCGAGTCCAAAGACACCCGCCTCGTCACGGTGGGGCAGGAGCGTTATCGCGTGTATCGCTATGAGGGGGCCATCCATGGCCTCGATGACGCGGTGGTGCTGCTGGCTTGGAAGGCGGATCAGCCGATGGCGCCGGAACATCTTCATTGCATCTTGAGCACCGACCGGGAACTCGGGGACGAAGACATCTTGCGTTACTACGCCCAGCGCTGGACGATCGAGTGCTTTTTCCGGCAGGCGAAAGATCAACTGAAGCTGGATGGATACCGCGTTCGCCACATTCGGGCGGTGAAACGGTATTGGGCGGTGGTGCTGTTGGCCTGCGTGTACAGCATCGCCGAATCCCGACAAAACCTCTCCACCGGGCTGGAGCTTCTTCGGTCGCGGAAAGACCACAGCGTCGTCGAGTTCATTTATGACGCTGCGAAGCAAGATATTCCCATTGATGTGATCAAAAAACAGCTCCGTATCGCGTAAGGGGTACCCTGTTTGTCTCTCTAACCATGGAAATTATTGTAATGAAAAATGCTCATCTACAGTTAATAGTAAGAATTCCATCTGTCAGTTGCACTATCATTACCAACAAGCAATGATAAGCTTCTCGATATGGAACTATAACCTCCAGATAAATTAATTGTTGCTGACAATCTTGCTTCTGCTTTTGCACTATCTGTTTCTGTAGCACGAATTATTCTCATAGATGGGTTGGTGTAGGTACCTCCAGCAACCCAAATATTCCAGTTGCCAGCCCATTGTATTGAGTCATAATAAGGACCTACTATAGTATAGTTTGCGTAGAAGGAAAATCCATAAGTAGCAAGTTGATAGCTTACTTTTCTGTTTTTGCATGTTGTGGTATAAGTTACAGTTGTACAACTACCACCGGAAATGCTTTGTGGTATGATAGTGCTTATTGTTTTATTGTCTTTTAGTGTGTTAGTTACTACAGATGGGTCGGTGTATTCAGTTTGTGCAGCAGAACCATCTGGGAAGAAGTATGTGATTTTAACGATGTCTCCATTAACCGACTTAATTGTTTTTACAGCTTTTTCTGGGCTTAGCACGTCTGCATCCAACACTTCTCCATTTTTTAATTTATCAATCAATTCTTCTGCCTTTTCTGGTGTAACACCCATTTCAATTTGGGGTCTTCACCATTTTCTGTGATTTCTACTCAATCCTAGAGACATGTTAGCTGGATGAAATAGGTTCATCAGTCAGGATCCTTCTTCCGCATACAGACCACGAAGTTGGTAGAATGGAAACAGTCAAGTGCTTTCCTTGACGGGTTCCATTCTACCAACTATCATACCGATAGCGGAAGAAGGGAGCGCTTAGGCAGCCTGGCTGCCTGTAGTGTTCCCTGTACACTCCAGAAATACACGTAAACGAAACCGTTCTAGATTTCGATAGCCATATGCCCGGCGTTTGATGTTTTTGATCTTGTGATTCGTCCCCTCGATTCGGGCATTCGTATATGGGCACAAAAAGTAGGAAAGAATAGGCTCCTTCCACCTTTCAAGCGTGTTGGCTGCTTCCTGAAAAGAAGCAAAAGGGCTCTGTTTGGCTAACTTAATCCATTCTTCCAAGCGTTCCTTTGCTTCATTATATCCATCGGTTCGGTAAAAATCCCGAAACAACTCTTTCAGATAATAAGCAATGGAAAGTGCCGGATACTCCTCCAAGATATCGTCTAATCGAAGCCGTTGGTCCTTACGAAGCTTTTCACAGCCTTTTAAGAGAAGATATCGAGCCTTTTTCAATGGAGAAAATTCCTTTCTTGCTTGATCCAAGGCTTGTGTCACTTTTTGAACCACATGGTACTTATCGATGACAATCGAAGCAGATGGAAACAGGGTACGAACCGCCTTATGATAAGGTCCCCACATGTCAAGAATCACCGTTTGGACCATTTCTTTCGACAGGATATTTTGGCTCAACAAGTTGATGGCGGAGTCACATTGGCGATCGGCATGCATTCCCATGACCGATCCGGCTCTGGCATCCATCAATACGGTTTCATACTGATGTCCCTTTTTTACCGCGATTTCATCTAAGCTAAGCACCATTCCTTCTTGAGAAGATGCTTCTATCGCTGTTTGACGCTCTTTTGCTTTTTTCGATGCGATGGAGTAATAAATGCGTTCCAATGTTGTATATGGGATGCGGTGCTTTCGGCTAACCTCTTGAATGGTGGAGCCTTCGCAAAGTTCATACAAGTACTCACAAAATCGATTGGTGTAGTGTTGATTGGGTGGAATCGATTCCAAAGAGGCGGAAAACACTTGGGAACAATTCCAGCACCGATAGCGCTTTACCTTTACGAACAAGTACACCGGTTGATGGAAAATCGCCAAATCCCGTACTTTTCTTGTCCGTCTGTCGTGGACAGAGGAAGTGGCAAACCCACAATGAGGGCAACGTTCCTGTGTCTCTGTTTTCTCTACATGAATCGCATAACCATAGGAAAGAAGTTCGTGTTTAATCACTTTCAATTCTGGCAATCCTAGTGGTATCGAAAGCACTTACGAGACCTCCTTAATGTTGATTTCACCGCTAACATTATGGCCAGGATCTCGTCAGTGCTTTCTCTTTTTTGTCACTAAATCACAAAATTTGGTGATGAGCCTCAATTTGTTTTTGTTTAATAAGGTTATAATCTTCTTGCGTGTATGTAACTACATGTTGTTCTGTATCGTTAGCTTTAGCTTCCTTTGCTTCGATGGTGTTGGTGCTAAAAAACATTAGCCCAAATACAATAATTAATGACAATAGTTTGCTTATTTTTCCCACTTACTCCTCTCCTTTCCTTATTTGTAATTTCAATCGTATTATACATCATTTTCTTTTGTATGTAAATACATTGTAATCACAACGTAATAACAATTCAATATTTTTTCTCTTTTTTTGATTTACTGAAAAACCTGAATGCCATAACAATGAGCCCAATAGAAACTACAATGATAAGAATTGAAGATACTTGAAAGATAATGTCACCCATATTCATCTTTTAATCACCTTTCTATTTTTTATTTAAATTTACAATATTGTATAAATATTATAACACGTTAAATTAATTAGTCATATAATTTTTTCCGGTTCATCACCAAATTTTGTGATTTAGTGACAAAAAAGAGAAAGCACTGACGAGATCCTGGTGTAAATTAGCACATTATTTCAGAATCACTTTTTCAAATTATTTCAGATGGATTCTGAAATAATGTGCAAAATTTTTGCGGATTGTTCCGGATTTTGCACATTCTTTCGGAACGTTTGCACGCTCTTTCAGATGAAGATTTCCAGCGCGCCTGATGGACCGATGGAAAAGAGAAAGCACAAAAGAGGCCGATTCGGCCCCTTTCGTGCTAATACCCCATTTCCTCTGCGGCCATGCGCACCATTTCTTCGTCAATGGCGTCCTTTTTCAGCTGATACCCGTATAACAGGCACGTCGTGGCCAACGTGTTGATCACCCGAGGCCATCCCCGCGACTGCAGGGCAATCGCCTCTAACGCCGATGGGGTGAAGATCGGATGCTTCGCCCCGGCCTGTTTCATCCGATGCTCGATGTAGCCCGCCACCTCTTCCCTCTCCAGCGGCCCCATCCGGTATCGCATGATGATCCGTTGGTCGAGAGGGTGGTGCTGATTGAGCCGCAGCTTCCCCTGTAAATGGGGCAGCCCGGCCAAAATCAAGACAAATGGGTTGGTCGAATCCATCTCAAAGTTGAACAAGATCGCGATGTCCTGTAAAAATGCATCCTTCGCTAAATGCATCTCGTCCAAAATGAACACCGGCGTGATCCGCCGTTCATGATACATGTAAATTAGCACATTATTTCAGAATCCCTTTTTCAAATTATTTCGGACGGATTCGGAAATAATGTGCAAAATCTTTGCGAATTATTCCAGGTTTTGCAGATTATTTCCGAACATTTGCACATTATTTCGGATGATTAACTAGAATGAGGATGGATCGGGATGAAACATAACAGGGGCCGATCAGCCCCTGCTGTGTCAGTACCCCATTTCTTCGGCTGCCATACGCACAATGTCTTCGTCAATCATATGTTTTTTTAATTGAGCGCCGTATAACAGGCAAGTGGTGGCGAGGTTGTTGATGATCCGCGGCCACCCCTGCGACTGCAGGGCGATCGCTTCTAAGGCAGCTGGGGTAAAAATCGGGTGTTTCGCCCCCGCCTGTTTCAGGCGGTGTTCGATATATCCTACCACTTCTTCCTTATCAAGAGGCCCCATCTGGTATCGCATGATGATTCGTTGGTGAAGCGGACGGTGTTGATTCAACCGTAGTTTTGCCTGTAAATGGGGCAGCCCCGCCAAAATCAAGACAAACGGATTTGTTGAGTCCATGTGAAAGTTGAACAGGATCGCGATATCCTGCAGAAAGGCATCCTTCGCTAAATGCATTTCATCGAGGATGAACACTGACGTTACCCGTTGTTCATGATACAAGCGCTCGATCCCTTGTTGGATTTGATAAAACAAGTCGACCTTGCGGTATTTCGGCTCTTCCCCGAGCCCGAAGGCAAGGCCGCGATAAAAGTCCATCACGCTTCCCGTTGACAATGGAAAATAAACGACGTGATACAGTGACGGATTCAGGGATTCCTTAAACGCCCGAAGGGCGAATGTCTTGCCGGCCCCTGGTTCACCGATCAATAGCCCGATCCCTCTTGTTCGTTTCACGTAGTCCAAAGCGGCGAGGGCCTCTTGATACGAGGCCCCTTGATAAGCCTCTGGTGGATTCGTCTCCTTCGAAAACGGCTCTCGGGAAAGGGAATAAAACGTTTTATACATCGTTTTCGCCTCCCTCTACCGGAACCGCCGCAAACGGTGACCGATGGCGTTTCACATAGGCATTGTCCTCGAAGCGAACAAGGACCGCTTCGGCGACCCGTTGACCGTCTTCGTACACATACACGCCTTGTTCATCATAACGGAGTTCGATCGATTGTCCGATGAACCGGGGCGGAACTTCATACAGCTGCTTGTTCAACGTGACCGTACCATCGGCCTTCACTTTACGGTATTCGCGTTTCAAAAAGATCGAGTCGAGCCAATCCGAATCCTCGACGAACGACACCAAATGGACTTGCGATTGAAACACTTCATGTGGCGTCTTCCCGTTCAACGAGGCATGCGGTTTTCGATGGTAATCTTCCTCCAACCACTTCCAAAATCGCTCGTTTAGCTCTTCGAGCGACTTCGGTGAATTCATTTCGAGCAACGGGTAAAACCGCGTCTGTACGGTGCGGAAAAATCGTTCGATTTTCCCTTTGCTTTGCGGATCGTACGGCTGGGTATGGATCAAGGTGATCCCTAACTCCGCGCAGGCGTACTGCAAGGGTTCCGCCCGATAAATCTTGCCGTTATCCGAGTAAATTCGCTTCGGCTTTCCGTATCGAAGCAGCGCTTCCTTGGTTACGATCCGCAACCCGTCAAATTTCTCGGAAGAGAAAAACTGAGCGTACGGCACGACCCGCGAGCAGTCATCGATATAGGCAATCAAAAACGTTTTTTGCGTTTTGCCATTCACGCGAATCAACGGGCCATGGGACAAATCACCTTGCCAGAGCTCATTGACCTGATCGTACGCGAATCGTTTTCGTTCAGGAATCGGTAAAATTTCTTTCCCCACGAGGTTGTATTTTTTTAAAAGTCGGTATATAGTGAAATAAGAGATGGATTGGATTTCCCCCTGCTCGATAAGGTGTTGGTAAAACACCGTCACGGGCATGTGGGGGTGTTTTTTTCTCAGGGCTAAAATGTGATCCTCTTCTTCAGGTGACAGCCTCCGGGAATGGCCACGGTCCGACCGTCGTTTCGGCTTCAGCGCCTCAAAGCCCCCTTTTTTGTACTGCGTGCACCAGTCGAGGATCGTTTTGGCGGCGATGCGTTTCTCTCCATGGTGGGGAACTTGATGGATCCGTTCCGCTACTTCCTTCAAGTACGTTTTTGGATCGACTTGTCCATTCACCAATGGAGCGATCAATCCATACCGAAATAAAGCGATCTCCTGTCTCATCGACTCATTCATTTCGATCTCCTCCTTCGTTCATCCCATTCTAGGACCTTATCGGTCCATCCTGTCTCTATCCTATCGGATCATTCCCCCGACCGTCGAGAGGAAAGGTTTGTGGAATCTATAAATGATTCCATATAAGGGGATATAAGTAAAATCAGGAACTGAATGTACGTGCAAAAAGATGCGTCGATCGGTGCTCCCATATCTCTTGGATGACGAAAAAGAGGCCGATCTCCTCCATCGTCTGGATCCACCATAGGGCTCGTTCTCTCACTTGGGCGATGGCAGGACCAATTTTTCTCCAGCGCTCCGCAAAAAACCAATGAAGGTGGTTCAAATTTCGGAATAAACGTCGGACATAAAATAAAACCCCTTCATCCGTAGGAAGGAGTGGAGCCTCCTCCATCCCCCGTTTCGGAGTCAGGCCCAACCGTTCTTTCACCACTCTCCATATGGTGGGCAACGTATACTGAAAATAAGGGAGAAGAAATGAAGGCAACACGGCCACCGTCCTCCTGCACTCCGGGCAGCGATACCGAGCGATCCAAATGCGATAAGACTGATGCGACGTCACGGCATTTCGTTCGTAGTACCCATGGCGATAAAGAGGGCGTTTTGCCTGGCAATGAGGGCACCGCTTAAGAAGGGGAAAGTCGTTTTGTTTTCCCCGCTGGGCATATGTCTGGACATCGACCTGAAAGTCATGAAACCGAATCACGTCCTCGTCCCCCCTCTGGAAATCACCCATGTCCCATTCCGAAATAATTCACAAAAAATTTAGCACATTCTTTCGGAAAGGGGGAGAGGGATATTCCGAAGGAATGTGCAAAAAAGAGTCTTTTTTGTGCGGAAATAAAGTGATAATTTACAATCCCTCGATCGCCTGCTGGATTTGGCGGAAGAGGTCTACCTTGCGGTACTTCGGTTCCTCTCCTAATCCCAAGGCCAAACCACGGTAAAAATCCATCACGCCTCCGGTGGATAACGGAAAGTAGACGACATGATACAATGATGGATTCAATGACTCTTTCAGCGCCCGAAGGGCGAACGTCTTGCCCGCCCCCGGCTCTCCGATCAACAGCCCGATCCCCCGGGTTCGTTTCACGTACTCCAGCGCCCGCAACGCTTCCTGAAACGGCGCCCCTTGATACGCCTCGGACGGGTCTGTTTCTTTCGCAAACGGCTCCCGCGAGAGGGAATAAAACGTTTTATACATCCTGTTCGCCCTCCTTCGCCGAAACCGCCGCAAACGGGGACCGATGGCGTTTTACATAGGCGTTGTCCTCCAAACGAACCCGAACGGCCTCCGCCACCTTCCTTCCATCTTCGTACACATAGACGCCCCGTTCGTCATAGCGGAGTTCAATCGATTGCCCAATGAACCGGGGCGGCACTTCATACAGCTGCTTGTTCAAGGTGATCGTTCCATCGGCTTTCACCTTGCGGTGTTCCCGTTTCAGAAAAATCGCGTCCAGCCAATCGATGTCTTCGATCCACACCACTCGTTCCACTTGGGACTGAAACACCTCATGCGGCGTTTTCCCATCAAGCGAGGCGTGAGGTTTTCGATGATACTCTTCTTCAAGCCACTTCCAAAAACGCTCGTTCAACTCGTCAAGCGACTTCGGCGGATTCAGCTCCAACAGCGGATAAAACCGCGTCTGCACGGTGCGGAAGAACCGTTCGATTTTCCCCTTGCTTTGCGGATCATACGGCTGGGTGTGGATCAAGGTGATTCCCATCTCGGCGCACGCATACTGCAGCACCTCGGACCGATAAATTTTCCCGTTGTCCGAGTAAATGCGTTTCGGCTTCCCGCAACGAAGCACCGCTTCCTTCGTGACGATCCGCAGCCCGTCAAACTTCTCCGAAGGGAAAAATTGGGCATATGGCACTAACCGCGAGCAGTCATCGATATACGCGATCAAAAACGTTTTCTGGGCTTTCCCATGGACGCGAATCGTGGGTCCATGGGATAAGTCCCCTTGCCATAGCTCATTGATCTGGTCATACGCAAAACGCTTTCGCTCCGGCATCGGCAAGATTTCTTTTCCCACCAGGTTGTGTTTTTTCAACAATC
>NZ_NISS01000001.1:1631623-2038827 GCF_002335725.1 Geobacillus sp. FJAT-46040
AATTTTACGGCATTGAATTCTTGAAACAGGAAGAATCCTATACGTCTCAAGCCAGCTTTTTTGACGGCGATGAGATTCCTGAATATAATGCCGACAATCCAAAAGAATATAAGTTCAGCGGCAAACGTATTAAGCGCGGCTTGTATCGAACAAAGTCTGGCAAACTAATTAATGCTGATGTCAATGGCGCATTAAACATCTTAAAGAAAAGTAAAGCTGTAGACCTGAGTGTCTTATGCTCTAGCGGCGAAGTGGACACGCCTCAAAGAATAAGGATTGCTTGAAGCAGTCAAACTTCTTTGGAAGCCCCCACTTCAAATTTTCGCTAGAAAATTAAGTGGGGGTAGTTCACTGGTGATCAATAGACCGATCGAGTAGCTGCCGACAAAGGAGGCGACGGCGTCGATCGCCGAACGGCCCGGCGTTTTCCAAATCGGACGCATGATCGGCTGCATCCACACACCGACGAATTCAAGCAGCCCGTAGCCAACAAGAAGAGCGAGAAAAACCGAGCCAATCGGCACAAGCAAGCCGACGGAAACGACGAGCTTATCGTACAAAAACGGCCCCATATTCGGTTGAAACAGCCATGCCGGACCAATCCGAAACACAAGCATAACGGCCACGATCAATCCAAGTACTTTGAGAATGGAAAAAACAGCGGTGACCGCGTCTTTGTTCCACGTCTTACTATAGAACGGATAAACCGCTCCAAGGGCAATAACGATAAGCGCATAATACGGGACGAGTCCCGGAAACTGCGCGCGAATCCATGTCACAATATGATCGAGCAAAATTGACGATGTGCCGCCGATCGAAACCGGGACGAAAAATACGAAAATGCCGATGGCGCTAAAGACGAAAAACTTCCATGCCCCGCTTGCCGGCGTTGGTGTCGGCGTGGATGGCGCCATGGTTGGATTCGCTTTCATTTCTCTCCACCCCCATTGTTCTTCGTTACGCAAGACTGGTACAACCGGAAGCATCCCGCTTCCGGTCGCCAACCGCTTCAACGGAAGACCATTCCCCTTCAAGCGCGCACCTTTCCTCCCGCCACCACCACCTTCCCATCCTTGATCACCGTCTCCGCATGGTTGACGCCGTAATAGTACATGATTTGCACGTAGTTCGGGACGTTGAAAACGACCAAATCCGCTTTCTTGCCTGGTTCAAGGCTGCCGATCATATGGGCGCGGCCGATGGCGTGGGCGGCGTTGATTGTGGCGGCGGCAAGCGCCTCGGCCGGGGTCATGCGCATATGCAAGCAAGCAAGGCTCATGACAAGCGGCAGCGAGACGGTCGGCGACGAACCAGGGTTGCAGTCGGTCGCTAAGGCGACGGGAACGCCGGCGTCGATCAGACGGCGGGCGTCGGCGGCTTGGGTCATGAGGAAAAACGCCGTGCCTGGCAAGAGAACGCCGATGACGCCGCCATCGGCCATGCGGCGGATTCCTTCGTCCGACGCCCGAAGCAGGTGGTCGGCGGAGATGGCGCCGACTTCGGCTGCCAGTTCCGCCCCGCCATACGGCTCGATTTCATCGGCGTGGATTTTCGGCGTCAAGCCGTGCTCTTTGCCTGCTTCGAGGATGAGGCGCGCCTGGTCGGGGGTAAAGACGCCGCGCTCGCAAAAGACGTCGTTGAACTCGGCGAGCCCCCGCCGGCTCACTTCGGGAATCATCTCGTCGATGACAAGGCGGACGTATTCATCCGGATCGTGCTTCCACTCCGGCGGAACGGCATGAGCGCCAAGAAACGTGGAGACGATATCGACCGGGTGGGTGTCATCGAGACGCTTGGCGACTTCAAGCTGCTTGATTTCGTGCTCAAGGCTTAAACCATAGCCGCTTTTTGCTTCGACGGTCGTGACCCCATGAAGCAAAAACTGATCGAGCCGCCGCTTGCTTTCTTCATACAACATCTCTTCCGACGCCTCGCGCGTCGCTTTTGTCGTGGCATGAATGCCGCCGCCTGCGTTCATGATTTCCATGTACGTCGCTCCATGAAGGCGCATCGTCCATTCGTGTTCGCGGCTGCCGGCGTAAACGAGATGAGTATGAGGATCGACAAGCCCAGGCGTCACCGTTTTGCCCTTAGCGTCAATGACTTCCGCTTCGGCGAGCCGATCGGCAAATTGGCGGGCCAGTTCATCGTCCGCACCAACCGCCACGATCGTGCCGTTTTCGATCCAGACGCTGCCGTTTTCGATGATGCCTAGATCGCTCATCTTCTCCTTGACAAGCGGAGCCGCGGAGCTTCCCGCCAGCGTGACGAGCTGGCGGGCGCGGCGGACAAAAAGCGGGCGCATATGGATCCCCCTTTCTACTTGAGCATCGGCATATCGATGCCTTTTTCTTTCGCTGTCCGAATGGCGAGCTCATACCCAGCGTCGGCGTGGCGGACCACACCAAGCCCCGGGTCGGTCGTCAACACGCGCTCCAGCCGTTTTTCCGCCTCTTTTGTGCCGTCGGCGACAATGACCATGCCGGCGTGAATCGAGTAGCCCATGCCGACGCCGCCGCCGTGGTGAACCGACACCCAGCTTGCGCCGCCGACCGCATTCAACAGCGCGTTTAAAATCGGCCAGTCGGCGATGGCGTCGCTTCCGTCTTTCATTCCTTCCGTCTCCCGGTTCGGCGAAGCAACGGAGCCCGAATCCAAATGATCGCGGCCGATGACGATCGGCGCTTTCAGCTCGCCTTTGGCCACCATGTCGTTGATGATTTTCCCGAACTTCGCCCGCTCGCCGTAGCCGAGCCAACAAATGCGCGCCGGCAGCCCTTGGAATTGAATGCGTTTTTGCGCCATGCGAATCCAATGGCAAAGACGCTCATTGTCGCTGAATTCACGCAAAATGACTTCATCGGTTTTATAAATGTCTTCCGGGTCGCCGGATAATGCCACCCAGCGGAACGGCCCTTTTCCTTCGCAAAAGAGCGGACGGATGTAGGCCGGCACAAAACCCGGGAAGGAAAAGGCGTCGTCCACCCCTTCGTCTTTTGCCACTTGGCGGATGTTGTTGCCGTAATCAAACGTCACCGCCCCTTGCTTTTGCATCGCCAGCATCGCTCGAACATGCGCGGCGATCGACTGTTTTGCACGGGCGATGTACTGCTTCGGATCGCGCGCCCTGAGTTCGGCGGCCTCATCAAGCGTAAGGCCAGCCGGGATGTAGCCGTTTAACGGATCATGGGCGGACGTTTGATCGGTCAAGACGTCCGGAACAAAGCCCATTTCGACGAGACGCGGCAACACTTCAGCCGCATTGCCGATAAGGCCGATTGACAGCGCTTTTTTCTCTTCCTTCGCTCGTTTCGCCATCTCGAGCGCCGCCTCCAAGCTGTCGGTCATCGTGTCGAGATATTTCGTATCAAGGCGGCGCTGAATGCGGGCCGGATCGATTTCGATGGCGAGGCAGACGCCGCCATTCATCGTCACCGCGAGCGGCTGCGCCCCGCCCATGCCGCCAAGGCCGGCAGTCAGCGTGATCGTCCCGGCCAGCGTGCCGCCAAAGTGCTGGCGCGCCACTTCGGCAAACGTTTCATACGTCCCTTGGACGATCCCTTGGCTGCCGATGTAAATCCAGCTCCCGGCCGTCATTTGTCCGTACATGATCAACCCTTTTTTGTCAAGTTCGTGGAAATGGTCCCACGTCGCCCATGCGGGCACGAGGTTGGAGTTGGCGATCAGCACGCGAGGGGCGTCCGGATGCGTGCGAAACACCGCCACCGGCTTGCCGGATTGAATGAGCAACGTTTCATCGTTTTCTAAACGAAGAAGGGTGTCCACAATCGCCTCGTAACATTCCCAGTTGCGCGCCGCCTTGCCGATGCCGCCGTAGACGATCAACTCATCCGGCCGCTCGGCGACATCGGGATGCAAATTGTTGTTTAACATACGCAACGCCGCTTCTTGAATCCATCCTTTCGCCCGCCGCTCTGTTCCCGCGGGCGGGCTGACGGTCCGTTTTTCTGCCATCGTCATCCTCTCCTTTTTCCTCTTTGCTTTTTATTGTAAGGAAGCCAAGAGGATGGAGATAGATTCTCGTCTTTTCAAGATGATCCATTTTTTTTGAAATTTCTTTTTTCTTTTCGCTTCATCTATCCATTTCTTTTGATATATGTTCATTTCTTTTGAAAAAACCGCCTACCGCGGTGATGACGGTTTCAGCCGTTGTTCATCGCGGTAGGCGGTCGGCGTCTGGTTCAGTTCGGCTTTAAAGACGCGCATCAAATAATGGGCGGTGCGAAACCCGGTTTGTTCGGCGATTTCTTTAATCGACAAATCCGTCTGCCGAAGCAGCCGTTTCGCTTCCTCAAGCCGCCGGTTGGTCAGCCACTGGCGAAACGTCACGCCGCGCTTTTTCGACAACAAATGGCTGAAATACGCGGGGCTGCGCCCGGCGGCGGCCGCGACCCGCTCAAGCGTGAGCGACGGATCGCGAAAATGCGCCTCCATATAGCGGAGGCCGCGCTCCACGGCGTCGACGCGCGCGTCTTCCTCGGCCTGCTTGGCCTCATGGAACAATCGATATAAAAATAAAATCAATTCTTGAACGATGCGATACAAGACGGGATTGTACAAAATGTCTTGAAAAATGCGCATATACTCCCGCTCGGTTCCGCCGCGGTCAAGGCCGTATGTTTTCATAAACCGGCGGATTTGCGCCAAGATGCTCGTCAGCCGCGTCCGCACCATCTCCGGGCTCGGAAACGGCGGCTTCCAATGGGAGAATTCGCGCCGCAGCCATCGCTTCACCCCTTCATGGTCGAACCGCTCGAGCATCTCGATCCATTGCCGCTGCTCCTCCGGCGTCAAAAAGGGATCGAGCTCACGCCACTGTTCGTATTCCGAAGCGGGAGCGATCACCTGGCGATAGCCAATGAAAAACGTCGTCTCGAGCAGCCGGCGGGCCGCTTGGTATTGCCCGCGCACCGTTTTCCGACCATCAGGCGGCATCACGACAACCGCGAGCGGCTCATGATGCTCCTCTTCCCAATCGCGCAACAGCTTCCACGCCTCTTCTTTCCCGTCGCCCGGCAAATCGGGAAGCAGGCAAACCGCCATATGGGTGAGCGGCAATACGCGCGCCCGTCCGCGAAACGGATAGCTCGTTAAAAAGCGGATCACTTCTCGAGACAAGGCAGGCTGTTCCGCCTGCACAAGCCATACATGGGTGGAAGCTGCGGCGGGGTCATCGTAAAATAATGCGCGGTAGTCGTCATGGCCGTCAAAACCCGCTGTCAGGCTCGAGCGGCTGTTGGAGGAAAGCGAAACCGCCGTCCTCAACGCTTGTTTCAGCCTGGCGGGCTCAAGCGGCTTGACAAGCAAATCGACGCATTGCCAGTCGATGGCTTGTTTCGCCCGCGCAAACGTCGCCTCGGCCGTTGCGGCAATCACGCGTTGGCAAAACAAGCGGACGTGGGCGGTCGCCTGCGGCCATCGTTCATACGGAATCATGTCGAGTTCGACGTACAATAGCTCCGGCGCCTCCCGCTCCAAGACGGCCATCATCTCCTCGACCGTAGCCGCCGTATACACCCGCTCAATCGGCAAGGAATACGCGGACACGAGCCAGCGGATCGCTTCTCGTTCCTTGTCGTCCCGTTCGGCAATGACCAATTTCACGTTCTCACCGCCTTGGCTGCAAGCGTTGAAAATGAAGGAGCGCCTCCATGCAAAAGGCGGCCGCCAACGCCACCGTTTTTCCGCCTTCATCCAAGAGCGGATTGACTTCGCAAAGGTCGACGCTGATCGTTTTCGGATGGGAAACGATTCGGCGGATGAGCGCGCGCGCCAGAGACGGGGCGAGCCCAAACGGCGACGGCGCGCTCACCCCCGGCGCGGCGGCTGCACTGATGGCGTCCATGCAAATGGTGAGCATCACCGCATCATGATCGGCGGCAAATTTCTCAATTTGTTCATAGGCGGCCTCGATCGGCCCTGCGGTCAGCTCGTCTTCCAGCATGTAACGGCACCGATACGTCTCGGCGTCCGCAAACAGCGCCGCCGTGTTGCCGAGCCGCTGAATGCCAAGGCAGAAGTAGCTCACTTGATCGTCTTGATCCAATATTTGCCGAAACATCGTCCCGGATGTCGGCCCGTCATCGTACGGGCGCAAATCAAAATGGGCGTCAATGTTGAGGATGCCAAGGCGGGCTTCGGGCCCGAGCGCTTCGCGAACGCCCAAGTAATGGCCGTACGCCGTCTCATGGCCGCCGCCGATCACGATAGACGCCATCCCGTTTTTCAGCAGGCGGGCGACCGCCTTCCCAAGTTCAGTCTGGCTTTGTTCGAGCCGTTCATCGACGCAAACGACATCGCCTGCGTCATAGACAACGACCCCTTCCGGAAGATGCCAAGGCAGCCGGGCCAGCGCCGCTTTGACGGCGGCCGGCGCCTCTTTCGCCCCTTGGCGGCCTTGGTTGCGGCGCACTCCTTCGTCGCACGCAAACCCGATGAATGCCGCCGCTCGTTCCACCGTCTCCAATGGCTTGGACAAATCGAGCAGGCGAATGCGCTGATGAAGGCGAAACGCCTGCTCATCGCTCACGCTGTCAATCCGTCCCGTCCAACGGCCGGCGTCTGGCGGTTGATACATGAGACCATCTCCTTTCCATCATCCGCTGCTTGTTTCTTTCGCCACAGCTTTGCCGTTCTCCTCCCCATGCACGCGAAAAGAGGAAATCGCCGCCGTTTGGCGAATAAAAAACATGATTGACAACAGAAAGGGTGTTCCACATGAAGCCAATGACCAACTTGCACGCTGTCATCGCCGGTCAAAGCGCGCCGCCCCCATGCGACGAAACGCTCGGCGTCCGCCTGACGGAAGCCCGAGACGGCTATGCGAAAGGGGTATGGACGATCCATGAATCGCTCCTCAACGGCAACGGGGTGATCATGGGCGGGTTCGTCGGAGCGGCGGCGGACATTCTCATGGCGTATGCGGTGACGACCTTGCTTCGCGATGACCAAATGCACGCCTCCATCAACTTGCAGACGACGTTTCACCGCCCAGCGGCGGCTGGAGAAGCCGAAATCGAGGCGCGGGTGGAAAAGTTCGGGAAAACCGTCGCCTATGTAACCGCCATCGTGCGGCAAAACGGCAAAGAGGTGGCGAGCGCCACGTCGTCGGTGCTGATCATGGACAAACCGTGAAGGTGATGGATCTCCAAAAGGCGTTTTTGCGCATGCTCGTTCTCCTTGGATTCGACGAGTCCAAACAGCAGCTGCTGTTGTTGTTTTGAAACGCATGGAAAGCGATGATCAGAGGAATCCGAGAAAACCGGTGAAAAACGATGATGTTCGCCAAATCGGTGGTTTTGTTGAAAAAGGAGAACCAATTTCACAAGGTTTCCCCACTTGAGAAGAGGCGTTGTCGAGTTGCCTTTTTCATGACATCATCAGTCCTCAATGGCGAAACGAGGTGAGGCGCAGCCGTTTTCGACCAGTTGCCAAGCGCCGGAGAAAGCGCTGTCAAAAACAGCCGCTCTCCGGCGCCTTTCGTTGCTTGTTACCCACGGACAAACGTTTTCGGCATTACGACGGCGACGACTTGCCCGCGGGCGCACAGTTCGCCGTTGGCGAACACTCCGGTGTCCACTTTCCATTTTTTCGGATGAATCTCCATCACAGTGCCGACGGCGACAAGCGGCACTCCATGCAGCGTCGGCTTGACGAAATCGACGTGAAGCGACGCAGTGACAAAGCGCGGCGGCGTTTCCCCGCTCCCTGGTTCATGGCCGTTTTTCCGATGCAAGGCAAGCGCCGCTGAACCGGTGCCGTGGCAATCAATGAGCGAGGCGATCAGCCCGCCGTACACAAACCCTGGAATCGCCGTATGTTCCGGACGCGGCGTATACACCGTCACCGTTTTGTCGCCCCGCCACCCGGTGCGGAAATGGTGACCTTGTTCATTCAGACGCCCGCAGCCATAGCACCAAGCGAATTCATCAGGGTAGTCGTCTTGAATCGCGTGCACGATCATTTCTTCCACGTCATCCTCCCCCTCTCTTTTTCTAGTATACCATTGAATCGAGAAGACGACGACTCCTACATGGACGGTTGTTGTCTAGCGGCAGGCAAGGCCATACGAAGAAAAATGGAACGAAGCGCCAATCGCCAGACGGCAAATTCATAGGCGGCCCAAACAGCTGGCCGCCTAGCGTGACGCCATTTATCGAGCAGGCTCGTAAAACTCGATCCATTCGCCGTCGGGCCCGAGGAAGAACAAATATTTGGCCCCGTTCGGAAGTGTCGTTATTTCTTCCCACACAAGCGGCACACCGAGCGACTGAAGCCGTTCTTTCTCCTGCTCAATGCCTTCCACCGTAAACGCCACATGGTGCACTTTTCCTTCCGTCGGCAAATCCGGATTGTATCCTTCGATCAGCTCGACAATGATCGAGCCGCCAATCCCTAAAAACGCCAATTTCATCGTGCCGTTCGTATGAATCATTTCGTCGAGCAGCTCCAAGCCGACAACATTTTGATAAAACTCTTTCGATGCTTCGATGTCTTTCACTTGAATGCCGACATGTTCAAATTTTTTGACTGCCATTCGTCCCTCTTCCTTTCTATGACTCCATTAACCATACAGCTTGTAAATACGGCGTCATCTGCATCGGGAAAATCCCTTTTTTCCCAAGCTCTGTCCATATGTAGCGGTCAAGGGCGTACGGTCCGTCCGCCTTCCATTCGTCCGCCTCGCTGTCGGTCAACAACACTGAAAAGGTTGTCCCTTGCGCTTTCCCATACAAGTGGGTATATCCGCCCCCGCGGTCGACATGAACCGCCGCTTCAGGGTCAAACCGAATCAGCTCCGCCTGCACGCAGCGCATGACACAAACGGCGAACGCAGCGGCACGGAGATGAGCGGCCATGCAAGCGCGGAGCGAAACCGCCTCCTCCACTGTTTCTCCTTCACCCCCTATCGACAAAAACCCCTTTCGCCTCGGAATGATGCGAAAGGGGGCAACCGTTCTTATCATCCAAAGCGAGACCGCTTTGCGGGTGTTAGCACCTTGCCGGCGGCAGGTTGCTGTGGGGTCATCAAGCCCGTTCTCTCGCCCACTCTTGATAAGACGTATGCAATTTGTCTTCTATCTTATCATACATCATCAAAGGCAACAATCGTCATTGTTCGACTTCCGGTTGCTCGGACGTGACGCCGACATCTTTCCACGTCAGCTTCGAGCTCGGGTCAACCGTGAAGTTAGCGACGCGGTTGTTGACGGCATAAATGGCCGAACGATACAACGTCGGGATGACCGGCACTTCTTCGTTCATCAACTTTTGCCATTCACTGTAAATTTTCCGACGATATTCTTTGTCAAACGCCTGTTCGGAATGGCCTTTTTCCAACAGTTCATCGTTTTTCTCATTCACCCAGCGCGAGTAGTTGAACATGACGTTGCGGCCGTACAATCCGTACGGGTCGACGTCCGTTCCAGTTCCCCAAGCGGCGGCGTAGACATCCACTTTCGGATCGTCTTTTTCGACCATATCGTAGAAGGAGTTGAACTCCGCCAAGCGTCCGTCTACAAGCTGAACATCGAGGCCCACATCTTTCCAGGATTGCATATAAAATTTGGCCAGCGGTTCAGCGATGTCCCCACCGCTCATCGCCAAGAAGTTGATCTTGAATTTTTTACCGTTTGGATCTTCGCGGAGGCCATCGCCATCTACATCTTTATATCCCGCTTCATCCAGCAATTGTTTCGCTTTTTCCGGATTGTACGTATATCCTTTGATGGAGCTGTCATGATAGCCCGGGAACGACGGCGGAATGAGCGTGTTCGCCGGGAAGCGCAAGCCATGATACAGGCGGTCAGCCACCTCTTGGTTGTTGACGGCATACGCCATCGCTTGGCGCAGTTTTTTGTTTTGGAATTTCGGATTGTCCATTACGTTTTCCTGCTTTTTCGCATCCCAATGGCCGAGTTTAACGCTTGGCCGACGAAATTTATGCACAGCATCATCACTAAAATAAGCAATGACGCAGGCAACCAAACCCACCATTTGTTTTGCAAAACATCCGGGTTGGTCGCATAGCTGACCAACGTCCCTAAGCTCGGCGTGCTCTCCGGCAGCCCGAAGCCAAGATACGTGAGCCCGGACTCGATGCCGATGTTGCCCGCCAAATTTAACGTCAAATTGACGATAATGATCGAGCTGAGGTTGGGCAAAATTTGAAAAATAATGATTTTCCAATCTGGCGTGCCGAGCGTTTTTGACGCGCTGACATAATCCAGCTCGCGCTCGGCCAGCGTTTTGGCGCGGATCAGCCGGGCTTTGCCCGTCCACAAAAACGCGCTCATGATCAAAATGAACGTCAATACATTATATTTAGGCACAATGGCGACAAAAACAATAACGAGCATCAAAAACGGCAGAACGAGAATGAAATCGATGATGCGCATAATGACATTGTCAATCCAGCCGCCGAAATAGCCGGCCACAAGCCCCACCACAAGGCCGATCGCACCTGTGATTAGCGTAATCGCCAGGCCGATCGTAAAGTAATTGCGGGCTCCAATGATCAGCTGGCCGAACACATCGCGGCCGCCATAATCGGTGCCAAGCCAATGTTCCGCCGATGGCGGCGAATGAATGGCCAAAAAGTCTACCTTTACAATTTCCTCTACTCGACAAACAGAGGAGGGCGATGCTGTTTCATTTTTTCCGCCCCGTAACGTGCAAGCCAAAACGCAAAAACGCAGATGCCCATGACGAGACATCTGCGTTTTTCCATCATTTAAACGACCGCGCCGCTTGCACTGCTTTTTTCCATCCTTCATAGAGAGCGGTACGCTTGTCGTCATCCATCTTCGGCTCAAACCGGCGCTCGAGCTGCCATTGGGCGGCGATGTCATCTCGGCTGTTCCAGTAGCCGACCGCCAGCCCGGCCAAATACACCGCACCCAAGGCCGTCGTTTCATTCACAACCGGACGTTCGATCGGAACGGCAAGCAAATCGCTCTGGAATTGCATAAGGAAATTGTTTTTTACCGCCCCGCCGTCAACGCGCAACGTGGTCAGCGAGATGCCGGAATCGGCTTCCATGGCGGCGAGCACATCTTTTGTCTGGTAAGCGAGCGATTCCAAGGTGGCCCGGATGAAATGCTCTTTCGTTGTGCCGCGCGTGAGGCCAAACACCGCCCCGCGCACTTCGCTGTCCCAATACGGCGTGCCAAGCCCGACGAACGCTGGGACGACATACACCCCGTCGGTCGACTCGACTTTTTCGGCGTACGCTTCGCTGTCAGCCGCCGTTTTGATCATCCGCAAGCCGTCGCGCAGCCATTGAATGGCCGAACCGGCGACGAAAATGCTGCCTTCAAGGGCGTATTCAACCTTGCCGTCAATTCCCCAGGCGATCGTTGTGAGCAGCCCGTGTTTCGATTGCACCGCTTTTTCCCCCGTATTCATCAGCATAAAGCAGCCGGTGCCGTACGTATTTTTCGCCATCCCTTCCGTAAAGCACGCCTGGCCGAACAAAGCCGCCTGCTGGTCGCCCGCGGCGCCTGCGATCGGCACCTCCACGCCGAAGAAATGATACGGAACCGTTTTCGCGTATACTTCCGAGGACGGGCGCACCTCAGGAAGCATCGCCTTTGGCACGTTTAAAATCGCAAGCAGCTCGTCATCCCACTCGAGCGTATGAATGTTAAACATTAATGTGCGCGACGCGTTCGAGTAATCGGTTACATGGGCGCGGCCGCCGGACAGCTTCCAAATGAGCCACGTATCAATCGTGCCAAAGAGCAGCTCTCCTCGCTCCGCCCGTTCGCGCGCCCCCTCGACATGGTCCAAAATCCATTTCACTTTTGTCCCGGAAAAATAGGCGTCAATAAGCAAGCCGGTTTTTTCGCGGAATAGCGGGTCATACCCTTTCGCTTTCAGTTCATCGCAAATGCCGGCCGTCTGCCGCGACTGCCAGACGATGGCGTTGTAAATCGGGTTGCCGGTGTCTTTCTCCCACACCACCGTCGTCTCCCGCTGGTTCGTAATCCCGATCCCTGCCACTTGTTCCGGCTTCACTTGCGCCTCGGACAAGACGCTGGCAATGACCGCAAGCACCGATCCCCAAATTTCATTGGCGTTGTGCTCGACCCAGCCGGGCTGCGGAAAATATTGCGTAAACTCTTTTTGCGCCATATGGACGATTTCGCCCTTTTGATTGAACAAAATCGCGCGCGAACTCGTTGTGCCTTGGTCGATGGCTAAAATGTATTGATTCATGACATTCTTCCCCCTTCACCTTTATTTGCTTACAAACCCGGTACGCCAACTAGAGAGAACGGCGGCTTGCGGCGCTGGCTGTTTTTCCTTTTGCCATCTTCGCCGCCGCCAAAACGACTGCGGTTGCCGCCAGCACTCCCCATAATGCGCCTGTCGGTTTTCCCAAGAAAACGGCTTTATAGACCAAACTGCCTAACGCGCCGCCAAGCAGCGGTCCGACGATCGGCACCCACGCATACGCCCAATTCGATGACCCTTTCCCTGGGATTGGCAACAAAAAGTGGGCTAACCGAGGCCCAAAGTCGCGGGCCGGATTAATGGCGTATCCCGTCGTGCCGCCGAGCGACAGGCCGATCGCCACGATCAAAAAACCAACGACAAACGGATTAAGCCCATCGGCGAACTGGTTGGCGCCAATGGCCAAGATGGCCAACACCAACACAAACGTGCCGATGATCTCGCTAAGCAAGTTGGCAGCCGCATTCGGCACGGCCGGACCTGTCGCAAACACGCCAAGCTTGACGCCCGGGTCGTCCGTTTCTTTCCAATGCGGCCAATAGTGGAGGTAGACAATGACCGCTCCCATGACGGCCCCAAGCACTTGCGCCGCAATATAGCCCGGCACGTCTTTCCACGGAAAATCACCGGCGAGCGCCAACGCGACTGTCAGCGCTGGATTGAGATGGGCGCCGCTATACTGGCCGACAGCGTATACGGCCACGGCCACCGCCAACCCCCACCCCATCGTAATAACAATCCAGCCGGAGTTGGCCGCGTATGATTTTTTCAAGTTGACCCCGGCGCATACACCAGCGCCGAAAATGATGAGCAAGGCTGTGCCGATGAGCTCCCCTAAAAATGGCGACATTTGTTCTCTTCCCCCTTTTCTTCATTTCGTGATTTCTTCTTCCATTTCCTGTTTGTCCAGCCCCTCCGGAGGGTGAACTGTTGGGCGAAAAAGCAAAAACCCACACACTTCCCCGCTCATCAACGAGGAATATGTGTGGGTCTCCGCTTCTCCACCACAACGTTATTAACTTGCTTTTAGCATATCATCTGTTGAAAACGCTGTCAACCTATTTCTTCGACAAAATTTGCACATAATCGAAGTCGAGCGTATCGACCGCGTCTTCGATATGAAGGCGGGTGATGAACCGGTACGACCGGCCCGGGCGCGATGGCGGCAAGGTTTCCGGAATCGTGTAGGAAAACGGGATCTCCTTTTTCTCGCTCGGCTTGATCGAAAACGCTCCGGCCGCCGGAATGACGGCGACAATGGCATCCAGTTCCTTGCCGTTTTCGATTGTTTTTTGCACGAGCTCCACATCGAGCCGCTCGATCCTTTGTTCCACCGTTCCGCCGTAAATGTGGACGATCCCTTGAATCATTTCCCCCTGGCGCCATAACGATTTATTTAAGATCAAGTCGACGCGCGCCGACCCGACTCCGACTCTTGACATCATTTTGCGCAATAACACCGTAGTCACCTCTTTGTCTCTCTTGTCATATCATCATACGAAAAAACGAAGCCGCCTGTTTCAACGCGAGCCAAAAAATAAACAGACGATGCTGGCGCGGCACGTCTGCCCCTGGGAGAAACAGGGACGAATGCGGCTTGTTTTGTTACCGCTTACATTCGAGATTACCGCATTCGCCTTCCGCTGTCAATTGGTTATTCGTACACATTTTCGTTTTCGATAATGTAATCGATTCGAATGACCGGGACGTCCTGTTGCTCGACTTCCGCGACAATCAAGCCGACGCGGTCATTATAGATGCAAAACATATCCTGCCCTTTGCGAAACGCCGACTCTCCGTACGAAAGGACCATGTGGTAAATTTTATTGTCGCTGAAATAACGGCGGCTGACCCGGCTCCCTAACCGGACGATCACTTCTTTTCCCGCGATTTTTCCGCGGTACATCCGCTCTCCCCCTTTTTGTCGTTCCTATTCCAATGTATGGGCGTTGTGGCCCGCTCATGACTATTTTCTCCCCGGACGGCCTGTTTTCCTTTGCTGAACAGCATTTTTTCAGCGGGGGACACTTTTTTTCGGAAATTTCCTTTCTTTTGCTTGACGCGGCAGCTCCGAATAGTGTATAGTAAAGTCATCACATAACAGAATATATTTCAGGCATTCATCATGAGGACGCACCTTGGTTGGCTGTGAAGTATATTTTGTTATTTGATAAAAATCTTGAGGTTAGCCGAACAGGCTAAAGGTATTAGGAGGAATTCAGTATTATGCAACGTGGTAAAGTAAAATGGTTTAACAACGAAAAAGGCTACGGTTTCATCGAAGTGGAAGGCGGTTCGGACGTATTCGTTCACTTCACGGCGATCCAAGGTGAAGGGTTCAAAACGTTGGAAGAAGGCCAAGAAGTTTCGTTTGAAATCGTCCAAGGAAACCGCGGACCGCAAGCAGCGAACGTTGTCAAATTATAAGGCTTCGTTGACATAGACGAGAGAACGGGAGCGGAACGAGAGGCACCCTGCTTAAGCAGGGTGCCTTTTTCATTGCGATTTGCATAGATTCAACCAAGCGGCGAACAATAAAAAAAGGGAGGTGTTCATATGGCCAAACGCGATGCCGACGTACATACGGGATACAATGACTTAAAGCAAGTGGAAATGTTCGTCGAGACGGCGGAGAAAATGGTCGGTCAAGCGACGATGCAGCTCGACCCTGAGATGCTTCACCATGCCGAACAAGCGGTGAAAAACGCCCGCGACCAACTTGCGCGCGCCCGCCAAGAAGCAACGGGCGTCGACGGTGATTTTCTCGCCCGTTGCGAACAAACATTGGCCCGCGCCGAGCATCAGCTTCGCGAGGCGCAACAATAACCCCATCCGACAGAGCTTCGCTTGCGAAGCTCTTTTCACTGCGCCGAGCACAGAGGGGGGATAGACGGCGGCCGATGTGCGGCCGCTCCCGGACAGCGCCATGTCATGCGGCTTGGCATCGCGCCCGCAAACCGGCTTCCGTTCAGGCCTCCGCTATTGGCGCGGCCGCGGTGGGACGGAAAGCAGCTTCTCCCCGTACTGCCGCATTTGTTCCCCGACCGTGCATTGCTGGATGCAAAACGATTGGGCGTACGTTTTGCCGTACTCTTTCCGGAACGTGCTTTTTAAAAAGCAGCCATCGCAGTACGTTTCCTCCAGCCAAGCAATTTGGTCCAATATTTCTTTGCGTCGGTTCCGCTTCTTTCCCATACGACCTTACCCTTTCCCTGTCAATTCCGTTCGGCTTGTGATGATCTGCCCTTCAAGCGCCTGGCGGGCGAGCGAATCCGCCTCTTTATTTTGTTTGCGCGAAATCGGCTCGTACGCCGGTTCGATGTGAAGCTCGCGCATTTTCGCTTCAATGCGGTCAAGCCAGATGTTGAAATCGTCCTCAAAACACGGCCAATCGCCGGACAGCTGCTTTAACACGACGT
The DNA here is from genome assembly GCF_002335725.1 of Geobacillus sp. FJAT-46040. NCBI lineage: Bacteria > Bacillati > Bacillota > Bacilli > Caryophanales > Anoxybacillaceae > Geobacillus > Geobacillus sp. FJAT-46040. Next base: position 1,647,301 of record NZ_NISS01000001.1, read on the forward strand.
GGGAGTCGCCGCGGAACGTCACCGGCAAATGATGGACGCCAAGTTCCTCGAGCAGCTGCATGACAAACCAAAACGCCGCATACTCTGCCTCATTATTGGATTTGATTTCGCCGAGCCGGCGGTTGGCGCGCAGCCGGTAGCGATGGTCGTTTTGCTTATAGTATACGACCGCGCCGGCGCCGCCTTGGGACGTCTCATGGTCAAAGCCGCCGTCGAAATACACAACGATCTCATGCGGCTCGCCGGCGATCTCCTCAAGCAGCTTTTGCAGCTCTTTTTTTGACCACACCGTGCCGTTTCGATCGACGAACTCCACTGTTTTCGTCCGCCCGGTTTTTTCAAAATCATCCGCCAAAGCGAGCGCCTTTTTGGCATCGACCCAATCGGAGACAAGAAACGCCTCTTGTTTTTTCGGCGTGATATACGTCCAGTGGATTTGTACGTCCAACGCATTGTCACCCTTCCGCGTGGCGATGATCGGAGCTGGTTTTTATTTTACCACACTTGCGCCCTTGTTCATTACCTAATATTATGCGCAATTTCTTCTTGTATCAACCATTTTGCCGCAGGCGCCCATCTTTTTTCCAAAATATCTATCTTTTTCGGCCTACTTGTGGTACACTAGCGGCTAGCACCCAAAATGAGATGGGGCGCAAGCATATGAAGAGGGAGGATTCGAATTGAAGCGTCAAACCATAGCCGATCTGAGTCTGCTAATGGCGACCTTCGTCTGGGGGACGACGTTTGTCGTCGTCCAAAACGCCATTTCCTTTTTGGAGCCGTTGTCGTTTAACGCTGTGCGCTTCAGCCTAGCCGGCTTGCTGCTGCTCGCCTGGGCTGTTGTCCGATCCCGCTCGCTGTTGTCCGACCTTTCATGGCGGGTCATCGGCGCCGGGGCGTGGATGGGGCTTTGGCTGTTTTGCGGCTACGCATTCCAAACGATCGGACTGTTGTATACCACTTCCTCGAAAGCCGGCTTTATTACCGGACTGAGCGTTGTGCTCGTGCCGCTCTTTTCCGTTTTCATTTTAAAGCAAAAGCCGACCGCCAACGCCGCCATTGGGGCAGCGCTCGCCGCCTTTGGCTTGTATTGGCTGACGGGCGGAGCCGAGTTGTCATTCAACCGCGGCGACTTGTTCGTCTTTTTTTGCGCTGTTTCGTTTGCCATGCACATTATTGTCACCGGCCGATATTCATCGCGTTATTCGACCGTGCTGCTGACGACAGTGCAAATTTTTACCGTTGCTGCGCTTTGTTTCCTTTTTGCCGTTTGGTTTGAAGATGCCGCCGACATGTGGAACATAGCCGTGCTTCGCCGTCCGGAAGTGTGGGGGGCGCTTGCCGTGACGTCGCTGTTGGCGACGACCGCCGCCTTTTTCATTCAGACGGCGGTGCAAAAATATACAACCCCCACCCGCGTCGCGCTCATTTTTGCCATGGAGCCGGTGTTTGCCGCCTTAACTGCCTATCTCTGGGCCGGCGAGCGGCTGTCGCCGTCTGCCTGGCTCGGCGGTGTGGCGATTTTCGCCGGCATGATTCTCTCGGAACTTCCGAGTGCGCGCTTATGGGGGAAACGGTGGCGGGAAAAACGGAACATCTCCTCCTAGCGGCGGCAGAAGCTGTCCCGCCTAAAAAGCGGGACAGCTTTTTTCTGCTAGGCGTCTCGCTTCCCGCTTATTCCGATCCGTGTACGCCTCGTCCTCTTCACCACTTAAAAGGTTCGCGCCGGCGGCGGCACGCCCAATGCGAAATTGCGCCAGTCGCCATTCCAAGGAGCGCGCCGCCGACGACTTCGATCGGTTGATGGCCAAGACGGGCGCGGAGCTGTTGCTGACGCTTTTTGTATACGTCCTGTTTTGGATCGTCTTCAAGCTTTTTTACCTCTTCGGCAAGCTCGTTCAGGCGCAAGGCTAGTTCGCCCGCCTGGCGCCGCACGCCTTGCGCATCATACATGACGATCAATCCGAACAACGCCGCCAGGGCAAAATCAATCGTTCTCACCCCCCGCTCCAAGGCGATAAATGTCGCCAACGACGAAACGCCGGCAGAGTGGGAGCTTGGCATTCCTCCTGTTTCGAAAAACAGTCGCCAATCCCAGTGGCCTGTCTCAAGCTGCTTGATCGGAATTTTTAAAAATTGTGCCAGTGCAATCGTCGCGAGCGCTGTTTTTAATCCTTTGTTCATCGTTCCTCTCTCCTTTGTCGGCCGTGCTTTGCTTATATTTTCACCCCGATCGGCCATACTATCCGAGTGGAGGTGAAAACGATGGCGAAAAACGGCGGCCGCAACCGCGGCACAAAGGCGCCGGGCGTCAATCCGCAAGGCTTCGGCCAGGACGGAACGCTCACACCGGATCCGAAAAGCAGGCTTGAAAACGCCGCCAAAAAGCTGAACACAAAATAAAGCAGGCTTCCGCATCGGGAAGCCTGCTTCTTTATTGCCGTCATTGTTTTACTTTCGCCAGTTTTTCGCGCAACACCATTTGCAAAATGCCGCCGTGGCGGTAGTAGTCGATTTCGACTTCGCTGTCAAAGCGGACGATGACCTCAAATTCTTTCTTTTCACCCGTATCCGGGTTCGTCGCCGTCACTTTGACGAGGTCGCGCGGTTTGACGTTTTCATCAATGTGGACTTCGAACACTTCTTTGCCGGTCAAACCAAGCGTTTCGGCGTTTTCGCCTTCTTTGAACTGCAACGGCAAGACGCCCATCAAGACGAGGTTCGAGCGGTGGATGCGCTCAAAGCTTTCGGCGATGACCGTTTTGATGCCGAGCAAGAACGTCCCTTTCGCCGCCCAGTCGCGCGAGCTGCCCATGCCGTAGTCTTTGCCGGCGATGACGACAAGCCCGGTGCCGTCTTGTTTGTATCTCATGCACGCATCGTACATCGACATCACTTCGCCGGTCGGCCAGTACGTCGTATAGCCGCCTTCCGTGCCCGGCGCGATTTGGTTGCGGATGCGGATGTTGGCGAACGTGCCGCGCATCATCACTTCGTGGTTGCCGCGCCGCGAACCGTACGAGTTGAAATCTTTCGGCTCGACGCCTTTCGAGATCAAATATTGGCCTGCCGGTGTGTTCTTGCCGATCGACCCTGCTGGCGAGATGTGGTCAGTCGTGACCGAGTCGCCGAACTTGCCGACGACGCGCAAGCCGGTGAGCGGTTCGACTTTGCGCACTTCCGGCGACAAGCCTTCAAAGAACGGCGGATTTTGAATGTACGTCGAGTTTTCATCCCATTGGTACAGCGGCTCATCCGTCGTTTCGATGGCGTTCCAGCGCGGATTGCCGTCGAACACGCGCTCATATTCTTTGCGGAACAGTTCCGGATCGACCGCTTGCTTGACGACATTCTTCACTTCTTCCATCGACGGCCAAATGTCGCGGAAATAGACGTCGTTGCCGTCTTTGTCTTTGCCAATCGGCTCGTTCAACAAGTCAATGTCGACCGTGCCGGCGAGCGCATAGGCGACAACAAGCGGCGGCGATGCCAAATAGTTGCCTTTGACAAGCGGGTGGATGCGGCCTTCAAAGTTCCGGTTGCCGGACAGGACGCTTGTCACGAGCAGATCGCTTTCCGTGAGCGCTTTTTCGAGCTCCGGCGCAAGCGGACCTGAGTTGCCGATGCATGTCGTGCAGCCGTAGCCGACGAGGTGGAAGCCGAGCTGCTCAAGATACGGAAGCAACCCCGAGTCACGCAAGTAGCCGGTGACGACTTTCGAGCCCGGCGCGAGCGACGTTTTCACGTATTTCGGCACTTGCAAGCCTTTTTCGACCGCTTTTTTCGCCACTAAGCCGGCGGCGACGAGAACGTACGGGTTCGACGTGTTCGTACAGCTTGTGATCGCCGCGATGACGACAGCGCCCGTTTTTAATTTCACTTGTTCGCCGTTCAGCTCGACCGTAATTTCCCGCTCCAAGTCCGCTTCCGTCAAGCCAAAGCCTTGGTTGCCTTGCGGCGCTTTCACCGCGTCGCGGAACGACTGTTTCATTTTCGAGAGCGGGATCAAGTCTTGCGGCCGTTTCGGGCCAGACAAGTTCGTTTCAATTTCCGACAAGTTGATTTCCACAACATCCGTAAACACCGGCTCCGGTGCATCCGGCGTGTAGAACAAACCGTTCGCTTTGCAATACGCTTCGACGACTTGAACGTGATGTTCGTCGCGGCCGGTCAAGCGCAAGTAGTCAAGCGCTTCGGCGTCAACCGGGAAGAAGCCGCACGTCGCCCCGTATTCCGGCGCCATGTTGGCGATCGTCGCCCGGTCGGCAAGCGGCAAAGTCGCCACTCCTGGTCCGAAAAATTCAACGAATTTGCCGACGACGCCTTTTTTCCGCAGCACTTGCGTCACCTTAAGCGCCAGGTCAGTCGCCGTCGCTCCGTCCGGCAGCTTGCCTGTCAAACGGACGCCGATGACTTCCGGAACCGGGAAATACGACGGCTGGCCGAGCATGCCGGCTTCCGCTTCAATACCGCCGACTCCCCAACCGAGGACGCCGAGGCCGTTGATCATCGTCGTATGCGAGTCCGTGCCGACAAGCGTATCCGGGAACGCCTCGTATTCGCCGTTTTCTCCTTCGACCGCGTGCACGACGCTTGCCAAATATTCCAAGTTTACTTGGTGGACAATTCCGGTCGCCGGCGGAACGGCGCGATAGTTGTCAAACGCTTTTTGCGCCCATTTCAAAAATTTGTACCGTTCGGCGTTCCGTTTGAATTCCAAATCCATGTTGTACTCTAGCGCATCGTCCGACCCGTAGCGGTCGACTTGCACCGAGTGGTCGATGACGAGATCGACCGGAATTTCCGGGTTGATTTCGTACGGGTCGCCGCCTAGATCCGCCATCGCTTTGCGCATCGAAGCCAAATCAACGACAGCCGGCACGCCCGTGAAGTCTTGCAAAATGACGCGCGACGGCTTAAACGGCACGTCGATGTCCTTCATCTCGGGCGTTCCCCATTTGGCCAAGTTTTCGACGTGCTCTTTCGTAATGACGCGCCCGTCGACTTGGCGGAGCACCGATTCAAGCAACACTTTGATCGAGTACGGCAGGCGGCTCACCTGGCCGATGCCCGCTTCTTCAAGCGCTTGCAAACGGTAATAATTGTATTTTTTACCGTTGACTTCGAATGAAGAGCGGGCGTTGAACACATCTTGTTTCGCCATATGTATAACCCCCTTCACTTCACAATAATACTATACTATTTTTCCGCGCGAAAGTCGAAAAAATAGCACGAATTCTCCCAATCCCCATAAAGTTCGGCACGACTTTATCTTATTATAGAACAGAACGAGTTGTAAATAATGTTTTTCAACGAGCCGCCATCTTATTTCCTTGCTGCGGCAAAAAAAGAATAAGGCGGCCGTTTCGTCGCAAACTAGAAGCGGAGGTGAACAAAACATGGGCAAACGGAAAGCGAACCACGTCATCCCCGGCATGAACGCTGCAAAAGCGCAAGGGATGGGCGCCGGCTACAATGAAGAATTTTCCAACGAACCGTTGACCGAAGCGCAGCGGCAAAACAACAAAAAACGAAAAAAGAACCAATAGCGTGGCGGCCATTCCGCCATCCCGGACTGCCATAGCGTCAACTACCCCCACTTCGCGAACGCTTGAAGTGGGGGCTTGCAACTCCCCAGAAGTGCAAACGGACTTCGTCCTCCTTCCTTGACTTGGGGTTGCATCAGGGGGCAGGTTGACGACTACCCAACGACGCAGGTCATGCCTGCATCGTTACCGATTCTCTCGGTGTGTCTGTTGGCAGTACTTGGCTTCCACACACAACAGACGGACCTACGCTCGATGTTTTACGGTTACAACGTTTCCTGTAACCAACTCCATACATCGAGTAGCCGTGATTGGAGTGCCTTTATTGAACGGTTTTCTCCACGCCTTTATTATATCATACACAAAAGAAAGGGGGGAACGCGCATTCCTCTCCCACTTACTCCCTTTGGTCGTTGAAGTGGGAGTCTCCTGCGCGAAATAGGATGAAAAAAGGGAATGTCCGCCGCCGGCATTCCCTTACTCGTTTTCATTGACTTCGTCAACGATCGCCTGCAAATCGCTGCGGAATTTTTCGAGCTGCACGCGCTGCGTTTCCGAGGCAACTTCGAGCGCGTTTTCAATTTGGGCGAACGCCTCGTTTACTTCTTGCCGAAGATGGGCCAGCTGGTGGCCGTAGTCGGCTTGATCACGCACCAAGTGATCGTGCCATTCTTTCGCTTCCATCGTCGCCTTTTGCGCTGCTTGAAACGCCTCTTGCTTCGTTTTATGGTAAACCATGGCTCGTCCCTCCTTCGCAGTCATTGCGGTCGTTCACTACTTATCGTTTCAAACCAGGCGCAAATTATGCGCCGAATAAGCGAAAGCACAACGCCGCATGCTAACGGACAAAGGAGGGACAACAAATGACGAACAAAAACGACGGCAAAGATATGCGCAAAAACGCCCCAAAAGGCGACAATCCTGGGCAGCCGGAGCCGCTTGACGGTTCGAAAAAAGTGAAGAACCGCAATCACACGCGGCAAAAGCACAACACAAGCCACGATATGTGACGCAAACAAGCGGAGTTTTCCTTCTCCGTTCAGCCGAGACCGGCGGCAGCCGGGAGGGCTGAACGGCTGGCGCCCTTATGTTCACATAATAAAATTATTGTAAAATCAACAAAGCGGGCGGTCGCTAGAACAGCCCGTTGCCGCCCGCCTTGGGTTCATTCCCGTTGAAGCGAATCATCCTCACCCGGTCAACAAGCCGGCCGACGACAATTATGATTCGGTTGTTTGCCGCTTGAACGCTTCATACAGCTCCACGAATTCAGCGGCTAAATCCTTGACCGTGATCGCCGTCATTAAATGATCTTGGGCATGCACCATCAGAAGCGTCACCACCGGCTGCCCGCCGCTCGCTTCTTGTTGCAGCAGCTCGGTCTGCAACCTATGGGCCGCCTGCAGTTCCGCTCCCGCCTGTTCAAGCAGCCTGCGCGCCTCGGCAAATTCCCCTTTTTTCGCCGCCGTAATCGCCTCCATTGCATAACTGCGGCCGTTTCCGCCATGAAGAATCAGTTGGAATACAGTTTGTTCATACGTTTGCATAACGCCATCTCCTATAGTTGATAGAATTCACGGTACGTAATTAACTGGACACCACGCTCTGCGATCTCCTTAGAGAGCGCTGGATCGGTCAGTACAGCCAACTCCTCGATCCGCTGCCGGCAATAAGAGCTTCCCGCAGCAAGAGGGGCGTCCATATAGGCCGGATGGCACATCACTTCTGCCGTCTGCCCGTCGCCAATCCGGTCGATGAGCGTCAAAAAATGGTCCTTTGTCAATCCATCCCCGTAAAAGTCGGGAAAAAAGACATCGACGGTTGCCAGCCGGTGCGGCCGTGTCGTCCGCACCGGACGGATCGGCAGCCGATAGCGTTCAGCCAATTGTTCCACAACCGGAAACACATTCGGGTGCTCATGGACGTGATGATGGCTGTCGATATGCGTTGGAGAGAGCCCAAGCGAGAAAAACCGCTCGAGTTGGGCAGCAAGCTCCCGCTCGATATCGCTGCGCCTAGCGCCAGCAAGCGCCTCTCCACGCCTAGGAAACTCCCCGTTCTCGTTCACAAGCGACGGAACATCGGCCAGCGGCCGGCCGCACGTCAGCACAAAATGAATGCCGACGCCGAGTTCCGGATGTTCCTTCGCCAATCGGGCGGCGTGTTCTGCCGCTGGCATGTTGGCCATCAGCGTCGCCGACGTGACGACACCATGTTGAAACGCTTCCAAAATTCCGTAGTTGACCCCTTTCGAGTAACCGAAATCATCGGCGTTGACTATGCAATAGCGCGGCATTTCGTTCCTCTCCTTATTTACAGCGATTGCGTTGTTCCCGCTCCGCTTGAGATCGTTGGATCGGTCTGCTCTTCGGCCGCTTTTTGTTTGTCCCAAATCGAGAAAAATGGATAGTAGATGGCAAACGCGATGAAGAAGTTGACGATTTGCAAAATGCTCCCGGAAATTTTGCCCCCCGTCGCTAAATAGCCACTGATCACGATCGGTGTCGTCCATGGCACGGCCACCCCGCTTGGTTTGGCGACAAGCCCAGTCGCCATCGCGGCGTAGGAAACAACAACAAGCACGACAGGCACGAGAATGAATGGAATGATAAGCAATGGATTCATGACGATCGGCATACCGAACGTGATCGGCTCATTAATATTGAAAATGCCAGGTGCGATCGCGAGCCGCCCTAAGCTTTTCAGCTGCCGGCTGCGGGCCCGAAACATCATCGTCAACGCCAACGCCAATGTCGCTCCTGAACCGCCGATGTAAATCCAAAGATCAAAAAACTGCTGCGTAATGACGTTGGGCAGTTCGGCATTCGGATTTTGCTGGAACACCATCCGGTTTTCGTCCATCAGCGACAACCAAATCGGCCCCATTACTCCTCCTACGATCGCCGCCCCGTGCAAACCGGTCGACCATAGCAGCTGCACAAGCAGTACAGCGACAATGGCGCCAAATAAACTGCCGCCGAGCACACTGAGCGGTTTGTTTAGAAGCACAGATACAATATTATGGAAACTTTCAAACGGTGTCATTTCCAAAATAAGGCGGGCCACCCAGACAACGACGAGAACAGCGGCCCCCGGAATCAAAGCAACAAAAGAGCGGGCCACTGCAGGCGGCACCCCATCCGGAAGTCGAATGACAATATTTTTTTGGATGATTTTTCGGTAAATTTCCGTCGATACGATCGCCAAAATCATGGCGACAAACAAACCTTTGCTGCCGACCCATTGCACCGGAATGCCGCCGCTGACCATAATGGCTTCTTTCGCTCCTTCCGGCGTGAACGGCACTTTATACGGAGTTGCGAGCAAAAAAGCGGCAAGTGAAATCGCCCCGGCCGAAAGCGCATCAACTTTGTACTTTTCCGCCAACCGGTAAGCGACGCCGAAGCTGACGACAAGCGCCATAATGTCGAATGTCGCCCCGACCGGATACAACAGCTTATCGAGCCAATGTTCGCCAAACCATTTCGCCATCCATTCGTTATAGCCGGGGATCGGCAAAAAACCAATGATTAAAAATAAAGACCCGATAATCAAGAGCGGCATCGACAAAATGATTCCATCACGAATGGCTTGCAAATGGCGCTGTTCGGCAATCCTGCCGGCGATAGGCATCACACGCTCTTCCAACACACGAATAAACCGATCCATCCGCCCCTACCCCCTGTTTATTTTTTTAACCGCAGCGCAAAGTCCAGCACCCCAGAGCCGTTGACACGCCCGTAGTCAGCTGGATTGATGACATCAACCGGAATGCCGCGCGCCTCACCCTCTTTTTTGAAGGCGGCGAGCTTATAGCGGATTTGTGGGCCAATCAGCACAACATCCGCCTGGTCGAGATGACTTTTCGCTTCATCAGCTGACACAGCCCAAATGTTCGCCTCGATCCCTTTTTGCTTTGCCGCCTCCTGCATCTTCGTCACGAGCAAACTCGTCGACATGCCGGCGGCGCAAATGAGTAAAATGTTCATCGCTTTTCTCCTCCTTTGTTTTGTGATCGCCATCTTAACAAGCAAATTCCATGCCAACAATAAAAAAGAAGTGAAAAGCGAGATCGGCTCATTGTGTGTCAGTCAGCGGCAACTGTGTATTGAAACCGTTTTCAATCAAACAGCGCAAAACAAAGAAGCAGACGCCTTATGTGTCCCGTTTTTGCTGCAGCGAGCGGAAAAAGCGAATAATGTGACACAATTCATTCTCACCGATGCGAACGCCGTACCGCTGTTCGAGCGGAAACAACCCCTCCTTCACGATCGTATACAGCGGTTCGTGTTCACGGCAACCACCGTCCGTCCCAGCATCGCTTGATGGTTCACCGGCCAACAACCGATCAAGCAGGCAGCATAAATGAAGGACAAGTCCGGCCATATCGCTGGACTGCGACGGAAACCCAATCTCTTGGCTGATCGACGCGAGCACCGCACGGATCACCGGAATCGCCCGTCCTGAGGACAGATGGCGAAGATGGCCGTCCAGTTCTCGGGCCATATGCATATACATTTCTTCATCATCGACAAGCGCTTGTATTTCTTTCATGGCTTTCAGACTGAGCACTTCGTCCAAAGCAAAGTGCGGAACCCGTTCATCGAGGCGGAAATGGCTGACGATGGCGACGATTCGAACATGTTTGGCTATGTTTGACAACCTATTTTGCGCTTCTTTTTCATCAACGATATGAATAGGGATAATTTCCCACAATTGTTCATCAAGCTGCAAGTAAGTTTCCAATATATGCTTTAATGCAAGCGCACTTCCTTTTCCCGTCAAACAAGCCGTAACAATCGCCAGCCTATCTTGCTCCGCCCCGTCCTCTTCCCAAAACGGTTGGCTCATATAATATGGCGCAGCGGTTTTCACTTCGTTATAAATGTCGACAAGCGAATAGCCGAGCATCGCTTTGCGGGCGGCTTCCAATACATGCGGCGTACTCGCTGCAGAAATGACTTTCACTGGAATGGCAAGCTCTTTTTCTAAAAAATGGGCAAAAGACACGAGCGATCCCATATCAACAAGCAGCAATGCCCCTTTCGTCGATGCAACCGGCTGCAAGACCGCTTTTACTTGCTTGTAAACTTGTTTCGGGTCCGCATCGAGCGGCATATCGACCGCTTGCACGCATGCGGCTGCCAACAATTTGTTGACGACATCCGCCATAGCCGACGCAACGCCGTTGCCATGCATGATGACAACCACCGCCACCCGCTCTTCCTGTTCCTCCTGTTCTTCGTCACGGTGCGCGAAAAACATGGTCAAAAACCCCGCTTCATCGATGGGAAAATCAATGCGCATCTGTTCTTCCATAAGCTGCAAGCAGTCCAAGGCAACGGCAAACTCTTTTTTATAAGCGGTGCGCACCTGATTGAGCTGTGGGTGGGTCACGGCGTTCCCGGTCCGAAGGCGATTAAGCGCCGTTTGAATATGCAAAGCGAGCGCATACATCACCTTTTCCGGGAAACGGCGTTCCAGTCTGTTCTCCGCGTAGGCGATTAGCGCCTCGGTTAATGACAGGACGTCAGGTGCGATCATTTTCTCCAGATCGCAGCGATCGCGAATGCGGCGATGAAGACCTTTCATATACTGCGAAACATAACGTTCAATGTCCATCTCAAGCAGCAAATCCAGTTCATCGCCGGTGACGCCCTGCTTTTTCAACTCACTGTATTTGCGCTCAATATTGTCATAAATCGATTGCTGGTCATCATTCACCAGTTCTGGTCGGCATTCGCCTCCATGCGCTGAAAACACGCACCGACCGTGCGGCAGCGGAAAGGAGGCGGCCTGCGGATGCTTTTTCTCGAGCAGCAGCCCGCTTTGCACCTCAAACGACAAGTCAGCGCGCTGGATGCGGACGTTTTCTTTTTTTCCGGTGACATAGTCGGCATACGCCTTGGCGCAAACGAGCTGAATGTCGGCTTTCAGCTGTCCGACGTTGTTTGGACAGGGGTAAAACAAAAAGGCGCGCAACGCATTGGCAGAGACATGAATGTCTTTCCCGAGGCGCACCGCTTCCTGTTGAAAAAATTGCATGACGAGACAGTACCGTTCCTCAAGCGTCCGCTTCTCAAGCGGCGGCAGCCAAATATGCATCGGAATGCGGCGACGAAACGTTTTCAGCAAGTTGGATTCCGGGTTTTCAGTCGTTGCGCAAATCAACAGCACATCAGCCTTTCGTTCCGTGTCCGTTTCCCCTAGCCGGCGGTAGACGCCGCGGTCAATGAATGTAAACAGCATCTCCTGACCTTCCGCCGGCAGGCGGTGCACTTCATCTAAAAATAAAATGCCTCCATCCGCCTTCTCAAGCAGCCCTTTTTGTTCATGCGCTCCCGTGTACGCTCCTTTCCGGATTCCAAACAGTTGCCCAAGCAACAGTTGCGGGTTGTTGGCGTAGTCAGCACAGTTAAAAGTCACAAACGGCGCCCCCGGCGGAAAACGGCCAGTTGCGACGGCAAATTCATGGAGCAACTCGGCAAACATCGATTTTCCCGTCCCAGTTTCCCCGACAATCAGCATCGGCAGTCCTTTCGGCGGATACAAGAGGGCAGCTTTGCCCTGCTCGATGGCCATGGCCAAACTCGGCTGTTCGGCGGCAAGCCGGTCCAACCGCGGCGCTGTCGCTCTATTGCCGGCGACCGCAAACCGCACCGGCCTTCCCGGCCGTTTTTGCACTTTTCCTTCCCTCCACAACCGATTCAAATCGCGGCTGACGTTAGCTCGATCCAATCCGAGAGCGTCAGCTAGCTCCTCTGCGCTCGCCCACGACTCTCCGCTCTTCTTCCACTGACACAGCGTGTTATAGATGAGATCGATTCTTTTCACGATCGCTCCCCTCCTCGTTACACACATTCGCAGCCGCCGGTCGAAATTCCTGCCGAATCGTGATGAAACAACGCGGGCCCGCCGCTATGCACAAAACAAAAGAACGAGGCCTTATTCGACCCCGTTCATCTCGCGAAGACATGGTGCCCGATGCGAATCGTCACCGGACGCGATAACATCCACTTGTCTTTGGTGATTTTCGGATTGTAGAAATAAAGCGAGCCACGGCGGTCGTTTGGGAATAAGGCCAGCGCCTTGTCAACCGCCTCGTAATCTTGCTTGGTCGGCTGAATGCGGGTCAATTTCCCCGTTTTCACCGGCACAAACGCATAGCCGGATTTCGTTTTTTGATAAATGACGCCGCGCACCGTCTTTGGAAACTCTGGGTGCGTTGTACGGTTTAAAACGACAAGCGCCACTTCCACCTTGCCGGCAAACGGCTCGCTCGAGCCAGTCTCCGCCTGCACAAGCTGGGCGAGCAGCTTCCGGTCGGCGGCGCTTAATGAGATCGATTTCTTCTTTGCCGGCGCCGAAGCCGATCGCTTCGCCGCAGCCGGCACTTTTATCTTTTCGCCGGCATAAATCACATCGCTTTTTAACCCGTTTAACAACTTTAACGAAGCAACCGTAGTATGATATTGTTTGGCGATCTTCGACAACGTATCCCCTTTTTTCACTTGATAGTATGTATACGAGCCAGCCGCTTCCGCCGACAGCCCATGAGAGCTTAACGCCATACAGCAAATGATCGTGAGCGCTGCAATCGTCTTTTTCACTTTCACTCTGCGCATCCCCCTCATCGTTGCCTTTTGGCTTTTTTTCTTTGTTTACTAGATTAGCAGGCAAAGAAGGGAACGTCACTGTATATCTTTTCCATACAAAGCGGCCGGCGGCTTTCAATCCATTGGCGCTGTAAGGTGGGACAAGCTTTTTTACAGTTGCATTACAGTTGCGTTACGCTTCGTAACAAGCCGCTGTTTGAAACTTGCCAAACAGCAAGCTTTTCGACATAATAGTAGACGAATCTTGCCTATGGCAAAAACAGTTGATCATCATGTTGGGGTGGGGATCGTGCTGACCGGATGGTTTCTTTGGTTTATTTTGCTTTGGGTCGTCTTTTTGCTTGTCATGATGTCGATCGGCGGCTTTTTCATGTTCCGCAAGTTTTTGAAGCGGCTGCCGAAAGAAGATGGGAAATCGGAGCTCGACTGGCAGGAATATTACATTGAACAGACGCGTCATCTATGGGGGGAAGAAGAAAAAGCGCTGCTTGAGGAATTGGTTCGCCCTGTGCCGGAATTGTTCCGCGACGTCGCGCGGCAAAAGATCGCCGGCAAAATCGGCGAGCTTGCGCTCAAGGAACAGGCGCCGCGCATCACACGCGACTTGCTGATCCGCGGCTATATCATCGCAACCCCCAAGCGCGACCATAAGTTTTTGATCCGGACATTGCAGGCGAAGAACATCGATCTCGCCCCTTATAAACATTTATTGGAAACCCGCTGACGTTCCGCCTTTCGTCTAAGGCTGACCGGCGGCTTTCGTCTGTTTCAGCATGGAAAAAGCGGCCCAAACAAGCAGCTTTTTAGGCCGGGACCGACGACTTCAGCTCCGTCTGCGGGACAATTCCAGGGAAGCGAAGTGAAGCGGCTTGGCGCAACAAAAAAGGGAGCTGTCCATCAGCGGGACAGCTCTTTATGTCAGCACTGGCGGTTTCAGCTGCGCCGCCAGCTTTCTATACGAAACGTACATCGCAATCCGCCATGGGACGATCATCGAAAACGCGAGCAAATAAAACATGCCGCTTAACTGGCGGTAGTCGATCGTTCGTCCTAAATACGTTTTCAAGCCAAGACGAATGACAATCAACCCGAGCAAAATCCAAATAAAGGATTTTGAGCGTTTCAAATAAATATCGCTGCCGCGGATTTCAAATTTTGACGTTTTAATGAGAAACAGCGAGAAAAACAGGCCGAGAATGACCGCTTCGATGAGCTCCCCGCGCGTAACGCGAAAGACCGGATCGATGAACATCAGCGCCCCGGTGCTCATAAACAGCGGCGGCAAAATAATTTTTTTGGCATTCGTCGGCTTTTCCGACGCCTTCATGCGCACAAAAAAGATGAAAAACGCCATCACAACGGCGATGAGCGATGTAATGAACGCCAAAGCCATCACCTTCTTCCGACAAAATTCACGGACAACGCTATGATAGCAAAAACCGCTCCGCTTGCCTACCGTCCTCTAAAACCGCCCCCGCCTTCGCCAAACATCGCGCTCGCTTCATCCCTCTCGCTTGCCAAGAGGAACGCAGCCAGCTGTTTTCCAGCGGTCATAAGCCGGCGCCTTCCTATGCCGTACGAAGCCAAAGCCCACTTACAAAAGACGGGCAATCGCCTCGAGCACGCGGGTTTCTTCAAACGGCTTGACGATGAAGTCAGCCGCTCCGGCTTCAATGGCCTCAACGACCATACGCTGCTGCCCGAGCGCCGAGCAGATGATGATTTTCGCCCCGGGATCGATCTCCTTAATCGCCCGCACCGCTTCAATCCCATTCATGACCGGCATCGTAATGTCCATGATGACAAGATCGGGGCGCAGCCGGCGATACAGCTCGACCGCCTCTTTGCCGTTTTCCGCCTCACCGGCTACGGTGTGATCCGTTTTTTCCAGTATGCGCGCCAGCGTTACCCGCATAAACTTCGCATCGTCAGCAATTAAAATGGCAGCCATCTTTCCATCGCCCTCTCCTCAACGATATTCCTCCAACAACAGCCGCACAAAGGGCGGCTCCATCGCCGCTAAAAACCAGTAAATCCGCCAAACAAGCTTGTCATATAAGCAATCAGCTTTGTCATCCAATCAAAGTACAAAACGACGCCCATCGCCACCATGACATAGCCGCCCGCCTTCATGATGGATGCGCTATGGCGGCGGATCCATTGCAGCTTGCCGATAAAAAACGACAACATGAAAAACGGAATGGCAAATCCAAGCGTATAAGCAAGCATATACATCATTCCTGAGCCCGGGTTGGTGGCGGCTAGAGCGACAACCGCCACCAAAATCGGCCCCATGCACGGCGTCCAACCGGCGGCAAACGCCATGCCGATCAGCACGGAGCCGACATATCCCGATGGCCGTTCACGAAACGAAATGCGCCGATCTTTCAGCAAAAACGCCGGCTTCCACAGCCCGGCGACGACGAGGCCAAGAGCGACGATCACGACCGCGCCGATTTGCCGGATCGCATCTTGATAATCAACAAACAGCCTTCCAAGCAGCGAGGTGCCAAAGCCAAGCGAGATAAAAATGAGCGAGAAGCCGAGCAAAAAGCAAAGCGTATGCCATAAGCTGCGGCGGTTCAGCATCGCGTTTTCCTCTTTCAACTCGCTGACCGACACGCCGGTGATATACGATAAAAACGCCGGATAAAGCGGCAAGCAGCACGGGGAAATAAACGACAAAAACCCGGCGCCGAACGCTAAAAATAGATTGAGATCATTCATTGGTGAACCAGCCCCTGCTTTTTTACTTTTTATTTTAGCAGAATTCCTTCTTCCCGTAACACGTTTCTCATTGTTCCTGGTCAATTTTTCTATTTTCCATTTTTGCGTTCACTGATAAAATAGTATAAAGCACCATACACAATACTTCAAGCAAAGGACGGTCGATTCGTGCCGAAATGCAAATTGTTGACCTTGATTGAACAAAAGCGGATGGAGCTTGTCGACACGGTGGCCAAAACGGGGTTAAACTCGGCGGCGGCCATGAAAATCAGCAAAGAACTTGACACGTTGCTCAATGCCTATCAACGCGAACAAACCAAGCGGCGAAAGCAAAGCGCCTCCCGCTAGGCGGGACATGGCGCTTTCTTCTTTTTGTTCCAAGCAGGGGCGGCAAAACGCCGCCATTTACGCATGGACGTCGACGAGGCCGTTTTGCAGCAAGTACATTTGGTAGTAAAGCCCTTTTTGCGCCAGCAGTTGCTGATGCGTACCGCGCTCGATGATTTCGCCGCAGTGGAGGACGAAAATTTGATCAGCGTCTTGAATCGTTGACAACCGGTGGGCGATGGCAATCGTCGTCCGCCCTTTCCGCATGTGCATGAGCGCATCTTGAATCGCTTCCTCTGTTTCGGTGTCAATATGGGCGGTCGCCTCATCGAGCACCAAAATTTTCGGATCAGCAGCGATCGTGCGAGCAAAGGAAAGAAGCTGGCGCTGACCGCTTGATAACGTCGCCCCGCGCTCGGCGAGCACATGGTCGTAACGATCGGGCAATTGCTCAATAAACGCATCGGCCTGCACGAGCCGAGCGGCCTCCTGAATGGCTTCGTCGTCCAGTTCCTGATTATACATGCGAATGTTCTCTTTGACCGTCCCGTAAAACAAAAACGGATCTTGCAAGACAAGGCCGAGGCGGCGGCGCAGCTCGGCGCGCGAGTAATCGCGGATCGACCGGCCGTCAAGCAAAATGTCGCCGCGGTCAAACTCATAAAAACGCATGAGCAAGTTGATGATCGAACTTTTGCCGCTGCCGGTATGGCCGACAAACGCGACCGTCTGCCCCGGCCGGATCACAAACGACAGCTGTTTCAGCACATCGCGCTTCCCGTCGTATGAAAAGCTGACATTCCGAAATTCGATTTCCCCGCGCTCGATCGCATACGGCGACCGATTTGGATTGGCCGGCGCCTCTTCTTGATGATCAAGAAGGGCAAACACGCGAGAGGCGGAAACGATCGCCTGCTGGTAAAGCGACAGCCGCGTCATCATTTGCGTTACCGGCTCGAAAAAACGCTCCAAATAGTTGACAAACGCATACAGCACGCCGATCTCAACTGGGCCATCAAGCGCCGTGATGCCAAAAAAGCTGAGCACGACCATGATCGACAACATATACACCACATCGATCGCCGGTCGAAGCAGCAGTCCATCAAGGTGGATGTTTTTCATCCCCGCCTTGTAATGCGCTTCATTGACGGCGGCAAACTCTTGATATAAACGGCGCTGCTGGCGGAACGCTTGAATGACGGCCATTCCTTGCAGCGATTCGTGCAATTTGGCGTTCAGTTCGCTCAGCCGTTCGCGCATCTCTTGATAAAACACTGAGCTGTAGCGGCGGTATGTGTGCATGATGAACGCGATCGCCGGGAGGATGAACAGGCAAAACAACGCAAGCTTAGCATCAAGCGAAAACATAGCGACAAACACGCCGATGACAAACAAGCCGTTTTGCACAAAGGCCGCTAGGACGCTGATGAACATGTCCTTGATCGCTTCTGTATCGTTCGTCACCCGCGAAACGATGCTGCCGCCCGGCGTCCGGTCAAAATAGCTCATCCCGAGCCGGTGCACTTTCGCAAACACATCCATCCGCAGCGCTTGAATGACGTACAAAGCGAGCCGCTGAAACTCGACAAGCTGGAAGTAGGAAATGATCGTTTTCAAGACGAGCACGCCGAGATAGGCGGCGGCCAGCGCCGCCACCGGTCCAAAAGCGAGGCGGCCCGGCACCAAATAGTCATCAATGAACACTTTCACCAAATACGGGCCGGAAAGCTCCCCGGCCGTTGCCAACAGAAGAAGCGTAAAGGCAAGCGCCGTTTCTTTTTTGTATCTTCCCATATAAGTGAGCAGCCGCCATAAAACGCGCCGCTGCTCTTTTGTTGTCAACCATCGGTCGTTCATCCACTTCCCCCTATTTCACAAACAACTTGTATTTTCAAGCTTTTCGCTCCGCTCGTTTTTGGCGGGAGCTCGAACGTTCAGGTCTGTTGTTACTCCGCAAGCGCCTCAAGCTGTTGGCGCCGGTGCATGTCACGATACCAGCCGTCTTCTGTCATCAGCTGCTCGTGCGTTCCGGCCTGCACAATTCGCCCCCCGTCAAGGACGAGAATCCAATCGGCATGCTCAACCGCGCTTAAACGATGAGCGGCGATGATCGTCGTTTTTCCGCGCCGCTCCTGTTTGAGCGCCGCTAAAATCCGCGCCTCGGTCTTCGCATCCACGGCCGACAACGCGTCATCAAAAATGAGCACTTCCGGGTCAATGAGAAGCGCCCGGGCGATTGACAGCCGCTGTTTTTGCCCACCGGATAGGGAAACGCCGCGCTCTCCGATGACCGTCTCATACCCGTCGGGAAACTGCAAAATGTCATCATGAATGTCGGCCAGCCGCGCCGCCCGGACGACCTCGTCCTCTCTGGCTTCCGGCTTGGCAAAGGCGATGTTGTCGCGGATGGAGGCAGAAAACAAGAAATGGTCTTGCGGCACGTAGCCGATCGCCGAACGGAGCGCGAAAAGCGTATAATCGCGGATGTCGCGGCCGCCGAAGCGAATCTCGCCGTCATAGCCGTCAAACTCGCGCAGCAGCAGGCGAAGCAACGTCGTTTTTCCCGCCCCCGTTTTGCCGACGACGCCAAGCGTCGCCCCACGCTTGAGCTGAAAACGAATGCCCCGAAGCGCCGGCTTCGCCTCCCCCGGATAGGCAAATTGACGAACATCATACTCAATGTCGCCTTGCGGAGAGATGTGAAGGGCATCCGGACGTTCGTTGATTTCATCTTGTTCAGCCAACAGCGCCCGCACCCGGTCGTACGAAGCACGCCCTCGCTCAACAATGTTAAACATCCAGCCGAACGCCAACATCGGCCAAATAAGCAGGCCAAGGTAGGTCGTAAACGACACAAGCTCGCCGATCGTCAATTCGCCCGCCAAAACCATTTGACTGCCAAACGCCACAGCGAGAAAAAATGACAGCCCAACAAGCAGCCCGATCGTCGGATCAAACAAGGCGTCAATTTTGGCGACGGCAACGTTTTTCGCCACGACGTCTTCCGATTGACGGCGAAACGCCTCGACATCGTGTTCCTCATAGCCGAACGCCTTGATGACGCGGATGCCGTTGACGCTTTCCTGCACCTTGTCGTTCAGCGACGAAAACGCCGCTTGCGCCGTTAAAAACCGACGATGGAGCATCGTCCCATAGCGGCTCGTCGCCCATGCCATCACCGGCAGCGGCAGCAGGCTGATCAACGTCAGCTTCCAGCTGATCGATATCGCCATCGTCGCCAGGACAAACCCGCCAAGCGTCACCGAGTCGACGAGCGTTAAGATGCCGCTTCCGGCCGTCTGCTGAATCGCTTGCAAATCGTTGGTTGCATGGGCCATTAAATCGCCGATCCGCTTCCGCTGGTAAAACGACGGCGACATGTTCGTAAAATGCTGATACAGCTCGTTGCGCAGCTGGCGGGCAAGCTTGACCGCCGAACCGAAAATGAAAATGCGCCAAGCGTAGCGGAGCCCGTAAAGCGCCGCCGCAACGGCGGCGAGGACGGCGATCCAGCGGATGAGCACTTCTTTTGTCATCGTGCCGTTTTTCATATGATCGACCAACAAGCCGATCACTTTCGGCGGGACTGTCTCCAAAAACGCCACGATGACAAGCACGAAAATACCGGTGATATACGCCTTCTTTTCTTGGCGGAAAAACCAAAACAAATCGCGAAACACGCGCATAAGGCCCGCCCTCCTTTCATTTGGCTGACGAACAATCGCTATATTATTGTAACAAAACTAGAAAAATTTTGAAAGAACATTTTAGCAAAATAAAAAGACACTCTCGATCGAGTGTCCGTTTCGCTTATTTCAGTTGATTGTTCATCATTTTCATCATCTGGTTGATTTTCTTCTGCGACGGAGTCATGCCCATTTGCATCATCATCATGCGAATCATTTGTTCATTGATCGGCGGGTTTTTCTTCAAATAATTGATCATCGTTTTGCGGGCGACGAAAAATCCGATCGCCACCCCGGCGATGAGCGCCAGCACGCCAACGAGAATCGTATCCCACATAACAGCGATTTTCCTCCTTCTTGTTGTCTCCCTAACAGTGTACTAAACGATGCGTCATTAGACAATATTTCGCGACAAAAATCTTTTCATTACGCAAATTTTCTTCCTTGCCGAGGCGCAGACAGCCAGTAGTAATCGACAAAATCGGCGTCGACCGCCAAAAACGTCGGCGAAAGCCGAGCGAGCGCCCGCCCGATGTCCGCGGCAAGCGGCGCGCTGTCAGCGACAAGAAGCAAGCGGCGCTTTTGCACGACAAGCAACGCTTCCTCGCCGGCGTCGTTTTGCAAAACAAACATATTGCGCTCCAAATTTTTGCCGACGCGGCCGGCAAAATATTGCTTTAAGCCAAGTTCCAGGCGCGAAAATGACAGCCGTTCGGTGATAAATTCGACTTGCTTGCGGCAAATCGCCTTCAGCGGCGCTTTCGCGTATTGATGCTCACGAAGCAGTTCAACAATTTTTTCTGCCCGATGGCGGTAATGCGACGCCACATCGTCATTCAACAAATAAATCCAATAGCGGACCATGCCCCATCCCCCATTTCTGTTCATCTATTTTCTATTATAGAAAAGGAAAGGGGAAAAATATGTCTATTAACGGCAAGTTTTTTCACTAACATTGTCGATTTTTGTTTGCGGTGGCCATGCGGCCGCAAACAGGCCAACACGTCATGAACAAGCCTTTGCCCTCGATTCAACCCCGAAAATACTTGACCAAGGCGCAGCCATCTTTCACAAAAACAAGCTGCCCCTGCAACAACGCAAGGGCAGCTTTCCCGGTTACTTGCCGAGCAGCGCTTTTGTGCGGCGGACGACGTTGTCAACCGTAAAGCCATACTCGGCCATGATTTTCTCTCCCGGAGCGGAAGCACCGAATCGGTCGATGGCCAAAATGTCGCCCTCGGCGCCGACGTAGCGCTCCCAACCGAGCGACGCGCCCATTTCAATGGCGAGCCGCTTCGTCACGGCCGGCGGAAGCACTTCATCGCGGTACGATTTTGGCTGCGCTTCGAAGCGGTCCCACGATGGCATGCTGATGACGGAGACATGGATGCCCTCAGCGGCGAGCGCTTCTTGCGCTTTGACGGCCAGACCGACTTCCGAGCCAGTCGCCAACAACAGCGCCTCCGGAGCGCCGTTGTTCGCCGGTGAAACGACGTACGCACCTTTTTTCACGCCTTCATACGCCAACTCAGCTGTTGCCGCCAACGTCGGCACATCTTGACGCGTCAAGACGAGCGCAGTCGGCTTGTCCGTCGATTCGAGCGCCAGCCGCCATGCTGCCGCCGTTTCGTTTGCGTCAGCCGGACGGATGACCGACAAGTTCGGCATCGCCCGAAGCGAAGCGAGATGTTCGATCGGCTCGTGCGTCGGCCCGTCTTCGCCGACGGCGATGCTGTCGTGCGTCAAGACGTAGATGACCGGCAAGCCCATCAGCGCCGCCAAGCGGATCGCCGGACGCAAATAGTCAGAGAACACGAAGAACGTGCCGCCGAACACTTTCAACCCGCCGTGAAGCGCCATGCCGTTTAACGCCGCGCCCATGGCAAACTCGCGCACGCCAAACCAAATGTTGCGCCCTTCGTAGCTGTCCGGCAAGAAGTTGCCGCCGCCTTTGATGAGCGTTTTATTCGAGCTTGCCAAGTCCGCCGAACCGCCAAACAATTGCGGCACCGCTTTGGCGATGGCGTTGATCACTTCCCCGGACGATGAGCGGGTCGCCAGGCTTTTGCCCGCTTCATACACCGGCAGCGCCGCCTCCCAGCCATCCGGAAGCTTCCCTTCAATCGCCCGCTTCAGCTCGGCGGCCAGCTCCGGATGCGCCCGTTCGTACGCGGCGAACTGTTCGTTCCATTCCGCTTCTTTTTTCGCACCGGCCTCTTGCACCGTTTCTCGGAAATGGGCATATACTTCTTCCGGTACATAAAAATCTTCAGCAAACGTCCAGCGGTACGCTTCCTTCGTCAGCTTCGCCTCTTGGGCGCCGAGCGGAGCGCCGTGGACGCCGGACGTGCCCGCTTTATTTGGCGCGCCGTAGCCAATCGTCGTTTTTACTTCAATAAGCGTCGGCCGGCTGAGGTCCGCCCGCGCCTCCTCGAGCGCTTTGGCGATTTCTTCAATATTGTTGCCGTCCTCAACGCGCAAATATTGCCAGCCGTACGCTTGGAAACGTTGGGCGACGTTTTCCGAGAACGACAGGTTGAGCTCCCCGTCCAGCGAAATGTCGTTCGAGTCATACAGGACGATCAGACGGCCGAGCTTCAAGTGGCCGGCGAGTGACGCAGCTTCGCTCGCCACTCCTTCCATCAAATCGCCGTCGCCGCAAATGGCGTACGTATAATGATTGATGATCTCAAACCCGTCGCGGTTGTATGTAGCAGCCAAATGCCGTTCCGCCATGGCCATGCCGACCGCCATCGCAATCCCTTGGCCGAGCGGGCCGGTCGTCGCTTCCACGCCCGGCGTATGGCCGTATTCCGGATGGCCCGGCGTTTTGCTTCCCCATTGACGGAATTGTTTCAAATCATCCATCGATACGTCGTAGCCGCTTAAATGAAGCAAGCTGTACAATAACATCGACCCGTGCCCGGCTGACAAGACAAACCGGTCGCGGTTGAACCAGTTTGGATTCGCCGGGTTATGATTCATAAATTTCGTCCAAAGCGTGTACGCCATCGGCGCCGCGCCCATCGGCATGCCCGGGTGCCCGGATTTCGCTTTTTCGATCGCGTCAATCGACAGCGTTCGAATGGTGGTAATCGCCAACTCCTCGATTGAATGCGCCATCGTCTTCCTCCCTTTCATCAACATGGTGTCATTTACTATCATATAGAAAATCAGATTCCTTGTACAACGTTTATTTCCTCCTTCGGGACAAACGAGACGCCGTCTGTTTTTTCGCGGCTTAATGGAAGCGCCGCCGCTGGCTTTCCTTTAATTTTTTCGGCGTCACGTCGTGGCCGTTCGGGTCAATGACGGTCACTGTATGGAGCATATCGGTCATCGCCTTGCGGAACGCTTGAATGTACTCACGGCGCAGCTTCGCTTGCTCGAAAGCCTCTTCGGCCGACAAGCCGGCCGTTTTCGCTTTTTTCGCCAGTTCATTGATGCGGGCTAGTTTATGTTTGGCAAGCATTGATCATCTTCTCCTATCTGCCATATTCTCACTCTGTTTTATCTTATCTCATCAACCGGGAAGATGGCAACGATGGCATCTTGGCTTCCTTTGCCCGCTCGCCGCTTTAGGGCCAGGCGCAGTACACGATCAACGCCGCCTTTGTTGCTCGTCCATATATTCCTGGTAACGCCGATGGACGGTCGCCTTGGACACCTCGTAGCCGAAGCTTCGCATCGTCGCGGCGATATCGGCAAACGTCAGTCCGCGCTCGCGCAAGCGGACGATCTCCTCAACCGGCAGATCGATTCGATCGCGCCCGGCGTTTTCGCCCCGGCGCCTTAGGTTCCGCTCCGGTCGGTAGCCGCTGGCGATGGCTCGCTGCATGCCACGCTTAATTTTGGCGTTATGTATTTTTCTTTGGTACTCCTCGACAATAGCGATGATGGATAACACCATCTCATCGGCCTCCGACAGCGGCATCTCCCCGCGGTGGCTGGCGCTGTATATTTTCACCCCTTGCTTTTTCAAGCAATGCAGCACCGCCATGCGCGCATGGCCGCGCCCAAGCCGCGTTTCATCTTGAATGAGCAGCACATCGACCTCGCCTTCCTCGCAAAGCGAAAGCAGCTCCAACACGCCGTCGCGGTCGGCTTCATAACCGCTCGCCTGCTCGGCGATCACTTTCACGACTTCAAATCCACACTCGGCCGCCAGCTGCTCGAGCTCATCTCGTTGCCTCGCGAGCGACGTTTCCTGTTCAGCTTTGTCCGTGCTGACGCGGCAGTAAATGACCGCCCTCATGGCCAATCCCTTCTTTCCATCACTGATTGACGGCCACCGAGCCGCCCTGCTTTGATTTTAACACAGGAATGACAATTTGTTCACCGGCGGCAAGACGCGGGCTCGGCAAATGGTTGACATCGACGACCCAGCGGATGAACTCATCAGGCGGCATATGGTGTTCCTGTTCGTACTGTTTTGCCAGCCCCCAAAGCGTATCGCCGGGAGCGACCGTGATCGTCACGTATTCTTTTTTATCGACCGGGCTGCTGGCGTAAACGAACCCTGCCAACACGAGCGCAAACAAAAATGAAAACAAAACATAGTGCAGCAACGTTTTCCTCATTCCCTCCCACCCTTTCTAGAATGTTTGTTCGCTTTCCTTCATTATAGCCAGGAACATTTGTTTGTGTCAATAAAAAACTCGAACTTATGTTTGTTTTTTCGTCTTCCGCATGGTATAATGAAGGCAAATGATGTGGCGAGAGGTGTGAAACAATGACGAAACTGTCAAAACGACAACAGCAAATTTTAGAGTTTATTAAACAGGAAGTAAAAACAAAAGGCTATCCTCCGTCGGTGCGGGAAATTGGGGAAGCGGTTGGACTGGCGTCAAGTTCGACGGTCCACGGGCATCTCGCGCGCCTAGAAAGCAAAGGGTACATCCGCCGCGACCCGACAAAGCCGCGCGCCATTGAAATTTTGGACAACGATATGGCCAAGGAGAGAGAAAAAGAGGAGATCATCTCGGTGCCGATCATCGGCAAGGTGACGGCCGGCCAACCGATTACAGCGGTGGAAAACATCGAAGGCTACTTTCCGCTGCCGAAGCGGCTCGCCGCCGGCGAGGAGCAGCTGTTTATGCTTGAAGTGATGGGCGACAGCATGATCGAAGCCGGCATTCTCGACGGCGACTACGTCATCGTCCGCCAGCAGTCATCGGCCAACAACGGCGACATCGTCGTCGCCATGACGGAAGACAACGAGGCGACGGTGAAGCGGTTTTTCAAGGAAAAAGACCACATCCGCCTGCAGCCGGAAAACGCCCATCTTGAGCCGATCATCGTCCGAGACTGCACGATTCTCGGCAAAGTGATCGGCGTCTATCGCCTGTTCGACTGACTCGTGCCGGCCTGCGCCCATAAAAAAGCTGCCCCGTTTTTTTCAGGGCAGCTTTTTTATGAATCAGTAGAGTTCCATATATTGGTCCAATTCCCATTGATGAACCGTTGTCCGATACATATCCCACTCAATTTCTTTCGCTTCGACGAAATGCTCGAATAAATGTTTGCCGAGCGCGTGAATCATCACTTCATCGGACTTCAAGTTTTCCAACGCTTCATGCAGCGTTGCCGGCAAATCGACAATGCCTTCTTCGAGCCGTTCTTCTTTCGTCATGACGTAAATGTTTCGATCCACTGGCGCCGGAGGAGTGAGCTTGTTGCGAATGCCGTCAAGCCCAGCGGCTAAAAGCACCGCCATGGCCAAGTATGGGTTGGCCGACGGGTCGACGCTGCGCACCTCAATGCGCGTGCTCATGCCGCGCGAAGCTGGAATGCGGATGAGCGGGCTGCGGTTGCGCGCCGACCAAGCGACGTAGCACGGCGCTTCATAGCCTGGAACAAGCCGCTTGTACGAGTTGACGGTCGGGTTCGTCACCGCCGTAAAGTTCGGCGCATGCTTCAGCACACCGGCGATAAACTGCCGCGCCGTATCGCTCAACTGCAAGTCGCCGTTCGGATCGAAAAAGGCGTTTTCACCGTTGCGGAACAGCGACAGGTTGCAATGCATTCCTGAACCGTTAATCCCAAAAATCGGCTTCGGCATAAAGGTCGCATGCAATCCGTGTTTGCGGGCGATCGTTTTGACGACGAGCTTAAACGTTTGAATGTCGTCGCACGCTTTTACGGCATCAGCGTATTTAAAATCGATCTCATGCTGGCCCGGGGCGACTTCATGATGGGACGCTTCGATTTCAAACCCCATTTCCTCAAGCTCGAGCACAATGTCGCGCCGGCAGTTTTCCCCAAGATCGGTCGGCGCCAAATCGAAATAGCCGCCGCGATCGTTCAGCTCCATCGTCGGGTGTCCTTTTTCGTCCAGCTTGAAAAGGAAGAATTCCGGCTCAGCTCCTAAGTTAAAGGCGTTGAAGCCAAGCGCCTCCATCTCTTTCAGCATCCGCTTCAAGTTATAGCGCGGACAGCCTTCAAACGGCGTGCCGTCCGGGTTGTAAATGTCGCAGATAAAGCGGGCGACTTTTCCTTTTTCTGAAGTCCACGGGAAAATGACGAACGTATCCAAGTCCGGATACAAATACATATCTGACTCTTCGATGCGGACAAATCCTTCGATCGACGACCCGTCAAACATAATTTTGTTGTTAAGCGCTTTCTCCAGCTGGCTGATCGGAATTTCGACGTTTTTGATCGTGCCCAAAATATCGGTGAATTGCAGGCGGATGTACTTGACATTTTCCTCTTTGACGATGTGTAGAATGTCGTCACGCGTATATTTTGCCATGTCCAAACTCCTCCCCCGGCTTCGAAATTATTTCTCAATCCTTAGTGAAAGAAGCGAGCGAGATCTCCTTGGCGAAGCGATGCGCGCTGGAACCGCCCGGCCTGCAGCAATTCATTCCGCAAAATTTCGCGCAGTTCTTCGTCCGACAGCTTCGGTTTTCCTACTTTTTCGACTTTCTCCGCCTGCTGGTGGCGTCCTTCCTCCCGCGCGGCAAAAATTTGCTTAATGCCCGCCAAGTTGACGCCTTGGTCGATCAAATCTTTAATTTCCAGCAAGCGGTCAATGTCATTGAGCGAAAACAGCCTCCGGTTGCCTTCAGTGCGCGCTGGCGAAACGAGGCCGTGCTCTTCATAATAGCGGATTTGCCGAGCCGACAAGTCGGTCAGCTGCATCACAATCCCAATCGGAAACAATGGCATGGAACGACGAATTTGGCTGCTCATGCCAATTCCTCCTCGCTTTTGATACCTTTATTTTACCATAATGTTAGGAAATGAGTCAATGAAACGTGATGTTTCCTCACAAACAAATCAACCGCTGTTCAAGCAAACGCTGAATGGCGGAACAGACGGCGATTTTCACATGCGAATACGTCAATCCGCCTTGCACATACGCGACATATGGGGGGCGCAACGGCCCGTCGGCCGTCAACTCAATGCTTGCCCCTTGGACGAACGTGCCGGCGGCCATGATCACTTTGTCTTCATAGCCGGGCATGTCGCTCGGATACGGAATGAAATGAGCGTTGACCGGGGAGGAAGCCTGAATCGCTTGGCAAAACGCCACCATTTGTTCCGGATCGTCAAAACGGACGGACTGAACCAAATCCGTGCGCTTCGCCTTCCACGATGGCGAGGTTTTTAGTCCGATCCGCTCGAGCATCGCCGCCGTAAAAACCGCCCCCTTGAGCGCCTGACCCACGGTGTGCGGCGCAAGGAAAAAGCCTTGATACATATCCGGCAAGCTGTAAAGCGACGGACCGACTTCCGCTCCAATGCCCGGCGAGGTCATCCGATAGGCGCACGCCTCCACATATTCCCGCTTGCCGACAATGTAGCCGCCCGTTTTCGCCAAGCCCCCTCCCGGGTTTTTAATGAGCGAGCCGGCCATCAAATCGGCGCCGACATGGCATGGCTCTTTCTCCTCGACGAATTCTCCGTAGCAATTGTCGACAAACACGACGACATCCGGTTTGATCGACTTGACGAATGCAATCATGTCGCCGATCTCTTCGACAGTAAACGACGGCCGGTCCGCATAGCCGCGCGAACGTTGAATGCCGATCATTTTCGTCCGCTCATGGATCGCTTCGCGAACGGCCGGAAAATCGACCATCCCTTCCGCTGTGAGCGGCACACTGCGATAACGAATGTCAAACTCTTTCAGCGAGCCGACGCCGCGGCCGCGGACGCCGACGATTTCCTCAAGCGTATCGTACGGAGCGCCCGTGATGTAAAGCAATTCATCGCCCGGGCGCAAAACGCCGAACAAAGCGATGGCAATCGCGTGCGTGCCGGAGATGATTTGCGGGCGCACAAGCCCCGCTTCCGCCCCGAATACGTCGGCGTAAATGCGGTCAAGCGTATCGCGGCCGATATCGTCATAGCCATACCCGGTCGACGGAATGAAATGCCCGTCGCTCACTTGGTGGCGGCGGAAACTGTCGAGCACGCGATATTGGTTCGCATCGACAATCCGGTCGATGCGCCGATGGATCGGCGCAATTTGCCGTTCGACTTCCTCAACGAGTGCAGCGATCATTTCCCCATGTTTCCATTGTGTCCAAAACATCGATGAACCCTTTCTACCGTTGGAATGATTGCAGCTCCCCATACAAGGGGTGCGTCGGCAGCACGTACCCTTGACAGTCGTACGTGCCCCCCTGTTCATTATAATGCCATTCATGCAAAATGGTGTCCGATTTTAGCTGGGCGAGCAGTTTTCCTTCCCCGCTCGGGATCGATACGTCATAATGAACCATCTGCTGTTTCACCGCTTCTTCAAGAAAATAACGAAGCCGGTCAATGTCGGCGGCGGAAAGCGCGCTGATCATGATGGAAGCAGTCGTTGTCGGAATGAATTCCGACGCTTTTTGATCGCTTTTATTGTACACCGTGACCATCGGAATGGAAGAAGCCCCTAATTCAGTGAGCAGCCGCAACACCGTTCGCTCGTGCGCAACGTAATCCGGATGAGACGAATCGACGACGTGAAGCAATAGATCGGCTTCCGTCACTTCCTCGAGCGTCGAGCGGAATGCGGCGATAAGCGTCGTCGGCAAGTCTTGAATGAACCCGACCGTATCGGTGACAAGCACCGTGTAGCCGCATGGCAAGACACATTTGCGCGTCAGCGGATCAAGCGTGGCAAACAGCAAGTTTTCCTCGAACGAATCGGCGGCGGTCAGCCGGTTGAAAATCGTCGACTTGCCGGCGTTCGTATAGCCGACGAGCGCCACTTGAAAGGCTCGGTTTTTTTGCCGGCGCTCGCGGTACCGCCCGCGGTGCTCGGCGACGCGCCGCAGTTCCGCTTTAATGTCGTCAATGCGGCGGCGAATATGGCGGCGGTCGGTCTCAAGCTTCGTCTCCCCCGGCCCGCGCGTGCCGATGCCGCCGCCCAAGCGAGACAGCGCCTCCCCTTGGCCGCTAAGGCGCGGCAGCATATATTCGAGCTGGGCGAGCTCGACTTGCAGCTTTCCTTCTTTTGAGCGGGCGCGCTGGGCAAAAATGTCTAAAATGAGCTGCGTCCGGTCAAGGACTTTCACCTCGCCAAGCAGGTTTGTCAAATTGCGCGCCTGGCTTGGGGAAAGCTCGCTGTTGAAAACGACAAGATCCGGTTCGAGCTCCTTGACAAGGGCGGCGAGCTCTTCCGTTTTTCCTTTGCCGATATACGTCGCCGGATGCGGCGCTTCGCGTTTTTGCGCCAGTTCGGCAACCACTTCGCCGTTTGCCGTCGCCACGAGCGACGCGAGCTCTTCCATCGAATAGCGGAACCGTCCGTCGTCTACACCAGCCAGCTGACAGCCGACGATAATGGCTTGTTCACGGGTCATGGCATCCCCCTTCCTTTCCTCGCGGCGAACATGCTCTCTACGTTTATGATACCAAATCCCATCATCGGTCTGCTAGTTCGTTCCAAAAAAACGATTGATTTTCCGCCGCTTTTGCCTCTACAATGATACAAGAACAACGCACGGAAAGGAACAGCACGAATGACGTGGGAAGTATTGAGCATCATCGGCACGATCGCCTTTGCCATTAGCGGGGCGATCGTCGCGATGGAAGAGGAGTACGATTTGCTTGGGGTGTACATTTTGGGAATCGTCACCGCCTTTGGCGGCGGGGCGGTGCGCAATTTGCTGATCGGGGTTCCCGTGTCGGCGTTATGGGAACAGCAGCCGCTCTTTCTTGTCGCTTTGGCGGCCATGACAGTTGTGTATTTGTTCCCAAAGCAAATGCTGCCGCCGTGGAAGCGGTGGGGCAACTTTTTTGACGCCCTTGGGCTGTCCGCGTTCGCCATTCAAGGAGCGCTGTATGCCGTCAACATGGGTCATCCGTTAAGCGCGGTCATCGTCGCCGCGGTGTTGACCGGAAGCGGCGGCGGCATCATCCGCGATGTGCTCGCCGGACGGAAGCCGCTCGTGCTGCATGCGGAGATTTACGCCGCCTGGGCGATTTTGGCCGGCCTTGCCGTCGGGTTGAAATGGACGGATTCGCCCGTAGAGCTGTATATGCTGTTTATCGCCGTCGCCGCTTTGCGCATTTTGTCCTACACATACGGTTGGAAGCTGCCGCGCCGGGCGGTTGGGGAAACAGCGGGCGAGCCATGATCAAACGGCAAAATTGATTCGTACGAAAAGAGAGACGGCTCCTCGCTTTGATAATAGATGCAATTCAAAGCTTTACCATTTTTCTTTTTTACCGGTCATTTCATTTGCCGCTGCATTCCTTACGCACTTTGCCCGCTTCGCACCGCCACGGCCACTCCGGCAACAATGAGCGCCCCGCCGAGCCAAAACGAGACATCGAGTTGCTCTTGTAAAAACAGCCGGCCAAAGAGCGAGCCGACGAGCGGCTGGAAAAAGAAAAAGAGCGAGCCGACGCCGGCGTCAATCATTTCCATCCCTTTGTTCCAAAGAAAAAATGCTCCCGCTGTCGATACAACGCCAAGATACAACACCCCAAGGGCGACGGGAACACTCCAATGGCTCGCAGCAAGCCCCGGCCCTTCGGCGAGCATCATCGGCGTCATGCCAATGAGTGCCACAAAAATGGCATACGTGGTGATCGAAAACACGGACAAGCGGGCCGAAGCGATTTTCACCAGCACCGACAACAGCGCCCAAGTGACCGCCGCGCCGACTAACGCTATATTTCCGGCGAACGTCGACTCCTCGCTGCCCCCGAGGCCGACGATGACGATGACACCCGCTGTCGCCAGTAGCAGCGCAGCCATTTTCCGCCATGTGAGCGCCTCACCAAGCAGCCAGCGGGCAAACAAAACGACAAACGCCGGGGTCGAGGCGGTGATGAGGGAAGCGGTATGGGCGTTCGACCATTTTGTGCCGACAAACTGCAACGAAATGGAAACGACATAGCCGATGATTCCGATTGCGATGACCATCCCCCAGTCGCGCCCGCTCTTTGGCGGGCGCTCCCGTTTCGCCGCGGCGATGGCACCAAGCACAATCAAGGCGACGGCGTAGCGCAGCCAGACGAGCGTAAACGGCGGAATGTAGTCCAACACGTATTTGCTCACCACATACATCCCGCCCCAAATGCCAGCGGCAAGGGATAAATAGAAGGAAGCGAGAAAGGCTTGCTTCATGACATCGATCCCCTTTGCGTTCTTCTTTCTGCTGCTGACTCCAAAAGCAAAGCCGTTATTTTCAGAGCTAACAGCCAAACAAGACGGTGCTCGATCAGCTAGACGTCGCTTTCTTCCGGAGGAAACACAGGGGCGAGTGGAACCGTCAAATCCGGTTGCCAAAACGAAACCAGCTCATCGCTTGGCCCGAAAACCGCTCGCTGCTCGAATCGTCCATCTTGCCAGCTGAGCACTTCGATCGTTCGATTGCTGGGGTCTACCATCCAATATTCATGCACCCCATATTTTTCGTATAAATAGTATTTCTGGTTTCGATCGCGCAGGGCGGTGCTTGGCGACAGCACTTCCACAACGAGATCGGGAGCCCCTTTCATTCGCCGATTCCCGATTTGCTCAACCCGACAAACGACTGATAAATCCGGCTGAACAACCGTTTTCGCCATCCGTTCCGGCTCTTCAGGATCAAGCTGAACATTAAACGGGGCAAGAATAACATGACAGCCGCGCGTCTGAAAATACGAAGCCAATGCAAGGTGCAGTTGTCCGACCACATACTGGTGCTCAAACGACGGAGACGCCAATAAATAGGGAACGCCATCGATCAGTTCCCAATTTCCTTCCCAATGTTCAATGTCGCGATACGTGTAAAACGGCTTCTCCTTCTGCACTGCGCTTCCCCTTTCACTTGCTTTTCTTTCATCTTATCACATCGCTCCAGTTCCGTCCCATATTTTTATTTTCTCGTCATGACAGAAAAAACAGCGGGCGCCCCCGCTGTCGAGTGTGTGTCAAACAAATGTTTTTCCGCACGTTGCCCTTACTCCCGCTCAATGATCGTCGCCGTCGCCATTCCGTGGCCGATGCAAATCGTCAATAGCCCATAGCGGCCGCCGCGCCGTTCCAGTTCATGAACGAGCGATGTCATGAGCTTCGCAAAAGTGGCGCCGAGCGGATGGCCAAGCGCAATGGCGCCAAGGAACGCTGATGGCTTTCGTACGCGTAGGCGTCGAGCTCCTCGCGCGTTAGGCCGTATTTTTTGGCGATCCGCTCAGCCGAGACGCCTTGGTGGATGAATTCGTATTTTTCATGCAGCGACGGCGGAATCGTCCGTTCGTTGCCATCGCTTAAAATCGGCACTTTCGTCATGCTTTCGACTCCGGCGGCGATGACCGCAATGGTGTCTGCCACGGTGTCCGCCTCCTTTACTCCTTCGCCGCATCGGCATAGCGCGCTGCCATCTCATCGCGCAGTTTCCGCTTTAAAAACTTGCCGACGCTCGTTTTCGGAATTTCATCGAGAAACACAATGTCATCCGGCAGCCACCATTTTGTAAATTGCGGGCGCAAAAAGTCGTACAGCTCTTCTTTTGTCACGCTTTTGCCTTCTTTCAGCACGACGCAGGCAATCGGGCGCTCTTGCCATTTCGGATGCGGCACAGCGACGACCGCCGCTTCGAACACCGCCTCATGGGCCATGAGCGCATTCTCCAAATCAACCGATGAAATCCATTCGCCGCCGCTTTTAATGACATCCTTCGTCCGGTCGACAATTTTCACAAACCCTTCTTCGTCCACGGTGACGACATCGCCGGTATGCAGCCAACCGTCGCGGAACGCGTCTTTCGTCCGGTCGTCGTTGTAGTATTCGGCAGCAATCCACGGCCCGCGCAAGCAAAGCTCGCCCATTTCCTGCCCGTCCCAACGAACCGGCCCGTTTTGGCCGATCACTTTCATCTCAAGCCCTGGAACAAGCAGCCCTTGCTTGGCGCGAATGTCCAGTTTCTCCTCGTACGACAGCCCGTCTTGATAGCTTTTCGGGCGCGAGACAAGCACAAGCGGGCTCGTTTCCGTCATGCCGTACGCGTGAATGAACGGAATGCCGTATTTTTCTTCAAACGCACGGATGATCCCTTTCGGCGCGGCTGAACCGCCGCAAATGACACGCGTCAGGCTGCTGACGTCATAGTTTCCTTTCTCCAACTCTTGCAAAAGCCCAAGCCAAATCGTCGGCACGCCGGCGGTGATCGTCACTCGTTCGGCGTCAATGAGCTCGGCAAGCACTTTCGGTGTAAACGCCGGGCCCGGCATAACGATCGTCGAACCGAACCAAGTAGCGGCAAACGGCAGCCCCCACGCGTTGACATGGAACATCGGTACGACCGGCATGACGACATCGCGCTCGCATAACCCTTGCGTATCAGCCAGCCCGAGCGCCATCGCGTGCAAGACGGTGCTGCGGTGCGTATACACAACTCCTTTTGGATTTCCCGTTGTCGCCGACGTATAACACATACCAGCCGGTTGGTATTCATCGAGGTCTTTCAAGAACGGAAATGTTGGATCGCCCTCGGCAAGCAGTTTCTCGTAATGATACACTGGCGACAACGTTGTTTCCGGCAGCTCGTCGGCATCGGTCATGACGATGAAAGCGCGTACGTTCGGGATCTCGTCCTTGATCGCTTCAATTGCCGGCAGCAAATCGTCATCAATCAGCAGGACGCGGTCATCGGCATGATTGATGATGTACGCGATATGCTGCGCGGAGAGGCGGATGTTGATCGTATGGAGCACCGCTCCAATGCCGGGAATGGCAAAATACGCTTCCAAATGGCGGTGATGGTTCCACGCGAACGTGCCGACGCGGTCGCCGACCTCGACGCCGAGCTGTTTCAATACGCTTGACAACCGCCGCGTCCGCTCGCCGATCTCCTTGTATGTATGGCGGACGACGCCTCCTTTCATGCGCGAAACGACTTGCTTTTTTGGGAAAAACAACTCCGCCCGCTCAAGCATCATGGAAATGTTTAACGGTGTTTTCATCATCGGTCATTCCTCCCCCTTTACCAAATGCACATGTTCATTGACTTTAGGCGGCTCCCCGCCGCCCCATTGGCCGTCCGGCCCATGTGCGGCCGTCCATGCGCCGCCCGGCTGCAGCCGAACGAGATGGCGGAGCCGGCTGTCAGCAAACAGCGCCTTCGCCTCATCCGGCTCACCGAGCACGGCGGCATCAAGCACTTTCGGATGTTCGTACAACACGTCCTCGACTTCGCGCGGATAGACGTTTTCCCCGCCGCTGATCACCATGTCATCGACACGGTCGGCGACATACAAGTAGCCGTCTTCATCAAGGTAGCCGAGATCATCCGAATGATACCATCCTTTGTACAGCGCTTTTTCCGTCGCTTCCTCGCGCTTGTAGTAGCCGGCCATCATGCACGGCCCGCGCATCACAATTTCGCCGACTTCATATGGCGGCAGCACCTCGTCCGGGTCGGACGGCCCGTCCTCACGCGCACGGACGACGCGGATTTCATGGTTCAGGCAGGCGCGCCCAGCGGAACCCGGTTTCTTGAGCTGCTCATCTTCAAGCAAAAACGTCACCGCCGGTCCCATTTCCGTCATGCCGTACGCTTGCACAAGCCCGATGCCAAGCCGCTCTTGGAATTGTCTGACAAGCGCCGGGGCCATCGGAGCGGCGCCGTACAAGCCAAGACGGAGCGACGACAAGTCGTAATCGCTTACATTTTCCTGAAGGATCATGTTCCACATCGTCGGGGCGCCGAATAAAACCGTAATCCGCTCCCGCTCAATCGTTTCGAGCACGAGCCTGGCGTCAAAATGGTGCAAAATGACGCTCGCCGCTCCGGCGTGCACGCGCGGCAGCAAGCAGCAATGCAGCTCGGCGCAATGGAACAGAGGCGCTGCCGCCAGTCCGCGGTCCGTCTCGCGGATGCGCATCACCCCATGGCAAAGGACGCTTTGCTCGATCATGTCGCGGTGACGGTGCATCACTCCTTTTGGACGTCCCGTTGTGCCGCTTGTATACATAATGGCGTACAAATCACCCTCTTCCACCCGAACGGACGGCGCTTCCTCCCGGGCCCGCTCCGCCTGTTCATGGGCGCTTTTGGCAAACGGCGGCGGATCGCGATCGATCGACCAAAAGGCGATGCCCCCATTGTTTATGTATTCGCTCTTTTGGCCGGCATTCCTCTTTTTACGGCACAAAAAAAACGAAAAGGAGACCCCTTTCGTTTTACGCATGGAAGACGAAATCGCGGTCGCGGATCGTCATCAGCTCTTTTTTGTCATAGCGCCCTTCGTGCAGAAGACGGACCGCCTGCTTGCGGATCGCTTTTTCGATCAAATTGCGCACATAGCGGCCGTTGCTGAATTTGAGGCGTCCGGCGGTCTCAAGCGTCCCCTCGAGGTGGACGTACAGTTTCCGCTCGGCTTCCGGCGTCATGTCGTATTCGCGCTCACGCAGCATTTGTTTGGCGATTTGCACGAGCTCTTCGACGGTATAGTCCGGAAACTCGATCGTCAGCGGAAAGCGCGACGGCAACCCTGGGTTCAACGATAAAAAATAGTCCATTTCTTTCGGATAGCCGGCTAAAATGACGACCAAATCGTCGCAATAGTCTTCCATTCCTTTCACAAGCGTATCGATCGCTTCCTTGCCAAAGTCTTTTTCCCCGCCGCGGGCGAGCGAATACGCCTCATCGATAAACAAAATGCCGCCGCGCGCTTTTTTGATCAAATCGCGCGTTTTGCTCGCCGTATGCCCGATATATTCCCCCACCAAATCGGCCCGCTCAGCCTCAATAAAGTGTCCTTTCGACAGGACGTTCATCTCAAAAAACAGTTTGCCGAGCAGGCGCGCCACCGTCGTTTTTCCCGTGCCGGGATTGCCTTTAAAAATCATATGGAGCGCCTGGCGGTTCGCTTTTAAGCCGTTTTCTTTGCGCATCCGGTTAATGTACAGCCAGGCGTAAATTTCCTTGACAATTTTTTTGACATGATCGAGCCCGATCAATTGGTCAAGTTCTTTCTGGATGTTGCGAAGCGCCTGATGCTCTTCGCCGTCGAGCCAATCGTTCCGCTCGTCTTTTACTAAATGGTTGACCGTTTTCGAATTGAGCACAATATTAATTTGCCCTTTCGCCTTGTTCATCGTCAATTCCGACAAAGGGCGTCACCTCGCTTCCCGTTTTCTGTCATCCGCACACGTTCCGCATTCGCTGCCGGCGCCTCGCGCTTTTGCTATTAGTATACGTACGCCGCCGCCGATCCGTGACAATCGCCCAAGCGAACAACCGGCCGGTCGCAGCGGGAAAAGTTTGTATATTTTTATTCAAAAAAACAGCCGTTTACGCATTCAAATTGAAAAAGCCGCTCAGATCAACGGAACAGCGGAACGGGAACAAGGTGCAGACCGACGGGCATCGAAAAAGACGCCCCCCATTAGGAAAGGCGTCTTCTCTCGGCGGCGTATGTACCGTCGGCATTACTGGTGCTCGGTTTCAAACTGGATGTTCCGCTCCGGCGCAAACGTTGAAATGGCGTGTTTGTAGATGAGCTGTTGTTTTCCTTGCACTTCCAAAAGCACGGTAAAATTGTCAAATCCTTTAATATACCCGCGCAGCTGGAAGCCGTTCAATAAGAAAACCGTCACTTGGATGCTTTCTTTGCGCAGCTGGTTTAAAAACTGGTCTTGAATATTGATCGTATTTTTCATCAAACGTCCTCCTCTTTTCTCTCTAAGGATATAATTATATATTCGCTTCAAGTTGAAGCTTTCCTGCTACATAGCGAGAAATTTCCTCCACCTTGGCGGCGAACTGCCCAGCGTCGGTCATGTCAAACCATTTCACCGGCATTTGGTTGCGAAACCAAGTGAGCTGCCGTTTCGCATAGCGGCGCGAATTTTGTTTCAGCAGCTCAATCGCTTCATCAAGGGAAACGCGGCCGTCAAAATAGTCGTACAGCTCCTTGTAGCCGATGGCTTGCACCGCCTGGCAGTCGCGCAGGCCGCGGTCATAAAGCGCCCTCGCCTCTTCGATCAACCCTGCGGCGATCATCTCATCGACCCGCTCGTTGATGCGGCGGTAAAGCGCCTCCCGCTCCGCCGTCAAGCCAACAATGGCCGCCTCATACAAAAGCCGCTTTGACTGCCCTTGCTGCCACTCGCTGAACGGCTTTCCGGTGCAATGATACACTTCTAAGGCGCGGATGACGCGGCGGATGTTGTGCGGATGAATGCGGGCCGCACTTATTGGATCAACCGCCTCAAGCCGCCGGTGAAGCGCTTCGGCTCCTTGCTCGGCCGCCAGCTGTTTGAGCGCCCGGCGGTACGCTTCGTCGGAAGGGGCGGCGGAAAATTGGTAATCGTAAAGGGCTGCCTGAATGTACAGCCCGGTGCCGCCGACGATGATCGGCAGCCGGCCGCGCGCCGAAATCTCGGTGATGAGCGCACGGCAAAGCCGCTGAAATTCGACGACGGAAAACGGTTCGCACGGCTCTTTGATGTCCAGCAAATGATGCGGGATTCCTTCCATCTCATCGGGCTTCACTTTCGCCGTGCCAATGTCCATCCCTTTATAAATTTGCATCGAATCGCCGCTGATGACCTCTCCGCCCAGCTTTTTCGCCAACGCGATGCCGAGCTTCGTTTTGCCGACCGCCGTCGGCCCGACGATGACGGCGACTTTTTCAGCCATAGCGCGTCACTGCTTTCTGTTGTGGGACTTGTGTCAACCATCATTATACATAAAAACAGCTGTGCATGGAACCATTTCTTTCATACGTTTTCGCCATCCACAAATCGTTTTATACATGGCAGCGCGAAAAATCGCCTTTCTTCCCTTTCGCCATAACCATATGGAAAAAAATGGGGCTGACCCAAAACGCGAATGCGTTTTGGGATCAGCCCCCACTTTTTTGCCTCAAATATAGAAGAATCGCCCTTTTTTCTGGTAGAATAGAGTCACCAAAACCACTACCACCGAAAGAAGGGCGATTCGTTTATGAAACATGATCATATTTCCTTTAAAGAGTATACCATGGACAACCTCTCTTTGCCAAGCAACATCGCCGATCTCATTCCACGGGATAACATGGCCCACGTGGTTCATGAGATGGTTGAACGCATCCCGATGGAGACGTTTCTTGCTTACTACAAAGGAGGGGGCGCCTCCGCCTATCATCCGAAAATGATGACCAAAATCCTCCTTTACGCTTACACCCAAAAAATGTATCATGGCCGTGAGATTGCACGGCAGCTCGAAGTCCACCTTCCCCTCATGTGGCTAAGTGGATTTCAAAAGCCGGACTTCCGCTCCATCAATCGGTTTCGTTCGGAGCGGATGAAAGACCTGATTGACGACCTGTTCCGGGAAATGAGCACGCTGCTCGTGGCCGACGGCTATGTCAAGATGGAAGATTATTTTGTGGATGGAACGAAAATTGAAGCGAATGCCAACCGGTACACCTTCGTTTGGCGCAAATCGGCT
The DNA here is from genome assembly GCF_002335725.1 of Geobacillus sp. FJAT-46040. NCBI lineage: Bacteria > Bacillati > Bacillota > Bacilli > Caryophanales > Anoxybacillaceae > Geobacillus > Geobacillus sp. FJAT-46040. The sequence goes on from NZ_NISS01000001.1 coordinate 1,686,078, forward strand.
GAGAAGTACCAGGAGAAACTCCAAGCCAATGTCGATCGGCTGATTGCCCAGATCGAGGCGATCGTGGAAGAAGAAAAGGCGGAAGACATCGACCCTTCGCCGGCCTTTACGTCAGAAGAAATCCGAAAGAAAACCGAGGAGTGGGAAAAACGGTTGGAGGCCGAGCCGGACAACCAACCGTTGAAGAAGGCCATCAAGAAGATGAAGGAGGACTACTTGCCCCGCAGTGAAAAGTATGAACACCAACTCCATGTATGCGGGGATCGCAACAGCTATTCCAAGACCGATGTGGATGCCACCTTCATGCGGTTGAAGGAGGATCACATGCGAAGCGGCCAGCTCAAGCCGGCCTATACCGTACAGGTGGGTTCTTCCGGCCAATTTATGTTGGGGTATTCCCTTCATCAGAGGCCGGGCGACACTCGTTGTCTTCTCCCGCAGTTGGAGACCGTTCGAGATAAGTACGGCGTGGAACCCGAACGTTTGATCGCTGACGCGGCTTATGGCTCGGAAGAGAACTACGTGAAGCTGGAAGAGAAGCACATATCGGCCTTGATCAAGTACCATACGTATGAGAAGGAGAACACGCGCAAGGTCAAGAAAAATCCGCATCATCAGCAGAATTGGACCTATGTGGAAGAAGAAGACGTTTGGATTTGCGCCAATGGGAAAAAGCTGGTTCGCACCGGAACTTCGAAACAGACCACGGAATCAGGATACACCTCGGTCACCCGACACTACCAATGCCATGAATGCGAAGGATGTCCGTTCCGTTCGGCCTGCACGACTTCCAAGTATGGACGAACCACGCAATGGAACCCCGTCTATCATGAACAAAAACAGAAAGCCCGCGAACGGTTGGAGAGTGAAGAAGGGCAAGCCCGATACCGCCAACGCCAAACCGACATTGAGAGTGTATTTGGGCAAATCAAACAAAATCGCGGGTTTCGTCGCTTTGTCCTGCGAGGCCTCCAAAAAGTTTCCATCGCATGGGGGCTGGTTTGTGCTGCCCACAATCTTCTCAAAAAAGCCGCTAGGGACAAGCAATTGTCCTTGGTGGCGTAAATGAGGGGGAGAACAGAGTCGGAATTTTGTTCCGTTTGGTAAAATATACAAAAACCAGAGAGGGCTGACTCCAAAAGTCCGCTTTTTGGCGGACTTTTGGGTCAGCCCCATCATAATGAAAACTTGTTGACAATCGCCTGCAAATCGTCCGCCATTTTCGAGAGCGACGCGGCCGAAGCTGAAATTTCCTCCATCGAGGCCAGCTGTTCCTCGGTCGCCGCCGACACCTCCTGCGCACCGGCCGATGTCGACTTGGTCACGTCGGCGACAAGCCGGACGGAGCGCACCATTTGCTCCGAAGAAGAGACCATGTCGCTGACCGTGGTGGATACGTCGCGGATTTGCGCCGCAACTTCGTCCACGGCGGCGCGAATGCGGGTGAACATTTCTCCCGAGGCGCGAATGACGTTCGTTCCGGCCGTCACTTCGTTGACGACCGACTCCGTCGATTGGACGGCATGGACCGTTTCTTCTTGAATGGCAGCGATCAATTCCGCGATTTGCTGCGCCGATTGGGCCGATTGCTCGGCGAGCTTCCGCACTTCGTCAGCAACGACGGCAAAGCCGCGCCCGTGCTCGCCGGCGCGCGCCGCCTCAATCGCGGCATTTAACGCAAGCAAATTCGTCTGCGCCGCAATATTGCGGATCGCTTCGATGATGGAGCCGATTTGCTCGGAACGGTGGCCAAGCCCTTTAATGAGGTCAGCCAGCCGCTCGACCGTATCGTTCACTTTGTTCATTTGCGCGACGCCCGCCTCGATCGTTTGCCCGCCCTCAGCCGCTTGTCTCGACGCCTCACTAGCGATGGCGGACACGCTTTGCGCCCGTCCGGAAATTTGCTCGATTCTCTCAGACATCAAATCGACGGCGGCGGACGTTTCTTCCACGCTTTGCATTTGCTTGTTCATGCCGGAAGCAACGCCCTGAATCGTCATGGCGATTTGCTCGGTCGCCTTGCTCGTCTGTTCGGCGCTCGCTGCCAGCTCCTCCGACGAAGCGGCGACTTGCTCGGCGTTTTGCGCCACTTCCTTTAGCACTTCGCGCAAATTTTGGGCCATTTGTTCAAACGAAGCGGCCAGCTCGCCGATTTCGTCCCGGGTGCGGACGCCGATTTTCGTCTTGGTCAAATCGCCGGCAGCGATCCGACCAGCCGCATCCGACAGCACCAATAGCGGGCGGGAAAGCGAGCGGCTGATGAAATAGCTGACAGCCGCCCCGACCGCCACCACCAACACACCGACGATGACGATCAGCCGGCGAACGGCAGCCGCCGATGCGCTCGCATGATCATTAGCTTCCTTCATTTCCTGCTCCTGGAGAGCGGCCAATTGATGCGCCTTTTCACCAAATTGGGTTGCTAAGCCGCGCCCTGTTGTGGTCAAAAGGGCGATGTACTGCTCCGGTTTGTTTTGCGCTTTTAAGTCGAACATTTTTTGCCCAAGTTCGTAAAACTGCTGTTCAAGCAAATCGAGCTCGGCAAGCTGCTGTTTCATTTCTTCCCGCGTCAGCTTCGCCGCAAGCTTTTCGCTTATTTTCTTGTACTCCTCACGCGCTTTTTCAAAGTTTTTCCTTAACGTCTCATCGCCAGTCAACAAATAGCCGCGCATGCTGCCGAATTGGCGTTGGATGAGCACCTCCAGCTCCTTGACGTTGACGAGATTCGACACCTGTTTGTCAATGATATCGGTATATATACCGTTCAGTTTGGAAATTTCGTAATAAGAAAACCCGACTAGCAGCGCGATCAACACATAGACAAGGCCAAACCCAGCCTGCAGTTTTCTGCGCACGGTCATTTTCATGTTCATTGGCAAATCCTCCTTTTTAATCACCTATGAATATCTTACTGTAGTTGAGCAATTTTCATTACAATAACCCGTGGTGCTATATATATGCTCATTGAAAAGTTAACCTTCGTATAAGTGGTTCCCACTCCGGTTATACTGCTCCTAAGGAAAAGCATGGAAAAGGAGCGGAATTCTGCATGAAACGTCTCAAAATCACCAACGATCACGGATGGACACCTCGGACACTTCGCAAACAGGAACGGAAAATCAAAAACACCCTTCTTCGCCAACGGGTGATGGCGGTTCGCCTGGTCATGGAAGGCTATTTGGGTAAAGAGGTGGCCTCCATGGTCAACGTGTGCCGACAAACCGTTTCCCATTATGTGTCGCTGTTCAACGAAGGCGGTCTGGAGCTCTTGCTTCATCGGGATTTCGCCCCCGGGCGGGAGCCGTTTCTCACCGAAGAACAGCAGGAAGAGATCAAACAGCTTGTGTTGACCACCACTCCCGTAGAACTGGGCTGGGACGTCGCTTCGGCGTGGAACACCAAACTCCTGCAATCCTATGTCGAAAAGCACTTCGGTGTTTGCATTTCCCGCGAAGCGTTGCGAAAACTCCTGCACCGCAAAGGGCTGTCGTGGACACGGCCGACCTACACATTGGCGAAAGGCGATCCGGATCGACAAAAGAATTTTGAGAAACAGATCGACTTCATAAAAAAAACTTAATGGATCCTGATTCGGTCTTGTTGTACCTTGATGAAACACATATCCGCTCTTACCATGTCTTGCGGTCCACATGGTCGGAAGTCGGCCACCAAAAACAAGTGCCGACGTTCGGCCATCATGCCCACGTATCGCTGTTTGGCGCGGTCAACATCCACGATGGCGAAACGGTGCTTCATCAAACGACCGCTGCCAATGCCGCGACGTTCTTGGATTTCTTGAGAATGCTCAAAGAGCGCTATCCGGACCGTCTCATGGTTTTGGTGTTGGATAACGCCCGCATTCACCATGCCAAAATGGTCAAGGAGTTTTTGCGGGAAGAAGGACAGTGTTTTCACTTTATTTACCTTCCTCCCTATTCGCCACAGCTGAACCCGATCGAACGCTTATGGAAATGGCTGAAAGATACGGTGATTGCCAATGTCTTTCACAAGGATCGCCACGATATCATTCAAGCCATTACTCGGTTTGTCCACTACATCCACGAACGTCCGGAGGAAGTGCTGCAACGCTTAGGGTGTGCAGGATGACTGAGAAGTTAACTCTTCATGTTGCATGTATATAGTTGGAGGGCGAATAGTTACATTATAATTTTATCATACGGTTTTTATTCCTTTAATTACCATATGATAAAAATAATTCCTACTTTTTTGCTAAAATTCGACAAGCCCATCATCTTGTGTGCCTGCGTAGGGGCCTGTCACTTGTTGAAGGCTATTCCATCAACGAAGTGATGGAAACTATATAGATAAACTTGAGCAAGCATAAAAATAGCCCTTGCTGGCGGATCTCCTGTAGAATGAAAGTGCGACCTGCCATTCGAAAGGAGAATCCCCATGCAAGAGCACTTTCATTTTACTACAGATCGAGCCAAGATTGAGAAGCAATATGCCGCCATTTTCGTTTTTGTTTCTGCTCAATTTTCATGCATTCAGGTGCATCTTCATCGTCGAAATCGCCATTTGGTCAAGCAAGGCTGTACGAAGAATACCAAATGGCGCTTTGGACTCCGTCTCGAAAAAACCAGAAACATCGTGCGTCTGAGACATGGGAGCAGTGGATCCAACAAAAACGCAAAGTGATCGAGACGGTGTTCTCGGTTCTGGTTGACCACTATCGCATCACGGGGATCCGAGCCAATTCGATTATCGGATTTGAAGTGGCACTAGACGGTATATTGTTAGCTTATTCCCTGGTTACACTTGGGCTAGTTGAGCGCTAAAGCTCAACTAGCACCACGGGTTATATATTTGTACTTGTTGCTGTTTTTTGTTGCCTTAAAAGCAGAAAGCCTCAAAACCGCTAACCCGTTTTCCGCGGCATCATCCTGCATCTTTTTTGGATTCGGCTTTCACTCGCACGAGCAACAAAAAAGCTGTTCACCGAAGCGCCTAAGGCTTCGTACGAACAGCTGCGTTAATCGTCTTTCATTTAGTTGATGACCCGAACCGCTTTTACATACCGCGTTTTCCAATAGGATGACGTCAGCGACGAATACGTGACACCGAGCGAAACGGTGGCGTTGATCATTTGCCCGTTGCCAGCATAAATGCCGACGTGGTTGATTGTGCCGTTCGAATCGGTATCAAAAAAGACGAGATCGCCTTTTTGCAACTGGCCAAACGACACCGTTCTTCCCGCTTGCGCCTGAGCGATGGATGTGCGCGGCAGCGAAATGCCGACTTCGCCAAAAACGCGCATCGTAAACGATGAGCAGTCAAACACATCGGTGCGCGACGGGCTTGCTCCGTACAAATAACGCGCCCCTAAATATTTTTCCGCAATATCGATGATTCGGTCGGCAAGCGATGCGGACGACTCAGTGGCAGCCGAGTTGGCGGCCGATACTTGCTGCTTGGCCTCCCGGACATCAGTCATTCCGCCCGCCACTTTAATGGCTTGGCCAATGCGGATGGTGTTCGGGTTTGTAATTTGTGGATTCAGTGCCAATAGACGGTCGACCGTCGTGCCGGATTGCCGGGCAATCTTCCAAAGCGTATCGCCTTTTTGCACCGTATAGCTCGCCGCCGATGCCGCGTGGCCGGCCAACAAGGAACCGATCAACGTGCTTGTCAATATAACCGTTTTTTTCATGCTGCATCCCCCTATGACGTCGATGTATCTATGTTTATACAAAATTCGCTATCACTCTACAAAATTCACCACGTATTCCTACACATGAGCCATTATAGTAAAATCAAAGCAATCCGTCTGTAACAGAAAGAATAAAAGTAGATTACAAAACGATTACAAAAAGCGCCCCCTTTGTCGCACAAAGGGGGCGCAGGCTACATCACCCGTTTAAATAGTTTTTCAATTTCATATGTCGAAAAATGAACGATGATCGGCCGGCCGTGGGGACAAGTAAATGGGTCCGTCGTCTGCCGCAGCGCCTCAAGCAAAGCGAACAGTTCATCCTGGCGCAAATGTTGGTTTGCTTTAATGGCGCGCTTGCAACTCATTAAGATCGCCGCTTGTTCGCGCAATTGCTTGATGTCGACCGTTTTGGCCGCCAACACTTGTTCGATCATTTCCTCGATGATTTCCCTTTCTCTCCCTTTCGGAAACCACGTCGGATGGGAGCGAACGAGAAACGCCCGCGGCCCAAACGGCTCAAGAAACACGCCGCAGTGCGCCAGCTCATCGCGGCAGGCGGCGATCCGCTCGTACTCGTCGGCTGGATATTCAAACATCAACGGAACGAGCAGCTCCTGCACTTCCTTCGTGGCTTCGCCGAGTTTTTCCCGGAAATATTCATAGTTGATCCGCTCTTGAGCCGCATGCTGATCGATCATATACAGCCCATGTTCGTTCTCCGCCAAAATGTACGTCCCATGCAATTGTCCAATCGGATAAAGCGGCGGCAGGCGATCGGCCGCCGCTTTATCCTCCGCTTGCCCATCTGTCGGCAAGCGGGGAGAGCACCGCTCTTCTCCCTCCTCTTCCTCCTGCTTTCGCTCGAAAGCGGGCCCATGTTCGTCCAGTATTCCACATTCATCCGTCTGCACAGCCGCGGATGGCCGCTCAGCCGGTGCGTCACCGGTTAGCGGCGCAAGAGGGGCGGTCGCATCTTCCCCGCCGCCGATGTCGCTCGATAAGACAGACGGCTCGCGGACGCGATGAGTGAACGTCCAAGCCGCCTGCTCCGCCTTTGGTTTTGCCATCTTGCTGTCGGCAGATACGGACGGAATGAGCGTCCGCTTGCGAAATGCCTGGCGGATGGCGTCTGTGACGAGCTCATTCAGCTCTGCTTCCTTGCTAAAGCGGACTTCGAGCTTTGCCGGATGGACGTTGACATCGACAAGCACCGGATCCATTTCAATGGATAAAAACACAATCGGATAGCGGCCGATCGGCAAGAGCGTATGGTAGCCGGCTTCAATCGCTTTCATGAGCGGCACGCTGCGCACATAGCGGCCGTTGACAACAAGCGAGATGTAGTTGCGCGAGGCGCGCGTCACGTCCGGCGGCGAAATGTAGCCGCGAACGGTAAAATCGAGCGATTCCGCTTCGATGGGGATCATTTGCCTCGCCGTCTCGGCGCCGTAAATAGCGGCGAGCACGTGCCGGACATCGCCGCTGCCATTGGTGGCAAGCAATGTTTTGCCCTGGTGGCGGAGGCGAAATGATACGTCCGGATGGGCGAGCGCTAGCCGGTTGACGACGTCGGCCGCATGGCCGAGCTCGGTGTGGATCGTTTTCATATATTTCAAGCGCGCTGGGGTGTTGAAAAACAAGTTCGATACGGTAATATCCGTTCCTTTGCGCCCCGCCGCCCGCTCGCGGGAGACGAGTGCGCCGCCTTGAAGCACAAGCTTCGTTCCCGGTCCGCTGCCCGTGCCGGTCGTCAGCTCCACTTCGGATACAGAAGCGATGCTCGGCAGCGCCTCACCGCGGAACCCGAGCGTGCGGATGCGGAACAAATCGTGCTCGTCATGAATTTTGCTTGTCGCATGGCGTTCAAAAGCGAGCAAGCAGTCGTCTTCCTCCATGCCGTCGCCGTTGTCGATGACGCGGATTTTCGCCATTCCCGCCTCTTCAAGCTCGATGTTGATGACCGTACTATGGGCATCAATGGCGTTTTCCACCAACTCCTTGACGACCGAAGCCGGCCGCTCGACGACCTCGCCGGCGGCGATTTTGTTTGCCAGCAGGTCATCGAGCTTGCGGATGCGTCCCATCGGGCCTCCCTCCTTTACTTGAGGAGCTTTTGCAGTTCATACAGTTTGTTGAGCGCCTCAAGCGGCGTCATCTCGAGCAAATTGATCTCTTTCAGCGCCGCGAGCGCCTTTTTCTCTTTGCTTGAAAGAGGCGGCTCCACAGGCGCCGGGGCAAGGTCAGGAAACATGCTCAGCTGCTCAAACGCCGCTTCCGCCAAAACGCCCTCCCGCGCCGCGCCGGCTGACGGACGGGAGGCCTTCTCGCGCTCAACCTTGCTGCCGACGTCTAACGCTTCGTTCCCCTGAAAAGCCAAACCCGCTTCCGCCAAAGCGCCATCGTCCATCCTGCCTGCGGCGGCTTCCTGTTTTCCCGCCGCTTTCTCCAGTTCCGCTAAAATGGCCCGCGCGCGTTCAATGAGCGAAGCCGGCAGCCCGGCCAGTTCGGCGACGTGAATGCCGTAGCTCTTGTCGGCCGGCCCGTCGGCGATTTGATGCAAAAAGACGACTTTGCCGTTTTCCTCGATGGCGCGGGCATGGACGTTCGAAAGCCGCGGGAGCGAACGCTCCAAGGCGGTGAGTTCATGGTAGTGGGTGCTAAATAGTGTTTTCGCGCCGATATGGTCGTGAATGTACTCAATGATCGCCTGGGCGAGCGCCATGCCGTCGTACGTCGATGTGCCACGCCCGATTTCATCAAACAAAATGAGGCTGTTTTGTGTCGCATGAGCGATGGCGTGGCGCGCCTCCAACATTTCGACCATAAACGTGCTTTGTCCTGCCGACAGGTCGTCAGCAGCGCCGATGCGGGTGAACACTTGGTCAAAAATGGGCAGCACCGCCCGCTCGGCGGGAACGAAACAGCCGATTTGCGCCATGACGGCGGTGAGCGCCACTTGCCGCATGTACGTGCTTTTTCCAGCCATGTTCGGTCCAGTGATGAGCAGCATTTCCCGCTCGCGGTTCATGTAGCAGTCATTCGGCACGTACATTTGCGCGCCGAGCACTTTTTCGACAACCGGGTGGCGGCCGCCTTGAATCACCAAGACGCGCTCCGTGGAAAACTGCGGACGCACGTAGCGATACTCGTCGCTGATCGTTGCGAATGATTGAAGCACATCAAGCTCGGCAATGGCTTTCGCCAACGTCTGCAGGCGCGGGATGTATTGCTTCACCTGCTCGCGAATGGCGACAAACAGTTCATATTCGAGTTCGATGCTTTTTTCTTCCGCCTCCAAAATGAGCGCCTCTTTTTCCTTCAACTCCGGGGTGATAAACCGCTCGGCGTTGGCGAGCGTCTGCTTCCGCTCGTAACGTCCTTCCGGAACAAGGGGGAGATTGGGCTTTGTCACTTCAATATAGTAGCCAAACACTCGGTTGTAGCCGACTTTGAGCGATTTGATGCCGGTCGCTTCCCGCTCCTTCGCCTCAAGTTCAGCGATCCACGCCTTGCCGTTGCGGCTCGCATCGCGGTAGCGGTCGAGCTGCTTGTCATATCCGTCTTTGATGAGGTTCCCTTCTTTGACGGAAAGCGGCGGCTGTTCTTGAATCGAGCGCTCGAGCAAATCGACGAGCTCTTCGCACGGGTCAAGGCGCTCGCACAGCTTGTCCGCTTCAGCGAGCGGCAGTGCGCCGACCGTCTGGCGGAGCGCCGGCACTTGAAGAAGCGACTTTTTCAGCTGCACGAGATCGCGGGCATTGGCGTTGCCGTAGGAGACACGGCCGACAAGGCGCTCAATGTCGTAAACGCCGCGCAGCCTGTCGCGCAGCTCCTGCCGTTCAAAATAGCTCGTTTTCAACGTTTCCACAAAATCGAGGCGCCGTTCGATTTCGCGCCGATCAATGAGCGGCCGGTCCAGCCATTGTTTTAAGAGCCGCCCACCCATCGCTGTCACCGTTTCATCCAGAAGCCATAACAACGAGCCTTTCCTTCCTTTTGACCGCACCGTTTCGACCAATTCCAAATGCAGCTTGGAATGTCGGTCCATTTTCATATAGTGGTCAACTTGATACAACTCAGCCGGCTGCAAATGATCGAGCCGCCGCTTTTGCGTGCGGACGAGGTAATGAAGCAAGCGGGCTGCGGCCTGCCGCAGCTTTTCTTGCGCCACATGGCCGATGACGCCGTTCCATTCGTCGCATAGAGATGTGTCGTCCTCATAAGAGACCGCCGCCCCGTACCGCTCTTTCAGCTCGCGCACCCACTCTTCGCCGCTGTCTGTGGCAACGATGATCTCCCGCGCTCCAACGGCGTGCAATTCGTTTGCCGCTTCCTCCCACGAAGAAAGAAGCGTCAACCGGACCTCGCCGGTCGACAAATCGGCGTAAGCCAATCCGTATGTACCATCAGCAAACGGCGTGAGCGCCGCCAAGTAGTGGTTTTCCTTCTCGGTGAGCCCTTTGCCTTCCATGAGCGTCCCTGGGGTGATGAGCTGCACAACTTCGCGGCGAACGACGCCTTTGGCCGTTTTCGGGTCTTCGACTTGTTCGCAAATGGCGACTTTATATCCCTTTTCGATTAACTGCTCAATATATCCTTGCGCCGAATGGTACGGCACCCCGCACATCGGCACCCGTTCATCGCCGCCGCCATCGCGGCTTGTTAATGTAATTTCCAGCTCTTGCGCCGCCTTGATGGCGTCGTCAAAAAACAGTTCGTAAAAATCGCCAAGCCGGAAAAATAAAAACGCGTCCGGATATTGCGCTTTAATGTGCAAATATTGCTGGATCATCGGTGTGTACGATGGCATCGCTTCTCCCCAACCTTTTCGGCCCGAAGGCTCGTTGATTGCGCTACTATTATAACAAGCGGCAAAAGAAAAAACTAGGAAAGAAATTTCCTAGTTTTATTCTTCTTCGCCAAGCAGCAAATCTGGGCTTAAATCTTCTAATTCTTCATCAAGGTCATCCTCGTCGCAAAAATCGTCGTCCTTGCCGCATCCTTCCGGATTGATGGCAACGCACACCTTCGTTTCGCCGATCACTTCGGCGACAAACTCCCGCTCAACATCGACAACGATTTTATTGCCGTTTGGCGAAATCGTGCATTCGAGGCAGTTCGGCTGCTGGATGACGCGGACGATGACATCGGTGTCATCGCTGATTAAATTATCTTTGTCGCGATATTTTAATTTGACGACGTCCGTATACGACACCGTTTCGGTGACGACTTCGGTTTTTGTATTGTGGTTGTACGAATACCAGACGTTGATGTCATAATGGCCGTGAATTTCGACCGTTTTATCGCATTTTTTCGCTTCATAACGGTGGTTGATGATCCAGCAGCCAAGAATGCTTGACGGGCGGTTCGGCGCCGTCACCGTATGGGTCGATTGTGTAAACTTGCGGCCTTTGCCGACAACGGCTTTCGTAATAATTTCTCTGTATTCAGACATCGAACGGAACCCTCCTCAAATGAATCTTCATTTCATCCTATGCGCCATCTCCGCTAATGTGCACAGCAAATGAATCATTATTCCGTATAGTTCATTGTATGCGCCTGCTCCGTTCGATGTGCCTTCTTTTTTGCCGCCAGGCAGCCGCCCGTGGTTTGGGGGAAGGGAGAGCGCGCCCATAAGAAAAAAAGCGCCCCGAAGGACGCTTTTGAGCCGCATGCCATTAATGGCAGCCGCCGTGTTTGTTGTAGCGAAGCGCGGCGCCGGTTTCGCCGCGCAGCACGTCGCCGCCCGTCGAAGCGAGAATTTCATCGGTCACCGTATTCGAAATCGTCGAGGCGACGAGCTGAAGCAGGTCGTTCACATCGGATTGGGACTGCTGGAATTCGCTGACGATCGGAATTTGCGACAACTCTTCGTAAATGGCGTCAATTTTGGCCTCAACCTGTTTCAGCGCTTCATGTTTTCCGTAATGCTGAAGGTTGACCGCTTGCTTTTGCAACGATTTCAGCTCGTTGATCAACGTGCGCACTTTTTCGTTTTGGTGGATTTTTTCTTCCGCTCGTTTGAAAAAGTCGACTTCTTCCGTTTCGGCGATCATTTTCGCCAGCTGCTTCGCCTGGGCCAAGATATCATCCCGCGTATATTTTGCCATGTTCGTTCACCTCGATCGCTTCATTGACTAGCTCGCCCGTCAGCGTCCACGTCTTTGCCTGCGTAATGCGCACGTTGACCAATTGGCCAATGAGCGATTTGGGGCCGACGAAGTGGACGAGCTTGTTTTTGCGCGTATAACCCGCCAATACGTCCGGATTCGTTTTGCTTTCGCCTTCCACAAGCACTTCGACGACTTGCCCTTCGTATTGCTTCATTTTCTTGGCCGCGATTTCCTGAACAAGGTCGTTGAGACGCTTGAGCCGCTCTTTTTTCACTTCCATCGGCACGTTGTCCTTCATGTTCGCCGCCGGCGTGCCTTCGCGCGGTGAATAGATGAACGTGTAGGCCGAGTCAAATTCGACTTCACGGTAAAGCGACAGCGTTTCTTCAAACTGCTCGTCCGTCTCGTTCGGGAAGCCGACGATAATATCCGTCGTCAACGCGACATCCGGAATGGCGGCTTTGATTTTGCGAACGAGCTCCAAGTACTCCTCGCGCGTATATTTGCGGCCCATCATTTTTAAAATTTCCGTGCTGCCCGATTGCACCGGCAAATGGATATGCTCAACCAAGTTGCCGCGTTTGGCGAGCACTTCGATGAGCCGGTCGTCAAAGTCGCGCGGATGGCTCGTTGTGAAGCGGATGCGCGCAATGTCAATTTTGCGCAGCTCATCCATTAAATCGCCAAGGCCGTACTGGATGTCGGTGAAATCTTTTCCGTAAGCGTTGACGTTTTGCCCAAGGAGCGTAATTTCTTTATAGCCTTGGGCGGCGAGCTGGCGCACTTCTTGGATGATGTCTTCCGGACGGCGGCTTCGCTCTTTGCCGCGCGTGTACGGAACGATGCAGTACGTGCAAAACTTGTCACAGCCGTACATAATGTTGACCCATGCTTTAATCTTCCCTTTGCGCACTTTCGGCAAGTTTTCAACAACGTCGCCCTCTTTCGACCATACTTCGACGACCATTTCTTTCGACATGTACGCCTCATGCAAAATGTACGGCAGGCGATGGATGTTGTGCGTGCCGAAAATAAGGTCGACGTATTGGTATTGCTTTAAAATTTTCTTGACAACCGATTCTTCTTGCGACATACAGCCGCACACGCCGAGCAATAAGTCCGGGTTCGTCGTTTTGAGCGGCTTTAAGTAGCCGAGCTCGCCAAACACTTTGTTTTCCGCGTTTTCACGGATCGCGCACGTGTTGAGCAAAATGACGTTTGCCTCTTCCGGACGGTCGGTCGGCTCATAGCCGAGCGCCATGAAAATGCCGGCCATCACTTCCGTATCGTGCTCGTTCATTTGACAGCCATACGTGCGGATGTAAAACTTCCGTCCGCGCCCCATGCCGCGAAACTCTTCAGGAATCGAAAAGTCTTTGACGTACTTGACTTCCTCTTTGCCGCGTTTCTTCGCCTCTTTTAAATTCGGCGGGAGAAACACGCTCGTGAAATATTTCTCATAGTCTTTCGTCGTTTTTTCTTTCAGCCGGTCCAAGGCGGATTTTCTGTCCGCTGGATGGCTTTCGGTTTTGATTTGTCCCGTTTGCTCCAAACGTTGTTTTTCGTTCATAGCAATCTCCTTTCTTCACAAAATCATTCGATCATCCGAGACGAGCGGCCGCCGTTTCCTGTGCAGCCGGCCTCGCCTCGGCAAATTTCTTCCAACCACACACTACCATAGTATATCGCGAGCGGCAAGGAAACACAATGGGGTTTGTTCCGGAGGACCGGAACATGTCATGATAACAAAAAACACCCAATGAGGCAAGCCTCCATCGGGTGCAAATTGTTTCCATTTTTACATAAACTCTGCTACGAGTTCGGCGAACTTTTCTTTGCTCATTTTCAGCTCCGCCTCGGCAAGCGGCGCCTCGCTGTAGCCTGGCACAAGCTCTTGGTACGACTTTTGTTCTTTGTTTTGATAAATGATCCCGGTGACGAGCCCATCGTATTTCATGACCGTCTGCATCGCCATCTCCCGGTCGGACGGGTCGTATCCTTCGATGTCGCTCACCTTGATGAGCCGCTCTTTGAACCACTCGTACGTATTCACTTTGTTGTACGTCACGCACGGGCTGAAGACGTTGATGAGCGCAAAGCCTTTATGCTTGACGCCTTCCTCAATCAAGCTCGTCAATTCTTTTAAATCGCTTGAGAAACCTTGCGCGACAAACGTCGCTCCGGCGCTTAACGCGATCTCGAGCGGCGACAAAGCCGGCTCGATCGACCCGTGCGGCGTGCTTTTTGTTTGGAAGCCGGCAGCACTGCGCGGCGATGTTTGTCCTTTCGTCAACCCGTAAATTTGGTTGTCCATGACGATGTATGTGATGTCGATGTTGCGGCGAATGGCATGAACCGTGTGCCCCATGCCGATCGCGAATCCGTCGCCATCCCCGCCGGCGGCGATGACCGTCAAATCGCGGTTCGCCATTTTCACTCCTTGCGCCAGCGGCAAAACGCGGCCGTGCGTGCCGTGAAAGCCGTAAGAGTGAATGTAGCCGGAAATGCGGCCCGAGCAGCCGATCCCGGAAATGACCGCGAGTTCGTGCGGCTCCAACCCGAGATTGGCGGCCGCGCGCTGGATGGCGGCCTGCACGGAAAAGTCGCCGCACCCCGGACACCAGTTCGGTTTCACATCATTGCGGAAATCTTTAAAGGTGGCCATTGCGCTAACAACTCCTTGCATTTAGTATAGACGTCGCCCGGCAAGAACGGATTGCCGTCGAATTTTAAGACGCTGGCGATTTTATCAGCGTGCCCGACGTTCATTTTCAACAAGTTCGCCAGCTGCCCGGTGGCGTTTTGCTCGACGACGACGACTCGTTTCGCTTTCTCGATAAGCGGCCGCACGTCGTCAACCGGGAACGGATGAAGCAGACGGATGTGCGCATGGTTGACTTTGACGCCATCTTGCTCGAGCCGCTCCATCGCTTCTTCAATGGCTCCGCGCGTCGATAAAAAGCCAACAAGGAGCAAATCCGGTTCTTCGTGGCGGAGTTGTTTGTGCACCGGCGTCGGGAAGTGGATGTGCTCGAGTTTGCGCATCCGTTTTTCCATTTGCGCCCGGCGGTTTGCCGCCGTCTCTGACGGGCGGCCTGTTTCGGCGTGTTCGACCCCGGTGACATGGTGGATGCCGTATTTTGTTCCCGGCAGCACCCGCGGCGAAACACCGTCCGGCGTGATTTCATACCGTTTGAAGTTGTCTTTGTCCGGAAGCGGCGGCAGCTCACCATTCATCAGCTTGCCGCGGCGGATCTCGATCCGATCGTAATCAAGCGGCTCAACCGTCTGCTTGCCGAGCGACAGCTGCAAATCCGACAGGAAAATGACCGGGCATTGGTATTCCTCAGCTAAGTTGAACGCTTCCGCCATATCGTAAAACGCTTCTTCGACCGTGCTTGGCGCCATGACAATTTTGGGAATTTCCCCGTGCGTGCCATAGATCATCGCGAGCAAATCCGACTGCTCTTGCTTTGTCGGCAAGCCGGTGCTTGGACCGCCTCGTTGCGTGTCAACCACAACAAGCGGTGTTTCCGTCATCCCAGCTAGTCCGATCGCTTCGGCCATAAGCGACAACCCGGGTCCGGCGGAAGCGGTGAACGCCCGCACGCCCGCATAGTTGGCGCCGATCGCCATCGTACAGGCTGCGATTTCATCTTCTGTCTGGATGACCGCGCCCCCAAAATCCGGCAGCTTTTTAATCAAATACTCCATAATCTCCGAAGCTGGGGTGATCGGATAGGCGGCCATAAAGCGCGCCCCGCCGGCAATGGCGCCCAAGGCGATGGCATCGTTGCCAATCATGAACATTCGCCGTTTGCCGTCGGCTTTGGCTAGTTTCATCGTTTTCGTCGAACCATCGAGCTGCTCTTTCATATATTGCGCTCCAGCGCGAATCGCTTCCATGTTTTTCTCAACGACTTGCGCCCCTTTGCGCCCAAATGTATCCACAACAACACTTTCGAACACGGCGGCGTCCAAATCGAGCACCGCACTTGTCGCGCCGATGGCAACCATGTTTTTCATCAGCGGATTGCCAAGCTGTGTAGCGATATCGGTGAACGGAACGGCGTAAAGCGCCACTCCTTTTCCTTCCGGAATCACTGGATTGAATTTGGCGTCCGCAATGACGATGCCGCCGTCACGCAGCTCGTGGAAGTTGAAGTCGATTGCCTCTTGGTCGAACGCCACCAAGATGTCCAAATCATCAGCGACCGCCCGCACCGGTTTCGTGCTGACGCGAATTTTGTTGTTCGTATGACCCCCTTTGATGCGTGAAGAAAAATGGCGGTATCCATATAAGTAATATCCGAGGCGGTTCAGCGCTGTGGAAAAAATTTCCCCTGTACTTTCAATTCCTTCCCCTTGCTGGCCGCCTACCTTCCATGACAGCTGTTCGATCATGAATTACACCCCTTTATATTCACTCCAGCCTTTCGCTACTATTGTACCACTTTTCTGACAAGGAAACTACCATTTTGAACGCCTTTTTCAGCCGGCGCCGCGGATGCCCTGTCTCCTATTCTAGGATACGCAGAGCCGATACTCAGTGATATTCGTCACTCCGGCAAATGGGCGTAGAAGTTGCCGAATAAAAAGCGGGATACTTGCTCGGTGGAGTAATGCTTGTACAACTCGTTGACAAGCCGCGCATATTCCCTTACCGTTCCAAGGCCGGCGACCGTCTCCGTGATGCCATCGAAGTCGGAGCCAAACCCGACGTTGTTTTCCCACCCGAGCGCGCATATATGGTCGAGATGGCGAAGCACATCAGCGATCATCGCCTCGTTTTTCTTCGCCGTCAAAAAATACGGAACGAAATTAATGCCGATCATGCCGTCTTTTTCGATCAACGCTTTGATCTGCTCGTCGGTTAAGTTGCGTGGATGTGGGCATAGACGATGCACGTTGGAATGGGAAGCGATGGGGAACCGAGCCATCTCGATGACATCCCAAAACGCTTTCTCCGATAAGTGGGACACATCGACCCATCGTTTTGCTTCATTAAGAAGTGCAACGACTTGCCGGCCAAACGCCGTCAGCCCGGCGCCGCGCTTCTCCCACGCTCCGTCAGCGACAGCGTTCGGGAAGTTCCATGTCAACCCTACGGAAGCGACGCCGAGGCGGAGGAGCGTCTTTAGCTTGACAAGGTTGACGCCGATGGCGTCGCACCCTTCCAGCGTCAACATGGCGCCGACTTCCTCTTTTTTAAGGGCGGCGATATCCCGTCTCGTCCGCACGAACTTCACAGACGGAAACGCATCGATAATGCGGGCAAAGAAGATGTCCACCATCTCCAGCGCAACAGTGAACCGGGCTTCCTCCGGCACCGTTTCCGGTATGTAGATGGCAAAGCATTGCACTTTCACCCCTGCTTCCGCCATCCCGGAAAGAGTGACGTGAAGCGAAGCTCCGTCGTAAAACGACAGAGACCGATCTTGCCATAACTTCATCAACACATCGCAATGTGCATCGAAGATCATTCCGTTCCCCCCTTGAAAAAGCAAAAATAACCTGCCTGCCTTCGCAGCCGAAGGCGCCAACAGGTTATAGCCGCCATTGTCTGATCATCCAGTTAACGAGGTTCGACAATCAATTTGATCGCTGTCCGCTCTTCTCCGTCGATGATAATATCCGTAAACGCCGGAATGCAAATCAAGTCCATGCCGCTCGGTGCCACAAACCCTCGTGCGATCGCTACTGCTTTAACGGCTTGGTTCAGTGCACCTGCGCCGATCGCTTGAATTTCCGCTGCGCCGCGCTCGCGCAACACCCCGGCAAGTGCACCAGCTACAGAGTTCGGATTCGATTTTGCTGAAACTTTTAATATTTCCATTCCTAGCTCCTCCCTCGTTTCCTTGGAAAATGATTTCGGTAAAAGGTCTTCATTGTAACTATATTCACTGTTTCGACAACTATTCCTGCATGGGAGGAGGACATTTTAAAAAAATTTTAAAAGATGGACTATTCAAAATAAGGGTGGTCATCGTTAATGATCAACCGTTCAATGCGAAACGCCCGTCCGCTTTTTTCGTCTACATCAACAAAGACGGCATTCAATTGGCTTCGTCCTTCCTTGACGTCGAAACGAACTGGCAGCCCGGTTAAAAATTTGCGCAGCACCGCCTCTCGATCGACGCCTAAAATGCCGTCGTATGGACCGGTCATGCCAACGTCGGTAATGTACGCCGTCCCTCTTGGCAAAATGCGGTTATCGGCCGTCTGGACGTGTGTATGCGTGCCGATGACCGCGGATACGCGGCCGTCTAAGTACCAGCCCATCGCCTGTTTTTCACTCGTCGCCTCGGCATGGAAATCGACGATGATGACCGGCGTGCGCGCGGAGGCGGCGGCGATCAGCTCGTCCGCCTTTTGAAATGGGCAGTCAATCGCCGGCAAAAACGCCCGCCCTTGCAAATTGATGACCGCCGCTTCGCCATGCTCGGTCGGCACAAAGACGATGCCTTTTCCCGGCGTGCCGGGCGGGTAATTCGCCGGGCGAATCAATGCCTTCGCCTGATCGATAAACTCAAAAATATCGCGTTTGTCCCATGCGTGATTGCCCAACGTGATCACATGAGCCCCCCAAGCGAGAAGCGCCCGGTAAATCGGTTCGGTGATTCCTTTCCCGCCGGCGGCGTTTTCGCCGTTGATCACAACAACGTCCGGCCGATGTTTTTCCTTCAGCCTTGGCAAATAGTGCTCCACCATTTTTTGCCCCGGCAAACCGACGACGTCGCCGATAAATAAAATTCTCATCCCTGATCCCTTTCTAAACGAAAAATATCGCCTTGCGCCCATCTCCGCATCGTTATACCCTCCTATTTTACGCACAAAAAAAGAAAGTGGCAATAGCCACTTTATTTCGCGTATTCGACCGCCCGCGTTTCGCGGATGACCGTCACTTTAATATGGCCCGGGTAATCGAGCTCTTCTTCGATTCGTTTGCGGATGTCACGCGCCAGCCGGTGCGCTTCCAAATCGTCGATCATATCTGGTTTGACCATAATGCGCACTTCACGCCCAGCTTGAATGGCGTACGATTTTTCAACGCCTTCGTACGATTCGGCGATTTCTTCAAGCTTCTCTAGACGACGGATATAGTTTTCCAGCGTTTCGCTGCGCGCTCCCGGCCGCGCCGCCGACAGCGCATCGGCCGCCGCGACGAGCACAGCGATGACCGACGTCGGTTCCGTATCGCCATGGTGGGAAGCGATGCTGTTGATGACGACCGGATGTTCTTTATACTTCGTCGCCAGCTCAACGCCGATTTCCACATGGCTTCCTTCGACTTCGTGGTCGATCGCTTTGCCAATGTCATGAAGCAAGCCGGCCCGGCGCGCCAGCATTTCGTCCTCCCCAAGCTCGGCCGCCATCAGTCCGGCTAAAAACGCCACTTCCACCGAGTGTTTTAAGACGTTTTGTCCGTAGCTCGTTCGGAACTTGAGCCGCCCTAAAATTTTGATCAAATCCGGATGCAAGCCGTGAACACCGACTTCAAACGTCGTCTGTTCGCCGACTTCGCGGATATGCTCATCCACTTCGCGGCGCGCCTTTTCGACCATTTCCTCAATGCGCGCTGGATGGATGCGGCCATCTTGCACAAGCTTATCGAGCGCGATGCGCGCCGTCTCGCGGCGAATCGGGTCAAATCCGGACAAAATGACCGCTTCCGGCGTATCGTCGATGATCAAATCGATGCCGGTCAACGTCTCGAGCGTGCGGATGTTCCGCCCTTCGCGCCCGATGATCCGCCCTTTCATTTCGTCGTTTGGCAAATTGACGACGGAAACAGTCGTTTCGGCGACATGGTCGGCGGCGCAACGTTGGATGGCAAGCGACAAAATCGCCTTTGCCCGTTTGTCTGCCTCCTCTTTTGCCCGCGTTTCCGCCTCTTTGATCATCATCGCAATCTCATGCGACAGCTCTTTCTCGACGCGCTCTAAAATGAGCTGGCGGGCATCGTCGCGCGTCAGGCCGGAAATGCGTTCAAGTTCGGCTTGTTGTTGTTTGACGAGCGCTTCCACTTTGCTTTCCATTTGTTCAATATGCTGTTGTCTTTCGTTCAACGCTTCTTCCTTTGCCTCAAGCAACGCCTCACGTTTGTTGAGCGCTTCATCTTTGCGGTCGAGATTTTCCTCCTTTTGCATCAGGCGGTTTTCTTGTTTTTGGAGCTCGCTTCTCCGGTCGCGGATATCACGCTCCGCCTCCGTACGCAGTTTGTGAATCTCGTCTTTCGCTTCGAGAAGCGCCTCTTTTTTCAAGGCGTCCGCCTCGCGTTTCGCCTCCTCAATCAGCTGTTCGGCAGCGGCTTTCGCCCCGCCGATTTTCGCTTCGGCAATCGATTTGCGAACAAAAAAGCCAACAACGGCACCAATGACTAAGGCAAGCAAAGCGGAGATGATGATCGAACCCATCGTTTCACCTCCTCTTGCTGTTCGGTTTCCTTTCGCTCTCTCTTCTCACCGCCATGACCGGCGCAGATGGACATTCCCGTTTTCAATCCATTAGCTCAGTCGCTTGGCATCACAATCGACCCGCGCAGCCTTCCGCACGAAGGCGGTCCGCCGCAGCGGGCGGGCGTATGGCCCTGCCGCGCGTATGGACAAATATACATGTTCATTGTAAAGGCGGCAATAGGAATTGTCAAGATATTACACCGACGCGCCTAGAGGATGACAACGGAACAAGACCGTTCCGCACGCCGTCCTTTTTTAGGCTTATCGCTCTCCTTGGCAGGCCGAACGGATGGAAAAAGGCGCCCCGGCAGCTTGCCAGGACGCCTTGTCCCGTTATTCTTCAAGCAATCCGAACCCGTCTTGCTGCGGTTCGCTCGTTCCCTCTTCAACGTCGATGCCGTAATGCTGGCGGATGGCGCGGGCGATCTCATCGGCGATGTGCGGGTTTTCCTTCAAAAATTGCTTCGCGTTTTCCCGCCCTTGGCCAAGCCGCTCGTCTTTGTACGAATACCACGAACCGCTTTTTTGCACGATGTCCAATTCGGACGCCATGTCGAGAATTTCCCCTTCGCGGGAAATGCCCTCGCCGTACATAATGTCGACGTCAGCCGTTTTAAACGGCGGCGCGACTTTGTTTTTGACGACTTTGATTTTCGTCTTGTTGCCGACCATATCATTGCCTTGCTTGATTTGCTCGGCGCGGCGAACCTCTAGGCGGACGGAAGCGTAAAACTTGAGCGCCCGCCCGCCCGGCGTCGTTTCCGGATTGCCAAACATGACGCCGACTTTTTCGCGAATTTGGTTGATGAAGATGGCGATCGTTTTCGATTTGTTAATGGCGCCAGACAGCTTGCGAAGCGCCTGGGACATAAGCCGCGCTTGCAAGCCGACATGGGCGTCGCCCATCTCCCCTTCAATTTCCGCTTTCGGCACAAGCGCCGCCACCGAGTCGATGACGATAATATCGACCGCGCCGCTTCGCACGAGCGCTTCCGCGATTTCGAGCGATAGTGATAGGTAAGCCTTTGATGCAATCTCCGGCTTTTCCCCCACCCCACACCGTGCGTGCGAGTTTCCCCGCACACGGCGTTCCACCGGGACAGCTTCGATAGCCCCGTTTGGGCTATCTCTCCACCATATCACCTCGCGATGACATGGCAGCAGCACCTACAATTTTTCCAGCGAACAGAACTTTTATATTTTCAGCTTGTTCCTATACTCCGTTAGTTTGTCAATCATTTTTCGTTCTGTAAACGGCGGTTCTTGGTTGCTATGGACAAGCCTATGGCATTGGTTGCATAAGCTAACTAGATTAACGGTCTTATTGATCTCACTTAAAGGTTTACTCGGGTCAATATGATGGCAGTGGAAGTTACCGGGACTTAAGTATACAGCACATATTTTGCATTTTCCTTTATCTCTGTGAAATACATTCACCCTATTTAAGAAATATTCAAGATTATATTTCCCATCATTATGCTCAGATAAAATGTAGATGAATATCGAATCGTGATCAAACAGACTCATTTTATCTGGCAATCGTATTTTTCTATGCTTTTCTTCATACATTTTTCTGCCGTCTGCAGTGTATGGGGTCATTTCTTGTTTGAATACTGTTGCATACTGTATAGGCGTTACGATGCATAGTACCCGTTTATCCCTAACGCCCATATTCCACATGATGTTCAGAAGCTTCTTATGATTGATGTGATCAAAATAACTTTCAATGTCACCTTTTACAACCCAATACAGCTTGCTTCCGTTGATGATTTTCAGCATCCAGGCTAAGGCATGTTCGGTGGAGCGATACGGTCTGAACCCATAACTGTGCGGATAGAATTGGGCTTCGAAAATCGGCTCGAGCACTATCCGGAGCATCTCTTGGATGATTCTATCCGTCACCGCGGATATTCCTAAGGACCTCGTTTCCCCTTCCTCATTCGGACTATTGCCTTTTCTTTTTGAGCTTTTGGCATTTCCTTTGGGCTTGTTGCACCTTCTCACTGGTATAGGCTTATAGTCATTGAGTTTGGCTTTTATCATCCCGAAAACCTTTTCCGTTGGCATAAGCAAATAATCATCTACTATTTTCTGATCAATCCCCGCCATTTTGCTACCTTTATTGCTTTTAATATTGCGAATAGCTTCTAAAATGACAACATCATTTTGAAGCAACTCAAGCATCCCGTAAAAATGTTTTCCCTTTTTAGCTTCTTGATAAAGAAGATCCAAGCAGTTTCTCAAGTCCTGTTCGCTTTTTACGACAAGTTTGTTTACCTTCATGCTCCTTTCTCCCTTTTTATAATACTGGGTGGAAGTGCCATGAATTAGCCTGCTTGCCGTAACATGTAGATACTTTGCCGCCCCGGCTGGTTCCCTTCACTCCAGAGCGTTTTTTCCTCCCCCATCGTTGCCTTTGGGGTTCAAACGGCGCTCCTTCATCATTACTATGGAACCGCTGACTCCCCCTAAGATGTCATCGACCAGCCCTGTCTCCTCCTTAGGGGGCCTCTCACGTTCCCTACAGCCTATCCCTTCTTTTGAACGCCCTTAGGTGCCTACTCTACTCGGCAGGACCTCTGATTGGAACGTCCGCTACCCATCAGAGCAGTAACCGAACTAAGCCAGCCGGTTAAAGGAAACACCGCAAACAAGACACGGTGGTTCGTCCTGTATGGTCCCTTTTCAGGGAGCACCGGTAACCGAGCTTCACGCATAGGTTCCTTTCGTCACCATAGGCGTCTTTTAAGGAGCCCCGCACCACTTTCGCCATAGCCACATTTTGCGGCCTTAGGCTACTTGGGTTACGACTTCACCTGGCTTCATACATCCCGGTGAGGGTGCACCGGAATGCATGCAGGAGTCTCAGGCTCGTGGATATAGGACTATCACCACGGGAAGGAATTTCACCTTCCAACTCGGCTGTAGAGTTGTCCCGATGTTCCCATCGGACTCCGCTTTCGTGCCTACGCACTTATACGGAAACGTGACGCACCTTGCTCGCCCGTGTCAGGCTGGGAAAGCAGCAATTCATCGATATTGACCCCTAATTTTTGTGCATAGATGGGGTCGAGCGCGTGCTCTGCGTCGATGAAAGCTGCTTGCCCGCCCCGCTTTTGCACTTCCGCGATCGCGTGAAGGGCAACGGTCGTTTTCCCGGACGATTCCGGGCCGTAAATTTCCACAATCCGCCCGCGCGGATAGCCGCCGACTCCTAACGCGATGTCGAGCGCCAGCGAACCGCTCGGCACGACCGACACTTTGCGGTCGACTTGCTCGCCGAGCTTCATGATGGCCCCCTTGCCAAACTGTCGTTCAATTTGTTTTAATGCCTGCTCCAATGCAGCTTGACGATCTTGGTTCACTAACCTACTCCTCCTTATTCTAGGACTACTTATACTATACCGCGTTTTGCGGCCATTGCCAAGCAAAAAACGAACGTCCATTCGTTTTTTCGGTGGAGAAACTAGCAACAATCGCCATACTCATGCGGTGGAAAAAACGATGTGCGGTGGAGAATGGAGAAGGAAGGGGGCGGCCGATCAGCAGTCGGCCGCGAGCATCTCAAGCAGAAAAAAACAGCCGTATTTGGCGGTGCGGATGCGAATGGCATCACGCGTGCCGGACAGCATCAGACGGTGGACAGTCGCATCGCGCCCGCGGACGGCGATGCCGACATACACGGTGCCGGGCGGGTGGCCCTCAAGCGGATCGGGTCCGGCGACGCCGGTGAAGCTGATGCCGATATCCGCATCGCACATCGCGCGGACGTTTTCAGCAAGCAAACGGGCGCACGGCTCGCTCACCGCCCCTTCTGCCTCAAGCAGCGGGCGCGGTATGCCAAGCACCTGTTCTTTGACGCCGTTTGTGTAGCAGACGACACCGCCCTGCACGACTTGCGACGCGCCGGGGAGGGCGGTGAGCTGTTCGAGGAAAAGGCCGCCGGTCAAACTTTCGGCCGACGCGATTGTCCATCCTCTTTCTTTTAACCGTGCCAATGTCTTTGTAAACAGCGTTTCATCATTATACCCGTAACAATAACGGCCGACGCGCGTCAAAATGGCGGCTTCCGCCTCGTCGAGCAGCCGCTTGGCTTCCGCCTGATCCCGATGTTTCGCCGTCAGACGGAGCGTTACCTCACCGTCGTTTGCAAGCGGGGCGATCGTCGGGTTCGACTGGGCGTCGATCAAGTCGGCGATCGCCGCCTCGAGCGCCGACTCGCCGATGCCGAAAAAGCGGAGGACGCGCGATTCGATGCGCTCGGAAAGCGAAAACGTACGGCGCAAAAAGGCGTTTCCGTATTTTTTGAACATCGGCCGCATTTCTTTCGGCGGCCCGGGCAGCAGCATGTACGTAATGCCGTCTGCCACAAGCGCCATCCCTGGCGCCATGCCGTGCTCGTTTTTCAGCACCGTCGATCCTTCCAAGACGAGCGCCTGCTTTTTATTGTTTTCTGTCATCGGCCGGTTTGTGCGGGCAAAATACACCTCAATCGCTCGGAGCGCTTCCTCGTCGATCACGAGCCGGCGGCCAAGCAAACGGGCGATCGTCTCCTTCGTCAAATCGTCTTTCGTCGGGCCGAGGCCGCCGGTGAAAATGATGAGGTTCGCTCTCGTTTGCGCCGTTTTCACCGCCTGCTCAAGGCGGCCGGCGTTGTCGCCGACGACGGTATGGAAATAGACGTTAATGCCAAGCATCGCCAGCTGCTGCGACAAAAACTGGGCGTTCGTATTGGCGATTTGCCCAAGCAACAGCTCGGAGCCAACGGCAATGATCTCCGCGTTCAACAGACTTTCTCCCCCTTTGCGGCCGGCTATTTCGAATGGGAAAACGCATGTCTGTTTTTCGCAAAATAATCCCAGCCAGACCAAATCGTGAAAATGACCGCCACCCACAGCGCCAATTCAGCGAACGGAAACGAAATGAGCGAGAAAGGGAAGTTATGTAACAATAAAGCGGAAATGGCGACAATTTGCGTCCATGTCTTGATTTTGCCAAGCATGTTGGCAGCGACGACTTCCCCCTCGCCGGCAAGCACGAGCCGCAAGCCGGTGACGGCAAACTCGCGGCTGATGATGACAATCACCATCCACGCCGGAACGGCCCCGAGCTCGACAAGCACGATAAGCGCCGCCGACACAAGCAGTTTATCGGCAAGCGGATCTAAAAATTTTCCTAAGTTCGTCACCAACCCGTATTTGCGGGCATAGTAGCCATCGATCCAGTCCGTGGCTGAGGCGATGATGAAAATGAGCGCGCCGGCAAGATGGGCAACCGGAAGCTCTGTCCCGCCGATTTGGATGCTTCCCCACCCGAACGGAACGAGCATCACGATCAAGAAAAACGGGATGAGCATAATGCGCGCTACCGTAATTTTATTCGGCAAGTTCACCACAAATACCTCCGCTCATTCAACATAGTTCAGTCCGTGCGAAAAGCAGGCGCCTTCCTGCGGAAAAGCGCCCTGTTCCATCATTTCTTCAACACGAAATGCAGCTTTTGGTATACTTCCTCTTTCGGGGCAAACGGGTAGGCAAACGGTTGGCCGTTCACCTTCATCTCAACATCGAGCGTACGCCCGATTTTCACCCATACTTCGCTTTCGGCCGACAGATCGAACGTTTTCGTCTGCCCGCTTGTCAAGTTGCCGCGGTAAAACGTATGGCCTTTCGTATTGTATACTTCGACCCATGACGTTCCTTTGGATGAAAGCTCGATGGAAAACGCGCCGGAGCTGGCGACTTCAATCGTCGCCGTGTTGCCGCGCTTTTCCGTCACATTCATCGCCGCAGCCGGCTGTTCTTCTTCGCCAGTCGGCGCTGGCTGTTCATTTTGCTGTCCGTTTTCATTCGTTGCCTTCTCGTCCGTTTCCTTCGCCGACTGCTTTTGTTTCGCCTGCTCAAGCGGCGAATGTTTCGGCTTTTCGACCTCCGCTGTTTTTGGGCTTGTCTTTGTCGGCGGCTCATTTGCGGCGCCGTGCTGGAGCAGCACCCAAACGAGGACAGCCGCCCCGATGACGACCGCCGCGACAATCACTTTCGGCAGCCAATCGAGCCATTTCGCCCCCTCGGCAGACAGTTGCTGGCGCGTCTTCACGCGCGACAGCGTCTGCGGAATGTCATCTTGATAAGACTGGGGAATGTCCTGTTTATACTGTTCAAACAGCTCATCCGGATCAAGTCCGACCGCTTCAGCATATTGCCGGATGAAGGCACGCACATAAAAATTTCCAGGCATGATGGCATAGTTGCCTTCTTCGATGCCGATCAAATACCGCTTTTGAATTTTCGTCATCTCCTGCAGCTCGTCCAAACTCATATTTTTTTCTTCCCGTGCTTCCCGCAAACGTTTTCCTAGTTCCGTCAACGGCCAACACCTTCCACTTTTTTAAATTAAAACCCAAATTCGGAAAACCCGTCATCGCCCAACAATGACGGGCGGTCAATCGCTTCGTAGGAAATATCTTCGTCCGGTTCATGGCGCAGCTCAATAATATAATCAAAATCATCGAGCGTGTATTCCGTATGGCGAACAAACATGTCCGGATGCTCGACGACTTTCGTCGCCTCAAGGCGCATGAGCTCACGGATGAGCTGCCAGTGCTGCTCGTTCCCGCGGCGCGTTGAGACGATGCCGTCGATAATGAAAATGTTGTTCTCGCTATACTCATCTTCGATCAACTGCGTGCGAACCGTCTGTTTAATCAGCGTCGATGAAACAAACAGCCATCGTTTGTTGGCGCACACGCTGGCGGCGACGATCGACTCTGTCTTGCCGACGCGCGGCATCCCGCGGATGCCGATGAGCTTATGCCCTTTTTCTTTAAAAAGTTCCGCCATAAAATCGACAAGCAGTCCAAGTTCATCACGGACGAAGCGGAACGTTTTTTTGTCATCGGCATCGCGCTGGATATAACGGCCGTGGCGGACGGCGAGGCGGTCGAGCAGCTTCGGCTGGCGCAGCTTCGTCACCGTAATGTTGTCCATCGTCCGCAAGATCGTCGCCAACCGTTCAATTTGCTCGTTATTGTCGCACAAAAGCAACATGCCGCGGCGCGAATCCCGGACACCGTTGATCGTCACGATGTTAATGGACAACATACCGAGCAGCGAAGCAACGTCGCCGAGCAACCCCGGGCGGTTGACATGAATTTCATATTCCAAATACCATTCCTGCTTGCCCATCCCGTCTCCTCCCTTGCCGGTGTCCGCACGAACGCCTTATGCTAAGTTCATACTACTATAATTATAAATGGAAAAGCAACCGAAAAGGAGGAAGAAAAAAGAGAGGGAGGCCCCTCTCTTTTACCGGGTGATTATTTTTGTTGGACCAGCTTGACCATCATGTTGGCAAGGGCGTGCTGCTCTTTTTCATCCGCAACGCTCCAAAGATCAGCGAGCACCCGTTCTTCCGGGTTTTTCGGGTCGACGTGTTTCGCCAAATAATCCCCGATTTGGTAAGCGACATCTGTGATCACTTGCTGAGTCAATCCTTGCTGTTGCGCTTGTTCTAAACGTTCCGCCAAAAAGTCTTTCCATTGTTCAAAGTTATCCAGTACCGACATGTCAATCCCTCCTTGTTGAATGTTTCAAGGATAGTTTGCCTGCCGAACCGGAAAATATACGTTCAACAATACCAGCCGCCGTTGACGGAAATGACTTGGCCGGTGATATACGAAGCGGCATCAGACAGCAAAAACGCCACCGTTTCCGCCACCTCATCCGGGGTGCCGAGCCGGCCGGCTGGAATTTCGTCAGTGAGCGCTTCCAGCTCCTCAGGACGAAACACCCGCAGCATATCGGTATCAATCGCCCCCGGTGCAACAGCGTTGACGCGAATGCCGCTTGGGGCAAGCTCCTTGGCCAGCGCCTTGGCAAACGCGTTCTGCCCTCCCTTTGTCATCGAGTACACCGCCTCGCATGAAGCGCCGCACAATCCCCAAATCGAGGAAATGAACACAATATGACCGCGCTTTCTCGCCACCATTGATGGGATCAGCCTTTTGATGAGCAACGCCGGGCTTGTCATGTGAAGCCGCACCATCCGCTCGATTAATTCATCGTTCATGTCGGTCAACAATCCGTAATAGCTTGCACCGCTGTTGTAAACGATGGCATCAACCGGGCGATCGATTTGCGAAACGAGCTTTTCCACCCCATCCAGTGCCGACAAATCGGCCTCAATCGGTACAATATGCACATCGTTAAGCTCTTCTTTCAGCGCTTCAACAGGCGCCCGTCGCCGATAGTAATGGAGAAAAAGTCCGTACCCCTCCCGAGCGAGCACACGAGCGATGCTTTGTCCGATGCCTCCAGAGGCTCCCGTGATCAAGGCGTAGCGCATGAAACCATCCTCTCCTTTTTGCCGCAAAAAAGCATCCTTCTCAGGAAGGATGCCTTATTGCCCTTTTGGAACGACTTCGCAAACCGCGATTTGCGAATCGCGGAAGCAAGAAGAGGCAACCGCCGCGATATCGTCCATGGCAAGGGATGAAAGCGCCGGCAAAATGTCAAACAAGTTGGATCCGTAAAACGCGTAGCGCGTAAACTGGTTGGCGATGTATTCCGGCGAGTTGAGCGCGCGCAAAAAGGCGCCGATTTTTTTCTTTTTCACCCGTTCAAATTCTTCCTTTTTTATAGTCTCCGCGGCAAACGACAGCAGCACCGTTTGAATTTCCGAAGCGAGCCGTTCAGCGTCCCTTGTATCGCCGCCGATCAACGCGAAGCCGAACCCGCGCTCTTCTGTATAATCGTACATAAATGTATCATCGATCAATCCTTCGCGGTACAGCCGTTCATAATGCGGCGAGCTTTTTCCAAACAAATAGTCCAATGCGACGTGGAAGGCAAGCTCATGCCGAAGTTTTTGTTCGCCGGCTTCAGGAACGGACGGCGCTTTGATGCCGACAAAGCATTTGTTCGTCTGCACATGCATCGGAATCACTTTTTTCTTTTCCGCTACTGCGCTCGGTTCTTCATACGCAAACCGCTTCACTTCCGGGGCTTGCGGGAACGACTTTTTCGCCTGGTTGTCGCGGATTTGCTGCATGATTTTTTGTTCATCGACCGGGCCGACGACAAATAAAAGCATGTTGCTCGGGTGGTAAAACGTTTCGTAGCACTCATACAGCAACTCTTTCGTAATTTGGGCGATCGATTCAACTGTGCCGGCGATGTCGATTTTGACCGGATGGTTGTGATACATGCTTTCGATGGCGCCGAAATAGACGCGCCAGTCTGGGTTGTCGTCGTACATCCGGATTTCCTGGCCGATGATCCCTTTTTCTTTTTCCACTGTCTTGTCGGAAAAGTACGGGCTTTGCACAAAATCGATCAACGTTTCCAAGTTTTTCTCGACGTTGTCGGTGCTTGAGAACAAATAGGCGGTGCGGGTGAACGTCGTAAAGGCGTTCGCCGAGGCGCCTTGTTTGCTGAACTGCTGAAACACGTCGCCGTCTTCTTTTTCAAACAGCTTATGCTCCAAAAAATGGGCGATGCCGTCCGGAACGCGATTCATCTCCGTTTTACCGAGCGGGACGAACTGGTTGTCGACCGAACCGTAGTTCGTGGTGAATGTCGCATACGTTTTGTTGAATCCTTTTTTCGGCAAAATGTATACGTCAAGGCCGTTGTCCATTTTTTCATAAAACAGCTCTTCGTGCAACGTCTCATACACCCGTTTTTCCATCTTCCGTCGCCTCCATTCCGGTCAAAAAGTACACCGTATCAAGCTCCACCTTGTCAGCGGCGCGCACCACATCCTCGCGCGTCACTTGATCGGTGCCGGCAATCCATTCATCGATCAGGCGCTTTCGCGTTGAGACGACGTTATGGTACAACACCTCCACAAGCCCGCGCGGCGTATCGAGCGTCTCAAGCAGCTGGTTGCGGATGACCGCTTTCGTCTGCGCCATTTCTTCATCTGTGAAATCGCCGTTTTTCATCGCCTGCATTTGCTCATCGATGATGCGGCGCGCCTTCTCATAGTTGGCCGGTTCAATGCCGGACATGACCATAAGAAGCCCTTTATGGCTCTCAAGCCTTGAGGCGGCATAATAGGCAAGGCTTGCCTTCTCGCGGACGTTGATGAACAGCTTCGAATGGGAAAAACCGCCAAAAATGCCGTTAAACATTTGCAAGGCGTAATAATCGTCATCTTCATACGTCACATTTGTCCGATAGCCGATGTTGAGCTTTCCTTGCTTCACGTCTTGCCGCTCGATGACTTCGCGAACTTCCCCTTGCGGCTTGACAGAAACCGACGATGCGCGCTCCCGCTTTGGACGATCCGGCAAAGAGAAGCGCTGCTTCACCGCTGTGAGCACCGCCTCTTCAGCCACGTCGCCAATGACATATAGATCCAGCTCATCCTCGGCCAGCGCTCGTTCATAATAGCGATACAGCCCTTCCGCCGTGATGCCGTCCACGTCTTCAAGCTCGCCGTTTGGCGAGAGGGCGTACGGTTCGCCTTTGCACATTTCTTCTACAAGGCGCATGTTCGCATAGCGCATTTTGTCATCATACACCGCCTGAATGCGTTGACGGAGCGCCCGCTTTTCCTGCTCGACAATGTCGGTGACAAACCGCCCGCCATCAAGAGCCGGGCGGAACAGAAGATCGGCCAAGAGCTGAAACGCTTTCGAAAGCAACGGCGTTTGCTCCGGCAAAAATCGTTCATTGGCGACATCGATGCGAATCGTCATGATATGATGTTCGCCTTTTTTCGTTAAATCGACGTTCAGCGTCGCCCCATACAGTTCATCCAAATAGGTGCGCAGCGCCTTAACGCTCGGATAGTCGGCCGTGCCGCTTTGCAAGACGTATGGCAAAAGCGCGCGCAGCGTGACCGTTTCTTTAGCAAGAGGGGCCTTCATTTTCCAAACGATCGTGTTCGTTTTGTACTTATCGGTCGAAATCGTATGGACGCGAACCGGTCCGACCGCTGTGACTTTTTCGTCGACCAATCCAACTCCTCCTTACTTTTTCTCTTTGCAGATATGCACTATCTTTAATTTATTGTAAAGCGTCTTATCAACAATATACCTTTTGCCAATAGAAAAATGCAAATCATTCCATTCAGCAAAAAACGGCCGTCCGTTTTTCGGACAGCCGCTTTCATTACCGTTTTCCTTTGATGTATGGCGTGCCAGCCGCTTTCGGCGCCTCAGCGCGGCCGATGAAGCCCGCCAGCGCCAAAATCGTGAGTGCATACGGGGCGATGAGCAAGTAAACGGTCGGGACGTTTTTCAAGAACGGAATCGTTTGCCCGACGATGCTTAAGCTTTGCGCCAACCCGAAAAAGAGCGCCGCCCCCATCGCGCCGATCGGATGCCATTTGCCAAAAATCATGGCGGCGAGCGCCATAAATCCGTGCCCAGAAATCGTCGCATGGCTGAAATCGCGGGAAATGATCGTCGCGTATACCGCACCGCCCAAACCGCCGAGCGCCCCGCTGATCATGACAGCGATGTAGCGCATTTTGGCGACATGAATCCCCATCGTATCCGCCGCCATCGGATGTTCGCCGACCGCACGCAGCCGCAGGCCAAACGGCGTTTTATAAATCACATACCATGATACAAACGCCAGCGCAATGGCGATATATGACGGCGCGTACGCGTTAGAAAACAACAGCGGCCCGATGACGGGAATGTCGCTTAACACTGGCACGTCAATTTTGTCAAACCCAACTTGAATTTGGTCCGTCTGCCCCTTGCCGTACATTTTCTTCACTAAAAACAGCGACAGACCAAGCGCCAAAAAGTTGATCGCCACCCCGCTTACGACTTGGTCGGCGCGAAATGTGACCGACGCGACAGCGTGCAGCAGGGAAAATACAGCGCCGACCACCATGGCAGCCAATAAGACAAGCCACGGCGTCCATTCGCCAAACCGATCGGCAAACGTCAAATTAAAGACGATGCCGACAAACGCGCCGATGGTCATCAATCCTTCAAGCCCGATGTTGACGACGCCGGACCGTTCACTAAACACGCCGCCAAGGGCGGTGAAAATGAGAGGAGCCGCAAAGAAAATCGTTGTCGGGACAATCGTTTGCAAGACGTCATACACGCTCACTTACTCCGCCCCCTTTTGCCAACGAGATAACAGCCAGCGGATCATGTAGCTGGATGCAACAAAGAAAATGATGAGCGCGATAATAATATCGACGAGTTCGGTCGGCACGCCGGCGCTTGACGGCATTTCCAACGCCCCGACTTTTAAGGCGCCAAACAACAAGGCGGAGAGCAAAATGCCAAACGCGTTGTTTCCTCCGATCAAGGCAACCGCGATGCCATCAAATCCAAGGCCGGTAAAGCCGGCTTTCGTCGAGATGTTTCCAAATGTGCCAAGCCCCTCCATCGCCCCGGCGACGCCGGCAAAAGCGCCGGAGATGACCATCGCTAAAATGATGTTGGCGCGCACATTCATGCCCGCGTACTGTGACGCATGCTGATTGAAACCGACCGCCCGCAGCTCAAACCCTTTCGTCGTCCGCTCAAGCAAAAACCACATGACAAATGCGGCGGCGACAGCGATGAAAATGCCGTAATGCATGGTGGAATGATGCGTAATGGCATCAAAAAAGTCGGAGTGAAGCGATGCGCTTTCTTTCACCGGCTTTGATTTAAATCCCTCATCAGACAAAACGGAACGGATGATGGCGTTCGTTACATGCAAAGCAATATAGTTCATCATGATCGTAATAATGACTTCGTGCACTTTTAAATACGCCTTCAGCACACCCGGAATCAAGCCCCATAGCGCCCCGGCCAACGCGGCGGCCAACAAAGCGAGCGGCAAATGGATGATTTTGGGCAAATCAAAGGACACCCCGACCCAAACGGCAGCGAGCCAGCCGACGATCAGCTGCCCTTCAACCCCGATGTTAAACAAGCCGGTGCGAAAGGCAAACGCCACCGCCAAGCCCGTTAAAATGTATGGCGTCGTCTGGCGGATCGTTTCGCCGATATAGTACGTATCGCCAAACGCCCCGTACACGAGAGCGCCAAAGCCGGCGATCGGGTTGTAGCCGCTTGCAAGCATCACGATCGAACCGGCGATCATGCCAAGAAGAACGGCCAACAATGGTATCAAAAATTGCTGGAGACGATTCGACTTCATCACGACACACCTGCTTCCTTCCGTTTGCTTCCAGCCATCAACAACCCGAGCTCCTGTTCGGTTGTTTCTTTCGGATCAACGATGGCGATGATGTTTCCTTCATAAATGACAGCGATCCGGTCGCTGACGTTCATCACTTCGTCAAGCTCAAACGAGACGAGCAGCACCGCTTTCCCGCGGTCTCGCTGTTCAATGAGCCGCTTATGAATAAATTCGATCGCTCCAACATCAAGCCCCCTCGTCGGCTGGGCGGCGATCAACAAGTCAGGGTCGCGGTCGACTTCACGGCCGATGATCGCTTTTTGCTGGTTTCCGCCCGATAGCGCCCGCGCCTTCGTATATTCATCCGGCGTGCGCACGTCAAATTCGCGGATGAGCTGGCGCGCTTTTTCGTAAATGGCTTGAAAATTCAACAGACCCCGTTTCGAGTACGGCGGCTGATAGTACGTTTGCAGCACCATGTTTTCGCCGATCGGAAAGTCAAGGACAAGCCCGTGCTTATGCCGATCTTGCGGAATATGGCCGACGCCGGCTTCGATGATTTTGCGCGGCGGCAAATTCGTAATGTCTCGGCCGTTGAGGCGGATTGTCCCTGATTCAGCTTTGATCAAGCCGGTTATGGCTTCAATGAGCTCGGTCTGGCCGTTGCCGTCGACTCCAGCAATGCCGACGATCTCGCCGGCGTGCACCGTCAAGTTCAAACCGTTGACCGCTTTGATCCCGCGCGCGTCCTTGACGACTAAGTCTTTAATTTCCAACACCGGTTTTCCCGGCTCAGCCGGTTTCTTAGCGGTCGTAAACTGCACCTCGCGGCCGACCATGAGCGCCGCCAGTTCGTTCGGATTCGTCTCCGCCACATTGAGCGTCGCAATTCCTTTGCCGCGGCGGATGACGGTGACGCGGTCGCACACTTCCATAATTTCTTTGAGTTTGTGCGTAATTAAAATGATGGATTTTCCTTCGCGGACGAGCGTGCGCATAATTTGCATGAGCTCGCGAATTTCCTGCGGCGTCAACACCGCTGTCGGTTCGTCAAAAATCAAAATATCGGCGCCGCGGTAAAGCGTCTTTAAAATTTCCACGCGTTGCTGCATGCCGACGGAAATGTCGGCGATCTTCGCTGTCGGATCGACCGCGAGTCCATATCGTTCCGACAATTCGCGCACTTCCCGCTCCGCCTGCTTCATATCGATCGTTCCGGCCCGCGTCGGCTCGCTGCCTAAGATGATGTTTTCCGTCACGGTGAACGTATCGACGAGCATAAAGTGCTGATGCACCATGCCGATGCCAAGATCATTGGCGACGTTCGGGTCGGTGATGCGCACCGGCTTTCCTTTCACGCGGATTTCGCCGCCGTCCGGCTGGTATAAACCGAACAGCACGTTCATGAGCGTCGATTTGCCGGCCCCGTTTTCGCCAAGCAGAGCGTGTATCTCCCCCTTTTTCACTTGCAGCGTAATGTTGTCATTGGCGACAAACGTGCCAAACACCTTGCGGATATTGAGCATTTCAATCACGTATTCCAAGCGATTCACTCCTTACTCAAGCAAGGTCAAAATCACAAAATGAAAGGCGACAGCGAAACAGCCGCCCTTCATTTTATGATTTTGAAGAAGGCTAGCAGCGCGCACTAGCCTTCTTCGCCGTTGTTCGTCACTTGATCGTCGCAGCGAATTGCTCGTACTCTTTCCGGTTTGTCGGAACTTTCACTTCGCCTTTGATGATTTTTTGCTTCCATTCGTCAACTGTTTTTAACACGTTCTCCGGAATGTTGTCTTGCGTCGGGGCAATGCCAACCCCATTTTCCGGCAACCCGTACTCAATCGTTTTGCCGCCCGGGAAGTCGCCCTCTTTCGCCCGTTTCGCCGTGTCATAGACAGCGACATCGACGCGTTTCACCATCGAAGTGAGCGTTACGTTGTACGTTTTGCCGCCGACTTTCACTTCTCCCTCCGGCGCTTGGTCTTTGTCAACACCGATGACCCAAATTTCGCGGTTCGGATCTTTCTTCTTCAAATCTTTCGCTTCCGAGAAGACGCCGTTCCCAGTCGCGCCCGCTGCATGGTAGATGATGTCGATGCCAGATGCGTACATGCTCGAGGCGATCGCTTTCCCTTTATCCGCTTGGTCGAACGCCCCGGCGTATTGCACTTTCACAGTCGCCTTCGGATTGACCGCTTTCACGCCGGCGCGGAATCCGCTTTCGAATTTTTCGATCAACGGAATCTCCATCCCACCGACAAAGCCGATTTTATTCGTTTTCGTCATTAGCCCGGCGACAACACCGACAAGGAACGAGCCTTCATGCTCCTTGAACGTGATGCTGGCAACATTTGGCTCGTCAACAACCGTGTCGACGATGGCGAAATGTTTTTTCGGGTTTTGCTTCGCGACTTCTTTCACCGCGTCGCCCATCAAATACCCGATGCCGAAAATCAAGTCAAAGTCGCTGCGCACAAGCTTGTTTAAGTTCGTGGCATAGTCAGCGTCGCTCGATGACTGCAAGTAGTCGTAGCCGCCGCGGCCTTTTTCAAGCCCGTTGTCTTTGCCGAACTTTTGCAGCCCTTCCCAAGCCGACTGGTTGAACGATTTGTCGTCAACGCCGCCGACGTCGGTGACCATGGCGACACTGAACGTATCTTTCTGATTGCCGCCTCCCGCATTGTTGCCGGCTTGTCCGCAGGCGCTAAGCAGCGTGCCGGCGGCAAACAGGACGGACAACACCAATCCGATTCGCTTTTTCACATTCACTACCCCCTGGCTTGAAAATTTGTTCTTTAATTAGTATAAAGCTTCCGCTCTCTTTCTATGTACCCATTTTCACCCCCTTAAAAGCTGAACCGCTTCCGCATGACATGGAAGCTGAACTTGTCGGAGCGGAAGTAGTTGACGGAATAAAAAATCGGCTCATCGTTTTTATCGAAATGCATTTGCTTGAGCACAAGCAGCGCCGTTTCCGGGTCGCATTGCAAAATCGGCGACACTTTTTCATGATAGCCGAGCGGCACGATGCGCGCGACCGCATAGGCGATATCACGATGCGTTTGGTTGTGCAAGTTTTCAAACAGCGACTCCTGTTCATAGGAGATGCCCTTTGGCAAATATTTGCATAAAATTTTATCCAAGCAATAAACGACCGGCTCCCCATCGGCGGTGCGCACCCGCTCGATGAGCAACAAATTCTCGTCCGGGCGGCATTGGAAGCGGCGCATATCGTCTTCTGTCGGCTGTTGGATGGAGGAAGACAAAAAAATCGTTCCTGGCTTGCGCCCCGCTTGACGAATCATATCCGTGACGCTTGAGAGCTGCTCGATGCCGGACGTAAACAGCGGACGGGCGTTGACAAACGTTCCGACGCCGTGGCGGCGGATGATAATGTTTTCTTCTTCCAGCACCCGCAGCGCTTCCCTCAATGTCGCCCGGCTGACGCCAAGCTGTTTGGCGAGTTCAAACTCGGACGGCAGTTTTTGCTTTTCTTTGTACACTCCCGTTTCAATATCGCGCTTGATGCGATCAATCACTTGCAAGTAAAGGTGGCGGCTGTCTGATTTGATTGACATGACAACGTCCTCCGTGTTACGCATTTCCGTTGAGATCAGACCTCTGACATTAGACATATAACCTTTTTGAGATTACTATATCATTTTTTACTGGGCAAATAAATAGGTGATATCAAATTTTGTCGAAGAAAAAGAAATAGGATTGGCAACGCTTCCAATAAGATGTATGATTGAGCGGGCAGGCTTTTTTCGCCCGCCCTTTTTTCCCATTTATGATGTCTTTTTTAAATCTTCCTTCGACCAAAGAACGGCGCGCGGCTTGCTTCCTTCATACGGGCCGACGACGCCGCGCTCCTCCATGGCATCAATGAGCCGAGCGGCGCGATTGTAACCGATGCGGAAGCGGCGTTGCAGCATCGAGACGGAGGCGCTTTGCATTTCAACGACAAGACGGACCGCCTCATCGTACAACTCGTCTTCAAGGGCTGAGGAAGAGGGTTCGCTGTCTTCGACGAACATCTCCTCATAATATTGCGCCTGCTGCTGTCCGATGACAAACCGAACGACTTCTTCCACCTCTTGGTCGGAGACAAACGCCCCTTGGACGCGCACTGGTTTTGAGGCCCCCATCGGCAAAAACAGCATATCGCCGCGGCCGAGCAGTTTTTCCGCCCCGCCCATATCCAAAATGGTGCGCGAGTCGATTTGCGATGATACACTGAAGGCGATGCGCGACGGAATGTTCGCTTTGATGACGCCGGTGATGACGTCCACCGACGGGCGCTGGGTGGCGATGATCAAATGGATGCCAGCGGCGCGCGCCATTTGCGCCAAACGGGTGATCGCCTCTTCCACATCCGAGGAAGCCACCATCATCAAGTCGGCCAATTCGTCGATGATCACGACGATGTATGGCAAAAGCGGCTGCTGTTCCGACGCCGTTTCGTTATAGTGGCGGATATGCTCGTTATATCCTTCAATGTTGCGCGTGCCGGTATGCGAGAACAGCTCGTAGCGCCGCTCCATTTCTTGGACGACTTTTTTCAGCGCCTGGGCCGCTTTTTTCGCGTCGGTGACGACCGGTGTCAACAAATGAGGAACACCGTTGTACACACTTAACTCCACCATTTTCGGATCGATCATCATCAGCTTCACCTCATGCGGCTTCGTGCGCATGAGCAGGCTGACGATAATGCCGTTGATGCAGACGCTTTTGCCGCTGCCGGTCGCGCCGGCGATCAACAAATGCGGCATTTTGTTTAGTTCCGCAGCGACGACTTCACCGGAGATGTCGCGCCCAAGCGGAATCAAAAGCTTCGCCTTGTCCCGTGTATGCTCAATGGCTTCCAGCACTTCGCGCAGCGAAACAGTGGCGATCTCTTCATTTGGCACTTCGATGCCGATCGCAGACTTGCCGGGGATCGGTGCTTCAATGCGGATGTCTTTCGCCGCCAAAGCGAGCGCCAAATCGTCGCTTAAGCTGACAATTTTGCTCACTTTCACCCCGACGTCCGGATACACTTCATATTTCGTCACCGCCGGACCGAGGTGCACTTGCGTCACTTTCGCCTTGACGCCGAAGCTTTGGAACGTTTTCTCCAGTTTTCGCGCGTTGGCGTAAATGTTCGCATGATCGGCCGATTGCCCGGCCGGCTTCGGCAGGCGAAGCAAATCAAGCGGCGGCAGGTCGTAATTGGTGTTTTCATGCTCGGAAAACGCAAGCGGCGGCGCCGGTTTGTCCTCCTCCCCCCCACTGTCGCCTTCCACCAGTGGATTCTTCTCTTCTTCCGGCTCAGCGGCCGACCGGACCGCGGCAAAATCGGAAATGATCGGCGGCGGGGAAAGCAGTTCCTCATCCGGCTCGACGCTGCTTGCTTCAGCCGGCTCGTCTTCCCGCTTTGCGGCCGCCCGCCGCGAGCGTCGGCTTCGGCCGCCGCTTTCCTTGCGCTTCCTCCCCGCCCGCCATTGCTTTATATCTTCGACAAACGCCAACCATTCTTTTCGCACAAACGCTGCGGCAAAAGCAACCCATTTGCCGGCCGTCTCGCGCAGCGATTTCCCGGTCAGCACGACAAAGCCGACGATGAACAGAAGGAAACAAATCCATTTCGTCCCGGGCGAATCGAACAGCTGGTAGCTGGCGGCAAATAACAGGGCGCCGACCATTCCGCCCCCTAAATCCACATCGGCCGCCTTGCCGCTTGCTTCGTTCCAAAACAGCCCCCACGTCGTCCGAATGATGCTCGGATCAAGCTCGCCGCGCCGCGACATGAGTTCAAACAGCTTGTCATGGCTCAAAAGCAGAAGCGCCGCGGCGATGGACGAAGCGCCGACAAACGGGCGGCCCGTCCATGACGGCCACTCCCGCCGCCACATGACGATGAGCGATAATAGGAAAAGTCCGCCTACTAATAGCATGTACCATTCGCCGAAAAAAAAGCGACCCACAAGCACGAGCGTCTCCCCGACAAGCCCGAGGCGGGCCATCGCAACGACAGCGACCGCGAGCAAGCCAAGTCCGATCAATTCAAAGCGGATTGTTTCCGTCCATGGCTGTGTTTTTGACGGCTTCCCTTTTCTTCTTCGCTTTCGTTTCGCCATGATCGTTCACTCCAGCATGAATGAATTGGCAAGCCGGAAAAAAGCAGCCAACAATGGCTGCTTTTTTCCGTTTGTTTACTATTATATCATGAACGGCTGAACAATTCATTACGATGTTGCCGCAGAAGCTGGAAATCTCGCCCCAGGCGCATATTTGGCGTTTAAAAAATGGAACGGATTCGTGCTTAAGTTTTGCACGATTTCATATTCTCCCGTTTCTACAGATTGGACGAGAAACGGAATGCCATCGTAATACACCATTTTCCGCTTCTCATAAACAGCGGCATCGACCGGAAAAATCAAATGTTCGGGCATGATCGTATACAAAATCATTGGATCATCTTCCCTTCCCCGTTTTTCCTCATCGCGATCAGCTCGCGCAGCTTCGCCATCGCTTGGGACACGCCCCCGACTTCATCGATGAGCCCGTACCGGACGGCGTCAGGCCCAACGACGTTCGTGCCGATGTCGCGCGTCAAATTGCCTTTGGAAAACATGAGCTCTTTAAACTTTTCCTCGCTGATCTTCGAATGTTTCGTCACGAAGCGGACGACGCGCTCCTGCATTTTATCCAAGTACTCAAACGTCTGCGGCACGCCGATGACAAGCCCCGTCAAACGGATCGGATGAATCGTCATCGTCGCCGTCTCGGTGATGAACGAATAGTTGCACGACACAGCGATCGGCACGCCGATCGAATGGCCGCCGCCAAGCACAACGGAAACAGTCGGTTTCGAGAGCGAGGCGAGCATTTCGGCAATGGCGAGCCCTGCTTCCACATCGCCGCCGACCGTATTTAAAATGACGAGCAGCCCTTCAATTTTCGGGTTTTGCTCGATGGCCACAATCTGTGGAATGACGTGCTCGTATTTCGTCGCCTTATTTTGCGGAGGCAGCTGAATATGCCCTTCAATCTGTCCGACAATCGTCAAACAATGAATGTTCGTATCGGGATCCATTTGCGGGACGTTCGTCTGCCCAAGCTGGGTGATGGCCGCAGTCGCTTCCTCGGCCTTTGTTTCCGGCTGTTCTCCCTCGGTTTCCGCTTGAAAATAACGTTCCTTCTCCATCCATTTCTCGTCTCCTTTCTTGTCGATCATACGCTTAGTATGGCCGAAAGAAAAAAGAAAAATGCCGGCAACGGCTGACCGTTCCCGGCATTTTCCAGTTGACTTTGAGCATGATTGCATTATACTTCCATAATAATAGGCAAAATCATTGGTCTGCGCTTCGTTTTTTCAAATAAAAACTGACTTAACGCTTCACGGATGTTCGCTTTCAACGACGACCATTCAAGCATGTACGATTCAAGGCAGCGCTCGATGATTGCCGCCACCATTTTCTCTGCTTCCTCCAGCAGTGTCTCAGACTCGCGCATGTAGACGAACCCCCGCGAAATGATTTCCGGGCCGGCGGCGATCGTTTTCGCTTCTTTATTCAGCGTGACGACGGCGATCAAAATGCCGTCCTGGGACAATAAGCGGCGGTCACGCAACACAATGTTGCCGACATCGCCAATGCCGAGGCCATCAATTAAAATATTGCCGTACGGCACTTTGCCGCCAGGGCGGGCGGCACCGCCGCGGAACTCGATCACTTCGCCTTTGTCGATTAAAAACGTCCGCTCCTCCGAGATGCCGACCGCCTTCGCCAACCGGGCGTGCGCTTTTTGCATCCGATATTCCCCATGCACCGGAATAAAGTATTTTGGCTTCATTAAATTGAGCATCAACTTTAATTCTTCTTGGCAACCGTGCCCAGATACGTGCACTTGCCGGTCGCGGTAAATCACGTTGGCGCCGGCCCGATACAAGGCGTCGATCGTTTTCGCGAACCCAAGCTCATAGCCCGGCATGACGGATGCGGCGACGATGACGGTATCCCCTTCTTTGATGTTCGCTTGTTTGTTCGCTTGACGCGCCATGCGCCAAAGCGCGCTCATCGGCTCGCCATGCCCGCCGGTTGTCAAAATGACGAGCTCGCGGTCATTGTAGCGATCGATATCGTGCGCAGAAATCGTCACCTTGTCTGGAACATGCAAATAGCCAAGGCGCACGGCGATGTCCATTACTTTATGCAGCGTTTTGCCGATGACTGCCACTTTACGCCCGGATTGGTGGGCGGCGTACAGCACTTGCTGGATGCGGGTGATGTTGGAAGCGTAGCAGGCAACAAACACGCGTCCTTTCGCATGGCCGATCACGTCAGCGATCTCATAGGCGACTACCGTATCGGAGCCGCTGTAGCCGGGGCGTTCGGCGTTTGTGCTGTCCGACAAAAGACACAGCACCCCTTCTTCGCCGATTTGCGCCATTTTCCCTAAGTCGGTGCGGTTGTTGCCGTACGGGGTTTGGTCGAATTTAAAATCGCTCGTGTACACGATCGCACCTTGCGATGTATGCAGACTGATGCCGATCGAATCGGGGATGCTGTGGATCGTGCGGAAAAACGTCACTTTCGCCTTGTCAAACACGAGCTCCGCATCCGGATGAACTTCATTGAGCTTCGCGCCCGACACCCCTTGTTCTTTTAACAGCGCCTCCGCCAACCCGAGCGTCAGCTTCGTTCCGTATACCGGCACAGACAGCTGCTTGAGCACGTAGGCGATCGCCCCCATATGCTCCTCGTGCCCGTGGGTGAGAAAAATTGCCTGAATGCGATGCTGCCGTTCAATCAAATATGTGATGTCCGGGATCACTTTGTCGATGCCGAGCATTTCGTCTTCCGGAAACATCACCCCGGCGTCGATGACAAAAATGTCCTCGTCCAATTCGACAACATACATGTTTTTGCCG
Source organism: Geobacillus sp. FJAT-46040 (assembly GCF_002335725.1). NCBI lineage: Bacteria > Bacillati > Bacillota > Bacilli > Caryophanales > Anoxybacillaceae > Geobacillus > Geobacillus sp. FJAT-46040. The sequence continues at coordinate 1,728,344 of NZ_NISS01000001.1, forward strand.
ATTTCTCCGACTCCCCCAAGGGCAAAAATGCGTATTTTCTCTACCGGCTTTATTTTCGATTTCAAGGCTGCGTCCTCCCAATTGTGATGCTAACCCGCTCAAAGTCACTTGCTTTTATTATAACGAATCGATGCTGAAAAACACAAGATGGTTCATTCACCAGCCAATGGATTTCACAGCCAAGGCAAAAAAAGGCCCCAACGCGCAAGCAAAGCGTTGGGGAATCGTTTCGTTACGACAGCGCATCGAGCAGGCGGCTTAGCTCCTTCCGCTCTTGTTCGGTGAGCGGCACAAGCGGAAGGCGCACCGAACCAACGTCCAGCCCGCGCAGCTGCAGCGCCGTTTTCACCGGCACCGGGCTTGGGGCGGCAAACAAGCCTTTCATGAGCGGCAGCCATTTTCGATGCAGCGCCGCCGCCTTCTGATGATCGCCCGCTAAAAAGGAACGAATCATTTCCTGCATTTCATTGCCAATGATGTGCGAAGCGACCGAGACGACGCCATTGCCGCCGATCGCTAGCACTGGAAGCGTCAAGCTGTCGTCGCCGCTGTAGAGCAAAAAGTCGTCCGGCGTACGCTCAATGATTTCCGCCATGGCGTCCAAATTGCCGCCCGCTTCCTTGACAGCGACAATGTTCGGAACTTCGGACAGCCGGATGACCGTCTCCGGAGCAAGACTCACCGACGTGCGCCCTGGAACGTTATACAGCATCACCGGCAGCGATGTGCTTTCGGCAATCGCTTTGAAATGTTGATACAGCCCTTCTTGGTTCGGCTTGTTGTAATACGGCGCCACAAGCATGACAGCATCGACGCCCGCCTCTTCCGCCTTTTTCGTCAGCTCGATCGACGCGCGCGTATCGTTCGTGCCCGTTCCAGCAATGACCGGCGCCCGGCCGTTGACGACGGAGACGACATGGCGAAAAAGCGCGATTTTTTCCTCGGTCGTCAACGTCGGCGACTCGCCGGTCGTGCCGGCGACAACGAGCGCATCTGTGCCATTGTCAAGCAAATAGTTGACAAGCTCCGTTGTTTTTGCCAAGTCGAGATTCCCTTTTCGGTCAAATGGCGTAACCATCGCCGTTATGATGTTCCCGAACTGAACCACGGTTTTCACTCCTCGCTCCAAATCGCTTCATCTTCGCCCGCATCCGCCTCGGATAAACAGAAGGCGTCATGCAGAGCGTTGACCGCCTTTTCCATATCGTCTTGCTTCACTAGCACCCAAATCGTCGTATGGCTGTCGGCGGACTGCAAAATTTGAATGCCTTGCTCCGACAAGGCAGTGACGATTTTCGCCGTCACCCCCGGTACGCCGGCAATGCCGGCGCCGACGACCGACACTTTGGCGCATCGGGGCGTCACGGCCGGTTCGTAGCCGATGCGGCGCAGGGCGGCCACCGCTTTTTCCGTCATGTCGCCGCTCACGGTGTACACAACACCGTACGGGGAAATGTTGATAAAGTCCACGCTGATCCCTTCATGGGCCATCGCTTGAAACACGTCAGACTGCAGCTCATAGTGGCCTTCTTTCGCCAGCACTTTGATTTGTGTGACGTCGGCGACGTACGTAATGCCGGTGACAAGCCGCTCTTTCACATCGCTTCCTTTTCGGCCGCGCACCGATGAAGTGACGAGCGTCCCGGGAGCATCGGAGTACGTCGAGCGAATGCGCAGCGGCACTTTCGCCTGCATGGCGATCTCCACCGCGCGCGGATGGATCACTTTCGCCCCTTGGTACGCCATGTTGCAAATTTCCGTATACGTAACGACGTCAAGCGGCCGGGCGCTCTCAACGATGCGCGGGTCGGCGGTCATGACGCCGTCGACATCGGTGAAAATATCAACCCACTCCGCGTTTAACGCCGCGCCGAGCGCTGCCGCCGACGTGTCGCTTCCGCCGCGGCCGAGCGTTGTTATGTCGCCGTTTTCCGCCATGCCTTGAAAGCCGGCGACAACGACGACGTCGTATTGCCGAAGCGCCTCAAGGAGGCGGTCGCAGCGCATTTCGAGAATTTTCGCGTTCGTATGATCGCTGTTCGTGCAAAATCCTGCCTGGGCGCCGGTGAACGCCGTCGCTTTGATGCCGTGTTCGTTCAACAAGTTGCTGAACACAACGCTTGAGATGATTTCTCCGCACGCCATAAGCATATCTTGCTCTCGTTTTGTGACATGGTGATGAACGCCGCCGATCAAACTAAGCAGCGTATCGGTCGCATATGGATCGCCGCAACGTCCCATAGCCGATACGACGGCCACGACTTTATAGCCATCTTCCAACGCCCGTTCAATATGGCGGCGCGCCAAGTTCCGCCCGCGCTCGTCGCGGACGGACGTGCCGCCGAACTTTTGAACAATGAGTTTCATGCTAACACCTCGATGCTTTTTCAAATGAGCCCGAGCTTCAACAAACTTTCTGCGATTTGCACCGAGTTCGAGGCTGCACCTTTTAGCAAGTTGTCAGCGACAATCCATAGATGGAAGCCGCGGCGGTTGTCCAAATCGCGGCGGATGCGGCCGACAAACACGTCGTACTTACCGACGCAATGGGCCGGCATCGGATACAACTGTTCGCTCGGATCATCTTGAAGCACGACGCCCGGCGCTTCGCGGAGCACCGCCTGCAAGTCAGAGGCGGTGACGCCGTCTTGTTCAATTTCGATGTACACCGATTCCGAATGGCCGCTCGCCACCGGAATGCGCACGCACGTCGCCGCCACTTTCAGCTCAGGCATATGCATAATTTTTTTTGTTTCATTGATCATTTTCATCTCTTCAAACGTAAATCCATTGTCTTGAAACTTATCGATTTGCGGAATGGCGTTGAACGCAATTGGGTAATGCTTTCGGTCCGATTTCACTGGCAAAATGTTCGCCTCCACCGGCTTCCCTTCGAGCACCGCTTTCGTCTGCTCGTTGAGCTCTTCAATGGCCTGCGCTCCCGCCCCGGAGACGGCTTGGTACGTCGAGACAATGACGCGCTCTAGGCCAAACGCCTTCCGAATCGGCTCCAACGCCACAACCATTTGAATCGTCGAGCAGTTCGGATTGGCGATAATGCCGTTATGCCACGTCAAGTCGCTTTCGTTCACTTCCGGAACGACAAGCGGCACGTTTTCCTCCATCCGAAACGCGCTCGTATTGTCGATCACGATCGCTCCGCGCCGCACCGCTTCCGGCGCCAGCGCTTTCGATACGGCGCCGCCGGCGCTGAACAAGGCGATGTCGACCCCGTCAAAGCGCTCGGGCGATGCCGCCTGCACTTCGATCTCCTCGCTGCGAAAGCGCATTTTTTTGCCGGCTGACCGCTCCGATGACAACAAAGTCAATTTTCCAACCGGGAAGTTCCGGTCTTCAAGCGTCCGCACCATTTGCTGCCCGACGGCCCCCGTTGCTCCGACGACAGCGACATGATATTGTTTTTGAGCCATCCACCATTCTCCTTCCACATCGTCACTCTTAAGAAGTGAATTCATAGTCTTTATTTTATCACATTCCGCTGTGGACGAGAGAACATTTTTATGCGGAACATGGATTTTCGATTCAGTTGTAGCGGAACCGCTCGATAATGACCGGCTGCAGCTGCTTCCCTTCAAGCGCGGCGAGAATCGTATCGCGCAAAAGCGGCATGTAGGCGACCATGGAGTTCGGCTTCGCCTGCGGGGCGTCTTGGCCGAACGGGATGAAATAAATGTTTTTTGCTGCCATAAGCCGCATTAGATTGACGCCGTTTAAGCCGAGCGCATCGTTCGTCGAAATGCCAAGCACGACCGGGCGGTGGTTGCGCATCGTCGCTTTCGCCGCCATCAGCACGGGGGAATCCGTCATGGCATTGGCCAGCTTGCTCATCGAGTTGCCGGTGAGCGGAGCGATCACCATGCAGTCGAGCGGAATTTTCGGCCCGAGAGGCTCCGCTTTGACGATCGTATCGATCACTTCATGTCCGGTCAGTTGTTCGAGTTTTTTCACCCATTCTTCCCCTTCGCCAAAGCGGGTGTTCGTCGTTTTCACCGTATAGGTGACGATCGGCAGCACCTCCGCTCCTTCGTTGACAAGCTTCTCGATCTCCGGGAACACCGCATCATATGTGCAATGCGACCCGGTGAGGCCAAAGCCGATCCGTTTTCCTTTCAAGCTGTTTCCGCTCATGCATGATTCTCCTCCCGTTTTTGTAAATCTGCATATAATAGTTGCGCCAAGACGTTGGCGATGATTTGCCCAGCTGTCTTCGGCGCGACAATCCCCGGCAGCCCGGGCGCCAAAATGGCTTTCACTCCCCGTTTTTCGGCATAGCGGAAGTCAGTGCCGCCCGGTTTTGACGCCAAATCGATAATCAGCGTATGGGGCGGCATTTTGGCGATGACGCTCGCCGTCACGATGAGATGAGGCACGGTGTTGATGCAGACGTCAATGTCACGCACTTCTTTTTCCAAATCGTTTAAGTGAAACGGCACGAGCCCCATTTCTGTAATGCGGGCGAGATGCTCCGACCGGCGCGCCCCGACTTTCACTTTCGCCCCCAACGCGGCGAACGTCCGGGCGACGGTCATGCCAACGCGTCCAAGCCCCAAGACGGCAACGCATGAGCCGTGGATCGTAAAATCCGTATGCTGAATGACCATCATCACCGTGCCTTCCGCGGTCGGAATGGAGTTGTAAATGGCGACATCGTCGCGCTCAAACAACTGCACGTGCTTGCGCCCTGTTTTTTTCACCAATTCGTCCAAATACGCGTTGCTGATGCCGGAATAAATCGTGCATTGCCGCGCCGTTTTTTGCACCATCTCTTCTGTAAACGGAATCGGTTCGTGGGCAAACACGCTGTTGACGTTTCCGTCCAGCGTCGTGCCGTGAACCGGCAAAATGATCGCATCCAAATCGGCAAAATCGACTTCGCCAATCGGCAGCTTCATCGCCCCGGTGAAATGATGGGCGAGCTGGTCGAAGCCGACAAGCGACAACTTCGCGTCGAGTTCAACGAGTTTGCGGATGACTTCAAGCTGCCTAGCATCGCCGCCGATGATGGCGATATGCGTTCCTGTCAGCATCATGTTGTACGCTCACCTTCTTTTCTGGCAAACTGCTCCGTTTCCTTTCCCATCTTATGTTGGAAGGAAAATATAGGTGAATATCCTTGCGGGAAAAAATGGGCGATATGCGCCCAAAGCTGACAAGAGGCAGTCATTTTTTCTGTTTTTGTTCCTTACATATAAAGTAAAGAAGCGAAAAAGGAGGAAACCAGCATGAGGCTGAGCGAGTTAAGCGGAAAAGAAATTGTCGATGTAAGCCGAGCCGAGCGGCTCGGGGTGCTCGGGCAGACCGATTTGGAAATCAACGAGCAAACGGGGCAGATCGAGGCGCTGCTCATCCCAACGGGAAAATGGTTCGGGTTTCGCAAAGACGGACAGGAAATTCGCGTGCCGTGGAAATATATTCGCAAAATCGGCGCCGATATGGTGATGATCGACGTCCCCGAGGAAGGGTGAAAGAGGCGGAAACGAAAAGCTAACAACCTAGCGAAAGGTCGTTAGCTTTTTTGGGCTTGGTCTATGAATGGAGCGGGCGCGGCAGCACGCCGTCCGGGCTGATTAAGGCGAGCGCGTAATCGTCCGTGAAAACCGTGCGCGCCAGTTCGTTTACTTTTTCCACCGTGACACTTTCAATCTCTTCAATGATCTCATCAAGCGAGCGGTGGCGGCCGAGAAGGAGTTCATTTTTGCCGTTGCGGCTCATCCGGCTGTTCGTGCTCTCGAGCCCAAGCATCAGGCTTCCTTTCATCTGCTCTTTGCTGTTATGCAACTCTTTTTCGGTCACTCCGTCCTCCTTCAGCTGGCGAATGGTGTGCTGGATCGTTTCGAACAGCACATCAAGCTGGCTGCTTCCTGTGCCGGCGTAAATGGCGAGCAGGCCGCTGTCTTGGTAGGCGGAATGGTACGAGAACACCGAATACGCCAATCCGCGCTGTTCGCGCACTTCCTGAAACAGCCGGCTGCTCATGCTGCCGCCTAAAATATTGTTCAAGATGAGGAGCGGGTACGCGTCCGGATGGCCGATCGGCAACCCGTTGAATCCGATGCATACGTGCGCCTGCTCAGTGTCCTTTTTGCGCGCGATCTTTTGCGGCACAAACGCCGGCGTCCCTGAAGAAGGCAGCTTGCTCTCTGCGGCAAACGAGCCGAAATAGCGCTCGACCTCATCAATAAACCGTTCGTCGACGTTGCCGGCGACCGAAATGACGACGCGATCCGGTGTATAGTAGTCCGCCATATATTGGCGCAGCGTGTCGCCAGTAAACGTGCGCAGCGTCTCTTCCGTGCCCAAGATCGGATAGCCGAGCGGATGACCCGCATAGCACGCTTTGCCGAGCAAATCGTGGACGATGTCATCCGGTGTATCTTCATACATTTTGATTTCCTCGAGCACGACGTTGCGCTCCTTTTGCAGCTCATCCTCCACAAATGTGGAGTGGAAAAACATATCGGCGAGCATTTCAAGCGCCAGCGGCGCGTGTTCATCCAACACTTTGGCGTAGTAACACGTATACTCCTTCGATGTAAAGGCGTTTACTTGCCCGCCGATGCTGTCGAATGCTTCCGCAATGTCCCGGGCCGTGCGCGTCGTTGTCCCCTTGAAAAACATATGCTCTAAAAAATGGGAAATGCCATTGGTTTGCTCCGTTTCATTGCGCGAGCCGGTCCCGATCCATATGCCGATGGCCACCGACCTTACAGTCGGAATTTGCTCGAGCACGATTCGCACACCGTTTTTGCACGTATATTTGTTAATCAACTCCATGTTCCTCCTGTTTGTTTGCCAGTCTTTTCTCATCGAATAAGGCCGTCAAGCTGCCTAGGGCGTAGCCTTTTTGCTTAATCGAGATGATCAGCTCGTCAAGTGCAGCCGCCGTCGGCATCGTTGGGTGCATCAAAATGATGGCGCCAGGATGAACTTTCGATGTCACCCGTTTCACTATAACAGATGGCGACGGTTTTTGCCAATCAATTGTATCGACGCTCCATAGAATCGTTTTCATGCCGAGTTCCGCGGCGACCTCGACGACCTCGTCGCGGTAGCTGCCGCTTGGCGGGGCAAACCATTTGCATTTAACCGATGTCGCCGCCTCAATCACTTCGTTTGTTTTTTCGAGCTCGCGGCGGATGTTGTCGACAGCGAGCGTTTTCATATCGGGATGGCTATAGGAATGGTTGCCGATTTCATGGCCGGCGTCTGCTATCATTTTTGCCATCTCCGGGTGTTTTTTTACCCATCGTCCTTCCAAAAAGAACGTCGCCTTGACATTGTATTTTTTCATCGTCTCAAGCATGTCGGGGAGGTATTCTTCCCCCCAAGCGACATTGACCGCAAACGCCACCATCGGCTTGTCAGGATGGCCGCGGTAAATCGGCGCCGGCGGCAAATCGTCCAAATGGACGCGCGGGGGCACTTGACGGAACACGAGTTTTCGCTCATCAAACATCCCCGTTTTCTTCATGTTTTGATAGGAGGCGTCAATGTCGACGGCGAGCCCGTTGTAGCCGGGCGTCGCCTTCCATACTTTATCGATGACCGCATCTTGGGCGGGAATTTCATATTGCTTCGCTTGTTTGACGATCGTGTCGTACAGCTTGTCGCGCTCTTTCATCGCGGTTGTTTCCATCGGACGCCAGCTCGCGATGTAATCGCCAACCGGAGGCCAATGAACCGCCGCCCAGGCGGCAAGAAACATGACCGCTAGCGCCATATAGCGGGCAATTCCGTTGTTCACCCTTGTCCCCCTCCTTTTTTACTACTACAACATATGTCTTAGGGGGACAGGATAGAACATAACAAAAGAGCCTTAAGAAACAAATTCCTAAGGCTTCATGCGATGGCGCTCCGGCCGTCTTCCTCGTTTTTCCCTAGATTCCCGCGGCAGTTCCCCTCCAATGTTGCGGGCATCGCGCAACACCGCTTTGCGCGACAGGTTGACGCGCCCTTGCTTATCGATTTCCGTTACTTTCACTAAAATTTCATCACCAATCGAAACGACGTCTTCGACTTTGCCGACCCGCCCTTCAGCGAGCTCGGAAATATGGACAAGCCCGTCTTTGCCGTTGAACAACTCAACGAAGGCGCCGAATTTTTCAATCCGTTTCACTTTGCCTAAGTACACTTGGCCGACTTCGACTTCGCGGACGATGTCTTCGATGATTTGCTTCGCTTTTTGGTTGGCCGCTTCATCCACAGACGAGATGAAAATCGTGCCGTCTTGTTCGATGTCGATTTTGACGCCGGTTTCGTCGATGATTTTGTTGATCTGCTTGCCGCTTGGTCCGATCACCTCCCGGATTTTGTCCGGGTTGATGTGCATGATCAAAATTTTCGGTGCATATTTGGACAGCTCTTTGCGCGGTTCGCTGAGCGTTTGCATCATATGATCCAAAATCTCGAGCCGCCCTTTGCGCGCTTGCATGAGCGCCTCTTCCAAAATCTCGCGCGTCAATCCTTTGATTTTAATGTCCATTTGCAATGCCGTCACGCCTTTTCTCGTGCCGGCGACTTTAAAGTCCATATCGCCAAGATGGTCTTCGATGCCTTGAATGTCTGTCAAAATCGTGTAATGGTCGTCGTTTTTCACAAGCCCCATGGCAATGCCGGCGACCGGTGCTTTAATCGGCACCCCAGCATCCATCATCGCCAGCGTGCTGGCGCAAATGCTGGCCTGCGATGTCGAGCCGTTCGACTCCAGCACTTCGGAAACGAGGCGGATCGTATACGGGAATTCGCGCTCCGACGGCACGACCGGCTCGAGCGCCCGTTCGCCAAGCGCCCCGTGTCCGATTTCACGACGCCCCGGCCCGCGCATCGGCCCGGTTTCCCCGACGGAAAACGGCGGGAAGTTGTAATGGTGCATAAACCGCTTCGATTCTTCAAGGTCAAGCCCGTCCAAAATTTGCACATCACCAAGCGCCCCAAGCGTACAAACGCTCAACACTTGCGTCTGCCCGCGCGTAAACAAACCGGAGCCGTGCGTGCGCGGCAGGACGCCGACCGCCGATGAAAGCGGACGGATTTCATCAACTTTGCGCCCGTCCGGACGGATTTTCTCGACCGTGATCAAACGGCGCACTTCCTCTTTTACGAGTTTATGCAAAATTTCCTGTACTTGCTTGAGCTTCTCCTCATCCGCTTCTTCCGCCTCATATTTGGCGATGACGCCAGCTTTCACATCTTCAATGGCAGCATCGCGCGCCAGTTTCTCCGGCACTTGCACCGCTCGCTTAATGTCCGCTTCGGCAAGCTGGCGGATTTCCGCCTCCAGCGCTGGATCCGGCTCGTAAAGGACGACTTCCATTTTTTCTTTGCCGACTTGGGCGGCGATTTCCTCTTGGAAGGCGATGAGCCGCTTCACTTCCTCATGGCCGAACATGATCGCTTCCAAAATCACTTCTTCCGGCACCTCATCCGCCCCGGCTTCCACCATGTTGATCGCATCTTTTGTGCCGGCGACGACAAGATGCAGATCGCTTTTTTCCATTTGCTCGACCGTCGGATTGATGACAAACTGGCCGTCAACGCGGCCGACGATGACACCGGCGATCGGCCCTTCAAACGGAATGTCGGAAATCGTCAGCGCCACCGACGAACCGATTAAGGCCGCTACTTCCGGCGCGCAGTCTTGATCAACGCTCATGACCATCGAGACGACTTGCACTTCGTTGCGGAATCCTTCGGCAAACAGCGGGCGAATCGGTCGGTCGATGAGACGGCTCACCAAAATGGCTTTCTCGCTCGGGCGACCTTCGCGCTTAATAAACCCGCCAGGAATTTTTCCAACCGCATACAACCGTTCCTCGTAGTTGACGGTAAGCGGGAAAAAGTCAACGTTTTTCGCCTCTCGCGACGCGGTGGCTGTGCTCAACACGACCGTATCGCCGTAGCGGACGAGCGCCGCGCCATTCGCCTGTTTCGCCAGCTCGCCGGTTTCGACGATGAGCGGCCGCCCGGCCACATCGATGGAAAACACGCGTTTCTCTTGTTCCATACAGACGAGTACTCCTCTCTATGTACAGATGAAATTTAGATCAGCTGATGATTAGTATAGACGAATTGGCACCATTGTTATCATCGCCGTGTCAATCACGCCTATAAACTAGCAAAAAAGCGGGAATGCTCCCGCTTTTTTATCGACGTAATCCAAGTTTCTCAATCAATTCACGGTAGCGCGCCACATCTTTCTTGCGCAAGTAGGCCAATAAGTTGCGGCGCTTCCCGACCATTTTCAGCAAGCCGCGCCGTGAATGATGGTCTTTTTTATGAATGCGCAAATGCTCGTTCAAGTTGTTGATTTGCTCCGTCAAGATCGCAACTTGCACTTCCGGAGAACCAGTGTCGTTCTCATGGATTTTAAACTGCTCGATGATTTCGCGTTTGCGCTCCTGCGTCAATGCCATCCTTGTTCACCTCCCTAGTCCTAGATCCCCGATTGCCGAGCGGGCGTCGGTGACTCGCCTAGCCAAGCAATGGTTCGCATACATTGATTAGAATACCTCTTTTTCCGGCAAAATGCAAGTCTTTTCGCTGAAACAGCGGAAATACTGCTCCGCCTCTTTCTTGTCGCGGGCGATTTGCGCCGTCAGTTCATCGACACTGGTAAACTTCTGCTCGCTCCGCAGACGGCGGTGCCACTCAATGGTCATCGTTTGTCCATAAATATCGCCGGAAAACTCGAATAAGTGCACCTCAATATTCGGCAATCCTTCGCGCGTTTTATGGAACGTCGGTTTGTAGCCGACGTTCGCCACCCCTTCATATACTTGCCCGCCGATCACCGCCTTGACTGCATAGACGCCGACTGCCGGCAAGGCATAATCGCTGTTTAAAGCGATGTTCGCCGTTGGAAAGCCGATCATCCGCCCGCGCCGTTCCCCGGCAACGACCGTTCCTTCAAGCTCATAAAAGCGGCCGAGCAGGCGGGGAAGCTGTTCGACCGCCCCGTCTTCGAGCAGTTTCCGCACCCGGGACGAGCTCACTTTTTCCCCGTCGACCGCGAGCTTCGGAATGACCGTCTGTCCAAAGCGGCCGCACGCATGAATCGACATCGTCTCCATCGTTCCTTTTCCGAACCGCCCATAAGTGAAATCGAAGCCGGCGACGACATGTTTCACGTGCAACCCGTCCAAATATTGGTCAACGAACGCTTCTGGCGACAGCGCAGCAAACGTCGGCGTAAATTCAACGATGTACAGCCGGTTGACGCCAAGTGATGCAATCAGCTGCTCCTTTTTGCCAAGCGGCGTGATCGAGCGCAGCTCGGACTGTTTGCCAAGCACAACGGACGGATGAGGATGAAACGTCATCACCGCGCTTTCGTACCCACGCTCGTTGGCGATCTCGACCGCGGTGCGGATCACTTTTTGATGGCCGAGGTGGATGCCGTCGAAATAGCCCAGCGCCATCACCGTCGGAGGGAGCGCCTGGCGTTCGAGACGGTGGGGATGCGAAAGAAACAGCGTTTCCATGTCCATGACCTACCTTCTTTATTTCCGCGTTGCACCCGCGGCGTTAACGAAACACTTTGAGCGGTTTCATCAAGCCGGGGCGCGCCGGATGCTTCACGTACAGGGCCAGCGCTTCCCGCTCGGGCGAAACAAGCACGACCGGCCCGTCAAGCTTCTCTAAAAAAGCGGGAAGCCGGAGCAGCGCCCCGTTTTTTACCTTCTCTGCTACTTTATCATTGATTTCATATTTCGGCAAATGAAAAAGCGCCCGCTCGATCGGGATGAGCAAGGCATCAGCCGTCCCGTCGGCCGCCCGGCGCTCAACGTCTTCAAACGTTACGCAATCTTCAAGCCGAAACGGCCCGGACGCCGTACGGATGAGGTCGGACATATGCGCCGGATAGCCGAGCCGCTCGCCGATCATCACCGCCAGCGTACGCACGTACGTGCCTTTGCTGCACGTGACGCGAAAGCGAAATGACACCGTTTCCCCAAAGAATTGTTCACGTTCATCAAGCAGTTCGAGCTCATAAATGGTCACGCGCCGCGTCGGACGTTCGACTTCGATGCCGGCGCGCGCGTATTCATACAGTTTTTTGCCGCCCACTTTCACCGCGGAGTACATCGGCGGCGTTTGCTCAATTTCTCCGGTCAAGCTGTCAAACACCGCTTCGATTTCCGCGCGCGCAATCGGCCGGTCAACCGGACGGGCGGCGATGATGTCGCCGTCCGCATCTTCGGTTGTCGTCGCGGCGCCAAGCGTCACTTTTCCTTCATACGTTTTCGTCGTCCCGGTCAAAAACTCGGCGATGCGCGTCGCCTTGCCAAGGCAAATGGGCAGCACACCGGACACGTTTGGGTCAAGCGTGCCGGTGTGTCCCGCTTTTTTTACGCCAAGCAGACGGCGCACTTTGGCCACGCAGTCGTGAGACGTCATCCCTTTCGGTTTATTCAGCAGCAATACCCCGTCCATCGACGCACCCTTTCCGTTTCCATGATCATGAATGGAAATGGATAGACGGTTCGTCTATCCATTGTTCGGCTCCCCATCCGCCTCTTTCGCCGGGTGGTCATCGCTTGAAATTTGCCGAATCAGCTGTTCGATGCGGCTGCCGTATTCAATCGTTTCATCGATTTCAAAGAAAATTTCCGGCGTCTTGCGAAGGCGGATGCGCTGCCCGATTTCCGAACGGATAAACCCTTTCGCTTTCTCGAGCGCCTTCAACGTCTCTTCCTGCTGCTTGTCATCGCCAAGGACGCTGATGTACACTTTCGCCTGTTGCAAATCACCGGTGACCCGCACATCGGTCACCGTGACAAAGCCGATGCGCGGGTCTTTCAGCCTGCGGCTGATGATGTCGCTCAACTCTTTTTTCATTTGCTCGCCAACGCGAGTTGCCCGTATATTCATCACCCATCACCTCGGTTACAACCACTCGAATGATGTGGCCGCCCGCTCCAGCTCAGGGAACGAGTCGATCAAAGCAAGCGCACGCTCGAGCTCCCGTTCGGTCGCCCGGCGGCTGGACGTAATGGCAACAAGGCCGATGGTCGCTCGTTGCCATGCGTCTTGATGATCGATTTCGGCCACAGAGACGTTATATTTTTGCCGGATTCTTGTCATGACCCGCTGCAGGACGGCCCGTTTATCCTTGAGCGAGCGGGCGTTGTAGATGATGCATTCGCACGCGGCGAAGCCGATCATGCCCGGGCCACTTCCTGCATGATGTATGCTTCGATGACATCTCCTTCTTTGATATCATTGAAGTTTTTGATCGTCAGCCCGCATTCATACCCTTGCGCCACTTCGCGCACATCGTCTTTATACCGCTTGAGCGAATCGATTTCCCCTTCGTAGACGACGATGCCTTGGCGAATGAGGCGCACCTTGCTGTCGCGGGTGATTTTGCCGTCCGTGACATAGCAACCGGCGATCGTGCCGACTTTCGATACTTTGAACGTTTGCCGCACTTCCGCCTGACCGATCACTTTCTCTTCGTACTCCGGATCGAGCATCCCTTTCATCGCCGCTTCAATTTCCTCGATGACATTGTAAATGATGCGATGGAGGCGGATGTCGACTTTTTCCGATTCAGCGACGCGCTTTGCGTTTGCATCCGGACGGACGTTAAATCCAATGACGATGGCGTTCGATGCCGTCGCCAGAGAAATATCCGATTCGGTGATGGCGCCGACAGCCGCGTGGATGATTTTCACCCGCACGCCTTCCACATCGATTTTTTGCAAGGCGGCGACAAGCGCCTCAACCGATCCTTGAACATCGGCTTTGACGATCAAATTCAGCTCTTTCATTTCGCCTTGCTTAATTTGTTCAAACAAATCATCCAAGCTGACGCGCGTTTTGACGCTTCGCTGCTCCTGCAGCTGCCGCTGCGCCCGCGCCTCCGCGATTTGCCGCGCCTTTTTCTCATCCTCAAACACCATGAAGCGGTCGCCGGCTTGCGGCACTTCATGCAGCCCAGTAATTTCGACTGGCATCGACGGAGTCGCCTCTTTGACGCGCCGGCCGCTGTCGTTCACCATCGCGCGCACGCGCCCGTATGTTGTGCCGACGACGATCGGATCGCCGACACGCAACGTTCCCGCTTGAATCAAAAGCGTTGCCACCGGGCCACGCCCTTTATCAAGCTTCGCTTCGATCACCGTACCGACCGCACGCCGGTTCGGGTTGGCTTTTAATTCTTCCATCTCACTGACAAGCAAAATCATTTCCAAAAGATGATCAAGGCCCTCTTTCGTTTTCGCCGACAACTTGCAGAAAATCGTATCGCCGCCCCATTCTTCCGGAACGAGGTTGTATTCCATCAATTCTTGCATGACGCGGTCCGGGTTCGCTTCCGGCTTATCGATTTTGTTGATGGCGACAATAATCGGCACGTTTGCCGCCTTGGCGTGGTTGATCGCTTCCACCGTCTGCGGCATCACCCCGTCATCCGCGGCAACGACAAGAATGACGATATCGGTCACTTGCGCGCCGCGCGCCCGCATCGTTGTAAACGCTTCATGCCCCGGCGTATCGAGGAACGTAATTTTTTTGTCATTGACCGTCACTTGATACGCACCGATGTGTTGCGTAATACCGCCGGCTTCTTGCTCCGTCACTTTGGAGTGGCGGATCGCATCAAGCAACGTCGTTTTCCCGTGGTCGACGTGCCCCATGATCGTCACGACCGGCGGCCGTTCAACCAAATCTTCCGGCGCATCGACAATTTCGATCGCTTCAAAGTTCGTCTCATCGATCGTCACTTTTTCTTCGACTTCAACGCCGTAATCTGAGCAGATGAGCTCGATGGCGTCTTTGTCTAAATCTTGGTTGATTGTCGCCATCACGCCGAGCATAAACAGCTTCTTAATAATTTCCGACGGTTCGCGGCCAAGCTTTTTCGCCAGTTCGGCCACGGTAAGCGAGCCTTCAAACGTAATTTTTTTCGGCAGCTCTTTTTCTTTTTTCGCCGGCTGCGGCGCTTGTTTTGCGGCTGGTGCTGCCTGCTTTTTCCCTTTCGCCGGCCCTTTTCCTTTCTTTTTCGCCGCTTGGAGCAGTTTCTTTTCTTGCTGTTGCGCCTCGGTTTTTTTCGTTTCCTTCCCTTTTGGCGCTCCCTTTTTCTTCGCCGGTTTCATTTTCGCCGCTTCTTTGCTGTCGTCAAAAATTTCCTCATCAGCAAAATCGGCCGCTTTCGCCGGCGTCGGCCGTTTCGGCTTCTCCGTTTTCTTTTCCGCTTTTTTCTCTTCTTTTTTCCCGGTGTTCGGGCGATATTGATGGTCGAGTTTTTCGACGACATCAGCCTCCAGCATCGCCATATGGTTGTTCACTTCAATGTTCATTTCTTTCAATTTATGAATGACGTCCTTGCTTGGAACGTTCTGTTTTTTCGCGTATTCATACACACGCATTTTCGACATACATTCACCCCCATTAAGATCGGTCGAGCATCGTTTGCAATTGGCGCGCAAACCCTTCGTCGATGACAGCGACAACGACACGGGCGTCCTTGCCGATCGCGCCGCCAAGCACATACCGGTCCGGCACTTTGCAAAGCGGGACGCCATAAAACGTGCATTTGTCCGTCACTTTTTTTTCGGTGTTGACCGATGCGTCTTGCGAAAGCAAGACGAGCCGCGCCCGGCCCCGCTGCACTTCTTTGACGACAAGCTCCTCGCCGGAGACGACTTTGCCCGCCCGCTGCGCCAATCCAAGCAGCGATGCCCAACGGTTATGCTTCATGTCCGGCCTGTTTCTCCTTTTCCGCCAAGGCGAGCAATTCGTCATAAATCGCATCATCGATGTCTGCTTTTAAATGGCGGGCCAAAATGTTTTTCTTTTTCGCCTGCAAAATGCACTCCGGATCAAGGGTAATATACGCGCCGCGCCCCGCCTTTTTGCCGGTTGGGTCGATCGACACTTCCCCCTCTTTCGAGCGGACGATGCGCACCATCTCCCGTTTCGGCTTCATCTCTCCAGTGACGACGCATTTGCGCAACGGAATTTTCTTTTGCGCTGCCATTTTTCATTCCCCCTCACTCGATTTCCGCCGATTGATCAAACGATGGGCCGTTTTCTTCGCTATTTTCATTATCGGCCGACGCATCGCTGAAATCAAGCGAAGTGGATGGCGCATGCGGATCAATGCCCATCTCCCGCGCTTCCGATTCGCTTTTAATATCAATTTTCCAGCCGGTCAATTTCGCCGCCAGCCGCGCGTTTTGCCCGCGTTTGCCGATGGCGAGCGACAGCTGATAGTCCGGAACGATGACCGTCGTCGCCTTTTGCTCCTCGTTGACAATGACGCGCAACACTTTCGCCGGGCTTAACGCGTTGGCGACAAACTCCACCGGATCGGCCGACCAGCGGACGATATCGATTTTTTCTCCGTTCAGCTCATCAACAATGGCCTGCACGCGTTGCCCTCTCGGTCCGACGCATGCGCCGACCGGATCGACCTCCGGGTTGTCGGAGTGGACGGAAATTTTCGAACGGTCGCCGGCTTCGCGGGCGATCGATTTAATCTCGACCGTTCCGTCGTAAATTTCCGGCACTTCGAGCTCAAACAGCCGTTTCAACAGTCCCGGGTGGGTGCGGGAGACGAAAATTTGCGGCCCTTTTGTCGTTTTTTCCACTTTCGTAATGTATACTTTCAACCGGTCGTGCGGCTTATAGGTTTCATTCGGCATTTGTTCGTTTGCCGGCAGGAGCGCCTCCGCCTTGCCGAGGCTGACGTAGACAAAGCGCGGGTCGACGCGCTGAACGATGCCGGTCATAATGTCCTCTTCACGGTCGACAAATTCGGCGTAGATGATGCTCCGCTCTGCCTCGCGCACGCGCTGGGTGACGACTTGCTTCGCCGTCTGTGCGGCGATGCGCCCGAAATCGCGCGGCGTCACTTCGAGCTCGACGACGTCGCCGATTTGATAATTCGGATTGATCCGCTGCGCGTCCTCAAGCGAAATTTCAAGGCGCGGATCGGCCACCTCTTCGACGACATCTTTGCGCGCGAACACGCGGATCGTGCCGGTGTCCATATTGAGATCGACGCGCACGTTTTGCGCCTGGCCGAAATTGCGTTTATACGCTGAAACGATCGCCGCTTCGATCGCTTCCATCACGACTTCTTTGCTGATGCCTTTTTCCCGCATCAGATCGGCTAACGCCTCAAGCAATTGCGTGTTCATGCAACAAAAATCCCCCTTTTGCGATTAGAAGAAAATGACGGCTAATCGGGCGCTTGCCACTTTTTCATACGGAATGGCGACCGTTTTTTGCCGTCCGCGGTCTTTGACCAACAGCGTCACGGTCGTTCCGTCAAAAGCGGTTAGTTCGCCTTCAAACTGCTTTTCTCCTTCAATGGGCTCATACGTTTTGATATATACATTTTTCCCAATGGCCTTGGCAAAATCTTTTGCCTTTTTCAGCGGCCGCTCTGCTCCGGGCGATGATACTTCCAAAAAATAGTTATGCGGAATCGGATCGACTTCATCCAGCTTTTCGCTCAATTTTTCGCTGACAGCACCGCATTGTTCAATATCGACGCCATCGTCAGAGTCAATGAAGACGCGCAAAAACCAATTTTTCCCTTCCTTCACATATTCAATATCGACGAGTTCAAGCCCCATTTCGTCCAAAATCGGTGTGACGAGTTGTTCGACCGTTTCTGTCACCTTTTTGCTCATTGTGTTCCTCCTTACCGAGCAAACGTGCATGCGTGGCATAATGAGAAAATCCCCTGCACAAGGCAGGGAATGAACGAGAGACGGGTGCCCATTCAAGACGAAAGAGTGGGTTTCCCCACTCTCTGCTTGCCATTATCTTTGCCAATTCCACTAAAACTATAACACATTGGGAAATATATTGCAACGGGAAACTGCCGCTCGGGCGAAAGAGCGCTGTCCGCTTCCTTCAGCGGCGGCGTTTCCACTAAAACAGCGACAGCTGGTTATGGTCTGGAAGCGAGTCAAGGCAGCCGCGGCTTTCTAGATACTCGAGCAGCGTTTTCGACAATTTGCCGCGCTGTTGCAAATCCTCCTTCGACAAAAACTCACCTTCCTCGCGAGCGCGCACGATCGCCTGCGCCACGTTCGTCCCAAGCCCCGGAATGGCGTTGAACGGCGGAATGAGAGAATTGCCGTCAATGACGAATTCCGTCGCCTGCGAGCGGTACAAATCGATATTTTTAAAGGAAAAGCCGCGCTCGCACATCTCTAAGGCCACCTCAAGAACCGTGAGCAAGCTTTTTTCTTTCGCCGTCGCCTGAATGCCTTTGGCGTTGATTTCCTCAATCCGCTTGCGAATGGCGGCTGATCCTTTGATCATGGCGTCAAGGTCAAAGTCCTCCGCCCGCACCGTAAAGTACGACGCGTAATACAAAAGCGGATGGTGCACCTTAAAGTAGGCGATGCGCACCGCCATTAACACGTAGGCGGCGGCGTGCGCTTTCGGGAACATGTACTTGATTTTTTTGCATGAATCGATGTACCACTCCGGCACGTCATGTTTGCGCATTTCTGCTTCAAACTCCGGCGTTAAGCCTTTTCCTTTGCGCACGGATTCCATGATTTTAAAAGCGAGCGACGGCTCGAGCCCGCGGTAAATCAAATAGACCATAATGTCGTCGCGGCAGCCGATGACTTCCGATAACGTACACGTGCCGTTTTGAATGAGCTCTTGCGCGTTGCCGAGCCACACATCGGTGCCGTGCGACAAGCCGGAAATTTGCACGAGTTCGGAAAACGTTTTTGGCCTTGTCTCTTCCAACATTTGTCGAACGAAGCGCGTGCCAAACTCCGGAATGCCGATCGTGCCGACATTGCACATGATTTGCTCCGGCGTAACGCCAAGCGGCTCGGTGCTGCTGAAAATGCCCATCACATCCGGGTCGTCGGTCGGGATCGTTTTCGGATCGATGCCGCTTAAATCTTGCAGCATGCGAATGACCGTCGGATCGTCGTGCCCGAGAATATCGAGCTTCAACAAATTGTCGTGGATCGAATGGAAGTCGAAATGGGTCGTCCGCCATTCAGAGGACGTGTCATCGGCCGGATATTGAATCGGCGTAAAATCGTAAATTTCCATATAATCAGGGACGACGATGATGCCGCCCGGATGCTGTCCGGTCGTCCGCTTCACCCCGGTGCAGCCAGCCGCGAGCCGGTCGATTTCCGCGCCGCGCAGCTCTAAGTTATGGTCGCTCGCATACGCTTTGACAAATCCGTACGCCGTTTTGTCAGCGACCGTGCCAATCGTCCCGGCGCGGTAGACGTTGTCTTCGCCAAACAGCACTTTCGTATAGTTGTGGGCGCGCGGCTGGTATTCGCCGGAAAAGTTCAAGTCGATATCCGGCACTTTGTCGCCTTTAAAGCCGAGAAACGTCTCAAACGGGATGTCGTGCCCGTCTTTCTTGTATTTCGTTCCACATCGCGGGCAGTTTTGATCCGGCAAATCAAACCCTGAGCCGACTGAACCGTCGTTAAAGAACTCCGAATGCTTGCAGTTTGGGCAAACGTAATGCGGCGGCAGCGGATTGACCTCGGTGATTTCCGTCATCGTCGCGACAAACGACGAGCCGACCGATCCGCGCGACCCGACAAGGTAGCCGTCATCGAGCGATTTTTTCACAAGCTTGTGCGAGATCAAATAAATGACGGCAAAGCCATGGCCGATGATGCTTTTTAGCTCCTTCTCAAGCCGCTCTTCAACAAGTTTCGGCAACGGGTCGCCGTAAATTTCCTTCGCCCGCCGGTAGCTCATTTCCCTGATTTCCTCGTCCGCCCCTTCGATGCGCGGCGTATACAGCTCATCTTTGATCGGCTTGACATCGCCGATTAACGAAGCGATTTTTTGCGTGTTGTCAACGACGATTTCCTTCGCTTTTTCCGGCCCTAAAAACGAGAAGCAGTCAAGCATTTCATTCGTCGTACGGAAATATACATCCGGCAGTTCATGGCGGTTGAGCGGATCCGCCCCGCCTTGCGAATGGATTAAGATTTTCCGGTAAATTTTATCTTCTGGGTTCAAGTAATGGACGTTGCCAGTGGCGACAACCGGGATGTCAAGCTTCTCACCAAGGGCGACGATGCTGCGGATGATGTTTTTGATCATCTCTTCGTCTTTCACATAATCCATCTCGATGAGCGGCTTGTACACGTCCGGCGGATGCACTTCAAGAAAATCGTAAAAACGGGCGATGTCTTCGACTTCTTCCGGCGCCTTTTGGATCAAGTTGTCAAACAGCTCTCCTTTGTCGCAGCCCGAGCCGACAAGCAGGCCGTCGCGGTGCTTGACGAGCACGGAGCGCGGGATGCGCGGCACACGGTGAAAATATTGAATGTGCGACAATGACACAAGCTTGAACAAATTTTTCAATCCAGTCTCGTTTTGCGCCAACAGCGTCACATGGAACGGGCGCGCAAGCCGATAGGACGCTTCGCTGTGCGTGCGGCTGTTTAATTCGTCATGAAACAGTATGCCGCGCTCTTCCGCTTCCTTCAACAGCCGCATAAGCAAATGCCCGGTCGCCTCCGCGTCGTAGATGGCGCGGTGATGCTGCGTCAATTCAATGTCAAATTTTTTGCACAATGTATTGAGCCGATGGTTTTTCAAATCCGGGTATAAAAAACGGGCCAGCTCGAGCGTATCGATGACTGGATTCGCGATTTTGCCGCGCCCCATGCGAGCGAAGCCCGCGTTTAAAAAACCGATGTCAAAGCTGGCGTTGTGGGCAACAAGCGTCGCATCGCCGGCCCAGTCAACAAAACGGGCTAGCACCTCGTCCGGCTTCGGGGCGTCTTTCACCATCTCATCGGTGATCCCAGTCAGCTCCATCGTTGTCACTGACAACGGATGTCCAGGGTTGGCAAACGACATGAACCGGTCGATGATCTCGCCGTCTTTCACTTTCACCGCCGTCAGCTCAATGATCGTATTGTACACAGCCGACAGGCCCGTCGTCTCGACGTCAAAGACGACGTACGTTTCCTCCGAAAGACGGCGGTGCGTTTCATTGTAGGCGATCGGCACGCCATCGTCGACGATGTTCGCCTCAAGGCCGTAAATGACCTTCATGCCGTGTTTTTTCGCCGCGCTGTAGGCCTCCGGAAACGACTGAACAACGGCATGGTCGGTGACGGCGATCGCCGGATGCCCCCATTTTTTCGCTTGCTCAATGAGTTTTGTCACCGAGGTGACCGCGTCCATTTGGCTCATCGGGGTATGCAAATGGAGCTCGACCCTCTTTTCCCCTTCAGGCGCCGTATCTTGCCGTTCGTTTGCGGCGATTTCGTTCAAATCGTTGGCGATGATGACCAAATCACGGACGAACGTATCGTTTTGCACGCTGCCGCGCACTTTCACCCACATGCCTTTTTTGACGCCGCTCATGAGCTCGGCGTCCTCTTTGTCGC
Organism: Geobacillus sp. FJAT-46040; assembly: GCF_002335725.1. NCBI lineage: Bacteria > Bacillati > Bacillota > Bacilli > Caryophanales > Anoxybacillaceae > Geobacillus > Geobacillus sp. FJAT-46040. The sequence continues at coordinate 1,749,736 of NZ_NISS01000001.1, forward strand.
GCGAGAACATTTTGACTAAAATCGAGTTCGTGTAATCTGTGATTTTCATGGTCAACAGCGTGCGGCCGCTTTTTAATTCGCTCACTTCGGCGTCAAATACATAGCCTTGCACAACGACGCGCCGCTCTTCTTCGACGATCGTTTCAAGCCGCCGCACCGGCTCCTCGTCGCGGATCGGATAGCCGATGACAAGCGGACCGGACGGCGGCGCAGACGCGGCCTTTTCTTCTTCCCTCGCTAAATCGGTCAGTACAGCAAGCGCTCGCTCTTCGTCCTCTTGCTGTTTTTGCGCCAAAAACTGTTCCATTTCTTGCTTGGACGGCTCGACGCTGACGTCAAGCTGAAGGGGGGGGAACCCAAACGAAGCGTACACATCAGCGATTTTTTTGGCGAACCGCCGTTTGATCGCCAGCGCTTCCGCTTCATGGCGGGCAACGACAAGCAGCTTGTTTCCTTTCAGCTCGGGCGTCTGCCGGCTGAGCCAATCGACAAGCGGCGACATGCCTTCTTGCAGCTCGGCAAGGCAAAGCGGCCAATACGCCTGCACATCCGCCTCAGTTACGCGCGGCGCTTCGACCTCCATCGTATGGCGGACGGCGGCGATATGGCGGAACGCCGTCTGCAGTCGATCGGCAAACGTTTTGTATACATGAACCGGCAGCACGTTGTCGAACTGAAAATAAAAATGCCAGCTTTTCTCCTCTTTATCGATCACGACTTTGCGAATGGCTGCCTCACGAAAATGCGGCATCCATTCGTCCGACGTCATCTTCAACTGCTCAAGCAGGATGAGAAACCGCTCTTTTTGCTCTTTTGTCACCATGACGTCCGTTTGTTCCCCTCTCAACATCATTCTCTTTCTATATCATACCATAACAAAAGCGCCGGCGAAAAAGACAGAATTCTTTTTCGCCAGCGCCGGCACTCATGATTGAAGGAGACGGCGCGCAGTGTCGACAAGCTCGCTGACCGGCACATCGAACGTCTCGCCTGTTTTCCGCACTTTTACTTCCACAACGCCTTCGCCCGCTCGCTTGCCGACGGTGACGCGGAGCGGAATGCCGATCAAATCGCTGTCGGCAAACTTCACTCCGGCCCGTTCGGGGCGGTCGTCATACAACACTTCAAACCCAGCCTGTCCGAGCTTTTCATACCACTCTTCCGCCAACGCGCGCTGTTCATCGCTTTTTGCGTTCGCTGTAAGCAAATGGATGTGAAACGGTGCGACCGAAGCCGGCCACACAAGCCCGTGTTCGTCAGCAAACTGTTCGGCGATTGCGGCCACCAATCTTGATACGCCGATGCCGTAGCAACCCATGATCATCGTCTGCGTTTGGCCGTTTTCATCCAAATAGACGGCGTTCATCGCTTCGCTGTATTTTGTCCCCAGCTTAAACACATGCCCGACTTCAATGCCGCGGGCAAAGCGGATCGTCCCTTTGCCATCTGGAGACGGGTCGCCTTCTTTTACGAAGCGCAAATCGGCGTATTGACTGACGGCAAAATCGCGGCCCGGGTTGACTCCGATGTAATGGTATCCTTCCTCGTTCGCGCCGCAAACGCCGTTGACGATGGCGGCGACAGCATGGTCCGCGATCACAGTGACGTCTTCGCTGACGCCGATCGGGCCGAGCGAACCGATTGGAGCGTTCATCACCCGCTCCGTTTCTTCCGGCGTCGCCAATTCGACGACCGTCGCGTCGAGCACGTTTTTCACCTTCACCTCGTTCGCTTCATGATCGCCGCGGACGAGAACGAGCACATAGCGGCCGTCCACATTGAACAAAAGCGATTTGATGCAGCGCTCCGGCGATATTTGTAAGTGCGAAGCGACTTCAGCGATCGTTTTTTGCCCCGGCGTCGCCACTTTTTTCAATTCGGCTGGCGGCTCATCGCTTTTTTCGTACGTCGCCACGACTGGCGCCATCTCGATGTTGGCGGCATAGTCAGACGCATCGGAGTAGGCGATCGTATCTTCGCCGATGTCCGAGAGCACCATAAACTCATGCGTATCTTTGCCGCCAATCGCCCCCGAGTCGGCGATGACGGCGCGGAAGTTCAATCCGCAGCGGCGGAAAATGTTCGCATACGCCTCATACATGTTGTTGTACGTTTCATCCAAGCTTTCTTTCGACGTATGGAACGAGTAGGCGTCTTTCATCATGAACTCGCGGCCGCGCAACAGCCCAAAACGCGGACGCTTTTCATCGCGGAATTTCGTTTGAATTTGATACAAGACAAGCGGCAGCCGCTTGTACGTTTTCACCTCGTCGCGGACGATCGCCGTGATCATTTCCTCATGCGTCGGCCCGAGGGCGAAATCGCGCTCGTGCCGGTCTTTTAAGCGCATCAGCTCCGGCCCGTACGAGTACCAGCGGCCGGACTGCTGCCAAAGCTCAGCTGGCTGCAAGGCCGGCATGAGAAGCTCCATCGCCCCGATACGATTCATCTCCTCACGGATGATCGCTTCCACTTTTTGCAAAACACGCTGCCCGAGCGGCAAAAACGTATAGACGCCGCTTGCGCTTTGACGAATGAAGCCGGCCCGGAGCAGGAGCTGATGGCTTTTCACTTCCGCATCCGCCGGCACTTCACGCAACGTCGGAATAAACGCTTGACTTTGTCTCATCCATTAGCCACCTCGTTTTCTCTCTATAGGAAAAATTTTTGAATGTCATTCCATGTCACCACAAGCATAAGCAACATAAGCAAGGCAAAGCCGATAAAATGGACCATTCCTTCTTTTTGCCGGTCGACCGGCTTGCCGCGCACCGCTTCAATGGCGAAAAAGAGGAGCCGCCCGCCGTCTAGCGCCGGCAATGGCAACAAGTTGACAATCCCCAGGTTGATGCTTAAAATCGCGCCCCATTTCATCAAGTAGTAGATCCCAGACTCAGCCACTTTGCCGGTCGATACGGCGATGCCGACCGGTCCGGACAGCATGTCAAGCTGAAACTGGCCGGTGATCAATTGGCCGAGCCCCGTTACAATTTCCCGCGTCCAGTAATACGTCTCAACCAGCCCTTGCTTGATCGAGCCCAACACCGATTTTTCCATCGGCTGATAGACGCCGATCAAGCCGATCGTCTCCCCTTGCACCGTTTTCGCCTCCGGAGTGACCGTCACACTCCGTTTTTTCCCATTCCGCTCAATTTGAAACTGAAGCGGTTCTCCCGGATGGGCGCGAATCGTGTTGACGATTTCCGTCCATGTTTCCATCCGTTCGCCGTTAATGGCGATCACTTCATCCCCTTGCTTCAAGCCGGCGGCGCGCGCCGCTCCCTCCGGCGTCAGCTCGCCGATCACCGGCTTGTCGACCGGATAGCCTTGCAAAAGACCGATGATGATAAAGACAACGAGCGACAAGAGAAAGTTGGCGAGCGGTCCGGCCAAAATCGTCATCGTTCGCTGCCCGAGCGTTTTTGCCGCAAATTGGCGATGGTACGGAGCAATTTGAATCTCTTGGCGGTCGACGACGAAAAACGCCGGCTCCTTGACCGTAAACCGCTCGAACCGCTCGCCGTCCGTATAGCCGGTCACATACATGCCATGCTCTAAATCGGCCTCTTCAACTTCCACTACGCGGATATTCGGATAATCGTCCTTATGGTTGAGGACGATTTTTTCCACTTGGCCGCTCTCATCAAGCAAAAGACCGACGACTTGCCCACGCTTCAATTCAATCGTCTCCGGGTCTTCACCGGCCATGCGGACGAAGCCGCCAAGCGGGAGCAGGCGGATCGTGTACACCGTTTCGTTTTTCTTGAACGAAAACACTTTCGGTCCGAAGCCGATGGCAAATTCGCGGCACAAAATGCCGGCCCGTTTTGCTAGCAGCAAGTGGCCGAGCTCGTGAAAAAAGACGAGGGCACCAAAGACGACGATAAATGAAATGATCGATTCCAACGTTTCAACCACCTTTATGTTAGTAGTGAGCGGACGTAGGCGCGCGCGTCCGCATCGATTTCACGAATGTCCTCAAGCTGCGGATCGCTCACTGGCCGATGGCGCTCGAGCGCGCGTTCAATCCACTCCTCGATGGCCAAAAATGGAATGCGCCCGGCTAAAAACGCCGCCACCGCCTCCTCATTGGCCGCATTCAACACCGTCGGCAGCGAGCCGCCGCGCTTGCCAGCCTCATAGGCGAGACGCAAACAGCGATAGCGGTCGAAATCAACCGGGGCGAAATGGAGCGCCCCAAGCGAGATTAAATCAAGCGGCTTGGCGGATGGGAGCGGCAACCGCTTTGGATACGCAAGCGCATATTGGATCGGAACGCGCATATCCGGCGTTCCAAGCTGCGCCAATACACTTGTGTCACGGAACTGAACGAGCGAATGGATGATGCTTTCTCGATGCAAAACAACCTCAATCCGCTCATACGGCAGCCCGAACAGCCAATGAGCCTCAATGACCTCAAATCCTTTATTCATCATGGTCGCTGAATCAATCGTAATTTTTGCCCCCATCGACCAGTTCGGATGGCGAAGCGCCTCCTCAACCGTCACATGAGCGAGCTCTCGGCGCGTCTTGTCGCGGAAGCTGCCGCCGGATGCGGTCAGAATGAGTTTGTCGACTTGCTCCATCCTTTCCCCTTGCAGACATTGAAAAATGGCGGAATGTTCACTGTCAACTGGCAACAGCGGCACGCCGCGCCGCTTGGCTGCAGCCATGACGAGATGTCCGGCGACAACGAGCGTCTCTTTGTTGGCGAGGGCGATCGCTTTTCCCGCTTCAATCGCCTTCAGCGTCGGCACAAGGCCGACGCTGCCGACGACAGCGGTGACGACAACATCGGCTTGTGGGCAAACGGCTGCTTCAATCAATCCTTCCTCTCCGTACACGATCGTCGTCCGCCCGCGGTACTCGCGATAAAGAACTTCATACGCATCACGGTCAGCGACGGCGACAAGACTTGGGGAAAATTCAGCGATCAGCCGCCTCGCCGCCTCGATATTTTTCCCGACCGATGCGGCGGCCAAGCGGAATTCGTCCGGATGGGCGCGGATGACATCGAGCGTCTGTGTGCCGATCGATCCGCTCGCCCCTAATATACTAATATATTTCAATCGTTTCACTCCTCACCCGCTTATCGTGCGATTTCAAGCAATATGTACAATATCGGCAGCACGAACAGCAAGCTGTCAAACCGATCTAAAATGCCGCCATGTCCCGGCAAAATCGCCCCGGAATCTTTGACGCCGTAATGGCGCTTAAATGCCGATTCGATCAAATCGCCGAGCTGACCGAACGCCGACAGCAGCAACGCGACGCCAAGCGCGGCCGCCAAACTGCCAAACGGCGCCGCCGCCCACTCGTAAATCGCGGCGACAACAGCCGCTGAAGCGATGCCGCCGATGGCGCCTTCCACCGTTTTTTTTGGGCTGATCTCCGGCCATAGCTTGCGCCGGCCAAACGCGCGGCCAAAGAAATACGCCCCAATGTCAGTCGCCCAAATGACAAACAAGGCATAAACGAAGTACACGAACCCAACCAAACGAACAGCGCCGAAACAGAAAAACCCTACGCCGACATAGACGACCGCCAAAACGACAAACGCCGCCTCATCGAACGAGAGCGCATTTTTCGTCACGACTGTGCCGACAAGCAGCAAAAAAGCCAAAGCGGCGAGCACGCCAAATTTGGCGGTCCCAGACGCCAACCACTCGCCGCCGTAACGGGCGGGAACGAGCAACAGCCAAAGGGCGATCAATCCAGCCGCCCCGACAAACGACAACGGGTGCATCCCTTTCATCCGCAACAATTCAAACAGCCCAATCGTGGCCAATATATATGTTACTATTATAAACGGAAATCCGCCAAAAATAACAATCGGCAAAAAGAGCGCCGCCGCTATGACTCCGGTGATGATTCGCTGCTTCATCGCGCTGACACTCCTCCAAATCGGCGGTCGCGCCGCTGGTAAGCGGCAATCGCCTCTAAGAAATGTTGTTCCGTAAAATCCGGCCATAAGACATCCGTAAACCAAAGTTCCGTATACGCCAACTGCCAAAGCATGAAATTGCTCAAGCGAATCTCCCCGCTCGTACGGATGAGCAAGTCAGGGTCAGCGAGCCCGCTCGTCATCAAGTACGAGGAAATGAGCGGCTCGGTGATGTCTTCCGGCGCGAGCATCCCGCGTTCAACGTCTTTGGCGATCTGCTTTACGGCGGCAGTGATTTCCGCCCGGCTTCCATAATTAAGGGCAAAGTTTAACACAAGGCCGGTGTTGCCGCTTGTTTCCTTCACGGCTTTCTCGACCGCCCGGCGCGTATGATCAGGCAGCGCCTCCGCATGACCGATCACTTGGACTTTGACATTTTCGGCGACGAGCTCGGGAAGAAACGTCGTCAAAAACTGTTCCGGCAGCTTCATCAAATAATCGACTTCACTTTTCGGACGTTTCCAGTTTTCTGTCGAAAACGCGTAAAGCGACAAAATCTGAATCCCCAGCTCATTCGCAAAACGAGTGATTTTGCGCACAACTTGCATGCCTTCGTAATGGCCGGCCGCCCTTGGCAGCGCCCGCTTTTTCGCCCATCTCCCGTTTCCGTCCATAATGATGGCGACGTGGTTCGGCATCGGATGCCTGAGCACCTCTTCTTTCGTCACCGGGACGTCTTTCTCTTTTGTTTTTCGCATTTTATTGAACATACGAGTCCTCCGGGATCGTGTTTTGCCTTTCCATTATAGCAAAAAAACCCTCCATCAACATAGAGGGTTTGCATGGTTTTGCCTATACTTCCATCACTTCTTTTTCTTTTTCTTTTGTGATGGCGTCAATTTTGGCGATGTGGTCATCGGTCAGCTTTTGCACTTCGTCCGTGTAGCTGCGGAGCTCATCTTCCGTAATCTCGCCGTTTTTCTCGAGTTTTTTCAATTCATCGTTCGCATCGCGGCGGATGTTGCGCACCGCGACTTTCGCGTCTTCTGAATACTTTTTGACAAGCTTCGCGAGCTCGCGGCGCCGTTCCTCAGTGAGCGGCGGAATGACAAGACGAATGACCGATCCATCATTCGATGGCGTCAGCCCTAAATCCGATGCTAAAATCGCTTTTTCCATTTCTTTAATGGCCGATTTGTCGTACGGCTGAATGACAAGCAGCCGCGCTTCCGGCACGCTGATGGAGGCCAGTTGGTTGATTGGCGTCGGCACGCCGTAATAGTCAACGGTTACTTTCTCAAGCAGCCCTGCGTTCGCCCGTCCGGCGCGAATGCTTGCCAGCTCGCGGGTGAACGCTTGCACCGCTTTATCCATCTTTTCTTTCGCCTGTTGGATCACTTGCTTTGCCATCGTTATTTCCCCCTTACGATCGTTCCGATGTTTTCACCTAACACAGCGCGTTTAATATTGCCTTCTTCCATAATCGAGAAGACGATGAGCGGAATGTTGTTGTCCATGCAAAGCGAGGAAGCAGTCGAATCCATGACGCCGAGCCCTTGCTTGATGACGTCCAAGTACGACAGCTCATCGTATTTGACCGCATTGGCGTCGACGTTCGGGTCGGCGCTGTAAACGCCATCGACGTTGTTTTTCGCCATTAAAATGACGTCCGCCTCGATTTCCGCCGCCCTGAGCGCCGCGGTCGTATCGGTCGAAAAGTACGGGTTGCCTGTGCCGGCGGCGAAAATGACAACTCGTTTTTTCTCAAGATGGCGAATCGCCCGGCGGCGAATGTACGGTTCGGCCACTTGCCGCATTTCAATCGATGTTTGCACCCGCGTTTCCACACCGAGCTGCTCAAGGCTGTCCTGCAAGGCGAGGGCATTCATCACCGTCGCCAACATGCCCATGTAATCAGCCGTCGCCCGGTCCATGCCCATTTCGCTTCCCGTTTTTCCACGCCAAATGTTGCCGCCGCCGACGACGATGGCGACCTCGACGCCCAGTTCAACAACTTCTTTCACTTGTTTGGCGATCGACTGAATGACCGCCGGTTGAATGCCAAACCCTTGCTTTCCGGCGAGCGCTTCCCCGCTCAACTTTAACACGACGCGTTTGTATTTTGGCTGTTCCATGTCCAACCTCCATGATGCGAATCACTTTGAAAAACAGGGAACACGCGCGTGTTCCCTGTTGCGGTCCGTCATTGTTTTCTGACTTGGCTCATGACTTCTTCTGCAAAATTGTCTTGGCGTTTTTCGAGCCCTTCGCCGACTTCGTAACGGATGAACTGCTTGACTGTTGCTCCGTTCGATTCGACGTATTGGCGCACCGTCACATCCGGGTTTTTCACGAACGCTTGCTCGAGCAGGCAGACGTCTTCGTAAAACTTGTTCAGCCGGCCTTCGACCATTTTTTCAACGATTTTCTCCGGCTTGCCTTCGTTTAAGGCTTGCTGCTTCAACACTTCACGCTCATGCGCAATCTCTTCCTGCGGCACGTCGTCGCGCGAGACGTATTTCGGATGAAGTGCGGCAATGTGCATGGCCACATCTTTGGCGACGTCTTCGCTCGCATTGCCGGCTAATAACGTTAATACGCCGATGCGCCCGCCCATGTGCAAGTACGCACCGAACGTTTCGCCGTCCGCTTTATTGACGACGGCAAAGCGGCGAAGCGTAATTTTTTCACCAATTTTAGCGATCGCTTCGTTGATGTAGTCTTGGACGGTCGAGCCGTTGTCCATCGTTTGACCGAGCGCTTCATCAAGCGAAGCCGGCTTTTGTTTCAGCAAGTGGGCGGCCAGCTCTTTGACAAGCGTTTGGAATGCTTCGTTTTTCGCAACGAAGTCCGTTTCCGAGTTCACTTCCAAAATGACGGCGGTATTGCCTTCCACCGCAATGTACGCCATCCCTTCGGCCGCGATGCGGTCCGCTTTTTTCGCCGCTTTGGCAATTCCTTTTTCGCGCAGCCAGTCGATCGCTTTCTCCATGTCACCGTTTGTTTCGGTGAGCGCCTTTTTGCAGTCCATCATGCCTGCGCCTGTTTTTTCGCGCAGTTCTTTCACCATTTGTGCTGTAATCGCCATAAAAAAATCCTCCTTCTCATTGTCCCGTATATGTATCGGTGCCGGCAGCGGCTTCCCGTTTTGCCCTTATTCGTTAGTATAGCCAAAAGTTGCTCATTTCTGTCTCAAAAAAAGGTGATAAAAGGCTTTCCCCTCTTATCACCTTTCTTGTGCATCGTTACTCTGCTGCGACGGCCGCTTCTTCGCCTTGTTTCGCCTCAAGCACGGCGTCGGCGATTTTCGAAGTCAACAGCTTAACAGCGCGGATGGCGTCGTCGTTGGCCGGAATGACATAGTCAATTTCATCCGGATCGCAGTTCGTGTCGACGATGCCGATGATCGGGATGTTCAGCTTGCGCGCTTCCGCCACCGCGATCCGCTCTTTGCGCGGGTCAATGACAAACAACGCATCCGGCAGCTCTTTCATGTCTTTGATGCCGCCCAAAAACTTCTCAAGACGCTCTTTTTCTTTTTTCAAGCGAATGACTTCTTTTTTCGGCAGAACGTCAAATATCCCATCTTCTTCCATTTTTTCAATTTCACGCAGCCGTTTGATCCGCTTTTGGATCGTAGCGAAGTTCGTCAGCGTGCCGCCGAGCCAGCGTTGGTTGACATAAAACATGCCGCAGCGTTCCGCTTCTTCCTTCACCGACTCTTGCGCTTGTTTTTTCGTGCCGACGAACAAAATTTTGCCGCCATTCGCCGCCAATTCGCGGACGAAGTTGTATGCTTCCTCGACTTTTTTCACCGTTTTTTGCAAGTCGATGATATAGATGCCGTTGCGCTCCGTGAAAATGTATTTTTTCATCTTCGGATTCCAACGGCGCGTCTGATGTCCAAAGTGGACGCCAGCTTCAAGCAGTTGTTTCATCGAAATAACCGACATGTATGCTCCTCCTGTTTCCTTAGTGGTTTTTGGTCCTCCGCCTGCCTCATCTTTCAGCAAGACTGGCGTTGCCAGCACCGTTGCTGAAATCATCAGGCGTGTGTATTCACACCATGAAAAAATATATCACAACTGCAAGCAGCAAATCAAGCTGTTATTCGCCTATTGATTCGTTTTTTGCGCAAATTTGAGCCATAGCTCGACTTCTGTTTTCCCTTTGCCAAGCTGTTTGGCAATTTCCTCGACCGTCGCCCCTTCCGCATATAGGCGGCGAGCAAGCTCACTCGCGTCCGCTGGTCGGGTGAGTGAAAGTTCGAGCACATCCTTGACCGTTCCGATGTCTGGGAAATAGCCCGGAGCGGCGCTTGGGCGGCTTGTTTCTGTGCGTTTTTCGGTTTCTCCCCGCTCCGCCGGCTCGTTTTCCTCCTTTTTTGCTTCCGCTGTTCGCTTTTCGAACCCCCCTCCGATTTCACCGCCTCCTGCCCCCAGCATGGACGCCGTCTCTTTCCCGTTTGCGCCCCGTTGCACACTGGGCGCATCGTTCGTTTCCGGTGCAGAAACGAATGGAGCCGCTCCGCTGCCAAGCAACGAGTCAAGTTCAGCCAAAAAGCGCTTGTTTTCTTCCTTCCAAGCAGCGAGATAAGCGGTCATGGCTTCCTCGAGCTCCTCGGCCCGCCTCTCCGCCTCGCCAAGCCGCGACAGGCGAAGGAAAAGTACAATGATCAACCAAAACGACAAGGCGTGCAGCAGCAAACTGATCGTTAGCCAAAATGCCATCATGATGTTCACTATCCTTGAATGTCGATCGTTTTTCCTTTATAAGGGTGTCCTCCAAAACGGGACGCCTCCTGCTCAAGACGGGCGCTCGTTCGTTTATCCGTCACCCGACGGCGCGCACGCTCCGCCCGCTTTTGGCCGGCAGTTGCCATTTGCGCCTGCACTGCATAGGAGTGTTGTTGCGTCGAGGCTTGAAGCCTTTCCGCGTCGGGCGCTTTCGGCATGACGCTTTGCAACGCTGGAAGCTGGATGTCCATCGCGTTTTCTCTCCCCTCATGGCTCTTTTTCAAAAAAGCGGCGCAGTTTCCAAAGCGCTTTCGCATGAATTTGCGAAATTCTTGATGTCGACAAATGCAAAAGGCTCCCGATTTCTGTAAACGTCAGCTCCTCTTTATAAAACAAACTGATGACGAGCTGCTCTTTTTCATTCAGCTGTCCGATGGCTTCAGCCAGCTTTTCGATCATTTCCTGCTTAACGATTTGCTCCTCGGGAAGCGGAGCGCGGTCGTCGCGAACCGCCAACAGTCCTTCATCTTCGTCGACGGTCGTCTGCCCGAGCAGCAGCCAATGGGAAAAAAACGTTTCACTCGCCGCCGCCTGCACTTCCTCTTCCGTCATCCCGAGCTCAGCGGCGATCTCTTTCGCCGTCACCGATCGCATGTGCCGCTGTTCAAGCCGCTCGATCGCTTCCTCAATTTTTTTTGCCTTATCGCGCATGCTGCGCGGCAGCCAGTCTTCTTTGCGCAAACCGTCTAAGATGGCGCCGCGGATGCGGAACGAGGCGTACGTGTCGAACTTCAAATCACGCGATGGGTCAAATTTCTCCAACGCATCGTATAAGCCGACGAGTCCAAGGCTGACGAGCTCATCCTTCGGCACGGAGCTCGGCAGCGTCGCCGAAAGCCGCTGCACGTGGTAGAAAACAAGCGGCATATAGCGCTGCACCAGCTCCTCGGCCGCGTGACGGTCGCGGCCATTGATCCATTCATCCCAGTATTTCCGTTCTTCTCCTTTTAGCGCGCTTCCCATTATTCTCCCCCTTGCCTTGCGGAAACGGCGCATCCCGGTCATATTTCCTTTATTTCTTGAGCGGCGGTGCGGATGGAGAGCACGCCCGTCTGCGGATTAAATTCGATCGTGCGGCCGCTATGGCCCCCGACATCTTCGGCGACGACCGGAATGTGAAGCCGCTCGAGCTGCTTTTTCACTTCCTCCACATTGCGCGCGCCAATGCGCATCATATCGCCGCCAACTGTCGAAAACGAAAACATTTGCGCCCCGCCGGCCAGCTTCGCTTTCAGCATCCCTTTCCGCCCGCCAGCGGCAATGACAAGCTGAACGAGCGCCTCGACCGCCGTATCAGCGTATTTGGCCGCATTGATGACTCCGCCGCGCGCCATCGAGGAATGCGGAAGCATGACATGCGCCATGCCGGCAACCGCCTTGCCTACATCGTAAATGACGACACCGACGCACGACCCAAGCCCGCACGTGCGGATGACATTCGGCGCTATGACGACCTCCATTTCCGCAATGCCGATTTTGACAGCCTGCGCTGTGCTCATAGACCATCCACACCTAACGCTCGAAAGATGGTGGAAAACGACTCGGGGTCAGGTAGAAGAAAGAAATGGCCGTTGATGCTTTCGTCCGAGCGCCGTTCATCGTAAATGGCTGTGTCAATCAAAATGGCGTAATCGCCAACACGCGACAGCTCAAGCAATCCGAACGACAGCACAGCTCCAATCATGTCGATAGCCAATGCCGGCACGGACGGGTGCAAGTTGAGCCGCGTAAAGTCAGCCAATGCCGACAAATACGAGCCGGCTAAAATATTGCCGAGCTCCTGAAGCGCCGAGCAGCCAAGCTCATGGGCTTCTCCTTGAAACGAAAACGAGCCATCGCCAATCATCCGACGGACAAACCGCTCAGCCTGTTCCGGCGGCAACACGAAAAACATGTTTCCCGGCGCTTCTCCTTCGATGCGCAAATAGACGCACGCCACTACTTGTTCCGGTCCACCGATTGATTCCATCATTTCGGCAAACGTCGCAATTTGAACGCGCGGCACCGCCATTTCAATTTTTTTGTTTAGCAACGTCGACAAAGCCGTCGCCGCGTTGCCGGCGCCAATGTTGCCGATTTCGCGCAAAATGTCAATATGCATCCCCGTCAAGTTGCGAATATCGTCCAATGTCAACGCTCCTCTCCACGGATTATCGGTCGAGCACTTTCGCCAAATCGAGCAAAATGAGGAGCCGATTCTCCACTTTCGCCACGCCGTCGATGTAACTTGCCTCAACGGAGCCAATTGCCTTTGGCGGCGGTTCGATGCTTTCCGCCGGCAGATCAAGGACATCATTCGCGGCATCGACGATGAGCCCAACTTCCATATCCTCAAGAGCAACGATAATGATCCGCGTCTGTTCCCCATATGGTTCGGGGGCAAACCCGAACCGCTCGCGCAAACCGATGATCGGCGTCACAACACCGCGCAAGTTGATGACCCCTTTTACATAATGGGCCGTCCCCGGCACGCGCGTGATCGGCTGCATTTTCTCGATGGAACGGACATGCTGCACCGGCAGAGCATATTCTTCTTCTTTCAGGCGAAACGCAATCACTTTCCAGTCTGCTTGCACGCTGGCCGTCATCCAATCCTCCCCCTTTTTTTCGACATGCCACTGAAAACGGCAGATCAACGCCATAGGCGCCCCCGCACCGACACGGCCATCTCCTACTTCACGAGCGCGTTGCAGTCGATAATCAGCGCCACTCGGCCGTCTCCCAAAATCGTCGCCCCCGAGATGGCGAAAACCGAAGATAAATAGTTTCCTAGCGATTTCAACACGACTTCTTGCTGCCCGATAAACGAGTCGACCGCCAGCGCCGCCAGTTTTTCCCCTTTCCGGACGATCACGACCGCCACCGCATCTCCGTCATCGGCCGCTCCAGGAACAGCGAAGACGTCTTTCAGGCGGACGAGCGGCACGATTTTGCCGCGAAAATCGATGACCGGCTGGTTGTGGGCGGAAAAAATCTCTTCCCTTTTCACCAGCGCCGTCTCAATGATCGATGACAGCGGAATCGCGTACGTTTCCTCGGCGATTTGAACGAGCAACACAGAAATGATCGACAATGTGAGCGGCAGCTGAATCGAAAAGAGCGACCCTTTTCCAGGCTGCGAATCGACCGAAACGGTGCCGCCGAGCGACTCAATCGTGCTTTTGACGACATCCAAACCGACGCCGCGGCCGGAAATGTCAGAAACTTGCTCAGCGGTCGAAAAGCCGGGAGCGAAAATAAGCTCGTAAATTTGCTGATCGTTCAAATGCTCCGCCGCCTGCGGCGAGACAATGCCGCGGCTTTTCGCCTTTTGCAGCACCTTCTCCCGGGAAATGCCGGCGCCGTCATCCTCGATTTCAATAAAGACATGGTTGCCGCTATGGTACGCTCGCAATTGAACGGTCCCTTCTTCCGGCTTTCCGCGCGCCGCCCGGACGTCCGGCGCTTCGATGCCGTGGTCGAGCGCATTGCGGATCAAATGGACAAGCGGGTCGCCGATTTCATCGATCACCGTCCGGTCAAGCTCGGTATCCGCGCCGATGATGTCAAGGCGCACCTTTTTGCCGAGCTCGCGGGCGAGCTGGCGCACCATGCGCGGGAAGCGGTTGAACACCGTTTCGACCGGCACCATGCGCATATTTAAAATGATCGTCTGCAAATCGCTCGAGATGCGAGACATCCGCTCGACCGTTTCCGTCAATTCGGCATGGTTCAGCTCGCGGGAAATTTGCTCAAGCCGACCGCGGTCGACAACCAATTCTTCAAATAAGTTCATCAACCGATCGAGCCGTTCAATGTTGACGCGAATCGTTTTCGTCGCCTGTTTCGCTGTTTGTTTTTCCGGCGCCTCCGCTTCGGCCTGAACGGCCGCCGCCTGCTCCATAGCGGCCGGTTGTTGGGGCGCAGCCGCTTTCTCGCTTTCTGCCGACGGTTCATCGCTCGATAGCATAGACACCTTGACGTCATCAATTTCCGAAATGCCCATCAGCCGCTTTTGCAACTCATCGGCTGGCGCTTTGGATACAACCGTAACGAGAAACTCCCGGTCAAACTGTTCTTCCTCCAGCATCTCGACCGGCGGCGTTGCTTTCACAATTTCTCCGACTTCATTCAGCTGTTCAAACACCATATAGACGCGCGCTGCTTTCAACAAGCAATCATCGCGAAGCCGAACGCGGATTTCGTAGACGGAAAATCCCTGCTCCTTCGCCTGCTCGAGCACATGGTATTCAAATTCCCCATACGCATGTTCAAGGGGCGGTTCTTCTCTTGCTGCCTGCTTGTTCGGCATCTCCCCTTGCTCGATTCGTTTCAGCTGTTCGACTGTTCTCCTTACATCGCGCGTTCCGTCGCCGCCTGCAGCGATGGAACTGATCATCGCCTCCAAATGGTCGACGGCCTCAAAAATGACGTCAAGCAATTCCGGGGTAACGGAAAGCCGCCGATTGCGGATGCCATCGAGCACGTTTTCCATTTGGTGCGTCAAATTGGCCAAATCTTCAAACCCCATCGTGGCGGACATGCCTTTCAACGTATGGGCCGAACGGAAAATATCATTCACCACAGACATGTCCTCCGGAGTTTTTTCAAGTTCCAACAGCCGCTCGTTGATCGCCTGCAAATGCTCTTTGCTTTCATCAATAAATAAATCCAAATATTGGCTCATGTCCATGCCGTTTCCCCCTCACTCCCCGATCAATTGGACGATGGCAGCGGCGATGCTGTCAAGCGGAATGATGACATCAACGACGCCAGCCTCGATCGCCGCTCTTGGCATCCCAAAGACAACGGCTGTCTCGCGCGCTTCCGCGATCGCTTTTGTGTTCCCGCTTTCCTTCAGCTTTTTCAACCCCGCTGTTCCGTCGCTTCCCATCCCGGTCATGATCACCGCGATTTTCCGACAGAGGCGAATGGCAGCGAGCGACTCGAACAACACGTCAACAGCCGGACGATGGCCGGCGCGCGGCGGCGATTCGTCGAAACGGGCTTTAAGCGCGCCGCCTTCTTCGCGAACGATGAGATGGACGCCGCCTGGCGCGATATAGGCGGTGCCATTTTGCAGCACTTCCCCGTCTTCCGCCTCCTTGACCGTGATCGCGGCAAGCGCATCAAGCCGGTTGGCGAGCGATGTCGTAAATCCTTTGGGCATATGCTGGACAGCGACGACCGGAGCGGCTAGATCGGGCGGAAGCTGCGTCAGCACCGTCTCGAGCGCGCGCGGGCCGCCGGTGGAAGTGCCGATCGCGACGATGGCCTGTTGCGGCCGCGCCGCCGCTTTGAACGATGGGCGCCAAGACGGACGTTGGCGGCGCGGGGCAGTCAAGGCAGCCACGTTCGCTTCGCTCGCGTGCAGCACTTTGCCAATCAGCTCGTCTTTCACTTTGTACAAATCGAGCGAAATCGGTCCGGACGGCTTAGCGACAAAGTCGACCGCCCCGTACTGCATGGCGGCGATCGTGTTTTCCGCCCCTTCGGTCGTCGAGCTTGACACCATGACGACCGGCACGGGATGGTCCCGCATGATGCGCTGCAACGTTTCGAGTCCGTTCATGACCGGCATTTCCACATCAAGCGTCACGACATCCGGCCTTAGGGCGGCGATTTTCTCGAGCGCCTCCCGGCCGTTGCGAGCTGTTCCGATGACTTCGAGGTGCGGATGTTCGGACAAAAAATCACTGATCCATTTGCGCATAAACGCCGAGTCATCGACGACAAGCACCTTGATCGTCTTCATGTTCCGTCTCTACCTTTCTAGCAAAAGTTGACGCAGCTTCGCAAAAAAGCGGGGAGCCCGCTCCGGCTCTTTTTCTCCTCCCGCCGCATAGCGGCATGCCATTTGACGCACTGCCCGGCTCGCCTTCGCCGCTGGATCAAAGAGAACAAACGGCGTTTGCCGGACGACACAGCGCGCGACCATCCGGTCTTCAGGAACGACGCCAAGCAAGGCGATGTCTTTATGGAAAAACCGACTGGCGGCATGCTGCAGGCGCGAAAAGACGCCATATCCTTCCCGCTCGCTGCCGGCGCGGTTGACGATGACGGAAAACGGAGCCTCGCTGCCGGCGGTGTGCATATATTTCATCATGGCGTACGCATCCGTCATCGCGGTCGGCTCCGGCGTCGTGACAATAAACACATCGTCGACGGACTTTAAAAAACCCGTGGTGCTAGTTGAGCGTCAGCGCTCAACCAGCCCTAGTGTGACCAAGGAATAAGCCAACAAGATGCCATCGAGTGCCACTTCAAACCCGGCCATGGAATTCGCTCGAATGTCGGTGATCCGGTATTGGTCTACGAGAATCGAAAACACCGTCTCGATGACTTTGCGTTTTTTTTGGATCCATTCTTCCCATGCCTTGGATGGGCCGTGCTTTTGATTGTGTCGAGACGGTGTCCAGAACGCGACTTGGTGTTCTTCGTACAGCTTTTCTCGAAGAGCGTGGCTGATGTACCCTTTGTCCCCAAAGTTGTAGGGATGAGGGATTTGAGTCATCACCGTTTCAGCGGCTTTGACGTCGTGGCAGGACGCTTCCGTCACGACATAGCCCATGGCCAGCCCTTGATTGGTCACTTGAAGATGCAGCTTGAAACCGTAGTACCATTGCTTTTTGGAAGCACAATACCCCATATCCGCGATCCCTCGAAATCGCTTGACGCGCTGCATTCTCACGGGATGGCACAACGGAAGAGGCAAGCTGTCGACGACCGCATAAGCATGGTGTTGGCCACGTTTCGCCAGCTCATGACGGATCCATTTGATGGCGAAACCAAGCGCCCGGCAGCGGCGGTTGTATCGGGAGCGTTCAAGAAACGAGCCGTTTGTGAACAAATTTCCCGTGACAAAACGATGCCAGGCTCGTTCGGAAGAAAAGCCCAGCAGCTTCCCCAAAAGGTGAACCGCCATGACCACTTCGTCTTCTTGCTTGACCAAGTGACGGTTGCGGCGATGAAGATACATTTGAATCAACGACAGTTGGGCAGAAACAAAACAGAAAATAGCGGCATATTGTTTTTGAAGTTTGGCTGGATCTGTAGTAAAATGAAAGTGCTCTTGCATGGGGGATCTCTCCTTTCGAATGTTGGGTGACACTTTCATTCTACTGGAGATCCGCCAGCAAGGGCTATTTTTATGCTTGATCAAGTTTATCTAGCACCACGGGTTTTAAAAAATACAATCGTTCTTCTGAGGCACCCGCCCCCATATCGAAAATGAGATAATCATATCGCGACGCCACCGTCTGCAGCTCGGCCAACAAATAGTCGATAGCGGATCGATCGACACTCAACCATTGCGCGGCGCCCGTCCCCCCAGCAATATACGATAGATGCTCCGGTCCGCTTTTTACCAGCTCGGAAAGCGGCAACCGCGCGGAAAACCAATCCGAAAGCGTCAATGGCGACGACTGGCCGAGCAAAATGTCGATGTTGCCCATGCCGATGTCCATATCAAGCAGCAAGACGCGAAACCCGAGCTTCGAGAGCGACAGCGAAAAATTGAGCGAAAGGTTTGACTTGCCGACTCCGCCTTTCCCGCTCGTCACCGCGATGGTCCGCGGCCCCGCCGCCGGCTGGCGCCGGCGGCCCAGCTCATAGCGCAGCCGTTCTGCTTGATCGCTCACCATCGCTCCGCCCCAAACAGCAGATGAACGAGCCGGTCTGCGGACGCTTCCACCATGTCGTCCGGCACATTTTGCCCGTTCGTGAAATAGGCGGCGGCAAGCCGGCTGTCAAGCAACACATTGACGATCGTTCCAAACGAGTCCGTCTCATCGAGCTTCGTCACGATCAGCCGATCGATCGGCAGGCGGGAAAAGTGGTTGTAAATCGTTTTCATATCGTCATACTTTCCCGTGGCGGCGAATACAAGAAACGTTTCCGTTTCGCTGTCAAACTCGAGCGTTTGCTGCAGTTCATCCACGTATTGCGGGTTGCGGAAGTTGCGGCCAGCCGTATCGACGAACACGAGATCGCAACCGGCCAATTTCCGCTTCGCCGTCCGAAAATCGTCGGCATTGTAGCATACTTCCAACGGAGCGTGCAAAATGTCGGCATACGTCTTCAGTTGGTCGATGGCGGCGATCCGGTACGTGTCGGCCGTGATGAACCCGACTTTTTTCCCTTGCTCGAGGACGGCGCGCCCTGCCATTTTGGCGAGCGTCGTCGTTTTTCCAACCCCGGTCGGACCAAGCAAAATCATATACTTTTTTTGCTCCGCCGTTTTGACAAACGGAAGCGTCGACAATAGATCGCGCACCGCTTCTTTCGTCCAGGCGGAGACCGCAGCGGGCGACCGGCTGTCTTTGTCGGCATACCACCGTTCAAGCAGGCGATCCATCACTTGGCGGACGTACACATCCGCCATCCCTTGCCGAACGAGGCGCCGTTCCGCTTCCGCAAGCGGCGGAGGATACAAAAGCGAAGACGAGCGGGCGTTGAACTGACGGATGAGCGCCTTGACTTCCTCGATCTCACGGGCAAGCGAGCCGTCTTCCTCCCGCTCGGCCGCCGGCAAAGGGGCAAAGGACGCAGCACTCGGCTGACGCGTCAAAGACGCGGCGGCATCCGGCTGACGCGTCAAAGACGCGGCGGCATCCGGCTGACGCGGCGGCAGTGGATCCGGATCAACGCCGGCCAACACTTCGATCTTTTTTTTCGCAAACAGACCGAAAAATCCGCCGGTCTGCACGACTTTCGAGTGCAAAATGACGGCGTCGCGGCCAAGTTCGGCGCGAACCATTTTCATCGCTTCGTTCATGGACGGGGCGACAAATTTTTTCACTTTCATTCGATTTCCACCATCCCCACGCTTTGAACTTCGACATCCGCTTCAAGCTCGTTGTACGACAGCACCGGAACAGTCGGAAAATGGCGCTCGGTCAGCTGGCGGACGTACATGCGCACCGCCGGGGAGCAGAGCAAAATCGGCGTCTGGCCGGCGAACGGATAGCGTTCAAGCGCCGCGGCGACCGCTTCCACAAACGCCTGCGCCCGCGCCGGCTCGAGCGCCAAATAGCGGCCATGCTCTGTTTGCTGTACGGCGTCGGCGATCGTTTTTTCCGCTCTGCCCGACAGCGTAATGACGCGCAGCGGCTCGCCCGGCACGGCGTACTGCGAAGTGATTTGCCGCGCCAACGCTTGGCGGACGTATTCCGTCAACAAATCGGTGTCGCTGGTCAGGCGGGCAAAATCGGCAAGCGCCTCAAAAATGAGCGGCAAGTTGCGGATCGACACTTTCTCTTTCAATAGCTTGGCGAGCACTTTTTGCACGTCGCCGACAGACAACGGATTCGGCGTCACATCGTCGACAAGCACCGGATACGATTCTTTTAAATGATCGATCAGCTGTTTTGTTTCCTGGCGCCCCAGCAGTTCGTGGGCATGGGCTTTCAGCACCTCCGTTAAGTGTGTCGAGACGACCGATGGCGGGTCGACGACCGTATAGCCAAGCATTTCCGCCCGGTCTTTTACGGTCTCGGAAATCCATTTCGCTGGCAGACCAAACGCCGGCTCGATGGTGTCAATGCCATCAATCGAATCGTCGTCAACCCCGGGGCTCATCGCCAAATAATGGTCAAGCAGCAACTCGCCGCGCGCCACTTCCTCGCCTTTCACTTTGATCCGGTATTCATTCGGCTGCAACTGGATGTTGTCGCGAATGCGCACAACCGGGATGACAATGCCAAGCTCGAGCGCGAGCTGCCGACGGATCATGACGATCCGGTCAAGCAAATCCCCGCCTTGATTGGCATCAGCGAGCGGAATGAGCGCATAGCCGAACTCAAATTCAATAGGATCGATATGCAACAGTTGGATGACGCTTTCCGGGCTTTTCAATTCGTCGGCGGCCGCCGCCTCCTCTTCCGGAGCGGCCAATGCCGCTTCTTCTTGCTTTTGCCGCTCGATAAATCGGTAGCCGCCAAGCGCCAGCAACCCGGCAATCGGCATCGTCAACAAGTCGTTGATCGGCGTAAACAAGCCGAGCAGGAAAATCGTTCCTGCCGTGACGTACAACATTTTCGGAAACGCGAACAGCTGGCGCATAATATCGCCGCTCAAGTTGCTGTCCGACGCCGCCCGGGTGACGATGATGCCGGTCGCCGTGGAAATCAACAGCGCCGGAATTTGGCTGACGATTCCGTCGCCGACCGTCAAAAGCGTGTAGCGCTTCGCCGCCTCCGCCATCTCCATCCCTTGTTCAACGACGCCGATCACCATGCCAAACAACATGTTGATGACGACGATAATGATGCCGGCGATGGCGTCGCCTTTCACGAACTTGCTCGCCCCGTCCATTGCTCCGTAAAAGTCGGCTTCTTGCGCCACTTTTTCCCGCCGCTTTCGGGCTTCTTGCTCCGAAATCATGCCGGCATTTAAATCGGCGTCAATGCTCATCTGTTTGCCGGGCATCGCATCGAGCGTAAAGCGGGCCGCCACTTCAGAGACGCGCTCCGCCCCTTTGGTGATGACAACAAACTGGATGATGACCAAAATCAAAAACACAACAAACCCAACGACGACATCGCCGCCAACGACGAACGTTCCGAACGTTTCAACGACGCCGCCCGCCTCCCCTTTGCTTAAAATCGAGCGGGTGGTTGACACATTCAGCCCGAGCCGAAACAGCGTCAGCACTAAAAGCAATGACGGAAAAATGGAAAACTCAAGCGGCTCTTTCGTGTTCATCGCCGTCAGCAATACAAGCAAGGCAAGGGAAATATTGATGATGATCAATACGCTCAACAGCCATGTCGGCAGCGGGATGACGAGCATGGCGACGATGAGCACAACCATAATTAACACGGATAAATCTTTGAGCTGCGCTTGCATGGTTTTCTCCCCTTGCTGTTACCCTTTTCGTTTGAGCCGGTAGACGTACGCCAAAATTTCCGCCACTGCCTTAAAAAACGTCTCTGGAATCATGTCGCCGACGTCCGTCTGCCGGTAAAGCGCCTGCGCCAACGGACGATTTTCAACCGTCACGACGCCGTTCGCCTTGGCAATTTCCTTTATTTTCAACGCCACATAGTCAGCCCCTTTCGCCACGACAACCGGCGCCTCCATTTTTCCATCTTCATACTTCAGCGCTACCGCATAATGGGTGGGATTGGTGATGACAACATCGGCATTCGGCACCTCCTGCATCATCCGCCTCATCGCCATCTCCCGCTGTCTTTGCTTAATGCGCGATTTAATGAGCGGGTCGCCTTCCGTCTTTTTGAATTCATCTTTAATGTCTTGCTTCGACATGCGAATGTTTTTCTCAAATTCAAACCGCTGGTACAAATAATCAAACAACGCTAAAAATAAGAGCGCCGCCGCGGCATACAGCCCCATTTTCACCGTCAAACCGCCAATGACCGCGAGCATGGCACCCGGCGGTTTGGAGGCAAGCGCCATGAGTTCGTTTCGTCCGGAAAGCAGCAGCGCAAAGACAATTGCGCCGATGATGCCGGCTTTGAGCACTGATTTCAACAATTCGACAATGGCGCGCAGCGAAAAAAGCCGCTTCATTCCTTGCACCGGATTGAGCCGGTTCCAGTCCATTTTCAGCGGTTCAACAGTAAAAAGAGCGCCGATTTGCAAAAAGTTGGCCAGCCCGGCCGCCAGCACGGCAGCGGCAAAAAACGGAGCCAAAAGGAGCGCCGCATGGCGGAGCCAGTCAAGAAACAGCAGGTGAAGCGAATCGATCGTCAACGGAACGGACGCATAATCGGACAGCGCGCGGGCGAACAGGCGCAGCAAGCCATCGCGTTCGTACTCCCCCGCCAAAGACAAGGTGAGAAACGTTGCAAGCAAGACGGCGGCGGCAACTGCGTCACCGCTTTTCGCCACCTGCCCTTTTTCCCGTACTTCTTGCCGTTTGCGCGGCGTCGCCTTTTCCGTTTTTTCTCCCGCAAAAAATTGCAAATCAAGTCGCCAGCGGCCCATCTTACGCGCCTCCCAACAACCGCATAAACTCGCGCAGCGACGCAAACATGAGCTGAAACAGTTCACGGGCGGAAAGCAAAATTCCGCCGATCGCTGCAAACAGGAGCAAAAACGCCGCCGCCGTCTTCAGGGAAAAGCCGACCGCGAAAATGTTCATTTGCGGCACCGCGCGGGCGATGATGCCAAGCGCCACGTCGACTAAAAAGAGCGATCCGACAAGCGGGGCGGCCATTTGCACAGCGGCGGCAAACATGGCAGCGAACACCCGCACGACGTACTCCACCGCCGGCCCATCGGCAATGTGCGGCAAGCGGTCAAGCGGCAGCCAATGATAGCTGTAAAACATGCCGTCAAGCAGCAAATGGTGCCCGTCAAGCATAAGCAAAAGCAAAAGCGCCAGCAAATGAAGATACTCGCCAAGCAGCGAGCTTTGCGCTCCAGTTTGCGGGTCGATGACGTTGGCGATGGCAAACCCGATTTGAAAATCGATCAAGCCGCCGGCGACTTGCACCGCCGCCATGAGGATCGCTGCCAGCAGCCCAAGCGCCAGTCCGACGAGCGCTTCTTTTACGACAAGCAATACATACACGCCGTCAAGCGCCAACACCGGTTTGGGCATCGCCCAAAACAACAGCCAGCTGAACAAAAACGCCAATCCGGCTTTATACGAAGCCGGCACGGTCCGGTAGGAAAACAACGGCATCGCCGCGAAAAACGAAGCAGCGCGGACAAAGACGAGCAAAAACGCCGGAAAATAAGTCCATACTTGTTCCATCGCCGATCAGCCTATAAACGAAGCAAGATTGTTGAAAATATCGTGCGCGTACGACACCATTTTCGAGAGCATCCACGGCCCAAAGAACACAAGTCCAAGCAAGACGGCGACGATTTTCGGCACAAACGCAAGCGTCTGCTCTTGAATTTGCGTCGCCGCCTGAAAAATGCTGACGACAAGCCCGACGACAAGGGTCAACAACAAGAGCGGCCCGCAGACGACAAGCACGATATACACGCCTTGTTCAGCAAGGCGGATGATGAAATCGGCACTCATAAACGCCACCTATCTTTATTGAAAACTTTGCAACAATGATTTGACGACCAAATGCCAGCCATCAACAAGGACAAACAATAAAATTTTAAACGGCAGCGAAATCATCACAGGCGGCAGCATCATCATCCCCATCGACATTAAGACGCTGGCGACGATCATGTCGATGACTAAAAACGGAATAAAAATCATAAAGCCCATTTGAAACGCCGTTTTCAACTCACTGATGGCAAACGCCGGCACGAGCGCGGTCATCGGGATGTCGTTGATCGTTTTCGGCTGTTTGGCGCCGCTGTATGATAAAAACAGCGCCAAATCTTCCTGCCTTGTGTATTGGCTCATAAACTGCTTCAGCGGAACAGCCGCCCGTTCATACGCCTCCTCCAAATCAATTTTGTCGGCAAACAGCGGCTGCAATGCCTGGTCGTTGATTTCTTTCCAGGTTGGCGCCATAATGAAAAATGTTAAAAACAGCGCGAGCCCGACGAGCACTTGGTTCGGCGGCATCTGCTGCGTGCCGAGCGCCGTGCGCACAAACGACAAAACGATGACGATGCGCGTAAAACATGTCATCATAATGAGAATGCCGGGAGCGATCGACAAAACGGTGAGCAGCAGAAGAAGCTTCACCGCTGTCGACACGTGATCGGGAGCCATCGAATCAAACATATGGACAAATTCACTCATCGCCCGCCGTCCCTTTCTTCTTCAACCGATTGAGCCACTCGTTTCGCTTTTCGGCCATTTGCTTCATCTCCTCAGCCAACAGCGCCGAAAACGATGACAGCGAACCGCTTTTCCGCTTTGATTTCGCCGTCCACTCACCGCGAAGGAGGGAGCCAAGCCGGCCGAACTCCGCCATCCGTTCCAACCGTTCGCGATGCTGCGCTAACAGCTCATGGATTTCATCTTCGTCTTCAATTTCCTTAAGCAGCTGAATCGAATCGCCGACGCCGATGACGAGCAGCCGGCGGCCGACTTTAATCAGCTGCACAGAGCGGTTCGCCCCGACGCTTGTTCCCCCAAGGTGCTCAATGGCGCCTTTTTGGCTGGAAACGAACAACTGACGGCGGGAAAGCCATTGAAACAGCGCATAAAGAAGGAAGAGAACAAAGGCGGTCGCGCCGATGAGCCGAAGCACATCGAAAGCGGAAACCGCATCAGCGGCTTGATTCGCTGTCTGTTTTGTCTGTTGCCCGGAAGGAGCTGACTTCCCGCATGAATCGGGATGTTGCAGGCAGTCGGCGACCGTCGGGCTTTGGGCGGCCAATGCCGGCACCGGCCCCAAAGCGATGGCTGCTGCCAGCAAAACGGCCGCCCAGCGCCAAATTGCCATAGTTTCCACCTCTGATCGCTCACCCGATCGTTTTGTTGATCGCTTCGATGACGCGGTCCGCTTGGAACGGCTTGACCACAAAATCTTTCGCCCCGGCTTGAATGGCATCAATCACCATTGCCTGCTGCCCCATCGCGGAGCACATAATGACTTTGGCGTTGCTGTCGATTTTTTTAATTTCCTTGAGCGCCGTAATCCCATCCATCTCCGGCATCGTAATATCCATTGTCACTACATCGGGCTGCGTTTCCTTGTATTTCTCGATCGCCTCCCGCCCATCGGCCGCTTCGGCGACGACTTCATGTCCGTTTTTTGTCAAAATGTCTTTAATCATCATGCGCATAAATGCCGCATCATCAACGACAAGCACTCTTGCCATGTCCCCTTACCTCCCAAACGCTTGTTTATTTTAGCCGTGTTAGCCGATCGCTTTGGCTGATGATGTCCGTGATGCGGACGCCGAAATTTTCATCGATGACGACAACCTCTCCTTTCGCGATCAGCTTGTTGTTGACAAACACGTCGACCGGTTCGCCGGCCAGCTTATCGAGCTCAATGATCGATCCAGTCGACAGCTGCAAAATTTCCTGCACCGATCGCTTCGTCCGTCCGAGTTCAACCGTCACCTGCAGCGGCACATCAAACAGCAGCTCCAAATTGCGCGCCTCCGTTGCCGCAAGCGGCGGGGCATCGAACTCGACGAAATCGGCGGTTTGAATATGCCGAGCGGTTGCACCATCCCTATCCTTGTCCGCGCGCCCAGCCGACGGTTCATCCGTCGAGCGGCTCGCCGCTTCTGAAACGGCCGCACCGCCGTTCGCCTGAGCGTAAGTCGGAACAGGCTGCGGCTCGCTAAACGGCCGCGCGTCCGCCGACGACTTGAGGTTAACTTCCGCAGCCCCCGGCTCCTCAAGCGGCGAGCCGAGCAATTGGGCAGCCAATTCTTTCGCGAAATCGACCGGCAGCAGCTGCATAATGCTTGAGTCGATCAACTCGCCGATTTTCAGCCGAAATGACACTTTAATGAGAAAATCTTCGTCCGGCAAATATTCCATCCCTTTTCCTTCCGCCAAATCAAGCAGGTGGAGCGTCGGCGGGGAAATATCAACCCGCTTGCCAAAGACGGTCGACATCGACGTCGCCGCTGAGCCCATCATTTGGTTCATCGCTTCTTGAACAGCGCTCAGCTGAATCTCTCCGAGCGGACCATCGGCCGCCGTTCCGTCGCCGCCAAGCATTAAATCAGCGATAATCGCCGCGTCTTTCTGTTTAATGACCAACAAATTTGTCCCGAGCAGCCCTTCCGTATAGTTGACTTGGATGGCGACATATGGCTGCGGAAATTCATCAGCGACGCTTGTGCGCTCGATCATGGACACGCTTGGCGTCGTAATTTCCACCTTTTGGTTCAATAACATCGACAGTGCAGTGGCCGAACTGCCGAATGAAATATTGCCAATTTCCCCAAGGGCATCTTGCTCGAGCGGGGTGAAAATATCGTGGAGCGCCGGAACGTGATCGCTATTGTCCATTCCGCGCAGTAAAGCATCGATTTCATCTTGCGACAACATCCCATCATTCATCATGGTCGTCTTCGTCCCCCTCGATCATCGCTAAAATTTGCACCGCCAGCTTTTTGTTCCGCTTCCCCGGCTGGCCGATAAACTTTGGAATATGGCCGATTTTGACCACGAGCGGCTCATGAATCGACTGCTCGAGCTGAATGACGTCGCCGGCCTCGAGTTGAAGAAATTCATTGACCGTGATGACCGCCGTTCCCAGTTCAGCGATAATCGGCAATTTTGCCGCGCGGATGCGCTGTTCGATCCGTTTCGCTTCCTCGGGGGAACGCTCCTTTTTTTGCGCCTGCATCCAGTAATGCACCGACAGCCGCGGCATAATCGGCTCCAAGACGACATGCGGAATGCACACATTCATCATGCCGCGCGCTTCGCCGATTTGCGTGTTGAGCGAAATGACGACGACGGTGTCGTTCGGCGCAATCATGCGCAAAAACTGCGGATTGACTTCAAAATCGACAAAGAGCGGGTCGACTTCCGCCACCGATTCCCAAGCGTCGCGCCAATGGACAAATGCCTTGTCAAACAAATTGGACATGATGCGTGTTTCAATCTCAGTCAAATGCTCCACTTTATCCATGCCGACGCCGCGCCCGCCCATCACCCGGTCAAGCATGGCGTAAGCGATGTTCGGGTTGACTTCCAAAAGGACATGCCCGCCAAGCGGCGGCACCTCAAAGACATTGATGATCGTCATTTTTGGGATGGAGCGGACAAATTCTTCGTATGGAATTTGGTCGGCCGATGCGACCGAAATTTGCACATATGTGCGCAACTGGGCGGAAAAAAACGTTGTCAGCAGACGGGCGAAATTCTCATGAATGCGCGTCAGGCTGCGGATTTGATCTTTGGAAAACCGGAGCGCCCGCCGGAAATCATACGTTTTGACGCGTCGGCCTTCCTCCTCTTTTTTCAGCTCCTCCGCGCTCATCTCCCCTGCAGAAAGCGCAGCGAGCAACGCGTCAATTTCGCTTTGCGACAATACTTCCCCGGCCGTCATTTCATCTTCCCCCCTTCCAATGACAGGGCTACTGGAGGATAAAAGAGGTAATGTAGACGTTCTCCACTCTCCCTTCTTGCATCAATCCGTTGATCTCGCGCTTCAGCCGCTCTTTCAGCGCCGTCAGCCCTTCTTTTCCTTTAAAGTCGGCCGCTTTCATCTGCGAAAGTTGCTCGATGATCACGTCTTTCATCTGAAAATCGCGTTTCTCCGCCTCTTCTTTTCCTTGATCGCTGTCTGTTTCAATTTTAAATGAGATTTTAATATAACGCCCGTCCGCTAAATTGGTGGTCATTTCCGGAATGTCGATCGATCGTTCCGCTAGTTCATCGGCGCTTGGCGCCCCTTGTTTTTCCGCATTCCCCATCTTCATCACCGCGACAAGCGCCGCCGTTCCGGCCAAGGCGATGACCGCCAGCACAATGATCATCGTTTTGATTGCTTTATTCCCTTTCACTGTCCAATCCTCCTGCTTTCGGTAAGCGAAACACACCAAGCTGCCGGTAAAATTCGCTCGCTCGTGCAGCCACTTGCTCGACCGTTTCGCGCACGACGAATTTTTTTCCGTTCGTCAGCGTCACGGTCGTATCAGGAAACGCTTCAATTTGTTCGATGTACAACGCATTGAGCACAAACCGTTTCCCGTTGAGCTTCGTTAACGAAATCATCGGCCAGCAGGCGCAAGACGCCGCTCACGCCCTACCTCCTATTCTATTTTTTCAAGTTGACAAGCTCTTGCAAAATTTCATCCGATGTCGTAATGATGCGCGTATTCGCCTGGAAGCCGCGCTGGGCGACGATCATCTCCGTGAATTCCTCGGCAAGGTCGACGTTGGACATCTCAAGCGCGCCGGAGACGATGGTTCCTGTTCCGTTCGCTCCCGGCGCCCCTGTCGTTGGCGCGCCGGAGTTGGTCGTTTCGCGGAACAAGTTGTTGCCGGCTTTTTCTAATCCGTCATTGTTTGCAAATTTGGCCAGCTGAATTGTGCCGATCGTACGTAAAGTCCCAGAAGCATCCACAATGGTCACTTTGCCGTCCGCCCCGATGCTCAAGCTTTTCGCATATGTCGGAATTTGAAGGCGGCTATTTCCAACACCGAGCAAATATTGGCCATCGGCATTGACAATATAGCCTTGCGAATCGAGATAAAAATTCCCGGCTCTCGTATACATGCTGCCGGAAGCGTCGCCGACGACGAAAAACCCGTCGCCGGAAATGGCCAAATCAAGCACACGGCCGGTCGTTTGCAAGCTGCCTTGCGTATGGACGGTGTCGATCGCCGCCAGCTGCGAACCGAGCCCGACCTGCTTTGGATTCGTCCCGCCGCGGCCGGCATTGGGTCCGCTTGCTCCAGAAATCGTCTGGCTCATCAAATCTTTGAAAATCGTTCGTCCTTTTTTAAACCCGTACGTATTGACATTGGCAATGTTGTTGCCGATGACATCCAACTTCGTTTGAAAGTTGCGCATGGCGCCGATTCCGGAATACATGGAACGAAGCATCGGTTCCCTCTCCCCTTTTATCCTTTTTGTTCGACTTTCACGACCGCATCCGCGGCAATCGTTGTCCCGTTATCAAGCCCAAGAGTCACTTGGCCGTCTTTTTGCATGACCGATTGAACGACGGCGCTCATCATCGTCTCGCCGTCTTGCCAGTGCACCGTTTTGCCGATCCATTCGCTGTAGCGCAAAAGCGCATCGCGGCTTGACGCTTGCATCCATTGCTGCATCAAATTGGCGATGCTCATCATTTGCTCAAGCGAGGAGAAGCTCGCCATTTGCGCGATAAAGTCTTTATCTTTCATCGGATTGAGCGGGTCTTGGTTTTCTAGCTGAGCGAGCAAAATTTTGAGAAAGTCGTCTTTTCCTAAAATTTGATTGCCCGTTTTCCGTTCCGGCTGAACCGCGTTTGCCAGCCATAAGCTTCCATCAATCGCATTCGTTGTCATCCTCGTTCTTTTCCCCCTTATGCGTCAGCTTCGATCCCGTCTAGCGCAAACGGGAAGGAAGATGATGGCTCCCGCTTTTGTTTTTGCCGCGATTCGCCCTGCTGCTGTCCTCCTTGGCGGTTCCCGGAATACGGCGGCATAGCGGAGCGGTCATAATCCGACCAAACGGTCCATTTTTCGACCGTGATGGAACTCGCATCAAGCTGCTGAGCAAGCTGCGGCAAATGAGCGTAGAGCAACTCTTTCACCGCGTCGTTCGCCACGAGCAGCTTGGCGGCGAGCTTTCCACCTTCCTCTGTCATTTTCACCGTCACCGTCCCGAGATGTTCCGGATGCAGACGGATGACAAGCTGCATGACACCGTTTGGCAACTTCATCCACCGCGCCGACCTTAGCGCGTGGGCGACTTGATCAGCGACGCTTCCGCCAGCTGACGCCGGCATCTCGCCGATCAGCCCGACAGATGAAGAGGAGGGTGATAAAAGCGCAGGGGGAGTGGTGAATGAAGGAGCGGCCTCGCCGCCATGCCCCTTGTCCCCCCTTTTTGGCAGCGAAATGTCTTTTTCGCCAGCCGGACGGACGGAAGAAGCTCCGTTAGGCAGCGCGACAACCGGCCTGTTGCCCCCCTGCTCATGGAATGGACGCTGGTCGCCGTCGCTCAGGAGCGGTGGAAACATCCCTGTTTTTCCGCTGGAAGGCGAAAAAGATTCAGCATCGATATGACCACTTTTCCGTCCGTCGGTTATGAACGCACGTTCAAATCCCGCTTCATCAGCCGCCGGCTGAGCGGCAATCGTTTCTTCACCATTCATCGCACCGACAAACGGAAATGCCCAATGATCACTCGTTTTCCCTTCCGCCTGCTGATCCGCCGCCAAAAGCGGCGCGCCTGCAGCTGCCGAAATTGGAGCAACAGCCCAAGCAGCCACGATGGAAGGGGCAAGCCACAATGATTCGATTTGCGCCGGCTTCTTTTCCGCTGAAGATGGTTGTCCGGCTGCGCCCGTTTCCATTCCGCCATTTTGCCAATCTGGCTCTTTGTTTTTGTTCGACTCCTCTTGAAACAAGCTAGTCTCTGCCCCAGCGGGCCATAACTCTTGTTGCTTGTGCGCAAGCAACGCCGCAAACACGTTTGCGTTTTCCGCCTCTTTTTTCACCGCCATAGCGCCTGCCGATAGCGGCGCGTTTGCTGTGATCGTTACTTTCATTCGGCCGCCTCCTTCCCCATCGCCCTTTTGCTTAACGATGCCAACAGTTTTGCCGCCTGCCCAGCCGGCATTTGTTCCAAAATGGCTGCCGCTTTGTCGCCGTCAATCTGGCTCAGTACACGGAGCGCTTCGCTCTCAGGCAGTTCCGCTAAAATAGCCGCCGCCTGTTTTTCCGACATGGCGTCATACATGCCGGCGACATCTTCTTCCGTCAAGGCCGGCTCGTCAACAGGCTCAGCCTGAGCGTCCGTTTTCCCGCTTGGCGCAGACAGCTGGGCGATTTCCTTTTCCTTTGCCGCCAATTCGTTTTTCAACTGCTTGATTTGCTTTTGTTGGTCGGCGATCGTTCGTTTTTGCTGGTTGATTGTCTGCTGCTGAGCTTCAATCGTTTTTTGCAAAGCTTTCTCCCTTTTGCTCCAGTTGATCCACTCGGAGACAAACGGCGCCTTTATTGTCCACTGCTTTGCCGCCTTGGCCACATCAACGCCGGCAATGTTTAAAATCAACAACAGAAAGGAGGCAGCAAACGCACTCGGAATGACAATGACAAACAACAGCCATTGCCACCAACTCGCCTGCATTTCCTGTTCAACTTTGCTCTCCGCCATCTATACCTCCCCTTGCCTTGCAAAACGTTGAACCGCCATTTCATCGAGCAGGCGGCGTTCCGCTTCCCTCTCAAGCTGCTCGGCCCACCGCTTAATGCGCTCACGCATTTTTTCGTATTTTTTCACTTCGATATTCAATTCCATCAAACGCTGCTGCCGGCGCTGCATCTGCTCGCGCGCCTGCATGACGACGAGCTGATAATGGTCGATCATCCGCTCTAAATTCGCCATATATTGCAGCCTAAGGCGAATGTCTCCAACGGACAGGCCGGCTTGAAGCTGTTCATCCCGAGCCGCCGCGCATTCTTCTTTTTCCTTGAGCAGGCGGTAAAGCGTTTCGGCTGCCTGCTCAAACCGGCGGACCGCCTCCTCGTATTCGCCAAGCGCCTTTTCTTTTTCTTTTTCTTTCATCGCCAGCACTTTTTGCAGCCGAAACGTCGGCGTCACATTTGTTCACCCTTTCATCGTCTGAAAATGGCGCGCGATTTCTCACCGAACCGACAACAAGCGCAACAGGGCATCAATGCTTTCGGCGCGCGTCGTTTTTTCATCGATGTTTTGGCGGCAAAACGCCATCATTTGCGGATAAAATTCGATCGCCTCATCAATTTCTTGGGACGACCCCCGTTTGTACGCCCCGATTTGAATCAAATCCTCCGAATCGATATAAGTGGACAGAAGGCGGCGGAACCGGTTTGCCGCTTCGCGGTGCTCTGCGCTGATCATGTGGGGCATGACGCGGCTGACGCTTTTGAGCACGTTAATCGCCGGGTAATGCCCTTTGTTCGCCAGCTGGCGTTCCAACACAAAATGGCCATCCAAAATGCCGCGCACCGCATCAGCGATCGGCTCATTCATGTCATCGCCGTCAACAAGCACCGTATAAAACGCGGTGATCGTGCCGGAAGCGTTCGTTCCAGCCCGTTCAAGCAGCTTTGGCAGGAGGGCGAAGACCGATGGCGTATAGCCTTTCGTCGTCGGCGGCTCACCGACGGCAAGGCCAATCTCCCGTTGCGCCATAGCGACGCGGGTGACCGAGTCCATCATGAGCATAACATCCGCCCCTTGGTCGCGGAAATATTCGGCGATCGCCGTTGCCGTATAGGCGCCTTTGACGCGCATCAGCGCCGGCTGGTCGGACGTGGCGACGACAACGACCGAGCGGGCCAAGCCGTCCGGGCCAAGGTCGCGCTCTAAAAACTCGCGCACTTCGCGGCCACGCTCGCCGATTAAGGCGATGACGTTCACATCAGCCGACGTATGGCGGGCGATCATTCCCATAAGCGTGCTTTTGCCGACGCCCGAGCCGGCAAAAATGCCGACGCGTTGCCCCTTGCCGACGGCAAGCAGGCTGTCGATGACGCGGATGCCAACTTCAAGCGGTTCGACAATCGGCGGCCGAACGAGCGGATTGGGCGGATCGCGTTCGACCGACACCGGCTTCAGCCCGGGCGGCAACGGGCTCCCGTCAAGCGGTTGGCCGAGCGGATCAAGAACCATGCCAATGAGCGCATCGCCGACGTGCACTTCAAGCGGCCGGCCGGTCGCTTCGACAAGGCAGCCGGGAGCGATATGGGTCGTGGCGGAAAACGGCATAAGCAAGACGTGCTGTTCATGAAAGCCGACGACTTCGGCGGGAATTTTCCGGCATCCGCTCTGTTCATGGATGTAACAAAGATCGCCAATCGAGCTTTTCGGTCCTTTCGATTCCATCATCAAGCCGATGACGCGCGACACTTTGCCAAACCGTTTATACAAGTCGATAGCGTCTATTTCATCAAGAAGCGCCTGCCAGTTCAGAAAACGCTCCCTCCTTCAATCGCCGGTAGAGCGCCTCGCGCAGCCGCTCAAGCTGTACATCGACGCTCGCCTCGATGCGCCCAAACGGCGTCTCCACGACACATCCATATTCAGGAAGCGCATCGTCCGGGTAGATGAATAGATCAACGCGATGCGGAAACAGAGATTTCAACAGCTCCTTTTGCTCTGCCACTATTTCGTAGCCGTGCGGATGCACATAAACGGCCACTTCCGTTTGCCGGCGCACTTCCTGCAACGCTTGGTGCACGAGCGGCAAAAAAGCGTTTCGATCGCCCTCAAGCGCGGCGCCGATAATGCGTTCGGCCGCTTTTAACGCCACCTCCAGCATCGCCTCAGCCGTCGATTCGATGCGAGCGTAAAATTCGGTGTTCGCTCGCTCCGCCAAGCGGCGGGCTTGCTCGATCAACGCGCGGTGCTCGCTCAAAGCCTCCTCGCGCCCAGCCGCATAGCCGTCTTCATACCCGCGGGCGCGCGCTTCCTGCATGAGACGCTCTTTCTCCCGCTGCCATTCCTCTTTTTCGCGGGCCAACTGCTCGCGCACCGATTCGTAATATTGCTCTGCCTGGCGGCGAAGCTTGGCTGCTTCTTCCTTGGCGGCGGCGACCGCTTCCATCTCCCTCTGCCGATCGTCGACGGACGATGGAAGATCGGAAACATGGCGCTGCACGACGATCGTCTTTTTCCCAGCGCGCGCCGCCAATTTCGGCGCTTTAATGACGTTAGACAATAATATCATCTCCTCCCCCGCGCGCGATGACGATTTCTCCGGCCTCTTCGAGACGACGGATCACGGCGACGATGCGCGATTGCGCCTCCTCGACATCACGCAGCCGAATCGGCCCCATATATTCCATTTCTTCTTTGAACGTCTCGGCCATTCTTGTCGACATGTTGCGGAAAATAATGTTTTTCACTTCGTCGCTCGCTACTTTCAGCGCCAACATGAGATCGTTGTTGTCCACCTCGCGGATGACGCGCTGAATGGCGCGGTGATCGAGCGTCACGATATCTTCAAAGACAAACATCCGTCTTTTAATTTCCTCAGCCAGTTCCGGGTCTTGAATTTCCAAGGCATCCAAAATCGTCCGCTCCGTGCTCCGGTCGACTTGGTTCAGCACTTCCACGACCGCCTCAATTCCGCCGGCTTGCGTGTAATCTTGCACGACGGTCGCGGACAGCCGCCGCTCCAAAATTTGCTCGACTTCGTTGATAATCTCCGGCGATGTGCTGTCCATCAGCGCGATGCGCCGGGCGACATCCGCCTGCATTTCCTGCGGCAGCGCCGATAAAATTTGCCCTGCCTGTGCCGGCTCCAAATACGAAAGAATCAGAGCGATCGTTTGCGGATGTTCATTTTGAATGAAGTTTAACAGCTGCATCGGGTCGGCTTTGCGGGCGAAATCAAACGGCCGCACCATCAGCGTTGATGTCAGGCGGTTGATGATCTGCATCGCCTTATCCGGGCCGAGCGCTTTTTCAAGCACTTCTTTCGCATAGGCGATGCCGCCTTGGGCAATGTAATCTTGCGCCAAGGCGAGCTGTCGAAACTCTTCAAGCACTTCCTCTTTTTGTTCGGCCGTCACTTGACGGACGTTGGAAATTTCTAGCGTCAGCTTCTCAATCTCTTCCTCGGATAAATGTTTATAGACAGAGGCCGACACATCCGGGCCGAGGGAAATAAGCAAGATGGCTGCTTTTTGCCTGCCCGACAGCCCGCCTTTTCGTTCGCGCTTTGCCATACGCCGTTCCCCCTACTCTTCCGATAGCCACGTTTTTAATAATTTTGCAAACTCATCCGGCTTTTCTTTCGCCAGCCGCTCAAGCTGTCGACGGCGCAACGCTGCCTCCGTCTCCGGCGGCTCCGGCAAATCCGGCTCCGTCGAAAGCGGCGGAGTGAACAAGTGTTCTTCTTCCTCTTCCTCGTCTTCACGGCGGCGGCGCAGCCAGAGGAACAACAGCAAGGCAACGAGCAACAGCGCTCCTGCACCGGCCGCATACCACCACCACGCCGGCCGGTCCGGCGTTGATTCGGTGAATGTCGGCTTGCCGTTGAATTTTTGCACCGAAACGACGATGCGGTTGTTGATGTCTTGATCAGTGAGCGTTTGCGCCTCGCTTTTGTCAATTGACGTCCGAACGATCGTTCCTAGCAGTTTTTGAATATCATTGACCGTCTCGGGCGGCAGCGAGTTCGGATCATTAGGGTCAGGCGGCTCGACCATCACTTGGATGCCTAGGTCGCGGATTTTATATGGACTTTCGACGATTTGCTTTTTGATTTTGTTTACCTCATTGTTGATCGTCTCTTCGGTTCGTTCATAGTTGCCGTTTGTTGCGCCGTTTGCGTTTTGGTAGCCCGGCACTTCGTTCGCGCCCGTTCCAGCGGCGCCTCCGGGCGGCACACCGCTCCCGGAGTACGTCTCTTTAATGCGCTGAACGCTGACGGCAATACCTTGCTTCGTTTTCTCGTCCACTGGAGAAACCAAATTTTCTTCTCGTTTCTCCTGCGTAAAGTCGACATCCGCCGTCACGGAAACGACGACTTTATCCTGCCCCATCATCGTGCCGAGCAGTTGCTGCACTTGGCGTTGAATGTCGCGCTCGATCTGCTTTTTGATTTGCTGCTGCGAGGCGAATGTCGTTCCTGTCGAATTTTCGCCGTCGTTTTTTAAATCGTAATACTCAAAAAACTGATTCATAATGACGATATTATCTGTAGAGAGATTCGGAACACTTTTGGCGACGAGATGATAGAGCGCTTTGATTTGCTCGTCGCTGAATTGATAGCCCGGCTTCGTCTTCAGCACGATCGAAGCCGAGGCTTCCCCTTTCTCATCGGAAACGAATACGCTCGGCTGCGGAAGGTTGATCATGACTTTGGCGTCCTCGACGCCGTCGATCGTCTTGATCAAGTTGGCGAGCTCCGTTTGCATCGCCTTCAGCTTCACCATATTGAACTCGTTATCCGTCATGCCAAAGCTCGCGTTTTGGCTGAAAAATGAATAGTCAATGACTCCACTGTTCGGGATGCCTTCAGCAGCGAGCTCGACTTTCAGCGCGTCCACTTGCTCTTTCGGCACTTTAATCGTCGTCCCGCCGTCCGCCACTTCGGCCGGAACGCCGCGCTGGTCAAGCGTTGCTTTAATTTGCCCCGCTTCTTGCGGCGACAAATTGCTGTAGAGGGGCACCATTTCCGTCCTTGTGGCGAAAAAGACGCCGACGCCAACGGCCAAAAGCACGGCCGCTGCCGCAGTGAGCACGAGCCATTTCTGTTTTTTTGTCCGTTCCTGCCAAAACGCGCGAGTGCGGCTCCACCACTCTTTCCATTTCCTTCTCATACAATTCCCCCGATGATCCAATACCTGCCGCCATAGCGCAACAATGGCGGCGGCTTCCGTATGTATCGTATGTATTGCGATTCATTGCTGCTACAATGGCATGCGCATCATTTCTTGATACGCCTCGATCGCTTTGTTGCGGATCTCCAGCGTCAGCTGCAACGTGATGCTCGCTTTTTGCGCGGCGATCATCACATCATGCAACTGAACGTTCTCCCCGCGAACGAGCTTTTCCGTCAGCGCATCGGCTTGAATTTGCGCTTCGTTCACGCGGTTGAGCGCCTCTTTGAAAAATGCGGCGAATTGCTTTTGCGCCTCAGCCGGCTTCGCTGGGGGCGAAACGGCGGAAGACATCGTCAGCCCAATGCGGCTTGCTCCATCAATCATCGTTTATCCCCCTCGCATGCTATTTCCCGATCTCGAGCGCCTTCATGAGCATTCCTTTTGAAGCATTCAACACCGTAACGTTCGCCTCATACGAACGCGTCGCCCCGATCAAGTCCACCATTTCTTTCAGCGGGTCGACGTTTGGCAGACGCACATAGCCGTCGGCGCCCGCATCCGGGTGATTCGGGTCGTAGACGAGTTTAAACGGCGCCGGATCATCGACAATTTCGCGCACCCGCACTCCGCCGTCCACCGCGTCGGCACGGCCGAGCGCAGCCTGCAAATAGCCCGAAAACGACCCGCTGCGCGGTTCGATGATGACCATTTTGCGGCGGTACGGCTCCCATTCGCCGTTGACAAGGCGGGCGCGCGTCGTATCGACGTTAGCGATGTTGGAGGCAATCACGTCCATGCGCAACCGTTGGGCGGTCAACGCCGAAGCCGAAATGTTTAGACTTTGAAACAAAGACACCCGTTATTTCCCTCCTTTAATCACTGTTTTCAACGTTGTAAATTTGCCGTTGAGCCGCTCGATTAAGGCATTGTAATAAATTTGGTTTTCTGCTAGTTTTGACATTTCTTGATCGATATCGACACTGTTTCCATTATGATTGTAACTGATGCTGGCATTGGTCGTCACGACAATTTTTCCATTCTGTTCGTTTCGAAACGGAAAATGGCGCGGATCCGTCCGTTTGGCCTCAAGGGCAAGCGCCCGGTCAAGCTCCGCCTGAAAGCGCACATCTTTCGCCTTATAGCCCGGCGTATCGGCGTTGGCGATGTTGTCGGCGATCGCCTGTTGGCGAAGCGCAGCGTAGCGAAGCCCTTGTTCAAGCCAACCGATCGTCGCTGAAAAGAGCGCCAATGGAATCCCCTCCTTTGCCCAAATATTTGCGACAACGTTCTAACGCATCGGTAAACAGCTGAATGACATGGAAATAGTCGACGACATGTGTCGCCTCTGGGCAAACCCGTTGAATCGCTTTTTTCATCGCTGGAGCCAAGTCACTCACGACATACTGAACGGAACGAGACACATGAGCCAATGCACGCCCAATGGCTTCCTCGTTCTTTCCTGCTTCCATGGCATACACTTCTCCCGTTTCGGCATCCATGATCGCCACTCCATAGTCGTATAAACTGAGAGTACATGCGAATTTTCCTCCATGGTTTGGTTTGGTCACCTTTACCATACAGGAAAATTCGCATTTTTTGTACCCTCTATGCACACCTACCTTAAATGATCAAGTACAACTTGTGGTGAAGGGCCCTAATTTTCCTAATTTTCATTTTACGGGAAAGAAAACCTAATGTATAGACGGAACTTGGTACCATTTTTCGACGATGCCATGACAGAAAAACGATGCCAAGGATGTTTGTCAAAACAAAAAACCCGCCGGGCCAGAATACCCAGCGGGCTTAGGCGGCTGCGCCGTTCAGCTTGATTTCAATTTTTCAAGTTCGCTTAAAAACTTGTCGTTCAATACTTTAATGTACGTTCCTTTCATGCCGAGCGAGCGCGATTCGATCACGCCGGCGCTTTCTAGTTTGCGCAGAGCATTGACAATGACCGAGCGGGTGATGCCGACGCGGTCGGCGATTTTGCTCGCGACAAGCAGTCCTTCCGTTCCGTCAAGCTCCTCAAAAATGTGTTCGATCGCCTCAAGCTCGCTGTAAGAAAGGGAGCTGATCGCCATTTGCACGACCGCCTTGCTGCGCGCTTCCTCTTCAATTTCTTCCGCCTTTTCACGCAGAATTTCCATGCCGACGACCGTCGCACCGTATTCAGCCAAAATGAGATCGTCATTGTCAAACTCGCGGTCAAGGCGCGATAAAATGAGCGTGCCGAGCCGCTCGCCTCCGCCGTTGATCGGAACAATCGTCGTCAAGCCGGTTTTGAACAAGTCACGATTTTCCACTGGAAACGCCGTATATTCGCTATTAATATCAATATTAGGAGACGTTTCCGTAATGTTGAACAAGTTTTTCGTGTATTCTTCCGGAAACTGGCGCTCCTCCAGCATCCGCTTCATCCGTTCGTTTTCAATCGATTGTTTAATGGCGAAGCCAAGCAGTTTGCCGCGGCGGCTGACGACGAACACGTTCGCTTCAATGACATCGCAAAGCGTTTCCGCCATCTCTTTGAAATTGACCGGCCGCCCGGCCGCCTTCTGCAGCATGGCGTTGATTTTCCGCGTTTTCTCTAGCAAGTTCATTGATTTCATCTCCTCCTCATAAAATAAACTCGCTTAAATCTTTGTTTTTGACGATGCTGCCGAGTTTTTGCTCGACATATTGCGGTGTGATGACGACCTTGTCGATTCCGATGTCCGGCGCCTCAAACAGCAAGTCTTCCAGCAGTTTTTCCAAAATCGTGTACAACCGGCGCGCACCGATGTTGTCGGTCGTCTGGTTTACTTCAAACGCCACCTCGGCAATCTTACGAATAGCATCGTCAGAAAATTCAAGACTTATACCTTCTGTTGCCAAAAGAGCTTGATATTGTTTAATGAGCGCGTTATTCGGCTCGACTAATATTCTTACGAAATCGTCGACCGAAAGTTTCGCAAGTTCGACGCGGATCGGGAAACGGCCTTGCAGCTCAGGGATCAAATCCGACGGTTTCGCCATATGGAACGCGCCGGCGGCGATGAATAAAATATGGTCTGTTTTCACCGGTCCGTACTTCGTCATGACGGTCGACCCTTCGACAATTGGCAAAATGTCGCGCTGCACCCCTTCGCGCGAGACGTCGGCCGAGCCGGACACCGCTCCGCTGCGGGCGATTTTGTCGATTTCATCGATAAAAATGATGCCGGACTGTTCAGCCAGGCGGACGGCCTCTTGCGTCACTTCATCCATGTCGATCAGCTTTTGCGCTTCCTCGTTGATGAGCACTTTGCGCGCTTCACTCACTTTGAGACGCCGCTTTTTGCGCCGCTTCGGCATGAGGCTGCTCAAGGCGTCCTGCATGTTCATCCCCATCTGCTCAATGCCTGCCCCTTGCAAAAAGTCAAACCATAACGGCGTCTGTTCCTCGATTTCAATCGTCACCATCTCGTTCTCCAACTGCCCGTTTGCCAACTGCCAAGCAACTTGGCGCCGCTTTTGTTCCACCTGTTCATCCTCATGGCTGTAGCTGTTGTCCGCTTGGGCTCCTTGGCCGCCAAACAGCAGCTCAAGCGGATTTTTGATTGTCTGCTTTGGCTTGCCCGGAACAAGCAGTTCAACAAGCCGCTTGTTCGCCTGCTGTTCAGCCCTGTCTTTCACTTCGTTCATTTTTCGTTCTTTCACGATCCGAACTGACGTTTCCACCAAATCGCGCACCATCGATTCGACGTCGCGCCCGACATAACCGACTTCGGTGAATTTCGTCGCTTCGACTTTGATGAACGGGGCGCCGACGAGTTTGGCGAGCCGGCGGGCGATCTCGGTCTTCCCGACCCCGGTCGGGCCGATCATTAAAATGTTTTTCGGCATCACTTCATCGCGCAATTTTTCATCGAGCAAACTGCGGCGGTACCGGTTGCGAAGCGCGATCGCCACCGCCTTTTTTGCCTCTTTTTGCCCGACGATGAACTGATCGAGCTTTTCGACAATCTGCCGTGGAGTCAACGTTTCCGCCATCATCGGCCTCCTCCTTTTTACAGCTCTTCGACAATAATATGGCCGTTCGTATAAACGCAAATGTCAGCAGCGATCTCGAGCGCCGCCTTGGCAATCTCTTTCGCGGTCATCGAGCCGCCGGCGTACTTCTTCAACGCACGCCCAGCAGCCAACGCATACTGACCGCCCGAGCCGATGGCAAGCATGCCATCATCCGGCTCAATCACTTCGCCCGTGCCGGAGACAAGCAACAAATGCTGTTTGTCCATAACAATGAGCATCGCCTCGAGGCGGCGCAACACTTTATCGCTCCGCCACTCTTTCGCCAGCTCAACCGCCGCGCGCGGCAAGTTGCCATTCCATTGTTCGAGCTTGCCTTCAAACATTTCAAACAGCGTAAACGCGTCAGCGACGGAGCCGGCAAAACCGGCGAGCACGTTTCCTTGGAACAGCCGCCGCACTTTTTTCGCTGTATGCTTCATGACGACCGCATTGCCGAACGTCACTTGGCCGTCTCCAGCCATGGCGGATGCGCCGTTATGGCGGATGGCAAAAATTGTCGTCGCATGAAAGGCTCCCATCATTTCCCCTCCTTGCCTGCGGGTTACGCCCGCGGATGCGCCTGCAAATAAATATGCCGCAGCCGGTCTTTCGTTACATGTGTATACACTTGCGTCGATGACAAATGCGCATGACCGAGCAGTTCCTGCACTGAACGGAGATCGGCCCCTTCGTTGAGCAAATGAGTCGCAAACGTATGCCGAAGCACGTGCGGGCTGATGTTTTGCGTCAGCGCAGCGGCTTCGACAATCCGATCCAAAATATGGCGCACTCCCCGAGGCGTGAGCGGATTGCCTCGGGCGTTGACAAATAAATAGCGGTGGTCCGCCGGCAGCTTTCTTGTCAGTTCGCGTCGGCCCCTATGGATATACCGTTCAAGCGCTTCGCGGGCCGGACGGCCGAACGGAGCGTAGCGCTGCTTGTTTCCTTTGCCGTGAATGAGCACGGTTTCCGCAACAAAATCGACATCAGACAGCTGTATGTGACAACATTCACTAACCCGAGCGCCAGTCGCGTACAACAACTCAAGCAGCGCCGCATTGCGCTGGCCTAGGGCCGTATTTTCATCATTGACAAGAAACAATGCTTCTAATTCTTTTGGGTATAAAAAATTAGGAATTTTTTGCTCTTTTTTCGGCAGTGTCGCGAGCGCAAACGGGTTTTCGGCCGCCCGCCCTTCGCGCAACAAAAACTTGTAAAAGCTGCGCAGACTCGAAATTTTGCGGGCGACCGAACGGCTGGCCAACTGTTGCTCGTATAGTTTCGTCAAATATAAACGAACGTCGCTGTAGGACACTTCATTGAGTGCGCCGATTCCTTCCTCATCCATAAACCGGAAAAACTGCTCAATGTCACGCCGGTAACACACAATAGTATATTGTGAATAATTTTTCTCGATTTGTAAATATTCCATGAATAATTGTAACACAAGTTTCGAATTCTCCATCGCCTCACCCCGCAACGGCTACTACATCGTACCATATTCATCCGCATGAATGCAACTGTTTTTTTATAAAATTCTGAATTGTATCCGATGCCTATTCAAGCTTCTAGCCGCTCTTCATAGTCGCACGCCGTGCATTGCACTTGCACACCTTTTTTCAGCACTTTCTCCACAAGCAGCCCCGCGCATTTCGGACACGGGCGGGCGAGCGGTTTATCCCACGAGACGAAGTCGCAATCCGGGAAACGGTCGCAGCCGTAAAACACCCGCTTTCTTTTCGTGCTGCGCTCGACGATGTTGCCCTCGCGGCATTTCGGGCACTTGACGCCGATTTCTTTGACAATCGGCTTCGTATGGCGGCATTCCGGAAAATTCGAGCAGGCGATAAACTTGCCGAAACGGCCCATTTTGTACACCATCGGACTGCCGCACACCTCGCAGTCAATGCCGGCCGGCTCATCCTTAATCTCAACTGCGCGCATTTCTTT
The DNA here is from genome assembly GCF_002335725.1 of Geobacillus sp. FJAT-46040. Lineage (NCBI taxonomy): Bacteria > Bacillati > Bacillota > Bacilli > Caryophanales > Anoxybacillaceae > Geobacillus > Geobacillus sp. FJAT-46040. The sequence continues at coordinate 1,792,217 of NZ_NISS01000001.1, forward strand.
TTCCGCCACTTTCAACCGTTTTTCAAATTCGCGGTAAAACTCGTCGACGACTTTGATCCATTCCACTTTCCCTTCTTCAATTTCGTCCAATTCTTTTTCCATTTTCGCCGTAAACTCGACATCGATAATTTCCGGGAAAAATTCGAGCATCAGCTCTACAACGATTTCGCCGAGCTCGGTCGGGACAAACCGCTTGTTCTCAAGGACGACATAGTTGCGTTTTTGGATCGTATCAAGCGTCGGGGCATACGTCGACGGGCGGCCGATGCCGAGTTCCTCCAACGTTTTGACGAGGCGGGCTTCCGTGTAGCGCGGCGGCGGCTGAGTAAAGTGCTGCTTCGATTCGATCGTTTCGCTCTCAACCGTTTCCTCTTCTTCCAAATCCGGGAGGATACGGTCCTGCTCTTCCGTTTGATCGTCCGTTCCTTCAATATACACTTTCATAAACCCTGGAAATTTCACCTTCGAGCCGCTGGCGCGGAACACGACACCGTTGTTTTCCAACTCGACGCTCATGGTGTCAAGCACGGCGGCCGCCATTTGACTGGCGATGAACCGTTCCCAAATGAGTTTATACAACCGAAACTGGTCGCGCGTCAAATACGGTTTCACTTTGTCCGGATCGCGAAATGCCGATGTCGGGCGAATCGCTTCGTGGGCGTCTTGGGCGTTCGTGCTTTTCTTCTCTTTCCGCTTTTCCTGGTTGACATACATAGCGCCGAACGTCGCCTCGATATATGCCGCCGCCTCTTGCTGCGCCGTCTCGGCGACGCGCGTTGAATCGGTGCGCATATACGTGATCAAACCGACCGTCCCTTCGCTGCCAAGATCGATTCCTTCGTACAGCTGCTGGGCGATCATCATCGTCTTTTTCGTCCGGAAATTCAGTTTGCGCGCCGCTTCCTGCTGAAGCGACGACGTCGTAAACGGCGGCACGGGGCTGCGCTTGCGCTCTCGTTTTGTCACCGTTTTCACCGCAAATGCCGTTCCGTTTAAGCGGTCCAGCACGGCTTTCACATCCGCCTCCGTCTTTAAATCGCGCTTTTGTCCGTCAATACTGTAAAACGAGGCGGCAAACGTCTCTCCTTCTTTTTGAAACGTCGCTTGAATCGTCCAATATTCTTCCGGCTGAAACTCGCGAATTTCTCGTTCCCGATCGATGATGAGGCGCAGCGCCACCGATTGGACGCGGCCGGCGCTTAATCCTTTTTTCACCTTTTTCCATAAGAGCGGGCTGATGTTATAGCCGACGAGGCGGTCGAGCACGCGCCGCGCCTGCTGGGCGTCAACAAGATTCATATTGATCGCGCGCGGCTGCTGAAACGATTGCTGAATAGCATCCTTCGTGATCTCATGAAAGACAACGCGGCAATCAGAGTGAATGTCCAGATCGAGCATGTGGGCCAAATGCCAGGCGATCGCCTCTCCTTCGCGATCGGGGTCGGCGGCAAGAAACACTTTTTTCGCTTTTTTCGCCGCCGTTTTCAACTCTTTGATCACCTGGCCTTTGCCGCGGATCGTAATGTATTTCGGCTCGTAGCCGTGGTCTATATCAACGCCCATTTGGCTTTTTGGCAAATCGCGGACGTGGCCCATCGACGCTTTGACTGTATATTTTTTTCCCAAGTATCGTTCGATCGTCTTCGCTTTCGTTGGCGATTCGACGATAACTAAGTAGTCTGACATCCATCTTCCACCCCTAGGAGGTAAATTGAAATCTTCATTATTATTAATGATTATTGCCGCATTTGTCAAACATGTGCATTACACGTACGGGAATTCATCCAAAATGTCCGCCGCTTCTTGCACTAGTTTTGCCCCGTGCTGAATGAGCGTATTCGGCCCGGCGGATTCCGCCAAACCGATCGGGCCGGGGACGGCGAACACTTCCCGCCCTTGCTCAAGCGCATACGCGGCGGTAATGAGCGAACCGCTTTTTCGCTTCGCCTGCACGACAAGCGTGCCGAGCGACAGCCCGCTGATGATGCGATTGCGTGCGGGAAACTGCCATGCCTGTGGGCGCGTTGCCGGCGGATGCTCAGCGATGACCAACTGTTCGTTCATCAGCCGGGTGGCGAACGGTCGATGTTCTTTCGGATAAATGTGGTCCAGCCCACCGGCGATGACGGCGATCGTCGACCCGCCATGCTGGACGGCGAGTTGGTGGGCGCACACGTCAATCCCAAACGCGAGCCCGCTGACGATCGTAAAGCCGGCGGCAACAAGCGGCGGCACCAATTTGTTCAACGCTTCGATTCCTTCCTTCGTCGGCCGCCTCGTGCCAACGATGCTGATCAGTTTCCGCTCCTGAAGCAAAGCGGAGTCCCCCTTTGCATACAGCACCCACGGCGGGGCGTATATATATTTAAGCAGCGGTGGATAGTCGGAATCAAATACAGTGATCACACGAATGCACCGGCCCTTATATGTTTTTATCACACGTTGCACATCGATGGAATGCAAATCATGAAAAAAAGCGGTCCATTGAGCGTCGGAAAGCGGAACGAGCGGGCGGAGATCATGAGGAGGCAGAGAAAATGGAGCGGTGAGCGTCGGATCAGCCTTAAGCAAGGAATGAATCGTCTTCCATCCCGCCCCGCGGCAATGATGGAGATGGATAAGTCGGTCGCGGACCGTATCGTACATACTGCTCCCCTTTCTTTTTTCACCTTCAACATGGATCTATAGGTGCAACGAAAACGTTTAACATATCCTTGACGGAAAAGCCGCCTGTCTATTTTTTCGACTGTCGGAGGCAAGCCGCAGGCTTCCTCGTCACGCCTTGGCGTGACGGAAGATCGAACAGCCACCCGCTTCACAGACCCATACATGGGTCTTTAAGCAGCGTTGTTCGGTCGCCCGACAGTCGATCCAATTGCTCTGTAAAAGCGGCAAATGGTAAAGCTTCAAATTGCATCTATAGCATGATATGCAACACCCCGCACGAGGACGTGCGGGGCCAAACCATTAGTGCGTTTTGCATTTTTCGTACAAGCCGCGTTCTTTCAGCACAGAAATGAGCGTTTCGCCGATGACGGCCGGCGTTTCCGCCACTTTAATGCCGCATTCGGTCATTTTTTTGATTTTCTCTGCGGCCGTGCCTTTGCCGCCGGAAATGATCGCGCCGGCATGGCCCATCCGTTTGCCCGGAGGCGCCGTTTGCCCGCCGATAAAGCCGACGACCGGTTTCGTCATGTTCGCTTTCACCCATTCGGCCGCTTCTTCTTCCGCCGTGCCGCCGATTTCGCCGATCATAATGACCGCGTACGTTTCTTCGTCTTCATTAAACGCCTTCAACACATCGATGAAGTTTGTGCCGTTGACCGGGTCGCCGCCGATGCCGACCGCCGTCGACTGGCCGATGCCGGCTTGCGTCAGTTGGTGAACGGCTTCGTACGTCAGCGTGCCGGAACGGGAAACAATGCCGACATGTCCTTTTTTATGGATATAGCCCGGCATAATGCCGATTTTGCACTCTTCCGGCGTAATGACGCCCGGGCAGTTCGGGCCGATGAGGCGCGTCTTTTTGCCCTCCATGTACCGTTTCACTTTCACCATATCAAGCACCGGAATACCTTCGGTGATGCAAACGACAAGGTCGAGTCCCGCGTCGACCGCTTCCATGATGGCATCCGCAGCGAAGGCCGGCGGAACGTAAATGACCGAGGCGTTCGCTCCCGTTCTTTCGACCGCTTCCGAAACAGTGTCAAACACCGGCACGCCTTCGACTTCCGTGCCGCCTTTGCCCGGCGTGACGCCGCCGACGATGTTCGTCCCGTACTCGATCATCTGCTTTGTATGGAACAGCCCTTGCGAACCGGTAATCCCTTGCACGATCACTTTCGTGTCTTTATTGACAAAAACGCTCACGTGTCTCCCTCGCTTTCTTAACGTACTAGCTCGACGATTTTTTGTGCTCCGTCCGCCATCGATTCGGCCGCAATAATGTTTAAGCCTGACTCTTGCAAAATCTTTTTCCCAAGCTCAACGTTCGTTCCTTCAAGCCGGACGACAAGCGGAAGCGTCAAACCGACTTGCTTCGTCGCCGCGACGATGCCGCTCGCGATGACATCGCATTTCATAATGCCGCCGAAAATGTTGACGAAAATGCCTTTGACGTTTGGGTCGGACAAAATGATTTTGAACGCTTCCCTTACTTTTTCCTCGCTGGCGCCGCCGCCGACATCGAGGAAGTTGGCCGGCTCGCCTCCGTAATATTTGATGATGTCCATTGTCGCCATCGCCAAGCCGGCGCCGTTGACCATGCAGCCGATGTTGCCGTCAAGAGCGATGTAGTTCAAGTCGTATTTCGACGCTTCGACTTCTTTCGGGTCTTCTTCATCCAAGTCGCGGTATTCAAGGATGTCCGGATGGCGGTATAAGGCGTTTGAATCGAAATTCAGCTTCGCATCAAGCGCCATCACTTTGCCGTCGCCGGTGACGACAAGCGGGTTGATTTCGGCGATCGAGCAGTCTTTATCGACAAACACTTGGTACAAGCCCATCATAAATTTGACCGCTTGGTTGACGAGATGCTTCGGAATGTTGATGTTGAAAGCCAATCGGCGCGCTTGGAACGCTTGGAGCCCGACGGCTGGATCGATGTATTCTTTAAAAATTTTCTCCGGCGTTTTCGCCGCCACTTCTTCGATTTCCGTTCCGCCTTCTTCCGACCCCATTAACACGACGCGCGAGGTGGCGCGGTCGACGACAAGGCCGATGTAGTATTCTTTTTGGATGTCGCACCCTTCTTCAATCAACAGCCGTTTCACTTCTTTTCCTTCCGGGCCGGTTTGATGGGTGACGAGCACTTTGCCGAGCAATTCGCTGGCGTATGTACGGACTTCCTCGAGGCTTTTTGCCACTTTCACCCCGCCCGCTTTGCCGCGCCCGCCGGCATGAATTTGCGCTTTGACGACACACACCGGCGCGCCGAGCTCTTTCGCCGCTTCGACCGCTTCATCCACCGTGAACGCGACGCGGCCGTTCGGCACGCTCACACCATAGCTTCGCAAAATTTCTTTTGCTTGGTATTCATGAATGTTCATGCGCCAACCTCCTATGTATGAAACTGAAAAAGTCTTAGCGCTTTCATTTTATACCTAACATTTCCCGCTTGTCCACCGTTTCGCCGCAAAATTGAGAAATTAGGAGATTGGAAAATCATTCCTTTTCCCCTCCGTTTCCTGTTTCGCCGCCTGATCCAGCTGATAAAGGAACGCAAACAACTCCGCCACAACCGCATACAGCGCTTCCGGAATCGTGTTATCGATTTCCACTTTGCTGAGAAGTTCAACGAGCGACGGGTCCTTTCGAATCGGCACGCCATGCTGTCGGGCGGCAGCGATGATCGCTTCCGCCGCCGTTCCCGCTCCCTTCGCTTTCACGACAGGCGCTTCGTGAACCGCCGCGTCATAGGACAGGGCGACCGCTTTTTTCCGCTCCTCGCTCATACGCGCCAATCCACCTCGCTGCTGCAGCCGGCAAACGGCAGCACGGAAGGGGCCGGGGGACTAGCTTCGGCCGCTTTCACATCAATGCCCGACAGCAGATAACCGTGCGCCTGAAGACGCTCTTTCACCAGCGGGGCAAAGCGATGAGCGAGCTCCGGCAGCCTCGGATCATCGTGAAAAAGGGAAATGTGGACGATCCGCCGCTGCACACGCATATCGATCAAAATCCCGCCCAGTTGTTCGAGCGTGACGCTGCAAACGATGCGGCTATAATCGGGATCAAGCGCCCCTCCATCCTTCCGCCGCCCTTGCCAATAAACCGAAAAATCGTGGTTGCGCCCGCCCAGCGGCAAAGGAAAAGAAATCCAAATGTGCCCGACAGGCCCATCGCTTCCGGCGATGACGGCCATTCCGTCAAGGCGGTCAAGAAACGCTTCCGCCGCGGCTTCTGCCTCTTTGCTTCCCGCTCCGCCGAGCAGATGAAGAAGCAGCCGTCTCAACGAAGGAGCCATCGGCGGCGCGCCTCTTGTTTTCAACGCTTCGGCGAGCATCGCCTCATCCTCAAGCCCGAGGCGGCCAGCGATCCGCCTCAACCAATGAAACAGCGACAGCGCCGGGTCGCCGGCCGTGCGGACAGACGTCCACAGCTTCGCTTCCGCCTCTGACAGCGCACCGCTTTTGCAGGCGGCATCGACAGCGGCAAAGCGCGCGAAAAACGCTTCCTCGTCCGTCAGGCCGAGCAGCTTCCCGACTTCAGCAAACTGCCGCTGCTGCATGGCGTTCTGAATGGCGGCCATCCGCCCTGCCGGCAGCGGAACAAGCCCGAGGCGGAAAAGAAGCGCATGAGCCGGCCCCTCCGCTCCTTCTTCCGCTGTCAACAACAGGCGCACCGCTGCCTCATAGGCGAACAGCGGCGGCGAAAGAAGACGGTCGGCCGCCTGCTTGAACACCGGCGCCATCGGGCCTGAAGAACGTTCAGTGAACACCGCTTTTAGCCTTTCAAGCTGCACTGCGAGCGGCTCTCCGGTCCGCGCCGCCCACAGTGCGCGAAATACGGCGGGAGACGGCGGGAGGCGGCGGTGGAACAAATAAGCAAGCACCTCCTCCGCGTCGGCCGGCCGGCCGGTTTTCCGCACCGCTGCGGCCAGTTCCGCCGCTTCTTCTTTCGTTACGGCCGCGCCTGCCTTCAGCGCTTGGCGAAGCACCGGGAGCGCGGCCTCGGGCAGCTTCCACGCCTGCTGCCATCGGCGGACGACATCTTCACGGGAAACCGCCTGCTCCGGTTCGGAAAGCGCGACCGCTTTCCAGTAAACGTTGCTGCCGCTTTCCTTGATTTCAAACAAGTACGTGCGCCCGGCGGCAAGCGGCGCCTCGAGGCGGGCGCGCACGAGGCGGCCGCCGGTGCGGACAAGCGCTGTCCGCTCCCCCGTCTCCGCCTCTTCCACCCGCTCGATTCGGCCGACAACCGCCTGCCCCGGCCGAAACTGTCCGCTTGACGCCGCATCACGGACGGCGGCCACAGGAACGGTTCGTTCCATCCGCTCCACCATTTTGCTTTCCCCCTTTCGTCTCGGCCCGCATCCCAGCCGTGGGGCCGGCTAATTTTCAACGCCCGCCGCTTCCTTTACCGGCGCGAACGAGCGGCGGTGCTCCGGCGTTATGCCATAACGGCGGAGCGCCTCGAGATGCTCCGGCGTCCCGTAGCCCATATGGCGGGCAAACCCGTACTGCGGATAGCGGCGGTCGAGCTCTTTCATCAGCCGGTCGCGCGTCACTTTGGCCATAATGGAAGCCGCGGCGATCGAAGCGCTGTTGGCATCGCCTTTCATCAGACGCCGCTGCGGCAGCGCGCACGGCACCGCCATCGCATCAACGAGCAAGTAGTCAGGCGGCGGCGACAGCGCGCTGACCGCCTTTGCCATCGCCTGTTTCGTCGCCTCGTAAATATTCCGCTCATCAATTTCCGCCGCACTGACAATGCCGATGCCGACCGCAACCGCACACGCCTCAATTTGCGCAAACAACGCCTCGCGCTTGGCTGCTGTCAGCCGTTTCGAATCGTCAAGCCCTGGCAAGTAGGCGTCAGGCGGCAAAATGACCGCCGCCGCGACGACCGGGCCAGCAAGCGGCCCGCGCCCGGCCTCGTCAATGCCGGCGATTCGTTCGATGCCGGCGGCGTACAGTTCACGCTCATAGCGCATCAACTCCTCCCAACGCCGCCGCATCGCTTTTTCCCGCTCTTTTTGTTTCACAAAACGGGCAAGCAGCGCCTGCACGCTTTTCCGTTCATCGCGCCGCAGCATCTCCCAGCGCGGGTCGTCCGCGCCAAGCTTCGGAAGCAGCGCTTCAATGTCTTTCACCGTATACCGCTTCATGCTCCTCTCCCTCTTCTACTTATTACTATCGGCTCTGTTTGGCCGACCGTAAAGCACCGCCGGCAAAAAACGCCCGCCGGACGCGCTACGTCCGTGAAGCGGGCGTTTCAAAGCTTAAGCGGCCTAATTTTTCCGTGCGGATGTCATACAAAACGATGTCAGCCACTTTATCGTAGTCAACAGCGCCGCCTGACGTCAAGCAGCCGCGCCGCCTTCCGATGGCGTCAAACAAGGCGACGATGTCATCAGGAATGTCATCAAGGCCGTAGCGCTCCGCAAGCCGGTTGGGATAGTGAGTCGACAAAAAGCGGAGCGCATAGACGGCGACATCCTGCAAGTTTAAAATTTCGTCCTTAATGGCGCCGGTCACCGCCAACTTGTAGCCCACGTCCTCATCCTCAAATTTCGGCCATAGGATGCCTGGGGTATCAAGCAGCTCCATTTCTTTGCCCACTTTGATCCATTGCTGCGCTTTTGTCACCCCCGGCTTGTCGCCGGTTTTCGCGATATGGCGGCCGGCGAGCCGGTTGATCAGCGTCGACTTGCCGACGTTCGGGATGCCGACGATGAGCGCCCGAACCGGGCGCGGGTTTTTAATCCCTTTCGCCCGCATTTTCTCGAATTTGTCTTTCACCATCTCTTTCGCTGCCGCCGCGATTTGCCGGACTCCTGTTCCGCTTTGAGCATCGATGGGCAAAGCCAGCCGCCCTTGATCGTGGAAATAGCGGATCCACTGTTCGGTCACCGCCTCATCGGCCATATCAGCCTTATTGAGCAAAATGAGGCGCGGCTTTTGTCCGAGAATCTCGTCGATCATCGGGTTGCGCGAGGACATCGGCACACGGGCGTCAAGCAGCTCAAACGCTACGTCGATCAACTTTAATTTTTCTTGCACTTCCCGCTTGGCCTTCGCCATATGGCCGGGGAACCATTGAATCACTGTCATTGGCATCACCTGCCTCGTTTATTTCACAATCCGGGCGTCAGAAAGCGGCCAATACACAAGATTCGCCTTGCCAACGACTTTGGACATCGGAATGAAGCCGATATGGCGGCTGTCTTTGCTGAAACGGCGATTGTCGCCCATGACAAACAAATGCCCCGGCGGCACCGTGCTTCGCCCGGTCAGTTCCTCCAAAGTGAACGATTCCGTCAGTGGACCGCCGTCGGACAACTGCTTTTTATACTCGTCCAAATACGGCTCTTCATACGGCTTGCCATTGATATAGAGCGTATCATTTTTGTATTCAATTCGGTCGCCCGGCAGGCCGATGACTCGCTTAATATAGTCTCTCCCTTCTTCAGCGTGAAAAACAATGATATCGAAACGGTGCGGCATGCCGATTTTATACGCCAGTTTATTGACGATCATCCGCTCATGGTTATGTAATGTCGGCATCATCGAATAACCGTCGACGATGATCGGAGCGAAAATAAAGTAGCGGATGCCCCCGGCGAGCAAGACGGCAACGACGATCGCTTTCATCCATTCACGCCATTCGCTTTTTTTCTGTTCCATTGTCCACCCACCTAAATCAAAGTTTGCAGTCGTGGATCACTACCGTAATCATCATTGGCGGTAGTGAAAAAAGGAGCTTGAAAGCAAGCTCCTTTTCCGCTGTGATCCACCGTTGTCCATTATTGCGCTGCGTTCGTATTTTCCTTGATGCGCGCCGCTTTGCCGCGAAGTTCGCGCAAGTAGTACAATTTCGCGCGGCGGACTTTCCCGCGGCGGATGACTTCCAGCTTGGCGATTTTCGGCGTATGCACCGGGAATGTGCGCTCAACGCCGACGCCATAGGACACTTTGCGGACCGTGAACGTTTCGCTGATGCCCGCTCCGCGCCGTTTAATGACGACACCTTCAAACACTTGGATGCGTTCGCGGTTGCCTTCGACGACTTTCACATGAACGCGCACCGTGTCGCCCGGGCGGAAATCCGGCAAATCCGTCCGCAGTTGTTCTTTCGTAATCTCTTGGATTAAATGATGCATCATGATCCACTCCTTCCACAGATGTTCATGCCAATGATCTCTTCATTGCAGCGGAACATCGTTTTCCATCCTCAAGCCAATCGCTTAAGGTCACACAAAAGACATGATAGCATAAACTGTTGACTCAGGCAATAGCTATTCGCGCTCCTTTTCCCACTCTTTCAGCCATTGCTTTTGCTTGTCTGTAAGCGGATATTCATCGAGCAAGTCCGGACGGCGCAAAAACGTGCGCCGGAGCGATTCCTTCTCGCGCCACTCGGCGATGAGCTGATGGTTGCCAGAAAGCAGAATATCCGGCACTTTCATGCCGCGGAAATCGGCCGGTCTTGTGTATTGCGGATACTCAAGCAGCCCGGAGCTGAACGAGTCATCGACCGGCGACGCCTCATTGCCGAGCACCCCGGGGAGAAGACGGACGACGCTGTCGACAATGACCATGGCGCCGAGTTCCCCGCCTGTTAAAATATAGTCGCCGATCGAAATTTCATCGGTTGCTAAATATTGGCGGATGCGTTCGTCATACCCTTCGTAATGGCCGCAAATGAGCACCAAATGCGTTTCTTTCGCCAGCTCTTCCGCCTTTTTTTGCGTGTAGCGCTCGCCTTGCGGGCAAAGCAAAATGATGCGGGCGCCAGGCGATCCAGCCGTCACGTGTTCCACCGCGTCAAAAATCGGCTGCGGCTTGAGCACCATGCCGGCGCCGCCGCCATACGGATAATCGTCGACCGTTTTATGCTTGTTGTCGGCAAACTCGCGAAAATCAATAAGGCGGATGTCGACGGCCCCTTTTTCTTGCGCCTTCTTTAAAATCGACTCGCTCAACACCCCGGAAAACATGCCGGGAAACAACGTTAAAATATCGATCCGCATCACTCGAGCAGCCCTTCCATCGGCCGGATGATGATCGTTTTCCGATCCGGATCGACGTGCAAAACGACCTCGTCAATGTACGGAATGAGCGCTTCCGATCCGTCTTCGCGCCGGACGACCCAGACGTCGTTCGCCCCTGGAGTCAAAATTTCCTTTACCGCGCCGATGGTCTCCCCGCCTTCTGTCACGACAGTGCAGCCGATGATCTCATGGAAATAATATTCCCCTTCCGCGAGTTCGCCGAGCTGGCTTTCCGGCACCTTCAGCATCGCTCCCTTAAACCGTTCCACATCGTTGATGCTGTCATAGCCTTCAAACGACAACAAGTCAAACGATTTATGGACGCGGTGGCTTTTCACCGTGACTTCAATCGGTTCCGTGTCCCGTTCGCGGAAAATGTACAGCTTGTTTCCTTTTTTATACCGTTCTTCAGGAAAGTCGGTGCGCGAAATGACGCGCACTTCGCCGCGAATGCCGTGCGTATTGACAATTTTTCCGACATTAAACCATCGTTCCATCGCTTTCATCCCTTCTTAGCGAATCTCTTTGACGACGCCGTCTTCAATGATGATGGCGCGCGTTTTTGTCACCTCTTCCCAACGGTCGCCGACGTTCACCTCAACGAGCGCCTCGACTTCCCGCTCTTTCAATTCGCTCCCTAACGGTAGCATATGTAATTGTTCGAGCTGAAACTCAAGCAGTTTCATTTTCTCCATCCGCTCGTCGATCTCTTTGGCAAAATATTGTTTCACTAAAGCGGGCGGATAGTTTCCGCTTTTCTCCATTCGTTTCTGTTCAAAACGAAGCTGGTCGCACTCGCGCTCGAGCTGCTGCTTGCGCGCCAAAAACGCGGCGGCAAGCTCTTGTTTGCTCCGTTCGGTGACGATTTGCCGCACCTCAACCGTTTGAATGAGCTTCATCCTCTTCCCCCTTTTGACACGGAATGAACGGCACCCGGGTCATTTTTGCGCCCTTTGGCATCATATCAAAAAAGGGAGAGGAACATCCTCACCCTTTGTCTTTCACTTGCACAACAACCCGCTTTGGCGATCCGGCCGCGGCGGCGGCAACGACCGTGCGAATCGCCTGGATCGTCCGCCCTTGTTTGCCGATCACTTTGCCAGTGTCGTCTTCATGCACGGACAGCTCATAGATGACGGCCGTCTCTTCTTCGCGGCGCTCAACCGCCACCGCCTCCGGATGATCGACAAGCGCCTTGACGATCGTTTCAATGAGCGGCTTCATGTGCATCTCGCTTATTTGCCGTATTTCAAGTTATGGAACTTCTCTAAAATGCCTTGCTTCGACAGCAAGCTGCGCACCGTATCCGATGGTTTGGCGCCGTTTTGCAGCCATTTGAGCGCCAATTCCTCATCAATTTTCACTTGCGCCGGCTCAGCGACCGGATCGTACGTGCCGATCGTTTCGATAAAACGACCGTCGCGCGGCGAGCGCGAATCAGCTACCACGATGCGATAGAATGGTTTTTTCTTTGTTCCCATGCGTTTTAAACGAATTTTTACTGCCATAGTCAGTACGCACCTCCGTATAGAGTTCACACAAGATAGTATATTAACAATTCTTTTTCCGTTTGTAAAGGTTTTTCGCTTAACAGATCTTCATTTACATAAATGGAAAACGGAATCCTTTCTTTTTCCCTTTTGGCATATTCGTCATCATTTTCATCATTTTTTTCATCTCGTCAAATTGCTTCAAAAGCCGGTTTACTTCCTGCACCGTCGTGCCGCTTCCTTTGGCGATCCGCTTTTTGCGGCTAGCGTTGATGATTTCCGGATGCGTTTTCTCTTCTTTCGTCATCGAGCGGATGATCGCCTCAACGCGGGCGATTTGCTTTTCATCGACTTGGATGTTGGCGAGCCCTTTGATTTTGTTGGCGCCCGGCAGCATTTTAATCAGTTCGTCAAGCGGTCCGAGCTTGCGCACTTGGCCGAGCTGCTCCAAAAAGTCGTCAAGCGTGAAGGTGGCCGTGCGCATTTTTTGTTCGAGCTCCTTCGCCTTCTCTTCGTCGACGGCCGCCTGCGCTTTTTCGATGAGCGTCAGGACATCGCCCATGCCTAAAATGCGCGACGCCATTCGCTCCGGATGGAACGGCTCCAAAGCGTCAAGTTTTTCGCCCATCCCAGCAAACTTGATCGGCGCTCCGGTGACGGCGCGAATCGACAGCGCCGCCCCGCCGCGCGTGTCGCCGTCCAGCTTCGTCAAAATCACCCCGGTGATGCCGAGCTGCTCATGGAAGCTTTGTGCGACATTGACGGCATCTTGCCCGGTCATGGCGTCAACGACGAGGAAAATTTCATCCGGCTTGACCGCTTCTTTCATTTGCTTCAGTTCATCCATGAGCGCTTCATCAATGTGGAGGCGGCCGGCTGTGTCGATGAGCACGTAATCATAATGCTCTTCTTTCGCCCGCTCGAGCGCCTGTTTCGCGATTTCAACCGGATTGGCGTGCTCGCCTAACGAAAAGACAGGCATGTCGAGCTGCTTGCCAAGCGTCTCAAGCTGTTTGATCGCCGCCGGGCGGTAAACGTCGGCAGCCACCAGAAGCGGCTTCCGGTTATGCCGTTTGCGCAGCAAGTTGGCCAGCTTCCCGGTGGTCGTCGTTTTCCCGGCCCCTTGCAACCCGACCATCATCACAACGGTCGGCGGTTTCTTCGCGACAGCGATTTGGCTTTGCTCACCGCCCATTAACGCCGTCAGCTCTTCCTTGACGATTTTGATCACTTGCTGGCCCGGCGTTAAGCTTTTCATCACTTCCTGCCCGACAGCCCGCTCGCTCACCTGTCTGATGAAATCTTTGACGACTTTAAAGTTGACGTCAGCTTCCAAAAGCGCAAGGCGCACTTCGCGCATCATCTCTTTGACATCCGCTTCGGTGACTTTCCCTTTGCCGCGGATGCGGTTCATCACCTGCTGCAAACGTTCAGACAGTCCTTCAAACGCCATGGCGGCCACCCCCTTTTTTAATCAAGTTCGTCAAGCTCGCGGACTAGCGCCGCCAATTCGGCGTCAGCACCGTAGTGCCGGCTGATGTAGTCTTTCAGCCGCTCGATGATCTGCCGCCGCCGTTCATATTTTCGCAGCAGCCCGAGCTTCTCTTCATACTGCTCCAGCATCGCTTCTGTACGCCGGATGTTATCGTACACCGCCTGGCGGCTCACCTCATATTGTTCGGCAATTTCCCCGAGGGAGTAGTCGTCCAAGTAGTAAAGCGCCATATAGTTGCGCTGTTTCGGCGTCAACAGCGCTTGGTAAAAATCGTATAAATAGTTCATGCGCATCGTTTTTTCCAGCACCGGACTCTCCCTCCCTCATTGTTAAGTAAAATACCTTTACAAAAATGTAGTGTACCGTCTTTTCGGCAAGGTGTCAAGGGATGGAACGGACAAAGGGCTTATCGGTTACACTCCCGTGGACGTAACAACAAAGGGCGCTCCATTGTTTTGGGAGCACCCTCTGTTGGCTTGTTTATGATTCCAGCAAATCAGCAAACAATCCGTAGACGTACTGTTCTGGATCGAACACTTGCAAATCGTCCATCTTCTCGCCGAGGCCGACGAGTTTCACCGGGATGGCCATCTCGTTGCGAATGGCAAGCACGATGCCGCCTTTCGCCGTGCCGTCAAGCTTCGTCAACACGATGCCGGTCACATCGGTCGCTTCTTTAAACAGCTTGGCTTGGCTCATCGCGTTTTGCCCGGTCGTCGCATCCAACACAAGCAGTACTTCATGCGGAGCGCCCGGAATTTCGCGGCTGATGACGCGTTTCACTTTTTCGAGCTCTTTCATTAAATTCACTTTGTTTTGCAGCCGCCCGGCCGTGTCGCATAACAATACGTCAACGCCGCGCGCTTTCGCCGCTTGAATCGCATCATACATGACCGCCGCTGGATCGGAGCCGGCCGCCTGCTTAATGACGTCGACCCCAACGCGCTCGCCCCACGCTTCGAGCTGCTCGATCGCCCCGGCGCGGAACGTGTCGCCAGCTGCCAACAAGACGGATTTCCCTTCCGATTTCAGCTTATGGGCGAGCTTGCCGATCGTTGTCGTTTTGCCGACGCCGTTGACACCGACGAACAAAATGACCGTCAGCCCGCCTTCTTGTATATTCAAAGCGGAAAGTTCTTTGTCATCGGCGCCGGCGCGGTAAATGTCAACGAGCTTTTCGGCGATGACGTCGCGCATTTGCGCCGGGTCTTGAATGTTGCGGCGCTTCACTTCCATTTTCAGCTCATCGACAAGTTCCATGACGGTCGTGACGCCCACATCCGCGGCGATCAAAATTTCCTCAAGCTCTTCAAAAAACTCTTCATCCACTTTCCGATAACGGGCGATGAGGTCGTTCACTTTCCCGGCGAGCGAATTTCGCGTTTTTGACAGCCCTTCTTTAAACTTTTCGGTTACGGCATCCGCTTGCTTTGTCCATTTTTCTTTCCATTTTTGAAAAAAACCCATCCAAAGCGCCTCCTTTCCATTATGACCGCACGAGCTCCTTCGAATCTTCCAAACGGACAGAAACAAGCTTTGAGACGCCCGATTCTTGCATCGTGACGCCGTACAGCACGTCCGCTTCTTCCATCGTCCCTTTTCGATGGGTGATGACGATAAACTGCGTGTCGCGGCTGAACCGTTTTAAATATTGGGCATACCGCTGCACGTTCGCTTCATCAAGCGCCGCTTCGACTTCATCAAGGACGCAAAACGGCACCGGGCGCACCTTTAAAATCGAAAACAAGAGGGCGATCGCCGTCAGCGCCCGTTCGCCGCCGGAAAGCAAGCTTAAATGTTGCAGCTTTTTCCCCGGAGGCTGAGCGACGATGTCGATCCCAGTCTCAAGCAAGTCGTTCGGATCGGTCAGCCGCAAATCGGCGCGCCCGCCGCCGAACAGCTCGCCAAATACCTCGCCAAAATGGGCGCGGATTTGTTCAAACGTCGCGAAAAATCGTTTTTTCATTTCATCGTCCATTTCATCAATGACTTGGTGTAGCGTCGCCTTCGCCTCTTCCAAATCGGTTTTTTGCTCGCTTAAAAAGCGGTGCCGTTCGGAAACTCGTTCGTATTCATCGATCGCCCCCAAGTTGACGGTGCCGAGCTCCTCCATGGCGCGCTTGATCAGCTTCACCCGCTTGCGCGCCTCATCGGCGCCGATCTCAAGCGGGTACGCGGAGCGAGCCGCTTCAAACGACAGCCCATACTCTTCGCGCAGACGGACAAGCAAATTCTCAAGCTCCACATCAAGCCGGTTCAACTTTACTTCTTCGTCTTTCACGACATCGGCGAGCTGTTTATGCTGCCGCTTCGTCTCTTTCCATTCCTGTTCCAAATGTTCAAGACGGCGTTGGAAATCGAGCCGCTGTTCGCGACGGCTCGCGATCAGCTCCAATGTCTTTTGCTTGTCCTCAAGCTTTTGCTTTCGCAGCTGCTCAATCTCTTCCTCGTTCCATTCCGGCGCCTTTATTTCCGCATCCAAAGCGGCTCGTTCGCGCTCTGCTTCTTTGAGCCCACGGATCGTTTCGGCAAGCTCCGCTTCCCATTCTTCCACTTTCCGGCGTGCATGTTTCACGCGCTCTTTCGTTTCCGCCAAGGCGATTTTTTGCTCCGTGATCGCTGCCTGGAGCGCCTCTTTCGTCGTTTGCTCCGTCTGTTTTTGCGCCTGCAGCCGGCTGATGTCGTCATCGATCGCCTGCAGTTTCTCGGCAAGCTGCTCAAGCTGCCTGTCAATGGCGCCGAGGCGGCGGTTGAGCTCTGCCATTTCGCGCTCGTCGTTCGCCTTTTCTTCATCATACAGTGCGAGCCGCTCGTCGATCCGTTTTTTCTGCCATTCGAGCTCGCGTTGCTCGTCCTTTTGTCTTTGCAGGGCCTCCCGAAGCGCCGCAACCTCTTCTTGCAGCGCGTCCGCCTGCGCTTCCTGCTCCGCCAGCTCGTGTCGTTTTGCGGCAACAGCCCGCTCAAGCCGAGCGATCGTTTCATCCATTTCCTGCAGTTTGGCCAAAAGCGTCTCAAGCTCGCGGTTTCGACTTAGCAACGACGCGGTCTTTTTCGCCGCCCCGCCGCCGGTCATCGCCCCGCCAGGGCTGACGACATCACCGTCCAATGTCACGAGGCGATAGCGATAGTGAAGAAGCTTGGCCAGCTCATTCGCGCCTTTTAAATCGGCTGTCACGATGACATGGCCGAGCAAATGGGCGATCGCCGCCCTATAGGCGCGGTCGTATTCGACGAGCTCGCTTGCGATGCCGACAAACGCCGGATGGCGGTCAATCGCCGCCCGCTCCCGTTCTGAAAGCGCGCGCGCTTGGATGACGTCAAGCGGCAAAAACGTCGCGCGCCCGTAGCCGTTCGTTTTCAAATAGTGAATCGCTTGCCGCGCCGCCTGTTCGCTGTCAACGACGATATGCTGCATCGCCCCGCCGAGCGCCGTTTCAATCGCCGTCTCATAGCGGTCCGGCACGCGAATGAGCTCAACAATGGCGCCATGAATGCCGGGCAGAAGGTCGCGCGCCTTTAATACTTCTTTTACTCCTTGGACAAAACCGGAATAATCATGTTGCATCTCTTCCAACCATTGCTGGCGCGCTTTGGTTTGCTGCCGGTATTGGCGCGCCTGATGCAGCAACGCTTCATGCTGCTCGAGCTCCGTTTTTTGCGCTGCGAGCGCCGCGGCGAGAGCGGCTTGTCTGTTATGCGCTTCCGTCAGCGCCTGTTCGAGGCGGGTCTGCTCGGCCCATAAAGCCGCCCGCTTCTGCTCGAGCTGTTCACGTTCGGCGAGATGGCGGCGGTTCGCTTCATCGAGCGCCGTCCGTTTGGCATGCAGCTTGCCAAGCGCCTGCTCCACATGTGCGCGTTCGTTTTTCAACGCCGCCTGTTCATGAACAAGGTCGATGTAATCACCTTTTCGCCGCTCGATTTCTTCTTCAATGTCGGCTTCATGCGCCGAAAACAAAGCCTGTTTTTCTTTCAGCTCCCGCTCGAGCGCTGCGGCGCCCGCCTCAAGCCGGGCGAGTTCCTCCCGCTCGGCATGCAGCTGCTCCGTCAAGCGGCGCCGTTTCGCAGCCAGTGCAGCCGTTATGTCGTCCAGCTGCGCTTTTCGCCTCGCGGCATGCTTTTTTCTCTCTTTCAATACTTCTTTCCGCCCTTCGAGCTTCTCAAGCTCTTCGCTGGCTAAAAGAAGCACTTGCTGCAAACCGTCGATCGATTCGTCAATGGCGGTCATTTGATCGCGGAGCTGTTCGATTTGGGCTTCCATTTTCTGCAACGCCGCCGCCAGCGCCACTTCGTCCCGCTGGTGCCCATCAAGCGCTTCCTTCAACTCATTCCATTGCCCGCGCAGCTGCTCGATGTCGTGAACCATCAGCGCCACTTCAAATCGCTCGAGCTCTTCGCGTTTTTCCAAAAACTCTTTGGCGAGCGACGCCTGCATGCGGAGCGGCTCAAGCTGCTGTTCGAGCTCGTGCAAAATATCGTTGACGCGGTGCAAGTTGTCTTGCGTCTCCGCTAGCTTCGCCTCCGCCTTTTTTTTCCGCAGCTTGTACTTCAACACGCCGGCCGCTTCTTCAAAAATCGTGCGCCGCTCTTCCGGTTTGCTGCTTAAAATCTCTTCGACCCGGCCTTGGCCGATGATGGAAAACGCCTCCTTGCCGAGCCCGGAATCGAGAAACAAATCGACGATGTCTTTCAAACGGCACGGCTGGCGGTTGATGAAAAACTCGCTCTCCCCCGAGCGATAAACGCGCCGGGTCACGCTCACTTCCTGGTACTCAAGCGGCAAAAAGCCGTCTTCATTGTCGAGTGTGATCGTCACTTCAGCCACATTGAGCGGCTTGCGCGATTCGCTGCCGGCGAAGATGACGTCTTCCATTTTCGCCCCGCGCAACGATCTTGCTGATTGCTCACCGAGCACCCAACGGATCGCATCGGTAATGTTGCTTTTGCCGCTCCCGTTCGGACCGACGACCGCCGTCACACCAGGGACAAACTCGATCGATACACGGTCGGCGAACGATTTAAAGCCGATCACATCCAATCGTTTCAGGAACATGGTATGACGCCTCACCATCTTTCCACTGTGATCCACCACAAACACCCCGGAGCCCTTTTTGGAAACCGAGACGTTCGATCTTTTCATCCTACCATATGAGCTATCGAAAAAAACGCCTTTCTTCCCCCGCTCAAGGCGCGCATGTTCATCGAAACACCCATGAGCAGCGTTTGCTCTCCATCCCTTCGCACGTTCACAGAAAAAAGACTGACGTAACAGCGCCAGCCTTCACTGCTGATCGGCAGCCCGCAACGTTTCGAGCGCCATTTGCGCCGCATGTTGTTCGGCTTCCTTTTTCGAGCGGCCGACGCCGATGCCAAGCTCTTGGCCGTTTAACGCTACGCGGGCGACAAACTCCTTGTTGTGGGCCGGACCTTTTTCCTCCAAAATGGCGTATTCAAGCGTTCCGCTGCCGTCCCGCTGCACCAATTCCTGCAGCTGGCTTTTAAAATCCATCACATGAGAAAAAGCACCTTCATCAATTTTCGGAAACATCGTTTTCTCCAAAAAGCGGATGACCGCGTCCATTCCTTGATCCAAATACAAAGCGCCGATGAACGCCTCAAAGACGTCTGCCAAGAGCGCCGGACGCGTCCGCCCGCCGGTCAGCTCCTCGCCTTTGCCGAGCAAGACGAGCTCGCCGAACGACAGGGCGTTGGCAAATTTCACAAGCGACGGCTCGCAGACGATGGCCGCCCTCAGCTTCGTCAATTGCCCCTCGCTCATATGCGGGAACTTTTGAAATAAATATTGAGAAACGGTCAGCTCCAGCACGGCATCGCCTAAAAACTCAAGCCGTTCATTGTCTTCGTGAAGCCGCCGCCGATGCTCATTCACATACGATGAATGGGTGAACGCTTGAATCAACAGCTTTTCGTTTCGAAAGGTGATGCCGATTTTGTTTTGCAGCTCTTGAAACTTCGCCCGCCTCTTTTCATGGATGCGCTCTTTATCTTTTTGTTTTGACATAAAAATGCCCTCCGACTTCGTTCCAGAACAAAATGGCCGTGTCTTCTTCTATTATATCCGTTCTCCGGTCCGCTACGCGAGCGGGAATCGTGCGCTTTTTTCCGCAAGGCCCGCCGAGCATCCCTGAAAAAGCAGAGAAAGCCCCGTTCGAAGCAACGGGACTTTGCAAAAAAGCAGCATTACAGACGACTTTTTATGTAGTTCACAGCGTCTCCGACTGTGACGATTTTTTCCGCCTCTTCATCGGAAATTTCCATGTTGAATTCATCTTCAAGTTCCATGACGAGTTCGACGATGTCGAGCGAGTCAGCGCCCAAGTCGTCCTTAAACGACGCTTCGAGCGTCACTTGCGATTCGTCAACCCCCAGCCGGTCAACGATGATTTTCGTTACACGTTCCAATACATCGGCCATTGCGTTCACCTCCCTTCATGATTATAGTCGATTGGCAGAAAAAATACTAGCGCTGTTTTTCTTACGGCATCACCATGCCGCCGTCAACATGAAGCGTCTGTCCAGTCATGTAGCTCGCGGCGTCGGAAGCGAGGAAAGCGACGACGCGGGCGACATCATCCGGCTCGCCAAAGCGGGCGAGCGGAATTTGCTTTAACATTTCCGCCTTCAGCTCCGGGCTGAGCGCTTCGGTCATATCGGTCGTAATGAATCCTGGTGCGACGGCGTTAACGGTGATGTTGCGGCTGGCGAATTCGCGCGCCGCCGTCTTCGTCAGCCCGATGACGCCGGCCTTGGCGGCGACATAGTTCGCCTGCCCCGGATTGCCGATCACGCCGACGACCGAAGCAATGTTGACGATCCGCCCATAGCGCTGCTTCATCATCGGGCGCGTTGCCGCCTTCGTACAAAGAAATACTCCTTTTAAGTTCGTGTTAATCACGGCATCCCATTCTTCTTCTTTCATCCGCATCAATAAATTGTCGCGTGTAATGCCGGCGTTGTTGACCAAAATATCGAGGCGGCCAAAATGGTCAATCGTCGTTTTCACCATGCGCTCAACATCCTCAGCGCGGGCGACGTCCGCCTGCACGGCGATCGCTTCGCGGCCGAGCGAGCGGATGGCCTCGACAACTTCATTCGCTTTCGCCTCGCTGCCGGCGTAATTGACGGCAACGTTCGCCCCTTGGCGGGCAAGCTCCAGAGCGACCGCCCGGCCAATGCCGCGCGACGCCCCGGTCACAAGAGCAATTTTTCCTTCGAGCATCGCTTTATTCCCCTTTCAGCGCCGCAACGGTCGCTTCGAAGGAAGCAAGATCGTTCACCGCATAAACGCGGGCGTTGCGGTCGATTTTTTTCACAAGGCCGGACAACACTTTTCCCGGACCGATTTCGACAAACGTGTCGACACCAAGCGAAAGAAGCGTGCGCACCGACTGCTCCCAACGCACCGGCGAGTACAGTTGTTCAATGAGAAGGCGGGCGATGTCCTCTTTTTTCGTCACCGGCTCAGCAGTCACATTGGCGACGACCGGAATGACGGCGTCACGAATCACCAAACTGTCAAGAACCGCTTTCAGTTTTTCTGCCGCCGGCTTCATGAGAGCGGAGTGGAACGGACCGCTCACCTCAAGCGGAATGACGCGTTTGGCGCCGCGTTCTTTCAAAAGCTGAGCCGCTTTTTCCACTCCGGCTTTCGAGCCGGAGATGACAATTTGCCCCGGGCAGTTGAAGTTGGCCGGCTCGACCGGATCGCCTTGGGCGGCGATTTCATTTGTCACTGCTTCAAGCGCATCAGCGTCCATCCCAAGCACCGCCGCCATCGTCCCTTCACCGGCCGGCACCGCTTCATCCATCAGCTCACCGCGGCGACGCACCGCGTAGACGGCATCGGCAAACGACATGGCGCCGGCGGCGACAAGCGCCGTATATTCGCCTAAGCTGTGGCCGGCAACATAGTCCGCTTTCAGCCCAGCGCCGTCGACAAGCTGGAGCAAGGCGATGCTGGCGGTCAAGAGCGCCGGCTGGGCGTTATATGTCAACGTCAGCTCTTCTTGCGGTCCGTTGAACATGAGCTTGGAAAGCGCGAATCCAAGCCGCTCGTCAGCCTCCGCGATGACGGCACGGGCGCGGTCGTCATGCTCGGCAGCGTCTTTCGCCATGCCGACCGTCTGCGATCCTTGGCCAGGAAATAAAAAGGCGATTTTCCCCATTTTTGATTCCTCCTTTACCGATTATGCCCGTTCCAGCTCCGCTCTGATCGTGCCGATGACATCATGAACCACCATCTCTCGCGCCTGGCGGATGGCGTGGAAGATGGCGTTCGCATCGGACGACCCGTGCGCTTTAATGACCGGAGCATTTAAGCCAAACAGCGCCGCGCCGCCATACTCCGAGTAGTCCATCATTTTTTTCAGCCCGGCGAGCTTTGGCTTGAGGACGGCGGCGGCCAGCTTCGCCGCGACGCCGCTTGTCAGCGTCTGCTTGAGCAAGGAAAAGAGCGCCATCGCCGTCCCTTCAATCGTTTTTAACGCAACATTGCCGGCAAAGCCGTCGGCGACAACAACATCAGCCACTCCTTGCAGCAGATCGCGCGCTTCGACATTGCCGATGAAATGAAGGTTCGTTTCCTTGAGCAAGGCAAACGCCCGTTTCGTTGTTTCGTTTCCTTTTTGGTCTTCCGTTCCGACGTTCAGCAAGCCGATGCGCGGTTTTTCGACGCCGCGCACGTTCTTTGCGTACACATGTCCCATCAAAGCGTATTGCTGCAAATGTTCCGGCTTTGCATCGACGTTGGCGCCGACATCCAGAAAGACAAAGCCGCGCCCATCCAACGTCGGCAGCGTCGGGGCGAGCGCCGGGCGGTCGATGCCGGCTGCCCGCCCGACGACAAACAGTCCGGCTGCCATGAGCGCCCCGGTATTGCCGGCGGAAATGCAGGCAGCGGCGCGCCCTTCTTTCACTTCTTCCGCCATGCGCACCATCGACGAGTTCTTTTTGCGCCGCACTGCCCGCACCGGCTCATCATCTGCTTCGATCACTTCGTCGGTGTGGATGATCGAAATGCGCTCTTCACCCGTCACATGCGGGCGAATTTTCTCTTCATCGCCAATCAGCGTAATCTCGATGTCAGGGAAATGGGCGGCGGCCATAAGCGCCCCGCGCACGATTTCGCCCGGGGCATGGTCTCCACCCATGGCATCAACCGCGATATTCATCCTATTTCGCGCAGGAGACTCCCACTTCAACGACCAAAGGGAGTAAGTGGGAGAGGAATGCGCGTTCCCCCCTTTCTTTTGTGTATGATATAATAAAGGCGTGGAGAAAACCGTTCAATAAAGGCACTCCAATCACGGCTACTCGATGTATGGCCTTGGTTACAGGAAACGTTGTAACCGTAAAACATCGAGCGTAGGTCCGTCTGTTGTGTGTGGAAGCCAAGTACTGCCAACAGACACACCGAGAGAATCGGTAACGATGCAGGCATGACCTGCGTCGTTGGGTAGTCGTCAACCTGCCCCCTGATGCAACCCCAAGTCAAGGAAGGAGGACGAAGTCCGTTTGCACTTCTGGGGAGTTGCAAGCCCCCACTTCAAGCGTTAGCTAAGTGGGGGTAGTTGACTGCTGTCCCCATCCTTTTTCTCTATGTTTGAACGATACATTTCAAACGTACCAGAAAAGACGAGCTCCTGGCCGACGTAGCTGTTCACCTCGACGATTGTGCGCCCGTGCGCCGTTTTTCCGGTCACTTTCGCTTTGGCTACGACCCGCTCCCCTTCTTTCACTTGGCGCACAAAACGAATGGTCGCTTTCGCTGTCAGCGCCAGTTCATCATGGATGACAGCGACGGCAAGCGAGTTGGCCTGAGCGAACAAATGATGGCCGCGGGCGATGCGGGTGCGCCGAAAGACGTGCTCCTCTTTCACATCGAAAATCGAAATGGCGCTCGCATCCGGCTCGATGTCAATAATGTCGCCGATCACTTCTTCAAGCGGCAACGCCCGCACTTTATCAGCGAACGACTGGCGGGCGACATTCTTGATGCGCTCACGCAGTTCGGGAATCGACAGCTCAAGCCGATCAAGGCGGATCGTCTGCACGCTGACCGAAAATTTTTCGGCGAGCTCTTCATCGGTGATAAACGGGTTTTCCCGGATCGTCTCCTGCAACAACCGTTGCCGTTCGCGTTTGCTTTTTCTCATCGATTCGTGACACCGTCCGATTTTATGACTAGGTACTAAAAGTAATATATAATATCACAAAACGAAATGCAAGCACAAAAAATGAACAGCGCCACATGCTGTCGGCCGTTGTGGATCCGACGCCCCCCTCGCCAAACGGCTTTCTGCTCCATCCTCGAGGCCCACAAACGAAATAGTGGGACAGGCATCTCCTGCCTCCTCCGTCCGAACAATAAAAATATAGGCTTTCACTGGCCAAAAAATCAATTACCATAAAAAACAGCGGAGCGCGAATGCGCCGGCGCCTCCTCCCCTGTCTATTAATCTAGCTTTTCCCCATCGAGTATGCCGGACGCTTCCAGCTCGGCGCGCAGCCCGGCGTACACCTCATCGCGCCAAAACGCGGCCGAGGAAACGAGCTTGGCGGCATCGCGGCGGGCGACTTCCAAAATGCGGTAATCATGCACTGGATCGCCGTAGCGGAATTCCGGGAGCCCGCTTTGTTTTGTACCGAAAAAATCGCCCGGACCGCGCAGCTCCAAATCTTTTTCGGCCAACACAAACCCATCGGCCGTTTCCGTCATGATGCGCATTCGTTCTTTGCCGACTTCCGATTTCGGGTCGGCGATCAAAATGCAGTACGACTGGGCGTCGCCGCGCCCGACCCGCCCGCGCAGCTGATGGAGCTGGGCGAGGCCAAACCGTTCGGCGTCGTAAATGACCATCACCGTCGCATTCGGTACATTCACGCCGACTTCAACGACCGTCGTCGAGACGAGCACATGGATGCGGTTTTCGCTGAACGCCCTCATGACGCGTTCTTTTTCGTCGGCCGACAGCCGGCCGTGCATCAAGCCGATCTCATATTTCCCGCGATAATAATGGACAAGCTGGCTATGGACATCGATGGCGTTTTGCACATCCAATTTGTCCGACTCCTCAATGAGCGGACAGATGACATACGCCTGATGACCACGGCGCAATTCCTTTTCGATAAAATCGAGCACGCGGGAGAACTGATGATGCTTCACCCAATACGTCTCGACTTTTTTTCGTCCGGCCGGCATTTCATCGAGCACCGATACGTCCATGTCGCCGAACGCCGTAATGGCGAGTGTGCGCGGAATCGGCGTCGCCGTCATCATCAATACATCCGGTGCATGCCCTTTCTCACGCAAAACGCGGCGCTGTTCGACGCCAAACCGGTGCTGCTCGTCCGTAATAACGAGGCCGAGCCGGCGAAACTGCACTCCTTCTTGAATCAAGGCGTGCGTGCCTACGACGATATCAATTGTTCCTTCTTCCAGTTCGGCAAGCACCGCTTTGCGCTGCTTTCCCTTCACTGAGCTTGTCAAGAGCGCGATCGTCACATCCGTATCGGCAAACAGCTCGGCGAGCGAGCGGGCGTGCTGTTCAGCCAGAATTTCCGTCGGCACCATCAGCGCTCCTTGAAATCCGGACAAAGCGGCGGCGTAAAGAGCGACAGCGGCAACGACCGTCTTGCCAGAACCGACGTCGCCTTGCAAAAGCCGGTTCATTTGCCGCGGCGAACGCATGTCCGCCAAAATTTCGCCGATGACACGGCGCTGGGCGTTCGTCAAGACAAACGGCAATCCGGAAAGAAAGGACGAAAGCCGCTCTTCAGAAAACGAATGAACGACGCCGCGCTGCTCATCGCGCATCAATCGACGGAGCGCCTGCATTTTCAGCTGGTACAACAAAAACTCCTCATAGATGAGCCGGCGCCGCGCCTGATGCAATTCTTCGCGCGTGCGCGGAAAATGAAGGGCGCGGAGCGCTTCTTGTTTGTCGACAAGGCGATAAGCGCGGCGCAAAGCGGGCGGCAACGGGTCGGGAATGTGCTCGCCAAACTGTTCGAACGCCGCTTTCATCAACCGGCGCATCGTTTTCACCGTCAGTGGGCTGCGCACGGAGTAAACCGGCTCGATGCCGGTGGTCTCCGGAGCCGGTCCGAACCGAAGCTCGTAGGCGTTGATCGTTTGCCGATGCCGGTCCCATTTGCCGATCACCGTCACCGTCTCGTTCAGGGCGATTTTTTCCTTCAAATAGGGACGGTTGAAACAAACGACGGTGATCAAGTAGCGATCGGCCAGCATGCGGAAGGAAAGGCGCGATTTTTTCTTTCCGTAATACGTCAACAGCGGGGCGCTGTATACTTTTCCTTCCACTGTCACTTTTTCTTCATGGCGGACGGCGGCCAAATCTTTTTGTTCGTAATCATCATAGCGGTACGGGGCGTACGCAAGCAGCTCACCGACCGTCGCGATGCCGATGTCGGCAAGCGCCGCCGCCGTCTCTTCCCCGATGCCTTTGACCGCCGTCACCGGCTGCTGCATCGCTTCGTTCACTTCGATGCCGCAGAAGCGCCGAAAATGCGGGCCGCAATGGCGCGGCCAGTCGGCGTCGCGGCCAACCCCCCTTGCGCCGTTTCTTTGAGCGCCACCGGCATGGCTGCACCGATGCGATACATCGCTTCAATCACTTCATCGCACGGGATGCGGCTTTTAATGCCGGCTAGCGCCATATCCGCAGCGATCATGGCGTTCGCCGCCCCCATCGCGTTCCGCTTGACGCACGGCACTTCGACCAGGCCAGCAACCGGGTCGCATACTAATCCCAACATATTTTTTAAGGCGATGGCCATCGCTTCGGCCGCTTGAGCAGGCGTCCCACCGGCCAGCTCAACCAGCGCCGCGGCGGCCATGCCGGCCGCCGACCCAACTTCGGCTTGACAGCCGCCGGCGGCGCCGGAAATCGAGGCGTTGTTGGCGACAATGTAGCCAAACGCCCCGGCTGTAAACAAAAACTCAATCATTTCCATTCTTGTCGGCCGCAGCTTCTCTTTCACGGCAAACAGCGTCCCCGGGACGACGCCGGCCGCCCCAGCCGTCGGCGTGGCGCAAATGACGCCCATCGCCGCGTTCACTTCGTTGGTCGCCATGGCTTTGCTGACGGCGTCTAAAATCGTCTCTCCGGACAAAAAACGGCCGCCCTCAATATAACGCTGCATCCGCACCGCATCTCCGCCCGTCAATCCGGAGCGGGACACAACCCCTTCGAGTCCCCTCTCGACGGCGCGCTCCATGACGGCTAGATGGTGATCCATTTGCGCGATCACCTCTTCCCGGCTTCGCCCGCTCACTTCCACTTCCTGACGAATCATCACTTCAGCGATTTTGATGCTGTCCTTTTCGGCCAACGCCACAAGTTCAGCCACATTGCGAAACATTTGATTCCCACCTGTCCTCTCTCCATCATGGCTTATCTTCTTTGATGCACATCAACATGAAACCGATTTCTTTTCAATCCGCAAGCTTCGCCACTTGAATGATGTTCGGCAGCTGCTCCAATTCTTGAATCAGATCATCGGTCAACGGCTGGTCAACTTCGATCGCCATGAGCGCCTCTTTCCCTTTCTCCTTGCGCGACACTTCCATATGGCCGATGTTGATTTTCTGTTTCGCCAACACCGAAGCCACCGCCCCAATCGTCCCATACCGGTCATTATGCATAATGAGCAGCGCCGGATGGTGGCCAGACAGCTTCAAGGCAAACCCATTCAATTCGACGATTTCGATTTTGCCGCCGCCGACCGAAATGCCGACGAGCTCAAGCTCGCCTTCATCATCGCCAATCCGCAGGCGCGCCGTATTCGGATGATGCGGAATCGCCTCCTCGGCGGAAAACGACACATCTACACCTTCCGCTCGGGCGATCTCAAGCGCATTCGGAAGACGTTCATCGAACGTGTCAAACCCAAGCAGCCCGGCGACAATGGCAACGTCGGTGCCATGCCCCCGATACGTTTCGGCAAATGAGCCGTAAAACGAAATGCGCGCCCACGTCGGCTTTCGGCCAAACAACTTGCGCGCAACCAAACCGATGCGCACCGCCCCGGCCGTATGTGAACTTGACGGCCCGACCATCACCGGGCCAATGATATCAAAGACGCTTTTGTATTTCATCTCCGCTATTCCTCCACAAAACAGAAAAATAAGAAAAATAGAAGGGAATGCTCCCTTCTATTATTCTAACATATTATTCGACGGAAATGATAAATGGATACAGCGGCTGCTTTCCGTTATGCACTTCCACTTCGACCCCGTCATGTTTTGTTTCCAAATAGGCAACGACTGTTTCCACATCGATCTCCGTTGCGTCTTCGCCGTACAAAATGGTCACGATTTCGCTTTCTTCATCAATGAGCGCATCAAGCAGCCGCTTCGTTACGGCGAGTTTGTCTTTGTCAGCGGCAATAATGCGGTCATCCCATAACCCCATGTAATCGCCCTTTTGAATCTCGATGCCGTCAATCGTCGTATCGCGCACGGAAAATGTCACTTGCCCCGTTTTCACTCGCGACAGCGCCGCCGTCATCGCCCGCTCATTTTGCTCGGCCGATTGCGCCGGATTGAACGCCAAGAGCGCCGCCAGACCTTGCGGAACCGTTTTCGACGGGATGACGATCACCCGCTGTTCGGAAAGCTCCGCCGCTTGTTTTGCCGCCATCACAATGTTTTTGTTGTTTGGCAGCACAAACACCGTTTCCGCGCTGGCGAGGCGGATGGCGTCAGCGATTTCTTCCGTGCTCGGGTTCATCGTTTGCCCACCTTCAATGATGGCGTGTGCACCGATGCTCCGAAACAGTTCAGCCACGCCAGCGCCCATGGCGACGGCGACGATGCCGTACGGCTTTGCTTCCTCTTTGGCAACGCCAGGAAGCGTTTTTGCCTCCTTGCCGACGATGTTGGCATGTTGTTCGCGCATGTTTTCAATTTTAATATTGATCAAGCTGCCGTAGCGTTGACCGTATGTCAGCACCTCACCCGGCGTTTCCGAATGGATGTGCACCTTAACAAGCTCTTCATCCGCGACAACGAGCAAGGAGTCGCCGAACTGGCTTAACTCGCGGCGGAACGTTTCTTCGGAAAACGGGTGCTCGGCCAGCTTTTCCGGCTCAAAACGGACCATAAATTCCGTACAGTAGCCAAACTCGATCTCATCGGCATGAATATGGCTTTGCGCGCTTTGATGGTGCACCATTTTCACTAGATCGTCCATCCGCGCCTCAGCGCGTGCGGCGCTCACGATTTCTCCTTTCAAAGCAGCAAGAAACCCTTCATAGATGTATACGAGCCCTTGACCGCCGCTGTCGACGACACCGACTTCCTTTAAGATCGGGAGCAATTCGGGTGTGCGCTGCAACGCCGCTTTCGCCTCGGCGAGCGCCGCTTCCATCACGGCGATCACGTCGCGTTCTTTTTTTGCCACCTCCACCGCCTTGCGCGCCGCTTCTTTGGCAACGGTGAGGATCGTCCCCTCAACCGGCTTCATCACCGCCTTATAGGCTGTGTCCACCCCCGCCTGCAAAGCGGCGGCGAATTCGAAGCTGTTCACCGCTTGTTTGCCTTCGACTGCCTTGGCAAATCCGCGGAACAGCTGCGACAAAATGACGCCGGAATTGCCGCGCGCCCCCATCAACAGCCCTTTTGCCAGCGCCGCGGCGACGTTGCCGATATGGTCGGAGGCATTCGCCTTCACTTCTTTCGCCCCGGACGTCATCGACAAGTTCATGTTTGTTCCTGTATCGCCATCCGGAACCGGAAAGACGTTCAGCGCATCGACCGTCTTGGCGTTGTTCGCCAAATGTGCGGCCCCTTGCTGCACCATATCGGCAAATCGTCTTCCGTCAAGCGTCCTCATTGTCACCGGCTAACTCCTCCTTACTACGGGTTTGACACCCGGACCCCTTGAACGTAAATATTGATCGACTGAACCGCCAGCCCGAGCGTCTGATCGAGCGTGTACTTCACTTTCGACTGCACGTTATGAGCGACTTCGGAAATTTTCGTTCCGTAGCTGACGATGATGTACATATCGATATGTACCTCGCCGTTTTCTTCGCGGACAATAACCCCTTTGGAAAAATTCTCCCGGCGCAAAATTTCCGACAGCCCATCGCGAATTTGGTTTTTCGACGCCATTCCGACAATGCCGTAGCAATCGACGGCAGCTCCCCCCGCGATCATCGCAATGACTTCATTGGCGACTTCGATGCGCCCGTATTTCGTTTGCCATTCGATCGACATGCTCGTTCCCCCTTTGCGTATCTCGCACAGCTACCCCTATTGTACTATAACGCTTTCTGTTTTCAAAGCGCTTCCCGTCCGCCCACTAGTATTATTTAGCCGAAAACTGAAATATATGTCAAGGACAATTTCTTGAAAGAAAACCGCACGTCTATTGCAATCCCTACAGTTGTATGGTAAATTATAATAGTGTTTTTAGAGGGATGTGAAAGCAAGGAGGGAAAAACGATGGCGAAGTGCTTCATTACCGGCAAGAAGAAATCGTTCGGCAATTCGCGTTCGCATGCCATGAACGCCAGCCGCCGCACATGGAAAGCCAACTTGCAGAAAGTGCGCATTTTAGTTGACGGCAAACCGAAACGCGTTTGGGTTTCGGCGCGCGCGCTGAAATCTGGAAAAGTGAAACGCGTCTAACGTCCTAACGAAAAGAAGCCGCCCAAAAGGTTGCAACCCTCCTTTTGTTCGGCGGCAACAAAAAAGCACCAAAAATGGTGCTTTTTTCTTATCCTTTTTTAAATGCGTTCAACACCGCCCGCACGATTCCGCCTAAAAATCTCGGCAGCTTGATCGTATAAAACTTCATCCCGATTCCCTCCTCACACCGATCATAACGAGCTTCCCGCCATTTCCTTATCCATTATATTCCGTCATAAGCCAAGCGCGACTACGGGCAGCCGGCAAAATCGCTGCTCCTTATCATCATTAATATGCCTTCTGAAAACGAAAAAGTACCGGAAGATTGGATAAGTTCGTTACTAATACATAATGTCGAACCGCGGGAAATATGACAGTTTGTTAGCGGATATTTAAATCCGGTAAGCGTAAGCTCCGCCACCGTTTCGGAAATCGGGATGTATGACACATAGCGGTATCGATCGTCGCGCGCAACCGTATGCACGCCGGGCAGATGGACGGTGAGCACGTTTTGCCGGTCGATGAGTTCAATGGGCCGCCCGGCGTACTTTAACAGCAGCTCAACGTTGCCAAACAAATGGTCAAGCCGCCCGCCGGTCGCCCCAAACAGACGGATGGCCCCATCTGTCTGCCTAACCGCCCAGTCAAGAGCGATCTCCATATCCGTTTTATCTTTTTCCGCCGGCCAAATGTCAAGCTCCGGCAGCATCTCCCTTAGCCGCTTGACCTCCCCTGCCGGCAGCGAATCAAAATCGCCAAACGCCCGCACCGGACGGAGTCCGAAATCCAGCAGCGCTTTCGTACCGCGGTCGACGCCGACCCACTGCACATCGTCCCCATCATACGAGCGCAAATCGGGAAGAAGGTGGCGCGGACCGCCGCCGACAATATGGATCAACACATGCGTTTCCCCCTTTCAGCAAGGGCCGAGGCGGCCATCTTCCGTCCTTTTCTTTGCTCTCATCACCCTGCGGCTCGATAAGATGGCAAAAGCGGCGCTGCCTTTTTGGCTAGTTGGCGCACGCTTCGCGAAGCGTGCGAATGGCGGCGGCTCGATCCCGTTCATTGTAGATGGCCGAGCCGGCGACAAGCACGTTCGCCCCGGCTTCCACGCAAAGCGGCGCCGTTTCCGCATTGATGCCGCCGTCGACCTCAATATCGACCTCTTTATTTTGTTCGCTGGCCATCCGGGCGACCTCACGGATTTTTGGCACGACCGCCGGAATGAACGCCTGTCCGCCAAACCCTGGATTGACCGTCATCAACAAGACGAGATCGACATCACCGATCACATGGCGGATCATCTCGACCGGTGTATGCGGATTGAGCACCACCCCGGCTTTGACGCCTTGTTCTTTGATAAAATGAATCGTCCGATGCAAATGCACGCACGCCTCAACATGGACGGAAATCACATCCGCGCCCGCTTTCGCAAACGCCGGAATGTATCGGTCCGGGTCGGCGATCATCAAATGGACGTCAAGCGGCAGCTTCGTCACCGGTCGAATGGCGGCCACGACCGGCGGACCGAACGTCAAATTCGGCACGAAATGCCCGTCCATGATATCGACGTGAATCCAATCCGCCCCGCCTTCCTCGACCGAACGAATCTCCTCAGCCAGGCGGGCGAAATCGGCTGATAAAATCGATGGCGCAATTCGAATCATGTTCAATACCTCGGCTTTCGTTCTTTCATTTCGGCAACAAAACTAACGTAGTGGTCATAGCGGTACGACGGAATCTCCCCGGCCTCGACCGCCTCACGCACAGCGCATTTCGGCTCGGCGATATGAAGGCAGCCGCGGAACTTGCACCCTTCCCCGTACGTTCGGAATTCAGGAAAATAATGCGGCAATTCGTCAAGCTCGATCTGGTCGAACTCAAGTGCACTAAACCCTGGGGTGTCGGCGACAAGCCCACCGGCGACCTCAAGCAGTTCGACATGGCGGGTCGTATGCTTGCCGCGCCCTAAATGGGTGGAAATGTCGCCCGTTTTCAACCGCAAATCCGGACGGAGCGCGTTTAATAGGGACGATTTGCCGACGCCGGACTGCCCGGCGACGACTGAGACGCGGCCGCGAAGGCGCAACGCCAGTTCATCGAGGCCGCCCTTGGTCACTGCTGACGTTTCAATCACGTCGTAGCCGATGCGCCGGTAATCATGCACGTAGCGGGCAATCTCTTCTTTTGATTCGCCATCCAACAAATCGATTTTGCTGATGACAATGATCGGCGTGATGCGTTTCGATTCAACCAAGACAAGAAAGCGGTCGAGCAGCTTGGCGCTGAAGTCCGGGCTTACAGCCGAAAAGACTAAAATCGCCTGTTCGACGTTGGCAATCGGCGGCCGCACAAGCTCATTTTGCCGCTCGCCAATCTCCAAAATATAGCCTTCCGTTTCGCTCGTCGCCTGAAAAACGACGCGGTCGCCGACGAGCGGCGTCACTTTTTTCTTGCGGAACACACCGCGCCCGCGGCATTGGAACACGCGGCCTTCGGACAGGACGTAATAAAATCCGCTTAACGCCTTAATGATTTGCCCTTCCGCCATAGCCTCACCCCTTTTTTCCGTTATTTTCTGGGTACGGGATCGATCCTTCCTCTTTGACGACATTGTTGACAATGACGCGGTAATAAGCGGTCTCCCCATATGGAATTTCAAACTCGACCATCTCGGTCGCTGGCGCCGTCAGCCGGTATGTTTTGTATGGCGTTGACATATTGTGGGTGGCATCTTGGATGTAAAGCTGGGCTTCAACCATTTGCCCCGGCATCGCCGGTTCATATGGGATCATAATCTCTTTCACTACCGTTTTGGACGGCTTCGGCTCCGGCCCGCGGGAAATGACGACTGTGATGGTTTCCCCTTTTTTTACCCGCTCGTTCGCCGCTGGAGTTTGCGAAATGACAAGCCCTTCTGGCACCTCGTCCGAATACTCGTACTTCACGTCAATGCGCAGCCCTTGATCCGCGCCGTAGTCGCGCACGCTTTTTTCCGTATAGCCAGTCAAATCTTTAACGGTGACCTTCTCCGGCCCGAGGCTGACGGTGAACATCACTTCCGTTTCATCAGGCACGACTTCATCACCGGCGTACGGGTATTGATCCAAAATCGTCCCTTCCGGCTTGTCGCTGTAGCGGCCGCTGCGTGTGATGCGGGTAAATCCTTCGGCGCGCAGCTCCTCCTCCGCCGCAGCAATATCATCGCCAATGAAGCTTGGAAATTCGATTTTCTTTTTTCCAATGCTTTTATAAATAATGACGCCGGCACCTTTCTTCACCGTCATGCCGGCTTCTGGATCGGTGCGCACGACTTTTCCTTCTTCGATTTGATCATCTTCTACATCGATCGTATCTTTGATTTCCAAACCGAGCGACGACAGCTGTTCAACAGCGTCATCATAGTTTTTGTTGACCACGTTCGGCATCGTCACTTCTTTTGGAAAAATGAGGTCCGGAATCCATGTGACCGCGCTGATGCCGGCAGCTCCAATGAACAGCAAGGCAGCCACAAGCCAGGCAATCCATACCCGTTTCCGCTTCGGTTTCGGTTCGCCCGTCGTATGAACCGGTTCGCTCGTTTTTTCCTCGTACACAAGCGTCTCTTGCTCCAACGCCGCGCTTTCCGCATGTTTGATCATCGGAATGGCTTTCGTCGCTTCCTCATCGTCATCGGGTACGGTAAATTTCGGCTCATTGCGCCGCCTTGGATCCAGCGCTGTCCGAATGTCCTCGTTCATTTCGCGCGCGGATTGGTAGCGGTAAAACGGGTCTTTCACCGTCGCTTTTAAAATAATGTTTTCCACACTTTGCGGGATGTCCGGATTCCACGCCTTCGGCGACGGCGTTTCCGCCTGCAAGTGCTTCAACACGATCGAAACGGCTGATTCGCCGGAAAACGGCAGCCGACCGGTGACGAGTTCAAACATGACAATGCCGAGTGAATAAATGTCCGATTTTTCAGTAGCGATGCCCCCGCGCGCCTGCTCCGGCGACAAATAATGAACCGAACCGAGCACAGAGTTGGTCTGCGTGATCGTCGTGCCGCTCATCGCCACAGCGATGCCGAAGTCGGTCACTTTCACATTGCCGTGCTCATCAAGCAAAATGTTTTGCGGTTTAATGTCGCGATGGATGATGCCGTTCTCATGGGCATGGGCGATCGCTGATGTCAGCTGGTCCATGATGCCAAGCGCCCGTTCGACCGGAAGCGGAGCGTGCTGCTGGATGTATTGCTTCAGCGTCGCGCCGCGCACATATTCCATGACGATGTAATAGACGCCTTCCTCTTCGCCGACGTCATAAATGGAGACGATATGTTCATGGTTTAAGCTCGTCGCCGCTTGCGCCTCGCGGCGGAACCGTTTGATGAACTGATCATCATTGGCAAAATCAAGGCGGAGCACTTTGACAGCAACATCGCGTTCCAAAATCATATCGCGGGCCAAATACACGTTGGCCATGCCGCCGCCGCCGATGAGGCTGATGATTTTATAGCGGTCATTCAATCGCTTTCCAATGAGCACGCCGATCACCCACCTTCACGTTCCGCTGAAACATCGATGACCGCCAGCGAAATGTTGTCTTCTCCGCCCCGCCCGTTGGCGAGCTGGATAAGCGCCTCCGCCTTCTCTTCCAGCGTGCCGGCACCCGTCAAAATATGTATCATGTCCGCTTCCGGCACTTTATTGGACAACCCGTCCGAACATAACAACAACATGTCGCCCTCGTCGAGCGCCACTGTTTTCACGTCGATTTTCACCGCCGGTTCCGTGCCAAGCGCCCGCAGCAGCACGTTTTTGCGCGGATGATGCTCAGCCGCTTCTTTCGAAAGTTGCCCGCTTTTGACGAGCTCATTGACCAACGAATGGTCGTCGGTCAGCTGCTGAATTCCGCTTTTGTTGAGCACGTAGCAGCGGCTGTCGCCGATATGGGCAACCGTCGCAAACGAATTAGCGCAAACGGCGGCGACGACCGTCGTCCCCATTCCTTGACATTCCGGGTGGGAACAGGCATGGCGAAACAGTTGTTCGTTCGCCGCCGCAATTTGCGTCTTGAGCCATTGCTCCGCCTCAGCCGGCGAAGCAAGGCTACTCTCTTTCTCCCATCGCTCCTGCAAATACGCCACCGCCATGGAACTGGCCACATCACCGGCGCGATGGCCGCCCATCCCGTCAGCGACGACCGCTAAATATTGGCCGCTTTGATTGACAAATACGCCGCCGCTGTCTTCGTTATGTTCGCGAATTTGGCCGATGTCAGTTCGGAAAACGGCTCGCATCCGATTCACCTCGTCTCCTCTTTTCGCTCCTTCGCGCGAAGCTGTCCGCAGGCGGCATCGATGTCGTGTCCATGTTCGCGGCGAATGGTGACATTGATTCCATGTTTTTTCAACGCCCGTTCAAAGGCGAAAATTTGGCTGCGCGGCGTGCGCACATAGTTGCGCTCCGGCACGTAGTTAACCGGAATCAAATTCACATGGCATTTCAGCCCTTTAATCAGCTCGGCCAACTGCTCGGCGTGCTCAAGCTGGTCGTTCACCCCGCCGAACAATCCGTATTCAAACGTCACGCGCCGGCCGGTTTTTTCAATGTAATACCGAACCGCCTCCATCAACTTGGGCAGCGGGTACGCTTTATTGATCGGCATGAGTTTCGTCCGCAGCTCATTCGTCGGTGCATGCAACGAAATGGCGAAGTTGACTTGCATTCCTTCATCGGCAAATTGGTAAATTTTTGGGATGATGCCGCTGGTGGAAACGGTGATATGGCGGGCGCCAATGTTCAACCCTTTTGGGTGATTGACGATGCGCAAAAACTTGATGAGCGCATCGTAGTTGTCGAACGGCTCGCCGATGCCCATGACGACGATGCTGCTGACGCGTTCATTCGTGTCATCGAGCGCCTTTTGCACTTGCACGACTTGGGCGACGATCTCGCCCGCCTCTAAATGACGCTTCAGTCCGCCGAGCGTCGAAGCGCAAAACGTGCAGCCGATGCGGCAGCCGACTTGCGTCGTGACGCACACCGAATTGCCGTAGTTATGACGCATGAGCACCGTCTCGATCGAATAGCCGTCATGGAGCTCAAACAAAAATTTGATCGTTCCGTCTTTAGACGTTTGTTTGACCACGGTTTTCAACGTCGTGATCGAAAACGATGACGCTAGCTGTTCGCGCAGCCGCTTCGGCAAATTCGTCATGTCGGCAAAATCGGTGACACGGTTTTGATACAGCCACTCGTAAATTTGCGTGGCCCGAAACGGCTTTTCGCCTTGAGCGACAAGCCATTCCTTCAATTCGTCTAGCGTGAGCGAATAAATCGATGGCAACGGAGGCTGCGTTTCGCCGACAGAGCGGCGGGCAGCCGGACGAACCATTTCCATGCTTTTACACCTTCTTTCGCAGTCGGGCGATAAAAAACCCGTCAGAGTCAAAATGATGCGGCAAAAGCTGCAACATGCCGCCTTTCACATGCGGCCGCACCGGTTCCGGCATCCGTTCGGCAAGGCTGGCGTCGAGGAAAAAGTCCGGATGATCCGCTAAAAAGCGGGCGATGGCTTCTTCATTTTCCTCGCGCTCCACCGTGCATGTGCTGTAGACAAGCGTACCGCCTTTTTTCAAAAGCGGGGCGGCCGCCCGCAAAATGGCTTGCTGAATCTCGACAAGCGCGGCGATGGCGTCTTTCCCTTTCGTATATTTGATCTCCGGTTTGCGGCGAATGACGCCGAATCCAGTGCACGGCGCATCGACCAAAACGCGGTCAAACGATTCCGGGGCAAACCGCTCGCCGAGCCGGCGGCTGTCAAGGGCGAGCGTCGCAACGTTGTCAAGCCCGAGCCGCTTGGCCTGCTGTTCGATCATCATTACCTTACGTTCGTGGATATCAACAGCAACGACCTCGCCGCGCCCGTCCATCCGCTCGGCGATATGGGTCGTTTTCCCGCCCGGCGCCGCGCAGCAGTCAAGCACCCGCTCGCCGGGGGCTGGGTCGAGCGCTCGAGCGACAAGCATTGAGCTTTCATCTTGAATCGTCAGCCAACCGGCGCGAAACGTCTCCGTATGAGCCAAATTCCCTTTTTCCGCCCGGATGGCCTCCGGAGCGACATGGCCAGGGATTGCCTGCATCCCTTCAGCGCGCAGCCGCTCAAGCGCTTCTTCGACAGTCGCACGCAGCCGGTTGACGCGGGCCGTTGATTGCGGCGGGCGCAAATTCGTCTCGCACATGCGCGCCGCTTCTTCATAACCATATTGCTGGATCCAGCGCCGAACGAGCCACTCGGGATGGCTGGTGGCAAGGGCGAGCCGCTTGCCCGCGTCATCAACCGCCTCGATCGACGGCAGCCCCTCGCGGCCGATGGCCCGCAATACGCCGTTGACAAGTGAAGCAATGCCGCGATGGCCGCGCCGTTTGGCGATTTCAACCGCTTCAAAGACGGCGGCGCGGTCGGGAACACGATCCAAATACACCATTTGATACAGCGTCAACCGAAGAAGCACGCGCACCCACGGCTCAAGCCGGCGCGCCTTGCGCAAAAACGGCGCCAAATAATAATCGAGCGTGTCGCGCCGTTGCACCGTGCCGTAGACAATCTCGGTCAACAGCGCCGCATCGCGCCCGTCAAGGCGTCCTTTTTGAATGGCTTCGTTTAATTGCAAATGACTGTACGCTCCTTTTTGTTCAATGGCTAACAGCGTATCTAAAGCAAGTTCACGTACGTTCATGATCCTCTCCTAGCTTCATGCCGACCGCCAGCCGGCTGCCGGCGCCGCGCAAAAATTCGCCCGCCGCCATCCGTTTTTTTCCGGCCGGCTGCAATTCGGTGATGCGAATGGCTGTCTCATTGCCGGTGGCCACGACAATGCCGTTTTCCTCGAGCGCCAAAATCGTGCCCGGCGGCGCCGAACGGGGCGCCGGCACTTTTTCACCCCACCAAACCTTCCAAATGTGCCCATCCTGCGTTGTATACGTGACCGGCCACGGATGGAAGGCGCGAATATGGTTGTAAATGGCTTCGCCGGGCTGCGTCCAATCGATCCGCTCCTGCTCGCGGCGAATGTTCGGCGCATACGTCGCTTTCTCCTCATCTTGCGGAACGGGCGCAATGTTTCCTTCCAATAAAAGTGGAAGCGTTTCTGATAGTAGTTTAGCCCCGGCGGCGCTCAATTTATCATGGAGCGTGCCGACCGTATCCGTTTCGGCAATCGGCACTTCGACTTGCGCTAACATGTCGCCGGCGTCCAACCGCTCCACCATATACATGATCGTGACGCCCGTTTTCGTTTTCCCTTGCCAAATGGCGTAATGGATCGGCGCCCCGCCGCGCAGCTCGGGCAGAAGCGAGGCATGGACGTTGATGCAGCCGTATTTTGGTGCATCAAGCAGCGCTTTCGGCAAAATTTGCCCGAACGCAGCCGTGACAATCAAATCGGGCGCAAACGCCAGCACTTGTTCGTATTGCTCCGGCTCGCGAATTTTTGTCGGCTGCAGCACCGGGATGCCGCGGCGCTCCGCTTCCACTTTCACCGGGGGCGGAACGGGCTCGCGCTTCCGCCCTTTTGGCTTATCCGGCTGGGTGACGACCGCTGCAACATGATAACCGTCATCAAGCAGCTGGCGCAAAATCGGCACGGCAAAGTCAGGTGTTCCCATAAACACAATGTTCGTCATTGGCATCTATCCTTCCAATTCTTCAAGATCGCAATATCGAATCACTTTCGACGTAAACAGCACGCCGTGCAAATGGTCGATTTCATGCTGCAGGGCGCGCGCCAAAAAACCGGTCGCGGAAAGCGTAAACGGGCGGCCGCGCCGGTTTTGCGCCCGCACTTTCACAAATTTCGCGCGCGGCACTTCGCCAAACAAACCAGGAAAGCTCAAACAGCCTTCAACATCCACTTGTTCGCCGCGCGCCTCGATCACGACCGGGTTGATGAGCTCAATGCGTCCGTGCTCATCTCCGACATCAACGACCGCAACCTGTTCCGCGACGCCGATTTGCGGGGCAGCTAGGCCCACCCCGTCAGCGGCAAGCATCGTTTCATACATATCGTCAAGCAGCCGCCCGAGCCGATGGTCAAATATCGTCACCGGCGCGCACGGCTGTTCCAAAATTGGATTTGGATGCATCACAATCGACAAAACGGCCAATGTCATTCCTCCATCTTCACATCATCATATACGGATTCGTGTCGACCGTAATCGTCACTCCGCCATGGGCGGCATCGGCTTGGTAGCGGTCGATGACCGCCTTGAGCGCCGCGGTCAAATTCGGCTCCCGTTTGTATTTTATCATGCATTGGTAGCGATATCTATCGTGAAGACGGGCGATTGGCGAGGCAACCGGGCCGAGAACGACCGCTTCGTGCGACAGATGCTTGCGCAAATAGGCGGCGATCTTTTCCGCCGCTTTGGCCGCAGCCGGCGCCTCTTCGTGGGCGGCGGTAATGAGCGTCAAATAATAGTACGGCGGATAGCCGTGCGCTTTGCGCAGCGCCATCTCCCGCTGGTAAAAGGCGCGGTAGTCGTGGCGGGCGGCCAGTTCAATGCTGTAGTGGTCAGGCGTATACGTCTGAATGATGACTTCGCCGGGCAGCTCGTGCCGCCCGGCGCGCCCGCTCACTTGCGTCAACAGCTGGAACGTTTTTTCCGCGGCGCGGAAATCGGGCAAATGAAGCATCGTGTCGGCCGCCAGCACACCAACAAGCGTGACGTTCGGAAAATCAAGTCCTTTGGCGATCATTTGCGTGCCGAGCAAAATATCGGCTTCCTTGGCGGCAAAACGGGAAAGCAGCTCTTCA
Source organism: Geobacillus sp. FJAT-46040 (assembly GCF_002335725.1). Classification (NCBI taxonomy): domain Bacteria; kingdom Bacillati; phylum Bacillota; class Bacilli; order Caryophanales; family Anoxybacillaceae; genus Geobacillus; species Geobacillus sp. FJAT-46040. The sequence continues at coordinate 1,832,390 of NZ_NISS01000001.1, forward strand.
TGCGCCCCTTTGCGGCCGGTCGTGTCGACATCCATGCGGATGACGCGCGCTTTCGGCAGCAACCTCGCCAGTTCTTCTTCCACTTTTTGCGTGCCGGTCCCGAAAAAGCGGATGTGTTCGCTTCCGCACGATGGACAGCGAGGGACAAGCGGCTCTTCATGCCCGCAATAATGGCATTTCATCCGCTCGCCGGCGCGATGGTACGTCAACGAAATGTCGCAGTGCGGACAGCGGATGACATAGCCGCAGCTGCGGCACATGACAAACGTCGAATAACCGCGTCGATTCAACAGCAACACTGCCTGCTCGCCGCGCTCAAGCCGGCGGCGCAATTCGTCAAGCAACCGGCGTGAAAACATCGAACGGTTGCCGCTTCGCAGCTCCTCGCGCATATCGACGACATGAACGTCCGGCAGGCCGCGGTCGCTGATGCGCTCCGGCAGCTCGAGCAGCTCGTACACCCCTTTGGCGGCGCGGGCGAACGTCTCAAGCGAGGGGGTGGCGCTGCCAAGCACGACCGGGCAGCTGTGGCGGCGAGCGCGGTAAATGGCGACATCGCGCGCATGATAGCGCGGCATTTCTTCTTGCTTGTAGCTCGTCTCATGCTCCTCATCGATGATGATCATCCCTAAGTTTTCAAATGGGGCAAACACCGCCGAACGCGCACCGACGACAAGCTGCACTTCTTTCCGGTGAATTTTCCGCCATTCGTCATATTTTTCGCCGACCGACAGCCCGCTGTGAAGCACCGCTACTTTCGAGCCGAACCGGCTTTTGAAGCGCTCGACCATTTGCGGCGTCAGCGAAATTTCCGGCACGAGAACGATCGCTTCCTTTCCTTGGCGCAACGCTTCATCAATCGCCTGCATATACACTTCCGTCTTCCCGCTGCCGGTGACGCCATACAGCAAAAACGTGCGATGCTCCCCAGCGCGCACCGAAGCGGCGATCTTCGCCAACGCCGCCTCTTGCGCCTGGGTGAGCGCCGGCGGCTCGCTCGGCTGAAACGTGCGATGCTCGTACGGGTCGCGGTACACCTCGACATCGTTCAGCACCACAAATCCTTTGTCGACGAGCGCTTTCAGCGGCGCTGAGGAGACGCCAAGCACCGCTTGCAGTTCGGCAACCGACGCCGCCTTCCCTTTTTCAAGCAAAAATGAAAGCACCTCTTTTTGTCTTGCCGGCAGCGACCCGAGCTCCTGTTTCGCCTGTTCCGATGGAATGGCAAGAGCGGCGTGCTTCACCGTTTTCTTGCCCGCTTTTTCTTTCACCTTGTAGACCGCCTCGAGCACGCCCTGCTGCACCGCTTTTTGCGCCGCCCGCCATAAACCGGCCGCCTCAACCTCTTTCCAAGCGGCTTCCGTCCGCCCGGCAAACAGCGGCTTTACCTCATCTGGCAACCTCTCTCTCTTCTCTTCATCTGTCAAACGGAGCGTTTTTTCATATTTCGCCCGCATCGCTGCCGGCAGCATCGCCTGGTACGCCGAAATGGCAAAACAAAGCGTCGTTTCCGTTAAATAGCGGCCAAGATCAAGCAGCTCTTCGTTTAACACCGGCACGACATCAAGCACATGCTCAATCGGTTTCAGTTGTTTGATGTCGGAATGGTCTTTCACATCAACGACAAACCCTTGCAAACGCCGCGCCCCAAACGGCACCGTCACCCGCATGCCCGGCTGGATGATGCCTTGCCAGCGTTCCGGAATCAAATAATCAAACGGGCGGTCCGTCTGCCGGGACGGGACATCGACAATCACGGATGCTACTTTCATCGAATCGCCTCGATATACGCGTGAATTTCTTTTAAAATTTCCTCGGCCGCCTCGCGTTTCGTCATGAGCGGCAGCGGCCGAACGACGCCGTCGCGGCGGAAGATGGTGACGATGTTCGTATCGCCGGCAAACCCTGCCCCTTCTTCGGTGACATTGTTGGCGACGACCATATCAAGCCGCTTTTCTTCAAGCTTTTTTAACGCATACTGTTCAAGGTTGTCCGTCTCAGCGGCAAATCCAACTAAAATCTGTCCCGTTTTCCGCTCACCAAGCGCTTTCAAGATGTCCACCGTCCGCTCCATCTCCACCACATAATCACCCGGTTGCTTTTTGATTTTGGACGCCGCCACATATTTCGGCCGATAATCGGCGACCGCCGCCGCCTTGATCACGATGTCCGTTTCCGCAAACCGAGCCATCACCGCTTCATACATCTCTTCCGCCGATTCAACCGCCACCGTCTCGACGCCATCGGGCGAAGAAAGCGCCGTCGGTCCGGAGATAAGCGTCACCGAAGCGCCGAAGCGGGCCGCCGCTTCGGCGATGGCGTAGCCCATTTTGCCGCTCGAATAGTTGGAGAAATAGCGGACTGGATCAAGCCTCTCCCGCGTCGGCCCAGCGGTGACAAGCACACGCTTCCCGCGAAACAGCGGCGGATCACCGGCAAAAAAGCGCTCGATATGGGCGATGATGTTCTCCGGCTCCTCCAGCCGCCCTTTGCCGATGTAGCCGCACGCCAAATAGCCTTCCGACGGCTCGATGAACCGGTAGCCGAATTGGCAGAGCCGCTCAATGTTCGCCTGGACGGCCGGATGCTCGTACATATGGACGTTCATCGCCGGAGCAATCCAGACGGGCGCTTTCGTCGCCAAAATCGTCGTCGTCACCATATTGTCGGCGATGCCGGCGGCCAGCTTCGCCATCGTATTGGCCGTCGCCGGTGCGACCAAAACGAGATCAGCCCAGTCCGCCAAATCGATATGGGCGATGACGGCCGGGTTGTTTTCGGCAAACGTATCGACATACACTTCCTGGCGCGACAAAGCTTGAAACGTGAGCGGTGTAATGAACTGGCACGCCCCTTCTGTCATGATCACTTTTACTTCAGCGCCGCGCTGGACGAGCTGGCTGGTGAGCGCCGCCGCCTTGTACGCCGCCACCCCCCCGGTCACACAAAGCAAAATATGTTTTCCCTTGATCATGTTGGCCACCCCCCGACATTGAAAAAAATAACAACCTAAAGCTAGGTTGTTATTTTTCCTCCTCCACTAATTCGACCTTGTCACCAGCGATTTCCTCGAGCGCCTGGCCGACAAATTTTTTCGACACCGGCTTTTTCACCATCAACTCCGCACCGTCCTGCAGCTCGCGCGCCCGTTTGGCCACCACCGTGACGAGCTTGTATTTCGAATCGACTTTTTGCATCAGCAAATCGATGGAAGGATACAGCATCGTCATTCCACCCCCAACATCCGTTTATATCGCTCGGCGACGCGTTCGCGCCGGCAATGTTCGGCGATGACGATCGCCTTGATCCGCTCGCAGGCGAGCTCCACTTCATCATTTTCCACGACATAGTCGTACTCGTCCATCATTTCAAGCTCCTCTTTCGCCGCCCGCAGCCGATTTTCAATCAGCTCTTTCGACTCGGTGCCGCGTCCCATGATCCGCTTTTCAAGCTCCGTGAGGCTTGGCGGAGCAAGGAAAATGAAGAGCGCCTCTGGAAACGCCCGCCGTACTTTCATCGCTCCCTGCACTTCGATCTCTAAAAACACATCTTTCCCTTCGGCAAGCGTCTTCTCCACGTAGTCGATCGGCGTGCCATAGTAGTTGCCGACGTATTCCGCCCACTCGAGCAGCTTGTTTTCCCGAATCATTTGTTCAAACTGCTCGCGCGTGCGGAAGAAGTAGTCGACGCCTTCCACTTCGCCTTCGCGCGGCTTGCGCGTCGTGACCGACACCGAATAATGAAGATTGATGTCCGGCTGCGAAAACAGCGCCTTGCGCACCGTTCCTTTGCCAACGCCAGACGGACCCGACATGACGATCAACAACCCACGTTCGTTCTTCAACGCCCAAAACCCTACCCTTCCTCGGAGAAATCGTCGCTTCCATATAAGCGGTTCGCCACCGTTTCCGGCTGCACGGACGACAAAAAGACGTGATCGCTGTCCATAATGATGACGGCGCGCGTCCTCCGCCCGTGCGTCGCGTCAACAAGCTTGCCGCTTTCGCGCGCATCTTGAATGATTCGTTTGATCGGCGCCGAATCAGGGCTGACAATCGTAATGATGCGGGCGGCTGACACCATGTTTCCGTACCCGATATTGATAAATTTCATCATCATGACACGCCCACCTGCCATATCCGATATTGTTGCCGCCAATAAGTCGTTTTAAACAGTTATTCCACGTTTTGCACTTGCTCGCGCATTTTCTCAAGCACGCTTTTCATCTCAACGACTTGCGCGGCAATCAGGCTGTCGTTTGCCTTGGCGCCGATCGTGTTGACTTCCCGGTTCAACTCTTGCACCAAAAAGTCCAGCTTCCTCCCGATCGGTTCGTCCATTTCTAAGGCGTCTGCCATTTGCGCCAAATGGCTGCGGATGCGTTTCAATTCCTCATGAATGTCCGCCTTTTCGGCAAACACCGCCACTTCTGTGAGCAGGCGCGCCTCATCGACCGGAGCGGGCGCCCATTCGCGCAGGCGGCGCGCAAGCCGCTCGCGGTATTGTTCAATAACAAGCGGCGCCCGCTGTTCAATGGCTTCCACCCCGGCTTCGACTTCATGAAGACGGGCGCGCAAATCCGCGGCAAGCGCCTCCCCTTCGCGCCGGCGCATGGCAACAAGTGCCTTTGCCGCTTCATCGACAGCGGTCAAAAGCAACGGCTCGACCTCCTCGTTCGCTCCTTCCTCTTCCACCACTTCGACCGCCCCATCAAGCCGAAGCAGCTCGGCCGCCGTCACGCTGCCGTCAACGGCAAATCGCTTTGCAGCCTCCTGCAACCCGGCCCAATATTGGCCGAGCAAATCCCAATCAATATGTACGTTCCGCTTTACAAGTCCTTCGCCGGCGATCGTGACGAACACTTCCACTTTTCCGCGCCGCACGTACGGCAAAATTGCTTTCTTTATTTTATCCTCAAACACGAGCCATTGTCTAGGGAGGCGAATGGAAATTTCGCAAAACCGGTGGTTGACCGATTTCATTTCCACCGCCACCATCAAACGATCCGTTTTTTTTGTGCTTGCGCCGAAGCCGGTCATGCTGTAAACCATATCATCACATCCGTCGTTGCCTTGATGAAAAAGAAAAGGTCATAGAGCGTTCCTCTATCACCCTTTTTATTATAACATATCCATCCTTTTATTTTCTCGTAAAAAGCGAGCCAGCAAACAAAAATGTCGGCAAGGCGGACAAGCCAATGATGAGCAGCCAATCGACCGCTGCGAGCGGCTTCGTATGGAACACTGCGGCAAGCGGTGGGTAATAGATGACGACAATGAGCAAAAGCAGCGACACGATCACCGCTGCAACGAGATACATGTTGCCGAACGGACTGCGGTCAAAAACCGAACGATCGCAGCGGCAGTCGAACACATGGATCAATTGGGCCAACACAAGCGTCGCAAACGCCGCCGTCTGGGCGTAAACGAGATCCGCGCCGCTCCGTTCATAGGCGGTCAGAAACGCAGCCAGCGTAACAACGCCGATCAAAAAGCCGCGGCTTACGATTTTCCAGCCGAGCCCGCGGGCGAACACCCCTTCATCGGGACGGCGCGGCGGCCGCTTCATCACGTTTTCTTCTGGTTGGTCGAGCCCAAGCGCCATGGCTGGCAAACCATCGGTCACGAGATTCACCCATAAAATTTGAATCGGCACGAGCGGCAGCGGCAAGGCAAGCAGCATCGCAAACAACATGACGAGAATTTCCCCGACGTTCGAGGCGAGCAAGTAGCGGATAAACTTGCGAATGTTTTCGTAAATGTTGCGCCCCTCTTCGATCGCGGCCTCAATCGTCGCAAAGTTGTCATCAAGCAGCACGAGCGACGCCGCCTCTTTCGCCACCTCTGTCCCCGACCGGCCCATGGCGACGCCAATATCGGCTGCTTTCAGAGCGGGCGCATCGTTCACCCCGTCGCCGGTCATGGCGACAATATGACCGCGGCGCTTGAGGGCGTTGACAATTTTTAACTTATGCTCCGGAGCGACGCGGGCAAACACGTAAATCTCATCAACTACGCGTTCGAGCACATCGACCGACAGCTTCGACAACGCCGCACCATCCATCACTTTTCCGCCAGGCGGCAGCACGCCAAGCTGTTTGGCGATGGCGGTGGCTGTCAACACATGATCGCCGGTGATCATCACCGTTTTCATGCCTGCCTCTTTGCATCGCGCCACTGCTTGCTTCACCTCAGGGCGCGGCGGATCGATCATGCCGGCGACGCCGAGAAACCGAAGCTTTGTCTCCGCATCCTTCTCCGACTCGATCCGTTCCGTTTCCGCAAGCAGCCGATACGCGACGGCGATCGTGCGCAAGGCGGAAGACGCCATCTGGCGAATCGCCTTCTCAATCGTCTCTTTCCACGCCGGGGTCAGCGCCTGCTCGCGGCCGTTCCATTCAAGGCGGTCCGCCCGCTCAAGCAGCACATCGGGCGCCCCTTTCGTCACGACAAACCGACGGCCGTTTCGGTCGCGAATGATGACCGTCATCATTTTCCGCTCGGAATCAAACGGAAACTCCTGTTCGATCGTGTACTCACGCAAAAGCATTCCTTTCGCCAATCCAGCTTTGGCCGCCGCGACCAGCAGCGCTCCTTCCGTCGGATCGCCGTCGACGTAACGCCGGCCGTTTTCCTCTTTCAACTCCGAACTATTGCAAAGCACCCCCATTGTCAACAGGCGAGCGAGCTGGGGAACGCGGTTCGGATCAACCGTCCGGCCGCGTTCAGAAAACTCGCCATCCGTTTCAAGACCAACGCCGCTTACCGCAAATGTCCGCCCGCCTGCCCATACTTGCGTGACGGTCATCATGTTTTCCGTCATCGTCCCCGTTTTGTCGGAACAAATGACCGAAGCGCAGCCGAGCGTTTCCACCGCCGGAAGCTTGCGGACGATGGCGTTTCGTTTGATCATCCGCTGCACGCCAAGCGCCAAGACGACCGTCACAATGGCCGGCAACCCCTCCGGAATGGCGGCGACCGCGAGCGACACACCAGCCAAAAACATTTCATACAGGTCGTGCCCTTGAATGACACCTACGGCCACGACCGCTGCCGTCAGCGCCAATGCGACGACGAGCAAAATTTTCCCAAGCTGCTCGAGCCGGCGCTGGAGCGGGGTTGCCCCCGCATCCGCCTCTTCGAGCATCGTTGCGATTTGTCCCATCGCTGTTTTCATCCCAGTGGCGATGACAATCCCGACCCCATTCCCTCTTGTCACGAGCGTCCCCATAAACGCCATATTGTGCAAATCGCCCAACGACGCCTGTTCTGTATGAAGCGGGGCGGCGGATTTGGCCACCGGCACTGATTCGCCCGTCAGCGCCGACTCCTCGATTTCCAGGCCGGCCGCCTCAATCAAGCGGATGTCGGCCCCGACCCGGTCGCCGCTTGCAAGTCTCACCACATCGCCGACAACAAGCTCGCGCGTGGGGACTTTCACCCACTCCCCGCCGCGCAACACAACCGCTTGCGGAGCGGACAACCGTTTTAAGGCGGCAAGCGACTTTTCCGCCCGCCGCTCCTGGATAAACCCCAGGATGGCGTTCATGATCACGATGACGACAATCGCCACCGCATCCACATACTCGCCTAAAAACGCGGAAATCACCGTCGCCAAAAGCAACACAAGCACCATAAAATCTTGAAACTGGCGAAAAAAGACAACGATGGCCGACTCCTTCTTCCCTTCCGCCAGCTCGTTGTACCCGAACTGCTGCAGCCGTTTTTCCGCCTCCGCCGCAGTAAGCCCGGTCTTGACATTCGTCTTCGTCTCGTGCGCGACATCGCTTGCCGCGAGCGTATGCCATTGCATCTGTCTCCCTCCGTCCTTCCATTTTTTTCGCACGCCGTTCCCGCTTCTCTATGCTTATTCATACATGTCCCAAAAAATGATAGTCCCCGCCATGATGTTTAGCGACACAAACATAAGGAGTCGTGGGGCCCTTTGCCACGCCATCTCCCCCATAAGGGAAAAAATCGTGTCAAAAAAGCGGGCCTCCCCATTTTATGCAACATGTTCGTCGGGCATCTTCGTCCGTCTTCAGGTAATATTCAAAGAAATGTTCAAAACGGCGGGTCGTATGGTAAGATCGAAATAGCAAACAAACGAAATAGAAAGGTGTTTTCCATGTCCTTTGACGGAGTGTTTACGTACGCCATTGTCGGTGAACTCGAAGAGGCGCTTGCGGGCGGGCGGATTACGAAAATCCACCAGCCGTCGGCGTATGAGATCGTGCTGCTTGTGCGCGCCCGGGGCCATAACCATAAAGTGATGCTGTCGGCGCATCCGACGTACGCGCGCGTCCATTTGACAAACGAAACGTACAACAACCCATCCGAGCCGCCGATGTTTTGCATGCGGCTGCGCAAACAGTTGGAAGGAAGCGTCATCGAAGCGGTCCGCCAAGTCGATTTTGACCGCATCATCGTCATGGACACAAAAGGCCGCGACGAACTCGGCGACGTGCAGACAAAGCGGCTCATCATTGAAGTGATGGGCCGCCATAGCAACATCATCCTCGTTGATGCATCGACCGACACGATCATCGACAGCTTGAAACATTTGCCGCCGTCGGTCAACCGCTACCGGACGGTGCTTCCCGGGCATCCGTACGTCGCCCCACCGACGCACGGCAAGCTGAACCCGCTTGAGGCGACGGAAGAAATGGTGCTGAAAAAAATCGACTTTCACGCCGGCAAGCTCGCCCATCAGCTTGTTTCCGCCTTCAGCGGCATTTCGCCGCTATTTGCCAATGAGGCGGTGTTCCGCGCTGGACTCGCCAACCGGACGACGCTGCCAAAAAGCTTTCTTTCGCTCATCGATGACGTGCGCGGCCGCCGCTTTGCCCCGATGATGTACACGAACGGGGAAAAAGAATGGTTTTACGTTTTGCCGCTTAAGCACTTAAAAATCGAAGGCCAACCGTTTGCGAGTGCAAGCGAGCTATTGGACCGCTTTTATTTCGGCAAGGCCGAGCGCGACCGCGTCAAGCAGCAAGCTCATGACATCGAGCGTCTCATGGCGAACGAAAAGGCGAAAAACGAGAAAAAGCTCCTAAAGCTCGAACAGACGCTCGAAGAAGCAAAGAAAGCCGACGTTTATCGACTGTACGGCGAACTGCTCACCGCCCATTTGTACGCCATAAAGCGCGGCATGACGGAAATCGAGGTCGCAAACTACTACGACGAAAACGGAGGCACCATCACCATTCCGCTCGACCCGCAAAAATCGCCGTCCGAGAACGCGCAACAGTACTTTCAAAAATACCAAAAAGCGAAAAACTCGTTCGCCGTCGTTCAAGAACAAATCGAGCGGACGAAAGAAGACATCGCCTATTGCGACACGATTTTAAGCCAGCTTGAAACCGCCTCGCCGAAAGATGTCGAGGAAATCCGCGACGAGCTCATTGAACAAGGCTATTTGCGCCCGCGCGCGGCGAAAGGAGCAAAAAAGCGCAAACCAACCGCACCCGAGCTTGACCGCTACGTCGCAAGCGACGGCACGGAAATACTCGTTGGCAAAAACAACAAACAAAACGATTATCTCACAACAAAGCTGGCCCATAAGGACGATGTTTGGCTGCATGTGAAAAACATTCCCGGCTCGCACGTCGTCATCCGGAACAAGCAGCCGTCTGACGAGACGCTCTTGGAAGCGGCGAATCTTGCCGCCTACTTCAGCAAAGCCCGCCATTCCGGCTCCGTGCCTGTCGACTACACGCGCATCCGCTATGTAAAAAAACCGAGCGGCGCCAAGCCGGGATTTGTCATTTACGAAAACGAGCAAACGCTCTACGTCACACCGGATGAAGAACTCGTCCGCACCATGAAACAGAGGCAAAAAGAACAAGCGGCGAAACCATCGTAAACGCGCCCCAATGGCCGCCCAACACGGCATCGGGCGATTTGCGCGAACTCCCGCAAACCGAAACGGTCTAGTGCCGCATAAAAGACAGCGGGCTGTCCGTAAGACCAGCTGCATTGGCCTTACGGACAGCCCGCTTTGCAAACTTGTCGAGTCAACCACAAGCCGCCATCACGAATGCAACTCCATGCACGTCTCGCCATCCGTCTCAACGAAACACATCCTCAAGAGCCACTTCAAGCCCGGGAAAGCATGCCGACTGCACCACACCCGTTCCCGCTTTCACATCCGCCTGCTCATACAGTCCTTCCTCGTTCAGCGTATAGACGGTAATCGCCTCTTTCATCGGATTGACGACCCAATACTCTTTCACACCGTACGCCATATACAAATTGAATTTGGTCACTAAATCGTGCGCCTGGTTGGAAGGGCTCAAGATCTCAACGATAAGAGTAGGCACGCCGACATACTTCGTCTCCGTAAACCCTTTTGAATCGCAAATAACGCTTAAATCCGGAATGACGACTTTGCGATCGGGAAACTTGTCGCTAGCCAGTTCGATATCGGTCGGCGCCGCAAACACGTTGCACGGCTTCCCACGAAAATAAAGGCCCAATTCGGTATGAAGGTTGCTCGAAACAAGCTGATGCTTGATGCTTGGCGACGGAGCCATATACACAGCGCCATCAATATATTCAAGCCACTCATCGCTTTGTTCCCGCAACGCCCAATATTGCTCGTACGACACATTGGAAAACCGAGGCAAGGACATCGGCATCTTCTCCTTTGTCGCTTACATATTCCCCAAAAGAAGAACGCAACAGCCGTAATGGCCGGCTATTCCTCAAGCATCTTATCCAACTTCTTATCAAAAGTATACACTTGATATCCCTTCACTTTGTTATAGGCGTATAAAAGGGTATCGACAAAGTCCAAGCGCCTTTTGCCAAACAGAGCAAGCGCCTCCTCTACGACCTCGATATCATCCACCTCGATATTATCGTATTTGAGCAATTCTAAAAGAATATCGCTGATCTCGTCATTTTTTACGTTGTACACTTTTTCAAGAACATAAACAACTTCAACGATTACTTCTCTTAGCAACAATACTTTGTTATCTTCAATAATCGTTGCGGCTTTGCCCGACAACTCATCATGGTCATTAAGCAGATATCTTAAAATAATATTCGCATCAATGATTTTCATATTGATCCACCACAGCTTTAGACCAAGCATCGCTTTCTCGGGCTTGCAAAGTCTCATTTTTATATTTGGACAGAGCCCCTCTTAGATTCCTTTTTTTTGGCTGTTCCAAATCTTCTTTATCCGCATAAGGAAGAATAATGACTTCCACTTTTCTATTTTTTAATGATTGAGGCAAATCGATGATCTTTTCTAAGTCATTGCTGTTTTTGATTACTCTTACAAAATCCATAACGTTTTCACTCCTTTCAAGGAAGATGGATCCTTTTAAACATATTATACCCGTTCATTGTACATCATGAGATGAAAATTCACTTTACGATCTATATAGACTCCCATGACAAAAAGATTTCGTCACCATCGAAGGGATGAAAACGCCGCTATGTCGAACTCTGAAACCTTGCACATTTTGAAGTTCGGGTATTTTCAGGATAGAAAAACTTTTTTAACGTCAGATATCCCTTCTTCTCCTAATAATAGAAATGTTTTCAGTAACATAGCTTACCCCCTTTGTTTATGTTATCACGGTCTGACATGAAGATACATATTACCCCCAGCTTTTCTCACTGCATAAGCTCTTCCTATCTCCCACTTTAGAGCTTTCTCTCTTCCATAAATGGTTCCTGAAACCATCGTACGTATACGCGATCGTCGTTCCATCCGACCATTGCTCTTTAAGAAGCAGTAAATGTTTGAGACTGGCCGTCGCTGGTTCGAATGACTTTTGAAGTCATATTGCCATTTACGTCATAATCGTAGTTGACGGAAGTACCGTTCGCTAACAACAGCTGTTTTAAGCGATCCGATAAATCGTACGTGTACTCTTTTTGGTTTCCTTTCTTTACCTCCACTGTTTTGTTCTTCACAACCTTAAACAGTAGAGGGGATTTTAGGAACTGGCAAGCCTTTTTTGCCATGAAGCTCTGCCATTTTGCACTAAACACACCCAGACGTTTCTGTTTCAAGCTCGGATGTGTTGGCATCAAAAGAAGACATTCAAATCATTGAACGGAAAGCGCTCGATCTTCTCCAATCGTATTGGCACCAGTTGCTTTTGCGTTCGCATAATGGCGGAAATCAACCTTTTCTCTCTCCTTTCCCTGTTACGAAAACATGCCAAGAAAGGGCAAAGGAAAAGGGAAGAAACTTTACGGATGGGATTTACGTCAAAAAACCGGAACGGGTGCGGTATTGGGCTATTTGTTTCTGTTGGCCTTGGCCATTTACCACGTCTTCCAGCGCCGGGTGCGTCAGTTCATCACACCAGAACACCCATTAAAGGGCGCCGGAGGCCGCAAGCTGACCCGACCGACGGGGCAGGCGATTTTTCAGCTGTTTCAATATGTGAACGTCGTCCTGTTCCAGCTGCCAGACGGGCGCATCCAACGCGCACTGGATCGCTCCCTCAACCCGGATCAGCGAAGGATTCTGCAGGGATTGGGCATGGATGAGAGCATCTACGTCTAACATGATACAGAACGACTAGCGATGGTAAAAAAAGGATTTCCATCGCTCGTCGTGTTGGTCGGAAAGTTATTCTAAAAAACGAAATAAAAAATTCTTTCTTTCAGCCCTGCTAGGGTGCGAAATGTGAGGTGAAATTTCATCAAAAAGGGGCTTTTGCGTCAGCCCCTTTTCGCTTGCGTTGATTTTATTTCCCCCACTCCTCCGGATTCTCCCGCCATTTTCGCAATGTCGCCAGATCGTGTTCGCTGACGGCGCCAAGGCGAACGGCCGTTTCGATGAGGGTGTTGTAGTCCGTAAGCGTGTAGGCAGGCAAATTCTCTTCGGCAAACGCCTGTTTCGCTTTTTCGAGCCCGTATGTGAAAATGGCGGCGACGCCCAGCACCTCGCAGCCCGCCTCTTTCAAGGCGCGGACGGCCGCAAGCGAGCTGCCGCCCGTCGAGATCAAGTCTTCGATAACGACCACGCGCTGGCCCGGTTCGGCTTGGCCTTCAATTTGTTTTCCTTTGCCGTGCGCTTTCGCCTGGCTGCGGACGTAGCACATCGGCAGCTCAAGCCGCTCGCTCACCCAGGCGGCGTGCGGGATGCCGGCGGTTGCGGTGCCGGCGATGAGGTCCGCTTTAGGGAAATGGGTGCGGATGAGTTCGGCGAGGCCGTCGGCGATCGTGCGGCGCACGTCGGGGTAAGCGAGCGTCAGGCGGTTGTCGCAATAAATCGGCGATTTCAAGCCCGAAGACCATGTAAACGGCTCGTTCGGCTGCAGGGCGACGGCCCCGATTTGAAGCAGTTTGGCGGCGATGTCGTGTTTCATCCTATTTCGCGCAGGAGACTCCCACTTCAACGACCAAAGGGAGTAAGTGGGAGAGGAATGCGCGTTCCCCCCTTTCTTTTGTGTATGATCGAATAAAGGCGTGGAGAAAACCGTTCAATAAAGGCACTCCAATCACGGCTACTCGATGTATGGAGTTGGTTACAGAAAACGTTGTAACCGTAAAACATCGAGCGTAGGTCCGTCTGTTGTGTGTGGAAGCCAAGTACTGCCAACAGACACACCGAGAGAATCGGTAACGATGCAGGCATGACCTGCGTCGTTGGGTAGTCGTCAACCTGCCCCCTGATGCAACCCCAAGTCAAGGAAGAAGGACGAAGTCCGTTTGCACTTCTGGGGAGTTGCAAGCCCCCACTTCAAGCGTTAGCTAAGTGGGGGTAGTTGACTCTCTCTCTCCTCCGTTCCATTCGTGTTGCAGGCGGGCATACGCCCCGAGCGGATCGGCGGCGCGGGTGAGGCTGCGGCCGATGACGATGTAGTCAGAACCAAGCGCACGCGCTTTCCTTGGGGTGACGACGCGCACTTGGTCGTGCGCTGCCTCATCGGCAAAGCGGATGCCCGGGGTGACGGCGAGGAACGAGGCGCCGCACCGTTCTTTGATGAGCGGCGCTTCGTTCGCCGAGCAGACGACGCCGTCAAGGCCGCTTTCGTTCGCCAAGGCGGCGTAATGGGCGACTGTTTCCGCAAGCGGGCGGGAAATCCACAGCTCCTCATGAAGCATTCGCTCGTCCGTGCTTGTCAGCTGGGTGACGGCGATGCAGCGCGGTCGGGCGGCGCCGCTTGGCGTGCCGGCGTCAAGCCCCTCGATCGCCGCTTCCATCATGCGCCGGCCGCCGGCGGCGTGGACGTTCACCAAATCGGCGCCGACACGGGCGAGCCCTTTCATCGCCTGTTTCACCGTATTTGGGATGTCATGCAGTTTTAAGTCTAAAAAGACGGCATGTCCTTGTTCTTTGAGAAACGCGACGATGGCTGGACCTTCCTGATAGTACAGCTCCATGCCGACTTTGACGAACAGCGGCGTTCCGGCAAACGGCCGCAAAAACCGCTCCACCTCTTGTTTTGATGGGAAATCAAGCGCGACAATGAACGGCGTGTGCACCGGTCTTCCAGCTCCTTCCTATGCATTCGGAAATGTGGCCGATCCCGAGGTCGTCCAACAGCGCCGGCAGGTCGTTGATGATCGTCGGGCAGACGAACGGATCGACGAAGTTGGCTGTGCCGACCGCAACCGCGCTCGCGCCGGCGTAGAAAAACTCGAGCACGTCTTCCGCCGTTTGCACGCCGCCCATGCCGATGATCGGAATCGACACCGCTTGGCTCACTTCATAAATCATGCGAATGGCGATTGGCTTGACCGCCGGGCCAGATAAGCCGCCGGTGCCGTTGGCCAAAACGGGCCGGCCTGTTTTCACGTCGATGCGCATGCCAACGAGCGTGTTGATCATCGTCAAGCCATCAGCGCCCGCTTGTTCAATGGCTTTCGCCATCGCGACGATGTCGGTGACGTTCGGAGACAGCTTCACGTAAACCGGCACGGCGGACACTTCTTTGACAAGCCGCGTCAGTTCCGCGGCCACGTCCGGCACGGTGCCGAACGCAATCCCGCCTTTTTTCACGTTTGGGCAGGAAATGTTGAGCTCTAACGCATGGACATTGGGCGCTTTGGAAATCGCTTCGGCTACCTCGACGTACTCTTCCACCGTCGAGCCAGCGATGTTGGCGATGATCGGTACGTCAAACTGTTCAAGCCACGGCAGTTCTTCTTCGAGCACTTTGTCAAGGCCGGGGTTTTGCAGGCCGATGGCGTTTAACATCCCGCCCGGCGTTTCTGCCACCCTTGGTGTCGGGTTGCCAAAGCGCGGCTCTTTTGTCGTCGCCTTGATCATAATGGCGCCTAACACGCTTAAATCGTAAAACCGGGCGTACTCGCGGCCAAATCCAAAACAGCCGGACGCCGGCATGATCGGGTTTTTGAGCGAAAGACCCGGCAGTTCGACCGCAAGCCGGTTCATAGCACCACCTCCCCGGCCCGAAACACCGGGCCGTCGCTGCATACTTTTTTATACGCCGTCTCGCTCCCTGGCACATGGCAGACGCAGGCGAAACACGCCCCGACGCCGCAGCCCATCCGCTCCTCGAGCGACACGTACACCGGCCGGTTCGGAAACCGTTCCGCAAGCGCCCGAAGCATCGGCTTCGGACCGCAGGCGTACAAGACGTCAAACTCGAGCGAGCGCGCTTCGATCACATCGGTGACGCGCCCGGCCGTTCCGTGTGAGCCGTCATCGGTCGCGACATGCGTCTCGCCGAACGCGGCAAATTCCTCTTCGTAAAAGACCGCCGCTTTCGTTTGAAACCCGAGCACGCTCACCACTCCAACACCGCGCTTTGTGAGCTGTTTCGCCAGTTCATAGAGCGGCGGGACGCCGATGCCGCCGCCGACTAGCAGCGCCCGGCTGCCCGCCGGCGCTGCCTCGAGCGGAAAGCCGTTGCCGAGCGGGCCGAGCACATCGACCGTGTCGCCCGGCTGTTTTTGCGCCAACAGCGCCGTGCCTTTCCCTTCCTGGCGGTAAATGATCGTGCATTGCCCCTGCTTGTGGTCGATATGGCAAAGGCTGAGCGGGCGGCGCAGGAGCGGATCGGCGGATGCGGCCACTTTCACATGAACGAACTGGCCCGGTTGGCGCATCTCTTGCACGAGGCGGCCTGAAAGCGTCAATTCATACGTCCGCTCGGCGATCAACCGCTGGCTTGCGACCGTCATTCGTTCGCGGCCGATCATGACCGCACCAGCCCTTCCGTCATCGCCGTCGTTGAAAACGTCATCGATTCGAGCACTTGCAGCATCGCCCGGGCCGTATCGAGCGACGTCAAGCACGGGATGCCGTTTTCGACCGCTTCGCGGCGGATGCGGAAGCCGTCGCTTTCCGGCTGCTTCCCTTTCGTCAGCGTGTTGATGACGACTTGCGCCTTCCCTTGGCGGATGACATCTAAAATGTTCGGCGACGCCGAGTGGATTTTATTGACGACCGTCACCGGAATGCCGGCCGCTTTCAACGTTTCCGCCGTGCCGTTCGTCGCCAACAGCTGGTAGCCGATGTCGGCAAAGCGGCGCGCCAGCTCGACCGCTTCTTCTTTGTCTTTGTCGGCCACCGTCAACAGCACCGCCCCATGCGGCTGGATCTGGATGCCCGAGGCGACAAGCCCCTTATAAAGCGCTTTTTCAAACGTCACGTCTTTGCCGATCACTTCGCCGGTCGATTTCATTTCCGGGCCGAGCGAAATGTCGACGTTGCGCAATTTCGCAAACGAGAACACCGGCACTTTCACGTACACGCCAGGGCGCACCGGGCAGTCGCCCGTCTCATAGCCCATCTCGGCGAGCTTCGTCCCTAAAATGGCTTTCGTGGCGAGATTCGCCATCGGCACGCCGGTGATTTTGCTTAAAAACGGCACCGTGCGGCTTGAGCGCGGGTTCACTTCCAAGACGTAGACATCGCTTCCCGAGACGACAAACTGAATGTTCAACAGCCCGACAATATGCAGCCCGCGCGCCAGTCGGATCGTGTAATCCGCGATCTTGTCGATCACTTCCGCGCTTAATGTCTGGGGCGGGTAGACGGCAATCGAATCGCCGGAATGGACGCCGGCCCGCTCGATATGTTCCATGATCCCAGGGATGACGACCGTCTCGCCGTCGGCGATGGCATCGACTTCGACTTCCTTGCCAGTGATGTAGCGGTCGACAAGCACTGGGTGCTGTGGATTGACGCGCACGGCGTGTTCCATGTAATGAAGCAGCTCGCCGCGATTGTACACGATTTCCATCGCCCGGCCGCCGAGCACGTAGGACGGGCGGACGAGCACCGGATAGCCGATCTCCTCCGCGATGGCGACCGCTTCTTCGACCGAAACGGCCGTTTTGCCGGCCGGCTTCGGAATGCCAAGCTCTGAGAGCGCCTGTTCAAATTTGTCGCGGTCTTCGGCGCGGTCCAAATCTTCAAGCGTCGTCCCAAGCAGGCGGACGCCGCGCGCCTCGAGTTCCGCCGCCAAGTTGATGGCCGTTTGCCCGCCGAATTGGACGATGACGCCGATCGGCTGCTCGAGGTCGATGACATGCATCACGTCTTCGGCCGTCAGCGGCTCGAAATACAGTTTGTCCGACGTGCTGAAGTCGGTCGAGACCGTTTCCGGGTTGTTGTTGATGATGATCGCCTCATAGCCGGCCTGCTTAATGGCCCAGACGCAATGGACGGTCGCATAGTCAAATTCGATCCCTTGGCCGATGCGGATCGGGCCGGAGCCAAGCACGATGACGCTCGGTTTTTCCGTCACGATCGATTCGTTTTCTTCCTCATACGTGCTGTAGTAGTACGGCGTTTCCGACGTGAATTCGGCTGCGCACGTATCGACCATTTTGTACACCGGCATGATGCCTCGTTGGCGGCGCAGCGCGTAAATGTCGCGCTCCGTTTTGTTCCATAACGCCGCTATCGCCGCATCGGAGAAGCCGAGCCCCTTCGCTTTTTTTAACACGTCAAGGTCGCCCGGGTGGTTTTTCAAGACCGTTTCCATCTCAATAATGTTTTGAATCTTATGCAGGAAAAAGCGGTCGATTTGGCTCCATTCATGCAGCGTCTCCACCGCCACCCCGCGGCGGAGCGCCTCGGCGATGTAAAAGAGCCGCTCGTCGCCCGCCTTGCGGATCCGTTTTTCGATCACGTCGTCGGCGGCCGTTTTCGCCTCGTTCAATTCCAGATGATGCACCCCGATCTCGAGCGAACGAACCGCTTTTAACAGCGATTCTTCAAACGTCCGGCCGATCGCCATCACTTCGCCGGTCGCTTTCATTTGCGTGCCAAGGCGGCGGTTCGCCGATTCAAATTTGTCAAACGGAAAGCGCGGAATTTTCGTGACGACATAATCGAGCGCCGGCTCGAAGCAGGCGTACGTTTTCCCGGTGACCGGGTTGATCATTTCGTCAAGCGTCAGCCCGACGGCGATTTTCGCCGCCAATTTCGCGATCGGATACCCCGTCGCTTTTGACGCCAGCGCCGACGAGCGGCTGACGCGCGGGTTCACTTCAATGACGTAATAGCGGAAGCTGTCCGGGTCGAGCGCGAGCTGGACGTTGCAGCCGCCTTCGATGCCAAGCGCGCGGATGATCTTAAGCGACGCGTTGCGGAGCAGCTGGTACTCGCGGTCGCTTAACGTCTGGCTCGGGGCGACGACGATCGAGTCACCCGTATGAATGCCGACCGGGTCGATGTTTTCCATGTTGCAGACGACGATCGCGTTGTCGTTGGCGTCGCGCATCACTTCGTATTCAATCTCCTTGTAGCCGGCGATGCTCCGCTCGAGCAAGCATTGATGCACCGGGCTCATCTTCAAGCCAGTTGACACAATCTCGACAAGCTCTTCTTCGTTCGTGCAAATGCCGCCGCCCGTGCCGCCGAGCGTGAACGCGGGGCGGACGATGACCGGATAGCCGATTTGTTCGACAAACGCATACGCCTCTTCCAGGCTGTGAATAATCGCGCTTTCCGGCACCGGCTCGCCAAGCTCGTTCATGAGGGCGCGGAACTGTTCGCGGTCTTCCGCCTTTTCGATCGCCTCGAGCTTCGTGCCGAGAATTTCGACGCCGCACTCTTCAAGCACGCCGGCCTTGGCGAGCTCAACCGCCAAGTTGAGGCCCGTTTGGCCGCCAAGCGTCGGCAAAATCGCGTCCGGCCGCTCTTTGCGGATGATGCGGGCGACAAAATCGAGCGTCAGCGGCTCCATATAGACTTTATCGGCGATTTCCGTATCGGTCATGATCGTCGCCGGGTTTGAGTTCACCAGAATGACTTTGTATCCTTCTTCTTTTAGGGCTAAGCACGCTTGCGTCCCTGCGTAGTCGAACTCGGCCGCTTGGCCGATGACGATCGGCCCCGAGCCGATGACTAAAATCGTTTCAATGTCGCGGCGCTTAGGCATGGATGACTTCTCCTTTCTTGTTGAACTGGCGGATGAGCGCCAAAAACTCGTCAAACAGCGGATTGGCATCTTCTGGCCCCGGCGACGCTTCCGGATGATACTGCACCGTAAACGCCGGGAAATCGAGATGGCGCAGCCCTTCGACTGTGCCGTCATTTAAGGCGATATGCGTCACCTCAAGCCGGGTGCCAGAAAGCGACTCGTGCGTGACGGTATAGCCATGGTTTTGCGCCGTGATGGCGACTTTGCCGGTGCGCAAGTCTTTGACCGGATGGTTCGAGCCGCGATGGCCGAATTTCATTTTCTCCGTATTCCCGCCGCACGCCAACGCGAACAGCTGATGGCCGAGGCAGATGCCAAAGAGCGGCACTTTGCCGAGAATCCCGCGGATCATCTCGATCGCTTCCGGCACGTCTTTCGGGTCGCCCGGTCCATTGGAAAGCATGACCCCATCCGGATGCCAGCCGAGCACCTCTTCAGCGGTGGCGTTGTACGGCAAGACGATCACATCGCAATTTCGCTTGTTCAGTTCGCGCAAAATGCCGTGTTTCATCCCGAAATCAATCAAGACGATGCGCTCACCGCGCCCCGGGCTCGGGTAGGCGCTTTTCGTTGAGACGCGCCGCACTTGGTCGCGCGGCCACTCCATCGCCCGCAGCTTGGCTGCTGCTTCCACCGGATCGACATCTAGCCCACAGATCATCCCTTTTAACGTTCCGTATTGGCGGATAAGGCGCGTCAGTTTGCGCGTGTCGATGCCGGAAAGGCCAGGGATGCCTTTTTCTTTCAAATACTCGTCCAACGTCAGTTCTCCGCGCCAGTTGGACGGCATGAGGCACGCTTCTTTGACGATGAACCCGTGCACATGCGGGCGGATCGCTTCAAAGTCGTCGCGGTTAATGCCGTAGTTGCCGATCAATGGATACGTCATCGTCACAATTTGCCCGCAATACGACGGGTCGGTCAAAATTTCTTGATACCCGGTCATGCCGGTGTTAAAGACGACTTCCCCGGTCGTCTCTTTCAAGCTGCCAAACGCTTCGCCGACAAAAAACGAGCCGTCTTCCAAGATCAGTTGCCGTTTCATGTTACTCTCTCCCTTTCTCCCATACGAGTGTACCGCCGACAAACGTCATCACCGGCCAGCCTTGGCACACCCAGCCGGCAAACGGCGTATTTTTCCCTTTGGACGCAAACGTCTCGGGATCAATCGCTTCTTCTGTTTCCAAATCAATGACCGCAATATCCGCCGGCGCCCCGACGGCAAGCCGCCCGGCCTTGAGGCCGAAACATTGCGCCGGCTTGATCGTCAGCCAATCGACAAGCTGCTTTAATGTAAACACGCCTGTTTTGACGAAATGGGTATATAAGAGCGGAAACGCCGTTTCGAGCCCAACGATGCCAAACGGCGCCGCCTCGATGCCTTTCGCTTTTTCCGCAGCCGTATGCGGCGCGTGGTCCGTGGCGATAAAATCGATCGTGCCGTCGAGCAGCCCTTCCATGAGCGCTTCACGGTCCGCGCGGCTGCGCAGCGGCGGGTTCATTTTGTAGTTCGCATCAAGCCCTGGAATATCCTCATCGCACAAGAGCAGATGGTGCGGCGTCACTTCGGCGGTGACGCGGATGCCGGCCCGCTTCGCGTCGCGGACGACGCGCACCGATTCTTTCGTGCTGATATGGCAGACGTGATAATGGCATCCGGCTGCCTCGGCAAGCAAGACGTCGCGGGCGATGTGCACCGCCTCGCAGACGGATGGAATGCCGCGAAGTCCATAGCGCCGGGCGAACTCGCCGTCATGCACCGCTCCGCCGTTTGTCAGCGTGTCGTCCTCGCAATGGGCAACGATCGCCATATCGAGCGCCGCCGCCTGTTTCATCGCTTCAAACATCATCCCGGCCGACTGGACGCCGACGCCGTCATCGGTAAAGGCGAACGCCCCTGCTTCTTTTAGCGCCGCAAAATCGGTCAGCTCCTCCCCTTTTTGCCCAATCGTGATCGCCGCGTACGGAAGCACGTTGACGCGCGCCGTTTCGCGGATGCGGGCTTGCAGCCATTCCATCTGCTCTTTCCGATCCGGCGCTGGGTTCGTGTTCGGCATGGCAGCAACCGTCGTAAATCCGCCTTTCGCCGCGGCGAGCGTGCCCGTTTCAATCGTTTCTTTCGCTTCGCCGCCCGGTTCGCGCAAATGAACGTGCAAGTCGATCAGGCCAGGAACGATGAGACGGCCGCCAACGTCGATAACGTCCTCCTCATTCGCTTCCAGCGGCTGTTCATAGAGGATCGCTGCAATGGTTCCGTGTTCGATTTTGATATGTGTCCGCATCAATTCCCCATCTTTATTGAACGACATGCCATTTTTCAGCCATACGCCCATGCTCCATTCTCCCTTCCATTGCCCGTTTTAAGACAGCCATCCGGACGTAGACGCCGTTTTCCATTTGTTTAAAAATGCGCGATGCCTTCGCTTCGACAAGTTCGCTTGCGATTTCGACCCCGCGGTTGACCGGCGCCGGGTGCAAGATGATGGCGCCCGATTTCATCCGCAGCGCCCGCTCAAGCGTCAGCCCGTACCGCGCATGGTACTCTTCTTTTGTCAGCCCCATCGTTTCCGCATGGCGTTCATGTTGGATGCGCAAAAGCATCACGACATCGGCGCGGGCGATGGCCTCATCGATGTCGACGTACGTCCCGTACGGATTCGTTTCATCTTTCCACTCCGCCGGTCCGGAAAACAGGACGTTTGCCCCCAGCCTTGTCAACACTTCCGCATTGGAGCGGGCGACGCGGCTATGACGGATGTCGCCGATGATCGCCACCGTCAAGCCAGTGAAGGCGCCAAACTCTTGGCGGATCGTCAATAAATCCAAGAGCGACTGGGTCGGATGGTGCCCGCAGCCGTCGCCGGCGTTGATGATCGGAATGCCGACCGCATGGCGGAGCGCTTCGAAATACGCATCTTCGTGATGGCGGATGACAACCGCATCGACGCCGATCGCCTCAAGCGTCCGTACGGTATCGTACAGCGTCTCCCCTTTTTGCACGCTCGAGCGTTCCGGGTCAAATGGAATGACATGAAGCCCAAGCTTCCGTTCCGCCATCTCGAAGCTGCATTTCGTGCGCGTGCTCGGTTCGAAAAACAAGTTGGCGACGTACATCGGCGCCGCCGGGCGCCAGATGCGCCCGCTGCGGAACGCTTCCGCTTCATCGAGCAAACGGTGGATTTCATCAAGCGGCAGTTCACTTAATGCGAAAAGATGGGTCATCGGTCTCGCTCCTTTTCGTTTTTTCGCGAAAAAAAACACCTTGCCGGCCAGGCAAGGTGTGACGATCGGCGCATGGCAGAGCCGAAGAAGGTGCACTCCGGCCCTGGATGCGCCTGTTTTCACACCTTTTTAAGCCTCGCGGGACTTAATTAAAAGGTGCTTTCTCCTATTAGGCGACATGGTCGCTCTAGTTTTCTTCAAATAGGTTTTCCGCGGCTTGCGGACGCCCCGGCAAAATCAAGTTGAGGAGGACGCCGACAATGGCCGAGAGCGCCATCCCGGTAATTTGGAAGCTGTCGCTGATTTTCAGCACCGCTCCGCCGATGCCGATGACCAAGATGACCGAGGCGATGACCAAGTTGCGCGTCGCGCCGAAGTCGATGCGGCTGTCAACGAGCATCCGCAGTCCGGACGAGGCGATGATGCCAAACAGCAAGATCGACACACCGCCCATGACCGGCGTCGGAATCGAGCTGATCAGCGCCGTGATTTTGCCGACGAAGCCGAAAGCGATCGCGATGACCGCCGCGCCGGCCAGCACGTAGACACTGTAGACGCGGGTGATCGCCAGCACACCGATGTTTTCCCCGTACGTCGTTTTCGGCGGACCGCCAAGCAAGGCGGAGATCATCGTCGCCGTTCCGTCCCCTAAAATCGAGCGGTGCAGCCCCGGTTTTTGAATGAGGTCGCGGCCGACGACTTTGCTTAAGACGAGCTGGTGGCCGATATGCTCGGACAAGGTGACGATCGCCACCGGCACCATGAGCATGACGATCTCGGCAGTGATGCGCACCGGATAATCGGCAAACGGGATCAAGAAATCCGGCCATTCGAACCATTTCGCCGCCGCCACTTTCGACAAATCGACGAGCCCGACCGCCAACGCGTAGAGATAGCCGACGACAATGCCGACAAGCACCGGAATCAAGCTCAACATGCCGCGCGCGAGCACGGAGCAGACGATCGTGGCCGCGAGCGTCACGAGCGCCACCGAGAAATGGAGCAAGCTGTATTTGCCGTCCGGGCCGTTCATCGCCATCCCGACCGCCGTCCCGGCCAAGCCGAGGCCGATGACGATGATGACCGGGCCGACCACAACCGGCGGCAACAGTTTCATCACCCAGCGGTAGCCGGCTTTTTTAATGATGAGGGCGACAACCCCGTACACCAATCCGGCGAGGAAGCTGCCGATCATGGCCGCTCCCGGGCCGCCAGCCGTTTTCGCCGCGATGATCGGCGCAATGTAGGCGAACGACGAGCCAAGATACGCCGGCACTTGCCATTTCGTAATGAGCAAAAACGCCAATGTTCCAAGCCCGCTTGTCAGCAAGGCGATCGACGGATCTAAGCCGACTAAGTACGGCACTAAAATCGTCGCCCCAAACATGGCGAATAAATGCTGAAGGCTTAAGGTGATCCATTGCCCAACAGTCGGGCGGTCTTGAATGTCCAACACCGGTTTGTTCATCTTTCGTCACTCCTTTGATCAAATGAGCGAGGCTTGCTTTCTAGTGTGCACAAAAAAATCCCTCTTTGCCCGCGAAGACGCAAAGAGGGTGCAGAAACAGCCGAAACGATTCCGCCCCTTTTGCAGCCTCACGGGACTGCTCTTAAAAGGGTGCTTCGCTATTTTTCATGAATGGAGACTTGATCGATGCCGTCCACTTCCGAAAGCTCCACGACGATCAGTTCCGAACGAGAGGTCGGCACGTTTTTGCCGACGAAATCAGCGCGGATCGGGAGTTCCCTGTGGCCGCGGTCAACAAGCACGGCGAGCTGGATGCGCGCCGGGCGGCCCAAATCCATGACCGCATCCATCGCCGCCCGCACCGTCCGGCCGGTGAAGAGCACGTCATCAACTAAAATGACATTCCGCTCGGTCACCGGAAACGGCACATTCGTTCCTTTCACAAGCGGTTCATGATCATCCGTTTTTACCGTCAAATCGTCGCGATACAGCGTAATATCGAGTTCACCAACGGGAACGGACGCCCCTTCAATTTGCTCGATCCGCTCCGCCAAGCGGCGCGCCAAGTAAATGCCGCGCGTTTTAATTCCGACAAGCACGCAGCCGTCAATGCCTTTGTTTCGTTCGATGATTTCGTGGGCGATGCGCGTCAAAGCGCGGCGAATCGCCTGTTCGTCCATCACGACCGCCTTTTGCATCCAAGCCACCTCCGTTGGCACAAAAAACCCCCCGCCTGTGAAGCGGGGGATGGCGCGCTTATCACCAAACAAGATGGGCATACATCGCCCTTCTTTGTCATTCCGACCCCTTTTCAGCCTCACAGGACTGAACTTAAAGGTTCCTGTTCACTTGTTTTCATTGTAAAGCGGCTGCGTCCGTTTGTCAATCGTTTTTTCGCAGCCATTCGAGCAATTCGGCAAACTCTGGAGGCAACGGTGCTTCAAACTCCAAATACTCGCCGCTTCTCGGATGACGGAAGCCAAGCACCCCGGCGTGCAGCGCCTGGCCGTCGATGGCGAGCGTTTTTTTCGGCCCGTATTGCGGGTCGCCAGCGAGCGGGTAGCCGATGTATTTCATATGGACGCGAATTTGGTGCGTCCGCCCCGTTTCCAGCTGGCACTCCACATACGTATAATGGCGAAACCGCTCGAGCACGCGGAAATGGGTGACCGCTTCCTTCCCGTTTTCTTCGGTGACCGCCATTTTCTTTCGATCGCGCTTGTCGCGGCCGATCGGCGCGTCGATCGTCCCGTAATCGTGTGGAATGACGCCGTGGACGATCGCCTTGTAGCGGCGCGTCACCGTTTTGTTCACGAGCTGCTCGACGAGCGAGCGGTGGGCGGCGTCGTTTTTCGCCACCATCAACAGTCCTGATGTGTCTTTGTCAATGCGATGGACGATGCCGGGGCGAAGCACGCCGTTGATCCCGGACAAGTCGCGGCAATGGGCGAGAAGCGCATTCACAAGCGTGCCGCGCATATGCCCGGGCGCCGGGTGGACGACCATGCCGCGCGGTTTGTTGACGACAAGGACATCCTCGTCCTCGTAATAAATGTCGAGCGGAATCGGCTCCGGTTCCACATGAAGCGGCTCCGGCTCCGGCGGTGAGACGGCGACCGCGTCGCCCGCCTCGCATTTGTAGTTCGCCTTGACCGTCTCGCCATTGACGGTCACAAGCCCGTTTTTGATCCATTGCTGCACTTGCGAACGCGACCATTCGTCATTTAGCGCCGCGATCACTTTATCGATCCGCTCGCCGTCATATTCGTCTTCGATGTGAAACGTGATCGTGTCCATCTACTCATTCCCTTTCTCTGGTGTCGCGAAAAAAAACATATGGACAAACAGCAAGATGACGCCGACGGTCAGCGCCGAGTCGGCGATATTGAACACCGGAAAGCTGTACGTGCCGATGTACGTATGAATAAAGTCGACCACTTCTTTCCGGAATACGCGGTCGATAAAATTGCCGATCGCCCCGCCGAGCATCAGCCCAAGCCCCACGCCGGCCAGGCGCTCGGAAGGCTTCAGGCGGCGGATGTAAATCACGATCGCCGCCACGACAATAACCGTAACCAAATAAAAGAGCCAAAACTGCCCTTCCAGCATGCCCCACGCCGCGCCGCGATTGCGGTGCGACGTAATATAGAGTACATTGTCAATGACCGGGATGCTTTCCCCAAGCCGCATATAGCGGACGACAAGCCATTTCGTCCATTGATCGAGGATGATGACCGCCGCCGCAATCCAATAGTATGCCACCGTGCCAAGTCCCCCTGTCCTTCTCATTCATCCTTTTTGCATTGTAGCATAATTCGCCATGGCAAACAAATGAAGCGACAAGGCTACCTTGGGGCAGCCTGCCGCTTTTGTTATGCCGAATAATGTTCGTTCACAATGTGCGCGCAGCGCGGACAAAGCGTTGGATGCGACGGATCGGCGCCGACTTCTTTCGTCACCGTCCAGCACCGCTCGCACGTCTCGCCTTCCGCCGGGCGGACGAGGACGGCTACGTGGTCGAGCCGCTCGGCTTCGGCCGGTGCGGCGTCATACGGCTCATCGGCAACGGAAAACGCGGAAACGATGAGAAGCTGGCGCAAGTCGGCATCAAGCGACGCCAACAGCTTCCGCGCCTCGTCTTTCGGGTAGACCGTGACGCTCGCGGTCAGCGATTTGCCGATCACTTTTTCGTTGCGCGCATTCTCGAGCGCTTTTAACATGTCATCTCGTACATCCATAAACGCATCCCATTTCGCGAGCAGCGCTTCTTCGCCGTCGATCGCGATCGGCTCTGGCATATCGGTGAGCTGGATGCTTTCGACGTTTTCTCTTCGATTCGGGATATGCTCCCACACCTCATCGGCGGTATGCGGCAAAATCGGCGCGATGAGCTTCGCCAACGCGACGACCGTTTCATAGAGCACCGTCTGCACGGCGCGGCGGGCGCGCGAGTCGGCCGCTTCG
Organism: Geobacillus sp. FJAT-46040; assembly: GCF_002335725.1. Classification (NCBI taxonomy): domain Bacteria; kingdom Bacillati; phylum Bacillota; class Bacilli; order Caryophanales; family Anoxybacillaceae; genus Geobacillus; species Geobacillus sp. FJAT-46040. The sequence goes on from NZ_NISS01000001.1 coordinate 1,859,425, forward strand.
ATGTACAAAATGTCTTTCGCCATATCCAAGTAAAACGCGCTCAGCTCGACGGTGCAGAAATGGTTCATCTCATGGTAAACCGCGGCGAAATCGTAGCTGTCATAGGCCTTTTTCACTTTGGCGATCAGCTTGTTCAACTTCGCCAGCATATAGCGGTCGACTTCGCCAAGCTCCCCAATCGGCACGGCGTTTTGGTTCGGATCGAAATCGAACAAGTTGCCGAGCATAAACCGGAACGTGTTGCGGATTTTCCGGTACACTTCCGACACTTGTTTTAAAATATGGTCGGAGATGCGCACGTCCGCTTGGTAGTCAACCGAAGCGACCCAAAGGCGCAAAATGTCGGCGCCAAACTGTTCCATCACCTTCGCCGGCACGACGACGTTGCCGAGCGACTTGCTCATTTTCCGCCCTTCGCCGTCCAAGACAAAGCCGTGGCTCAACACGCCTTTATACGGCGCTTTGCCGGTGACGGCAACGGCGGTGGACAGCGATGAGTTGAACCAGCCGCGGTATTGGTCGGAGCCTTCCAAGTACAAATCAGCCGGACGCACGAGATCGTCGCGTTCGACCAACACGGCTTGGTGCGACGAACCGGAGTCAAACCAGACATCCATAATGTCCGTTTCTTTCGTAAAGATGCCGTTCGGGCTCGACGGATGGGTGAATCCTTCCGGCAGCAAGTCTTTCGCCTCGCGTTCAAACCAGACGTTCGACCCGTATTGGCGGAACAAGTTCGACACATGCTCAATCGTCTCATCGGTGATGATCGGTTCACCGTTTTCGCCGTAAAAGACCGGAATCGGCACCCCCCAGGCGCGTTGGCGGGAAATGCACCAGTCGCCGCGGTCGCGCACCATGTTGTGGATGCGGATTTCCCCCCACTCCGGAATCCATTTCGTTTCCTTAATCGCTTGAAGCAGCTCGTTGCGGATTTTATCGATCGATGCAAACCATTGCGTTGTCGCCCGGAAAATCGTCGGCTGCTTTGTCCGCCAGTCGTGCGGATACGAGTGGGTGATAAACCCAAGCTTCAATAAAGCGCCGACTTCCTCAAGCTTCTGTGTAATCGCCTTGTTGGCGTCTTCGTAAAACATTCCGGCAAATCCCGGCGCTTCCTCGGTCATGTAGCCGCGTTCATCAACCGGACAAAGGACCGGAAGCCCATATTTTTGCCCAACGAGAAAGTCGTCTTCCCCGTGGCCCGGCGCCGTATGGACGCAGCCCGTACCGGCGTCGGTCGTGACGTGTTCGCCGCACACAACAAGCGAGTCGCGCTCATAAAACGGATGTCTCGCCACGACGTATTCAAGCTCTTTTCCTTTGACCGTTTTGACGACCGACCATGCGTCCCAACCGATTTCTTTCGCCACCGATTCCGCCAAGGCGGCAGCGACGACATACCGTTTTCCGCTGACATCGACAACATAGTAATCCAAATCCGGATGAACCGCGATCGCTAAGTTCGCCGGAATCGTCCACGGCGTCGTCGTCCAAATGACGATTCGCTCATCGCCCTCAAGCACGCCTTTGCCGTTTTTCACCGGGAAGGCGACATAAATCGACGGCGAGCGCTTGTCTTTATATTCGATTTCCGCTTCGGCGAGCGCCGATTCGCTTGACGGCGACCAATAGACCGGCTTCAACCCTTTGTAGATGAGCCCTTTTTTCGCCATTTCGCCAAACACTTTAATTTGCTGGGCTTCGTACTCCGGTTTGAGCGTAATGTACGGGTTGTCCCAGTCGCCGCGCACACCGAGCCGCTTGAATTGCCGGCGCTGGTTGTCGATTTGTTCATACGCATATTGCTCGCACCGCTTGCGGAACTCGGCGACGCTCATCGATTTGCGGTCAACTCCTTGCTTGGCAAGGGCCGTTTCGATCGGCAAGCCGTGCGTATCCCAGCCCGGCACGTATGGGGCGCAATAGCCGCTCATGGATTTGTAGCGGACGATGATATCTTTTAAAATTTTGTTCAGCGCATGACCCATATGAATGTCGCCGTTGGCATACGGCGGGCCGTCATGCAGAACAAACAGCGGCCGTCCTTTCGTCCGCTCCTGCACTTTCCGGTAAATGTCCATCTCTTCCCATTTTTTTTGCATTTCCGGCTCCCGCTTCGGCAAGTTACCGCGCATCGGGAAGTCGGTTTGCGGCATAAGCAGCGTCTCTTTGTAGTCCATCTTCGCTCCTCCTTCAAGCATCAAATCAAAATAAAAAACCGTTCTCCCCCGGCAAGGGACGAGAACGGTCTCGCGGTACCACCCTTCTTGGCCATGCAAACGACGCACAGCCCACTTTTCATTCGTAACGGGAATGACGCGCCATGGCCTACTGGATGTTCGGCATGGAACTCCAGGGTGATGTTCACTCTTGCGCCGATGCCGGGCTTCCACCATCCCCGGCTCGCTGCGACCGGCCGTTCAAGAGCTACTGTCCCTTTCATCGTCGATGACTATTTCACTATTCATCCGGAAAAAAGCCAACCGCCTCCCACGGCGGCTGATGCGGCGATTTTTGCCAATTATTATAACCGAAACGTCTTCGGTTCGTCAAGGCTGTGACAGCGGTTCTCTCGCCCCTTCTTCCAAATCCGGCGCCTCATACTCCATCAACTCGTCCCAATCGCGGCTGTTGATCATATCGAGCTGGGCCTCGACAAGCATGCGGAAACGGGCGCGGAACACTTTCGACTGCCGCTTCAGCTCCTCGATCTCGAGGGCGATTTTCCGCGATTTCGCTAATGCATCGCTGATGATGCGCTCGGCGTTTTTTTCCGCCTCTTTAATGATCAGCTTCGCCTCTTTTTGCGCATTCCGCTTCACTTCTTCCGCTGCTTCCTGTGCAACAAGAATCGACTTATTGAGCGTCTCTTCAATGTTCGCAAAGTAGTTCAGCTTTTCCGTCAGTTCGGCCACTTTTTCTTCCAGCTGTTTTTTTTCACGGATGAGCATTTCATAGTCTTTAATGACTTGATCGAGAAACTCGTTCACTTCGTCTTCATCGTACCCACGAAACCCGCGGCTGAATTCCTTGTTGTGAATATCCAATGGCGTCAACGGCACAACGGCCACCTCCGTCTCCATCATTCCTTTTCTTCACTTTCATTCGACATGGTTTGCCGATTTCCTGCCGTCATTTGCTTATTTTTGTCGGCCAATCTGAACGAGCCAGCGCTCTTTTTTCGTCGGCCCTTCCACCGAAAACAGCTTGCAGCGGCCAAAACCGCGCGCCGACAGGACATCGCCCGGTCCGCAGAGGAAATCCGGCTTGTCCACCACCTTCCAGTTGACTTTGACAAGCCCGCTTTCAACAAGCGCACGCGCTTTCTCGCGCGCAAGGCGAAACGCCTGAGCGAGCACAGCATCGAGCCTTAGAGAAGACACCGTGACCGTTCCTTCCTCCCACGTTTCGGCAAGCGGCATGGCTGCCGACAACGGAAGCGGCTCAAGCGCAACCGGAGCTTTGCCGATCGTTTCGACATGCAAGCGGACGTAGTCGGCGACTTCAGCAGCAACAAAAAACTGAATTTCCCCATCCCGAATGAGAATATCGCCAAACTTGCCGCGCCGCAAGCCAAGCGACATCAGCGCCCCCAACACATCGCGATGTTCAAGGGAAACGAATTTCGCCGGATAGCGGACGGCAAACAGTACAATGCCATAATCCTCTTCCTCAGGATCGATATACGGCGGAGCGAGAAACACCCGCTTCCGCTCGACAAACGGGGCGCCGCCGAAAAAGAACGCGCGCACATCTTCCGCACCGCCGGCGATGCTTTGCACGATTTGCTGCTCGCGCGGATCGAGAAAATCGGTCAGCTTCGGAGCGTACTGACGGCTCACCATCTCCTTCCACTCGAGCACTTGATCAATGAACGGATGTTCCTCTTTGCGAAAATGCTGATACAGCTCCACTCGACGTCACCTTGCTTTCATGGAAGAAAGGAACCCACAACGGATTCCTCTCTGCGAGTTTCGCCCTTCCGCCTTTTTGCCTGCCGAGCGGAGAGCGGCGGCGCCGTGCGCGCAAAACGAAGTTAAAACTGCGACTGAAGAATGTCGAACAGGGCGTGAAGCCCTCTCGTCGCGAATTCAAGAACGATAAACGCGACGATTGGGGAGACGTCAATGATGCCAAGCGGCGGAATGACCCGCCGAAACGGCTCCAAATACGGCTCGCAAATAGCGGCCAACATCTGTCCGAACCGCGTTTCGCGCGCATTGGGAAACCATGACATTAAAATATAAATGATCAGCGCATACGAGTACACTTGAATCACTGTCGTCAAAAACGTGAGTACATAATCCAACAGCTACCACCTCTTCATCGGTCTGTCATCCTCGCCGTCGAGCGAAATCGAGCCGCTGACGTCGACGTTTTCCGGGGTGCATAAAAAAATTTTTGTGCCGACTTGCTGAATGTCGCCGCCAATGGCGTACACCGTGCCGCTTAAAAAGTCGACGATCCGCTTCGCCTGCTCATGCTGGATGCGCTGCAAGTTGACGATGACCGCGCGCCGGCTTTTCAAATGGTCGGCGATCTCCTGCGCCTCCGCATACACCCTCGGCTCAGCAAGCACGACTTTCGCCGATTTTTGCACGCTTTGCAGGCTGACGACGTTCGCCTTGCCTGCCGTCTTCGGCAGCGCCTCTTCTTCCGGCTGTGGCGCCTCATATTCTTCTTCATAGTCTTCGTAGTCTTCTTCTAAAAAATAATCACGGAATTTTTTCATCAATCCCATCCGGTTTCACCTCCTACAATGATCCAACAAGCGCGCTGCCTATGCGCACAAACGTCGCTCCTTCCTCGATGGCGATCGTGTAATCGTTTGACATGCCCATTGACAGTTCGGTGCATGGGGCATGGGCCATTCCCAACGCCTGAACGTGTTCCTTCAGCATCCGCAATTGGCGAAAGCAAGCGCGCAATACCGCTTCGTCGTCCGTGTGCGGCGCCATCGTCATCAATCCGACGACTTCGATGCGCGAAAAGGCGCGAAGTTGTTCAATAAACGGAATCGTTTCTTCGGGGGCGAGCCCGTGTTTGGTCACTTCCCCCGACACGTTCACTTGCACAAAACATTTTACTGGCCGCACCGCCCGTTTTTCAATTTCTTTCGCGAGCGACAAGCGGTCGAGTGAATGAATGTAATCGACTTTATCAATAATGTCTTTGACTTTGCGCGACTGAAGCGTCCCAATGAAATGCCACGTCGCTTGATTTCCGATCCGTGCATGCTTTTCAATCAATTGGTCGGAGCGGTTTTCGCCGAGGTCGGCAATGCCGGCGTCAAGCACCTCCATCGCCCGCTCGGCATCGACATATTTAGTGACCGCCACGATGCGCACGCCGGCCGGATCGCGGCCGACGCGAGCGCAGGCCGCCTCGATTTCTCGGCGAATGGCCGCCAAGTTGTCGCGCACCGTCATGCCGTCTCCTCCCTTCGGCCGATAAACGCCAACATCCTTCCAGTCGTTCCGCGGTCGCGGCGGTGGGAAAAAAACAACGCTTCCTCACAGCTTGTACAGCGTTCTGACACATAAATATGGCTGTTCGGAACGCCAGCCGCGATCAACTGAAGCCGATTGGCTTCCTTTAAGTCGAGCGCATATTGCCCTGGGCTTGTTTCCCGCCATGGCAACGGGCTTTCCGGAGGAATCGTCGGGCGCAGACTGTCCACGACACGGTCGTCAACCGTATAACAGCACGGACCGATGGCAGGTCCGATGGCAACATAGATGTCGCTCGGCGCGATGTGTTCGCGCGTTTGCCAAAGCCGCACCATGTGACCAGCGATGCCGCCCGCCGTTCCCCGCCACCCGGCATGAGCAAGGCCGACTAACCCAGCAGATGGCGCCACAAAATAAATGGGCACACAATCGGCAAAACAAAGCGCGAGCAATACCTCCGCTTCGTCTGTATACAACCCGTCGACCCCTGGAACCGCCGTGGCGAAATCTTGCGCTCCGTTCCCCCGTTCGTTTTTCGTCACCTTCCGAATGTCGGCGCCATGCACTTGTTCACAACATACCCATCGCTCAAGCGGGAATGAGAGCCATTGCGCCAAACGCCCGCGGTTGGCGACAACAACCGTGCGATCGTCGCCGACGTGCAGCCCCATATTCAGCGAAGCGAACGGCCCTTTGCTCTCCCCGCCATGTTTCGTCGTCAATCCAGCGACGGCTCCAGCAAACGGAGGCGCACCGCAGCGGAGCCAGCCGCGGGCTTCTTGTTGAAAAATGTCCGGCATTCGCGTCAACCTCACGCTGTTTTTTGTAGTTTTTTATCACTTTTTTTCCTATTTTATCATAGTTTGTTTATCCATGATAACCTTTATTTATGATTTTGTCGAAACATTGCCGCAGAAATTGTCCAACCCTTATTGCCGCCCGAAAACCGCGCTGGCGGCATAGCCGATCTGCCCACGAAAAGCGGAAAGGTCTGCAACATCGTCCTGCCGCGTTGCAAGCGACGGGGCCAATCGTTGCACCAGCCGTTTAATCGGAATCATGAAGGCGGACTAAAATAACATCGGCTCCGATTTTGACGATGTTCTGCCATGGAATGACGACCGCCTCTTCGCGGCCGAACAGCCCGAGCATCTTTCCGGCGCCTAAAATAATGAGTGAGCGGATTTTTCCAGTATTTAAATCAATATCAATGTCCCCAATATTGCCAAGCTTCTTCCCATTGGCTACATTGACGACATCTTTCGTCTGAAATTCGGAAATTCTCATCACGGTTTTTCTCCCCGCCTTTCCTCTCTCCCTCTTTTTCATCTATATGAAGCCAAATGTGCAGTTATGTGCCAAAGAAAAAGGCTGCACCTGCAGCCTGTTACACTTGGATGTTTTTATTCATTTGCCGGATCGCCGCTTTTTCGAGCCTCGACACTTGCGCTTGGGAAATGCCGATTTCCTCGGCCACTTCCATTTGCGTCTTTCCTTGGAAAAAGCGTTTGCGGATGATCATTTTTTCCCGCTCATTCAACCGCCGAAGCCCTTCCTTCAAGGCGATTTCTTCGATCCATTGGCTGTCGCGGTTGCGCTCATCGCTCAGCTGGTCCATCACATAAATCGGGTCGCCGCCGTCGTTGTAAATCGGCTCAAACAACGAAACAGGATCTTGAATGGCATCGAGGGCAAAAACCACTTCCTCATGGGCGACGCCGAGTTCTTTGGCAATTTCCTCGGTTGACGGTTCTTTCGCCGTCTCGCTCATGAGCCGCTCTCGCACTTGCAACGCTTTGTAGGCGATGTCGCGCAGCGAGCGCGAAACGCGGATCGGGTTGTTGTCGCGCAAATAGCGGCGGATTTCGCCGATGATCATCGGCACGGCGTAAGTGGAAAACTTCACGTTTTGATTGAGGTCAAAATTATCAATCGATTTCATAAGTCCGATGCAGCCGACTTGAAACAAATCATCGACAAATTCGCCTCGGTTGTTGAAGCGCTGAATGACGCTCAACACGAGGCGCAAGTTGCCGTTTACTAATTTTTCTCTTGCCTCCAAATCCCCCTCATGCATCCGTCGAAACAGTTCACGCATTTCCTCATTTTTGAGGACGGGAAGCTTCGAAGTGTCTACGCCGCAAATCTCGACTTTGTTCCTCGTCAAGTTGTTCCCTCCCATCAGGAGATGCTAAGTCGTCAGTTTTCAGTATCTCCTTGGAAGGGAAAAATATGCACAGCCTGTCCGACGCGGAAAAAGCGGCGGAATTTCGCTCCCGCCGCCCGCTACATCATTTTATTGAATTCTTTGCGCAACCGTTTAATGATCCGCTTCTCGAGCCGCGATATGTACGATTGCGAAATACCGAGCAAATCAGCGACGTCTTTTTGCGTCTTTTCTTCGCCGCCGGAGAGGCCAAAACGCAATTCCATAATTTGCTTCTCGCGGTCGCTCAGCTGGCGCAAGGCGTTTAAGAGCAAGCGCCGGTCGACATCCGCTTCCAAATCTTTCGTAATCACGTCGTCATCCGTTCCCAACACGTCGGAAAGCAACAGCTCGTTGCCATCCCAGTCGATATTGAGCGGTTCATCAAACGACACTTCCGCCCGCACTTTGTTGTTGCGGCGCAAATACATTAAAATTTCGTTTTCAATGCAGCGCGACGCGTATGTCGCCAGCTTGATCTTCTTCTCTGGGTTGAACGTGTTGACCGCCTTAATGAGGCCGATCGTTCCAATGCTGATCAAATCTTCAATGTGAATGCCGGTGTTTTCAAACTTGCGCGCAATGTAGACGACAAGACGCAAATTGCGTTCGATCAAAAGCGATCTTGCCGTGTCATCACCGGCGGCGAGCCTGGCAATCAGCTGCTCCTCTTCTTCTTTTGTCAGCGGCGGCGGGAGGGCTTCGCTGCCTCCGATATAATAAATTTCATCCGCCTTCAGGCCAAGCTTGGCCAAAAGCTTATACAGCCAGTTCATGAAGCGAAGTTTCCATTTTCTCATGAAAATCCCCCTTCTAAACGGATCAAAAGTGAGTATGATATACTAACAAAACCTACGAAGCGGTCAGCTTTCTTCCCGCCTGCACCATTTTCGGATGGACGATGCAGTCGTACTCCCCATCCGTCGACAGCGGATCAGCGCTTAGCGCCACAAGCCCTTGCGCTACTTCCAACCATTCGTTTTCGTACCGCAGCATAATGCGGTCTGGCTTAACCGCCGCCATCATTTGTGGACCGCTGCCAACCGCACGGTACGGAATGAGACGGAGGCGATGGACCCACCGCTCCGGCGGGGAAGCCAGCATCATGGGAGAGCTGAGACAACCCAGTAGCTCCTCAGGAAGCACGGCCTTTGCTTTTTCCTGTTCGACTACCATCACCGGCGTTTTTGTCAACGGATCGACGAGCTGGTTGCCGCTGTCAATCAAGCCGCGCAGCATAAGCGGCCGCCCGTCCCATACGATCTTGACCTCAATGATATATTCAAACCGCAGTTTTTTTTCGCGAATCGCCTCCACCCTTCGGCGAGAAAAAAGCCATAAAACCGGAAACCCGATGACAACAAACAGCCAACTGACTGGATCGCCCGCTCCGGGATGACGCATGAGAAGCATTCCTTGGCGGACGGACAGTTGGTACGCGAAAACATAATGAACCGCCAGCATGCCGCCGCCGACGGCGAACGTGGCAAAGTAAAACGCCAGCATATTCTCAAGCAAATAGCGCGGGCGCTTAAACCCGAAGGCGGCCCACACGATCAACACGGAAACAGCTACTTTTACCAACGGGTGCTGGGCGATGGCGGACAACGGGGTGAACAGCAGCACCACAAGCAGCGACCCGATCAACGCCCCAGCCAACAGACGCCACCAGACGATCGGCCGCTTGAGCATGAGCGCCGTCAGCCAAAGAAGCAACGCGTCAAAACAGACGTTCAACAGCCAAATCACATCGAGATAGACGACCAACCGTCAAGCCCCTCCCCCGCCCATATCGGCTTTGTCTGAAACAAGTATATAGCACCTTGCGAGGGAAAGTCTGTCAATCGATGGCGGTGAAAAAGGAGATGTTTTGTCAAAACAGGGGGAACCACGGCGGATCAAATCGGCCGGCACGAAAGCCTAGCCCGCCTTCTCTTTTTCGCCCTTTCGTTGCGAGAGAGCGGGCGGCCAACGCGAGAAGTTTTTGGTCCTAATCGGAAAAGCGAGGCTGTCTCAAAAGATCGTCTTTCTTTAAGAGAGATACAATATATTGTTTCACCAAAGTGCTTCGTGCACGTTCGTGCATGCATCTTGTGATGAAGAAAGGGTGTCCCGTTGCTTTTGGGACACCCTCGTTTCGCCATCTAGCGGCGGCGGTTGCGGTTGCGCAAGAAAGCGGGAATGTCAAGCGGATCTTCTGCTTGCCCCGAGCGGAGCGCCGCATAGTCTTGTATTGGCTCTTCGCGCTTTTCCCGCTTTGGCGCCGGCGCCGCTTTCGGCACAGTGCCGATGCCAATGCGCGGCGGCCGCGGCTGCGAAGCGACGTTTTCGTTGAATCCGGTCGCAATGACCGTCACGATGATCTCGTCCTTTAAGTTCTCATTAATAACGGAGCCGAAGATCATGTTCACTTCTTGGTCGGCCGCCGAAGCAACGATGTCGGCAGCCTCCTGCACTTCGTACAAACTTAAGTTCATGCCGCCGGTGATGTTCATGAGCACCCCTTGCGCGCCGTCGATCGACGTCTCCAACAGCGGGCTGGAAATGGCTTTTTTTGCTGCCTCAGCAGCTCGGTTTTCGCCGCTGGCGATGCCAATCCCCATCAATGCCGAACCTTTATTCGACATGATCGTCTTCACATCAGCGAAGTCAAGGTTGATCAACCCCGGCACGGCGATCAAATCGGAAATGCCTTGCACCCCTTGGCGCAGCACATTGTCCGCTTCGCGGAACGCCTCAAGCATCGGCGTATTTTTGTCGACAATCTCAAGCAACCGGTCGTTCGGAATGACGATGAGCGTATCGACCGCCTCTTTCATGGCGGCGATGCCGCTTGCGGCCTGCGTCGCCCGCTTGCGCCCCTCAAACGTAAACGGGCGTGTAACAACGCCGACCGTAAGCGCCCCTAACTCGCGCGCAATTTGGGCGATGACCGGGGCAGCGCCAGTTCCCGTGCCGCCGCCCATGCCAGCGGTGACAAACACCATATCGGCGCCGCGAAGCGCTTCTTCAATTTGCTCTTTGCTCTCCTCAGCTGCTTTTTTTCCAACTTCTGGGTTTGCCCCCGCGCCCAAGCCGCGTGTCAGCTTCGCCCCGATTTGCAGCTTGATCGGCGCCTTCGACAAGTTGAGCGCCTGTGCATCCGTATTGACCGCAATAAACTCTACACCTTGCACCCCATGCTCAATCATCCGATTGACGGCGTTGTTGCCGCCGCCCCCGACTCCAATCACCTTGATCGTTGCCAACTGATCGACTGTTGTCTCAAACTCCAACATGGCCAAATCCTCCTAAAATTTCAATCTCTATTCAAAGAAAGAACCAAAAAATCTCTTGACCTTCTTCCCAAAATGGTCTTCTTTCTTTTTCGGTTTCGACTGCTGTTTTGGCGAGGAGCGCTCGACCGGCTCCACCGCAGCGGCAACCGGGACCGTTTTCCCTTGCAGCTGCGCCTGCCGGTAGGCGAACTTGAGCAAGCCAACGCCGATCGTATACTGCGGGTCGCGCACACCGATATAATCCGGCATGGCAATGCGGACGCTCGTCCCTAAAACGACGTGGGCCAGCTCAAGCAACCCTGGCATATTGGCGACGCCGCCGGTCAGCACATAGCCGCCGGGGAGATCGCGAAACCCGAGACGACGCACTTCCTGCTGAACCATTTGCAAAATTTCTTCCAGTCTCGCCTCAATAATATCGGCGATCTCCAGCTGGCTGAACTGCTGTTGTTGATCGGTGCCCATGATCGGCACGCTGAACACTTCTTCCTCCGAAGCGTAGTCGTAAAATGCATGTCCGTGCTTCAGTTTGATTTTTTCGGCATCGTCCGTTGTCGTCCACAATCCGATGGCCAAGTCTTTCGTAATGTGCTCCCCGCCGACCGGCAGCGAAGAGACAGCTTGCAACGTCCCTTGCTCAAAGACAGCGACCGTTGTCGAGCCGCCTCCCAGGTCAACGAGCGCCGCCCCCAAATGCCGTTCGTCATCGGACAGCACGAGCGAACCGGCCGCCAGCGGCTGAAGACAAATATCGCTGATTTCCAAGCCTGCCCGCTCCACACAGCGAAGAAGATTATGTAATACCGTCTTCGCACCAGTCACCATAGTGCCTTCCATTTCCAAGCGGACGCCGAGCATGCCGCGCGGATCATGAATGCCGTCCAACCCGTCGACGATAAACTGGCGCGGAACGACGCCGATGATTTCCCGATCGGGAGGAATAGAGACGACTTGCGCGGCATCGATGACGCGGGCGACATCTTCATCGCTGATTTCCCGGTTTTCGCTCGCGACGGCGACAATGCCGTGGCAGTCATGGAGCTGGATATGGCTGCCGGCCACCCCGACGATCACACGGCGGATCGATAAACCGACCATCCGCTCCGCTTGCTCGACGGCCCGTCTGATCGACTGCACCGTTTTATCTATATCAACAATCGCCCCTTTTTTGAGCCCTTCCGCTTTGACATTGCCCACCCCGATAATATTGATGGAGCTGCCTAGCATTTCCCCGATGATGACTTTCACGCTCGATGTTCCGACATCCAGGCTAACGACGATCTCATTGCTGCTCATTTTTTGGCATCTGCCTACTAAAAACGCGCCGGTGCCGGCCGGCGTTTCAGTAAGCAGCGACACCTCCTTTTTCGGCTGAAATTTCCCATCTCTTTGTCTATTGGTCTATGTCTAGTTTGCGAGTTTCGCAACAACACTATATTTTGTTTTACCCTATATAATTCAACACGCGAAAACACTTTCCCTGTCTTTTGCCTAACTTTTTTCGCGATTGTACCGCCGCTTGGCCCACTCAGCAAGCCAAAGGCGGCGGATGATGGCAATGTTTTGAAACAAGCGGACGCCGAAGGCGAACACAGCCGCTAAATACAAGTCTACACCAAGATGCACCCCAAGAAAAGTTAAAGTTGCGGCCAGAACAATGTTGAAAAAAAAACCGGTTATAAATACGGTTTCGTCGTACGTCCGCTGCAGGTGGGCGCGCCATCCTCCGATTAATGTATCAAAGGCGGCCAAAATGGCAATCGACAAATAATTGGAATATTCATCGGGAACTTCCCAGCCGGCGAAAACGCCGATGGCAAACCCAAGAAGCAATCCGAGAAGCGGAAGCCACATGCTATTTCTCCTCCTTGCCGCCGTTCGCTGTCTCCATGTATTTCACATCAGGGCGGCTAGCCGCGGGCGGAATGACAACGAGCGGCTGGGGCTTGGATATTGACAGCTCCAAGTTTTCCACGGCGAAATCATCGCGGATCGGCGAAACGGCGAGCCCGCTGTACAGCTTGTCCGCATCATCGGCGATTGCTCTCACTTCGACTGGCAGCCTCACTGAGCGGCTCCCGACTTTCGTTGCGCCATTGACATCGCGAATGGCCGTCCGGTTCGTCAGTCGCTCACCGTCGATGGCGATTTCTTTCGCCCCGTATTTGTTCAACTCATTCACTAACCGTTGCAATAGCTCGGGCGATACGGCGGCAACGGCCGGACCAACGTAGCTGGCCGCCGAAAGCGGCGCGATCGTCAACACGAGACCGCTTCCTCTCACTTCTGTCAGCCCGGCTTCTTCCCTCAGCTTCGCGACTGTCGCTTCAAGCTCTGTCGCGCCGCCCGCCTCGTGTTCCCGCCGGTAGCGGCGCAATGTTTCCTCGTAACTCTCTAGCTCCTCAAGCAGCCGTTGTTCAAGCTTCTGCTCTTTTGTCAAATCGGCGCGCAACTCCCAAATGTCGCGCGTGTCGCGTCCTTCCGGATGCAGCGTCGTCCGAAGCCCGACGGCCAGCATCACACCGAATATGGCAGCTACGCCGGCAAAATAGAATCGATTTTTCCGTTCCAATGCGCTTCACCGCCCCTTTCCGCCCGTTTTACGGCTCGGGCGCAAACACCGGATCCAACACGATCGCTCCTTGCTTTTCCACTTTTACGTCGATAAGGTCTTCGACAAGTTCGTCGACGATGCCGCCGGGAAGCTCTAGAGCGGACATGAGCACGTCCGGATTGCCAATGGCCGAAATGACAAACGGAGCGGCATGCTGCGTTCCATCGACCTCAATGACTGGGCCGTTGCAGACGATGTATGAACGGTGGGAAATGCGCTGCCCATTAATAGCGACCGCTTCGGCGCCGGAAATGAGCAACTCGTGAACAACTTTCCATACGTGCTGTTCATGAACGATATAATTGGTAGCGCTCGCTTCAGAGGGGATATAAGAGGAATCGGAAAGGGTGACTGCTACACCTTTCCCTTTCACCCTCGCTTTTCCGACATGCATGCGCAGCTGTTCCGCTTCTTTTGCCAATCCGGCCTCGTTCTCCTGCTCCTCGGCCAGCTTCTTCTCCCACGCAGCCAGCTCCTCCTGCTTTTTGACAAGCTGCTGCTTGAGCGACCGGTTTTCTTTTTGCAAAGCAAGAAGCGCCGAGCGATATTCGTACTCTTTTTTCCACTCGCTGTCGCTCCATTCGCGGCGGGATGCTTCGTTTTTCGCATGTTGGTACGAGAACCCGAGCATGGCGCCGAAGATCAAGCAGATCAACGTCAGCAGGAGGCGGCTACGGGCTTGTCGTTTCATCGCCATCCTCCTTTTTCGGGGGGGAGTAAGGAACAAAATAGCTGCCGACTTCCAAATGAATGACTCCTTTGACGTTTCGGTCAAGCGCGGCGGCAATCGCAGGATAATGCGACAGCTTGTCCGCAAATTGCCGGATTGTCGCGCTTACTTCATAACCGTCATTCATGTAGACGATGACGCGGTCTTCATATTCCCTCGTCGGCTTGTAGTGAATTTCCGACATGGCGCCCAGCACGGCCGCAGGCAGTTCGGCGAGCTGCCCCGTCATTTCAGCAATGGCGTCGCCGTCTTTCCAGCCGACAAGCACCGGCGCATCGCTTGGCGCCGTCTTCGTCCCTTCTTGCTTTAACAGCCGCCCGTTTTCAAGCAATGGAAAAAACGTTTGCCGGTCATACACATAAGCGATTCGCCGCCATTCGCGGACGTGGATGGCGATCGTGTTCGGCAGCTGTTTTTCCACTGTGGCCTCCTTAATTTCTGGATGGCGAGTGAGCTTTTTTTCCACGTTTTGTTCATTCACTTTCCAAAAGCTTGTCCGCTTCGTAATGCCGCTTAAGCTGATGATGCGCTCCGCTGTGAGATGACGGTTGCCGCTCACTTCCACATGCCCGACAGCGCCAAGCGGCGACTGGAAGTAAAGGACGCACAAAATAAATAGAAAAAAGAAAGATAAGTACGCAATGAGCCGGCGGTTCGCTCTCTGGCGGCGCCGCTCCTTCAGTTTCGGCACGCGGTCCTCCAAGACGACGACTTTTCCCTTTTCCATCGCATTCCCCGCTTTCTTCTTCAAAGCCCGCGCTGAAACGACCGGTATAAAAACAAACGGCATCCGCTGCCGTTTCTTTGTTTTTGCACTTATTTTCATTATATCACAAATGAATGCAAGAGAGAGCCTGTTTTTATCGCATTTGCCGGCACCGTTCGACGATGGGCTGCGTTCGAGAGACGCCAAAAAAACGGCGGACATCCGCCGCTTGCCTAATACCGGGCATGCCTGCTGATATTAAGCAGCACGCCGATGGCCATCAACATCAACGTCAGCGACGATCCGCCGTAGCTTAAAAACGGGAGCGTGATGCCGGTAACGGGCATCAGTCCCGTCACAACGCCGATATTGATCATCACTTGAATCGCGATCATCGAAATAATGCCAAGCGCCAAAAAACTTCCGTACAAGTCAGGGGCGCCAAGGGCAATGCGCACACCGCGCCAAAGAAGAAGAGCAAAGAGCAGGAGAACGAGTGAACCACCGATAAAGCCGAGCTCTTCAGCTAAAATGGCGAAAATAAAGTCGGTTTGCGGCTCCGGCAAGTAAAAAAACTTTTGTCTGCTCTGCCCGAGCCCAAGGCCGAACAAGCCGCCAGGCCCAATGGCGTACAGCGACTGGATGATTTGAAATCCGCTTCCAAGTGGATCTTCCCATGGGTTTAAAAACGATGTAATCCGCTTGATTCGATATGGAGCCGACAGGATGAGGGCGGCAAGCCCAGCGAGCCCCAAAACGCCAAGCCCGGCAAAATGGCTGAGACGGGCGCCGGCGACGAAAATCATCGTCACGCACGTACCAACCATAACGGTGCCCGTTCCTAAGTCCGGCTGCAGCATAATCATGCCGAACGCGGCAAACACAAGCAAAAGCGCCGGCAACAGTCCTTGTTTAAATGACGTAATTTTTTTTTGGTTTTCCGATAAATATTTGGCCAAAAAAGCGATCATAGCCAGCTTCATAAACTCGGACGGCTGGATCGAAAACGCCCCGACGCCGATCCAGCTGCGCGACCCGTTGCGAACCATGCCGATGCCGGGAATGAGCACAAGAACGAGCAGCACAAAACAGACGCCAAGCAGCACTTTCGACCAGTCGCGCCACACCCAATAATCGATGTTCATGACAAAAAACATAGCGATAATGCCGACGCCCGCAAACAATAGCTGGCGCTTGGCGAAGAAAAACGAATCGTTGAATTTGTATTCCGCCCAAATGGCGCTCGCGCTGTACACCATAATAAGTCCGATGGCCAAGAGCGAAAACGTCAAAAGAATGAGCAAAAAATCCGGCGCAGACTTTTTCCGCGGCAATGCCCAACACCTCTATTTTTGTAAACTAGAGGGGAAGGGCTGTCCCTTTCCCTCTATTTCAACTTATGCACGGCATTGATAAAAATGTCTCCTCTCTCCTCGAAAGTTTTGTATTGATCCCAGCTGGCGCATGCTGGAGAGAGCAAAATGACGTCGCCCGGCTCGGAAAGCTCGAAAGCAACCGGGACGGCTTTTTCCACATTATCGACATATCGGATCGTTTCTATTCCCGTTTTTTGGGCGATGCGGCCGATTTTATCCGCCGTCTGGCCGAACAGTACGACCGCCTTCACCTGTTGCAAATACGGGAGAAGATCATCAAACTCATTGCCGCGGTCAAGCCCGCCAGCGAGCAAAATGACCGGCTCGCCGGCAAACGCTGAAAGCGCCTTTTGCGTCGCTAAGATGTTCGTCGCTTTCGAGTCGTTGTAAAACCGCCGGCCGTCAATTTCCGCCACATACTGAAGCCGATGTTTCACGCCGGAAAACGTCGCCAGCACCTGGCGGATCGCCTCATCACTGGCGCCGGCCAGCTTGGCGGCCGCCACCGCCGCTAAAATGTTTTCCAAATTGTGCTGTCCAGGAAGAACGATGTCAGCGATTCTGATAACTGGATCACCGTTCCAATAGATGGCGCCATCTTGAACGTACGCCCCTTCGCCAAGAAGCTTCGTCGCCGAAAACAGCACTTTTTGCGATCGAACCGAGGAGGCAATGTTCATCACGAGCGGATCGTCGGCATTGACGACGGCATAATCGCGCTCCGTTTGATTGCGGAAAATGTTCGCCTTTGCCGCCGCATACGCCTCTTTCGTTCCGTGGTAGTCCAAGTGGGCGTCGAAAATATTGAGCAAAACCGCAATGGCTGGGCGAAACTTGTCAATGCCGGCAAGTTGGAACGAAGACAGTTCCGTGACAAGCCATTGCCCCGGCTTCGCTTCCCTCGCCACCTCGCAGGCGACAAGGCCGATGTTGCCGGCAAGCAGCGGATCTTGGCCGTCCGCTTTTAACATTTCGTAAATGAGCGTCGTCGTCGTCGTTTTTCCGTTGGACCCGGTGATGCCGATAAACGGCCCTTCGGAAATGTGATAAGCAAGCTCCACTTCGGTCACAACCGGAAGCCCCTTCTCAAGCGCCTTTTTCACCATCGGGTTCGTGTACGGAATGCCCGGGTTTTTCACGACAAGGTCAAACGGCTCATCAAGCAGTTCAAGCGGATGACCGCCGCAAACGACGCGAATGCCCAGCGGTTCAAGCTGCTTGGCCTCCATGTTTTCCGAAAGCGGCTTTTGATCATTGACGACGACCTTAGCGCCTAACTCCGCAAGAAGCCGAGCTGCCGCCGCTCCGCTTTTCGCCAATCCAATGACAAGCACACGACGATGTTGATAAAAACGAGTCGGTTTCAATTACATCCACACCTCGATATAAATTCCTAGCATCGCAAATAAAAGGCCGACGGCCCAAAACGTCACAACGATCCGCCATTCTGACCAGCCGACAAGCTCATAATGATGATGAAGCGGACTCATGCGGAACACGCGCCGTCCCGTCGTTTTGAACGAAGCCACTTGAATGATGACCGACAGCGTCTCGATGACAAACACACCGCCGATGATGACAAGCAACAGCTCAAGCTTCGTCAGGACAGCGACAGCGGCGATCGCCCCGCCAAGTGCGAGCGAGCCGGTGTCGCCCATAAACACTTTCGCCGGGTGGGCGTTAAACACTAAAAAGCCAAGCACGGCGCCAACAACAGCGACGCAAAATACAGCGACATCGTACTGGCCTTGATTCCAAGCCAAGACGGCATAAGCGCCAAAGGCGATCGCCGCCGTTCCGGCAAGCAGCCCGTCAAGCCCGTCGGTCAAGTTGACAGCGTTCGAACCGCCGACAAGCATGAACAACAAGAGCACGCCGTACGCCCATCCGAGGTCGACCGACCAATCGGCGCCGGGAATATGTAACACCGTCGAAAAGCCGCTTTGGCGGTAGACGGCAAAAAAGATGGCTGCGATAAGGAGCTGGCCGATAAATTTTTGCCGGCTCGTCAAGCCAAGATTTCGCTTCATCACGACTTTGATCATATCGTCGAGGAAGCC
This sequence comes from Geobacillus sp. FJAT-46040, assembly GCF_002335725.1. Lineage (NCBI taxonomy): Bacteria > Bacillati > Bacillota > Bacilli > Caryophanales > Anoxybacillaceae > Geobacillus > Geobacillus sp. FJAT-46040. The sequence continues at coordinate 1,877,848 of NZ_NISS01000001.1, forward strand.
GAGCACCCCATAGCCGACGGTGACCAACAACAGCAAATACGTCCTCGTCGACAAGCCGGCGATTTTTGGTGTGATCCATAAGGTCGTTGCCACAATCGCCAACAAAATCATGATGCCGCCCATCGTCGGGGTGCCCGATTTTTTTTGATGCGACTTCGGCCCTTCCTCGCGGATGCTTTGTCCGAATTTCAACCGCCGCAAAAACGGGATGAACAGCGGCGACAAAACGACAGTGATGAGAAAGGAAACCGCCATGGCAATCACGATCACTTGTTCTGGCATGCATCGTCACATCCTTTAAACGGCCGAGCGTCCAGCCATCGCTTCTCCAATTCCGCCAGTCGGCGGCGCACAGCCTCGCCAGCAAGGGGGCTGTCTTCAGGAAGAGCGAAGAAAAACTGCACACCCTCTGCACGGTCTTGCTCCAAGTATCGCTCGAACAATGCCGCTGCCGCCTCGAGCGGCGACGGAACGAAAAAGATCGGAAATTGATTTGGAATGTAGCGCGGCAACGGCTCTCCCAGACGCCAAAATGAAGCGATCGCTCCGTGTTCAATCGCCGTTTTCAATGTTTCCGCCCCGTTTTCGAGCGGAACGAACAACCCTTTTTTCACTTGTTTGGCTGGGTTGACGAACACGGCGTGAAAGCGGATCGTTTCATCAACAATGCCGCGCGCCTCCACCGCCATCGATTGCACCGTCCTGTATGCGATCATGGTCATCCTCTCTCCTTCACTGCCGCTCGGGCAACAGCGCGATCGTCAAACTCAATCACATCGTTGCCAATGATTTGATACGTTTCATGCCCTTTGCCGGCAATCAACACAACATCGCCTTCCTGCGCCTGGCCAATGGCGTAGCGGATCGCCTCTTCACGGTCAGGAATCGTCACATGCTTTCCGATCTCAGCGCTTACTCCCGCTTCCATGTCGCGCAAAATTTGCTTCGGGTCTTCCGAACGCGGATTGTCGGAGGTAAAAATAGCGACATCCGCATACCGCACCGCCACCTGCGCCATGAGCGGCCGTTTCGACGGGTCGCGGTCGCCGCCGCAGCCGATGACGACATACACGTTTCGCTTCGCCAATTGACGCACCGTTTTTAAGGCATTTTCTAAACTGTCCGGCGTGTGGGCGTAATCGACGATGATCGTAAAGTTTTGCCCTTCATCAACCGTTTCAAACCGCCCCGGCACCGGCTCGACATCCGCAAGCGCCGCGGCGATCGTTTCAAGCGAAAAGCCAGAGGCAAGGCAGGCAGCGGCAGCGGCGAGAATGTTATAGACATTGAACGAGCCGACAAGTTTCGTTTCGACCGCCGCCGATCCGTGCGGCGTGCAAAGCCGAAACGCCATGCCGCCTGCGGTCATGCGGATCTGTTCCGCCATCACATCGCTTTTTTCCCTCATCCCGTATGTGACGATCGGCGCGGCCGTCATATGTTTATAATACTGCGAAACCGGATCGTCATGATTGAGAACGGCAAATTTCGGCCGCCGTTCGTCGTAGCGGTTGCCGAGCTGGGCAAACAAAAGCCCTTTGGCGTTCCGATATTCTTCCATTGTCCCGTGATAATCCAAATGGTCTTGCGTTAAGTTCGTAAAGACGGCCACATCGTAATCGCAGCCATGCACCCGCCCTTGGTGCAGCGCGTGCGACGACACTTCCATGGCGACAAACTCCACTCCTTCATCGACCATCTGTTTAAACGTGCGCTGCAAAATGAGCGACTCCGGCGTCGTATTGGCCGCCGGATAGGAGCGGTCGCCGACCTTGATGTGAACCGTGCCAATGAGCCCTGTTTTCTTGCCGGCTTTTCTCGCGATTTGTTCGATGATCGACGTTGTCGTCGTCTTGCCGTTTGTGCCTGTCACTCCGATTAAATGAAGGCGGTGGGTCGGCCGCCCGTAAAACGCGTCCGCTAAAATCGCCATCGCCCGCCGGCTGTCCGACACAAGAACGACGGGAACATCAACGGAAAGCGGCCGCTCGGCCACGATCGCCGCCGCTCCGCGCGCCACCGCTTCCTCGGCAAAGTCGTGTCCGTCTACTGTAAACCCTTTAAGGCAAAAAAAGAGAGAACCGGGGGCAACGCGGCGCGAGTCCATTTCGAGCGCCACGATATCGGGATTGCCTCCATGGTGCACCCAAAAACCGGGCAAGTGTGACAGCAGCGTCAGCAGTTTCATATTTCGTTCATCCCTTTCGCTTCGAAATCGTCCGCTCCGTTAGGCAGACAGCGGAAAAAGGGGCACAACCAACCCGATGTGTCATCGCATCGGTCGCCCCTTGCACGTTCGTCTTACCGTGTCTTACCGTTCTTCCGCCGCTTCGCGTTTCGCCAAATAAATGCGGACCGTTGAGCCTTCTTTCACTTTCGCCCCTGGCTTCGGGGATTGTTCCACAACGACATCTCCCTCGCCACTAACATCTAATTTTAAGTCAAAAAGCTGCTCTTGCAAATCATTTTTTGTCATTCCGATCAAGTTTGGCACTTCAATGACTTTCGGCTCGTTCCAGTCGCGCTCCTTCTCGAGCTGGTCTTTGCGGGGCTTCACGCCCAACGTGCGCAAACTATCTTCCATAATTTTTCCTACAATCGGGGCAGCGACCGTGCCGCCGAACTGAACCGTTCCTTTCGGGTTGTCGACGGCGACGTACACGACAAGCTTCGGGTCATCTGCCGGAGCGAAGCCGATGAACGAAACGATATGGTTGTTTTGCAAATAGCGGCCGCCTTGCGCCTTTTGCGCCGTTCCCGTTTTGCCGCCGACGCGGTACCCTTCGACATACGCCTTTTTCCCTGTTCCTTGAGCGACGACGCTCTCAAGTGCGTAGCGGACTTGTTTCGATGTTTCCTCGGAAATGACGCGCCGTTTCGCTTTTGGCGTGTTGCGGCGGACGATCTCTCCTGTTTCCGGGTCGACCCACTGCTTGGCAATGTACGGAGTGTACAAAATACCGCCATTGATTGCCGCCGACACGGCAGCGACTTGCTGGATCGGCGTCACCGACACCCCTTGGCCAAACGCCGTCGTTGCCAGTTCCACCGGCCCGACCCGTTTCAAATCAAACAAAATGCCTGTTCCTTCGCCTTGCAAGTCGATGCCCGTTTTCTCACCAAAACCGAATTGCTTAATGTAACGAAACAACGTCTCCTTTCCAAGCCGCTCGCCAAGCTCGACAAACCCCGGGTTGCACGAGTTTTGCACGACTTCCAAAAACGTCTGATCTCCGTGGCCGCCTTTTTTCCAGCAGCGAAGCGTAGCGCCGGCTACTTTGGCGTAGCCCGGGTCAAAGAAATGGTCTTTCAGCAAATTCACCTTATGTTCCTCAAGCGCTGCGGCCAGCGTAATGATTTTAAACGTCGATCCCGGTTCGTACGTGCTCCAAATCGGCAAGTTGCGGTTGTAAATTTCCGGAGGAACGCTCCGGTAATCCGCTGGATTGAACGTCGGCCGGCTCGCCATCGCCAAAATTTCACCGGTGTTCGGGTCCATGGCGATCGCGATGATGCCGTCCGGATTGTATTTCGCCTCCGCGATGTCAAGTTCGCGCTCAATGATCGTCTGAATGCGCGAATCGATCGTCAACACCAAATTCAAGCCGTCAGTCGGCGGCGTATAGTCATCAGCGATATCGGGCATGCGCCGACCTTTCGCATCGGAATAAAACTGCACGGAGCCGCGCTCGCCCCTCAGTTCCTTGTCATAATACAGCTCCAACCCGGTGAGCCCTTGGTTGTCAATGCCGGTGAAGCCGAGCACGTGCGACAAATAGCTGCCAAACGGATAGTAGCGCTTCGTATCTTCCGCGATATACACCCCATCCAAGTCGAGGGAGCGCACATTCGCCGCTTTTTCATCGGAAATTTTCCGCCCTTCTTTCAGGCGGACGATCGACGTTTTTTGCGTGATTTGTTTATAGATGGATTCGATCGAACCGCCCAGCACCCCGGCCAACTTTTTCGCCGCCTCTGCCGGGTTTTTGACTTGCCGCGGAATGACATACACCGTCGGCGCGCTCATGTTCGTCGCCAGCGGGACGCCGTTGCGGTCCAAAATTTCGCCTCGCTTCGGCTCAAACGGAATGTTCCGGCCCCATAGCCCTTTCGCCCGTTCCGCTAATAGATCGCCGAGCCAAAATTGGACGTAGCCGAGACGGAGATCGATAATGGCAAAGATCAAAATCCCGATCAAAAACACGATCGTCAACCGCTTGCGCACGGTAACGTACGATACGCGCATATGGCGGAACCTCCTTCATGGTGGGCTCGTTCCACTATATGCTTGTACGCCCCGTTATAGAACGGCAAAAATCATTCATGCGGCTCGGCTTCTTTCCGTAAAGCCGCCTCTTTCTCCTTCTCCGCCGCCTCTTTCTCCCATTGGCTCGGCGGAGCCAATTCAACAATTAAATAATCGCCTTTGCGCACCTCCGATCCCGGACGAATGTTTTGGCTGACGACATAGCCGGTCCCTTTCGTGCTCGGCCGCAAGCCGAGTATATGAGCCACTTTCATAGCGTCGCGCAGCGAGAAGCCGCGCAAATCCGGCATCGTTGCCGCCCCGTCCGTTTTCAACACGACCCGTTCGCCCAAAAGAACGTGATCGCCGCCTTGCGGAAGCTGCTGCTCAACATATTTGCCGCGGCCGATCACGACCGGCACATATCCCTTTTCCTTCAGCTGCTCTGCTGCCGAAGCCGCCGGCTGGCCGATCCATGAATCAAGCGCCTGCGGTTGGGCAGTCTTTGCTTTCATTCGTTTTTCCCCGTTCGGTTCAATATGCAAATATTGCAAACTGCTTTTCATCACCGTCGTAAAAATTTGCGACACCGGCGCCGCTCCGGTTTCGGTCACATCGAGGTGCGGCTGTTGGACCGCGACATACATGAGAAGCTTCGGATCATCCGTCGGCGCCATGCCTAAAAACGAAAAAATGTAGTTTTCCCGTCCGGTCAAATAGCCCCCGGAAGCCGACGGAATTTGCGCCGTCCCCGTTTTGCCGGCGACGCGGTAGCCGTTGATTTGGTACGGACGGCCGGTGCCGTGCTCGGACGTGACGACCGTCTCTAAAATGGCGCGCACTTTGCGCGCGGTTTCCGCCGTAATCGGCTCGCCGACCACGGTCGGCCCATGATCGAGCACGACTTTGCCGCTGTCTGGGTCGACGACTTTCTCGATGACATACGGCTTCATCATTTTCCCATCGTTGGCGATCGCCGTCGCCGCTTGGATTTGCTGGATTGGCGTCACCGATGTCCCTTGGCCGAATCCGGTCGTAATTCGTTCAATCGGGTAGCGATAGCGGATTTGTCCGACCGCTTCGTTCGGCAAATCGATGCCCGTTTTCCGGTCAAAATGGAAACGGTGCAAATATTGCAAAAACCGATCTTCACCAAGCTTTTCTTTCACTAAAATCGAAAAGGCGACGTTTGAAGAGCGCTGCACCCCTTCATTAAACGTGATCGTCCCCCAGCCGACATCGTTATGGTCGCGGATCGTGTTCGGCCCCACTTTGTAGGAACCGGAGCGATACGTTTCGTTGCCGTTATACACTCCTTCGTTGATGGCCGCCGCGAGCGTGAACACTTTCATCGTCGATCCCGGCTCATACGGATAGGAAATGGCGTCATTTAAAAAGTTCGTAATATCACGCTTGTTTGGGTCAAAGCTCGGACGCGTCGCCATCGCCAAAATTTTCCCTGTTTTTGGATCAGCGACGATGGCGATCATTTTTTTCGGCTTGTATTGCTTCTCGACGCTGTTCATCGCATCTTCCAAAAACGATTGAATCTTTCCGTCAATCGTCAAATAGACGTTTGCCCCATTGTCCGGCTTGACAATGCGCTCTTTCCCCCCGGGGAGGCGGAAGCCGTTTATGTCGCCGGCAAACGACACATAGCCGTCTTCTTCACGCAAATACCGGTCAAGCTCTTTTTCCACTCCCATTTTGCCGACCGTTTCGTTGGCTGCATTTTTTTGCGCATAGCCGATGACGTGCGACGCAAACATGCCGTTCGGATAAAACCGGCTCGTGTCGCGGATGAAAGCGATGCCTGGCAAATGGAGCGCTTCGATTTTTCGCTTCAGCTCAAAACTGATGTTGCGGCCGTAGGCCCCAAACTCGACTTGCTTCGCTTTTTTGGTCAAAATGCGTTCCATCGCCTCGACGTCCATGCCAAGCAACGGGGCGAGTTGTTCCGCTGTTTTTTTCGGATCGACCACATGTTGCGGATGATCTGGATCGGTTGTCATCTTCGGATCCAAAACGGCCACAACCGTATACGACGGTACATCTTCAGCCAAAATGGCGCCGTTGCGGTCGAAAATCGTTCCGCGCTTCGCCTTGATCGTCCGCGTTTGTTGATGCTGCCGCTCCGCGATCACAGCCAGCGTTTGGCCGTCCGCTTTGCCGGTCCATTCAAGCTGCACAAAGCGGGCGAACAACAGAGAAAAGAGAAAGCCGAACAGGCAAAACAGGATGAACGCTCCCTGATGGGTGTTGCGATGCTTTCTTGCCTCCATCGCCGATCATTCCTGCACAACTTTCACATGGTTTTCGTTGAGCGACAAACCGAGCTCTTTTGCCTTTTGCAAAATGCGCTCGTACGCGCTCAGCCGTTGCACCTCGACATATAGGTCATTGTTCTCCTTTTTCTGCTCGTCAATCGACGCCTCGAGCTTTTGCACCCTTTTGTTCAATTCGTAAATGCGCACTTGGTTCGAGACGATATGAACCGCCGCATAGAAGACAAACAAGAAAAACAACACAAATAGCATCTTTTCAGCCAGCGACAGGCGAAAGCGCTGCTTCCGCCGCGTCTTCGGGCTTGGCGGTGCCGCCGGATGTCGTTGTTCACGCGCGACTTTGACTGCTGCATCGTTCACATTTTTCCCCTCCTGTTTCTCCATGCATTCGTTTTTCGCCGCAATGGGCGGCGCCCGCATTGAAATTGGTTGTGTTTCCCCGCTATTTTCGTCATCTACAGCTTTTCGGCAATGCGGAGTTTGGCCGAACGGGCGCGGTGGTTTCGTTCGAGCTCTTCCTCGGAAGGAACGATCGGTTTTTTTGTAATGATTTTCAGCACGGGGCGGTAGTCGTCGGGGAGAACCGGAAGCCCCGGAGGCAATGGCGGACTTTCGCTCGCCTTTTTAAACGTTTCTTTGCAAATGCGATCTTCAAGCGAATGAAACGTAATGACGCTCACCCGTCCACCGGGTGCAAGCAGTTCGATCGCCTGCTCGAGCGCCTCGCGAAACGCCTCAAGTTCGTCGTTGACCGCGATGCGGAGCGCCTGAAAAATGCGTTTGGCCGGGTGTCCGCCGCTGCGGCGAGCCGGGGCGGGAATCGCCGCCTTGATCACATCAACGAGCTCCCCCGTCGTTTTAATCGGCCTCGTGCGGCGCACTTCCTCGATTTTGCGCGCCACTTGCTTCGAAAACCTCTCTTCGCCGTAACGGAAAAAGATGCGGACGAGCTCCTCGTATGGCCAGCAGTTGACAATCTCCGCCGCCGTCAGCCGCTGCTTGCGGTTCATCCGCATATCAAGCGGCGCATCGTGCTGATAACTGAAGCCGCGCTCGGGTTCGTCAAGCTGCGGTGAAGAAACACCCAAATCAAACAAGACGCCGTCGACGGACTTGACGCCAAGCGCCGAAAGCTCCTCTTGCAAAAACCGGAAGTTCCGGTGCACAAACTGCACTTGCCGGCCGTAGCGGGCGAGCCGTTCGCGCGCATGCATGATGGCGGCTTCGTCTTGGTCAAAGGCAAACAGCTTCCCATGTTCCGACAAACGGGAGAGCAAATATTCGCTATGGCCGCCGCTGCCCAGCGTACAATCGACGTAAATGCCGTCAGGGCGGATGTTCAGCCCATCGACTGCCTCTTTCAGCAACACTGTTGTATGTTGAAACACATGTCCACCACCTTCGTTGCGTAAAGCCACACTCACATCGGCCAGTGGCCGCCTCCTTATTATATCGCAAAGATGGACAAAATTTTAGCTTTTTTTGTAAAAAAACGTCCTTTTTTGTTTCTTTTTGGCTCTTCACCAAAAGTTGTACTTGATTTTTTCTGAACATACCCTATTTACGCTTGTGAGGGAAAATCAACAAATCAGTGATTTTTGCACATCTTTGTGCAGGAAACCGTATTGCTTGTCAAATACATGTTGTGGTGAAGAGCCTTCTTTTTGTCGGACTGGCCAATCACAGCCATCCTGGCGGCTTCACCCCTTTACTTTTATTTCCATTTAATGAATGTTGTTTTTTTACAATTCATTTCACAAAAAAGAAAATCCTGCTCAAAGCAGGATGTTTCTTTTCGACTTTTTCTTTGAAAAAGCCTCACATATATACAATTTTATGCATTCCATTGCCAGGACTGCGAATGGCCAAAAGTTTTTCTACAAAATCAAATCCGTAGCGGTTGATGTAATAAAACACGTTCCAAACCCGCTCCTGGAGCGCGCCGTTCGGCCGAAGCGACGTCTCGATGCGCCAAAATTTCCGCCACTCCGTCTCATGTTTGCGCAACAGCGCCCGCTCGAGCACGTGCTGAAGAAACTCGATTTGCGCCTGAAGGATGGCGGCATTTTTCGCCACCAATCCCTCCAATCCGCGGTCAATCGCCACCCCAAGCTCACGAAGCGGCCGGTGCGCCGCGTCAATGTCCGCCTTCGCTTTGGCAAACGCCGAAGCAAGCGGCGCTTGAGCGGTCGCCTCCCGCCACTCCCGCTTTGCTTCATCGAGCCGCCCAGTCAATACATCAGCCACCTCAAGGCCGATATCGGACAGGTCGGTTTGCAGCGAACGGCTGACAATCGTCGCCTGCAGACGCGGCACGACTGGAGGCATTTCTAGGTCGAAAAGCGGGAACGCCTCTTTCAATTCCGCCCAATAAGCGATCTCCCCCGGTCCGGCAACGAAAGCGAGCGTCGGCAGCAAATGCTCTTGCATGAGCGGACGGGTGACGACATTGTTGCTTAAACGGGCCGGATTCGTTTCGGCAAGCTCAAGCAGCTCTTCTCTTGTCCAAACGAGAGTTCCCGCTTTATTGTGAAACAGGCCGCGTTCCTCATCATACTGCAAAAGCGAACGTTCACGGCCGTCGTAATAAAACAAGTTGGCCGCGTCACGATCGATTTCAATCAGCGGCGCATATCCGAGCGTGCGCAACGCCTCTTGCTGAGCGAGCACCGCGGCCGTCACATCGCGATGGCGTTCAATGAGCGCAGCGAAAAAGCGGCGCTCAAGCGGCCGCACCGCCGCATCGCCAGCGTTCAAAACAACTAAACCGTGATCAGCGAACAACCGGAGCACAATGGCGGCAAAAAAGTCGACAAACGTGCGCGCCTCATCAAGACACGATGACAAAAAGAAGAGCAGCTCATTCGTCACGTCCGTTTCCCCATATGTTTTGACGACGCGCTCGATCCACTCTTTCGCAGCCATCCGGTCCAGCAGCACATCGGCGGCCATCCGTTTTTCGTTCGTTTTGTGTGGGTACGCTGCTTTTTTTACTTCTCCTTCCTCAACGACATAGACATGATCGATTTCCGCGATGTCATGATCTTCGCCGGCGATCCAAAACAGCGGCACGACCGGCACGCCCAATTTTCGTTCCTGCTCTTTGGCAAGCTGGATGATGGTGATGATCTTATAAATCGTATACAGCGGCCCAGTCAACAGCCCGGCTTGCTGCCCGCCGACAATGACGACGCTTCGCTCATTGCGCAGTTTCTCAATGTTTGCCATCGTAGCCACACTCGCCGAGAAGCGCCGGTGATAAGCACGCAAATAGTCGGCAAGCCCTTCTCGGTCATAGGTTCTTCCTTGCAAATAGGCCAACCGCCGACAAAACGCTTCATCGTCCGCCTGGGCATAAGCGAAGCCGCTCTCTGCTGGAAACGCGCCGGTTATGTAATCAGCCGCCAATTTCGTCGCTGCTGGCAACGGAATTTCGCGAACTTCCATGGCTAAAAACTCCCTTTCTTATGTATTCTTTCATGAGTATAGCACGTTTATTGCCAAGAGAAAAAAGGCTTGCTCGGCCACACTAAAGGCTCATCGCAACGCGAATGGCCATTCCGTATACAAGCAGCCCGGCGTAAAGGGAGGCAAAAATGAGAAAACTCGCCCGCCAAAAGACGCGGAACACCGTCCGCAACCGAAAGTCCGCCTTTTTCCGCCAATAGCCAAGCGCGATCGCCGCGTGCAGACCAAACAAAAAGAGAAGAAGAGGAACGAAGTACGATTTCCCAAACAGCACTGTCAGCAAAAAATAGACAGCGGCGATGAAAAAAACAGTCGCAGCGTTGACCGCGGCGTAAAACGCAGCCCGCCTCCGCCTGCCGACCAAGCGTGCTCCGAAGTAGACGAGCAAAAACAGCAGAAGCGGCGCGGTCACAAACGTCGCCAGCGTTGAAGCGAGCCAATCACCCATCCGTCTCTCTCCCTTCCTTCCCTTTCACCGCGCAAAAGACAAAGCGGACGACCGGCAGCATAGCGCCGCGCGCCTCCCCTTGTTTCAACACATAGCCCAAAATGGCGTCAATCTCCGTCCGGCGCCCGTTCGCCAAGTCCATATACATCGACGAATAGTTGTCCGCTGTTTTTTGGCATATGCGGACGACGCGCTCCCACGCCCGATTGGCGTCTTCAAGCGGCAGCACGTTCCGCACCTCATCAAACAGCTGCCTCATCATATCGCGGTACGGAGCCGTTTCTAGCAGCGCCCCGTTTTTCACTTGCAATAGAGCGGTGAGCGGATTGATGACGGCGTTGACGACAAGCTTGTCCACAAGAATGCGCTCCCAATCATCGGCCCATTCGATCGGAAAGCCGCGCTCCCCTTCCCGAAGCTCCCGGGCGTCGCCAAGTGAACCGTAGCGGGAAGCAAGTGTCAGCTTTCCGGCGCCCGTATGCGCCACCGTCCGGTCATCTAGCTTCATTGCGCCATGCTCCACGACGCCGACGAGGACATTTTTGTCGGCAAACATCGTCAACTGCTCGAGATGTCCCATGCCGTTTTGCAAAAAAACGAGCGTGCGAACGCGGCGAAACGCGTCGATTTGCGCACAGACGGAAGCGAGATCGTACTGTTTGACGGTCACAAACACGAGCGGCTCGTCCAGCTCCGCTCCAGCAAACGGCCGCGCGCGCACCGCCACGACCGATGTCTCGCCATCTTTTTTTAGCGCCACACCATGCTCGGCAAGCTGCCTTGCTTGGGACGGACGCCTCGTATAGACCGTCACCCCATGGCGCCGCCCAAGATAAGCGGCGAGCAGCAATCCGACTGCTCCGCCGCCGACAATCCCAATGTTCAATCCTTCTCCCCCGCTTTCTTGCAACATGGCGTTAGCCTTATTTTAGCAGAGATCTTCTTCTTCCGTTAAGAAAAAAAGCCGGCGAAAAGCCAGCCTTTACCCTTCGTCGACGCCTTCAGCCACTGCATTCGGCGCCGGTTTCCCGCTGTCTGTCACTATTTTGCGCGCCCGCTCCATAATGGAAAGCAGCGTTTTATACTCCTCCTGGATCGCAGCTAGTTGTTTTTGCAGCGATTCTTTTTCCATTTGCAACTTCGTTACCATTTGCTGCAGCTGCTCCATATCGTTTTTGAGCGCCCGGTTTTCATCGGCCGTCCGTCGAGCGTCGCGCGCCTTTTGCTCCTCAGCTTGCAAAAAGGCCAGCACTTCCGCCCATGACAAATGGCTTTTGACTACCGCTTCCACCTTCTCCTGCCCCTCGCTTTCCTTTGTTGATGGGGTTTCTTTTTTTCGCATCTTCCGTTCTTGCTTGGCTTGCTCGATCTCCTCCTTGTACTGCTTGCGAACGCACGAATTCCAGCGAAATCCGCACGCTGCCGCCGTCCGCGACAAGCGCCGCCCGACTTCGGCAAACGCCTCCAGCTGGGTGCCGCCTTCGCGAATATACTGAAGCACAACATTCGCCAACAACTCATCCTCTTCTTTCGTCCATGCATCTTGACGTACTCCCGTCATCCCCTTCCCCCCTTATCGCCGCTTTGTCATTATATGTATGCGGCTAGTAGAAACGGTAGAAGGAAAAAATTACTTCTTACACAAAAAAGGACGCAATGCCTGTTCATGTTCAGCCGACCCCCACAGCTCGGCGCAACGGGCGATCTCGGCGAAAAACCGCTCTCGAAACCAAGCTGTTCGCCATTTTTCGCCGGCTGCGGCCTTATATGCCTGCAAGACGGAAAGCGACCGCTCCGCATAAGGCGCCAGCCGTTCACGCCATTGTTCGCGCCAATGTTCGGCTGGCAGGATGGCGTCAACCCAACCGCACGCTTCCATCGCCTCCGCCGTCATCGGCTCGGCGCGCAGCAATAAGTCAAGCGCCCGCCCGTACGGAAGTTTGGCAAACAGCATCGACGCTCCTCCCCAGCCGGTTGTAATGCCAAGTCGGCCTTGCACAAATCCGATCCGGCTTCCTTCTTTGGCAAAGCGAAAATCGCAAGCGGTCGCCAGCTCGCAGCCGCCCCCCATCGCTGTTCCGTTGACAAGGGCGGCCGTCGGCTTCGGAAACGTCAGCAGCCTGTACAGCAGCTCTCCCATGCGCATGAGCATCTGTCTTGCCTCCGTGCCGCGCAAATGCCCAAACTCGCTCAAATCGCCGCCGGAGCAAAACGCCTCGCTGCCGGCGCCGGTAATGGCGAACACTTTCACCTGTGGATCAGCCGCCGCCTGTTCCATCGCCTCCTCAAGCGCCCCCATCACGGCAAAATTGATCGCATTCCGTTTCTCTGGACGGCAAATCGTAAACAGTGCAATGCCGTCATGATGCTCCAACATTGCTTCCATCAGCACGTCTCTCCTTTCTTCATCACATCAATGAATTGGGCGCGTTCTCTTCAATTTCCTGCCTCACGACGAAAAAAACTGCCGCCTAGACGAACAGCGTTGATTTTTTGCAGACAATCAAAAAGGCTGTCCTCTTTTCGGACAGCCTGTCGTTCGATGTCGGCCATTATTTGTTGACGACATCTCTTCCTTTGTATGTTCCGCATGCTTTGCAGACGCGGTGCGCCAATTTCCATTCGCCGCAGTTCGGGCATTGCACCATGCCTGGCACTTGCAGTTTAAAGTGTGTGCGGCGCAGCCGTTTTCTCGTTTTCGATGTTCTTCTAAAAGGTACTGCCATCATTCCCACCTCCTTGTCGGGCGCATTTTGGCATATCCATGCCGGCGGATCAGTCAACCTCGAGGCCGCCATCCGCCGGCACACAAGGCGGCTGCCGGACGGTGCGCAATATTCGGCGCCATCGGCCGGCAACGCCGACTCACGATCATTCCTCTCGTTTTTCCTCGAAAAACTTGGCCAGCCCTGCAAGGCGAGGATCTACTTTCTTTTCCCGCTCTTGCATCGCTTTCTCCCATTCTTCTTCCGACAGAACGTCCCATCCTTCCCCATGTTGCGGCGCTCCGCCGGCAACCGGTCCTTCGGCGATAAGCTGCAACGGGATTTCAAGCAAAATCAACTCGCGGATGATGGGATTCAAATCAATCGTGTCCCCCGCCACCATATGGGTGTCCTCATCGGTCTCCACGATGCCGCTGCCATCCGCAAAAAACGTCTCTGTCGTCTGAATGGAAAACGGATACGCCACATCGACAAGCGTCCGCGAACAAGGCAACACCATCGTTCCAGACAACGTCAAATGAAACGTGAATTTCGTCGATCCGACATCCGCTTTTCCTTGGACGTGCACCGGCGAAATATCGCGGATCAACGTGTCAATTTGTTTTAAATCGGACACATCGACCGTCTCATCAATCGCCATTTCCTTATGTTGAAAACGGCGAAGCTGTTGGACCGTCCATTTCATATCATCACCTCAAGGCAACGAATAAAATTATACGTTTCGTTTCTAGTTTTGTCAATGTTTTTTCTTTACAACCACTCATTCCTTGGGAAAAGAACGGCATACTCCCATCATTTCCAAATGCCATTTTGAACATGCACGGTCGGCGCGCGGACATCGGAAAACGGTCGACCCCTTCGTTTCTTTTGCTGTCCTCACCGCATGTTGCCGTTGATCTTCGCCGCTTTCTATTCCATACTAAGTTCAGATAGAATAGACAGCCATTTCGTTGCGGCCAAGCCGCGCGAATCGCCATGAAAGGAGCGAAAAAAGGTGAAAGCCGTCGGCGTGATCGTGGAATACAACCCGTTTCACAACGGTCATTTCCACCATTTGAACGAAACGAGACAAAAGACAGATGCGGACTGTTTGATCGCCGTCATGAGCGGAAACTTCTTGCAGCGCGGTGAGCCGGCCATCGTCTCCAAATGGGCGCGGGCAAAAATGGCGCTCGCCGCCGGCGTAGATGTGGTCATCGAGCTGCCGTACGCCTTCGCTGTGCAAGCGGCTGAACAGTTCGCACATGGGGCGGTGCAGCTGCTTGCGGCGATCGGCTGCCAAGAGCTTTGCTTTGGCAGCGAATCGGGGGAAATTTCCGCTTTTTTATCCGCGGCCAAAACATGGCTTGAACAGAAGGAAACGTTCGATTCCCTCATCCGCACCGGGCTGGCGCGCGGACAAAGCTTTCCGAAAGCCGCCGCTGAAGCGTGGCAAAAGTTCGGCGCCGCTCCGCTTGATTTGTCCAAGCCAAACAACGTGCTTGGTTTTGCGTATGTGAAAGCCATTTGGCAAAACAAGCTGGCGATGATGCCACGCACGATTCCGCGGCTGGCCGCCGGCTATCATGACGAATCATTTTCCCACCCGTCGATTGCGAGCGCCACCAGCCTGCGGAAAACATTGCGACAAACCGGTCGTCTCGAGTCGATCGCGGCGTACGTTCCGCCCGCTGCGCTCGAACAACTCCGCCAATACCGGGAGACATACGGGCGCTTTCACGATTGGGAAGTGTATTTTCCGCTCCTAAAATATCGGCTGTTGACCGCCACAGAGGCCGACTTGCGCCGCATCGCCGGCGTGGAGGAAGGGATCGAACACCGGCTGAAGCAACACATCGCCCACGCCGAAACGTTTGCCGCCTTCATTGCCGCCGTCAAAACGAAGCGATACACCTGGACAAGGCTGCAACGCCTATGTGCGCATGTGTTGACGAATTTCACAAAGGAGGAGCAAGCCAAAGCGGCCAACCCGACCTATATCCGGCTGCTCGGCATGAGTGAAGCCGGCCGCCGCTACTTAAAGCAGGTGAAAAAAAGCGCTGCGCTCCCGCTCGTCGCCAGAGCATCCAAACTCAACGGCGACTCTCTTTATGAGCAAGAAAAAAGAGCGGCAGCTGTGTACGCCGCCGCTTTTCCGGAGCCGCTCTACAGCGCCGCGCTGAAAGAAGAATACGCCACGGCGCCGATTTACGTTTCCGGCATCGAACGCAAATAACGAACTGCCTCGTCGAACGTATCGACCGGGACGATTTTCATATGCGTCCCGATTTTTTTCGCCGTCCGCACCGCCTCGCGATAGTTCGACGTCGGCGCACCATGTTCGTTCGGGGCGAAAAACACCTCGGCTCCTTCGCGGTCAGCAGCCACGACTTTTTGCGAAACACCGCCGATCGGCCCGACGTTTCCGTCAAGATCAATCGTTCCGGTGCCAGCGATTTTATGACCTTTTGTAATATCTTCATCGACAAGTTGGTTGTAAATTTCAAGTGAAAACATGAGCCCAGCCGACGGTCCGCCGATTTGTTCCGACTCCACGTCAACCGGCGGGTCGGTGCGGACGTCATAATCGGTCATGAGTGTCACCCCAAGGCCGACTTGGTTCGGGTGCTGTCGAAACGGCTTCAGCTCGAGCTCTGTTTCCTGCCGCTTCCGGCCGCGAATGAATGCGACGCGGACGCGATCACCCGCTTGTTTTCCGCGAATGTAGTTGACCATCTGCTCCGATGTGCCGAGCGGCTTTCCGTCGATCGCGACGATGCGATCGCCGGTCTCTAGACGGCCGGCGGCCGGCATATCAGGGAGGACGCTCATGACATAAACGCCATGAGGTTCATACGACACCGGCTTTCCGGCGTGGCGATAAGCGACGACGATCGCCGCTTCCTTCGACTGTTCCATGAGCTCAAGCTGGCGCATCGTATATTCCTTGTCGCTCTCCCCTTCCTGCTTGATTTCCTCGACCGGATGAAGCTCATAAAAAGGGCGGATATGGGCAAACAAATACGCTATCACATTCGCCCGCCCCATCCGCACCGTCGTAAGCATAAACGTTCCCTTATCGCGGTCGCCGTTTTCCACATGAACGAGCGGCTTTAAACTTTGCGCGCTTCCCGGCATCGTCACATAATACGGCAGCTTCATAAAAATAAGCAGAAAGGTGAGGGCGGCGCCAAAGAAAAACAGGGCAATATACGTCCGTTTTTTCATTCGTGTGATGGCTCCTTCCACTGTTCGATCGCTTGACGGATCGCTCCCACTTGCTTCCGCGCCTCCTCTTCCCCGCGAGCGATGATTTCCTCAATATCCTTGAACGCCCGCGAGCTATACTGTTCGACTCGCGGCCGGATCATAACGTCTGAGGCGAGCTGACGGTGAGCTACCAGTTCCGCTTGCAAAATATCGAGACTCTGCCAAATGACATCGGCGATCGACGCAATTTCCGCCTTTGTATTGAGCGGAGAGACATCGACGGCGATGACAATATCCGCTCCCATCGCTCGGACGACCGACACTGGCACCCGGTCAACGACGCCGCCGTCGACAAGCAGTCTGCCATTCACCTCCGCCGGCACAAAAATGCCAGGAATCGAGATGCTCGCCCGCACCGCCTGGGCTGCTTCCCCTTGCCGAAACACGACTTTCTCCCCTGTCTGCAAATCAGCGGCGACAACAGCCACAGGCGGGGACATCTCCTCGATTCGTTTCCCTTTCGTCAACAAGCGAATAAACTGCGTGATGCGCTCGCCAGCGATCAGTCCCATTTTCGGCACCGTCCAGTCAAGAAAATCGTTGCGTCGAAACGATTGAGCCAACCGATAGAGACGATGGAGGCCATGGCCGCTTGCGTAAAGGACGGCGACGAGCGCGCCGATGCTGCTGCCGGCCAAATAGGAAATCGGAATATGCTCCTCCTCGAGCACTTTCAATACCCCAAGATGGGCGAACCCGCGCGCTCCTCCCGACCCGAGCGCCAATCCGACTTTTGGCGGCACGCCTCCTCCCCCCTTTGTCGCAGCGCTATCCGCTTTCATCTTATGGTCTAAAACGCCCCCCTATGCTCGTATATTAGGTTATATGAGGTTGTACTACAAGAAGCCGCACGGCAAAAAAAAGGGGGAGGAAAAGTGAAACAAAATTGGGGGGCGAAATGGAAAACCGTATTGCTCGCTTCCGCCGCCACCTTGTTTGCGTTTTCGCTCATTTGCTATCCAAAACAGTCGCTTGAAGCGTCCATTCGCGGTTTAAATATGTGGTGGGAGGTCGTCTTTCCATCGCTTTTGCCGTTTTTTATCGTCTCGGAGCTGCTCATCAGCTTCGGCGTCGTCAGCTTCCTTGGCGTCTTGCTCGAGCCGCTCATGCGCCCGTTGTTTCGCGTCCCGGGCGTCGGCGGATTCGCCTGGGCCATGGGAATGGCGTCCGGCTACCCGTCTGGAGCCAAGCTGACCGCCCGCCTGTACCAGGAAAAACAGCTGACGACGATTGAAGCCGAACGGCTCTCGTCGTTCACCAATTCATCCAACCCACTTTTTATTTTTGGAGCTGTATCAGCGGGATTTTTCAACAACCCGCAACTCGGCCTTGTGCTGGCCGTTTCCCACTATTTAGGAAACATTAGCGTTGGGCTGATCATGCGCTTTCACGGCATCCGAAAAGAACGGAGGCAATCGAAGCGGCAGCCATGCTCATTTTCGCTCCCGTATGCGCTGCGCACACTGCACCGCACGCGACTGAAAAACGAACAGCCGCTTGGCAAACTTCTTGGCGACGCCGTGCGCTCTTCTGTCCAAACACTGTTAATGATCGGCGGTTTTATTATTCTCTTTTCGGTTATGAATAAACTTCTGTATATGATGCATTTGACCGAACAGCTTGCCCCATTGCTGCGCCATCTGCTCCGCCTTGCCCAGCTGCCGGAGCAGCTTGACATCCCAGTGTTTTCCGGCTTGTTTGAAATTACACTCGGCAGCCAAATGATCAGTCAGACCGATGAGGCGATGCTGATGGAAAAAGCAGTGGCAACAAGCTTCGTCCTCGCTTTTGGCGGTTTTTCCGTCCAAGCGCAAGTCGCCAGCATTCTCGCCGAAGCGAACATCCGCTTTCAGCCGTTTTTCATCGCGCGCTTGCTGCACGGAGTGTTTGCCGCTTCCTTTACATACTTGCTTTGGAAACCGTTGTACATCAAAACAGCCGGCGGGATGCCGACCCACATCCCAGCGTTTCTTCACGCCGCAAAAGACAGCGCTTGGAATGAAGGCTGGCGGTTGCTGCAGCAATACGGGCCGCTCCTGACACTGTTGTTCCTTTGCCTTTATATATGGCTCGTCATCAAGGAGGTCAGTAAATCGCGCGGGCGCTCATAAGACGCTTGAGCGCCCAGCTTTTTGGCAGCAAAAAGCCATCGGGGCGGTTCGCGTCGTCTCAGCCGTGAGCCGCCCTTGACGGCAAAACCGGGCCGGCGCCGACTGCAATGTTCGCTTAAGCGGCTTTCATAAGGAAGCGTCAATCAGCGGCCGTGGACGCAAATTTCCGCTTCAGCGCCTGCTCAACAACCGGGGGCACGAGCTCGGAAATATCGCCGTTGTATTTCGCCACTTCTTTGACGATGCTCGAGCTTAAAAACGCATACTGGCTGTTCGTCATCATAAAAAACGTTTCAATGTTTTCATCAAGAACGCGGTTCATCGACGTAATTTGCATTTCGTATTCGAAATCGGACACAGCGCGCAAGCCGCGCAAAATGGCATTCGCTTTTTTGCTGCGGGCGTAATCAACAAGCAGGCCGTGAAACGCTTCGACATGGACGTTCGGAAGCGTCCGCGTCACCTCACGAAGCAGCTCGATCCGCTCCTCGACAGTAAACAGCGGCTTTTTCGACGAGTTGTTCAACACCGCCACATACACTTGATCAAACACTTTCGCCCCTCTTTTAATAATATCCAAATGCCCGTACGTCACAGGGTCAAAGCTCCCGGGGCAAACCGCAATGCTCGCCATCGCTTCCATCCCCTTCCCATCTATAAATCGTCACACCGGTGATACCGTATGTTTCCCGCTTCCATCGTGTCAGGCCGCCGACCTCCTCCGGCAGCTCCGCCTCCGCCGAGTGTTCAGCGACGACGACGCCGTGCGGTTCCAGCAACTGACGCCCGGCGATCGACGACAGCAACGTCGGCCACTGTTTCTCTTTGTACGGCGGATCAAGGAAAATAACCGCAAAGCGGAGGCCGCGCTTCGCTACCGCCTTCAGCGCCCGCTCGGCGTCGTTGCAGTAAATTTCCGCCCGCTTCTCAAGCCCGCAGGCCGCCACGTTTTTTCGGACCGTCTGCACCGCTTTCCTGTCTTGATCGACGAAAATGACGCGCTCGATTCCTCGGCTGAGCGCCTCGATGCCCAAGCCGCCGCTGCCAGCAAACAAATCAAGACCGTTGCCGCCTGAGAAATATGGCCCGATCATATTAAATATCGCTTCTTTGACTTTATCGGTCGTCGGCCGCGTCGACATCCCTGGAACCGCTTGCAGACGCCGTCCTTTGCATGTCCCGGAAATGACTCTCATCGCCTTCACCCAATTCACCGTTTCAAGGTGGCCTTGTCATCCATTTGATTCGTTGTTTTCATGGTAATCTTACCATAAAGTTGATGATCGTCAAACTACGGAATTTTTTCGCCATTCATGTATAGAAATCGGCAAACGGTCCATAATGAGTAATGGCAACACGCTTGACGCGTTGTTGCCAGTGACGGAGAAGACTTACGTTTCCCCATAAGTTCTTCCTCCGGTTTCTCCTCTCCCTTTTCTTTATTCTTTCCGATCCTTGTTCCGCCCTGCGCGGAGGCAAGGAACTGGAAAGGGCCTTGCGGGTTCATTTCCGCAAGGTTTTTTTTGATTGCAATTCGCGAGGATGGCCGGTAAAGTTAAGGGTGGACGATGCTTGCAAGGGGGAACGATTCATGATCCAACGATTTATCGAACTTGGCGAAGGATATTCCGATATATATGAGCTGATTGCATTGGCGAAGGCCAACCGCCATCGTTTGTCCGGATTCTTTGTCTTTCATACGGTGAAAAAAGGCCAGGCGGTCGTCTCCTTGGCCGTTGTCCTTCATCCGACGGATCCCGGCGATTTCCAACCACTTTACATTTGCCGTGAAGGCATTCCCGATCCGTCCGTCAAGCCAAACAAACGGTACGAACTATTTATGGAAACCGCAAAGGAACTGGGCATGGACGTCATTCACCTTGATGTTAAGCCATCGACGATGTTCGCTGAACCCGATTTATATTACCAACATTTGATCGGCATTATGCGGATGAATCGCTTCATCCCGCCGCTGCAGTAAACAAAGAAACAGCGGGTCGAAAAGCCGGTGCCGGCTTTTTTTCGACCCGCTGTTTTCCTTCATCCAAGCGGATACGGGGAGTCTTTTTCCTTCTCCCCTTTCGATTCAAATTCCAGTTTTAAAAATGGGCGGTACGACGGCTCAACCCGCTTGACGAACGGAAGCGAGGCGAGCTTTTTCATTACATGGTCGACTTGCTCCATATCACAATACAGAACAGCATACTTCAGCCGTTTGGAAATGTAATGAATGTTGCCGAACTTGCGCAACTGTTTCCCATATTTCAGCGAATGAAGCCAAACGATAATCCCTTGCCGTTTTGGAAACATAGTCCCTTCCCCTTTTTTATGTGCGGCAGCCGCAGCTTCCGCCCGCCCCGCAGCCACCGGAACAGCCCGCCGACAAAAAGTACGGATTTCCGGTCGGCACTTTCACATGTTCGGACACCGCTTTGCCGATCAGCACGCTGATCTCATCAAGCAACTCTTGCATCGCCTTCTCCGCCTCCTTAAAGGCGGCGACCGTCTCATGCAAATCGAGCTCCCGCTTCGCTTCGCGCACTTCTTTCATCACGTCGCGGTAATCAGGATGGTATTTTCCGAAGCGCTGCACTTCTTCGTAGCGCTCCTTCAGCTTGACAAAGCGAGCGATCAGCTGCTGGGCGCGGCGGTCTTGCTTCAGCCGCCAAAAGGCGCGGCGGTATTCGTCCGCCACGTCCGACTCGACAATCATTTTGGCCAACGCTTCTGCTTTATCTAAAATCTCGATGCGCTCGAGAGTCGCAATCTTCACCAAATGGCACCTCCATTATCCATCATACCATGAACGAAAAGAAAATGAAAAGGAAAGAGATAGCAAAGAAGCAAACAAAAAAAGGCGATCCAGACTGTGCCGAATCGCCTCTGTTCGCCTTTTAAACGATCGTCGTCATCTCTATCGGATGGCGACGTCAAATTCGTGCGTCATGCCGGTTGCTTTCCCATCATTGTAGACGAGCTCAAGACGGATGGTATGTTTCCCGCTCGGCAAACCGCGCACGATAAAGGCGGCCGTGTATACTTCCGTCAATTTTTGCCCGTTGACATAGACATTAATGTGTCCGCCGCCGCTCCCTTTGCGGAACGGAAAGTGGACGGCAACACATTCAATGAATACGTCGCTTCCTTTCACTTCATGCTTCACCTGAAGCGGACCGCCCACTGCTTCGGCGTGAGCGGAGGACGACGGCGCCGGCTCAAAGAAGGCATACGCCGCAAGCAATATGACAGCCGCAAACCATGCAAACCACTTTGGCAAAGACATCACTCCCTTTCGAAACTAGTCTTTGCCATTGGCCGCCCGATTAGTCGCGCATGGCTTTAAACATTTGCCACATAAGCGACGCCATTTGCAACGATTGGGAGATTCTTTCCACTTTGTCAGGGATCGTCAGCTCATAGTGGCGCAAGGCGGCCAATTGAAACGTCGACAGTTCATGCGGACGGCGGGCAAGGAGCCGGTACCAGCGCGGCTGTTCGCGCAAAAACGCGCGCAACATCGGTGTTCCTTGCACATATTGCCATACATCTTTCCTCATCGCCACCACCCTTTAATCTTTGCGGAACGAAAACGGATGCGCTTCTTTGTTTCTTTGTTCTTGACCGGCCCCTTGAAATTCGGAAAGAATGCTTTGGATCGCCGCGATCGCCTGCTGGACGTTCGCCAAATGTTTTTGCACATCGGCTGCATCGATCTGTCCAAGCATAGACGCGAGCTTATCGAGCCATTTGTTCGTTCCTTTTTCCTCCTCTTTTGCCGCACCGTTTGTTTCCCGATACGGCTCCCATATGTCATCGTCTTCCCCGAACAAATACCAATCCTCATACACTTGTTTCCACGTCTTTTTGCCACTGCGCACCTCTTGGATGATTTTTGGATGTTTTTTCACAAACTGTTTAAACTGTTCAACGGAAGGATGCAGAGGCTTGACCATGGCGGTTCTCATCCCTTTCGTCCACTCATGCCTATCTGCCATATCATATCGCATCCAACAAAGAGAGGTGCGCCCAATTTTTAGAGCGGCGTAAAGAAGTTTTGCGTATAGTAATCGGCGTAGACGCCAACGCCCAAGCGGGTGAACTCTTCGTTCAACATAATTTTCCGATGGTTTTGGCTGTTCAGCCATCCGATGGTCGCCTCAACGCCATCGACTTGATGGGCGGCGATATTTTCCCCGGCAAGCTGGAACGGAATGTGAAGCGCGCCAAGCCGCTTCGATAAATCGCCATACTGCGGCGACTCGTGGGAGAAAAACCGGTGATCATGCATATCTCGGCTATGTTTTTCCGCAGCGGCAGCGGCCTTGTCATCCCACATGAGAGAGGAAAGCCCATGGCGACGGCGGATCAAATTCGTCCAGTCAAAAATTTGCTTCGCGTTGGCCGCATCAACAGCCTGTCGCTTTTCTTCCGACAGCGGCGCGGCCGCCGGCAGGCTGCCGCGGTAAACGAGCTCGTACGGCCGCAACTTGACGAACGTTTCTGCATCCATCAGGCGGATCGCCGCCACCTCGTCGGTAAAGCGGTCAACATACAGCTGAGCGTAGACGCTGCCAACTTTGACAACCGGCCTTGATGAGTAATCTTGTTCAGACAGCTCAAACCAGTATGTCCCGCTGCCTAGCTTAATCTCAATGTTCGATAGCACCGGCATCGTTTGAAAAATCGTCTGCAACCGCTGGCCGACCGCAAACGGTTCAACGTTCACCTTCTCTCCGCCGACAAGGGCGGTGACGACGCGACCGCACAAGATGCCAATCTGCACGTACGACTCGGGTCGACGGCTGTACACCCACCAGTCATATCCGTAAGCTGACGGGTCGATTCGGTCTGGGGCGCCAAACAGTTTTTTCGCCTCTTGCGCCGATTGCCCGATCAACGCAACGATGCCGGCCGTCGCCTTCGGCTCTTTCAACATGTATCGATTCGTCTCTGGCTGCTTCGGGGGGCTCGGGGGCGGCGGACTCGGCACAAAATAATACAATCCAATCAAGAAAAACAAAAAAAGGAAAAACCATTTCACACGGCAACTCCCGCTTTCTGCGCAATCTCCTTATTGCCATTATAGCCGTTTTTTAGAGGCAAAAAAAAGAGGACACCCAAAAAGAGCGCTCCTCCTCGAAAGAAGCCGTGTCCGTTGCATTTGTCAATGGATGGCGCCTTGTTCGGAAATCTCGCTTAACGCACGACCCGCGCGTTCATCAGAATAGCGGTTCGTCGCCAAATCGCCGAGCGAGATGATGCCGACCAAACGCCCGTTTTCTACGACTGGGAGGCGGCGAATTTGGTGACGTGCCATCATATCTGCTGCCTTTTGCACCGAATCGTCCGGAGAAAGCGTGACGAGATCGCGGCTCATCACTTCCGTCACCGCAGTCGAACCAGGACGTTTTTCAGCCATGCCGCGCACGACAATATCGCGGTCGGTAATCATTCCGACAAGGCGGCCGTCATCGACAATCGGAATCGCCCCGACGTTGAAATCGCGCATTTTTACCGCCGCTTCGTAGAGATTGTCAAGGGGGGTGCAATATTGCACATCCGTTGACATGACGTCCCGTACCGTTTGCATTCTTCGTCTCTCCTTTCTACCCGTATTGTGCGCCGGATCACACAAAAAATGCGAGCGAAACGGAAACAACGGCAAACAATTCGTTGAAAAGCAAACCGTTTTCGTACTATTATAAATGAGGGGATGATTTCCTGTTTGGCGCTTTTACATACTGTGTTGTTAGGAGGAAGAAGGATGAAGTTTGAAAATACCGGACTGGAAAATCAGACGGTCGAACTATCCCGCCTTGATGACATTATGGAGCGCCTCGGCTTTGTACGCGCGGCGCAATGGGATTATGAACGGGTCACATACGACCGGAAATACGTCGTGAAAGAAGGCACCTACTATTTGCGCGTTCAAGGATACGCCATTGAGGGAAACGTCGATTCGCGCTATGCACTCATTAAGCTGCTCACGCCGATTTTAGGGAAACATTACTATCCACACGGCGTCGAATACGGCGATGATGAGCATTTTCCGTCCTCTCTTGTCAGCCAATGCCAAAACGTGTTGGCGCAGGTCAAAAGCGAGCTTGAAAAAATCAAAGAATAATCAAAAAACGCATGAGAGCGCGGTTCTCATGCGTTTTTTTCCGGCATGACAAGCCGTTTGACAACAATGTCGACCGCCTCAGCGACATATGGCGTCATCGCGGCGATCTCCTCGGCAATATGCTGTTGCAGCTGGCGGCAAACTTCCATCACCGGCGCCCCATATCGAATGGACATCTTTACCGTGACGCGGCACCGCCCGCCTTGAGCAACGGTGATGAACACCTCACAATCGTCAAGGGCGACCTCCGTCTGGCCGCGCACACACATCATGACAATTGTCAATAGCGTCGCCTCTACGGCGCTCCGTTTCCGATAGCGAAACGTGTTCACCGCCTTCCCCCTGCTGCACAAAATCACGTCTATATAGGCGTGTTGTATTCTATGCTATGCAACCGCCGCTGCCCTTGCTCCTTGCCCGCCGGTTAAAAACCGAGCACCGCCTTGATGAGCGACGTCGTTTGGCCCCCTGGATAGAGGACATAAAGCAGCCAATAGACGGCGACCCCGGTTGAGGCGCTGCCAAACCAAATGATGCTGGCGATCGGCCCAAGCCGACGATGGCGGGCCCTCTTGTCTTTCAATCCCGTCCAAATCGTGACAAGGCCAAATACGGCGCCAACTGTCGCCAGCACAATATGGAAAATAAGAAACAGCGTATAGTACACTTTGACGTTCTCCGGTCCGCCAAAACTTGTGTTGCCGATAAACAACGTCCGCGACATATAAATGACAAAAAACAAAAGCGCAAAAGCGGCAGCGGTCAACATCACCTTTTTATGCGCTTCGATCCGCCTGCGGCTGATCAAGTACCAGCCGTAGGCCACAAGCAAAGCACTGATCACAATGCAGATCGTGCTGATCGTCGGTAAAATCGCCATAGCTTCTCTCCCTTTCCTTCGTCTCTTTACGACTTACGATGGATAGTGCCTTACAGTTTCGTCGGCCGCGGCGCCATATCCATGCTCGGTTCTTTTTCCCGTTCTTTCCGATACCACTCTCTAAAAATAAAGAACAACGTCACCCCGTATATAATTTCTTGAATAATTTTCATCAATACCCCGCCGAGCTGCTGATCATGAAGCGGAGACATCGACAAAAACATTTGCGGTCCGGTCAAGTCAAGCGAAGCTAATATTCCTGACGGGACGCAAAGCGCCAACCCAGTCATCCATGCTTCCGGATCCGTGTACGTCTCATACAGCGGAGTGCCGGCGAAAATAATGAGCGCACAGGCCGGTGTGAGCAGCATGCCGTCGGCAAAAATATAGCCCATTTTTTTTAACCCGGATAATGTCGTCCATCCGGAAAGTTTATTCACAAGCGGCCACCACATGAAGAAGGCTGCAATGAAAATGGCTGTTGTGACAGACGCATGCAAAAACATGTTCGTTTTCACGATGTCAAAAACCATTGGGACGTGGTACAAAGAAAATAACCCATTAAACAAAAGCAAAGACACAATCGGCTTTGTCAACAGCTGAAACGAACGGCGCACCACCGCAATCCGGAACATCCGCTCATAAAACTGCTCCGGAATCCCTAAAATAAAACATTGCGGCACCGTTAAGTAAAGCAGCGCCATTTGCACCATGTGAGCGGTGAACGTCAAATGGCCCATCAAATCAAGCGGAGAGCCTTTGCATACGTAAAGAAGCACTATTCCTGTCAAAAAGTACGCTTTTTGTTTCCTCGAAACGGGGGCATCAAGGCCAAACCGCTGCCGCCACGGTCCGGTGACTCCGAGATACAACAAGGCAACAGCCGCCAACGCCAACAGAAAAAACGGACTCCAAAGCGCAACTGGACCAAACATTTGCAGCGATTGAAACATAGAAATTCCCTCCTGCCTTGTCCTTTCCCCATTATACTACATGCCGCCGCATGAGCGCTATTAAAAAAAGGGGAAACCGGTGCTGCAACACCGATCCCCCCCCCTTTGCTTACCACCAAATGACCGTCGTAAACGCCCACACAAGCAGAAGCATGACAAACACGCCTCCATAAATAAACATAGCCGGAAACTCATGACCTTTATGGCTCATATGCATGAAATAATAAAGCTGGAACGCCACTTGCACAGCGGCAAGCAACAAAATAAATGGAACGACAAACCAATGGGAAAACTCCTCGTAGCCGACCGCGGCGAAAGCGATGAGCGTTAACAAAATCATCAGCACGAAGGCGATGAGTTGATGACGCATCTCTTCCGCATTTTTCCGGCGGCGGTATGCCAAATCGACGCGTTCATTTCCGGAGTTCGTTTGGTTCGCCATACGTTCACCCCACCATTCCCATTAAATATACGACGGTAAAAATGAACACCCAGACGACGTCGATAAAGTGCCAATAAAGGCTCGCGACGTAAAACTTCGGGGCATTATACAAGTTTAACCCGCGCTTGGCATTGCGAATCATCAATGTTAAAATCCAAAGCAACCCAAACGCAACGTGGGCGCCGTGCGTGCCGACGAGCGTGTAAAAGGCGGACGCGAAGGCGCTCGTCGTAAACTTAAGGCCTTCATGAACATACTCATAAAACTCATAAATTTCCAAGGCCAAAAACCCAGCGCCAAGCAGCACCGTAATGCCGAACCAAAGTTGCATTTTTTGAAAATCAAAGTTTTTCATATGATAAATGGCGTAAACGCTCGTTAAACTGCTCGTTAACAGGAGCATTGTCATCATAAACACGAGCGGCATTTGGAACAGCTCTTCGGCGGAAGGACCGCCGTTTGTTTTGTCTTTGAGCGCCAAATAGGTGGCGAAGAGAGAGGCGAACATAACCGTCTCTCCGCCTAAAAACAGCCAAAAACCGAGAAACTTATTTTTCCCCTCAAGGGTGGCGCGTTCCGGCGCCGCCGGAAACGTCTCGGCCGTCAGTTTTTCCTCCACGTGCATCAGGCGTTCGCCCCCTTCTTCTCAAGTTCAAGCACTTCTTCTTTATGGATATGGAAGCCATGGTCATCGATCACCGAGCGCAAGAACATCGCACCGAGCGTAATGAGCAAGCCGAGAACGCCGACCGGCAAGCCCCATCCGGCGTCATTATGGTACGTAAAGCCGAATGCTGCAACAAACAGTCCAAACGAAATGACAAACGGCAAGAACGACGAATTGGGCATATGAATGTCACCAAGCGGTTCAGCCGGCGTCAATTCTTTTTTGCCTTCCATTTTTTCGATCCAGAAAGCATCAAGCCCGCGGACGAGCGGCGTTTGAGCGAAGTTGTACACCGGCGGCGGCGAAGCGATGGCCCATTCGAGCGTGCGGCCGTCCCCCCACGCATCGCCCGGCACTTTTTCGCCTTTTACCGTCGTAATCACAATGTTAATAAGTAAAATAACCGTCGCGGCTGCCATAAAGAACGCCCCGACCGTACTGATGAAGTTGCCGGTCTCCAATCCTTGCCCCGGCAAGAATGTGAACACACGGCGCGGCATTCCCATTAGACCAAGAAAATGTTGGATAAAGAACGTCAAATGGAAGCCGATAAAGAACAGCCAGAACGTCATTTTGCCAAGCGTCTCATTCAGCATGCGGCCAAACATTTTCGGCCACCAATAATGGGTTCCGGCCAGCAAGGCGAACACAACCCCGCCGACAATGACGTAATGGAAGTGCGCAACAACAAAATAGCTGTCATGATATTGGTAGTCAGCGGCAGCCGCTGCGAGCATGACGCCCGTGACCCCGCCCATGACGAATGACGGAATAAACGCCACCGCATAATGCATTGGCGTCGTAAATTTGATGCTTCCGCCCCACATCGTAAACAGCCAGTTAAAAATTTTCACCCCGGTCGGCACCGCAATCGCCATCGTTGCGACAGCAAAGATGGCGTTCGCAATCGGTCCCAACCCGACGGTGAACATATGGTGCGCCCACACCATGAACCCTAAGAATGCGATCAATACCGTCGCAAACACCATCGACGAATAGCCGAACAGACGCTTTCGCGAGAACGTCGCGAAAATCTCAGAGAAAATGCCGAACGCCGGCAATACAAGAATGTATACTTCCGGATGGCCGAACACCCAGAACAAGTGCTCCCAAATGATCGTATTGCCACCGGCGGCTGGATTGAAAAAGTTGCCGCCAAACAACCGGTCCATCATCATGAAAATCAAAGCAACCGTCAGCGGCGGGAATGCAAACAAGATAAGCGCCGACGCTACAAACGTCGTCCATGTGAACATCGGCATGCGCATAAATGTCATGCCCGGAGCGCGCATGTTGATGATCGTCACCAGAAAGTTAATGGCACCCATGATCGTTCCGAAGCCGGAAATTTGCAGCCCGAGCGTATAAAAGTCGATGCCATGATGCGCTTTTGAGTCAAGCGACAGCGACGCATACGACGTCCAACCAGCGTCCGGTGCGCCGCCTAAAAACCACGAACTGTTTAAAAACAGGCCGCCGAAGAAAAAGAGCCAAAATCCGAGCGCGTTCAAGAACGGGAACGCAACGTCGCGCGCGCCGATCTGCAACGGCACGACTGCGTTCATAAAGGCGAAAAGAAGCGGCATCGCAGCTAGGAAAATCATTGTTGTTCCGTGCATTGTCAGCACTTCGTTGTACAAACCACCGACAAGAAAATCATTGTTCGGCTTCGCGAGCTGAATCCGGATGAACAGCGCCTCAAGACCGCCAAGCAGGAAGAAAAATCCTCCGGCGATTAGATACAGATGGGCGATTTTTTTATGATCGACTGTTGTCAAGTAATCCCATAAAACGGCGCCGACACCCTTTTTGCGAGTGATCGTACTCACAGTGAAACCTCCCTTTTATGCCTTATTCCACTTTTAAGCTCATTAAATATTTCGTCAATGCATCAAGCTGCTCTTCTGTCAGTTCGCCATATGTACCTGTCATTTTGTTTCCAGGCTTTATGCTTTCGGGATCACGCAGCCATCTTTTTAAGTTTTCTTCATTGTGTTCTAAAATGCCGGCAATCCGTTCACGATCGCCAAAGTTCGCCAAATTCGGCGCTGTGCGTGCCTGTTCCGGACGCTTGTCCACCGGCGACACGGCATGGCAGCCAATACAGCTTTTATTGAAAATGGCTTCCCCTTGTTTGGCGACCGGATCTGTCACAACCGGTTTTTTCGCATTTTGCATTTTTTCGACCCAAGCATCAAACTCCGTGCGCGGCAACGGACGCACTTTGAAGTCCATCAACGCATGGGACGGCCCGCAAAGCTCCGCACATTTGCCGTAAAAGACGCCGCCCGCTTTGTCTGTCGCTTCTTGGTCAAAGACAAGCCAGAACTGGTTTTTGTTGTCCGTATTTGTGTCCATTTTGCCGCCGACCGCCGGAATCCAGAACGAGTGTTTGACGTCTGACGCAATCAAGTTAAAATAGACTTTTTCGTTCGTCGGCACGACTAAGTCTTGGCTCGTAATAATGCCGTAATCCGGGTATTCAAATTCCCACCAGTACAAGTTGGCGCGCACGTTGACCACAACCGTATCTTTATCGCGGTTTTTGTCATTCATCGGCTTGACATCCGCCAGCTTAAACGTCGCCGATACCGTCGGCACCGCCAAAATCAGCAAGAGGATGATTGGAATGACAGTCCAAATAATTTCTAGTTTATGGCTTCCTTCCACTTGCTTCGGAATTTTGTTTTCTTCCCCCTTGCGCCGCCGGAAGCGGATGACAACATAGACGAAAATGATCGCTACAACGACAATGACGAGCACCATGATCGACGTGCTCAGCAACATGAGCGAGTACTGCATGTCCGCTACTTCGCCGGCAGGCTGGAGCGTCGACAAAAACGGCTTGCCGCAGCCGGCGAGCAACAGCGCCATCATTCCAAACAAGGAAAGTAAGCGCCAGTTACGCAGCCCTTTGTTCATAGCCTAATCAAACCCCTCTTTCTTTGATGGATAAATGTATATAAATTCTTTCGCGGAGAAAGAATTTTAACCTGTTCACCAAAGCGTGGCGATGACCATCGCCACGAACAGAATCGTCAAATAATTGAGCGAGTAGACGAACATCCATTTCGCCCACTTTAAGTCATCTTTCATTTTCAAGCCCCACAGCCCCAAAAACAGCCAGCCGACGTTCAAGAGCGTCGCGACTGCTAAAAACGGCACGCCAAGCGGGAACAAATAAAACGGCAGCGGCAGCAAACAGGCCACCCAGACGATA
This sequence comes from Geobacillus sp. FJAT-46040, assembly GCF_002335725.1. NCBI lineage: Bacteria > Bacillati > Bacillota > Bacilli > Caryophanales > Anoxybacillaceae > Geobacillus > Geobacillus sp. FJAT-46040. The sequence continues at coordinate 1,908,667 of NZ_NISS01000001.1, forward strand.
ATTTGCCGCTTTGTCATGGCAAAACCGTGGACGACCGGCAACATCGGGATGCCGGCAGCCCGGTACTCCTCGCACCTCTTCATCGCCAACGCCAAAAAGTGAGGCGGCTGCCATAAAAACATGATTAAAAATAAGACGAGCGGAACGATATGGAAATCCGAGTCGACCGCCGTCCAACCGATCACCGGGGGAACAGCACCAGAAATGCTGCCGACGACAGTGTTGAGCGTATAACGGCGCTTCGTCCAAAGCGTATAGAAAAAGACGTACGTCACCATGCCAATGAGCCCGACCACCGCTGCCGTAACCGTTGTCATGAGCAAGCTCATCGTGCCGACGGCGACCAGGGCAACTCCGAGCCAAAGCACGCGCCGCGGCTCCATCGTTCCAGTTACCGTCGGCCGCACTTTCGTCCGCTCCATATATTGATCGATGTCGCGGTCAATGTAGTTGTTAATGGCGCATGAACCTGCGATGACGAACGCGGCGCCAAACAGCGTAAAAAACACAAGATGCAAATTCTCCAAAAAGTGCTCTCCAGTAAAATAAAACGCCAGCCACATTCCGGCAAACGTCGTGATCAAGTTCGAATTAACAATCCCGATTTTGACAACTGCCGACAATTCTCTCCAAATCGCCTTTGCGCTTGCCTGCGAACGATGGCGAGCATCGGCCGCGGCCCCCATGCACCGCTTTCAAATCGGCCATTTCTCCTGTTCCTCCTCATTGCGCCGCCCAGCAGGCGCCGTGATGTTGCCTGAAATTCTTTCCAACGCCAAATAGCAAAAACGGGCTGTTTCCTCTTTAATATTAAATCACATTTTTTCCTCATCATGTGAACTTTTTTTGAATAATTTGTGTCAAATTTTTGAATGCGCGCACCCAAAACGGCTCATTCGCTTGTCCCATTAATATTTCTAGCAAACTTAATCGACTTATTCAATATGCAAACGTCATTTTGTGTTTCCGGCCGCCATCGTGTAAAATAGATTTGGCTTGGCGACACGGTTGGCTGCAATAAAATCCATCACTTTACTAATATGGACAAAATCACAATTTCTCAATACAAGAAGGTGAAGATTTTGCAACGTTCACTGAAATGGTTTGCCTCGGCAACCACGTTGGTAATGTTGTTTGTTTTAATTGGCGGAGCGCTTGTGACCAAAACCGGCTCCGGCATGGGGTGCGGCCGATCATGGCCGCTGTGCAACGGCCAATGGGTGCCGGATCACATTACGCCTGAGCTCATCATCGAGCTGAGCCATCGACTCGTTTCCGGCCTTGCCGGCATCATGGTGCTCATCCTTTCCATCTGGGCGTGGAGAGCCATTGGCCATGTGCAGGAGACAAAGTTTTTAGCGGTCATATCGTTTGTCTTTCTCGTCTTGCAAGGGCTGATCGGCGCCGCCGCGGTCGTGTGGGGGCAGTCCGATTTCGTTCTCGCCTTGCATTTCGGCATTTCGCTCATTTCGTTTGCCGCTGTGCTGGTATTGACGCTATTGATTTTTGAAATCGACAAAACGTTTTCCACCGCTTCGCTTTCGCTTGACGGCAAAATGCGGTTTCATATTTACGGCATCACCATATACTCATACATCGTCGTCTACACCGGGGCGCTCGTGCGCCATACGAACGCCAGCCTCGCTTGTCCGAGCTGGCCGCTTTGCGCGAAAACGCGCCTCCTCCCGGTTCAGTTTCATGAATGGGTGCAGATGGGCCATCGATTGGCCGCTGCTGTCATCATCATTTGGATCGCCGCCGCCGCGATACATGCCGTCCGCCATTACCGCAGGCAGCCGGTCATCTACTACGGATGGCTCATCGCCCTTTTGCTCGTGCTCGCGCAAATGATGACTGGAGCGCTTGTCGTTTTTACGCAGCTGAATTTATACATTGCCTTGGCGCATGCCTTTTTCATTTCCTGCCTGTTCGGTGTGCTCAGCTATTTATTGCTTTTGGCGCTCCGCACCCGCCGCGCGCCGGTAAAAGCCGCCGACCATTCAGCTGGGGAAGCGGCGCCGGCGACGTTGAAATGACGTTCGTCGGTCAGCAAACCAAAAGGGGCTGACCCAAAAGGTTGTCTGTCTTCAAGATAGGCACAACCTATCGTGCAGCAGAAGCAGTCAGCACGTATATAGAGCAACGAAAGAGGGTATCCCGCTCCTTTTGGGACACCCTCTTTTTGCGCGCGATGGACAGTTTCATTTGGACAGCTCAATTAGCAAATCCCCCGCTTGAATGGCATCGCCGCTTTTGACGTAAATGTCTTTGACAATGCCGGCAAACGGCGCCTGCACCGTCGTTTCCATCTTCATCGCTTCCGTAACCATCAAATGGTCGCCTTTGTCAACTTTTTCCCCTTTCTCCACGAGCACTTTCACAACCGTGCCCGGCATCGTGGCGGCAATGTGGTTCGGATTCGTCCGATCGGCCTTGATGCGCTCAGCGACAGCGGCTTTGATGCTTTCATCGCGGATGATGACTTCGCGCGGCTGGCCGTTCAGCTCGAAGTAAACGACGCGTGTGCCGTCCGCCTGAGGCTGGCCGATGGAGACGAGTTTGACGATGAGCGTTTTCCCGCGCTCAATCTCCACTTCAATTTCCTCGCCGAGGCGCATGCCGTACAGGAACGTCGGTGTATCGAGCACTGAAATATCGCCGTATTTTTCGACCGTTTCGGCATATTCCAAAAACACTTTCGGATAAAGCGCATAGGCAATGGCGTCAAAGTCGGTCACTTCGCGGCCGAGCTTGTCATACAGCTCCCGCTTGATTTGCTCGAAATCAACCGGCTCAAGCAACTCGCCCGGACGAACGGTGATCGGTTCGCGCCCTTTCAAAATAATGCGCTGCAACTCTTTCGGGAACCCGCCATGCGGCTGGCCTAAATAGCCTTCGAAAAACTCCACGACCGAGTCTGGGAAATTGAGCGTTTCGCCGCGTTCAAAAATGTCTTGCTCCGTCAAATTGTTTTGCACCATGTAAAGCGCCATGTCGCCGACAACTTTCGATGATGGCGTCACTTTGACGATGTCGCCGAACAAGTCGTTGACGCGGCGATACATTTCTTTCACTTCATCCCACCGATCGCCGAGGCCGACCGCTTTTGCCTGCTGCTGCAGGTTGCTGTACTGGCCGCCTGGCATCTCATGCATGTATACTTCCGTATGCGGCGCGTTCATGCCGCTTTCAAACTCCTGATAAAATTTGCGCACGTCTTCCCAATAGCGGGCCAACTGCTCAAGGCCGTAAATATCAACCTCCGGCGCCCGCTCCGTTCCTTCAAGGGCATAGTAGAGCGTATTGGCGCTCGGCTGCGACGTCAAGCCGGCCATCGAGCTGACGGCGACATCGACGATATCGACGCCGGCTTCGATCGCTTTGGCGTACGTGTAAATGCCGTTGCCGCTCGTATCGTGCGTATGCAAATGGATCGGAATGTCGACCGTTTCCTTGAGCGCGGAAATGAGCACGTACGCCGCCTGCGGCTTCAACAGGCCGGCCATATCCTTAATGCCTAAAATGTGCGCACCGGCTTGCTCGAGCTCTTTCGCCAAGGCTTTGTAATAATCCAAATTGTACTTCGGCCGGTTCGGGTCCAAAATATCGCCTGTATAGCAAATAGCCGCCTCGGCGATTTTGCCGCTTTGCCGGACGGCATCGATCGCCACCGTCATCCCTTTCACCCAGTTTAGGCTGTCGAAAATGCGGAACACATCAATGCCGGCTTGCGCCGATTTTTCAACGAACTCGCGGATGACGTTGTCGGGATAGTTTTTATACCCCACGGCGTTGGCCGAGCGAAGAAGCATCTGGAACAGCACGTTCGGGATGCGCTCGCGCAGCTTGAGCAGCCGGTCCCACGGATCTTCTTTCAAAAAGCGGTACGCCACATCAAACGTCGCCCCGCCCCACATCTCAAGCGAGAATAAGTTGGGCAGCAAACGCGCCGTCGGCTCAGCGATCCGCAACAAGTCGATCGTGCGGACGCGGGTCGCCAACAACGACTGATGAGCGTCACGGAACGTCGTATCGGTCAAGAGCACGCGCGGCTGCTCTTGGATCCAGCGAACAAGCCCTTCAGGTCCGCGTTCATCCAAAATTTGCTTCGTTCCCGCTGGGATCGGTTCCGTTTGGCTCACCTTCGGCACGCGCGGTTTGTCAAACACCGGCTTTTTCTTTTTGCCGATGCCAGGGAAGCCGTTGACCATCACGGTGCCGATGTACGTAAGCATTTTCGTCCCGCGGTCTTTTCGGCGCGGGAATACAAACAATTCCGGCGTCGTATCGATAAATGACGTATCGTATTCCCCCGACAAAAATTTCGGATGCTGCACGACGTTTTCCAAAAACGGAATGTTCGTTTTAATGCCGCGGATGCGGAATTCGCGCAAGTTGCGCAACATTTTTCTTGCCGCCTGCTCAAACGTCAACGCCCATGTCGACACTTTCACGAGCAGCGAATCGTAATACGGCGTAATGACCGCCCCTTGGAAGCCATTGCCGGCGTCCAAGCGCACGCCAAAACCGCCGCCGGAACGGTACGCCATAATTTTTCCCGTATCCGGCATAAAGTTGTTGAGCGGGTCTTCCGTCGTCACCCGCGACTGAATGGCGTAGCCGTTGATGCGGATGTCCTCCTGCTTGGGAATGCCGACTTCCGGGCTGTGGAGCGAAAATCCGTCGGCGATTAAAATTTGCGACTGGACGATGTCAATCCCGGTGATCATTTCGGTGATCGTATGCTCAACTTGAATGCGCGGATTGACTTCGATGAAATAAAACTCATCTCCGGAGACGAGAAACTCAACCGTGCCAGCGTTGACGTAGCCGACGCTTCTCATGAGCCGGACCGCCGCCTCGCAAATGCGCTCGCGCAGCTCGTCCGACAACGAGACGCTCGGCGCGACTTCCACGACTTTTTGATGGCGGCGCTGCACCGAGCAGTCGCGTTCATAAAGGTGAACGATGTTTCCTTCGTGGTCGCCCAAAATTTGCACTTCAATATGCTTCGGCTTTTCAATCAGCTTTTCGACATAAACGTCATCGCTGCCAAACGCCGCTTTCGCTTCCGACTTAGCCCGCTCAAACGCTTCCTTCACTTCCGACTTTGAGCGGACGATGCGCATGCCCCGGCCGCCGCCGCCAAGCGCCGCTTTAATGATGATCGGGTATCCGTGCGTCTCGGCAAAGCGGACGACATCCTCAAGGCCGCCGACCGGTCCGTCGCTGCCCGGGATGACCGGAATGCCCGCCTTCATGGCCGCATGCCGCGCTTTCACTTTATCGCCGAACATATCCAAATGTTCTTCATTCGGGCCGATGAAAATAATCCCCTCTTCGCGGCACCGTCTGGCAAATTGAATGTTTTCCGACAAAAACCCATATCCCGGGTGGATGGCATCAACATCGTGGGCTTTGGCGATCTCAATGATGCCTTCGATGTCCAAGTACGCTTCGATCGGTTTTTTCCCTTCCCCGACTAAATACGCCTCATCCGCTTTGTAGCGGTGGTACGATCCGGCGTCTTCCTTCGAATAAATCGCCACGGTGCGGATATCAAGCTCCGTGCAGGCGCGGAAAACGCGAATGGCGATCTCTCCGCGGTTGGCTACCAACACTTTGCGAATTCGTCTTGTCCTCATTCTGTCCCTCCTCCTTTAAATAAAAGTATAAAAGTTTTGCCGATTTGTAAATACACTTTCTAAAAAGTCAGACCTCTTTTCTGTTTGCTGACCATCGTTTTTTCCGCTTTTTTATACCGTTGTTCGTACTTTGCAAACATAGAAATGTTCACAAGCAGACCGAGCGAAGCCATGGTCAGGACAAGCGACGTTCCCCCATAGCTGACGAGCGGCAGCGGCACCCCTGTAATCGGAATAAGGCCAACGACCCCACCAACGTTAATGAACGTTTGAAAGCCGATCATGACGGAGATGCCGATCGCAAGCAGGCTCCCAAACGCATCGTGGGAGCGGCGGGCAATCCAAAGCCCGCGCAGCACGATAAACGCCAATAACCCAAGCGTGAACGCTACACCAAATAAGCCGAGCTCTTCGGCGATGACCGCCATAATAAAATCGGTGTGCGACTCTGGCAGGTAGCCGTATTTTTGAATGCCTTTGCCAAGCCCCACTCCTTTCAGCCCGCCAAGCCCGATCGCCAAATACGAATTCACGAGCTGGTAGCCATCGCCGTTTGCGTATTGAAATGGATCCAAAAAGCTGTAAAGACGCGATACCCGTTCAGGAGAAAAAATTTTTTTGCCGGCAACCGGGAGCCAAAACGGTGACAGCACCGTCCCGATCAATGTAAAAAAAAGCAGCTGCTTTAGAAGCAACACGAGGCGCAAACCGGACGAAACAATGATGCACATCGCGATGGCAAACACGATCGCCGCCGTTCCGAAGTCAGGCTGTATGGCAATCAGGAAACAAATCACCAATGTATAATAAATGGGGAACAAATTGCTTTTCGCCGGCTCGGCCAGCCGCTTCCGCTTGTTGGCAAACGCTGCGGCCAAGTATAAAATCAGACCGAGCTTCGCGAGCTCCGCCGGTTGGATCGAAAGCGCCCCGACGCGAAACCAGCTTGTTGCGTTGTTGGCCGTATGGCCGAGAAAAGCGACGGCGATCAGCATCAATGGAGAAGCAAAAAAGACGAGTTTCACCCATCGCTCCGCCCGCCACACTTTATACGGAATCGCCATCATGATGGCGAACGCGATGAATCCGGCAATCAGCCACAGTTTTTGCCGCTCGTAAAAATAGTCGCTTGGCACTTCAAAGCGGATGACAGCGGTGACCATGCTTGAGCTGTACACCATAATCAATCCGAACAACGACAGCATGATGACCGCGGTGATCAGCGGATAATCATAGCACTTCAATACTTTTTTCCATAATTGTCGTTCCATCGTTCCTCTTCCCTGTGAACATGTATGTACTTAAAATCATTCGCAGCGGCGCGCTGTTTTCCTGCCGAAAAACAGAAAAACTCAAACGACGGGAAACCAATCGTTTGAGTTGTTTTATATATCCTTTATCGCACGCGCTTTTTGGCCACGGCCTCGTGCAACGTGGAAAGTTCGCGCTCAAGCCGGTCAAGGAGCGCCTTTCCGTCTTTCGCCTCCACAAGCCCGAGGCGCACCGCAAAATCAATTTCCCGTGACAACCCGAACATTTGCGTGTCAAGCACTTCTTCATACACCGGACATTGCGGCATCGTCAAATGGTCCATTTGCACGCGGATGAGTTGGATGATTTTCTCTGCATCCGCTTGTAAAAGCGCGTACGCCTTCTCCCGATAGCTCATCGATTCGTCCGTCACATCGATCCCTCCGTTCTCTCCCCTATCCTTCTTTACATCTTAACGTGAAACAAGCCATTTTGCAAGTTGAAACCGTTGACAGCAGCCGGGCCTGGAACATGACAAGCTCTTTCATTATTATTATACTAAAAACGGTGGGAACATGCAGAGGAGAGGTGTTTCATGAACGATATTATTGTGCTGACAGGAAAGGTGAAGTTTACGATCACGCTTGACCCCGGCGTCTGGATTTTCGACGACCGGAAAGTGGACATGGATGCGTATTTTTCGGAGCCGGCTCCACAGCCGACGGAAGCGGAGCAAGAGGACGAGGAAATCAAAAAGCTGTCGGCATTTTGGGACCGGGAAATTCAAGAGGGCGCGGTTTTTCCGCCGACGTTGAAAACGGAGCGGCGCTTTTTGAAGGAGAAAATCATCACCGGCTCGTTCGGCATGCCGTTCGCCCCATTTTTGCGAAACGCTGAGCCGCATGAAGACGCGTCTGAACTTGTCATTGAGACGGAACATGGAGAAACCGTGATCCCTCTGGAAAAGGCGTACGACCTGATTTTCGCTTTTTCCCAAAACGGAAAACCGTTGCGCGACGACGGTCCGGTGCACATTTATTTTGGCGACGGCTCCAACCGCGAGGCGCCGATTACTCATGTGCGTCGGCTCGTCGTCCGATGACCGGGCGCCCCATGAAGGGGCGGCCCGGTGTTTGAGCTTTTGACGCCTTCAACCGCCTTAAGCGCTTTGACCCCAGATGTTTTCCACAGCGCCCCAGGCGGCGGGCGCCTTTCGAAACGTTCGCGTCGTCGGGCCGCGCGCCTGGCACCCGTTCTTTAACGGCGGATGCTCTGAGGAACGCCTAGCTACAGCAAATCAGCGGCAAGCTGTGCGAGCGCCGAACGCTCCCCTTTGACGAGCCGGATATGGCCGGCGATTTTTTGGTCTTTAAACTTTTCGACGACGTACGTCAACCCGTTGTTATATTCATCCAAATACGGATGGTCGATCTGTTCCGGATCGCCCATTAAAATGATTTTACTTTTCTCCCCAACGCGTGTCAAAATCGTCTTCACTTCATGCTTCGTTAAATTTTGCGCCTCATCAATGATGATAAACTGCTCCGGCAGGCTCCGGCCGCGGATGTACGTGAGCGCCTCCACTTCAATCGAGCTCATGCCGGCTAAAATCGCATCGAGCTCCCCCGGTTTTTTCGTGTTGAACAAGTATTCCAAGTTGTCAAAAATCGGCTGCATCCACGGGCGCAGCTTTTCTTCCTTTTCCCCCGGCAGAAAGCCGAGATCTTTCCCCATCGGCACAATCGGCCGAGCGACGAGCAATTTTTTGTATGTGCGCAAATCTTCCGTTTGCATCAACCCCGCGGCAAGGGCAAGCAACGTCTTGCCCGTTCCGGCTTTGCCGATTAGCGTCACAAGCGGAATGTCGTCGCGCATGAGAAGCTCAAACGCCATCGTCTGCTGCACGTTGCGCGGGCGAATGCCCCATATATGTTCGTGATGGAAGATGAGCTTTTTCACTTTTTTGCCGTTTTGGTCGACAATGCCAATCGCTGACGCCGAGCTGCCAAACGCGTCTTTCATAATGATGAACTGGTTCGGATAAAACGGGTGGTCGGCGATATCAGCGAGCACGAGCTCCCCTTTGTCGTAAAACCGCTGCAGGTGGTCCTTTCCTATGTACAGCTCCAAAAATCCGCTGTAAATATGGTCGACATCAACGACGCGGTCGCTTAAAAAGTCTTCTGCCTGCAGCCCGATGGCATCCGCTTTGACGCGCACGAGCGCATCCTTGCTCACCAAAATGACAGAGCGTCCATCTTCCTTCGCCTGCTCTTCAAGCGATAAATTTTTCGCCACCGCCAGAATGCGGTTGTCATTTGTTTTTTCGACAAAAATTTCTTGCAGTTGATGAAACGAACGATGGTTCAACTCAATGCGAAGCGCCCCTCCGTTTTCAAGCGGAATTTTTTCATGCAGCTTGCCGTTTTCGCGCAGACGGTCGATGAGCTTTGACACTTGGCGGGCATTTCTACCAATTTCATCCATATACCGCTTTTTCGAATCCACTTCCTCAAGCACGACCGCTGGAATGACGACCTCATTATCCTCAAACGCGAAAATCGAATACGGATCTTGCAACAGCACGTTCGTATCGAGCACGTAAATTTTTTTTCCCAAATTCCGCTTCCCCCCATGTGAGTTTTTCACGTTTTTCCGTTGGATGGGAATGGCTGTAATACAACATATGAAAACATGTATAAAGATAGAAGGACATTTGCAAACTAAAGAAAAAAAGTCGAGGTGGCCCATTATGAAGAGAAACTGCTGGATCGCCGTTTTCTTCCTTCCCCTTTTGATTTTCAGCGGCTGCACGTTTGGAAACGATCATGAAGCGAACGAGTCCAATCGTTCACTCGTGCGTGTCAAAAATACGGTCGATGAACGCGTCGAGAACAAATCCGGGCAAGAGATCGCCCGCCGGCTTGCAGAAATCGCCGACCGTGTTCCAAACGTTCACAATGCCGCCGCGATCGTCGTCGGCAAATATGCCATCGTCGGCATTGACGTCGGCGCCAATATGGATGCCTCGCGCGTCGGCACCATCAAATATTCCGTCGCCGAAGCATTGCAAAAAGATCCGTACGGCGCGAACGCTATTATTGTCGCTGACCCAGATCTTTACACCCGCGTGCGCAACATCGGCCGGCAAATCGATGAGGGGAGGCCGGTGCAAGCGTTCATGAACGAAATCGCCGACATCGTCGGACGAGTGATGCCGGAAGTGCCGAGCGACTTGTTTGAAACGACGCCGAAGCCGACCGAAGAAAATGACGGACAGCTGAACGAACGGGAGGAGCGGCAACTGAACGAACAGCAAAACAAGCAATCGAATGAACATTTAAATCGATAAACGGTTTCTGTGTGGGTTATAATGGAACAGAAAGCGCGGCTCATTTCCGAGGAAAGCGGGAGTGAAATGCATTTGAATCAACAAACGATCGCGGGAAATGTGGTATAATGGGAACGAAAGAACACTCTACCATTTCGCGTTTGGATGTATTGAGGTGAACAATGAGAGTCAAATGCGTGCTTTGCGACCAAATCGATACGATCGACGATGAATCGCCGCTCGCCAAGCGGCTGCGCAACCGCCCGATCCACACGTACATGTGCCGCGAATGCCACGACCGCATCGCCGAAAAAACGAAACAGCGGCTGGCAACAGGAAAGTTCCGCTTCTATCGCGGCCGCCGCGCAGGCGATGATTGGTGATCCCGCAAAAAAAACGGTGCGGAAGAGCGATCGCTTTTCCGCGCCTTTTTGGTTGTCATCATCCATACTTTTCCGGTTCGGCTTCGATCTGCCGCCACATCGCCTCAGCCAGCTCAAGCGGGAAACACGCCGCCTTTGTTTCCCCGCCGCGCACATATTCGACGATGTATTGCCCATTCGTTTCATCTTTGACGGCGTCTACGGCCGTCACACCAAAGTCGTTTTCCAAGATGGCGCGGAAAAACGAGGCCGTATCGCGCGCCGCCGCATCGTGCGGACGGGCTTTGGCGACGATGTGGATCGTCAGCCAGTTATAAAGGGCGTCCTGCACGGATTTCATGACTTTTCTCCCTCTTTCGCCTGCTTCAGGCGCACTTTATAAATGATTAATACGAGGGCGGCGACGGCCAATCCTTCTGCCACCGGCAAAAAGACGGCAAAAAAGGTCAAAACCGTGCAGCCAAGCGCCAGCAAGACGTAAATGATGACGTTTTTCAACAGCGGCAGGCGGCGGGCAAAACCGAGTCGATACACAAGCGCGGCAAGCAACAACACTGTCACATACAATAGCCACATACCTCGCTCGGGATGATCGTGCACCTTATAAAGCGAGGCGAAAAACGTGAGCCGTTCGAGCACATTCACATCATTCCCCTCCCGTTCATCCTAATAGCGCCCTTCTCCAAGGCGTTTTCGATTGTTCGCAAACTAAAGACGCGCGCATGGCGCTTCCGGCTATTTCGCCTGCTCAACCGCTTTCTTTTTCTTCTCCGCCTTTTCACGCTCGCTTTTATTCAAGATTTTTTTGCGCAACCGGATCGAGGCTGGCGTCACTTCACAATATTCATCATCATTCAAATACTCGAGCGCTTCTTCAAGCGTCAACAGACGCGGCTTTTTCATCGTCGCCGTCTGTTCTTTCGTCGATGAACGCATGTTGGTGACATGTTTTTCGCGGCAAATGTTGACGACCAGGTCGTTTTCGCGGTTATGCTCGCCGACGATCATCCCTTCGTACACTTCAGTGCCCGGCTCAACAAAAATGACGCCGCGATCCTCAAGTTGCATGATGCTGTAAGCCGTCGCCTTTCCGGTTTCCATCGAGACGAGCACCCCTTGGCGGCGGCCGCCGATGGCGCCAGGCTGCACGGGGGCATAATGGTCAAACGAATGGTTTAAAATTCCATATCCGCGCGTCAACGACATAAATTCACTCCGATAGCCGATCAAGCCACGCGACGGCACAAGGAAGACGAGACGCACCTGCCCGTTGTCGCCGTGCACCATATCGACGAGCTCGCCCTTGCGGCTGCCGAGCGACTCCATGATCGCTCCCGTATATTCCTCCGGGATGTCAATGACGACCCGCTCGATCGGCTCGCACGTGACACCGTCAATCTCTTTTAGAATGACTTCCGGCTTCGATACTTGCAGTTCGTATCCTTCGCGGCGCATGCTTTCAATCAAAATCGCCAAATGAAGCTCCCCGCGGCCGGAGACAATCCACGCATCCGGCGACTCGGTCGGCTCAACGCGCAGACTGACATCCGTCTCCAGCTGGGTGCGAAGCCGCTCCTCCAGCTTTCTCGCCGTCACGTATTTGCCTTCGCGCCCCGCAAACGGGCTGTTGTTGACGAGAAACGTCATTTTCAACGTCGGCTCATCGATGCGAAGCGGCGGCAGCGGCTCTTGATGATCGGGCGGGCAAACCGTTTCACCGACATTGATGTCCTCCATCCCGGCGACCGCGACGATGTCGCCAGCGTGCGCTTCTTCAATCTCAATCCGCTTCAACCCAATAAAACCAAACAGCTTCGTGACACGAAACATCTTGACGGCACCGTCGCGCTTTAAGAGAGCGACTTGCTGGCCTGTTTTCATCGTGCCGCGGAAAATGCGGCCGATGCCGATGCGTCCGACATATTCATTATAGTCGAGCAGCGCCACTTGAAACTGCAACGGTTCGCTGCGGTTGTCCGCCGGCGCCGGAATATGCTCGATGATCGTCTCAAACAAGGCGGTCATGTCACCGTCCTGGCGATCCGGATCGAGGCTTGCCGTCCCGCGCAGCGCTGATGTGTACACGACTGGAAACTCGAGCTGCTCCTCAGAAGCACCAAGTTCGATAAACAGGTCGAGCACCTCATCAACGACTTCCGCCGGCCGAGCAAATTCGCGGTCGATTTTGTTGACGACGACGATCGGCACAAGCTGCTGCTCAAGCGCCTTTTTCAGCACAAACCGCGTCTGCGGCATGCAGCCTTCATACGCATCGACGACAAGCAAGACGCCGTCGACAAGGCGCATGATCCGCTCCACTTCCCCTCCGAAATCAGCGTGTCCCGGCGTATCCAAAATGTTGATGCGCGTTCCTTTATACAAGACAGCAGTGTTTTTTGCCAAAATCGTAATGCCGCGCTCCCGCTCCAAATCGTTGCGGTCAAGCGCCCGCTCCGCGACTTGTTCGTTTTCGCGGAACGTCCCTGACTGCCGAAGCAGCTGGTCAACGAGCGTCGTTTTCCCATGGTCGACGTGAGCGATGATCGCGATATTGCGAAGATCGATTCGTTTGTTCGTCAATGTCGGTCACTCCTGTTCGGCAAACTGCTTGTCTATTATATCACAACCGATAGAAAATCGGCATGTTTTCCTGTACACTAGAAAAAGACGCCCACTTTGCCAGAAAGGAGTCAACCCAATGAAACGGATCGAGCCTGTACCTCTGTTGCTCGCCATTTTTGCCGTCGCCGCCATCATGGCGATCGGCGTCTTCATCGCCGAGCAAAGTTTGATCGGCATCGCCGCTTCCACGCTCATCTTTATCGCCGCCATGGGCGCCGGGTTCGCCCATAAAAAACGGACGCGTTGAAAAACGGGACAAGCTGGATGCTTGTCCCGTTTTCGCGATTTCGCGCCCCATCAATCGTGAAGATAGCGCCGCAAAATTTCTTCGTGCACCCCAGGTTTCGCAGCAAGCACCGAATTGCGGCCAAGCAGATCCAGCGGCTTCCCGTCAAGGGTCGTCACCATTCCGCCCGCTTCTTCAATCAAAATCATCCCGCCGGCGAAATCCCACGGCGACAGGCGCGGCGAAATGTAGGCGTCCAAACGGCCGGCGGCAACATACGCGAGCTCAAGCGCCGCTGAACCATACGAGCGCGTGCCGCGCGCCTCTTTCGCCAGCCTCATGAGCGGGCGATGGTCGAGGCGCTTGTTTTCCATGAGCCATGTCCCGTTGATGGCAATGATCGACTCCGTCACTGGCGCGGGCTGCAGGAGGCCAAGCGGCTCCCCGTTCAAAAACACCCCTCGCCCTTTTTGCGCCGCATACAGTTCGTCAAACACGACGTCATACACGTAGCCGAGCTGTCCGATGCCATCTTCAAAAATGCCGATCGATACAGCAAAATGGCGCCGCTGATGAACGAAATTCATCGTGCCGTCGATCGGGTCAATCACCCAAACAACGCCGTCCAAGGCATCGATCCGGTCGCCAAATCCTTCTTCCCCCAACAGGCGGTGGCTAGGGAACTGGCGGCGGATGTGCTCGGCGAAAAATTGCTCAATGGCGCGGTCAACGTTCGTCACTAAGTCGTTCGGGTTCTCTTTCGCTTCCACCGTCAGCTGTTTTGCAAACGAGGCGCGGATGCGCTTTCCTGCTTCGTCGATCCATTGCCGGGCGTATCGGTCGATTTCTTCCCATTTTTCTGCCATATTGATTCCTCCTGCCTTCGGTTATGTATAGATCGCAACCGGAACGGGGGCGGACACCGCTCAAGAAAAAAACGAACCGGAAAGATGGTTCGCCTTGAATCAGAATCATACTTGAAGGCGCATCAGTTCTTGGCGCAGCTTTTCAAGCCGCCGTTTGCACTCTTTTTTCTTTTCTTCATCGTTTTCCATCATGGCCTCGTACAGCGTCGCTAATTCGTAATCGAGTTCGAGCCGCAACACCGCCATGCGTTTGTCTCCATCTGGTCGCTTCAGCGAATTGGCGGTTTTTTTCATATTCGTCCGCACCCCTTTCCCTATCATCCGCTAAACTTCCGGCGCCCGTCACGAATGTGCTGCTTCATTTTGTTTTATATTATATTATGTGGAAAAAGGGGTGTATGCAACTAATTTGTGCGTTTACCTACCGCGCTTCCGTTGTGGCTCGAATTATACCACAGCGATAATCCCAGGGGAACTATGACCATCAATGATTTCTTGTGTTGACCAGTCGCAGGAAAATGGATAGGAATAAGCCATTGTTCCACCTCTACCGTTAGTTTGCCCAACGGCGCCGAATTTGTTCCGCCTCTTCAATCATGCGGGCAAACAACTCAGCGACGGACGGAACGTCGTGAATGAGCCCGATCGCCTGCCCGGCCCAAGCGAATCCTTCGTCCACCTTTCCTTCGTAAATGAAGCGCCGGTTCGCTTCTCCGCTAATATATTCTTTTAAATCATCATACGTACCGCCTTGGCGCTCGATTTCCAATATTTTTTCCGCCCAGGCGTTGGCCAGCACCCGCCCTGGCGCCCCGAGCGACCGTTTAATGATGACCGTATCGTTTTCGGTGGCGTTGAGAATCATTTCTTTATATGCGGGATGAGCATGAACGCATTCTTTCGTGGCGATAAACCGCGTTCCCATCTCAATCCCTTCCGCTCCAAGCGCCAATGCCGCCATCAACCCGCGTCCATCGGCGATGCCGCCCGAGGCGATGACCGGAATCGATACGGAGTCAACGACTTTCGGAATAAGGACGAACGTGCCAGTATCGTATTTGCCGAGATGCCCGCCCCCTTCCTGACCGACGACCATCACCGCATCAGCACCGAGCTCCTCTGCTTTCACTGCCTGGCGGACGGCGGCAGCGAGCACGAGCTTTTTCACGTTCGTTCCTTTCAATTGTTCAAAAAACGGCGCTGGATTGCCGCCGGTGACCGAAACGACCGGCACCCCCTCATCAAGCGCTGCTTCAAGCATATGAGCAAACGGGCGGCCGTGCTGGCCAATGGCGAAATTGACGCCGAACGGCCGATCGGTTTTTTCCTTCACCTTGCGGATTTCCTCGCGCAGTTGCTCCGGTCCATCGAGCGACATCGCCGTAATTTGTCCGAGCCCACCGGCGTTCGAGACCGCTGCGGCCAAATCAGCGTACGCCAAGTAAGCGAGTCCCCCTTGAATGATCGGATATGTAATGCCGAGCAGCTCTGTCACCCTCGTTCTCCATTTCATTTCGATAACGCCCCCTTTTTGTTTTGTCTTTCTTTTACTTCTCTCTTGAACCGCTGTTTTCCTTTTTCAGCGTCCATTCATTTCTTCTTTGCAAACGGAAAAATCCATGCTATAATGCACTTGTTTTATCCTCGAGATAAAGAGGTGTGAAAAACCATTGTCGCAACTCGAGACACCATTGTTTACCGGTTTGTTGGAGCATATGAAAAAAAATCCGGTTCAATTTCACATTCCCGGCCATAAAAAAGGGGCCGGCATGGATCCGGAGTTTCGCGCTTTCATCGGAGACAACGCCTTGGCGATTGATTTAATCAACATCAGTCCGCTCGATGACTTGCACCATCCAAAAGGGATGATCAAACGGGCGCAGGAGCTTGCTGCCGAAGCGTTCGGCGCCGATTATACGTTTTTTTCCGTGCAAGGAACGAGCGGCGCCATCATGACGATGGTCATGTCGGTCGCCGGGCCGGGCGATAAAATCATCGTGCCGCGCAACGTCCATAAATCGGTCATGTCGGCCATTGTCTTTTCTGGAGCGACGCCGATTTTCATTCATCCCGAAATCGACAAAGAGCTTGGCATTTCCCATGGCATTACGCCGCAAGCAGTGGAAAAAGCGCTCCGCCAGCACCCGGACGCCAAAGGGGTGCTCGTCATCAACCCGACGTACTTTGGCATTGCCGGCGATTTGAAAAAAATCGTCGATATCGCCCACTCGCACAACGTTCCGGTGCTTGTCGACGAAGCGCACGGCGTGCACATTCATTTTCATGAGGACTTGCCGCTCTCAGCGATGCAAGCGGGCGCCGATATGGCGGCGACAAGCGTCCATAAGCTTGGCGGATCGCTGACGCAAAGCTCGATTTTGAATGTGCGCGAAGGACTCGTCTCCGCGAAACACGTGCAGGCGATTTTAAGCATGCTGACGACGACTTCAACGTCGTACTTGTTGCTCGCTTCGCTTGATGTCGCCCGCAAACAGTTGGCGACGAAAGGGCGTGAACTCATCGACAAAGCCATTCGACTCGCCGACTGGACGCGCCGGCAAATCAACGAGATTCCATATTTGTACTGCGTCGGCGAAGAGATTTTAGGCACGGAAGCAACGTACGACTACGATCCGACAAAGCTCATCATTTCGGTTAAAGAGCTCGGGCTGACCGGCCATGACGTCGAACGGTGGCTGCGCGAAACGTACAACATTGAAGTCGAGCTTTCCGATTTATACAACATTTTGTGCATCATCACCCCGGGCGATACCGAACGGGAGGCGAGCCTGCTCGTTGAAGCGCTCCGCCGCTTGTCGAAGCAGTTCAGCCATCAGGCAGAGAAAGGGATCAAGCCGAAAGTGCTCCTTCCGGACATCCCGGCGCTCGCCTTGACGCCGCGCGATGCGTTTTACGCCGAAACGGAAGTCGTGCCGTTTCACGAATCGGCCGGCCGAATCATCGCCGAATTTGTGATGGTGTATCCGCCTGGCATTCCAATTTTTATTCCAGGCGAAATCATCACGGAAGAAAACTTGAAGTATATTGAGACGAACTTGGCTGCCGGCCTCCCTGTCCAAGGGCCGGAAGACGACACGCTGCAGACGTTGCGTGTCATTAAGGAATATAAACCGATCCGCTGACCGCACAAGCCGGTTTGCCTGGTTTGTGCTTGTTTGCCAAAAATAAACGGCGCGCATGTGACTTGTCGACATGCGCGCCTCTATCCGTTCCTTTCCCCCATCGGTTTGACCGTTTTATTCTTTTTCTCCGCCCTCATTGTCATGCTCGCAGCAATCACATTTCCCATAAAGCGTCGTCACTTTTTCATCTTCGAAATATGCAATCGTCGCATCACACGTTTGACATACGATCGTGCCCATCCCCAAAACCCCTTTGTGATGATAAATTCGCTTGTTGATTTCATAATAATATATCACATTTCAATTGTCAATCCTAATTTGTATATCACATTTAATAAAAAAGAACTTTTTTGAAAACGCCCTTTTTCCATTTATTGTCCGCCAACATATGGTACAATAAGGATAAAGACGCAATGGAAATGGTGGGAGGGGAAGGAATGATGAACACCGATCTAAAGCTGCCTGCGGGGAAAACGATGACCATCGAGGACGTCAAACAGCTGCTCGAGCGCTACCAGATGGCGCTCAAAAAGACAGGGGAACAGCTTGGTTGGGCGTACGAACAGGCCGCCTTCCCGTATACGGTCCGCATACACGAATCCGTTCTCTACTTGCAAGGCGACGGCCGTTTGTACAAAGGGATGGCGATTTCCGTGCGAACAGCTGGAGAAGAGACATTCATTGACATCGCACTGCCGCCGGGGGCGACGCATGGGGATAAAGGGAAGGCCAATGAATTCAGCAAATGGCTGGCGAAAACGCTCGGCGGTGAACTGCACTTGTTCAGCGGCCGGACAATGGTGTTTGGCAGCGCGTAAACAGCGGGCATTCGACCGCTGTTTTTTATTGAACGGCCTGCCAAATGACATGCTGACCGGCAAAGTACACCGCCGCCGTCCCAATCGTCGTCAGCGCCGCCTTGCGCGTCGCCAAGCCGAGCTGGCGGGCCAGCAAAAACGCGATGTACATAAAGATGCACAGCATCAGCCCGCGGAAAAACAGGCGGTCTCTTCCTGACAGCCACTCGATCAATGAGAAACTGCTCCAAATCATCATCTGCATCAAAAATGCAACGTAAGCTTTCATTTCAACTCCATCTCCCGCTTGTTCTTTACCATAACGATATGAAGCGAGAGCGGAAAATAGTATGGGAAATTGGACAAGAAATGGACCAGGCCGCTCCTTTGGACAAAAGACTGTCGACCGGGCGCAGCAACAGGCGAACATACAGCTGTCGCCGCAGATTCATTTCTTTTCTGCCAATCATCTTGCTTCTGGATGATGTTCCCTGCTTATTGCACCGCAGGAAAAAGGTGCCCCGCTGTGTTTGGGGCACCTTCGTTTTCCGTTACTTCGCAATGATATGAATCGGCGTGCCAAGCGCCACTTCCGCCGCTTCCATGGCGATTTCGCCAAGCGTCGGGTGGGCATGAATCGTCAACGCGATATCTTCCGCCGTCATGCCGGCTTCAATGGCCAGCCCAAGCTCGGCGATCATATCCGAGGCGTTCGGGCCGATGATTTGCGCTCCAATCACAACGCCGTCTTCTTTGCGGACGACAAGCTTCAGGAAACCGTCCGTATCGTTGAGTGACAGAGCGCGGCCGTTGGCGGCAAACGGGAATTTCGCCGTAATGACGTCGATGCCTTCCTCTTTCGCCTGTTGTTCAAAGTAGCCGACCGAGGCGCATTCCGGATCGGAGAAGACCACAGCCGGAAGGGCGATGTAATCCACTACCGACGGATGGCCGGCGATGGCTTCCGCCGCCACTTTCCCTTCATACGACGCTTTATGAGCAAGCGCCGGGCCTGGAACGATGTCGCCGATGGCGAAAATGTTCGGCACGCTTGTCCGGCATTGTTGGTCCACTTCAATCAAGCCGCGGTTCGTCATTTTGATGCCGATTTGTTCAAGACCAAGTTCATCTGTATTCGGTCGGCGGCCGACCGTCACCAACACATAGTCGGCGTCGATCGTTTTCGTTTCGCCGTTCGCCTCATACGTGACCGTCACGCCGTCTGCACGCTCTTCGGCTCCTTTTGCGAGCGCATTCGTCACAACTTCGACCCCTTTGTTCTTCAGACGGCGCTTAATGATGGACACCATTTGCTTTTCAAAGCCGGATAAAATCTCACCGGCCCCTTCAAGAATCGTCACTTTCGCACCAAAATTGGCGTAAGCCGTACCGAGTTCGATGCCGATGTAGCCGCCGCCGATGACAACGAGCGATTTCGGGATTTCCCCGAGGTTGAGCGCACCGGTCGAGTCGAGAATGCGGCCGGAAAACTTGAAGTTCGGGAGCTCGATCGGACGCGAACCGGTGGCCAGAATCGCGTTTTTAAACGTATACGTCTGCGCGCTATCGCCGTTGACCACGCGCACCGTATTGGCGTCGACGAAGTACGCTTCCCCCTTGACGATGTCGACTTTGTTGCCTTTGAGAAGTCCTTCGACGCCGCCCGTCAATTTTTTGACGATGCTCGCTTTCCATTCTTGCACTTTCGAGAAATCAACCGTGACGTTTTCCGCCTTGATGCCCATCTCTTCGGAATGCTTCGCCTGCTCGTAGCGATGGCTTGCCGAGATCAGCGCCTTTGACGGGATGCAACCGACGTTTAAGCAGACGCCGCCCAAATTTCCTTTTTCCACAATCGTCACTTTTTGGCCGAGCTGTGCGGCGCGGATGGCGGCGACATAGCCGCCAGGACCGGCGCCAACGACGAGCGTTTCTGTTTCAATTGCAAAATCGCCAACTACCATCGTTTTACGCCTCCATTAATAATAATTCTGGATCGCTTAACAGCTGCTTGATATGGTTGAGCGCTTTTTGCGCCGTCGCTCCGTCGATCATCCGATGGTCAAAGCTGAGCGAGAGCGCCAGCATCGGAGCAGCGACAATTTCACCGTCGCGGACGATCGGTTTTTCGGCAATGCGGCCGATGCCAAGAATCGCCACTTCCGGATGGTTGATGACCGGCGTAAACCATTGCCCGCCGGCTGAGCCGATGTTCGTGATCGTGCACGATGCGCCTTTCATTTCGTTTGGCATCAGTTTGCCTTCGCGCGCTTTTTCAGCGAGTTCGTTGATTTCCTTCGCCAGCGCGAAAATCGGCTTCCGGTCGGCATGTTTAATGACCGGCACGAGCAACCCTCGATCCGTATCAGCGGCAATGCCGATGTTGTAGTAATGCTTATGAATAATTTCCTCCGTCGCATCGTCGATCGACGTATTCAGCACCGGATATTCACGCAGCGCGGAAACAAGCGCTTTGACGACATACGGCAAGAACGTCAGCTTGATGCCTTTTTCCGCGGCAATGGCCTTGAATTTTTTTCGGTGAGCAACAAGCTTCGTCACATCGGCTTCGTCCATCAGCGTCACGTGCGGGGCCGTATGTTTCGAATGCACCATGGCCTTGGCAATCGCCCGACGGATGCCGCTCATTTTCTCGCGCGTTTCCGGGAATTCGCCTTCCGGCACAACCGGTTTCGCCGCTGGCGCTTGCGGCGCTGCCTTCTCTTCCGCCGCTTGCGGCGTCGGCTCAGCCGCGGCTTTCGCGCCGCCGGCGAGGAAGGCATCAATATCTTCTTTCAAAATGCGGCCGTTTTTCCCCGTGCCTTGGACGAGGCGGATATCGACGCCTTTTTCACGCGCATATTTGCGCACAGACGGCATCGCGATGACGCGGCGGTTCGGGTCGGCTTCCGCTTCGGCCGCCGGTGCGCTCGGAGCAGCGGTCTCAACCATTTCCTTTTTCGACACCGTTTCCGCTTTTTCCTCTTTTTTCACTTCTTCGTGTTCTTGTCCTTTAAACGTCATGTTTTCATAGCCCGGCGCATCGAGCGTAATGAGCGTTTGCCCGACCGTCGCCACCGTTCCTTCCGGGACGAGAATCTCAAGCACTTTCCCCTTGACAGGAGATGGGATCTCGACGACCGCTTTGTCGTTTTGCACTTCGCACAACACGTCGTCTTCGTTCACTTCATCGCCCGGCTTGACGAACCATTTGACGATCTCGCCTTCGTGAATGCCTTCGCCAATGTCCGGCAGCTTAAATTCAAATGCCACTGTAGGTCGACCTCCTATCATTTGCCGAAAATGAGCGGGGGAAGGCGCTTTGCTCCCCCGGACTTGTCCACATTAGAAGTTGATCACTTTTTTCGCCGTCTCGATCACGTCTTTAAAGTTCGGCAGCCACACCGATTCTGCTTGAGCGAACGGATAGACGGTATCCGGCGCGGCGACGCGCAATACAGGCGCCTCAAGGCTTAAAATCGCGCGCTCGTTAATTTCAGCAACGACGTTGGCGGCGATGCCGGCTTGCCGTTGCGCTTCTTGAACGACGATGGCGCGGCCCGTTTTTTCGACCGAACCAATGATCGTCTCAATATCGAGCGGCTGCACGGTGCGCAAGTCGACGACTTCGGCAGAAATGCCTTCTTTCTCTAATTCTGCCGCCGCCTTTAACGATTCATGCACCATGGCCCCGTACGCGATAATCGTAATGTCTTTCCCTTCACGCTTAATGTCTGCTTTGCCGATCGGAATTGTGTACTCTCCTTCGGGCACCTCTTGTCGGAACGAACGGTACAGTTTCAAATGCTCAAGGAAAATAACCGGGTCGTTGTCGCGGATCGCCGAGATGAGCAATCCTTTCGCATCATACGGCGTCGACGGGATGACGACTTTCAAGCCCGGCTGTTGGGCGACGAGTCCTTCTAAGCTGTCTGAGTGCAATTCTGGCGTATGGACGCCGCCGCCAAACGGTGAACGAATCGTAATCGGAACATGGTAGCGGCCGCCAGTGCGGTAGCGGATGCGCGCCATTTGTCCGCAAATCGCATCCATCGCCTCATAGACGAACCCGAAAAACTGAATTTCCGGCACTGGGCGAAACCCTTGCAAGGCCAAGCCGATCGCCAAACCGCCGATCCCCGATTCGGCCAGCGGCGTATCAAACACACGTTCTTCGCCAAACTCAGCTTGCAGCCCTTCAGTCACCCGGAATACGCCGCCGTTGACCCCAACGTCTTCGCCAAACACCAGCACGTTCGGATCGTTTCTCATCTCGATGCGCAGCGCATCGGTGATCGCTTGAACCATTGTCATTTGCGCCATGGCTTACTTCGACTCCTTCTCTTTATAAATTTCATACTGCTCTTTTAAGTTCGCCGGCAGCTCTTCGAACATGATGCTGATTAAGTCGGTCACTTTTTGTTTCGGCGTTTCGTCCGCTTTTTTGATCGCTTCCTTGATGTCCTCTTTCGCCTGCTCGATGACGCGGTTTTCTTCCTCTTCGCTCCATAAACCTTTCGCTTCTAAAAACTTGCGGAAGCGGACAAGCGGGTCTTTTTTCGCCCATTCGTTTTCGAGTTCTTTCGAACGATAGCGCGTCGGATCGTCGCCGGACATCGTGTGCGGACCGTAGCGGAAGCAAAGCGTTTCGATGAGCGTCGGCCCTTCGCCGTTAATGGCGCGTTCGCGGGCTGCTTTCACCGCGGCGTAGACCGCAAGCGGATCCATGCCGTCGACTTGAATGCCCGGAATGCCGGCAGCGACCGCTTTTTGCGCCAATGTTTTGGCGATCGTTTGCTTCTCCACTGGCGTCGAGATGGCAAAGCGGTTGTTTTGCACAACAAAGATGGCCGGTGCCTTAAACGCCCCCGCGAAGTTGATCCCTTCATAAAAGTCGCCTTGCGATGTGCCCCCATCGCCGGTATATGTAATGGCCACCGCCTTTTTGCCCCGCATTTTCAAGCCGAGCGCCACGCCGGCCGCTTGAATGTATTGGGCGCCGATGATGATTTGCGGCGGCAAGACGTTGACGCCTTCAGGAATTTGGTTGCCATGAAAGTGGCCGCGCGAGAACAAAAACGCTTGATAAAGCGGAAGCCCGTGCCAAATGATTTGCGGAACGTCGCGATATCCCGGCAAAATGAAATCTTCTTTCTCAAGCGCAAAATGGCTGGCGATTTGGCTCGCTTCTTGCCCGGCGGTCGGCGCGTAAAACCCGAGTCGGCCTTGGCGGTTCAACGAAATGGAGCGCTGGTCGAGTATGCGCGTATACACCATGCGGCGCATCAGCTCTTTCAGCTGCTCATCGCTTAACTCCGGCATCGCCTCTTCGTTGACGATTTCGCCTTCTTCATTCAAAATTTGAAACGTCGGGAACTGCTCGGCTACTTTCTCGAGCTGCTCCGCAAATCGAAACTGGGAGGTTTTCACACCCATGTTATTCACCTCTGCCTTTCATTAGAAATTTTAGAAATGAGAATACATTCGCCCATATACTATTAATGTACCCAAAATGAAAGAGAAATAAAAAACGGCCGCCATCCGGCGCCAACACAAGCAACAAAGGCGCCGAAATCTGTTTCACTATTTTTCAAGACTGAATTAGTACAATATGCATTTGCAAGTTTTAGTTTACACGTTCTTGGATCAACCGTCAACGACTTTGATTTCTCATGTTTTTTCGCTTTATTTTTTGGGTGAAATTGGAATTGGCAATATTCCGCCCACAAACTGTTATATTACATTCCTCACCATCTGTATGAGTTCTGTATTATATTTTCACAAAATATAAAACACACAGTGGCTTGACAAGATAATGAAAACGTTTTCTCGAATTTGTCTTATTGTTTTCCTTATACTCGAATAATATATTCGTGCGGTTGCGTTTTTATTTACGATCCATGCTCATTTTGTTAGACTAAACGATAGACAGCGATGCCAAACGTAGGGAGTGAACGAAGCGAATGATCACGATGAAGGACATCATCAAAGAGGGGCACCCGACATTGCGGAAAATCGCCGAACCCGTTCCGTTGCCGCCTTCAGAGGAAGATAAGCGCATTTTGCAAAGCTTGCTTGACTACGTGAAAATGAGCCAAGACCCGGAGCTGGCAGCTAAATACGGCCTGCGGCCCGGCATTGGCCTTGCCGCCCCGCAAATCAACGTCTCAAAGCGGATGATCGCCGTCCATATCACCGATGAAAACGGGACGCTGTACAGCTACGCCTTGTTCAATCCGAAAATCGTCAGCCATTCCGTCCAGCAATGTTACTTGACGACCGGGGAAGGCTGCCTGTCGGTCGACCGCGACGTGCCAGGGTATGTGCCGCGCTATGCCCGCATCACGGTCACTGGGACGACGATCGACGGCGAAGAAGTCACACTGCGCTTGAAAGGGCTGCCGGCCATCGTCTTCCAACATGAAATCGATCATTTAAACGGCATTATGTTCTATGACCGCATCAACCCCGATGACCCGTTTCAAGTGCCGGACGGGGCGATTCCAATCGGGCGCTAAAAAGCCCGCTGTCAATGGCGAGCGGCCTCGCCGAAAAGGCCAAGGCCGCTTTTTATCGGATGAGCTGCAGCTGTTTCAATCCGTACCAAATGCCTTCCTTATCGACCGGTTTCGTAACGAAGTCGGCGACCCTTTTCACTTCCTCATGGGCGTTGCCCATCGCCACCCCGGTTCCGACGAACGAGAGCATTTCAATGTCATTCAATCCGTCGCCGAACGCGTACACATCCTTCTTATCGATCCCGAGCTTTTCGATCATCATGCGGATGCCTTCCGCCTTCGAGCCCCCTGCCGGCAGCACATCCGTCGAGACGTCATGCCAACGGACGAAGCGAAATTCGGGATAGTTGCGCACATACGGTTCTTCTTCCTCGGCGCGGCAAAACAGAAGCGCTTGATAAATGTCTTTGTTCTCATAATAAAGAGGATCGACAGGCGGGTGGGCGAATTTTAGACTCGCCATGCTGACGTGGATGTGCGGATGGTCGCCGATGCTCGCTCTCATTTTCTCCGCATCCATAAAGACGAGCGGATGGCCGTTTTTGTGGGCTTCCTCTGTCAGCGCCCTGACTTTCTCGCGCCGGAGCGGCTGCTTGTATAACACGTTCCCTTCAAAAACGACGTACTGACCGTTGAAGCTGACGAACGAATCGATGCCAAGCTGTTTGCGCACATGCTCAAACATAAACGGAGCGCGTCCGGTGGCGATGGCGACATAAACGCCCGACTGCTTCAGGCGGCGAACCGCTTCGATCGTTGACAGCGGCAGCTGCTTTTGCTCATCAAGAAGCGTGCCGTCGATGTCGAAAAAGACGATTTTTCTGCCCACGTTCACTTCCCCTTGTTAAAAAATTGTTCATTGTCTACCGTACTGAAAAACGCCCGGAATGTCAACCAAGAGGCACGATCTGTTCCATTTTTACCCATGAAAAACAAACCTCCGCCTACATATCATATATAATAGAACATTTACTTTCGCCGCAAAATGAGTACAATAAAAGGTAAGGAGTGATGAAACATGTTGAAAAAGCTGAAAAAAAAGCTGCTTCAACAGTGGAAAGACCTGCTCCGGAAAAAATTGATCGCCTGACCGTTACAACAACAGCCCTTCCATTCGAAGGGCTTCTTTCCCACTTTGGCGAATAAAGCGGGCAACATTCGTCAAAGATGATGCATATCGTCGGCACATCTCACGCCTGTTTTTTGCTTTTGGCAACAAAATACATGAAAAGAAAGTTACATTCTTATATAATAGATAGAGCAACCATTGTACGATAAGGAGAGATTTCACGATGATTTTCAAAGTGTTTTACCAAGAAAACGCAGACGAGGCGCCCGTGAGAGAAAAAACGAAAACACTCTACATCGAAGCAGAATCAGAGCGGGATGTACGCCGAAAACTCGAAGGCCGTCCGATCAATATTGAGTATATTCAGCCGTTAGAGGGAGCGCATCTAGAATACGAAAAGAAAAGCCCGAACTTTCAAGTATTGGAGATTTCATCATGAAGCTGTTGACAGATCAGCAAGTTGGCGTTTTTGCCCTCGGCGGACTGGGTGAAATTGGAAAAAATACATACGGCGTACAATTCCAAGACGAAATCATTGTCATTGACGCAGGCATTAAGTTTCCGGAAGATGAGCTGCTCGGGATCGACTATGTCATTCCAGACTACTCCTATTTAGTGAAGCACGCGGACAAAGTGAAAGGACTGTTCATCACCCACGGGCACGAAGACCATATCGGCGGCATTCCGTATTTGCTCCGGCAGGTGAACATCCCGATTTACGGCGGCAAATTAGCGCTTGGGCTGATTCGCAATAAGCTTGAGGAACATGGATTGTTGCGCCAAGCGAAACTCATTGAGATTCGCGAAGACGATGTCATCCGCTTTCAAAAAACGGCCGTCACCTTTTTCCGGACGACACACAGCATTCCGGACAGCTACGGTATTGTTGTGAAAACGCCAGTCGGGCAAATCGTTCACACTGGGGATTTTAAATTCGACTTTACGCCGGTCGGCGAGCCGGCCAATTTGACAAAAATGGCCGAAATTGGGAAAGAAGGAGTTCTTTGCCTGCTGTCGGACAGCACGAACAGCGAGATCCCGCATTTTACGATGTCGGAGCGGCGCGTCGGTGAAAGCATTCACGACATTTTCCGCAAGGTGGAAGGACGCATCATTTTCGCCACATTTGCATCAAACATCCACCGTCTCCAACAGGTGACGGAAGCAGCCGTCGCCAACAACCGAAAAATCGCTGTCTTCGGTCGAAGCATGGAAGCGGCGATTGAGATCGGACAAGACCTCGGCTATATCAAATGTCCGAAAGGCACGTTCGTCGACGCGAACGAAATCAACCGCCTGCCGGCCAACCGGGTGACGATTTTATGCACCGGCAGCCAAGGGGAGCCGATGGCCGCCTTGTCGCGCATCGCCAACGGCACGCACCGGCAAATTCAAATCATCCCAGGCGACACGGTCGTCTTTTCCTCATCGCCGATTCCGGGCAACACGGTGAGCGTCAACCGGACAATCAACATGCTGTACCGCGCCGGCGCAGAAGTCATCCATGGCCCGCTCAACGACATCCATACGTCCGGCCACGGTGGGCAGGAAGAACAAAAATTGATGATCCGGCTGATGAAGCCGAAATATTTCATGCCGATCCACGGCGAATACCGCATGCAAAAAATGCACGCCAAGCTCGCCATCGACTGCGGCGTGCCGGAGGAAAACTGCTTTATTATGGACAACGGCGAAGTGCTTGGCATCAGCGACAAAGAAGCGCGCATCGTCGGCAAGATCCCGTCCAGCTCCGTCTACATCGACGGCAGCGGTGTCGGCGACATCGGCAACATCGTCTTGCGCGACCGCCGCATTTTGTCTGAGGAAGGGCTCGTGATTGTCGTCGTCAGCATCAACATGAAAGAGTTCAAAATCGCCGCCGGCCCGGACATTATTTCTCGCGGCTTCGTCTATATGCGTGAGTCCGGTGACTTAATCAGCGAAGCGCAAGTGTTGATCTCCAAGCATCTCGAAAAAGTGCTGGAACGGAAAACGAACCAATGGTCGGAGATCAAAAACGAAATTACGGAAACGCTCGCTCCGTTCTTGTACGAGCGGACGAAACGGCGGCCAATGATTTTGCCGATCATCATGGAAATCTAAAGAAAAAAGGGCGTCCTTGTAAAAGGATGCCCTTTTTCCGTCATCATCATGCACAGGCCGCCTGCCAGCCGTCAACCGACCACTTTTTCCTCAAACCGGTCAATGTCGCTGTCAGCGCCGATGACGACCAACACGTCGCCTTTGCGGATGATTTCCGAGGCGAGCGGGGAGACGATGACGCTTGTTCCACGCTTGATGGCGACGATGTTGATGCCATAGCGGGCGCGGATGTCAAGCTCCAAAAGCGAATGGCCGTCAAGCCGCTCGCTTGCCACGATTTCGACAATGCTGTATTTGTCCGACAGCTCCAGATAATCTAGGACGTTGTTGGAAATCAAGTTGTGGGCGATCCGCTCGCCCATGTCCCGTTCTGGATGCACGATTTGGTCAGCGCCGATTTTTTTCAGCACTTTCTCATGGTAATCGTTCGTTGCCTTGACCGTAATATGGTTGACGCCGAGCTCTTTTAAAATCAGGGTCGTCAAAATGCTCGCCTGGATGTTGTCGCCGATCGCGACAATGACATGGTCGAAGTCGCGGATGCCTAAACTTTTCAGCACGTTTTCATCGGTCGTGTCGCCGACGACGGCGTACGAAGCGATCGACGCAAATTCGTTTACCCGGTCTTCATCAATATCGATGGCCAATACTTCCATCCCTTGTTCGCTCAGCGTCCGGCAGATGCTGCCGCCAAAGCGCCCGAGGCCGATGACGGCAAACTGTTTCTTTTTCATTGACACTCCTCCATCGTTGATCAAGCATTGTTTCTCCCCTTATTTTAGCAAAAAAGAAAAAGGAACGAAAACGTTCTTCGTTCCTTTTCCACCATTCCTTTACGCTATGCGATTTTGCCATTTCGCCCAAAAGCGGGCTGCCAGCGCACACAGCCCGAACGTTCGTCATCAGCGAAGTTTTTCTTCGACTTTTTGGCAAATCTCTTCTGCGGTGAGCCCGCTCGCTTCAATGACCGGACCGGACGTCACGATGTTGTGAATGCCGGCGATATTGGCGTCCAGGCCGGTAATGACGCAGCAGTCGCAGCCTCTTGCGTCTTGCTCCCCTCGGAGCGGCACAACGTCATATCCTCGCTCTTTCAACGCTTCCTGTACGTCCGTCAACGATGGCTCAACACCAATTTTCGCCATCACAATCCACCTCCTCACACTCATTAATGTGTGTTGCTAGAGGCGGAACTATACTTCATTCTGCGTTTCCTTTCCATGAAAAATAGTCGATTAAAAACGCGATGGCGCGGTCGATCGCTTCCTCGTTCGGAGCCAGTTTTGCATGGTGCAGCCCATATGGTGAGGCGACGCCAAGCCAAAACATAAAACCCGGGATGTCCGCCAGCATATAGCCGAAATCTTCGCCAGTCATCGCTTCTTTGCAACGGATCACATTCACGCCGCCGTGCGCCTTGGCAAACTTCATAAATTCCGCTGTCAGATCCGGATCATTATACACTTCATGGTACATGGCACCGTAATCGATGGATGCTTCACATTCGTACGCGACTTCAATGCCATGCACGATCGCTTCAATCCGCCGCTTCACCTTCTGCATCGCTGCAGTCGACAGCGTCCGAATCGTTCCTTCGAGCCGGGCGTGCTCCGCAATGACGTTCTGCACCGTCCCGCCGGCAATTTTTCCGATCGTAATGACCGCGCTGTCGAGCGGATCGACGTTGCGGGCGACGATCGACTGCAGCTGCGTCACCAATGCGCAGGCGGCGACGACCATGTCATTCGCTAAATGCGGAAACGCCGCGTGGCCACCTTTCCCCTTCAGATCGATAAACAGCTCCGACGTATTGGCAAACAGCAACCCTTCTTTCGTTGCAATCGTGCCGACGGGATATTCCGGCGCAATATGCAAGGCGACGATGATATCCGGCTTCCATTCCCGCATGATGTCGCTTTCTAACATCGGCTTTGCTCCGCCCGGTCCTTCCTCGGCCGGCTGGAATACAAACAGCAAATCGTCTTTCAGTGGATGATGAGCAAAATGAGTGAGCACACCAAGAGCGATGCTCATATGCACATCGTGGCCGCACGCGTGCATGCGCCCTTCATGTTTCGACCGATACGGCAAGCCGGTCTCCTCGCGAATCGGCAGCCCGTCCATATCGGCGCGGTAGCCGATCGTTTTGCGCGGCGATGTTCCGTTGACTTTGACGAAAATCCCCGTTTTCCACGTCCGGACTTGAAGCCGCTCTTGCGGCAGGGACTGGATATAGCGAAGCAAATATTGCTGCGTCTTAAACTCCTGAAACCCAAGCTCCGGAATTTGATGCAAGTCGCGGCGAATGGCGACAAATGGGCTGATTGCAGACATCGTCTCTCCTCCATGGGCAAAAAAGCTGTCCTCGTGTGAAGGGACAGCTTTTATGATGATTATAATTGGCGAAGCTCCTGCTTAATCTCCGTTTTCGCCCGCGTTTGCTCGTCGATCTGCTTAATGACGCGCGCCGGCACACCGGCCACGACCGTATACGGCGGCACGTCTTCGACAACAACGGCGCCGGCAGCCACAACCGCTCCTTTGCCGACCGTGACGCCTTCCAAAATAACGGCATTCGCCCCGACGAGCACATCGTCTTCAATGACGACCGGCTTGGCTGATGGCGGCTCGATCACGCCTGCCAACACCGCGCCGGCGCCGATATGGCAGTTTTTCCCGACCGTCGCCCGGCCGCCGAGCACCGCATTCATGTCGATCATCGTTCCTTCGCCGACGACGGCGCCGATATTGATGACCGCTCCCATCATAATGACGGCGTTGTCGCCGATTTCGACATGGTCGCGGATGATGGCGCCCGGCTCAATGCGCGCCTTGATGCCTTTCAAATCCAGGAGCGGAATGGCCGAGTTGCGGCGGTCGTTCTCGACGACATAGTCCTCGATTTTGTCTTGATTCGCTTCGATTGCCGCTTGAATGTCTTGCCATTCGCCAAACACGACGCCGACGTTGCCCGTGATAAATGTTTTGGCGCTTGAGCCGAAATCGATGCCTTCGAGATCCCCTTTTATGTATACTTTGACTGGTGTCGATTTTTTGCTGTTTTGAATAAAGGAAATGATTTCATTGGCGTCCATCATCTTCATGGGCGATATCCTCCTTTACACCTGTATTCTTTTTTACTTTAGCAAAACAGAGATCATTGTGACAAGCACAAATTCATCGAGCAAAATGCTGTAAATATCTTCTCGAAGGCTTGCACTTGCGGAAGTTGCCACGCAGCTTCCGAACTGATCAGCCAAAGCCAGCTGCTCTTGTTATTGCACACGATTATCTTTCTGCTCATTGTTCAGCCTCTTTTCGGCCTAGCTTCCGGCCGCCATTAGGCCTGTGCAGCTGTTTATTCAGTTGCTTCAGTACTTCCCGTCGAGTGAAAATGCCTGCAAAATATCCGTCGTCATTTTCCACACACACGAACGGATGATTGACAATAAGCCCCACTGCCTTCATCAGGCTGTCGTCAAGCCGCAGGCGCGGAATGTTTCGGTTCATCACTTCTTCGACCTTCATCGTCTCGAGACGTTCAAATTCGATGCGCTCCAATCCTAAAATTGCATCCATCATCATCGTCATGCTGATGAGCCCATGCAGTTTATACGATGTATCGAGAACTGGAATCGCTGAATAGCCGGTTTTCGTCAGGACGAGCAGCGCATGATCCAAATAATTTCCCGGCTGCACATGCGCCACTTTATCCGCCGGAATCAGAAATGGCTTGACAGTCATTTGCATGAATTCATTGTGTTCCCATGTCATGCCGATGTTCCGCCTTTCTTCTGCATCTTCTCCTCTCCACATTGTTATCATACCATAAAAAAGACTATCGCTTCCTGCGATAGCGATAGTGCACAACAATTTTTATCCTTCCTCTTCCTCTGTCAACAGTCGGTCGTATAAACGCAACAGCTGCCGGTACCGGTGTTCATCGACCTCCTTGTCTCCGTTTTCGATATCCGCCAGCTCGGAGCGGATGAGCTCGAGTGCATATTGCTGGCTGAACAAAACGTCAAGCAATAACGCCGCTTCCTCGCCCGACAGCCTTGTCGGCAGCCGCTTCGTCATCTCCATTCCCCCTTTGCCTCTTCCGCTTCCATATATATTCGCCGGCAAAGGAAAAAAGTCGTGGAAAAAAGCGTCATTTGCGGACAGGCAAAAAGGCCACCCATATGAATGGAATGGCCTTTTTTTCAATAATAGCGCAACGCCAAATAACCAATGGCAAAAATGGCGAGCAAGACAGCGAGTACGTAAGCGAGGAACACCGGGTTGCGCAAGTAGGCATGCTCCTCGACCGTTTTCGGAATCGGCCCGTCAAGCTCCCCTTGCCAACGCTGTTGGCGTCCGAGGCGAACCGTATAGACGAACCCAATGACCGCGATCAATACAGAGAGGGCGGATAACACAAAAGTTAACTGTGCCATAAGTTTCACCTCATGTTTACTTTGCCGCAATGAGGCGATTTTATGCAGTCAATAATGGGCGTCATGCTCAAACAAATAGCTGTACGACAAGTCAATAAACAAGTAATGGCGCTCATCGATCGGATACGAATACGTCCGGATCGTTTCCCCTGTTTCAATATCCGTGTATAAATCGGACAAAATCCCTCTTCGGCGCGAGCGCATGCGAATAATGTTTTCCAAAAAATACGGGCGCCAGCTCCAGTTTTTCATATAATATTGCGGCTGAAGCTCCCACCGGCCGCCGCGCTTGAACATATTGCCCGACTGCTGGAAGCCGTCCTCATCACAAACATAAATGCGGAAGCAAACATCGTCGAGCTCGCCGGCCAACAGGGAAATGAGCTCGTTAAAATCGGCGGCTTTTTTGTATTTGCCAAGCAGCGCGCTGATCCGCTGCTGAAACTGCTCAGCAATTTGATACAGCGTTTCAAGCTTTTTCTTTTCCTGCTGGATGAAGCGATGGCACTCTTGGCGGAGCAAGTCTTTCAACAGATCACGCGGCACGACTTCCGGCGCCGGCTTAGCCAAATAGTATCCTTGGTAGTAGCGGCCGCCATGCCGCCAAGCGTACTGAAGCTGAAATGATGTTTCAATATCCTCATACAGAAGCGTCGCTCCGATTTTGCGCGCCAACAACGAAATGGAATGAACGATTTCTTGATAAGCTTGGTGGACCGACGTTTTTCGCAATTCATGCAAGTCGATTTTTAAAATGTCAGGCGACAAAACGCCGATTCGCTCAAGATGAATGCTATGTTCGGCGATGTTGTCGACCGCCACTTTAACGCCGTATGTACGAAGATACGTCAATAAATGGCTGAGCTGATCGACGTCTCCCTTGAAATGCTGCTCGTTGATTTCCAAAACGATGCGGCTTGGGGCCAACCCTTTCGCTTCATAGGAGAGAAGCAGCTGCAAAAACGACTCGCCGCGGTCAAGCATCAGCAAGTTGGCGTCGCGGTTTAAAAAAATGAGCAGCGTTTGATCATCAAGCGACAGAAAATAGTCGAGCGCTTTTTTCGTGATCACATCATCCACTTCGATGCGAAATTCTTCTGGAATGGTTTCATCGTGAAAAAACGGCCCAAGGCTGACCGGCCCTGTTTCCGTTTGAAACCGACCGAGCACTTCATAGCCGACGACCCCATGCTCATCGGCGCTGAAAATCGGTTGATAGTGCGGAATCACTTGCGGCAAGTTGGCCATCACGTCTAATGCATCCATCGTGTTCACCTCATCCCCATCGACCATCTTTGCCTTTATTATAGCATAATTGCCCAATCGTTCCTGACTCGTAAAAAAAGCGGCTCCCCTGACAGCAGGGAATCCGCTTGTGACAAAGGCCGTTGCGTGCAATGAGCCGGTTGCCCGCGATAAATGAAGAAATACCGCCTGCAATCCCTTTTGGGTGAGGACCATCTTGCTTTATGGCAAATTTGATTAAAACGGCCGCCGGTTCAGCCATTGGCCGCCGTCGACTGTGATGCAAGCGCCGTTAATGTAAGCGGCTTCATCCGAAAGCAAAAACGAAGCGACCGCCGCGATTTCTTCCGGCGTCCCGAGCCGCCCGAGCGGCACGCTTTCCAACGTCATCCGCTCCGCTTCCTCTGATTCCCAAAGCCGCTCCGCCCCGCCGGTCCGCTCAATCGGTCCGGGAGCGATCGCATTGACGCGGAAGCCGTACTTTTTCCCCCATTCCACAGCAAGCGTGCGCGTCATTGCCAGCACTCCAGCCTTGGCGCTCGCTGAATGAATGACCCCGGCGCCGGCATGCCAGGCATATGTCGCAACGATGTTGATAATGTTCCCTTTCAAGCCGCGCTGAATCCAGTAGTTGCCGACTTCCCGGCTGCAGTAAAACGTGCCGTTTAACACAATGTTAATGACGCTGTTCCAGCCGTTGATCGACAACTTTTCCGCCGGGCAAATGAAATTGCCAGCCGCGTTGTTGATGAGGGCATCGATGCGGCCGAATTCCGCATCAGTCCGCTCCACCATGTGCGCCACTTGTTCCGGGTTGCGCACATCCATCGGGATCGTAAGCACTTTTCCTCCATCCGGCGCGGCGATTTCCCGCTTGGCCTCTTCGAGCGCCTCGGCCCGCCTTCCCGTAATGACGACGTTGGCCCCATCAGAAACAAACCGCTTCGCCATATATTTCCCCATTCCGCTCGACCCGCCGGTCACAATGATCACTTTTCCGTTCATCCATTTCTCCTCCTATGACTGATTACTCATTCATTTTTATCATATCATAAAATAGTGGAATATTCGAACATCTTAGTCCTCCTATTGTCCTTTTCCCTCTCTTTTCGTTATAATAAAGTTGCTTGTGAAAGGACGGCGAAACGATGCACCATATCGAAACAACCAAACTAAGCCGACGCGCCTTTTTGAAAAAGCTGGCGCGCACAAGTTTCAGCGCAGCGCTGGCGATGGCAGCCGCCTCTGGATACGCCCGCTGGATTGAGCCAGCCGAGCTGACCGTGACGCACCATGCGCTGTCGCATCCGCTGATCCCAAAGTCGTTTGCCGGCGTCAAGCTGCTGCAGTTCAGTGATCTCCATCTCGGCCATTATTACGGCTTGAAACGCTTTTACCGCATTATCGGCCGCATCAACGAACTCGGGCCCGATCTCGTCGTATTCACAGGTGATCTGCTCCATGAGGCGAACCGGTATCCGCACGTCAACGCGGTCGCTGAGGCGTTGGCTGGCGTCCGTGCTCCTCTTGGAAAATTTTGCATTTACGGAAACCATGATCACGGCGGCTACGGGACAGATATTTACCGTCGATTGATGGAACGAGCCGGGTTCCGCGTTCTCGTCAATGAGCATGCACTCGTCCGGCGCGGCCATGACGCGATCGCTATCGCCGGCAGCGACGATATGATGCTCGGACGCCCGGACTGGTCGAAAATGACGAACGGCATTCCTCGGGCGACATATACGATCGCCCTCGTTCATGAGCCGGACGGTGCCATTGAGGCTCGCCGCTTCCCTATTCACGTTCAACTCTCCGGCCATAGCCACGGCGGGCAAATTCAGTTGCCGTTTATCGGACCGCTCATCACGCCGCCGTTGTCTGAGCGGTATTATGAAGGGTTTTACCACGTCGGCGGACTCTTGTTGTACGTCAACCGCGGCCTTGGCACAACAAGGGTGCCGCTTCGCTTCTTCGCTCCGCCGGAGTTGACCGTTTTTTCGCTTACCCCCGGATAGAAGTAGGACAAACCGGGCAACAACACCGCTTCCTATGTTATAATAGAAGGAAAAAAGGAGACATGCCGATGAAACCGGTGCAATTGACGGTCGACAATATTGCCAAAGCGATTTTTACCGTCAACCGCCATGCCAAAACAGCATTGAACCCTTCGTTTCTTTATCTTCTGAAGAAAAAAGCGATCGAGAAGCTGCTTGAGGAGGGCAAGGCGAAAAAAGTGGGCCTCCATTTTTCCCGCAATCCGAGATACAGCCAACAGCAATCCGACGTGCTTGTCGCCGTCGGCGACTACTACTTCCACATCCCACCGACAAAACAAGATTTCGCCGCCCTTCCGCACCTTGGCTCTCTCAACGATTCATACCGCAACCCTCCAGCTCGGATGCCGCTGTCAGAGGCAAAAGCCATTCTCATCGCCTACACCGGACTGAAGGAAAAGCCGGAACAAAAGCCGAAACGGCTGACAAGACCCGTATTTAAACGGCTCGGCGACCGCTATTAAGCGGACGCCGAGCCGTGACCTGGCTTTTCTCTTTGAATTCATCATGTTTTCGTGAATATTCCTCTTTGGGTTCGATCACGATCACTTGGGGAGACATGCACTGATTCGTCAAGCCGAGGCGCACCCTTTTCGCTCTATTCTCTACCTATGTTTACACCGACACTCCTTTTCGCTTTATGCTCCCCCATTGCTTTTTCCGGCGAACAGCGTCGATCACCCCTTCGCACCGCCACCAAGCGGTAAGCGGACGGTACCAAAATGTCTCAGTCAACGCGAAGAAAAACAGCTTCACCAAATCAGAGATGCTCGGGAACTTCCGCTCAGTCCACTCTTCAAGCAAGACGGCTGCTGCTGATAACAGCGAACCGTACAAAACCGAAACCGTCAGCAAAAGAAGAGCGAATTCGACGTACAAGTTTCCGAGAAATAAGGAGAAAACAACGACAATATAGCCCATCAATTCAACGATCGGACCAAGAAGCTCAATGAACCAAAAATACGGCAGCGAAAGAAGGCCGATTGAGCCATATTTTGGATTGAATAGCATCGATCGATGCATCCATAAGCTTTCCAAAAGCCCGCGATGCCAGCGCCGCCGCTGCCTCCGCAAATCCCCATACGTTTCCGGTGCTTCTGTCCAGCAGACCGGGGCGGGGATATAGATGATTTTTTTCTCCTCGTTTTTTTCACGCGCCAGTCGATGCAGGCGCACAACGAGTTCCATATCCTCGCCGGCCGTATCCGCATACCCGCCTGCCTCGATTACCCACTGTTTGGAAAAAACGCCAAACGCACCAGAAACAATCAGCAGCAAGTTATGGCGGCTTAAGCCGAGGCGGCCGAGCAAAAACGCTCGCAAATATTCAATTATCTGCATAATGACAAGCGGCCGCCGCGACAAACCGACCTTGACGATTTCACCGCGTTCAATCCGACAGCCGTTGGCGATCCGGACCGTCCCTCCAGAAGCAATGACCTCTCCGTCGGATTCAAGCATCGGTTTCATCACCTTCAAAAACGCGCGCCGCTCAAGAACAGAATCGCCGTCGATGGAGCAAATGTATGGATAGCGGGCGGCGTTGATCCCCGCGTTTAACGCATCCGCCTTCCCGCCGTTTTCTTTATCAAGGACGAATAAGTGCGGATAGGCCGGCGATCGGTAGATGGCTTTGATTTCTTTTGCCGCCAGCTGGCGGCGAATCACGCGATACACGGGCCGAAGCCCGAAATGCTCAATCAGCTGCTCAAGCGTCCGATCCGTCGAACCGTCATTGATGACGATCACCTCATATTGCGGATATTCAATGCTGAGCAGCGAGCGAACCGAACCAACGATGCCGGCTTCCTCATTATAAGCTGGAACAAGAATCGATATCGGTTTTGCGTAGCTGGCATCGAGCAATTCTTCATACGGCTCCCAATCGTCAAGACGACGAGTGCGGCGCAAGTGAATGAAAGCTACCACAAGCAAAAACGTATAAAAGGCGAGAACGACAGCCATATAAATGAGCACGACATGCCCGATAGCCGATAGAAACGCTTGCCCCCCTTCCACCATCACCCCTCCTCTCCAATCCATTGCTTCGCCATGTCACGGGCATAACGGTCCTCCGCTGTGCACGCCGCTTTATGCAGCATCGCCCGGCCGCCCGGCAGGCGCACGATGGAGGCAGCCGCTTCCGAACGAACGGCGAATGAACGGTCGGCCAGCCGCTCATAGAGCAAGGGAAGCAACCGTTCTTCGCGGCATTTTCCGGCGAGACGGACTGCCATCAGCCTCTCTTGCCAATGCGGCGAGCGCAAGTGGCGATCCAGCTTTGTCGCTTCAATCGACACGCCAATTTCTGCCATCGCCTTAAGCGCGCGAACACGAAGCTCCAACTCATCTGATGTCAACAGCTCCAGCAAAAACGATCGCTCCCCTCGTCGGCGGATGCCGATCATATCGATGAACGCGCATTTCCCTGCCCGCGGCAGCTCATCAAATCGCTGTTCCACCTGTCGAAGAAGCCGCTCGCTCATATGGCCAAAAATGACCCGATAGGAAAACTCCGT
Organism: Geobacillus sp. FJAT-46040; assembly: GCF_002335725.1. Lineage (NCBI taxonomy): Bacteria > Bacillati > Bacillota > Bacilli > Caryophanales > Anoxybacillaceae > Geobacillus > Geobacillus sp. FJAT-46040. The sequence goes on from NZ_NISS01000001.1 coordinate 1,946,881, forward strand.
TAACTTATATTTCGGTTCGAGCACATATGCAATCACTGGGCTGTAATCAAATTGGGCGAAAATGGCCAATAGTTTCGCCGCCTCACCTTTCGTCACCCGGTTGGAGCGATACAGCCGCTCCATCTCCGGCAGCATCGCCTTCACCTGCAAATCCTCGATCAAAAACAGCGCGTTCATCCGCTCGCTCCAATGACGGCTTGACAGCCTTCGATGCAGCCATCCTTGGAAATGCATCTCCGCCAATGTTCGAATTCGCTCCTGCACTTGCTCTCCGTTCAAGAGTGAAGCAAAATGGTCAAGAAGCTCCATCATCGCTTCACGCTCAAGAGGGGAAGCCGGCAAAAGCATCTGTTCCTCCTCGCCGAGCAGATACCGAAGCAACCAAAGCCGATGCCGTTCCTTATAAACTCGCAGCCGGGCTTGGCGCCGGTTTTCCCGCCATTTGCGCACCACGAGATAGAGGAACAAAACGATCAACACCGCAAACAAAGCGATTGCTGCCGTGAAGACGACCAACAGCGCCATCACTCATCCAGCTCCTTCAGCAGCCGGCGCAGCCGCGCCTCAAGTTCAAACCATTTGAACGGCTTTGTCACATATTCGTCCGCTCCTCGGTTCAGCACATGGGCAATATCCCGCTCATCTTGGCGCGACATCAGCAGCATCACCTTGTATGGCTTTCGCTCTTGACGGAGGCGGTTCAGCACCTCAAGGCCGTCCATTTTTGGCATCACCCGATCCAAAATGACGACAGATTGCCGCCCGCTTTGATAAAACGGAGATTCGAGAAACGAAAGGCCGTCGCCAAACTCGTAAATGTCTGCTTTCCTCCCCTGCTCATTGACGAGCTTGCGGACAAGATCAGCAATCATCATCCGCACGAGTTCATCGTCGTCTACGATGGCAATCGCCCATCGCCGCCGATCCGTTGATGATTGGCTTGGGGCCTCATCCGAAGAACCGCTTTTCTCACGCGCCGCCTCTTCGATCCGATTGCCGCCGCCTCGTTTCGCCGCATACAGCGCCTTGTCGGCCAGACGCAGCCAATAGTCAAGCGGCCGATCCGGTTCATCGCACTCAACCAGGCCGGCGGAAAACGTACATGATAGAAGTGCGCCATCCGCCTCGATTTTTTCGGCGGCGAACTGGCGTTGCAGCCGCTCAAGCACTGCCCGAGCCTCGCTTTTGGACGTTTTGGCCAGCCAAACGACAAACTCTTCGCCCCCAAAGCGAACGACGGTATCCACTCCACGTGTATGTTGGCGCAAAAAGGCAGCCAGCTTTTGCAATACCGCATCGCCTGCAAGGTGGCCGAAACGGTCATTGACTTGTTTGAAATGGTCCAAATCAAGCAACGCCAAACAGCTTGGCGCTCCGTAACGCTCGAGGTCGCTCCGAAGGCGGGCGTATACCCGCGGCAAATACTTCCGGTTGTACACACCTGTCAATTCGTCAATGAGCACAAGGTCATCGATTTTTCGTTTTTTTTCAATGAGCCGGCGAACGCGAACGAACAGCTCATCTGCCGCTGGGGTGGTGATGACATCATCCGCGCCAAGCTCATAACCTTTCAACCGCCCCTCTTTGCCCTCGTCTCTCCTCACAATGACAACAGGAAGATAGGGGCGCTGTCCGGCGCGCTCAAGCAAAACCGTCAAGTCCGGATTCTCCCACTCTCCCTCCTTCACGCTGACGATGATGCAATCCGGGCTGAGACGAAACATCGACGCGGCCGCCTGCTCAAGGGAGGGAATCGTCGTGAAACGCCATGGCACGGTTTGCAGGGCGCCGCGGAGATAAGCAAAAAATAGCGGATCATTTCCGCAGAGAAGAACGACGGCTTCCGGTCCTCCGCGTTGCGGGAGGGAAGTGATTGGAGAAGAATCGGTTTCTTCGGCTTCATAGCAGCGGCAAAGGAGCGGAACCATCTCCGCCAGCGCCTCCTCCGCCGTCCATTGCCGTTCCTTTTGCCTGTTCGTGCGCTGAAGAATCCGTTCCGCTTCGGCAGCGATATCATTGCGGCCGATCACCTCCGCCGCCCGGCCGATGGCACCGAAAAACCGGGTCAACTCCGCGCTGCTGAGCGGCGGTGAAGCCTCCCATTGTTCATACTGTTCTTTTATCCGGTCTAGTAACGAGACGACATAGGAATCCAACTTCCCTCTCCTTTCCTCATGGTAAACATTTCCTAATTGTGATAAAAAAAAGCCCCGAGCTGCTTCCGTTTTCACGTCCCCCCTTTTTTTCCCTATTATCAATATAGTCGACACGGTCTACATAGGTGCAATTTGAATGAAAAATCCGCGCATCAGAAAAACGTTTGAATTTCCGACACGGTCTACATATATAAGTTGAAACTTTGTTTTACATCCAGTAGAACGCCCGCTGCATTCTATCAAAATGACTTGTTATGAAGGAAAACAGAATCGAACAATCGGAAAATCTTTATTGCAACTTATATAGGTGCAATTTGAATCTTTAACATTTGTAGTTTTTACAGAGCGATTGGATCGACTGTCGGGCGAGCGAACAATGCCGCTTCCGGAACCATGTATGGGGCTGCGAAGCGGGTGATTGTTCGGTCACCGCCAGTCGAAAAGTGGATAAGCGACTTTTCCGTCAATGATATGTTAAACTTTTTCGTTGCATGTATATAAAACATTCTGGTCTTCCTTCTTCACTTACCCGGGGCAGAAGAGGGGACCTCTCACCATACCCGTCAAGTTTAGCGGTATAAAATTTTTAAGACGATACTCGTGTTCATCCCCGCAGTGAATGATGGGGATCACATCCATTATTGGGCATACCAAATACCCCTCCAGAAGAGGGGTATTTGGTATTTATATCCATATCTAATTCTACCATATCTCTAATTTCGTTAAGATATCTGATGCCGTTTCTTCCCCTTTCCTTCGACCTTTCTTGGCATGTTTTCGTAACAGGGAAAGGAGAGAGAAAAGGTTGATTTCCGCCATATGCGAACGCAAAAGCAACTGGTGCCAATACGATTGGAGAAGATCGAGCGCTTTCCGTTCACTGATTTCAATGTCTTCCTTTTGATGCCAATACATCCGAGCTTGAAACAGAAACGTCTGGGTGACCAAAATGGCAATCAACGTCCCGTATAAATGGCATTCGAAACGTTCTTTTTTCATCTCCTTGACTTTCTCCAAATCAAATACGGATTTCCAGGCTTTAAACAACAATTCAATTTGCCAGCGCAGGGAATAGAGCTCATAAACCTGTTGACCATCAAACGACTCTTGTGGTAAATTCGTCAGTAAGATGTGGTATTTCTTTTGTTCGAGGGTTTGGCGTGCCAGCGCCTTCCCTTTTCTTTTTTCCTTTTTCCGCACATACGCCATCCGTTTTTGCCATTCTTCCGCCGTCAGACGGCGGAAAACCAACCGTGGAACATACAAGCGTTCATGTCCGATGTATACATGTTCCATTTCCACTGATTCCCCTTCCTCTAATTGATTCCCAAGGGATTCCCAATCCCATTCCTTCCACTGGCCATTCTCCTTGATATACACTTTCATATCGGAACAGAGCCGAGTAATATAATACGCTCCGCGGGCGTCGATCTCGGCCAGTGCGGCAACGGAGAAAAAGCCCAAATCCCGAATACATAGGTCATTCGGTAAAATCGTATGCTGGGCATGATAGGCAAAACGAGCGTCCGAGTCATTGGCCGATTGAACGCATAGCTGAAGGCAGGCGCCGGATAACAAGTCATATTCAAACTGAATTTTCACCCCCGACGAAACGGAACCTCGATAGTCTTCCCCATAGTCAGCGGGAACCAAAAAGCTGGTTGAGTCCAAAATCCGCAGGCGGGTAAAACAAGTTCGATAGGTCTCCATGGCTGACAAAAGCAATGGACGTTGATGCAGGAGGAGAAGGAAAAACACTTCTCGCAAAAATGCCACGGCCCGATCGGTAAAACGCTGATTCAAGCCTTCGCTTGAAAGGGAACAGCCATGCCAGAGCGTCAAGGCCGCACACAACCGCTGAAGCGACTGTTTGGCCAGTGAGCCATCTCCCCATGCACAGAGAGTCAGAAAGGCTTCCGCCGTTAACGAACGCTGCCGCCGGATAAAGCCTGTTTTCCGTGCGAGACGGGTTAATTCTTCGGGAGAAAAGAGTTGACGAATGGTTTGAATCCATGCTTTCATTTGTTTTTCCATGAAAAAAATCCTTTCTAACGTGGAGTGTTCGTTAGAAAGGATACCATGTTTTTGACGATGCACAAAGACCAAAATTCTTAACTTGATGGGTATGGGACCTCTCACACTCCCCTGCGCTCAAGCGCATTCGGTTGCCGTTCGTCTCGGCTTTCTCCTTATCTAGAAGGCTGGTGAAAAACAACGCCTGCCCCTAGCTGACATCAGATCACTTGAAATGAGAAGCCGATGCCGCAAAGCTTCTCAATTTGAAAAACAAGGTGGGGAAGCGACCTGCTCCTTCAATCACCGATCTTCTATGCAACGGTATCAAGAGCGTGAACTACCCCCACTTAATTTTCTAGCGAAAATTTGAAGTGGGGGCTTCCAAAGAAGTTTGACTGCTTCAAGCAATCCTTATTCTTTGAGGCGTGTCCACTTCGCCGCTAGAGCATAAGACACTCAGGTCTACAGCTTTACTTTTCTTTAAGATGTTTAATGCGCCATTGACATCAGCATTAATTAGTTTGCCAGACTTTGTTCGATACAAGCCGCGCTTAATACGTTTGCCGCTGAACTTATATTCTTTTGGATTGTCGGCATTATATTCAGGAATCTCATCGCCGTCAAAAAAGCTGGCTTGAGACGTATAGGATTCTTCCTGTTTCAAGAATTCAATGCCGTAAAATTCACAAAGATATTCTAGTTTTTCTTTTATGTTACCGAGAGGAATATTGACAAAGTTTTGATTTGTCTTTTTTCCTAGATTAATATTGCGTTGCCATGTTTCCGCATAGCCAATGACAAGTTTGCCAATTTACAATCCGACGTTGTACATGTTCTTGGCAATATGGCACAGTTCTCGAAGAGTCAAGTATTCTTCTTTGGTCAAACCATTTAGCTGTTGTTTGATACAAAAATACATTTTTTCACCTCCCATCTAACTATATTATACTATATTTTACTGAATCTATCCTATTTTCAGCAAAATATATATACATGCTCATTGAAAAGTTAACCTTCGCATAAGCGGTGCCCACTCTGGTTATACTGCTCCTAATGAAAAACATGGAAAAAGGAGCGGAATTCTGCATGAAACGCCTCAAAATCACCGACAACCATGGATGGACGCCCCGGAAACTCCGCAAGCAGGAACGGAAGATCAAAAACGCTCATCTCCGCCAACGTGTGATGGCCGTCCGCCTGGTCATGGAAGGCTATTTGGGCAAAGAGGCGGCTTCCATGGTCAACGTGTGCCGACAAACCGTTTCCCATTATGTGTCGCTGTTCAACGAAGGCGGCCTTGAACTCCTGCTTCATCGGGATTTCTCCCCCGGGCGGGAGCCGTTTCTCACGGAAGAACAGCAAGAAAAGATCAAACAGCTTGTATTGACCACCACTCCCGCGGAACTGGGCTGGGACGTCGCTTCGGCGTGGAACACCAAACTCCTGCAATCCTATGTCGCAAAGCAATTCGGTGTTTCCATTTCCCGCGAAGTGTTGCGAAAACTCCTGCACCGCAAAGGGCTGTCGTGGACACGACCGACGTACACACTGGCGAAAGGAAATCCGGATGAGCAAAAGCAATTTGAAAAACAAATGGATCTGATAAAAAAAACTTGATCACCAAGGAGACAGAAGATGCTGTTCTTCTGTACATCGATGAAACCCATATCCGCTCTTACCATGTCTTGCGGTCCACATGGTCGGAAGTCGGCCGCCAAAAACAAGTGCCGACGTTTGGCCATCATGCCCACGTATCGCTGTTTGGCGCGGTCAACGTCCATGATGGTGAAACGGTGCTTCATCAAACAACTGCCGCCAATGCTGCGACGTTCTTGGATTTCTTGAGAATGCTCAAAGAGCGCTATCCAGACCGTCTCATGGTCTTGGTGTTGGATAACGCCCGCATTCACCATGCCAAGATGGTCAAGGAGTTTTTGCGGGAAGAAGGGCAGTGTTTTCACTTTATTTACCTTCCTCCCTATTCGCCACAGCTGAACCCGATTGAACGCTTATGGAAATGGTTGAAAGATATGGTGATTGCCAATGTCTTTCACAAGGATCGCAACGATATCATTCAAGCCATTACTCGGTTTGTCCAATACATCCACGAACGTCCGGAGGAAGTGCTGCAACGCTTAGGGTGTGCAGGATGAGAAGTTAACTCTTTATGTTGCATGTATATAGTTAAGGCGATTCATCTCCCACTTACTCCGCTTCGCTTCGTTGAAGTGGGAGTCTTCTCGCCTAATTAAGATAAAAAGGCCGTTGCCTTGTTGCAACGGCGCTGTTTAATATAAAAAGTCAAGCAAGCGGCGGTCCGCCAAATTCGTATCCACCGGACAAACTTCCGCGTCACGCCCGTACTGCCACACCCAGACATTCGCGCTGCAAGGCGGGGCGGCCGGCTGGTAACGCGGCGCTTTTTGTTCTTTCGTCGTTCCCGGCCTTGGAGCCGCGCTCCAAATGACGGCCTGCACCGCCACTTGGTTGTTCCTCCCCACCGCCTCGCAATAAGCGGCGGCGAAATCTCCCTTCGTTGGATCGGCGTACAGTCCCGGGCGATACCCGGTCGGATAAAGCGTTTCCACCCAAGCAGCGATCCAAGCCGCGTCGACGGCAAAAAAGTCTTCAATGTTGGCAAACAGCAATTTATTTTTCGGAATGCCGAGCCGCCGCGCATGAAACACCGCATTGCGCGCCGCCACCTGACCGTTCGCATAGCCGACCGCTTCGCGGAAGGCGTTATAAATCGGCAGCACCTTCACGCCATAGCTGCGGATGCGGGTGATCTCGTCCCGCGTCAACCCTTCCGACACATTAGGCACTTCCACCAAATAGCGGCCCCAAAATTTCGGATAACCGAGCTCTGTCCGTACGCATTGAAACAATTGGTCCGTTACGACTTGCGCCGAATCAACGCCCCAAACACCTCTTACCATCCTTCCCCCTCCTTCGCGGTCACATTGCCACAGTTATGTATATGAGAGGGACAGCTTGTTTTATACGGCTGCTAGCGGCGCTCCCGCTCCTCCTTCGCCCAGTCGCCTTTCAACAACTGAAACCAGCCGTTGCGCTTAAACCAGACGAACATCGTCATGCCGATCACCGCCATGGCAGCCAATACAACAAAGTATCCGTACTTCCAGTGCAATTCAGGCATATAATCAAAGTTCATCCCATAAATGCCGGCAATAAAGGAGAGCGGCATGAAAATGGTCGTAATGGCTGTAAATGTCATCATAATATTGTTCATTCGATTCGAGTTGAGCGATAAATAGCTGTCGCGGATATCCGCGGTAATTTCTCGGTTTGTCTCAATCATTTCCGACAGCTTCAGCAAATGATCATAAATGTCATGAAAGTACAGCTGCTGTTCTTTCATGCGCTGCAGCCGGTCGGAATGGATGATGCGGTACAACAAGTCGCGCATCGGCACGATCGTTCGGCGCAGCTTCGATAAATCGCCGCGGATGTCAAACACTTTTTCAATAATGTCGTGAATCGGTTCATTGTTCGTATTCTCCTCTAAATCGTTCAGCACGTCTTCAATATGGTAAAGCGGTGGAAAATAATCATCCACAAGCTTGTCGATCAGCCGGTACATGACGTGAAACGGCCCCTGCTGAACATCTTCTTCATGCTTCAATCGCTCCCACACCTCATCGACCGCGTGAATGGCCGACTTATGAAACGAAACGATGAAATTTTGCCCGACAAACAAATCGACTTCCTCAGCCTCCAGCGTCATCCCGGCAATGGCATGAAGCACAACAAACAAGTAGCGGTCATAAAAATCGAGCTTCGGCCGCTGCACATATTCGAGACAGTCTTCAATCGCCAGTGGGTGAAAACGGAAAAAGGAGGCGAGCAGCGCCGATTCCTCATCCGTCGGCTCATGAAAGTCAACCCAATACCATGAGACGTCCGGGCTGTTGACAAGCGTTAAGTCAACATCATACAAAATCTCAAATTCTTTTGTCACGACACACGTGCGAATCATCGCCATCACCTTTGCCTTGTTCTCCTCTTATCATAACCGAAAAACTGTTAAGTCCCAACAAAAAACGGGTATAAAAATCATGTAGAGAAAAAATTGACAAAAAATATTTATCTAAATTTTCTTTACATTAGCATCAAAAACGACGATAATATAAGAAAGGGAACTGTTTCGTTCCCATATGGGAGGGACTGAATCATGTACGAAAAACAATACCCGAATGAAGGCGCCGTTTTGTTCAACCAGCCGGAAGAAAAAAGCAGCTACGGGCCGATGGCCGAACAAGTGCTGAAAGAAGCGATCTTCCAGTTTCAAAGAAAAAAACTGATGGAGCAAATTGATGAAGCGCTCGCGGCCGGCAACAAGCCGCTGTTTTTCAAGCTTTCCGCCCAATATAACGACCTGTTGAAAAAATACGGCGCGTAAAAGGAGCGAACGAAGTTGGAAAGTGAATCGTCGATGACCAAGTGAGCCCCATTTCCGTTTGTGGGAACAATCCGGACGGAAAGGGGCTCATTTTTGTTTTTTCGTTTTCCTCGCCAATGGTACAATAGAAACAAAAAAGAAAGGTGGACAACCGTGAAACACCTCATTCAACCACGTGTTCAAGCCATTCAGTTATCAGGCATCCGCCAATTTTTCAACCTTGTCGCCGACCGACCGGGACTTGTTTCCTTGACGATCGGCCAGCCTGATTTCCCAACGCCCGATCATGTCAAAGCAGCCGCTCAGGAGGCGATCGCCGCCGATTTCACGACGTATACAGCGAACGCCGGCCTGCTGGAACTGCGCCAGGCGGCTTGCCAATTCGTCGCTGACAAGTACGGCCTTCGCTACACGCCGGATGAAGTCATCGCCACCGTCGGCGCCAGCCAGGCGCTTGATATTACGTTTCGCACCATTTTAGAAGAAGGGACAGAAGTGCTTCTTCCCGCACCAGTCTATCCCGGCTATGAACCACTCATTCGCCTGTGCGGGGCGAAACCGGTGTACATCGACACAAGGCCAAACGGTTTCCGTCTGTCGGCTGAGCTCATTGCGCCTTATTTGACGGAAAAGACGCGCTGCCTCGTTCTTCCATACCCATCAAATCCAACCGGGACGGCGCTGTCAGCCGAAGAGCTTGAGAACATCGCTTCCCTTTTGAAAGGACGGCCGATTTGGATCGTTTCCGATGAAATTTACAGCGAGCTCGTCTATCGCGGCCGCCATCACTCGATCGCCGAGTGGCTGCCGGAGCAGACGATCGTCATCAACGGTTTAAGCAAATCGCACTCCATGACCGGTTGGCGCATCGGGTTTGTCTTCGCTCCAGCGTTCGCCGTTGAACAAATGGTGAAAGTGCACCAATACAGCGTCTCGTGCACGTCATCGATCAGCCAAAAAGCGGCGGTGGAGGCGCTGACCGCCGGCAAACACGACGCCGAGGCGATGCGCGCCGCTTACGCCGAACGGCTTGAGTATGCCTATCATCGTCTCACCGCCATGGGGTTGCCGGTTGAGAAGCCGGATGGAGCCTTTTACTTGTTTCCGTCAATCGCCGCCTTTGGCATGTCTTCGTTTGATTTTGCCCTCGATGTCGTCGAAAACGCCGGCGTCGCCCTCGTTCCCGGCAGCGCCTTTTCCGAATACGGTGAAGGCCATGTCCGCCTGTCGTACGCTTATTCGCTCGATGTGCTCAAAGAAGGGCTCGACCGGCTCGAGCGGTATATCCAAACGAAGCGCCGCAGACCGTAACGGTTTTCAAAAATCGTATCGGTTTAGGCCGCCATGCCCCCATAAGAAAAAGGCTGCTTTTCTTTCGACTTTTGTTCACCATTGGCTTTAGGGGAATATACAAGAAAAGGGTGTCCCAAAAGGATCGGGACACCCTCTTTCGTCTCTATATATACGCACCGACCGATTCTTCCGCACTATATTTTGTGTCTACGAATTTTCCTTGTTTTCACTCTCATTTCCGCAATCGATTCTTCCGCACTATATTTTGTGTCTACCCTGAAGGCAGACAGCCTTTTGGGTCAGCCCCCTCTTCTTTACTTATGGCACAAGCAATAGCTTGCCATGCGTTTTCCGCCCCTGCAGCAGCCGATGCACTTCAGAAGCCTGCTCAAGCGGGTAGACGCCGCCGATCATCAGCTTCAGGCTTCCTTCCTGCACCCACGCGAGCAATTCCCGCAAACTTTGTTCGTACAACGCCCGCTTTTTCATGATTTGCGGCAAGAAAAAGCCGATCACTGACCAGTTTTTCGCCATCAGCCGGACTGGATTGAGACGCGTCATTTCCCCGCTCGCCGCCCCATATACGACCAGGCGGCCGAACGGAGCAAGGCAATCGAGCGTCTGATGAAAGACATCGCCGCCCGCCATTTCCAAAGCGACATCGACGCCGCGCCCACCGGTCGCCTCCATCACGTCCGCAGCCCAGCTGTCTTTTGTATAATCAATGGTGACATCAGCGCCAAGCTGTTTGGCGAGCGCTCGTTTTTCCTCCGTGCTTGCCGTGGCGATGACCATTTTGGCGCCGAACCGTTTCGCCAATTGGACGGCAATCGTCCCAACGCCGCCGGCTGCGGCATGAACGAGCACCGTCTCCCCTTCTTCCAAGCGGCCCATCGTTTTGAGAATATGGTAGGCGCTTAGCCCTTGCACCGGCAAGGCCGCCGCCTGCCGGGCATCCATTCCATCCGGAAGCGGCACGACCGCCCGTTCATCGACGGCGACAAACTCAGCGTAGCCGCCGGATTCGATCAACGCGACGACGCGTTGCCCCGGGAGGACCGTTTGCACCTCCGGACCAACTTCACGGACAACGCCGGCCACTTCCGTCCCAGGGATGAACGGAAGCGGCGTCGGCACAACATAGCGGCCTTCCCGTCGGGCTGTATCCGCATAGTTGACGCCGATCGCTTCAGCTTCAATCACGACTTGCCGCCCCGTGGGTTTCGGACGTTCGCCTTCGCAAACACGCAAGACATCCGGTCCACCGTATTCAACGAATTGGACAAATTTCATGGCGATATCCCCTCTTTCGTTACTTTTGTCGACGCCATATTGCGCAGTTCCAGGCCGAACGGCCCCAGCTCAAGTTTTGGAACGGCAGAAAGCGACCCGTGCCGGTTGATGTAGTCGATTTCTTTTTCCAAGCCGTACGCCGTCATCCAACGGCCGACGCGCGAGGCAGACAACACTTCTTTCGCCTTTCCTTCATCTGAATATTGCCGGTAAAAGAACCATGCGGCCGTCGCGCTGTCGGACAGCTCCGCCGCGTTGATCCCTTGCTCGATCAAGCAGTGCACAAAGTAGCCGGCGCCATAAAAGTCTTCTAGGCAAAAACGGCCCGACGAGCCGGAACAAATCACAATGATCGTCTCTTCTTGATGTAAACGGCAAATATGCTCGCTGACCGCCGGGCTGTTCAGCAAGCTCGCCGCGTACACCGCACGGGCTGGCTGAGCTCTGCGAATCGCCACCGTGCCATTGGTCGTCGATAGCACGACTGTTTTCCCTGGACAAACCGTTTGCAAAAACAGCGGCGCCGGCGGATGAAAACCGGCGATCGTCCGCCCTTCGTATTCGCCGACGAGCTCATAGCTGCCCTCTGGCAAGCGAAGCGCGATCTCCTTGGCCTCCTCGGCATCGCGCACCGGGATCACCGAACGAGCGCCGGCAGCGAGAACTGCTGTAACCGACGAGGTGGCAAGCAAAACATCGAACACGACAGCCACCTTTCGATCAGCAAGCGCCATCTCATCAATGTCTTCTTTGCGCAGCACGACATGCACTTTTGTCATCACGCCGCCTCACCGTCCTGTCGCCAGCTGCCATGCATGCTCAATGAGCGCTTCGACAAACTGGCCAAAATGGCGAAACCGCTCATCGTTCGTCTGTCCGCGGCGGTAGCGGTAATAAATTTGCTGGCAGATCACGGCCAATTTAAAGTAGGCAAACGTCAAATACACGTGCATATTCGAAACGTCCCGACCGCTTTTTTCGGCATAGGCGGCGATAAATTGTTCGCGCGTGTAAAAACCAGGCCGAACGGTGACCGGCGCACGGCCAAACCCGTGTTTGACAAGCGGCGGATCATCCTCCTCAATCCAATAACTCATGGCCACCGCCAAATCGGCAAGCGGATCCCCGACCGTCGACATCTCCCAATCAAACAGCCCAACCATTTTGGTGGTGTCGTCTTTGGCAAACAAAGCGTTATTCAGCTTAAAATCGTAATGGATTACGGTTGCTTCGCGCTGCGGTGGAATATGAGAAGCGAGCCACTTCATCAGCGCCTCGGCTTCCGGAATATCATCCGTCTTGGCCCGCTCATAGCGCTGGATCCATCCGTGCACTTGCCGTTCCATAAACCCATCCGGCTTTACCATCTGAACGAGGCGTGTGTTCGTATAATCAATTTGATGGATACGGACAAGCGTCTCGACCATCGTCTCGGAAATGCCGCGGCAAACCTCCTCCGTCGGAATGATGCCATCGGGAAAATCACTGTCAATCACGACGCCATGCCGCCGCTCCATGACGAAAAACGGACTGCCGATCACCGATTCGTCTTCACAAAAATAGAATGGTTTCGGGGCGAGCGGGAACAGCGGATGGATTTCAGAAAGCCACGTGCTCTCCCGCTTCATATCATGCGCTTTCGGCGGCACCGGGCCAAACGGCGGCCGGCGCAGCACCGCCTCCCACTCCCCACAGCGGAGCAAATACGTCAAATTCGACCGGCCGGCGGAAAATTGCTGGATCTCGAGCTCCCCATCCGGCATGTCCGGCAGCACCGTGCGCAAAAACTTGGCCAGCTTCCCTGCCGGCAGTTCTTCCCCCTTGCGCACTGGAATAATCGCTGTCATCTCCCTTTCCCCCCTTGGTCAACAATTCAAGCGCGCCATGCCGCCGCACGAACAGCATCCATCGACACACCTCGGATCAAACTTGTTTGTCTCTCTTTTCACTCGGCTTTCGAGACAGACGGCGCGCTCATGCCATCAAGCAGGATCTCCACCATCTGCTTCGCCACCTCGGCATCGGTCAGCTCTCCGTCCGGACGAAACCATTGGTAGCTCCAATTGGCCGCCCCAAGAACGGTAAGCGTGGCGATCGATGGTGACAAATCGCAGCGCAGTTCACCGCTTTTCATTCCTTCCTCAATCAACGACTGCAGCCGATAGCGGAACAAATCGCGCTTTTCTTTTACTTTTTGTAAATGCTCCTCACTCAAATGCTTCATTTCACGAAAAAAAATGCGAGCTTCCCTTCCTTGCCGCTCGACATTATGAATGAGCATGAGGATAATGTCATACAGCTTCTCCCGCAACGGGCGCCGTTTATCGCTTATAATGCGCTCCTCTTCGTCAAGCAGCCCTTCAATGTAGCGAAGATGAATATCCATCAACAGTTCTTCTTTGCTTGTAAAATAGTAATAAAACGTCCCTTTTGTCACCCCGAGGGCGTCAACGATGTCTTGGATCGATGTTTCGCTGAACCCATTTTGTTCAAACAGCTCAATGCTGGCAGCCATAATTTTCTCCTTCATGTTTTTACACCTCTTGCCTAAAATGTAGTCGCTGCCAGCTATTGTACCATAAAACGGCCAAGCCTGCTTCGGACTTGGCCGAAAGCCCTCTGTTATTGCGGGCGGGACGCCTCTTCACGCAAGGCGCGGCGCAAAATTTTCCCGACGTTCGTCTTCGGCAGTTCGGCACGGAACTCGACAATGCGCGGCACTTTGTACGCCGCTAAGTTTTTTCGGCAATGGGCGATGATCTCTTCCTCGCTTGCTTGCATCCCCTCTTTCAGGACGATAATCGCCTTCACCGTTTCGCCGCGGTACGGATCAGGCACACCAACTGCCGCCGCCTCTTTCACCGCTGGATGTTCGTACAGCACTTCTTCGATTTCACGCGGATAAATGTTATAGCCGCCGGCGATGATCAGATCTTTTTTCCGGTCGACAATCGTCACATACCCTTCCTCGTCAATCGAAGCCAAATCGCCAGTGTACAGCCATCCGTCGCGCAGCGCCGCCGCCGTTTCTTCCGGCATGTTCCAATAGCCTTTCATCACTTGCGGTCCACGGATAATCAGCTCGCCGACTTCGCCTGGCGGCAGCTCTTGCGTGCCAGTCGCCACATCGACGACTTTGTACTCGGTCAGCGGCATGCCGATGCCGACCGTGCCTGGCTTGCGCGCCGCAAACGGCGGATTGCAATGCGTCACTGGCGAGGCTTCGGACAAGCCGTATCCTTCAAGGATAACCGCTCCCGTTTTCGCTTCGAAATCGCGCATCAATTCAAGCGGCATCGGCGCGCTGCCGCTGTTGCACGTTTTAATGCTACTGATGCCGTATTGCTCGACTCCAGGAGTATTTGTAATAGCGACATACATCGTCGGCACGCCTGGAAACACGGTCGGTTGCTTGTCGCGAATCGTCTCCAACACTTCTTTCAGCTCAAAGCGCGGCAGCAAAATGTTTTCCGCTCCTTGGTAAATGGCCAAGTTCATTCCCGACGTCATCGCGAACACGTGGAACAACGGGATGACAGTTAAATATCGCTCTTTCCCGAACTCAAATGTCCCTTTGAAAAATTCGGCGCATTGCAAGACGTTGGCGAAAATGTTGCGGTGGGTGAGCATCGCCCCTTTTGAGCGCCCTGTCGTCCCGCCAGTATATTGCAACACAGCGACGTCATGCGCCGGCTCGATCGGCACCGGGCGCACAGCTCCGCTTCCTGCAGCAAGAAATTCGTCAAACGTGACATCTCCTTCAGCCAGCGAAACGGATGGCGGCGCTCCGAAGCTGACGGTGACCGCCCGCTTGACTGCCGTCTCCCCTCTTACCGCAACAAGGCGCGGATAAAGCGGCTCGTAAATGATGATCGTCTCAGCTCCGGAATCGTTCAGCACATACGCCAGCTCGCGCTCAACAAGCATCGGGTTCACTTGTGTGACGATCGCGCCCGCCTGCAAAATGCCGTAGTAAGCGATGACATACTGCGGGCAGTTCGGCAGCATAATCGCGACGCGGTCGCCTTTTTGCACTCCAAGCGCCTGCAGCCTCGAGGTGAAACGGTTGACTGCTGCAGCGAGCTCGGCATAGGTGATCGTTTGGTCATAAAACGTCAGCGCCGGCTGGGAGCCGAATTCCGCCGCCCGTTCATGCAGTACATCGCATACCGTTTTGTCGGGAATATCCATATAGAACGAAATGTGTTCCGGATAAAGAGACAACGCCCGTTTTTCGCTCATTTGCGTTTCCCCCTTTTTTAATTAAATGCCGGTCGCATGGCTGCCGCCGTCAACGACGAGGAGCGCGCCCGTGACAAAGGCGGACGCCGGGGAAGCGAGAAACAAGACGGCCCCTTTCAAGTCATCTTCGCCGCCAAAGCGGCCGAGCGGCGTATGCTCGAGCACTTTTTTCCCAACGCGTTCAAGAACGACTTTTGACATTTTCGTCGGGAAAAAGCCCGGAGCCACCGCGTTGACGCGAATGCCGTGCTTCCCCCATTTGGCTGCTAGATCCCTCGTAAACGTAATAACCGCCCCTTTGCTCGTGTTGTAGCCGATCGTATTTAAAATGTCCGGGTGCGTGCCGCCAAGGCCAGCGACGGAAGCGATATTGATGATGGAACCGCCTGTTTGTTTGGCGATCATCACCTTGCCGACCGCCTGGCTCATGAGAAACGTGCCGGTAACGTTGACGTTGATCACCTTTTGCCATGCCTCAAGCGGCATTTCCTCGACCAGCGCTCCCCACGTCGCTCCGCTGTTGTTGACTAAAATGTCGATGCCGCCAAACTCTTTGACGGTCGTTTCGACGACATGTTTGACCTCCTCCGGATTCGTCACATCGCACCGCAGCGCCAGCGAACGGACGCCGAGCTGTTCAAGCTTTTCTTTCACTTGCTCGCACGCTTCCACTTTCCGCGAACAAACGACGACGTTCGCCCCGGCTTCGGCAAGACCGACGGCAATTTGCTCGCCGAGCCCGCGCCCACCGCCAGTGACAATGGCGGTTTTCCCCTCGATTTTAAATAAGTCCAACACATGCATACGACCACTTCCTCTCCCTTATTGTTGATATTGCCGCAATTCAAGCTTGGCAACTTGCTCTTTATGCACTTCGTCCGGCCCATCGGCCAGACGGAGCGTGCGCGAGTTCGCCCACATGGCGGCAAGCGGAAAATCGTTGCTCACCCCAGCGGCGCCAAACGCCTGAATGGCACGGTCGATGACCTTCAAAGCGACATTGGGCGCCACCACTTTAATCATCGCAATTTCTTTGCGCGCCGCTTTGTTGCCGACCGTATCCATCATGTACGCCGCCTTTAGCGTCAGCAAGCGCGACTGCTCGATCTCAATGCGCGACTGGGCGATCCACTCGCGGATGACGCCGTGTTCAGCGAGCGGCTTGCCGAACGCCACCCGCGACTGTACGCGCCGGCACATGAGTTCAAGCGCTCGCTCCGCCGCTCCGATGAGGCGCATGCAATGGTGGATCCGTCCCGGGCCAAGCCGGCCTTGAGCGATGGCGAACCCTTTTCCTTCGCCCCAAATGATGTTTTCTTTCGGCACGCGCACATGGTCATACGTAATTTCGGCATGCCCGTGCGGCGCATGGTCAAAGCCGAACACCGGCAGCATCCGTTCGATTTTCACGCCCGGCGTATCAAGCGGAACGATGATCATCGACTGTTGCTCATGTTTTGGCGCATCGGGGTTCGTTTTTCCCATCACGATGGCGACTTTGCAGCGCGGGTCGCCGGCGCCAGACGACCACCATTTCCGTCCGGTGATGACATACTCATCGCCGTCGCGAACGATCGAAGCGCGAATGTTCGTCGCATCGCTCGACGCGACATCCGGCTCCGTCATCGAAAAGCACGAGCGGATTTCTCCGTTCAAGAGCGGGATGAGCCACTTTTTCTTTTGCTCCTCTGTGCCATAGCGGACGAGCACTTCCATATTGCCCGTATCGGGCGCATTGCAGTTGAACACTTCCGGGGCGATGAGCGAGCGGCCCATTATTTCGCAAAGCGGCGCGTACTCCACATTCGTTAATCCCGCGCCGTATTCGCTGTCTGGCAAAAATAAATTCCAAAGCCCTTCTTTTTTCGCCTTTTCCTTCAATTCTTCGATGATCGGCGGCACGCCCGACCATCTCGACTCTTGTGCGTTCAGCTGCTCCTCATACACCCTCTCGTTCGGATAAATGTAATCCTCCATGAAAGCGCTTAATTTTTTGATCAACTCTTTCACTTTTGGTGAATAAGAAAAGTCCATATGCTCCCCTCCCTTTTATACTAACCGGTTGGTATGTTGTTTCTACTTTTACTATACCTCTACAAGAGGAAATATTCAATATTTTTTGATAAATACATCCGAATTTGCGCTTCCCATCTCCCCTGCTTCGCTGAGAAGACAGAGAAAGATAAAAAAGGGCGAACAACCGCCCCGATTACGCCTTAACATACCGCTTGTATAGCGCTTGCGTGCCGCTGTTTTCCTCACCGGCTTGCGCCAACTCTTCGTACAGTTGCTTGGCGAGCGCCAGGCCTGGCAGCGGCAAGTTCATCCGCTCGGCTTCCTCAAGCGC
Organism: Geobacillus sp. FJAT-46040; assembly: GCF_002335725.1. NCBI lineage: Bacteria > Bacillati > Bacillota > Bacilli > Caryophanales > Anoxybacillaceae > Geobacillus > Geobacillus sp. FJAT-46040. The sequence continues at coordinate 1,964,651 of NZ_NISS01000001.1, forward strand.
AATTTTCATATCTTTAATGAAATGCTTGACGTAAAACCCAGGAGCAAAATCTCCTGACAACATGCGCGGCGCCAAGTTGCTCAGCGACCAGCTGCCGGCTGCCCCTTTGGCGATGCTTTCAAGCACTTTGAATGGATCAAGACCAGCCCGCTTCGCATACGCCATTGCCTCGCACACCCCAATCATGTTCGTCGCGATGGCAATTTGGTTGCACATTTTCGTATGCTGGCCGGCTCCAGCTCCTCCTTGCCGCACGATGTTCGTGCCAAGCCGCTCGAGAATCGGCTTGCACGCCAAAAAGACGTCCTCATCACCGCCGACCATAATCGTCAACGTTCCTTCGCGCGCGCCGATGTCGCCGCCGGACACCGGGGCGTCCAAAGCATGGATGCCCTTTTGCTTGGCCGCCTCGTAAATCGATTGCGCGAGCGTCGGCGTTGACGTCGTCATATCGATGACATATGTTCCCGGCCGCGCATTCTCCAAAATGCCGCCCTCGCCGAAATACACTTGCTCGACATCGCGCGGATCGCCAACCATCGTCATGACGACATCCGCCTCCCGCGCCAAATCAGCAACCGTTTCCTTCCAAACCGCTCCTTCTTGAAGCAAGTCTTCCGCCTTTTCTTTTGTGCGTGTATAAGCTAGAAGTGGATAGCCCGCCTTCAGCAAGTGGCGCGCCATGCTTTTCCCCATGACGCCAAGGCCGATGAATCCGATCGTTTTCATCCGGTCTTCCCTCCTGTCGGCTTGCCTTAAATCGCCTTCACCATGCCGCCATCGACAATGAGCGCTTGACCAGTAACGTACGAATTCGCTTCGGACAGCAAGAAGACGACGACATTGGCAAACTCTTCAGGGGTTCCGTAGCGGCCGAGCGGAATGGCGCTTTTCATGCGCGCTTCCATTTCTTCTTTCGTAATGCCGAGTTTCTCGGCATTCACTTTGTCCAAAAAGGCGACGCGCTCCGTCGCGATCCGACCAGGAGCCACCGTATTGATTAAAATGCCATCCGAAGCCAGCTCAACAGCAAGCGTTTTCGTCAGCCCAACGATGCCAGTGCGGAACGTGTTGGATAAAATAAGTCCCGGAATCGGCTCTTTAATCGATGATGAGGCGATGTTGACAATTTTTCCTCCCTTTTTCTTTAAGTAAGGGAGCGCTTCGCGAATGAGGCGAATATAGCTCAACAAATTGAGCTCAAACGCATATTGCCAGTCTTCGTCGCTCACCGTTTCAAACGTTCCCGCCGGAGGGCCGCCGGCGTTGTTGACGAGCAAATCGATCGTCCCAAACGTCTCGACCGTTTTGGCGACAAGCTGGCGAATGTCGTCGGCGTTGGTGACATCTGTGCGCGTATAAGCGACGCGTCCCTTATGTAAACTGTTCAATTCTTCCGCCACTTCGTGCAACTTTTCTTCGTTTCGGCTCGTGATCATCACGTTTGCTCCTTCAAGCACAAGCGCCCGGGCGATCGCCTTGCCAAGCCCTTGGCTCGAGGCAGCGACAAGCGCCGTTTTTCCCGCCAATCCAAGTTCCATCGTCATCCCTCCAACAAAAGAATGGGTGTTACGTAACCATATTCGCGCTCATTCGTCATTTTCCTTCTTTCGATCAGCGAAAAAAGTGATCCGCTGGGCGGATCACCTCTCTTCGAAAAGCGACTGAAACCGTTTCATCTCTTCCTCGACGTCAAGGCGATCAACGTGAAACGGATTCGGATTGGCAGCCTTCATCGGATCAGCATCAGTCCGCACCCCAATCGCCTCGGCGCCGTCGGCGGTCGGATCGTTGATGACGCTTTCACGCGCGCCGTCGCGGTAAAACATGTGCGGGTGATCGTTTCGTCCACGCTCTGGCATCAAATTCCCCCCTTTTTTCCGGTAGTGTTCCGTAAGACATGGAAAATCATTCACCGATCAGGGAAAGGCGGGGAAAAAGAAAGAGCCTGCGCATCGCAGGCTCCCCTTTTCCTTCCTAATCAGCTTTCAAGCAGCAAATCTTCCGGATTTTCGATCAAATCTTTCACCGTTTTTAAGAACCCTACGGCCTCTTTGCCATCGATGATGCGGTGGTCGTATGACAAGGCGACGTACATCATGGGACGGTTTTCGATCCGCTCTTCATCGACGGCGACCGGACGCAGTTTGATCGAATGCATCCCTAAAATGCCGACTTGCGGCCCGTTGAGAAGCGGGGTCGACAACAGTGAACCGAACACGCCGCCGTTCGTGATCGTAAACGTACCGCCTTGCAAATCGGCAAGCGACAACTTATTGTTGCGCGCTTTCGCCGCCAATTCGGCAATGTCGCGCTCAATTTCAGCGAAGTTTTTCCGGTCGCAGTCGCGCACAACCGGAACGACAAGCCCTTCGTCCGTCGACACGGCGACGCCGATATCATAATATTTTTTCAACAAAATTTCGTCGCCTTGAATTTCCGCATTGACGTACGGATATTTTTTCAGCGCGGCGACAGCCGCTTTGACGAAAAATGACATAAAGCCGAGGCGGACGTCATGCTCTTCGAAAAATTTATCTTTTTTCCGCTTGCGCAGATCGATGACCGCCGACATGTCAATTTCGTTGAACGTCGTCAACATCGCGGTCGTTTGTGTCACTTCAAGCAGCCGTTTGGCGATCGTTTGCCGACGGCGCGACATTTTTTCGCGGATGACCGGCTTGCCGGCCTCAGCGGCTGGAACGGCGGCCGGCGTCGACGTCGGCGCGGCTTGCGGAGCCGGCTGCGGGGCGGCGGCCGGTTGTGCGGCAAACGAGGCGACGTCTTGTTTGCGCACGCGCCCAAGCGGATCAACGGTCGGCACTTGCGTCAAATCAATTCCTTTTTCGCGCGCCATCTTTCGAGCGGCCGGCGAGGCGATCGGTCGTTGGCCCGGAGCTTGGGCGGCCGCGACTGGCTGCGGCGCTGGCTGCTCAGCACGGTCGACCGGCACAGCCGGTTTTGGTTCCTCGGCCAGCTGCGGCGCCTTCTCTGGTGCAGGCGGTGCCGACGCCGCTCCTTCTCCGATAATGGCGATCGCTTGGCCAACCGCAACCGTATCGCCTTCATTGGCCAGCAGCTGCTGCAAAACACCCGACTCTTCCGCCATAATTTCCACGTTCACTTTATCCGTTTCAAGCTCGCAAATCGATTCTCCTTTTTCCACGTAGTCGCCCGGTTTTTTCAGCCATTGGGCGATCGTTCCCTCCGTGATGGATTCTGCTAACTCTGGGACTTTGATCTCAGCCACGTTGATGCCCTCCTCAAATGTTCCGTAGTCATCATTCATGCTTCGTCAATGCACAGCGGATGATGCGCTCCTGCTCTTTTCGGTGGACGACCGGATCGCCTTCCGCCGGGCTGGCCCGCCGGCGCCGCCCGATATAGCTGACATCGACACCGTCTGGGGCAACGGCACGCAGGTGCGGCTCCATATACGTCCATGCCCCCATGTTTTTCGGTTCTTCTTGCACCCAGACGAGTTCTTTAACGTTCGGATAGCGGGCGATGATGTCTTTCACCGCTTCTTCCGGGAACGGATACAGCTCTTCAATGCGCACGATATGCAGCCAGTCAAGACCTTCCATTTTGCCGATTTGTTCCGCCAAATCGATCATCAATTTTCCGGTGCCAAACACGATGCGTTCCACTTTGCCAGCGTCAGCGCCCAATCCCGGCTGTTCGAGCACCGGCGAGAACGCGCCGTCAACGAACGCTTCCGCATCCGACGCCGCCAGCGGATGGCGGAGCAAGCTTTTTGGCGTCATAATGATGAGCGGACGCACTTCTTCTCTTGTCAACAGCGCCGCCTGCCGCCGCAAAATATGGAAATATTGCGCGGCCGTCGATAAGTTGGCAACCGTCCAGTTGTTTTCCGCCGCCAGCTGCAAAAAGCGCTCGACGCGGCCGCTTGAATGTTCAGGGCCTTGCCCTTCGTAGCCGTGCGGCAAGAGCATGACAAGCCCGGATTTTTGCCCCCATTTCGCCCGGCCGGATGAAATGAATTGATCAAACATCACTTGCGCCATGTTGGCGAAGTCGCCAAATTGCGCTTCCCAAAGCACGAGCGTCTCCGGCGCGTAAACGTTGTAGCCGTATTCATAGCCGAGCACGGCGGCTTCCGTCAGCGGGCTGTTGTACACGACAAACGACGCTTTGGCGCCGCTGATGTGGTGAAGCGGCACATACTCTTCTCCGGTTTTCACGTCATGGAGCACCAAATGGCGCTGCGCAAACGTGCCGCGCTGCGAATCTTGCCCGGTCAAGCGGATCGGCACGCCGTCTTGCAAAATCGTGGCAAACGCTAAAATTTCCGCGTGCGCCCAATCGACTTTGCCGTTTTGCGCAAACACGCCGCTTCGCCGTTTTAAAATGCGCTCAAGCTTGTTAAAGACGTTGAATCCATCCGGAAACTGCAGCAATTCTTCGTTCACCCGATGGAGCACGTCTTTCGCCACGCCCGTTTTCACTTCCGGCAGCCGATCGACGACCGGTTTGGGCGGATCCATGATGAAATCAAGCTCGTCTTCGTTTTTCGGCACCCGCTCGTAGGCGATTTTCAGCCGTTCCGCCACCTCTTGCTCCATTTCGTCGACTTCCCGCTCGGTGATGATCCCTTTTTCCATCAATTTTTGCGCATACAGCTTGCGCACGGTCGGATGTTGGTTGATGATCGCGTACATCGTCGGATTCGTCGCCATCGGTTCATCCATTTCATTATGACCGAAACGGCGGTAACCGATTAGGTCAATGACAAAGTCTTTTTTAAACCGCTGGCGGTAGGCAAACGCCAAGCATGCGGCCGCCAAACAAGCCTCCGGGTCGTCGGCATTGACGTGCACAATCGGCACCTCAAACCCTTTCGCCATATCGGAAGCATACGTCGTCGAGCGTGAATCGTAGCTTTCCGTCGTAAAGCCAATCATGTTGTTGGCGATGATATGGATCGTCCCGCCGGTCGTATAACCGCGCAGCTGGCTTAAGTTGAACGTCTCGGCGACAATGCCTTGCCCCGGGAAAGCGGCGTCGCCATGAATTAAAATGGCAAAAGAAGCATCTGTCTTTTGTTCCGGCACGCCCGGTTTCGTCCGATCCTCTTGCGCGGCGCGCGTGTAGCCAAGCACAACCGGGTTGACCACTTCAAGGTGGCTCGGGTTGTTAGCGAGCGTAATCCGCATCGTATGCGCGCTTTTATTGCGAAGGCGGCGCGCCGCCCCTAAGTGGTATTTGACATCGCCCGTCCACCCGTACGTGATCGCCACTGACCCTTCAGACGGAATGAAATTTTTGCTTTCCGCATGCTGAAACTCGGCAAAAATCATTTCGTACGGCTTGCCGAGCACATGGGCAAGCACATTCAGCCGGCCGCGGTGCGCCATGCCGATGTTGACAGCATCGATTTCATGTTCGATCGCCTGCCTGACAAGCTCATCCAAAAGCGGTACCATGGCGTCAAGCCCCTCAATCGAAAACCGCTTTTGCCCGACGTACGTCCGATGGATGAATTTTTCAAACCCTTCCACTTCCGTCAAGCGGCGCAACAAGGCGACCCGCTCTTTGTTGGCCAGGCTCGGATAGTACGCTCCGGACTCAATTTGCTGGATGAGCCAGTTCCTCTCTTCAAGATTATGTACTTGCGAGAATTCGAACGCGATTTTGTCCGTGTAAATTTTGCGCAAATGCAAGATGGCATCCCAGCCGTTTTTGACATGCGCCGGAGCGTGCGGGCAAAGAAACGCGACCGGAATGCGCTTTAAGTCCTCTTCGGTTAAGTCGTATTCGTCAAGCTCCAAGCGGCGCAGCTTTTTCTCCTTTTTGACAAGCGGATTCGTATCAGCAGCCAGATGGCCATAATGGCGAATGCTGTCCGCCAGCTTGACGGCAGCGACAAGCTTGCTGAAAATCGTCGGCGTCTCCGGCAGCCGGAACGTTTGATGCGTTTTGGCTGTTTCGTCATCCGCAGGAGAAACCGGTTCTTCCAAGACCGGCGCCCCCCACTGTTCGAACAATTGTTTCAGTTCCGGGTCGATGCTGTTAGGGTCATCGAGATACTGTTCGTACATTTCGATGACATAACCGAGGTTCGGCCCGTAAAACTGGCTCCACGGTTGAGCGTAGTTCGTCTGTTTTGCCATCGTGAAAAAACCTCCACCTTGTTTTCGCATCGTTCGGGCTGGGCAACAGCTATGCATGAAAGTCCTCATTTAGCTGCCAGTATCCCCAAACGTACAGCAAAATAACAGTATAAACGTTTTCACTGTTTATTTTAGCACTATCGCCCACTAAAATCGACGAAGAAGCTGAAAAAAATTTCACTTATTATCATTGTATGAATAGAAAAAAGATCGTGACTGCACGGCGGCGGGACATTCATGATTTTAAGTAAACGCCGACCGACATTCATCTCCCGCTTATTTTGGACTGCACCCTGTACAAAGCGAAAGTGAAAGTCTCCTATTCGAAAATGATTGAACGCCTCTTGCCTGCGCAAACGTTTAGCGGTGGGAGATTCTTTGGAACAACCGCTCCACGACAGGCTTGCCAGCCAAGCCATCCTCGTGTGTCCCACGGTTCCGTTGTCTTACGAAGACAGCAAGCGAAATCCTTCTTTTTTTGGGCGGCGTTAGGGAACATCCTTGATGCTTCATCCCCCACTTACGCACGCGGAAATGGGAGCCTTCTCGGCTGGAGATGATAAAAAAGGCGCCCCGTTGCCGCTAGGACGCCTTCCATTTTTTATGAAATCTTAAACTTCTCAACCAGTTGTTTCAACTGCCGGCTCATTTCGCTTAACGCCTCCGCCGATTCGGTCACCGTCGAAAGCGCCTGCAACTGATCATCAGCCGAAGCAGCCACTTCTTCCGCCGCTGCCGCTGCTTGTTGGGCGATGGCGGCGATGTTTTGCATCGCCCCGACGACATCGTCTTTGCTCGCGTTCATCCGCTTTGCTTCCTCCATAATCCCAGCGAGCGCTGTTGCCACTTGCTCCATCATGCCAGTGATTTTGACAAATGAATCGCCGGTCGTGTGCACCGCTTCCCGCTGTTCGTCGTACGCCTGCTTGGAGCGGCGGACCGCCTCCATCACCAGCCCGGCTTGCTGCTGGATGGCGGCGATCGTCGCGCGGATCATCTCCGTCGCTTTCGCGGATTGTTCGGCCAGCTTGCGCACCTCATCGGCGACAACGGCAAACCCTTTCCCATGCTCGCCAGCCCGCGCCGCCTCGATGCTGGCGTTTAACGCCAGCAAATTCGTCTGTCCGGAAATGGCCGTGATCGTTTGAATGACACCGTCAATTTCATCCATCTTTTTCACAAGGTCGCTAATGACATTTTCTACAGACTCGAGTTCATTTTTCGCTTCCTCCGATTTTTTCTGCAAAATGTTTAAATGCTCCAAGCCGTCGTAGCTCGCGGTTTTCGTTTCATCGGACAGCGACTCCATGCCAGCCGTCGCATTCGTGACCGCTTCGATTTGCTGCGACAGCGCCGTCGTCCGCTCATTGATCGTATCAAGGCTTCCTGCTTGATCGGTCGTTCCTTTGGCGATTTCGCCGATCGCTTTTGCCACTTGTTCGCTTGTGGCCATCGTTTCTTCGGAGACAGCGCTCAAATGGTCGGCCGAAACGGCCAATTCATTGACCGAGCGGTTCACCTCGCTGATCAGCATCCGCATATGGTCGATCATGTCATTGAAGTGGCGGGCGAGGCGGCCAATCTCATCTTTGGCAGTGATGCGCGCGTGCACCGTCAAGTCGCCGCCCGCCGCCTTTTCGACTTGCTCTTGCAACGCAGCAATCGGCCTTGTGATCGAACGCGCCAAGAAATAGACGGCAACAAGCGCTACAACGAGCGCAATGACGGTAATGACAAGCATGTTCTTCCCAATGGAACGGCTCATGGAGGCTAAGTCTGCTTCTTTATAGACAGCGCCGACTTTCCAGCCGAGCTCTGGAATCGTAGTGAAGTAAATCACCCGCCGTTCGCCGTCTTGCTCATATTCGTGCATTCCTTTTTCATGCTCGAGCATATAGCGGACCGTCGCGTTTTTCGCCATGTTTTTCCCCTTGTATTGTGGGTGGACGACCGCCGTCCCCTTCGCGTCAAACAGCACGGGGTATCCGTGATAGCCGACGTCGCTCGCATTGACGATTCTTGTCACCGCATCGAGCGTCATATCGATGCCGATGACCGCAACAATGCGGCCGTTTTCGCTCACCGCTTTGGCCAACGTCACAACGTGCTTGCCGGTAATCGCATCGACGTACGGTTCGGTCCACACCACTTCATCCGGCCGCTTCATCGCCGCTTTATACCACGGGCGGCTCGTCGGATCGTATCCGTCTGGGAGCTCTGTCATCGGCGTGATGTACATTTTCTTCTGCTCGGTGCCAATATAGATGAATTGCACATTCTCATGCAGGCGCAAAAACGTACGAAACTGCTTTTCCATCTGCGGCCACGCTTTTTCATCGCTCACCATCTGCAAGGCGGACGGCGATTCACTAAACTGCACTAAGCTGTTTTCCTTGCTCTGAAAGCTGTCGCGAATATCGCCGAGCAGTCCATCAAGCGCCGTCTGCGCTCGATGTTTCACATCAGCGTCAACAAGCCGTTGCGTTTGCCAAACAACGATGAGCTGCGTCGCCGCCAACGAGATGATCAATAATAAGGCCATCAAGACGATCAATTTGCTGCGCAATGTCCGGAACACTCTCTATTTCTCCCCTCTGTTTCCTCTTTTTTGTCGCACTAATTTTCATCATACAAAGGACGATCGGCCCCGTCTATAGGAGGACCTTCTTAATTCATACATAACGAATCGACGCACATGAGACAATAAACGAGAGGAAGGTGAATGACAATTGGGCGCCATCGAACACGAAGGATATCGATTTGAGATCGAATACAGCGTCTTGCTGCAAAAAGGGGCGCTGCACGTTTATCGCGACGGTGAATTGATTGAGGAAATTGAGTTTGCATTTTGCGGCGAAAAGCCCGATGAACAGCAAATTGAAGCGCTTGTGAGCGAGTATGTCGAGCAAAAAGCCCGCGGCCGCTAACAGCGGCCGTTTTCTTTTCTTGCCATTTTTTCGAGTTTTCCGTTATGATGAGGGTAAAAAAGCAAGGGGGGATCGGCATGTACGATAAACGTTTATACGTCTTTGACGGCAACACCCCGCGCGAAGCGGTCATCCGCAACTATACGAAAGACGACTTTGCTGATCTCATCCGCGTGCAGCAAGAAAGTTTTCCGCCCCCGTTTCCATCGGAGTTATGGTGGAACGAACAACAGCTTCATAACCATGTCACTTTGTTTCCCGAAGGAGCGCTTTGCGTCGAAGTCGGTGGGCGCATCGTCGGATCGATGACTGGCTTGATCGTTGACTTTGATCCAGCCCATACCGATCATACATGGGAAGAGATCACCGACGGCGGCTACATCCGCAACCACCGCCCGGATGGCAACACGCTTTATGTCGTCGACATTTGCGTCTCGCCGCCATACCGGAAGCTCGGCCTCGGCAAGTGGCTCATGCAGTCGATGTATGAAGTCGTCGTCCATCTCGGCCTCGACCGGCTGCTCGGCGGCGGGCGGATGCCTGGCTACCATCGTTACGCTAATGAATTATCACCCGAAACCTACATCGACAAAGTGGTTGCTGGCGAGCTGAACGATCCGGTCATTACGTTTTTGCTCCGTTGCGGGCGAACGCCGCTTGCGATTGTCCGTAATTATTTAGAAGACGAAGAATCGCTCAACCATGCCGTGTTAATGGAATGGCGCAATCCGTTCAAGCAAAAACAAGGACACAATTGACAGAAACGAAAAAAAGGAATCACCAGCATCGGCCGCGAACTAAGAAAAGGAGAACGACCGACGGAAAGGAATCGCGGCCGATGAAATCGATTTTGTATAGTGATCCGCTTGCTCCTTTGCTTATTCGCAATGAATTGTTTTCCCTGCTGCCAGCGCACATTTCCCGTTTGACCGTCGTTTGCATCGGCAGCAACCGCATCAACGGCGACAGCTTAGGGCCGTTCGTCGGCACGCTGCTGGAAAACGCTTATCCGGATCATTTGACCGTCATCGGTACACTTAGGAAGCCTGTCGATGCAACGAACATTCATCGTGTTTCCGAGCGGCTGCAACACGAGCGCGGAGCGTATGTGGTGGCAATCGACAGCATTGTCGGGCCGCAGCCGTTTGTCCATACGATCGCCATCCGCCCTGGCGCCCTTTCCCCTGGCACGGCGCTCGGCAAATCGCTGCCACCGGTCGGAGACATCAGCGTCATGGGAGTCATGATGGAGGACACGGCCGATGTAAGCGCGCTTCCGTATACGAATTTGCACATTGTTTACCAAATGGCGAAAGTTATCGCTATCGGCCTTTCGCTTACGGTCCGGCAGCGGTATGGCTATGAATCGTCGACGCCGCTGTTGGCATAACGCAAAACGAAAAAAGCGCGGCGAACGTAAACGTCGCCACGCTTTCATTCAGGCAAGTGAAAATGTTCGTTTGACAAACGACACGACTTCCTCAGCCGTACCAAGCGACAGCACTGTCTCTTTCACGCGGACCGCATCCTCTTTTGACAGCCGCTTCAGCTGGGCGCGCGCCGGCAAAATCGAGGTGGCGCTCATGCTGAACTCATCAAGGCCAAGGGCAAGCAAAATCGGAATCGCGATCGGGTCGCCGGCCATTTCCCCGCACATCCCGACCCATTTTCCTTCGCGATGGGCGGCATCGATCACGTGGCTGATGAGCCGCAAAATAGCCGGGTTGTACGGCTGGTACAAATACGCAACCCGCTCATTCATCCGATCGGCCGCCATCGTATATTGGATCAGGTCGTTCGTTCCAATGCTGAAGAAATCGACTTCTTTCGCAAACTGGTCCGCCATGACGGCAGCTGCCGGGATTTCCACCATCATGCCGACTTCAATTCCATCCGCAACGGCAACCCCTTGGCGGAGGAGCGCTTCTTTTTCTTCGAGTAAAATCGCTTTCGCTTGGCGGAATTCATCGAGCGTCGCAATCATCGGGAACATGATTTTCAAATTGCCGTGCACGCTCGCCCGCAGCAAGGCGCGCAGCTGCGTGCGGAACATGTCTTGCATTTCCAGGCAAAGGCGAATGGCTCGAAACCCTAGAAACGGGTTCATCTCTTTTGGCAAGTGTAAATACGGGAGCTCTTTGTCGCCGCCAATGTCAAGCGTCCGGACGACGACCGGCTTGCCATTCATTTGTTCCAGCACCGTTTTGTAAGCCACAAACTGTTCGTCTTCCGTCGGCAGTTCCGAGCGTCCCATGTATAGAAATTCTGTGCGATACAATCCGATGCCTTCCGCTCCGTTCGCCAACGCTCCTTTCACATCGTCTGGCGTGCCGATGTTGGCAGCCAGCTCGACATGAATGCCGTCAGCCGTCACGGTCGCCTCGTGAACGAGTTTCGCCCATTCTGCCTTTTGCGCCTCGTAGCGGGCCCGCTTCTCTTCATAACGCGCAAGCAGCTCCGGGGACGGATTGACGACGACTTGACCGTCAAGTCCATCGACAATGACAATGTCGCCGTTTTTTACTTCCGCCGTAATCGCCTTCGTGCCGACGACAGCCGGGATTTCGAGCGAGCGGGCCATAATGGCCGAATGCGACGTTCGCCCGCCGATGTCGGTGGCAAATCCTTTCACATATTGGCGGTTCAGCTGCGCCGTATCGGATGGCGTCAAATCCTCAGCGATAATGACGACCTCTTCGGAAATGAGGCTCGGATTAGAGATCGTCACGCCAAGCAAATGGGCGAGGACGCGCTTCGTCACATCGCGGATATCGGCGGCCCGCTCTTTCATATACTCATTGTTCATGCCTTCAAACATGGAAATGAAAAACGATGCCGTTTCATGGAGCGCATATTCCGCATTCACTTGTTCTGTTTTGATTTTTTCCTTAATCGGGTTCAGCAATTCTGGGTCGTCAAGCACAAGCAAGTGGGCGGCAAAAATGGCGGCTTTGTCTTCGCCAAGCTTTTCCAAGGCATGCTGTTTGATGGCTTCCAGCTCTTCTTTCGCTTTCGCGACCGCCGCCTCAAGCCGCGCAATTTCCGCCTCGACGTCGGCGACCGTCCGTTTTTCGGCCGCCAAATGAGGCGTTTCCAAGCGGTATGCCTTGGCGATGGCGATGCCGCTTGAAGCGGCGATGCCATGAATCGTCTTCTCCATTATTCCGCAAGACCTTCCTTTGCCAACGTATCGGTTAACGCCGCCATTGCTTCTGCCGCATCGGCCCCTTCTGCCGTGATTTTGATCGTCGCCCCTTTCGGAATGCCTAACGACATGACGCCCATGATCGATTTTAAGTTCACTGTTTTGCCGTTGTACTCAAGCTGGATTTCGCTGTTGAATTTGCTCGCCGTTTGCACCAAAATCGTCGCCGGACGAGCGTGGATGCCGGAATCAGAAACGACTTTAAACGTTTTTTCTGCCATGTTCATCATTCCCCTTTTCTTCAATTTTTTCTTTGCCATCATATCAAATGCAGGGGCGGGGAGGCAACGGAAAATGCTTGGCCCCGCCCCGCCGCGAATAAGCAGCTTAGCGGATCGTCACAACAGCGTCTTCTCCTCGAGCAACTGAGCCTTGCTTGTTGACGTGAACCGTTTCGCCAGCTTGGAGATTCGTGAAAATCACCGGTGTGACGATCGATGGGGCGTTCTGTTTGACATAATCAAGGTCGACGCGCAAAATCGGCTGCCCTTTTTTCACTTCGTCGCCTTCCTTCACAAGCGCTTCAAACCCTTGGCCGTTCAGCTTCACCGTATCGATGCCGACGTGGATCAACATTTCATGCCCGCCGGCCGACTGAATGCCAATGGCGTGCTTCGTCGGAAAGACGTTGATGATCTTCCCATCAACCGGAGAGACGACCGTGCCGTCCGTCGGCATGACTGCGAACCCATCGCCCATCATTTTTTGCGAAAACACTTGGTCCGGCACTTCAGCGAGCGGAACGACCTCTCCTGACATCGGCGAAGCAATCGTTTCGGACTTCGCGGCTTCCGAGGCCGCTGCTTTCGGTTTCTCTTCCGCCCGGGCCGGCGCTTTTCCTTGCATGATGTCTTGAATTTGCCCTTTTAACATATCCGATTTCGGACCGAAAATCGCTTGCACGTTGTTGCCGACTTCAAGCACCCCGGCAGCGCCGAGCGCTTTCAACCGGTCTTTATCGACCCGGCCGATATCATGGACCGAAACGCGCAAACGCGTAATGCATGCGTCCAAATGTTCGATGTTTTCCTTTCCGCCAAGGGCGGCGAGCACTTCATACGGCAGGTCGCCAGCAGCGGCCGCCTCGGCTTTCGGTGCTTCCTCGACCGTTTTTTCCCGGCCTGGCGTCGCCAAATCCCATTTGCGGATCGCAAAGCGGAATCCGAAATAATAAATCACGGCAAACACCAAGCCGACCGGAATGACAAGCCACCATGCCGTCCGGTTTGGCAGAACGCCAAACAGCAAGAAGTCAATGACCCCGCCGGAGAACGTCATCCCGATTTTGACGTTCAACAAGTGCATGATCATAAACGACAAGCCGGCAAAGACGCAGTGAATGGCAAACAGCGCCGGGGCGACAAACAAGAACGAAAATTCGATCGGTTCGGTAATCCCAGTCAAAAACGATGTCAACGCAGCCGATCCCATAATGCCGGCCACAACTTTTTTGTTTTCCGGCCGCGCTTCATGGTAAATCGCAAGCGCCGCTGCCGGAAGGCCGAACATCATAAACGGGAATTTCCCGGTCATGAACGTGCCGGCCGTCAGTTCCACGCCGTCTTTCAGCTGCTCGAAAAAGATTTTTTGGTCGCCACGGACCACTTGCCCGGCTTTATTGACGTATTCGCCAAATTCAAACCAAAACGGTGCATAGAAAATGTGATGCAAGCCAAACGGAATCAACGCCCGTTCGATGACGCCGAAAATAAAGGCGGCCAACGTTTTGTTCGCCTCGATCATATTGTGCGAAAACGCATTGAGCCCGTGCTGAATCGGCGGCCAGATGAATGTCATGATAATGCCGAGCACGACCGCAGACGCCGCCGTCACGATCGGCACGAACCGCTTGCCGGCGAAAAAGCCGAGATATTGCGGAAGTTCGATATTGAAGTATTTGTTGTACATGTACGCTGCCAAAATCCCGACGATAATCCCCCCAAATACGCCGGTTTGCAGCGTCGGGATGCCGAGAATGTTGGCGTACGACGGGTCGGCGCCGATCATATCGGAAGTCACGCCCAAGATGACGCTCATCGTCACATTCATAATCAAGTAGCCGATGATCGCCGCCAAGCCCGCGACCCCGTCCCCGCCGGCAAGGCCGATCGCCACACCAACCGCAAACAAGAGCGACAAGTTGGAGAAGACGATGCCGCCTGCTTGCTCCATCACATTGGAGATGAGCACGACCCAGTCGGCTTTGAGCGCCGGAATTTTGTCAGTGAGCGCCGGGTTTTTCAAGGCGTTGCCAAGCGCCAACAAAATCCCGGCCGCCGGCAAGATCGCCACCGGCAGCATGAGCGCTTTCCCGACCTTTTGCAGCGTGCCAAACGCTCGTTTCATCTTCATAACCTCCTTTAGTTTCCTTTTCTTAAGTTTTACAGCAAACGACCGATTCATGTACCGAAAATGAAGCGGGCGTTTCCGAGGGAGCCGGCGCAATAAAAAAGGCATGACTAAAGAGAGACAAAAAGAACGCTTACAACAGCGCAAAGATGAATTCGCAGCTGTTGCCGCCTTATTTGCCCTCTTTACTCATGCCTGATCGAGTCAGTAACACGTAAAGCGAGACAACCTATGCAGTTGTATTGTTCTTTTTCTCCGCCAGCCGTTGCAAATGCAACGTCAAATAGACCGCCTCGGCATCGTCCGCCGGCAGATGAAGCGTTTGCTGCATGACTTTGACCAACTTCCATGCTAGATTATAGCATAATGGATACGCTTCCTTCAAGATTTTCGACAAATTTTTTGGTTCTTCGACTTTTTCGCCTTTTTTCATCCGCTCAATCGCATAGCGCAAGTGACGGACAAACCGCAAATAATGAACGCTCTCGCGGTCGATGTCAACGCCAAGCTGTTGCTCGACGATCTTGACAAGATCAGCAATGAGCTGGGAATATCGATTCGCTTCCGACACGCTTTGCTTGGAAATCGCGCTATGAATATGAAGGGCAATAAAGCCTGCCTCTCCTTCAGGCAGCACAATCCCGAGCTTTTGTTCAATCATGCGGGCCACTTCATGGGCAATTTCATATTCCAACGGATACAAGCTTTTCGTCTCAGCCAAAAACGGGTTTTTGACATCCAATCCTTGTTCAAGCCGCTTTAATGTAAAAGCGATATGGTCCGTCAGCGCCACATGGATGTGCTCGTCGAGCGGCGCGCCCACGCGTTGCTGAATATGTTGAACCACCTCGCTCATGAGGGCGATGAATTCTTCGCTCAATTCCGGAAGCAGCTTTTTGTATTGCTCTTGTTCGCGTTCGTTTTTGAGGACGAAACATTTTTCCACGGCACTTTCCGCAATTTCATCCCCCCTTTTTTTGCCGAAGCCGATCCCCTTGCCGAGCAGGACGACTTCGCCATACTGGGAGTGGAAAGCGATTAAAACGTTGTTATTGAGCGCCTTTTCCACACGGAACGACTGCTCCATCGGGCCCCCTCCTTTCCGTGCCGCCTGTCCGCCGTTCATCCACGTGACTAATTATAAATCGGAAAGCCGTCCTTCTCAATGAAAAAAAGATGGAGGTTTTTTGGATGGGAGGCTGTTCTTCTTTCCATACTATAGAGGGCGATGCCGTGAAGGGGGGATTCGCATGCCATACATTTCCATCAACAGCCGCGTCCGTCTCTATTATGAAGAAAAAGGGAACGGAACACCGCTATTGTTCATCCATCCCCCTGGGATGGGGCATGTCGTTTTTTGCCGCCAAAAGCCGCTCGTCCGCGATTTTCGCCTCATTTTATACGACATGCGCGGCAACGGGCGAAGCAGTCCGTCGGATGGACCGATTACGGTGCCGCTGCTCGCCGATGACGTCTCGGTGTTGCTTCGCTCCCTCGGCATCGGGCGCGCGATCATTTGCGGCTACTCCAGCGGCGGGTCGGTCGCACTTGATTTCGCCCTTCGCTATCCACAGCATGTGAAGCAACTTATTTTGATTGGCGGATTTCCTGAAGTGTGTACCCCGCTGCTGTGGGGTGAGTTTTGGCTTGGCATTTCCGCCGCCAAACTCAGAGCCATCCCACTGCTCTCCTTGGCGCTCGCCCTCGGGCACGGAACAAACCAGCGCGAGCGGCGGCTGTTGAGGCGGTACGCCCAGATGGCCAACAAGCGGGATTTAGAGGCCGCGTATCGGGCTGGGCTCGTCTACCGCTGCACGGAGCAGCTCTCCTCCCTGCGCCTGCCGGTGCTGCTCATTTACGGAGCGCGCGACCGTTACATTCATTTCTATATCACCATATTTCGCCGCTATGTGCCGCATGCTGGCGTTGTGTTGATCGACCAGGCCCGCCATCAAATTCCGACCAAACATAGCGAGGAGTTAAATGGCATTTTGCGCATGTACGGCCGGCGGTGACCGATGGGAAGAAAGGAGGGGGAAGCATGTCGAAAAAAGGGAGACAAAACAAAGTAAGCCAAGAAGTGGCCAACCCGACCGTCTCGAAAACAGAGGCGGAAATGGCCAAAGACAGCGTTGACACCGCCAAGCAAGCGAAAAAAAACCGCTCATAACCAAGAACGTGTCCGCGCCTTGGGCGCGGACACTTTTTGGTCGGAGCAGCCTCTTTTGTCAGCCGCTTGCGGCGTCGGCCGCATAGCTGGACGGCAGCGTCAAATGGACAATCGTCCCTTTTCCGACTTCGCTCTCGATCTGCATTGTCCCTTTATGTTCCTGGATAATTTTCATGCTTGTTGTCAGCCCGAGCCCCATCCCTTTTTCTTTCAACGTAAAAAACGGTTCGCCGATTTTTTGCAGGCGCTCTTTGGAAATGCCAATGCCTGTGTCGGCAATATCCAAATAAACCGTTCCTCCCGCTTCGGAAACGCGGACGTATAAACTCCCGCCGCCAGGCATCGCTTCGACGGCATTTTTCATAACGTTCAACAACACTTGAACAATTTGGTTTTGATCGCCGTACACACAAGCTTTCGGAGCGGTGTTATGGACGGAAATGGAAACGTTGTTCAACGTCGCCTCATGGCCAATCAAGCTGATGACATACGAAATGGCCTCGTCTAGCAAAAACGGCCGATAATCGTGGCTTTGCGGCTTGGCGAGCACCAGCAGCTCGCTGACAATTTGGTTGATGCGGCCGAGTTCACTTAACATAATGCGCATATAATGATCATTCACTTCGCGCGTTTCTTGCATCATCTGAATAAATCCTTTCATGGAGGTGAGCGGATTGCGGATTTCATGGGCAATGCCGGCGGCCAGCTCGCCAAGGACGGACAGCTTTTCTTTTTTCAAGAGCAACTCCTCGGCAAGCTTTTGCTGGGTAATGTCGCGGCCGATCGTCAACAACCCTTTGCGCGCTCCGTTTTCGTCAAAGAGCGGCACTTTAATGACGTCAAACGTCTTCACTTCCCCATCCGGCGTCGCAAACGACTCCTCGCGGCGCGTCACCTTTCCGCTCTCCCACGCCTCGCGGTCTGATGCAATGCACTGCGCAAACGCTTCTTTAAAAAACGGCACAAGCTCGCCAAGCTCGCGGTCCGTCTTCCCGATATAATCGATCTGTTCGAGGCGGTACAGCCGCCGGCCAAAATCGTTGACGCGCAGCCATCGCCCCTCGCTGTCTTTAAAGCAAACGAAATCTGGCATCGAATTGATGAGCGTAAGCAGCTGCTGTTCATTTTCCTCGGTCTTTTCCAGCTGCTCGCGCTTTTTTAACAGCTGGTACAAAAAAATGGCCGAGAGCAAAATAAACACGACCCCTTTGACGGCGCCAAGCGCCATATATACATCGCGGCTGATCGACAGCATATTGAGCAGGGTGTCGGTGGCGGCAATCCATAAAATGCTGCCTATGATATATACTGCGATTACTTTTGTTTTGTTGACCACGTTGTCATCGAACCCCTAACATGCAAAGTCGCGGCAGCCACGGTCGCCCTCTAGGCTACATTTCCCGCGCCCAGCCGAGCAACCGCACGGCCAAGAGGGCGGCGCGCTCATGGTCAAGCCGCTTTTTTAGCGATGCCTCAAGCCGCTCGGCCACCGCCTCCGCCTCTTCCTCATAGGCGAACGAAAATGACCACTCAAGCGCCGGAATGGCAATCACGATATATTCTTCTTTTCGATTTTCGTAAATGTAGACATTAGCCGGAGCTTGTCCGTCCATCACCGGCGTTTTGCGGATTTTCATTTTTCCGTCCCACCTTTTCCTTTGAAACCGTCTCCATTTTGTTTATTTTAACAAACGCCCGCTCCCTACTCAATATAAATCATTTTCCTGGTCATTCCCCCGTCGATGACCAAATTTACCCCGGTGATAAAATCGTTTTCCTCATCGCATAAATACAGACAAGCGCGGGCGATATCATCCGGTTTGCCGACGCGGCCGGCCGGGTGCTGCCGGTGGTCAATGTCTCGCAGTTGCCCATAATCGCCCGTTTCAATCCAACCGGGGCTGATGCAATTGACGCGAATGCGATCATCCGCAAACGACACCGCCAGCGCATGGGTCAAAGCGACAAGGCCGCCT
The DNA here is from genome assembly GCF_002335725.1 of Geobacillus sp. FJAT-46040. NCBI lineage: Bacteria > Bacillati > Bacillota > Bacilli > Caryophanales > Anoxybacillaceae > Geobacillus > Geobacillus sp. FJAT-46040. The sequence goes on from NZ_NISS01000001.1 coordinate 1,983,412, forward strand.
TTCGATGCAGCGTACGCCTCGGAATTCGGCTCGGACATGAGCGTCCTTGTCGAGGCAATGTTGACGATTGCTCCGCCTTTTGCATTGCGGCGCATATATTTAGCTGCTTCTCGAGAAGCAAAAAAAGCGCTGCGCAAATTCGTTGACAGCACGTCATCCCACTCCTCAACCGTCAGCTCATACGGCGACTTCCAGCGTGAGACGCCAGCATTGTTGATCAAATAGTCAATGCGGCCGAAGCGGCCGGCAGCTTCTTGTACAAACCGTTCAATATCGTCCACCTTCCGCACATCCGCCGCCACAAAGATCGCCTCGAACCCGTCCGATTGCAATTGCGCGGCGAACGCTTCACCGTTTTGAATATCGCGGTCGATGATCACGACGTTCGCTCCCTGTTTTGCGAATGCTCTAGCGATCGCCTTGCCGATCCCATTCGCTCCACCGGTGACAATGGCTGTTTTCTGTTCCATGCTCATGTGCAATCTCTTCTCCCTTCCTTTGCTCCGTTTGCTTTCGGATGGGATCCAACCGAAAGAGGTAGGCTTTATGCATGGCCTTCCCTCCTACGATAAGGAACGTTTGTTCTATTCATGACCATTTTATACCTTTCGTTCTCTTGATGCAAGAGAAAGGTGGATGAGGAAAGATACCGATTCATCCCCCACTTGCGCTCACGCATGGAAGTGAGGATTTTCTCGGCTCCAGATGTAAAAAAGACCGCCATTCGGCGGTCTTTTTTGGCATCTTACCGATAGGGGCCATACGAGATTGGAAAGCCAGGCGCATACGGGGTTCCTCCGCCATAATATGGAGGCAGCGGCGCAGCGGGATAGCCATAGCCATACGGCATCACCGGGGCATACAGCTGCGGCGCCATCGGTGGATAGTACAGCGGCGCATACGGATGTGCGCCAGGAACGAAACCTGGTGTCGCACCAGCAGCCATTCCAGACAGCGTGCCAGGAACGGCCACAGGAGCCGTGCTGCCAGCCGGGGGAACGTTTTCTGCATACGGGGCCGTCATGCCATACGGAATAGCGGCGTCATCAGGCGTCATCGGCGGCGTGTTTTCTTTCCCACCCATCGGCCAAACGGAAGCATGGGCCATATTCGGCCCGGCTCCTAAACCGAGCGGCGGCGCCGGCAGCATCATATCGGAGCTGTCCGGACTGTCTGGACTGTCAAGATGGACCGGACTGACAAGCGGCGCTGGCGGCGCAACCGGTGGACACCAATAGCCATAAGGCGCTGCCGGCGGATAATACGCCATCGGCATCACTTGAGTCGGCGTCGCTTCATTTGGTGTCGTTGCCGATAGCGGAGCCATCGGCGGCACGTTATTCTCCATCCATCCGGCTTCATTGTCATGGCCGGAAGAGGTTGAAAACGGACCATTCATATACGGATCCCAATGATTCATTGTTCTCTCCCTTTCTTGCTTATATTCTCGGGGCGCGTACCCACCCATATTGTATGTCAGAACAAGCAAAGGGTGTTTGCCCGGCCAAAATATAGGTATTTAACCCAACAGTCGTCTGTGATACGATAAATAACGGTGACGATGCCGAATCAACGCTTGGGGGGACATGCGATGGATGAAGCACTGGCGGCCAAGCAAATCGATGAATTGCGCAACGGAATCATCTCCGAACTGTTGGTGAAAAAAGAGGACTTCCCTGTTTTTCGTGCCGTGCTCGTCAAACAGCCCGACTTCAAACGATTTCGCGGCATCGCCCAGCGCGGCGGCCACGTTATTTACCACTATATGGATGCTCCACGCAGCTAAAAACTCCTGTTCCCATGGCTTCACACCCGGCTTTCCGTCCTGGGAGCCGGGTGTTTTTGCTCGCGGAGAATTTTCCATCCCTCTCTATGAAACTAGTCATTTCAATGCCTCGCGCGTTTCTTCCATCATTTCGATAATGACTCATCGCGTGATCCTTGTTACTCTAGTAGTGAGTTTGCAAGACAAAAGGAGGGATGTGGATGAAACAAGCAAAAGCATGGGTGACGGCTATGTTGTGCGGCATATTTTTCTTTGCCGGCCATGCCGATGCGGCGATGATCCACACCGTCAAGCGCGGCGATACGCTTTGGAAAATCGCGAAACAATACGGTGTGCCGCTGAAACAACTGCAGCAGACAAACCGCAAAGGCGATTGGCTATATCCTGGTGAAAAACTCGTCATCCCTGATGCCGGCATCACGGCGGCGGAGAAAGATTTGCTCGCTCGCCTCGTCCATGCCGAGGCGAAAGGGGAACCGTACGCCGGGAAAGTGGCCGTGGCAACGGTCGTGCTCAACCGCGTCGACCATCCGGATTTTCCGGATACGATCCGCGCTGTCATTTATGAGCGCTCTGGCGGCCATTATGCATTCACGCCGGTCGCAAACGGATCGATCAACGAACCGGCCGACCGTGAATCATACCGCGCCGTTGAAGAAGCACTTGCTTTTCGCGGTTTAGGAAACGGCTCGCTCTATTTCTATAATCCGAAAACGGCGAAAAGCAAATGGTTGCGCTCGCGTCCGGTGACGGTCGTCATCGGCAACCATGTGTTTGCCAAGTAGACGAAAACAAGGGGACGGCTTCGCCCCTTGTTTTTTTTTTAAAATATCAGATTTTAGGAAAGAAACCCCTTTACTTGTGCATAAAAATAAGGCAAACTAGTAAAAAAGCGCCTGCTCCTTTTTATAAAGAGCGGGCACAACGGCCAGGGCGCACCGGCCGGCCGCCTTTTCGGCCGATCACGCCCGTTTTAGCCGCCGACGACTATATCCGGTTTAAAAAGGGGAATGATAGAATGGTGAAAAAAGCAAAAGTCGGGGACATTATTGAATTTAAAAATGGATTGCGCGGCATCGTGGAAAAAGTGAACGAAAACTCGGTCATCGTCGATTTGACATATATGAAAAACTACCGCGAGCTTGATTTGCAAGAGCGGACGGTGGTCAACCATAAAAATTATAAGATTATTGAATAGAAAAAAGAGGCCGTCAAGAGCCTCTTTTTTGTTTACGAAATGCGGGCGAGTTCATCACATTCATAGATGTGGACGCCGCTCGTTGCTGACGCCGCACGGTAAAACATCGCCAAAGCAAGCTGATGGGCGTCAACCGGCTTATACTTTTTCCATTTGCCGACGAACAAAAACGGAAGACGGCATAACAACCACCCGCCTAACGCTTCGCCAAGGCGGAACTCCCGGCGCTTGCCGACAAGCAGCGACGGACGAAAAATATGGAGCGACGGAATGGAAAGCCGCTGCAACGCCTCTTCCGTCTCTCCTTTGACTCGCTGGTAAAAAAACGGCGAGCACGGGTTGGCGCCGACCGAAGAGACGGTCAAAAAGCTTTTCGCACGGCACTTTTCCGCCAGCGCCGCGGCGCGCAGCGTATATTCATAGTCGACTTGAATGAACTGCTGCTTTGTTTTCGCCTTTTTGCGTGTCGTCCCTAGGCAGCAAAACACATCGTCCACATAAAAATATCGTTCGTACGATTCAAGCCGCGCAAAATCGACGACGACTTGCTGCAGCTTTTCATGTTCCACCGGCAGCGGAGTGCGGACGAAAATCGTCACACAGCGGTACAAATCCGACTGCAGCAACAGCTTCAGCAACTCTCCGCCGACCAAACCGCTCGCTCCAAGCAAAAGAGCTGTTCTTCGCTCCAACGCCAAAACCTCCAAGGCAAACATTCATTGTTCATTATATAGGAGTTGGAGCGAAAAAACTACCTCTTTTTTTTATCTCTAGCGGTTGTCGACTTTTTCTGGATACAAGTCATGATTGCGCAGCCGGTATTCCGCCATTTTTTCGTATTTCGTCCCCGGGCGTCCCCAGTTGCAGTACGGATCGATGGAAATGCCGCCGCGCGGGGTGAATTTGCCCCACACTTCGATATAGCGCGGTTCCATAACTTTAATCAAATCGTTCATAATAATGTTGACGCAGTCTTCGTGAAAGTCGCCATGATTGCGGAAGCTGAACAAATACAGCTTCAACGATTTGCTTTCGACGCATTTTTTGTCCGGGATGTAGCTGATGTAAATCGTTGCGAAGTCCGGTTGTCCGGTTTTTGGACACAACGTCGTAAACTCCGGACAATTGAACTTCACGAAATAATCCCGGTCAGGATGTTTGTTGTCAAACACTTCAAGCAGATTGGGATTGTACGTAAACGAATACGTTGTCCCTTGATTGCCAAGCAGCGTCAAGTCTTTCAATTCTTCCTCTTTTCTTCCTGCCATTCGTTCATTCCTCCCTCATTATTCATTGCCGGGCGAATCGCCGCACCCCGCTTTACACGCCGCGCTTGTTTCCCCAAAGAAGCGTGTGCAGCTGCGGCAGGATGTGGACGTCTGCCAGCTCCTCCGAATCGGCGGCTTGTTCCACCAGCCATTCCAACCGACTGAAAAGCTTCGCACGGAGTGCATCCACATCCGAATCGGCCACATCGGCATTTCCTGCCTGCAAATAAAACGGAACACTTGGGTAGCGGCAGTGCACCTCTTTCGCATACGCCAAATCGGCGTCATCAAAGACGACGACTTTCAAACTGATGCGCCGCACTCGGCTTTGGTCAGCCTGCAACCGTTCAATGATTTGATCGAGCGCCGCCCAGTCGGTGTCCATCCCCGAGCTTGGCGGCTTCGGGGAAAGAGTGACGTCGTCAATGTCAAGCAGCCAATCCTGCCAACGGCTCCCTTGCGTTTCAACCGCGACCCGCATCCCTTTTTCATGAAGAAGCGCGATGAGCTCCCCAAGAGCCGCAATCAGAAGCGGGTTGCCGCCTGAAATCGTCACGTGGCGGAAGCGGCGGCCGCCAATGGCTTCAAGCCGCCGCCAAATTTCGTCTGCCGTCAGCTGCTCGATCTCGTCTTTTGCTGATCCGTCCCACGTAAACGCCGAATCGCACCAGCGGCAGCGGTAGTCGCAGCCGGCTGTGCGGACGAACATCGTCTTTTGGCCGATCACCATTCCCTCTCCTTGGATGGTCGGACCAAAAATCTCCAACACCGGAATCGTGCGCGCCATTACCGCTCCCCCGCTTTCGGACGGTAGACGACATAACTTGTCGGCGTTTCGCGGACAAACACTTGCAAACATTTCGGCTTGTGCGGCAGCGTATCCAAATAGCGCTGAATCATTTCATAAATCGTGCGCGCCACCACTTCCGACGTCGGAAACCGATTCGGGTCATGACCGTCAAACCAATCGCTATGGTCGTTGAGCAGCGTATGGTCCAGCTTGCGATGAACGAGCTGTTTTAACGTTTGAAAATTGACTAAAAAACCGCTCTTATCGAGCTCATCGCCAGCAATCGTCACATTGACGATGTACGTGTGGCCGTGCACGTTTGCGCAGCTCCCGGCCGCTTCGTGCGGGATGAAATGGGCGGCGGCGATGTGCATATCTTTGTTCAACTCATAGCGGTAATGATGCGCCACCTGCGGATAGAGCTGATGCATCATCGCGACTCCACCTCCGCTTTTTCCCGCAAGTATTCATCCAACCCGCGCTTGCGCAGCACGCACGCTGGACATTCGCCGCAGCCGTCGGCGATGATGCCGTTATAGCACGTCAGCGTCTTCGTGCGAATGAACTCGAGCGCCCCGAGCTCATCAGCGAGCTTCCACGTCTCCGCTTTCGTCAGCCACATGAGCGGCGTATGAATGACAAATTCGTAATCCATCGCTAAATTCAGCGTGACGTTCAATGATTTGATAAACACATCGCGGCAGTCCGGATAGCCGCTGAAATCCGTCTCGCACACTCCCGTCACAATATGGCGCGCGCCCCACTGTTTGGCAAGCACCGCCGCGAACGATAAAAACAACAAATTGCGTCCGTCCACAAACGTCGTCGGCAGCCCGCCTTCCTTTTGTTCGATGGCGATATCATCACGCGTCAAGGCGTTCGGCGCCAACTGCCCGAGAAGCGACAAATCAAGCACCGTATGGCGAACGCCAAGCTCAGCGGCAATTGCCTGAGCGACGTCAATTTCCCGGCGATGGCGCTGGCCGTAGTCAAACGTCACCGCTTCCACTTCACCAAACTGTTTTTTCGCCCAAAACAAACACGTCGTGCTGTCTTGGCCGCCGCTAAAGACGACGACCGCCTTTTCTTCCTTCATCTTCATCACAATCAACCTCCTTCTGAATCAGCAGAAGAAGAGGTTTCCAAAACAAAAAAGGCCATACCCCTAGGATACAGCCGTCCCTAGTTTTTTATAGAGGGTTTTGCTAGAAACCTCTCCCGTACAAGCGTACGGAATTGTGATTCTTCTGTTTTCTTTATTTACTATACCATACTTATGGCTTTTGTTGTAGCGCCTTTTTCACTTTTTCCGCCGTCCATACGTATAGATACAAAAGCGGAACATACACCGCGACAAGATAAAATCCCGCCTTCGCTGTCCATTGCATCAACTGCTCAATGTCTGTCTTCTCTTGGAAAAACAGCGTCCCGACAAACAAGCAAGCGAGCAACACTGGAAGCGAACGGCGCTGCTGAACGGCAAACAGCTGTTTGATCACGCGCGTCGCCGCCCAAATAGAGACCGCGATGATCGGTAACACAACGAGCACATAAATCGAGATGACAATATACTCCATCCGCTCGATAAACGGCACTTCCGGAATTTTGGCCAGCGTCAGCGTCGGCCATGTAATATGCTGGATTTGCTCTTTGTTATAAAACACGATGGAAATGAGGATCAAAACAAAATAAATGAACATCGTAAACGCGTTGGCCGCATGCGCCCACTTTTGCGAGGACGGAGCATTTTTTAAAAACGGGTAATACATCAGCAGCATTTCAAACCCTAAATATGGCAGCACCATCTCTTTCGATGCTTTTGCCAATTGCCCAAACGAATGGTCGAACACCGGCAATAAGTTCCGGTATTGAGCATACTCAAGCGGAAAGAAAACCATCGGAAAAATCGTCAACAGCGGAATCACCACCCCCCAAACGCATAAGCCGACAACGATGCGAAACCCGCCGGAGACGGCGTAATACGTCATCAGCAAAAACATAAGGCTGAACTGCCACACCCCAATCAACGGGAACACCCATACTTTAATGATTTCAATGTATGATTGAAGCACCATAAACGCCGCCAACGCGTAGTAAAAAAGAAGTCCAAGGCTCAGCACCCCGCCGATCCACCGCCCGAAGTACTGTTCATGAAGCGACACGAGGTCTCCGCCTGATGTCAAATGCGACAGCAGCCGATACATGAGCCAAATCAACACGTGCGCCGACAGCCCGGCCATTAAGACTGCCATCCAGGCATCCTGCCCCGCCTCTTTCATCAGAGGACGCTGAAAATTGAGTGCCCCGACCCCAACTTGCGTAGCGTGAATGACAAAAAACACAAGAAACGGGGAGATGAGAAACCGTTCCTGAATGGCCTGCTTCATCCTAATCCCTCCTCATGTTCCCCGTCTTATTCGCTAATGCCGGCATGGACGATATCCACCGTGACGTGCGGGCGGATGTCTAGATCCGGGTATTCACGGTAAAACGCGTCGGAATCCCAATGTCTTGTCACGCTGCGAACAAAATCGCCGATGCCGAGCGGGTCAATCCGTTTTTTCTGAAAATAACGGAATAACCGACGCATATTATGCTCCAATTCGTTTTGCATTTTTTTCTTCACATCAGCAAACAAATCTTGACCCGGCTGATCGAGCCATGACGGGTAATCCCGCACCGACGCATGGATATGGACGAACACATCAAGCACATGGCGGCTTCCATCACGCTTCCATTCATATTTCGACTTCGCCCATAAGTTTTGCAGCATCACCCGATCCTCGCCCTGTTTCCCGCGATTCCCAACCTTCAGCTGGTAGACGCCGTTTTTCGTTTCTCCAAGCAAAATTTTCATTAAAAACGAATCACGCAAACTCACATGCCCCACGTATCGGTCGTCGCGAAACAACGCGACCCCTTCAAGCTTGACGAAATCTCCTTTTTTCTCAAAATACGGCAAAAACGGATCGCTCCCCGGGGAAAAATAGCGATACAAAAACAAGTGCAAATTCGTTTTCGGCAAGTTCATCGACTGCTCATTCTGCTCCACCAGATTCGGCAAATACAACGTATCGCTCAGCGTCGTGTTCGCCGTGATTTTCAGCAGCTCCTTCGCGCTTTCTTCCGCCACGCCAAGCAGCAAATGACTGCCGACTTTGTTGTTGCGCGCGAGGCTGTGCGTAATTTGCGTCACCCCCCGCTTGGCAAACTCCTTGCCGAACAAAATCAAGCGCAGCTGCCCTTCCTCAACCGGCAGCGCGGATTTCGATGACAGGCGCGGAATCAAGTCGTAGACCGTCGGCGACGTCGTCGTCAGCATATTCGGCTTTGTCATCGGCCCTTGCTTGAACGTCGGGTACACCGCGGTGCCCGTGTAGCGGCCGTTCTCGAAATCATACCCCATCTGTTGAATAATTTGAATTTTGTCAATCGGCCACGAACTGACGCAGCCGCCAAGCAACAGCAGCGCACCGACCCATGCGAGCCCACGCCTCATCATGATCCCCCTTACTCATCAATATCGCGTTTTTGCTTCGCCGCATTCGGATCGTAACGAAACCGCGACCGCGGACGAAGAAACATCGGCCGCTCCGCCGTTTCACTGTATGGCGAACGAATGAATGTATCGCGGAAGCTGCGAACACGAAATGGATAAAACGGCAGCAAATACGGATAACCAAACGACTGCAGCCGCCCTAAATGAATGAGCAGTCCACAGACAGCAAAGATGATGCCGATCCCGCCCCAGAAAGCGGCAAACAAAATAAACGGAAACCGAATGAACCGAATCGTGTTGGACATTTTGAAAATCGGCGTTGTAAACGAAGCGAGCGCCGCCAACGCGACGACAATCAACAAAATCGTACTCGTCAGCCCGGCATCAACGGTTGCTTGCCCGATGACAATCCCGCCGACAATCCCGAGCGTTTGTGCGACTTTCGTCGGCAGCCGCGCCCCGGCCTCGCGCAACAGCTCAATCGTAATTTCCAAAAACAGCACCTCGAGCATCGGCGGAAACGGCACGTTCGAGCGGGAATAAATGATCGGGCCGAGCAAGTCTTCGGGAATCATTTCATAATGATACGTCAGCACCGCCACATAAATCGGCGACGCTAACACCGAGAACGCAACGCCGAAAAACCGGATGAGCCGGAAAAACGTGCCGAGCACCCATGGCAAATAATAGTCTTCCGGCGACGTAAAAAAATCGAAAAGAGCGGCGGGGCCAATCACGGCATACGGGGAGCCGTCGCAAAAAATGGCCACCTGACCCGACACAAGCGCATAGATGGCCCGGTCGATCCGCTCGGTCGAGATAAACAGAGGAAACGGCGTCCGCGAATTGTCCGCGAGCAGCTGATCCAAAATAGCGTTGTCAAACACGATGTCAAAATGAATGGACTCAAGCCGCTGCGTCACCGTTTGAATGACTTCCGGATTAGCGACACCGTCGATGTAGGCGATGACCACTTTCGTTTTCGACATCGAACCAATCGACATTTCCCGAAACACAAGATTTGGCGTCACCACTTGCCGGCGGATGAGATGCAAGTTGACACCGACATTTTCCACAAATCCGACTTTGGGCCCAACGACGCTGAATTCGTTTTCCGAATCATTGTTTTCCCGAAGCCCCAAATTTTCAGCCGCGGCGCCCATGAGCGCCGCTTTGTTTGGCTGCTCGCGGAATGTAACAGCGACAAACCCTTTCAGCACCTTCTCTTCAATCAGCGCCGTGTCTTCACTCACTTCAATGCGCTGAATCGGCACGATTTGCTGCAAGTCTTCCAATCGGACGTTCGGATGCTGGGGAATGTCGTTTTGCAAATGGCAAAAAATCCGCTCTTGCAGCACTTGCGGATCAACGAGCGAATCGAAATAGTAAATCGACAGCTCCTTGCCTCCGACAACAAACGACACTTCGACAAAATCGCTCGATTGCCGAAGCTTTTCCCAAAGTTGCGAAAGATTCCTCTGTGCGGGGCGCTTTTTCTTTTTCTTCCAAAACGAGAACCAACCCACGATGATCCCCTCGCCTTTCCGTTTACGGCATAGTCTTCCAATCGATCGATATTTTTATGCATCCCCCTTTCATCCTAATTGATTCGACAAAATCTTCTATATATTATTGAAAATAGACAAATAAAAAAAGGAGAATCGTCTATGAACAAATTGACGAAACGGCGCCGGGCAAAACAGGCGTTAAAAAAAGTAACAGCAACGGCGGAAGCACTGCGGCGGTCCATCGACCGAACGCGTCCGCTTGAAGAGCAGCTCGACCGCATCCGCGCCTTGTTGGATGAACAGCTTGGCCATGATGAATAAAATGATCGCCCGCTTCCACTCATAACGAAACGAAGCCCTTTCGTCCCCCTTCACCAAAAAACTTTGGGGAACGAAAGGGCTCATTTACCGGCGCGGCAGCTGCCGGCGCCAAAGAAGCCACAACAGCACAAGACTCATATAACCAAACAGCGGATAGATGAATGACAGCAGCTCCCCGTAATGAAACGGGCTGACCGCCGCAAACAGCAAAACGAGCAGCACGCCCAGCCATTTCCCGCCAAGCGGCGCCCAAACGCGCACTTGGCGTGCAAGTCCAAACATGCCGCCGATGACCGATGTAAAAATTTCTCCGTAAATGACGACGACATAAAGCCAATACAACACAGTAAAAAACGTATGAACGACTTCGGCCATTGGAATATCATAATCGTCCTTGTGTGGAAACGACAGGAGCACCATATGGTTCAACAGCAGCAAAACCGTCAACACCATTCCGCCTAACATCGCTCCGCGCCTCACCGCTCGCTCATCGGTCGCTTCGCGGGCGATGGGGACAAGCACCGCTTGGGCCATCGCCAAGTTAAAGGCCGCATAGGAAAACGGGGACAACATCGCCTTGAGGGAATAGTCCACCGCAGCCATGTCCGGACGGCACAAATCGCCAGCCACGATTGTTTTCACAAAGGCGATGGCGCTGAACAGCACCATCATCGGCGCGACGAACACGTTGACGCCAAACAGCCCTTTGCGGTCAAACAACATGACAAGAAGCGCCAAACCGAGCGTCAGCGTGACGCCCGCCTGCCTCGGCCAGCCGATCTGCTCTTCAAACACCGCACCCGCCCCGGCGATCATCACCGCCGTCACCCCCGCGATCATCACCGTCATCACAAGCGTCACAAACGGACTCAACATTCTTCCGAACAAATAGCGATTCAATTCATCATAGGACGCGGCTCCAATGCGGCGCGCCATCACCATCAGGCGCGCGCCGCCCCATGTGAACAAAACGCCGCTGACCGCCACCCCGATCGTCCCAGCCATTCCGTAGCGGGTAAAAAATTCAATAATTTCCCTGCCAGTCGCAAATCCCGCTCCAATCACCGTGCCGACGTAAACAGCGGCGATTTGCCATGCTTCCGACCACTCGTGTCTCTTGCCCAAATCCTCCATCTCCCTCTCTTGTCCGTTGCTTTTCCATATATATGTATATGTCCGGCATGGACAAGAAAGACGACAGAACGAAAAAAGAAGGCATCCGAGACAAGATGCCTTCTCACACACCGCAAACTCTCTTCATTAATATGGCATGCGATGTGAAATCGCGTTTCCATCAATGAACTGTCACGTGTTCGACTTGATGTTCGTGCAGCCCGCCGCTTCCTTCGACGTGCACTTTCACCGAATACGTTCCTTTGTTGGCAAACGTGGCCATGGCTTCGTACTCGCCGTTTCCTTTTTCCTTTGCATCGACAAATTCATGCTTATTGTCCGCCTGCCAAATCTCAAAACGAACGGTCGCACCTGTCAACGGCTTCCCATCTTTGGTGAGGTGAACGGTCAATGCCGCCGGTTTTCCGGCTTCGAACGAACGGGACGACAGCGAAATGGCGACGGCGCCATGATGATTTTCTTCAGCACTGCCTTGGGAATTTTCGCGCGCACCGTCGGCCGTCGCCGCCTGTTCCGGGTTGCCGGCGACAATATCTTTTTTCGGCATGTTATGCATATCGCGCGCCGTCACATGGGCGACGACCGAATATGTTCCCGCTTGGGTAAATGTTTTTTCCACCGAGTAGCGGCCATCGCCGTCATGCTTCGCTTCAAGCATTTCCCGCTCGCTGCTTCCGTGTTTCCATACTTCAAACTTGACTTCGCTCGCATCGTCCACTTTTTCACCGCCGTACGTCACGACGCAGGCGAGCTTGGTCGGTTTGTTCAAATCGATGTGATCCGGAACATCCATTTTCACTTCAAGCACGGCCAGCGTCTCGGCTTGCTTGTTGTGATTTGTACAAGCAGCCATGATCATCATCCCCAAAAGTACAACAGCAAACGCGAAACCAACATGTCTTCTCATCTTCACCTTTCTCCTTTTTCCTTCAAATTCATGATCATCGTCAGCACCAAAGACGGAGTCTTTTCCGCCTCTTTTTCTGTTTTTCACTTTATCATAGCTTTGCCGCACCTACATTAGTATTCACCATTTTTTCAAAAACATTTCATCGTTATCACAATTTTTTTGTACAAAACACTTGAAAGTCAAAAAAGGTCAAAGTATAATAAAGTCAGAAAGTCAAAGAAAGTCAAAGTCAAAACCTGAATAATGGAAAAGGGGGTATGCTTCATGCGCTGCCAAGCATGCCAACAACGTGAAGCAACGGTGTTTGTCAACTTGCAATGGAACGGTGAAAAACAACAACTTCACCTGTGCCATGAATGCTATGAAAAGCAAAAACAACAACTGTCCATTCCGATGAACTTCGGCTTTTCACCGTTTTCCTTTGATGACTTCTTTACTAGCCCGTTCACAGCCGCCAACGCCGGAATGAGCGCGCCGAAAACGATGGCGAAACGCCCGCAAAGCCATGGCGGTGGATTTTTGGATCAATTCGGCCGCAACTTGACGCAAATGGCGAAAGCGGGCTTGATCGATCCGGTCATCGGCCGCGACAAAGAAATCGCCCGCGTGATCGAAATTTTAAACCGCCGCAACAAAAACAACCCGGTGTTGATCGGGGAGCCGGGCGTCGGGAAAACGGCCATCGTTGAAGGGCTGGCGCTGAAAATTGCCGAAGGGCAAGTGCCAGAAAAACTGTTGAACAAAGAAGTGTACTTGCTTGACGTCGCTTCGCTTGTTGCCAACACCGGCATCCGCGGCCAGTTTGAAGAGCGGATGAAACGGCTCATCGCCGAACTGCAAGAGCGGAAAAACATCATCTTGTTCATTGACGAAATCCATCTGCTCGTCGGTGCTGGAGCCGCTGAAGGCTCGATGGACGCGGGCAACATTTTAAAACCGGCGCTTGCCCGCGGCGAGCTACAAGTCGTTGGGGCGACGACACTCAAAGAATACCGGCAAATTGAAAAAGACGCGGCTCTTGAGCGCCGCTTCCAACCGGTCATCGTCCACGAGCCGACCGTTGAGGAAGCGATCGCCATCTTAAAAGGCATTCAGCCAAAATATGAACAATTCCATCATGTCCGCTATACGGACGAGGCGATCGAAGCGTGCGTGAAATTGTCGCACCGCTACATTCAAGACCGCTTCCTCCCGGACAAGGCGATCGACTTGCTTGACGAGGCCGGCTCGAAAGCGAACTTGCGCCTCGGCCCGACCGATGAAAAGCAACTGCAAGAGCGATTGATCCAAATCGCGAAAGAAAAAGAACAAGCGGCGAAAGAGGAAAACTATGAACTGGCGGCGAAACTGCGCGCTGAAGAGCTGAAGCTTGAGAAACAACTCGAGCAAGGCGTCACCCAAGAACGCCCAACAGTCGATGTGGCGGACATCGAGCAAATCATTGCCGAGAAAACCGGCATCCCAGTCGGCAAACTGCAAGCCGATGAAAAAGAAAAAATGAAACATCTCGAAGAAAACTTGGCGAAAAAAGTGATCGGCCAAGCGGAAGCGGTGAAAAAAGTCGCCAAAGCGATCCGCCGCAGCCGCGCCGGCTTGAAAGCGAAACACCGCCCGATCGGTTCGTTCTTGTTCGTCGGCCCGACCGGCGTCGGGAAAACGGAGCTCGCCAAAACGCTCGCTGAAGAGCTGTTTGGCACAAAAGACGCCATGATTCGCCTCGATATGAGCGAATACATGGAGAAACATTCGGTCTCGAAGCTGATCGGTTCGCCGCCGGGCTATGTCGGCTTTGAAGAAGCCGGCCAGCTGACGGAAAAAGTGCGCCGCAATCCGTACAGCATCATCTTGCTCGACGAGATTGAAAAAGCGCACCCGGATGTACAGCACATCTTCCTGCAAATTTTGGAAGACGGCCGCTTAACCGACAGCCAAGGCCGCACCGTCAGCTTCAAAGACACCGTCATCATCGCGACAAGCAACGCCGGTGTGACCGACAAAAAAATCACCGTCGGCTTTGAAAAAGAGGGCAACAGACAAACAAGCGTCCTTGACTCGCTCAGTGCCTACTTCAAGCCGGAATTTTTGAACCGCTTCGACGCCATCATCGAGTTTAAGCCGCTCGAAAAAGCGCACTTGCTTGAGATCGTCGACCTGATGCTCGCCGATGTCAAAGCGGCGATGCGCGAACAAGGCATTGAACTCGAGGTGACGGAAGCGGCGAAAGAAAAACTGGCCGAACTCGGCTACCATCCGGCCTTCGGCGCCCGCCCGCTCCGCCGCGTCATCCAAGAGCATGTCGAAGACAACATCGCCGACTGCCTGCTTGACGCGGATCAATCGGTGCGTGCGATCCGTATCGATGTCAAGGACAATGCCATTGTGGCGGAAATCGCCTAATTGTGGCTTAACGACCAACGCGCACACCTATATCATCCATCACCCGAATGACTCGAACATCGCCCCATCCCGTTTTCGGGGTGAGGAAGTGTTTTAGGGAAGAGCAGCAAAAAGAGCCGCCCCGAAGTTTGTATGTAAGGAGGAAATGAATCAATCAGCCCCTGCTTCTTTCGCTCAGAGGGATTGGCGCATCATCGCCATCCCTTTTTCTTTTTCCATCTTTTCGCCAAGAACAATAAGATTTTGCTATAATGAAGAAAAACGCAAGGGGGCATCGCGATTGCCAAACGAAATGGAGACGATCATCATTCAGACGCTCCGCCCGGCTCTTCACCCGTTCGTCATCTACCTGTTCGGTTCAGCCGCCCGTGGGACGCTGCGCCCGGACAGTGATGTCGATATCGCCTTTGTCAGCGACGGCGAACCGCATGATCCGTATGAGCTGTTTCGGCTCGCGGGGCATTTGGCTGACAAGTTAGGGCGAGATGTCGATCTTGTCGATTTGCGCCAAGCCAGCACCGTGTTTCAAGCGCAAGTCGTCTCGACGGGAAAAGCCATTGATTGCCGCGACGAGCGGAAACGGGCTGAGTTCGAAATGAAAACATTGAAAATGTATGTGAAACTAAACGAAGAGAGAGCACCGGTGTTAAAACAAATTACGGAAAGCGGGAGCATATATGAAAAGTGATGTCATTTTAAACAAGATCAGCGTGATCGAACGCTGCCTGAAACGAATTCGTGAAGAATATAACGGCGATCCAAAAAATTTACAAAATTACACAAAACAAGATTCGATCGTTCTGAATTTACAGCGGGCGTGCGAGGCATGCATCGATTTGGCCATGCATATTGTGGCCGAGCAGAAATTCGGATTGCCACAGCATAGCCGCGATGCATTCGCTCTCCTCGAAGAACATGGGGTCATCTCCCCTTCCATAAGCAAAAAGATGAAGGCGATGGTCGGATTCCGCAACATCGCCGTTCACGACTATCAACAACTGAACCTTGGCATCTTGCAAGCCATCGTCGAACACCATCTTGATGATTTCAAACAATTTACGAAAGCCATCCTCGATTATGCCAAGAAAAACGGCTAGGCCGGCTCCCACGCGGAAGCCGGCCGGTTAGCGCCGCAGACCGTTCATCAACACGTGAATCGTCCGCTCCATTTCCGCCTCATCGTCCCAATGGTGGTCAGGCAAAAGGAGAAAGCGGGCGGCCAAAAAGCCGGCGAGCGATGTGATCGTCAAGCGGATGACCGAATCAACCGGCAGCTCGGCCAACTCACCTTTTTCTTGAAAATGGCGGACAATGCGGGCGAATTTTGGATACACGTGCTCTGTAAACACGCGTTGAAAGCACTGTTTAATCTCGGAATGAAAGGCGAGCTCCTGCCAAAGCACACGAATCGCTGGCAAATACTTTTTCACAAAGGCGTAGCGATTGGAAAACACCGCGCGCAAAAACTGTTCGTACGTCTCGTATTCGTTGTCAAACACTTCACGGACAAACTCTTTCGCCAAAAACGGGGCGACGGACTGAAACAATGTCGGCGTGACGATCGCCAACAGCCAGTTTTTCACCGCCAAGCCGTTCGTAAAAACCGCGTGACGGATTGTCGGCAAGCACCCAGACGACCAGCGAATGAATGCCTTTTTGCGCCAAATGGCGGATCAACGCTTGAACGAGTTGCCGGCGAGCCCTTTTCCTTGCACCTCTTTAAGCAAATAAATCGCATACAGCTCCCCGTCATACTTCGCTATCAGACCGTCGGCTGCCCGATTTGGTCCGCCGGAGACGAATCCAACGACGCGTCCGTTTTCCTCGGCGACAAACACGGAATGGTCCGATTGGCTGAGCACCTTCTCCCATAACGTTTGTTTTTCTCCCACTGCCAACGTCTCCAAGTACGCGTCCGGCACGATGCCGCTGTACGTCGTCTTCCAACTTTCGACGTGGACCGAAGCGATGGCCAGTGCGTCGACCCATGTGGCTTTACGGATCATCGTTTTCCCCCTTTTCCCCAGTTTGATAGAAGTTTTCAAATTGAACGCTCTCCCACCTACGCTTGAGCTTTGAGGTGAGAGATTGTTGGAAACACCCGCCCCACAGCAGGCTGTCAACCAAGCCATCCCCGCCCAACACGTGGAAGTGGGGGTCTTCTCGGCGCGAGATGATAAAGAAAAGCAGGGCGGTGCTGTTCCCGCCCGCCTTCTTTGCTTCTTTTTACAAGGCTTTGTCATCGACGCTGTCCAACCACCGCTCGATATGGCCGACGACCGAAGCGACCGCCCCGTCAGCAAACGGCGACTTTAGGTTGGCGCTTTTGACGAGCTCAGTAAACGGCCGGCTGCCGCCCAATCGGCAAAGCGCCACATAGTCGCGCCAGGCTGATTCCCGGTCTTCCTGCGCCCGCTTCCAAAACTGGAACGCGCACACTTGCGCCAATGTATAATCAATGTAATAAAACGGGTCGGTGTAAATGTGCCCTTGCCGCTGCCAAAATCCGCCGCGCTCAAGGTAGTCATGGCCGGCGTAGTCTCTTGTCGGCAAATACGCTTTTTCGATGTTGCGCCAGACACTCTTCCGCTCAGCCGGCGTCATATCCGGGTTCTCGTAGACAGCGTGCTGAAATTCATCGACCGCAACGCCGTACGGCAAAAACAAAAGTGCGTCGCTCAAATGGGCGAACCGGTATTTGTCGGCGTCTTCGCCGAAAAAGAGCTCCATCCACGGCCATGTGAAAAATTCCATGCTCATCGAATGGATTTCACACGCCTCAAGCGTCGGCCAGTTGTATTCTGGAATGTCGTAATGGCGGCTCTCATACACTTGGAACGCATGCCCCGCTTCATGGGTCAGTACGTCAATGTCGCCGGACGTTCCGGTAAAGTTCGAGAAAATAAACGGCGCCTTATAGTCATCGATATAGGTGCAATAGCCGCCGCCCGCCTTTCCTTTTTTGGCGACGAGGTCCATCAATTCATGTTCGACCATATAGCGGAAAAACTCGCCTGTTTCCGGCGACAGCTCTTCATACATGCGCCGGCCGTTGTCAACAATCCAAGCGGCGTCCCCTTTTGGCGCCGGGTTGCCGCTTGGAAACATGAACGGCTCATCATAATACGTAAGCCGGTCGACCTGAATCCGCTGCCGCTGGCGCTCGCGCAGCTTTGCTGCGAGTGGGACGATGTGCGTTTTCACTTGCCGGCGGTAGCCTGCGACCATATCGGCATTGTAATCGGTTCGGCCTAAACGGGCATAGCCGAGTTCCACAAAGTTTTGGAAACCGAGCTTGCGGGCGATCGCCGTGCGGACGTGGACGAGCTCATCATACAGCTCATCTAGCTCTTTTTCGTGGTCCGTGAAAAACGAAAACCGCGCTTCGCTCGCCCGTTGGCGCATCGTGCGGTCCGGCGACTCGACAAACGGCTGCAGCTGGGCAAGCGTCCGCTCTTCCCCTTCAAACATGATTTTCGCCGATGCGATGAGCTTCGTATATTCGCTTGCCAGCTTGTTTTCTTTTTGCAAGTCCTCTACAATCGCCGGCGCGTATGTTTTCAGTTGCGTTTCCGCCAACGCAAACAGCTGTTTTCCCCACACTTGTTCCAATTCAGCGCGGAACGGCGAGGAAACAAGCGCGCGGTAATAATCGTTGACGAGCCCCTTGACGACCGGCTCGGTTTCGTCGAAAAAGTCCTGTTCTTGTTTATAAAATTCATCGTTTGTATCAATCGTATGGCGGATGTGGCAAAGGTTCGCCATCGTGCTGTAGCGGCGGCGCAGTGCATTGATCCGCTTCATCGCCTCGTGCTGCAAGGCGGCGCTCCCGGCACGGCGGAACGAATCAAGCGCTTCTTGAAACGATGCTTGCAATTGAGCGATGTCCGGCCGCTCGTAACGAAATTCGGAAAACTTCATGCTCTGTCCCTTCTTTCCTTTCATTTTTACATTTTTTCATCACTCAGCCGACCTACTGTTTATTCGCCATGAATCCTCAAAATCCTTCTCGATTTCCCATTCTCTGGGTTCATCACCACAAATTATACTAATCATTTCACTCATATTTCGCAACCTTTGCATAATATATAAAAAACCACCCATATATGCGCATAAAAAGGCTCTTCACCAAAATTTTGCGCTTTCTCTTTTCCATCGGTCCATCAGGCGCGTTGGAAATCTTTATCTGAGAGAGCGTGCAAACGTTCCGAAAGAATGTGCAAAATCTGGAACAATTGGAGGCTTGGATTCATCGTTATTCGTTTTGTTCTTGTTCAGTTGTGCGAGCCATCGCAAAATCACTCGTCAAACGAACAGACGAAATCATATCATGCATTTTATCGTCTTATTCGAATGGGAAAATGGAGGAAACGAATAACAAGATTAAGCGGATCAAACGTCAGGGATACGGATACAGAAATATCCAACGTTTTGCATTTCGGGTTCGGTTAGAAACAGCTAACATACTTTAATGGCTAGTGCAAGTACATCTTTTAGTTTTTAGTGATGAACCATTCTCTGAACAAATTTCCATTTTATCTTAATTAGGCGAGAAGACTCCCACTTCAACGAAGCGAAGCGGAGTAAGTGGGAGATGAATCGCCTTAACTATATTTTGCTGAAAATAGGATAGATTCAGTAAAATATGGTATCATATAGTTAGATGGGAGGTGAAAAAATGTATTTTTGTATCAAACAACAGCTAAATGGTTTGACCAAAGAAGAATACTTGACTCTTCGAGAACTGTGCCATATTGCCAAGAACATGTACAACGTCGGATTGTAAATTGGCAAACTTGTCATTGGCTATGCGGAAACATGGCAACGCAATATTAATCTAGGAAAAAAGACAAATCAAAACTTTGTCAATATTCCTCTCGGTAACATAAAAGAAAAACTAGAATATCTTTGTGAATTTTACGGCATTGAATTCTTGAAACAGGAAGAATCATATACGTCTCAAGCCAGCTTTTTTGACGGCGATGAGATTCCTGAATATAATGCCGACAATCCAAAAGAATATAAGTTCAGCGGCAAACGTATTAAGCGCGGCTTGTATCGAACAAAGTCTGGCAAACTAATTAATGCTGATGTCAATGGCGCATTAAACATCTTAAAGAAAAGTAAAGCTGTAGACCTGAGTGTCTTATGCTCTAGCGGCGAAGTGGACACGCCTCAAAGAATAAGGATTGCTTGAAGCAGTCAAACTTCTTTGGAAGCCCCCACTTCAAATTTTCGCTAGAAAATTAAGTGGGGGTAGTTCACCGACACTCTGGGCGTTTGTCGGCGTTGAATCGGCGATGGTGTTCGCTTCCCGCGCGCGCAAACAAGCGGACGTAAAACGGGCGACGATCGCCGGCCTGCTCATCGCCTTAGCCATTTACATCGGCATCAGCTTTTTGGTGATGGGCGTCTTGCCGCAACGCGAACTGATTCAATCGGAAAAACCGCTCGTTGATGCCATCATTGCCATCGTCGGACCGGCGGGCGGCTACGTGTTGGCTGGTCTTGGGCTCATTAGCCTGCTCGGCTCGACGCTCGGCTGGATCTTGCTGAGCGCTGAGGTGCCGTACCAAGCGGCCAAACAAGGGCTGTTTCTGCCGATGTTTTTAAAGGAAAACAAGAAAAATGTGCCGAGCTTCTCACTTACGTTGTCGAACGCCTTGGCGCAATTGTTCATCTTTTCGACCATTTCCCACTCGATGGCCGCGGCGTTTGACTTCGTCATTTACATCGCCACGCTCGCTTATCTCGTTCCATATTTGATTGCTTCCGTCTTCCAGCTGAAGCTCACGCTCACGGGGGAAACGTATGCGGCAGGACGGGAGCGGCTCGCTGACGGCATCGTTGCGGCGCTGGCAACATTGTATTCCGTCTGGGTCGTCATCGCCGGGACGGCGGATATGAAAACGTTCCTGCTGGGCGTTGCCTTGCTGGCAAGCGGCGTGATCTTCTACCCGCAGGTGAAAAAGGCAGCGCAGCAGGCAAATGAAAAACAAAAACTGTCGGCATAGCTAAAAAACGGACGCCTATCGTTTGGGCGTTCGTTTTTTTCTGTTTTGGGGCAGGATCTTTTCTTTCGTAAGACGAAATATACAAGATGGTTCCATTTTTGAAGGAAAGAGAGGTCTTGCTGATGAACAACAACGAGCACCTGACAAAACGCCGCGGCATGACGGCGGAAGATTTGCTTCGCCTCCGCTCGGTGCGCGACCCGCACTACGCGCCGGACGGAACGCGCGTCGTGTTTGTGGAAAAATCGATCGACGAAGAAAACCAATACCGCTCCCATCTATCTATGTGGACGGAAGACGGCGCCGTCCGTCCATGGACGTTCGGGCGCTGTCGCGACACGAAGCCGCGCTTTTCCCCGGACGGCGAAACGATCGCCTTTTTGTCTGACCGCTCGGGGCGTGTGCAGCTTTGGCTGCTGCCTGCCAATGGCGGCGAAGCGCGCCAGCTGACGTTTTTCAAAAACGGCGTGCGCGATTACGTCTGGTCGCCGGATGGAACGTTTCTCATCGCCCTAACGACGCTTGGCGATGATGAAACGATTGAAGACCGCGAAGAACCGGAAAAGGCAGAAGTGAAGCGAGCCGACCTGAAACCGCGCGTGATCGAGCGGCTGTATTACAAATCGGACGCGGCTGGTTTTCTTGACGGCAAACGGGCGGTGCTCACGCGCATCGATGTGCTGTCAGGAAAAATCGAAGCGTTGACGGGCCGCGAGGAGGAAATCGGTTCGTTTGCGATTTCGCCAAACGGACGGACGCTTGCCTTTGTCGCCAACCGAAACGAGGATCCGGACACCGCCTTTACCCGCGACATCATTTTGCTCGATCTCGAGAAAAAAACAGAAACGAACTTGACGAACGGCTGCGGCGCGTTCGCTTCACTCGCCTGGTCGCCGGACGGAATGAAGCTCGCGGCCATCGGCCATGATTTGGCTTATCTTGGGGCGACGCTTCACCGGCTTTACGTCTTTGAGCCGGAACGTGGAACGAAGCGGGTGTTGACCGCCGACTGGGACGTCCATCTCGGTGACGCCATGGTCGGCGACATGCACGCTGATGCGAAAGGCCCGGGCCCGATTTGGGCGAGCGACGGAAGCGGCCTGTATGTCACCGCCTCAGAGCGCGGACGCGTCAAGGCATATTTCGTCTCGCTCGCCGGCCCGATCGTTCCAGTGGTCGAAGGAGATTTTCATCTATACGGATTCACCGTCCATCCGAATGGACGGCAAGCCGTCGCCGCCATCAGCTCGCCTACGTCCGTTGGCGATTTATATGCGGTCTCGCTTGCCGATGGAACGAAAACACGGCTTACGCGTGCCAGTCAACTACCCCCACTTAGCTAACGCTTGAAGTGGGGGCTTGCAACTCCCCAGAAGTACAAGCGGACTTCGTCCTCCTTCCTTGACTTGGGGTTGCATCAGGGCAGGTTGACAACTACCCAACGACGCAGGTCATGCCTGCATCGTTACCGATTCTCTCGGTGTGTCTGTTGGCAGTACTTGGCTTCCACACACAACAGACGGATCTACGCTCGATGTTTTACGGTTACAACGTTTCCTGTAACCAACTCCATACATCGAGTAGCAGTTATTGGAGTGCCTTTATTAAACGGTTTTCTCCACGCCTTTATTATATCATACACAAAAGAAAAGGGGAACGCGCATTCCTCTCCCACTTACTCCCTTTGGTCGTTGAAGTGGGAGTCTCCTGCGCGAAATAGGATGAAACCGCCTGAGCTTGACGAAGGGGAAAAGGCGCCGCTTGTCGTCGAAATTCACGGCGGGCCGCATGCGATGTATGGATTTACGTTTTTCCATGAATTGCAGCTGCTCGCTTCATCCGGTTATGCCGTGCTGTTTACGAACCCGCGCGGCAGCCACGGATACGGCCAGTCGTTTGTCAATGCGGTGCGCGGCGACTATGGCGGCATGGATTATGAAGACATTATGGCCGGCGTCGACGCCGCCATCAGCAAGTTCGACTTCATTGACGAGACACGGCTTGGCGTCACTGGCGGCAGCTACGGCGGGTTTATGACCAATTGGATCGTCGGGCATACCGACCGGTTCAAAGCGGCTGTCACTCAACGTTCGATTTCCAACTGGCTCAGCTTCTCTGGCGTGAGCGACATCGGCTACTTTTTCACGAAATGGGAAGTCGGCTGCGACGTTTGGGAAGACGCTGAGCGGCTTTGGCATCATTCGCCGCTCAAATACGTCAAACACATGCGCACACCGCTTTTGATTTTGCACAGCGAACGCGATTACCGCTGCCCGATTGAGCAGGCCGAACAGCTGTTTGTCGCCTTAAAGCAGCTCGGGCGGGAAACAAAGCTCGTCCGCTTTCCGGACGCCAACCACGATTTGTCGCGCACCGGCAACCCGGTGCTTCGCCTTGAGCGGCTTCGCCATATCGTCGACTGGTTTGACCGCTATTTGAAAGGAGCATCGCATTAATCCGAAAGGAGAACCACCATGTACGCACTCGTCATTGGTGGGACAGGCATGTTAACCGACGTGTCGCTTTGGCTCGTGCGAGAAGGGTACCATGTATCCATCGTCGCCCGGAACAGGGAACGGATGGAACGGCTCATCGCCCGCGCCGCACATCTGGAGGCCATTACCCCGCTTTTGGTCGATTATCGCGATCATGATGTACTATGTTCCTTGATTCACCAAACAATCAATGAAAACAGAGCCTTCGACTTTGTTGTCGCATGGGTGCACAGCGACGGGAAACAGGCGTTTCCGGCCATCATCCGGGAAAATAGCAGACATCCCGGTCCTTGGCGTCTGTTCCACGTGCCCGGCAGCCGGGCCCATCCGGCCGAGGCAAAGCGGGAACTCCGTTTGTCTTCCGCTTGCCTGTACCGGCAAATTCAGCTTGGCTTCGTGATCGAAGAGCACAGCACGCGTTGGCTCACCCATCAAGAAATCAGCAGCGGCGTCATTGACGCCATTCGGCGTGATGCGCCGTTTCATCTTGTCGGCACACTAGCATCAGAGAAGAAGCGGCCGCATTAATGGGAAGCGCCCTCTCGTTTGTACCGAGAGGGTGCTTTGTCCGCCTTTGGCGCGGATGGTTTCACGATGGAAGCAGTTCGACATAATCGCCCGTTTTCAAGCCGGCCGCGTTCGCTTCATCGGTGTCAATGTGCATATCTAATGCAAAATCTTCGCTGACGCGGACGATCACTTCGTCAAAAATGAGCGCCCGCTCCCCTTGCGTTTTCACTTTCACAACTTGTTTATCGCGGACGCCAAACGTCTCGGCATCTTTCGGCGTCATATGAATGTGCCGCTTGGCAATGATCACCCCTTTGTCGACGGTCACCGTCCCCTTCGGCCCGTGAATCGTAATGCCCGGCGTTCCGTCAATATCGCCGGATAAGCGGACCGGGGGCGCGACGCCGAGCTTGAAGCTGTCGGTTTTCGAAATTTCAAGCTGCGTCAGCGAACGGACCGGTCCGAGGACGCGGACGTTTTCAATTTTCCCTTTCGGCCCTTCGACCGTCACCGTTTCCTTGGCGGCGAACTGTCCGGGCTGCGACAACGGCTTGAGCACCGTCAGCTCGGCGCCTTCGCCAAACAGCGCCGCCATGTGTTCTTTTGATAAATGAATGTGGCGATTCGATACCCCTACTGGAACCATCAATGGTGATCTCTCCTTTTTTGCTGGCTATGGTATGTTCTTTATATAACGTATCCATTTCCGGCAAAATTAAAGAGGCCGACCTCGCGTCAGCCCCTTGTTTTTGCCCCATATCCTAATTTTTTCAGCAGCGCAATCGCCTGCTCTTTTTCTGCCGCCGTCAGCGCCGAAACCGTTTCGTGAATTTTTTCCGCATGCTCGGGAAATACGCGCTCAATAAACCGCCGCCCCTCTTCTGTAATGGACGCGTACGTGACGCGCCGGTCCTTTTCGCAGGCGCGGCGGACGATCAATCCTTTGTTTTCCAGTTTGTCAATGACGTAGGTGATGCTCCCGCTCGCCAGCAAAATTTTTTCGCCAATTTGCTGGAGCGGCTGATCCCCTTTATGGTATAACAATTCTAACACGGCAAATTCGGTCGGATTGACCCCGAATGAGTGGATTGATTTGTTCACTTGGTCGCTTACGGCGCGGTAAGCCCGCGACAATACGATAAACAACTTTAGCGATTGCTCGAGTTCTTGCTCTTTTTGTTCCATGCCATCCAACCCTTTGCATTTAACCATTTCTTACTTGCATTATACTTGAACAGCAAACAGGCAGGCAACCGTTTTTGCCAGGCGCTGGTCCATTTTTCTCGCCAGCGGCCGTTCCTTTCGCTATGATAATTTTGTTATAGGGCAGCGCTTGGGCGATTGTCACATTTGTGGAAACGGCGCATATGAAAAAATAAAGGCTGATGAAGGGGGAATTGGATGAACGAGGTATTGACCGGCAGTGTGCTGTCCGCCTTATCGACCGGACTTGGCGCTGTGCCGATTTTGTTTATGGCCAAATCGCTCACTCACCGCTGGCGCGATGTGCTCCTCGCGTTTTCAGCCGGCATTATGATGGCGGCCTCGATGACAAGTCTTATTCCCGAGGCCCTGCGGTCCGGCGGTTTTGAGGCGCTCGCCATCGGATTGGCGGCGGGGGTGCTCGTGTTAACGTTGCTTGAGATGACCGTCCCCCATATCGACTTGGAGCATACGAAAAGCGGCTTGCAATTCGACGAAAAGGCGATGCTCATCATCGCCGCCATTGTGATGCACAATCTCCCCGAAGGGCTGTCAGTCGGGGTGAGCTACGCCTCAGACGGCGCTTCGCAAATCGGCAATTTGATCGCATTGGCCATCGGCTTGCAAAACGCGCCGGAAGGATTTTTGGTCGCCTTGTTTTTAGTCAATCAGCAGATTGGCCGCTTTAAAGCGTTTGTCATTGCCACGTTAACCGGCGCGGTCGAAATTGTGACGTCTTTGCTCGGCTTTTATTTAACCTCTCTCTTCCGCGGCCTCGTTCCATACGGGTTGGCGTTTGCCGCCGGGGCGATGCTGTTCATCATTTACAAAGAGCTCATTCCCGAAAGCCATGGCGACGGCAACGAACGGATCTCGACGTACGCCTTTATTATCGGCATTTTGTTTATGATTTTGTTAACCGAATCGTTTTAGCGGTCTCTCCTTCCGTCATCGAGGCAAGCTCTCCTCTCCATACAGAACGAAACACCCCGCTGCCTTGCCTGGCAACGGGGTGTTCTCATTATTGGACAGCCTCTTCTTTCTCTTCATACGGATGGGCGACCCAACCGGACGGGTCGATGAACAGGCGGACGGCTACGACTTGGCGGTCGTCCATGAGCGTAAAGTAGTGCGGATTCCCTTCCGGCACGGAAATGACATCGCCGGCTTCCAGCTCGACGTCAAAATAGCCGGTCTCTTTGTCGCCTTTGATAATGAAAATGCCATGGCCGGCCGTAATGGCGCGCACTTCATCTTCCGTATGGATGTGCACTTGTTCAAATTTTTTCAGCAACTCATCCAAGTTCGGCGTCGCGTCGGACAGAGCGACGATATCCCACGTTTTGTAGCCGCGGCGCGCCGCTAAATCTTCAATTTCGTCTTTGAACGTCGCTAAAATTTCATTTTTTTCTTCATCTGTCAGAACATATTTATCGCGCAAATGCTCCGGCAGTTTCGTGATGTCCCAATGTTCATACAACACCCCTTGACTGTTCAAAAACGCGCGCACATTGTCTTCTCCTTCAATCACTTGGCCCGTTTTTCTCACTTTGATGACTGCCATTGTTCACATCCTCCTTTGGAAAAATGTATATGGATTAGCCAACCGGCAGGCCGGCCCGCTGCAAAAGCAGCCGCTTCACCTGCCAGCGGAACAAAAACTCCCATGCCTCCAAATGTTTTTTCGCTTCAAACGCTGTACGCCCCCAGACCGTGATGCCATGGTTTTGGATCAACACGGCGCCGGCGTCGCCATGGATATAGTTCGCAAACTCCCGAGCGAGCGTCGGAATGTCGGCGTAATTGTCAATAATCGGGATGCGCACGGCGGCATTTTCCTCCCAAATGCCGAACGCCTTGATGATTTCCTGGCCGGAAAAGACCGCTTCCCCGTTTTGCGCATACAGTTCAGAAATCAAGTTGTTGTCGACCGTATGAACGTGCAAGACGCAGCCGGCATTCGTCCGTCCGTAAATTTCCGCGTGCAAGAGCGTCTCGGCCGAGGGCTTCAAGTTTGTTTCCTCCGCCGGTTTTCCGGCGGCGTCAACGAGCAGAAAATCCTCATCTGTTTGCTTCCGCTTATCCTTGCCGCTCGCTGTCACCAAAAACGTCAATGGGTCGTCTGTCACCTTGATCGACAAATTGCCGCTTGTCGCGAAAAACCAGTCGCGGGCGGCGAGCTCGGCTTTCACTTCCGCGAGCTCGTTCCACTTTTTCACGAAGATGCTCATACGATCACCTCCATTCGCTGCAACGCATCAATCACGTCAAAAAACGTTGCAAACGGCGCATGCGGCAAGCCGAGCTCTTGGCATTTTTGGAGCAGAAAATCGCGCGCCAGCACGTAATCCGCTTGCTTCGCCACCGCTAAATCCGTAATCGAATCGCCAATGACGACATGGTATCCGTCCGGGCGGGCAAGCTTGCGAAGGAGCGATGGCTTGCAGCAGCCGCAGCCGTTTTGGCACTCACCGTCGCACGCATGCGGCCATGTGATGCGGATCGTCTCACCGCTGAAATCGGAGCCGTTGCAAAAAATGCGCTCCGGTTCAATGAGCCCTTCAAGCAGCGGATAGACAAAAAAGTCGATGCCGCCGCTGACGATATAAAGCGGAATGCCTCGCTCTTTCGTAAACGCGACAAACTCTCGGAATCCCGCGCGCAACCGAGCGGTGCGCCGCAGGAAATCCACAATTTCATCCTTCAACGTGGACGGAAGGAGGGAAAACATCTTCCCGACTCCTTCCTGAACAGAAATGCGCTCAGCGAGAATGTCGTCTTTTAACGCCTCCCACTCCGGCGGGGCGAACTGTTTCATAATCGCGATGATGTTGTCGTTTTCCGTAATGGTGCCGTCAAAATCACAAAAGAGAACGAGCTGTTTCGTCATGCTTCCACCTCAACGACGCCCCAGCGGTCGATCGCTTTTTGCAGCGCTTCGTTTTCTGCTGCCGCCGCACGCAGCGGACGGCCGGCCAGCACTGCGTCGATCGCCGCGCGAAACGCCCGTCCGCCACCGATCGCCCCGTCCGGATGGCCGTGGATGCCGCCGCCGGCGTTGACGATGCTGTCAAGGCCGAAATCGCGGATGATGAGCGGCACCAATCCCGGGTGAATGCCGGCCGACGGAACCGGAAATGCCCGAGCGAACGGCTCTTGGTCGTCGGTGAGCGCCCTTGCAATGCCAAGCGCCTGCTCACGCTCCAAGGCCACGCTGCCATACGGCGACGGGAACAGGACAAAGTCGGCACCGGCGAGCCGCAAAAGCTTTCCAAGCCAAAGCGAAGGAGCCACCCCATAAAACTCCGACGGCGTAACAGCGCCGCTGAACGCCGGGTGAGCCATAATCGGCACCGCAATCTCCTCATCCTCGCGCAACGCCTGCAACACGTCAAGCCCATAAGCGAAGACGTTAAACAACAGCACATCAGCGCCAAGCTCGGCGGCTCGTTTCGCTTTGTCCTTTAACGCAAACGTTTTGCCGGTCAAGTTGACGGCATACAACGTCCGCTTGCCTGTTTGTTCGTACACTTCCTGAAGGGCCGCCTTGCCCTCGGTGATCCGCTTTTCAAACGGAAGAAGTTCGCTGTCAAACAAAATTTCATCGTCTTTGACCAGGTCAACGCCGCCGAGCGCCTGTTTTTTCAATTCCGACGTCAAGTACGCCAAATCGCGGCCGATCATGCCTTTAAAAATGCTCATCAACAGTGGGCGGTTATGCACCCCGACTCGGTCGCGAATGCCGTCGATGCCAAAGCGCGGCCCAGGAAACTGTCGCTTCCATTCATCCGGAAACTCTAAATCAAGCAGCCGCACTTCACCGTCGAGCGACAGCTTGCCGAACGTCGTGACCAACAATGCCGGCAAATCGGCGCTGAAGTTGACTGTCGGGTAGGCGATTTTGACGATCGCCCGCTTCAGCCGCTTGCCGAAATAGGCGTTTACCCGCTCGCTTTCGCCAAGCTCTTCAATAGCGACGACTTCCCCTTTATGTTTGCGAAGCTGCTCCTGCTCCAACGCCGGCAAGTCGGTCCACGTGCCGATCGTCAAGCCGAGCGCGATCCCTTCCGCCTTTTTCCGAATGTCTGTTTCATCATGAAGCAAATACGTTGCCATCACTGCACTCATCGTTCATCCCTCTCAATCTCGAAATAAAAACGCCTCTTCATAAGAAGAGGCGTCACTCATCCATGGCGCTCTTCTTATCTCTCAGCGTTTCCGCTGCAAGAATTAGCACCGTGCTTGGCGCGCGCCAAGCCGGTTGCCGGGCTTCATTGGGCTCGTCCCTCCGCCTGCTCTTGATAAGAAAGCCTGCTCGTTTATGCACTTATCAAACAATTGGCAAATTTACTTTGAATTATGACATCGCCGATTGGCGTTGTCAATCATTTTTCAAAAATTTTTTTCGAACAATCCAAGGCGGCCGATCCGCTCCGCTGCTTCGCGAAGCCGCGCTTCATCGGTCAAGAGGCCGACGCGCACATACCCTTCGCCGTGTTTTCCAAAACCGATGCCTGGGGCGACGGCGACGTGCGCCCGCTCAAGCAACAGATCGGCAAATTCGGCGGATGATGCGCCTTTTGGCAACGGAAGCCAGGCGAAAAATGATCCAGACGGCGCCGGCGCTTCCCAGCCGATCTCGCAGAGCGCAGCGATGAACGCATTGCGGCGCGCCTCATACAATGCGACCAACTCCGTGACACAATCTTGCGGACCAAGGAGCGCCGCGGCGGCCGCTTCCTGGATGGCGCCGAACAAGCTGACATACAAATGATCCTGCAAAAGCTCAAGCGCCCGAATGATCCGCTCGTTGCCGACGGCAAACGCCACGCGCCAGCCGGCCATATTGTATGTTTTCGAAAAGGTGTAAATCTCGACGCCGACGTCTTTCGCCCCATCGGCTTCCAAGAAGCTGACCGGTTTTCGGCCGTCAAAGCCGATCGCCCCATAAGCGAAATCGTGCACGACGGCAATGCCGTGCTTGGCGGCAAACGCCACCGTCTCCGCGAAAAATTCCTTTGTCGCCGTCGCGCCAGTCGGATTGTTCGGATAGTTTAAAAACATGAGCTTCGCTCGGTCGGCGACCGACTCCGGAATGGCTTCGTAATCCGGTAAGAATCCGTTTTCCGAAGAAAGCGGCATCATCTCCATCCGCGCGCGGGCAAGCACGATCCCCGACCAATAGTCCGGATAGCCCGGGTCCGGGACAAGCACCACATCGCCCGGGTTGACGAGGCAAAGCGGCAGCTCGACAAGCCCGGCCTTGCCGCCGAACAAAATGGCGACTTCGCGGTCTGGATCGACGTTCACCCCGTATTCACGCGCGTAAAACGCGGCAATGGCTTCTTTCAAAAAGAAGTAGCCTTGAAATGGCGAATATTTATGGTATTTCGGATTGGCCGCCGCCCGCTGCATCGCCTCAACGATATGCTTTGGCGTCGGCTGATCCGGGTTGCCTTGCCCTAAATTGATCACGTCGCATCCGGCCTTGATTTTCTCCCCGACTTTTGCGACAAGCGAGGCGAAAAATTGCTTTGGCAGCTGCTCAAGCAGCTCGGAAAAAGGAATTTCCATCGTCATCGCCCACACCTTCTTAAAAAATTCTTGAAATTCTAGTGCAACATCATATATCGTAAAAAGCAAAATGTAAAGCAAAATTTTTTCGAGGTGAAAACTCATGACGATCCGCATCGCCTGCCTCCAGCTTGATATTGCGTTTGGCGACCCGAACGAAAACGAACGGTGCGCGGAAAGCGCCATTGAATCGGCCGTCAAGGACGGCGCGAATATCATCGTGCTGCCGGAATTATGGACGACCGGCTACGATTTGACGCGCCTAGATGAGATTGCCGACGAAGGCGCCGAACGGGCGAAAGCGTTCGCCTCCCGCCTAGCGCAAGCACACAACATCCATCTCGTCGCCGGCTCGGTCGCTAAAAAAACAACAACCGGCGTGACGAACACGATGATCGTGGCCGACCGGAGCGGTCAAATCGTCGGCGAATACAGCAAACTCCATCTGTTTCAATTAATGGATGAACATTTGTATTTGCAGCCGGGAAGCAGCTTAGGCTTGTTTTCGCTCGACGGGCTTGCATGCGCCGGGGTCATTTGCTATGACATCCGCTTTCCGGAGTGGATTCGCGCCCATGCTTTGGCTGGGGCGGAAGTGCTGTTTGTCGTCGCCGAATGGCCGCTTCCCCGCCTGCACCATTGGCGGACGCTCTTGATGGCGCGGGCGATTGAAAACCAATGCTACGTCGTCGCCTGCAACCGGGCTGGCCGCGACCCGAACAACGTCTTTGCCGGCCATTCGCTCGTCATCGACCCATGGGGCGAAGTGATCGCCGAGGCGGACGAGAAGCCGGGCATTCTCTCGGCCGACATCGATCCCGCACTCGTTGCGGACGTCCGCGCGCGCATCCCGGTGTTTGCCGACCGCCGGCCGCACGACTACGAAGCGGCAAAAAATTTTTTCAAAACGTATTGACAATCGATTGATCGACCATGTATCATTCGAATCAAACAACCAAACGATTGACAACATCGTGAAAATTGCAAAAACTGAATACGAGAAATCGGTACTCTTATCAAGAGTTGGCTGAGGGAATTGGCCCAATGAAGCCCAGCAACCGACCGTAATACTATCGTGAGATAGGGCGCACGCCAAGGGCGGCGCCGGAAGCGAACCGCTTCCGCAGGGCACGGTGCTAAGTCCAACAGAAAGACCGATGTCTTTCTGAAAGATAAGAGGCGCGAAGAACGAATGAATCTTCAAGCCTCTTTCCGTATACGAAAGAGGCTTTTTCATTTGCCGGAAACGCCGAGATTTCAGCGCCGCGTCAGAACCGGCATTTGAAAACGAGCGAAATGAAAAAAGGGGGAACAAGGAAATGACCACTGTTCAAACATCGGTTTACGAACCGCTCACCGAACAAAAAGCGACCGCCCTCGCCGTCCGCCTCGGCCTATTCCGAGACGGGGCGCCGCTTGTGTGCCGCGAAATCGGCGACGGAAACTTAAACTTAGTCTTTCATATCGTCGATCAGGAAACGAAGCAAGGCGTCATCATCAAACAAGCGTTGCCGTACGCCAAAGTGGTCGGCGAAAGCTGGCCGCTCACGTTAAAGCGCGCGGTTATTGAAAGCAACGCGTTGCGCACGTTTGCGAGCTACGTGCCGCAATACGTGCCGAAAGTCTACTATTCTGACGAATCGCTCGCCATTACGGTGATGGAAGACTTATCCCGTTTGCAAATCGCCCGCAAAGGGTTGATCGAAGGGAAAACATTCCCGCTTTTGTCCCGGCATATCGGCGAATTTATCGCCAAAACAGCGTTTTACACATCCGATTTCGGCATGAACCAGCAAGAGAAAAAGAAATTGGCGCAAAGCTTCGTCAATCCGGAACTGTGCAAAATCACCGAAGATCTCGTCTTCACCGATCCATTTTTCGACCATGACACGAACAACTTCGAAGACGAGCTGCGGCCGGACGTCGAAACGCTTTGGAATGACGACCGCCTCCGTTTGGAAGCGGCGAAGTTGAAGCGCAAGTTTTTAACCGAAGCCGATGTGCTTCTGCATGGCGATTTGCATACCGGCAGCATTTTCGTAAGCGCCGACGAAACGAAAGTGATCGACCCAGAATTCGCCTTTTACGGTCCGATCGGGTTTGACCTTGGCCAATTTTTCGCCAATTTGCTGTTAAATGCGTTGTCCCGCTCTGAATTAGAGCGCCAACCGCTCTTTGACCACATCGACCGGACATGGGACGTCTTTGCGTCCGTGTTCTCAAACCTTTGGCGCACCGAGAGCGTGGAAACGTACGCCGCGACGCCGGGCTTGCTCGAGGACGTGCTCCGGCACGCGTTCATCGATGCTGTCGGCTTTGCCGGCTGCGAAGTCATCCGCCGGACGATCGGCCTCGCCCATGTGGCGGACCTTGACGGCATCGAGCACAAAGATGAACGGCTTGTTGCCAAACGGCATGCCCTCCGTCTCGGCCGCCGCTTGATCATTGAGCGCCGCGTGTTCACCGGAACGGAAGACTTCCGCCGCCTGTTTGCCGAAACGGAACAATAATGCCATACAATCGTCCGGGTCTCGACGCAAGCTGCGCGGCGCTGACCCGGACAAACCAAAAAAAAAGAGAAAGGAAGATGGCGATGAGCACCTTTGCCATCCCACGCTCCGTTGAATGGCGCGAGACGCATGTGACGATTTTAAACCAGCAAAAGCTTCCATCCATCATCGAATATATCGACTTGCACACTCTAGAAGACGTCTATGAGGCGATTGCCACGCTGAAAGTGCGCGGCGCGCCGGCGATCGGCATCACCGCCGCCTATGGCCTGGCGCTCGCCGCCTCGCATTATAAAGCGGAAACGGTCCACGAGTTCCATAGCCGCCTAAAGCAAGACCGCGATTATTTGGCAAGCGCCCGCCCGACGGCCGTCAATTTGGTTTGGGCGCTTGACCGGCTCGCTGCCGCCGCCAAAGACGCCACCTCGGTCAACGAGGCGAAAACGGCGCTCATTCACGAGGCGATCCGCATCCAAATCGAGGACGAAGATGTCTGCCGCCGCATTGGCGAGCATGCCTTGTCGCTCTTCAGGCCCGGCGAGCGGGTGATGACGATTTGCAACGCCGGCTCGATCGCCACCGCCCGCTACGGAACGGCGCTCGCCCCGTTTTATTTGGCGAAAGAAAAAGAAATTGAACTATCCGTTTACGCTCTCGAGACGCGGCCGGTGTTGCAAGGGGCGCGTCTGACCGCCTGGGAGCTGATGCAAGCAGGCGTTGATGTGACGCTCATCACCGACAACATGGCAGCGCAAGCGATCAAGGCGAAAGGCATTGGCGCCATCATCGTCGGCGCCGACCGGATCGCGCAAAACGGCGATACGGCGAACAAAATCGGCACGTTCGGCCTGGCCTTGCTCGCCAAGTCGTTTGACATTCCGTTTTACGTCGCTGCGCCGTTGTCCACGATCGATTTGACGACGAAAACAGGTGCGGACATCCCGATCGAAGAGCGCCATCCGGATGAAGTGACCCACATCGCCGGCGTACGCATCGCCCCGGAAGGCGTCAACGTATACAATCCGGCGTTTGACGTAACGCCAAACGAACTCATTACCGCGATCATTACCGAAAAAGGCATCATTCGCGGCAATTACAACGCAACGCTGCCATCATTATTCACAAAGGAGGAGCAACATGAAACGATTTAAGGCCTTATCTTCCCTTTTTCTTCTTTTCTTTGCCGTGTTCTCCATCTTGGCCGGCTGCACGAACGAGCAAGATGCCGTGAGCTCCAAGCCAGCCAACGAAGCCAAGACCACGAACAACAAAACGGAAACGACATCCAGCCACTCGACAGCAACAAGCGACGAGCAAGCGGCCATTCCTGAAAAGTTGAAAAAGCCGGTGAAAATCGCCGCCATTATGCAAATGTCCATCGGCACGTTCTCGTCGCAATACATCGCCGGCGTCAAAGAACAAGTGCAAAAATTCGGCGGCGAGGTGCAAATTTACAACGCCGACAACGACTTGACGAAAATGGCCTCATACGTAGAAACGGCCATTACGCAAAATGTTGACGCCATTTTGCTTGACCACGGCCGCGCTGATGCGCTCGAAGGCCCGGTGAAAAAAGCGGTTGAAAAAGGCATCCCGGTCGTCGCCTTTGACAACGATTTGAACGTTCCCGGCGTCACCGTCATCGACCAAGACGACTACAGCCTCGCCTGGAAAACGTTAAAAACACTCGCCGAAGATTTAAATGGAGAGGGCAACATCGTCACGATTTGGGTCGGCGGTTTTACTCCAATGGAGCGGCGCCACGTCATTTATGAGGCGTTCAAAAAACGCTATCCGAACATAAAAGAAGTCGCCAAGTTCGGTACGGCGAGCGCCAACACGGCTTTGGACACGCAAACGCAAATGGAAGCGATTTTGAAAAAATA
Source organism: Geobacillus sp. FJAT-46040 (assembly GCF_002335725.1). Lineage (NCBI taxonomy): Bacteria > Bacillati > Bacillota > Bacilli > Caryophanales > Anoxybacillaceae > Geobacillus > Geobacillus sp. FJAT-46040. The sequence goes on from NZ_NISS01000001.1 coordinate 2,018,415, forward strand.
CCCGAACAAAGGCGACATTGACGCTGTCTTCGCAACTTGGGACGAGTTCGCCAAAGGGGCGACGCGCGCCATCGAGCAAGCTGGGCGCACGGAAATTAAAGTGTACGGCATCGATTTGAGCGATGAAGACTTGCAAATGATCCAAAAACCAAACAGCCCATGGGTGGCGACAACGGCGACCGACCCAGCCGAAGTCGGCCGCGTCCAAGTGCGGTTCGCGTATCAAAAAATCGCCGGAGAAAAAACGCCGAACATTTACTCGCTTGAGCCGCATTTAGTGAAACGGTCCGATCTTCCGGACAAACAAGTGTCGATGAATGAGCTTTCGCAATACATCCCGGGCTGGGGGCAATCCAATGTCGCCATCTCGCCGTGGATGAAAACGTTGGAAGCCCAGGTGAACAAAAAATGAACGGGTTGTCAATGCGGGGCATGGAAAAATCGTTTGGCGCCGTGCGCGTGCTCGACGGCGTGGACTTCGACGTTCGTCCTGGCGAAGTCCACGCCCTTTTAGGCATGAACGGCGCCGGCAAAAGCACGCTCATGAACATTTTGGCCGGCGCCATTCCGCCTGACGCTGGTACGATCACGATCGACGGTACGATATACACGTTTTCATCGCCGCGCGAAGCAAAACAAGCCGGCATCGGCCTCGTCGTTCAAGAAGTTGACACAGCGCTCTTTCCCGGCTTGCCGATTTACGAAAATGTAGCGGCGGACGAGTTCGTCCATGTGAAGCAACGGCCGATTCGCTCGCTGCGTCAAGAAAAAGAGCGGGCCGCCGCCCTGCTTCGCCGCGTCGGCCTGTCGTTGCCGTCGACGAAATTGGTTCGCGACTGCTCGCTCCATGAAAAGCAGCTGATTGTGCTCGCCAAAGTGCTGTCATCCAACGCGCGCTATATCATCCTAGACGAACCGACGGCCGCCTTAAGCGAGGCGGAAACAAGGCGTCTGTTTGCCATCATCGATGAACTGAAGCAGCAAGGCGTCGGCTTTATTTACATCTCTCATAAACTGAAAGAAGTTCAGGAGATCGCTGACCGGCTGACGATTTTGCGCGACGGCCGCGTCGTCTATCACGGAGGCGCCCGCAGCCTGCCGCTTGAGGACATCGTCCTTCATATGACTGGAACGAAGCGGACCGCCGCCGCGAAACAAGCACGCACATACAGAAGCGACATCGCGTTTGCCGCCCGCGGAATTTTGATCGACAAAACCGGGACAACAGTCGACCTATACGCCCACCGCGGCGAAATCGTCGGCATCGCTGGCCTCGTCGGCGCCGGCAAGACGGAGCTTGCCGAAAGCCTCATCGCCCACCGGAACACATCCGGCGAGTGGGAAATTGATGGCAGACGCTATGTGTTCTCATCGCCTTATGAAGCCATCGACGCCGGCCTTTGCCTCATCCCGGAAGAACGGCGCAAACAAGGGTTGTTTTTGCCCGAATCAGTGAAAACGAACTTGACCGTCCGCCTTCTTTCCCGCCTGTCGCGCTGGCAATGGATCAGCTGGGCGAAAGAAGCGGCTGAAGCCGACGGGCTCGTCCGCTCGCTAGGTGTTCATCCGCCGTCAAGCACCACCGTCGTTCGCCACTTGAGCGGCGGCAATCAACAAAAAGTCGTCATCGGCAAATGGCTCAACACAAACGCACGCGTCTTTTTGTTTGACGAACCGACCAAAGGGATCGACGTCCATGCGAAGCAAGAGGTGTTTTCCATCATTCGCTCCCTTGCCGATGAAGGAAAAACGGTGCTGTACTTTTCCAGCGAATTTCAAGAGCTGCTTGACATTTGCGACACCATCTACGTGATGGTCGACGGCCGGCTGCTCGCTCGCCTGCCGGCCGCTGAATTGACGTATGAACAGCTTGTTTACTATTGCAGCGGAGGTGAGATCCATGAGCCAGCCAGCCGTTTCCACAACGCCGTCGAAAAAAACGGCGCCGTCCATTCTTGAATGGTTGTATAAACACGGCACCTTGCTGGCCATTCTTGCCGTTATCGCCTACTTCGGCATCACGCAAGACCGATTTTTTACGTATGAAAACTTCAGTGACATTTTGCGGTCCATTTCGATCGTGACGCTCGTGGCAATCGGCATTACGTTTTCGCTCATCGTCGATGGCTTCGATTTGTCCGTCGGCTCGACGGTGAGCCTAGCGACGATCGCGAGCGCAGCGGCGCTCGTCCTGTACCGCCAAGAAATTTTCATCACCCTGCTCGTGCCGCTGTTGCTCGGCATTGCTGTCGGGCTCTTGAACTCGTTGTTGATCGTCAAATTTAAATTGCCCGATTTGCTCGCGACGTTGGCGACGATGTACGCCATTAACGGCGTGCAGCTCACCTATACGAAAGGGTTTTCGATCTACAACGACATGCCGCTGCCCGATGGCGGCACGGCGCCGGGCAAATTCATTCCTTCCTTTTTATTTATCGGCCAGGGAGAGCTGTTCGGCGTGCCGTTTTCGGTCTTGCTTATGCTGTTTGTCGTCATTGCCGCTCATCTGTTTTTAACGTACACGAAACCCGGCCGCCTCTTTTATTTGACCGGAGAAAACCGCGAGGCGGCAAGGCTCTCAGGCATCCCGGTCAACCGCTATCGGACATATGCATACGTCATCAGCGGGTTTTTTGCGGCCTTAGGCGGCATCGTCCTTGCCTCGCGCATCGGCACCGGGCAAGTGTCGGCCGGCGCCTCGCTTTTAATGGACAGCGTCGCCGCCGCCTACATCGGCTTTTCCGTCTTTGGCGCCGGCAAGCCGAACGTCATCGGCACATTGTTCGGCTCGATTTTAATGGGCGTGTTGCTGAACGGCTTGACGATGGCAAACGTTCCGTATTACGCCCAAGACATTATAAAAGGCGCCATTTTAGTCGGCGCCCTCGCCTTGTCGCATTGGCAAAAAAAATAACGCCCGATCTCTGCCCCCGTGGATGGCAATCCTCGGGGGCAGACGCGTTTTTCTAGGCAAGCCGTCAGCCTCTTTTTCCGCCTGCTTCATTGCAGCATCCGCATACAACGCCTTCCAAACCCTTTGCCTGTTCCACGAACGCAAGAGCGTCATCTACGTAAGCGGCGCTCAAGCTCCAACAGCTTCGCCTTCACATCGGTGCGGCTTCCAGCATAGCCAATGAGAGCGCCGTTTTTGCCGACAACGCGGTGGCACGGAACGAGAATCGACAGTTCATTCGCCCGGTTTGCCTGACCGACGGCGCGCACCGCTTTCGGGCGGCCGATTTGCGCGGCGATGTCAGCGTATGTCGCCGTCTCGCCGTACGGAATGCGGCAAAGCGCCGCCCACACCTCTTCTTGGAAGGCAGTTCCCTTCCACTTCAGCGGCAAGTCAAATGCTTGGCGTCGACCGTGGAAATACTCATCCAGCTGCCTAAGCGCGCGTTCAAGAAGCGGCGACCAGCTTTTGACAGCCGGATGTTCGCCGGCGAACGCGCGCCATTCTTCTGGAAACAGCTCGACTTTGACAATCGCGTCGCCGTCGGAGGCGATGTAAATGTCGCCGAGCAGCTCTGAGCGGTATACTGCATATTCAATCGTCAACGTCGTCCTCCCTTTCCATTCGTTCGATCGGCAGCGTGATATGGAACGTCGTGCCGACGCCGACTTCGCTTTCCACTTCAATTTTCCCTTGGTGCTCTTCTATGATTTTATAGCTGACCATCAAGCCGAGGCCGGTGCCGCGTTCTTTCGTCGTATAAAACGGCTCGCCAAGCTTTTTGATTTTATCTTTTGGAATGCCGCATCCTTGGTCGGTGATGGAGATGCGCACATAGCACCCGGCGCGGGTGATGTGCACCGTAATGTCCCCGCCTTTTGGCATCACTTCGATGGCGTTTTTCAAAATATTGATGAACACTTGCTTCAACTGATTCGGCTCGCAATACACCGGCGGCAGCCCGCGCTCGAAGTCGGCGATGATTTGCACGTTGTGCATCATCGCTTGGGCGCTGATCAAATCGATCGTGTCTTGCATAATTTTGCAGATATCATTTTGTTTGTACTGCACCGCCTGGGGCTTCGCCAAGACCAGAAACTCGGTGATGATCGACTCAATCCGTTTCAATTCCGACATAATGACATTAAAATACATCGAATAGTCGCCGTCAATGCTTCCTTGCAACAGCTGAATGAAACCCTTTAGCGCCGTCATCGGATTGCGGATTTCATGGGCGATGCCGGCGGCCAATTCCCCGACGACGTTGAGCGTATCCGACTTGCGCAACTGCAGCTCCATTTCTTTGCGCTCCGTAACGTCGCGAAACCTCATCATCCCTACGCCAGGAATGACTTCTTTTTTCAAGGAAAACTCAACGATTTTCCCCTTTCCCTCATCAGAAAACTCAACTTCACCGTTCGCCTCGCCGGCGCGCTGGCATTGCTGGAGGAGCTTATTCAGCTGGCGGCGCACCCGCTCTGGAACAAGCTCCATCACCGTTTGACCGAGCAGCGTTTCTTTTGCGGCAGCGAAAAAGTCGCAGGCGATCGGATTCGCGTCGATGATGCGATGCTTCTCATCCCACAGCAAAATGCCATCCATCGCATGATCGAAAATGCTCCGGAACTTTTGCTCGCTTTCGCGCAGCTCGCGCTCGATTTTCCGCCGCTCGCTCACATTGCGGAAAATCGTCAAGTGGTACCCGTCGATCGCTCCTTTTTTCATTGTGAACTCGAGCTGCTTATCCTCACCGTTCGGCATATGAAACGTCAGCTCGTCACGGATTTCCCCTTTGCGCCGGAACTCGCTGAAAATGCGTTTCACCTTTTCGTCCCCATAGTCGACAAAATCAAACAAATTGCGGCGCACAAGCAAATTCAAGGGCAGCTCAAACGTCCGGCTCGCCGCCGGATTGGCGTTCAATATGTAGCCAAAATCGTCCCAAATGAGGATCGCCTCATGCGCTTGTTCGAAAATAGCCCGGAACCGTTCTTCGCTTTTTTGTAACTTGATTTCCATATTTTTTCTTTCTGTCACATCGCGCATAATGGCCATGTAAAACCCGCTATAGACGTTGGAAGTCGCCGTCAGCTCAAACATTTTCACCGTTCCGTCCGGGCGGACAAGCGACAACTCGCCTTTGGCCGTTCCCTTTTCTTTCACTTCCGCGAGCAGCCGAGCGAACTCATTGGCGCATTCGCGGGCGACGAACTGCTGAAACGACAAATTGAGCAGTTTTCCTTTTTCCAAGTTCAAGCTCATCGAAAACGCCGGATTGACATCGATAAACCGCCCAAATTCATCGAAAATGACGATGCCGTCAACGGCGCGGTTGAATACGTCGCGAAACAAAAACTCATGAATGATGCGTTCGCGCTCAAGCGCCTTATGGGCTGAGATGTCGCGCATCATGACAAGGTCAAATTCGTCGAACACATCCTTTTTCATCGAAAATTCCACATGCTTCACTTTGCCGTCCGGCAGTTTGATGAGCAGTTCATCGCTGAACGAACCGAACTTTTGCAACATCGAGCGCTGAAACAGCAAAATATCGGACGGCACAAGTTCGAGGAACGAAGAAAACGAATGGCCGATCAACGAAAACTTATCCATCTCAAACAGCTTGCACGCCGCTTCGTTCACATCGACAAATTCACCGTTTTTATTTAAAATCACGATCGCATCGAGCGACCGCTCAAAAATGATCGAATAACTGTTCAACCGCTCTTTTAACCGCCGATTTTCCTCTTCAAGCGACCGCACATCCGGCGATGCATTTTGTTCTTCCCGAGGAGAAAGGCTTTGAGCCATATCCATCTCTCCTTGTCTATTCAAACCATTCAACGAAATATATATTCGATGTGGAAAAATTTACTCCTCCCTGATTTACGAAGATTTTTTAGAATTCTTTTCCACGATGTTCGACAAGTTTTTCTGCTTTTTCATTTGGCTAAACTGCATGATAGTCAACTCTCCCCCCTCGCTTAAAGCCAAATGAAAGCTTCCAATTGCATCTATAAATTATAGACAAAGGAGTTTTGCTGCTATATTATAGACAAAGGGGTTTTGTTGCGATGAACATCGTCTGTGCGACATTGAACGCCAAATACATTCATATGAATTTAGCCATCCGCTATTTAAAAGCATACGCTCAGCCCGAATTTGACGTCAAGCTTGTTGAGTATACGATCAAAGACCCGGTGCTGAACATTGTGACTGATTTGTACCAACGCCGTCCGGATGTCATCGGCTTCAGCTGCTACATTTGGAACATTGAAGAAACGATCAAAGTCGTAAAAATGTTAAAAAAAGCGGCGCCGGGCGTGACGATCGTCGTCGGCGGACCGGAAGTATCATACGACGTACGCGAGTGGATGGAACGAGTGCCGGAATTTGATTTTATCGTGATCGGCGAAGGGGAAGAAACGTTTAAGCAACTGCTGTTCGTCCTAAACGGCAGCGGGGACGTAAGCAGCATCGCCGGATTGGCGTTTCGTGACGGGGACCGCATCGTCATCAACCCACAGCGGAATAAAATCCGCTTGGCTGACATGCCGTCACCATTTCGCTTTCCAGAAGACATTCCCCATCTTCCAAACCGGATCGTTTATGTCGAGACGAGCCGCGGCTGCCCGTTCAGCTGCCAGTTTTGCCTGTCGTCCATTGAGGTTGGCGTCCGCTATTTTGACCGCGAAAAAATCAAAGACGACTTGCGCTATTTGATGCAGCACGGGGCGCGGACGATCAAGTTCGTCGACCGGACGTTCAACATCAGCCGCAGCTATGCAATGGACATGTTTCGCTTTTTAATTGACGAACATGTACCGGGAACGGTATTTCAGTTTGAAATTACCGCCGACATTATGCGCCCGGAGGTCATCGAGTTTTTAAACAAGGAGGCGCCGCCCGGGCTGTTCCGCTTTGAAATCGGCGTTCAATCAACGAACGATGAGGTGAACCGCCTGATCATGCGCAAGCAAAACTTCGCCAAGTTGTCGCGAACGGTGACGATGATTAAAGAAGGCGGGAAAATTGCCCAGCACTTAGATTTGATCGCCGGGCTGCCGGAAGAAGATTACGACTCGTTCCGGAAGACGTTTAACGACGTGTTCGCCCTTCGTCCCGAAGAGCTGCAGCTTGGGTTTTTGAAATTGCTGCGCGGCACCGGGCTGCGCCTGCGCGCCGAGGAGTACGGCTATGTGTATATGGACCATGCGCCATACGAAGTGCTCGCCAACAACGTCTTGTCGTTTGATGACGTCATCCGCATCAAGCAAGTGGAAGACGTGCTCGAAAAGTATTGGAACGCCCATCGAATGGACGAAACGATCGAGTACTTGGTGACCGATGTGTTCCCATCGCCGTTTGACTTTTTCCAGCAGTTTGGCACGTATTGGGATGAACGCGGCTGGGCGCGCATCGGCCACCAGTTAGAAGACTTGTTCCGCCGCCTGCATGAGTTTTTGCGTACGTGTATGCCAGATGCCCTGCCTGTCGCCGAGTCGCTTATGAAATACGACTATTTGCGCAACCAAAAATATAAGCCGCGCAAGCCGTGGTGGGACGAAAAAACGGAGAAAACGGCGCGCGCGGCCATCTATCGGGCGCTGCTCGAGCGCCCTGAGGCGCTCGGAGCGGATTTTGCCGCCCTTGGGCTCGGGGAAAAGGAATTGTTTAAACATACGGTCGTTGAAATCGTGCCGGTGGATGTCGGCTGCTACACGTCCAAAAAACAGCTTTCGTTTACGCCAACCGTCATCGTCGCCTACTTCGACCCGTCCGGTGCCGGTGCGACGCTGTTTTCCGCGCCGCTTTCAGCGTTGTCGGTTTCTTCGGCGTCGGCTTAGACCGGAAGTTTTTTGTCATGGCCGGCCGCTTCTCCATGAAAACGGAGGCTGGTGAACAGGCGCTGACAACCCTTCGTTTCCTTACGTCCGGAGTGTTGTCAGTGCTTTTCTTTTCCATTGAGCACCCGCTTACCGACTCCTTCTGTCAGCCCATGCGGATGTTCCCGATTCGGGACGATCAACGGCTGGCTAGTTTCCCTGAATCGATGAAGCCGTGTCTCATCACCGCCGCTGTTTCGCCACATTCCATTCATTCGCAAACGGGAGCTGCCCATTCATGGCACAAAAAAAGAACGCCGCTTCCGGCGTCCTTATTTTTTCGCTTGCCCGCTGTGAAAGCGGCTGGCAGACAGCCCCCCTCACCGCGGTGGGTCTTCCTTTTTTGTTTCCTTTCCCTTCGCCCGTTTTTGCTCTTCCATCAGCCAAATGGGTTGATGAGCGGCAAAATCGCCCCATTCAAACGCCATTTCTTCATTTCGTTGGACAGGCCGCTCCTTCTGATCGTTATCCATCTCCGCCTCCTTGGCGTCCTTTTTTCGAATTGCGGTTCGCGCCGCGAATCATGTCTTCTTCGCCGGCGTATTGCGCGGCAAATTCCGTATCCGGCAGGCTCTCGGTCGGCGTTTTATTGTTGTTTTTCGCTGCATCGAATTTCACTTTTCGTTTCATCATCGTTTCGCCTCCCCTTCATCTGTCGTTTTCCGTTGATAAGCGACAAGCACAATTTCTTCCCCCGTCTCTTCGCGCAGCCGCTGCTCCAACTGCTGCAGCTGGCGAAGCGTCCCGTCATGAAGACGGGCAACCGGGAATGCGATGTCAGTCACATCGATCCTCCTTCCACATTTTTTCTTATCGTGCCTCGGCCAGGCACGCTTTATGCACCATTACGGCTTCAGCACGACTTTGATGCAGCCGTCTTTCTTTTCATCGAAAATTTCATACGCATATTGTGCCTCATCGAGTGGAAGGCGATGCGTAATAATATCGGTCGGGTCAAACTTTCCTTCGACAATCCACCCATACAGCGTCGGAATGTAATGAATGACCGGCGCCTGCCCCATTTTCAGCGTAATGTTGCGTGAAAATAAATCGCCAAGCGGAAACTGGTTGTAGCGGGAGCCATACACTCCAACGAGCTGAATCGTTCCGCCTTTGCGCACCGCCTGCGAGGCGATAACGATCGCCCCCATCGCGCCCCCTTGCAGCTTCAGCGCCGAGCCGATGAGTTCAAGAGGGGTCATTTTCCCGTCTAGGCCGACGCAATCGATGACTACATCCGCCCCGCCGCCGGTCAGCTCCTTCATGTATTCACCGGTGTTTTCGTATTCGGTAAAGTTGATCGTCTCTACTTTATTCGTCTTTTTCGCGTGCTCAAGCCGGTAATCGATGTAATCGACAGCGATGACGCGCTTCGCTCCTTTCAGCCAAGCGAACTTTTGCGCCAACAGCCCGACCGGCCCGCAGCCGAGCACGACGACTGTGTCGCCGTCTTTCACTCCCGCTTCGTCGACGCCCCAAAACGCGGTCGGAATAATGTCGGACAAAAACAATAATTTTTCATCTTCCAATTCACAATCGTCGGGAACGACAAACGGGGTGAAGTTGGCAAACGGCACGCGCAAATATTCAGCTTGCCCGCCCGGGTAGCCGCCAAACGTTTCGGAATAGCCGAAATACGCCCCCGACTCGCCGTTTGGGTTTGACGCGTCACATTGACTCTCAAGCCCGTGCTGGCAATACCAGCATTGTCCACAGGCAATCGTAAACGGCACGACGACACGGTCGCCTTTTTTTTGTGATAAACTCTCCCTTTAATTCCCACCTATACCTCACCAACAGTTTGCTTATACTAATGATGCCATATCGAAACATGACGAAGGAGGCAAAAAGAATGGCACGTGGAAGCAACAAACTGCTTGTTCCAGGCATTGAACAAGCATTGGAACAAATTAAATACGAAATCGCCCAAGAGTTTGGCGTGCAGCTCGGGGCTGGCACTGTTTCGCGCGCCAACGGCTCCGTCGGCGGGGAAATTACGAAACGGCTCGTCGCCCAAGCGCAAAGCGAGCTGGCAGGACGGAGAACAGAATAAAGCCGAGCGTGATCACTCGGCTTTTTTCGTTTTGGAATCGATGATTGTCGGCTGGCGGTGGACATTCGCCGGATCGCGGCGATCTTTCTTGTTGCTGCGGTCGTGCCGGCCATCCGCCGCCTTTTTCTCTACATAATGACCGCCCGGCCGCGACGGACGGGCGGTCCCATGGTTTTTCCCTTTCGGAGAAATCTCTTTGTCCGACGGGGAACTTTCTTTATTTGAATCGGTGTTTTTTCGCTCGTGCAACGGCTGTTTTTCTTTTTTCTGCTGCTTTGGTTTCTGTTCGCCATGCTTTTGTTTCATTTGCGCCGGCTGCTCTAGTTTTTGCCCTTTTACTGGTGATGGTTTCTTTTCCTTCTTTCCGCTTTGTCCTTTCTCTTTGTCCGGCTTGGTGGATGTGGACGAGGCCGGTTTTGCTTTTTTCTCGATCTGCAACAGTTTTCCGGTCGTCATTCCTTGCTCAGCTGCCCGGCTGCGCACTTCCATTGTGCTGTTTGCCGTTTTGATAACGATCCGGTCGTCCGCCACCGACCGCTCGATTTCAGCAAGCTCAGCGGACAGCTTCCGCGCCGAGGAGGCGTTACGCTCTTTTTCCACCGTTGTAATGAGCACTTCGCCGCCTTCCTTTAAATAGCCCTTTTTTTCGCTTAATACAATAATTTGTTTCGCCACCGCAGAAAACGGTTTATTTTTCCATGCAGGGAGCGCAGCGAGCACGTTTTTTCCTTCTTCATTATACGCCTTTAACGTCAATACGTGCAGATCATCGTCGACCCCCGCTTCAATGCTCGGATTAATGTCGATCGACATATATGCGTACACCGCGCCGGAAGGCCACTGAATCCAAGTGGTGACAAGCAGCACGGCCGCTGCCAAAGCGCTCACCAATGCATATCGAAACGAACGACGGTGAAATGGAAAGGTTTTTTTTTACTGCACCTGCTTCAATCTCTTCTCCAACTTCATACTCCCCTTCCTTTTTCACCCGGAGAAATTCCCCCTCGGTCGTCAATACGGTGACAAACTTCCTCGTTCGTCCATATCATCATTTTCCTGTCTATGATGGAGTAGATTGTTTCGTTGCCATTCGCATGTAACCGAACGAAAAAGAGGCTTTCCCACCTCTCGGTTCAGGAAAGCCTCTTCTTTTTCAGTTGGCCAATTAACCGACTTTTTCTTCACTTTTAGCTATTTCGTTAAGCGCGCTATGCTTGCGGCCGTAGACAAAGTAAATGACCAAACCAATCAGCAGCCACGAGATAAAACCGATCCATGTCGTCATCGGGAGCTGAAGAGCTAAGTAGCCGCAGAACAAGACGGCTAAAATCGGGATGACCGGAACGAACGGGACGCGGAACGCCCGCTTTAAGTTCGGCTGCGTTTTGCGCAGCACAAGAACGCCAATTGAAACGGTAATAAAGGCAAAGAGTGTGCCAATGTTCGTCAGTTCCGCCAATTTGTTGAGCGGGATGATGCCGGCGAATACCGCTACAGCCGCTCCCGTCAGCCACGTATTGACATACGGCACTTGGCGCGTCGGGCTGATGCGAGCAAACACTTTCGGCAGCAAACCGTCGCGGCTGATGGCGTAGAAGAGACGCGTCTGCCCATACATCATCACAAGGAGCACGGTCGTAATGCCGGCGATCGCCCCGAGCGAAATAAAGCCGGCGACCCAGTCTTGATTGATATAGTTTAACGCGAACGCCACCGGGTTTTTTACGTTCAATTGATCGTACGGAACGATGCCCGTCAGCACGAGCGAAACAGCGATGTACAATAACGTGCAGACAAGCAACGACACGATGATGCCAATTGGCATATTGCGTTGCGGGTTGCGCACTTCTTCCGCCGCGGTCGACACCGCATCAAACCCGATGTAAGCGAAAAACACTGTTGCAGCGCCGGTCGCAACACCTGCAAATCCATATGGCATAAACGGCGTCCAGTTTTCCGGCTTAACATACCAAACGCCAACCGCCAAGAAAAGCAAGATGACAGCCACTTTAATAAAAACCACGACCGTATTGAAATGGGCCGATTTTTTCGCACCCATGTTCAGTAAAAACGTAATGAACAAAATAATGAGAATAGCCGGCAAATCGATGATTGTGCCTTTCTCCGGGTTATATGCGCTCGTGAGCGCCTTCGGCAGCTCAATGCCAAACCCAGCGAGCAGGCCTTGGAAATAGCCGGACCAGCCGGCGGCGACCGCTGATGAAGCGACCCCATATTCCAAAATCAAGTCCCAACCTAAAATCCAAGCGAACAGTTCACCAAATGTGGCATAGCTATATGTGTACGCGCTTCCCGACACCGGTACGGTCGAAGCAAACTCAGCGTAACAAAGCGCCGCAAACACACACGCCAACCCAGACAAAATGAACGAAAGAACGAGCGCCGGACCGGCATGCTCTGCCGCAGCCACCCCGGTCAGGACGAAAATGCCCGTCCCGATAATGGCACCGATGCCGAGCATCGTTAAGTCGAATGCCCCTAACTCTTTCCGCAGCGAGGCTCCTTTCGCCCCCGATTCGTTTAAAAGCGCCTGAATCGGTTTTTTACGAAACAAATTCATCGGATGTCTCCCCTTGTTGTTTTTTGTAGAAAATTGTTGAATTTTATTGTCGAATACAGTTGTCATTCTACATGATCCTTGTTTTTTGTAAAGTGCGAAAATAAGAAAAACAGAAAAAAATTTTTTCGTTTTACGCGGTAAAGCAAAAAACATTTCTCTAATAATAACAAAAAAATCAATTTACAAATTTTTCAGATAAATATATAATGAATGTGTGACAAATTTGTGACAAGAAAGGAGGTTTCCTGACGCTGCCGGCCTTTATGTTCCGTCATCTCATTTGAAAACGCTTTAACAAAGACAGGGAGGGATCCATATGGCAGTAAAAAAACAATCCTTTGCCGAACAGGCAGTTGTTGATTATGAAGCAATCGCCCAATCCGCCTCGTTTCGTGGCCTTATCCGAGAGAAAAAAGCCTTTATTATTCCAGCGACGTTCTTTTTCTTTGCATTTTACCTCATCCTTCCGATCTTGACGTCGTACTCAAAGGTGCTCAACGCGCCAGCAATCGGGCCGGTTAGTTGGGCGTGGCTGTTCGCCTTCGCACAATTTGCCATGACTTGGGCTTTATGCATCCTTTATTCGAAACGGGCTGCCAAGTTTGACGACATCGTTGAACAAGTAAAACAGGAAGCGAAGGAAGGAGGAAACGCTTAATGAACGGATTAGCCTTTTTCCTCTTCCTCGTCATCGTCGCCTTGACGCTTGTCATTACGTACTATGCCTCGAAACGGACGAAAACGACGAGCGAATTTTACACCGCTGACAGCAGCCTCACCGGCTGGCAAAACGGGCTCGCCATCGCCGGCGACTATATGTCCGCCGCCTCTTTTCTCGGCATTGCCGGCATGATCGCCCTGGCTGGATTTGACGGCTTCTTTTACAGCATCGGCTTCCTTGTCGCTTATCTTGTCGTCCTGTATATCGTCGCCGAGCCGCTTCGCAATCTTGGCAAGTACACGATGGCCGACATGATCGCCGCCCGTTTTGATGATAAAAAAGTGCGCGGTGTCGCGGCGTTAAATACGATCGCCATCTCGATCTTCTATATGATCGCCCAGCTTGTCGGCGCCGGCGGCCTCATCAAGCTTCTGTTAGGCTTAGACTACGTTTATTCCGTCTTGATCGTCGGCATTTTAATGACCGTGTATGTCGTGTTCGGCGGCATGACGGCCACGAGCTGGGTGCAAATCGTCAAAGCCGTCTTATTGATGGTCGGTACGTTTATCATTTCCATCATCGTCTTTGCTAAATTCGATTTCAGCATCGCCAAAATGTTCCATGAAGTCAAAACCGCGACACCGCTTGGCGAAGCGTTTTTAAACCCGGGCAACAAGTTTAAAGACCCGCTCGATACGATTTCATTAAACTTGGCGCTCGTGTTGGGGACGGCCGGGCTGCCGCATATTTTGATCCGCTTCTTTACGGTCAAAGACGCGCCGACCGCGCGCAAATCGGTCGTTTATGCAACATGGATCATTGGGATTTTCTACGTCATGACGATCTTTTTAGGGTTTGGCGCCGCCGCGTTCGTCGGCTATGACAAAATCGTCGCCGCCAACCCGGCCGGCAATATGGCCGCCCCGCTTCTAGCCGAAGCGCTTGGTGGAGATTTCTTATTTGCCTTTGTTGCCGCGGTTGCCTTTGCCACGATTTTGGCGGTTGTCGCCGGGCTCGTTCTGTCAGCCGCCTCGGCGTTTGCCCATGACTTTTACAGCCATATTTTGCGGCGCGGCCAGGCAACGGAAAAAGAACAAATGCTTGCTGCCCGCTGGGCATCGGTCGGCGTCTCGGTATTATCGATTTTGTTAGCGCTGTTTGCCCAAAAAATGAACGTTGCCTTCCTTGTGTCGCTCGCCTTTGCCGTCGCTGCAAGCGCCAACTTGCCGACGATCGTCTTTACGATCTTCTGGCGTCGCTTTAATACGACAGGAGCCATTACTGGCATGCTCGTTGGCTTGATCAGCGCCCTGTTGCTCGTCTTCTTCAGCCCGAACGTCTGGTCACCGCAGCCAGGAGCCGCCATTTTCGTTGGCGAACCGCTCTTTAAACTCGCCAATCCAGGCATTATTTCCATTCCGCTCGGTTTTATCGGCGCCATCATCGGAACGCTCGTCTCATCGAAAAAAGCGGATGAAAAGAAATATACGGAAATTGTCGTCAAGGCGAATACTGGGATCGGACGCGTGTAACACAACGAAGAAGGGGCTGATCCAAAACGCGAATGCGTTTTGGGTCAGCCCCAAATTGGCGTTACAACAGTTTGTATAGGTAATATTCATTGACAAATTCTCCGCCCACTCTTAATGATTGAACCCTCTCGCCTTCTAATACGAATCCCATCTTCCTATATAAGTTGAACGCCTTATCGTTCCCTTTCATGACCGTAAGTCCTAATCTCGAAATTCCAACTTCCTTTGCCCACTCAAACGCTTTGTTGAATAGTTTAGTGGCAATGCCCTGTCCTTGATAGTCTTCAAGAACTCCCAAAACAACATTGGCAGAATGTCGATTTCGTTTTACATCGCCTCCTATGACAGCAAGGAACCCGACAAGCTTGTTTTCAGTTTCAGCAACAAAGATCATTTTATTCGGTTCAAACAACATTCTTTCAATCGATTTACTTTGTTGTTCAACCGTTGTTTGCCGTTCGCCAGGCTCAAATAACATAAAACCAGATTCATCAATTTTTTTGCACAACTCCAAGAAATGTTCCGCATCGCGAACTTCAATCGGTCTTATCATCATTTTTTCTTTCTCCCTTTTATCATCCTTTATGCCGTCGCCGTACGATGAAACACCTTCGCAAACTGCGTATACCGCTCAACTTGGCGGCGGTCGACGTCATAGCCGATGCCCGGCGCGTTCGGCACGCGGATCAAGCCGCCTTGCACCTCGACTTCCGGTGTGATAATATCCCGCTCCCAATAATGGGACGACGCGGCGGTGTCACCGGGAAGCGCGAAGTTTTCCAACGTCGTGATCGCGATATTGTGGGCGCGCCCAACGCCCGCTTCGAGCATTCCCCCGCACCAGACCGGCACGCTGCGCTCAGCACAAAGATCGTGGATGCGCTTCGCCTCCCAAAGCCCACCGACGCGCCCGATTTTGATGTTGATGATGCGGCAGCTGCCAAGGTCAAGCGCCTTGCGCGCATCGTCATAGGAACGAATGCTTTCATCAAGGCAAATCGGCGTCTGAAGAAGCGACTGCAGCCGGGCATGATCGACAAGATCGTCAGCGGCGAGCGGCTGTTCGATCATCATCAGCCCAAACTCATCGAGCGCCTGAAGCCGCTTGGCGTCAGCGAGCGTATACGCCGAATTGGCATCCGCCATGAGCGGCACGTCGGGAAACGCGCGCCGCACGTCGCGAATGACATCAACATCCCATCCCGGCTTGATTTTCACCTTGATCCGCCGGTACCCTTGCGCCACATACCGTTCAATGACCCGAAGCAAATCGCCGACCGTCGGCTGGATGCCGATGCTGACGCCGACTTCAATGTCCTTTTTCGTTCCTCCGAGAGCTTGAGAAAGCGGGACGCCGAGCCGCTTGGCGTACAAATCCCATACCGCCCCCTCAAGCGCCGCTTTCGCCATGTTGTTTTGGCGGATGGCGGCAAAGCGCTTTGACAGCTCCTCCGGGTGGTGAATCGGCTCAGCCAACGCAAGCGGCACAAGGAAATCCTCGAGCATATGCCAGTTCGTTTTCACCGTTTCCTCGCTGTACCACGGGGCGGAAAACGCAACCGATTCGCCCCAGCCGGAAACGCCATCGCAGTCGACCGCCTCCACTAAAATCAACTCTTTCCTTTGAAACGTGCCGAAGCTCGTCGTAAACGGCGCCTTCAACTCCATTTGCAAATGGCGCAATATGACGTACTCGATGTTGATCGCCATTCCTCTTCCCCTTTCTGCGGCAGTCATTCGTTTCTCCTCACCCATATGTAGTGCATCGCCGGCTCCCCGGAACGGCGCCAAGCGCCGGCGGCAATCCAGCCTTCCGCAAGCAACCGCTGAAACAGAGCGCGCGTCGCCAGCCGCCACTCAAGCGCCAGCGCGAGATCCCGCTCTTTCAGCTGCGGAAAGTCAAGCGGAACCGCAGCCAACAACAACGGCGCCGCTGTTTCATCGATGTCTCTCGGCACGGGCCGCAACAGACCGTCAGCCCTTTGACCTGCCTCGAGCACCGTCAGACTTCTGGCCTTGAGAAGATCTGCTTTAACCAAATTCCGTTCCCCAGTCACTCGCTCATCAAGCCGCCATTCGACGATGAAGCGGTCAGACGGCAGTTGACCGTTCAACGCGTCATTCATTTCGCCGTAGCAGTTTTCCACATACTCGACGCCAAGGGCCCCAAGCTTCGCCAAGTTCAAATAGCCGTTGCGGCTTTGCAACGGGTCATACGTCCAGCGGATGACTCGGTAGCCGCGCCGCCGCGCTTCTTCGGCTTGCTTCATTTTTAAGCGGTAGCCGATCCCTTGATCGCGAAACGGTTTGGCAATCCCCATCATGTGCGAACAAAGATACACTTCCCCGTTTCGAAACCCAGGGAAGCTATACACAAAGCCGACGAGTTTCCCGTCCATATACGCCCCGATCGCAATGCCGCCGTTTTTCACCGCTGTCAACGTTTGGTGAAGCGGGATTGGCGCTGTCCCCCAAACGTCCGCCTCCAACTCAGCCATTTCTTTTAGCTGTTCCATCGTCTCAATGATTTGCAGCGACAGAGACACGTTCTTTCTCTCCCTGTGGCGCAAACGTCGAAAACGTATGGATGACCGTTCGCGCCAAAATTTCCACGCCAGAAAGCAAATCGTCGCGCCGGAATGTCATCTGCGGATGATGGAGCCCAGGGCGCAAGTCACAGCCTAACCCGAGCATCGTTGTCTTCAGCTCCGGTTTTTGAAAGGAATAAAAATGGAAATCCTCTCCTCCCGATGTCACAACCGGCGGAACGCATTTTTCCGTCCCCAAGGCCGCGATAATCGCCTCCTCCATCAGCCGCACCGCATCTGGATCAGGATGAGCGGCGACGATGCGCGTCCGTTCCACCAGTTCAATCTCCGCCCCATAAATGGCAGCGACCCCGTTGATCACATGACGCAGCCCTTCAACGAGCCGCTCCATCGCCTCGTTCGTTTGCGCCCGCAAATCAAGGGAGAATTCCGCGTAGTCCGGGATCGTGTTCGCATCTTTTTCACCGGCGTGAAACTTCGTCATTTTGATCGACGCTGGCACTTGTGGGTCGATATGAATTTTGCCGAGCTCCTGCACAATGGCGCTGCCAACTTCAATGACATTGACGCCTAAATGCGGCCGCGCCGCGTGCGCCGCCACACCGCGGATCCGCCCTTCGATGCATTGCGCCGCCCCATGGATGATCGCCGGCGCCGCATATCCGCCTTTCACTTCTTGAATCGGCCGCAGGTGAACGCCGTATAAAAACGACACGCCGTCGACCGCTCCTTTTTCGATCAGCTTTAACGCCCCTGTTCCTTTCTCCTCGGCCGGCTGGAACAAAAACCGGAGCGTCCCCGGCGGCTCATAGCCGATGCGGCGAAGCAGCTTCGCCACCCCGAGCACGATCGTCATGTGGGCATCATGCCCGCACGCATGGTTCGGCTGCCAAACGCCGTTCACTTCTTGCCAAAGCGCATCCATATCGCTGCGCACCCCAACCGTAAACGGCCCGGCGCCGATTTCCGCCACCACACCCGGGCAATCGGCAAACGTCCGCACCCGATATCCTTCGCGCTCCAACTCTCGGCAGAGAAATTCAGTCGTTTGCCACTCTTCCCAGCTGATTTCTGGATGGCGGTGAAGGTGATCGAAAACCTCCCATAGCTCCGCTTTCATCTGCTCGATAATGTCTTTCATTCCGCTCTCCCCCGCTGTTTCAAAATCGATAGAAAAAACATCGTTATATTCATTATAATATTCAGACAAACAAATACAACGATAGGCAAATGATTGGAAAAAACAGACACGTGCCATTACGGGCGGCGCTTTACCAGCTGGTTGACGACCTCAGAAAAAATGAGCCCCATCGCAATCGCCCCAGAAATCATGAACGCTTTTGCCGCCAACGGAATCGCTGCATTGTAGTCGTTCATGACGACATGACGCATCGCTTCAAATGCCGTCCCACCTGGAACGAGCGGGAGAATGCCAGGAACAATAAAAATGGTTGCCGGCGCCCGATAGCGCCGAGCAAACGCATTGCTTAAAAAGGCGACGAAAAACGCGGCTATAAACGTCGCAATCACACTGTCTACGCTCGAACGTACAGCAAACGTATAGGCCGCCCATCCGCTCATCCCGACCAATCCGCTATGCGGCAACAGCCGCGGCGGAACATTAAAAATCATGCCAAACAACGTTGACGCCACAAAGCTAAGCAGCAACTGCATAACAATCATGACCTGTGCTCCCTATCATCGAATAGATAAAACAAAGGCGATGCCAGTGCCGATCGCAAACGCCGTCAAAAACGCCTCGGCCCCGCGCGACAATCCGGCGATGAGATGGCCGGCCATTAAGTCACGCACCGCGTTCGTAATGGCCAGCCCCGGCACGAGCGGCAACACCGAGCCGATGATCATGTTCCCGACGTCCCCGCCAAATCCGGCCTGCACCATTAACAATACGAGCCCCCCGGCGACAAAAGAAGCAAAAAATTCCGCGAAAAACCGGATTTTTACAAACCGATGCACCATCTCAAAACACCAAAATGCCACCCCTCCGGAAAAAAGCGATGGGAAAAAGTGAACCATCCCTCCAATCAATGACGCAAAACAAGCACTCGCTAACGCTGCGGCGGCGGTTTGCTGCCAAAGAGGATAACCCATCGGGGCGCGCCCGATATCCTCGAGCTCCTTTCGCGCCTTTTCAAGCGTCAATTCACCGCGGCTGATGCGCCGGGAAATATCGTTCACGACCGCCACTTTCGCTAAATCAGTCGAACGCTCGGAAATGCGGATCAATCTGGTTGAGTCTGTCCCTTCAATAGAAAAAATAATGGCCGTTGGTGTGACATAACCATGGGAGCGCGGCATGCCAAACGAAGCAGCGATGCGCGTCATTGTATCTTCCACCCGATACGTCTCTCCGCCGCTTTCAAGCATCAATTTTCCCGCTAATAAACAAACCTCAACAATATCATCCACCCGCTCCGTCATAACCGGTTTGCTCCTTTCGTTTTCGCTCGGCATGGCATTGGCCATCCCGTTTTCCCCTGCCGGGCGCTCATCGCAAAAACAAACTCCCACCAAACAAATTGGCAGGAGCCGCCTCGGATATCGTCTTTGTCAAACTTGTTTCCATTATAGCAAACAAGCGGTTGACTGCCAAACCGTGAAGGAACGAGGAGTCAGTCAAGACTTTGTGGAGAACATTTTTTCGGTTCACTACGGGTGTTGTCAATCACTAGTTAGCGAACCATTTTCAGGAATTGATATCGTAAGCGCTTTCGGACTCTCATCCCTCATCTTGAAGTGATGATATTGTATTCCATTTTTTTACACCAAACCAAAATCCCGAAGCGCCGACAACGCTTGATGGATCGGCGTCCCGGATGACCGCTGCAGACACGGTAGATTCTGACGCACCACATCTGCCCACAACCGTCCTGCCTTCCGTTTGGCCTGTTCAACCCGCTTGGACTTCGTCGAGGCCGAGGCTGCCGTTCGGGTCTCTTCTTCCTCCACCAACTGCCCATTTCTCCGCCAAATCCCGTCGATTCGGGCTGCCATCGCCCTCAGAAACGCCCGAAGCCCTTGGTCTTTCCAGCTGCGGCGGGATTTCACCCGATGCGCAAACCGGCTCATCACGCTCTCGGCGTGGCCCATCGGACGCATGCCGGTCGTCTCCACCCCTTGCTCCGACAGCCACTCCCGATAGTCCCGGATGCATCCCGGCATCGACTCGATCCGGCG
>NZ_NISS01000001.1:2039012-2068420 GCF_002335725.1 Geobacillus sp. FJAT-46040
ACTGTAGATGAGCAAAATCACTAACATAAATTTACATCGAAACAAAAAAGGAGACATGAACCCGATTCCTTGGTTAGAATAGATGTGCTACCAAACCATTCACAAGGAGGTTCATGTCTCATGAATAGATTAGCACATCATCAAGGAATTCACAAGTTTTTCACGATGTTGGGGTTGACCCTTTATTTTTCAAAACCTGTTATGAAGCATCTCGTTCATATCGTGGATGCGATGATCACGAAGGGCTTTTCGGGAACATTGACCGATCTTCATCATGGGAGCTTTCATCCGAACCACCGCACGACACTCAGCCATTTTTTCACGAAAAGTCCGTGGGAGGAAGAGACACTGCTTCGCAAACTCCAGCAGTGGATCCTTCGTCGTGTCGAACGCATCGCCAAACAGGAGAATCAACCCTTGTTTGTTTCGATCGATGATACGATTTGCCAAAAAACCAAGCCTTCGTCACGGGCAACACACGCGATTCAGGGATGTGATTGGCACTACTCTCACTCAGAGAAAAAATCGATTTGGGGCCATTCTCTTGTTTGGTTCATGGTTCATACTGCAACCCAGGCGTTTCCCTTTTCCTTCCGCCTCTACGACAAGACGGCGGGAAAAAGCAAAGGGGAACTCGCGATCGAGATGCTTTCTTCGTTGGATGTACGCCGTCCCGTTTATGTGCTGATGGATTCGTGGTATCCATCGAAAGCGCTCGTGGAAGCTTGTCTGAAAAAAGGATTCCACGTCATCGCGATGCTCAAGACGAACCGGATTCTCTATCCGAACGGCGTTGCCGTCCAAGCGAAGCAGTTGGCCCGCTCCATCGAACCGAATGACACTCACCTCGTCACGGTGGGAGAAGAGCATTATCGCGTCTATCGTTACGAAGGAGCGCTCAACGGTCTCGACCATGCGGTGGTGCTGCTCGCTTGGAAAGCCAATCAGCCGATGACATCGGAACATCTTCACTGCGTCTTGAGCACCGACCGGGAGCTAAGCGATGAAGACATCTTGCGCCACTATGCCCAACGCTGGTCGATCGAATGCTTTTTTCGACAAGCGAAAGACCAGCTGAAGCTCGATGGGTACCGTGTTCGTCAGGTTCGGGCGGTGAAACGCTGCTGGATCTTGGTGCAGCTTGCTTACGTGTACAGCCTATTCGAGTCGAACAGCGATTTTTCTGATGGGCTCGATCTCTTGCGCAAGAGAAAAGGACATAGCCTCGTGGAGTTCATTTACTGTGCAGCGAAACAAAATATTCCCATTGATACCGTGAAAAAACAGCTCCATGTGGCATAAAGGGTACCCTGTTTGTTTCTTTTTACATGGTAATTATTGTTATGAAAATTGCTCATCTACAGTTATAATATAAAATATAAATAATCGAAAATCTATATAGGTTGTAATAAAGAATTTCCGACCTCCATGTCCCGTCTTTACTTTATCACCTAACAAGCTGGCACGGTGACAAGAAGAGCGAACAATGCCATGTGAAACAAAATTGCAACTTATATATATTCTTTTTTCATCGATTCTCCTTTTTTTACTTTTTTTGATCAAAAGTAAAAAAAAGGACGCCGCGTATCCCCCGCCTACGCTTCGCTTAGAGGCGGGGGACTTGCGGCGTATGGGTTGTTAAAAACAGCGCAAGAATTTTCCAACGAGGCATCGACCCGACGACCGTCACATGAAGCAAGCCGTCATCCCCCCGGGCGGACGGGGCGATGCGCATACCTCCGCCGTAGTACGGATGATTGGACACAGTCGCCATCCAAGCTTGCTGAAATGAATAGTTTCGCCCGTCAATGCAAATGTCAAGATCGACGGGTCGGTAGCGGAATAGCTCTATCACTAAATAAAGCACGTAAATAAGCGAGCCAAGCCCAACACGATTGAACCGCCCTTTCCATGCCGAACGGTTGGCCTTGCGGGCGATATGGGCGTCAAAACCGCAGCCGACGCTGTTGGCAAACGCGCCGTCGGGCACGGATAATCCCTTTTCTTACCTATTGGCGGTTGGTTTCATTTTTCCTCTCGTCGAAATGAGAAAAATCCGAACCCGCAAACCGGATTCGGATCCTCCGTCATTCCTCGCCAATAATTTTGACTTCCAACTCCAGATCGACCCCGAATTTTTCTTTCACTGTTTTGCGCACCATTTCGATCGTCGCAATGTAATCGGCAGCGGTCGCATTGTTTTTGTTAATAATGAATCCTGCATGCTTCGTCGACACTTCCGCACCGCCGAATCCTTTTCCCTGAAGGCCGCTGTCTTGGATGAGCTTGCCGGCAAAATAGCCCGGCGGACGCTTAAACACGCTGCCGACCGACGGATACTCAAGCGGCTGTTTCGATTCGCGCTGAAAGGTTAAATCATCCATTTTCGCCTTGATTTGTGCATAGTCGCCCGGCTGCAGGGAAAAGATGACTTCAAGCACAATATCATGCGTCCGGCTGATGATGCTTGTTCGATAGCCAAGCTCCAGCTCCTCGTTTTTCAGAGTTTTCAACTCACCGGCGAGCGTCGCCACCTTGACATGGTCAAGCACATCTTTCACTTCCCCGCCGTACGCTCCGGCGTTCATCATAATCGCCCCGCCGACCGACCCCGGAATGCCGCAGGCGAACTCCAACCCGGTGAGGTGTTGTTCGAGCGCGAACCGCGACACCGCTTTAATATCCGCCCCGCTTTGTGCGATCACGTTGTTTCCTTCACGCCAAATGCGGTTCAAATGCTTCAGCTGCATGACAATGCCGCGCAGCCCGCCATCGCGGATGATGACGTTCGAACCGTTGCCAAGAAGCGTAAACGGCAGGCCGTACTCTTCTTTCAGCCGCAACACCTCAATGACCTGCTCGTACGTCTCCGGCCAGACGAGAAAATCGGCCTTGCCGCCGATCCGCACCAATGTATGGTTTTTCATCGGCTCATCGCGAAGGACATTTCTTTCCCCACAAATCTCTACGAGTCTTTGATAAATATGTTCCGCACGTTTCATCGTTCTGTCTCACCTTCTTCGCTCATTCCATGCCGCTTGGCGGCATTCATTCCACATCGTTTCCATTATCGCTGGAATCGCGTCGCATATCAAGTGGGCAATGTTCCTTATTCTGTTTTATTCCGGACCAGGAGAAAAGGTGACGTTCGAAGGAAGACGAGATGTTTATGCCTCTTTCAATATGGAAAAGATGATAACAATCAATCATAGTGTAGGAGGGAGTCCATTGTACGACACGTTAGCGGAAGTCAGCGCCATTCTCGGCCGGTCGAAAGAGGCGCTCAGCCAGTTTCAAGCGATTTTAGAGCCGACGATTGAAAAGGCCGCGGACGACCATGAACGGCTGTATTGGCATCATATTTACGAAGAAGAGGAACACCGGTTTGACCGTTTGACCGCCTTGCTTCCAAAGTTGGAGGAGGCATTGGCGGACGAAGCATTCTTATCGCGGGAAAACGGCGACTTTTTGCGCCTGTTGCAAGATATCAGCCTTGAAAAATTCGGTTTGCACAACTTTTTGGAACATCTCGATTTGTCGTTGTTTCATTATAAAGGGACGGAACATGAACCGACAATTGCGGCGCTGCGCGATATGACCGCTGCTGATTACCAACAGATGAAAGACGCCCTTGAAGCGCTGAATCGCGCGTTGGACGTGCCGGTTTCCCTCGCCGCTTCGGTGCCGACTGACGAAAAAGAGCATCAAAAAGACCATTTGAAACTGGCGCAGTACGCCGTCCCGCCTTCCGACCCGGCGCCTGTCCGCCCATCGATCGGAACAAGACGGCAGCTGACAGTCGGCAGCTTAAAACACGGATAAGAAAGGAGAGTAAACATGGATAAAACGAAGCTGTATCCAGAAGCCCCGCTCACAAGCAGCCAATGGGGCGAGCTTGACGAACTGGTCATTGAAACGGCGCGGCGCCAGCTCGTCGGACGTAGGTTTATCGATTTGTACGGTCCGCTTGGCGAAGGCGTCCAGTCGGTCGCCAACGATATTTATATGAACCCGGAGCATGGGGACATGAGCTTCCACGGCAAAGAGCTGAGCCTTTCCGAGCCGGCGCGGCGCGTGCATTTAACGATCCCGCTTTTGTATAAAGACTTTATTTTGTACTGGCGTGACATTGAACAGGCGAAACAGCTCGGCAGCCCGATCGACTTTTCCGCCGCCGCCAACGCCGCCCAGCAGTGCGCGCTGCTTGAGGACGATTTGATTTTCAACGGTTCGGCTGAATTTGATGTACCGGGCATTATGAACGTGAAAGGAAAAATCGCCCACATTCGCAGCGACTGGATGAAATCGGGCAACGCCTTTACTGACGTCGTCGAAGCGCGCAACAAGCTGCTTCAGCTCGGCCATACCGGCCCATACGCGCTCGTCTTGTCGCCGGAATTGTATGCGTTGATCCACCGCGTCCATGAAGGGACGCACGTGCTTGAAATTGAGCACATCCGCGAGCTGATGACCGCCGGCATTTACCAAACGCCAGTCATTAAAGGCAAACGCGGGGTCGTCATTGACACAGGGCGGCAAAACATCGACCTCGCTGTTGCCGTCGATGTGCAAACCGCGTTTTTAGATACGGAAAACATGAACTACTTGTTCCGTGTCTACGAATCGGTTGTACCGCGCATTAAACGGCCGAGCGCCATCTGTACGCTTGAAGATCCAGCCGGAGCCTCGTAATTTCTCTTTTCAGGGAAAGAGGGGACACATTAGCGGGAGGCTGGCTAGACATGGGCCAAAGCGTCCGAAGGCGATTCAATAGCCACATCCGCTGCTTGCAACAATCGAAACGCCCAGCGGATTTACAAACCGCTGGGCGTCTTGCTAGTTGGCCATCAAGCCGTGCGGGCTGCTTGGTCTTGAACGTTCGAAACGAGCAGCGACAATTCGGGGCTGAGCGCCTCAACACCGATGTCATCGATAATCATTTTCGCTTCCCGCCAAAAATGAACGGTATAACTGCCTTCATAAATCTCAAAGAGGCGTTTTAAATAGCGCCGCTTGTTGTTGATGGCTTCCCGTTTATAAGCGGCGTTGTTCAGCTCACGAATTTTTTTATGTTCAGGCGCAGAGATGACGCTGATGTCATGAACGTTGACGATGAGCCGTTCCCCTTGTTCGGTCACAAAACCGACCGAATAGTATTGGGCGCCCAGCTGATCGATATGAACGATGCAGACGTTTCGATATTCTTCGCCGGAACGGAGGCGGAGAAGCGCCGCTTCCACCGCGCCGCCGACTTTTCGCTCGTTGGCCAAAATCGCTTTCATATCGCGCAGTCCGTTCATCGGAATGCCCATGGTGTCTCCCCCTTGTCCCTAGCCAAGATGGCGTTTTCGCAATTCCTTTTACTATTATGATACCAATCATTCATTCGGATGTAAATGAGATTCATTTTCAAACTAACCATGTAATTTAAAGGAGATGTGTAAAAAAATGGGTAAAACATTCACGGTCGGCTCACTGAAGCCTGCCGTCCGGCCATCGGAGCGCTCCATTTCTGCCGCGCCGCCTAAGCCCGATGGGCCGTCCGCCGTGCGGCCGTCTGTCATTCAAATCGAACAAAAAGGGAAAACGTTCACCGTGCAGCCAGCCCCCGGCGTTTCGCTTCTTGACGCCGCCCTAGGACAAGGTGTTCTGCTCGATCACAAATGCAAAAAAGGAACGTGTGGCCGTTGCATGGTCACCGTTCTCGCCGGCGCCCACCTTCTCGCTCCGAAAACGCGGCGCGAGCGCGAAAAAACGGATCAACCAGCCAAACGGCTTGCCTGCCAAGCACAAATCCAATAAGCCGAGCGCTATTTTAGCACGATCGGCTTATTTTTTCCCATGCAACCGCTCCCACCTACTTTCTCTCATTGCCTGACTCTTTACGCCATGGTATGATGGTGAGAAATACAAAAAACGGAGGGGATGCCTATGAGAACGGTCACCTTAACCGACGTCTTTGCCCATCCGATTGCGCAAAAATATTTAAAACGATCCGGCCTCGCCCACGCCATCACCGTGGCGTACCATGCCTACCACCTTGCCCTCCGCCACGGAGTGAACGTCGACTTGGCGACAAAAGCGGCACTGCTTCATGATATCGGCCATTACACATGGTACAAAAACGGCCGTTGGGACTACGAACAATACCGGCAAAACGACATCCATGCCATCAAAGGAGCCGAGCGGGCGCATAAGCTGCTGATCCGCCTTGGCGAACATCCGCAAAACGCTAAGGAAATTGCCCTGGCGATTTTGCTTCATACCGATTCCTACCTTCCAGAAGGAGAATGGAAACGAACGCCGCTTCAAGCCATCGTCAAATGGGCCGACGAAGCCGACGAGGAGCCCGGCGGCCGCCACCATTATCGAACGATCAGCGACGACTTAGCGTGGAAAAAAATCCGCCAGCTCGACGAACTCGTCAGCCGTCAGCACGGAAAAGAGCGACTCGGGGATATTGTTTGACCGCTTGCCTTGATGTCGCCATTCCCCTTGAACAGACGCGAAACATCGCCGCGAACAATGTATGCTCTGAACGGAAACAGCTCACCCTTTCATCAGGTGGGCTGCTCGCGCGCCAGCGACACAGAACGATACACACCATCGAATGCCCTCTTATATCCTCATCGTCCACTCACGCTTTAAGTTTGGCGTGTTGCTCAAGCCACTCTTTTCGTTCTGATGGGTACACGTACGTGTAACACGTGTACTTCTCGCCATCAGCATCTATGGCGGTCACGGTGATCCGTTCATAATGGTTAGGCTGTCCCGGGCCGTGATACCCTTCAAGCTGGTCAAGTATGGCAAGCGCCGTTTCCGGGTCGCCAAGCTGGTTATAGGCGATGGCGCTTGAACCCAGCTGAGCGAAACGTTGAAAAATCGCTTCCCCCCCTCTTCAGCCATACCTCGTCATTGTCGTGCTCCTCTTCCACGAGCCACTGATTCAATTGCTCGCGCAGCCGTTCGATTTCCTGTTTTTTCCCCACTTCTCCCGTCCCCTTTCGCATTCAAAAGCAAGTTTTTTCTCATTATACCAAGGTAAGGCGCCCAAGCCTACCGTCCGACAACAAGCCGCAACATCTCTTTTCCTTTTCTCTTCCCCATTGTATAATGCAGCGAGAATCCCTCCGTTAATCATGTTTTCCGGCAAAAAACCGCGTTGGACGATGCCCCAACGCGGTTTTCCTTACAGCTCATCAAACCCATTATCCACTTGCACTTTCGTATATTGGCGCGGTTTTTGCTCGAAGAAGTCTGATTTGCCGAGGTCGACTTCTTCATACGCTTTAATCCAGCGGAGCGGGTTCGTCCGATAGCCGTCAAACGGGCGGTCAAAACCGAGCTGATGAGCGCGGACGTTGGCGTAAAACTTAATGTACGCTTCCAAATCAGCCAAGTCGATGCCATCGATGTCATTCCCGATGATTTCCCCGGCCCATTCGATTTCCAGCTCAGCCGCTTTCGTAAACGTTTCACGGACAAAATCGGAAAGCTCCGGCGTCCGATACTCCGGGTATTCGTTCAACACTTCTTTGAAAATTTTCGCAAACAAATCAACATGAATGTGCTCGTCGCGGTTGATGTAATTGATCATCGTGCTCGTCGCCACCATTTTTTGCTGGCGCGCAAGGTTGTAGAAGAACGCAAACCCTGAGTAGAAAAACAGTCCTTCTAAAATGACGTCAAAAACGATGGAGCGCAACAAGTTCTCCACATTCGGCTCTTCCGCAAACGCCTTGTAGCCGTTCGTCACAAAATCGTTCCGCTTGCGCAGCGTCGGTTCGTTTCGCCAAAAGTCGAACACTTCATCTTGCTTTGCTTTCGGCACAAGGCTCGAGAGCACGTACGAATAGGAATGGTTGTGAATGACTTCCTGCTGGGCGAGCATGATCATCAAGGCATTGATGCTTGGATCGGTAATGTAATCCGCCACACGTCCCGCGTAATCGGTTTGAATGCTGTCAAGCAGCGCCAAGAGTCCAATGATTTTCAAAAACGCATCCTGCTCGCGGGCGGTCAGCTGCGGAAACTGCTTCACATCTTGCGCCATATTGATTTCAAACGGCGTCCAAAAGTTGGCGAGCATTCGCTTATATTTCGCATACGCCCATGGGTAGGCAATATCGTCCCAGTTCAACACATTCGAGCAGCGGCCGTTGATGATGCCCGTCGAACGGTTCGGCGCCTCCGGATCCATAATCGGTCGTTTGACTAAGCCGATCGTCATCGTCCATTCCTTCCTTTCGTTTTCTAGTATCATGTGCGCGGCCAACCTCGGACGCCCCTCCCGCACAAGGAAGGGAAAGCCCGACCAAAGGCGTTTGTTGCGCCCCATGGTCAGCTCGCACAAGAATCGCACTCGTCGATCGTCCCCGATGTCGAACGCACGTAATACGTCGTTTTCAGCCCCGACTTCCACGCCGTCAAATGCAAATCGAGCAGCTCTTTTGCCTTAATCGTGTTCACGACGTAGAAGTTAAAGGAGATGGCTTGGTCGATATGGCGCTGGCGGGCGGCGTTTTGCTTGATGCTCCAGCGCTGGTCGATATGGTACGCCGATTTGTAATACCATATCGTCTGTTCGTTTAAATCCGGCACCGTAACGGGAATCTTATAATCTTTCTTTTCCTCGGCGTATACTTTTAAGAAAATGGGATCAATGCTCGCCGTGCTGCCAGCGATGATCGACGTCGATGCGTTCGGGGCGATGGCCATGATATAGCCGTTGCGCATCCCGTAGCGGGTCACATCTTGCTTCAGCCGATCCCAATCCAATTCACCGTGGCTTTCGTAGCCGCGCCGCTCAAAATAAGCGCCCGTCTGCCAGTCCGACCCCGGAAACGCCGGGTAGCTCCCTTTCTCTTTGGCGAGCTCCATGCTCGCTTGAATCGCCAAATACGCGATCGTTTCATACAGCTCGTCGGCATAGCGGACCGCTTCGTCCGACTCCCAGCGAATGCCTTTTAACGCCAAAAGATGATGCCAGCCAAAGGTTCCAAGCCCGACAGCGCGGTATTTTTCGTTCGTCAGGCCGGCTTGCAGCACCGGAATATTGTTTAAATCAATGACATTATCGAGCATCCGCATTTGAATCGGGATGAGCCGCGCTAAAACCCCATCGGTCACCGCCCGCGCCAAGTTGATCGACGATAAATTGCAGACGACAAAATCGCCTGGTATTTTTTCAATGATGATCATCCCGTCTTTTACATATTGCCGCTTCATCACCGTTGGGCTTTGGTTTTGCGCGATTTCCGTGCAAAGGTTGCTGCAGTAGATCATCCCGAGATGGCGATTCGGATTTTGCCGGTTCACTTCATCGCGGTAAAACATAAACGGCGTCCCCGACTCGAGCTGGCTGCGCATAATGCTTTTCATCACTTCGATCGCCGGCACTTTTTCTTTCGACAGTCTTGGTTCGTTGACGCATTGCCAATATTTTTCCCGAAAGCTGCCGCTCCCTTTTTCCTCATCATAAAAATCTTCCAAGCTAAACCCCATCACCTTCCGCACTTCATGCGGATCAAACAAATACCAATCGCCGCGCTGTTCGACTTGCTCCATGAACAAATCAGGGATGCAAACGCCGGTGAACAAATCATGCGTCCGCAGCCGTTCGTCACCGTTGTTGAGCCGCGCATCGAGAAAGGCAAAAATGTCTTTATGCCATACATCCAAATAGACGGAAATGGCCCCTTTTCGCTGCCCCAGTTGATCGACGCTCACCGCTGTATTGTTCAGCTGCTTCATCCACGGGATGACGCCGGAGGAGACCCCTTTGAATCCTTTAATGTCGCTGCCGCGCGACCGGATTTTGCCTAAATAGACGCCGATGCCGCCGCCCGATTTCGATAAATTGGCGATGTCGGTATTGCTGTCATAAATCCCTTGCAAGCTGTCATCGACCGTGTCGACAAAGCAGCTTGAGAGCTGGCCGTACGACTTCCCAGCGTTGGCAAGCGTCGGCGTCGCCACGGTCATGTATAAGTTGCTTAACGCCCAATACGCTTCCTTCACGAGCGCAAGCCGCTGCTTTTGCGGTTCATTCGCCATGAGCGTCATGGCAATGACCAAAAACCGCTCCTGCGGCAATTCATACAACCGCCGCTCATAATCGCGGGCCAAATACCGGTCCGCAAGCGTGCGCAGCCCAATGTACGTAAACAGCTTGTCCTTCTCCGGATCAAGAAACGCACCGATGGCGTCGACTTCTTCTTTCGTATAACGTTCAAGCAAGAACGGGCTGTACACCCCTTGTTCCGTTAGCGCAACAAGGAGCGAGTAGAAATCGCCATACCGCTTGCGCTCATCGTACCCGCGCTGCCGTGCCGCCTCGCGGTACAATTGCCGCAAATACAGCCGGGCGCACACAAATGTCCAGTCCGGCTCATCTTCATCAATGTAAGAAAGTCCTTCCAAAATAGCCGTTTGGTGCAGCTGTTCTACCGTGACGGACTCCTTTCGACTGAGAAGCTGCCAAACACGCTCGACGTATTCATCAAGCGACAGACGGCCGAATCCAGCGGCGGCTTGCCCAATCAGCGACGCAAACTCTTCACGTGAAAAAGAAACCGGCTTCCCTTGGTCATCGATGATGATCATTTTCGTCAATGCGGTCATTCGTTTCCCCACTCCTTCAATAAAAAATCCGCTCGGGCAGGCGAGCGGATGAAACGACAGACGAAAAAAGGCAGACGAACCCCTTGTTCTTTTCCCCTATCGTTTCATCTTCTCACACCCCGAAGAACATGAAACGTTCCAAGCAAGGCAGGTCTCCTGACTCGTGCATCGTCCTACTTTGGGGCCTTCCCAGCGGCGCGCCGAATGGCTCTTGCCGCCAGTGGCCATCCCATTTCGTCCGCACATACAGTTGCGGGGGCAGTTCCGGATTCACACCGGATTCCCTATTAAGTCCTGATGGACACCATTGCTTGGTGCAACGATATATAGTTGTTTAAAAAAGAGAACAAAACAATATATAGTAGATGATCATCCTGATGGAACAAGCATATACCAAAACCGGGAGAATTGCAAGAGTGGGAGAAAGCAAATTTTCTCTTTCGCTTCGCCAAAGGCAAGGAAACTGTCCGCACCATCGAAAAAGGCGTTCTAGGTGTCGCCCTTAGAACGCCCTGTCGTTTCCCTGCTACGCCTCCAAAACAGACGCTGGCCGCTCCTCGCTTTGTGCGGATGAAGCAAAATCGTACTTCTTTTCCACATAGACTTGATGCCAAACCATAAACGCCAAGACCGTCCACAGCTTGCGGCTGTGGTCCGCCTTGTGGCGGGCATGTTCATCCAGCAGCCGATAGAGCACGTCCTTATGGAACAGATGATCAGTTTCGCTTTCGTGGATGAGCTGTCTCGCCCAGTCATACATTTCGTTTTTCAGCCAGTGGCGAATCGGCACGGGGAACCCTAATTTTTTCCGGTTTAACACATGATCCGGCACGATGCCTTCGGCGGCTTTACGTAAAATATATTTCGTCGTACCGTTGGCTATCTTCATATCAGGGACGATTTGCCTAGCAACCTCAAATACCTTTTTGTCTAAAAAGGGAACGCGCAGCTCAAGCGAATGGGCCATCGTCATTTTGTCCGCTTTGACTAAAATATCGCCCCTTAGCCATGTATGAAGATCAATATACTGCATCCGGTTGACGGGCGGGTCATGAAGCGTTTCGCGGTAAAAAGGAGCCGTCACCGCCGTATATTCGCGCCCCTCTTGGTACGTTTTGAGCAACGCCGCTTTTTCCTTTTCGCTATAGATTTTCGCATTGCCGACATACCGTTCTTCAAGCGGCGTCGTTCCGCGCTCCAAAAAGCTTTTTCCTTTCATCCCGTCCGGAAGCATCTTCGCGATCACC
This sequence comes from Geobacillus sp. FJAT-46040, assembly GCF_002335725.1. Classification (NCBI taxonomy): domain Bacteria; kingdom Bacillati; phylum Bacillota; class Bacilli; order Caryophanales; family Anoxybacillaceae; genus Geobacillus; species Geobacillus sp. FJAT-46040. Next base: position 2,050,883 of record NZ_NISS01000001.1, read on the forward strand.
CGCAACACCGCTTTTACGATGTTTGGCATGCGCGCAAACAGCCGCAACGACTCTGGTTCGCGGTAAATGTTGTAACCGCCGAACAGCTCGTCCGCCCCCTCGCCAGAAAGCACAACCGTGACATGCTTTCTCGCCTCACGAGCGACAAAATAAAGCGGCACAGCCGCAGGATCGGCAAGCGGATCGTCCATATGCCACATAATTTTCGGCAGCTCTTCCATATACTCCTGCGGTGAGATGACATAGCTAATGTTGTCTACCCCAAGCTTCTCTGCGGTTTCTTTTGCGACATCGATTTCACTGAACCCTTCCCGCTCAAACCCGACGGAAAAGGTCTTCAGGTGCGGATGGAATTGTTTCGCGATGGCGACGATGAACGATGAATCAATGCCTCCCGACAAAAACGCACCGACCGGCACATCGCTGCGCATATGGACGTTGACCGAATCAAACAGCGCATCGCGGATTTTCTTTACAAGCTCCTCTTCCGATTGGCGAATGGGGTCGAAGGATGCCTTCCAATAACGATGAATCGTGAGCGGTTTTCCGACTTTTTTCTTGAGATAATGCCCCGGCTCCAGCTTGTAAATGCCGGCCGACATCGTCAGCGGCTCAGGGACATATTGGAATGTTAAATAATGCTGCAGGGAATCGCCGTTTAGCGACTCCTGTCCCAGAGCGAGCAAGATGCTTTTCTTTTCCGAAGCGAAAAACGTGCGGTCTCCTTGCTCCGCATAAAAAAACGGCTTAATGCCGAACGGATCGCGCGCCGCAAACACCGTTTTCTCTTGCTTGTCCCAAATGACAAACGCAAACATCCCGCGCAGTTTTTCGACCGCTTTTTCTTTTTCGGCGCTGTAAAGGGCGACAATCACCTCAGTATCCGAATGCGTCGCAAACGAATATCCTTTCGCCGCCAGCTCTTCCCGCAATTCAAGATAGTTGTAAATTTCCCCGTTAAAAATGATCCAATATCGATCGTTTTCATAAGACAGCGGCTGATGTCCCGCCTCCAGATCGATGATGCTCAAACGCCGAAAACCAAAACTCACGTAGTCATCAAAAAAATACCCCTCATCGTCGGGGCCGCGATGGGTAATCAGGCGGTTCATCTCCACCAACGTTGTTTTCCATGTTTGCTCAATCGCTCTTGGGCGATCATGAATACAGCCAATAAAACCGCACATGGCGATGATTGTCCCCCCCACTTTGCTAAGAAGAATCCAAAAACTACACGAAAAACCTTTTTGTTTAAAACTAAAATGATGGATACAAAGATACTTTCATTCTATCGTACACAACGTCAAGTTTCAAAAACAATCTGTTTCCATTTTTTCAGGAACACTGCTTGCAAGATTTTCAGTTCCTCATAATATTAACGATAAAGTATGGAGAAAGTGTGAATTTCACCATTTTTGCACATCGATCTGTTACGATAAAAACACACACGTGTTACAAAGGAGTTGAGAATGGCTTGTTAGCGTTTATCCTTTTTTTGACTTTTCTCATCGTTTCCCTTTGTTTTGTTCTCTTGAGAAGACCTCTAAACGGGAGGATGGATCAACTGTCGCTCGGATTGTATATTTCGTGTTTCTTGCTATTGGCCGCCTCATTATCCTATTATGCAAGCTCGGCCCAGATAGGCGATGCCATCAAAGCCTTCATACAGAACAGAAACAGCAGAGAAACCAATCCGTCCCCCAGCAATCAAGCAAAGGAGGCGAATCGATCAGTTGCCTCTTCAAAGAAACAAGCGCTAAGGACATCCGTCCTGATTGACGCCCCCCTTTTGTCTCAGCTTCCGGAACTGCCGAGGGGATGCGAAGTAACCAGCTTGGCCATGCTCTTGAATCATGCCGGCATTCGCGTCGATAAGATGACGTTGGCGAAACAAATCAAGAAAAATCCTACTCCGTATCAAGTGCGAAATGGCCAAGTGTTTTACGGCCACCCAAATGAAGGGTTTGTCGGCGATATGTATACGTTATCGAAGCCTGGATACGGCGTGTACCATAAGCCGATCAAGCAGTTGGCTGAGCGGTACTTGCCTAACCAAATCATCGACTTAACAGGGCAATCGTTTGAGAACATCTATACATACTTGGCCAAAGGCACACCGGTTTGGGTGATCACCAACACCACCTTTCGTCCTCTTCCTCCCTCTGCCTTTCGGGAATGGCAAACCCCGCAAGGCCCGATCAAAATCACGTACCGGGAACACGCGGTGCTCATTACGGGATACGATGAGCAGTACATTTATTTCAATGATCCATTGACCGCTGTCAAAAACCAAAAAGCGCCGAAACAAGACTTTATCGACGCTTGGGTTCAAATGGGACGGCAGGCGATTACCTACCACCGTTAGACATCGGTGAATCCGAATCGCTTGCCTTTTTTGAATTTACCGCAACCGTGCCGGGAACGTATTTTTATCATTCCCATCAAAAAAGCGCCGAGCAAGTGGACAAGGGATTATACGGTACATTAATCGTAGAACCGAAAAATGAAGAAAAAGTCGATCGAGATTATACACTTGTGTTAGATGAATGGATGAGCAATCCGGATGAAGGAAATATGGATATGAGTGGAATGGATCATAGTAATATGAATGATGGAAATAGCTCTGATAATCAACAAATGGATATGAGCAGCATGGGCCATGATATGAATATGTATGATATTTTCACGATTAACGGGAAAAGCGGTTCCGCTGTCAAACCTTTAAAAGTGAAGAAAGGCGAAAAGGTGCGCCTTCGCCTTGTAAACGCAGGATACATGGTCCACAAACTTCACCTGCATGGTCATGAGTTTAAAATTGTCGCAACTGACGGGCAGCCGTTAAAAGATCCGCAACCAATCAAAGATGAACTTTTAAATATTGCTCCGGGTGAACGTTATGATATTGAATTTATCGCGAATAACCCGGGTGAATGGTTATTAGAATGTCATGGTGATATGGAAGGTACCGATGGCATGAAAGTGAAAATTCAATACGAAGACCAGACAAACAATACGGATAAAGAAAATGCAAAAGAAAACCTCCCTGTTGTGGATATGACAACATACGGAAAATATGAAGTAGGTCAATTTACACTAGACCAAAAATATGATGTAGAGTACACAATGGATTTAGGAACAGCCATGGGCAAAGATGGCATGGTCTACACGATTAATGGGAAAACGTATCCTGACACAGCGCCGATCAATGTGAAGACAGGAGATTTAGTAAAAGTAAAAATAGTGAACAATTCACCTACGGATGTACATCCGATGCATTTACACGGACATTTCTTCCAAGTGTTAAGCAAAAACGGTAAGCCAGTCACAGGCTCTCCATTGATAAAGGATTCCTTAAATGTAAACCCTGGTGAAGAATATGTCGTCGCGTTTAAAGCGGATAATCCGGGAAATTGGATGTTCCATTGCCATGACTTGCACCATGCTTCAGCCGGAATGGTCACACAAGTAAAATATACCGATTACAAATCGGACTATACCCCAGATCCGAATGACACAACGAATAAAGGTGAATAACAGCTTATCGTAGTAAATAAAAGAGGCTGAGTTCAAAAGGTTAACACCCTTTTGAGACAGCCTCTTATTTTTTTGTTTTTATTTCCAGTTTATTTTTTTTTAGTTAGAAAAAAATAATAATGAATTTAAATCATTGGAGGGATTATATATGACGACAGTTATTAGTTCATCAGTTCAACAATTTCAAACGTGTATTGATGCTTGCAACCAATGTATGCAAGCTTGTGAAGAATGTCTGACTTCATGTTTAAAAGCAGCTGACGTACAGGCTAGAACACATTGTATCAACATTTTAAGGGATTGTGCAGATATTTGTGCCATGGCGGCTCAATGGATGTCTCGCGGAAGCATGTATGCGAAGGAGTTTTGCCAACTTTGCGCGACAATTTGCGATTCTTGTGCCGCTGAATGTGCAAAATTCCAAGATACACACTGTCAGGAATGTGCCAATTTATGCCGTCAGTGTGCTGAAGAATGCCGTAAAATGTCATCATAATACTATTTGAGGGTGTCTCAAAAGTGATCACTTTTGAGACACCCTCCATAGCCATCAAGTTAAGAAAACAGGAATAAATATATGCCTGATTTGACCATCCTTTTGAAGACCTCATAATGTCTTAGAAAGGGTGGTTTTTTTGAAGACGTCCTTATCTCTCCGAGAAGAATGGCATTGTTTTTTAGACGGATTAAGAAGCGTGTTATCGTGCGAAGAACTTGAACATATGGCCCGAGATCATCAATTTATTCAACGAAAGGGGAAATTACGCGCCCATGATTTTGTGGCACTTTGCACATTTCTCCAGGAAGGAGGCGGTCAAAAATCATTGGTGCAGCTTTGCAGTGCTCTAGCTCTCAAGCAAAACACCTTTCTGAGTGCGGAAGGGCTCAATCAACGGTTTAATGAAAAAGCGGTGAGTTTCCTCAAAGCGGTGTTTGAAAAACTGCTCATTCATCAGACTCAGGAAGCCCGTCACTTATGTCAAAGACATTCGCTGTTTCGCCGGATTCGCATTCTCGATTCCACGTCGTTTCAACTGCCTCCTGAAATCCGGGGGATTTACGAGGGATGTACGGGGCCTGGGGTGAAAATTCAGCTAGAATATGAATGGCTAGAAGGGAAGTTTCTCCATGCGGATGTCGAAGATGCCCGTCATCACGACGCCGCCTACGGAGCGTCCCTTCTATCGACCATCCAAGAGGGAGACCTTTGTTTGAAAGACTTAGGCTATTTTTCGCTTGAGGGATTGCAAGCCATTCATGACGCCGGAGCCTTTTATATTTCCCGGCTCAAACACAATGTAGGGATTTACCAAAAAGAAGGAGACCGATTTCGAAAATGGGAACCAGAGGATTTCCTTGCGGTGTTACAACCCGGAGAAACCATGGAACTGGAACATGCGTATGTCAGTGGAAAGAAAGTTCATCAACCGCGGCTCATTGTGTATCGGCTGACCGAAGAACAGGAGCGACAGAAGGAAGGGCAATGGAAACAGAAGGCGAAACGAAAAGGGGCCGCGTACGTGACGCGACGCCCCCACTCAATATATGTATATATCACCAATATTCCAGCGATTTATACCTCTTTGCACGAAATTCATACGCTGTATTCTCTTCGCTGGCAAATTGAAGTGGTATTTAAGACATGGAAATCCCTGTTTCACATTCATCGATTCAAACCGATGAAAGGGGCTCGCTTTCAGTGCCACCTGTATGGAACGTTGATTGCCTTATTGATCAGCTCCACTGTCATGTTTAAAATGCGGGAATGGCTCTATCGAAAACAGAAAAAGGAATTGAGCGAATATAAGGCGATGAGTATGATCAAGGAGTTCGGTATGGATTTCTTTCAAGCCTTATGGTGTTCTGAGGCGTTAGTTGTCCAACTCCTTTTAAAACTGTGTGACATCATCGCTCAACACGGAAAAAAATCAAGGCGTTATACAAAAAAGAGCGCTTTAGACATTATCGAGAGTTTGGTCATCATGCCGGTGTCATAAGAAATTCCCGCCTCATATACCATGAAAAAAACCTTCTATAGGGAAGGTGTATTTGGCATGCCTATCTTTATATATTCTCACGGTCACAGCCTCCAAAGATGAAAAGTGAAGCCTTGGAGCTACTCGCTCCAAGGCTTCACTTGATGGCTATGGAGACACCCTCTTTATGTTACTTCACATTATATCCTTGCTCTTCAATCGCTTCTTTCAGTTTTTCTACGCTGACCTTTGTTTCATCATACTCCACATCGACAGTTCCTTCTTGCAAATGCACTTCTACACGGCTGACGCCATCCAACGCTTGAAGGGCATTGGTCACCGCCGCTTTGCAATGTCCGCATGTCATTCCTTGTACTTGTAATGTAATGGTCATCGTCCATTCCTCCTTAAATGTTTATAGTTTCACGCGTTTCAAACGAAGCGCGTTTGTCACAACCGATACAGAGCTGAATGCCATCGCCGCCCCCGCGATCCATGGTTCTAATAATCCGAAAGCGGCGACCGGAATGCCAATCGTATTATAAAACAACGCCCAGAACAGATTTTGCCGAATGTTTTTCATCGTTTTGCGGCTCAACTCAATGGCTTTCGGGATATGGCGCAAATCGCCGCCGACCAAGGTCACGTCCGCGGTCTCGATGGCGACATCAGCTCCCGTGCCAATCGCCATCCCAATATCCGCTTTGGCCAGAGCTGGAGCGTCATTAATTCCATCACCGACCATCGCCACACGTTTTCCTTGCTTTTGCAATTCCTCGACGATGTTCGCTTTATCTTCCGGGAGCACCTCGGCGTACACATGCTCAATGCCGACTTCATTGGCGATCGCTTCCGCTGTCCGTTGATTGTCCCCTGTTGCCATATAGACATCGATGCCCATTTGTTTTAATGTTTGAATTGCTTCTTTGGAGCTTTCTTTTACTGTATCCGCGACAGCAATGATGCCGGCAAGCTGTCCATCGATGGCAACGAGCATGACTGTTTTCCCTTGTTTTTCAAGCTCTACCATTTTATCTTCATGCACAGAAATCGCTACAGAGCGTTCCTTCATCAATTTTCGCGTCCCAATAAGGATGCTTTTTCCGTCAATGACCGCTTCAATTCCGTGGCCGGTAATGGCGGAGAAATGCTCCAATGGCTTCATCGAAATCGCTTGTTTCTTCCCGTATTCAACAATCGCATGAGCCAGCGGATGCTCCGAAGCGCTCTCGGCGGAAACCGCATAATCGAGCATGTCCTCGCGGAAGGCTAGCACATCGGTGACTTCCGGTCTTCCTTTTGTCACGGTTCCTGTTTTATCCAGTAATACGGCATTGATTTGATGCGTTCCCTCTAGGTACTCACCTCCTTTAAAGAGAATTCCTTGTTCTGCCCCTTTGCCGGTGCCGACCATAATCGATGTCGGCGTGGCAAGACCGAGCGCACAAGGACACGCAATGACAAGAACGGCGATGGCCGCCTCAAGCGCTTTCGCCAAATCACCCGGCGCAACGAAGAAGTACCAGATTAGAAAGGAAACAACCGCAATTCCGACAACAATCGGTACGAAAATGCCGGAAATGGTATCCGCCATCCGCTGAATCGGGGCTTTCGACCCTTGCGCCTCTTCAACGATTTTAATGATATTGGCCAGCGCGGTATCTTTTCCGACTTTTTCGGCACGAATGGTCAGTACGCCATTCGTATTCATCGTCGCCCCGATCACATAGTCGCCTTCCTTTTTATCAACCGGGATCGATTCACCAGTAATCATCGATTCATCTACGGAAGATGCCCCGGCGATGACCGTACCGTCTACCGGGATTTTTTCTCCTGGCTTGACAAGAATCGTATCGCCGATCACCACTTCCTCGAGCGGAACCTTTCTTTCCTCCCCATTACGGATGACAGTCGCTTCCTTTGCCTGAAGGCTCAACAGCTTAGAGATCGCTTCGGTTGTTCTCCCTTTCGCAAGATCCTCAAAGTATTTGCCGACAAGCACAAGCGTAATCAAGACGGCGCTCGTTTCAAAATATAATCTTGGCATATATTCAGGATTCCCAAGCGTCCGAAAAGCTTCATACAAGCTGTAAAAGTACGCAGCCGATGTTCCAAGCGCTATGAGAACGTCCATGTTTGCGCTCTTATTTCGCAACGCCCGGTACGCCCCGACATAGAAGGGACCGCCGATGTAGAACTGAACCGGTGTAGCTAAAAGAAGCTGGAACCACGGATTCATCAGCAGATGCGGCATCGGCAAGCCTATATCAAACGGCATATGGGCAAGCATCGTATAAAGCAGCGGCAACGATAAGATGATAGAAATAGCGAGTTGCCGTTGTTTTTGTTTAAGCCGCTCTTCTTTCCGGCCAGCATCGTCTTGTTCTTCGTTTCGAATCTGCCCCTTGTACCCAAGCTTTTTGATTTTTTCTAAAATGTCTTCGACAGATGTAACGCCTTCCTTGTATTCGACAACAGCACTGTTTGTCGCCAAGTTTACAGCAGCGCTTGTCACACCTTCCATCCGATTTAACCCTTTTTCAATCCGTGTCGCACAGGCCGCACATGTCATTCCTTCAATATCAAGCGTCACTTTTTCTGTCGCAACGCCATACCCCAAATTCTCAATTTTCGTTTCGATATCGGCGATCGTTTGCTTCGATGGATCATATTGAATCGTTGCTTTTTCCATTGCCAAATTGACATTGGCTTCTACGCCATCCATCTTATTTAATACTTTCTCAATCCGATTGGCGCACGCGGCACATGTCATGCCGGTCACTCTAAGTGTGACATGCTTTTGTTCACTCATAATGCTTCCCACTCCTTTCACTTTGAGAACTGTTTAATGACATCCATTAATTCGCGAATGGATTCTTCTCCGCTTCCTTCGCGAATCGCTTTCGACACACAATGGCCAACATGACGTTCTAGCAAGTTCAATCCTACTTTATTTAACGCTGCCGTGATCGCTGAAATTTGCACTAAAATATCGATGCAATAACGATTGTCCTCCACCATTTTTTGCACACCGCGCACTTGTCCTTCAATGCGCTTCAAGCGCTTGATAATGCGTTCGATTTCCTGTTCCGTTCGTGGAACCATTTTTTTATCCATATTATGATCTTCATAATGGTTCATCAAACATCACCTCTTTTAATTACATTATACCGGTAATGGGTATAAAACGCAACAGAGATCCCCTCTACAAATCATGTTCACCACAAAACCGTAATCAATACCTGCGCAGGAAAAAGCCCGCTTTCCACAAAAAATTCACAATTTTAATTGGCATAGGATTCGCAGCGGGCTGGACTCCCTGCACAGGTCCAATTCTTGTATCAGTGATCGCGTTAGCAGCTACCAAACCGAGTGCAGCTATGTTATATATGTTCGCATATGTATTAGGGTTTGCTGTACCTTTTTTCATCATGTCATTTTTTATCAGCAAGTTGAATTGGATAAAAAGATATAACGCTGTCATCGTCAAAGTCGGAGGGGTTCTTATGATTATCATGGGAATTATGCTGTTTTTTGATTGGATGACAAAGATCATTACCTTTTTTACAGGTTTGTTTGGTGGGTTCACAGGTTTTTAATATACTCCCGAAATCCCCCTTGAGTGAATAGCAACAATTCTTGTTACTGTCCACTCAGGAGGGATCATTATTTAGTTTTTATTGAATATTCGAGATCATGCGATCCATCGTTTCATAAGACATAGGACCTATATACTTATCTCTAATAACCCCGTTTTTATCGATGATATACGAAGTGGGGATCGTTATTGCACCGTATAGATTTCCAATTTCCCCTTGCTCATCAAGCACAACTTTAAATGTCACTCCCTTATTTTTCACAAAATCGTTCACCGCATCAGGACCTCTTTCGCTATTCGTTAAGTTGACTGCTAAAATTTCTACATTGTTATTTTTATTGTTTTCGTAGAACTTTTGCATTTCTGGCATTTCAGCTCTACAAGGCGGACACCAAGTAGCCCAAAAATTCAATATCACCGTTTTTCCACGCAAATCAGACAATTGTATGTTGTCGCCTGTAATTGAACGCAATTCAAAATCTGGGGCAATTTCTCCTTTATTCGTACCGATTTTTCCTGAATCCAATGAAGTAGATAGAACCGATTTTGATTTAACCTTTCCCACTTCATGTTGACTGTTAAAAATAGAAGATACAGCAATACTTACCACCATCACACCTAAAGCCAGTTGATTAGCCTTCCTTCCCCGTCCTTTATTCCTCTCCTCAAGAACTTCTTCTCTTTCTCGCCTCTCTAACCAATATGAAATACATATAAAAACGATAACGAGAGATCCATACAACCATACTTCTTTTGATACGATTCCTGTATTTACAAAATATTTTTTATACATGGCTAGTTCGAATTGAATGAGATGGAACCATATAAGAAGTTGCAATAAAGTTTTTTGAGCTTTGACTCGTGATGCTACTATAAAAAAACAAATCGCTGCTATTGCTTGCAAAATGATGAAATAATTTTGGCTCTTCACCACAAGTTGTACTTGATCATTTAAGGTAGGTGTGCATAGAGGGTACAAAAAATGCGAATTTTCCTGTATGGTAAAGGTGACCAAACCAAACCATGGAGGGAAATTCGCATGTACTCTCAGTTTATACGACTATGGAGTGGCGATCATGGATGCCGAAACGGGAGAAGTGTATGCCATGGAAGCAGGAAAGAACGAGGAAGCCATTGGGCGTGCATTGGCTCATGTGTCTCGTTCCGTTCAGTATGTCGTGAGTGACTTGGCTCCAGCGATGAAAAAAGCGATTCAACGGGTTTGCCCAGAGGCGACACATGTCGTCGACTATTTCCATGTCATTCAGCTGTTTACCGATGCTTTAGAACGTTGTCGCAAATATTTGGGCAAAGGAGGCAAGAAACACGGAAATGTTCGTTACGTTTGCCGTTTATTGAGCCAATGCCCAGAGAAATTGACGGAGGAAGAACGTCAAATCATACGAGAATGGTGTAATGAAAGCGATTACTTAAAGTCTGTTTACCAATCGCTCCAACATGTTCGCTATGTGTTCAAAAGCAAAGATGAGCAACAGGCGAAACGACGCTTGAAGGCTTGGATTCATCGGTATTTGTTTTGTCCTTGTTCCGTTGTTCGTGCCATCGCAAAATCACTCGTCAAACGAACAGACGAAATGATATCGTGCATTTTATCCCATTATTCGAATGGGAAGATGGAGGGAACGAATAACAAGATCAAGCTGATGAAACGTCGGGGATACGGATACCGAAATATCCAGCGTTTTGCACTGCGGGTTCGGCTGGAAACAGCTAACATACTTTCATGACAGGTGCAAGTACATCTTTTGGTGATGAACCCACAAAAGTTCATTTCCCTTTTAGTCACCACGCCTTCTATTGGTCAAAACAAATGCCGAGAAGATCTCGGCAGCCATCATCTTATGAAACTTTCGCAAATCCAACCATACCAGATTCTTTATGCCCTGGAACTGTACAATAAAATCGAAACACACCGCGTTCGATTGGTATGAACGTCACCTCGGCTGTTTTCCCCGGCAAGGAATGAACATGAACGTCCGCATTTTCTGCATGGTTTCCATGGTCATTCTGCTGTAACAAAATCTTCATATTTTCGAATTCGATATCGTGTTCCATTTGACCGCTATTTTTCAGAATTAAGGTAACAGGCTGTCCTACAGTCAGTTGCAAACTCTCAGGAAAGTAATAAAATTCAGTCGCTTCAACCACTACCTTTTTCCCCTTTGTTTCGATGCTTAACGGAGATGCAGTCTGGTTGTGGCCCTCCATAGAATGGTTTATAGGCGGATTCGTTATCGGAAGATTAGAAGATCGAGAAAATTCATTATATAAATGGTTATACAAATAGAAAAACAGCGGAAGGACGATTGCTAACCATAGCGGGTTATGGAATAGTTTATTGATCAAAAACGCACGGTTAAAACCCGTTTCTTGTTGAAGCATGTATAGAACAATACAAGCCATTCCAACAAATAGAACAAGCATGATGTGAATCGTAGAATCCCGATATTCAGGCGCAATCATTTCTCCTAACATCGCTCCCATCATGCCGCCCATGACTCCTGATAAAACACCGTCGATGATGGCCATGATGCTGATCGGCATCCCAGCTAAAAATCCAGCTAAAAACCCAAAAGCCATTCCTAAAATGGTTGACAAAAAGAGATTGCCGTTGTAAGAAATCCCAGCCAGCAGGCCGCCCGTCAGCCCAGCCAACATTCCTAACGCCATCGCCGCCATCATTCCAGCCATGCATGTGATTTTCTTCCTTTTGATAAAGATGAAAGCAATCACAATGAAAGACAAAACCGCCGCGATCCCCCCAGTGAATAACATCGGCAACGGATGATCCCTCCTGCAAATGTTTATTTGTACACATATATGTGTGCAAATAACAGGTTAGTCCATGTCAGTGAACATCCCGGCTGAGTTTGAGCGAAAACAGAGGGCTTGATAGTCAAGCAAATTATTTAACTTACTCGGACTCACCGTCAGCCGAAAGAAAAAGTGAACGGCGCGCTCACCGTTCGCGATGCGTATGAATCCATTGCACAAACTGTTCGATCACTTGATCCAACAAGTCGATGGTTGCCGTATCTATCAGTTGTCCCGATTCATCAAATTTTTGGCTGGCGAAGTTGATCAGCACCTCATTCCCAGCAGGCGGCAAGACGTTGGCTGAGAGTCCTGGGCTTTGCAAGATTTGGCGCAAATGGAGCTGCGCCCGAATCGTTCCCATCATCCCTGTCGATACTCCGACAATCATCACGGGTTTATTGACCAACACTTTGTCCACACGCGACAGCCAATCTAGCGCGTTTTTCAGCACGCCGGGAACGGACCAATTGTACTCCGGTGTCACGATCAAAACCCCGTCCGCATCCGCCACTTGCCGCTTGAATGCCGCCACGACTTCGGGCGGATCGAGTTCATCGTCTTGATTGTAATGCGGCAGAGCGCCGATATCGGCAATGTCCAATTGGAATTTGTCTTTGTACCGTTCTCGCATAAACCCCGCTAATTTCCGGTTATATGAGTCTTTTCGCAAGCTTCCGACAAGAGCCACAATGTTCATCATTTTCGTCCTCCTTCAAATGGGGTTGATGGTCAATTTCCCCCGCAGCGCAAGGCGAGCGCACATTCCCTTACTATTTTGCCATTCGATTCCATCAGCTGCCTTTTGCTTCAAATTCCCCTTGCGGTCATTCCCATTATAACTCTTCCCCGTTCGTCGCGATGACGTTTTGATACCAATCAAACGACTTTTTCTTTCTCCGCTCGAGCGTGCCGCTGCCGTCATCGTGTTTATCGACGTAAATCAACCCGTACCGTTTTGAAAACTCGCCGGTCGAGGCGCTCACGAGGTCAATGCAGCCCCATACGAGATAGCCAATCAATTCGACGCCATCGGCGATCGCTTCACGCGCTGCTTCGATATGACGGCGCAAATAGTCAATGCGGTAATCGTCGTGAATCGAGCCGTCTTCTTCCACTTTGTCATGCGCCCCAAGCCCGTTTTCCACAATAAAAAGCGGTACGCGATACCGATCGTACAACCGGTTTAAAATGATGCGCAGCCCTATAGGGTCGATCTCCCAGCCCCAGTCGCTCGCTTTAAGGAACGGGTTTTTCACCCCATCAAATACGCTGCCGGGGATGAGCTCATCATCCATCTTGTCTTTTTTCTGGGTGACGGACATATAGTAGCTTAAACCGATATAGTCGACCGTATGCTTCTTGATCAGTTCCAAATCCCCGTCGCGAATATCGAGTTTCACCCCGCGCTCGTCGAACACGCGTTTCATAAAGGATGGATACTCGCCGCGCACTTGAACGTCGGCGCAAAAGAAATTCAACAGCCGCTCCTCTTCAAGTGCATGCATGACGTTTTCTGGATTGCAGTCGTACGGGTACACGGGGGCGGCGAGAATCATGCAGCCGATTTTTGCGTCCGGAATGATCTCGCGGCACGCCTTCACCGCCAGGCTGCTGGCGACAAATTGATGATGGAACGCTTGAAACAACTCTTGATATTTCGTCTCTTCGCTTTCCGGCACAAATCCCATGCTCATGAGCGGAAAATGGAGCGCACCGTTTATTTCGTTAAACGTCAGCCAATATTTCACTTTATCTTTATAACGCTGGAAAATCACCTTGGCGTAACGTTCAAACAACGTTACCAGTTCGCGGCTCCGCCAGCCACCGTATTCTTTGGCCAAATGGAGCGGCATTTCATAATGGGAAATCGTCACCACCGGCTCAATCCCGTATTTATGTAACTCATCGAACACCCGATCATAGAAGGCAAGCCCTTCTTCATTTGGCTCAAGCTCGGTGCCGTTCGGGAAGATGCGCGTCCAGGCGATCGATAGGCGGAACGCTTTAAATCCCATCTCAGCAAACAGGGCTATATCCTCTTTATACCGGTGGTAAAAGTCGATCGCTTCATGGTTCGGGTATGTGTACTTCTCCTTATCAATGGCAAACTGCAACCCTTTTTCCCTAAGCAGTTGTTGCCTCATCTTTCCTCCCGGAAGCACATCGGCAATGCTTACCCCTTTGTTTCCTTCGCCAAATCCTCCTTCGATCTGGTTGGCCGCCGTCGCTCCTCCCCATAAAAAGTTGGTGGGAAACGCCTCGTTCGTTGTAACCACTAGTCAGTCCCTCCTGTGCAAGTATGCCTCCCCACTAGCTTACCACAAACGCCGCTCCGCCTACACCGACGAATGCTTCGTTCCGCTGTTTCTTCTCCCCCATAAAAAACCATCCTTACAATCGGATGGTTTTTGACATATTCGAGCAGCTCGTACGGTTTGATTTTATGTTTGATCAGCCCGGAAAGCAGCGTGCCGACGCCGATGCTTAAGGTGTCTTTATTGGTGTATAAAAATCCGGTTCCTAATATGCCTTTTGTTGCATCGCCGAGCAGCTCGATCGTGCATCCTTGCTCCGGCTCAAGGTTGAAACGTTCTTCGATCACTTTTTTATCGAGCTTGACAATTTCCATCACTGCGAGCACGACTTCATCCGGCCGCCATTCGCGGTGAAACCCGAGCTGTTTCGCCAAAAGCGAGTTCACGCCGTCCGCCAGCACGACGACATCGGCATACACCTCGCCGTCCGGGCGGTCGGTGCGGACACCGACGACGCGGCCTTTTTCAACGATGCATTCGAGTGCCACCGTTTCACAAACGAGCAACGCCCCTTGTTCGACTGCTTTCTCGGCAAACCATTGGTCAAACTTCGCCCGCAAAACGGTAAAGTTGTTGTACGGCTCGCGCCCCCACTCCAATCCTTTATAGCTGAACGTCACCGCCGACTCTTTATCCATCAGCATAAACCGCTGCTCAACGATCGGCCGCTCGAGCGGGGCCTCTTTATAAAACTCCGGAATAATGTCTTCCATCATTTTTCGATAGAGCACGCCGCCCATGACGTTTTTCGATCCTGGATATTCGCCGCGCTCAAGCAATAATACGTTGACCCCGGCTTTGGCAAGCTCATAGGCACACGCCGTTCCGGCCGGCCCCGCTCCGACGACGATACAATCAAATTTTTCAGGCATGCAAAAAAATATACTCAATCACTCGCCGCCAGTGAACAAAACGAACGGCCGCTCCCTCCATATGGAAAGAAGCAGCCGTTCAAGGGGGAGTTCGCACCCGTTTCAAGAATGCACCCACGGTTACTTATGCGCCGCAGCTGGACGGTGCGGATGATTCGGGCGATGCATGCTGCCCATCCGCTCACGGAGATACGGCAATAGCTTGCTTGGACGTCAGCTCGGTTCGTTGAGAAAGGTCTCCGTTTTTAAAAGAATAAATGAATAAATCGTGTGCCTGTGAAATTCGAAGTTTTTTCTAGGATCCGCACCACGAAGTGCTTGATATAACAGCATTTTGATCATTTCCATTTGCCTAAAATGGCCTCAAAACTGTCGAACTCGGGTTATATTTGTTAAAAATTACAAAAAATAAGCCGAGCCACCTGTTCCCTCAAAACGCCACCATGATCATGGACCAATCACGACGCCGCAACTCAAGCCAACCATCCATTAACAGAGAAAAATCTTATTCAAAACGTCCTTTTCTTTTCCCTGCTTCACGTCGTATAATCAAAAAAGAGGAGGTGAACAAGCATGGAACGCGACACGGTGGTGAAAGAAGTGGTCGAGGCGCTGAAAATATTTTCCCGCGACATCCGCACCCAAATTGACGAAATGGGAAGTCAGCTGAGAGCGGAAATCCAAGACACCGCCAACCAGTTGAGAGCAGAAATCCAAGAAACGGCTAACCAACTGAGAGCGGAAATGCAAGAAACGGCCAACCAGCTGAGAGCGGAGATGCAGCAATTTCGCGCCGAGGTGAACGAGCGGTTCGACCGACTCGAACAAAAATTCGCTGGCTTGCGCGTGGAGCTGACCGAAACGCAAGAAACCGTCCATTTCCTCGCGTCCAAAACCATCCAGCACGAGAAAAAACTCCACCATTTGGCCAAGCAGCTTGAATCCATTCGCTAGTTTTCCTTCATCCGAAAGCCGCGTTTGACTGCGAGTCAAGCGCGGCTTTGATTTTTGCATCTCGGCTTCTTCGATCCCGATCAAATCCCTCCTGCCCGGCCGCGCACGAAGACGGAAGAGAAGCTGATGATTTATCCACCCGTGGTGCTAGTTGAGCTTTAGCGCTCAACTAGCCCAAGTGTAACCAGGGAATAAGCTAACAATATACCGTCTAGTGCCACTTCAAATCCGATAATCGAATTGGCTCGGATCCCCGTGATGCGATAGTGGTCAACCAGAACCGAGAACACCGTCTCGATCACTTTGCGTTTTTGTTGGATCCACTGCTCCCATGTCTCAGACGCACGATGTTTCTGGTTTTTTCGAGACGGAGTCCAAAGCGCCATTTGGTATTCTTCGTACAGCCTTGCTTGACCAAATGGCGATTTCGACGATGAAGATGCACCTGAATGCATGAAAGTTGAGCAGAAACAAAAACGAAAATGGCGGCATATTGCTTTTGAATCTTGGCCCGATCTGTAGTAAAATGAAAGTGCTCTTGCATGGGGATTCTCCTTTCGAATGGCAGGTCGCACTTTCATTCTACAGGAGATCCGCCAGCAAGGGCTATTTTTATGCTTGCTCAAGTTTATCTAGCACCACGGGTTATCTACATTATCATGTAGCTCCTAATATGAAAAAACATCACTTCATATGGTAATCAAATCAATTATAGGGAGTGAATAAACGTGAAATTTGATCCAAATCAGCATCTTCATTTAGGATATTATGAGAACAATGTTGATTTAGAAGCAGTCGCATATAAAATTCAGAATGAAAATAAATGGGTAGTTTTTTTAGATAATGAACAAGATACTACATTAGTTAAAAAAATATTAGATAAGTATGATTTCCATGAAAAATATGGTTACAAGATTTTTACTGTTGATGCAGATGATTTATCTTATGAAGTCGGAAGTAAGCTATTTGAAGAATGGTTAAAACTCACATTTCGCACCCTAACAAGGTCAAAACAAAGGATTTTTTATTTAGTTTTTCAGAATAACTTTTTGACCAACACAACGAGCGATGGCAATCCTTTTTTTACCATCGCTGGTCGTTCCGTATGACGTTACACGTAAATGCTCTCATCCAGCCCCAACCCCTGCAGAATCCTTCGTTGTTCAGGGGTGAGGGAGCGATCCAGTGAGCGTTGGATGCGTCCATCCGGCAGCTTGAACAGGACGACGTTCACATATTGAAACAGCTGAAAAATCGCCTGTCCCGTCGGCCGGGTCAGCTTGCGGCCTCCAGGAGCCTTCAACGGGTGTTCTGGAGTAATAAACTGACGCACTCGGCGCTGAAAAACGCGGTAAATCGCCAAGGCCAACAGAAACAAATAGCCTAATACTGCGACCCGTTCTGGTTTTTTGACGTAAATCTCATCCGTGAAAAACGGATCTTTCAAAAAA
>NZ_NISS01000001.1:2068872-2274791 GCF_002335725.1 Geobacillus sp. FJAT-46040
GCGGTCGAGATGACGAGCCAAGGCATCGTCGTTCAACCAGGAAGGATGGAGACCGGGACGGATGAGTTTCTCTAGATCGATCTCCTGAGCCCATCGTTCCACGTGAACGAGGGCTTGCCGGCCGTCAAACATATTGTAGATGATGGCCTGAACGGCATCGCTGACTCGAGTCTGGCACTGTGGATCAACGGGAACGAGATGGTCAATCAATTGGGGCAGGCCCAGTTTCTTGAATAGGGCACTTATTATATTCAAATAATGATTGCGATAGACCTTTTTGACTTGAACGTTCATAAGAGAAAAACTCCTTTACGTTCCTTGTGTGTCAAGGATTCATTCGACATCGGAACGAAAAAATCCTCCCGATTTTCGTCGAGAGGGTGCGAAATGTGAGTTAAAAGCAAATAATATAATATAAAATATAAGAAATAAGGAACGAATTTGCTAACGTAACTTCAATCCATGCCCCAAGTGATGAAAAACACTTGGGGCATTTTTCAATTCTAATCGTATACCCGAGTTCGACAGTCACTAGGCAAACAAAATGCCTCTCGCCCCTTGATACAAAAGGGATCGGAGGCATTTGGGCACACTTCGGGCGTGTATCTAGGCGCGAGGGTGGATGCCTAGAATCTTTGGAGGAGGTTCCAGCCCTAGAGCCGCAAGGAATAGCGCTTGTTTGGCCGTCAGTTCTGTTCGTTGATAAAGGTCGCCGTTTTTTGAAGAAAAATGTCCAAGCATGAGACGCTCGCATTCATCTCTTACTTTCGGCCACGATTCATGAGTCAGGGGAAAGGAATCGCGAAATGCTTTTGGCCAGACGCTCCAAGACGGCGCGATCCACTTCATCTTCGCGACCGAACGAATCCATCACCTTCGCTTTCGCCTATTTGGCCTTTGGATCCCATTCATTATGAGCAAGCTGGGGATCCGCCACAGTCGTTCCGTCTTTGTTTTTGCGTGTCACTCGTCGTATGTACATGCCTATATTATAAGCGATATTAGGCTTTTTTAAAGGATAAATTATGAATTCGTGTGCCTATGAAATTCAGTGTTTTTTTCTAGGATCCGCATCGCGAAATCTTTGATATAACAGCATTTTGGCCATTTTCATTTGCCTAAAATGGCCTCAAAACTGTCGAACTCGGGGGTTTCATACAAGACGTTCATGTAAATTAGCACATTATTTCAGAGTCCCTTTTTCAAATTATTTCAGACGGATTCGGAAATAATGTGCAAAAGTTGGTCCATGGGATAAGTCCCCTTGCCATAGCTCATTGATCTGGTCATACGCAAAACGCTTTCGCTCCGGCATCGGCAAGATTTCTTTCCCGACAAGGTTGTGTTTTTTCAACAATCGGTATATAGTGAAGTAAGAGGTATGATTTTCTGGGATTTCCCCCTGCTCGATCAGGTGTTCGTAGAACACCGTCACGGGCATGGTGGGATGTTCTTTTCTTAGGGCTAAAATATGATCCTCATCATCGGGCGACAGACGCCTTGAGTGGCCGCGGTCCGAACGGCGCTTCGGCTTTAAGGCGTCAAAGCCCCCTTTTTTGTATCGGGTGCACCAATCGAGGATCGTCTTGGCTGCGATTCGTTTGTCGCCCTGGTGGGGAACATGGTGCACTCGCTCGCTCACCTCTTTCAGATACGTCTTCGGTTCCACCTGCCCATTCACCAACGGAGCGATTAGCCCGTACCGAAACAGGGCAATGTCGTGTCTCATCGACTCATTCATTCAAATCTCCTCCTGGTCTCACTTGGAATCAGGACCGTTCCGGTCCGTCTGCCCTTATCGTACCGAATTGCTTTTTCTCCGTCGATAGGAAAGGTTTGTGGGAACCGAAACTATTTCCAATTTAGGGTATGTATGTAAAATCAGGATCCCATTTAATTCGCAAAAGGGTGTCGGAATCCGCCCTCCCACATCTCTCTGATGGCCGAATCAAGACCGTGTTCCTCTAACGTCTGGATCCACCAAGAAGCCCGTTCCTTTTCTTTTTTCACGATAGGGCCTATGATCCTCCACCGCCTCGCAAAAAAGCTATGAAGGCTTGATAGGTTTCGGTAGAACCGTCGGACATAAAAGATGATGCCGTCCTTTGTCGGAAGAAACGGAGCCTGGTTCGTCCTTTCGGTCAATCCCAACTGCTCTTTCACGACTTGCCATATGGCGGACAACGTATACTGAAAATACGGGAGGAGAAAGGAAGGCAGCACACTCACCGTCTTCAAGCATTCCCGACAGCGATACCGGACAATCCAAATGCGATCATCACCATGTGGGGTCAATGCGTTTCGCTCATCGTAACCCTGGCGGTGCAACGGGCGCTTGGCCCGGCAATGCGGGCACTTTTTCAGAAGAGGGAAGTCGTTTTCTTTTCCACGCTCTGCATACGTTTGAACGTCAATGCCAAAGTCATGAAATTGAATCACGTCCTCCTCCCCC
This sequence comes from Geobacillus sp. FJAT-46040, assembly GCF_002335725.1. Lineage (NCBI taxonomy): Bacteria > Bacillati > Bacillota > Bacilli > Caryophanales > Anoxybacillaceae > Geobacillus > Geobacillus sp. FJAT-46040. Next base: position 2,071,325 of record NZ_NISS01000001.1, read on the forward strand.
TCCTATGAACCGATGGATTTTTTCTTCCGAAATAATTCACAAAAAATTTAGCACATTCTTTCAGAAAAGGGGAGAGGGCTTTCTGAAGGAGTATGCAAAAAAATGTCTCTTTTGTTCCGAAATAAAGTGATAATTTACAACCGCCGCTTGTCCCGCGCTTCCGCCAGTTGTTGATCAATCTCCTCCAAAAGGGCGGCCAACAAGACAGCGAACACCTTTTGAAGAGTTCTTACTAATTGCTCCTCCAACTCTTTTAATAGGGGCCATTATGTGGTAAGATGTTTCATGGACTCCCTCCCTCCTGTTTTATGGATGTTGGTCATCACCATCATAGCAGGGAGAGAGTCCTTTTTACATGAGATTTGTTTTTGGATTGGTGGCCCCGACGAGCGTGGCGAACAAAAATTCGCTACGCTCGTCGGGGATCCTTCCTGAATTTCACCCACAAATATTTTACTCACACTTTGTGTTCGCATAGGCGGCGGGGCAATAAAAAAACACCTCGATCTCCATCGAGATCGAGGTGTTTTGTGATGACCTGTGAGGGACTTGAACCCCCGACCCCTTCCCTGTCAAGGAAGTGCTCTCCCACTGAGCTAACAGGTCATATCGCTTTCAAACACATTTTTTATTATATATATGCCTTCCTCGTTTGTCAAACACTTTTTTAAAAAAATTAGTGTTCATCATGAAAAAAGGGAAAGCCCGCGCCTCCCCCTTATCGAAACAACCCGCGCTCAAACGGCTCGAGCAAGAGCGGAATGTACTGGCGGCGGGCGGTTTCGTATTGTTCCATGATCCGGCGGCGGTGTTGTTCCGCGAGGGCGACGGTGTCGATCAAATCTGTTTCAAGCTGCGGGCTCGCGGTCGAGACGACATACCGGTCAAGGCCGAGCAAGGCGGCGAAGTCGAACACTTTAAACCGGTAGCCGAGCATGACGGCCGGGACGCCGGCGGCCAGGGACAACAAATTAGCGTGGAGTTTGAAGTTGACGGTGGCGGCAAGAGGCTGAAGCCGCTCGATGAACTGCCGTTCGTCATATAGTGCGCGGTCGAAGGTGACGCGCTCCGGGCAGTTAATTTTTTTGTACAGCCGCTCGCAGGCGGAGCGGTCGTTCGGCCAGACGATGTACAAGTGAATCCGGTAGCCGGAGGCGATCCACATTTTGGCAGCGCGGGCGAGGGTGTCTTCGACGAGTGTTTCGTGTTGGCCGAATAGGCGATTGTATGTCGTCCCCCAGTTGATGCCGATCGTTTTTTCTTTGTTTGGCGGTTCGGCTGAGGCGGGAGTCTGCAATAACAGCCCTGGATCGCCGATGACGCGGACGTTTGCAGGATAGGCGCCTAACGTTTTTAATACCGCTTCGCTGAGCGGGCCGCGAATGCCGGCAAAGGCGGCCGAGGCGAGGACGGTGCGGAACAGCTCGACGTCGTTGGCGGAAAAGTGGCGGTGAAGCGCTGGCTTAGCGCCTGCACACAAGGCGTCGGTTTCAGCTTCACCGATCCAGTCAATGCCGCTTCCCCATATCCATATTGGTTTTCCAGCTTCGTGCGCCTCTTGCAAAACGGCCATGTAGCCTGGAAGCAAGAGCGAACCGCCGCCGAGCACGACGGCGTCGTACGGGCTCGTATCTTTCCAGTTGACCTTGGGCGTCGATGGGATGATTTGAACGTCCGGGGCGTATTGGCGGGCATAGGAGGCAAAAAGATTCCATAACAGCTCGTCGCCTACGTTTTGAAAGCCGATCCAACCGATTTTGCGCCGCATTCTTGATGAGGAGCAAGAACAGCGGGACATTTTGGAGGACGAGCGCGAACTGTTGCAAGCCATTTTGACCGAGTTGCGCACAGGGGCGCCACCCGCGGAAGATATTGGCGACGAGCTCGAGGACTTGATTGGGGAGAGAGTAGAAATTACGGTCAATTTCGGCCCGGTGAGCGGCACAGTCATCGCCGTCCGAAACGATTATGCCGTGCTTGAGGATGCGCTCGGGCGTTTCGTTTACATTCCGTTTGCCAGCATTCAAGCCATCACCCGTTTAGAAGGCTGATGAAAAACAATGGATTCGCTCGATTTATGAGAAATCACAAGGAATGAAGTGATGGTGTTGCAAGGTTTTTCAATTTGAGAAACACTGTTGGAGAGCAGTATTTCTCCTTAAATCACCGGCCTTTTAGACTGAAAGGAGGGAGGAGACAATGGACTTTGCGACCACATTCGAAGAGCAGCTCCGCCGCCTCATCGGGGAAACGATCCAAGTCGCGACGGACAACAACTTAATAGAGGGACGACTCACCGATGTCGAGGACGGAACGATCGAGCTTAGGGCGGAAGCGGGCGGATACGAGCGGGAAACGCGCACGGTGCTCATTCCGCTGACAGCCGTCAACTTTGTTCGGGAAGTGTAACGAAAAAAACAAAGGTATGCATCCGCCGAAACGATGCATACCTTTGTCGTTACCGCGTCGGAACGACCGATGGATGCTCATTGACAAACGACAACGCCTGCTCAAAATCGGCGATCAAATCGTTGACATCCTCAAGCCCGACGCTCAGCCGCAACAAGCCGTCGGTAATGCCGCGCCGGAGCCTCTCTTCTTTTGGCATCGCCGCATGCGACATTTTCGCTGGGTGCGATAAAATTGACTCGACCGCCCCAAGGCTGACAGCAAACACCGGCAAGCGGACGTTTTGCACGAACGTCCGAGCCGCTTCTTCATCGGCTAAACGGAACGACAGCACAGCGCCAAACCCGGCCGCCTGATGGCGCTGGATGTCATGGCCTGGGTGGTTCTCCAGCCCCGGATAATACACTTCTTCGACCTTTGGATGACAAGCCAAATACTTGGCGATGGCGGCCGCTGATTCAGACGACTGCTTCAGCCGAACGTGGAGCGTTTTTAATCCCCGCAGCACAAGCCACGCATCTTGGACGCCAAGGACGGCGCCAAACGCGTTTTGCAGTTTGTACAATTCTTTTCCCAATTCCTCGTCTTTCACGACCGCCAGCCCGGCGACGACGTCGCTATGGCCGGCTAAAAATTTCGTGGCGCTGTGAAGGACGACATCGACTCCAAGATCAAGCGGCCGCTGCAACGCCGGCGTCATGAACGTATTATCCAAGAATGTCAAACAGCCATGCGCCTTCGCCAACTTGACGACGCCTTGAATGTCGGTCACTTTTAACAATGGATTGGACGGCGTTTCCATATAAATGACTTTCGTGTTCGGCCGGATGTTTTCCGCCACTGCGTTTAAATCGGTCATATCGACAAACGTATATTCAATGCCAAAGCGGCCGAGCACCTCCGTAATCATCCGGTACGTGCCGCCGTAGACGTCTTCGGTCACGAGCACGTGGTCGCCTTTTGAGAGAAGCAAAAACGCCGTTGAAATAGCCGCCATGCCAGAGGCGAACGCAAACCCGCGCGTTCCGCCTTCTAACGCCGCGATCGTTTCCTCAAGCGCCTCGCGCGTCGGGTTGCCGGAGCGGCTGTAGTCGTATTTGCCGAATGAATCGAAATCGAACTGATGGAACGTGGAGGCGTGCTGGATCGGCACGCTCACCGCTCCCGTGTGGCGATCGACTTTCCATTCATTGTGGAGCAGTTTCGTTGAAAACGACCATTCCCGTTCCATCGCTTACACCTCTTTCATGTTTTTCAATGCCTGCGCCAAGTCGGCGATTAAATCATCCGCATGTTCGATGCCGACCGAGAAGCGGAGCAGCCGGTTGCAAATACCGTTTTGGATGCGGATTTCCTCAGGAATGTCCGCATGCGTCTGCGTCGCTGGGTACGTAATAAAGCTTTCGACTCCGCCCAGGCTTTCCGCGAACGTAATGAGGCGCAAGCTTTTTAAAAACCCGTTCACCCACTTTTCATCGGCAATCCGGAACGACAGCATCCCGCCTCTTCCTGGATATAAGACGTCTGTAACATCTTCATGTTCGCGCAAAAAGGCGCTGATGCGCTTGGCGTTTTCTTCGTGCTGGCGCATCCTTAGCGCCAGCGTTTTCATCCCGCGAATCAACAGCCACGAATCAAACGGCGACAAAACCGCGCCGATGGCGTTCTGATACTCGGCCAGGCGTTGACAGAGCTCCTCGCCCTTGGCGACGACAAGGCCAGCCAACACGTCGTTATGGCCGCCTAAATATTTCGTGGCGCTGTGGATGACAATATCGGCACCTTGTTCGATCGGGCGTTGAAGCACCGGTGTATAAAACGTGTTGTCAACGATCAACAAAAGCCCATGCCGCTTGGCGAATTCGGAGACGGCGCGGATATCGGTCTCATGCATAAGCGGGTTCGTCGGTGTTTCCAGGAAAATCGCTTTCGTTTTTTCGGTGATACACGCTTCCACCGCAGCGAGATCAGCAAAATCGACGTAATGGAATCCAAGACCATACTTGCGCCAGCCGCGCTCAAACAGGCGGTACGTGCCGCCGTAAAGGTCGGCCGATACGAGAAACTCATCTCCGCTCTCAAACAAGGCGAGCACCGTCTGAATGGCGGCCATGCCGGAGCTGAACGCATAGCCTTGGTCGCCACCTTCCAGTCTCGCGATTGCTTCTTCGACGATTTTGCGCGTGGGGTTGCCGGTGCGGATGTAGTCAAACCCAGTCGACTCTCCGATGCCGGCATGGCGGTAGGCGGTGGAAAAATAAACCGGCGGGTTGACCGTCCCCGTCACCGTTTCGCTCCGGTTGCCAATTTGCGCTAACAACGTCTCCAGTTTCTCCATCTCATCTCTCTCCTTCTGTTGAAAATTCCATCATCGATCAACGGCCGACCACTTAATGCCCAACGAAGCACCACTGTCCGTTGGGCAGCGGCCAAGCGCCTTCGTCCGAAACCGCCTCGCGGTTGATGGAAGCGGCCGCTTGAATAAATAAAAAAAGTCTTCTAAGAAGAAGACTTTTCCATACACATGGGGGCATGCTTCTTCTTATCTGCCGAATTGAATGCTCAATTCGCTGGATTTAGCACCTGGCCGTCGGGCGGCTGGTTGCTGAAGCTTCATTGGGCCAGTTCCCTCCGCTTCTCTTGATAAGAATGGGACGCGTATTCAATTTTTTTTTTAATAAAAATGTAACGCATTCCCCACGTTTTTGCAAGCCATTTTTTTGTCAGCGGTGCGATTCGGCAAATTCGCGAAAAATTCGAGCCCTTCATTCACATCTTTGGGCGCAAATATGTTACAATAACAGATGAACTTACGCTTTCATGGAGGATGGTCATGGCGACAGCAACAGGAACGATGCGCGACTGCAAGTTGTACAGCGGAGAGCTGCAAGAAGAAATCGAACTGCTCATCTACTTGCCAAGCAATTTTTCGCCGCTTTACAAATATCCTTTATTAATCGCGCAAGACGGCAAAGATTATTTTATGTATGGAAAAATGAAAACCGTCATCGAAACGCTGATGGCAGAAGGAACAATCGACCGGATGATCGTCGTCGGCATCCCGTATCGGAACGTCAACGACCGCTACGAGAAATACCACCCGGAAGGACGAAAGCACGAAGCATACCTTCGTTTTTTAGCCCATGAGCTCGTCCCGTTTTTGGACCGCGAACTGCCGACATACCAAATGGGCAAAGGCCGGGCGCTGATCGGCGATTCGCTCGGTGGAACGGTGTCGCTTCTAGCCGGGTTGTTGTATCCGCATACATTTGGGAAAATCGCCATGCAGTCCCCCTATATCGATGACTCGGTATTGGCGCGCATCCGCTCATTCCGCGATCCATCGCTCCTTTCGCTTTACCATTCTGTTGGCACAGAGGAAACAGCGGTGAAAACGACGGATGGCCATGTGCGCGATTTTATCACCCCGAATCGAATGGCGCGGGACTTGTTTATGGAAAAACGGTTTGCTTATACATACCATGAGTTCGAAGGCGGCCATGCGTGGACGTATTGGCAGCCGGATGTACCCCGGGCCGTAGCCGCTGTTTTATCATTATAGGACAAAACGGAGCAACTTCAAAGATGTTGAAGCCGCCGCATCCATTCCGTGCGTTTCCTGTGCATGGAAAAAGAACTGGTTCAAGGAGGGAAAACAAAATGAAGTACGGCATTGTGATCTTTCCGCCAAAACGGATTCAGGACTTCGCCAACTCGTACCGGAAACGGTACGACAGCCATTACGCCCTCATCCCGCCGCATATTACGCTGAAATACCCATTTGAAGCGGATGAGGAGCAAATAAAAAAAATGGCGAAAGAGTTGCGCCGCATTGCGGCGGAAACACCTCCCATTCCGATCAAAGTGACGAAATTCAGCTCGTTTTACCCGACAAGCAACATCATTTATTTGAAGGTGGAACCAAACGACGTGCTCGAGCGCCTTCATGAACAACTGCACAGCGGCTTGTTCGCCGGAAAGCCGGAGTTTATGTTCGTGCCTCACATTACGATCGGCCGCGATTTGCCGAGCGCAGAATATGCGGACGTCTACAGCCAGCTGAAGCTGCAAGATGTGCACTTCGAGGAGACCGTCGACCGCTTCCATCTTCTCTATCAGCTGGAAAACGGCTCGTGGACCGTCTATGAAACGTTTATCGTCGGAGGAAAGGAAACGGTCTGAGATGAACATTGCGATTGGCACAACGCAAGATCGCGCTTTGTACGAAGACGCCTTGCGCGTCCGCCGGCTCGTATTCATTGAGGAGCAAAACGTGCCGGAAGACGAGGAAATCGACGCATTCGAGGACGACTCGTTCCACCTCGTCCTGTATGATGGCCAAACACCGGTGGGTGCTGGGCGACTCCGTTTCATTGACGAAGGCGTCGGCAAAATCGAGCGCATTTGCGTCCTGCCGTCCTACCGCGGCCGCGGCGCCGGACGGATGGTGATGGAAGCGATCGAACAGCTGGCGAAAACAAAAGGGGCGAAAACGGCGAAACTGAACGCCCAGACGCACGCAGAACCGTTTTACCAAAAGCTCGGCTATACGACCGTCTCCGGCGTCTTTATGGACGCCGGCATCCCACATGTCACGATGGTGAAATCGCTCGAATGATGGCCATAGAACAGCCTCGTCTACACTGATCCAAGGCTTGGGATCATCGAACATCGTTTCGCTCTCCTGAGCCAAGCAGAGCAAAAGGGAGCTGTGCGCACGCAAGCTCCCTTTTGCTTACTTTTTGTTGTTCAGCATATTGGCGATCGTATTGAAATCAATTTGCTTGCCGTTATGGACGATCGCCTTGACGATTTGATCCTCAAGTTCTTTTGGCACTTTCCGGTTGGCAATTTGCGCCACCCGCTTCACCACTTGGCGCACCGTTTTTTCATCGCTGAAATTGGCGTTTTGCAGCGAGTTGGCGAGCTCAAAAACGTCTTTCATATTGACACCTGTTTTCTGTTCGATGTTTTTAAAAAATTGCTGATCCATCGTTCCGCCTCCTTCTCCCTGCTATATCGTATGATGCTCCCGCCTCGGCGTGCATCAAATTAGGGAAAGAAAAATACGAGCCGCTCCGTGGCGCCGAAACGGCCCGTATCCCATTCGCTTTTTCCGTTAGGCGACAAATGCCGCGCCGACAATAATCAACAAAATGAACAACACGACAATCAGCACAAAGCCACTGCCATAGCCACCGCCATAGCCGTAGCCGTAAGGATAACCATAACCGCAGAAGCCCATTATAATGTTCACCTCCTTCTCCGTTTACTGTATCGTATTCACCGGCTTAGCGGGGCGTATGGGCGCAAAGGCCATTTTGTCATCCAAATCGGCGGAACAGCTCGGCAAATTCCCGCTCCTTTTTCGCAAACCATTGCTCGATGTAGTCTAAGTTGCCTTGCACACTTTTTAAAAATCCATTGTTCAATTTTTCGATTTCTTGCAACTGTTTGTTAAAGTCCTTTCCCCATTGTTCAAACAGGCGGATGAACGTTTCATGCCCTTCTTTGCGTGACGCAACCCAACCTTCGAGCGCCTTTTCCAGTTCTTTGCTCACACTTTCCCCCCCTTTCTTACTGTTGTATGCAAAAACGACTGCCCGAGGTGAAGGCATCCCCGTTCTTTTTTTGCCTTGCCATATGATAAAGTAAAGATGAACGTCAACATGAAAGGGAGGAAACGAATGTGAAACGCATTGAAACAGTGGAGCAATTCGAGGCGGTCATTTCCGGTGATAAACCAACGATCATCAAGTTTTACACAACTTGGTGTCCGGACTGCGTGCGCCTCAATATGTTCATCGATGACATCGTTCGCGACTATAGACAATATGATTGGTTTGAAATCGACCGTGACCAGTTTCCGGAACTTGGCGAGAAATACCAGGTACTTGGCATCCCGAGCCTGCTTGTCTTCCGCAACGGAAAAAAAATTGCTCATCTGCACAGCGCTGACGCCAAAACGCCGGAAGAGGTGCGCGCCTTTTTGCAGTCCCTGCCGGAGTAAGACGGGGCGGCATCCTTGCCTCGCCAGAGAAGAAGGGCAACAAAAAGAGGCTGTCCGAGAAGGAAGCTTTCCTTCTCGGACAGCCATGCGAATGAACAGACAGCTCCTTATGGATCGCCGATCGTGGAAACGGAAGCCGTCAATATTCAATTTCGTCGTAGTCTTTCGGCTGGCGCGTCAGCTGCGGGCTGTCAAACATCAATTCAATCGAAATTTCCTCATCGGTCGTCCGCGTCCGCTCGGAGCGGTCGTTTGGTTTCAATTGGACTTGAATTTCCTCATCCGTCGTTTTTATCCGTTTGTCTTCCATCGTCTTTTCCTCCTGTGTCATCAGTTTCGCAAGAGCTGTTCGACTTTTTGCACAAGCTCTGCCATTTTTGCGGCGTTTCGTTCATACAGCGCCTTCGCCTCTTCGGAATTCGTCTGCAACGCATACAGCTCCAGATCAGCCTGCACTTTTTTCATCGCGGCCAAGAGCAACTTTTTCTCCTGCGGCTCGGCAATTTGGATCTTATCATCGTACAAATCGATCGTCAGCTGTCCGTATGAATCGACTTGGGCGAGAAACACATTTTCAATCGCCACTCCTTGTTTGTCAAGCTGTTCCTTCAGCCAGCCGCGGCCAAGCCCCATCGTAGCGAGTGGCTCATCCAAAATCATGCCGTCCATAATGACCGTTTGCGGCTCTTTTTCCCGCGGCGGGTTTGGGAACACATCTCCGACGGTGAGCGGCTGCTTTTCCCGCTTCAGCAACACGTTCAAGTCGCCGTTTGGCTCAAGCACCGCAAACTCGACGTCGGCGACGCGGAACACATCTTTTTTGCGCAGCTGTTCGAGCAGCTCGTCAACCGTATATTTCTCCTGTTTCAAGTTTTCCTCTAAAATTTTGCCGTTTTTAATAAAAACCGTGGAATTGCCCTCGACAAAATCGCGAAATTTCTTGTTGCGCAGCGAGAGACGAGCGACAGCCACTGGAAACAGCGACCAAATCAAAATGCTGGTGATGCCTTCTTGCCACGAAATTCCTAGATCGACCGACATCGTTCCAGCGATATCCCCGACGGTAATGCCGACGATGTATTCAAAAAACGACAATTTTGATAATTGCTTTTTGCCGAGAATGCGGGTGATCACAAACAACCCGATTAAAATGCAAATCGAACGAATGGCGGTTTCTAACCATATAGGCATCGATCATGCTCCTTACTTTCCGTGGTATTGCGGCTCTTCGAACTCGAGCCGGCCGATCCGGTCTTTGATGTCCGCGATGATCTCCTCTGTCGCAAGCATCGCTTCATGAAACGTCCGTTGCGCCGTTTCATCCTGGGAAGTGAGCGCCAGCTGTTGCAGCCCAGCGTGAATGCCTTTTAAGCTCGCCAACGTTTGTTTCACCTGCGAAGCAACGGTCATGGAAGATCCCTCCTATCCTTTCGGGCGGAACAAGAGCGCCCCGATAAACCCAAAGACGATCGCCGCGGAGATGCCGGCGCTCGTCACTTCAAACATGCCGGTCAATACGCCGATAATGCCGTGTTTTTCCGCCTCTTGCATCGCGCCGTGAACGAGCGCGTTTCCAAAGCTCGTAATCGGAATCGTCGCCCCGGCGCCGGCAAAATCAATGAGCGGCTCATACAAACCGAATCCATCCAAAATCGCCCCGACGACGACGAGACTCGTCAACGTATGCGCAGGTGTCAGTTTAAACACATCCATCAAAATTTGCCCGATCACGCAAATCAACCCGCCGACGACAAACGCCCAAAAAAACATAGCCAACACGCTACGCCTCACCTCCATACTCGATCGCCACCGCGTGGGCGATGCATGGAATCGTCTCGTTTTGCTGGAACGATAGCGGCGACAATAGCGCTCCTGTCGCGACTGCCAAAATGCGCTTCAGCTCGCCGCGCCGCATCCGTTTGATGAGATGCCCGTAAACGACAACGGCGGAACAAGCCGCCCCACTTGCGCCGGACAAAACCGGCTGCCCATCGCGGTAAATGAGCAGTCCGCAATCTTGGTAGCGCTCTTCATCGATGTCAATGCCGTGCTGACGCAGCAAGTCAAGGGAGACTTGGCGTCCGATTCGCCCTAGATCGCCGGTGACGATCAAATCGTAATACGATGCATCGATTTGCATGTCGCGCAAATGCGCCTCAATCGTATCGACCGCCGCCGGCGCCATCGCTCCGCCCATGTTGAACGGATCGGCGATCCCCATATCCACAACGCGGCCGATCGTCGCTGCCGTCACGCGCGGCCCGTCCCCTTTCGGGCTGACGATCGCCACGCCAGCTCCCGTTACCGTCCACTGCGCCGTCGGCGGCTTTTGCCCGCCGTATTCGGTTGGATAGCGGAACTGCTTTTCGACAGCGGTGTTATGGCTTGACGCACCGGTTAAGATATAGTCTGCCCCGCCGTAGTTGGCAATAAAAGCGCTTAGCGCCAGCCCTTCCATCGAAGTGGAACAGGCGCCAAAAACACCGAGATACGGCATGCCGAGCGTTCGGGCGGCAAAACTTGTCGGCGTCATCTGGTTGATCAAATCGCCGGCGATGAGAAATTGCACTTTTTCTTTCTCTAGGCCGGCTTTTTCCATCGCCTGAAACGCCGCCTCCTCAAGCAACACGCGGTGCGCCTTCTCGTACGACTCCTCTCCGAGCCATAAATCTTCGTGAAGAAGATCAAAGTCTTCCGCGAGGCGGCCGTTCGCCTCAAACGGCCCGCCGACCGCCGCTGTTGCGATGATTGCCGGCTTGTTCGCAAACACCCATGTGCGGTGCCCTTTCAGCATTACAATCCCCCCCACTGGGTCGCAATCGTTTTGACAAGGGCGATAACAAAGGCGGCAAACGTACCGAACAAGATGACCGATCCGGCGAGCTTGAACATGTTCGAGCCGACGCCTAACACAAATCCTTCCGTCCGGTGCTCAATCGCCGCCGAGATGACGGCGTTGCCAAACCCTGTCACCGGCACGGCGCTTCCCGCCCCAGCGAATTGGGCGATCCGGTCATAAACGCCAAGCCCAGTTAAAATCATCGACAAAAAGACCATCGTCGCCACCGTCGGATTGCCTGCCGTTTGCTCGGTAAAGTCAAAAAAATACATGTAAAAATAAGAGATCGCCTGTCCAATCACGCAAATGATTCCGCCAACGAGAAACGCGCAAACACAGTTGCGAACGATAGGGCGCTTCGTTTCCCGCTCTTTTTCGAATAAATGATATTCCTGCTGAACCGGGGTCAGCTTTTTCCGTTTTTCATTCGCCATAATGACACCTCTTATGTTTGCTCTTTGCTTAGCTTTTCAATGCGCCTGATTTCCCGATTGACTTTTCGTTCATCCCAGCGTCGATTGTCCATGTTAGCTTTTAATTCCTTCGTCTTCCAAAAAATTTTCAAATCGCTCGAAGAAACAACGTCATAGCCAGGAAACAGGTCGCGCAGTTTTTGGTCAATGTCTTTCTCAATTTGTTTTCGACTCCACCGCTTCATATGGGGAATTTGATAAGCAATGAGCAACCGATCCCCGCTGTTGACCGCCACCACGTCCCGAACATCGTCGCGCCCGCGCAAATAGCTGGCCGCCCGCTCGGCCGGACCTTGGTTCAGCTCCGCATGTTTCGCCGTCCCGGACGTTTGGGTTCTCAGCAGGTTTGCCCCTTGCAGCGATTGCTTTTGTTCCGTTTCTTCTTTGGCGCAGCCGCCGACCGCGATCATCGCAACGACGGCCGCCAACCACCATTTTTTCATCTTCATCAACCCATTCGTTTTTATGTATTTCCGCCAAGTCGGGAAAGGTTGGCGTGCTGTGCCAACCTTTCCGCCTAAACCATCCCATTCGCTTCTGCGAAGGTTATTGTTGTTTATATTGTGGCTCTTCGTTTTGAATTTCTTGCATGCGCGAGTTCACCAAATCAATGACCGCCTGCGTTTGTTGGGCAGCTTGTTGGTAAAGCTGTTTCGCGGCTTGGTTTTCGGTTTGCAAAGCAAACGTTTCGAAGCTCGCTTGAGCCGATTTTAACCCCGCCAATGTTTGTTTCACTTGTGTTGCAACCGTCATGATTCATGTCCTCCTTATATGGTGTAAGATTGGTGGTGACAATGTTTAGAATGGTTTTTTTCCGCCAAATTATAATTGTCATTTTCTGCAAAACGTTCTCCCGCCTTTCCAGCCTTTCCGGGCACGAAAAGGGCGCCTTCTGCAGGCGCCCATACGGTTTACGACTTGTTATCAACTTTATCGGAATAACCGCGGCCGAGCGATGGGTTGTTTAAAATACCGGCCATCACCAAAATGCTTAAGAAGGCATGGTACAGTCGTTCATATTTGCCAAGATCAATGTCGACGCCGAATGTCTCAAGCGCAATCACGGCAAACGATCCGATTGCCAGCCAAAGCCCGTAATTTTTAAAACGCTCCACCGTTTGCGTCCCCCATTTGCTTTATGGTTAGATCCACGAGAACGGTCTCCGTTCTCCTTCGTTTCGATCATGGCCTCCTTCACCATGTTCTTCCTTATCCCGGTCCCGCACATCTTCAACGGCTTCCATTTCCGTATCATCGCGGTGCGGGAACAACCATGGATCGCGGATGCGGCCGCGCGGCATAATGACGATGTCATCGGTATGAATGATCAATTTATCGACATGAATCACTTTCGCTTTTTTCCGATCCGACATGCCCTTCCCCCCTTCCTTTCGCCTAGTTGCACTGTTAGACTATGCAAGGAGGCGAAGCGAAGTATAGGCATCTCTCACAGATTTCCGTTATTTCTTCTTGATGACGGCTGGCCGACCGCATCCGCATCCGCTCGGACGCCGCACAGGCTGCGTTGTCGAAGAAAGCACCCTTGTCACCGGTTTCGACGGAGTAGGCTTCTTCATTCCTCATCCCTCCATCCCGAAAAAGTGTAGCCCTCGCCGATCAACCAATTTATGTTCAAGTCCATTTCCGTACGATTCGTCTCTAATCGAAACGGCATAAAAACAAACAATGTCTAACGGCGAGAGAAAAAGCGAGCGGCTACTGCTATTGTATGGCTTGGCGAGCCAAGGGTGCCTCTCATTTTTCGTTTCGCTCCGGGTGTGGCATGATGGCATTTTCTTGCCTCAGTGTGCGGAAAAACCAGCTGTCCGGCCGTTCGTCCTCATCTGCCTTGCCCGTTTTTTCGCTCCATGGCGATTGCAGCAGCTGGCGGCGAAGCTCGTCATTTTCCTTCGCCAGCTGTTTGAGCTGCTCGTAGCGCTTGGCGCTTTGGTAAGCCAGTTCCTTTAACACAATGTTTTCGGCTTCCACCTCTTTCAGCCGGCGCTCCAGTTCAGCCATTCGCTCAGCAAGCCGCTGTTCACCTGTCCCCCTTCTCTCTTCATTCATCGCCCCATGTTTGTCTTTCATCATTCGACATCTCCTCCTTTGATTCATCGTTGTCTGCACCCACCAGCAAAAAATCCGCATCTGTCCCAACACATTTACCTAAGCCGTTCCATAGTATACAGTAGTCCCAAACCACCAGGCGTTGGGGAACAACTGAACGATAGGAGGAACGAAGAAAATGGGTCATCATCACCGTCGCGATACAGAAAGAGTATGCATCAGAACGCGCAAAATTTACGACTGGGTGACGCGCCAAGTCGATGTGCCATTGCGAAGCTTCAGCGGCGAGGATTTGGAAGCGATTTTCCCGATGGACCACTGCCAGCGGGAAGGAACGATTTGCGATTTTTTGGGAGCGCAACATACAAACCCGCAACACTTGACGATCCGTTGCTTCCTGACAGACGCCGACGGAAACCCGATCGACTCGGTCGTTGATCAGGACGCATTGATTTGCCAGGAAATTACGCAGCCAAACGGCCGGCAGTCCGTAAACGTCACCCTTCCTTCTGGGGAAACGGTGACGCTGCAAAAAGTCAAAGCGCTCATCAAAGGGCATGTCGTCGTGCAAATTGTCAGCCCAGCCGGCACGGTTATTTTCCAATCGAAACCAATTCCGTTCGCTACAGCACAAACGTTCATCTTGTGCGCCCCAGAAGGCACGCAGCTCAACTGCCATATTTCGTTCTTCGAATGCGACACGAGCCTAGTCTGCACAGACAACTTTGCACAACTTGATGTTTCCATCACCTTATGCCTTGAAGTCCAAGTGGAAGCTGATGTCAAAATCGAAGTCGAAGCTCGTTTCTGCCAACCGCGCGAAGAATTGGCCGAAGCCGTGCTTTGCCCGACAACCAAATTCCCGCCGCAATGCCCGGACGTATTCCCGGCCATGTAGCGTCCTGCACCGTTCAGGCTGTTGTTCCAACAACAGCCTTTTTTATATGGCATGCACCCGCAATGGATACATAAGATGAGAATGGAAGGGGTGGAAACCGTATGAAAAACAAAAACGACCAACATCTCCGTCTGCAGCAGCAAATCATCCACTACCGGTCAGAAGCAGCCTCATGCCGGCAACAAGTGCAGCAACTGGAGGCCGAGTTGGCCAAGGAAAAAATGCGCAGCGCCTATTTGAAAGAGAAGCTGCGTGAAGCAGAAACAACCAACGTTGAAACGTACAAGAAAAAAATCGCCGCCTTGGAACGCCAGCTTCTGTTGTGTGAAATTGCACTGGAAGAAACGCGATATAACACCTCAAAAGAGACACAGACACCAGCGTTTGAACGAGCTGCTGCCGTGTCAGCGTTGTTTCACTATTCTGTCGTCGTTCCGACGCATCTTGATGAGGAGGAGCTGACCATCATCGGCGATTTCATCATTCGCAATCACGGAACAGCGCCGCTTCACCATTTGATTGTCTGTCTCCGCCTTTCGCCCCCAAAAACGGCGGTGCTCAGCGGGAAAATTGTTTTGCCAAACAGCGGACGGGCCGAGCAGGAAGCGCTGATCTCCAATAGCGCGGAAAGCTGGACGTTCACCCACGAAAACTGGCGGGAAAAAGTGCGGCAAAGCGGGGAATACTGGCTTGCCCCGCTTTATGACACCCCGCTTGAACCAAGCGAGGAGCGGCGCTTTTCCCAGTTTGAAATCACTGTTCCCCCGTCCAGCAATGCCCGCTCATTGACGGTTGATGGATTCGTGTATTGCGCAGAACTGCCAAAGGGCGTTCCTGCCGCCAACCATATTGCCATTCAATGGTGACCCGCTCGTTTTCCGCCTTCATGCCGACCAGCGGCGCACCTGCTGTTTGGGCCGGCCGTTTTGGGCCGGCTCCGCTATTTCCTATTTCAAACAATAGGAGTTGGACGTTTCCTTCCATCAACGTCATCCCGACAAGCTGCGCGGCTGTTTTTGCATCACCGGCTGACGACGGCTTGACGACTTCCATCCACACCGCCGGCCATTCCTTCAGCGAACGTTGCCCAACCAGCATCAGCGGTTCGCTGTCCATTTTTTGACCAAAACGACGCCCGCCGGCATCCCTCATTGGCTGTGTCATGACCTCAATAGCCGCCTTTCTTCTTACGACAGCCATTTACTGACGATCGTCTCCATGATCGCCGCCCCGCCGGCAATCGCTAGAAGCATAATGAGCGGCTCAAAAACATTCGGCCAAAGCATTAGGCCAGTATAACAAAACGCCGCACACCAGATCCCCGTGCACCAGTAGCAGCTCAGCAGTTCGCCAAACCAGCGACGCAGCCCGCCTCCCTTAAAAGAAAGAAACACTTGTTTGCTTCCGTCCGGAAGCTCCTGCTCCGTCCATTCGTGAAAGGGACGGCGAATCCAGGCGGTGATCGCGTCATATACGATGAGCCGTGTCAGGCGAAAGCTGGCTAAACAAAGAAGGACAAATGAAAACGGATCGTCCATGCTCCCCTCCCCTTTCCATGATTATGACCGCAAAAAACCGATTGCCTTCTGTCGTTCCCATTTGGCAGCTAGCGAATTCTCTTTGGTACAGACGTTTACCCAAACGCTCTCCTACGCCAATCATATGATGGAGTATAGGTTTTTAACACAAGAGACTAGAAAGGAGGCGACGCGATGTACCATGTCTTTTTCAACCGACGCCCAACCCGCCCCCGCCTTCCCCGTGCTCTTTACGAACAGCTGGCCGCGCTTCCACTCAACACTGAGGTTAACGTGCACACCACCAACGAGACGCATTACAATGCGCTTTTTCTCGGCTTCGAGCCGCGGACGAACAGCGTCTCGCTATTGGTTGACCGCTTTTATAAAGAGGGGGGGCGCTCGCTTACGATCGATGCTGCCACGATCACCTCAATCGATCTCCCTGCCTCCATGAGGCCAGCTCCATCCGCCGACACAGATGAAGAGGAAGAATAGCTAGAAAAGAAGGCACAGCCGGCTGACGCCAACCAGCGCGGTCGGCGCTTATTTTTTTGGCGGCGCCGTTTTCTCATTGACTAGTGCGCTTGTCTATATATTCGCTTCTCGTATTACATACACTTTTACTAATCGACAATAGATGCTAGGAGGAACTGATCTTGGCTTCGAAACGATCTCGCTTGTTGTTTGACATTTTAAGCAGTTACGACCTGACTGGAACTGAAGTCGATATCATGAAGGAACTGAAAAACGACAAAGTATGGCTTGTGCGAAACAAAAAAACGAGGGAACAGTACGTGCTGAAACGGCTGAGCGAAGACAAAACGAATTTTCCGATTTTGCTTCATTCAAAGCTGTACCAAGAAGGATTTCATGTCCCAAAAATCTTCCAAACGAAAACAGACCAATATTACATCCACCGAAAAGGCCATTACTACTATTTGATGGACTACATCGTCCCAAGCGGAACGAAGCCCTCTTTCCAACAACGGATCGAAGGGCTCGCCCGCTTTCATGCTCACAGTCTGTTTGCCGATTGGATCGGCCCCTGCCCTTCATCGTTTCCGGAGCCAAAAGACGTGCTGAGCGCACATCGGCAAAAAGCAGCACAGTTAGAGGAGCAGGCAAAGGCCATCGATCATGGTGACACTCTTTCTCATATAATGGAACAGATGGCCCGGATCGCTAATCAAAGTTATGCATGGCTTGAAAAAAGCAATCTAGCTGATTTTTGCCGCACAGCGAAAGAACGAAAGGCCATTTGCCACGGGGATTACAACAGCAACAACCTTTTATTGGCGGAAAACCACGAAGTCATGATGATTGACTTTGACCGCGCCTACTATGGCCTCCCGCTTGATGATTTTCGCTTTCTGCTTGTTTCATTGATGAAAAACCCGAAAAACGATGCGGTAAAGCGAACGAAGCTGCTATTTGACCTTTATTTCTCCATTTGCCCGCTGTACGCTCCGTACAAGAGCGTCTATGTCGCTGATGCTATGTTTCCTCACGTGTTTTACAGCGAAGCGGTCGGCCGTGAAAAACAAAAGCAAGCGTTGCACAGCCCATCGTCCTTGGACTTGCTCACCCGCCTCGCCGAACAGGAAACAAAAAAATTCGCATTCTTGTCCGATTTTTTCAAAAGCGAGGGATAGAGAAAAATGAAACAAACGATCGCCCACTTTCTTCATGAAAAAATGAAAATCAATCAACGTTTTATTTACAACCAAATGGTTCATTTAAAAAAATACCGCCCGATCATGATCGGGTCATTCGCTGATGACGGCATCCATCCGTTTCCTCTCATCAACTATTACCGCCTCAACGACATCGACGATTTCGACCGCTTCGCCAAAGAACAAAATATTGTCGCCATTCACGCTCACCATGGAAAGCATGCCGTCGAAATTCTTCCGCTTTGCATCGCCCATCGCATTCCGCTTGTCGTCAGCATCCGCGGCCGCGATGGATCGGCGAAGCATCAAAGTTTGCGGCGCAATCAAAAACGGTACAATTTGCTCAAACAGCATGGGGCGCTCTTTCTTCCTGTCTGCCGCTACCTTGCCAATGAACTGACCATACTAGGCTTTCCGCCGGAAAAAATCCAAGTTCTCTACGGCGGCATCGAGCTCGATTTATTTCCGTACCGAGAGCGGACGATTCCTGCAAACGGAGACATCATCATTCTCTCAATCGGCCGGCTCGTCGAGAAAAAAGGCTTTTTAACGCTTGTGCGCGCCTTTTGGCGCGTGCATGCGGTTCATCCGCGCTGCCGCCTCCGCATCATCGGCAGCGGCAAAGAGGAAGAAAACATCCGCCGGCTTGTCAGCGAGCTGAAGCTCGATCCGTCTGTCGACCTGCTGGGTGCCATGGATGCCGCTTCAATCGCCCGCGAAATGGAACGCGCCCATCTATTTTGCCTGGCGAGCGAGACCGCTTCAGACGGAGACATCGAAGGCATCCCCAACGTGTTGAAAGAGGCGATGGCAAGCGGGCTGCCGGTCGTCTCAACGAATCACGCCGGCATCCCCGAATTGATCGAACACAAACGCACCGGCTATCTCGCACCAGAAAGAGACGATCTTGAGCTAGCGAACGGCATTCGCTTTTTTCTGGAACATCCGGAACGAATTCCATCCTTCACGAAAAAAGCGCGCAAAGTGATTGAACAGCGGTTTGATATCACGAAACAAATCAAGGTGCAGGAGCGGCTGTATGATGAATTCATCAAAAAAACCAGGTAACTGTCACCTGGTTTTTTTGATGCTCAATTCTTCCCCTTTCCTTTCCAAACAGCAGAAAGGTTGTCCGCCGAAAATAGACCGCACCATTTCCAGTGTTTTAGGCGCTTGTCATGTAGCAAACCACGCTTGTCTGTTAATACGCTATAAAAGCCGGAGATTTCACGAAGGAGGCCTATTAACGTCAACTACCCCCACTTAGCTAACGCTTGAAGTGGGGGCTTGCAACTCCCCAGAAGTGCAAACGGACTTCGTCCTCCTTCCTTGACTTGGGGTTGCATCAGGGGGCAGGTTGACGACTACCCAACGACACAGGTCATGCCTGCATCGTTACCGATTCTCTCGGTGTGTCTGTTGGCAGTACTTGGCTTCCACACACAACAGACAGACCTACGCTCGATGTTTTACGGTTGCAACGTTTCCTGCAACCAACTCCATACATCGAGCAGCAGTTTATTGGAGTGCCTTTATTTAACGGTTTTCTCCACGCCTTTATTCTATCATACACAAAAGAAAGGGGGAACGCGCATTCCTCTCCCACTTACTTCCTTTGGTCGTTGAAGTGGGAGTCTCCTGCGCGAAATAGGATGAACATTTGCATCATTGGCGCTGGCTACGTCGGACTAACCACCGCTGCCGTCCTTGCTGAACTTGGGCATGAAGTGCATTGCATTGATCATGATGAACGGAAAATCCGCCTGCTCAATAACGGGGAAGTTCCGTTTTATGAGCCAGGGCTCGAAGAATTGATTGCCAAAAATGATAATTATTTGACGTTCAGCGGCCGCTGGGATGATATCAAACGGGCGGCCGTCGTTGTCATTTGTGTCGGCACCCCGCCGCGGCCCGACGGCGGCACCGATTTGCGCTATATTGAAGCGGTGCTCGACCGCTTGACAACGACGATCAAATCGTACAAAACGATCGTCACGAAAAGCACTGTCCCGCCGGGGACGAATGAATGGATGCGTGCCGAGCTTATCCGCAAAGGAGTGAAACCGCAGTTGTTCCGAATCGTATCCAACCCAGAGTTTTTGCGGGAAGGGTCGGCTGTCTACGATATGTTTCACCCAGACAAAATCGTCGTCGGACTCGAACCGGATGATGACCAATCGCTTGCCGTCATGCAGGCGGTGTATGCCGGCATCAACGCCCCTTACCTCACAACGAGCCTGACCGGCGCGGAACTGATCAAATACGCCGCCAACGCGTTTTTGGCGACCAAAATTTCCTTTATTAACGAAATGGCGCGCATCTGTGACGCGTTTGCCGTCGATGTCAATGACATCGCCCGCGGGATCGGCCTCGACCCGCGCATCGGCCCACACTTTTTGCGGGCCGGCCTCGGCTATGGAGGATCTTGCTTTCCAAAAGATATCAAAGCGCTCGAACATGCGGCGCGTTCGCGCCAAGTGGAGCCGCATTTGCTGAAGGCGGTGCAGACCATCAACGCCACCCAGCTTGACGTTTGCTTCCAAAAACTCAATGAGCAACTTGCCCCATTGACGGACAAAAAGATCGCCGTGCTTGGCATCTCCTTCAAGCCGAATACAGACGATACGCGTTTTTCCCCCGCTGAAGCGCTCATCCGCCGATTGAGTGAAAACGGCTGTACGGTTGCCGCCTACGACCCGAAGGCAACGCTCTCGGAGCCGCTCACCCGCGTCACACAAGTCCAGTCGGTGCACGAAGCGATCCAAGGGGCGGGTGGCTTGGTCATCGCCACCGATTGGGACGAATTCCGCACGCTTGACTGGGGGCAAGTGAAAGCGGCGATGAATGGGACGCTCGTGTTTGACGGTCGAAACTGTTTGGATCGCCATGCAGTCGAACAAAGCGGTTTGCGCTACATGGGGGTGGGGCGCCCGTGAACATTCTCGTCACCGGTGCGGCCGGATTTATCGGCTCCCATTTATGCGAAAAACTGCTGGAAAACGACGAGCATCATGTGATTGGCGTCGACGGCTTTCTCGGACCGACGCCGGCGCCGCTAAAAGCGAAGAACATTGCCCATTTGCAGTCTCATCCACGGTTTACCTTTCTTGAGCTGGATTTGTTGACAGCCGATTTGCCGTCCTTGCTGCAAAACGTCGAAGCGGTCTACCACTTAGCCGGCATGCCCGGTGTGCGAACGAGCTGGGGGACGGAGTTTGCCGCCTATGCTGCACACAACATTTCCACTACCCAGCGGTTGCTTGAGGCATGCAAAGACCGGCCACTCAAACGGTTCATCTACGCTTCGACCTCATCCGTCTACGGCGAGCGGAGCGGCCCGTTGTCGGAAACGCTTGAACCGGCCCCGCTCTCCCCATATGGCATTACGAAGCTCACCGGCGAACATTTATGCCGCATCTATTTTCGCGAGTTCGCCGTACCGATCGTCATTTTGCGCTATTTCACCGTCTATGGCCCGCGCCAGCGCCCAGACATGTCGTTTCACCGCTTCATCCGCCAGCTGCTCGCTGGACAACCGCTCACCGTGTTCGGCGACGGAACACAATCGCGCGATTTCACCTATATTTCTGACTGCGTTGATGGAACGATCGCCGCGCTCGAGCGGGATGGCGTCATTGGAGAAACGATCAATATCGGCGGAAAAGAACGAACATCGGTCAATGAGGTGATCCGTCTGCTGGAAACGCTGACGGGAAAACAAGCGATCATTCAGTATACCCCCGCCGCCCGCGGAGAGCCGAAACAAACGTGGGCCGACTTGGCAAAAGCGGAGCGGCTGCTCGGGTACAAGCCGGTTGTAACGCTTGAGGGCGGCCTACAAAAAGAGATCGAATACATCCGTTCGCTGTATGAGGGTGAGCATTCATGAAAATCGCCTATGTCTGCACGGAAAAGCTGCCCGCCCCGGCAGTGCGGGGCGGGGCCATTCAAATGATGATCGATGGGATTGCTCCATTGATCGCCCGACGCCACGAACTGACGATTTTTTCAATCGCTGATCCGCTTTTGCCGCCTGAAGAGACAGACGGAGACATCCGCTACATCCGTTTTCCAAAAGCCACGTATGAAACGGATGTGGCACGTGCGTTGGCCGCGCACAAATTCGATGTCGTCCACGTCTTCAATCGTCCTGTTCCGCTCATCGATTACCAAGCGGCGGCTCCGCAAAGCGCCTTTGTGCTAAGCCTGCATAACGACATGTTTTCCCCGCTGAAAATTACAGCAGAACAGGCGAAGCGGGCGCTAGACGCCTGCACCTTGCTGACCGCCGTCAGTGAATACATCAAACGGACGGTGACAAACCGTTACCCAATCGATCCTCAGAAAGTAAAAGTCGTTTATTCCGGAGTCGATGCTTCCCAATACATCCCCGTCTGGATGGAAGAAGGCAGGCGCATCCGCCAAGCGGAACGCGAAGCGTACGGACTCACCGATAAAAAAGTCGTTCTCTTTCTCGGCCGACTCAGCAAAACAAAAGGACCGCATTTGCTGATTCAATGCCTGCCATCCCTTTTGATCCGCCATCCCGAGGCAGCGCTTGTCATCGTCGGCGGAAAATGGTTCGGCGACACCGGCCGAAGCGAATACATCGACTGGCTTCATGAGCTCGCGGCGCCGATGGCCGATCGCGTTCTGTTTACGAATTACGTTCCGCACAGTCATATCCCCAAACTGCTCTTAATGGCCGATGTGTTTGTATGCAGCTCGCAATGGCACGAGCCGCTCGCCCGCGTTCATTACGAAGCGATGGCCGCCGGCATTCCGGTCGTGACAACCAACCGCGGCGGCAACACCGAAATCGTCCGCCATGGCGAAACCGGACTAGTCATCGACGACTATCCAAACCCGCACGCTTTTTTTGAAGCGATTGATTACATGCTTGTGAACAAACATGAAGCGGAAACCATGGCGAAAAAGGCAAGAACGCTCGTTGAACAGCAATTTCAATTCGAACATGTGGCCAAGCGGTTTGAAACGGTTTATATCGAAGCATGTTCCTCTCTTTCCCCAAACCAATAAGGGCTGTCTAAGAGAAATGTTTTCGGGACAGCCTTTTTCTCTTTCTCCGATGAAATCAACCATGCCGCTCCTTGTGCATCTATCCCCACTCGTCACACTTTCGCCGCCCCCCAGTTCGTCAAACTGCAGAGGCTTCGGGAAATATCCTCTATTTAATGAGCTTACCCAGTCCAATTTCGTTCTCCATACATATCCTAGTAGCAATCACACATATTTCGCTTCGTCCATTCCCAAATACCTGACAGGAGGGATAGCATGAAAGACATCGTTATTGAACCATGGCTCGTCGATGAAACGACCCATGAATTTTTTATCCCTGAGTATATCATCCAGCTGGCAGAGGAAGTGCTGAAAAACTACGATTTATCCGTTCAAAACATGCAAATCGTTACGACAAAACCGGACAAGGGAGGAGCGATTTGGAAGCTCGAAACGAAATCAGGCCCGAAAAGTTTGAAGCTGCTGCACCGGAGGCCGACAAGGAGCCTATTCAGCCTAGGAGCACAAGAATATTTAGTGGAAGTGTGCAAGGCAAGAGTGCCGCCAATTGTAAAAACAAAGGATGGAAAAAGTTATGTCGAGGCAGGAGGAAAACTATGGTTTGTGGCGGAATGGATTGAACCGTTGACGCCAGTTACAAAGGATTTGGAAGGAGCAAGAAAGCTTTGTTATGCCCTTGGTGAATTCCATCGGCTAAGCAAAGGGTATGTCCCCCCAAAACAGGCGGAAATGGCTTCGCGGCTGCACAAATGGCCAAAAAACTATGAAAAAATGATTACGAAAATGAGCTGGTTTCGGAACATTGCCAAATACTACCCTGAAATGCCGGCAAGCCCACCATTATTAGAGGTAGTTGACCGATTTGAAGAACAGGCGCGAAAAGGCATGGAACGATTCCTGCAATCCAGCTATGTTGAATTCGTCAAGCAAGGAACGGCTCATTGGGGGTTGGTTCACCAAGACTACGGTTGGTCCAACGGCCAAATGGGCGCGGACGGAATGTGGATTATTGATCTCGACGGAGTTGCCTTTGACCTTCCGATTCGTGATTTACGAAAACTCATTAGCGGCACAATGGCGGATTTATACAAATGGGATGCAACATGGGTGCGGGAAATGATTCTAGCGTACCACGAAGCAAATCCAATCACACCTGAATTATACGAGCTTTTGATGATTGACTTGGCCATGCCAAACGAATTTTATAAAAATATGAAAGAAGTCGTCTATGAACCGGAAATTTTTCTCAATGAACAAACAGCACAGTTAATTCAAACGATTGTCGAAACCGACCAGTCAAAGTGGCCTGTATTGGCAGAAATCGAAAATGACTGGAAAGGAGTGGGATAAATATGAGGATTTTGATGGTTTGTACAGAAAAACTCCCCGTTCCCCCTGTACTCGGCGGAGCCATTCAAACGTATATTTCCGGCATTCTTCCACATGTAAGCCAATTCCATGATATTACCGTTTTAGGCATCAGCGATTCGTCGCTTCCCGAGCAAGAAACGATCCATGGCGTTCACTACGTGCGCGTACCGGGAAAAATATTTGAAATATACCGGGAAAACGTTGTTCGTTATGTGGAAGCGAACAAGTTCGATCTCATCCATATCTTTAACCGCCCCCGCCTTGTTCTGCCCATCCGGCAGGCAGCGCCCGACGCCAAAATGACGTTAAGTATGCACAATCATATGTTTCAACCGGAAAAAATCGATCCAGAAGAAGCAACGGCGGCCATCGCAGAAGTGGCCTACATCGTAACCGTGAGCGATTATATTGGCAATGTCATCCGCAGTCTATATCCGCAGGCATCGCCAAAATTGCGCACGATTTATTCTGGAGTAGACAGCGAACGATTTTTGCCGGGAAATCATCCAAAAATGCAGAAAATACGCAACGACATTCGGCGGGCACATGGGTTGGAAAACAAAACGGTCATTTTGTTCGCCGGAAGGCTGTCTCGCAATAAAGGGGTCGATAAACTCATTCTAGCATTGCCGGAGCTGGCAAAAAAATTTAAAAACTTAGCCCTGGTGATTGTCGGGAGCAACTGGTTTAGCGAAAATGACATTACTGATTATGTCGCATATGTAAGAGCACTGGCGAAACGAATGCCTGTCCCCGTTGTCACGACAGGCTTTGTCCCACCGAATGAAATCCAAAATTGGTTTGCGGCGGCTGATTTGTTTGTATGCACCTCGCAATGGCAGGAACCGTTGGCGCGCGTCCACTATGAGGCCATGGCAGCAGGCCTTCCGATCGTAACGACCGCGAGAGGCGGCAATCCGGAAGTCATTTTCGCCAATGAAAACGGCCTTATCGTAGAAAATCCGGAGGACCCGAGTGATTTTGCCAACAAGATTGCCCAAATATTATCGGATCAATCATTGATGAGAAGAATGGGAGAAAAAGGCCGGCAGCTTGCGATTTCGATCTATCATTGGGAGCGAGTCGCTTCCGAGTTATTGGAAGTTTGGGAGCAGGCGGAGAAAACAGAACAAGCTGTAGTGAGTGAAGAACAAGCAGCCGGCATGACAATAGAACCGCTGAAAGAAGATGCAACAGAACAACTGAACCGGCCAACCCCTAAAGCGGATGCAAAAGAAAAAGTCCACTCGAAAAAGAACGCGGCAGCGTCATCCGACAAAACGAAAAAGGGAAAAACCAAAAAAGAGCGTGCCATATCAATGGAAGACCATCAACAAACAGCCAAACAAAAAGAAGCTGCGGCAGAGCGAACTGAACTCGCGAAAAGCGCCCCAGCTCCTAAACAGCCCCAAACCGGCCGCCACATAAAACCTTTTACCATTGCAAGCGGCAACCAACAAACGCTGGACGCGTCGCCTAAAACGCATTTGAACCGCAAATTGGCTCAAGCGAAACATGACACCAAACATTTTACGATTGCAAGCTCACACTAACACGAATCGAAAATCGCCAAGAAGAAAATGACGGACATCCAAAATAAAAATGAGAATACACTCCCACAGCAAATGAAGGAAACAAACCCTCATCATCCTTTCCTGGCGCCGCAACGCATTCAGGCAAAGATGCGTTTCAACGCAAGGAAATGCGTTACTGCACAAACCCGATCATCGTCACCGCGAGAAGCTGCGCGCGCCCGATGACCGTTTCGTTTCCCTGTTCATCGGCGATCGTCAACTCGGTCGCCGTGCACTTCTTTAATATGCCTTCATAGCTCTTATCCTTCATGACAAATTGGCATTTCAGCGGCGGCAAATGGCCGGGCAGCTCCGCCAAAAAGGCCAGCCGCTCGTCGAGCGCCATCGCTTGGAATTCTTTTTTAGCAAAAAATTCAGTCGGTTCCTCCTCGCCGCCTCGTTCATCGTTGGAATTTCCTTCCTCTTCCTGTTGCGTTCGGCTAGTCCACATAAACGTTTCTTGCATATGCGCCGCCGCCCGCATCGCTTTTGGCTGCACAATGTAAAGCAACGGCTCCGTCTCCACAACGTTTTGTTTCCGCACGTCGATCCCCCTTTTCCATGCTTGCCTTACCTTATATATGTATGCCCGTGATCTCAATAATTGCCCAAGTCAAGCAAAAAACAGCCGCTCCATCAACAGGAACGGCTGCTCGCACGTTTTTAATATCCTAAAATGTGGTATCCCGAGTCGACGTGAATAATTTCCCCGGTGATGCCGCGCGACAAGTCGCTGAACAAAAACAGCGCCGCATCGCCGACTTCTTCTTGGGTCGTCGTCCGGCGGAGCGGAGCGCGTTCTTCGATTTGCTTTAAAATCGAGTTGAAATCGCTCACCCCTTTGGCCGACAGTGTGCGAATCGGTCCAGCGGAAATGGCATTGACGCGGATGCCGTATTTGCCTAAATCGTTCGCCAAATATTTCACGCTCGCATCAAGCGACGCTTTCGCCACACCCATAATGTTGTAGTTTTGCACGACGCGCTCGCCGCCCAAGTACGTGAGGGTGACGATGCTGCCGCCTTCCGTCATCAGCTCTTTCGCCTCGCGCGCAACCGCGGTGAGCGAATATGCGCTGATATTGTGGGCGAGCAAAAAGCCTTCGCGGCTGACGTTCATATATTCCCCGCTCAAGTCTTCTTTATTGGCGTAGGCGATGCAATGAGCGACGCCGTGGATGACGCCGACTTGTTCTTTGATTTGCGCGAAACATTGAACGATGTCTTCATCTTTTGCCACATCGCATGGCAGCAGAAGCGAACGTTCGTCCCCAAGCGTATCCACAAGCGCCCGCACCTCTTTTTCAAACCGCTCTCCGGCATACGTAAACACCAACCGAGCGCCGGCAGCGTGAAGCGAACGAGCAATGCCCCAGGCGATGCTTCGTTTGTTCGCCACCCCCATCACGACATATGTACGTCCTTCCAACGATAAGACCATTCGTTCATCCTCCCAATTATCATTTATTCTTAGCACCAGGTGTTAATTCTATTATAGGCGATGCGGCGGGCGATGTAAATGCACGCTTCCCTTTTGCCTTCCGATTCCTTCATGCTGGCGGCGGTTTTTCCCACTTTGCAAAACCGACTCAATTCGCTAATATGGTATATGGTACATTTGAATGGAGAGGATCGTTCCATGGATCATGATCGTTTTTCCCAATCGAAGCTTGATTATCACTTATTATTTCTTTTATTCTTAATGGCCGTGGTGAGCGCCATCGCCATTCACAGCGCGGAGCCGATGCTTCCCGAGAAGCTGCAGAACGTCAACTTCGCTTCCAAGCAGCTGCAATGGTACGTGATCGGCGCCGTTGTGATTGCGTTCACCATGATCGTCGACTATGATCGGCTGTTTCAAATCGCTTGGTATTTGTACGGATTCGGGATGCTGCTGTTGCTCGGACTCGAACTGAACGTTCCGGGCTCCGTGACGATTAAAGGAGCGACAAGCTGGTACAGCCTCCCGGGCGGGAACTTTCAGCCATCCGAGCTGATGAAAATTTTTATGATCATCGTCCTAAGTCGCATCATCGTCAACCATCGGGAAAAATATCCCGAACCGACGATCCGCGATGATTTTAAATTGCTTGGCAAAATCGCTTTGACCGTCTTGCCGCCGCTCATTTTGCTCGCCAAGCAGCCGGACATGGGCATGTCGATGGTGTTTATGGCCATCACCGCCACCTTGGTGCTCGTTTCCGGCATCCGCTGGCGCATCATTTTCGGCATTGTCCTTTCCGGTGTAACAATGGTGGCAGTCGTTGTGTTCATTTTCTTTTATTTTCCTGATTTCTTCCATAAGTACATTATTAAAGAAGATTACCAGTTGAACCGGTTTTACGGCTGGCTGGCTCCATATGAATATTCCAACGAACAAGGCTTCCAGCTCATCCGTTCGCTTATGGCCATTGGATCAGGGGAACTGTATGGGAAAGGATTGGGCAACTTACAAGTCTATTTGCCGGAGGCGCACACAGACTTTGTGTTTGGCGTCATCTCAGAACAGTTCGGATTTGTCGGCTCAAGCATCGTCGTGTCTCTCTTTTTCCTGCTCATTTATCGCATGATCCATATTGCCTTGGAGAGCAACGATTTATATGGCAGCTATTTATGCGCCGGCGTCGCGGGCATGATTACGTTCCAAGTGTTCCAAAACATTGGCATGACGATTGGACTTTTGCCGATCACGGGGTTGCCGCTTCCGTTCATCAGCTATGGAGGAAGCTCGCTGGCGACTTATATGCTGGCGATCGGCCTCGTCTTAAACGTTCATTCGCGAACGCGGAAGTTTATGTTCGCAAGCGATGAATAAAGCCGCTTGCTGTGTCCGCAGGCGGCGTTTTTTGTCGCCATCAAGCTCAACTCCACTTCTTTGTTTCCTGGCCGCGGGCTCCGCCGTTTGGGCGTTGCCCCCGCAAAAGCCGCGATGAGACGGACAAAACCGCCGCATCTTTTCTTTTCCTGACTGAACGGACATACTGGTAGTACAACCACTATGGCGAGAAAGGAGCACATTCGATGCAAGTGGACATCATCGGCGACATTCATGGCTGCTTCCGTGAATTCGCCGCATTGACGGAAACACTCGGCTACCATTGGGACGAAGGGGTGCCGATTCATCCCGACGGACGAAAGCTCGGCTTCGTCGGCGATTTGACCGACCGCGGTCCTGAATCGCTGAACATGATCGAGATCGTCTGCGCCCTTGTTGAGCGAAATTTGGCTTACTACGTGCCAGGCAACCATTGCAATAAGCTGTACCGCTTTTTTTTAGGACGAAACGTGCAAATCGCCCACGGGCTTGAGACGACGGTCGCAGAATATCGCACCTTGCCTCCAAGCGAACAGGAGATGATCCGCCGCAAGTTCATCCGCCTGTATGAACAGGCGCCGCTGTATGCGGTGCTCGATGAGGGGCGCCTTGTCATCGCCCACGCCGGCATCCGTCACGACTATATCGGGCGGACGGACAAAAAAGTCAAGACGTTCGTCCTGTACGGGGACATCACCGGCGAAATGAACCAGGACGGGACGCCGGTGCGCCGCGACTGGGCGAAACGGTATCACGGCAGCGCATGGGTTGTATATGGCCACACGCCGGTCGAAAAACCGCGGTTTGTCGGGCGGACGGTCAACATCGACACCGGCTGCGTATTCGGCGGCGCGCTGACCGCCTTGCGCTATCCGGAAATGGAAACGGTCTCCGTTCCTTCCTCGATGCCGTTCGTTCCGGAAAAATTCCGCACGTTCTCCTAATCAGCGCACCGTCTGCGCGTTGCCTCGATGAGGAGCTCCATATCGTCAGGAAGCGGGGCGGAACATGTATACCAGCGCCCGGCAAACGGATGAAAAAACGACAGCTGCCGGCTATGAAGCGCCTGGCGGCCGATCATCTCCCGGCTCCCGCCGTACAGTTCATCGCCGGCGAGCGGGTGGCCGAGATAAGCCAAATGGACGCGAATTTGGTGCGTGCGCCCCGTCTCCAGCCGGAGCGAAACGTATGTATAGCCATAAAGCCGCTCAAGTACACGAAAATGAGTGACAGCCGGCTTCCCGTCTTCCCGCACTTCGCGAGCAATGATGCTGTCGCTTTGGCGGCCGATGGGGGCGTCAATCGTCCCTTCATCCTCGACAATGACGCCATGGCAAATGGCCTCATACGTGCGCACAACGTGCCCTTTTTGCTGCAATGCCGACAACAAATGATGAACGTGGCGGTGCTTGGCGACGAGCACGAGCCCGGACGTGTCGCGGTCAAGCCGGGTGACGATATGGACGGTCGAGTCGAGCTGCTGCTTTCGATAATGGTGAAGCAAGCCATTGGCGAGCGTCCCGCCCGGATGGTGGCGCGACGGAATCGTCGCCAATCCCGCTGGTTTGTTGACAACAAGGACGTAATCGTCTTCATACAGAATGTCAAGCGGCATCGCTTCTGCGTCCATCCAATCGCTTGTCCGCTCCGGCGGAAAGACAACCGACAGCGTCTCGCCGGCGCGCAGCACATGGCGGACGGTGACGGGCCGACCGTCAACCAACAGCGCCCCGCCATGGAATTTAATATCGGTAAGCGCCGTCCGCGAAATGCCGTTCTCTTGCAAAAACTGGCGCAGCAGCTTTCCGTCGTGCTGTTCATCGATGGAAAAGGTCATGGTAAACGGCGGCAATGTTCGTCACCTTTCTGATCAAAAATCTCCGTCTTGCTCATCGTGTTCCATCCACTTTCCTTTGGCGCCGCTAAAACGGAATCGGCATCCGCGCCAAAAGACCATCACCTCGCCGCAAACGGGAAGCGTTGCCTAACCAAGGAGGCGGGTTTTCCCTCAGTCGGCGATAAACGAGTCGCGCACCCGCCGCCAAAACGGAAACGGCCGAAAGCGGGCGAAACGCACCTTTTCATCGGCCACCCGGCATTGAATCGACTTCACTTCTTTATGCAACAGTGACAAATGGTCGATCGTAATTTGAAAATCGACGTGGTTGACCGGCTTGAGTAAACACGTATGGTGCGCCGGCAGCACGAGCGGCGAACCGATTGTCCGAAACACGCGGTTGTTGATCGACGCCATCTCGGTCACTTGAATCGCCTCAAGCGAAGGATGCAAAATCGCGCCGCCGAGCGCTTTATTGTAAGCCGTGCTGCCGGTCGGCGTCGAAATGCACAACCCATCGCCGCGGAACCGCTCAAACAAGTCGCCGCGAATCTCGACATCCATCACGAGCGTCCCGCTGACGCACTTGACTGTGCATTCATTGAGCGCTAAATACTTTGCCTCGCTTCCGCCGTTGAGATAGCGGATCGTCACCTCAAGGAGCGGGTATTCGACCACTTGGTACGGCGTCTTGGCGATGGCGATGACGAGCTTTTCGAGTTCCTCCGGCACCCAGTCCGCGTAAAAGCCGAGATGGCCAGTATGGACTCCGACAAACGCCGTCTTGTCCAACCGATGGCAATAGCGATGGAACGCATACAACAGCGTTCCATCACCGCCAACCGAAATGACGAGATCAGGTTCCTCTTCATCGTAACGCAAGTCAAAGTCAAGCAAATACGTTTTCATTTTTTGCGCCAGAGCGTTTGATATGTCGTCGCCTTTGGACGTGATGGCGAACACGAGCGGCGCGTCCGTCCGTTTCATTGCCCTTCTCCTTTTGCTTCTTGTTTTCGAGAAAAAGCAGCCTGCGCTTCTTGAATTTCAAAGCGGATTTTCGACATCTCCTCATCGAGGCGATAGGCCGCCTCCGCGGCGCGCTGCAGCCGAACTTTGATATCTTCGGGGAAACGCCCGCTGTACTTATAGTTCAACGAATGCTCAATCGTCGCCCAAAAGTTCATCGCCAACGTTCGAATTTGAATCTCCGCCAAAATGTTTTTTTCACCGCGGATCGTCTGCACTGGATAGCGGATGACGACATGGTACGAGCGGTAGCCGCTCTCTTTTTTTTGCGTGATGTAATCGCGTTCTTCAACAATCGTAAAATCGTTGCGCTGGCGCAATAGCTCGACGACGGTCTTAATGTCATCGACAAACTGGCACATGATGCGCAGCCCCGCAATATCTTGCATCTCTTCCTCAAGACGGTCGAGCGGGATGTTTTTCTTTTGCGCCTTATCCAAAATGCTGGCGACGGGCTTCACCCGTCCGGTGACAAACTCAATCGGCGAGTGCGCTTCAATCATCTCAAATTGGGCGCGAATGCCCCTTAGCTTCACTTTCAGCTCCTCAACCGCCTGCTTATACGGGGCTAAAAACAAATCCCAATGGTTGACCATCGTACCACCTGCCTACATGTTTTCGATCTCCCGCGGCTTACGTCAAGAGGGCGCAACCGCGCCTCTTTCTTGCTGCACGATGCGAATTCACCGGGCCGCTCCCTGTTCGAACGCGCCGGAAAGGGAAAACCCCCGGCTTATTGCTCAAAAAACACGTCTTGCACCGCCTGTTCAAGCGCCTCGCCATAGTTGGCGTTGCCGCGAATATTTTCAAGCAAATAAGACAGTTCATCGTGAAACTGTTCAAGCTCAAGCGTCCTCTCTCCACATCGAAGCCAGACCGGCTCCTTGGCATCAAGCGCCGCCTTTAGCTCAGGCCACCACGGCTTCGGAATCATGACATATAGAAAGCGGTCATCGGTTTCCAAAATGTACGCAAACGCCAACGCATCCGAATCGACAAGCATATGGCGTTTCGGCGTTACGCGGGCAAGCGGAACCGGAGCATCATTGACATACAGCCAAAGCCGGCCGCCTTCCCGCTCCGCCCGCTCGACGATCCATTTTTCGTTCATGTTTTCTCTCCTTCCGCATCAACCATCCTCCCTTTATTTTACCATATTCACCCTATACAGGCGAAATAATTGATATTCGCCGGAAAACAGCTGATAATAGAAGGAGACGACTATCCTGTCTGAAGGGGATTCACGATGCATCAAGAAATCGAAATCGAATTAAAAAACTTGTTAACGGCAGCGGAGTTTGCTGCCGTCCGCGCCGCCTTCCGCCTTGATGATGGCGCTTTCTTCCGCCAGGAAAACCATTACTTTGACACCCCGTCATTCGCCCTGAAAGAACGAGCGGCAGCGCTGCGCATCCGGGCGAAAGAGGGACGCCTGACCTTGACGCTGAAACAAACGCGGGCGGACGGGACCATTTTGGAAATCCATGAGCCGCTTTCGCTGTCTGAAGCGGAAGCGTTGCTTGCTGGTATAGCGGCGCCGCGCGGGGCGATCGCCGATTTGCTTGCAGAACTGGGCATCAACCCACACGAGGTGCGCTGCTTTGGCTCCCTTGTCACCGACCGAGCCGAATGGCCGCATGAAGGCGGCACGCTATGCCTTGACCATAACTGTTACTTGCAAAGCGAAGATTACGAACTTGAATATGAAGTGGATCACGTGGAAGCGGGTGAAAAGCGGTTTTTGCGCCTGCTTGAGGCGCTCGGCATCCCGCGCCGCCCGGCGCCAAACAAAATCGCCCGCTTTTACGCCCGCATGAAAGAAATGGAGGAAAGACGATGACCGTTTCGCCATTAAAGCTGCTCATCGAATGGCAGGCGCTCAATGCGTTCTCACCCGGACGCTCCAGCCTGTTGCCATCGCCGGTGCCATCCTTGTTTTCAAGCTTGCTTGCCGAATCTCTCAGCCGCGGTGAGGAATCTTCTGCCGAGGCGCCTCAAGCTGCCCTAAGCGGTCAGCCCCCGGCGCCCGCCGGCCATCGCAGCGCCCCGCTCGAACATGAAGCGGGTGCTGCAACCAACTCATCTTCTTCCATCGATGCTTTAATCGCGGCGGCAGCGGAAAAATACGATGTTGACCCGCAGCTCATCCGCGCCGTCATTCGCCATGAGTCAAATTTCCGTCCCGATGCGAAAAGCCCGGCTGGAGCGCTTGGACTCATGCAGCTCATGCCAAGCACGGCAAAAATGCTCGGCGTCAACAACCCGCTTGATCCGGCGCAAAACATCGACGGCGGCGTAAAATATTTGCGCCAGCTCCTTGACCGGTACAGCGGCAATATCACTCTCGCCTTAGCCGCCTACAACGCCGGGCCCGGGCACGTCGACCGCTATGGGGGCGTGCCGCCATTTGCCGAAACGCGGGCGTATGTCGAACGCGTGTTGAAAAGCTACCGCACATAAACGAGCGGCGCTCGAGTCACTTTGTTTGAGATCCATGCGTGCTGTTGATAAAATAGCAATCAAACGACAACGAATGATTTTCAAACAAAAGGAGCATCCGCGATGGGTGAACAATGGCAAACTCTTTATGAGGCGATCGGCGGAGAGGAGACGGTTGCGAAACTTGTCGAAGCATTTTACCGTCGCGTGGCCGCGCATCCGGACTTGCGGCCCATTTTCCCTGACGATTTGACGGAAACCGCCCGCAAGCAAAAACAGTTTTTAACACAATATTTAGGCGGCCCCCCTCTTTACACGGCAGAGCATGGACACCCCATGCTGAGGGCGCGCCATCTCCGCTTTGAAATCACGCCGAAGCGGGCGGAAGCGTGGCTTGCCTGCATGCGGGCAGCCATGGACGAAATCGGCTTGTCCGGGCCGGCGCGCGAACAGTTTTATCACCGGCTCGTACTCACCGCCCATCATATGGTCAATACCCCAGATCATCTGGACAGAAAGGAGCATACCCTTGAGTGAGAAGTTTGCTGGGAAGACGACATCAACTTGCTACCCTTCCCAGCCGCTAGGCAACACGAACAAACCGCTCGAGCTGTATTTGTTTATCGATCCTTTATGCCCGGAATGCTGGGGGCTTGAACCAGTCATCAAAAAACTGACGATCGAATACGGCCGTTTTTTTACCTTAAGGCACATATTGAGCGGAACATGGGCGACATGGAGCGCGCGCAAAGGAACGAAGCCGGCGGCAATGGCCAAAGCGTGGGAGTGGGCGGCGAACCGCACCGGCATGTCATGCGACGGCAGCGTTTGGCTCGAAAACCCGATTTCGAGCCCGTTCGCCCCATCGCTCGCCATTAAAGCGGCGGAAATGCAAGGAAAGCGGGCTGGCCTTCGCTTTTTGCGCAAGCTGCAAGAACAGCTCTTTCTCGAAAAACAAAATGTCGCCGATTTGTCGGTGCTCGCCGAATGCGCCGTCAAAGCGGGCTTGGATGTCGATGAATTTTTGCGCGACATGCACTCGCCGGGAGCGGCGAAAGCGTTCCAATGCGATTTAAAAATCACCTCGGAAATGGACGTTGACGAAATTCCGACGCTTGTATTGTTTAATGAAAACATTGAAGACGAAGGCATTAAAATTTCCGGATGCTATCCGTACGACATCTACGTCGAATTGATCGCTGAAATGCTCGGCTTCCATCCTGAACCGTCCTCTCCTCCTCCGCTGGAATCATTTTTAAGCCATTTTAAATTCGTCGCCACAAAGGAAGTTGCCGTTGTGTACAACTGGACGATCCAAGAAGCGGAAACGGAAATGAAAAAGCTGCAGCTAAAGCAAAAAGTGGAGCGGGTGCCCGTCAAACACGGAACATTTTGGCGCTATATCGATGATTCCCGTCCCTAGCAGCAGGGATGGGCGCAAGAAAAAGCCCGGCTGACGCCGGGCTTTTTCTTGTTGCCAAGACAACAAAGGGGATGGGAGAAATTGTTCACGGTCAAACAAAGGGGTATCAGATTTTGTCTTCCGTTCACGTTTTTATCTTACCAAACGTCCAACTAAATTGGCAACCCGTTTGCTCGTTTGTTCACATTATTGTCATAATTCGCCCTGCGTCATGATCAGGCAGACAAACAGCATATAATCAACTAGGCTCTTCACCAAAAGTTGTACTTGATTTTTTCTGAACATACCCTATTTACGCTTGTGAGGGAAAATCAACAAATCAGTGATTTTTGCACATCTTTGTGCAGGAAACCGTATTGCTTGTCAAATACATGTTGTGGTGAAGAGCCATCAACTAAAGCAAATGGGAAGAGGTGGCCATCGCCATGAAGCAGCGCATCGTCTTATCCCTTTGGGCGGCGGCATCCACTGCCGCCTTTATTCTGAACTTGTTGGGCCTCATGCAGCTCCTTCCGCTTTGGGCGACCATGCCGCTTTTGTTTCTCTCCTTGCTTGGATTGGCAGCGACATGGAACCGCCGCCATCAGTTTCGTGGATTTCCGTCCAAACGAATGCGGCTGTAGCGCCGCATTCGTTTCATTTCTCAAGCAGCCGCTCCATCTCATCAAGCTTCTCCGCAAACACTTGGCACGCTTGGCGGATCGGCTCGGCGCTCGTCATGTCGACGCCGGCTTTTTTCAACACTTCAATCGGGTAATCAGAACTGCCGGCTTTTAAAAAGTCGATGTACCGTATCACCGCCGGTTCGCCTTCTTCCAAAATTTGTTTGCTAAGTGCAGTCGCCGCGCTGAAGCCGGTTGCGTATTGGTACACATAGTAGTTGTAATAAAAATGCGGAATGCGCGCCCACTCGAGGCCGATTTCTTTGTCCACGACAATATCATCGCCAAAATACGTTTTATTTAAGTCGTAATAAAGGGACGTCAACGTTTCGGCCGTCAACGCTTCGCCTTGTTGCGCCTTCAAATGGATCAAATGCTCAAACTCCGCGAACATCGTCTGGCGAAAAACCGTGCCGCGGAACCCCTCAAGATAATGGTTGAGCAAATAGAGCCGCTTTTTCTCATCATCGATCGTTCTCAGCAAATAGTCGTTCAACAGCGCCTCATTGCACGTCGACGCCACTTCGGCGACGAAAATTGAATAATGCGCATACGGATACGGCTGCGTTTTGCGCGTATAGTAGCTGTGCACCGAATGGCCAAACTCATGCACAAGTGTAAACAAATTGTTCACATTGTCCTGCCAGTTGAGCAAAATGTACGGATGGGTGCCGTACGCTCCCGACGAATAGGCGCCGCTTCGCTTTCCTTTGTTTTCGCGCACATCGACCCAACGGTTGTCAAGACCTTCTTTCACGATCGCCACATATTCCTCGCCAAGCGGCGCGAGCCCTTCAAGCATATATTGCTTCGCTTCCTCGTACGTCACTTCCATTTTCACTTCTTGCACAAGCGGCGTGTACAAATCGTACATATGCAGCTCATCAAGCCCAAGCACTCGTTTGCGCAGCCGCACGTACCGATGCAACAGCGGCAAATGTTCATGAATCGTAGCAATTAGGTTGTCATAGACGCTCTCCGGAATGTTGTTCGCATCCAACGCCGCTTCCCGCGCCGAACGGTAGCGGCGGATGCGGGCAAAAAAGTTGTCTTTTTTCACCGTGCCGGCAAGCGTATTGGCGAACGTATTTTGAAACTTCTCATACGTATGGTATACGGCGTAAAACGCATCGCGGCGGACGCGGCGGTCCGTGCTTTCTAAAAAGCGAATGAACCGGCCGTGCGTGACTTCGACTTCCTCGCCGTTTTCATCGATGATCGTCGGAAACGTCAAA
Organism: Geobacillus sp. FJAT-46040; assembly: GCF_002335725.1. Lineage (NCBI taxonomy): Bacteria > Bacillati > Bacillota > Bacilli > Caryophanales > Anoxybacillaceae > Geobacillus > Geobacillus sp. FJAT-46040. The sequence continues at coordinate 2,108,635 of NZ_NISS01000001.1, forward strand.
TCAGCGTTGTTCAACGCGCTGAACGTGTCGGATGTCGCCTGCATCACCTCGGCTGCCTGCGCCAAGATCGCCTCCTCTTCCGCCGACAGCACGTGCGGGCGCTGGCGCGTAATTTCGTCTAACGCGTGCGCATACAAGCGAAGCGGCTCGTATTGTTCCAAAAACGAGCGCAGCACCGCTTCATCGATCGCCAAAATTTCCGGCACGATAAACGCCATCGCGCTCGATGCTTCGCTGTACAAGCTTTTCGCCCGGGCGTCGAGCCCTTGGTAAAACGAGTTGGTCGTATCTTGATCATAGCGCATATGGGCGTATGTATACAGCTTGCCGAGGCGCATCGATACGTCATCTTGGCATTGCAATGCTTCATACAGCACTTCCGGCGATTCGCCAAGCCGCCCTTTGTATTCGCCAAGCTTTGGAATCATTGCCTTCACTTGTTTGAATTCTTCTTCCCAGGCGTCATCGGTGGGAAAAATGTCCTCAAGCCGCCACGTTTCTTCCACAGGAATCTCGCTTCGCAGCGGCAGCGACTTTTTCGCTTTCTTTTCCTCCACTGTCATCATTCCTCCTTATACAAATAATCGATACACGAATTATTATTCACCATTCCGTTCATCTTTTCCTGTTTTCTGCTCATTTTTTCCACTCTCCCGAACTCAAGTGTTGACCAATAGCAGCTAAGCGCCGACGTTTGGTGAATTTGCTCAAGAAGCGCAGCATCTTGATGAATCATCTGATCGACGGTCGACGGAAACGACAGCGGCTTCACCAAATGAAGCTGGTCGCCCTCTTCGCGGCGGAGATAGCCGAGCAGGCTCAACCAATGCAAATACTCGCCGACGGCCTCACGATACGTATCCCGGCCGACAAGCGGCAGCCGGCGCGGAACGAGGCGGCCGGTGCGGATTTTGTCGTCGATCCACTGAAATAAAGATACTGCCGTTGCCGGCCGTCCGGTCTTTCCAAGAAGAAACAAAAGGACATACGTTTGCCAAATGAACGGCGCCGTCTCCCATAAATACCCCCGCGGCACTGGCCAGCCTGCTTCGGTCGGAAACAGTGACGGAACGATGCCCGCCTGGTAAAAATCAGCACAAATGCGGCGCACGGTTTGGTTCGGATAAAGCGGAAACGTCCGTCGCCATTGTTTTTTTCGTTCGAGCCATCGCTCCCAAAACTCGGATGGAAGCGGCAGCAGGCAGGGGGCCATCCAATCGGGGAACGAAAACGACGAAAGCGGAATCGAATCGACCGCGGCCAATGTTCGCTGCACCGATAGCGGCAACGGGCGAAAAAGACGGATGAAGCGTTTCGTCTCTGGACTGTAGTACCATATATGTGGAACGACTGAATGTGGAGCGCGATGGGCAAACAACCATTGAAACCGGGAGAGCTGCACTTCCCCCGAATATTTTGGCGAACGCCGCAAATGATGGGCTCCTAACACCCACAACGGGCGGATGCCAAGGAGACGGTAGCCGTCATTGCGTTCGCGAAACAGCGATTCATCGATCGTGGAACATTGGTATTCGAGGGCATAAAGGTGTGGGCCATGGCGGAACAATACGTCAGGACGCTGCTTGATGGCGGGCAAATACGGCTCGAGCTTCGCCTCCATGCCTTGGCGAATGAGCCACGCGAACAAGTCTCGCTTCCCAGTTAAGTGACGCTCCGACTCCGGTTCGTGCTCGACCGGGCAGGCCGCCCCTTTTCGATGGGCGAAATGCGGCAAACGGTAGCGGCCCGACCGGAGCACCACTTCTTGACGGCACGCGGGACAAAAAAACGGTTCCTGTCGTTTCAGGCGCATCAGCCCCTCTCGTTCCCATCTTTCCGCCCCGGCAAGCGAAACCGTCCTGCCATCAGCGGCGAGAGCGACAAACAACATGATCACTTCCTTTCCAGTAAAAAATAGTTGTCCGTGAGCGGGAACAGCTGGAATTGTTCTCTGCTGCCCCCCTTCACCGTTCGGTTCTTCCCTTTTATTCGTTGACCATCGCCGGTTTTCCTGCCCAAAGCCAAACTGCGTCGAAAAAAGTCCGCCGATTCGGCGGACTGGCGTTTACAAGCGGTTGGTTACAACAGAGGCGACAACAGCCGGGAGACCGATTCAGCGATACGCACCCGGAACGGGCGCTGTTGAAACTGTTCGTAGTCGATCATGGAAGCGTGGCGAAAATCTTCCAAAAAGTCGCGGACGAGTTTATGAATGCTGTCGGTATAATACAAAAAGGCGTTCACTTCAAAGTTTAAATGGAAACTGCGCATATCCATGTTCGCCGTGCCGATCGAGGCGAGCTCGCCATCGACGACGATGACTTTGCTGTGCAAAAACCCGCGTTCATACTCATAAATTTTTACCCCTGCCTCCAGCAGCTCTGGGAAATACGAGCGCGAAGCGTAAAAAACGATTTTTTTGTCCGGCCGCTTCGGCGCAAGCAACCGCACATCAATGCCGCTTAGCGCTGCCACTTTCAGCGCCGTCAAAATGTCTTCATCCGGCACAAAATACGGCGAAGCCACCCAAATCGACCGTTTCGCTGCTGTGATCATAGCAAAATACAGCTGCTTAATGACCTCCCACTTTTGATCCGGACCGCCGGCGATGAGCTGGACGCCGCCTTGCCCTTCTTCTACAATGAGAGGCGGCGACAAGTAGTCCGGCGTCAGCAGCCGCTCTCCCGTCATATAATACCAATCTTGCAAAAAAATAAGCTGCAACGTCCGGACTGCTTCGCCCCGGATCAACAAATGCGTGTCGCGCCAAAATCCGAAATACTCGTTTTTTCCTAAATACTCGTCGCCAATATTCAGCCCGCCGACAAAGCCAACACTCCCGTCAATGACGATGATTTTCCGGTGGTTGCGGAAGTTGATTTGGTTGCTTAAAAACGGCAGGCGCACCGGCGAAAACGGGATCATCTCAACCCCGGCAGCGCGCAGCTCTTCGATATAATCGTTCGACAGCTTCCAGCTGCCGACAGCATCATACAAAAAACGGACGCGCACGCCTTGGCGCGCCTTTTCTATCAAAACACGCTTCAGTTTTTGTCCGATTTCATCATGACGAACAATATAATATTCCAAGTGGATATGATGCTCCGCTTTCTCCAACTCAGCAAAAATCGCCGCAAACGTCTCGTCGCCGTTGGTCAATACTGCCGTTTGCGATGCCAATGACACAGGGTGTTGGCCAATGCGGTAAGCAAGATGCAACAACGGACGCTGATGGGGCGCCATCGGCAGCCGTTCGACGGCAATCGGCGACGGCTCTTGAAACCTTAACAGCACCGCCTCATCAAAATCGGCTTTCTTTTTATAGCGCCGTTGTTGCCAATAGTTGCGTCCGAACAATAAATAAAACAAAAAGCCAACGATCGGGAAACTGCCTAACACCGCCAGCCAGGCGATCGTTTGTGCCGGCTTTCGGTTTTCAAGCGAAATGACAAAGGCAATAAACACCACTGAACAAGAGATGAGCACGCTGAAAATGCCGAGGAGCTTCCCTTCCCAATAATCGTGCGTCAAAGCCAGCAACAGGCCGACGATGCCAGCAAGAATGGCCACTCTTGATGCGTTTCTCAACCAAACCCCTCCAACTGATGTTCCTCTTTCCCCTTATTCTTTATACTTGACTTCACGGCCAACGGTTTCACGGTTTTCCCTTCTCTTTCCTATCTAGAAGGGTCGGGAAAGCAGCCATTTTCTAAATAAGTGACCGACGGGTGCGAAAAAGCGTGCTGTTATAAAGCTTCTCCATTTGAAAACAACAGGGTCAACCCGCGTTTTCTGTCCGCCCCCTCCAAGCGCCCCAACAAAGAAAACGCCGATTTCTGGCGGCGAAATCGGCGAATGAACGAAAAGGTTATGGAGCTGGAAAATACCGTTTTACGGTCTCAAGCGCATTGTCGCCCATAATTTCAGTTCCGTATTCCTCAAGGCGGTAAATCGTCAGCTGTGAATCGTTTCCGTATTCCAGAAGAAGGCTGAGCATATTGTCGATATCATGCTCGCTATATTGTTCGGTAAATTGTACGAACAAGTAATAACGCCCTTCAAACTGGAATAAACGGTTCGACAAACTTGAAAAGTCGGCGCGGTGAGCCAAGGAGATGACGTCTTCAATGTCTTTGAACGAAATGATAAATTGAAGCACGTCTTGTGCTTCTTCGTCTCCGGCCGCATTGTTCCGCCCGAAATGGAAGTGATGGCCGAACAGCGATTCGATCTTCTCATCAGCCGAGAGCGAAAACTCGCGCCACTTGTCTTCCGGGAGCGGCAGCTCAAGCTTGCTGCCGTCTTTGGACAGCTGCGCTTTCGTTACAACAACCTCAAGTCCTTTCTCAAGCGCCTGCACTTGAATCCAAAGCGGACCGTCAAGCGAAAAATCGCTTTCGCCGTGAACCTCATCCATCATTTCCCAAAACAATTCTTCGCTTCGTTCCCGATTGTACCAAATTTCCTCGCGGTCAAAGCCGCGCTCCTCTATATCAACATAGGAAATGTAGAACTTCACCGTATGTTCATTGATGCGTTCGATTTCCATTTCTCAACTCTCCCTTCTAAAACAGAGAAATAAAAAAGGAAGGGATTGTGCCCCTGAAACTATTTAAATCAAAACTTATGATCTTGTACTTTTATTTTATGATAAAAAGCGAAAGAAGGGAAATAAAAAAACGCATTTTTAAAAATTGGTTATGAAACCGGCCATGCCCTACTATAATGGTGATGAACACGGACGGAATGAGGGACGTCTATGGTGGATGAATACATCGTTTCCATCTTGCTGATTATCGGCATTGATGTCATTCTTGGCGGGGACAATGCGGTTGTCATTGCGTTAGCGAGCCGCAACTTGCCGGAACAAAAGCGGAACATCGCCATTGTCCTCGGCACGGCGCTGGCGATCGCCGTCCGCATTTTGCTGACCGCAGCGGTCGTATGGCTGTTGACCATCCCGTTTCTGCAGCTAGCTGGCGGCCTCCTCCTATTTTGGATCGCCTTGAAGCTCATGGGGCAAAAAGACGAAAAACATGCCGCCATTAAAGCCGAACCGTCGCTTTGGAAAGCCGTCCAGACGATCGTCGCCGCCGATGTCGTTATGGGCATGGACAACGTCATCGCCATCGCCGGAGCATCCCAAGGCCATATGGGGCTTGTCATCTTTGGCTTTCTTTGTTCCGTTCCTATCATCATTTTAGGCAGCAAAATCATCCTTTATGCCATGGAACGGTTCCCGATTCTCATTTATGCCGGCGGCGCCCTTTTGGCATACACAGCCGGAAACATGATCACTGCCGAAGAGCGGCTGCGTCCGTTTTACGACCCGCGCTGGGAGGCGTTGTTTCCGGTCTTAACGGCCATTCTTGCCGTTTTGCTCGGCTTTGCGGCCAACCGGCGGACGCGCGCCGTGCGCTGACCGGCAAGTGTGAAAAAACTTCTACATGGCAAGCCATGTAGAAGTTTTTCTTACCCGTTTACCAGCCGCTGCGCTTCGCGGAGTTGGTAGGCCCGCACTTTGCGCGGCAGAAAGCGGCGGATTTCATCTTCGTTATAACCGACTTGCAGCCGTTTTTCGTCAATGATGATCGGCCGGCGCAAAATGCCTGGGTTTTTCTGAATCAGCTCGTACAAATCTTGCAGCGGCAAAGCTTCCAAGTTAATGTTCAACTTTTGGAACACTTTCGAACGGGTCGAAATGATTTCGTCCGTTCCCGTTTCCGTCATCCGCAAAATTTCTTTAATCTCTTCAACCGTGAGCGGTTCAGAGAAAATATTGCGTTCTACATAAGGAATATTGTGCTTCTCGAGCCACGCCTTCGCCTTCCGGCATGACGTGCAGCTCGGTGATGTGTATAGCTTGACCACTTCGATCACTCCTTTTGACAAGGAATCCCTTGCTTCCCTCGTCCGTCAGACGACAGACGTGCACCGCTATGCCGGTTTGACGTCTGACAGCATAGCGACACGGCCTGGACGCCAGTCTGGCGATCAGCCGCTTTGCCAATCGTTTACAAATTGAAATGACTTTAACATAATATATTATACAATACATCGGCCAAGAAAGATATAGTTTTTCGATGATAAATGCAATTTTCTTTCTTTCCTCTTCCAAAGTGAAGGCAAATCCTCTACAATCAAAGTAGAAAAGGAAAAGGGAGGAAGAACCGATGGCCGGCTATTTCATCGACTTTGCCATTGCTTCGGCATTGATCGTCGTCCTCACCGCATTGATGGGGAACATCAGCAACACGATCGGAGAGCGGATGTTCGGCCGAAACAAAAGTGGAAAGCATGTCGAGGCCTCCCGCCGCATCCAACAAGGATGGAAAGTCGTCGGGGGAAAAAAATAACGCGCCAAAACAGGCGCATAGGTGGGCGCCGCCTCTTTCACCGTTCGCATCATGCGGCGATGAAGGAGCGGCGCTCTTTTCTATTCTGCTAGGCATACATCGCCCGATACCGCTTATACTCTTCCTCCGAACAAAGCACAAAATGGCCAGGCGTAATTTCACGGAATTCAAGTTCCTCTCCATCTTTGTAGCCATGTTGCGCCGGGTCGTAAACGATCCGCTTGCGCGTCCGCTCCGTTTCCGGATCTGGAAGCGGAATAGCGGAGAGCAATGCCTTTGTATACGGATGGATCGGATTGCGGTACAGCTCTTCCGATTCAGCGAGCTCGACCATTTTCCCGAAATACATGACGCCGATCCGGTCGCTGATGTATTTGACCATCGACAAGTCATGGGCAATAAACAAGTACGTCAACCCTTTTTCACGCTGCAGGCGCTTCAATAAATTCACGACTTGCGCCTGAATGGAAACGTCCAGCGCCGAGATCGGCTCATCGGCGATGATGAATTCCGGCTCGACGGCGAGCGCCCGGGCGATGCCGATCCGCTGGCGTTGCCCGCCGGAAAACTCATGCGGATAGCGGCTCGCATGCTCGCGGTTCAACCCGACCGTCTCAAGCAGCTCATAGACGCGCTGCATCCGCTCCTCTTTCGTTTTCGCCAATCCGTGGATGTCAATGCCCTCAGCGATAATGTCGGCGACCGTCATCCGCGGATTGAGCGACGCATACGGATCTTGGAAAATCATTTGCATTTTTCGGTTTAACTCTTTCAGCTCTTTTTTTGATTTTTTGCCGTGTACGTTAACGCCGTTAAACAGTACTTCTCCGTCTGTCGCCTCATACAGCCGAATGATCGTCCGCCCCGTTGTCGACTTGCCGCAGCCCGACTCGCCGACAAGGCCGAACGTTTCCCCTTTATAAATGTCAAACGTGACGCCGTCGACCGCTTTGACGACCTCGCCGCGGCCGGCCGGGAAGTATTGTTTTAAGTTTTTCACTTCAAGCAGCTTTTGCTTAGCCACGCGGCTTCCCTCCTTTCCGGGCGACGATGTCAGCAAACCGTTTCATCCGTTCACGCACGATCGCCGGCGGTTCCACTTTCGGCGCCATTTCATGCAACAGCCATGTCGCCGCATAGTGCGTATCAGACACTTGGAACATCGGCGGCTCGAGCTCATAGTCGATTTTGAGCGCATACGGATTGCGCGGCGCAAACGCATCGCCTTTTGGCGGATTTAACAAATCCGGCGGCGAACCCGGAATCGAATACAGCTCCGTATCTTTATGATCAAGGCTCGGCATCGAGGCGAGCAATCCCCACGTGTACGGATGTTTCGGATTGTAAAAAATTTCATCCACCGTGCCGATCTCCACGATTTTCCCGGCATACATCACCGCCACTCGATCGGCCATGTTGGCAACAACCCCTAAATCATGGGTGATGAAAATAATCGACATGCCGAGCTTTTTCTGAATGTCTTTCATGAGCTCCAAAATTTGCGCCTGAATCGTCACATCCAGCGCGGTCGTCGGTTCATCGGCGATCAAAATTTTCGGATTGCACGCCAAGGCGATGGCGATGACAACACGCTGGCGCATTCCGCCGGAAAATTGGTGCGGGTATTGCTTCATGCGCAGCTCGGCGTTTTTAATGCCGACCAGCTGCAATAGTTCAATCGCCCGTTTGCGCGCTTCCTCTTTCGACAGCTTTTGATGTTTTAAAATTGCTTCCATAATTTGCTTTCCGATCGTCATCGTCGGGTTGAGCGACGTCATCGGATCTTGGAAAATCATCGAAATTTTCGCCCCGCGGATCGATTGCATCTCTTTCTCCGACAGCTTGGTCAAGTCTTTTCCTTCAAATAAAATTTCCCCTTGCTTGATTCGGCTCGGCGGCGTCGGCAACAGGCGCATCAACGCCTTGGATGTCACGGATTTCCCAGACCCCGACTCGCCGACGATCGCCAGCGTTTCTCCCTTATACAAGTCGAACGTGACGCCGCGAACCGCCTGCACTTCACCGGCGTGGATGTCAAAGGAAATATGCAAATCGTTCACCTGCAAAATTTTCTCCATCGGTTTCACCCCTTCCGTCGGCTATTTGCGCATTTTCGGGTCGAGCGCATCGCGAATTCCGTCTGCCACCAAGTTGAAGCTTAAAATGAGCAAGCTGATCACAACCGCTGGAATAATCATCAAATGCGGATACGTTTGAATCGATTTATACCCGTCATTGACAAGCGAGCCAAGCGACGCTTCCGGCGGACGGATGCCAAGGCCGATAAAGCTTAAAAACGCTTCGGTAAAGATGGCCGATGGAATTGTGAACATCGTCGTAATGATGATTGGGCCGATGACGTTCGGGATCAAATGTTTGAAAATAAGCCGTGATGTCGGCGCTCCGAGCGTCCTTGCCGCCAGCACGTATTCCATGTTCTTTAATTTCAACACTTGCCCGCGCACGATCCGCGCCATCGTCGTCCAACCGGTAATGACCATCGCCAGCGTGATGGAAATGATTCCAGGCTCAAAAATCAAAATGAACAAAATGACCATAATTAAATACGGGATGCCGTTTAAAATTTCGATGATCCGCTGCATCACATTGTCGACGCGGCCGCCATAGTAGCCGGAAATGCCGCCGTACGCAATGCCGATCAATAAGTCGATCAACGCCGCCAGCAAACCAATGTAAAGGGAGATACGCGTGCCATACCACGTCCTCACCCACAAGTCGCGTCCTAAGTCATCCGTGCCAAACCAATAGTACTCTTTCACGCCGCGCTGTTTATACACATCAACGCCGTTCGCATCCCGGCCGTCAAACGGAAGCCAATGAATATGTTCAAGCACCGGGATTTTCGGCGGAAGTTTCGCATGCCGCAAGTTTTGATCTTTATACGTCCGGTCGCTCGCCATCGGGGCGATGATCGCCATGAGCGCCAAGATGATAATCATCACGAGCCCGACGATCGCTGCCTTGTTTTCCCGAAGGCGAAGCCAAGCATCCTGCCAAAACGTCAAGCTTGGACGATTGATTTTTTCCTGCTCACCAACGTTCGGCGGGGCGGGCTGAAACCATTCCGGTGACAGTTGTTCGTATTGTTGTTTCGCCATCATTTTTTCCCTCCCGCTAACCGGATGCGTGGGTCGACAACCCCGTACAACACATCAACGATGAATACTGCCAAAATCAACAAGGCGGAATAAAACAACGTCGTTCCCATAATAACCGGGTAATCGTTCAGTTCAATCGAACGGACAAACTGCTCCCCAAGACCAGGGACAGCAAACAGTTTCTCAATGACAAGCGTTCCCGTCATTAAATTGACGGTCATCGGTCCTAAAATGGTAATGACGGGGATAAGCGAGTTGCGGATGGCGTGCTTGATGATAACCCCCGCCTGGCTGATCCCTTTCGCCCGAGCCGTCAAAATGTAGTCAGAGCTTAACACTTCCAGCATTTCTGTGCGCATAAAACGGGCGATGCTAGCGATGACCCCGACAGACAGCGCCAATGTCGGGAGAATCGTATATTTGAAGCCTTCCCAAAAAGCGACCGGAAGCCATTGCAGTTTCACAGCGATAAAATATTGCAAAAACCCCCCTAACACAAACGACGGGATCGAGGCGCCCAACACCGCAATGACCGTAGCGGTGTAATCTTCCCAATGATTATGTCGAATCGCCGCGACAATTCCGAGAATCAACCCAACGATCGTCCCAAACACAATCGCCTGAAACCCGAGCTGGGCCGACGGGCCGATTCGATCGCTGATAAGCTCTGTCACGGGGCGGTTGTCATATTGGAACGATACCCCCAAGTCTCCTTTCAACAAATTCCCTAAATATTGAATGTATTGAACCGGCACGGGCTTATCCAATCCGTACTCTTTTAAAATAAGCGCCTTCTGTTCCGGCGTTAATTTCTCTTGGTTCTGAAGCGGTGAACCAGGCAACAGCTTCATTAAAAAGAACGTCAACGTCGCAATGATAAACAACGTGATAATCATATAAACGAACCGCTGAAGCGTATACCGCGCCATGACCGCACCTCCTCTGCTTTTCTATAATCTTTGTTGTTTTTCGACATTTTTCGCCTTGGCAGGCAAAAGGAGAGTATATGCCCTAGCATATACTCTCCTCGGCATGCTGTAGAAAACAGATTACTCAATATATGCCCATTTGTAGCTGTAATCGCCGCCAAACGGGTGCGAAACGATATCTTTGACATACTCGCGTTGCAAGTAGGCGGCACCGCGCTGATAGAGCGGGGCAATCGGCATTTCTTCAAAGACGATCTTTTCTGCTTTCAGCATCGCATCCCAACGGGCTTGCAAATCGCCAAGCAACGTTGTTTTCGCGTCTTTAATCAATTTGTCGTATTCAGCGTTCGACCAGCCCGTTTGGTTGTGCGGGTTAGTTGTCGTCCACAAGTCAAGGAACGTCATCGGGTCTTGATAGTCCGGACCCCAGCCGGAGAACGACAGGTCGTATTGCATTTTGCTTTCAAGCTCGAGCTTTTGTGCGAACGGTTGTTGTTTAATGTTGACCGTCAAGCCCGGCAAGTTTTGTTCAAGCTGCGCTTTCACATACTCGCCGATTTTCTTCGCGCTGTCGCTGTCATAGTTCAGCAGTTCAAGCGTAAATTTGTCTTTGCCCAGCTCTTTTTTCGCTTGCTCCCACAGTTTTTTCGCTTCATCCGGATTGTAATTGACCAAATCGCCATTCACATCGCGGAAGTCTTTGCCATCTGGACCAGTGACGAAGTCTTTCGGAACGGTGAACTTCGCCGGAATCGAACCGTTGTTCAAGAGCGTATCGACCATCGCTTGCGTGTCGATGGCCATTGCAATCGCTTTGCGGGCATTGACGTTGTTCAGCGGTTCTTTTTTCGTGTTCATGCGCAGCCAGTAGAGGGCTGGATCCAATTCCGTTTTGAAGTTTTTATCATTTTTATACTTATCAACAAATTCGGCCGTCAAACCGACGAGGTCGGCCTGTTTCGTTTCATACAAGTTGACCGCTGTCGCCGTGTCTTTCACAACTTTGACGTTAATTTTTTCAAGCTTAACTGTATCTTTGTCCCAGTAATTCGGGTTTTTCTCATATGTCCAGCCTTGTTCATGCTTCCATTCGCTTAAGACGAACGGGCCGTTGTAAAGCGTCGTATTAGCTTCGAGACCGTATTTGTCGCCTTGCGCTTTCACGAATTTCTCGTTTTGCGGCATGAACGTGCCGAATACCGTCAGGCTGATGAAATACGGAATCGGGTTTTTCAGCTCGACTTGGAGCGTGTAGTCGTCAAGCGCTTTGACGCCCAGCTGGTCAACTGGCAGTTTGCCGGTGTTGACTTCTTCCGCGTTTTTGATGTCGTACATAATGTACGCATACTCCGCTTTCGTTTTCGGGTCAAGCACCCGTTTCCAAGCAAACACGAAGTCGTGCGCCGTCACCGGATCGCCGTTCGACCATTTGGCGTCTTTGCGAAGCTTGAACGTATACGTTTTGCCGTCTTCGCTCACCTCATGGCTTTCCGCCACCCCAGGAACCGGCTTGTTGTCTTTGCCTAAACGATACAGACCTTCCATGACGTTGTTCAACACGATAAACGATACTTGGTCGGTGGCGAGCGCCGAATCAAGCGACGGAATTTCTGAGGATTCAAGCAAGTTCAGCACCTGCTCCTTTTTCTCCGCCGGCTTTTCGCCGCCCTGGCCGCCTTGAGCGTTGTCGTTGTCCTTGCCTCCGCCGCAAGCCGCGAGGAACGTCGACAGCGCGAGAAGCAGGACGAGGAAGAAAGAGAATCGCTTCTTCACTAAAAAACCCCCCTTAGGTTTATGTAGTGTATTACAAATCTTCTGAACCATTTGATTTCAGAAGATTGTACTTACATCGCTTATTATATCCTGTGTTAGTATATTTGAAAAGGATTTTTTTATTTCCTTAAAATAAAAAAAATTCAAACTACTTACAAACGGGAGAGGATCGGATTGCATTTACACCTGCATTGTAACGACTTTTGCCACCATTGTAAACAAAAAATTTCTGCCTACAGAAAAAAAGAAAACGCTTACAATATGATTTTTTTGCCCTTCCTTTCAGCTTCGAAGCAAATCTCTCCTGAACTTCCAGGTTATTCTATATTTTTCAATATAATTTTGTTGATAATTTTGAATTTTTCAATATAATTTTGTTGATAATTTTGACAATCTTCCCGCCCACATGATTTATGATAAAATAAGCAGTGAGAAGGGAAAGGCGGGAACAGACGATATGAAACAAACGGCTGTGCGGACTGGATGGCTCGTCGTTGCGATGCTGGCGGCAAGCGCACTCATTGTCGTGGGACAAGGTGCATGGAGTATAGTGTCCTTTATTAACGTTTCGTTTTTGCTCTCCCTTTTGCCTCTGTCGCTCGGCGGGCTTTTGTTTGTTTATGAACGCGGGTTTTTCAACGGATTCGCATACGGGTTTCGCCGATTGCGCAGAAGCAGCGCGAGGGTGGAGCGGTATCTTGAGGAAGCGGCAGCAGAACATGAATCAGATGAGCTGCTCGGTCCGCGGCGTTTCGCCATCACGTATCCGCTTCTCTTTTCTGGTCTGCTTCTGTTTTTGGCGATGATTGCCGCCGGATATGCCGTGCAATAAGGTTGCAACAGCTGAATGTTTTCCGTATAATATAAGGCAAATCTAGAATAACCGAGCGATGAGAAAGAAGAGTACATATTGGCGATGCCTTCAGAGAGCTTGTGGAAGGTGCGAACAAGCGGCTAGCCATATGGAATGGGCTTTCGAGCTTCCCGCCGAACCGGCGACGCAGTAGGCGGGGACGTTCCCCCGCGTTACAGGGGCCATGCGCAAAGCATGGACTGAGCGATTGCGCTTCTTGACGCAATAAATAGGGTGGCACCGCGGTCCTACCGTCCCTATCAGAGGGCTGGCAGGGCCTTTTTTATTTTTGTCTTGAGGGAGTGAAGATCGATGAAAACCATTTTTTCCGGCATTCAGCCAAGCGGCGTCATCACCATTGGCAACTATATTGGGGCGCTGCGGCAGTTTGTCGAGCTGCAGCATGAATACAACTGCTATTTTTGCATCGTTGACCAACACGCCATTACCGTTTGGCAAGACCCACGCGAACTGCGGCAAAACATCCGCCGCCTCGCCGCTTTGTATTTAGCAGTCGGCATCGACCCGACAAAAGCGACGTTGTTCATCCAGTCAGAAGTGCCGGCGCACGCTCAAGCCGCTTGGATGCTGCAGTGCATCGTTTATATCGGCGAACTTGAGCGGATGACGCAATTTAAAGAAAAATCGGCCGGCAAAGAGGCGGTCAGCGCCGGGCTGCTCACGTACCCGCCGCTGATGGCCGCTGACATTTTGCTTTATAACACCGACATCGTCCCGGTCGGCGAAGACCAAAAGCAGCATATCGAATTGACGCGGGATCTGGCCGAGCGCTTCAACAAACGGTATGGCGAGCTGTTCACGATCCCTGAGGCGCGCATTCCGAAAGTCGGCGCCCGCATCATGTCGCTTGTCGACCCGACGAAAAAAATGAGCAAATCCGACCCCAACCCGAAAGCGTACATCACACTGCTTGACGATGCGAAAACGATCGAGAAGAAGATCAAAAGCGCCGTCACCGACTCGGAAGGAACGATTCGCTACGACAAAGAAGCGAAGCCAGGCATTTCGAACTTGCTCAATATTTATTCGACCCTATCCGGTCAATCGATCGAGGAGTTGGAGCGGCAATACGAAGGAAAAGGATACGGCGTCTTCAAAGCCGACCTCGCTCAAGTCGTCATCGAAACGCTTCGACCGATTCAAGAGCGGTATCACCATTGGATGGAAAGCGAGGAGCTTGACCGCGTGTTGGATGAAGGGGCGGAAAAAGCAAATCGGGTTGCATCGGAAATGGTGCGCAAAATGGAGCAAGCCATGGGGCTCGGGCGGCGGCGGTAAATAGCCGCATCCAGCGAAGCCATACAAAAACGGGCAAGCGCCTATCGCCTTGGCCCGTTTTTTAATTGACTTTTGGTTCTTGCTCCATTTCCCACAGTTTTTCGAAAAATGGCTGCCCTTTGATCAAGTTTTCGCACAGCTGCTCATGCCGTTCGGACCACCCGTATTTCGTCTCGTTATACAATTGTTCCCACGCTTCATCAAAAGACATTTTTTGAATAGCGGCGTATTTTTCCGGCGCCCATTCCGTATACCAATAGCGCATCTGGGCAGCATTTTTTGTCGAATAAAGCTGGTCAAGCGCCATAAACAACAGCTGTTTCAACTGCCGCTCTTTGCGCGTGAGTCCGCACATCAGTTCCGGAGCCGGCGATAAAATGTGGTATTCTTTTTCATACCTCGGCAGCGGATAGTCCCGTTCCTCCGCTTCGGCCGCCATTTCGTAGACGAGTTGTTCCTGACGCGGAATGAGACGGCTTTTGCGAATCGGGATTTGATAACCGATTGTATCAACAGCCAAAACGCCGGCGCCGTCCGTGACAACGAAACAATAGTCCAGCTGAATGCGTTCATGGTTTTTGCGGACATACGCCTTCTGATGTACATCGTCTAGCAGCGGTTTTGGAAGATCGGACAAGCTGTTTTCAATGTAATGAAACAGGGCCGGGGATACTTTTAACAGCGGCACTTGGTCGAGCAGCTCGATTTGATCGTCCTTGCGCCATTCATGGAAATGGCAGACGTTGTATCCGTTCTCTTCTCCTTCAAACCAGTTGACCCAAATGTCGTGCAGATAAAGCATGCGAGACCCCTCACTTCCAGACGTGTTTGTCCATCAGTATAGGCAGAGGGGGAGAATTTTATTCCATTTCGTCCTCTTTTCCCCTCTAGGGGCTGCGGCTTGGAAACGTCAAGCTCCCCCACATCAAAAGAAGGCCAATAGGGAATAAATAACATTCCACCCTTGTCGAAATATAAGATAAGTATTCGCTAAAACCACGCTCTGGAGTGATGATGTTCAAATAGGCGATCACCATCATGCCGCCGACGACTGAAAAACCGAAACCGACCAAATAAAAAAACAGGCGGACCACCGGGCTTTCCCTTCCTTCTTGTCCACGTCCTTGTTCTACATATATGTCGGCGCCATGGACAACATGCCTGTTTGCGCCCGATGCCCCTAAGATTCTTGTGATAACCGGACAGCGGCGGTCGCCATGCGGTTTCGAGCTAAGACGCTCCTTGCTGTTTGCCTGAAAAGCCCGCCAACTCCGCGATGTCTTTCGCTTCCATCTTCATCAATTGGGCGAGCGAATAGCCTCTTTCTAGGCAACGACGGATGATGGCATACCCAACGGCATAGCCCCCCATTTTCGGATGCCATCCAAGCCCGTACAAAATGCGGGAAGTATGCGGATGCGAAACGGGCAAATGTTGGTTCGGGACAATATAACGCCGCCAAAACCGTTCCATCTCCCGATCGGTGTAATACTTCGTCCATCCCGCACACTGCTTGACGCCGACTGTCTCGGCGACGGCATGCTCCGCCAATCCTTCCATAACGACTGCATCCAGCAACGTCGCATCTTCGCCTTCGTTCGGCAACTGCTTGAGACGGCATACATGGTTGTATTCATGCGCCACCAACGCGGCGATCTCCTCGTCGCCATGATCCGGCAGCAAGAAGAAAAACAATTTATCAGCAAACGCCACCCCGCCTTTTCCTTGGAATTCGCGCACAAGCTTCCGGTTTTCGTCATCGGCCGGCAGCAAAAATACCGGAACGTCCGGTCCCTTCCATATCCCCCGTTGCCGTTCATACAAACGGCCAAGACGTTCCCAAAGACGGCGCTCTTTCATCTCCGGCAAAAGCCGCTCGGCCTGCCGAGTGCTTCGGTACATGCCATACAGCCGTAAATAGCTGTAAATCTCACGCACCGGCATCTTGCCAAAAAGCGGCGCCAACCGTGCGCACAACCGGAGCGGATCGCCTTCATCCTCTTCAAGCCATCGATCGGTCGGAAGCAATCCCATCGCTTTTCCCTCCTTTTCTCTTACGTTATGTCGGCAGGGAAAAGACGGTGAAACAAAACAAAAAAGAGAGCCTGACGCTGAACCGAACCCGCCGTTAGTCACGCGTTTTCAGCTCTGCTCAACCAAGGCTCTCCTTTTCATCCATTACACATATTTTTTAAAAATCAATGTCGCATTATGGCCGCCAAATCCAAATGAGTTGCTTAAGACCGCACGCACGTCTTGCTTGCGCGCTTCATTCGGCACATAGTCGAGGTCGCATTCCGGATCCGGTGTTTCGTAGTTGATCGTCGGCGGAATGATGCCGTCGCGGATCGCCAGCACGGAGAAAATCGCTTCCACCGCGCCGGTCGCCCCGAGCAAATGCCCAGTCATCGACTTCGTCGAGCTGACGGCGAGCTTATAGGCATGATCGCCGAATACTTCTTTGATCGCCGCCGTCTCATACTTATCATTGTACTCGGTGCTCGTGCCGTGGGCGTTGATGTAATCGATCTCCTCCGGCTCCAGGCCAGCGTCATGAAGCGCTTGGCGCATCGCCCGCACGCCGCCTTCGCCGCCCGGAGCCGGCGCGGTGATATGGTACGCATCGGCGGTCGCACCGTAACCGACAATTTCGGCGTAAATCTTCGCGCCGCGGCGCAACGCGTGCTCCAATTCCTCAAGAACAACGATGCCTGCTCCCTCACCCATGACGAAACCGTCGCGGTTTTTGTCAAATGGGCGGCTCGCCGTTTTTGGATCTGGATTGGTTGAAAGAGCCGTATTGGCGCAAAAACCGGCGAACGACATTTTCGTAATCGGCGCTTCCGTCCCGCCGGTGATCATGACATCGGCGTCGCCGCGCTGAATGACTTTAAACGCATCACCGATCGAGTTCGCCCCGGTCGCGCAAGCGGTCACCGTGCACGAATTGATCCCTTTCGCTCCGAGGATGATCGATACTTGCCCAGCGGCCATATCCGGGATCATCATTGGCACGAAAAACGGGCTCACTCGGCGATAACCGCGCTGCTGGAAAATCTCAAACTGCTGTTCAAACGTCTCCATGCCGCCGATGCCAGAACCAATCCAAACACCGACCCGTTCAGCGTTGCTTTCATTAATGTCGAGATTGGCATCTTTGACCGCCATGAGCGCCGCAGCGACGGCGAATTGGGTAAATCGGTCCATCTTCCGCGCCTCGCGGCGGTCGATAAACAGCGACGGATCGAAGTCTTTCACTTCCGCCGCCACTTTCGCCGGAAAGTCGTCCGGATTGACGCGGGTGACAATGTCGATGCCGGACTGGCCGGCGATAATGTTTTTCCACGTCGTTTCTGCGTCATTCCCAAGCGGGGTGACGGCGCCTATGCCTGTCACGACGACTCGTCTTTTTTCCATCGTTTCCGTCTCTCCTTTTATTTCGATAATATACGTGCCGTTAACGGCCCCAGCGCAAAGCGATCGCGCCCCACGTCAGCCCGCCGCCGAATCCGACCATAATGATGAGATCATCGTCATGGATTTTGCCCGCTTCCAACTCTTCTACAAGCGAAATCGGAATGGATGCGGCCGACGTGTTGCCATATCGACGGATGGTTGTCGATATTTTCTCTTCTGGCAGCTCGAGCCGCTGTCTGGCCGCTTCGACGATGCGAATGTTCGCTTGATGCGGAATGAGAAAGTCGACATCGTCTTTCGTGAGCCCGGCTTTTTCAAGCACACGCACGCTTGATTCTCCCATTTGCCGGACGGCGAACTTGAATACTTCACGGCCGTTCATGACGATATATTCGTCTTTGTATAAATGTTTTCCTCCTGTTCCGTCAGCTCCCAACTCGAAAGATAAAATCCCGCGCCCGGGCGACACCGGACCCATGACGACCGCTCCGGCGCCGTCGCCGAACAGCACCGCCGTGTTGCGGTCGGTCCAATCGGTGATTTTCGATAGTTTGTCTGCCCCCACTACTAATATATACTTGTAGGCGCCTGTGTCAATAAATTGGGCGGCCGTGACCATCCCGTACATAAACCCCGCGCAGGCAGCGCTGATATCAAGCGCAGCGGCGTTGACGGCGCCAAGCCGCTCTTGCAGCATGCAAGCGACCGACGGAAACGGACGGTCCGGAGTGACGGTGGCAACTAAAATGAGATCAATATCCTTCGCCTCCATGCCAGCGTCTTGAAGCGCCCTTTCTGCGGCAAAATACGCCATATGGGACGTATCGATGTCATCCGGAGCGATGCGGCGCTCCTCGATCCCGGTGCGCGTCCGGATCCATTCATCCGATGTATCCATCATTTTTTCCAAATCAAAGTTGGTCAACACTTTTTCCGGCACATAGCGGCCGACCCCGATAATTCCTGCTCCCATATCATTCATCTCCTCTTTCTTTCCCAAAATGGCAAAAAAACGCTCACGCTGACAACCAAACTTGAATGTACAATCAGTCTACATCACCAATTATTATTACTTGGTACTAATTTTAGCCGAAAGAGCGTGGATGCGCAATAGAAAACGAAAGTTGAACCAGCGCTTTCCGTACCCCTAAGGCATTTGTCCAAACCGCTTTTTCCCTTCTGCCATACAATACAAATACGAGCAACCATCGCATGAAAGGGAGGATCGCCCATGGCCAACGGCGAAGCACAAGAACAACATCGCGAACGGCAAGACCGTTTTTCCCGCCTAATGTTCGGATCTTTTCCTTCTCGCGCAACCGGCGAGCGCGAAGATCAAGGGAGCGGGGCAGAACCGCCTTTACTGCCGAACATCGATTTCATGAAGCTGTTTGAAAACGTCAATACGCTAGCCGACTCATTGCAACAATTAAAACCGCTCGTGAAAAAGATCACCTCGCTCGTCGACTTATTGAAAAAATAGCAGACGCACCGGTCGATGCGTCTGCCCTTGTCGTTTACGGGAGTTCATTGTATTGGCAGAAAAATTGCCCGATTTGCCGAGCCAGTTGGCGCCGTTTCTCCGGCAGCTCGTAAACGACGCGCACCCGGTTGTTTGTCGTTTTCATCCATTGTTCATATTTACGGCTATGCAAGGCGGATGGATACGGGCTCACTCCGGCCAGCTGCCAAATCGTCACCGGAACGTCATGAGGACTGAGAAAGAGGGACGGAACAGCCTCGGGCACCTCCTCTTCTTTCAAGCCATAGGCAGTCGCGATTTCCCTCACCATCCGCCGGTACACGAATGGATGTTCCTGTTCATAGTCAAGCTGGGCGCGAACATCAAGGCAAGGGTTGATCATGGCGACGGCGCGGATTTGACTTGGCATGGCGCCAAGCAGTTGCAAGGCAACGAGCGCGCCCATTCCTTCGGCAACGATATAGATGCGCTGGTTCACAATTTCGCTTTTCAACACCGAGTAAATGAGTTGGCGCGCCAGCCGGACCGCTTTCGGACTTCCCCAATGCCGGCCGTACAAATGGGACGAAAAGACCGTATACCCACGTTCCAACCAATCTTCCAGCCATTGGCGCCGCCCCGGATGCTCGAGCCAAAAACTCGTCTGTTCGTTCACAAAATGGTCGCCGTCGCCCATTAAAAAAAGGGCAAACCCATTTGGGCGCTCCGGCACATGAACGATGCACCATTGCTCATCGAGTTGAAAAAACCGCCGTTGTCCTGCCATCGTTTCCATTCACCCTTGTTTGGCAATGCATAATGGTACAGTATACGATATGCGCGGCCAAAAAAAACGTCCGGGTATATGCCTACGTGACAAATTGTGATAAGATAAGAAAAGGAATGACGAGAAGATGGGAGGAACAAAGATGCGCTTGTTTTGGACGTTTTTTTGGACGTTTTTGCTCGTGCAAATGGCAACGTACGTCATGGGCTCGATGCAAGGGATCGGCTATAACTTCGCAACCGGTGCTTTGCTTGGCGTCATCGTGACGATCTTAGTCTTCGTGATTGCAGCCTTGATTCCGGACGAGCCGGCTGGGGATCACCATCATTGATCATTCGCTTCATAAGACAACGCCTTGGGGTGAAAGTCCCAAGGCGTTGTTTTTTGTCATTTTTAACCGAGAATCCTCCCACTTCAACACCTATATAATAGATGCAATTTGAAGCTTTAACATTTGTAGCTTTTACCGAGCATTTGATCGACTGTCGGGCGACCGAACAACGCCGCTTTCAGACCCATGTATGGGTCTGTGAAGCGGGTGGTTGTTCGGTCTTCCGTCACGCCTTGGCGTGACGGAGGCAAGCCTGTGGCTTGCCTTCGACAGTCGAAAAATGGACAAGCGACTTTTCCATCAAGGATATGTGAAACTTTTTCGTTGCATCTATCCTGAAAATACCCGAACTTCAAAATGTGCAAGGTTTCAGAGTTCGACATAGCGACATTTTCATCCCTTCGATGGTGACGAAATCTTTTTGTCATGGGAGTCTATATAGGTGTAAGTGGAGGAGCATTCCATCCATATTGATCTGGGCTTGTGTTTTCCGCCCATGCTCAAACAATGCGACCAACCCCGGCAGACAAGAAGCACGTCTCTCCGCGTCGTCGGCGCCCCCTTCGGCTCGTTTACGCCGACGGACGAATGGCGATCTGCCCGTTGTCAACATCGACCGTGACGGTGCTGTAATCTTTCACCCGCCCAGCGATCAGCTCTTTCGCAAGCGGCGTTTCGATTTGCTTTTGCATAAACCGTTTGAGCGGGCGGGCGCCGTATACTGGGTCGAAGCCCGCTTCGGCGATGTATTGCTTCGCCGCTTCCGTCAGCACGAGTTCGATATGCCGATCGGCCAAACGGGCCGACAGCTCGCGGGCGAACTTTTCGACGATGCCTTTCACTTCATTCATCGACAATGGCTTAAATAAGACGATATCGTCGATCCGGTTTAAAAATTCTGGGCGGAAATGGGCGCGCAGTTGGTCAAACACTTGTTTGCGCGTTTCTTCATCGATGTCGCCATGTTTGTTTTCTAACAACAGCGGCGATCCGATGTTCGATGTCATAATGACGACCGTGTTTTTAAAGTCGACCGTCCGCCCTTGCGAATCGGTGAGCCGTCCGTCATCCAGCAGCTGCAACAGGATGTTGAACACTTCCGGATGAGCTTTTTCGATTTCATCGAACAACAGAACGGAATACGGCTTGCGCCGCACCGCCTCGGTCAGCTGGCCGCCTTCCTCATAGCCGACATAGCCGGGCGGCGCTCCGATCAAGCGGGAGACGGCGTGTTTTTCCATATACTCGGACATGTCAAGACGGATGAGCTGCTCCTCACTGTCAAACAGCGCCTCGGCGAGCGCTTTGGCCAGTTCCGTTTTGCCGACGCCGGTCGGTCCGAGGAACAAAAACGATCCGATCGGGCGGTTCGGGTCTTTCATGCCGGCCCGCGCCCGCAAGACGGCGTCAGCGACAAGCTCGACCGCTTCGTCTTGACCGATGACCCGTCTATGCAGCAATTCATGAAGGCGAAGCAGCTTTTCCCTCTCTCCCTCGACGAGGCGGGTGAGCGGAATGCCAGTCCAGCGTGACACGATTTCGGCAATCTCTTCTTCCGTCACTTCCTCGCGCAGCAATTTCCCTTCACTTTGCTCACTGATTTCTTGCTCGAGCTGTTTGAGTTGCTTTTCCAACTGCGGAATGCGGCCATGGCGAAGCTCCGCCGCCTTGTTTAAATCATACTCGTTTTCCGCCTCTTCCAGTTCGCGTTTTGCCCGCTCGAGCGCCTCGCGCAAACGGCGGACGCGGTCAAGCGCCTCTTTTTCTTTTTGCCATTGCGCTTTCATGGCGTTCGCCTTTTCACGCAAATCGGCAAGTTCTTTTTGCAATGCCGCAAGCCGCTCGCGGCTCGCTTCATCCGTTTCTTTGCTTAAGGCCGCCTCTTCAATTTCAAGCTGCATGACGCGGCGCATCACTTCGTCCAGCTCCGACGGCATCGATTCCATTTCCGTCCGGATCGTCGCGCACGCTTCATCGACCAAATCGATCGCTTTGTCAGGCAAAAAGCGGTCAGAGATGTAACGGTCGGACAAAACGGCGGCCGCGACGAGCGCGCGATCGTGGATTTTCACTCCATGGTGCACTTCATACCGTTCTTTCAATCCGCGCAAAATCGAAATCGTGTCCTCGACACTCGGCTCTTGGACAAGCACTTGTTGGAAGCGGCGCTCGAGCGCCGGGTCTTTTTCGATGTATTGCCGGTACTCATCAAGCGTCGTCGCCCCGATGCAGCGCAACTCGCCGCGGGCAAGCATCGGCTTGAGCATATTGCCGGCGTCAATCGCCCCTTCCGCTCTGCCGGCGCCGACGATCGTATGCAGCTCGTCAATGAACAATATGATGCGGCCGTCGCTTTTTTTGATTTCGTTTAACACCGCTTTCAGCCGTTCTTCAAATTCACCGCGAAACTTTGCTCCGGCGACGAGCGCGCTCATATCAAGAGCGAAAATCGTTTTGTCTTTCAGCCCTTCCGGGACATCTTTGCGCACGATGCGTTGAGCGAGCCCTTCGACAATAGCGGTCTTCCCGACGCCCGGCTCGCCGATCAACACCGGGTTGTTTTTCGTCTTCCGCGACAAAATGCGGATGATGCGGCGAATTTCACTGTCGCGGCCGATGACCGGGTCGATTTTTCCCGCTTTCGCTTCCGCGACAAGGTCGCGCCCGTATTTTGCCAACGCTTCATAGGTTGCTTCCGGATGTGGACTCGTCACGCGTTGATCCCCCCTTACGTTTCTCACTGCCGCTAATAGTGCTTCCTTCGTCAGTCCAAACGACGCCAGCTGCCGAGCGACCGGCTCGGCGCCATGAGGCAACGCGAGCAGCACATGTTCGACCGATATGTACTCGTCTTGCATTCGCTTCGCTTCGTTTTCCGCCTCCTCAAGCAGCCGCGCTAAGGCGGGCGCAACATACAGCTGCCCGTCCGCCCCATGCACTTCAGGCTTTTGGCGAAGCTGGCTGCGAAGCCAGTCCGCAACCTTTTCCTTGTCGGCGCCGGAAAGCTCCACGAGCCGCGGCGCCAGGCCGCCTTCTTGTTCGAGCAGCGCAATCAGGAGATGCTCGACATCAAGCTGTTGATGATGTCGTTCTTTGGCGAGCGACTGCGCCGCCATCAGCGCCTCTTGCAGTTTTTCCGTCAAACGGCTTGCGTCCATGCCGCCCCCTCCATTTGACCTTCTTTGACCATAAATCATTATAGCGGATCGCGAAGCACACGGCAAATCAAAAGCCACTCCATACTTGGAATGGCTTTTGTTGTGCTTCACGGTTTGCGCAAATACGTCCAATGCCGATTATGGTTCGACGTTTCCGGGAACGTATCGCCGGCTTTCAGTTTCAGCTTTTTCGGGTGTTTTACATTGTCGCCCGTTTCGCCGATTTCAATGTACACGCCGTTGTTCGGCGCTTTATCCCCTGATTTGAAATGGCGCGGTTGGCCCATTTGTTTCATCCCCCTTGCTTCGATTGCATTTGTTAGCATTCCCGGTTTCGCCGCTGTTCATAAGAAGGGAAATGATGGGGCCGCCGCACACGGAGCGTCAAGCCTTCACAATAAAAACGTTTTTTCTCATGAAAATCCTTTTCCTTGCAAAGAACGAAAAAGGAACTCCCGAAACGGGAATTCCTTTCTCCTATAGGATCGACACTAAAATCGCTTTTTGGGCATGAAGCCGGTTGCCGGCCTGCTCAAATACGACCGAGTTCGGGCCGTCCATGACGCCGGCCGTCACTTCTTCGCCGCGGTGGGCCGGCAGACAATGCAAAAAGAGGTAATCGGGTTTGGCCGCTTTGACGAGCTCTTCGTTGACTTGATACGGCTGAAACACTTGAAGCCGCTCGGCGCTTTCGCTTTCTTGGCCCATGCTCGTCCATACGTCCGTATAAATCGCATCCGCTCCGGCCACTGCCTCAAGCGGGTCGTGCGTCACAACAACTGTTGCTCCGGTTTTCTCGCCGATCTGGCGCGCTGCCTCGACGTATTCCTCCTTCGGCTCATAGCCTGGCGGACAGGCAATGAAAATATCCATTCCCACTTTTGCTGCGGCCGCAAGCAAGGCGTTGGCGACGTTGTTGCCGTCGCCGACATAGGCGAGTTTGATGCCTTGGAACGTTTTCTTCGCTTCGTAAATCGTCAGCAAATCCGCCAACGCCTGGCACGGATGATCGTCGTCCGTCAGGCCGTTGATGACCGGAACGGACGCATATTCGGCCAACTCCTCGACTTTTTGATGGGCAAATGTGCGAATCATCATGACATCGACGTATTGCGACAAGACGCGGGCCGTATCGGCGATCGTTTCGCCGCGGCCAAGCTGCAAATCGTTTCCGTTTAAATACATCGCCTGGCCGCCAAGCTGAATCATGCCGACTTCAAACGACACGCGCGTGCGCGTTGACGGCTTTTCAAAAATCATCGCCATTGTTTTCCCGGAAAGCGGCGTATACGATACACCGGCTTTTTGTTTCGCTTTTAAATCAGCTGCTAACGCCAACAAGTCCATAATTTCGTCTGTTGAAAAATCGAGCAGCGTTAAAAAATCTCTCCCTTTTAATGACATCACTGCATTCATGCGATCACCGCCTGTTCTGCCTGTTTTTTCTTTTCCAACCAGCCGTGGATCGGCTGCACATCAAGATGATCGACATCGAGCGCCTGCAAGAAGAGCTTCAATGTCTCACGTTCCGTGAAGACGAGCAATTGTCGGGACAACGCAGTCATTCGTTTGTTCGCTTCGCCTTCCTCTTTGCCCAAGTCGATCACCGCGAGCGCCGTGTCGCGCTTCACCCAATCGGCAAACGGGACATCAGCGACGATGGTCAGCTGTTTCGCCGTCATCTCCGCCTCCAGCTCGGCGTCGATGTTGCCGATGACGTAGACCTCGTTCGCGTTCGCTTTCTTTTGCAAATACGGATAAAACGCTTTATACGCCGCTTCCTCCTTCGTTGCGGCGATGCTGATGCCTTCGCCGGTCGATTTCATCTCCGGTCCAACCACCGGGTCAACCCCCGGCAGCTTATGGGTCGAAAAGACCGGATACTTTAACACGGCGTACGGCATGACCGCCAAGCCGCGCGCTTTTTCGTCCACGATGTCGACAAGCGATTTCCCAAGCAATAATTTTGTCGCAATTTGCGCCAATGGCACGCCGGTCGTTTTGCTGACGATCGGCACCGTCCGGCTGGCGCGCGGGTTCACTTCCAGGACATATACATTGCCGTCCGCAATGACATATTGAATGTTCATAATTCCTTTAAAGCCGAGTTTTTTCGCAATCCGGCCCGCATAGTCGATGATTTTCGCTTTTTCTTCGTCTGTGAGCGTCTGCGCCGGCAGCCAAGCATAGCTGTCACCGGAGTGGACGCCGGCTTTTTCGACGTGTTCAATGATGACCGGCAGCACGATGTCTGTTCCATCCGTCACGATGTCCGCTTCTGCCTCTTTCCCGTCCAAATACGCATCAATCAAAATCGGATAGGTCAACTCGCCTTGCTCGATCAAAGCAGCGAGCTGCGCCTCGCTATGGACGATAAACATGCCGCGGCCCCCGATGACATACGACGGGCGAAGCAGCACCGGGCAGCCGATCTCGGCCGCTTTGGCGGCGAGCTCCTCGGCGTTGTTCGCCATCAAGCCCGGTACGTGCGGGATGTCAAGCTCCTCAAGCAACTGGTAAAAACGATCGCGGTCCTCGAGCTGGTCAATCATATCGTACGTGACGCCAAGCAGCGGCACGCCGGCTTCTTCAAGCCCTTTGACCAAATTGATCGCCGTCTGTCCGCCAAACTGAACGATGACATGCTTGATTTGTTCCGCTTCAATGACATCCAAGACGCTCTCTAAGGTAAGTGGCTCAAAGTAAAGGCGGTCGGCGACGGCAAAGTCCGTGCTGACGGTTTCTGGATTGTTGTTGATCATCACCGTTTCATAGCCTTCTTTTTGCAAGGCGAACACGCTATGAACGGAGCTGTAGTCAAACTCAATGCCTTGGCCGATGCGGATCGGTCCGGCTCCAATGATCAGCACTTTCTCTTTGCCGCTCGGTTGTTTTCGCTCGTCTTCGCCGAAATAGGTTGAGTAGTAATAATCCGTTTCTGAATGAAATTCGGCCGCGCACGTGTCGACCATTTTGTATGACGGCACGATGCCAAGTTCCTTCCGCTTGTTGCGCACGTCAAGCTCCGTCACGCCCCACGTTTCAGCTAAAAAGGCGTCGCTACATCCTTTTTCTTTCAAGAAACGGAACGTTTGCTCCTCAATCGTGTCCAACGTTGCAGCCGCTGCCTGTTTTTCAAGGGCGACAAGCCGCTCGAACGAGCAAAGGAAAAAGCGGTCGATTTTCGTCCATTTGTGAATGGCTTCAACCGACACCCCGCGGCGGAGCAGTTCCAAAATCGCGAAAAAGCGGCGGTCGTCTTTGTCGACAAGCAGCTGTTTCAGCTCATCATTCGTTTTCACCGAAAGCTCCGGCAAAAACAGTCCGTTGTTTTTGCCTTCGAGCGACTGCACCGCTTTTTGAAACGCCCGCTCCATGTTACGGTCGATCGCCATCACTTCCCCGGTCGCCTTCATTTGCGTGCCGAGCTTCCGATCCGCGTGCGGAAACTTGTCAAACGGCAAGCGCGGAAACTTGACGACGACATAATCCAAGGCCGGTTCAAAGCTGGCGTACGTCGTTTTCGTCACCGGATTGACGAGTTCCGCGAGCGTATAGCCGACCGCCAGCTTCGCCGCAATGCGGGCGATTGGGTAGCCGGTCGCTTTCGAGGCGAGCGCTGACGAGCGGCTGACGCGCGGGTTGACTTCAATCAAGTAATATTGTTTGCTGTTCGGGTCAAGGGCGAACTGAATGTTGCAGCCGCCGATGATCCCTAAGGCGGAAATGATTTTCACTGCTGAAGAACGAAGCATTTGGTACTCTTCATCGGTCAACGTCTGCGACGGTGCAACGACGATCGAATCTCCTGTATGAATGCCGACCGGATCGACGTTTTCCATATTGCAAACGGTAATGCACGTATTCGATTGGTCGCGCATCACTTCATATTCAATTTCCTTAAATCCGGCGACGCTCCGTTCGATCAAACATTGATGAATCGGGCTTTCGTTCAATCCTTTTTCCACGAGCGCGAGAAACTGCTCCATGTTTTCGGCAATGCCGCCGCCCGTCCCGCCGAGCGTATACGCAGGACGAATAATGATCGGAAAACCGATTTGTTCGGCGAACGCGACCGCTTCCTCGACGCTTGTAACAATTTCGCTTTCCGGCACCGGTTCGCCAAGCTCATGCATTAACGCGCGGAACGCTTCGCGGTCCTCCCCGCGCTTAATCGCTTCAATCGGTGTTCCGAGCAGTCTCACCCCATACTTTTCAAGCACGCCGGCTTCATGCAGCTGAAACGCCAAATTGAGCCCTGTCTGGCCCCCGAATGTGGCGAGCAGCCCGTCCGGGCGTTCTTTGGCAATGATCGCTTCGACCGCCTCAACGGTGAGCGGTTCAAAATACACGGCATCGGCATGGACATCATCGGTCATGATCGTCGCCGGATTGTTGTTCACTAAAATGACGCGGTATCCTTCTTCCTTTAAGGCGATGCACGCCTGCGTGCCGGAATAATCAAACTCAGCGGCCTGGCCGATGACGATCGGCCCCGACCCGATCAGGAGAATCGATTGAAGCGAAGAATCTTTAGGCATAGACGTTCTCTCCCTTGAACACGGTTTGCAAAAATTCGTCGAAAATATAGCCGGTATCGTGCGGCCCCGGATGCGCCTCCGGATGGTATTGCACGGACAAAATCGGTTTATGGCGATGGACGATGCCCTCGACCGAACCGTCGTTGACGTTGATGAAACGAATGTCAAACGGTTTGCCCACCAAACTGCCTTCTTTGACGACATAACTATGGTTTTGTGATGTCATCATCACGTTTTGCTTCACCGCGTCCCACACCGGTTGATTGGCGCCGCGATGCCCGAAGCGGAGTTTTTCCGTATCCGCCCCGTACGCCAAGGCAACGAGCTGATGGCCAAGGCAAATCGCAAGCGTCGGATACCGGTCGATCAGCTGACGGATAGCAGGAAGCTGATGGCGTAACTGTTTCGGATCGCCTGGGCCGTTCGAGAGGACAAGCCCGTCCGGTTTCAGCGCATCAATCGCTTCCGGCGTCGTATCATGCGGCACAACCGTCACCCGGCAGCCGCGTGCAAGAAGCGACTGCAAAATCGATTTTTTATAGCCGAAATCGACGAGCACCAAATGCGGGCCGCCTTCGCCGTATGTTTCGATCGTTTTCGTTGACACCGCGCGCACGGGAAATACTGCTTCCTCGCCTCCAACGGCTGAAATCGGCGACAAACTTAATTCCGCCATCATCGTTCCAGCGGTGCGGATTTCTTTCACAAGGGCGCGCGTGTCCACATGCGTGAGAAGCGGAATGTTCCAATGCTGCAAGTATTCCGCCAGACTGTATTTCGCCCCGTAATGAAACCCTTCTCGGCTCGCTTCGTAGACGACGACCGCTTCGACGTGCGGCCGCTTGCTTTCAAAATCGTTTTCGTTGATGCCGTAATTGCCGATGAGCGGGTACGTAAAAACGATGATTTGGTTTTTATACGACGGGTCGGTCAACACTTCTTGATACCCGGTCATGCCGGTGAAAAAAACGATCTCCCCGCTCACCTTTTCTTCAAGCGGAGCGGCGAGCTCCCCGCTGAACGTTTTTCCGCTCGCCACATGCAAATACGCTTTCATTGGCGCCACCTCATCGTTTGAGTTTTTATAACCGTTCAGGAATTTTTATGCATGAACAGGAATAAAAATTAAGCCGTCGGCCGTCCGTTTACAAGACGGCTGAGGCGTTGGCGTTGTTCAACACGTTTGTCAAAATGTCCACCGCTTCATCGATTTCCGCTTTCGTCACGACAAGCGGCGGCAACAGGCGGATCACGTTCGGCCCCGCCGAAAGGACGAGCAAGCCGTTTTCGTGAATCAATGGCAACAGCGGTGCGACGTCCGTTTGGCACTCGATTCCGACCAGCAGCCCGAGTCCGCGCACGTCCTTGACGATGTCAAGCGAAGCGAGCGCGTCATGGAGGCGTGCAAGCAAATAGCGGCCTTTCTCCTGCACATCTTGCAAAAACGCCGGATCAAACACCACTTCTAACGTCGCCTTGGCGGCGGCCATCGCGATCGGGTTGCCGCCAAACGTCGACCCGTGCACCCCAGGTCCAAACGATTCTTTCAAAAACGCTTTGCCGATCATCGCCCCAACCGGAATGCCGCTGCCAAGCCCTTTCGCTGCGGTGATGATGTCCGGCTCCACATCAAAGTGCTGGTACGCAAACGGCTTCCCAGTCCGGCCGATGCCAGTTTGCACCTCATCGATGATCAAAAGCGCCCCGTGCTGTTGACACAGCTCCGACGCTGTCTGTAAAAACGCCGGGTCAACCGGGCGGACGCCGCCTTCCCCTTGGACGACTTCAAGCATGACTGCCGCCACTTCTTCGCTCATCGCCTGCTTGAGCGCGTCGACATCATTCAGCGGCAAGTGAATGAATTCCGGAAGCAGCGGACCAAAACCGCTATGCACTTTCTCCTGCCCGGTTGCCGCCATCGTCGCGAACGTGCGGCCGTGAAACGACTGGCGGAACGTAATGACTTTGTGTCTCCCGGTATGTTTGCGCGCCAGCTTCAGCGCCGCCTCGTTCGCTTCCGCCCCGCTGTTGCAGAAAAAAACATAATCGCCGGCGCTGTGGGCGACAAGCAAGGAGGCGACCTCTTCTTGAATCGGGATCGTAAACAAGTTCGAGACGTGCCAATATTGATTCAGCTGTTGTTCAATGCCCTTTTGGACATGCGGATGGCGATGGCCGAGATTGCAGACGGCAATGCCGGAAACAAAGTCGAGATATTGTTTTCCGTTCACATCGGTCACCACCGTCCCTTCGGCCGACTGGACGGCGATATTCCAACGGTTGTAAGTTGGAAACAGCGCGCTCATGATGAGTAGACCCCCACTTCGTTTTCTTTTCGAATCGTTGTCCCATACCATGTTCCGTTCTGATAAAACGTCGTTTTGCCACTGACGATCATCACTTCCGGCAGCGCATCGGATAGGGCGGAGAGCGCCGCTTGCACTTTCGGGATCATCCCGCCCGTGATGACGCCGTCTTCGATCAGTCGTTCAATCATTTCCACCGTCGCCTCAGCCACGAGCGCACCGTCTCGCAAAATGCCGGGCACGTTCGTCACAAACACGAGCTGGCTGGCGCCGATGGCCGCTGCGACCGCCCCGGCGGCCGTGTCGGCGTTAATGTTGTACGTTTGCCCGTTTTGGTCGATGCCAAGCGGGGAAATGACCGGGATGTAGCCCGCCGCAAGCAGCGTGCGCAACAGCTGGGAACGAACGGTTTTCACACGGCCGACATAGCCGAGTTTGGCCAAGTCGATCGGTTCTGCTTCAAGCAGCCCCCCGTCCACGCCGGAAACACCGACCGCGGGCAAACCGTGCTGTCTGAGCATCGCGACAAGCTGTTTGTTCACTTTGCCGGAGAGCACCATTTCCACAACCGCGAGCACGTCTTTCGTCGTCTTCCGCAAGCCGTTGACAAACTCGCTCGGCACGGACAATTTTTTTAACATGTGTCCGATTTCCGGCCCGCCGCCGTGGACGATGACGACCTCCATCCCTTGTTCCCGCATCGTTCTGACGCTGGCAAAAAAGGCGGGAGACAGCTCATCGAGCACACTGCCGCCGCATTTGATGACGACCGTTTTCCCCATCGTTCTCTCTCCTTACGTCCGATAGCTGGCGTTAATTTTCACATAATCGTATGTCAAATCGCAGCCCCACGCAACGCCGACACCATCGCCTATATGCAAATCGACCTCAATGACGACCGTCTCTTGTTGCAAATACGCCTCCGCTTCTTCTTCCGAGAACGGCTGCGGCTCGCTTCCTTTCAGCATCACCATCGGCCCGATGGCGACATCGACGTTGTCCGGGTTCACTTCGGCATCCGAATAGCCGATCGCGCCGATGATCCGCCCCCAGTTGGCGTCCGCGCCGTAAACGGCCGTTTTCACTAAGTTGGAGCCAACGATTTGCTTGGCGATTTTTTTCGCTTCCTCATCCGTTTTCGCGCCGCGCACGCGCACTTCAATGAGCTTCGTCGCCCCCTCGCCGTCTTTGGCGATTTGCTTCGCCAAGTCTTCGCACGTTTTCCGCAGCGCCTCGTAAAAGTGTTCCCAGTCCGGATGATCCGGCGTCAACTCATCATTTCCAGCAAGACCGCTTGCCATCACGACGACCATATCATTTGTCGACGTATCGCCGTCGACCGTAATTTGGTTAAACGAAACGTCCGTAATCGACCGCAGCGCCGCGTGCAGCACCGGCGACGAAACATTGGCATCCGTCGTGATGAATGCGAGCATCGTCGCCATGTTCGGATGGATCATCCCCGATCCTTTCGCCGCTCCGCCGACGGTGACCGTTTTCCCGTCGATCGTTGTTTGGTAACAGGCGCGCTTCATCACCGTATCGGTCGTTAAAATCGCCGTTTGAAACGCCTCCGCATCCGCCATCGTCACCCCTGGAACAAGCTGTTTGATGCCGGCGCGAATTTTTTCCATCGGCAAATATTCCCCGATCACGCCCGTTGAAGCGACGGCCACATGGTGCAGCGCCAGGCCAAACTGTTTCGCGCACAACTCGCGCATTTCATAGGCGTCCTTGAGCCCTTGCGCACCGGTGCAGGCGTTCGCGCATGCACTGTTGACGATGACCGCCTGCAATTTTTGTTCTACAGCGAGGCTCGCCTGCGTCACTTTGAGCGGCGCCGCCTGAAAATGGCTTTGCGTATACACCGCCGCCGCCGAAGCGGGCACGTCGCATAGAATAACCCCTAAATCGTTTTTCGAATAGCGCAGCCCGGCATTCACCCCGGCCGCTTGAAATCCTTTCGGCGTAACCACTGTTCCATCGACGACCGCCGTTACTTGCGCCGTTTGTTTCGTTGCTGTCATTGTTCGTTCCCCTTCCCTCACGGATAGATCGGCAAGGATCGGAGGCCCTCCGCCTCATCCCAACCCATCATCAAGTTGAAGTTTTGCACCGCCTGCCCGGCAGCGCCTTTCATCAAGTTGTCGATCACCGACACGACCGTCACCCGTCCCGTCCGCTCATCGTAGGCGAGGCCGATGTCGCAATAATTTGAGCCGTACACGTCTTTTGTCGCTGGAAACTGTCCAAGTTGACGGATGCGGACAAACGGCGAACCTTCATAACTTGTTTTATACAAATCTACCAAGTCGTTTGGCGAAATCGATTGTTTCGCCTTCGCATAAATCGTCGCCATAATGCCCCTTGTCATCGGAATCAAATGAGTGCTGAACGTGATCGGCTCCATCGCCTCGTTCCATGTTCCGAGCATTTGTTCAATTTCCGGAATGTGCTGATGGACGTTCACTTTATAAATTTTCACGTTTTCGTTCACTTCGGAAAAATGCGTCCCAAGCCCTGCTTTCCGTCCCGCGCCCGATACGCCCGATTTGGCGTCCACGATGATCGAGTCTTCCTTAATTAATCCTTCTTTGACAAGCGGCGCCAAGCCAAGCAGCGTCGCTGTCGGATAGCAGCCCGGATTGGATAGGAGCACGGCTCCGCACACCGCCTCACGGTTCCACTCGGTCAATCCGTACACCGCCCGCTCTAAATACGCAGATGGCGCCGCCTCGCGCCCATACCATTGTGCGTACACCGCGCCGTCTTTCAACCGGAAATCGCCCGATAAATCGATCACTTTCACTCCCCGATCCACGAGCGCCGGCGCCCACTCCCCCGACACCCCGGGCGGCGTGGCGAAAAAGACCGCGTCATACTTGGCAAGCGCCTCGATTTCAAGTTTATGCAACACCGCACCATCGACCGCGCCGACGTGCGGGAAACTTTCCGATAAATGAATTCCATCCTGCGACGACGAGAACACGTCGCAACGGCTCACATGCGGATGCCCGTATAGCAAGCGGAACAACTCCGCGCCGCTGTACCCCGTCGCCCCGATAATGGCTACGTTCATCATGTTCCCCCTCACCCGTATGCCTCATGTAGTTCTCATTATAATACTGTATAAAAATAAAATCAAATGTATATTTAATAATTTTCAAGGATTTTTTTCTTGCCCCTCCCTCCGTCTATGGGAAACGAATACCGATTTGTCCCGGCAGCCAAGGTGCATCCTTGACTCCATCGCCCTCATGTTCTTGGGATGCAAAGACTTTCACAAACGATTCCACCGATGTTCAACAAGTTTTCAATCTTTCCACTATCCTTATATTGACTTCCCTCTTTTTTCCTGTACACTTTTAGATAGCGATACATTTTACGTAAGGTTGTGATCAGATGAACGAGATGGAATCTCGTGAATGGCAGAAGTGGCTTACATCGCTTGGGCGCGATCTTCGCCTTGAGAAGGGAACGTACTTGTTTCAAGAAGGGGAAAAAGCAGACGATATTTACTATATCCAATCGGGGAAAATCCAAATCAGCAAAATGGACATGGACGGACAGGAGCTCGCGCTGCGCATTTGCAGCCAAGGAGATTTGATCGGCGAGCTGACACTGTTTTGTCCTGGGGCCCGCTACATGCTGACGGCGAAAGTGCTGGAAGACGGCGTCGTTTCCGCCATTAAGCGCGAGACGCTCGAACAAGAACTTGCCAACAATCCGACGCTGGCGATCGAGTGGATGAAATGGATGAGCCTCCATTTCCGCAAAACGCAGACGAAATTCCGCGACTTGATTTTACACGGCAAAAAAGGAGCGCTCTATTCAACGCTCATCCGTTTGTGCAACAGCTACGGCGTCATGAAAGAAGACGGCATTTTGATCGACGTGCCGCTGACGAACCAAGAGCTCGCCAACTTTTGCGGCACCGCCCGTGAAGTCGTCAACCGCATGCTCGGCGATTTGCGGAAAAAAGGCGTCATCTCCGTGCAAAAAGGCAAAATCCGCGTCCACGACCTGCAATACTTGCGCGACGAAATCGCCTGCGAAGGCTGCCCGCCCGAGCTGTGCAGCATTGACTGACGGGCGGGTGCGGCAAATAAAAGGGAAGGCCGTTCTCGGCGCTCAGGGGCGGCCTTTGCTTTTTTGAAGCAAACACTCCCCTGCTGTTGAAAGCTACACTGCCTATCAACGATGCACCTGCAACCATCGCCACGGCTTTCCAACCACCTTTTTTTGAAAGAGCGTGCAAACGTTCCGAAAGAATGTGCAAAATCCGGAACAATCCGCAAAAATTTTGCACATTATTTCCGAATCCGCCTGAAATAATTTGAAAAAGGGATTCTGAAATAATGTGCTAATTTACAAATGTCCCCCTGCTTGGTGAGTTGTTCGTAGAATAGGGTCACGGGCATGGTGGGATGTTCCTTCCTCAATGCTAGAATATGATCCTCATCATCGGGGGACAGACGTCTGGAGCGGCCGCGGTCCGAACGGCGCTTCGGCTTCAAGGCGTCGAAGCCCCCTTTTTTGTATCGGGCGCACCAATCCAGAATCGTCTTCGCCGCAATGGGTTTGTCCCCTTGATGAGGAATCGAATGCACTCGCCCGCCCACCTCATTCAAATACGCCTTGGGCTCCACCTGGCCATTCACCAACGGAGCGATCAGCCCGTACCGAAACAGCGCGATGTCGTGTCTCATCGATTCATCCATCCGGATCTCCTCCCTGTCTCCCTGTGATGTTGGACCGTCCCGGTCCCTCTGCCTCCTATCTTACGAAACGGCTCGAGATTCGTCGAGAGGAAGGGTTTGTGGGAACATCAACCATCTCCATTTTTGGTGTTAAGTAGAAAATCAGGAAGCAATTTGATCCGCAAACAGATGCCACCTCTCGTTTGTCCACAGGTCTTGGATGATCGAGCCCACCCCCCGTCCCTCCAAAGTCTGCATCCACCAAACCGCCCGTTCTGTTCTTGCGTTCCCCACAGGGCCGATGATCCCCCACCTTCTCGCCGCCGCGTGATGCAAGCGGGAGAGATTCCGTAAAAATCGTCGGACATAAAATAAGATGACCTCCTTGGTGGGAAAACCAACCTGTTTGGTCTTCGCTCCTCGCCTTGGCGTTTCGAGCCACGTTTTGACCGCTTGCCAAATAACCGATCGTGTATATTGAACATACGGGAGGAGAAAAGAAGGCAGCACACTCACGGTTTTGCGACACTCTTGACAGCGATATCGTGCGATCCAAAGGTGATACTCCCCCTCTGCCGTCAACGCATAACGTTGGTAGTATCCGTGACGATGCAAGGGGCGGCGGGATGAACAGTGGGGGCATTGGTTCACGTCGGGAAAATCGTTCCCTTTCCCACGATCCGTATACGTTTGAATGTCAATGCCAAAGTCGTGAAACTGGATCACACTTCCTCCCCCTCATTGAAACGAATGGAAATCTTTGTCCGAAACAATTCACAAAAAATTTAGCACATTCCTTCAGAAAAGGGGAGAGGGCTTTCTGAAAGAATGTGCAAAAAAATGGGCGTTTTGTGCTGAAATAAAATGATAATTTACATCACGGATTCAGGTATTTTATATCGTGCAACATGATCTCCAGTGTATCAATCCATTCACAAAGGCAGAGCGATCCGCCTTCCTTTAAGCAATTCCCTCTTGAACCTCCAGTTGCGTTAGGGTGTATGATAAGGGAGAGACTAGCAAAAGAAAGAAGGAGGACAACTGTCATGGAGACGTATTCGATCGGCGAAATCGCCAAAAAGACAGGTGTATCCATCCGGACATTGCGGTATTATGATGAAATTGGACTGCTGCAGCCAACGAAAGATCCGTCATCAGGACATCGAATCTATACGGAAGAGGACATTCTTCAATTGCACAAAATTATGAGTTTGAAGTTTATTGGGCTTAGCTTGGAAGAGATTCGACAATATATTCACCAACCAACATACGACCTTACCTTAAAAGAAACGTTGATGCTGGAAAAAAACATGCTAGAACAGAAACGAAGACAGTTAGAAAGATCCATTCAAGCCATTGAATATGCCATCACCCTTTTAGAGGAAGAAGGAGAAATTGACAGCCTTCTCTTGATGAGCTTAATCCGCAGCATTCAAACAGAAGATGATCAAAAACGATTGATGACACATTACCTAGACCAAGAAACGGTTGATGCCATCTTCCATAATGAAGAACTCAAGCAAAAAGAGAACGAAATGATCAAATCCTATGCCCAATTCGTCAAACAAGTTCACGAACTGTACGGACTCCCCGCCGACCACCCTGACGTACAGCACATGATTGAAACGTTCCTGCGCTCTACTTTTGGTCTTTTGAGCTTGGAGACCGTTGAAAAGATTACCGAGCTACTTAACCAGAACCAATGGGATTCTTTTGAGTGGAAAGAAGAATGGGATGTTCTTAGTCCCCTCCCCTTTTCCAAAGAAGAGACGCAGTGGCTTGAACAAGCGATGGATGACTACATGCAACGTCTTGAGCACATGGGTATAGATATGAAGGAATCAAAGGAAGGAGAGAACAGTGGATATGAAAAATAGGATCGAAACGAAACAAGGCAGTCCAAAACCATTTTGGTATTTGCTCAAACAAGGAAAATTGAACAAATCGCTCATTGCTTTCGCCCTCATTCTTGGATTGATTGAAAGCGGGGCTGGGTTGATCATCCCCCTGTTTGCGAAAGACTTTATTGATCTCTTAGCCCATGGCGGAATGAAGTGGCAACAAATTTTTTGGCTCTTATCTGCTTTTCTCGTTCAAACGGCGGCAGGCGGCATCTCGTTTTATCTCATGTCGTATGCCGGAGAAGCTCTAGTAGCCCAGATTCGAAGTCGATTATGGAACCACATCCTTCATTTGCCTGTTTCCTTTTTTGACCGCTATGAATCGGGGGAAACGATGAGCCGCATTACTCAAGATACAGCAGTCATCAAATTGCTTATTTCCAACCATCTCGTCACATTTTTTAGTGGCATCGTCTCTGTGATCGGTTCCATCATTTTACTGATTATGATTGATTGGCGAATTACTCTCTTTATCTTTTTGGCCGTTCCCGCTGCTATGCTCATCATCATGCCGTTGGGAAGAAAGATGCATCAAATTTCTTTGCGCACGCAAGATGAACTGGCCAAGTTTTCGGGACATCTTGGCCGGATCTTGCAAGATATCCGTCTCGTGAAATCTTATAACGGTCAACACATGGAAGCAGAAAAAGGAGATCAAGAGATCAAAAATTTAATGACCTTCGGTTTGAAAGAAGCGAAAGTCTATGCTGTCATCTCACCGATGATTGCCACCGTCATGATGCTCGTTGTCGTGATCATTGTCGGTTATGGCGGCGCCCAGGTTGCATCTGGGCATTTGACGGCGGGAGAGCTTGCGGCCATCATCATTTATATTTTTCAAATTGTCATGCCTTTCACTACTACAGCTTCCTTTTTCACCACCTTTCAAAAAGCATTGGGGGCTACAGAGCGGATTAATGAAATCTTTCAAGAGCAACGGGAACTGCTGGGCTCACAAAAAGAACCCGACTTCAATCAAACATTGCAGTTCAAACATGTTTCCTTTTCTTATCATCAAGATAAACCGGTGCTAAAAGGCATTCATTTTACCATTGAGCCAGGCAAAATTTACGCTTTTGTTGGCCCCAGCGGCGGCGGAAAAACCACCATTTTTTCACTGATTGAACGCTTTTATCTGCCAGACGAGGGACAAATCTTGTTAGGAAACATACCTATCCATGAAATCGATTTACAAAAATGGCGACAAGCGATTGGCTACGTTTCTCAAGATATTCCCATTTTGTCAAGCACCATTCGAGAAAATATTTGTTATGGATTCGAAAGCATGCCTGAGCATGAAGAAATCGAACAGGCCGCTCGGCTGGCCAACGCTCACGAATTTATTCAAAAATTGCCGAATGGCTATGAAACAGAAGTCGGCGAACGAGGGATCAAGCTTTCAGGAGGGCAGAGACAACGTATTGCGATTGCTCGAGCCATCTTAAAAAACCCAAAACTCCTGCTATTAGATGAAGCCACTTCTAACTTGGACAGCGACTCAGAAAGCCTAGTGCAAGAAGCGCTGAAAAACGTGATGAAAGGTCGAACGACGTTGATTATTGCCCATCGGCTTTCTACCGTCACCGATGCAGACACGATCTTCGTTGTCGAAGACGGGCGCATTACTGGACAGGGAAACCATGAATTATTGCTGGCTACCCATCGTTTATATCAAAAGCTGGTCACCCATCAGTTTTCCCAAGGCAAAAGGTAATTAGGCAGCCATATACTCACCGACTTTCCAACTCACATTTCGCACCTTAACAAGAGGAAGAACAAAGGACTTTGTGAGCCACTGAACGCTAGCACCAGCAGGAGGCTGGCATTGAGAGTCCACCGCACCCAGCCGGTCAATCAATGGTGGAAGACCAAGATCTTACGAATGCGGATGTCCATAGGTGCAACCCTCTTTGCTCCCCTTGCGTGTCAAGGATTCATTCTGTGAAGCAACCATTCTTCCAAAAACAGGAGCTGAAACAATGAATCAGCTCCCCACTATAGGCAACACGTTCAATTTGATTGTATCAATTTTTGTAAAACATTGCCATCGAACTTTGTCGACCGATCAAAAATACAAAAAGAGCGGTGCGATGCCGCTCCCTTTTCTGCCTCCGATGGCGAAGCGATGAAAACTCGCAACGCTTCCGCTTTGAAGCTCATTTTTTATCAACTCCTATTTCTCTAAGTGTGCAATACACTAGCGCCCTGTTGCTGCTCGGGAATGTGCTCTTGGATGTCTCAAAGATTTTGCATTCAACCGGGTCAATTCATAATGTGATGCTAAGACAAAGCAGAAGCCCGCTTGGCTTCTGTTTTGTCCCCACCTTCAACGGCTTAAGGCTCATAACATAAACCGCTCGACATCATTCTCCGGTCCGATGAATTCCACGTCTGTTCCGATGGCTTGGAAGTGTTTGCGGGCGAAGGCAATTTTCGCTGCTTCACCGGGACGCAGTTCGTCCTCCCATTCCTGTCCTTTCGTCTCGAGGACGAAGTACAGTTTTTCCTCTCCATCCTTTTCGATGACAAGCGCCCAGTCGGGATTGTAGGAGCCGATCGGTGTGTCAATTTTAAACCAACCCGGCAGTTTGACGTACACTTTTACGTTCTCATCGTGTTCAAAACGTTTGGCGAACCGCTCTTCCACATCGGAATCGTAAAGGATATGGTCAAACGGCGATTTTTCGCTCGGGATGGCGTTGTCGTTCAAATAGGCGAGGAGCTTTTCATTTTGGAGTTGCGGTGGCATTTCTCAAATAGGCGGCTGAAATCAAAAACGCGCCCTTCGGAAATAACAGTTTGTACACAATCGCCTTCTCATTCCCGTCGAATGCTGTGGAGAAATTCCGCATCGATTACTTTCCTGTCATCGACAAGATCTAGCAGTTCGTCGTGTGGCCGAATCTCATCATTTCCGTCGGAATAATAAAGAGTGATATGCACTCCTTCTGATTGTGCGATTTGCAACGCGGGCAAAAAATCACTGTCCCCCGTCAACAATGCCGCATGAGTGATTAATTTCTTCGTACTATGCATAACCAAATCGGTTGCTAGCATCACATCGATCCTTTTTTGCTCAAACACTGGAAACCCACGCTCATCAATGCCACGAAATGCTAGCTTTCCCTCCCGGACGGTAAAACTACCAAGCCGGTTTAGTCTTTTGAAAAAACGTTGTGCATGGGAGAAATAGTCTTTTTCCTCTAGAGATGGATAGGATGATTGATGGGGAAGGCAATGGTAGTAGTACGTTCGTAAAAGCAGATGGCCTTGAGCCATTTGTTGAGCAAGCTTGCTGTAATCGATTTTGGCTTTTCCATGCCATTTCAACACATGGTCGAGATATCCACCATCAATAAATAAGGCAATTCGCGAATACAACGCATTCCCTCCCGTCCATGGCAATGAATACAAAAGGAGCGGCGATGCCGCCCCTCTCTCTTGACCTGCCATCCATCCGAACGGCAGCGGTTATTCTAAATATCATTATAATTGGAAAAACGGTGCATGTAAATCCCCCAGTTGAGACGAACAGATCATTCGCATCGAGCCGGTTCGCCCCGAGAAGCTGTTAGATTTCCGAGGCATAGGCAACGTTTTTGTGATGTTTGACTTGCTCTCGATGTCGTCTTGGCCTCGCTGGGCACTTCATTTGCCTTTTTCAGCAACTGTTCTTTTGGTTGAACACATGTCTTTGGGTTTCCAACCGCGCCATCCGATCGATGAGATGCCTTTTCCAGCCAAAAACAGAATAAGTTCATTGCGGTCCCCCACTCAGATCATCCCACCATTTTTTATTCGAATTCCTCACCTTTTCTAGCGATGACAAATATATAAAAACAACCGTTCCAGTTCCTCCGGCTCTAACTTTCGAACCAGGATAATAAACTCCCTATGGAATGAAGGATAAATGCTGCTAATGCTTTCTATTTCGTATTGCAACGCTTCTTCAGATGATGCCGATTGTATCCCCGTTAGTAATTGCCTTTGCTTCTCGACAGGGTACCCTTTTTCGTTCATGAATATTAGTACATTCTTGATTTGTTGAATAAATAACGGCGAGCTCTCCGCCCATTCATCGATTCGTTTCCGCCAATCCCCATTTTGTATGCTAGAGTTTTCAGATGAATTCTTTTCAAACAGCTGTTTTAAGGCATAATATAACTCCTTCACTTCCGCTTCTGAAAGGGTAACTCCCTTGCCCATTTTCGCATGTGAGGCATCCCAATCCCGTATATCATATTTCGGAGGATATCCGTTCCAGCTCACAAGATTTAGTTCCTTATTCCATCCTTTGGGCGAACTAGACAACGTCGCAATTCGTTTTTTGATTTCAAACTGAATCGTTGCCAAACAAACCGCTCCTTTATTTGGAATATATACTTGAATCAAAGCCAAAGGCATCGTAATCTTCTTTATAGAAATTTCTTACAAAAGGACAAATACTTCTAAAGTTGCGGCCAGTATACATCAACTGCACTTCTTTTTTCGCCCTAGTAATTGCAACATAAAGAACTTTCTTTTCATCATTCAGTATAGCTTCCAAATCCGCCCTGTAGCCGTCACTATTTTTATTGTCTCCGGCTCGTTTATCCAGTTCCTCAATCCTCTTTTTATTCGGATAATGATCACGGTCAAAATGAATCAAAAATACATAATCAAACTCAAGTCCTTTGACGCTATATGCATCTGTAAACAAAATCGGCTTTTTTTGTTTGTTCAACTCACATTTCGCACCCTCTCGACGAAAATCGGGAGGATTTTTTCGTTCCGATGTCGAATGAATCCTTGACACACAAGGAACGTAAAGGAGTTTTTCTCTTATGAACGTTCAAGTCAAAAAGGTCTATCGCAATCATTATTTGAATATAATAAGTGCCCTATTCAAGAAACTGGGCCTGCCCCAATTGATTGACCATCTCGTTCCCGTTGATCCACAGTGCCAGACTCGAGTCAGCGATGCCGTTCAGGCCATCATCTACAATATGTTTGACGGCCGGCAAGCCCTCGTTCACGTGGAACGATGGGCTCAGGAGATCGATCTAGAGAAACTCATCCGTCCCGGTCTCCATCCTTCCTGGTTGAACGACGATGCCTTGGCTCGTCATCTCGACCGCCTGTATGAGGCGGATATTCACAAGGTGATCAGCACTTGCTTGATTCACATTTATCGCAAAGAAGGCCTTTCCCTCCGAGCCTTTCACGCCGATACGACGGACAAGACGGTTTACGGCGCGTATGAATCGGCCTCATTAGAGGCTTTGCAGATCACACATGGCTACAACCGCCATCATCGTTGGCAAAAACAGATCGGTTTCGGACTGGTCGGCAACGAGGACGGCATCCCGTTTTACGGCGATGTGCACGACGGCAACCTGCCGGACAAAACATGGAATCCCGAGGTGCTGTCTCGTGTCCATGAACAGCTGAAGCAGGCCAAAATCGAAGACGAATGGATTTACGTGGCCGATTCCGCCGCGATGACGAAAGAGACCCTGGCGCAAACCAAAGCGGCCAACGCCTTTTTGATCACCAGAGGCCCTTCGTCGCTCCGGATCGTGAAAACCGCGCTGGCCGAAGCGGATGCTGAGGACACGACGTGGAGCGATCCCTTTACGTTGGCGGAGAGAAACGGCGCCACGTACCGGGTATGGGAAACGGCCTCGACGTATGAAGGCCACCCCGTTCGGCTGATCGTTGTTGAATCGAGCGCGCTCGACCAGCGAAAAGGAAAGACGCTTGAAAAAGAACGAACCAAAGAAGCGGAGCTTCTTCGCGAGGAACAAGCCCGTTGGGAGCGTCACCCCTTCTCCTGCCGGGAAGATGCCGAACAAGCCTTGGCGTCCCTCAAGGCGTCCCTTCGCCCCCGGTTTCATCGGGTTGAGGCCGCGGTCGAAGAGATCGTACGCCTGAAAAAACGGCGCGGACGGCCGAAAAAAGGGGCGGAACCCGAGGTGGAGACGCTGTATTTCTTGCACCTTGACGTCGAATTCGACCAAGACGCGTGGGAACAGGCGAGACGGAAAGCGTCCCGGTTTGTCCTCGTCACGACCGTTCCGAAGGAATGGAAGGGCCAACCCATGGATGCCCAAGAGATCTTGAAGCTGTATAAAGGGCAGATCTCGGTGGAAATGAACTTCGCTTTTTTGAAAGATCCGTTTTTCACGGATGAGATTTACGTCAAAAAACCAGAACGGGTCGCAGTATTAGGCTATTTGTTTCTGTTGGCCTTGGCGATTTACCGCGTTTTTCAGCGCCGAGTGCGTCAGTTTATTACTCCAGAACACCCGTTGAAGGCTCCTGGAGGCCGCAAGCTGACCCGGCCGACGGGACAGGCGATTTTTCAGCTGTTTCAATATGTGAACGTCGTCCTGTTCAAGCTGCCGGATGGACGCATCCAACGCTCACTGGATCGCTCCCTCACCCCTGAACAACGAAGGATTCTGCAGGGGTTGGGGCTGGATGAGAGCATTTACGTGTAACGTCATACGGAACGACCAGCGATGGTAAAAAAAGGATTGCCATCGCTCGTTGTGTTGGTCAAAAAGTTATTCTGAAAAACTAAATAAAAAATCCTTTGTTTTGACCTTGTTAGGGTGCGAAATGTGAGTCACATCATGCTTGTGCAATGAAAAAGCAATACCGCCTAACCAAAAGAAAAAACCCCAAACGGTCATGGATGCCTCCCGTTTGGGGTTCGCTCAAGAGTAGAGCACGATCATCGCGATGAAAAAGTACGCCGCGTTGGCGATTTCCAAAATGCCCAGTTTCATGATCGGCAGCGACTTGCCATATAAATAGACGGCGCGGATGACGCTCGGCGCGTAGGCCAAGACGGCGAACGGCTCGCCGATGGCGATGAGGCCGACGATCAACAGGGCGTGGTAGCCCCATGACAGCCATTTGTACCGCTCATTTTTCTTTTCGCGAATCATCGTTTTTACGTAAAACGTGCTGCCGATGAAAAAGAGGAAGGAAAACAGGGCGAGTTCAAACGCTTCAAGCGTCAACTCCCCGCGTCCGGCGTAAAAGGCGGCGAGGCCGCCGATGCAAAACGCCGCGATGGCGGCTACATCATTCCAAAAGGCGCGATCGTTCTTTTTCTTGCTGTAGTACGTGTTCACCAAGAAAAACGGCACCATGGCGAGCCCGAAGTAGAAAAGCGCCGGCTGTTGCCAAAGAGAGACGGCAAGCGCCGCGGCGGCGATGGCGCCATAGCGGGCGGCGGCGGGCACGTACGGCTCTTTCCGCTTCGTTTTCACCGCCATCAAGAGCGGATACGTCGCCAAATAGAGCGCAAGCCAGGCGACAAAGAGCGGCGCGTGAATCCACGAAAGCCCACCGGCGTACGCTCCGAGCCAAAACGGGATGATGAGCATCGCCCAGGCGCCGT
Organism: Geobacillus sp. FJAT-46040; assembly: GCF_002335725.1. Lineage (NCBI taxonomy): Bacteria > Bacillati > Bacillota > Bacilli > Caryophanales > Anoxybacillaceae > Geobacillus > Geobacillus sp. FJAT-46040. Next base: position 2,152,960 of record NZ_NISS01000001.1, read on the forward strand.
GTTGTTTTGGCATCACCCATTTGCTTTTGTTCGCCATCCGTCTCATCCTCCGCTTACCGGTGGAATAAAGGCGACCGTGTCGCCGGCGTGAAGCGGCGACTCGTCGCGGGCGTACTCCTCGTTGACCGCGGTCATGACGCGCCCGAGCGAGATGCCGTAGCGCTCTTCCACTTCGTCTTTCAGTTGTTTCACCGTTTCCGGAACGTGCGGCCACATCACTTCCCGCTCGCCGATTTGCTCGCCCAAATGGGCGAAAAACAATAGACGGATCATTCCTCTTTCACCTCCGGTTTTCCGGACGGATACGCCGTTGTTTCCAACTGGTCGCCCACCCAGGCGCTTCCGTCCTCCCATTGCTCTTTTTTCCAAATCGGCACGATTTGCTTGATCCGCTCAATGGCATAGCGGTTCGCCTCATACGCTTCGGCGCGGTGCGGCGAGGAAACCGCGATGACGACGGCGATGTCGCTGATCTTAAGCCGCCCGATCCGGTGGGTGATGGCGGTTTTCGCCCCTGGCCATTTCTCCGCAATTTCCGCCCCGATTTGCGCGAGCATTTTCTCGGCCATCGACACGTACGCCTCATATTGCAAAAAGAGCGTCCGCTTGCCGTTCGTCCATTCACGCACCGTGCCGGCAAAGACAGCGACCGCCCCCGCTTCCGGACGCATCACTTTTTTCATCACATCCTCGACCGAAATCGGTTCAGACGTGATGGCAAACAACGATTCCGTCATGTCCCTCTTCTCACCTCATTCATCAACCATGGGATATATGCGGCCTCATCAGCCAGCGAAAACACCGGGTGCGCTAGCGGCCCTTCGAGCGGTTCCCAGGCGATGACGGCGCGGATGTTGGCGAGGTGCTGAAGCGACGCCCAATCTTCCCAAGTGCGGACGAGCACGACTTTCGGATGGGGCGCCTGCTTATAGCCTTCGACCAGCACGAGATCGAGCCGAAGCGGCGCATAAAGCGCCAACACATCATCCAACCGCCACAACGGGCGGCGGAGATGAAGCTGCAAAAGCCCGTCCCCTTCCACCGCCGTTGCCATCGCCCCGGCCCGCTCATGGCGGACGGAATCGACGCCTTCCGGCCGCGCGGGCTCGCCGCCATGGCCGTGGTGCTTCACCGTCCCGACGCGCCATCCTTCCCGGACAGCGGCCGCCACCCATTTTTCCATAAGCGTCGTTTTGCCGCTATGTTTATAGCCGACGACTTGCCAGACGTTCATTCGCTTGACCCCTCATCGTCATCCAAAAGCCACACTTCCACCTCATCGCCAACCGCAAACCCTCTCGTTCCGCCCGGCAGCACCATCAAGGCGTTCGCAAAGGCAAGCGAGGTGACAATGTTCGACTTGTCCATGCCGACCGGCTTCACGACAAGCCGACCGTCAACCGCCTCGACCCGGCTGCGCACGAAGCGGGTGAACGGGTTCGGCTTCGGAAAATCGGCGCCAAGGGTGGCTTTCGCTTTTTTCAAATACGGCTTGGCCGAAAACAGCCGCGTGCGCACGACCGGGCGGACGAACAGCTCATACCCGACGTAGCACGCCGACGGGTTTCCGGATAGACCGAACAGCAGCTTGCCATCAATCTCGGCGACGGTCGTCACGCTCCCCGGGCGCATGGCGATTTTGTTAAACAACACGTTCGCTCCGAGCCGCTTGTAAATGGCGGGCAAATAATCGAAATCCCCGACCGAGACGCCGCCGGTCGTAATGAGCATGTCCACTTGATCGAGCGCCTGGCGCACAGTGTGAAAACACGCATCGAGGTCGTCGGCGAGCTGGCCCAAATAAATCGGCTCGGCGCCGCTTTTGAACACCTGCGCCTCGATCATGTAGGAGTTGCTGTTGCGGATTTTTCCCGGCACAAGCGGTTCAGAGACGTCGAGCAGTTCGCTTCCAGTCGCAAAAATGCCAATCCGCGGCTTTTTCGCCACCTTCACTTCGGCGTAGCCAAACGTCGCCAAGAGCGCCGCCACCCCGGGATTGATGCGCGTTCCTTTTTCGACAAGCGGCTGCCCTTTTTTCGCATCTTCCCCTTGAAACGAAATGTTGTCGCCAGGGCGGAACGGGCGTTTAATGGCCATATACGTTTTTCCATCCCGCTCGTACTGTTTGGCGAGCTCCAACATGACGACCGCATCGCATCCTTGGGGAATTTGCGCCCCGGTCATCAAGCGCACCGCTTGAAACGGGCCGACGGGCTGCTTCGCCACTTGCCCGGCGCCGATCGTTTCAATGACTTCAAACTCGACCGGATGGTCAAGTCCCGCTCCTTCCGAGTCGGCGGCGCGAATGGCAAATCCGTCATACGGCGAGCGGTCAAATGGCGGCACATCATGGTCAGCACGCAAATCTTCGGCCAAATAGCGGCCATACGACTGGCGAAGCGGCACTGTTTCCTCTTCCCCCACTCCGGCATAACGCATCACCCGATCAATCGCTTCCGATACAGGAATCGGGGTTCGTCTTTCGACCATCTCTCTCTCTCCTTTCGATCATACGGCTGGCGGCAACTATATCGTTCTTTCAACGTTGTTGCCATTGTTGCAGCTGTTTTATGCCTTCTGCCAACTTTTCATCAACGACGCTCGCATCGGCAATATGCCGCAAAATCATCTCCCGCGTTTCGCCAAACAAAGCGGCGGACTGTTCGAGCTCTTTCCTCACTTTATCCGCATAGCGGTATTGTTCCTGAATATAGTTTAGCACGTCTTGGGCTCGATTTTCGACTTGATCGATCAGCTCCATCATCGCCGACCATTTGCGAGCTGTATGGATGCTCATTTGGACAACCGTTTCGATCAAAGATGAAATGGCTTCCGTTTGCTCTAGCGACCGTTCGATTTCCTGCTGCACAGCGTCAGTTAGCTGGTGAATCGTTTCCGTGCTGTCCGCCGTATGCTCAGCCAATTTCCTCACTTCAGCGGCGACGACGGAAAACCCTTTGCCATGCTCCCCGGCGCGAGCGGCTTCGATCGAGGCGTTTAACGCGATCAAATTCGTCTGGCCAGCGATTTCTTTGATCACTTTCACAATTTGTTCAATTTCTTGCGAGCGGCCGCGCAACCGATGCATCGCGGCCGATGTCGTTTCCATCTCACTGCCGAGCCGCCCCATCGCCTGCTCCATTTCTTCCGACATGCGGATACCTTCTTTTGCGGCTGCGACCATCTGACCCGCCGTCTCCACCAATGCGTTCCCTTGTTCGCATAAACGGTCGGAAATCGCATATGATGACTTGCTGAGCGTACTGACATTATCAACCTTTTCTTTCGTTCGGTCAACCAGCTGGCCTAATACATGGTGTTGCCCGTTGACCACCTCATGCTGGTGAACGATTTCCTGCAACTCCCCGAGCAATCCTGCCACCGTCTCATGAATGGCTTCCTTTTGTCTCGTGAGCTCTTCTTTCATCTCAGCGAGTTGCCGCTCCAGTTCTGTTTTTTCCTCCTCCCACTGCCTTCCCTTCACCAACGCCCACATATCCGTCTTCCCTTTTCCTTCTCTTGATTGGCTTCTGTTGTCAACACGTTGTATGTTATCTGCTGAACATGTCCGTTCTCATCCACGAAAGCAGACACCGCCTCTGCAAAGAGTCAGCAGAAGTCTGCTTTTTTTCATTGTACGATAAAGAAGAAACGTGCTGTTGTGACGTTTATCACATGGATCGATGTCCACTTTTTTTTACGTATGTGAGATCCGTCACAACACCTTCGCGGAAAACACGGTATGCTGAAGCTGTAACGATTGGATCAATGGAGGGATGATGAATGGAACAGCGGTTTACTGAACAATCATTGATTGGCGATATTGTTACTCAATTTCCGAAAGCAGCTGATTTGTTTAAAGCGCGGCGCATCGATTTTTGCTGCGGCGGACAGCGTCCGTTAAAAGAAGCGATCGAAGAGCTCGGACTTGATGGCGAAGCGCTTCTTCGCGAGCTGAACACCCTTTACGCGGAAGCGCAAAACAAGCCGACCGGAAATTGGAGTGAAGCGCCGCTAGCCGACTTGGTCGATCATATCATCAACACGCACCACCGCTATTTGAACGAGGAACTGCCGCAGCTCAGCCCGTATGTCACGAAAGTATTGCGCGTACACGGCATGCACCATCCGCATCTTTCCCGCGTGCATAAACTGTTTCATGAGTTAAAAACAGAACTCGAGCAGCATCTCATTAAAGAGGAAACGGGAGCGTTCCCGCTCATTTTGCAATTTGCCGACAACCCATCGCCGGAGAACCGGGAGGCGGTCGAGCGGGCCGTTCGCGAACTGGTCAATGAGCATGACGCAGCCGGTGATTTGATGAAAGAAATTCGTGAAATCACAAACGACTTCACCCCGCCAGAAGACGCGTGCGGCACGTATCGCCTCGTCTACAACCGGCTGGCCGCGCTTGAAGACGATTTGTTTACCCACATCCATTTGGAAAACAACATCCTCTTCCCGCGCGTGTTGGCGGCGGTGAAGGTTTAAAGGAAGAAAGACGCCGATTCGCACTTCCGAAAACATAAACCAAAAACGGGATCGCTTCTTCTATGGAAAGAGCGCTCCCGTTTTTCTTCATCCCCCAATATACGACATTTCAATTTTCGGGCGCTGTTTCGCTGTCTCTGCCGTCCGTTCTTCTGAATAGCGGTCTGTCCGCTCGCTCCAGATGGCGGCGATCAGCGCCTTCAGCTCTTCTTTCCCCGCGCCGGCGCGCAGTTTGTCTTTCAACGACACGCCCTCAGAAGCAAACAAACACGTGTACAGCTTGCCATCGGCGGAAATGCGCGCCCTCGTGCAGCTCCGGCAAAACGTTTCCGTCACCGAGGCGATAAAGCCGACTTCTACGTTCGTGCCCGCGTACCGGTAGCGGCTCGCCACTTCGCCGAAGTACGCTTTTTCAACCGGTTCGAGCGGATGTATGGCGTTGATTTGTTCATACATCTCTTTTTTCGTCACGACATGGGAGTAATCCCAGCCGTTCGTGGTGCCGACGTCCATAAATTCAATGAGGCGGAGCGGAATGCCTTGTTCTTTGAAATAGGCCGCCATCGGCACGATTTGCGAGTCGTTCCACCCTTTTTTGACGACCATGTTCACCTTGACGCCGAGCCCCGCCGCCCGGGCGGCTTCGATGCCTTTTAACACCGGGGTGACGCCGACGCCGATGCCGTTCATTTTTCGGAAAATGTCATCATCCAACGCATCCAAGCTGACGTTGACGCGCTTCAACCCGGCTTCTTTCAGCCGCTGCGCCCATTTCACTAAATGGACGCCATTGGTCGTCAAGCCGATATCGCGCAGGCCGGGAATCGCAGACAGCCGCGCAACAAGCGCGTCCAAATCGCGCCTTAAGAGCGGTTCGCCGCCCGTCAAGCGGATTTTTTCGACGCCAAGCTCGACAAAGCATTCCGAAAGAAGCGCCATTTCCTCGACCGTCAACAGCTCGCCTTCCGCCAAAAAGCGAAAATTCGGCCCGAACACTTCGGCCGGCATGCAATAGACGCAGCGAAAATTGCATTGGTCGATCACTGATAACCGCAAGTCGCGAAGCGGGCGGGACAGGCGGTCCATGACGTTCGTTCGGTTGCGCTCGCTCATCGCGCTCCCTCCTTTCTGTTTCGTTCGCCTCATGATGTTGCCAGGCGGCTTTGTTTATTCTCGTAAACGACCGAGTTTCGTCGCAAAGACCAATAAACTGAATGACAATCCGATCGTGACCGCCACCCATGCCCACGCTAACTCCATTCGCCCCGATTCCATGGCCATATAGACGGCGGTCGGGATCGTTTGCGTTTTTCCTGGAATATTGCCGGCAAACATGAGTGTTGCGCCAAACTCCCCGAGGCTGCGGGCAAACGACAGCACCGCTCCGGATAATAGTGCGTGTCTGGCAAGCGGCAGCGAAATATGCCAAAAGACTTGGCGCTCATTCGCCCCATCGATGCGCGCCGCCCCTTCAATGGTTGGATCGACCGCTTCGAGCCCGGTTTTGGCCGCCTGATACATGAGCGGGAATGACACGACCACGGCGGCCATCACCGCGGCACCGGGCGTAAACAGTACGGTCGTATGAAACGACGCCTCGATCCACTGGCCGATGGGGCTATGTCGGCCAAACAAGACGACGAGCAAAAAACCGACGACCGACGGCGGCAACACGAGCGGCAACATAAACACCGTCTCCACCACCGTCTTGCCGCGAAACCGGCGGCGCGCCATCCGCTTCGCCGCCGCTGTCCCTAAGACCGCGACAATCAAGCCGGCGAGGAGCGATACTTTGATCGATAACCAAACCGGTGACCAAAACGATGTCATAGGTCAGCCTCTCTTTGTTCCATCTCCATCCTACTATACGAAAACGAGCAGGCAAACGCTGTGACACTGCTCACATTGATTGTATCATATGGGAGGGGAAATCTGGGTTAGAAAAATTTGTGACAACCTGCACAAAAAAAGTGACAAACGGTGATTTTTTTCACTCTGTCCTTACTGTGGTGTTTTTTACAATAGAAGCAGCCGAACAAATGGAGGTGTCAATCATGGAACGGCAAAGCCAACCAGTGGAGAAACGCGATTTTTCCCTCTTGCGCTCGTGGCTGCAATCGTCGAAAAAAGTGATTCCGCTTCGCAAACATTCGTTTTTGTTTCAAGAAGGGATGCCGGCCAATGAGCTGTATTTGATTCTTTCCGGTAAAGTGCAAGTAAGCAAAATTGGCCCGGACGGAAAAGAAATGTGTTTCCGCATTTGTGGAAGCGGGGAAATTGTCGGCGAGCTGACGCTGTTTACGAACGACCCGCGCTATTTATTGACCGCCAAAGTGATTGAACCGGGCGAGGCAGCGGTGATGAATAAAAACGAACTCGAAGAGCAGTTGCTGATCAATCCCACCCTTACCCTTGAATATATGCGCTGGATGAGCAAGCATGCCCGGCGGACGCAGACGAAGTTTCGCGACTTGATGATGAACGGCAAAAAAGGGGCGCTCTATTCGACGCTCATTCGCCTATGCAACAGCTATGGCGTCCCGCTTGAAGATGGGAGTATTTTCATTGATGTGACGTTAAAAAACCAAGACTTAGCCAACTTTTGCGGCACGACACGCGAGAGCGTCAATCGGATGCTCAATGCGTTAAAGCAAGATGGAATTATTTCCATGAAGCGGGGGAGAATCACCGTCCACGACTTGAACTATTTAAAAACGGAAATCCAATGCGAGGACTGCCCACCAGATATTTGCTGCATTGAATGAAATTTAGCGGGCTGTCATAAAGGAGTTGCCAAGCAACTCTTTTATGGACAGCCCCCGCTCTTTCACTAAATTTTTTTCGCCCGCATCCGGCGATAGACGACGTAATGCCGGTTTAAATACGTCACCGGGACGCTCCATACATGCACGAGGCGGGTGAACGGCCAAACGCCGAATAACAGCAAGGCGGAGAGAATGTCAACTACCCCCACTTCGCTAACGCTTGAAGTGGGGGCTTGCAACTCCCCAGAAGTGCAAACGGACTTCGTCCTCCTTCCTTGACTTGGGGTTGCATCAGGGGGCAGGTTGACGACTACCCAACGACGCAGGTCATGCCTGCATCGTTACCGATTCTCTCGGTGTGTCTGTTGGCAGTACTTGGCTTCCACACACAACAGACGGACCTACGCTCGATGTTTTACGGTTACAACGTTTCCTGTAACCAACTCCATACATCGAGTAGCCGTGATTGGAGTGCCTTTATTGAACGGTTTTCTCCACGCCTTTATTCTATCATACACAAAAGAAAGGGGGAACGCGCATTCCTCTCCCACTTACTCCCTTTGGTCGTTGAAGTGGGAGTCTCCTGCGCGAAATAGGATGAATTTGAAATCCAATCGGCGCATCGCTGACGAGCTGCGGCAGCGGCGGGGGCATATCCGATGAAAAAAGCCGCCCTTCCGAAGCCGAAGAACATCCCGAGAAAATCGCTTGAAGCGGCCATTACCGCCATTGAAAACGCCAAAAAGCCAGTCTTGTTTATCGGCGGCGGAGTTATTCATTCCGGCGCCTCAGAGTGGATGCGCGAAGTGGCCACGCAAAGCCAAATTCCCGTCGTCAGCTCGCTGATGGGAATCGGCGCTTTTGATCAAACGAACCCACTCTACTTAGGGATGGTAGGAATGCACGGAACGTATGCGGCCAACAAGGCGGTTCACCAATGTGACCTATTGATTTGTGTCGGCGTGCGCTTCAGCGACCGGGTAACAGGGCAGTCTTGCTTGATTTCAATATTGCTGAGGAAGAAAACGTCTACCCGATCGTTCCCCCCGGGCAAAGCAACGATCAAGCCATTTTGACCCGTTGACTTATGCAAAAAGCGCCCGCCAACAAACAAATGCGGACGCTTTTTTGATGGAAAGTGATGTGCATCACTTCATTTTTTCTCAATCTCTCTATAATTAAGAAATATAAGGCTTTGGGCGGCATCCATCCTGTTTGCGGAACAGGATCGATCAATGTCCGCTCGTTTCCGCGCCGTCGTCTTCGCCGGTTTCGGTCACCTTCAGCATGGCGACGGCTCCCTTTTGAGCATGATTAAACTGGTGAGTGACGATCGGATACGTTCCCGGGCGGGTGACGGTAAATTCGACGACCGCACCGCCGCTTGCCGGAAGCATCACCGTCTGCATTCCTTGCAAATGGTTGTTCGGGTTGCCATCAAGGTACACATCATCGAAGACCGTGCCGACAACGTGAAACGAGCTTACCTCGTTCGGACCGACGTTGTTGACATACAAGCGGATTTTCTCGCCGACTTTCGCCAATAACGGCTTTTCTTTAAGGGTAAATGTGTCCCCGTTCGTATTCGGATCGCCAGGTTTAAGCGCCTTCGCTGAGAAAACGACATAGCTTGGCACGCCGTTTTGGAAGTCGTTCATGTCGTTGTATTTATACCATTCATTTTGGATGAGCACATATTCGCGATCCACTTCCTTGTCGGTCGGATAACCGTTTTTCGGCTTGACGATGATCACGCCGTGCATGCCGTTGGCGATATGTTGCAAGACTGGCTTCGTGCCGCAATGATACATAAACACGCCCGGTTTGTTTGCGGGGTAAGTGAACGTTCCCGATTTGTTCGGCATCACGTCAATAAAGTCTTTTGACGGTGCAGCGTGGACAGCGTGAAAGTCCATGCTGTGCGGGATGACTGGGTCCATATTTTTCAGCGTAAAATGGATCGTATCCCCTTCATTGACAACGACGAGCGGCCCGGGCGCCTGGCCGTTAAACGTCCACGCTTTGTAGATTTTTCCTTTGTCAATTTCAATATCGGTAATTTGCGCCGTCATTTCGATGCGGACGTCATGCGGTCCGATCCGCTCCATTTTCAGCGGCACCGGCGCTTGATTCACTCCTTTGTGCGCTGCTAAAACGTTCGTCGCCTGCTGTTGTGTGGCGGCCGTTTCACTTTTGCTTTCCACCTTCACCTGCTCTCCCCCGTTATTGCACGCCGCTAAAAGCGAGGCCGCCAACACGATCGATAACAACGCGGATCCATTTCGGTTCATCGTTCTTTCCTCCTCTAACGGAATCGGTTTACACCTTCAGCGTACGCCATTTCGGCTTCCCCTCTAGTGATTTGTATCACCAAGGAACACGCATATTTGAAGGGTTTGTGAAACGTTGAACAATATGTTTATCGCTACTGTAAAAACGATAAAGAGCGTGCCCACGTTGGCTAACGGAAAACGGGCATTTCGTTTTCCGAATCGTCATCAGTCCCCCCTTCAGTCCATCATGCCTAGTGAACAATAAAAAGAGGCCAAAAGCGGATACTTTTGACCTCTTTCGATGGTTACGATGCGTACCGTTTCGCCGATTCGCCGGCTTTTTTGCCGAAGACGATTCGATTCAATAAGAAGCAGATCAAGGTAAACAGGCTGAGAAGCATAAACCCGAGCACGTAAGAACCAGTCACATCTTTGATGATGCCCATTAAAATCGGCGGGAAAAAGCCGCCCAGTCCGCCCCATGCGCCGACAAGGCCGGTGACGGCGCCCGTTTCGGCTGGGAACAGCTGCGGCACGAGTTTGAACACCGCACCGTTGCCCAGCCCAGACATCACGGCCACAAACAAACAAGCCGCTGTCATCACCCAAATGTTTTCCATTCCAAATACGATCGTCAAGGCGCCGATTGTCATTCCAGCGTAGACGAACGTCAACACCCGTTCAGCTCCGATTTTATCGCCAAGATAGCCGCCGACTGGCCGCGCAAGCGTAGCGAGTACAGTAAACCCAGCCGCGCGCATCCCAGCATCCACTGGCGTCAACCCATACAAGTCAACAAGGAGCGACGGCAAGTAAATGCCAAAGGCGACAAATGCTCCGAATGTGACGAAGTAAAACAGCGACAACGTCCACGTATGTTTGTATTTCAACACCGACAGCGATTCGCGCATCGTTTTTTGTTGTTTTGGCTTCGGCATATCCGGTGTGAAAAACCAAACGAGAATAAGCATGACGACAACGGGGATGATCATTCCCCAAAACGCCCACGAAACGCCGAAAGCGGCAGCGATCGATGGAACCGAAAAACTGGCGACCGCTGTGCCGAAGTTGCCCATCGCGTTAATCCCGAGCGCTGTTCCTTGCTTTTCCGGCGGAGTCAAGCGCGACACGAACGTTACCGAGATCGCGAACGACGTCCCGGCCATACCGATGAAAAACGCCCAAAACAGAAGCATCGCATACGAATCCGCAAACCCTGCGCCGATGAGCGGAACGATTAAAAACAGGAGCAGCAGCGAAAACAGCCTGCGCCCGCCGATCCGGTCCGTCCAAATGCCAAGCGGCAAACGCATGATCGAGCCGAGCAGCACCGGAATGGCGACTAAAATGCTTTTTTGCGTCGATGTCAGCCCGTACATTTCTTGAAACGTGCTCGCCAGCGGCGAAAAGACGGCCCAAACCGCGAATGAAAACGTCATGGCCAATGTTGTGATCGGCAGCAGCGCCTTTTGTTTATTCATGAAAATCCCCTCCCAAACTTTCAAAATTTGTGACGTTGTTTGTACTTCCATCATATGCAGGAGAAGGAAACAGATTTGTGAGGTTGATCACATTCTTGCCTGTTGTCACCATTTTGCCACAATCGTTGTCACAGTCTTGTCACATCCAAAAAAAGAAAAAGCCCGTCCCCAAAAGGAACGGACACGATTTGGCAGAACGTTTTTCACATACGAACGATAAGAAACGCTGTTGGGCGCACACATCTCTTCCGCCCCGTCTACGGCAAACAACTTGTTTTCTCACCCACTCGCCCGTATCTCCTGCCTCATAAACAACCAATACGCGATCGCAAAGCAGATGAGGGTGGCGGCAATGAGCGCGGTCGCCTGCGGCCAAATGAGCAGCAAACTTTGCGAGAACGGCAAGGGGGCCGCAACAGCGCCGGCCGTTTGCTCCACCGTGACGATCCCTAGCGTTCGGACGTCCGGCGAAAGCAAGGCGGTTGTTGATTCATTGAACAAGTAGCTCGGCGACAATCTCATGAGACCAAGCACCAACTCTTGACGGCCGACCGCCTGCTCGACGGACGTAATGGCGTCAGACTGCAAAAACGATTTCGCAAACACTTCCACGATCATCGAGTAGAAAAGATTGAAAAACAGCCAAACGGCCATCGACGACAACGCGGATGTCGCCGCCTGGCGGAAGACGACGGAAAACAAAATGCCGAGATTCAGCCAAAAGGCGATATACACAAGACATAACAACAAAAAGCAGACCATGCGGGCAAACTCTTCGAAAGTAGGCGGAATCCCCAAGACCAAAATGCCCAACGCCATCACGAGCAGGCCGAGCGAAAGAAACAAAACAGCATTCAACAACAGCGCAGCGACAAACTTGCCGTTGATCACATAATCGCGCGGAATCGGCTGGGCCATGAGCCGGCTTAACGTCCCCCGATTCCGCTCCGAATTGATGGCGTCAAATCCAAGGGCGATGCCGAGCAGCGGCCCGAGAAAGCTGACAAACGTCAGAAACGAAGGCAACGTTCCGTCCGAGACGGTGAATAATTTTAGAAACAAGTAGGCGCCTTTCGCGATTTCCTTGGCCTCTTCCGAGGAATCCAACGCGTCCCGGATTGTCGTCATCGCCGTATACAGCGAGCCGAAGCAAGTAAGCAAGATGAGGGCGATTAAAATGATCATGCGCCAACTCGTCAAATAATCGGCCAGTTCTTTTTTGACAATGGCCGAAAAGGCGCTGTTTGCCCCTCTTGCTCGTTTCTTCTCATCAAGCGCACCCACCTTCAGCCGTTCGCTCCATCTTTTCACATATGAAAAAACATCGTTTGCCCATCGCTCTTCCTTACTGGCCTTCACGTACATCCCTCCCTTCAAAATAGCGGTGATAAATCTCATCAAGTCCAAAATCCCGCCGGCTGAGATGGAACAGCGAAGATCCTGATTCGATGATCGTCTGGCTGATGGCGGCGCTCACATCCGTTTGGCAATACACATCCCATCCATCTTCCGTTTGCTCCACTTTATTGACGCCCGGAATCGCCTCGATTTTGGACCGTAAGGAAGCGTCAAGCGGCGAAGCAACCACATGGATGACATAGGCATCCTGCAAAAACAGCTGTTGCGCCAGGCGTTCGATATTCCCTTCGGCCAACAATCGACCGCCCACGAACAAGCCGACTCGGTCGCAAATTTTCTGCACATGGTGCAATTGGTGCGAGGACAGCAGGACCGTGATGCCTTCATGACGGCTCAAATCGCGGATCAGCCGAAGCAGCTCGCGCACTCCCTCAGGGTCGATGCCCAACGTCGGCTCATCCAAAATGATCACTTCCGGGCGCTTCATCAACACATCGGCCAAGCCGAGCCGCTGCCTCATTCCCCGCGAGTATTTCCCCGCTTTTTTATGGGCCGCATCGGTCAAATTCACCTTCTCGAGCAGCTCCCACGCTCGCTTTTCCGCCTCGGCGCGAGGAATGCCGTTTAACGCCGCCGTATACAGCAAGTTCTCCAACCCTGTCATGTGATGGTAAAAGCCGACATCATCCGGCAAGTACCCGACTTTCCGTTTAACGTCAATGGGATTTCGCACTGGATCGATCCCGCATACCCTAACCATGCCGGACGTCGGCTCGGTGAGCCCGAGCATCATCAAAATCGTCGTCGTCTTTCCGGCCCCGTTCGGGCCAAGAAGCCCAAAAATTTCCCCTTTTTGAATGGAAAGCGACAAATGGTCAACCGCCCGATGGTCGCCATACGTTTTGCACAAGTTGTCAAGCTCGATGACAGCGGGTGCTGCCATGCTTACCTCCTCCCGTATGTTTTGATCAAATAGTATAGCCCTCCGGCCACCCCGAGAATGATCAACACCGCCACCACTCCCCAAACGGTCGACGTTTTGACCGAGACGCGGAACGCCGCCTCCACCGACGTTTCCGCCGTTTGCGCCTGGAAGTTGACAACATAATCCCCAGCGATCGCTTCATCCGACGCTTTCACTTTCGCCTTGACTGTTTTGGAATCGCCCGGGTTCAGCTGGGCGATCGTGCTTTGATCGAATTCCACTTCCCAATCAGGCGGAGCGTCAGCCGTCATATTGATGTTCAAAAGTGGAGCGCTTCCGGTGTTTTTGACAACAAGATCGATCACCCGTTCATGCCCCGCCGTCACATCGGTGCTTAAGTTTCCTGACGGCGTCGTCAGTTTGAGCGCATACGTGCCCGTAATGACCGCTTCTAACGTCAGCTCAGCCGACGTATCGCTCGTTTGCGCTTTGATCGGGATTTTGTACGTGCCCGCTTTCACATTTTCCGGCGGTTTAACCTCTACGGTAATGTCTCTTGATTCATTCGGCTCGAGCTTCACCGACGTAACGGAATTGCCTTCCGATTTGAACGTGACTTGCCAACCTTTTTCCGCCGCCGAACTTAACGCGTAATTTTGCGTCTTGGCAGTTCGATTTTTCAGCGTGACATCATACGTGAAGCTCGAATCCGCGTGCCCCTCGAGGTTCGTTTGTTCCGACGTCAGTTCCGTTTTAAACGATCCTTGTTCCGTCACGCGGACAAGCAGCGGCAATTTCGATGAACCACTGTCCCCTTTCGCGACGAGCCAAAAGCGGTAATCCCCCTTGTCGACATCCAGCGGCACGGTCACTTCCAACGTGACCTCTTCTTCTTTTCCGCCTCGGACGGACAGCTGCTCAATCGTTCTCCCCTCAGCGGTAATCGAAGTCGACCATCCTTTCGGCAGGTGGTCAAACGAGAAGGTGACGTTTTCAATGTTGGAACCGTTGTTGATGACATTGACCGTATAGTCGATTGTTTCCCCCGGCGTCACGGAAAGCCCGGTGTATGGCGTGAAGAGAACAACACCGCTTGCCGCCGATGCCGGGCGGATCGGAAGAAGAAGCGAAAAGAGAGTCAAGATCATGGCGAACATCATGATGATCCTGCTTTGCACGACATTCACTCCCTCCTTCTGTTTTCACTTCTGTATACGCCAGAAATGGATCAATGGATTTGTTTTGCAGGAGAAAAATTCAGTTGTAGAATAGATGCAGAGCAACCATTCCAAGCATGCGTCGGGAGGTGGGCAAGATGGAAGACCGACGGAAAGACCTCGAACTGCTCGAGAAGATCGCCGAAGGCTCGCGCGCCGCCTTTGACCGTTTTTACGAAAAATACGCTCCGATGGTCTATCATATCGCTCTTCGGATCGTCGGCGACGAGGTGGAGGCGGAAGATGTCAGCCACGATGTGTTTCTCGAAATCTTGCAAAAACCGCATCAATTCGACCCGAAACGGGGAAGCGTTCAAGCCTTTCTTGCCGTGAAAACGAAAAGCCGGTCGCTCGACCGCCTGCGCAAGAAACGGGACCTTTTAGTGAGCCGCCTTGAGGAAGCAGCTTTAACAGAAAAGGGGGCGGAATTTGATTTTCTCCGCCAACTGGAACAACAAGTCATCATAGACGCTTTAACCCATCTCCCCGAGGAGCAGCGGCAAGCCATCATTCACTTTTACTTTCATGGGGAAACACAGCGGGAAATCGCCGCCGCGATGAACAAACCGTTAGGCTCCGTCAAGTCGCTCATCCGCTACGGCTTGCGCAATTTGCGGAAACAAAAAGAGCTGTTCCACTGGATGGGGGCTGGCAGAGGTGAAGAACAGCATGAAGCATAGCCATATTTCGGAAGCAAAAATCGTGGACTGGCTGTTAGGCGTGCTGCCAGAGCAAGAAAAAGAAGACGTGTCCAACCATCTAAAGCAGTGCCTTGAATGCCAACGCTTGCTTGAAGCGTGGAAAAACATCGGGCTTAAGGAGGAAGCCCAATATGAAGCACCTCCCCTTTCTCATAAAGAGCGAATTTGGGCCCAAGCAGAAGCGCAAAAACAAACGAAGCGGATGCGGCGCGGTCTCCGCATGGCAGGCGGGTGGATCGGTGCAGCTTTGGCCGTTTTCCTTTTCACCTTGCGCCTTTCCGCTCCCAGCGACGGACCAGCCGCTTCCCATGACCGATCGGATGAGCCATATCGATACCAGATTGTCGAACAACATACCGACATTCCGATCGAGCGAATCATCCATAATCCCAAAACGAAACAAATTCCGATTGAGCCATCGGCGCTCTTTCAACAGATGGACGGCACGATTTGGCTCAATGACGATACGAAGGAAATGTTGATGGAAATTGAAGGGCTGCCGCCGTTTGCGGCCCGCGATTATCAATTGTGGATCATTTACACCAACAACGAGGTCAAAGGGGAACTGTTGACGATCCGCCACGGAGCGGCGCGCATTTTGATCACCGGCGAGGATGTCAAACAGTTCAAGCAAATTAAAGCGAGCCTCGAACCAAAAGGGGGAAGCGCGGCGCCGACCGGGCCCGAGACCTTTATAGTCGAGTTGAACCACGAATGATCTTTCAACAAAAATGGGGAAGGGCGCCTGCTCCTCCCCCGTATGTTTTGAACACACATCCAACATCCGCCGCATGCGCCCGGGCAACCGTCTCACGAACGCCGTAGCGCCGTCATTTTAAGCGGCCGTTTTTCACCGCCCTCTTACCGTTGGCTTCGCTCTTTTGTCCGCAGCGCCTTTGGAATGTAAACACAATACGGCTCGCTTTCCAAATAGTCGCCCGTTACAGCGTAAGCGCGTGAACGAGAGCCGCCGCACACATATCGGAACTCGCAGACGCCGCATTTTCCTTTATATTTGTCCGGATTGCGCAAGTCTTGGAAAATCGGCGAGTGTCGGTAAATGTCCGCCAGCGGCGTTTCCCGGACGTTCCCGGCTTTGACCGGCAGCAGCCCGCTCGGATAGACGTCGCCAATATGGGAAATAAAGACGAAACCGTTGCCGTCGTTTACTCCTTTCGGCGCGCGGCCGAGCCCGTCGACTTGTCCGGTCAACCCTTGGTTCAACACATCTTCGTAACGGATGCCGCCTTTTGTCGCTTTTCCTTCGCGCATTTTCGCCTGTAGCACAACGCGGCGGTAATGCTGGCCGGCTGTCGTTTTAATGTCAAACGGAACGCGCTTGCTCGTTTCATACAACCAGCGGAACACCCGCTCATGCTCGATGGGGGAAATCATGTCCTCCTCCTTCCCCCTGCCTGTCGGCACAAGGAAAAAGACGCTCCAAAGGACGCATTTCAGCTTCTCAACCAATTCCGCCATTTCATCAAGCACATGAACGTTGTATCGCGAAATGACGGTGTTGATTTGCACGGGAATGTCGAGCTCATGCAAGTATTGAATCGCACGGATCGTCAAATCAAACGAGCCGCTCACGCCGCGGAAATGGTCGTGAATCTCGGCGTTCGGCCCGTCAAGGCTGAACGCCCAGCGCGACAGACCGACCTCTTTTGCTTTGCGGATCGCCTCTTTCGTCACGTTCGGCGTCGCGCTTGGCGTCATTGACACGCGCAGCCCTTTATCGATCGCATATTTCGCTAAATCGTACACATCCGGACGCATGAGCGGATCGCCGCCCGTAAAGACGAGCATCGGCTGATCCATCTCGTAAATCTCATCGATCAGTTTTTTCCCTTCCTCAAACGTCAACTCGCGCGGATCGCGATGGTATTGCGCTTCAGCGCGGCAATGAAGGCACTTGAGTTGGCACGCCCGTGTCAACTCCCAAATGACGATAAACGGGTTTTTATTGAAATCGTGCATCCAATTCCCTCCTTGGCCTCCATTGTACCGCAACATTCAGGCGCGTTATGTGATATCGATCACCTCCACAGCAAAGCCACAACAGAGGGCTATTGTACAGGCGAAATCATTTTTCACTTGCGTATCATGAGCGTCTTCCTGCATCAAGTGCATTTTTTGGTGAAAAACCGGGAAAAAGAACCATTTCGTGGTCAAGGATGGCTCCTCTGATTGAAAAAAAGTATATGCTGTGTCTCCTTCGGCCACAATTCCCCCTTCACCGGTACTCTCCCTCCGTATTGACATTGCGCCATACAGTTTCATCCGCGGCAAGCTGTTGGGCGTCAACATAGCGGACGCGGGCGCCGTCAATAAGCGAGATCATCCGCCGTTCGCCGGCGTCAAGCAGCTCGGCGATCACGGAACGAAGCCGACGATGGTATAGAGCGACCAATGGCTCTGGGCGGCCGCCATGGAGTGGAACGATGGCGTCAAACGTCGGATCGATATAGGAAGCAAGCCGCTCCGCCACTTCCCGCCGCATGTACGGCATGTCGCACGGCAGGACGAACACCCAGTCGGCTCGGCTCTGTTCCATGACGGTGTAAAGGCCGGCCAGCGGCCCACAGCCGCGGCAGCGCTCCACATCGAGCAGCACCGGGATGTCCGTTTGCCGGCGGAATTCATCGATAAGCGACGGGTGGCTGACGATGTACAATTCATCGGCGACGGATCGCAGCGCCGCGACGGACCAAGTGAAAAACGGAGCTCCTTCGTGCAACGCAAACGCCTTCGGCCGCCCAAACCGGCGCGACTGGCCGCCGGCGAGCACCGCTCCGGCAATCGTTTGTTTCATCATGCTTCCCCTTTCCGGACATCCATCGTTTGTTTTTACCGTACCATACCAACCAGCGAAAAAAAAAGATTTCCGCCTGCAGACGGAAATCCCAATGGAGCGGATGATTTATTTTTTGCCGATGGCCACCCGCCATACGTCCGGCCCTTCCTCTAAGTACTCCCATGTAAACTGATCCGGACGCTCCATCATGAATTGGTATTGCAGCGGACGCGGGTCATGGTCATTCGTCAGCTCCATCACTTCCCCCGGCTTCAAACTGTCAAACAGCCGAAAAATTGCCGGATGGCGGTCGCGCGGCGGATAGTCCGGGGCGTGGATTTTGGCGGCAAATTGGTTCATAACATTGGCCTCCTTTGTAGTATAATGAATTATATACTTTATCATAACCGCTTGAACCTTGGGGGGTAGTGACGAGCGTCACAGCCCGAAGGTGAACATGTTCAATCCCCATGAAAGGAGAAATGGCGGTTGGAAGAGCTTGTTGGCTTTTGCGCGCAATGCGGCAAGCCGATCCATTGTCTGCATGGGTTTTTAAACGGCGTCGTCAGCCGAGAAACAGAGACGTTGTACTGCTTTCCATGCTATGACAAGCAAAAGGAAACCGAACACACCACGCCGGACAAATGCCACAAGTGATTGAAAACGTTCACAAGTCAACTACCCACCACTTAAAGCCTAACGGCTTTTGAAATGGGGGCTTGGCAAGCCCTAGTTGACTACCCTCAGCCATTCAATGGCTACGTTGGAAGGGTCATGACACTTACGGATGCTCCTCCAGTCCGTAACCCTGTCGCAGATGGTTAAAAGCTCTGATGGGTAGGAGCGGTGCTGTCTGCCGAACAAGCCCTTCCAACATTGGGGAGGAGGAACTCACTCCTGAAAGGAGGAAGGGCGATTCCTCCCCGACTTTCGCTCTCGCTTAGAAGTCGGGGTCTCCTCGCCAAAGAAGATGAAAGGGGGGCTGACCCAAAAATCCACTAACAAGTGGACTTTTGGAGCCAGCTCTTTCTTTTTTAAATCGTACATTGATCATGAACGATTCCGATTAAATCCCTTGTTTCTCCTTATTATTAAAGAAAGGAAGTTCGATTTTCTTAAAAACAATGTCGCTGCCGGGATTAACATGACCGTACGGGCTAAAACGCACTCCTTTTCCTGGACGGATACAAAGCGACAATGACACAAAACGTTATTTTCAAATTTCTACGAATCATTTATAATATGAATGGGGAACGATTGTCCTCATTTGTTCTGCGCTACAATCCCATCCCTTTCCTCAACCACTTACTCTACACGCTCGTTTCCCCAGTCCTCAAAAGAAAGGAGCGATTCATCATCACTCGCTTTTCCAGGGCTGCTATATATCTTATTAGAAGGGAGGATTTTCCTTGGAAGAGATATTGAAACAAATTTTGGACAAGCTCCAAATGATCGAACATGAAGTAAGCGACGTCAAAACAAACATGGCAACGAAACAGGAGCTCGAAGAAGTGAAGCAAAACTTCACAACAGAGCTTGAGGATATTAAAGCCAACATGGCAACGAAACAAGAACTTGAAGAAGTGAAGCATAGTTTCACAAAAGAGATCGAAGACATCAAAGCCAACATGGCTACCAAACAAGAACTTGAAGACATCAAAGCCAACATGGCTACCAAGCAAGAACTTGAAGACATCAAAGCCAACATGGCTACCAAACAAGAACTTGAAGACATCAAAGCCAACATGGCTACCAAACAGGAGCTTGAGGACGTAAAGAACAACCTAATGAAAGAATTAGATCATGTCAAAGCCAATATGGTCACGAAGCAAGAGTTTGTTTTCGTCCAACAAGCAGTGCTTGAAACAAATGAAATCGTTAAGAAAATAGAACAAAACATGGAAAAGCACGAACGGATTTTAGATCTTCTTTCTAGGCGTTCGATTGAACAAGAAGCGGCAATTTCCAGCATTCGTCTTATTAAGGCACCATAAGCAAGGAGAGAGCATCCCTCCCTACCTTTCTTAGGTGTGGCCGCCTTTTATAGTAAGGAAGAAACGTCTCCATCGGAATGCGCTTGGCGATTTCGTAAACTACATGAGCCATATGATCCAATGGAATGATATCGCTTGGCAACGTGAGGTGATCCACGGTACACTCTTCAAAAATATGATGATGTGTCATAAAAGAATCGCTCCTTTTTCGGTGATAGTGGTTTATGGTGACTCTATTCTGCCAGAAAACGAACGATTCTCTTCTATATTTCGTGTAAAAACGGGCTAATCCCAAAACGCATTCGCGTTTTGGGTCAGCCCGTTTTTGTTATTCTTCCTCCGCCAAATTCGCCACCGACAGCTCTTCCCCTTCGCCGTGAGTTGGTTTGCGCAAATGGAACATCGCTTTGATGGCAAAGACAAGCAAGGCGGCGACGCCGATCAAAAAGATCGTATCCGGAACAAAGCGGACAAGCAGCAAGTTTTGGACGATATCTTGTTGTAAGAACGAAGGTGAACGCGACGCCCAATAGCCATTGACAAACGCTTCCTTAATTTGCAAAATCCCGACCGGAAGCAGCGTGATGGCGATCATGCCGGCCAATCCAATGTTTAACATCCAGCATGAGAACTTCAGCCATTTGTCATTCCACGCCTCTGGTTTGACAATGTTGCGCAGCGAGTAAAGGAGCACGGCGATCGCAAACATGCCATACACGCCCATCATCGCTCCGTGGCCGTGAGCCGGCGTTAAGAATTGACCGTGTTCAAAGTAGTTGACCGCCGGCAAGTTGATCAGAAAGCCGAGCACCCCTGCACCGACCAAATTCCAAATGGCGGTTGAAATCAAGAACCAGAATGTGGCCTTGTACGGGAAGTTGACTCCGCCGTCGCGCATCATTTTATATTGTTCGTACGCTTCTAAAATAAGGAGCGTAAGCGGAATGACTTCAAGCGCCGAGAACACCGCGCCAAGAGCGATCCATACTTCCGGCGAACCGTTGTAATAATAGTGGTGGCCGATGCCGATGACACCGCTGCCCAATAAAAGCGTGAATTGGAAGTATAGCGCTCTGACCGTCGATTTTTTCGTCACCAATCTCATTTGTACGAGCAAGAACCCGATGACGACAACGGCGAACACTTCGAAAATGCCTTCTACCCACAAGTGGATGATCCACCAGCGCCAGAAGTCAGCCATCGTAAAGTTCGTGTCCGGCTGGATAAAGAACGCGAAGATGTAAAAGAACGGAACGGCAATGGCTGAGTAAAACAGCAAGTGGATGAGCCCGCCTTTGTCGCTTTCCCGCTTCAGCCCGCGCTTGACGCCGCGGAAGACGATGAACAGCCAAAGGAGCATGCCGACCACCAAAATGATTTGCCAAATACGGCCGAGCTCAATGTATTCCCAACCTTGATGGCCAAACAGGAACCATTCGTTTCCTAAATAGCCGTTGACGCCAAGCCATTGGCCGATCATGCTGCCGGCGACAAGGACAACAAGCGCCCAAAAAAGCAGATCGACGAGCAACCCTTGCTTTTTCGGTTCTTGCCCGCCGACAAGCGGAGCGATGAAAATCCCCATGCCGAGCCAAGCGGTGGCAATCCAGAAAATCGCCAGCTGCAAATGATACCCTTTGGCGATGTTAAACGGTAATATGTCGTAGATCCATTTGATGCCAAAAAAGCTGTCTGGTTCCGTATAGTAGTGGGCAAGCAATGCCCCGAACATCGTTTGGACGAAAAAGAGCGCCGATACGACGACGAAATATTTGCCCGCTTTCACCTGCGACGGAGTCAGCGGCTGCCGCCGCAAATCGATGACCGGAAACTTCCCTGCGGCATACGCTTCTTGCATGCTTAATTGGTAACGATAGAACACATACAAAATGATCCCGACAAACAAAATCAAAACCGTGACGCTGACGCCGCTCCACCATACCGCAGAAAACGACATCGTATTGCCGGCGTCCTCATAGTACGGCCAGTTGTTCGTATACGTAATCTCGTCGCCAATTCTTAGCGTGCTCGACAACCAGGCGGTCCAGAAGAAAAAGTCGGCAATTTGCTGGATTTGGTCGCCGTCCGCGACCCAAGCACGGCCTGATTTTGGCATGTCGCTTTCTTTGATCAATCCTTTTTTCAATCCCCAACCATCGCCATTGGTGAACACGTCGCGGTAATAGTCGCGCACTTTTTCCAACCCGTATACTTGCGCATCTGTCAGGACGAGAACATCCGTAACCGGGTTGTAGCGATTTTTTCGCATTTCCTTGATGACTTGTTCGCGGATGATCGTTTTCTCATCGGCGGTTAAATCGGCAAACGGTTTGTGATACCGCTCTTTTGCTTTGTAATCTTGCATGCCTTCCGTATAAATTTTCAACGCTTCCGCCGTATAGTCCGGCCCCATATACGACCCATGCCCAAGCACGGTTCCGTAATCCATCAGCCCGTATTTTTGGAAGACGGCCTGCCCGCCGATGATCGTTTCTTTCGTCATCAACACTTGGCCGTCTTCACTGCGCACTTCCTTCGGCCTCGGCGCCATTTCTTTAAAAATCCAATATCCGCCGACAAGCAGGACGGTAAAGCTGATCACAATAGTGAAAATGAGAATCGATTTGAGAAAACTGTTGGTCGTTTGCCGCCCCGGCCGCATGTTGGGGCGAACGGATCGATGAACTTCCATATGAGCCAACCTCCTTCTTGTTTGTTCGCCCCCATTGTAGCGCGCTGATCGTTCGGCGGTTTGTGAGCCGGGGCAAATGTCCGTTATGATTTATATCACAGCTTTATGGCGTGAGAATGTATACAATGAAGGCAGAAAAGGCCAAACGGCGCGGATGTTCAAAAAGAGAAAAGCATCGATGCTCTGTTGACAGCCGCCACACTTTTGTCACATTTCCAAAGGAGAGAACGCCATGGCGAACCATTGGATGAAAGACCGCTTAAAAGCTGTTCCGTTGTTTCGTGAACTGTCCGATTACGAGCTTGATTCGCTGGTTGCCATTTCCCACGTGCGCGTTTACAAGCCGCGGACGTTTGTCTTTATGCAAGGCGACCCGCTCGAGCGAGTCTATTTCATTCATTCCGGCACGGTAAAAATTTATAAAACGGACTTCAGCGGGAAAGAACAAATCGTTTCGATTTTGCAGACGGGAGAAATGTTTCCGCATGCCGGCTTTTTCTTAAAAGGCACCTATCCGGCCCACGCCGAAGTGGTCGAGGAAGCGACATTGATCGCGATCCCGATCCACGATTTCGAACAAGTGCTGATGGCGAGCCCTGAACTTTGCATAAAACTGTTTCGCGTCATGGGCGAAAAAATCGTTGATTTGCAAAACCGGCTCGAAGCGCAAGTGCTCCATAATACGTACGAACAAATCGTGTTGCTTTTGTTGCGGCTGACGCGCACGAACGCCGTCAAACAAGGGAAGTGGCACCGTCTCACCGTCCATGTGACAAACCGCGAGCTGGCCAACATGATCGGCACCGCCCGGGAAACGGTCAGCCGGACGTTGAGCCAGCTGAAACGGAAAGGGCTGATTGACGTCGACGAACACGGCTTTTATTTGATTGACCGCGAAGGGCTCGAACAAGAAATCTTTTTCTAACTCCTTTTTCCCCATCGTCCGGCACCGGTCGGGATGCGCAATGGAGCTGATGGGGTTTCCTTTCAAACATTTCGGCAAGCCCATCTTTCTGGAACATGCTATTCCGCCCTTTCAAACGAAAACGAAACCTTTTTTCCAAAGTGGAATATGTCATGTTTCGGCCGAAAGATGTGAGCTATATCACAACATTCCACAGTGAAAATGATTATCATGATAGTCAAAAAGGAGGGAAAGCGCATGGGTGTGACGATTGAACTCGATGTACGCGAAGATTTGCGGCAAAAGCGGGAACCGTTTGAAAAAATTATGAACGCCATCAAGCCGCTGCAGCCGGGCGATACGTTCATTTTACACGCCCCGTTCAAGCCGCTGCCGTTGTTTCCGATTATGAAAGCGAAAGGATTTACGTACGAGGCCGAACAAATCGAGAAAAAACATTGGAGAGTAACGTTTGTCAAACAGGGGGGATGACCGATGATCCTCGATAACCGCGGACTCGAGCCGCCGCAGCCAATGATGCGGACGCTCGCTGCCCTCGCTAAGCTGAATCCTGGGGAGACGCTGACGATCATTAACGATCGCCGCCCGATGTTTTTGTACGAGCAGCTTGACGAGCTTGGCTACCGGCACGAGACGGTCGCACGCGAAGACGGCAGTTTTGAAATCCGCATTACGAAAGGATGAGCAACGTGTTTCCTACTCGCACGGGGACGGAAACAGACGTCCGTCTTCCGTTCTCGTTTATCATGTTCGCCGTGTTGGCGTTCGCCGCGTCGCAGCTTATGTTGCTTGGAGCGATTCCCTCACTTAGCAGCGGCGCGTTCCGGCTGCCGTTCGTGTGGGCGGCGGCCCACCTGGCGTTGCTTGGCTTTGCATTGATGACGGCCATGGGGGCGATGTACCAGCTCGTTCCGGTCGCCTTTTTGACGCCGATTTGGAGCGAGCGGCTCGGTTTTTGGCAGTTTGCGATCACCGCTCTCGGCATCGTCGCCTTTGCCGCCAGTTTAGCGTTTACGCCAAACCAGGCGTTTCTCCCTGGCTTGCTTCTGCTGTTCGGCATCGTGCTGTTTGTCTGGCAAATGGCGATGACATTAAAACAACAAAAAAACAAAACGATCATGACGCTGTTTGTCGCGACTTCCTTGTTGTTTTTGCTGCTGACGGGCGCCGCCGGAGGGCTGCTTGCCTTTCACTTTTTCGCCGCCACAGGCGCCAACAGTCATGAAACGGTGTTCGGCTTGCATGTGCTGTTCGGGCTGTGCGGCTGGTTCACACTGCTCATCATAGGCTTTTCGTACAAAATGGTGCCGATGTTCTCGCTCGCCCACGGCTTTTCGCTGCGGCCGGCGCGTTACGTCTATGCGCTGTACATCAGCGGGATTGCTGTGGCGTTCGCCAGCTTATTCTTGCGAAGCCACGCATGGCTTGCAGCCGGTGCAGCCTTGCTCATGAGCGGATTCGTTGTTTTCGCCTGGCATATCCGCGCCATGTTGCAAAAGCGGATGAAAAAAACGCTTGACCGCCCGTTCCGCTTTTCGCTTTCGGCCATCGTCATCGGCCTTGTGCTGCACGTTGCCGCCTTTGTCGCCATCGTCGTCGGCAGCGGACGGCTGCTTGGCATCATTGTTTATCTATTCATTGTCGGCTGGATTCTCTTCAGCATCGTCGGCTATTTGTTCAAAATCGTGCCGTTTTTATGGTGGACGCATCGCTACAGCGAAAAAGTCGGCCAACAAAACGTGCCGACGTTAAAACAAATGATGAATGAGCGAGCCGTCACCGTCCAATGCCGCCTATGGCTCATCGCCCTCGCGCTGGCGGCCGTTGCGCTTGCTGTCGCGAGCGTGCCGCTGTTCGCCATCACTCAAGTGCTGTTGGCTGGATTAAGCGTTGCCTTTGCCGGAACGATTTTAACGGTCTTCCGAAAATAAGCGAATGAGGAGGAAAAGAACGATGGATGTCCGCGAACTTGCCATTCAACAGCTGAAAACGGTCCTTGATCCGGAGCTCGGCATTAACGTCGTCGATTTAGGGTTGATTTATGACTTAAAAATCGAAGATGGGCATATCAATGTCCTGATGACGCTCACGACCCCCGGCTGCCCGCTTCACGACTCGATCGCCGGCGGCGTCAAACGGGCGCTTGAGCACATTGACGGCATCCGTGACGTGCGCGTCCAAGTGACATGGAACCCGCCATGGACGCCGGAGCGAATGAGCGAAGAAGCGCTCCGGCAGCTTGGGCATTTTTCTTGAAACACTCCACTTTTTCCATCCCCTTTTCGCCGTTCGCCCGTGTTGGGCGGGCGGTTGTTTCATTGTTCTGCAACTGCTGAACACTCCCCGCCCTTTATTTTTGTATCATAATAGAAAAAACGAGAGCCATCGCTTGGCTATTTAAAGGAAAAACGAATCGAGGCCGCGAATCATATACCAAGAGGTGAGAGCGATGTTTGCCAAAATCGACGAGCTGAAACAACGGTTGGATGCGTTGCGCCCTTTGCCTCCAGGGTTGGTGAAAAACTTGCGGGAATCATTTCGGATCGAATGGACGTACCATTCGAACGCCATCGAAGGCAATACGTTAACCTTGCTGGAAACAAAGCTAGTCATAGAAGAAGGGATTACCATTGGCGGGAAACGGCTTAAGGAACATTTGGAAGCTATTAACCATGCGGAGGCGATTGACTTTATTGAAGAGTTAGTCGCAAACAAAGAACATTTGACTGAGCACGTGTTGAAACAGGTCCATTATTTAGTATTAAAGAGCATTGACAATGAAAATGCCGGGAAATATCGAACATACAATGTGCGCATTTCCGGCAGCTCGTACACCCCCCCTCACTTTTTGCATATACAAGATGAAATGAATCAATTGTTTTCTTGGTATGAAACGAATCAACATGCTCTTCATCCAATCGAACTGGCGGCTCGTTTCCATTTTCAGCTCGTATACATTCATCCATTTGCTGACGGAAACGGACGAACCGCCCGCTTAATGATGAATTTCATTTTAATGCAGCATGGCTATCCGCCCGCTATTGTGAAAGCAAACCCGGAACAGCGCCGGAAGTATTACGAAGCGTTGGAAAAAGCGAGCGTCAAAGGTGAGGTCACTCCGTTCATTCAACTGATCGCCGCATGTGTCGAAGAAAGCTTGCGCCATTACTTGTACGCTTTAGGGATGGAGGATTAACAACAGAGCGCAAACAAAACGACACGGAACAACGGGCATTTCCGTGTCGTTTGTTTTTCTCCTCCATGAGACCTGCCTCCGGTTGGCGTTTGATCGGCTATTCAAGCAACACGTTCCACAACCATGCCATCAAAGGAACGATGACAAAAAAGGCGAAGGCGATGTATCCGACATATCGAATCCACTGGGGAAATCCTCGCCAATCGAGGGCTTCCCGCTTCATCGCCCCTCCCGCGGCGATCCGATCCAACTCTTCGACCGGCGAAAACACCCGGTCATCCATCCGTTATTTGAATAAAAAATGTGTTCAAACGAAAAATCCGCCTTTTTTGTTTAAAAGGCGGATTTCCTCTTGTGAAGCACGCTTTAGCTGACCACAAACATGTTCGTTTCCTCATTGCCGATTTTGCTTACACATACTTGCGAAACCAGCGCACCGTCTCCAAAAACGCTTCACGCGTCACTTTATGGCCGGCGTGCGGGTCGGCGATGAATTGCAGCCGGTCTTCGTTTCCTTCATAAAGTGGTTTAATTTGCTTGTAAAACTCATATGTATAAGCATACGGGACGACTTGGTCGGCTTTCCCGTGCCAGATGAACAGCGGCCGCCCGGCGAGTTTTTCCGGCTGCTTGGATAAATCGTAGCGGGCGAGCTTTTCTTTTTCGAGCGCAAGCAGCGTCGGCGGCAGCGGAATGTCGATTTGGCGCCGCTTTCCTTCTTCAATCATCTCATCAAAAAAGGCGCTGTAGTTCGGGCAGCCCATGAGCGCCACCGCCGCCCCCACCCACGGATAGACGGCGAGCGCGCCGAACGTGACGATTCCGCCCATCGATGTCCCAGCGAGCCCAATCCGTTCTCGGTCAGCCAGCCCGCGGCTTACAAGGTCGTTTTTCATCTCCTCGATTTCGGTGATCGTGCGCACAACAATGTCCCAAAACGACAGCTGCAATTTCCGTTCGCTCAAGCCTTCGTCCCGTTCACCGTGAAACAGCGCGTCGGGAAGCACAGCGCGGTAGCCCGCCTCGGCGAGCAAGTAGCCGAAATGCAAATTATGTTCTTTGGCGCTCGTAAAGCCGTGGATAAAGAAAATCAGCGGCAGCCGTTCGTCCCGCTTTTCCGGCTTGACAACGTGAAGAACCGGCACGCCGGCCAACTGTTCCTGTTCAATGATCACCATGGTTGCACAAACCCCTTTTCTTTGGCTCTTCACCACAACATGTACTTGACAAGCAATGCGGTTTCCTGCGTAAGGATAGGCAAAAAGTGCTGATTTTCCCTCACAAGCGTAAATAGGGTATGTTCAGAAAAAATCAAGTACAACTTTTGGTGAAGAGCCTTTTCTTTTTCCATCGCTGTATAGTTTACCATATGGACAGCGATTTTGGAAAAGAGTTACACTATGTAGTGTAAAGAATAACGAGGGCAAAGGAGTCGGACATGAAGCCGTATTTAATCGCGTTGGATTTGGATGGAACGTTGCTCAAAGGGGATAAAACGATTTCTCCATTTACCAAAGACGTCATCCGCCGCGCCATCGACACCGGCCATTTTGTTGTCATCGCCACCGGCCGCCCGTACCGGGCAAGCTCCATGTACTACGAAGAACTTGGCCTTGCAACGCCGATCGTCAATTTCAACGGCGCGTTTGTCCACCATCCGCGCCAGCCGTCGTGGGGCATGCACCATTACCCGCTGCCGCTTGCGATCGTCAAAGACATTGTTGAAATCAGCGAATCCTATGGAATCAAGAATATGATGGCCGAAGTGTTAGACGATGTCTATTTCCACCAACATGACGAGGTGTTGCTTGACATCGTCCGCCTTGGCAACCCGACCGTGGAAATCGGTGATTTGCGCCGCTCGCTCGGCAAAGATCCGACGAGCGTGCTCGTGTACACGGACGATGATCATATCGAGCGGATTCAATCACACTTAGCGAATGTGTACGCCAACGTCATTCACCAACGGCGCTGGAGCGAACCATGGCATGTCATTGAAATCATCCGCCATGGCGTCCATAAGGCTGCAGGCTTAAAACAAGTCGCCGACTATTTCGGCATCCCAAGGGAGCGCGTCATTGCTTTTGGCGATGAAGACAACGACCTCGAGATGATCGACTGGGCCGGTCTCGGTGTTGCGATGGGCAACGCCATCGAACCGTTGAAAACCATTGCCGACGATGTGGCAAAAACCAATGAAGAAGACGGCGTCGGTGCATATTTGCAGGATTTGCTTCGTTTGTAGTTTCCATCGCGGCGGCTTCCGAGCCGCCTTTTTTGGCGCCGTCCATTAAGATGGATGAAAAAGCGCGTTTCTCCAAAATGTTCATGAACAGAAAAAAGAACTGTTTCGATGCTGCTCCGTTGGCGAACGCTTTGCTGGAGCGTTTTCCGCGTTCCATCACCAGCCTTATCTGCTTCCTACAATCTAAACGCTGGCTGATGCTTCTCTTTTCACCTTGCTCCAACCGCCTTGCCGCTTTGTAGAGCGACTTGTGTTGTAACGAATTTCCTTACTACTGTTCCCCCCGTGCGGTTACACTATACGTGACGCAACGCGCGTCTTCATATTTTAAAGGGGGAATCCGTCATGGGCAAACGAAACAAATCGAAGCGTTTCGTCCAACAAAGCGTCGATGCGGTTGAACGGCATGACAAGCAAATCCCTTATCATTTAACGTACGCCGAGGCGGAAGCGCGCAAAGCGGAAAAAGCGATGGAAACGTCGCTTGGAGGAGCGTAGCGATGGGCAACCGCCTGTTCCAAGAGGCGCGCAAAGCGGTCACGCAGGCCAAACAAGCGGCTAACGGCGAAATCGACATGAACGTCGACCGCGCCATTGCCATCGCCAAAAACGCCTTGTCATCTGCCTATGCGCATTCCAACACGGCGGAAAAAGCGCAGTTGCGTCAATTTCAAGCCGAGCTTGATGAGCTCACCCACTAAACGGCTGCGGTTTCCCGCAGCTGTTTCTTTCGCCCGCTCGAGATTTTCCATTGTATTCCGTCCGAAAAACCGCTACACTAAGAGAAGATAATGAATCGCTGTTTACCGGCCAAAATCGTCCGTTCATTCGATGCAGCTATACTATATTCATTTTTGTTCACAAAAAGGGGGACGAACCATGCCCATTCAAATCATCACCGACAGCGGAGCCGATTTGCCGCAGTCGTACATCCGCGAGCATCAAATCGCCTTTTTGCCGCTTGTCGTTCATTGGAACGGCCAAGATTACGAAGATGGCATCACGATCGAGCCGAAGCAAGTATATGACGCCATGCGCCAAGGGCATACGGTGAAAACGGCACAGCCAAGCCCGCTGGCGATGAAGGAGCTGTTTTTGCCATACGCCAAAGAAAACCGGCCATGCCTTTACATCGCCTTTTCATCGAAATTATCCGGTACATACCAAACAGCGATGGCCGTGCGCAGCGAACTGCTTGGTGAATATCCGGAATTTCGCCTGACAATCATCGACTCGAAATGCGCCTCTCTTGGCCAAGGGCTCGCCGTCATGAAGGCAGTCGAGCTGGCGAAACAAAACACACCGTACAACTTGCTTTGTGAAACGATCGAGGCGTATTGCCGCCATATGGAACACATTTTCACCGTTGACAACTTGGACTACCTCGCGCGCGGCGGCCGCATCAGCAAAACCGCCGCGGCGTTCGGCGGGCTGCTGAACATTAAACCGCTTCTCCATGTCGAAGACGGGGCGCTGATTCCGCTCGAAAAATGGCGCGGGCGAAAAAAAGTGTTAAAGCGCATGGTCGAGTTGATGGGCGAGCGCGGCGACGATCTTCAAAAACAAACGATTGGCATCAGCCATGCCGATGACGAAGAAACCGCCTTGGAGCTGAAACAAATGATCGAAGAAACGCACGGCTGCACGCGCTTTTTCCTCTCCGACATCGGCAGCGCCATCGGCGCACACGCCGGACCAGGGACGATTGCCCTCTTTTTTCTGAACAAATATATTGAGATCTGACGCCTTTCCCGCCGGACAAAACACGGGCGCCTGCACAACACAGGCGCCTGTCCTCATCACCGAAGTTGATCAAGAAGGTTGTAGTAGTAGTACGTTTTGGACCGCATCCGGCCATCCGAGAAAATTTGTTAAGAAAAATTCTCAATTTATCTTTCCACAAACTACCTTCCCCTATTTCCATATAGTTCATTTCCATTTACCGCATACTAATGATGGACGATCAAAACAAGGGAGGGCTACCGATGCCAAACACAAGCGACAATGACAAAAAAGCGCGCGACAACCAAGCGAAGCGCCATGAGAAAAACATGATGCGCGAGAAAAACCGCGAAGCCGGGAAATTCGCGTATTCGAAGAAGACGGATCATTTGTGAGCAAAATGACAAAAAAGGCGGCCGAAACACCGCCTTTTTCACATTGTTCCCCTGCATCAAGTCCCGCTTTCAGCATGGTGCTACATGCCGGCCTCTTCCGGATAAAGGACGAAACTAACCTTCTTGCCCCTTTGATCATTGTTGTCTTTCCTCCCACCTTTTTCTATAATGAAAGTACATCACACGCCCGGGAGGTTGCTTATGTCCAAAGAAAGTTCGTTTGATATCGTATCCAAAGTCGATTTGTCGGAAGTGGCAAACGCCATCAACATCGCCATGAAAGAAATCAAGACGCGCTACGACTTCAAAGGAAGCAAAAGCGACATTTCGCTCGAGAAAGACGAGCTCGTTCTCATCTCCGACGACGAGTTTAAGCTTGAGCAGCTGAAAGATGTGCTCATCGGCAAGCTCATTAAACGCGGGGTGGCGACGAAAAACATCCAATACGGCAAAATCGAGCCGGCATCAGGCGGCACAGTGCGCCAGCGCGCCAAGCTTGTCCAAGGGATCGACAAAGAAAACGCGAAAAAAATCACCACGATCATCAAAAACACCGGCTTGAAAGTGAAAAGCCAAGTGCAAGATGACCAAATTCGCGTCAGCGGCAAAAGCAAAGACGACTTGCAAAAGGTGATCGCCGCCATTCGCGAAGCCGATTTGCCGATTGACGTGCAGTTTGTGAATTATCGATAAGCGGATGAGGCAAGCCTCCATCCGCTTTTTGTTTTACAAGCAGAACGATAGAAAATTTGAAGGAGAAGCCAGCTGGCAAGCTCCCTATAATTCTTATAGCAAGAAAAAAACAGCTCATCTTTTGGGAAAAGCGAGCGCATGATATCAGGTACTGAATTGACACTCCGCACACCTAAAGGCGTGGGATTCTTGGGTCGTTTGCGTCCTCATCCATTTCTGGTTCGGACAACGCCCAAGTTCAGGGGTGTGTCATCACCCCATCCCATCGGGTTAGGATGTACCCCCATGGGCGGCGCACCTGTGACCAGTGCGCTAGGCGCTCAAGCCCGAAATCGCTTTGGCGATGTTGATCGCGCCATTCAAGTCGGCGTGGAGAGTGTATCCGCATTTTTTACACTGAAAGTGGATGCCATTGCGATTTCCCTTTTCCCGATGTCCACATTTACACGTTTGGCTCGTGTAGGTTGGATTCACCCACTCAACACGAATGCCCGCCATTTCCGCCTTGTAGGCAATCATCGTTTGCAGTTGGTGGAACGCCCAAGCATGGAGGCTTCGCCCCGCTTCTTTGGCCGATTTTGCCCGCTTGCGAATCCCCGTCAACGCTTCCATCCGAATCACGCCAACACCGTTGGCGAGCGCAACATTCACGATTTGACGGCTGATTTTGTGATTTTGATCCTTCATCCAGCGGGACTCTTTGCGGCCGATTTTGCGAATCATATGGAGCTTCTTGGCTTTTCCTAATCTCCTTCGCAAAGCCGCATATCGTCGGCGTACAAAGGCGCATTGGTTCCCTTTGAAAAACCACGATTTCGTTCCCACGCTGGCCACAGCGATATAGCGAAGCCCAACGTCAACGCCCATCACCTTTGTTTCGTGCCGCGGCTTCACGTCAAAGGTGATCGCGATCGCCAAGTACCATTTCTTTCTCTTTTTGTAGAGCTTGGCGGCCCCTTGTTTAGCGGTTCCATCGAGCAGCCGATTCAGCCATGCTTCTTGATAGGGGCGCGTGACGACCGGCACGCCAATTCGCTTCTCCAGTGTGGGGAAGGAAACCGTGTAGAACTCTCCTTTCTTTTCCACCTTCACGTTTTGATTGTTAAAGCAACACCATAATGTTCGAAACCTCTTTGTTTTCTGGTTTTTCTTTTGGGACTTCACTTCTCGAATCGTCTGATTCACGACAGCGGAAGGAAACCGCTGCGACGAAAACTCTTTAAATAGTTTGCTCGTCGCTTGATTCAGCTCGGGATGATCCAACAGCCAATTCGCAAACGCGGTATTCACTTCTGTCATCCGTTCATACATGTCCTGTTTGACTTTCGTTGGGTTGTGCAGTTCCAGCCTTAGTGTGATCGTCGGCATGGATTCACCTCCTTGCGACGATTACATGATACCGTTTTTTCATCATCATTCAATATAAGAAAACGGCTCGCTTTCATCCCACCCCTAAAAGGCCGGTGATTTAAGGGAGTAGGCCGCCTCCCAGCCTCATTTCTCAAATAGAGAAACTCTGTAGCATCGGTACTGCTTTTCACACATTCACCGATCGACCAAGGGAAACAGCTGTTTTTCACCAGCCTTCTAAAGGAGTGGGCTTTCTCGCTCGCAGGTCTGTAAGCAGGCGGCCTCTACATGCTAACCACCGCCCAACGAGCACACCAAACACAATGAAGGCGAGTGCCATGTCGACAATCGGCTCGGCGAGTCGCATCGCTTCTCCTTCCCCACCGGAGCGGCCAAGCGCCGCAGCAATTAAAGCAAAACGGATAAAATGGTCCTTAATCCGTTATCAATATTTCTGGATGGTGAATATCCACGATGTGCGTCTTCACTGTGCCCCCGAGATGACGGCGTATGGAGGAAGCCAATTCTTCCAGCGCTTGGTAAAGAACCTCATTCCTTGTTTCATCAATCGATTCGATGCAAAGAAACGCGCGCTTCGTCTGTTCGGTGAGCATCGTTCGTTGGGCTTCCCGCCAATTCCAGCAGCGGCATATGGCTCCCACGTCATCTTTATACACGATTTCTCCTTCATACGGCGGGTCGTTTTCCTCGCCTCCCAACGGGATGAACGGTTCATGACCATCCGCCAGCGCCAGCCGGATGTCGCCGACAAACGTGTCGATATCCTCCCCTCCGCATGGAAGCCCGTAACGCAATGAAACAGAATTATAAATATCCGGTGGAAGCAAAAAATAACGTTTTGCCCCCCCAAATAGATAAGATAAACGGCTCCTAAATATTTGATCATCGTAAAGGCAGCCGCCGATGTCATCAAAATCGCGGAAATGCCCACAGCTCCGAAGACGACGTGGACAGCGCCGCCCAATGCCACGCCAAGCACCGATACAACTCCTGCTTTCGTTCCTTGACCGATGCTTCTAGCCATAATGTACAATACCGCCGGTCCGGGGACGATGAGCAACGCCGCGGCCGCCACTATAAACACACCGATCGTCGAAAGATCCATCCTCACATCTCACTCCTTCATTTTCTATTTCACTGCTGTTGCTTTTTCATCAGGGAAGCGATTCGCTTTTCGTTTTCAAATGGCATTTGCTCGAGCTGCTTGATGATCCTCTCTTGCCGATGTACAGAATGGTTTTGACTTAATTTGGCTTTTCCCTCTATTCGCTCGATATGGATTTTAAAAGCTTGAATTCCGCTTCTCATCTTGGAAAGCAACTTAGCATCGACCTCTGACAGCTGGTAACGGCTGTCCGGCGCTTCGTACTTTTCTACCATATCGTGTAGCGACCGCATGATTTCCCCTTCATCATGGATAAGCTCCACATTGCCATACACATGGACGACCACATAATTCCATGTCGGCACTGCTTGGTTCGTTTCATACCAGGAAGGAGAAATATAACAATGCGGACCGTGGAAAATCGCCAAGACCGTCTGATGTTGAATGTCGTTCCATTGCGGATTAGAACGGGCAAAATGGCCGTACAAACACGTTTTCTCCCGATCGAGCAGCAGCGGCAAATGGGTGGCAAACAACTCCCTTTGATGCACAGACACCAAGGTGGCAAAACTGTTCTCCTCGATCACCTCATAGACGACAGACATATCGTTGATGGCAAAATGCTTCGGAATATACATTAAATCCCCCCTTCACTTTTTCCAACTTAACAATCGAATCTTTACGATGTATCATATAACTAAATTTGACATAGAAAAAGGGACAATAACAAAAAAATAAACATGTCAGAGGGATGGACATGAAAACGATCATTTTTGCTCTACATGACCGCTTGCCTAAATACAAACAAATCTACGAAAAGTTAAAATCGATGATTGAACAAGGCGACATCCAGGCGAATGAACCACTTCCCTCGATCCGTCAACTTGCTGAATCGTTGAATGTGAGCCGCAACACCACCTTAATGGCCTACGAACAGCTTGTTGCTGAAGGATATATTCGTGCGGAAAAACGAAAAGGGTATTTTGTCAATGAGGTGGAACCACTTTTCATTCCAAAAATCCAGGTTTCCTTGCGCCAATCGAAAAATAAACCGACATCGACTGTTGTTGTCGATTTTCGTGCTGATGCAGTCGATGCTGCTCATTTCCCTCTTAAAGCATGGAGACGAATTTCGAATCAAGTCTTTACTTCAGCACACTGCTTTCGCTATGGAGACCCGTTTGGGGAATTATGTTTGCGCGAACAAATCTCTGTCTACCTTTTGGAATCCCGTGGAGTAAATGCAGAGCCAAATGCCATTATCATCGGGAGCAGCACTCAACAAATGCTTCTCTCCCTTGGCTATATTCTAAAAGATGAATTCAACAGCGTGATCGTCGAAGACCCTGGTTATGACGGCGCCAGAGAAGCGTTTTTGTTTCACCGCTTTCAGCTGGAAACGGTGCCTGTTTCCGAAACCGTCATCGATCTTTCACCGCTCGAGAACAGGCGATCGCGGCTCATCTATGTCACCCCTTCACATCAAAGCCCGATGGGAGTCAGCATGCCGATCCAGCAACGGCACAGGCTCATTCAATGGGTGAACAACGTCGATGGCTATATTATCGAGGACGATTACGACAGCGAATTCCGTTACACGCAAAAGCCGTTTCCTGCTCTTGCTTCCATTGATTCCACAAAAGTCATTTATCTAGGCAATTTCTCAAAATCGTTTCTGCCTGGGATTCGCTTAAGCTACATGGTGTTGCCGCCGTCGCTTTTGGACCGTTATCAGCAGCGGTTTCGCCTTTTCGAGAGCACCGCGTCCATCCTTAGCCAATTGGCGATGGCCAAATTTATGGAAGAAGGGGAGTGGAGCCGCCACATTAAACGCATGCGTCTCGTGTACAAACGAAAAATGGAGCATTTAACATCACTACTGCGAAAAGCATTTGGGGATATGATCTCCATTATTGGCGAACAGTCCGGTTTATACGTGTTAATCAAAGTTCATTCCGATTGTTCAGAAGAACAGCTGCTTCAACGCGCCCTATCGTGTGGGGTAAAAGTGTATCCCACTTCGCGCTATTTTGTGAACCAACGGCCAGACCGACCCATGATCAAGCTCGGTTTTAGCGGCTTGTCGCTCGAGGATATTGAGCTTGGAGTAAAACTGCTCAAAAAAGCATGGTGTTGACGACGACTTCACGGAAAACGCCCCTCTTTTTACACAAGCTCACGGAATCCCTGTCTTGGCGTGTATTTTTGATCGGTTTCTAATGTCACGTTAATTTTAAATATTTACATTTTTTTGTTTTTTTGTATAATAAACTTAAGTTTGAAAAAGAAAGGGGAAAGAGAATATGGGTGGAAAAAATCATAGACCATTTAATATGTGGTGCAGAATTGATATAGCTATTGAACTTTCCACCAGTATTTCTACAGAGCTTTTCTATCGACTGGAAGGACATGGTTCTCTTACTGTGGTCCCTCCTATTCCAACAAGTGACGACATACTAAAACATGCTCCGTCTCAAGTCCCAGCGAGTTGGTAATAATCCTTTCGGGTGGTCCTCAAGATTTTTCAAGACCACCCTAGCTTATTAAATGGAAAGGGTAGAAAAAAATGATTGCCGTGCAAGACGTAAACAAAATCTATCCGCCAAACCGCCAAGTATTACATAATGTTTCCCTTGAACTGGTTGAAGGGGATCGACTTATTCTTTTAGGGCCGAATGGAGCCGGAAAAACTACTTTAATAAGATGCATCATCGGGCTTACTGCACCAGACAGCGGCAGCATCTATGTCAATGGAGTAGATGTTGTCCGCCATCCAGATGAAGCGCGCGAGTCGATTGCGGTCGTATTTGAAGAAGCTGACAACTCCTATTCTTATTTAACTGTTTTGGAAAATCTCTTATACTTCGGCTTGCTGAACAAATGGAGTCGTGCTGAAGCAAAACGAAGAGCCGAACGAATGATGGCCGTGTTGAATCTAACCCCATACGCTGAGCGTCTTACCCAAACCCTTTCACGTGGGATGAAACAAAAACTGGCATTTGCGATCGCCTTAATGAAAGGAGCGCCGTTTTTGTTCCTTGATGAGCCAACTCTTGGCCTTGATGTTGAGTCGCAACATCATATCCGAACCATGTTAACGGAAGAAAACCAATGGTGGAAAGCCGTTCTCATCACCACCCACGACATTCCTTTTGCCCACGCCGTTGGAAATAAGTTTGTCTTTATTCAAGGCGGAAAAATCGTTTGGAGCGGCACGAAAGAACATTTTTCAACTCCAGCCGACCTTGAAACTCATTTTTTGGCCGCTATTCGTTCCAACCTATCCGTCTAAGGAGGTGAGTCGGTTGCCCCTGCAAATCTTGAATGTAGTATTGGCTTCCTTTTTGAAAAAAAGGGCAGAGTATCGTCGGTATTGGTTCGATTTTACCGTTGGCCTTATCATTAAATTTGTCTTTTTTCTCGGTACGCTGTACGCAAGCCCGATACAAACCGGAAAGGAAGCGACGCTCAAACTGTTCGGTTTCAGCCTTTGGTACTTAAGCGCTCATTTGATCTCAAAGCTCGGCAACACGGTGATCGAGGAAGCGTATCTCGGCACGGCAGAGCAGGTACTTTCCACCAAGACTCCCCCATGGCAAGTTTTAATGGGCGTAGTGATCGCGGAAATCGCATTATCATCCGTGTGGGTAGTGCTCTTTTTCATCTGTGCGGCTTTGATGATTGGATTTTCCGAAATTCTCTCGGGAATATTATCCATGATAACGGAGATCGTCGTATTTGGCGGCGTAAGCCTAATCGGGATGACGGGAATCGGTGTGTTCATTTTAGGACCTGTCCCTTCGCTTAAAACAAGTCGGAGCCGTTACCGAGGTGCTGCTTTATTATTTATTAATCTTCTCAGGTTTTTTTCTATCTTCAAATTTATTGCCGACAGCCTTTCATATTCTCAACTACTTTTCTCCCCTTTCTTGGGCCGTGCAAGGAGTGAATGAAGGATGGCCCGTATTCTTTCCTGCTCTCGGCATCTCGCTATTATGGCTGGCCATGGGCTCATTAGTCTTGAAGCAACAATGGCATTGGGCGAGAAAAAACGGAAAAATCGGAAGCTACGTATAAAAGAGCGGACGTTATCCCTCACATTTCGCACCCTTTCGGCGAAAACGGATTTGTTGCGGACGGTCACGATCCGCGGCGAACCCCATTCCGTCATCGAAGCCATTGAGCGGCAAATGTACCATTATTCGTATCATATCGGGCAAATCGTCTATATCGCGAAACAGCTGAACGCAAACAACTGGAAAACACTGACCATACCAAGAAATCGAAAAACAACATAAGCAGCTTCTGATTCGAATGATCATGCAAACGCCATCCGCCCCTCAGAACCGTCAGTCGATAAAGGCGGATGGCTTTTTTTTGCAGCTTGGCGTTTCTCTACAATCATACCGATCTAAATCGTGGTCATCGTCTGGAAAGTTTCACAATGCCGACCAACAAACAAACCATCCCCACTCCCCACGCCAGCCCCGCCTTGCCAAGAAGGAGGGAGATTTCTTCAGATGCCTGCACATGGGTAAGATCAAACTTGATTGCTCTCAATGCAAAGTAGGCGGCAATAGAGAACAGCAGAAAATGAGCAAAAATCCAATGCCATGCGGAACGACGCGGCCGGTCCTTCCGCCAAAGAAAAACAACCGTTATGATGGCGACCAACATCACGCCGGAAAAACCACCAATGAGCAAATCCATCACATCTTCTTCCATGGGCAAGTGTTTATGCATGTTTTCGACCCCTTTCATCAAGGTGAGGTAATATTTTATACTTCTCTTTCCATTCCCCCTCTTCATTTTTCCAAATATTCAAACACTCATCACAATCATCTTCGAGCAGAGAGTTCATGCGTTATTCGGCAATAAGAAAAGGTGTCCTATCTCTTTTGGGACACTCATTTGATAAGTTCGAATTTTCGAACAAAATTGCCGAACATTTGGAGAAAATGGACGAAATCTTGGCACGCTTCCCCTATCAAATCTCTTTAGGAGCTGTTGAAGCATGTTTATTTCTTCCAACCGTTTATTCGCAAATTCTGAGGAAGTCGACTTTTCAAATTGAGAACTTGCTTGTTTTAAATGTTCTTTTACTTTATCACCACCCCCTCTTCTTCACCATTATTACTTGGCACGATTTTTGCGTTTCATAGTAGGCGAAACCAAAAAACTTTATAAGGAGATGGTGAGAAATGAAAGCCGCCGTTGTTCACAAATTCAAGCAAAAACTTCAAATTGAAGAAGTGGAGAAACCAAAACTAGGATATGGCGAAGTGCTTGTGAAAATTGAAGCTTGTGGCGTCTGCCATACCGATTTGCATGCGGCTCATGGGGATTGGCCGGTAAAACCGAAACTTCCACTTATTCCTGGTCATGAAGGGGTAGGAATTGTTGTTGAGATCGGTGAGGGAGTGAAATCAATCCAAATTGGCGACCGTGTTGGCATTCCATGGTTATACTCAGCATGCGGTGAATGTGAATATTGTTTAAGCGGTCAAGAAACACTTTGTCCACATCAATTAAACGGTGGATACTCTGTCGATGGCAGTTATGCAGAATATTGCAAAGCCCCGGCCAATTATGTCGCACGAATTCCTAAAAACCTCGATCCCGTACAAGTTGCTCCTATTCTTTGTGCTGGGGTCACAACGTATAAAGCATTAAAAGTTTCAAATGCCAAGCCTGGCGAATGGGTCGCTATTTATGGAATCGGGGGATTGGGCCATATTGCTCTTCAATATGCCAAGGCAATGGGATTAAATGTTGTTGCTGTTGATATCAGTGATGAAAAGGCAGAACTTGCGGCAAAGTTGGGTGCTGATATTACGATCAATGGATTGCAAGAAGACCCTGTAGCAGCCATTCGTGAAAAAGTAGGCGGAGTACAAGCGGCTATTAGCGTTGCTGTAACGAAAAAAGCGTTCGAACAAGCTTATCAATCCGTGCGACGCGGCGGCTGCCTTGTCATAGTTGGACTGCCTCACGATGAACTGCCGATTCCTATTTTTGACACTGTATTAAATGGAGTTACGATAAAAGGTTCGATCGTCGGTACACGAAAAGATATGCAAGAAGCTCTAGATTTCGCCGCACGCGGAAAAGTTCGCCCTATTGTGGAAGCGGTACCATTAGAAAAAGTTAACGAAGTATTTGAACGGATGGAAAAAGGTCAAATCAATGGCCGCGTTGTTTTAACAATGTAACACAAAGCAGCAGAAGAACAACCCTAAATTTCCTAGAGGAACGATGGAAAATAGCGATTTTTTCGGCATTGTCTGTTTTTGGTTTAGGAGTGGATTGATATCATAAGGTTTCCCATTTTGAGAAATCGACCTGTTCCACCACAACGCCTATCATCTGCTTTCTAGAAAACATTACGGTGCCTATTATATCAAGCTCTTAGGGGACAATTCCCCCTCCCCTAAGAGCAGCTACTTTATAAGACGCAATGGCCATAAGAGTATATCTGAATGGAAAATAGCTTAATTTAAACATCTTTCTGAAACTTTATGACACAAGGAGGATGCAAATGATTTACAGCAAACCAGGCGAAAAAGATGCAAAAGTTCAATTCAAAACAAGATACGATAACTATATTAACGGAGAATGGATACCGCCTATTTCGGGTCGATATTTCCAAAATATTACACCCATAACAGGAGAAGTATTTTGTGAAGTAGCACGCTCGCAGGCTGAGGATATTGAATTGGCGTTAGATGCAGCACACGCGGCAAAAGAAGCTTGGGGAAAAACATCACCGGCTGACAGAGCGTTGATTTTAAATAAAATCGCTGATCGAATGGAAGAAAACTTAGAAATGTTAGCGGTTGCCGAAACATGGGATAACGGCAAACCAATCCGTGAAACATTAAACGCTGACCTTCCTTTAGCCATCGATCATTTTCGTTATTTCGCTGGAGCCATACGCGCTCAAGAAGGAACAATCAGCCAAATTGACGACGATACGATCGCGTACCATTTTTATGAACCACTCGGCGTTGTCGGGCAAATTATCCCATGGAATTTTCCATTATTGATGGCAGCATGGAAAATTGCTCCTGCGCTTGCTGCCGGAAACTGCATTGTGCTAAAACCAGCTGAACAAACTCCAGCATCGATTATGGTGCTTATGGAGTTGATTGGTGATCTGTTGCCGCCTGGAGTGCTCAATGTTGTCAACGGGTTCGGATTAGAAGCTGGCAAACCATTAGCTTCTAGTCCACGTATCGCCAAAATCGCATTTACCGGTGAAACAACGACAGGGCGGCTGATTATGCAGTACGCTTCACAAAATATTATTCCTGTTACACTGGAATTGGGCGGCAAATCCCCAAACATCTTCTTTCCTGATGTAATGGAAAAAGACGATGACTTTTTAGATAAAGCGATTGAAGGATTTGTCATGTTCGCTTTAAACCAGGGCGAGGTTTGTACGTGCCCTTCTCGTGCTCTCATCCATGAGTCCATTTATGACGAATTTATGGAGCGCGCTCTTGAACGCGTGAAAAAGATTCGAACAGGAAATCCACTTGATACAAGCACAATGATGGGAGCACAAGCTTCAGCAGAACAAATGGAAAAAATTCTTGCATACATTGATATTGGAAAACAAGAGGGCGCCGAATGCCTAATTGGCGGCGAAAAAAACATAATCCCTGGATTCGAAAACGGGTATTATATCAAGCCAACCGTATTTAAAGGACATAATAAAATGCGTATTTTCCAAGAAGAAATTTTCGGTCCAGTAGTCTCAGTGACAACATTTAAAGATGAACAGGAAGCTTTGGAGATCGCTAATGATACGTTGTACGGCCTTGGTGCCGGGGTATGGACGAGAAACATCAACTTGGCTTACCGTTTCGGAAGAGGCATTCAGGCAGGAAGAGTTTGGACAAATTGCTACCATGCTTATCCGGCCCATGCTGCTTTTGGAGGATATAAACAATCTGGGATCGGCCGTGAAACCCATCATATGATGTTAGCGCACTATCAACAAACGAAAAATTTACTCGTTAGCTACAATCCAAAACCATTAGGATTTTTCTGATCAATCAAGCAACAAAAAGCTGATCCGAAAGTCGTTTACGCTTTTGGATCAGCTCCTTTTTCTTTTAATAAA
Organism: Geobacillus sp. FJAT-46040; assembly: GCF_002335725.1. Lineage (NCBI taxonomy): Bacteria > Bacillati > Bacillota > Bacilli > Caryophanales > Anoxybacillaceae > Geobacillus > Geobacillus sp. FJAT-46040. The sequence continues at coordinate 2,195,435 of NZ_NISS01000001.1, forward strand.
TATCTCAATGTTCGTACGCTGATATTTAATCGCTCTGCTGCTTTGTAAATTATCACTTTATTTCCGCACAAAAAAGACTCTTTTTTGCACATTCCTTCGGAATATCCCTCTCCCCCTTTCCGAAAGAATGTGCTAAATTTTTTGTGAATTATTTCGGAATGGGACATGGGTGATTTCCAGAGGGGGGACGAGGACGTGATTCGGTTTCATGACTTTCAGGTCGATGTCCAGACATATGCCCAGCGGGGAAAACAAAACGACTTTCCCCTTCTTAAGCGGTGCCCTCATTGCCAGGCAAAACGCCCTCTTTATCGCCATGGGTACTACGAACGAAATGCCGTGACGTCGCATCAGTCTTATCGCATTTGGATCGCTCGGTATCGCTGCCCGGAGTGCAGGAGGACGGTGGCCGTGTTGCCTTCATTTCTTCTCCCTTATTTTCAGTATACGTTGCCCACCATATGGAGAGTGGTGAAAGAACGGTTGGGCCTGACTCCGAAACGGGGGATGGAGGAGGCTCCACTCCTTCCTACGGATGAAGGGGTTTTATTTTATGTCCGACGTTTATTCCGAAATTTGAACCACCTTCATTGGTTTTTTGCGGAGCGCTGGAGAAAAATTGGTCCTGCCATCGCCCAAGTGAGAGAACGAGCCCTATGGTGGATCCAGACGATGGAGGAGATCGGCCTCTTTTTCGTCATCCAAGAGATATGGGAGCACCGATCGACGCATCTTTTTGCACGTACATTCAGTTCCTGATTTTACTTATATCCCCTTATATGGAATCATTTATAGATTCCACAAACCTTTCCTCTCGACGGTCGGGGGAATGATCCGATAGGATAGAGACAGGATGGACCGATAAGGTCCTAGAATGGGATGAACGAAGGAGGAGATCGAAATGAATGAGTCGATGAGACAGGAGATCGCTTTATTTCGGTATGGATTGATCGCTCCATTGGTGAATGGACAAGTCGATCCAAAAACGTACTTGAAGGAAGTAGCGGAACGGATCCATCAAGTTCCCCACCATGGAGAGAAACGCATCGCCGCCAAAACGATCCTCGACTGGTGCACGCAGTACAAAAAAGGGGGCTTTGAGGCGCTGAAGCCGAAACGACGGTCGGACCGTGGCCATTCCCGGAGGCTGTCACCTGAAGAAGAGGATCACATTTTAGCCCTGAGAAAAAAACACCCCCACATGCCCGTGACGGTGTTTTACCAACACCTTATCGAGCAGGGGGAAATCCAATCCATCTCTTATTTCACTATATACCGACTTTTAAAAAAATACAACCTCGTGGGGAAAGAAATTTTACCGATTCCTGAACGAAAACGATTCGCGTACGATCAGGTCAATGAGCTCTGGCAAGGTGATTTGTCCCATGGCCCGTTGATTCGCGTGAATGGCAAAACGCAAAAAACGTTTTTGATTGCCTATATCGATGACTGCTCGCGGGTCGTGCCGTACGCTCAGTTTTTCTCTTCCGAGAAATTTGACGGGTTGCGGATCGTAACCAAGGAAGCGCTGCTTCGATACGGAAAGCCGAAGCGAATTTACTCGGATAACGGCAAGATTTATCGGGCGGAACCCTTGCAGTACGCCTGCGCGGAGTTAGGGATCACCTTGATCCATACCCAGCCGTACGATCCGCAAAGCAAAGGGAAAATCGAACGATTTTTCCGCACCGTACAGACGCGGTTTTACCCGTTGCTCGAAATGAATTCACCGAAGTCGCTCGAAGAGCTAAACGAGCGATTTTGGAAGTGGTTGGAGGAAGATTACCATCGAAAACCGCATGCCTCGTTGAACGGGAAGACGCCACATGAAGTGTTTCAATCGCAAGTCCATTTGGTGTCGTTCGTCGAGGATTCGGATTGGCTCGACTCGATCTTTTTGAAACGCGAATACCGTAAAGTGAAGGCCGATGGTACGGTCACGTTGAACAAGCAGCTGTATGAAGTTCCGCCCCGGTTCATCGGACAATCGATCGAACTCCGTTATGATGAACAAGGCGTGTATGTGTACGAAGACGGTCAACGGGTCGCCGAAGCGGTCCTTGTTCGCTTCGAGGACAATGCCTATGTGAAACGCCATCGGTCACCGTTTGCGGCGGTTCCGGTAGAGGGAGGCGAAAACGATGTATAAAACGTTTTATTCCCTTTCCCGAGAGCCGTTTTCGAAGGAGACGAATCCACCAGAGGCTTATCAAGGGGCCTCGTATCAAGAGGCCCTCGCCGCTTTGGACTACGTGAAACGAACAAGAGGGATCGGGCTATTGATCGGTGAACCAGGGGCCGGCAAGACATTCGCCCTTCGGGCGTTTAAGGAATCCCTGAATCCGTCACTGTATCACGTCGTTTATTTTCCATTGTCAACGGGAAGCGTGATGGACTTTTATCGCGGCCTTGCCTTCGGGCTCGGGGAAGAGCCGAAATACCGCAAGGTCGACTTGTTTTATCAAATCCAACAAGGGATCGAGCGCTTGTATCATGAACAACGGGTAACGTCAGTGTTCATCCTCGATGAAATGCATTTAGCGAAGGATGCCTTTCTGCAGGATATCGCGATCCTGTTCAACTTTCACATGGACTCAACAAATCCGTTTGTCTTGATTTTGGCGGGGCTGCCCCATTTACAGGCAAAACTACGGTTGAATCAACACCGTCCGCTTCACCAACGAATCATCATGCGATACCAGATGGGGCCTCTTGATAAGGAAGAAGTGGTAGGATATATCGAACACCGCCTGAAACAGGCGGGGGCGAAACACCCGATTTTTACCCCAGCTGCCTTAGAAGCGATCGCCCTGCAGTCGCAGGGGTGGCCGCGGATCATCAACAACCTCGCCACCACTTGCCTGTTATACGGCGCTCAATTAAAAAAACATATGATTGACGAAGACATTGTGCGTATGGCAGCCGAAGAAATGGGGTACTGACACAGCAGGGGCTGATCGGCCCCTGTTATGTTTCATCCCGATCCATCCTCATTCTAGTTAATCATCCGAAATAATGTGCAAATGTTCGGAAATAATCTGCAAAACCTGGAATAATTCGCAAAGATTTTGCACATTATTTCCGAATCCGTCCGAAATAATTTGAAAAAGGGATTCTGAAATAATGTGCTAATTTACATGTATCATGAACGGCGGATCACGCCGGTGTTCATTTTGGACGAGATGCATTTAGCGAAGGATGCATTTTTACAGGACATCGCGATCTTGTTCAACTTTGAGATGGATTCGACCAACCCATTTGTCTTGATTTTGGCCGGGCTGCCCCATTTACAGGGGAAGCTGCGGCTCAATCAGCACCACCCTCTCGACCAACGGATCATCATGCGATACCGGATGGGGCCGCTGGAGAGGGAAGAGGTGGCGGGCTACATCGAGCATCGGATGAAACAGGCCGGGGCGAAGCATCCGATCTTCACCCCATCGGCGTTAGAGGCGATTGCCCTGCAGTCGCGGGGATGGCCTCGGGTGATCAACACGTTGGCCACGACGTGCCTGTTATACGGGTATCAGCTGAAAAAGGACGCCATTGACGAAGAAATGGTGCGCATGGCCGCAGAGGAAATGGGGTATTAGCACGAAAGGGGCCGAATCGGCCTCTTTTGTGCTTTCTCTTTTCCATCGGTCCATCAGGCGCGCTGGAAATCTTCATCTGAAAGAGCGTGCAAACGTTCCGAAAGAATGTGCAAAATCCGGAACAATCCGCAAAAATTTTGCACATTATTTCAGAATCCATCTGAAATAATTTGAAAAAGTGATTCTGAAATAATGTGCTAATTTACACTTGTTCTTTACGATTTCCTAACGTTTCTTTTAACATTTTCATTACAAAAGATCGGCCGATTTTAGTTTCTAGTTCTTTCACTGAAGATATTACTTGTTCAAGATCTAATCGATCACTGTTTTTCCATAGTGCTAGCACACCATTCATCCATTTTTGCAAATAAGCTTCTAAGTCTTCTACTTCATCTTTTGTACTTCGCTTGTTATTCGACACTTGCCCTAAATGCAACGGAACCTTAAGCTTCTCCGGCAAATAATCAACGGTGATCACCTCTGTTTCTCCTTCCGCTAGAGTTATCGCCCTTTTAACAACATTATACAATTCTCTCACATTCCCCGGCCAATGATACTGTTTCATACGGGAAATACAGTCCTCTGAAAACGATAGAGGTGTATTTAGTTTTTTTAAAAAATAATCAATCAAAATTGGAAGATCTTCGAGCCGCTCTCGAAGCGGAGGAATGGTAAGTTTCACAACATCTAATCTATATAATAAATCCTCTCTAAACGTCTTCTCCTCGACCGCTTTTGCCAGATTGACATGCGAAGCAGCAATAATGCGTGTATTCGTTTTGCGGATCGTTTCACCCCCGACGCGAATATACTCCCCTGTTTCTAGCACTCTTAACAGTTTTACTTGCGTCGCGAGAGACGCTTCTCCAATTTCATCTAAAAATAACGTGCCACGGTTAGCAATTTCAAAAATCCCCTTTTTCTCCTTTACCGCTCCTGTGAACGCTCCTTTTTCATGTCCAAACAATTCGCTTTCTAACAGTGTTTCCGAAACAGCGCCACAATTCACCCCAATAAAAGGCTGGTCATAGCGCATGCTCGCGTTGTGGATAAAATGAGCGAGCACTTCTTTTCCAGTCCCCGTCTCTCCTTCAATCAACACGTTCACATTTTTTTTCGCAATTTTATAAGCCAATTTAAGCAAATCATTCATCTCTTTATTTGTTCCAACAATGAAACCGAGCGTCTCAGCCAGCTTATACATATCATCTTGGGATGAAAGAGGACCATCACTTAATAATTCATCGATTAATCGCTCTAACTGTTCAATATCGTCAAACGGCTTTTCAATATAGTCGTTTGCTCCATGTTTAATCGCTTCAACCGCTGTCTTTACTGTGCTATAGCCTGTCATTACAACAGCTTTACAAGAAGGACATGAGCGTTTTAACTGTTTTAATAAATTTAAACCATTTGCATCTGGAAGTTTCACATCGATGAAAGCAAGATCAAACTTGTATTGTTGAATCAACTGAAAAAAATCTTCCCCACTAAATCCAAGCTTAACCTTGTTCATGACAACATCGAGCCAACCAGCTTCCGTAACACCTGGATCGCTGACAATCAACACATTTGTCGCACCAAGCCTTAGACAACTTTCCCCTACTTGATGAATGGAACCGTTACCAAAAATCACTTCGGGCATCACGAACTTATGAATGTTCATCCTCGTGCCCCCTTATTGGCCATCTGCATTTTATTGCTCAACAACCTTATGTTTTAAGCACTCATTCGACATCTCGGATGAGAAATCCTCCTGATTTTCTGCAGGAGAAGGAGAAATGAGAAAGCGAGCGCCAACCCTCGTGAATGAAGGCGTACGCTCGCTTCGCCGATAGAACGCTGCTTCGTTTGTTTATTTTTGCTGCATCTTAAACTGCAAAAACAGCTCGTTGTAGTAGGCGAGCATGTGTTTTCCTAAGTTTTCGTACACTTCGAGATGCCCTGCTGAATCCAAATCGGGGTAAAAGCGCCGATCGCCCGCGATGTCTTTTGGCAAATAGCGAAGCGCCGCGCGATTCGGCGTCGAATAGCCGACATACTCGGCGTTTTGCGCCGCGTGTTTCGGGTCGAGCATAAAATTGATAAACGCGTGCGCTCCTTCGATGTTTTTCGCTGTTTTCGGAATGACCATGTTGTCAAACCATAGGTTGGATCCTTCTTTCGGCACGACATAGTCGAGCTTGTCGTTTTCGGCGATGATTTCCGCCGCGTCGCCCGACCAAACGACGCCAATGGCCGCTTCTTCATTCGCGAGAAGCAGCTTGATCTCATCGCCGACAATCGCCTTCACATTCGGCATGAGTCGATCGAGTTTCCGCTTTGCTTCTTGCAAATGGGCTTTGTTCGTGTCATTGAGGGAATAGCCGAGGCTGTTTAACGCCATGCCCATTACTTCGCGCGCTCCGTCGACAAGCAAAATTTGGTTTCGCAAACTCGGATCCCATAAGTCGTTCCAGCTCGTAATCCTCTTGCCACCGAGCATGTCGCGGTTGTAGACGATGCCGACCGTCCCCCAAAAATACGGCACCGAATACCGGTTGTGCGGATCAAACGACAAGTTGAGGAACCGCGGTTCGATATATTGTAAATTCGGCAGCTTGTCGTGATCGAGCGGCAACAGCAAGTTTTCCTCGATCATTTTGCTGATGGCGTAATCGGACGGAACGGCGACGTCAAACGTTGCCCCGCCTTGGGCGATTTTCGCCATCATCGCCTCATTGGAATCAAACGTTTGGTAAATCACTTTCCACCCTGTCTCTTTTTCAAATTCGCGAACGAGCGCGGGGTCAATGTAATCGCCCCAGTTGTAGACCGTCACCGTTTTGCCTCCGCCGTACCCTTCCGCTTCGTTCAACCGGTGGGTGATGAACATGAGGACGAACGCCGCGATGAACACGGCCGCAAACCCTTGGACAAGCCGTTTCACCTACTTTCGCCCCCCTATCCCGTACATTCGGCCGCCTTTTTGGCTGAGCACATAATAACCGATGACAAGCAGCATCGTAAATAAAAATAGCAGCGTCGACAGCGCATTGATCGATAAGGAAATGCCCTGGCGCGCCCGCGAATAAATTTCCACCGACAGCGTCGAGAACCCATTTCCCGTGACAAAAAACGTCACGGCAAAGTCATCGAGCGAATACGTGAGCGCCATGAAAAAGCCCGCCCATATGCTCGGAGCCAAAAACGGCAGCACCACACCGGACAGCACTTGCCAATGACTGGCTCCTAAATCTCTAGCCGCATCAATCAGCGTCGGGCTCATTTCCTCGAGTTTCGGCAGCACCATTAACACGACAATCGGCACGCTAAAAGCAATGTGAGACAACAGCACGGATGTAAACCCAAGCTTGATGCCAGCGATTGTAAACAGCAACAAAAACGAAGCGCCGATGATGACATCCGGACTGACGATCAACACGTTGTTGAGAGCAAGAAGGGCGTTTTTCGTCCGCTGTCGCTTGACATAGTAAATGGCGAGCGCCCCGATGACCCCAAGTATCGTCGCGACCGCCGCCGACAGCAGCGCAATGACGATTGTATTCAAAACGATGATGAGCAAGCGGTCGTCGGACAGCACGTCGCGGTACCATTTAAACGTGAACGATTGAAAATCGTGCATCGCCCCGCCGCTGTTGAACGAATAATACATCAAATACACAATCGGCGTATACATCACGGCAAACACGACTAACAAGTACACACGTCCCCACCAATGCGTCCGTTTCATCGGCTTCCCTCTTTCCTTCCGGTTCCTGTCAGGACAACGATGACCGCCATCGCGATCATTAACACAACAGCGATCGTCGCCCCCATCCCCCAGTTTTGGGTGACGAGGAAGTGCTGCTCAATGGCCGTGCCGAGCGTAATGACGCGGTTGCCCGCAATGAGGCGCGTAATCATAAACAGCGACAACGCCGGGATAAACACCGCCTGGCAGCCGGCCTTCACCCCGCCAAGCGTGAGCGGGAAGACGACGCGGCGGAACGTCGTCCAAGCCGAAGCGCCCAAATCGCGGGCGGCATCGACAAGCGATGGCGGCAGCTCCTCCAGCGCGTTGAAAATCGGCAGCACCATAAACGGAATAAAAATGTACACCGACACAAAGACAAAACTGAAATCGGTGAACAACAGCTGCCGCGGCCCGACGCCCAGCGCTTTCAACAAAGCGTTGGCCAGCCCGTACGTGCCGAACAGCCCTAAAAACGCATACACCTTCAGCAGCAAATTCACCCACATCGGCAAAATAAGCAACAACAGCCATAGCTGCTTGTGCCGCGTCTTCGTCAGCCAATAGGCGGTCGGATAGCCGATGAGCAGCGACACAAGCGTGATTAAAAACGCATACCAAAACGAATACGCCATCATTTTCAAATAAATGGGCGTCCACACGGATTTGTAGTTGGACAACGTCCAATGGCCGTCAAGATCCAAAAACGATTCATACACCAAAAAGACAATCGGGGCCACGACAAACAGCACAAGCCAAATGCCATAAGGGATTAAATACCAGTTCCGCCACGCCCGTTCCGTCATGCGTCCTCATCCTCCTTTTCGAGTCGCATGACGTGAATCGCTTCCGGTTCAAAACGAAGGCCGACCGTTTCCCCGACTTCGGCCTTTTTCGTCGAATGGACAAGCCATTCGTTGCCGTTTTCGTCATAGCCGCAAATTTCATAATGGACACCGCGGAATAAGAGCGAATCGACGCGGATGACGATCTGCCCGTCTTCCGGCGCCGCGAGCTCCAAATCTTCCGGGCGGATGACGACATCGACCGGTTCGTTTGGCGCGAAGCCGCGGTCAACACACGCAAACTGTTTGCCGGCAAATTCGACGAGGAAATCGTCGATCATGCGCCCTGACAAAATGTTCGATTCGCCAATGAAATCGGCGACGAATCGATTGACAGGCTCATCGTAAATGTCTTTCGGCGTCCCAAACTGCTGAATTTTTCCTTTATTCAGAACAAAAATGTAATCGGACATCGCCAATGCTTCTTCTTGATCATGCGTGACAAAAATGAACGTAATCCCTAAGCGGCGCTGCAGTTCGCGAAGTTCGTACTGCATTTCCGTGCGCAGCTTCAAATCCAAGGCCGACAGCGGCTCATCCAAGAGCAAAACTTCTGGCTCATTCACAATCGCCCGCGCAATCGCGACGCGCTGGCGCTGACCGCCGGACATTTCTTGAATGCGGCGGCGCTCATAGCCTTCCAAGTTGACAAACCGAAGCGCTTCCCTCACTTTCTCGCGAATGTCGGTTTCTTTCATCTTTTTCACGCGCAAACCAAACGCAACGTTTTCAAACACATCGAGATGAGGGAACAATGCATAGTCTTGAAAAACAGTGTTGACTTGCCGCTTGTTCGGCGGGACGTTTTGAATCGGCTTTCCGTGGAAATAAATCGTTCCTTCCGTCGGCTCGATAAACCCGGCAATCAGCCGCAAAATCGTTGTCTTCCCACAACCCGACGGTCCAAGCAGCGTATAAAACTTCCCGCGCTCCATCGCAAAACTGACATCATCCAGTACGGCTGCGCCGTCGTATTCCTTCGTCACTCGCTCGAAGCGGATGATTTCTCCGTTCACTTTCAGCCCCCCATCTTCTTGATGTTCACTATTCCTAATTAGAACATAGGAGAGTAGAAAGTGCAACGGAAAAATATGCTTTCCGCCATGTCGGCGACTAAAAAACAAAAAGCGGCTGACTATTCCGCAGAACAGCTTCCAATTTTGCCCGCAATGCGGAAATCAGCTGTCTCATTGATCGTTTTTTTCAAATTTCCTTGCTTCACCGTATTGAATAATTTCGAAAAATACATTAAATTATATAGTAATCATCAAAACGCTGCCGCACAATTGCATACGGACATTCTTATCAAGAGAGGGGGAGGGACTGGCCCGGTGAACCCTCAGCAACCTGGCCCGCGGCCAAGGTGCTAAATCCAGACAGGCGGAAGCCTGGAAGATAAGAAGAAGCGAATGAAAAGTCTTCTTCTTAGAAGGCTTTTTTCTTTTACTACAACGAAATGGGGGAATCAAACGTGGGGCTGCTCGATGAGTTGAAACAACGCATTCTCATCGCCGACGGAGCGATGGGGACGCTGTTATATTCGCATGGCGTCGACCGTTGTTTTGAAGAATTGAATCTATCGAATCCAGACGAAATCATTCATATTCATGAAGCGTATATCGCGGCGGGCGCCGATGTCATTCAGACGAATACATACGGCGCCAACTATGTGAAACTCGCACGCTACGGCTTGCAAGACGAGGTGCCGGCGATCAATCGCGCCGCTGTAAGACTGGCGAAGCAAGCAGCCAATGGGGGGGCGTACGTGCTCGGAACGATCGGAGGGCTGCGCACATTGAACAAAAGCGTCGTACCGCTTGACGAAGTGAAGCGGACGTTTCGCGAGCAGCTGTTTGTGCTGCTTGCCGAAGGGGTTGATGGTGTGCTGCTGGAGACGTATTACGATTTGGAAGAGTTGGAGACGGTGCTTGCCATCGCGCGCAAAGAGACGGACTTGCCGATTATCGCCCATGTGTCGCTCCATGAAGTCGGCGTTTTGCAAGACGGCACGCCGCTCGCGGACGCCCTTAGCCGCCTGGAGGCGCTCGGGGCCGATGTTGTCGGGCTCAACTGCCGGCTTGGTCCGCACTATATGATTCAGTCGCTTGAGGAAGTGCCCCTGCCCAATCGCGCATTTTTGTCGGCGTATCCGAACGCGAGCCTCCCGGATTACCGCGACGGCCGGCTTGTCTATGAAACGAACGCGGAATATTTTGAAGAGGCGGCCAAAGCGTTCCGAGATCAAGGGGTGCGCTTGATCGGCGGGTGCTGCGGCACGACGCCGAAACATATTGAGGCAATGGCAAAGGCGCTCGCCGACCGGACGCCGGTGACGGAAAAAACGGTGAAGCGGCGCACGGCATCTGTATCGGTGCAAGCCGATCGGCCCGCGCCGACTCCGCTTCCCGAGCTCGCCCGCACGCGCCGCTCGGTCATTGTGGAGCTGGATCCGCCGAAAAAATTGGGGATTGACAAGTTTCTTGCTGGGGCGAAAGCGCTCCATGACGCTGGCATCGACGCGCTGACGTTGGCCGACAACTCGCTTGCTACGCCGCGCATCAGCAACGCCGCCGTCGCCACGATCGTGAAAGAGCGGCTCGGCGTCCGCCCGCTCGTGCATATTACGTGCCGCGACCGCAACTTGATCGGCCTGCAGTCGCATTTGATGGGGTTGCATACGCTCGGCATCACCGACGTGCTCGCTATTACCGGCGACCCGTCGAAAATCGGCGACTTCCCAGGAGCAACGTCGGTGTATGATTTATCATCGTTCGATTTGATCCGCTTGATCCGCCAGTTTAACGAAGGGCTGTCGTACTCGGGCAAACCGCTTGGGCAAAAAACGAACTTCTCGATCGGTGCGGCCTTCAATCCGAACGTCCGCCATTTGGATAAAGCAGTTGAGCGAATGGAGAAAAAAATTCAATGCGGCGCTCACTATTTCTTGACCCAACCGGTTTACTCGGAAGAAAAAATCGTGCAAATATATGAAGCAACGAAACATCTCGCCACGCCGATCTACATTGGCATTATGCCGCTGGTAAGCGCGCGCAACGCCGAGTTTTTGCACCATGAAGTGCCGGGGATCACCCTGTCGGACGAGATTCGCGCCCGCATGGCCGCCTGCGGCAGCGACCCGGTGCAAGCAGCCAAGGAAGGCATCGCTATCGCCAAATCGCTCATTGACGCTGCGTTTGATTTGTTTAACGGCATTTATTTGATCACGCCGTTTTTGCGCTATGACATGACGGTCGAGCTCGTCCGCTACATCCATGAAAAAGAAGCGGCCGCCAAAGAAAGGAAGGTTGTTCATGGCTAACATCACCTTAGAACAGCAGCTGCAGCGAAAAATTCTCGTCATTGACGGCGCGATGGGGACGATGATCCAAAGCGCCAACCTATCAGCCGCCGATTTTGGCGGCGAGGCGTATGAAGGGTGCAACGAATATTTGACCCTCACCGCCCCGCCTGTCATCCGCCGCATTCACGAAGCGTATTTGGAAGCGGGCGCTGACATCATCGAAACGAACACGTTCGGGGCGACGCGCATTGTGCTCGATGAATACAACCTCGGGCATTTGGCGCTCGAGTTGAACATCGAAGCGGCCAAGCTCGCCAAACAAGCGGCGGAGGCGTTCTCAACTCCCGACTGGCCGCGCTTTGTCGCCGGGTCGATGGGGCCGACGACGAAGACGTTGTCGGTGACAGGCGGCGCGACCTTTGAGGAACTCGTCGCCGCCTATGAAGAACAAGCGCGCGGGCTGCTGTTGGGCGGCGTCGATCTTCTGTTGCTGGAGACGTGCCAAGATACGTTGAACGTAAAAGCCGGATTTCTCGGCATTTCCAAGGCGTTTGAGGCGGTCGGCCGCCGCGTGCCGCTCATGATTTCCGGCACGATCGAGCCGATGGGCACGACGCTCGCCGGCCAGGCGATCGATGCGTTTTTCATCTCGGTGCGCCATATGAAGCCGATCGCCGTCGGCTTAAACTGCGCGACCGGCCCGGAGTTTATGACCGACCATTTGCGGACGCTCGCCTCGCTTGCGGATACGGCGGTCAGCTGCTATCCGAACGCCGGGCTGCCGGATGAAGAAGGCCGCTACCATGAAACGCCGGAGATGTTGGCAGAGAAAATCCGCCGCTTTGCCGAAAAGGGATGGATCAACATCGTCGGCGGGTGTTGCGGCACGACGCCGGACCATATTCGCGCCATCGCCGAAGCGGTGCGCGGCATCCCGCCGCGGGCGATCCCGTCTTCGTTTGACGTCCACGCCGTCTCCGGCATCGAGGCGCTCATTTATGAGGAAACGATGCGCCCGCTCTTTGTCGGCGAGCGGACAAACGTCATCGGCTCGCGCAAATTCAAGCGCCTCATCGCCGAAGGGAAATACGAAGAAGCGGCGGAAATCGCCCGCGCACAAGTGAAAAACGGCGCCCATGTCATCGACATTTGCCTCGCCGACCCAGACCGCGACGAACTCCATGACATGGAGCAGTTCGTCCGCGAAGTCGTGAAAAAAGTGAAAGTGCCGCTTGTCATCGATTCAACCGACGAGCGCGTCATCGAGCGCGCCCTCACCTACTCGCAAGGGAAAGCGATCATCAATTCGATCAACTTGGAAGACGGCGAGGAGCGGTTTGCGAAAGTCGTTCCTCTCTTGCACAAATACGGCGCCGCTGTCGTCGTCGGCACGATCGATGAACAAGGAATGGCGGTCACCGCCGAACGGAAGCTGGAAATTGCCTTGCGTTCGTATGACTTGCTCGTGAACCGCTACGGGGTGCCGGCGCGCGACATCATTTTCGATCCGCTCGTCTTCCCGGTCGGCACCGGTGATGAGCAATACATCGGCGCGGCGAACGAAACGATCAAAGGCATTCGCCTCATTAAAGAGCAACTGCCGGAGTGCTTGACGATGCTCGGCATCAGCAACGTCTCGTTCGGCTTGCCGCCGGCCGGGCGCGAGGTGCTCAACTCCGTCTTTTTGTACCATTGCACGCAAGCTGGGCTCGATTATGCGATCGTCAACACTGAGAAGCTTGAGCGGTTCGCCTCGATTCCGGAAGAGGAAGTGCGGATGGCCGAAGCGCTTTTGTTTGACACGAGCGATGAAACATTAAACACCTTTATCGAATTTTACCGAAGCAAAATCACCGCCGCCAAGCCGGCTGAGGAGAACTTGAGCCTTGAAGAGCGGCTCGCCCGCTACGTCATTGAAGGGTCGAAAGACGGGCTCATTCCCGATTTGGAAAAGGCGCTTGAGACCTACTCCGATCCGCTGTCCATCATCAACGGTCCGCTCATGGCCGGCATGGATGAAGTCGGGCGGCTGTTTAACAACAACCAGCTCATCGTCGCTGAAGTATTGCAAAGCGCGGAAGTGATGAAAGCAGCGGTCGCCTTTTTAGAGCCGTATATGGAAAAGAAAGAAGGAAGCACAAAAGGAAAAGTCATTCTCGCCACCGTCAAAGGCGATGTGCATGACATCGGCAAAAACTTGGTCGACATCATTTTAAGCAACAACGGCTACGAGGTGATCGACCTCGGCATTAAAGTCGCTCCGCAGCAACTCATTGAAGCGGTGCGCGAACATCAGCCCGACATCATCGGGTTGTCGGGCTTGCTTGTCAAATCGGCCCAACAGATGGTCGTCACCGCCCAAGATTTGCGGCAAGCCGGCATCTCAACGCCCATTTTAGTCGGCGGCGCCGCCTTGACGCGCAAATTTACCGAAAACAAAATCGCACCCGAATACGACGGCATCGTCTTGTACGCGAAAGACGCCATGGACGGGCTCGCGCTCGCCAACCAACTCCAGCAAGGCGAAATTGACTACAAGAAAAAAGAAACGGCCGAAAGCGAGCCGACGCGGCCAACAGCCGTTGCCGCAACGGTCAAATCGACCGTCTCGACCGACGTTCCCGTCTACATCCCGGCCGACCTCGAGCGCCACGTGCTGCGAAACGTGCCGCTTGACCATGTGTTGCCGTACGTCAACTGGCAAATGGTGCTCGGCCACCACCTCGGCTTGAAAGGAAAAGTGAAGCGGCTGCTTGAAGAACGGGACGAAAAAGCGTTGGCGTTAAAAGCGGTCGTCGACGAACTCGTTGCCGAAGCGAAAGAACGCGGCTGGATTCAACCCGCCGGCGTCTACCGCTTCTTCCCGGCGCAAAGCGACGGCAACCGGGTTTACATTTACGATCCGACTGACGGCAAAACAGTGCTCGAGATGTTCGACTTTCCGCGCCAACCGCGGGCGCCGTATCTTTGCCTCGCCGATTATTTGAAATCGAAAGAAAGCGGCGAAATGGATTACGTCGGCTTGTTCGCCGTCACCGCCGGGCATGGCGTCCGCGAACTCGCCCAACAGTGGAAAGACGAAGGCGAATTTTTGAAAAGCCATGCCATCCAAGCGTTGGCGCTCGAGATTGCCGAAGGATTCGCCGAACGAATCCACCAAATTATGCGCGACCGTTGGGGCTTCCCGGACGACCCCGATTTCACGATGGAAGAGCGCTTCGCCGCCAAATACCAGGGCCAGCGCTACTCGTTCGGCTACCCGGCCTGTCCGAACTTGGAAGATCAAGAAAAGCTGTTCCGCCTGCTTCATCCAGAAGACATCGGCATCCGCCTCACCGACGGCTACATGATGGAGCCCGAAGCATCGGTTTCGGCGATCGTCTTCGCCCATCCAGAGGCACGGTATTTCAATGTGTTATAAGCAAAATGAGAAACGAGCTGGGCTATGTGAACCAGCTCGTTTGCTTTTTTACGCACCTTGGCGTTTCCCGTTTTGCAGCAAAAAAAAGACGGGGATTGGCGCTCTGGGAAAATCGCGATGTTTGTTCAAGTGTCAACCATCATTGATTCAAATGATGGATTCAGGCATATAGCATTCCACACCAAGCCGACGAAAATCTTTTTCGTTCCAGGTGATGATCCCTTGGATGGATGCAGTGTGCTGCGCCAGCGCCGAAAGATACGCGTCAGCAAAATCGACACTGCAACAGCGTTCTAGCCATATTCTATCCTATTCGTTGGCTAACGCCAACCGACATTCATCTCCCACCTACTCACTGGGTTACACCCTTCGCGTTCCTTGAGGTGGGAGACTTCTTTCGGAAATCCGTTAAAAAACGAATGATGATGTTCGTATCTAAAATATACACGTTTCATCCTCTTCTCCCTATCATCTACTCTGCGTTCTTTTCCCTCTTGGACATCCGTTCCTCTTTCGCTTGTTTGCGAATATCCTCCCATCTCATCGGACGACTGTCCCCCCTAGGCGGCATGGTGCCGAACAAAGATAGCAACGCATCTTTCTTTTTCACCTTTAACGTCACCTCTTGATTTTCCCCGTGAACTACCCCCACTTAATTTTCTAGCGAAAATTTGAAGTGGGGGCTTCCAAAGAAGTTTGACTGCTTCAAGCAATCCTTATTCTTTGAGGCGTGTCCACTTCGCCGCTAGAGCATAAGACACTCAGGTCTACAGCTTTACTTTTCTTTAAGATGTTTAATGCGCCATTGACATCAGCATTAATTAGTTTGCCAGACTTTGTTCGATACAAGCCGCGCTTAATACGTTTGCCGCTGAACTTATATTCTTTTGGATTGTCGGCATTATATTCAGGAATCTCATCGCCGTCAAAAAAGCTGGCTTGAGACGTATAGGATTCTTCCTGTTTCAAGAATTCAATGCCGTAAAATTCACAAAGATATTCTAGTTTTTCTTTTATGTTACCGAGAGGAATATTGACAAAGTTTTGATTTGTCTTTTTTCCTAGATTCATATTGCGTTGCCATGTTTCCGCATAGCCAATGACAAGTTTGCCAATTTGATTTTCAATACAGTAGTTAATGATGTAACGGCAAGTCTTGTTGATATAATCATTCACTTTATTATTGCGATTCATAGCAAGCAAAGCCTGTTTACGAGTGGTGCCTTTGATTTTTTGCTTATCTTTTATGCTTTGAAGTCTGGCATTTTCTTTGTTAAACCATTGATTTATACTTTTTAATCTCCGCCCATCAATGATGAATGATCTGCCGTCTGATGTGACACAAGTGGCAACATTGTTTAATCCTAAATCAATTGCCAGTGCTTTTTGGTCATTTAATTCTCTTTGATCTTCAGGCATTTCATATTTGTACTGAATCTCAAAGAACCTGGCATGATGCTTAGGAATGATTTCAATCTGCTTAATCTTTTTGTCCAGTAACACAGGCGGAATCGTTATCGTGATAGGCTTGTGAGTCTTTTTAAATAGGCGAGAATACGGTATCGTGAATTTGTTGCCGTCTATACGAATCTGGCCAATGATCAGTGAATGAAAGCCATCTTTTTTAAGATATTTTGGAATACTGATAGCCTTGTGGTCATATTTTCCTTGTTTGGCAAGACTGATCAAACCAAAGAAAGATTTAAAGGCTTCATTGACCTTTTTTAAAATTTGCTGTGCCATGTTGCTGTTTAACAGCTTATAGTTTTCGTTAGTTTTTGCAAGATGATAATTTTTCTCATAATTAAGAAATTCCTTGTGTTCAAAATAGTATTGTCTGACATTGTACAATCCGACGTTGTACATGTTCTTGGCAATATGGCACAGTTCTCGAAGAGTCAAGTATTCTTCTTTGGTCAAACCATTTAGCTGTTGTTTGATACAAAAATACATGTTTTCACCTCCCATCCTATATTATACTATATTTTACTGAATCTATCCTATTTTCAGCAAAATATATATACATGCAACATAAAGAGTTAACTTCTCATCCTGCACACCCTAAGCGCTGCAGCACTTCCTCCGGACGTTCGTGGATGTAGTTGACAAACCGAGTAATGGCTTGAATGATATCGTTGCGATCCTTGTGAAATACATTGGCAATCACCGTATCTTTCAGCCATTTCCATAAGCGTTCGATCGGGTTCAGCTGTGGCGAATAGGGAGGAAGGTAAATAAAGTGAAAACACTCCCCTTCTTCCCGCAAAAACTCCTTGACCATTTTGGCATGGTGAATGCGGGCGTTATCCAACACCAAGACCATGAGACGGTCCGGATAGCGCTCTTTGAGCATTCTCAAGAAATCCAAGAACGTCGCGGCATTGGCAGCGGTCGTTTGATGAAGCACCGTTTCGCCATCGTGGATGTTGACCGCGCCAAACAGCGATACGTGGGCATGATGGCCGAACGTCGGCACTTGTTTTTGGCGGCCGACTTCCGACCATGTGGACCGCAAGACATGGTAAGAGCGGATATGTGTTTCATCAAGGTACAACAAGACCGAATCAGGATCCATTAAGTTTTTTTTTTATGAAGTCGATCTGTTTCTCAAAATTCTTTTGTCGATCCGGATCGCCTTTCGCCAATGTGTAGGTCGGCCGTGTCCACGACAGCCCTTTGCGGTGCAGGAGTTTTCGCAGCGCTTCGCGGGAAATGGAAACACCGAATTGCTTTGCGACATAGGATTGCAGGAGTTTGGTGTTCCACGCCGAAGCGACGTCCCAGCCCAGTTCCGCGGGAGTAGTGGTCAACACAAGCTGTTTGATCTTTTCTTGCTGTTCTTCCGTGAGAAACGGCTCCCGCCCGGGGGCGAAATCCCGATGAAGCAGGAGTTCAAGGCCGCCTTCGTTGAACAGCGACACATAATGGGAAACGGTTTGTCGGCACACGTTGACCATGGAGGCCACCTCTTTGCCCAAATAGCCTTCCATGACCGGGCGAACCGCCATCACCCGTTGGCGAAGAAGGGTGTTTTTGATTTTCCGTTCCTGTTTGCGAAGTGTCCGAGGTGTCCATCCGTGATCGTTGGTGATTTTGAGACGTTTCATGCAGAATTCCGCTCCTTTTCCATGCTTTTCCTTAGGAGCAGTATAACCGGAGTGGGCACCGCTTATGCGAAGGTTAACTTTTCAATGAGCATGTATATAGTTAAGGCGATTCATCTCCCACTTACTCCGCTTCGCTTTGTTGAAGTGGGAGTCTTCTCGCCTAATTAAGATAAACAAACGCGACTTGGTCTCCCGGTTCTGCCCCAAGCACTTCTCTGATCTTCATTGGAATCGTCACTTGATGTTTCGAAGAAAGTGTGGAGTAATACGTATACGTTTCATGTGAGGATGGCTTCATCACAAATCCTCCTTTCCTCTTTGCTAATCATTTTATCTTTGCTTAATCAAAAAGTAAAGATTGTCTAATCCCCCAAGACTTCTATGGCAAGAAACGAAAAAACAGAAGAGAAAAACATGTTCCCCAAATTTCCAGATCTATTGAACAGCACGGTCCATCCCCTCTTCACACATAATTCCCCTCCTCCGTCCCATACTAACGATGACAATACATGCTAAGGAGGAACAAACATGGTCACAAAGCAACAAACAACGCTGCCCCCGCAGCACCAGACGCGCCAGCCCGGCCTGCAAACGGAGATGAACCCGCAGCCGATCACCATCAAAGACACCTATAAAGGAAGCGGCAAGCTCGAAAACAGAGTCGCCATCATCAGCGGCGGCGACAGCGGCATCGGCCGGGCGGTCGCCGTCCATTTCGCCAAAGAAGGGGCCGATGTCGCCATTTTGTATTTGAACGAACACGAGGACGCCGAGGAAACAAAACGGCTTGTCGAACAGGAAGGAAAACGGTGCTTGGCCATCGCCGGCGACATCGGCGATGAAGCGTTTTGCAAAGAGGCGGTGAAACAGACGATCGAAGCGTTCGGCAAGCTTGACATCGTCGTCAACAACGCCGCCGAGCAGCACCCGCAGCCGAACTTTCTCAACATCACTGCCGCGCAGCTGGAAAAAACGTTTCGCACGAACGTATTCGGCTGCTTTTTCCTAACGAAAGCGGCGCTCCCACACTTAAAAAGCGGAAGCGCGATTATTAACACCTCTTCGATCACCGCCTACGAAGGAAATGAGCAGCTCATCGACTACTCGGCGACAAAAGGCGCAATCGTCGCGTTCACCCGCTCGCTCGCCAAAGCGCTCGTTGGGCAAGGCATCCGCGTCAATGGCGTCGCCCCAGGCCCGATTTGGACGCCGCTCATCCCCTCCACCTTTCAAAGTGAGCAAGTCGCCGCATTCGGCGCCAACACGCCGATGAAACGGCCCGGCCAGCCGAGCGAAGTCGCTCCGTGCTACGTCTTTTTGGCGAGCGATGAGTCGTCGTACATGACCGGGCAAATGCTTCATGTAAATGGCGGCAAGTTCATCAGCGATTGACCGCGGCAGCCGCTGGCGCCGAACTTTTTTAACAAAATCACGTTACCTTTTCTAACAAAAATATGGCGTGATTGTAAAAAAATGAGTACGATAAAGCTACGATGTTCCTCTACTTCTTTACAAGGTGCCCCTCTTCTCTCCACCCGTCCCGAATGGGGCGGGTGTTTTCTTTGACCGTGAAAGGCGAACGGAGAATGCCTCTGACCAATTGAGCTTTTGTGAATCGTCCCCATCTCTCCTTGAGTGTACGTTGTCTATGACCGAGGCTTCATTTTTTGCAAATCGGATCATCAATCGAAAGAAACATAACGTACCAATCTCCACATCTTGAAAAACTTGTGCCTTCCTTGATTCATGAGATATGAAGGTGTCATCAAACTTTTTGTATAATTTGTATCATACGATATCTGTAAAACAGATGAGCCATGCGTAAAGGACTAGTTCCCTTCACACAAAGGACGGGGGATAGAAGGTCGATACATTTTGATGACAGCTTCTTCCCGTCAGCCCATATAGTGTTTGAAAGGAGAGAAATCATGAGTCGCTCGCTATGAAAAAAGACCGGAAGATCCAACGATAACTAAATGATAATACGGGAACATTCCCTTTCTCCTCCCCGCAAAACAAGGATTAACCTTCTAGGAGGCTGGTGATTTAATCCTAGATACGGCTTTTCCATCTCATTTCTCAACTAGAAAATGTTGCATCGATCCTAATTTTCACGCGTTTCCCCATTGATGAAGGGAATCAGCGGTTTTTCACCTGCCTTCTAAGTTCTATGTAGAAATAGAAAAAGATGCCCGTCCATGCGACGGACACCTTTTCCCCAATAGCGCTTCCTTGATCTACCGCCTCGCACACGACCCCCGCTCCACAAGCCGGTGGGGAATGATGATGCGTTTGATCGGTTCATTCGGGTTGGTGATTTTCTCAATTAAACTTTTCGCCGCTTCGTAGCCGAGCTGAAAAATGCCGATGTCAACCGACGTGAGCGGCGGACGCGACATTTCGGCGAGCAGCGTGTTGTTGAAGCTGACGATCGAAACATCTTCCGGGACGCCAAGCCCCATTTCATCAAGCGTTTTCAAGATGCCGAGCGCCATGAGATCATCGGCGACGACAAGCCCGGTCGGCGGCTCAGGCAACGAAAGAAGCTCCTTCATCGCCTCTTGGCCGCCTTCCTGCAAAAATTCTGCATGGACGACGTATTCCGGCCGGTACGGAAGCCCCGCCTCCTGCAAGGCCGCGGCGTAGCCGGTTTGGCGGTCGACGGTCACCAAATATTGCGGATTGCCGCCGACAAACGCGATGCGCTCATGGCCGTAGGCAATCAAGTAGTTCGTCGCATCTTTCCCCGCCTGGACGTTGTCGTTGTCGACATGGGTCACTTGTTCCGCTTTTTGGTTCGGTTTGCCGATGACGACGAACGGAAAGCCATGCTTTAACAAGTACTTCATGAGCTTATCGTTTTGCCGCGAGTAAAGCAAAATAACGCCATCGACGCGCCGTCCTTGCAGCATCTCCACGACTCGCTCGTAAATGTCGTTCTCTTTCTCTCCGGTCGACATTTGCAAAGCATATCGCTTTTCATGGGCGGCTTTGCTGATGCCGCGGATGACTTCCGGGAAAAACGGGTTTTGCAGCGCTTGGTCGGCGGAGCTCGGCATGACGATGCCGATCACTTGCGTCGCTTGGCTCGCGAGGCTGCGAGCAATAAAGTTCGGGTGATAGCCGAGCTCTTTCATCGCTTCGCGCACCCGCTGTTTCGTCTTCTCGCTGATGCGCGGGCTGTCGGCGATGACGCGCGAGACGGTTGACGGCGCAACGTTCGCTCGTTTCGCCACATCTTTAATCGTAACGGTCATAAGCCCCCTCCTTTCCATTTATTCATTGATCCGTTTTGCCCGTTTTTTCACCAAATATAAAAACAAAAGAAACAGCACGCAAACCGATACGATGGCGGCGATAAACGGGATGTTGATCCCTGTTTTCTCCCGTAGCTTGTATACTTCCGCCGTTTCGCGGTCGAGCACAAGGTCGTAGCCGTCCTCATCGCCGCGGACGAGATCGTCCAATAAAAAGCCGCGCAGTTCCTTGTTTTTTGGCAGCTGGTCGTTCGTTAGGTGAACGTGCTGCGTTTCGCCCGTGTTGTTGATGGCGATAACCGTTGTTTCATCTTCATATTGCCGTTTCCACACCGCCATGCCGTCTTTTTCATACAGGAGCGTAAAATCGCCGCGCCGCAAAGACGGCAGCTGTTGGCGGAGCGGGCCGATTTTTTTCAAGTAATCAATGATCTCCGGATCGGCGCGGAAATCCATCAAGCGGCGGTTGTCCGGGTCTTCGCCGCCGTTCATGGCGATTTCCGTTCCGTAATACATGATCGGGATGCCGGGGGCGGTGAACAAATACGTCATCGCCAGCTTGATGCGTGAAATCGGATTGTTGCGGTTGTCAATCGAAAGTTTCGTAAACCGCACGTTATCGTGATTGTCCAAAAACGTCCCGAGCAAGTACGGGCGGTCGTAAAACGTTTTGTTGTATTCCCAGACGTCATACAACGGCCGGAGCGATGCATCGCGCCTAGCAAGCGACTGCTTCACCGCGCCATACAGCGGATAATCGACAAAACCGTCGATGCCGTATTGGCCGTACTCGGCAATATAGCGCGGATCGTCGCTCCACACTTCGCCAAGAAGGAAAAAGTCTTGTTTCACCGATTTCACTTCTTTGGCAAACTCCTGCCAAAATGATTTTGGCACATGGCGCACCGTATCGAGGCGATAGCCGTCAATGTCCGTTTCTTTGATCCACCATTTGGCCGCATCGATTAAATATTTCTTGACTTCTGGATTTTCCTGCGCTAAATCCGGCAGCCCATACACCCATCCGTTTTCTAGTTGTGTTTGATCATTCCAGTCGAAAATCTCTTTTTTCGGATGGAACCAATCTTTTTTCGCCGGGTCGCGAAGCCATGGATGGTCGTAGCCGACATGGTTGGCGACAAAGTCCAAGATGACTTTCATATGGCGCTTGTGCGCTTCTTTGACAAGCGTCTTCAAATCATCCAGCGTGCCGAAATGCGGATCGACGCGATAAAAATCTTTGATCCAATACCCGTGGTATCCGCCCGGCATGTTTTCGAAAATCGGCGTCAGCCAAATGGCCGTAAATCCCATCTCCTTGATGTAATCGAGTTTCGCCGTCACCCCTTTCAAGTCGCCGCCGAAATACCCTTTCGGATCGTTGACATTGACGCCTTTGTCATTCGTCGGATCCGCATTGTTAAACCGGTCGACCATAATGAAATAAATCGCTTCATCTTGCCACGTCCGTTCTTCTTTCTCCGCCGCCTGCACCGGCCAGGCATAAAAAAGAAGGAACGGAAGGACGAGCAGCATAAAGAGCCGGTTCCCCATTTCCATTCCTCCCTTCCCGATTCATTTGCTCATTCGGAAACGGGTGAGCCCACTATTCTATGACATCGGTTCTTACCCTTTTGTGCCACCGGCCGTTAAGCCGGAAATCAAATACCGCTGCAGGAACAAAAAGACGACGGCGATCGGCGCGGCAATCAAAATCGAGCCGGCGGCAAAGCGGGTGAAGTTGTTCGCAAACCGGTCGCTGATGAAGTTAAACAGCCCGACCGCCAGCGTAAATTTGTCCGGGTCGCGCAACACGATCGACGGCAGCAAAAAGTCGGTGAACGGCGCCATAAAGTTGAACAACGCGACAACGGCCAAAATCGGCTTGGCTAAGGGCAGCATAATGCGGAAAAAGACGCCGAAATGCCCGGCGCCGTCGATGCGCGCCGCCTCATCCAGCTCGCGCGGGATCGTGTCAAAGTAGCCTTTGACCAGCCACGCGTTAAACGGAATTTGCCCGCCGACGTAAATGAGAATGAGTCCCCAAAGCGAATCGAGCAAATTGAGCATATTGAGCAAAATATAGATCGCGACCATCGCCATGAGCGACGGAAACATTTGCAACACTAAAAACAAATACAGCCCCGTTTTCCGCCCGACGAATCGGTAGCGCGAAAACGCATAGGCGATGAGCGCCGTAAACAAGACGGACAACACCGCATTGACCGTCGCAACAAACAAGCTGTTTTTATACCAAAGCAAATAATCGCTGTTCGGACTGGTAAACAACCACTTATAGTGCTCAAACGACCACTTCTCCGGGATGAGCGACGCCGAATACAAGCTCGTTCCTGGATTGAGCGACATGCTGATCGTCCAAAGGAGCGGATAGGCGATGACGACAAACATGAAGGCGATAAACAAATAAATAAGCGCTACTTCCACGCGCGATTTCCATTTGCGGTTCATCAAATGTTCCCCTCCTCTTTAAAGGAACGGGTGCGCCGGAACTGGTAAATGGCAAACCCGCTGACGATCAAGCCGATGATGAGCGAGATCGCCGCCGCCATGTTGTAGTTGTTCGTCGTGAACGTCAAATCGTACACCCATGAAATGAGAATGTCCGTTCCACCGGCGTTTTGCCCGCGCACCGCAGGCCCCCCGTCGTTGAACAAATAGATGATGTTAAAGTTGTTGAAATTGCCGGCGTATTGCATAATCAACAGCGGCGCCGTCGCATACAAGACGTGCGGCAGCGTGATCGATTTGAACTTTTGCCAGCGCGTCGCTCCGTCGATGTCGGCCGCTTCGTACCAATCGCGGGAAATGCTTTGCAAAACGCCGGTAAACAACGCAAAGACGAACGGGAAGCCAAGCCACGTTTGAATCAAAATAAGCGCCACTTTCGTCCAAAACGGATCGGTCATCCACGGGATCGACACCCCAAACAAACTCAACACTTCGCGGTTGATGGCTCCGAATTTGTCGTTGAACATCGCCGCAAACACCAAAATCGTGACAAACGCTGGCACGGCCCACGGCAAAATCAACACCGTGCGGATGAACCGCTTGAACTTGATGCGCGGGTCGTTGACAAGGAGCGCCAAAAACAGGCCAAGGGCGATTTGCGCCGTTGTCGCCACCACGGTCCAAACGATCGTCCAGGCGAGAACGCTAAAAAACGTGCTTTTCCAAATCGGAATCGACACTAAGTTTTTGAAGTTTTCCAATCCAACCCAATTCAGCAAATGCCGTGGCGGCGAGTGGTACAAGTTGTAGTCGGTAAAGGCGAGCGACACCATAAACAACAGCGGCAGCACGACGATAAACAACAGCATCACAAGCCCGGGCGTAACAAAGATGTACGGAAATCCTTTATCCCAAGCGTTGCGGCACGATTCCCACAGCGACGGAAACGGTTCGCCCCTTTGCCGGCGGCGGGCGTCGTTGCGCGCATCAATGATGTTCGCAATATGCAGGGCGGCCGCAAATGCGATGATGATGACCGAAACCAATCCTTGAATCAAGAGAAAAATCGAATGATCCAACATCGGAATTTCGCCAAGCGTGACGAGTCCCCACAGCCCGATGTTCAAAAAGTTATAAAACGTCAGCAAAAACGAAGCTTCAATGATGATGAACAAGATGCCTTTGACATACCGGCGGTTGTACAATTGCCCAAGGCCGGCAAACAACAGCGACAGCGCCATCGCCACCGCCGGCCGATGGCGGACGTTTGCTTCCGGCATTCCAATCCCCCCTATCCCTATCATATGGATAAGAATGGTGGATAGGGCTGATCCTATCCACCACGATATCACGCGTTATTTTCCAGCGCCGCTGGCGGCGATTTTATCTTGAATCGTTTTGACCGCCTCACCGAGCACCGCTTTCGGGTTGTCGCCTTTCGCGATAAATTGCAAGGCATTGCCCATCGGCTCCCACACTTGCGACATTTCCGGCACGTTCGGCATCGGCTCGCCGTATTGGATTTGCTCCGCAAAACCGGCGATCAGCGGGTCGTTCGTAATTTTCTCATTCGTCAACGCTTTTTCGTTCGCCGGCATTTCGCCCGCCACTTCATAGTAATGAAGCGAATTTTCTTCGTTCGTGACAAACTTCATGAAGTCGACCGCCCATTCTTTGTTTTGCGAATAGGCTGATAACATCCATGTTTTCACGCCGACGAACGATTTCGGATGCTCGCCGTTGTCTAAGACCGGCAGCGGTGCGGTCGCTAATTTGTCGCCCAGCGCTTCTTTATACGACGCGATGTTCCATGGTCCGGTGATGGCAACCGCCACATTTCCTTTCGTAAACAGCCCGTTCATAATATCGCCGTTGATTTCTTTCGGAATGTATCCGTTTTTAAACCACGATTGGACGAGCTCGGCTCCTTTGACGGCTCCATCATTAGCGAGCCCAATGTCGCTTGTGTCGTATTTGCCGTTTTCATTTTTAAACACATAGCCGCCGTATCCGGAGAAGAACGGATAAACGAAATAGAAATTCGTCGCTTCCATTAAAAAGCCGTATTGGTCTTTGGCCGCATTCGTTTTTTCCTTGGCGATCTTCATCAAGTCATCGATCGTTTTCGGCGCTTCCGGCACTAAATTTTTATTGTAGAACACGCCGTATGTTTCAACGACCATCGGCACGCCATACGTCTTTCCGTCATAGGTGACCGCGTTGATGGCCGTCGGACTGTACTCGCCTTTCGCATCGCCAAGGTCGACTGGATCGGCCAATCCTTGCAGCACAATGTCGCCGATGCGGTCATGCGGCTGGTAGAACACATCCGGCCCTTTGCCAGCCGGTCCGTCGAGCGCTAGTTTTTTCGTTTGATCGAGCATGCTGACCGCAACCATCTCGATTTTGATTCCGGTTTTTTCTGTGTACTTTTGGAAAATATCTTTTAATGCTTGTTTCTGCTTTTCGTCGTCGTTCACCCAAACGACCAGTTTGTCCGGTTTTTCCGCCTTTTCGGTCGTTCCTTGACTTTCTTTCGGCTGTTGAATGTCCCGTTTCGGTCCGCAGGCAGCGAGCACGCCCACGAGCAGCACAGCCATGAGAAACAAAGACAATGTTTTCTTCATGCTCTCCCTCCTCTTTTGATCAACTCTTTTTCAGTGCAACCGTAGCGAAATCGTTTGCGCATTAAAATCGCAATCACTCCGATGAAAACGATTGCACCTTTCAACTCTATTATATCGTCTATTTTTCATTTTACAAGCTTATTTTCTATGAAATTTGACTTTTTTTTTACATTGGTGTACGCTTTGTTTAACGGAAGTCTATCATGCAAACGATTGCTTTTACCCAAATTGGATTCAAGAGGGGGAACGATGATGCAAAAAGAAGCCATTCACCACCGCCCGACTGACAACTTCGCCTATGCCTATGATGGCGAAACGCTTCATCTTCGGCTTCGGACAAAAAAAGATGATGTTGATCGGGTGGAGCTGTTGCACGGCGACCCGTACGAGTGGCAAGACGGCGCCTGGCAGTTTCAAACGATGCCGATGCAGAAAACGGGAAGCGACGAACGATTTGACTATTGGTTCGCCGAGGTCAGACCGCCATATCGGCGGCTGCGCTATGGGTTTGTGCTTCGAGCTGGGGGCGAACAACTGGTCTATACGGAAAAAGGATTTTACCATGAAGCTCCGAGTGACGACACCGCTTACTACTTTTGCTTTCCCTTTCTTCATCGGGTCGACCTGTTCCAAGCGCCGGGCTGGGTAAAAGACACCGTATGGTATCAAATTTTCCCTGAGCGGTTCGCCAACGGCAACCCGGCCATCAGTCCGGAAGGAGCGCGGCCGTGGGGAAGCGAAGACCCAACGCCGACAAGTTTTTTTGGGGGGGATTTGCAAGGAATTATCGACCATCTCGATTACTTGGCTGACCTTGGCATCACCGGCCTTTACTTGACGCCGATTTTCCGCGCGCCGTCGAACCATAAATACGACACCGCTGATTATTTTGAAATCGACCCGCACTTTGGGGACAAAGAGACGTTGAAAACACTTGTCAAGCGCTGCCATGAAAAAGGAATCCGCGTCATGCTCGATGCGGTCTTCAATCATTGCGGCTATGAGTTTGGCCCGTTTCAAGATGTGTTAAAAAACGGCGCAGCGTCTAGGTATAAAGATTGGTTCCATATTCGCGAGTTTCCGCTCCAAACGGAGCCGCGCCCGAATTACGACACGTTTGCGTTCGTGCCGCAAATGCCGAAACTCAATACCGCCCATCCGGAAGTGAAGCGCTACTTGCTTGATGTCGCGACGTACTGGATTCGCGAGTTTGATATTGACGGCTGGCGGCTCGATGTGGCGAACGAAATCGATCATCAATTTTGGCGCGAATTCCGGCAGGCAGTGAAGGCGCTAAAGCCCGATGTGTACATTCTCGGCGAGATTTGGCATGATGCCATGCCTTGGCTGCGCGGCGACCAGTTTGACGCCGTCATGAACTACCCGTTCACGGACGGGGCGCTTCGCTTTTTCGCGAAAGAGGAAATCAGCGCCCGCCAGTTTGCCGATATCATGATCCGACTTCTTCATTCGTATCCGAAACAGGTGAACGAAGCGGCATTCAACTTGCTTGGCAGCCATGATACACCAAGGCTGCTTACGGTTTGCGGCGGCGACGTCCGCAAAGCGAAGTTGTTGTTTTTGTTCCAGCTGACGTTCACCGGTTCGCCGTGCATTTACTATGGCGATGAGATCGGCATGACGGGCGGAAACGATCCGGAGTGCCGAAAATGTATGGTGTGGGATCCAGAGAAGCAAAACAAAGAACTGTATGAACATGTCAAGCAACTGATCGCTCTTCGCAAGCAATATCGGGCGCTTCGACGCGGCGATGTCGCTTTTCTCGCCGCCGATGATGAAGCGAACCATCTTGTTTATGAAAAAACGGATGGCAATGAAACGGTCATGATCATCATCAACCGGAGCAACGAAGCAGCAGAAATTCCCATGCCGATCGATGCGCGTGGAAAATGGCTGGTCAACCTTCTGACAGGGGAGCGATTCGCTGCAGAGGCGGAAACACTTTGCGTCTCCTTGCCGCCGTACGGGTTTGTGCTTTACGCGGTCGAAAGCTGGTAAGGCGACTGAGCGGGCGGTTACGGACAAACATATCATATCGGCTGCCGGTGCAGCGGACAAGCTGCACCGGTTTGATCTTTTGCCGGCCGTCTCGATCCCTATACCAACGACACAGAAGGTCAGGTGCGCCGCGCCATGCGCCGATATTCGGTCGGCGTGATCCCTTCCATCTTTTTAAACAGGCGCGAAAAGTAGGCGCCATCGTCAATGCCAACCCGCTTGGCGATCGCCTCGATCGTCTCGTTCGTCTCCGCCAACCATTGCTTTGCCTTTGACAGCCGATAATGCGCCAAGTAGCGGCTAAATCCCATGCCCATCGTTTTTTGCATGCAGCGGGTGATGTAGTCCGGGTGGAATCGGAGCTCCTGCGCGAGCATGTCCAGTGTAATGGGCTCGCTGAAATGTTTCTCGATATACGCAACCACCGCGGCGCTGATCTGTTCAGACGCGCTCGGGACGGAAAGCTCTTGTTTTTGCAAATGCCAAAGGAATTCGATGAACAGCAGCAGCTGCCGGAGCGGCTGATCGATATCCCGCCGAATGTTTTGTTCCACGATTTGACTTAGCAGCTGTTCCACCCGCTCGCGCTGCTTGACTTCGCCATATTGACGGATGGAGAGCCGGTATTGGATTGGCTCAGTGTACGTCGCCTCTTTTTCCATCACCGTTTGCCGGCTCGCCGGGCAGTCCGGAGCAACCGTGTAGTCCGGCAGCAAAAAGTGCAGCCAAACAAGCTCCGTTTTCTCTTCACACGGGCGGTGTCCGTAATGTTCGCGGCCGGGGATCAACAGCAAATATTGCCCGCTGCCGATGGCAAACTCGCGCCCGTTTTCCGTCATATACAAACAGCCTTGTTTCACATACAGCAAGTCAAATACGGTAAACGTGCGGCGAAAATGCCGTTTTCCTTTTGGAAATACGCTTTCCGCCCCTTTAATAAACACCGGCAGCGGTGGCAGCGAAAACGTAACATAATGCATTGTCCCCTCTCTCCTTGTCGGAAATGTGCAAGTGAAATCGCTTCTTTCTCTTTCCATTATGCAGCAAACTAGCTAAACTGAGTATATCGTTCAAGTCGGAATTTGAAAAAGGAGTTGTCTCAATTTGCGCCAAGAGGCAAAAACATGGTCACTGTTCTCATTAACGTGGCCGATTTTTATTGAAACGTTGCTTTATATGGTCATGGGCAACGCTGATACACTTATGCTCAGCCAGTACTCGGATCATGCGGTCGCCGCCGTCGGGGTGGCGAACCAAATCATCGCGTTAACGATCGTGCTGTTCAACTTCGTTGCCTTGGCGACCGCCGTACTTGTCGCCCAATATTTAGGTGCCCGGCGGGAACAAGAGGCCATTGAAGTGTCGCTCGTTTCCCTTGCTGCCAACTTGCTGTTTGGTCTGTTGGTAAGTGCCATTCTTGCCGCGTTTAGCCGGCCGATTTTGCGGCTGATGGGGCTGCCGGCTGAGCTGTTTGACGAGGGGAGCAGCTATTTGGCGATTGTCGGCGGGTTTTTGTTCATCCAAGCGCTGATGATGACGGTCGGCGCCATCTTAAAAAGCTACGGCTTTACACGTGATACGATGTATGTCACGATCGGCATGAATGTACTCAATGTCATCGGAAACTACTTCCTTATTTTCGGCTCATTTGCTCTTCCTCCTCTTGGGGCGGAAGGAGCTGCTATTTCAACAGCAGCCAGCCGGTTGGCCGGCTTTGTTGTGCTCGTTGCCTTATTGCGCAAACGAACAGGTATTGCACTCGCGCCGCGTGCCTTTTGCGCCCTGCCGTTTCGCCACTTTCGTTCGCTATTGAAAATCGGTGTGCCGTCAGCCGGCGAGCACCTTTCCTACAATACAGCGCAAATGGTGATCACCTATTTGATTACGTGGCTGGGCGCCGAGGCGCTAACGGTACGAGTGTATACGCAAAACATTATGATGTTCGTCTTTTTGTTCGGCATCGCCGTCAGCCAAGGAACGCAAATTCTCGTCGGCCACTTCGTCGGGGCCGGGCGATACGAGGAAGCCTACGCCCGCTGCTTGAAAAGTTTGTACAGCGCCATTGGCATGTCCGTGTTGCTTGCTACAGCCGCCTATTGGTTCGCCGAACCGCTGCTCTCCTTCTTTACTGATGACGCGTCGATGATTGGGCTTGGGCGCAAACTGTTGCTTTTAACCATCATCCTTGAGCCGGGGCGGTCGTTTAATCTCGTCATCATCGGCTCGTTGCGGGCAGCCGGAGATGTGCAATTTCCGGTCTATATGGGCATTTTGTCGATGTGGGGCGTCGGGGTCACAGTGGCATACATCTTCGGCATTGCCCTTGGGTTTGGCCTTGTCGGCATTTGGCTGTCGTTCATCGCCGACGAATGGTTGCGCGGACTGTTGATGCTTCGGCGCTGGCGGTCGCGCGTCTGGATGAAAAAGACGGTGGCGCCGCAAGCGAAAATGGCATGAAGCCTCCCGCCACGAAAATAAGAGCTGCGCATCAGCGCAGCTCTTATTCTTTAATATGAATGCCGTAATGGTCAAACCAAACGTGCACTTGGCCAAGGTAGGCAAGCAGTTGCGGACCGGTCATGAGCTGCCCAAACCAAGGCACTTGGAACGACTTCCCTTCTGTTTCAATGAGCGCCAGCAATTTTTCCCGGTCGAAAAACTCGTGCAAAACCGAAGAGCGGTCATAGAGCAACTGCTCAAGCCATTGCTTGACAAGTTTCGTATATAGAGGATGGTGCGTTTTCGGATATGGGCTTTTTTTCCGGTAGAGCACCTCTTCGGGAAGCAATCCCTCGAGTGCTTTTCGCAAAAGGCCTTTTTCTCGGCCGCCGTACATTTTCATATCCCACGGAATGTTCCAAACGTATTCGACAATGCGATGGTCAGCGAACGGCACGCGCACTTCCAAGCTTGCTCCCATGCTCATCCGGTCTTTCCGGTCAAGCAGTGTCGTCATAAACCAAATCATATTTAAGTAAAACAGCTCACGCCGCTTCGCCTCCTCGGCGCTTTCCCCCTCGAGACGCGGCACTTCGGCAATCGTCTGTTCATAGCGCATTTGCACGTAATCGTCAAGGCGGAGCTTTTGCCGCCATTCTTCCTTTAACAACCCGATGCGCGCCTCAATCGAGCGCATCCATGGAAATCCTTTGCGCGCCAAATCGTCCGGGCGATGAAACCATGGGTAGCCGCCAAAAATCTCATCGGCGCATTCTCCAGACAAACTGACGACAAACTGCTCGCGAATTTGTTTGCAAAACCAAAGAAGCGACGAATCGACATCAGCCATGCCCGGAACGTCGCGGACGATGACGGCTTCATGCAAATGGCGGAACAGTTCTTCTTGCGTGATCACGCAGCGATGATGAACCGTTTGAAATTGGTTTGACACCTGTTCGATAAATGGCGCATCCGTGTTTGGTTGAAAATCGTTGGCTTTGAAATACTGGTCGTTTCCTTCATAATCGATCGAGTAGGTGTGCAGCGGCCCTTTTCCATCTGCCGCGAAAGCATTGGCGGCAATCCCTGTAATGGCGCTTGAATCGACTCCACCGGATAGAAATGTGCAGACCGGCACATCGGAAACGAGTTGGCGCGTGACCGCATCCGTCAATAGAAAGCGCAGCTTTTCGACCGTTTCCTCGAACGAATCGCGGTGGACGTCGCTTTCGACATTCCAATACCGCCAAATGCGAAGCCCGCTGCGAGAGAACGTGAGCGCATGTGCCGGGCGCAGCTCTCGAATGCCGTCAAACACACCGTGCCCCGGTGTGCGCGACGGTCCGAGGCCGAACACTTCGGCGAGTCCTTCATAATTGACTTCTGCCTTTACATCGGGATGGGCCAAAATGGCTTTCACTTCCGAGCCGAACAACAGCCCCCCGCCATCTTCTCGATAAAACAAAGGTTTTACTCCGAGACGGTCGCGCGCCATAAATAACAGCTCGCGCTCCCCATCCCAAACAGCGAAGGCAAAAATGCCGTTGAGCCAATCGACGCATTTCTCCTTCCATTCCATATATGCGGCAAGCAACACTTCTGTATCGGAATGACCATCAAATCGATAGCCTTGGCGCAACAGTTCCTTGCGAATGTCTTCCGTATTATACAGCTCGCCGTTATAGACGATCGTATAACGATGTCCGTTTTTTTGCCGGACCATCGGTTGTTTGCCGCCAGCCGGATCCACGACGACAAGCCGTTTATGGCCGAAGGCGACATGAGTGTCCAGCCACGTATTTGTATCATCCGGTCCACGTTTGGCGAGCGTCTCTGTCATGCTGTCAATGACCGTCCGCTCGCGGCGCAAATTGCGCCCGAAATGGACCCAGCCAGTAATGCCACACATACAAACCAATCCTTTCTTTTTATCAAAGATGGCAAGTTCTCACCCGTTTCCATCATTTCGTCCGTTCTTTTTCACGATCGTTTCCAGCGATCGCTCCTTTGATTCACGATGGTTCTCCACGTCGGCATGATTCCATTTTATGCACCCCCCGTCATTTCGATGAATTGTCCGACGTCGGTCGCCGCATGAATAAATCAGCAAAAAAATGGAAAAATAGAGGAGTACAAGGAGGATGAGAGATATTGAACATCGAGGAACGGCTGCAATGCATTGTGGAACAGCCGCGGGCGTATGTGTATGGAACAGTGGAGTTCGTCAACGATGAATGGATCTTCTTCGACGAAGAAGAAGAGGAAGCCTCTTTAGTAGAAGAAATTGCCGAGCAAGGCATCGAATGGTTTCACTGCGGACATTGGCTGTCCGGGCAATGGCAGGATCAGGGCGCGGTCGCCACGGATCTTGGCGTCTTTCCCCTCGAAAACGGCGATCGCATCCGTTTCCGCAAACGGCTGACTTATGCCTATCAACAATGGCTCGCCGCGCTTCCTGATTCAACCTTTTTCCAGTTTGTTCAATGGCTGAACAGCCTCGGATTTTCGCTGTATGACTGCTTATATTGCTACAACGGCCTATTGTTTGCCAAATCGTCTGGCGTGAATTTCATCATTTATGACAACACCGAACAAATTGGAAGCATCCACCATTATTACGAGCGCGGACGGGCGTCAAGCGACCGTTTTGAAATCACATTAAACAGCGGTGAGCGAGCCATTTGCGCCCAAATCGGCTGAATCGCCTGTTGATCCTCACGTCGTCGAAGTCCAACGGCGAGCTGTCAATGTTTTTTTTAACGGCCATCCTTCCGCCCGAAGCGAAGCCTAGCAGCCGTTTTGCTTCAGGCGGAGTGCCGACGGACGACAGCTGTCAACCGACGCGGGCGGGGGATCACTTTTGCTTTTCCGTCACATACTGCATCACTTCTTCAGCGAGAAGCGGCGGACAAAACACGTATCCTTGCGCATACGTGCATTGCAAATCGCGAAGCCGGTTGAGCTGTTCCGGCGTTTCCACCCCTTCGGCGATCGTCTCAAGCCCCAACCCGTGTCCCATCGTAATCATCGCCTTGACAATGGCCTCATCGGAAGCGTTGGCATGCAATTGTTCAATAAAGGCACGGTCAATTTTCAATATTGTCGCTGGCAACCGCTTTAAATAATGGAACGAGGAATATCCGCTGCCGAAATCATCGACGGCGATGCCGACGCCAAGCTTCCTCAACTCGTCCATTGTCCGCATCGTGCTGGACACCGATTCCGTAAATGCCAACCTTTTTGCCATCCACAATGATGGGAATGTTTTTCATTTGAAACAAAAGCCGTTCTCCCGATTTCGTCGGAATTTCCAAGTTATACGTTTGGATATTCCCCCCGCAGCGCTCGGTAAAAATAGCGGGTGACGCGTCACGCGCGCTCCAGTAAAGGGACGCGGCATGAATATAAGCAAATCGCACCTTTTCTCCGTTATGGACATGGCCCCTTACGGCAACCGAGCCATCCTGGTTGACAGCGACAATCGGCAGGCAGACATCGCGTCCGTTCCGTTCGATAAGAAACGGAAATTCCATCCCAGAAGCGTGCGGCCAACGACGGGCTAACGCGGCGGCCGCATGGCGCACTGCTGCCTCATCATTGCCCGCGATTTGGACAAACAACGGCTCATCCAAGGAAGAACTATGCTCCCTGAGCAAATGATCCAGCTCCTCGGCGCGGCGGCAGCAGAACCAACGCATAAACGATCATGCCCCCTCCCGCTGACCAACGAGGTCGAAAAATTCAAAAAACATTGTTTGTTTTACCATATCATATTTTCGCCTTCGACAAAAGCGGCAACCAATAGAAGGCTGCCGCTTCGCTTTAGAATAAGTCAAAACCAAGTGGCAGCAACAGGCCAAGGAACAGCGTCACCACAAGGGCAATGACCCATTGCGTCCATCTTGCCGCCGCGCTTTTCCCTTTTTTTTCAGCTGCTAAAACCATTTCCATCGCTCCGATCACCCACAGCCCGGCAAGCGCCTTTAGCCAATAAAGCGCAGATATCGAAGCAATGCTATACAGCAAAAGCAGGCCCGTCACGATCGTGAGAATGTAAAACAGCCGCAACACCATTTGCACGATCTTGGCTTTGCCCGCCCCTTGCCGCTCCATCGACACCGCAAGGAAAAATAAAACAATCGTGATGAGCCAGCTCGTAATATGGGCATGCGTCAACGTCCATCCCTCCAATCATTCCTTGTTCCTTCCCATCATAGCACGGCGGGCGGACGGTTGACAAACTTCACGAAAACGAAAGACGCCCTTTCTTTCAAGAGGACGCCTTTCGAACATCAATGGGAGCTTCCTCACTTTCGCCGTTTACTCTCCCACTTTGTTGCGCAGCGTGCCGATGCCTTCCACCGTCACCTCAATGACATCACCCGTCTGCAAAAAGCGCGGCGGGTTCATCCCTTTGCCGACTCCAGCCGGCGTTCCTGTAGCGATGATGTCGCCCGGCTCAAGCGTAATGCCTTTTGAGATCGTCTCGATGATCGATTCAATGGAAAAAATCAATTGTTTCGTGTTGGCTTGCTGGCGCACTTCGCCGTTGACCCGTGTCTCGATGCGCAAATCGTTTGGATTTGGCACAAATTTGCTTGGCACGATCCATGGCCCCATCGGGCAAAATGTATCCAAGCTTTTGCCGAGAAAATATTGTTGGTGCCGCTCCTGCAAATCTCTTGCTGTCACATCGTTGATGATCGTGTATCCAAATACGTAATCAAGCGCGTCTTCGCGGCGGATCGCCCGCCCTTGTTTGCCGATGACCACCGCCAGCTCCCCTTCATAGTCCATTTCATCCGTGACATCGGCATGGCGCAAAATCGTTTCCTCATGACCGATGACCGTTGTCGGCGCTTTCGTGAAGACGATCAAATGCTCCGGCACATCGGCGCCGCCGAGCTCCAGCGCGTGATCAACATAGTTTTTGCCGATGCAAAAAATGTTTTTCGCCGGCCGTGGGATCGGGGCCAAAAGACGGACATCACTGAGGCGATAAACGTACTCCGGTGCCGGGTGGCGCAGCGCCCAGTCAACTACTTCTTGTGCTCGGGTGAAAAATGCCTCCCCTTGGGCAATCGCCTCAAGCATAGTCGTCGGCATCGTCTCCGTCCCATCCATCGTCCGTTCGGCGCGGCGCAAATGAACCGCCCGGTCGTCTCCTTGCGGCACGGCTCCGACAAACGTTTCTCCATCGAAAAGTGCGGTGATCAGTTTCATCGTGTCTCTCTCCCTTTCTTTGTTATGCAGCGGACGCTTCGTGAACTCTTCTCTTCCACCCGCCTTCGCCATTTTGGCGCGTTGAGGATGATATTCGCCATCGAGGCGAAAAAGTCCTGTTTTTGTAGAATTTTGTCTAAATTAGGAAATTTATCACTTATTTTCCCGAATCGCTTTCTTTTTTCGTCGTGATATGTATAATATAATAATGTTTAGTTTCCACTAGGGCGTCGATTGCGACTTTCGTCATGCAACAAACGTCTTGCATCGACGCGGCATGCCTCAACCAACATTTCAAACGAATTGATGGTGAAGGAAATGGTTCTGTTGCAAATTGAAGAAAAACGACAACAAATGATCGAATTGGCGCTCACTTATGGGTTCACGGCCAAAGAGACGATCGAATGCAGCCAAGAGCTTGACCAATTGATCAATCAATATTTGCAGCAAACGAGGATTTTTGAATCGCCTTCCCCGTCCGTTCAGTAAGCAGGGGTTTTTATTGCCCCGGCCGGCGGCGAAACGGCGGCCGCGTTCCGTATGTCCCCCACCTCCACATCCACTCAACCGGGCCATAATGAAAACGCGCAAACCAAAAGCGGCTTATCCACACTTGAGTCGCATACAAGGCAAACGCAATCAACATCTCCTGCCATGCGCTTGTGCGTCCGTACCACCCAAGCCCATAACCGTAAAACAGCGACGTGCAAACGAGCGATTGCGCGAGATAATGAGTGAGCGACATTTTGCCAACGTCTTGCCACCACCGCCAAGCGCGCTGCCAACTTCGTTTCCCGCAGACGAACACGGCTGCCGCCGCGTAGAACACCGCCAAAGCGGCGCCTCCGAAGCTGTCTTGGATGTACATTGTCAAGTCGTTGGCCGCAGCCCAATACGGAATTGTTTTCAGTGCTAAACCAAAACATAGCGCCCACCTCATCAGGCGGCGCAGCTTCGCAGGCGAGTGACGGTCGGCTTCAAGCCAACGTTGGTCGGCGGCATAGCCGCCAAGCAAGCAAAACGGCAGCACGGTCAACACCGTAAGCAAAAGCCCTCCATCGCCGTTGATATACATCCAGTCGTTCCACCGTTGCCAAAACACGTCACGAAACGTTCCGTTTCGATAATGGCGAACCGCCGCGGCCGCCGCGGTCTCGTGGCCGCCGGCTGTCTCCATTTCTCCGGCCAATACATTGAGAGTTAACAACAGCGCCATGAGGCCGTGAAAAAGAAAAAAGACGGCAACAGCCGCCGTCCGCCACCAACAAGGCGGGGCGGCGAAAAAGAAAAGCATGATGAACCCGGCGAGGGCGTAGGGGATTAAAATATCGCCAAACCAAAGGCCAAACGCATGAGCAATGCCGATCCCAAGCAAAAGAAAGAAGCGGCGCAAAAGAATCGGAATCGGCCGCTCCCCGCGGCTTTGGAGCCGGCGGAACATCATCACGGCGCCAAAGCCGAATAAAAAGGCAAACAGCGGATACGCGCTCGCTTCAAACAACACATCCACGACGGCAACGAAAACTCGGTCAAAATCACTGCCCTTGACGCCGTCGTCGTATAACGCCGGCGAGGAAAAATAACGCATGTTGACAAGCAAAATGCCGAGCAAGGCGAATCCACGCAACACATCCGCTGCGGCGATTCGCTCGGTCGATCTGATCATCGCTTTCTCCCTTCTTTCTACCGCCTAGCCGTCTGTGCAATCGGCGACGCCTTACGACCTTGCCGGCACGCCCGCCGCCTTATCCATTTCATTCGATGCGCTCTCCTCTGCCCGTCTGAAGGCGCATGCCTGTATCATCAGTTGACATAGCGGCCCGATTTTCCAATTGCATCCCAATATTGGCGGCGCAAGTGTACTTTCTGAATTTTTCCGGAGGCTGTTTTCGGCAGCTCATCCACAAACGTTACACCCGTGATCGCTTTGAAGTGGGCCAATTTTTCCCGCGAAAAGGCGATCAGCTCCTCTTCGCTCACCGTATGCCCGGGTCGAACGACGACGAACGCATGCGGCGTTTCCCCCCATTTTTCATGCGGCACGGCGATGACGGCCGCTTCAAGCACAGCCGGATGCTCATAAAGCGCTCCTTCGACTTCAATCGACGAAATATTTTCCCCTCCGCTAATAATAATATCCTTTTTCCGGTCGACGATATCAATATGCCCGTATTCATCGACGGTCGCCATATCGCCGGTATACAGCCAGCCGGCGCGGATCGTTGCGGCGGTCGCTTCTTCGTTTTTCCAATATCCTTTCATGACGCCATGGCTGCGGACAATCACCTCACCGATCGCCCGTCCATTCTTCGGCACTTCCTCTCCATTCTCGTCGACGACTTTCACCTCGCAACCGATCATCGGATAGCCGGCTTTCGCTTTCAGCCGCTGCTTTTGTTCGGCAGGCAGTCCGTCAAGCTGTGGACGAATGAGCGAAATCGTGCTGAGCGGAGACGATTCGGTCATGCCGTACACCTGGATAAACTCCCAGCCGAGCTTTTCCTCAACGCGTGCGACAAACGCCGGCGGCGGCGCAGAACCGGCGATGACGACCCGCACGCCTTCCGGGACATCTAGTTGATATTGCTCATAATATTGCAGCAACATATTGAGCACAGTCGGAGCCATATGCATAACCGTCACCTGATGTTCCTTGACAAGATCAAAAATGACTTTCGGATCGACTTTACGCAAACCGATTTGCGTTGCCCCGTTGGCGGTGTAATAAAGAAAAAGAGGGCCGTCCCAAAAGTCGTAAAATGACTTTTGAAGTCAGCCCTCTTTCTTGGATAGTCCACTCCATTGCGCCAAAAAAGAACCTGGTTTCTTCTTTTTTCCAAAAACGAACGCTAAGGGAGTCGTCTCGACAATAGCTAGTTATTTCCTTTCACCCCGGCGTCCAAGACATCCGGATCGACCGTATTC
Organism: Geobacillus sp. FJAT-46040; assembly: GCF_002335725.1. Classification (NCBI taxonomy): domain Bacteria; kingdom Bacillati; phylum Bacillota; class Bacilli; order Caryophanales; family Anoxybacillaceae; genus Geobacillus; species Geobacillus sp. FJAT-46040. The sequence goes on from NZ_NISS01000001.1 coordinate 2,234,394, forward strand.
GTGACGCTGCAAAACGTATTCGTCTGCAAAAAGTCGCCCGTATTGCCGCCGCCGGCGCCTGAATTCGTCTTTGAGGTGCTTTTGGGAGCGATTTGCAGCACGTCGCCCATGTTCACCGTGCCGTTGCCGCCTACACTCGTTACTTTAATCCCGCCGATGACGATCGCTGGCATCGGTTGTCCCTTCCTTTCCATTCCTTCTCATTAGCATATGCTGACAACTTAACCGCCGATTGGACATCCGCCCCGCGTTGAACCAGTTACGTGTTTTTTTCATACAATATGCTATAACAATGGGAACAAAAGGAGGAGGAGCGAGTGCCTTCGTTTATCAGCGGACCGATTAAAATCACTCATGTGAGCGGAGATGGCACGGTCAATTTTGGCGATGTTTTGCAAATCACCCCAAAGAGTACGTCCAAATCGCACACCGGCTCTGGGGGAAGCAACAACGGTGATTTCCTGCAAACGAACACATTTGTCAGCTTTACCAACACCGGCGATCCAGATATGATAGACGCGAACAAATCCGCGAACAATTAGGGCGAACGTCAGCCGGCTTGCGCCTATACACTATAGCAGCAACTGCGAAGCTGGGAAAGGAGCATGCCCCATGCCGGCTTTTGTCGGAATCGTGAAACTGAATAGCATCGGAAGCAGCGGCGTGTTCCATATCGGCGACGTGTTTGCGATTTCCCCGCAAAGCGTGACCAAAACGTTCGCCGGCGCCGGCTCGTTCAACACCGGCGACGGGCTTCATGTCTACAACTATTACAGCAATACGAATACGAATGACGCCGATGTCGCCGATGAAAATGTCGTCGGAAACGTTTGAAGGAGGAGAAGGAGGGTGCACGTTTACATCAGCCAAAGCATCTGCATCCACCAGTTGCGGATCGGCTCGGTCACCAATTCATCTGTTTTGCAAATCGGCAGCGCCGGAAGCATTCAAGCGCTCTCAACGCTTGCCAACACCGGCGGTTTCACTGGCCCGGCTTCGCAAGCGACCGTGCCGCTTGGCACCGCCGCCCAGCCGTCCGCTCCTCTCGTTCCTCTCCATTCGGCCACCCGCTAAATGCAGAGAAAAAAGTGATGAGGACGACAGGCCGTCCATATATTGAAGTAAGAGGGGAATGTGAGAGGATGATGGTGCACCATGAGTATATACGACTATTTCGTCCAACTGCGCCGCTATTTATTATGGCAGACAAACAAAGTACGGACACTCGAACGACGTCTTTCCGTTCTCGAAGCCCGGCTGCGGGAGCTGGAATCGCAGCCGCGCACTACGATCGAGCGAATTGAATACAAATTTGACCAGCTGAAAGTGGAAACGCTCGAAGGAACGCTCAATATCGGCATCGCCCCACCGGGGGCCGGCGGCACCATCGAAGATTTCGCTGTTGAACCGGTAAAAACCGTCGTCCCAAATCCGGAGCCGGTGTTGATGCGCCCGATTCAGGAAAAAGTAGCCGCCTACTTAAACAGTGAGGCGGCAGAAACATTGAAGCGGCTTGAGCAGCAATACAACCGCCGCCTTGATGATACGTACCGGCAGTTTATTTTGCAAGATATCGCCCGACAGACGGATGAACGCATCCGCTTTTATTTGCAAGAGAAAGCAAACCAAGGCTATGTTCCCGCGGGCGATCGCGATGAAACGGTCGAAAACGAGATCTTCCAAAAAGTGAAAGCGGATATTGAACAATCGCTCGACGCGTTTTTGAAACACTTGCCTTCAGGGGAGGAATCAACGTGAATTATACCGTCATTAACCGCGACGTGCATGTCGGGGACATCCGCTTGACAGCCGTCGCCAGCGCCTCGCTGTTTTTAATCGGCGATGCTGATGTGATCAACTTATCGTCTGCGTTTGATACGCCGCCGGAATCGCTCATCATCGGCCCGTTTGTCCCGCTCGTGCCGGCTCGGGGTGGGGCATCGTGAAACGGACATCGATCGTTCAGGCGCTCCATGCCGAAACGTTGGTTATTAGCTCTGTGCTGCAAATCGGCGACTCTGAACGGATTTCCGCCCGCACACGCGCTTTAGCCGTGCAGCGGCAATACGAGCTGTTTTTCGAGCCAGAAGGGGAACAAACATTCCCGATTTTTACCAAGCCGATTCCACGCTGGTCTTCCCCGCCGCCGGTTGCATCACAACAGACGCTCCACGAATCCCCGGTCATTTCCGTCCGGTCGATCCGCGTGCTAGGGATCTCCTCTTCGGCCGTTGTCCACATCGGCTCAACCTCCATCGCTGAAGGCGAAGCGCGCATCAAACATATCCGCCAGCTGGCCGGCCCGATGCCGTCAGCAGCAGATATATAGAGGCAACGAGGAAGTTTAACATGTCCCCTGACGGAAAAACGGTTTGCCCCTTTTCGACTGTCGAGGGAAAGCCACAGGCTTCTCCGTCACGCCTTGGCGTGACGGAGGACCGAACAACCGCCTGCTTCACAGACCTATATAATGGATCTGGAAGTGGCGTTGTTCGGTCGCCCGACAGTCGATCAAATACTCGGTAAAAGTTGCAAATGGTAAATCTTCAAATTGCATCTATATAAGTTGCAATAAAGATTTTCCGATTGTTCGATTCTGTTTTCCTTCATAACAAGTCATTTTGATAGAATGCAGCGGGCGCTCTACTGGATGTAAAACAAAGTTTCAACTTATATATATAGAAAGGAAGAGCTGTAATGCCTTCATTCGTCGGTCCGATCAAAATCAACAGCGTCGGTAGCGGCGCGGTCGTGCAAATGGGCGACTGCTTGTATATCGCACCAAAAGTCGCCACGAAAACGCAGGCTGGATCCGGCGGGTTCAACACCGGCGACTTTATCATGACAAACAACGCAATCAGCTTTACAAATGCGTTTGATCCCGATGTATCTGACCAAAACGTGGCCGCCAACAACTAAATGGGGGCAAGGACCGCCCCCTATCCCCCCGTTCCTTCAATCCAGTGGGCCGGACTAACCAGCCGGCGCAGCGGCCGCTGGCAACGCATCCGCCAAGCACTGCTCCCGACAGACAGGTTACATCCATTCAAGCCGGACGCGCGTGCCGGGGCCGGACGGCTCCGCCGGCTCGACAATGAGACGGCGCGGCAGCCGGTTGCGAATCTCTTGGACATGGCTGATGACGCCGACAGCCAGCTGCTGCGTATGCAACTTTTCCAAAGCAGAAACGACCGTATCGAGCAGCTCGGCATCCAATGTGCCAAACCCCTCGTCCAAAAAGAAAAACCGGAGCGGATATTCACCGCGCAACTGAATTTGCGCCGACAGCGCCAGCGCCAACGACAGCGATGTCAAAAACGTTTCCCCGCCGGACAGCGTCGACACCGGCCGCCGCACCCCCCCGTTGGCATCATCGCGAATCAAAAACCCGCCTTGCGAATCGAGCTCAAGCGCATAGCGATGGCGCGTCAACTGCTGCAGCCGCTCAGACGCCATGATGGTCACCTGTTCGAGTTGCTCTTCCGCCATAAATTCGACAAAACTATTGCCGCGAAGCAACGTTTGCAGCTGTTTGTACCGCTCAATTTGGCGGCCGAGAGTTGCCTGCCTCGCCTCCAATTCAACAAAACGGACATGTTTTTTTCTCAGCTCCGCCACTTTTCCGCGCACCGCGCCAAGCTGCTCGGTCATCATCTCGGTGTGCGCTTTCAACTCGTTGTATACTTGCTGCATCATCTCCCATTGTTCAGCGCTCACCGCTTCTTCGCCGATGACAGCCGCCAGCTGGGCGCGGCGGTGCTCAGCCTGCTCGACCTGGCGCCAGTAAAGGCGGATGGCTTCGTCCCATTCATCACATTGCGCTTTTGCCGCCCTCGACATTCGCACTTCTTCAGCATCAGCGAACACAGTTCCGGCCAAGGCGCGGCGCCAGCGAGCGAGCGCTTCTTCCTCGCGGCGGGCCGCTTCCTCGCACGCCTGCTTCGCTGCCTTCGCCTCACTTTCTGTCGCCTGGTATTGCTGTTGGGCGCGCTGCCATTCATCGTACGCCTGCTGTTCGCCGTTTTGCAGCCGGCGCCATTCGGCTTCCGCTTCCCGAAGCTGCACACCTGCCGGGCCAGGTCCGGCCTTCTCGCGCCGTTGCCGCTCATATTCTTTCCACAGCTCCTGTTTGGCGCTCATAAGCGATTCGAGGCGCACCCGCTCCGCCTCAAGCCGGCGACGCTCCTCAGCCGCCTGTTCTTTTGCTCTTTGTTTTTCTTCTAAAAATGGAACGCTGTCTTCAAGCCGTTTTTGTACATCACGCCACATTTTCTCTTGTTCGCGCAGCTGCTCGTAAACCACCGAGATCGTTTCCAGTGAAAAGGAAGGATGCGCCTCGCGCCACTGCCGTTCAAGCTGCTGTTTCTCCTCTTCAAGGCGCTGTTTCTCCGCTTGCAGCGCTTCGATATCCGCTGCCGCCCATCGGCAGGCGTTTTCCGCTTCACGCCGCGCCGCTTCCGCCTCATTCCACTGCGACAACGCCCGGTAAACCGCTTCCTTTCGTTCAATGACATCCTGCCCGAGCGCCCGGACTTCAACGGCCATATCGACGGTTTCGCCTGCCGGGCGGACAGCCGCCTGAACAGGGGGTGTCCCGTGGCTGGCCGCCAGCGCGGCAAGCTGCTCAAGCTGCGCCTTGAATGAGAACAGTGTCTGCAAATCTTGTTCGCAACGCTGCCGCTCTTGCTCGAGCTCAGACAACCGACCAGAGGCTACCGTCTGCGGCCTGGCGGACGGATGCGGGTGCTCACGCGAGCCGCACACCGGGCACGGTTCACCGGGACGGAGCCGCTCAGCCAGAACCGCTGCCAGTTCGGCCGTCTGCGCCTCTTCGATTCGTTGCTGCTCCGCCTCGATCTGTCGCCGCAAAACATGCAGCCGCTTTTCGATATCTTGTTGCCGGCTGCAGACGGAATGGTGCGTTTGTTCAACAAGCTGAAACAGTTGATGAAGGCGGGCGCCGGCAGCGGCGGCGCGGCGCTCCCGCTCAGCCCGCTCTCGTTCGGCTTGGCGCCAGGCAGCTTCCTTTTGCTGGAGCTGCACATCGACGCGGGCGAGAGCGGACGCCGTTTGCTCAATGCGCCGCTTCTCTTCGCAGGCGCGCTCTATTTCGTCTTTGCCAGCGAGCGCAGCGGCATGCCGCTGCAACTCTTCTTTCAGCTCCTGTTGGCGCGCCAAGCCGCGCGCGTACCAGGCCTCCGCTTCCTCGAACTGACGCTGCACCGCTTTTTCCCGGTCCGCCAAGCGGTTCCACTCCTCATGGAGGGCGGCGAGCTCCGCCTTGAGTGTTTCCATTTGCCGTTCGAGCTGCTCCGCCTGCCGCAGCCGCTCCATTTGCACCAACAGCTCCGGCTCGCGCCGCGCTTTTTCCTGCCGCGCCTGCTCATAGCGGCGCACGGCATCCTCATAGTGGGCTTTGGCCGCCTCCAACTGTCGCAACGCCGCCTCCTGCCGCTGCAGCGCCGCGGCCTGCAGGAGGCGCATCTGTTCGTACTGCTCCCAGTACGGCCAAATGCGCTCCGCCTGCTCGGCCCGCCCTTTTTTCGCTTCAAGCGCCCGCACTTCGGGCTCCCGCCGGCGCAATGCCGATAATTCCGCTTCAACCGCTTCTTTTTCCTGCTGCCACGCCCGAAGCTGCTTCGCCCGTTCGACGTCTGCCTCGATTTTCTCAAGCTCTTTTTTGCGCTTGGCAAACAGCGCCGCAAGCTCCCGCTCCTCGGCTTCTGCCTGCTCAAGCGCCGCTTTCGAAGCATCGCCGAGCCCCGCTTTTTCCGCTTCGATTTTTTGCCATTCCTGCTCCGCGGCGGCGAGCCGCTCTTTTAACTTTTTATTCAACTCGTCACCGTATCGTTCAAGATGGAACAGGCGCTGCAGCATTTGCCGGCGCTCCGCCCCTTTGAGGGATAAAAACTCGGCAAACTTCCCTTGCGGCAAAACGACAGCGCGGGTAAAATCTTCCATAGTCAAACCAAGCAGCTGTACGACCGCCTTGTCTACATCAGAGAGCTTGTCCGCGAGCACGACCGGCTCGGCCTGATGTTCGATCAACCGGCAGACGGCGCTCCGCGTCCGCCATTCATCCGCCCTTTTCAAACTGCGTTCCACCGTGTACCGTTTTGCCCCAGCGGCATTTTCCAATTCGAACGTAAAGGAAACGAACAGTTCCTTTTCAGCGTGGTTGATGATCGCTTGTGTCCGATTGGCCGCCCGTCCGACACTTCCGAACAGCGCGAGCGTGATGGCATCCAAAATCGTCGATTTGCCGCTTCCGGTCGGTCCAAAAATGCCGAATACGCCGCCGTCGCAAAGGGCCGTAAAATCGATCGTTTGTTTTTCACGAAAGCTATGAAGCCCGGCGATCGTCAAGGAAATTGGCTTCATTCCTCTTCTCCTTCCCCTTCCTTCTCATCGGCCGCCAATTCCAAAAAAAGGCGCACGAGCTCTTCATCCGGTGTTTGTCCGCCGGTTTGACGTTCGTAAAAACGCCGGAACATTTCCACAAGGGAAAGCGGTTTGCGGTCTGTTTCAGCCGCCGCCTCCCGCTCCCGTTCCGGAAACACCGGGCGGATATGGATAAACCCTTGATGAAGCTTGCGCAGCCGTTGAATCTCTTCCATTGTTAACGGCTCGTTTACATGGACCTCTAAATCGATCCAGCACGACCGGTCTCTTCCTTCCTCGCACCAACGATACACTTGGGCAAGTCCGTCCGTCGCCTTCCAACGGACAAGCGGTTTGCCGGAAACAAGCGGAATCTCCGTCACGTTGGCCTTTCCGCCCGGCTGGACGTCGACAACCGTCACCGACTTGGTGTGCCCAGCTTCGGAAAAGCTGTAAGCAAGCGGTGAACCGGCGTAGCGCGCCGCCGTCTCCGCCCGTCTGACGTCCTGCGGGCGGTGCAAATGACCGAGCGCCACGTATTGCGCCGCCCCGGGCAAACTGGCAGCCGCCACCGTATAGGCGCCGCCCACCTCAATCGGCCGCTCGGAATCGGACGTATGGCCGCCAGCCACGTATAGATGGCTCATCACAACATTGACAGTTTCATCGGCAAATGAGGCGGCCATCGCAGCGAACAACGCCCGGATGCGGTCGTCGTACCGATCGCGAAGCGCGGTTTCCTTATGGTCGGATGACAATAGCTCAGCGAGCCGCGATTCAGACGGGTACGCCAACGGCGCAAGCATCATCGCCTCGCCGCACGACGGAACGTCAATTCGGCAAACTTCCGCCTGTGGGCGGCCAAAAAGGAAAATGTTGTAGTCGGAAAGCAGCGGCCGGGCGGCGCTGATGCGGTCCGGATGGTCATGGTTGCCGCTGATGACCGCAACCGGACGCCGGCCTTTATCGGACAGTCGGGCCAAACTCTCGTAAAACAGCTGCTCCGCCGCCGCCGGCGGATTGACGGAATCGAACACATCGCCAGCCATCAAGACGACATCGATTTGTTCTTTTGCTACAATCTCGACAAGTTCGTCGATAAACGCCTCTTGCTCCGCCAACCGGCTTCGGCCTTCAAGCGTCCGCCCGAGATGCCAGTCTGCCGTATGCAAAATGCGCATCGTCTTTCCCCCTCCGCGTCATTCCACCGCGATAATGTATTGGCCGTCAAACGAATACAAATAGCACTCCGCTACCGGCATGCGCCAAATTTGCTCAATCGCTTGCCGATACAGGCGCATTTGCGTTCCGTAGCGGCCGAGCAAAAAGCGGGCGGCCTCCTCTTTCTGGCCGGCAAAACGGCCGGTCACCTCATCCGTTTTATAGTCGATCATCACATAACCGCGCTCATCCGCAAACACACAGTCAATCACCCCTTGGACAAGCACCCGGCGGTCGTCTTCCATCCCGTCATGCCCGTAAAGATGGGAAGCCGGAAGCCCTAGACTGAATGGCACTTCCCGGTGCACCTCGCGGGCGGCGCAAAGGCGGCGGCCGATATCCGTAGCGAAAAAGGCGGCGATCGCGGCCGCATCGACCGCTTCGGCTTGCTCGGCCGACAACAGCTCTTTTTCGATGAGCCGACCCATTTGCTCACGGATGGACGCTTCACTGACCGGCGCACGCAAGTCGAGATGGCGCATGACGATATGAAGCGCGGTTCCTTTTTCCATCGGCGTCAACGTTTTTTCCTGCATAAAGCGCGGCCGCGAGAAAATCGGCGCTGTTCCTTGGCGCAGCGGCCATTCACTCGCCAGCTCGCCAAACAGCACCCGTTGCTCTTTCAGCTCCGACACCGACTGTTTGGCGCGCACAATCGTCCCTTTTTCATAGCGATACCGCCATAACAAACGCCGCTCTGCTTCCTCTTTCCAGCCGCCGCCAGCCGGAACCGGGCGGCCATGTTCAAGCGCAGCGAGCACGCTCTCGTCCGCCTGGTCGGCAGCCGCCTCGCCGCTGCGCAGCTCGGCCGCGGGCACAATGGCAATGCGCCATACGGACGGATGGGAGGCGATTTCATCCGGCGCCTTCTCTCCCGCTAAAATGCACCCGTCGCGGTGGCGAATGAGCGCCCGGCCGATCCAGTCTAAATAGGAACGGGCCGATGCCCGCACATCGTCGGGAAGCAGCCATTCGCGTTCTCCCGCAACGCCTTTCCATTTTTCGATCTCCTTATCGGCATCGTTGACCGCGGCGAGCAAATAAAGCTTCTCTTTCGCTCTTGTCAGCGCAACGTACAAAATGCGCATTTCCTCGGCGAGCAGCTCAAGCCGCTTTTTCACTTGGATCGCCAGCAATGGCAGCGTTGGATAGCTGATGCGCAGCTGTGGGTGGACAAAACGGGCGCCAAAGCCGAGCTCTTTATCCAACAAGTACGGATGATGCAAATCCCGCGTATAAAACGGGCGGGCGAGTCCGGCCAGAAAGACGACCGGAAACTCGAGCCCTTTGCTGCTATGGATCGTCATCACCCGCACGACATCTTCCTGCTCACCAAGCGGCCGGGCTGCTCCTAAATCATCGCCGCGCTCCTGCAGCCGCTCAATAAAGCGGAGAAAGCGGAACAGCCCGCGAAAGGCCGTCGATTCGTATTGGCGGGCGCGATCATACAAGGCGCGCAAATTGGCCTGCCGTTGCTTTCCACCCGGCAGCGCGCCGACAAAATCGTAAAATTGTGTATCGCGATACAGCTGCCAGATGAGGTCGGCCAACGAGCGGCGGCGGGCCATCGTGCGCCAGCGCCCGAGCTGCTCCAAAAACGCGGCCGCTTTTTTCTTGGCGGCCTCCTCCTCATCCGTTTCCGCCGGCTTTTGCCGGAACAACTGAAGCGCCTCATAAAACGTTCCTTTTGGATCGGCGAGGCGGATCATGGCCAGCTCGTTTTCATCAAAGCGAAACAGCGGCGAGCGGAGCACAGCGGCGAGCGGAATGTCTTGGTGCGGGTTGTCAATGACTTTCAGAAGCGACAGCATCACCGAAACTTCCGTCGCCTGAAAGTAGCCGGACGATAAATCGGCAGCCGCCGGAATGCCGTGCGCCTGCAGCTGCTCGATCATTTGCGGGGCGTTCGTCATCGAACGGACGAGCACAACGATGTCTCGGTACATGGCACGCCGCGGTTGCCCGCTTGAGCGGTCATGCACATAAAATGGCCGCGACACGATTTCTTTGATTTTCTCGGCCATTAGGCGCGCCTCCAGCTCGGAGCCCTCAAGCTCCGCTGCCTCTTCGTCCTCTTCTTCCGCCGCGCGCTGCCGGTTGATGATCATCACTTCCGGAACAGTATCCGCCCCATCCGGATAATCGGCGCCATACTTAAGCTGGGCTGCTTCATCGTACGCCATCTCCCCAACGGTTTCCCCCATGATTTGTGCAAAAAGGAAGTTCGTGCCGTCCAGCACCTCGGCGCGGCTACGGAAATTGCGCGCCAAATCAATTCTCATTCCCCCTGCGGCCCCATCAGCGGCAAACCGTTTGTATTTGTCCAAAAACAGCATCGGCTCGGCGAGGCGAAAACGATAAATCGACTGCTTGACATCGCCGACCATAAATAAGTTGCCAGTCCGCTCGCTTCCTTTTTTGACGAGCTGCAAAATCGCTTCTTGCACAAGGTTCGTATCTTGATACTCATCGACAAGCACTTCATCAAACTGCGCTTGGTACTCCAAAGCGGCCGCCGATGGCTGCCATTCGCCCGTTTTCGGGTCGCGCTGCCGCAAAACATGCAGACAATAATGTTCCAAATCAGAAAAGTCGACGATCCCTTTTTCACGTTTCACGGCTTGAAACCTAGCGGAAAAACGGCGGACAAGCGCAACGATCGTCTCAACCGCCGGCTTCATCTCCCGCATATGGCGGATCCAGACAGACGGGGGCAGCGAAAATATGTTGTCGCGCAGCGCTTCCAGTTTCTTCTTCGCCTGGTCGCGAAGCGATTTCGCCTCATCGACGAGCCACTTGTCATAGCCATCGCCGCGACAGCCCGGAAGCCGGCCGAACGCCAGCGACTGCAAAGCACGATACAGTCCTTCCCACGATTGCGACCGCCATCTTTCAAGTTCAGCGACAACGGCGGCATCCTCGCGCAGCCGTTTCTCATACGGCCGCGGCCCGCCCGGTTCCTGCGCAAGACGCAACGCCCTTTCGATGAGCCGTTTGGCCGCTGCCAGCTCCATCGCCGCATGTTGGTTGATATAGCGCGATGGCAAAAGCGACTCGGGCGGCGTCTGTTCATCGACCTCATACATGGATACAAGGCCTTTCAGCCATTCATCGGGCGCGGGGTGGGAGCGGGAGAAGTCATGCAACGCGAAAATCATGTCTTGCAGCTCGGCATCGCTCCGGTCTCCGGTGTAAGCATCAATGACGGCAAAAAAGCGCTCGTTATCCGCCTTTCCATATTCCTCCTCAAGCAGCTCCTCAAGGACGTCCTCTTTCAGCAGTTCGATTTCTGTCTCATCAGCGATGCGAAACGACGGATCCAGATCGAGCAAATAATAATATTTGCGGATGACATCTAAGCAAAACGAATGGAGCGTCGAAATCGAGGCGCGGTTGAGCAGGCTGAGCTGGCGCCGCAAATGGAGCGAATGCGGCCGCTTGGCGAGTTCGCGCTCGAGCGCCTCGCCGATCCTTGCTTTCATCTCAGCCGCCGCAGCGTTCGTAAACGTGACGACAAGAAGGCGGTCAATATCGGTCGCCTCGTCTTCCGCCGTTACTTTTTGGATGATTCGCTCAACAAGAACGGCCGTTTTTCCAGACCCGGCCGCCGCAGCGACGAGAACGTCCCGGCCGCCGGCCACGATGGCTTTCCACTGTTCATCCGTCCACCGGCTTCCGGCCGGCTTCGGGCGAAACGCAACGCTCAAGATTCTCCCCTCCCTTTCGTTATATTCTTCATCACGTCTTCCCCCGTCTGTGGGGCAAGCTTTCGGAATTCGTTGCCGGACAGCGCCTCGTCAAATTGGCATATGGACTTAAAGGCGCAAAAGTCGCACGCTGTTTTGCTTTTCAGCTTGTACGGGGCAATCGATACAATGCCGTCAGCGATTTGTCCGCCAATATCGGCAAACAGACGGCGGACGTGCTGGCGAAGCGCATCAAAATCAGAAGCGCTCGCGACCGAAGACTGCGAATGAATCGCCCCGCTGCTCGTCAGCCTGACCGGCACAATCAGCGACCGCTGCCCTTTTTCCAATTGACTGTCCATCAGCCGGATTGCCTCCACATCGGCAAGCAGCAGACCGCGCATCCGAAACGGCTCAAGAAGTTGTTTCGCCATCTCCGCTTCATCGTCAAGCCACTGCTTCGCCTTCACAATCGGATTATGGACATGGAAATAGAGCACCCCGGCCGGCAGCGCCGGCTGTTTGACAAGTTGCTCAGCATACGTGAGCACAATGTCCAAATAGGTAAGCATTTGCAACGCCAAACCGTAATACACTTCCGTCAAATCAAGCGTTTTGGCGCTCGATTTGTAATCGATGATGCGAAGAAATACTCCTTCGCTGCTTTCTGCCTTGTCAACGCGGTCGATTCGCCCGACAAGCTCCATAACCGTCCCGTCGCGAAGTTGAAAGCGAAGCGGCGGCAAGTCGCCGCCCGGTCCAAACGCCAGCTCGAGCCCGATCGGAACAAAGCCGCTCGCCCGCGCATGCTCGCTCAACACGTGGGTCGTGCGGGCGACAACGTGTTTTAATTTCCGTTTCATATATTCATAGCGAGACGAGCTGGACAGCACTTGCTGTTGAATGAGGGGGGCAAGCCGTTCGACCGCTTCATCCGACAGACGCTCGCAATCCGGTTGGGACAGTTCGCGCCAATCAACGTGCTGTTCGCGCAGCCGGTCGGCGATTTGTTTAATGGCCGCATGGAACAACTGGCCGACATCCGGCGCCTCGAGGCGGAAAATGCTTCGCTCCTTCAAGCGCAACCCGTGTGAAATAAAATGGGCGTACGGGCATTTTTGAAACTGCTCCATGCGCGAGACGCTCGCCTGAATTTTTTTTCCGTACAACCGCCGGCTCCATTGTTTTTTCAACGGCGCAGCTTTGTTTGTATAAAACAGCGCCGACACCGCCTTTTGCACCCTCTCGTTCCACTCCGGGCGGGCGATGAACACGTTGTACACATCCCACCAAAGCGGATCGATGCCATAGTTTCGCTTCCATGCGCGCAGCTGGCTGACCAAATACGTTTGTGTCGCCTGCGGCGCTGTCACAAACGCCTCCGCCTTCTCTTCCGGGGCATCGAACGGATCGTTGCCGCACAAGCGCACCTTCACCTTCGGGAACAGCTCCGACAATTGTTTAATCAGCGGCGATGGCATGAGCGCTTTCCCTTCGCCATCGGCCAGCGGGTATGTAACATACAGCCGTTCGCTTGGACAGGCAAGCGCCAGGTAGATAAAAAACGGATCGTAAAACAGCTGTTCCCGGCTCCCCGGCGCAAGCGCCACACCGAGTTCGCGCAGCTGCTCCCGTTCGATTTCCGCCATAAGCCCATCCTCTTTCGCCCTGGCCGGAATGACGCCATCGTTGGCGCCAATGACAAACGCATACTTCACGCCGATGAGGCGCGAACGGTCGAGCTGGGCGACGATCACTTGATCGATGGCCGGCGGCACAAGGGAGAACTCAAGCCGGTCAAGCCCGGCCTCGATAATTTTGGCAAATTCGGCTAACGACAACGGTTCCGCTCCGAGCATTTCAACGTATTGGTCAAGCAAATCGATGACCGCGTTCCACACCTGCTCATGCTGGCGCGCTTCCACGAGGCGGCCTTCCGCTTCCGCCTGCGCGCTCATTTGTTCCAGCTTTTTCGGAATCTGCAATTCTTCTAACAAGAGATATAGCGCCGTGCAATACCCGCGCCCGTCCTTAGCCCGGCGCAAACGGCGCTCAAGGCGGCGGAGCGGGGCGGCCAGCGTCTCCCGCCATTCGTTCAACTTGTCCTCAAATTGCCGTTCTTCATCCGTCTGCGGCACATTCAATCCGTCAAGCGCCCGGTAGCGCCGATACGGCCAGCGCTCGCCGCTCGTCCATTTGTCCCCCTTCATCCCATAAGCAAGAACATAGTTTTCGAGTTTGTCGGCTGCCTCGCGCCACATGACCAAGTCACCGTCCAACGGAAAGAGCAAATCCGTCTTCACAGCGCGAAACACCGCCTCATACCGCCAGTTTGTGGAAATAGTTTCCAAAGCAGCGCGCACAAGTTCAATGAGCGGATGATGGTGCATCGGCTCTTTTTCATCCATAAAATACGGGATGCCAAAATCAAAAAACACCGTCTTCACAAGGTCGCGGTACGCCTCCGTTTGGCGGATGACGAGCGCGATGTCGCGATAGCGCGCCCCTTCGTCGCGGACAAGGCGGATGATTTCCCGGGCGACCGCTTCCAGTTCTGCGCGGCGGTTGGCCGCCTCATAAAGGCAGACCGCACCGTCTTCCGCTTCGTAAGGCGGCAGCGGGCGGCGATGAAACTGCGCCTCGAGATGGGCGAGCGCCCCTCTTTGATGACGTCGGTTTTCCGCGAGCACGACCGGCTCTTCAAGCAAAACATCGTTGGCCAAGGCAAGCTCGCGCAACTGGCGGTACGTCTGCGCCGGCAGATAAAACAAGTCGAGCTCGTCCGGCATCGCACCATCATACGGGCGGTCGACCGTCAGGCAAACGGTGACCCGCCGGCAATGACGAAGAAGCTGCTCAATCACTATGTATTCTTGCGGGGCAAAATGATGGAATCCGTCGATATAAACATCGGCATCGCGCAAATAGCAGGAGCGGGGGATTTGTTCGGCGAGCAGGCGCAAATAATCTTCCGAATCGAGGTAATGGCCGCTTAAGCTCCGCTCGAGCTCTGCATAAACGAGCGCGACATCGCTGAGCTTATCGGCCAGCAGGCGCCGTCCCGGCCGGCTCGGCCCGCTTTCCAGCTCCTCGACACGGCGGCGAAGCTCGTCCGGCGTTAAGCAATACCGCTTGCATTCGGCGATCATCTCATGCAGCTGCTCGACAAAACCGCTTTTGTCCGCCGCACGGCCAAACAGTCTAAGCTCCTGTTTCCGCTGTTCAATAATTTTGCGAATCATCATTTGCACGCCGACATCGTGGACGTGGTAGCGGTTCATGCCTCCCGTCTCCTGCAAGACGCGCCAGGCGAGGCGGGGGAAGCTGAACACTTGGGCGCGGATCATTCCTCCTGCTCCCTCGGTATGGATTAAGGCGTATTCACATTGAAACGTCATCTGCTCCGGAACGAGGTAAACAATCGTCTTTCCTCTCGGATCTTCCTGCAGCTTGCGGCGGATTTCCGCAAGACACATAGCCGTCTTCCCGCTTCCCGATCGTCCAAGCAAAAAGCGAAGCGACACGGCGATCACCACCATTCGTTTCCTTTATCTCTTCCATTTTAGCACATATGTTCGTATTTGGTAAAGAAAAAACTGCCTTCCTTGAAAGCAACCGCTCCCTTAGGCAAAACCGCCGCCGCACCTCGATGCGCCATTTTCTCAAAAATGGAAAGCAATCTCCCGAAACGGCCAATAGCGGAGGTCTACCTTGCCGACCACTTGACTGATTTTGACGAAGCCGAAATGGCGGCTGTCCCAGCTGCTAAGCCGGTTGTCGCCAAGAACGAAAATGCAGCCGGGAGGCACCCGTGTTTTCCCGGTCACCTCCTCAAGTGTAAAATCCCCGGTCAGCCTGCCGTCAAGCAGCTTTTGTTTATACGGGCGCAAATACGGTTCGTCAACTTTTTTTCCGTTGACATACAAGATGTCATTTTTGTACGCGATCCGATCGCCAGGCAGGCCGATAACCCGCTTGACGTAATCTTCCTTTTTGTTGGCGTGAAAAACGATAATGTCGAACCGGCGAATAGGCCCGATGTCGTAGGAAAGCTTATTGACGATCAACAAATTGCCGCTTTGCAGCGTCGGCATCATTGACTTTCCTTCCACCATATAATTGCTGAAAACGAAAAAACGGAGCATGGCGACAAACCCGACAGCGGCGAGCCATGGCCAGCGGCGTCCCCGCTTCTTTCCTTGTTTCCGTTTGGTCACTCCCCGTCCTCCTCGCTGCGTTGTTTTTCCGTCAACGAAAATCTCGCCTCTACTCGTTTTCCCGCATACCAAAGCAGCAGCACAACAACAGCGATCGCCGCCGTACGCAACGGCTGGCGGACAAGCGCCACCAAGTCATACCCGATAAAGCTGATCGTAAAAATCATGATCATCTTTCCAAGCAAGACCGCTAATACAAACTGCTGGCGGCTGATGCGTGACAGACCGGCAACGATATTGACAAGCGCCGACGGGGTGAAAGGAAAGCAATACAGCAAAAACAGCGGCCCGAATCCGTGCCGTTCAATCCAGTGCATAAACTGGCGCACTTTTGGATGGCGGCGGACAAAATGAAAGAAACGCTGCTGGCCGATCTTCCGCGTCAGCCAAAAGACGATGAGCGAGCCGAGCGAAGCGCCAATCCAAGAAATGAAAAACCCTTTCCACAACCCGAATGCCGCTGCGTTCGCCATCACAAACACAACCATCGGCAAAATCGGAAAAAACGACTCGAGCAGCGTCGCCGCAATGCCGGGAAATATGCCGAAGGAACGGTAATGGTCGAGCAAGGAAAGCACGTGGTCGAGCGTGAGCCATTGTTTCAAAGTTTCCATATTCATCGTTCTTTCTCCATTCAAATGCCGTTTATATTTTTATTTTACACGCTCGGCCGCGCAATTTGAACTTTTGCTTGTGAAAACCCATTTTTTATCATGGCGGTTATTCCGTCACATGCTTTTCTTGCTGCATGCGATATATGTATTGCAGTTTGCGCTCTCTCGCCTCCATTCGCTCCGACAGTTTCGTCCGCAGCTGGGCTGTTCGGTGCAATTGGTTGATGAAAGATTTGCAGGACACATCGAGGACAACGCTTTTCCCGTTGCGGAAGTATACAACCGTCCGCTCATATTTCGCAGGCTCATACCGATAGACATGCATATGCGACAGCCAAACACAGCAGGAATCTTTCGGGGAAGCGGTGGGAAAGAAGTAAATTTCGTTGGACGGTTCAATGGCGATCGGCGCTTTGTGGGTGATGCCGATCACGGCCTTTGTTCCCTCTTTTCTGCCTTGAAAGCTGCAGCCATAATAATCGCAGCTATGTCTAATAATGTCGAGGGGCGTTTGTTTGACAATGTACTCGCCATCTTCCTCGACGACCTTTGCATACAGGTCATTGTTCAACAAATAAGGGAGAATCGCCATCGTATAACGGCTCACGACGAAATGGTTTAGGATGATAAATTCATTTACTTTCATCGTCTCATCTCCTCTCAACGAACTCACCACTCCTATCATACCACTAATAGTTATATTTTTCTATATTTTGAAAAAAGTTAGCGGGTTTTTTGCACAAAAAATCCCATGACGATCGTCATGGGCATTGTCAGGAGTTTTCAAACGTCTGGCTGATTTCTTTCATTGCTAAATACTCGTTCGCTTGCTCGAGCGCCGTATGTTCGCCGACCGAGTCGCCAGCATACGTCTCTTCATTCATCGACCATTGCTCAACATGAAGATCCGTACTGACTCGAAACTCGGCAGGCATCAGCTCCGGCAGATCGCCTTGATTCTTTTCCATTACATCGCCTCCTTGTACTCCATAGGATGCGTCATTTTTTTCCTTATTATGCGATGGAAGCAAGGAGGCTCTTCGTCTCAAACAAAAAACGCCCGGCCAAGCCGGGCGTCTCTTCGCTGGTGATCGGCATTAGATGGCTGTAAACTGTTCTTCTTCGGTCGATCCTTTCAAAGCGACTGTTGACGATTGGCCGCCGGAGATCACTTGGGCGACTTCGTCGAAATAGCCCGTGCCGACTTCGCGCTGATGGCGCGTCGCCGTGTATCCGTACTTCTCGGCGGCAAATTCCGCTTGCTGCAGCTCGGCGTACGCCGCCATGCCGCGTTCTTTGTAGCCGCGCGCCAGTTCGAACATGCTGTAATTGAGCGCATGGAAGCCAGCCAAAGTGACAAATTGGAACTTGTATCCCATTTTGCCGAGCTCTTGCTGGAATTTGGCGATCGTTTCGTCGTCCAATTTTTTCTTCCAGTTGAACGACGGCGAGCAGTTGTACGCCAGCAGCTTGCCTGGGAATTTTTCATGAATCGCTTCGGCAAACCGGCGCGCCTCATCCAAATTCGGCTCGCTCGTCTCACACCAAATGAGGTCGGCATACGGCGCATAGGCAAGCCCGCGGGCGATCGCTTGATCCAAACCGGCTCTTGTGCGATAGAAGCCTTCCGGTGTCCGTTCTCCAGTGATAAACTCTTGATCGCGCGGGTCGATGTCGCTTGTGATCAAGTCAGCAGCGTTCGCGTCGGTGCGTGCGATGAGCACCGTCGGAACCCCCATGACATCGGCGGCCAACCGCGCCGCAATCAAGTTGCGAATCGCCGTTTGCGTCGGCAAAAGCACTTTGCCGCCTAAATGGCCGCATTTTTTCTCCGATGACAGCTGGTCTTCAAAATGGACGCCAGCCGCTCCGGCTTCAATCATTGCCTTCATGAGCTCAAAGACGTTCAGTTGGCCGCCGAACCCCGCCTCAGCGTCAGCGACGATCGGCACAAAGTAGTCCACGTCCCCGCTGCCTTCTAAGTATTGAATTTGATCCGCGCGCTGCAACGCTTGATTGATTCGCTTGACGACATGCGGAACGCTGTTGGACGGATACAGGCTTTGGTCCGGATACATCTGTCCGGCGAGGTTGGCGTCGGCCGCCACTTGCCAGCCGCTTAAATAAATCGCCTTCAAGCCTGCTTTCACTTGCTGCACCGCCTGATTTCCGGTCAGCGCGCCAAGGGCCGCGACGTAATCCTCTGTATGAAGCAGCTTCCATAATTTTTCCGCCCCGCGTCGAGCGAGCGTATACTCGATGTCAAGCGAGCCGCGCAGTTTAATGACATCCTCAGCGCTGTACGGACGAACGATCCCTTTCCAGCGCTCCTCATTTTTCCAACTTTCTTCTAATTGCCGGACACGTTCAGCAAATGACGCCATTTTTCCTTCCCCCATCTCTCTTTGTTATATTACATTGTTTTTATTTACATTTTTATTATATAACAGAAAAACGAAAGTGCAAGCCTTTTTTTGAAACTTTTTTTAATCAGGAAAATAGTCGCATATTGTTCATAAACATCGCGATTTTTTCGCTAATTTTTTTTGATATGATCATATTGAGGAGTGATGAATGGTGAAAAAATGGTATACGTTAGCTGTCTCTCTTGTCATCATCGGCATCAGCGTCGGCATCCTGTACTTTGCTGTCTACCAGCCATCAACGATGCGGCTTCCAAATGATGTGACGATGGAAACAGCATGGGGAAAATCATACGAGTTTGGCGACCTTCCGCCGAAAGTGAGGCTTGTCGAGTTTATTTATACAAACTGTCCGGATGTTTGTCCGAATACGACAGCGCAAATGGCAAAACTGCGCGATCGCCTAAAACAAGCCGGGGTATTTGGAAGCAAGGTGGAATTCATCACGATCACGATCGACCCGGCGCGCGATACGAATGAAAAGCTGCAGACATATACCAATGCGTTTGGAGTCATGAGCGACGGACAAGGTTGGGTGTTTTTGCGCGGCAGTGAAGCGGACACGAAAAAAGTAGCGGACGCCTTCCACTTTCAATACCGCGACCCGGGCAACGGCATGATCGTACACACGACGCTCGCCTACTTGCTTGGCCGCAACGGTCGTGTCGTCAAACAAATCGGCATGGGGACATCTCGATTTCATGTCGATGAGGTATACGAGGCGATTATGGAGGAATTGTCATAACCATGCAGCAAGTTTGCATACCTGTCGCAAAAGGAAAAGAGGAAGCGATGTCCGCTTCCCTTTGTGAACTACCCACCACCTACGCTTCGCTTAGAGGTGGGGGCTTCAAGCGACTTGTGTGTGTTCGCTGAACGGTAAGCCACACACAAGAACCCTTTACGCTTCCCTTCGTTCCGAAGGTGTCCGTTCTAACCATATTCTATCCTATTCGTTGGCTAACGCCAACCGAAATTCATCTCCCACTTTCACTGGTGCTGGCGCACCTTCACGTTTAGAAGTAGGAGACTTCTTTCGGAGGGAAGTTAAACAAATAACGAATACAGGCTGAGCGCTGCAACCGCCGCAAGCACGACGATCATGACGTTGGCCCCAAGCCAAGCTGTGATGACGGCCGCCGCAAAACCGATGACACCGAACCAAAAATCATCTTGGATGAAAAAAACGTCAGGAATAATGAGCGCCCCGAGCACCGCATACGGCACATTTTTCAGCACTCCTTGCCAAAACGACGGCAGCTCGACGCCGCCGAGCAACACAAACGGCAACAGGCGCGGCAAATACGTCACGACCCCCATGCCGATGATCATCCATACGATTGTGCTATTCACCGCCGTTTCCCCCTTCCTTCGTCAGCCATTGAACGATGATGGCCGACAACAATGTAGCCAAAACGATCGACCAGCCTTTCGACAAGTGAAGAGCAAACGTGCCGATCGAGTTGAATAAAGCCGACAGCCCCGCCAGCCAGACGATTTTCCGCTGCTTTTTCAACGCTGGAACGAGCAGGCCGATAAACATGGCATACAAGGCAATGGACATACTTTCTTGCAAACTTTCCGGCAAACCGGCCCCAGCGGCATAACCAATGCCCGAGTTGACGACCCAACTGCCATACGCCATGGCAATGAGCCCAAACATATACGAGGCGTTGATCGTTCCTTCTTTCATCGCCGCCACCGAAAACGTTTCATCTGTAATGCCAAAGGCGTACAACGCTTTTTTCCAAAGCGCGTCCGGCTCAGCCTTTTCATTAAGGGACGCCGACATTAAAAAATGGCGAATGTTTAATATGAATGTCGTCAACACGATTTCAAACACCCCAGTGCCAGCGGTAAGCAGACTTAACGCGATATATTGCGAGGCGCCGGCGAAGACGACGATGCTCATGAGCACAGTCTCGGCGAACGTCAGTCCGGTTGTTTTGGCGAGCAGCCCAAACGCCAGCGCGATCGGCATATAGCCGATGGCGATCGCTACTCCTGCTTGCACCCCTTGGCGAAACGGCGCCATCTTGCCGGCTGCCCATGTCGTTTCCATCCATTTATCCCCTCCATTTGACTAGATTGATAACTTTATTGTCTAAAAATTCCTTTCGTTTCGCAACCCGAACGTCCATTCATTGTTTCCGCTCACGCCAAACACGAGACAAACGCAGAAAGAGGCCAATCTATGATATAATCAAACTGATTCATGATTGATGGCAACAGAAAAGGAGTGCACGTCCATGTCAGTGAAACCGTATGTATTAACCGACCGCGGCATTTTCCGTTATGAACAAGTCACGTACCCGATGGAAGAGCGCGGCTTGCAATTCGGTGATGGCGTCTACGAAGTCGTCCGCTTATATAACGGGATATACGTTTGGCTTCGCGAGCATCTTGACCGGCTGTACCGTTCAGCGGCCGCCATTCGCCTATCCGTTCCGTTTGGCTGCGAAGAGCTCATCGAACAGCTTGAGGAGCTTCGCCGCCTCAACGATGTGCAGGAAGATGCGATTTTGTATTTGCAAATGACGCGCGGCAGCTTCCCGCGCAACCATGCGTTTCCGGCGGAAAACCGGCCGAACTTGTACGCCTACATCCAGCCGATGGCGCGGAAAACCGAGGAAATGACACATGGGGTGCGCACGATTTTGACGAAAGATGTCCGCTGGGAATACTGTTACATTAAAAGCTTGAACTTATTGCCCAACGTATTGGCTAAACAAGAAGCGGTTGAGCGCGGAGCGTTTGAAGCGATTTTGCATCGCGACGGCGTCGTAACCGAAGGCAGCTCGTCAAACATTTTCCTTGTCAAAAATGAAACGGTGTACACCCATCCGGCCACCGCACGGATTTTAAACGGCATCGTCCGCACGAAAGTGAAACAGTTTTGCGCTGAGCTTGGCATTCCATTTGTCGAAGAAGCGTTTTCCACCAACGACCTTGCGGAGGCGGACGAACTGTTTTTAACGAGCACGACGTCAGCGATTATCCCGATTATTCAAGTCGACGAAACGGTGATCCGAAGCGGCGCGCCAGGGGCAGTGACGAAGGCGCTGCAAGCCTCCTACCGACAAGCGACGCAGCGAGAAACCCAAAATATCTGACCGGCCGGCCGAACAGAAGAGGTGTCCCCTAGCCAAAGAAGGACACCTCATTTCGTTTATGAGCTGAGCACGGCGCGGTCGCTCGCAAACTGGCTGCCGCGGATGCGTTGGAATGCCTCAAGCAGCCGCTCGACCGTCAGCTCCTCTTTCTCCTTTCCTTCTGCGGCAAAAATGATTTGCCCGCCATCCATCATGATCAACCGGTTGCCAAGGCGAATCGCCTGCTCCATGTTGTGCGTCACCATGAGCGTCGTCAGGCGGTGCTGCTCAACAATTTGCTTCGTCAACTCCGTGACCAACTCCGCCCGCACCGGATCAAGGGCGGCGGTATGTTCATCGAGCAACAGCACATCCGGTTTTGTAAACGTCGCCATCAACAAGGAAAGCGCCTGCCGCTCCCCGCCGGAAAGAAGTCCGACTTTGGCGGCGAGCCGGTCTTCAAGCCCTAAATGAAGCGTTCGCAGCGTTTCCCGAAACCACTCGCGCTTTTGCTTCGTGACGCCAAGACTTAACGTGCGCCGCTTCGTCCGGTTGTAGGCGAGCGCCAAATTTTCCTCAATCGTCATATGCGGGGCGGTGCCGGCCATCGGGTCTTGAAAGACGCGGCCGATGTAGCGGGCGCGCGCATGCTCCTTGAGCGCGGTTACATCGCAGCCGTTGATCCACACTTCGCCGGTATCAGGAGACAGCCGTCCGGAAATGATGTTCATGAGCGTAGACTTGCCGGCGCCGTTGCTGCCGATGACGGTGACGAAATCGCCGGGGGCAAGCGTCAGATCAATGCCGCGCAAAGCGATTTTCTCGTCAGCCGTTCCTTCGTTAAACACTTTTGTAATTCGTTTCAGCTCCAGCAACGGTTTCCCCCCTCTCCAACTGCCGCACCCTCCGCTTTTTCCGCTGCCGTTCTTTTTGCGCCGCCAACGTGTTGGGCACGACGAGCGCCAGCATGACAATGAGCGCGGTAATCAATTTCACATCGCCCGTCTCCAAAAACTCGACGCGCAAAGCGAGCGCCAAAATAAGACGGTAGACGATGGCGCCGCCGATGACCGCCCACGTCGCGCGTGCGACCGAACGGGCGCCAAACAACGCCTCCCCGATGATGACGGAAGCGAGCCCAATGACGATCATCCCGATTCCCATCCCGACGTCGCTGAATCCGCCATACTGGGCGACGAGCGCTCCGGAAAGCGCCACGAGCGCGTTCGACAGCCCAAGGCCAAACACGATCAACCAATCGGTGTTGGCGGAAAAGCTCGCCACCATCGGCTTGTTGTCTCCAGTTGCCCGCAGCGCGATTCCGACTTCCGTTTTCAACAGCCAATCGAGCAGCCATTTCACCACGAGCGCGACGACGGCCATCGAAACGAGCACCGCCCACGTCCGCGGCGCAAACCCGGTGAAAGAAAACAGCTTGTTGAGCGTCTCATCCAATCCGGATTGCCGCCAGGCGGCTGTGATTTTTGTGATGACCGTTTCCTGCTGCAACAGCGGAACGTTCGATTTGCCCATAATGCGCAAATTGACCGAATACAAAGCGATCATCATTAAAATGCCGGATAACAGTGGATTGATTTTCCCTTTCGTATGCAAAAGCCCAGTCAACACCCCGGCGGCAAAGCCGGCCAAAAGCGCCGCGGCTGAGGCGGCAAACGGATTGGCTCCATTGACAATCAGCACGGCGGCGACGGACGCGCCGGTGACGAAGCTGCCGTCAACCGTCAGATCGGGAAAATCCAAAATGCGAAACGATAAATAGACGCCGAGCGCCATCACGGCGTAAATCAAGCCGGCTTCGACGGAACTGAACATCGCTGTCCACACAACTTTTCACCTACCTTTTCGGAAACACACCAAAGGCGCATGTGACACGTTGAGTGCCAAAACGCACTTTTCCCTACTTTTTTGGCCCCCCTCCTTCATCGAAGGAGGGACGGCCGCTTATTCAATATATTCCGCAATGGAATCCCATTCCGGATTGAGCTTGATGCCCATTTCTTGCGCTGCTTTTTTGTTGATGACAAGCTTCAATTTTTGTGGATATTGCACCGGCAAATCGGCTGGCTTTTTGCCGTCTTGCAAAATTTGCGCCGCCATTTCCCCCGCTTCGTAGCCGATGTCATAATAGTCGAACCCGTACGCCGCAAAACCGCCGCGCTTGACGGAATCCAGTTCACCAACAAAAAGCGGAATGTCGTGTTCATTCGCCACCTGGATCACCGACTCGAGCGCCGAGACGACCGTGTTGTCGGTGATGATGTACAGACAATCGACTTTGCCGACGAGCGACTCGGTCGCCTGCTTCACCTCTGCTGATGTCGATACTGATGCAGGAACGATTTGCAAGTCCGTTCCTTGCATCGCCTTTTTCACCTGTTCGATTTGAGCGACTGAGTTTTGTTCGCCGGCGTTATATACCATGCCGACACGGTTGCCTTTGATATATTTGTCAATAAACTGCACCGTTTTCGGAATGGCCTCCGGGTGCGTATCGGTCGTTCCCGTCACATTGCCGCCCGGTTTTTCCATTGATTGGACAAGCTGTGCGCCGACTGGGTCAGTCACCGAAGTGAACACGATTGGAATGTCTTTTGTCGCATTGAGCGCCGCCTGCGCGCTTGGCGTTGAATTGGCAAAAATCAAGTCGACGCCGTCCGAAACAAAATTATTGGCGATCGTTTGGTTGTTGCTTTGGTCGCCTTGGGCGATTTGCACGTCATACTCAACGGACAGCCCTTTGTCTTTTAACGCCTGCTGGAATCCCTTGCGCGCCGCATCGAGCGATGGATGCTCGACAATTTGCGTCACGCCGATTTTGTACGTCTTTTCTTTCCCGCTCTTCCCGCCGCTTCCCTGGCTGCTTCCCGTCTCTTTCGCGCCGCCGCAGCCGCCAAGCAACAAAAAGCCGGCTGCACACACCGCGGCGAACCGCCGAATCGATTGGCCCATGATCCCATCCCCCTATGTAGAGAAGTTTAGTCCTTTTAAACTTTTATGTGTTAAATTATATAAATTTATCTACTTGTTTTCAATATACTATTCAAAAAAAAGAAAAGGTGCTGAAAATTCAGCACCATCAAGCATGGGAAGACGCGAGCCGCTCTTTTAACGCTCTTCGCAAAATTTTTCCTGTCGCATTTTTCGGCAGCTCGTCCAAAAAGTCAATCGCGCTCGGCACTTTATATTTTGCCAACCGCTCACGGCAGTAAGCAATGAGCTCTGCTTCCGTCAACTCCGGATTTTTCGCGACGACATACGCCCGCACCGCCTCTCCGTAATCCGGGTCCGGCACGCCGATCACCGCGGCTTCAACGACATCCGGATGGCTGTACAGCACTTCTTCGACTTCGCGTGGATACACGTTGTAGCCGCCGACGATAATCATCTCTTTCTTTCGGTCGACGATGTAGAAATAGCCGTCCTCGTCCATGCGCGCCAAATCACCGGTGTGCAGCCAGCCGTCGCGCAAGGCGGCCGAGGTCTCTTCAGGCATTTTGTAGTACCCTTTCATGACGTTCGGCCCGCGAACGACAAGCTCGCCAACTTCGCCGACAGGCACTTCTTCTCCATATTCGTTTACGACTTTATTTTCAACATTCTTAATGCTTGTTCCAATCGAGCCGGGTTTGCGCGGCCGGTCGAGAGGATTGAAGCAGGTGACAGGGGACGCCTCCGAAAGCCCATATCCTTCCGAAATGATGACGTTGAACTTTTTCTCAAAGTTTTCAAGCAAAGCGACCGGCATTGAAGCGCCTCCTGAGATGCAAAGGCGGAGCGTCCGCAAATCGTCCGCGCTTCCACCTTCGTACTGATAAAGGAAATTGTACATCGTCGGCACGCCGGCAAAAATCGTCGCTTTTTCCTCTCGGGCCAGCTGAAACAACTTTGCTGGGCTGAACTTTGGCATGATGAGCACCGTTCCGCCGTTCATCAGCGGGGCATTGAGCGCCACGGTCAAGCAAAAGACATGAAACATCGGCAACGCGGCGATGACGCGATCGTTTTCATTGATGCCTAAATAATCAGCCGTATCTTGCGCATTGCTGTATATGTTTTTATGAGTGAGCATCGCCCCTTTCGGCTTGCCGGTCGTCCCCGATGTGTACAAAATGACGGCGACATCGTCATCACCCAGTTCAGGTCCGGTAAAGTCCGGGCTGCCGTCCGCCAACACTTCTGCAAACGATTTCATCCCTTCCGACAGCGAAACACCTTTCTCCTTCCCTTCCGGCGTTTCACAAACGATCGCATGCTCGAGCAGCGGAAGCCGCTTCTTCGCCTCCACAAACAACGGAGCGAGCAAGTCGAGGCCGATCACCGCCTTGACGTCGCCGTTGTGCAAAATATAAGAAATTTCCTCGGGCGTGTAAATGGGATTGATCGGAATGACGGTCGCCCCAAGCCGCAACGCCCCGTACAAGCCGATGACAAACTGCGGCGAGTTGCCAAGCAACAAGGCGATATGGTCGCCTCGGCGAACGCCAAGCCGCGCCAACCCGTCGGCAAATCGGGAAATGGCTTCGTCCAATTGTTGATACGTGCACCGCTCTTTCATGAACACATACGCTTCCTTGTCCGGCAACTGCTTAGCGATTTGCGCCAACCGCGTCGTTACGTTCATATACGCTCCTCCCCCAAAATGAATGAATGACCATTCATTTTATAAGTAAAAAAATTCGAACTATATTTATTATAAAAAAAAGAACAGCAAAGGGCAAGGGAAAGCGTTTCCTTTGCTGTTCTCTCTTATTTTGGCCTATTGCGCCCATATTAGGCCGGTGTGGGCGAGGCGGATGACACCGCGGAACGTCCGGCCAGCCTCCTCAACCAGCTGCTCGTGCCGGCCAACGTGTGGCAAATGCGTCAACCATAATTCTCCGACACGTGCTCCCTCCGCGATGGCCGCCGCCTCCTCGCTCGTCATATGCCCAGCCGGCGCCGCGTTTTGCCCAGCGTAAAAGTTGCACTCGCAAATGAGCAAGTCGGCTCCTTTGGCAAACGGGAGAAACTCCGGTATATAGCTTGAATCGGCCGTATAAACAACCGTCTTGCCGCCGGCAGTAATGCGCATCGCGTAGCATGGCACCGGATGGACTGTTTTCATAAATGTGATCGAAAACGGCCCGACAGCCAGCGTCCCATTCGGGTCATAGGCAATTCCTTCCGTAATGCCGCTGTGCGTCAAGCGAGAAAACGCCGCCTCGTCTTCCACATGGCCGTAAATCGGCAAGACGGGAAGGTCAGCTCCCAAATTTTTATGAATGAGACGCGCGTATTGGAGCGGGCCGATGTCGGCGATATGGTCGTAATGATAATGGGAGATGATGACCGCATCTAAGTTTTCCACAGCCGTATAGTTTTGCAGCTTGGCAAGCGCCCCGCTGCCGCAATCAACGAGCAGGCAAAATCCATCATGCTCGAACAAATACGCCGATGTCGCTTCATTGGCGGCAGGGAATCCTCCCCAATAGCCGATGACCGTCACTTTCATTTTCGGTTCTCTCCTTCCATTCGTTTTGTCTTCATCATACACAACCGCGCCTATTTTTTCATCTTTGTTGATTTTTGTTTTAAAACACCTATTGACATTTTGTTGTGTGTTATAATACAATAAAATTACCAAGACAACGGAGGGGATCGGAATGTTGATGAAAGTGTTGGAATTTTTCAGAAACTTACCGCCAAAAAAATGTCTGCACTGCGGCAAAGAGATTGACGAGCAGCATGAATGCTACGGCAACACGTGCTCTGATTGCCTTGGCGCCGCTTACCGCCAATAGGTGAGCGGACGCTGCCCTTGCGTCACGTTCGCCGGCTGCCCCGCCGGCGTTTGGCTGTTCCCCAATGCAGCCTGCCTTTTCTCTTGACTGCCTCCAGCTAAGAGGCATTTTTTTTTGCCAATCTCAGGGGCGCCATCACACACAACGTTCTAATGGCGGCCCATCCGCAAAAAGCAATCCCTCGTCCTAGAAAATGGTTTTAATTCCATCTGTTGTTTGATTCCGATATTGGCCAATGCAAAAAGGCGTCCCAATCTTTTTAGGACACCTTCGAGACGGCATGGTTCAATCATCACGTTTGAGCCGCTGTTTCCGTCCATACCGCATAACGGCGGCGATACCGAAGGAGAAAATACACGAGCGTCGCCAAGGCAAAGACCGCGGCTGTCGCAAGCAATATCGCAGCTTCCTTCCACATGATCAAGAAATCGCCGCTTGAAATGACTGCTCGCAACCCACGGATCGCATGGGTCATCGGCAGCCACGGATGAAGCGACTGCAACGCACCCGGAACGAGTTCAATCGGATACGTGCCGGCACTTCCAACTAGCTGGGCAATCAATAGCAAAATGGCAAGAAACCGGCCTGGGTTGTCAAACACGGTGACAAGGAATTGAACAATCATCATAAACGTTATGCTGATGATCCAAGTGAACAAATGCCAAGCAAATTCGGGCGGAGCACGATGGCCCGCATCTCTTTTCGCAGCATATGGCGCTCCCTCCTTTGTACAGATGACCAAATTGTCCGCATGGTCAATTTCCAACAAAAAAAGAGGATCATCTATCTCGACAATCCTTGCAAAAAATAGAGCGTAAACAATTCAGCAATTTGTTCTTTTGTCAACGGTTCATGATCTTTTTCCCAATCGACGATCAAGGCGATGTACGTCTTGAGCATCAAAAATGCCGTAATTTCCGAATTGCACGGACGAATCTCCCCTTTTTCCACCGCCGCATCAATTTTTTGCCGAATGAACTCGACCATTGCCCGGTCCAGTTTGGCAAGCACTTCTTGCACCGCCGCCGTACCGATATTGCGCACTTCTTGAAGCAGCTTCGCCATCAGCTGATGGCGCTGGCGAAATTCCAAAATGCGGTACAAGGCGCGGTGGACGTTTTCGGAAAACGGCAGTGACGAGTCCATCGCCAGCTCCGCTTCCGCCTTGATTTCCATAATCAATCCGGAGACGATTTCATCAAGCAGTTCCTCTTTGCTTTTAAAAAACGTATAGATCGTCCCCTTGCCGACGTTGGCGAGCTTGGCGATCTGCTCCATCGTCGTCGCCTTGTAGCCAAAGGCAGCAAACGATTGGGCCGCCGCTTCGATGATTTGCCGTTTGCGGTCGCTTGCCATACTCCTCATCCTTCAAATTGACTAAATGAACAATTTGGTCAACCCGTATCCATTATACTATCAAACAACATGGATGTAAAGGGCCGTCGCATTGGGGACGGAATTTCTTCCTGCTCCCTCATCCTTTCCAAGCAAATGGGTAGAAGCGCCGTTGAAGCTTCTCCCACGTTCTTTTCACATCCCTTTTGCAGCGGAAACCACTTCCACGAGCCAAAAGAGACAAACAGCCATCCGCTTCTTTTCGCTTCAACCGGCTGGCGGCCGCACCGACGTCCAAATGTGAGCGGCGAACGGACCAGGGCGTTGGAAAACCGTCGATTAACGGACGCTGCTGTACAGATCGGACGTCTGTTGAACTGGCGCTTGCTGCAAATACAGAAGCACGTCACGCACCGCTTTTTCGCCTTGGTCAATGCAATCCGGCAATCCGAGCCCTTCGTATGAGCTGCCGGCCAAAAACACCCCCGGCAGCGCATCGCCCATCTGCCGTTTAATGTGCGCCAGCCGCTCGCGGTGCCCGACCGTGTATTGCGGCATGGCCCGCTTCCAGCGCGAGATGACGGCGAACTCCGGCTGGCCGGCAATATTCATCACTTTATTTAAATCATCCAATACAACGCGGACGATCTCATCATCAGGTTGGTCGACGATCTCCTCATCGCCCGGGCGCCCGACGTAGCAGCGCAAGAGCGCCTTGCCAGGCGGCGCGGTGTGCGGCCATTTTTTATGCGTCCATGTGCACGCTGTCATCGTGTAATCGCTGCGGCGCGAAACGACAAACCCGGTGCCGTCAATGTCTTGGCGGATCGCCTCCTCCGGAAATGCGAGCGCCACCGTCGCCACCGACGTCAGCGGCACTGAACGGAACGGGGCGAAAAACGGATAGTCAGCGAACATGTCGGGCACAACATGATGCGGCGTTGTCACGATGATGCCGTCTGCCCCCCACACCTCTCCTGTGCTCAGTTGCAGCCGATACGCCGAATCGGTGCGAACGATCCGCTCGACACGCACCCCTTTGATAACGCTGCCCGGCTCAAGCCGTTTTTCCACTTCATCAACGAGCGACTGCAAGCCCGTTTTTAACGTCTGGAACGCCCCTTTCCGCTCTTTTTGCTCTTTCGGCGTCGTTCGTCTCGCTCCACGGACAAGGCTTCCGTATTTTTGCTCAAGCTGAAAAAACTGTGGAAACGTCGCCATTAGGCTCATCTCATCAATGTCGCCGGCGTAAATGCCGGAAAGCAGCGGTTCAATGAGATTGTCCACCACCTCATCGCCGAGGCGGCGGCGGAAGAAGCGGCCAAGCGGCATATCACCATCGACTTTCACCGGCGGCAGCACAAAGTCAAGCGCCGCCCGCAGCTTGCCGGCCGGGGAAAACAGTCCGGTCGTTAAAAACGGGGCGATGCGCGTCGGAATGCCCATCACCGCTCCGCCCGGAATTGGATAGAGTTTGCCGTTGACCAAAATGTACGATGTTCCGGTCGCGTTATGAACGATCTCATGTTCAAGGCCGACTTCCTTCACAAGGCGAAACGCGCTCGTTTTCCGCGCCAAAAACGAGTCTGGACCGCGTTCAATGACAAAACCGTCGCGGACGACCGTCTGCACTTTTCCGCCGAGCCGGTGCGTCGCCTCGACAAGTTTGCATGCAAGTGGGAGGCGTTGCTCTCGAATCGCTTTTTGCAAGTAGTAAGCAGCCGTCAAGCCGGTAATGCCGCCGCCAATAATGACGACCGTCCGTTGCCCTTCATTCATGTCGATCGCCTTCTTCCGCCCACCGCTTTAACACAACCGACGCCAATGCATCAATAAACAATGGATTCGTGTTGGGCATCTCCGGTCGGTAATAGCGGGCGCCGATCTCTTCCGTCACCTGTTTGCACTCAATGTCGTTGTCATACAACACTTCCAAATGGTCGGCGACAAAACCGACCGGCGCGTAAACGAACGACGTATAGCCGCGCTCTTCGTAAAGCTGGCGCGTCAAGTCTTGCACGTCCGGCCCAAGCCATGGTTCCGGCGTCTGACCGGCG
Organism: Geobacillus sp. FJAT-46040; assembly: GCF_002335725.1. Taxonomy (NCBI): domain Bacteria; kingdom Bacillati; phylum Bacillota; class Bacilli; order Caryophanales; family Anoxybacillaceae; genus Geobacillus; species Geobacillus sp. FJAT-46040. Next base: position 2,265,221 of record NZ_NISS01000001.1, read on the forward strand.
CTTTGCCAGCCGACGGCATAGTGGGCGACGCCGGCTTGATCAGCAATTCGTTTCGCTGTATCTTCGAGCTGCGTTGGATACGGGTCACCGGCTTGAATAATTTTTTCCGGCAAACTATGTGCGGATACGATCAGCACAGCTCGCTCCCGCTCACGTTCCGGCATGGCGGCAAAAATCGCCCGCACTTGTTCTGCCCAATATTGCAAAAACTTCGGCTCGTCATACCATTGATCAATCGTGTAAATGGTCGGTCCGCCGAGCTTTTTTGCTGCCGCTTTCGCCCGCTCATTGTACGAGCGAATGCTGAATGTGGAATAATGAGGGGCTAGGACGATCCCAACCGCTTCTTTGATGCCGTCATCATGCATGCGCTCGACGGCATCCTCAATGAACGGCTCAATGTGTTTGAGCCCTAAATACATGCGAAACTCGACTTCATCTTGCACTTCGTTCAGCCGCTCCTCGAGCCGTTTCGCCTGCTCTTCCGTAATTTTCGCAAGCGGCGACAACCCGCCGATCGCCCGGTAGCGCGCTTTTAAATCCTCGATTTGTTCTTGCGGCGGCTTGCGCCCATGGCGAATGTGCGTATAATACCGTTCAATATCATCTTCCCGGTACGGCGTTCCGTACGCCATCACGAGCAGCCCCGCTGTTTTTTTCACCATTGTGCCACCCTCTCGTTTAGTTCGTTGACGTATATTCGTGGATAAAAGCGGTCAGACGCTTCAGTGTCGCCGGCTGAACATCCGGAAAAATGCCGTGGCCTAAGTTGAAGATGTAGCCCGGCCGTTCCATCCCTTCGTCCAAAATGCGCTTCACCCGTTCTTCGATCACGTCCCACGGCGCAAGAAGCACCGCCGGATCCAAGTTGCCTTGAATCGCTTTCGCAATGCCTTGGCGGCGCGCTTCGCGAATCGACAGCCGCCAGTCAAGGCCGATGACATCAAGCGGCAAATCGTTCCACTCATGCACTAAGTGGCTGGCGCCGACGCCAAACATAATGAGCGGAGCCCCTTCTTCCCGCAAAGCGGCAAAAATGCGCGCCATCGCCGGCTTGATAAACGTCCGGTAATCGTCAGCACTAACGGCGCCAACCCAAGAATCAAAAATTTGCACAGCGCTTGCCCCTGCCCGAATTTGCGCCCGCACATAACGGATCGTCATCTCAGCGAGCTTGTCCATTAAGGCGAACCACGCTTTCGGTTCAGCATACATGAACGCTTTCGTCTTATGATAATTTTTTGACGGACCGCCTTCAATCATGTAGCTCGCCAACGTAAACGGCGCCCCGGCAAACCCGATGAGCGGCACATCCAACTGTTCGTTGACAAGGAGCCGAATCGTTTCAAACACATACGGCACATCATGTTCTGGATCAATCTCCCCAAGCCGCTCGACGTCTTGAAGCGAGCGAATCGGATTTGCGATCACCGGCCCGATGCCGCCCTGAATCTCGACGTTCACGCCAATGGCCGGCAGCGGTGTCATAATGTCTTTATATAAAATGGCGGCATCGACGCCATATTGCTCAACGGGAAGTCTGGTGACGTACGCGCAAAGCTCCGGTTGATGCGTAATTTCAAACAGCGAATATTTTTCTTTCAGCGCCCGATACTCCGGCTGCGACCGTCCGGCTTGCCGCATATACCAAACCGGCACGTACGATGTTTGTTCGCCGCGGCAGGCGCGCAAAAATGTATCATTGATCTGTCTAGCCATCTCCATCCGCCTTTCTTTCCTCACAATCCCGTCAATGGTTTCGCCTTTTCTTGCCTTCAAACATTGCCTATCTCCTTTTCACTATACAGCTTTCCGTACCCAATGTATAGAGAAGAAGGCGAACTGTCAAAAAATCGACCGATTTTTAAGTCCATGCCCATTATAGCAAAAAAGCTGCCCCGGCCGCACGGGACAGCTTTCTGTTCAGATGAGAAACATGGCGACAACGGTCGTAACCACCAAGCCGACAGCAACAGGAATGAGGTTGCGGCGCGCCAGCTCAAACGGGTCAACCCCGCAGATCGCTGCGGCTGGAATGAGCGCCCACGGAACGAGCGTGCCGCCGCCGACCCAAATGGCGGCGATTTGGCCGAGCGCCGTCAACGTTGCCGTTCCGCCGCCGATCGCTACAGAAAACAAATGAGCGATCGAACCGGCGAGCGAGATGCCGGAAAACCCGGAGCCGTCAAGACCAGTAATCGCCCCGACGATCGTGAGCGTAACCGCCCCCACCTCATTGTTCAGCGGCACCGCATGAGCCAAGGCAACCCCTAAATCGTTGACGATGCCTTGCGATGCCTGTGGCAAATAGTCGCCGATGATTTTCACAAACCCCGCATCGCCAAGATAGAAAAACGCGGCGATCGGAATAACAGGGCCGAACACTTTAAACCCGAACTGAAACCCTTCAATAAAGTAATTTGTCACTTCCGCAAAACTTTCTTGCCGATGGGCGAGAACGGAGATGAGAATCAAAATGAAAATCGCTGTCCCACCAACCAAGGCGGTCGCTTCCCCGCCTTGCAACCGCAAATAAAACATCGCGATGACATCAAGGGCGAACAAAATCGGAATCAACAGCGCAAGCCATTTTTTCGTTTGTCCCGTCAGTAAATGACTTGTTTTCTCCAGCGTCGAATCGACCGTTGCAGCCATTTCCTCCTCCCCGCTTGCCAGTCGCCCTCGCTTCATGTCACGGCGCAGCAAGTAAAACGCCGTGACCGTTGTGACGGCCCCCATTACAAAAACAAGCGGCACACTGGCAGCGATGACATCGCCGACCGGCAGCCCGGCGGCATCGGCCGTTAATTTCGGCGCCCCTTGGATGATAAAATCGCCGGAAAGCGCGATGCCATGCCCGAACAAGTTCATCGCCATCGCCACTCCCAACGCCGGCAAGCCCACTCGGACCGCTGTCGGCAACAGAACTGCCCCCATGAGAGCAACAGCCGGAGACGGCCAGAAAAACCAAGAAATGATCATCATCAAAATCCCGATCGTCCAATACGCCCAAGCCGGCGTACGGATGAAACGGACAAACGGCGAAACCATGACATCATTGATGCCGGTGGCCGACAACACTTTGCTCATCGCCACAATAATAGAGATGACTAAAATCGTCGGCAATAGCTCCGTAATCGCGTAAATAAAGCTGTTAAACACTCCGCTGACCGCCGCGCTCAACGAATGGGTAGCGACCGCCGCCAATAAAAAGATGCCGGCAATGCAAATGAGCGATGTATCTTTGCGGGCGACCATAAACCCAATAATGAGCACGATGAACAGCAAGTAAATCCAGTGCAGCGCTACAAGCTCTACACCCATGAATCATTCCCCTTTCTTCCCAACTTCCAGCCCGACCCGCTGGACATGCGCCCAGACCGGTGTACTACAGCATATGAAGCGGGAAAAAAGGTGTGAAAGCTTCGGCCGTCCATTGAAAATGAAAAACGCCGGCGCCAGCACAAACAGCACTAGCGTCCGGCTTTCTGCCCACGTTGCAGGCGCACGTACCGCCCTGCCATCCAAAGCCCCCATATGTTTCCGCCAAGCCAAGTGGCGAGCCAAAGAAGGCGCGGGGAAACAGCCAACAGTACGAGATGGAATACCGTATTTTGCCCAATCAGCAGAATGGAAAGCAACCGAACCGCCGCAGCATCCGGTTGCGCCTGCGGCAACGGGTACAGCCGCGGCCATAGCGAATAGCGATGATGGGAAGGCAGCGCGGCCAATTGAACAGCGGTCGCGTAAAGAAACAAAAATGCGATGGCCGCCCGCCCGTATTGGTGATCGATCACAGCCAACATGAAGCCTCCAATCGCAGTGAGACGGACATACAGACCAGCATACCCGCCGGCGCGCAAAAACGTGCGGGCATACAAATGAAAAAACACATGCCGCTTGTCGTACGGAATCAAAGCGAGCAGCGAATCAAGCCAGCGCCGCCGCTTTGCCGCCTCCCGCCATTCCGGAACGTCGGTAAACAAGTTGGCCAGCCGGTAAAACGCCGTGGCCGCTCGCTGTTCTTCCACGATGATCCGTTCCCATTTCCATGTTTTCCCTCTCGTCAACCGTGACAAACAGATGGACAGAACGGCCATCAAACCGACCAAAACGACAAAAAATGGCCATGGGGCCGCAACCAGCACCAAATAAACGAACACCGCCGCTAGGATGAAACGCGTAAATGCGCCAAAGCGATGAAAAGACGGATCGGCGATGTAGCTTCCTTGCCAACTGGCCCATAAGCTCCATCCTTTGAAGCAGAAAAGACCGAACAAAAAAAGCGGCCATGACACCGGGGAAAAGCGAGCATGCAGTGGACCCGCCAACAGCAAAAGCAAAGAAAGGCCGTACGCCTGCCATAACCATGAGACGAAAAACGCCCGCTGAATATACGGACCGAGCCGTTCTTCCGTCGGCAATAAAAACACCGTATCCGCCTCGCGGAACAAGGTGCGCACCGATCCAGCGGCCGCCGCCCAGCCGAACACGACCGCCGCAATAGCCGGATACGGAAACGAGTCAGGAAGCGCCGCCGCCCAGCGCTCGTACATCACCGCTATGCCGCCAAGCACAATGATCAAACCGACGAGCAAATGGTCGTTGAACATATAGCGCAAGTAGCGGATCCGTTTTCGCCATTCCAATTGGAAACGCTGCTTCCAAAGACGGCGGGCGTCAATCATGGCGCATCGTCCTTTGTCAATTCGACGTACAGTTCATCAAGCGACGCCCCCCGCAGCCCGAACTGGCGGCGAATGTCATCGAGCGTCCCTTTGGCCTTGACGCGGCCGTTGTGCAAAATAACGAATGAGTCGCAATACCGCTCTGCCGTCGCTAAAATGTGCGTCGACAGCAAAATGCCCGCCCCCTTCGCTTTCTGTTCATTCATTCGCTCAAGCAGGGCGTGAATGGCAAGCGGATCGAGGCCGAGAAACGGCTCATCGATGATATAAAGCGGCGGTTCAAGCAAAAAGGCGCATACAATCATGACTTTTTGCTTCATTCCTTTCGAAAAATGAGCCGGAAACGAGGAAAGCCGCCGCTCCAATCGAAACTCGCGAAGCAGCGGCGGAAGGCGGCGTTCATACTCTGCTTCGCTCAACCCGTACGCCATCGCTGCTAGACGCAAATGTTCCTCAAGCGTCAATTCTTCATACAACACCGGCGTTTCCGGGATATAAGCAAACTGCCTTCGATACGTTTCCGGCCCGTCCGCAAGCCGATAGCCGTTAATGGAAATCGCGCCGCGGCGCGGTTCCATCAAGCCGATAATATGTTTGATCGTCGTGCTTTTGCCGGCTCCGTTTAGGCCGATCAAGGCGACCATTTCGCCGCGGTCGACCACAAACGTCACGTCTTCAAGCACGTTTTGCGCCGTGTAGCCTCCGGATAGATCCTTCACTTCTAAAAGCGTCATCGTCCGCTCCCTTTCCGTTTTGGCCTTTGTCTCCATTGTACCAAACTATAGCCTCGCTTACCAAAAAAGATCACACCGTTCTTTTGCATAAACTCACTCAAGCCGGGCATGATAAATAGCGAAGAGGGGATGAGGAATCAAAAAGTTGATGAACGATCCATCCGAAATGGGGTGTTCGTCAAAGACACCGTTGTGAGCCGCAAAACGTTGTAAACGTTCCTAGGAAGCGACCATCGCATTCGTTGCTGGGAAGCAACGAGCCTGTCCAAAGGGGATGGTCACGTTGAACAAAGGAAGCGCTCACGCCGAACCAATTTTTGCTGCAAATGGGGTGTTCATCAAACGCACATTTGCTTGAATCATCCTCTCCCCTTTTCACCAACCGGGATGTAACCTGCGTTGCGGGATTACATCCCGGTTTTTTTATGGTAAAATGAAGAAAATAGGAAGGAAAGGGTGACCACAGTGAGCGATTGCATTTTTTGCAAAATCATTAACGGCGAATTGCCCTCGGCGAAAGTGTACGAAGACGACCATGTGCTCGCGTTTTTGGACATCAGCCAAGTGACAAAAGGGCATACGCTTGTCATCCCGAAAGTACATACGGAAAACATTTTCACCCTCACGTCGGAGGCGGCCGGCCAACTGTTTCGCGCAGTGCCGACGATTGCCAATGCACTCAGGCGAGCATTTTCCCCGGTCGGGCTCAACTTATTGAACAACAATGGCGAGCAAGCGGGGCAGACGGTGTTTCATTACCATCTTCACCTCATTCCACGCTACGGCAAAGGGGATGGGTTTGGCGCGGTCTGGAAGTCGCATGCAAGCGACTATACGCCCGCTGACCTGCAGGCGATCGCGGCCGCCATTCGCGAGCAGCTCGGCTGATCTCCCGTTGTTGAACAGCAGAAAGGTCAAGCCCACAAGTAAAAAAACGGAAGCAGGGATGTTCTGCTTCCGTTTTTTTACTGTTTTCCTTGCTGCTCGATCACATCTTGCAAATCTTTGTCTTTGATCTCAACACCGGCATCTTTCACCAATTTGTCCACTTTTGACTGCATCGTCGCAGGATCAAGCTTGTTCCGTTTGACTTCAAACGCAATTTCGTCTTTCATTTCGTTGAACGACTTTTTCTTTTCTTTGTCCGTCACTTTAATGATATGGTAGCCGTAATCCGTTTTCACCGGATCGCTCACTTCGCCGACTTTCAGCTTATAGGCGGCTTCTTCAAACTCCTTGACCATTTTCCCTGGGCCAAACCAGCCTAAATCGCCGCCGTTGGACGCCGAGCCTGGATCTTGGGAGTATTCTTTGGCCAACTTGGCGAAATCCTCGCCTTTATCAAGCTTCGCCTTTACTTCTTTTGCTGTTTTTTCATCTTTGACCAAAATATGGCTGGCACGAATTTTCGGCTTGTAGTTGTCATAATACTCCTTCAGCTCTTTCTCCGTCACTTTTATGTCTTCAACGGCCGCTTTCGTCCGCAACAAATCGAGCTTGACCATTTCGCGGATCACTTTTTCTCCGTTCTGCTGCACGGCCAAATCATATTGCGTTCCATACGCTTCCTTGATTCGTTCGATTTCGCGGTCGATCTCTTCATCGGTTACCTTGTATTTTTTGCTCAACACTTTTTCGTCAATCAAATCACGAAGGACGGATTTGCCGACGCGCTCTTTCATCTCATTATAAAATTCGTCTTTCGTAATATTGCCGTTTTTCGTTTCCACAATCGCTTCCGAACCGTCGTTGCTGCAGGCCGACAAAGCCATGAGCGAAACGACGGCAGCGGCCATCATCCATTTTTTCATTCGCTTCACAACTCCTACATCTTTTTTCGATTGAATGTTCCCACGCTTTCAAGCGGCGCAGATCGAATGGCGCCCAAGCGCGCCCAAGAAACAACATGCTCGCCTCTTCAGCCACGACAATAACTATACCATATTTCCAATGAAAAAAAAACCTCTTTCCGCTTTAGTCATCCGCCCATAACATGCACGCTTGCCATACATATGATGAGGATGAAGCGCTCGACAGGCTTCTTCTTGCCGAAAGGGGGTGTTACGATGAGCGCACCTTATTCCGGAGGCTTTGCGTTGATTGTTGTGCTGTTTATTTTGCTAATCATTGTCGGCTGCGCCTACGTCATCTACTAAACGAAAGAGGGTGCTCCCGCAAAAGGAGCACCCTTTTTTTGCCGCCTTCCTTGAAACGAAGGGAGAGGCAACGACAATGGAACTCGCTCCATCAAAAGAAAAACATAACAAACCCGTGGTGCTAGTTGAGCTTTAGCGCTCAACTAGCCCAAGTGTAACCAGGGAATAAGCTAACAATATACCGTCTAGTGCCACTTCAAATCCGATAATCGAATTGGCTCGGATCCCCGTGATGCGATAGTGGTCAACCAGAACCGAGAACACCGTCTCGATCACTTTGCGTTTTTGTTGGATCCACTGCTCCCATGTCTCAGACGCACGATGTTTCTGGTTTTTTCGAGACGGAGTCCAAAGCGCCATTTGGTATTCTTCGTACAGCCTTTTTTGCAAGTCACGGCTAATGAATCCTTTGTCCCCAAAGTTATACGGGTGGGGAATTTGGGTCATCACGCTTTCGGCTGCGATTCGATCGTGGCAAGATGCTTCCGTCACCACATACCCCATTGGCAGCCCTTGATCGGTCACTTGAAGGTGCAGCTTCAACCCGTAGTACCATTGCTTTTTGGAAGCGCAATACCCGATGTCGGCGATCTCTTGAAACCGTTTGACGCGATGCATTCTTGCCGTATGGCACAATGGGAGCGGCAAGCTGTCCACGACGGCATAGGCATGATGTTGGCCACGTTTTGCCAGCTCATGGCGGATCCATTTGATAGCGAAGCCAAGCGCCCGGCAGCGGCGGTTATACCGGGAACGTTCGAGAAACGAGCCGTTTGTGAACAAATTTCCCGTGACAAAACGATGCCACGCCCGTTCAGAAGTAAAACCGAGCAGCTTTCCTAAAAGATGAATGGCGATGATGACAGCGTCCTCTTGCTTGACCAAATGGCGATTTCGACGATGAAGATGCACCTGAATGCATGAAAGTTGAGCAGAAACAAAAACGAAAATGGCGGCATATTGCTTTTGAATCTTGGCCCGATCTGTAGTAAAATGAAAGTGCTCTTGCATAGGGATCCTCCTTTTTAATGGTTGGTTGCACTTTCATTTTAAGGGGATCCTCATGCAAGGGCTATTTTTATGCTTGTTTGAGTTTATCTAGCACCACGGGTATAACAATCCCCGCATCAACCGTCAGAGCAGGGAAAAGTCATGTAAACAACACTTCAAAGTAAGAAGAGATTAGTGAACTACCCCCACTTAATTTTCTAGCGAAAATTTGAAGTGGGGGCTTCCAAAGAAGTTTGACTGCTTCAAGCAATCCTTATTCTTTGAGGCGTGTCCACTTCGCCGCTAGAGCATAAGACACTCAGGTCTACAGCTTTACTTTTCTTTAAGATGTTTAATGCGCCATTGACATCAGCATTAATTAGTTTGCCAGACTTTGTTCGATACAAGCCGCGCTTAATACGTTTGCCGCTGAACTTATATTCTTTTGGATTGTCGGCATTATATTCAGGAATCTCATCGCCGTCAAAAAAGCTGGCTTGAGACGTATAGGATTCTTCCTGTTTCAAGAATTCAATGCCGTAAAATTCACAAAGATATTCTAGTTTTTCTTTTATGTTACCGAGAGGAATATTGACAAAGTTTTGATTTGTCTTTTTTCCTAGATTCATATTGCGTTGTAATGTTTCCGCATAGCCAATGACAAGTTTGCCAATTTGATTTTCAATACAGTAGTTAATGATGTAACGGCAAGTCTTGTTGATATAATCATTCACTTTATTATTGCGATTCATAGCAAGCAAAGCCTGTTTACGAGTGGTGCCTTTGATTTTTTGCTTATCTTTTATGCTTTGAAGTCTGGCATTTTCTTTGTTAAACCATTGATTTATACTTTTTAATCTCCGCCCATCAATGATAAATGATCTGCCGTCTGATGTGACACAAGTGGCAAGATTGTTTAATCCTAAATCAATTGCCAGTGCTTTTTGGTCGTTTAATTCTCTTTGATCTTCAGGCATTTCATATTTGTACTGAATCTCAAAGA
>NZ_NISS01000001.1:2274801-2331464 GCF_002335725.1 Geobacillus sp. FJAT-46040
AATACGTTTGCCGCTGAACTTATATTCTTTTGGATTGTCGGCATTATATTCAGGAATCTCATCGCCGTCAAAAAAGCTGGCTTGAGACGTATAGGATTCTTCCTGTTTCAAGAATTCAATGCCGTAAAATTCACAAAGATATTCTAGTTTTTCTTTTATGTTACCGAGAGGATTATTGACAAAGTTTTGATTTGTCTTTTTTCCTAGATTAATATTGCGTTGCCATGTTTCCGCATAGCCAATGACAAGTTTGCCAATTTACAATCCGACGTTGTACATGTTCTTGGCAATATGGCACAGTTCTCGAAGAGTCAAGTATTCTTCTTTGGTCAAACCATTTAGCTGTTGTTTGATACAAAAATACATTTTTTCACCTCCCATCTAACTATATTATACTATATTTTACTGAATCTGTCCTATTTTCAGCAAAATATAGTTAAGGCGATTCATCTCCCACTTACTCCGCTTCGCTTCGTTGAAGTGGGAGTCTTCTCGCCTAATTAAGATAAAATCGTAATAAGGACATTAATCGTGCGAAAAACCGCCGGCTGCTGCTCCTCCGGGATGTCACGCTGCGCGCAAAGCGAGTGTGTGAGCTGGTTGATAAAAAATAAGACCGTAACCGCCAGGAGGATGAAATAAAGCACCAAAACTGTTCCCCTCCTCTTTGATCTTCACCAAACGCCGCCCATGGCTTTAACTTTACATCGTTCATGGCTGGAAATCAATCATTTCTCTTTTTCCGGACACAAACCGATTTTTCTATTGGTGAATGCGCACAAATTCGGTAAAATATACGTAAAAACGGTCACATTTTCGTCACCAAAAGGAGCACGATATATGGAATCGTTGGAAAAGCGAGTGGCCAAGCTGGAATTTCACCAGTCTCTGCTGATGGAAATGATCGACGAAACGAAAAAACCATTTTATTCCCTCATCATCCGCGCGGATTTGACCAAAGAAGAAGTCGACGCCTTCTTGGCGTTTTGCCAAGAGCTTGCCGACCAATACGAACAGCAAAAAGCGGAAGGGTTGACGATTTTCACCCCCCTGCTCGTGCAGTTTGCTGGGATGCTTCATCCGAACCTTCCGCTGGAACAGACAGTTGACGCCCTTTTGGCCCAACAAATGTTTGTCCCGCTGATGACTGAGCTGAAAACGCTCATTCGCACCATCAGTTAGCCTGGCTGGCCAATTCTTTCTCGTGCTCTTCCGTTTTCGGCTTTCGCTTGACAAGTTTGCCGTCCTGCTCGATAAAATCTTCTTTAATGTTTTCAAACACCCGCTCAAAAATTTCCATGAAATCATCGCCATAAATGTTGCGGACGATGCACATCATTTCTAAAATTTCTGGAAACTTTCCGTACAACTCGCGCAACGGCAACGCCCCATTGAAAACGGCATTTTTCGTCGGGTCATACGTCTCCATCAGCTTCATCAACACTTCTTCTCCTTTTTCCGTCAACTCAATGTACGTATTGCGCTTGTCATCCTGTTTTTTGGAAAACGAAAGCAATCCTTTTTCTTCTAATTTCTTTGAGAAGTTGAACGCCGTCGACACATGCATCACACCGAACTTAGCGATTTCCGAAATCGAGGCTCCTTTGAAGTGGTAGGCGATCCATAAAATGTGATGTTCGTTAATGTTCAAGTCAAACGGCTTGATCCACTGCTGCCAATCTTTTTCAATCGATTTCCATAGCGCTTTGCTCAGCTGGGCAATTCGTTGGCTGAATAACATCGCCTCTTTGATGGAATAATGCTGTTCTGTCGCTTTCATCGTTCCACCCACTCTTCCCTCACCGTATTTTTTACTCTCCATTATATCAATAAAACAAAAAGAAATAAAGACAAAAGTATTTATTTTTATGATTTTTTTTGCATATTCATAGTAGTAAGCATAAGGCGCTTGGCGCATACAGGAGGAGAATGCCATGGTGTATATACAATGGCTGCTTATCGCTGTCGGATTCTTATTTTTCTGTCTTTTTATAAACGCATTTTTCGCCTTATGGAAAGCGCGGTCGTACCCGCCGAAAGCATTGCTGAAAGAACGGACTTTGCGCTATATTGGAATAGCGTTCATTTGCTTGCTCACCGCTTGGCTTCTCAGCTATGTCTAATACGCGTTAAAAACAAATGGAGCATAAGTATTTTTTCCTACTCTCTCTTTGATAGCAAAAAACCCGACCAGCAATGATCGGGCTTTTCGCCGTCTACACGTGCGCTGTAACGTTCATCCGTCGGAAAATCGACGATGCGATCGGATAGATGATGGCCATCGCCACTGCGTTCAACGCCGCTGTCGGCAGCACGATGGTGACAAACAGCGCCGAAAACGTCGCTCCGCCCGGCAACCCGACAAGCAAGAGCGCCGCAGCCAAAAACACCCCGCCGGAAATGACCGTGCCGACTGCCGCCAGCACTGAAGCCCCAATGACCGTTTGGCTGTATGCTTTCATCAAAGTCGCTAGGGCAAACACGACAAAGGCGGTGATGATCTTATCGATCATATTCGGCAGCTGTCCGCCCGGGAACGTCGTCGTCATGGCTGAGATCAAGCCAGTGACGACGCCGACAAGGCCGACCGCTTTGACGTTTGGAAAAAGCAAAATCGCCAAAAACATCATCGCCAGCATCATATCCGGCTTCATTCCGAAAAACAACCCCGGAATGACCGCGTGCAACACGGCTCCGATTCCGACTAACAGCGCCATCGATACTAATGCTCTCACATTCATGCTCATCTCTCCTCATCTCTCCTCGTCTATATCTTTTGCTCGAGAATCTTTCTATCATTATATCACTTTGCAGTGTAAAAGTGAAGAAGAAATTTTCAGGCAAAACGGCGGCGGAACTCGTTCATAAACGACGCGAGCGCTTCGCACGCCTCAAGCGGCACCGCGTTGTAAATCGACGCCCGGCAGCCGCCAACCGATCGGTGCCCGCCGAGCCCGACAAACCCGCGTTCTTTCGCCTCGGCGAGGAACATTTTCGTCAGCTCCTCATTTGGAAGCGTAAAGGTGACGTTCATGAGCGAACGGCTTCCCTTTTCGGCGTGCGGTTTGTAAAAGCCGCCGCTTTCATCAATCGCCTCATACAGCACGGCCGCCTTTTGCTGGTTGCGCTCTTCCATCGCCGCCACACCGCCTTGCTCTTCGACCCATTCGAGCACGAGCGACAGCATGTAAATCGCAAACGTCGGCGGCGTGTTGTACAGCGAATTGCTCTTCTGGTGCGTCCGGTAATCCAGCATCGTCGGCAGCCTGTCCGGAATGCGCTCAAGCAAATCGTTGCGAAGAATGACAACCGTGACTCCTGACGGCCCGAGATTTTTTTGCGCCCCGGCGTAAATGAGGGCAAACTTGCTGACATCGAACGGCCGGCTTAAAATATCGCTCGACATATCCGCGACCAAGTCAACCGGCGTGTTTGGAAATTCCTTCCATTGAGTGCCGAAGATCGTGTTGTTGGACGTAATATGGACATAGGCGGCGTTTTTCGGCCATTGGACGTCATCAAGCGGCGGAATGTATGTGTAGTTCGCTTCTTTGCTCGACGCGACGACCGTTGTCAAACCGATTTTTTGCGCTTCTTTCAGCGCTTTCTCCGACCACGCCCCGGTCAGCACATAACAGCCGATTTTCCCTTCCGTGAGGAGGTTCATCGGCACCATTGAAAACTGCAGGCTCGCCCCGCCTTGCAAAAATAAAATGTCATATCCGTCCGGCACATTTAGAAGCCGCTTGAGCCGCTCTTTCGCCGCATTGTGCACCGCCTCGTATTCCTTGCTTCGGTGGCTTAATTCCATCACCGACATGCCGGTGTTTTGAAAATTAAGCAGCTCTTTTTGCGCCCGCTCGAGCACCGGAAGCGGAAGCGCGGACGGGCCGGCGTTGAAGTTGTACGCGCGTTTCATTGTCATCCCTCACTTTGCCTCCTGGTAGTCCGTTGATATTACTATCCTAACACGATTCAAAAAAAAAGAAAGAGAATTTTTTGAAAAAAGCGTTTTCAAAAATCAAAAAAAGAAAGCCCTTGGCTATTGCAAGGACTTCGCTTGCTTCCGCCGCTCCCGTTCTTGACGGATGCGCTCCATATAAATTTCGCCTTCTTTTTCTATAAACGCCTCGTCGATTTCCCGCTCGCGCGCCGCTGTTTTTACAGTCATGTAGCCGCTGAAAATAATGCCGGCCACGATCAAATAAATCCACCATGGCAAACTGAACATCGCCATCCCCTCCTTTGTACGCTTGTCTTACTACACTATACGCGTGAACGGCCAGCTGTATGCATGAAGAAAGAGGCGGGGACACCGCCTCTTTCCTCGGGACAACGCTTATGCTTCGTTTCGCTTCTTCTTTGTTTTCTTCTTCGCTTTCTTCCACTGTCGGCGCAGCTCGTTCAACTCTTCTTTCGCCTGTTCATACTGAGTCGTCGGGACGATTTCAATGATCGGTTCGATCATGATCATCCCCCTTTTTCCGCCCCTACTCTTTACTACCCGGATTTTTTGGCTTTGAAACAGACAAAAACGCTGGTTTGTAAAACGAGCGGTTGTCAAGGGCAAAAACGCGTTCCGTAAACTCGCCCGGCTTCACCTTCTCGAGCGCGCGGTCGATCATCGTAATTTTCGCATCCAAATTGTCAATGTAATGAAGCACCTCAGCTTCTTTGACGAGCGGCGGCTTCGGGCTGCCCCATTCCGCCTTGCCATGATGCGCGAGCACAAGATGCTGCAAAATGACGACTTCCTCACCTTGAATGCCGAGCTGTTCCGCCGCCTTGCTGATCTCGCTCACCATGATCGAAATGTGTCCGAGCAAATTTCCTTCCAGCGTATACGCCGCCGATACCGGACCGGATAGTTCCATCACTTTGCCAAGGTCATGCAAAATGACGCCGGCATAAAGCAAATCTTTATTGAGCGACGGATAGAGATGGATGAGCGCCTTGGCGAGCTCGAGCATCGACACGACGTGATACGCCAGTCCGGAGATGAATTCATGATGGTTTTTCGTCGCCGCTGGATACTCAAAAAACGCCTTTTCGTATTTTTTCAACAAATAGCGGGTAATGCGCTGGATGTTTGGATTTTCCATCGCAAATATGTATTCCATGACTTTCGCCTTCATTTCCTCGCGGCCGAGCGGAGCCTTCTCCAAAAAGTCATCGATGCGCACGGCATCGCCCGGATGAGCAGGACGGATCGAACGGATGCGCAACTGCAATTTGCCGCGGTAGTTATGGATGTCTCCCGCCACTTTGACGATGCACTCCGGCACATACCGCTCTTCGTCATCCGGCGAGACATCCCACAGTTTGGCTTCAATGTCGCCGCTTTTATCTTGCAAAATCAAAGTTAAGAACGGCTTGCCGTTGCTGGCGATGCCTTTCGTTGCGGATTTGATGAGCAAAAAGAGATCAACTTGTTCCCCAACCTCATAATGGATGATGCCTTTCGCCACTTCGTTCTCCTCCGTTTCTCTGTACGTACTTTCTAGTATATCATAACGGTTAGAGGGCAAAAAGAAAGCCTTGCCGAAACGGCAAGGAAACATTGGCCCAAACGCCCCGTCACGCTGTTTATTTTTTTGTTAGCTGAATGGCCCGTTTTACATCCTTGAAAATGTTCATTCGCCCATACATCAGCACACCGCCTCGATACACTTTGGCGCCAAAATAGATCAACAAGGCAATCGTCGCCGCTAAAAGCACAAGGCAAAGCGCCACTTCCCACCCCGGCACGGAAACGAGGCCGATGCGCAAAAACATGAGCATCGGAGCGAAAAAGGGAACAAACGAGGCGCCGGTCACGAACGCCGACTCTGGCGCATTCAAGCCAAACATCGCGATCATAAATGCAGCGACAACCAACATCATGACCGGCGTAATCGCCGGCTGCACATCTTCGACCCGGCTGACGAGCGAACCGAGCACGGCAAATAGCACCGCATACAAGAGGTAACCGAGCAAGAAAAAAACGAGTGCATACACAAATATCGATGCCGGCAGGTGGTCAAATCCGAGGAAACGCCACACTTCCTGCCCGCTCGTTTTTAACGCGGCGAAAGCGACGGCGAAAAAAACGAAAAATTGCGTCAAGCTCACAAGAGCAACGCCGATGATTTTGCCAAACAGCTGTTGGACCGGCGGGACGCTTGACACTAAAATTTCCATCACGCGCGACGATTTTTCCGTCGCCACCTCCGTCGCAATCATTCCTCCATACATCAAAACAAACATATACATCGCGAAAAGAAGGACATAAACTGGATTTTTTGCTGGTTGCCTTTCGACAGCTCCTCCACCCGCTTGTTGGCATAATCGCGGATATGGAAGCGCTCAAGCCAGCGGTCGATTTCCGGAAGAATATCCGTCTTTTTCATTCCGCGCAACCGCCCTAAATACAGAAGCTGCTCTTGCACTTTCAGCTTCGGGTACAACCCGCGCTCTTCCGGCAAATAGCCGATCAGATGGCCTTTCGAGTCATCAATCGGTTCGCCTTGCCAACGGATCACCCCTTCCGTCGGGAGCAGAAGGCCTAAAATCATGCGAAAGGTCGTCGTTTTTCCCGCTCCGTTCGCCCCAAGCAATCCGAACATCTCCCCTTCTGGAACCGTCAACGTCAAATGGTCGACGGCCGTCGCCTGACCAAACCGTTTCGTCACCTCAATGATCTCTAAACTCATCCACATTCCCCCAACGTAAAACAAATTTTCCATCCACATTATTAAAACGTGCAGTCTCAAAAAAAGTTTCAGACAGAAGCAGGAATTTGCCTATCAAACCTCTAAATGAAAGAGAAATGAATGATGATTCAGCGAAAGGAGATGGTGACATGCCGATGTATACGTTGACCGCTTTTGAGCGCGACGGAGAAAAATTGCTTGATGAAACGTTTGAAGCAGCCAATGATGAAGAAGCAAAAAAAATCGGTGAACAAAAGTTGCGCGAGCGCGGTTGTTGGGACAAAACACACCGTTGCGTCAATGCCAGCGGCAAGCTCATTTTATTTCACCGCTAATCAAAACACCCCGGGGTTGTTCCCGGGGTGTTGTTATTTATCCAAATATTTCCTTTAATATATTGATTTTCTCTTCCGTATATTCGGCGAAATGCTCGTTGTACACTTTCGGCTCTTTTGGGTTCGCCTGGCGGGTGATTTTCCGCGTTTTCGGATCGACGAATTTGCTTGATGCCCCGCAGCCAAGGCCGATGATCGACTGCTGCTCTTCCATGATCATAATGTTGTATATGCTCTCTTGACCTGGCAGCGCGTAGCCGACGTTTTCAAGGTTGCCGAGAATGTTTTTTTGTCGATACAAATAGTAAGGGACATAACCGTGTTCCTTTGTCCATTCTTGGGCAGCCTTCATCATCGCCTGCACTTCCTCGCGGCTGGCGACTTTGTACTTTTGTTTGTTCTTTGTCATTTCCGACGCCCGTTTAAATGACAGCGTGTGGATGGTGAGCGATTCCGGCATGAGCCGCTCCGTCTCGGCGAGCGTATGCGTAAATTCCGCCAGACCCTCGCCGGGCAGTCCGATGATTAAATCCATATTAATGTTGTTCATACCCATTTGCCTTGCTAAATGAAACTTGTTGATCGTCTCTTCGACCGTATGATGGCGCCCGATCGCTTTTAACGTCTCCTGAATGTAGGATTGCGGGTTAATGCTGATGCGGTCGATCCGCCACTTTTTCAACACTTCGAGCTTCTCCAGCGTAATCGTATCCGGACGCCCGGCTTCGACCGTGATTTCGCGGACGCGGTCGACGTCTGGAAATACGTCATACATATGAGCGTACAGCCGGTCCATCTCGTCGGCCGTAATGCTCGTCGGCGTCCCGCCGCCGTAGTAAATCGTTGTGATGCGGATGCCGCGCTCGCGCAAAAAGCGGCCGACCGCCTCCATTTCGTAATGAAGGCCGGCCAAAAAGGCGTCGACCGACCCTTGGCGGCCGTTGATGGCGTACGCCGGAAATGTGCAATAGGCGCATTTCGTTGGGCAAAATGGAATGCCGATATAGATGCTCACTTCGTGGGCCAAATCGTATAAATCCGGAACGACCGTGAGCTGACGATCCACGATCGCTTGCATTAATTCGATTTTTTCGTTTGTCACTAAATACTCTTCAGCCAGCTTCCGGTGCGCCTCTTCTTTCGAAAGGCCTGAGCGCAAAAGCTGATGAAGCAGCTTGACCGGACGAACGCCGGTCAGCACGCCCCACGGCTGAATGAGGCCGGTAGAACGCTCAAGCAACGTCAAATAGACATGCAAAACGGCGTTTTTCAGCTGTTTTTCGTACGTTTTCCCGTCAGCATCCGCCGGCGTGCTGCATTCATGACTCGCTTCCTCAACGCGCCCGGACGTCTTGTCGAGAAGCGTCCCAGAAACAGCGATGCACCCGTCTTTCTTGACGGAAAACATAACGGCCATATCGGCCTCGGGAAGCGGCGCGAGCGACAGCTCCGGCGCTTCGAAGAACAGCTCGGTCATCACTTCGAGCGGGCGCTGAAACCGTTCCGGATGAGGCAGTCCTTGAATTTCGATCCGCACGTTCATCACCTTTTCTTTCAAACTTCTTTCAGTGTACTGAACGGCTGTTTCCTTCGTCAAGCGGAAGAATGCACCTTTGCCGCCGACTTTACGGAAATGACTCTCGCCCGGCCAACTAGATTAAAAAAGCCGGACATTCGCTCCGGCCTCATTTTTATGATTTTCGTGAAAACGGCAAGCGCCAGTTGTCCGCTCACGGTTCGCTCCCCGTTCAAGCTGCTTACTGTTTCGTTTTGAGTTTTTGCAAAAACTCGATCCGTTGCTGTTTGCGGAAATGTTCTTTCACCATGTAGGAGACGCCGAGCTGTTCGTTCGAACGCGTCACCCAGTCGGCCGCCCGCTTCACCTCAAGCGGCGCGTTGCCCATCGCGACGCCGAGCCCAGCCGCTTCAATCGCCGGCAAATCGTCAAGGCCGTCACCGATCATCACCGTTTCTTTCAACGATACGCCGATATGTTGAGCCAGCCGGCGCAACCCCGCGAGTTTAGACACTCCTTGCGGGACAATTTCCATTTTTCCGTTTGGCTGCATAATCATATCAATGGACGGAATCGATTTCGTCAATAAAGCGGCCGCTGCATCCCTCTCTTCGTCTGTAGCAAAATATACATCAATTTTCGGCACAGCGATCGGTTCGTCGATCAGCACATCGCCAAGTGAATCGACAAATTGGGTCGGATAGAAAAACGGGTCGCTTGAGGAGAGAACCGTTTGCACGACAAGGTTTTTCTTCACTTTCTTCCGATTGCCGAGCGAATACCGCTCATGCATGAGGCGGATGTTGCAGTTGAAATTTTCCAAAATTTGCACGATATTAAACGTCCGCTCCTCAGGGATCACGGCGTCAAACAGCCTATCATCAAGCGTTCTGGCAATCATCGCTCCTTGGAATGCAATGAGCATCCCATTAAGCCGCAGCGCTTTCGCCACTTTGCGGGCGGAAAGCAAATTGCGGCTCGTGATTAACGTAACATAAACTCCTTTTTTCTTCACGTAGTCGACCGCCTCTTTTGTTTCGCGCGGCAGGCGGCCGTTGTTTTTTAAAATCGTTCCGTCAATGTTGAGCGCCAACAGCTTATACACGGCTGTCTCCCCCTTTTGTCCGTCTCAACCTCTCTTGCCGCCGCCAGCAAGCTGGCGGCGGCTTTGCATTCCTTATCATTTTCATGACTATGACGAAACGGACAAAAAAAGAACACCCGACCGGGTGTTTTTCCTATCTTCCTTCCATGAATGAACGGTGCAACTCCTCAAGCGGCTTCATGGCGATTTGCTGAACCTCGGCAATGGTCATGCTCATTTGCTGCTCGAGCGCCATCAGGCGGGCGAGTTTCTCGTTTTGCTGGGCGAGCGCCATCGCCTTTTGCGCCTGTTCGATTTCATCAGGCAAAATGGCCGCCCCGCGCATCTGTTTTTCATGGAGCTGAAGCTGGATGTCGCGGACATTCGCGAACATTCGATAGGCGGTTTCATCTCGGCGGACATCTTCGTATGCCCGTTTCAGCTGCTGAAACGGCTCGCTCGCCCGAATCGCCTGCTCAAGCTGTTTAGCGAGCGCATGAAGGGGTTCAGACATAAAAAGAGCCTCCTATACGAATATCGTTCACGTTCTAACGTATGCGCCATCTGGCGGCGATATGCCACAGCCTACAGCCATAAGCCAATGACACCTTGAACGGCGCCGATCAGCCCGCCAAGCAAAGCGCCCAAATACGTAATCATCTTTAGTTCACGGCGGGCGATCGATAAAATGATCGCTTCCAATCGTCGTAATGAAAACGACTCCACTTGGTCGCGGACAATATCCGCCAACCCAAGCTGTGCAACAATCGCCTCGATTTTGTCGCTTAACAGGCAACTGACCGTTGCCGCCGCCTGCGGGATGAGGCGGTCAAACAATGGTTGCTCGTACGGAGCGATCAGCTCATCAAGCGGGCGATGCAGCCAGCCGCCGCTTTGCACCAAGCGGCGGGCAGCCGACCGCACCGCTTCATCGATGCGCCGGCGGCCGATCATCTCTTCCACGGTTGCGAGCGGATAGTCCAACCATTTGTTCCACTCCGTCCAAAGAAGGCGGGAGAGCACCTCTCTTGTGCCAGCATGGCGCAAAAATTTACCGAGCTCCGCCTGCACCTTATCGACGAAATTGACATTGCCAAGCAACATCTGCAGCATATTTCCAACCATCCCGCGCTCTTGGAAAAAACGCTCGATCATGCTGGAAATCTGCTGCTTTCCCTCCTCGCTGCGAAAGTAGTCAAGCGTCCTGTCGGCCAAATAACCCGCTAGACTTTCGACGCGCGCTTCCATCGTCTGCTTCAACTCCGCTGGCAATACATCGCGTATCGGCCGCAGACGCCACGTTTCGCTCCACCGTTCATACGCTCGCTCAGCTTGCTCGGCCGCCATCGCTTCGAGCCGCTCGGCGGGAGAGCGAATACCGAGGCGTTCAAGCAACTCAGCCGGCGTTTCTTTGCGCGCAAGCCACTTTCGAAGCCATTCCCGCCCCCACTCGGCCATCTCGGCCGTAAAGGACGGATCCATGAGTTTGCGCCGCAATCCTTCCGGCGTCACCAAATGCTCCACGACCGTTTTCCCGAGCTGTTCGGCCAGCTCCCGCCGCCGCTTTGGAATCAATCCCGGCGTAAACGGCAGCCGTTTTCCAAACACGTACATCGGCTCATATGGGCGAAACAGCATCACGATGGCGATAAAATTCGTCACCCCGCCAATGAGCGCCCCGACCGCCACCATAAACAGCAAATAAACGAACGTTTCCATCCTCTTCTCCTTCCGTCCCCGCCGCTGTCACCAAACGGCGTCCGTCATCATACGATGGCGATATAAACGTTTGCCTAATTGTTCATTATAGAGCTTGCCTGACGAATGCGCAAATGAGGGACTGCGATGAGCAAACAACGAACGATGGCTGTGCTGACGGAAATCAATGAAACAAGTGAACGGGCTGCCTTTGGATCCATCCATCATTTTTGCGAGGAATTGGCGGCATATGCTAGAAAGCGTGGTCTCTTTTTTTACGTGTCCTCGCCGGCGCTTTACTTAGAGGGAGTCGGCTATCAGTGGACCGAAAGCGGATGGGGCAAGCGGGACGTGCCTCCAGCCGATGTCGTTTACAATCGCCTTCACTCGCGCAAGCTCGAACGCTCCCCTTTGTTTGCCGAGCTGCTCGCTCGGCTTGCCGAAGAAAACGGGATGATGTTCAACCATCGCTTTTTGCATAAATGGGAAGTGCACTGCCATTTTGAGCGGCACGAGTACTTGCACCCGCACTTGCCGAAAACGGCGCTCTGGAGCGGTCAACATACGCTTGAGGCGTTCCTTGACGCTTTCCCATCCGTCTTTCTCAAGCCGATCTATGGCAGCCAAGGGCGAGGGATTTTCTGCCTCCAACATTCGGACGACGGAATTTGTCTTCGCCATTCCACTTCCGCTTCAACGGCCGTATATCGTTCGATGGACGCTTTAGCTTCCGCTTTGCGGCAACAAATCCGAACGCCGATGATCATCCAACAAGGGCTTGAGCTTCGCACCCTCGACGGCCGCCCGGTCGATTTTCGCCTGCTTTGTCATCGCGCCCGCCACAATGATTGGCGCGTCACTTCCGCCGTCGCCCGCGTAGCGCCGCCCGATCAGTTTGTCGCTAACCTTGCCCGCGGCGGAGAACTGATGGCGGTCAATGATGTCTTGCGGAAGTGGTATACGAGAGCTGACGCGTTCCAGCAAAAACAGCTTCTGAAAGAAATCGCACTGGAATCCGCCGCCGTTCTCGCCTCGGAAGCGGAGGGACTGTATGGAGAGTTTGGCGTTGATCTTGCCATTGACATCCATGGCCAGCCGTGGATCATCGAGGTGAATACGAAGCCGTCGAAACAGACGGATATGGCCGCTTCCTACCAATCGGTCCGCCCGTCGGCGAAGGCGATCATCGACTATAGTTTGACATTGATGGAGGAAAAGGAGTGAACCGTTTTGCTTTCACTCGGTTTTGTCACCCTTGACGAACAGCAAGACCACACGTATTGCACTGAGGTGGCGAAATGCGCCAGACGCTACGGCATTTCCGTCTGCCGCTTTTCGCCGCTTGGCATCGATCCGCAGACGGAAAACGTCCGCGGCTTTCTCTTTCAAGAGGAAACGAATGAATGGACAAACGCCGTCTTTGCCATTCCGCCATTTTTATATGACCGCTGCTTTTACGGCAATGATGAGCGGTCCAAAAAAGCAAAACCGATTATGAACTGGTTGAAGCAGCGGCCTGACCTCACGTTTTTAGGCTATGGCCTGCCGGGCAAATGGGACGTATATGAAGCGCTCTCCTCTCACCCGCTCTTGTCCGCATACGTGCCTCCGACTGTCCGGCTTGAGCGCGCCGATGATGTGCTTGCGCTTCTCCGCCGCGAACAAGCCGCCATCGCCAAGCCGGTGCACGGCTCCGGAGGACGCGGTATTTGCATCTTTCAAAAGAAAGGGAAGGCGCTGTCCGTCCAAGACAGTCACGGTCAAGAACCGGCCGTCATTGCCCGCCGAAGCGAGCTGGAACAGCTCCTCGCCTCTTGGAGCCGCCGCGGCGAGTATGTCCTGCAGCCATTGCTTCAGCTATCGACCCCGGAGGGTGAACCGTTTGACCTCCGCATTCTTTTGCAAAAGGATGAAAACGGACGCTGGGTGGAGCGGGTGCGGGCCGTGCGAGTCGGCCGACCGGGGGCATGGGTGGCCAACGTCCGCGCCGGCGCGGACATTCGTCCGTTTTCCGAGTGGCTCGACCGCCTTTCCTCTTCAAAACGTCTCTTCGTGCTCGATGGCGTTGAGACGATCATCCGCACGCTGCCAGTTTATATGGATCACACGTTCGGTCCTTTGTTTGAAATCGGCTTGGATCTTGGTGCAACCGACAACGGGGCGGTGTGGATTTTGGATGTCAATTCCAAGCCGGGGAGAAAAGTGGCGCATCTTCTGCCCCCGGAGCAACAAAACGAACTGTACGAAGCGCCGCTTCGGTATTGCTTGTTTTTGGCTAGAGGGGGGAAAAGCCAATGACCTACACGTTGATCATTGACGAACAACAAACAAATACGGTGATTCTTCCCGCCACGCTCCAAACATCTAGACAAACATCAGCCGCGTTCGGCAGCCTTGTCACCCCATGCCGGGTCATTTCTTCCCCCCGTCTTGTCGACCGTGTGATTGTGGCGCATGACGTTGCCCGATGCTTGTCGATCCCATTTGCCGCTGACGTTCATGTCTTTTTGACCGATGAAGCTGTTCACTTCGGGCCGCTTGTCGGCATTTTGACCGCCGGATTCACAAAGTCGCTCCACCGCCCGGTCGGCAGCCGGAGCTTCTTTTTTGCCAAGTTGCTGGCGCAAGAAAAGCAAGTCGGCGGATTTGCCTTTTTGTTTGGCGCGCCCCATATTGACTGGGAAAACGGCATGACGAACGGCTATTTTTACACAGAGCGCGGCTGGGAACGCCATACGGTGCCGTTGCCGAATGTCGTTTACAACCGGCTGCCAAACCGGCGCGTCGAAAAGGAGGAAACGTTTCAAACGATGACGAAGACGCTGCAAACCACCTACGGCATCCCGATCTTTAACGGGTGTTTTTTCAACAAATGGGACATTTACCGCCGGCTCGCTGCCCATCCGAAGGCGCAGCCGTATTTGCCGGCGACGTCCGCCCACGTGACGCAGCACACCATTGAGCAGTTTCTTGCCCGCTACCGTGAAGCGTACATCAAGCCGGCCGACGGCAGCCTCGGCCGCGGCATTTATCATTTAGCGAAAAAAAACGCCTATGAATGCCGGTTCCGCGATGAAAGCGGAGAAATACAAACAGTGCTGTTTCCCACCGCCATGGCGGTGTGGCATCATTTGCTCGCCCATGCGCCGCTTCACCGCTATGTCATCCAACAAGCGGTTCCGCTTCTTGCCGTCAACGGCCGACCGGCTGATTTCCGCGTTCACGTTAACAAAAACGAACACGGCATATGGCAAGTGAGCGCCATCGCCGCCAAAATCGCTGGAAAACAAAGCATCACGACCCATATGAACAGCGGAGGCATCGTCAAAACGCTGGAAGAAATTTTCCCGGATGCCGCCGAGCGCGAAATCATGCTCGCCCGTCTTTCTGACGCCGCCCTTACGCTCAGCCGTTGCCTTGATGAAGCATCAGAAACGTTGATCGGCGAAATCGGTTTTGACCTTGGTGTTGACCAACAAGGAAGGATTTGGATGTTTGAAGCCAATTCCAAACCCGGACGGTCGATTTTTAAGCATCCAAAATTAAAGGACGCAGACGAACGAACAGCGCGGTTGCCGCTCGCTTACGCCGTCCACCTCAGCAAAACAGCCATCACCGAACCCGAGGCGCTTTGGCCATGCTGACGATCGGCTACCGTCCTGACACCGGCGAGTGGGTGTGCAACAGTCCGGGCGGCCCTTATCGATTCGGCAGCGGCTGGGTTGCTCCCGCCGCTGTCCTTCCCGATCTCGTCTTTCCCGTCCGCGAGCAAGATGGACGGGTGGGACCGCTCGTCGGCGTGCTGATCAGCGCCTCGTCCCTTTCCGCTTTGCTGGCTGGGAAAAAGCCGTGGCTTGAAACCGTCATCCGCTCCATCCACAAAGCCGGCGGCATCTCCGTCGTCAGTGCGGCCGCCGGCATCGGAGAGAAAACGGTCTCCGGATATCTATTCGTTCCGACGCTTCATCGTTTCATCGAAGCGGCCGCTCCACTGCCCGATGTCGTCTACAATCGAGTAAAAAGCCGCGAAGAAGAAGAAAGCGAGCCGTTTCAAACGGCGGCTGCCCAGTTGAGCGCCCACGGCGTTCCACTTGTCAACCGCTCTTTTTTCCGCAAATCGGACGTTTATGACGCGCTGCGGTCCGACCGCCGGCTCTGGCCGCATCTATTGCCGACGGCGCCTGTCCAAACAGCGACCGATCTTCGCGCTTGGCTCCGCCAATACAGCTGCATTTACTTGAAGCGGGATGACGGCGCCAGAGGAATGGGGCTGTTTCGTCTCACCGCCTTGTCAGAGACGGAAGCCATTTGCGAATATCCGGGCGGCCAAAAACGGTTCTGCTCGCTCGATGCGCTCGCATCACTCATTCAGTCCGGCCGCTACATCGCCCAAGCATTGGCTGAAACGGACGAGTGGAATGGACGCCGCTACGATTTGCGCGTGCTCGCCCATTGGCACAACGGCCGCCATACGATCACCGGCATCGGTGTTCGTTCGGCCGACATCGAGTCAGTGACGACCCATGTGTTTCATGGCGGAACCATCCTCCCGTACAAAGAAGTCAAGGAACGCATCGATGAAGCGGCGCTCGAGCGGCTTATTGCCTTGAGCGGCGCACGCCTTGGCGAACGGTTTGGCTTTGTCGGCGAGTTTTCCGCCGACATCGGCGTCGGAAGCGAACAGCAGCTTTACATTTATGAAATCAACGCCAAGCCGATGGTGTTTGATGAGCCGGAGATTGAGGCACGGCGGCTTGAGAGGCTCAATCAGCTGTTTGCCGAGCTCGCTCATCGTACGCCATAGCTAGAAACTGGCCGCTGTAGCGAAGCGCCTGGCGGAACACAGCATCAACCGCTTGTTTGGCGGCTCCATTTAAGCTTTGGCAGACGTTCTGGCATAACATCGCTTTTTCCCACTCAGCCGCCGCCATGGCTTGCAAGAGATCACAACGAGGTGCGCCTGCTTTGCTTTGCTCTCTTTCCGCTCGACCGTCGGCGTTAGCCCCAGCAACTAAATAATGCACGTATTGCCAAAGTTTACGCTGCCGCTCGGCTTCAGCCAAATAGACCGCCCATGCCTCATCCGTTTCCATCTCAGCGAGCTGCCGGGCTTTTTCTTCCGCCGCGGCGGTTGTTTCGAGCAATTTTTTGATCAGCATGATCATCGCGTGCCGCCCCTTTCTTCCCGCTTGTCCTCTTTCATCCATATGAATGGCATGGATAGCGTATGCCTCTTTTGGACAAACTTTAGGAAAAACGATGAGAGGAAGGAGCGAGATGATGGAACGAAATGAAGCCGAGCGCCGGGATTCATTGTACGAAGGACGCGATGAATACTATATGGACATCGACCGCATGATCAACGAAGGGATGGCCGGAGGTGCTGTGTACGGCCACGGCGATGACGTCAACATTGAGGAAGCGCGCGATCTTGTCAAAGAAGAGCCGCCGTACGAAGCCGGCCAGTAAACGGAGCCGATTTTCCCGCCTCGGGAAAGTCGGCCTTTTGTTTTATGAAGCCTCTCCGCTAATGCGTTAGGCAGGGATCGTTCGAAACGACCGCTGTTGGCCAAGCCGCCCGTTCATCCTGCGGCTTTCCCGCTTTCATCCATTGTCTTTCTTTCCATTCGCAGAGATTTGGTATAATGAAAACAACGCCGATTCCTCTTCGGCGTGACATCATCCTTGACGGAAAGTGGTGCGCCGCGATGCTAAAAGAGCTCGAATCGCTTTATGAAGGGGACATCGTCATCAACGGTCAGCCGGAACACCCCGAAGATTACGAATGGTTTTATACCGCCGATGGCGATGAGATCGGCATCGCCAAGCATCGATTGACAGAGCAGGAGCGGCGATTGCTGGCGCTTTTTTTCACCCCCGCCGAGCGCCGACGCGAACCGGAAAGCGAAGAGGAGCGGGCATGGAAACGATGGATGGCAACCGGCGACCCAGCCGCGCTCGCTCGGCTCGCTGCTCCGTATTGCCGGTTCATTCATTTTACAGCCAGCCGGCCGATCGCCAACAAAGAGGAATTTGCTGACGCTGTTCGCGGCTTATTTTCCTCCTCGGTTGCCATCGTCTGGGAACAAGATCGGCGCGGGCTGATCGTCGAAGCGAAACAAAAGCGGACGACGGAGCCGCCTTCGTTAGCGGACATGGCTGAGGCGCTCGCCGCTGATTTTTATACTGCCATTCATTTATTGATCGGCCCAATCCGCTCCGTCGATGAACGGCTATATGAATCGTTTCTCCTTGAAAAAGAGTGTTTTTCCGCCGCTCGGCGCTTTTGGCCGAAACGAACGGTGTACGAATGGGAAGACGTCATTCCGCTTCCGCTCTTTGAAGAAGGAGCAGTCAGTGAGAAAGCCCGCCGGACCCTCTCGTTTCTTGACGGATTCGACGAGGAGGAAGTGCGGGCGATGGAGACGTTTTTGCAATGCAACTTAAACGTCTCGATGGCAGCGAAAAAGCTGTATATGCACCGCAATAGTTTGCAATATCGAATCGATAAATGGACGGAGCAAACTGGTGTTGACATCAAACGGTTCAAAGGGGCGGCAGCCGTCTATTTGGCTATCTTGCACCGGCGCCGTTCGTAATCCCCCGCTTTTTTGTCATGTCGCCGAAAATCGGCGGCATTTTTTGTGCACCTCGTCCATTTACGAATGTTCCTATTTTTCTATACACTAATGGCAAGAAAACGATTTCGGCGATGAGGAGGATGGTTATGGCAGAACTCATTCTTGATCATATTTACAAAATTTACGACAACAATGTGGTCGCCGTCAAAGACTTCAATTTACATATTCAAGACAAAGAGTTTATCGTATTTGTCGGCCCGTCCGGCTGCGGCAAATCCACCACGTTGCGGATGATCGCCGGCCATGAGGAAATTTCCAAAGGCGATCTTTACATCGACGGCAAACGAATGAACGATGTGCCGCCGAAAGACCGCGACATCGCCATGGTGTTCCAAAACTACGCTCTGTATCCACATATGAGCGTCTATGACAACATGGCGTTCGGTTTAAAACTGCGCAAATTCCCGAAAGCGGAAATTGACAAACGCGTCCGCGAGGCGGCGCGCATTCTTGGGCTCGAGCAATATTTGGACCGCAAACCGAAAGCGCTCTCCGGCGGGCAGCGGCAGCGCGTGGCATTGGGACGGGCCATCGTCCGCGATGCAAAAGTGTTTTTAATGGACGAGCCGCTCTCGAACTTGGATGCGAAACTGCGGGTGCAAATGCGCTCAGAGATCGCGAAGCTCCATCAGCGCTTGGAAACGACGACCATTTACGTCACCCACGACCAAACGGAAGCCATGACAATGGCCACCCGTCTTGTCGTCATGAAAGACGGCGTCATCCAGCAAGTCGGGACGCCGCGCGAGGTATACGAAAAACCGGAAAACATTTTTGTCGGCGGCTTTATCGGTTCACCGGCCATGAACTTCCTTCGTGGAACGCTGCAAGACGGCAAGTTTGTCGTCGGCCAAACATCGTTTGGCATTCCGGAAGGAAAAATGAAAGTGTTGCGTGAGCAAGGGTATGTCGGCAAGGAAGTGATTTTAGGCATTCGTCCGGAAGACATTCACGACGAACCGCTCTTCCTTGAAGCATCTCCGGCGACGAAAGTTACCGCTCTCGTCGAAGTCGCCGAGCTGCTTGGCGCTGAATCGATGATCTATTTTAGCATCGACAACCAAGAATTGGTCGCTCGCATCGACGCCCGCACGGAAATCAAGCCGGGCCACCGGATTGACCTGGCGCTTGATATGAACAAAGCGCATTTCTTTGACGTTGAAACGGAACGGCGCATCCGGGCGGCGGATGAAAAGTAACCCCCCATTGTTGTTCATATAGATTCATTCGAAGGCGTTCCGAAAAAACGGAACGCCTTTCCTTTCCACTCCATCAACAGCCTTATTCCTTGATAAAACGCACTTCCTCCTCATGGCAAGTCGGACAGTAAAACAAATGAACACATTCATGATTCGTATACGTGCGCAAATAGCCGTCGACAAGCTTCATGACGTCCGCATCCATGTACGGGCTGTAGTCATCGAAATAATCTGTAACTTTCCCATGATCTTCCATTGGTTGCCGGCAGTAGCTGCAATACACCGTCACCCGGCGCAACCCGTTGCACAGCGG
Source organism: Geobacillus sp. FJAT-46040 (assembly GCF_002335725.1). Classification (NCBI taxonomy): domain Bacteria; kingdom Bacillati; phylum Bacillota; class Bacilli; order Caryophanales; family Anoxybacillaceae; genus Geobacillus; species Geobacillus sp. FJAT-46040. The sequence continues at coordinate 2,294,280 of NZ_NISS01000001.1, forward strand.
GCATACATTCATGCTGCTTCCTCCTCTAAGATGTTCCTTATCTTTACATATTCCCTAATGGTGACGGCGGTAAAACGTTAAAAATTCCCATATTCTCACCATGCATAACAGGCAAAAAACGTCCCAAACTATGAGTACCGCCAGCGAAATCACCCATCCGTTGCAACAGGGACGCTGGCGAAGCCAAAGGCGGGTGGGCCAGTGGGTTCAGCCAAGCTTGGCACACGCCTTGCAGCGTGAAGTGTTGGTGCAAATCCAACCACCCCAACCATCAAAAATTTTTAAGAGGAGATGATCAACAATGGCACGCAACAATAACAACAACCAACTGTTAGTCGCTGGTGCTCAACAAGCCATTGATCAAATGAAGTACGAAATCGCCCAAGAATTTGGTGTGAACCTCGGCGCTGACACGACTTCTCGCGCGAACGGTTCGGTCGGCGGCGAAATTACGAAACGTCTTGTCGCCATGGCTCAGCAACAACTTGGGGGCCAATTCGGCAACATTCAATAACCGCCTTAACGAACAACTTCATATAGATGGCAAACGCCCCGGGCAGTCAGCCCGGGGCGCTTTCATATGGGAACGGGGAGCGAATCAGGCGCCTCCCGCCTGCTCGGCAAGCGGTTGGCTCAATGAGACAAGCACTTTGCGAATGCGCCGATTGTCGACTTGGCGGACGGTGAACGTCAGCGATCCATATTGCAACGTTTCGCCGACTGCTGGAATACGCTCAAACATCTCAAAAATCCAACCACCCAACGTATGCGATTCGCTCCTTGGCACGTCGATGTTCATCACTTCGCAAAATTCATCCAGCGGCAGTTCGGCGCTGAACTCGAAGCTGTGCTCGTCGATTTGGCGCACCGTTTTCACCGCTTCATCATGCTCATCCCATATTTCGCCGACAATTTGCTCGAGAATATCTTCGAGCGTAATGAGTCCAGCGGTGCCGCCAAACTCGTCGACGACGATCGCCATATGCACTTTGCTTTTTTGCAGCTCCGGCAGAAGATCCGACACTTTCATGGACTCGACAACGAACAACGGCTGGCGCAACAAATCGCGGATGCGCACCTCCCGCTTTTGCACAAGCTCGCTGAAAAAGTCGCTTTCCGACAAAATGCCGATCACGTTGTCAATATCCCCTTCATAGACCGGGATGCGGGAATATTTCTCTTCCAAAAACACGTCGCGAATCTCTTCAATCGGCTGGTTCACTTCTACCGCCACCATATCAGCACGCGGCGTGAAAATTTCTCCGACCAAAATTTCATCAAAATCGAGCGAACGTTGGATCAATTCTTTTTCTTTGTTGTCGATGACCCCTTCTTCTTCACTCAGCTCAACCATCACTTTAATATCTTCCTCCGTAACAGCCGGCACAGCCACCCCATTGGCGAACCTCTTGGCGATTCGATCTTTTAAGGCTTGGAGCGACGCCGTAACCGGCGTCATCAACTTCATCAGCCCATAGGCAAGGCCGGCGTATCGGATGGCGAGCTGCTCCGCATGCTCTTTCGCCATCGATTTTGGCAAAATTTCACCGAAGACGACAAATAATACTGTCATCACCGCCAGCGTGGCAAACAAGCCCATCTGTTCCCCAAGCAACGAAACGGCAATGTCCGTAAAGAGCACGACCGTCACGACGCTGGTGAGGCGGTTGGCCACAGCAAGCGCCAACAACACGCGGTCAAGCTGACCGATCACCGCTTGGAGACGCTTATTGTGCAGATGCTCTTCCGCATAATGCCGCAACCGTGCCTTGCTTGCCGAAGAAAACGCGGCTTCTGCTGAAGCGAACAGTGCATTGGCGAGCAGGGAGAGGAAAAACCACCCGAACAACCTTAACGGCCACTCTTCCAATGAATCTTCACACTCCTATGGATGGTGACGATGTTATTCATATCCATTTTTCCGCCAAATCATGCTGTAAAAGCCACACTTGCCGCGCTAAGCGGAAACAAAGCGATGCGACCGGCAGCAGCCGTTTTCGCTCTTCCTATCTTAAATATAACAAATTTTTCGCCAACTGACTATAGCTGGCGAGTTGTCCTTCCATATAAATCCAGACAACCAAAAAGAAAAATGCGCCGGATAAACCGAGGCGCATCATGATTCAAGCCAACAGGAACCAATCAAATACACAAGAACAAGCAATGAGGCAATGTTGAATGTCACCGACCACTCGGCCATTCGTCTTCCCCTCCCTTTTCTTCCCCTCTTTCATCGTACCATATTGCCGGCGGGAAAAGCAGGGAGGAGAAGGGTGTCTTTTTGACAGTTTGATAAACAAAACAAGGGCGTCCTCCCATCAATGGACGCCCTTATTTCATTTTCCCTCGTTTCAACCTAAATAGCGGTAATAGATCGCCTTTGCCTCCTGCACGTCTTTCGTGCCGTGCACAAGCGCACGGCCGTCGCGAAAGACAACCAATCGCTTGTCGCCGAGCGAAACGGAGACAAGATACGGGTTCGCTTCCGCTTGAAGCCCTTGGCGGCGAAACAGCTCCGCCAATTCATTCAAGTCGTACTGGCGCGGGGCAGGCGGACGGATTTGCACAGAATCGCGCCCGCACAAGACGGCAGTCTTCGTCCGTTGTTCATAGGAAAGAAACGGATAAGATGGATGACGTCCGCACGTCGGGCAACCGTCCTTTTTCACCCCGTCAATGCGAATGGAGGCGTATTCGTTCGTCCAAAGGTCAAACGAAACGAGCTTGCCGCGGAGCGCCGACCAGTCCTCCACTAAAATTTTTAACGCCTCAGCCATCTGATAGCTGACAACCATTTGCACCGCTGGGCTGATAATGCCGGCCGTATCGCACGTCAATCCCCCTTGCGGCACCGTTTCAAGCAAGCAATACAAACAAGGCGTGCGGTTCGGAATGAAGGCGCAGCTTAAACCATAACTGCCGACACAAGCGCCATAAATCCACGGAATGTTGTACTTGTAGGCAACGTCATTGAGGACAAGGCGCGTATCAAAATTATCTGTCGCATCGATCCATAAGTCAGGGCGTTGCTTGAGGGCGATCGTTTCCAATTCTTCTGGGCCGGCGTCGCCGACAATGGCCTCGATCTCAACCTCGCTGTTGATTTGTTCAAGGCGCCGTTTGGCGGCGATCGCCTTTGGCAGCCGCTCCTTCGCATCCGCTTCGCTGTACAGTTGCTGGCGTTGCAAATTGCTCCATTCGACGTAATCGCGGTCAATGATTGTCAATTTGCCGATGCCGGCGCGAACGAGCGCTTCGGCGTTGCCTGTGCCGAGCGCTCCGGCGCCGACTAACACGACATGCTTTCCCCGTATTTTCTTTTGCCCTTCCTCGCCAATCGGTGCAAATAGTTGCTGCCGGGAATACCGTTCGTTCAAACAACACTCATTCCTTCCGTTGGACTGCTCGCTGACGCGTACCGTTTTTTCGGGATGCGTCCGGCTTCATAGCCGAGCCGGCCCGCTTCCACCGCCAGCTTCATCGCCTTCGCCATTTTCACTGGATCGGCCGCGCCGGAAACAGCGGTGTTCAAGAGCACCCCATCCGCGCCAAGCTCCATCGCCAGCGCCGCGTCCGCCGGTCCACCGATGCCGGCGTCGACAATGACCGGCACGTTCGCCTGCTCAATGATAAAGCTCAAATTGAGCGGATTGATGATGCCTTGCCCAGACCCGATCGGCGAGGCGCCCGGCATGATCGCATGGCAGCCAAGCTCCTCTAGCCGCTTCGCCAGAACGACATCATCGGATGTGTACGGCAACACGATAAACCCTTCCTCAAGCAGCATTTCCGCCGCTTTCAACGTCTCAATCGGGTCTGGGAGGAGCGTTTTGTCGCAGCCGATCACTTCTACTTTTATCATATCACACAATCCGGATGCCTTGGCGAGTCGGGCGATGCGCACCGCTTCTTCGGCCGTTTTCGCCCCGGCGGTGTTCGGCAAAAGCTTATATTTGCTTAAATCGAGCTGCTCTAAAAAGTTCGGCTGCTCCGGGGAAAAGATGTTCATCCGCCGGACGGCGAACGTTAAAATTTCCGCCCCTGATGCTTCCACCGCTTCTTTTTGCACGTCCAAGCTCGGATATTTGCCCGTGCCGAGCAACAGCCGCGAAGAAAATTCATATGGGCCAATTTTCAACATCATCAACCGCCTCCTACAAAATGAACGATTTCCACGCGATCACCATCGCATAGCACCGTCGTCCCATACTCATGTTTTTGGATGATGCGGACATTGACTTCGACGATGCAAAGCTTGTTCTCAAGCCGGAAATGGGCAAGCAAATCGCCCACCGTTTTCACCTCGTCGGGCACGGCGACCGTCTCCCCGTTAATCACTAACGTCATTCCACCCCCACCTTTCCGATATGGCGTGTCAACGAAAATGGCGCAAGATCAAACACCGTCTCTTTCCGCTCCACTAAGTCGGCGACAAGCAGACCGGTCAATGGGCTGAGCAAAATGCCGTTCCGGTAATGTCCGGCAGCGACGAATAAGCCGCGCCGCTCCGGATGCTCGCCTAGATAAGGCAAGCCGTCTTCGGTCTGCGGCCGAATGCCGCTCCATGATGCCACCCATTCCGCCTGTTCGATGTCCGGAACAAGGTGGGCGGCGCGGTGAAGCAAGTTCATCACCCCACCGGCCGATACACGTCGATCGAACGTGCCGGGCGTGGACGTCGCTCCGATGAGCAGCCGGTTTCCTGATTTCGGAACGATGTAGCAGCCGTTTTTCGCAAATACAGTCGTTTGCAACAACGGAACCGGGGCGCGCACCATGACGCATTCTCCTTTGACCGGATAAACGGAAAGCGAAAGCCCGACCCGCGCGCCGAGCCGCGCCGCCCAAGCGCCGGAAGCGATGACGACCGCCTCGGCGGCAAACGTCCCGCCTGTTGTGTCTAACACATGCCCACTGCTGTCGGAACGGATGTCGAACACTTCCGTATACTCGTACAGACAAGCGCCGGCGGAGGCGGCGGCATAGGCAAGAGCGGCGGCCAAATCCGGAGCGCTCACTTGCCCATCGCCAGGGATGTACATCGCGCCGGCAAGCGCTTCCGCCGCAAGACGCGGCTCCATTTCAAGCGCCTCCCCTTTCGTGAGCCACTGCACCGGTTCGCCTATGCCCCGCCAAAATGTATAATGGCGATAGAGATCGTCTGCTTCCTCTTCCGTTGTCGCTAGTTTGATCAATCCTTTTTCGACAAGGCCGATATCGATGCCGGTCCTCTCCCTCAGCTCTTCAGCCAAGGCCGGCATGAGAGCTCGACTTTGCAAGGCAAGCGGCACAAGCGGGCTTGACGTCGAAAACTCGGATTGCGCCCCCAGCATACCGGCCGCCGCGCTTGACGCCCCGCTTCCCATCGTTCCTTTTTCAAAAATGGCGACGCGATGCCGCCGCTTGGCGAGCTCAAAACCGATGGCCGCCCCAATCACCCCGCCGCCGACGATGGCGACGTCATACCGATGCGTCATCCCCTATCCCCTCCCTTTCACGATGTCTGCCAGCCGTTTAGCCTCAGCAACGGGGTCAGCAGCGAAAAAAACAGCCGACAATACTGCCACCCCGGCTGCGCCCGCTTCCAGCACCCGACGAGCGTTGCCGGCGTGAATGCCGCCAATGGCGATGACTGGAATGGACACGGCGGCCGCGATTTCCGCAAGCGAGTCCAGACCGCGCGGCGGCAAACCGGGCTTGCTGTCCGTCGGAAAAATATGGCCATACAAACAAAAGTGAGCGCCATCCTGTTCGGCCTGTTTCGCCTCCTCCGACCCGTGCACCGAGCAACCAACCGTCAAGTCCGGAAACGAGCGGCGGACGGCGCGCACCGGCAGGCTGTGATAAGCAAGCTGCACACCTTTGACACCGTAGACAGCGGCGACATCAACCCGGTCATTGACGATGATTTTTTGCAGCGGCACCCCGACGCGAAGCAGTGCCGCGACAAACGCCGCCACTTCACGCGCCGTCTTCCCTTTTTCGCGAATATGAATCAGGTCGGCATACGGATGGGTGTGCGCACAAATCGCGGCAAATTCGTCAACCGTCTGACGCCCGGTGGAAACGAAATGGAGAACCCCCATCGCCATCCCTTTCTTTCTACCGTACATCGCTTATAGAAATATACGGATAATGAACACCGACATAGTAGGCGGCGAACATCAAAGCGGCAAACAAGGCGACAAGCCAAATATCATATTTGCCGAACCCGATTTCATAATAAAACGTGCGCCGCCCGCTGCCGGAAAATTGTTTCGCTTCCATCGCCACGGCGATGCGCTGGGCGCGGCGGATGCTTTGCGACAACAGCGGAATGGCGTAGCGCTTCACTTTGCTGAGGACGCCCTTATTCGGCACGCCGCGCACTGTTAACGCATAGCGGATCGCCTGAAACTCTTCAAGCATAATCGGCAATAGGCGAACGGCCGCCAAAAAACTGTACGCATACTTTGGCTTCAGTCTCAACTGCTGCATGAGCGAATAAAACAACGGAACCGGCCGGGTCGTCAGCGAAAAAATCAATCCGAGAAGCCCAAGCGCCAAAGCGCGAAACCCGATGTGCACCCCGCGCCAAAAACTTTCCGCTGTAACATGGATGAGCCCCCAGCGAACCCATGTCGTCGTTCCCTCGCCAAACATCATCATCGATGAAGCCGTCGAAACAAACACGAGGAAAAACGGCAAAAACAGCCAAAACAACACATTCGCCGGATAGCCGGTGCCAAAGCAAAACAAAACGAAGAGAGCGAGCGAAACGTTAATCAGCACGTTCGGGTTATGAATGAACAACACAGCGAAAAAGAGCACGACAAGCACAATGAGCTTCAAACTCGGGTTCGTCTCATGAAGCCATGTCTCGCGGCAGCGAACCTCCCATTTCATCACCCTGCCCCACCTTCCGCCAACACCGGCTCTCGGATGTCAAGCCGTTCGTCCCGAACGAGCGCCCCATCTTCAATCACCCACTGTCTCGTCGCAAAGCGGCGGACGATTTGTTCGTCATGTGTAACCATCATGATCGCCGCCCCTTGTTCACGGTATGCTTCAAGCATTTCGAGCAACGCGAACGTATTTTTTGCATCTTGCCCAAATGTCGGCTCATCAAGCAAAAAGAGACGCTGGCCGGCGACGATCGAAGCGGCGACGCTCAACCGCCGCTTTTGTCCGACCGACAGTTGGTACGGGTGCTGGTCTTGCTGCTCAACAAGGTCAAATTCACGCAACAGACGGTCGACGATTCCCTCAATTTCCTCTTTCGGCCGCCCCTCAAGCCGAAGCGAGTAGGCGAGCTCTTCGCGAACGGAATGGGCGACAAATTGCCATTCCGGATTTTGGAAAACGAACGCAATATGGCGGTAAAGCGGGTGTTGCCGCTTGATGTCGGCGCCTAGCAGCATATACTCTCCGTCCGTGCGGATGAGTTGCATAAGCGCGTGCAGCAACGTGCTTTTACCGGCGCCGTTTTTTCCGGTGACGGCAATCCATTCGCCGGCGTGCACCGTTGCTTCAGGAACATAGATTTTCGCCTCCCGGCCGCGGAACCCGCGAAAACGGGCGAGGCGAAGAAGCTCCTCGCCTTGATGGCGATTTCGCCGCCTTGCCGTCCGGTCATAGTCATCCCAGACGCCTGGATACCAAATCCCTTCAGCGGCAATGACGTCTTTATAGTCGGAAAACACCGCCTTCGCCTCGCCGTCGGCGATGATGCGCCCATCGCGGCTGAACAAGACAATGCGATCCACAAAGTCGAGCACATGGTCAATTTTATGCTCGACGATGATGACCGTTTTGCCGCGGCCCACCTGCTTCACCGTTTGCCATACCGCCTTCGTCCCTTCTTCATCAAGCAGCGCCGTCGGCTCATCCAAAAACAAGACATCCGGCTCAAGCGCCAGCACCGAAGCAAGAGCCAATCGCTGCTTCATTCCACCGGAAAGCGTATGAATATCCGTATGCGGAGCGATCTCCAAACCGACTTGGTTCAGCAGGGCACGGATGCGGACGGGCATCTCGTGGCGCGGCACGCTTCGATTTTCGAGGGCAAAAGCGATTTCCTCGTCCGCATACGGCATGCAAAATTGCGCATCAGGATCTTGGAAAACATAGCCCCACCGTTCCGGCCGCTTAAGGCGCTCCGCTTTCATCGGCACATCGATCGAGCGGGGAATGATGCCAGCCATCACTTGCAATAATGTCGACTTGCCGCATCCGGACGGACCAAGGAGGAGCACTTTCTCCCCCTCGGCAATCGAAAGCGACAAGTCGCGAAACAGCAGCCCGTCGCTCCCGGGAAATTTCAGGCGCAGCCGATCAATCGCAATTGCTTGTTTCATCGCCATTCGCCGCCTTACCGGTTCAATGCATCGTAATCGTCTTTCGAGGCCGGCCGCCACATTTGCGTCACCCCGGTTTTCTCAAGCGCCTTGGCCAACGAGACAGCGAACACGCCGGCAATGAGGATGGCGCCGATAAAACGCGCCAGCAAAAAGAGCGCCATATTCCATGGGGCGAGCGCCTCAATATAGCCTTTGTAAAAGTCCATGATGAGCGAGCCAATCGTCGCGCCGACCGCGCTTAGCGATACGACGAGCACGTCAAACCGCCGATAGCGGAACGCCGCAAACACGAGCTCGGCAAACAGCCCTTGAATGAATCCATAAATGAGCACTTCAAGCCCCCATTGCGATCCCATGATCAGCTCGCCGGACGAAGCCGCAATCTCCGCGAGCAACGCCACCCCTGGCTTGCGAATAAGCAAATAAGCGAGCGAGGAGGCGATAAACCACATGCCGTAAATGAATTGATCGAGATGAAACCCTACTGCTCCCACCGCGCTATATAGCGGTCCCCATAATTTGTAAATAACGCCAAACACAATCGCAATGACGATCGTCGTTAAAATATCCACCAATTTTAACCCTTCTGTCTTCACTTCCATCCTGTTCTCCTCCTTGTCTCACGTCAACGGCTCGCCGCCAATTCAGCCGACGGCCACTGCTCAAGCCGATACGCCATCTCCCAAAACTCGTACTCATATTCGCTGCTGATGAGGAAATGCCGCTTCATCCGATGGCGATCCTCTTCGGTGACCTCGTCAGCGATGTCGTCAAGCCGCGCGATTTGCTCTTCCACAAGCGAGCGGAACCAGTCCGAACTGTAGGTGCCGATCCATTTTTCATAAATCGGATCGTTCGGGCGGCACGTTTTCAAGCGCTCGCCAATTTCGTAATACAGCCAGTAGCACGGCAAAATGGCGGCGATAACATCACCGAGATGCCCTTCGTACGCCGCGCGGTACATGTGCGACGTATAGGCGTACGCCGTCGGCGCCGGAATGAACGCCGCCCTTTCCTCTTCTGTAATGCCCAAGAGCTCGGCGAACGTTTCATGCAGAGACAGCTCGGCTTCGCACGTGCTTTGTGCATGGTGCGCCAACCGGGCTGTCGTCGCCAAATCCGGCGATTTCGCCGCCCCGATCGCCTGAACGCGGGCAAAATGGCGCAAATAATAGGCATCTTGCATCACGTAATAGCGAAACTTCTCGCGCGCAAGCGTCCCTTGGCCAAGCTCCTGAACAAACGGATGGCGGAAACTCGCCTGCCAGATCGGATCGGCCGCTTGGCGCAATTGTTTGGCAAATGACATTCGTTTTCCCCCTTTTTGGCAAAATAAAAACGCCGCTTCCTTTGCCGATTGGCGTAAAGAAAGCGGCGTGGGCATGCGACGTTGGCAAGGCAAAGCCTAGCCTTGCTGTGCTGCTCCTCCACTTCCCTACGCTGGCATTACCCAGATCAGGTGCTAAGGGTCTCAAAGGCACACTTTGATCTCAGCCTTTCTAAAGGCTCCCCTAGTGGATGATGGTGCAATTTTCAGTTTTCTTTACACTTAATCATACCATGGCACGAACGATTGTCAATCTTTTTTTCTCCGACGTTGCGCTATGCGTTGCAATCCGCTATGATGGAAACGCAGCAATTGACGACGGAATGGGAGTGGAAACGATGGCGAAGGTCATCCTGAAAAGAGAACGGAAAAAACGGCTTGAGCAAGGGCATCCATGGATTTTTCAAAGTGAAGTTGACCGCATCGAAGGCGATGCTGCGCCGGGCGACTTCGTTGACGTTTACAATCATCAAGGGTATTGGCTGGCGAAAGGATATATCAACCCCGCTTCGCAAATCATCGTCCGCGTCTTGACGCAAAACCCAAACGATGAACTCGATGAGCGCTTTTTCATCGACCGCATCCGTCAGGCGTGGGCGTACCGTGAACGGATGATTCCCGGCGTTCGCTCCTGCCGCGCCGTCTATGGCGAAGCCGACTTTTTGCCCGGATTGATCGTCGACAAATATGAAGATGTGCTTGTTGTGCAAATTTTGGCGCTCGGCATGGAAAGGCGGAAAGACTGGATTTTGCGCGGCTTGCTTGACGTGTTTGCCCCAAGGGCCATTTATTTGCGCAACGATGTGTCCGTTCGGGAGCTTGAGGGTCTCAAACAAGAAAAAGGCTTTTGGTACGGGGAAGCGGAAACGGAAATCGAAATCGAGGAAAACGGCGTGAAATACATCGTCGATATTGAAAACGGACAAAAAACCGGCTTTTTCTTCGACCAACGGCAAAACCGCGCCGCTCTTCGTCCGCTCATCGGTCCGGAGACAACCGTGCTCGACTGCTTCACCCATACCGGCTCGTTTATGCTAAACGCTTGTCTGTATGGGGCAAAACATGCTACTGCCGTCGATATTTCCGAACATGCCATCGAAACGGCGAAACGGAACGCCGCGTTAAACGGATTCACGAACGTTGAATTTGTCGTCGCCAACGCCTTCGACTATTTGCGCGAATCAGTGCGCGCCGGCAAACAGTGGGATGTCGTCATCATCGACCCGCCGGCATTCGCGAAATCGGCCCATGCCGTCCCGAAGGCGCTGCGCGGCTATAAAGACATTAACTTAAACGGATTGAAGCTTGTCAAAGACGGCGGCTTTTTCGTCACATCAAGCTGCTCGTACCACGTCCGCCCGCACCTATTTCAAGAGATGATCGCTGATGCGGCATTTGACGCGAAAAAAGTGCTGCGCCAAGTATATTGGAACGGCGCCGGCTACGACCACCCGAAACTCCTTGCCGCGGAAGAAGGCGACTACTTAAAATTCGCCATTTACGAAGTGCATTCCCGGCGGTGACGAGCCGCCCTCAAAGGCCGTTTCGATGCGCCGCTGGGCAGAAAAAACGCCTAGGGGTTATCCCTAAGCGTTTTTTCGTTCCCGGGGGCGAAGCGATTGTTCTTTATGCAAGACCGACAGATAGACAAGCATCGAAAGGAACACCGAACCGCTAGCAGCTAAATAAATGCTCGGATAGCCGAACCAATGGCTGATTTGGCCAAACACTATCGCCCCGACGCCGACCCCTAAATCAAAAAACGAGAAAAATGTCGCGTTCGCCATTCCCTTGCGGTGGGCAGGCGCCCGCTCGACGGACCACGCCTGCAGCCCCGGTTGCACCATGCCAAAGCCGAAACCGTACAGCACCGCCGCCAAAAGCAACGCCCATTCTCCCGGCAGCCAAGCGAGAAGAAGCATCGCCAGCAAAATAAGCCCCGCACCAGGGAGAAAGACGGCCCGATGCCCTTTTCGGTCATACAACTGGCCAGCGAACGTTCGCGTCACCATCAAGGCAAGCGCGTAAAGCAAAAAGTACAGTTGCAGGCCGCCGATCTGTTTTTGCGCCGTATATAGAGGCAAGAATGAGGCGATGCCGCCGAACGTCACCGTCAAGAAAAACAACAGCAACGACGGGGTCAAAGCGCTTTTTTCATACAAATCCCATCTGTTCGCCCCTTTGCCATGCACGGCTTCCGCTTTTTTATACGTGATTGCGGCGGCAAACAGCACCGAAGCGACTCCAAGCGCCGCACAAATGGCAAACAGATGGCTAAACGGAATCATAGCGGCAAGCACAAGTCCAAGCGACGGACCAAACGCCAAGGCGATATTCCCAGACAGCCCGTAATAGCCCATTCCTTCCCCGCGGCGACTCGCTGGAATGATGTCCGTCGCCACCGTTCCGGAAGCGGTTGTCGAAAACCCCCAGCCGATTCCTTGGACGACCCGCATCAAAAAGAGAAGGAAAATGCTTGAGATCAAGCTGTAGGAACCGACAGAAATGACAAAAATGAGAAGCCCCAATAAAAACACAAACCGGCGCCCTTTCGTCTCAAGCGCATGGCCGGCGAACGGACGGACGATGAGCGCCGAAAACGTAAACACACCGACGACAACGCCAATCAGCTGATCGTTGCCGCCCAAATGCTCGACAAACAGCGGAAGGGTCGGCAGCGTCATTTGAAACCCAAGAAACACAAAAAAATTGGCCAAACAAATCAAAACAAAATCTTTCGTCCATATTTTTTCTTTTTGTTCTGCCATAAGCGGCTGCTGCTCCGCTCCCATACCGATCCCCCTTGCGAACGATGTATTTCGTGTCCCCTAATATTTGTTAGTATAACATAATCCTATGCCGCCGTTTAAGCAAAAATGCTATTTCACCGTTCTCTCGGCAGGATGACGACAAAAAAGCCCCGCCCAGCCGGCGGTTCCCGGGTGTTGTTTGCGCAGCACCATCCTTCTATGATGCATGAAGAAAAAGCCGCCGAAGAATCGGCAGCCTTTACCATCCTTTTCGTTTGCGCAACGACGCAACTTGCGCGGTATGATGCTTCCCATGCCATGCATACAACGCGGTCAATACATACAGCGGCATCTCCCCCGCTGCCCCTTCCGGCCGAACGGTTCGGTGAAAATCTGCCTCCGTCATCGATTCAAGCAACGCCGCCCATCGCGCATGCAGCCCGTCAAGCAATAAAAGCGACGGTTCAATGGGCAACAAGCAAGCATCGGCCGTTTTCGCCCATTCGCTTTCCGCAAACGGCTTCACCGTTGGGCCGTCTTCCGTCACTCCCCATTTCGTGCGCAAAAACGCATTCATGCTTGCATCAGCCAAATGATGGACGACTTGGGCAACCGTCCAGCCGCCTTCGCGGTACGGCGTGTTCAGCTGCTCATCGTTCAAGCCGGAAACAGCGGTTCTTAAGTCGCTCGGCAGCCCGCGGATGGCAGCAATCCACTCTTGCACCTCCCCAGCCTCAAACTGCTGCGGCGCTTGAAACGTTCCGATCGGGTAGCGAATCGGATCGACCGTTGCCATGTTGATCATCTCCCTTCCGTATGCATTTATTCCACACGGAAAGGCAAATTCCTTCTTATTCTTTCCAGATGTATACGCGCGCCTCGTACGGCTTCAGCTTAAAACGCGTCGCATTTTTATGCGGACGGACCGGGTAGTTCGAAAGCGCCAAATCGCTTGACTGAAGGCGGAAGCCGTCATAGCGGTAAAGTGAAGGACGATCGGATACGTTGACAATGATAAGCGCCCGATCGCGGCCAAGCGTTCTTGTGTACGCGTAAATGGATGGGTGATTTTCCAAAAGCAGATCGTACGCTCCGTAAACAAACAGCTCGTTCGCTTTCCGAAGCTGAATCATTTGTCGATAAAACGACCATACTGAGTTCGGGTCGCGCCGCTCGGCCTCGACATTGATCGTACGATAGTTTTCGTTCACCTTGATCCATGGCGTGCCAACCGTAAACCCTGCATTCGGGGCATCAGACCATTGCATCGGGGTGCGCGAGTTGTCGCGCCCGGTTTTCCAAATGATCTTCATCACTTCCTCATGCGTCCGGCCGTTCGCCCGTTCGAGCTCATACAGACGCAAGGCAGCGACATCGCGGTAATCGCGAATGTCGGAGAATTGCACGTTCGTCATCCCGATCTCTTGCCCTTGGTAAATGAACGGCGTCCCTTGCATGAAAAAGTAGAGCGCGCCAAGCGCCTTCGCGCTCTCCGCCCAATACTCGCGGTCATTGCCCCACGTCGACACCGATCGAGGCAAGTCGTGGTTTTCCAAAAAGAGCGCGTTCCACCCACGGTTTTCCAATCCTTTTTGCCATTTCGTCAACGTCCGCTTCAGCCGGCGGACATCGATCGAACCATCTGCTTTCCTTTTCCAAAACCCTAAATGCTCGAACTGAAAAATCATATGAAACACGCCGTTTTCTTCCCCGACCCATTGTTCGGCCTCATCAACCGTTACTCCGTTCGCCTCGCCGACCGTCATAATGTCATATCGTGCAAACGTTTGCTCTTTCAACTCTCGCAAATACTCCATAATCCCTGGCTGGTTCATGTGCGCAGCAAATGACGGCACGTACTTCAGCCCCTTCGGATTTGGCAAATCGGGAAGACCCGGCTTTTTCTTAATGTGGGAAATCGCGTCGATGCGAAAGCCGTCGATGCCTTTATCCAGCCACCAGTTGATCATGTCATACAGCGCTTGGCGCACCTCGCTGTTTTCCCAGTTCAAATCGGGCTGTTTCACATCGAAAAGATGTAAATAGTACTGACCCGTCCGCTCGTCATACTGCCATGCCGAGCCGCCGAAAATGCTTTCCCAGTTGTTCGGTTCGCGCCCATCTTTGCCGTCGCGCCAAATGTACCAGTCGCGCTTCGGATTGTCTCGCGATGACCGCGATTCGATAAACCACGGATGCTCATCACTCGTATGATTGATGACCAAATCCAAAATGATTTTCAACCCGCGCCGATGGGCTTGGGCAAGCAATTCATCGAAGTCATCCATCGTTCCAAACTCATCCATAATGGCATAATAGTCGCTGATGTCATATCCATTATCAGCGTTCGGCGACCGGTAAATCGGACAAATCCAAACGATGTCGACTCCAAGCTCCACCAAATAATCCAGCTTTTCGATGATGCCGCGAAGATCACCGATGCCGTCGCCGTTGGCATCCATAAAGCTGCGAGGATAAATTTGATACGCAACGCCTTCTTTCCACCATGTTTTTTTCAAGGCTGCCTCCTCCTTGTGCACACGTTTTCACTATTAACTGTACACTATATTGGTGCGGTAAACAACTTCTCTTTTTCTCAAAAAACAGCCGTTTGGCGGGGCTGCACGCTCCTGCCAAACGGCTGGGTTGAACAACTGGTCACTCACCGGTTGCGCGGCTCGCTTCGTAAATTTTTAAATTGTGATATACCACCTCAAGCATCGGAGCATGGATGCCATGCCGCTTCGCCAATGCTAGCAGATACCCTTGCAAATGATCGGCTTCAATGAGCTGTCCTTTTTCCATATCGCGCTGCATGGACGATTTCATCGTTGGGGCGATCTGCTCGAGCTGGGTGCGCTGCCGCTCGGCCATTTCATCGGTCAGCGGCGCCCCATGCGCCTGAATGATCGTTTTGATTTCCCGAAACAGCCGATCGATGATGACACTCCCGTACTCCCCGGAACGGATCGGCCCGATCGGGGCGCGGAACAGCGTTGTCACGCCCGACATCGTCGCGATAAACAAATATTTGTTCCACATATCAGCTGCAATTTGTTCGCTTAGGCGAAAGCAGGCGTTAGCGCCGGCAAACAACGATGCAAGCACCTCCGTTCGCTCGCTCCGCCCGTTTGGCCATTCACCGAAACGCATCTCATGCGCCGGGCTCGTTTGGATGATCTCCCCTCTCTCGTTTAACGTCGTTTCGATAAAGCAAAGCCCGCCTAAGACATTCTCGCGGCCGAACGCCTTCCATAACGCATCCATATGGGCCATGCCATTTAACAACGGCAAAATCATCGTCGCCTCTCCAACATACGGTTTCGCGTCGGCGATGGCGCCGTCTAAATGGTACGCTTTGCTTGAGAACACGACAAGATCAAATGGCTCGGCCGATTCGCCGGCAACAAGCAATTTCGGCGCCAATCCCACATCGCCATGGACACTGTGGATGACAAGCCCATATTTCTCCAGTTCCTGTTTTCTGCGCTCGCGAACAAGAAACGTTACGTCCACCCCTTTTTCAAGCAGACGGCCGCCGAAATACCCGCCGACCGCTCCTGCTCCGACAAACAGAATGCGCATCATATGTACAGCTCCTTTCTCCACTGAGGGTTGATCCAACGCTCCCAACGTCTTTCACAAAAACCATGCCGCCAATCGAACATTTTCTCAGCGATGATGAACAAGAAGAAAAAAGGAAGAAGGGAACGCGCCCCTCCTTCCTTCCCGTTTGCTAGCAGCAACGCGACACTTTGCCGCCTTTAGCATTGTAGCGTGCCTCTTGCGCCTCGCAGAAAAACTCTTTCCGCGACTTAATCGGCTCGCCCGGATGATGGGTTTTCATATGCTCGACATATTTTTCATAGCTCGGCACACCGACAAGCAAGTCAAGAAACTGCCGGCGATAAGCCAAAACGTTTTGCAGCCATTTAGGCATAGTGCTTCGCTCCTTCTCCATCGCGCGGCGCAAGCAGCAGCCATACCGGCAACGCCGAAGCGACAAAGCCATAAATGATCATTAAGATGGCGATCGTTTCCCCTTTTAGCGTAAACATCGCCGAGAGCGTCGGGTGCTCCGCGACATATTGCCCGACCACGATCGACAAAATCAACAGCACAAATCCCCCAAGCGACGCTTCAGCAACGCGCCCTGGACGGATGAAGCGCATGTAAATGCCCATCAAAATCGCAATCGGAATCGTCGCGGCGATCGTAAACATCCCCCATGGGCTTCCGACAAGCGCTTTCACGACAACGAGCGCCAATACGGCCAATAAAATAATCATAATGCCCAAAATGCCAAGCGCTGCGATAAAGCCCGTCACCGGACCCATTTCTTCCTTAATCATTTCGCCAAGCGACTTCCCATTGCGGCGCATCGACGCAAACAAAATGACAAAGTCTTGCACCGCTCCGCCGAGCACAACGCCGATCACAATCCAAAGCGTCCCAGGCAGATAGCCCATCTGCGCGGCCAAAATCGGTCCGACAAGCGGTCCCGCACCCGCAATAGCGGCGAAGTGATGGCCAAATAGCACCCATTTGTTCGTCGGAACATAGTCCTTCCCGTCGTTAAACACTTCAGCCGGCGTTTTCCGGTTATCATCAAGACCAAACACTTTGCGGGCGATAAACCGGCTGTAAAACCGATAAGCGACCGCATACGTGCAGACGGCGGCGACGATCAGCCACATGGCGTTGACCGATTCGCCGCGGCTTAAAGCCAAAATGGCAAACGCTGCGGCCCCAAGGACGGAAATCAGGCCCCATAACAAAATCGATTTTAGCCCCTTCACACGGCTTCCCCCTTTATTTATTTGTCAAAATCCTTTACGTCACTATTATATTCATTATTCCGAAAAATTTAAAGTATTTTTTATTTTCAGCTAACATATCGTTTGGTTCTATAGGAAAGTTTTCCTGCATTCCTATTGCAAAAAAAGTATAAAACAAGTCTTTGGCGCAAAAAATGTAATTGCACCCATCGGCTTAACCAGCAACTGACCATGAAGCACCCATCGATTGTCTCCAGCTCCATCTGACGGTGCAACGGACAAAGCAACGATCAACTAATATTATCTCAGTAAAGGGTTCGAGAAGGTGAAAGCGATCGAAGCATTGTTATGGAGCATTGCTTTGCCTGGATTCGGGCAACTGTTGAACAAAAAGTATATAAAAGGAATTTTGTTTATTGCGTTGGAATTTGTGATTAACACCCAATCCCATTTCAATGAAGCCATCCGCCTCAGCTTTTTGGGACGTACGGATGAGGCCGCCCGCATTGTCGATATCGGATGGCTGATGTTTTATCCATGTTTATACTTTTTTGCCATGTGGGATGCGTTTAAAGACGCTGGCGGCGGGCAAACGCCGTACTCGTTTTTGCCGTTTGTCGTCTCCGCCTACTTTGTGACGGTCGGCTTAACTCACATTTCGCACCCTAACAAGGTCAAAACAAAGGATTTTTTATTTAGTTTTTCAGAATAACTTTTTGACCAACACGACGAGCGATGGCTATCCTTTTTTTACCATCGCTGGTCGTTCCGTATGACGTTACACGTAAATGCTCTCATCCAGCCCCAACCCCTGCAGAATCCTTCGTTGTCCAGGGGTGAGGGAGCGATCCAGTGAGCGTTGGATGCGTCCATCCGGCAGCTCCAGGAGGACGACGTTCACATATTGAAACAGCTGGAAAATCGCCTGCCCCGTCGGTCGGGTCAGCTTGCGGCCTCCGGCGCCCTTTAATGGGTGGTCGGGTGTGATGAACTGGCGCACCCGGCGCTGAAAGACGCGGTAAATGGCCAAGGCCAAGAGAAACAAATAGCCCAATACCGCAACTCGTTCTGGCTTTTTGACATAGATCTCATCCGTGAAAAAAGGGTCTTTCATAAAAGCGAAGTTCATTTCCACCGAGATCTGCCCTTTATACAGCTTCAAGATCTCTTGGGCATCCATGGGTTGGCCCTTCCATTCCTTCGGAACGGTCGTGACGAGGACAAACCGGGACGCTTTCCGTCTTGCCTGTTCCCACGCGTCTTGGTCGAATTCGACGTCAAGGTGCAAGAAATACAGCGTCTCCACCTCGGGTTCCGCCCCTTTTTTCGGCCGTCCGCGCCGTTTTTTCAGGCGTACGGTCTCTTCGACCGCGGCCTCAACCCGATGAAACCGGGGGCGAAGGGACGCCTTGAGGGACGCCTTGAGGGACGCCAAGGCTTGTTCGGCATCTTCCCGGCACGAGAAAGGGTGACGCTCCCAACGGGCTTGTTCCTCGCGAAGAAGCGCCGCTTCTGTGGTTCGTTCTTTTTCAAGCGTCTTTCCTTTTCGCTGGTCGAGCGCGCTCGATTCAACAACGATCAGCCGAACGGGGTGGCCTTCATACGTCGAGGCCGTTTCCCATACCCGGTACGTGGCGCCGTTTCTCTCCGCCAACGTAAAGGGATCGCTCCACGTCGTGTCCTCAGCATCCGCTTCGGCCAGCGCGGTTTTCACGATCCGGAGCGACGAAGGGCCTCTGGTGATCAAAAAGGCGTTGGCCGCTTTGGTTTGCGCCAGGGTCTCTTTCGTCATCGCGGCAGAATCGGCCACGTAAATCCATTCGTCTTCGATTTTGCCCTGCTCCAGCTGTTCGTGGACACGGGACAGCACCTCCGGATTCCACGTTTTGTCAGGCAGGTTGCCGTCGTGCACATCGCCGTAAAACGGGATGCCGTCCTCGTTGCCGACCAGTCCGAAGCCGATCTGTTTTTGCCAACGATGATGGCGGTTATAGCCATGTGTGATCTGCAAAGCCTCTAATGAGGCCGATTCATACGCGCCGTAAACCGTCTTGTCCGTCGTATCGGCGTGAAAGGCTCGGAGGGAAAGGCCTTCTTTGCGATAAATGTGAATCAAGCAAGTGCTGATCACCTTGTGAATATCGGCCTCATACAAGCGGTCGAGATGACGAGCCAAGGCATCGTCGTTCAACCAGGAAGGATGGAGACCGGGACGGATGAGTTTCTCTAGATCGATCTCCTGAGCCCATCGTTCCACGTGAACGAGGGCTTGCCGGCCGTCAAACAGATTGTAGATGATGGCCTGAACGGCATCGCTGACTCGAGTCTGGCACTGTGGATCAACGGGAACGAGATGGTCAATCAATTGGGGCAGGCCCAGTTTCTTGAATAGGGCACTTATTATATTCAAATAATCATTACGATAGACCTTTTTGACTTGAACGTTCATGAGAGAAAAACTCCTTCACTTTCCTGGTATGTCAAGGATTCATTCGACTTATATTCAAATAATAATTGCGATAGACCTTTTTGGCTTGAACGTTCATGAGAGAAAAACTCCTTCACTTTCCTGGTATGTCAAGGATTCATTCGACTTATATTCAAATAATAATTGCGATAGACCTTTTTGGCTTGAACGTTCATGAGAGAAAAACTCCTTCACTTTCCTGGTATGTCAAGGATTCATTCGACTTATATTCAAATAATAATTGCGATAGACCTTTTTGGCTTGAACGTTCATGAGAGAAAAACTCCTTCACTTTCCTGGTATGTCAAGGATTCATTCGACTTATATTCAAATAATAATTGCGATAGACCTTTTTGGCTTGAACGTTCATGAGAGAAAAACTCCTTCACTTTCCTTGTATGTCAAGGATTCATTCGACGATGGACACAAAAAATCCTCCCGATTTTCGTTGGGAGGGTGCGAAATGTGAGTTCTAAAAGGGAAAATCTTTGAAACTACCCATTTCCATTGGATTCTTCTGCGGAAGGCAGTTCTTTTTTCTCCTTTGATAAAAACCAGCCACCTAATGCGATCAGAACGAGTACAGCATAGAATGTTATTTTCCATTCAGGTGATTTTGCAAACCCTTCAGGCAATATTGCCAGCTGAGGGTGTGATAGCGTATAAACAGCCAACTTTACTCCAACCCAGCCAACAATGAGAAACGCGGCGATTTCCAAGCCAGGTTTCATATGAAGCAATTTTACAAAGAGATTAGCGGCAAAGCGCATAATAATTAATCCTATTACTCCTCCAGCAAAGACAACAAGGAACTTGCCTCCATCCATCCCGCCGATTTGCGGAAGATTTGTATTCGGAAGCGTAACGGCCAATGCTACTGCTGCAAGAATGGAATCGACCGCAAATGCGATATCAGCCAATTCTACTTTGAAAACAGTTCCCCAAAATCCGGATTGTTTCTTTTCCTGTATTTCTTTATTTTTTTCTTTTTCTTTATTTACAGCAACTTTTCTAAAAATATGATTGATTGCGATGAATAAAAGATAAAGAGCGCCTATTGCTTGAATCTGCCATATGTTGACAAGGAAGGAAATCACAAATAGTGAAGCAAAACGGAAGACGAATGCGCCTGCAAGCCCATAAAACAACGCTTTCTTTCTTTGTTCTTCCGGAAGATGCTTGACCATAACAGCTAAAACAAGCGCATTATCAGCTGACAAAAGCCCTTCAAGCACAATTAGAAGTAGTAATACCCAGCTGTATTCTAATAAAATTGAAAGTTCCATGTAACCTGAATCCTCCTTTAGTATTTTACTGTAGTTTGATATTTCATTTTCTAAATAAGACCGTATTTTCCTTTAGGAGAGCCAACATTCATTTTTACCAACCATTATGAATTTTATCCTTTTTATACACTCAAGCAAATAAATCATCCCTCTAGAAATGTTGATCTATCAAGGCTTTTCGGCTTCTCAGGGGTGTCCAAAAAATATTTTTCGACAAAATCCCTTATATCCTTTTTCAGTTTTGTGGATATCTTACAGACCTAGGGTGCGCTTCGCGGCCACGGCTGGTTATATTTTCATGCCACGGGGGGGAAGCATATTCGATGCACCCTTTGGATCTCCGCGTCGCTGATGAGGACGAACCCTCCCATGTCTCCGGGCGTCTTCGCGCCAACATTCCCTCGTTCGGTCTCGTCATCAGGCGGAGGCCGGCCAAGCTCCTTTAGGGACTCAAGGTCGAATGGATGAAATCACGCCAGCTTCTCCGGTGTCATCTCGTTGTCCAACGATTCTTCCGTTCGCAGGGGGGAGGCCTTAGGCCGCCCGTTGCACCTGGGACAAGACGTCCTGTTTCATTCGCTCCGCGTCAAACGCTTGTTTCTTCGTACAAATCGCAAACAGCACATTCAACAGCTTCCGGCACAAGGCGACGATGGACTGCTTTCCGGTCAGCGGATTGACGGATCGGGTCGTATAATACTCATGCAGCTCGCGAAACGCCTCGTTATGCCGAATCAGCGGAATCATCGCCCGAAACAGCACCGAGCGCAACCGTTTCCGTCCCCGTTTGGAGATGTGCTTTTGCCCTTTGCGCTGGCCGGAGGAGTTCTCCTTGAGCGTCAGGCCCGCCAACTTCACCAATTGGCGCGGGTCCCGATAATGGGCGAAGCTGCCGATCTCCGCCAGCAGATCGATGATCGTGGCGTCTCCCAACCCGTCGACCGTTTTCAACCATTGATACTCCATCGTCATTTGAACCAATGCCTTCAACTCGGCGTCCAGTGCGGCGATCTCCGCCTCCAATTGGCGGTATCGGCGGACGAGCGCGGCGATCTCAAACCGGGCCATCGCTGTCCCTTCCGTCACCCCAATGGAATCCTTCGCGGTGTTGATCAACGCCTGAATTTTGGCCTTCTGCGGGCATTTCATCCCTTCGCTTTGCCGGTACACCTCAAGAAGCTCCTCCACCGTCCGGCCGGCCATATCAGCCGGAAGCGGCGTCCACTCCAACACCGAAAGCGCCGTTTTCCCCAAGTCACGAAACACGGTCCAAAACTCTGGAAAATACCGATCCGTCCAGCGGACGATCGCGTTTTTCACCGCCGTCTGTTCCTTGCGGAGCTTCTCTTTGAGCGTGCTCCCCACGCGCAAATCGGCTTCAATCTCGTGCAGCAGCCGGGGAACGAGGAATCGTCCGTCTTTTGCCAGTCTGGCAATGACCAGGGCGTCTTTGGCGTCGTGTTTCGTCGGCAGGTTGTCATCAAGTTCTTTCGACCGGCACACATGCGCCGGGTTGACCATGACCAACGGGATCCCGTGCTCCTCGAGGAAGTAGGCCAGGTTCAACCAGTAGTGCCCGGTCGGCTCCACGGCGACGATCACCTCTGACTTCCCGAACGCTTGCATCGCCCCCTGAATCGCTTTATACAGCTGTTGAAACCCCTCTTTCGACTGGAAGATCGGGAACGATTTGCGAAGCACGCGCCCCCGGTCATCCACGAAGCAGGCGTAGTGGGTTCGTTTCGCGATATCAATACCCACGACAAGCGTTTGTTCGGTTACTTGATCAATTTTATAGTTTTGTGTACAATTCATCTGAAGTCCTCCTTGGTATGGTGAGTGATGTGGTTGACACCCCTGCATCATACCAAGAGGGCTTTTTTTGATCAAGTCCCCGGAAAAGCTCCTAACGGGAATGCTCCTTTCGTATTTTACTGTAGTTTGATATTTCATTTTCTAAATAAGACCGTATTTTCCTTTAGGAGAGCCAACATTCATTTTTACCAACCATTATGAATTTTATCCTTTTTACACACTCAAGCAAATAAATCATCCTTTTTACAACGAGTAAATGCTGTCTTTTTTTCATACACTTACCTCCCAGATTATCAAATAAAAAACCTTTACCATGTATGGTAAAGGTTTTACATACAAATAAATACCTTTACCAACGGGTAAAGGTCTTGCTAACAACGTTAACGTTGCCAACAAAGCCGGGAGCGGCAAAACTCCGAAATGACGACTTTGTTGTAAAAGCTACTCCCCTTTAGGAGAACTATTCAACTGTCCAATTTAATCATAAAATAACCTATATGAATCTGTCAATTATTATTTTTACCCGGAGTCAGTCAAGACTTTGTGGAGAACATTTTTTCGGTTCACTACGGGTGTTGTCAATCACTAGTTAGCGAACCATTTTCAGGAATTGATATCGTAAGCGCTTTCGGACTCTCATCCCTCATCTTGAGGCGATGATACGATATTCCATTTTTTTGCACCCAACCACCATCCCGGAGCGCCGACAACGCTTGATGGATCGGTGTCCCGGATGACCGCTGCAGACACGGTAGATTCTGACGCACCACATCTGCCCATAACCGTCCGGCCTTCCGTTTGGCCTGTTCGATCCGCTTGGACTTTGTTGAGGCCGAGGCTGCCGTTCGGGTCTCTTCTTCCTCCACCAACTGCCCATTTCTCCGCCAAATCCCGTCGATTCGGGCTGCCATCGCCCTCAGAAACGCCCGAAGCCCTTGGTCTTTCCAGCTGCGGCGGGATTTCACCCGATGCGCAAACCGGCTCATCACGCTCTCGGCGTGGCCCATCGGACGCATGCCGGTCGTCTCCACCCCTTGCTCCGACAGCCACTCCCGATAGTCCCGGATGCATCCCGGCATCGACTCGATCCGGCGGATCATGGCAGCCATCTGCTTCTCTTTCGCTTCGTCCTCCAACGTGCCGACCGCGCTGTTCAGCTCCACCAGAAGTCCCTCTTCGTCTTGTTTCGCCAGCTTCTTCCGCACCTCCCGCCAACGCGGATGGCCGGACAGACACTGACGCAGCTCCCGCGCCACATGAAATCGATCCAGCTGAAAGCAGGCTCGCTTTCCAAAATACTCCCGGCAGGCTGTGATCCACGACGCCGCGTCGCCGTTGATGATCAAAAGGTCCCGGCACGGGTCATAGGCATATTCGTTCATCAGCCACTCTTCAAACCGTTCCCACACGTCTCCCTCCCCTTCATGGAGGTAGTGGCGCCGGTTCACGAGCTCGAGCTGCGAACCGTTTCGTTTCCATCCCTCGTGAACCGCCAGGATTTTCTCTTCTTTCGCCCGTTTCCCTTTCCCCTGGCGGGAAATGAACAGTCCATCCGCCTCCACAAACAGCACTCGGCCGTGCCGTTGGGAAACAGGGTGGTGCAGCGAGACAGGGGCCTCCAGCACCAGTTGGCGAATCGCCTCGTGGCTTAGGACCGCATACCCCACGATCGACTCCAACGTACGGGCCGCTTTGCGGTAGGAAGAGCACTCTACGGCCAACTCGACCGCCGTTTCCTCGAGGCAAGGGCTGATCGACTGCGCTCCATCAAAGCCCAGTTCGGCATCCAGCAAGAAGGTATACGCCCCCGCCTGCCGATCATAGTAGTAGTTCCGTCGAAACGTCACTTCTCCAAACAGCGTTTGGATCGTGGTCGGCCGTTTGTCTTTCAGCTGATACCGGCGCTTGTCCCGCGCTTCCGCCAGTTGTTGATCAATCTCCTCCAAAAGGGCCGCCAACAAGACAGCGAACACCTTTTGAAGAGTTCTGACGAATTGTTCCTCCAGCTCTTTTAATAAAGGCCATTCTGTGGTAAGATGTTTCATGGACTCTCTCCCTCCTGTTTTATGGATGTTGGTCATCACCATCATAGCAGGGAGAGAGTCCTTTTTGCATGACATTTGCTTTTTTCTACCGCGCTTCGCTTGGTGGCCCCGACGAGCGTCGCGAACAAAAGTTCGCAACCCTCGTCGGGGATCATTTCGGAATGTCACCCACAAATATTTTACTCACACATGAGCTCTATTCCCTGCGCTGGCAAATTGAATTGTTGTTTAAAGCCTGGAAATCCGTATTTGATTTGGAGAAAGTCAAGGAGATGAAAAAAGAACGTTTCGAATGCCATTTATACGGGACGTTGATTGCCATTTTGGTCACCCAGACGTTTCTGTTTCAAGCTCGGATGTATTGGCATCAAAAGGAAGACATTGAAATCAGTGAACGGAAAGCGCTCGATCTTCTCCAATCGTATTGGCACCAGTTGCTTTTGCGTTCGCATATGGCGGAAATCAACCTTTTCTCTCTCCTTTCCCTGTTACGAAAACATGCCAAGAAAGGTCGAAGGAAAGGGGAAGAAACGGCATCAGATATCTTAACGAAATTAGAGATATGGTAGAATTAGATATGGATATAAATACCAAATACCCCTCTTCTGGAGGGGTATTTGGTATGCCCAATAATGGATGTGATCCCCATCATTCACTGCGGGGATGAACACGAGTATCGTCTTAAAAATTTTATACCGCTAAACTTGACGGGTATGGGAACAATCCCCCTTCACAAGTTATATTTTTCCTTTAGCGAAATCGGCGCCATCTTGATGACTTGTTGCAAAATAAACATAAGAACGGCGAAATCATCGATAAAACCAAACAACGCGAGCCAATCCGGAATGAGATCAAACGGCAGCACCATATATAGCAGAAACAGCCCGACAGAGAACGCTTTTTTTCGCATCGGCACCTCGCGCGAAGCAAAAAATTCAACCAAAAACGGAAGAAAACGTCGGACGTGAACGACCAAGCGAAGTCGCCTCCACCACTTGCGCATACCATTCCCCTCCATCCTTCTGACGATTTTCTTCCAAAGCCTCTCCCATTTTCTTTTACGATTATCTTCCCCCTTTCGTTTCGGGCAATGAAAAAAGACCTTTACCATTCTTGGTAAAGGTCTTTTCACAAACAAAGACCTTTACCGCCGCAGGCAAAGGTCTCGCTAACAACGTTGCCGTTGCCAACAAAGCCGAGGGTGTTGCCCTGAACTGACGACTTTGCTGTTAAAGCTACTCCCCTTTTAACACAGAAACCATGTATTTATTTTTACATTTTTATGATATTCAATCTTTATATATGTTGTCAATAAAAAACTGCTCTAATCAATATCTTCTGTGCCAATAGAAAAAATATGATATAATTCAGAAAAAATCATCGGGAGAGACGAATATGAACGCAAAAGAAATCACGGCGCTTTTTGTGCTTGCGGCTTTATGGGGAGCCTCTTTTTTATTTATGCGCATCTCTGCCCCTGCCATCGGTCCTGTGCTTACGATCGAGCTGCGCGTGCTTATTGCCGGTATCGTGCTGTTATTGTATGTATGGATGTTCAAAAAAAGCATAGAGCTGAAAGCTTATTGGAAGGAATATCTTATCGTCGGGGCATTGAATGCGGCAATTCCGTTTACACTGATCGCCGCTGATTGGCATGCTCGGCGGATTAGCCATTATTTTAATAAGCATTTTCCTTTTGTCAGATGTCAAAATCACCTTGAAGCGGCAAGAGTACATAAAAGGATAAGGATCGGCGATCGTATTTGATCCAAGCGAGAATTGGCATGTTTCACTTCCTGCCAGTAATAAATGACAAAAAAGCAGGGCGCCCCCCTGCTTTTTTACTGCCCGGATGTCAACTTTAATCCGATCAGCCCGACAAGAATAAACAACAAAAAGATAACCCTTGGCACTGTTACCGGCTCGTTTAAAAAGAGCATGCCGATAATGACCGCTCCCATCGCCCCGATTCCCGTCCATACCGCATAGGCGGTTCCGATCGGCAATGTTTTCGTTGCCATCGATAAAAAGTAAAAACTGGCCGCCATCCCCGCAACAGTGACGACAGACGGCCACAGACGGGTGAACCCAGCCGTATATTTCAGGGAAATGGCCCAGACGATTTCGAATATCCCGGCGACAACTAAGTATACCCACGCCATGTTTCATTCCTCCTTTCGAAAAATAAAAAAGCCGTGAGAAATATCAAAAATGATACTCCTCCCGGGCTTTTATCCCTCCGTGTACGCGAGAATGACGCGCGTTTTCTCTCGGTCGCAGTCCAGCCGCCAGGCAGCTGCGGAACCCTAGAAAACCTTTTTCTTCCTTTATCCGCTGTTATTGTACCATGTTTGTTGCCGATCGGCTACTGATTTGACCTGCCGCATTACCGTCATAGAAGAAAGCAGATGGGGCATCCCCACCTGCCTTATACCGGATCGTTATCAACATCGCTGTACGATTCAATCGCTTGATCGAGCGCCCGATAGGCCTCAGCGAAAGCGTTTGTCGCCGATTCATCTCCCGCCTCGGCCAGCTCCATTCGTGCATTGCGCGCGTGAGTCACCGCCTGGATGACGTCTTCGATCATTTGCCGTTTGTCCCCGGCGCTCACTTTCAATTGCTCCAATTCGTGAATCGCCCCATCAAGACTCGTCGAGCGCGGTTCGTCAAACGATTGTTCCAGCTGCTCTTTCACACGCTCCAATATTTCTTTCATGATCGCCCATCCTTTCTCTATTCGTTGTCATCCGCTAGTGTGGGCCATATGCGGCAAACTATGCATCGTTGTTTATGCAGCCTTATTCATTCACCCGCTCGTCTTTCAATCCGGCCCAAAACGCCGCGACGACCGACAATGCAACGACAATCATCGGCGCATACATAATCAAAAACGTTTGCATCATCCTTTTCCTCCTTCCCATTCTCCTTTGACATATGCCTTATTGAACAAAAAGAGGCGCATAAGCAAATACAGCGACGGAATTAAAAGCAGCAAGCCAGCGATAAATGCGATAATCAAGGCAATAGCCATCGTTTCGTTTGTAAACCCGTCGTAAATCGTCAAATACGGGTAGAGCAAATACGGGTAATGGGAAATGCCATACGCGTAAAACGCGAATGCATATTGAAACAAAAGCGCGATAAACGCCCAGCCAAACCGCCGCTGCCGCCAAAGCAAATAAACGGTGGCCGCAAAAAACAAAAGCGAAATGATGAGCATCCACGCCATCTCCCATAGACGGGCGTAATGTTCGGGATTATGATGACGCAGCTGGTAAATGATGAGCAGCGCCGACAAGATCGTCGGTCCGCTCCAAAGAAGGGCGTAGCGCCGCAGCAATGCCCGCGCCGCCTGGTCGCCCGCCGCATCGGCATAATACGTCAAAAAAACAGCGGAAATGTAAAGAACGCTCGTCACACTGAGCAGCACAATGCTCCATGACAACGGGCTTGCAAACAGCTTCCCATAATCCAGCGTAACGCCTGAGGCGCCTACCTCCACAAACCCGCCTTCAGAAATCGTCAACACGATGGACAAGGAGGCCGGAATAAACAACCCCGTCAATCCATAAGCGATTAAATACCAGTTCCGTTCCGTCCCCCCATACGTATGAAACGCATAGTACGAGCCGCGAATAGCTAACAAAATGATGGAGATGCTCGCCGGGACAAGCAAAATAGAACCGTAATAATACGCCGTTTTCGGAAAAAAGCCGACAATGCCGACAAAGAAAAAGACAAGAAAGACGTTCGTCACTTCCCATACAGGGGAAAGATAGCGCTGAATGATGCGGTGCAAAATATGCTGTTTGTTTGCCCAATGGCTATAGGCGCTGAAAAACCCAGCCCCGAAATCAATCGAGCCAACGATAATGTACCCGAACAAAAACAGCCATAACACCGAAATGCCAATGACTTCGAGCGTCATGGCGCCACCTCCCCATTATTGGCCCGCTCTGCCAGCTCCCGTTCAACCGGGTTGCGGCGGAACATACGGATGAGCACTATTGCGCTCGCAATTACTAACACCATATACAAAAGGCAAAACAACACAAGCATCGTATCCACATGCGCCGACGATGTCGCTCCTTCCGCCGTTTTCATATAGCCACGCAAAATCCACGGCTGCCGCCCGACTTCCGCTAAGTACCATCCCGCCTCAATCGCAACCATCGCCAGCGGCCCTCCCGCCACCAGCAGTCCAAAAAACCACTTTTTCGCCGTCCACTTCCAGCGGAAAATCGATCCGAGCCAATACGCGGCTGCGACAACCGTTAAAAACACCCCGATCGTGACCATCACATCGAATAAGTAATGAATGTACAGTGGTGGGCGTTCATCTTCCGGAAATTCGTTCAGCCCGGTCACAACCGCCCCCGGGTGGTTGTGCGCCAAAATGCTTAACGCATATGGGATTTTAATGGCATATTTCACCTCGCCATCCTCTGTCAGCATGCCAAACAACACGAGCGGCGCGTGGGAGCTCGTTTCAAAATGCCATTCAGCGGCCGCCAGCTTTTCTGGCTGGTATTCGGCTAAAAATTTGCCCGATAAGTCGCCAATCAATACACTGGCTACCGAAAAAATAAAAGCTGTTTTCATCATTAAATGAAGTGCCTTGCGATGATAAATGTGACGATTGCCTTTCCATAAATGCCAAGCGGCGATCGAAGCAAGCACGAATGCTGACGTCATATACGCAGTCGCCAGCACATGGGCGACTTTCGTCGGCATCGCTGGGTTGAACATAGCCGCGATTGGATCGATGTTGACAAGCTCGCCGTTTTTAAATTCAAACCCTTGCGGCGTATTCATAAACGCGTTCACCATCGTAATAAACATGGCTGATGCTGAAGCCCCAATTGCCACCGGGATAAGCAAAAGCAAATGTTTTTTCTGATTTTCGAACCGATCCCATGTATACAAATAAATGCCGAGGAAAATGGCTTCAAAAAAGAAGGCGAACGTCTCCATGAACAGCGGCAAGCTGATCACTTGGCCAGCCAGCTGCATAAAGTTCGGCCATAAAAGCGACAGCTGCAAGCCGATCGCTGTTCCTGTCACCACGCCGACCGCTACGGTGATGACAAAACCGCGCGTCCAGCGGCGAGCGAGTAAGATGTAATGCATATCATTTTTGCGAATCCCAACCCACTGGGCAATGGCGATCATCAGTGGAACCCCGACGCCGATCGTGGCATAAATGATGTGGACCGTCAGCGTCAATCCCGTCAAAATACGGCTAAGCAGCACCGGATCGTAACCGTTCACGATTCATCCCCCCTTATGAAAACAAGCGACCAATCAAGGAAAGCAAGACAACAGCCGCAACAGCAAAGCTAACGAACACAAGCGTTTTTTCATGCCGCTTCCACATATACATCCCCCCGGACGAACACACAATTATGAAGAATTTGTGACAAACATCACAAATCGCCTACTTGTATTATTTCATAAAATCGAGGACCTTATCCGGCATGATTCCGAACAATTTGTGTCATTTTTCACATATTCATCGTAACAAACAAAAAAAGCAGGATTTCCCTGCTTTTTATTCAAATTATAAATATTTTCGATGCACCGTTTTCCCGTCATACGTAAACAACATCGGCTTTTCCTCGACGACCGTCTCCATATGGACCGGACGGCCCCACAACTGATAAATGTATGGCAGCACTTTTTCCAAATACTTCAGATCGAGTTCGATCCCTTCATACCAATGTTTTAAATACAGCTCTCCGTTGCGCATATAGTCGCCGTCGTTCACCGTAATGTACGGGAACCCGCCGTTCACCCGCATGCTGACGAGTTGGTCGCGAATATGTTCCCAATGCTTGTCGACAATTTTGTAATCTTTCCCTTGTTTTTGGAATAAGTACATATCTTCGCGCATAACGAGCTCTTTCGTTAAATAGTTGCGCAAAAACGAAATATCGGATTCCAGCTCGCGCACTTCAAAAATTTTCGCCCGTCCTGAGCCTGGCTTGACACCGTATTTTTTCATCTCTTCCGTCGGGTTGTTCCAGCGCTCTTCGATGTCCTCAAAAATTTTCAGCCCTAAATAGTACGGATTGATGCCGGTGCGCGACGGCTGCACAACGTTGGCATTTAACTTCGCGAATTCAATGGCTTCATCGCTCGTTAAGTCCATTTCCCGCAAAATGCGCTGATGCCAATACGTCGCCCAGCCTTCGTTTATCTAAGATGCTTATTTTATTCCAACACTGACACAACAAAACACAGTAATTATTGTATACGCATTTTATTGATAGCTCGGTATTTATCATCAGTAATTAAAGAGGAAACAAAATTGTCTAATATTACATCAATAACCAATCGCGCTTCTTCTTTTGTGGTACAGACTATCCTGCCTTGCTCATCTAATTGCAAATTAATCATGCCAGTATTTATCAATTCCTCAATACGCTCTCTTTTTATGCGTTCCAACCCATAATCAGCTGCCTTAGCTAGCTTCTTTTGAAGACTTATCTGAGACTGAACAAATTGTAAAAAGTTAGAATCATCTGAAACAATCCCTTTTTCCATTATCTGTTCGACTATTTCATCTGCTGCTTGTCTAAAAGGCCGGTGAAAAAAGTACACCCTGAGGCAGGGATTTAGGAGGGCTTATGTCGAAAAAAGAAGAAAAATCGTTAGAATGGAGCGTGAGCGGATCATGAAAGCCCCCAAAAACCCTTCGACTCAGCCTCGTCTGTTTCAAGTCATCGACATGGAAGAACTGGTTCCTCCACATCATATCTTGCGCCAAATCAACGAAGCGGTTGACTTTTCCGTCATTCACGATTGGGTGGCTCCCCTGTACACGGAAAAAACGGGTCGCCCGGCGGCGGATCCGGAACGGCTGCTTCGCCTAATGCTGCTCTCGTATTTGTTCGACCACTCTGAGCGGGAGTTGTATGAGATCCTCCCCATGCATGCCGGATACTTGTGGTTTTGCGGTCTCGACTTTGAATCCGTGCTCCATCCGGATCCTCATCACCCCACACTGCCGGATCGAACGACGCTCGTCAAAACACGGAAACGCTGGCGCCAACATGGAATCTTTGACCGGCTGATGACCTATGTGGTGGATCAATGCATCGCGGCGGGGTTGGTCTCGCCGGATGTCCATGCGGCGGCTGACGGCACCCAAGTGCGGGCGAATGCCTCGATCCACAGCTTGCGGGAGGTCAAGCTCGCTCCGGTGGAGACGTTGGAAGACTATCTGGCCCGCACTGCCCGGGAAGATGAACAGACCGAGGCCCGGGATCCGGATGACGACCCACCCTCTCCGTCTCCAAAATCAGGGGAACGCGTCCATGCCGAAGAACGGGGAAACTTCCGTGGAGCCACGTTTTCCAACCGGACCCATCGAAGCGTGACGGATCCGGATGCCCGGTTGTACAAGAAAGGCAAAGGGCAGGAAGCGTATCCTCGGTATCTGGTGCACGACGTCATCGATGTCCAGTCGCGCGTGATTTTATCCAGACGGGCCAGCCTCGCCACTGGAACGGCGGAACGGGAGACGAGTTTGGAGCAGCTGGCTTCGATTCAGTTTCGCCACCCGTCGATTACGATTCGGACCTTGTCTGCGGACAAAGCGTATGGCACCACCGAGTATCTGGAAGCGCTCTTCGTTCAAGGCATCACACCGCTCGTGCCGCTGCGCCGCAAGGAGATGGAGGAGATTCCAACCTGGAAGCGCCGGGCGAAGGATCCCGCTCAGGAAGCAAAGCGCCAGGCGAAAGTCCGAGACGTTCAGATTCGCAATCAAGCGAGGCTCATTCAGCAACAGGGCGGCTATCGATCCATTCAAGCCCTTCGCACGCGTTGTGAGCATGTGTTCGCCGAAGGGAAGGAATGTCACGGGCTGGACCGGGCCCGAAGCCGGGGCCTTTACGCCATGGAAGAACAGGCGCTGTTGACCGCCGTCGTGCAAAATCTGAAGCGATTGTGCCGGTTTCGAAAAAAACGAGGGGGGACCGGCTCTTTGGCGTGCGCAAAACCGGAATTGGGAGCAGGAAGTCCTGCTCGTCTTCCCATCCTTTGGCGCCAAACGGCGGGGAGAATGGCCTCCAAAATTCGACATATGGAAAGTCTATGCCCCATTAATTCACCGGCCTTCTAAATCTTTCATAATATCTAAACAAAGATAAAATTTTATTTTCATTGTACAATAGAACATTATTACCAATTATAATTCCGTCCCATTGATCGTCTAAAAAAAGCTTCTTGTCTCTTTCTTGGGAGATCTGATAATCACCTCTATCCACAACTTCAAGTATTTTACGTTTTTTTAGAAATACACTTTCGTTTATTATTTTTAAAAAATAGTAACTATTCACCCCAGTGCTAGTGTATAAAAAAGCCCAGCACAAATAGGGCATTTCGGTCATAGAAAATGCCCTAGGTAGCGGAAAGAACTCGATCGATCGTTTCGCCTGCCAACAGAAGACATAACGAATCCCACACGTTTTTTTCGTGTTTCGTCAGTGTGGAAACGATGCTTCTTGCGATGCAAAACGACTGCGCGAATGTTTCTTCGCGAAACGTACCCGAAATGTTCTCTTTGACTTTGACCATGCGAAGATCGCGTTCGGCTTGGTTGTTATCAAAGGGAACATGTACTTCACGTAAGAAACGCAGCGCTTCTTCCTTTCGTTTTTGAAGGCGTCGAACAAAAGCGAGTGCTTTTTTCGGAAGAGGCGTCATCGTTTCTAATCGGTGTTGTGCTCTTTCTAGGATGCGATCATACACTCGTTCCCACCGTCTCGCTTCTTCTTCGGAAAGTGCACCGTGATGGGCTTCGACGGCTTGCTTGGCGGCTAACAGAAACGTGGTCATGCGCATCGCCCACGTATGCCCTTGTTCGATGAATCCTTTTAACTCACGCAAATGGTGGGCATGACAAAGGGCATGGGTGGCATGTGTGTATTTCGGATATGTACCGAACGCATCATGCATCATCGTCCCTTCATATCGGGGAAGAATCCCGATATCATCGGTCGCTTTTTTTCCACGAGAAGCGTGAGGAGCCAAGTATGTATATCTCGATGTACACGCGACATGCACCCATGCGAGTTTCCCATTGATGCGCAAACTCGTTTCATCGACATGCAGGATGTTGGATTCAAGTAAGGCGTCTTCGATGATGTCCATATTTGATTCCAGCGCTTCGCGTCCTCGTTTCACCATATTGGCAAGGGTTCCTGTACTAATCGAGTGTTGATATAACGCTTCGATTGTATCACTTAAACGCTTGTACGGGATCAATTGGATATGATGTAAATAAACAACGAGCGCCGTGAGCCGTGGACCGTATTGCACATGATTCGTGACATGGGATGGGAATTCGGCTTGTTGCACGCATCGACAATGTGGACACGATTTCACTTCACGTTCATGTTGTGTCACCTCGATCGCCACAGGAGGGACATCAAACACTTGACGGATATCGACTTTGAACGGTTTGACTTCACGCAAAGAAGCTCCACATCCTTGACACGTATGCACACGGTGGACGACACGATGATGTGGATGTTCCACTTGACGGAGCGTCTTCCCCTCATGTCCCTCTTGCCCACCAGGCTTTTTGCCAGACGGCTCGCGGGAGGAACGCTTTTTCTCAAAACGGTCAGAAGATGGGGGCAAATGGCTATTGGAGCTGTTTTTTTTCGTGCGTGCTTCCAGCTCTTGAACACGGTACTTCAGTTGTTCATTTTCTTTGCGTAGTTGTTTGTTTTCGTGACGCAAATGTTCATTTTCTTGAATGAGTTGATGAATGAGCTGTTTTTGTTGTTGAACTTTGCCGATTAAGCTCTCAACTGTAAATACAGCTTGTTGTACCGTCAACATGTGATTCACCTCCTTGTCTATCAATATTCACATCATGGACAGGAAAAGCAAAAAATATTCAGCTCACTTTATGATGTGGCTGAATAGTTACAAAAAATAAACCTTCATTTCATCATCAATTTCAAGTTTCGCTAATAACACTTTAGGTTTAAAATCATCTCTATTTATTAAAGTCCTTGCATCATTTTCAACTTGCTCATTATTTATACGCTGAGTCCATAAATAAAGTTGATTTAAATTATTTATTTCAATATATCTTTTTATTGTCTCGCTTTCTTCGTCAACTTCTCTAATATTTAATACTACCCGTGGTGCTAGTTGAGCGTCAGCGCTCAACCAGCCCTAGTGTGACCAAGGAATAAGCCAACAAGATGCCATCGAGTGCCACTTCAAACCCGGCCATGGAATTCGCTCGAATGTCGGTGATCCGGTATTGGTCTACGAGAATCGAAAACACCGTCTCGATGACTTTGCGTTTTTTTTGGATCCATTCTTCCCATGCCTTGGATGGGCCGTGCTTTTGATTGTGTCGAGACGGTGTCCAGAACGCGACTTGGTGTTCTTCGTACAGCTTTTCTCGAAGAGCGTGGCTGATGTACCCTTTGTCCCCAAAGTTGTAGGGATGAGGGATTTGAGTCATCACCGTTTCAGCGGCTTTGACGTCGTGGCAGGACGCTTCCGTCACGACATAGCCCATGGCCAGCCCTTGATTGGTCACTTGAAGATGCAGCTTGAAACCGTAGTACCATTGCTTTTTGGAAGCACAATACCCCATATCCGCGATCCCTCGAAATCGCTTGACGCGCTGCATTCTCACGGGATGGCACAACGGAAGAGGCAAGCTGTCGACGACCGCATAAGCATGGTGTTGGCCACGTTTCGCCAGCTCATGACGGATCCATTTGATGGCGAAACCAAGCGCCCGGCAGCGGCGGTTGTATCGGGAGCGTTCAAGAAACGAGCCGTTTGTGAACAAATTTCCCGTGACAAAACGATGCCAGGCTCGTTCGGAAGAAAAGCCCAGCAGCTTCCCCAAAAGGTGAACCGCCATGACCACTTCGTCTTCTTGCTTGACCAAGTGACGGTTGCGGCGATGAAGATACATTTGAATCAACGACAGTTGGGCAGAAACAAAACAGAAAATAGCGGCATATTGTTTTTGAAGTTTGGCTGGATCTGTAGTAAAATGAAAGTGCTCTTGCATGGGGGATCTCTCCTTTCGAATGTTGGGTGACACTTTCATTCTACTGGAGATCCGCCAGCAAGGGCTATTTTTATGCTTGATCAAGTTTATCTAGCACCACGGGTTAATACTTGATAATTTTCTGTTACATCCTCTAGCAAAGCCTTTGTGGTTCCCAACAACCAATCTTGTACTGATTGGTCGATTGGAATTTCTTTTGGATCACAATCATCATAAACAGATTGTGTTCCTTCTCTTAGTACAGAACCTACTATAAATAACTGGTAAACGTAATCATTGTTATGTTCCATTTCATTAATTTTTTCTTTTACATAAATCAATTCATCATTCATTTTGTTGCCCCCTACTCCCATCGATTAATACTGTTTCTTTATCTCTAATAAAACGATAACAAATTATTTTTTTACCTAAGCATTCCTCGAATTTATCATTTTTAGAAATAAGGAGTGCTTCACCTAAATCTGTTTCGATAGCGTATATTCTTAATTTTAGAGCTGCCATAACTGGATTGACATAAAGTAAATCTGAATACATCGATAACCAGAATATTAAAAGAATAAGAACAAATAAAACTATTATATCCCTAAAATTATCCATATCTAGACTAATCAGCGGTAAAACATAAGTAACAAGGTAAACTAATATATCCCTATCCCTAGGTTGTATTTTCTTAATGGTATATTTTTTCTGTCCAATCCTTTTTTTCTCTGTGGTTCTTAATTCAAACAATATAAACAATATCGATAATAATGAAATTACCAGCAGCAAAGTTGATATAAGTCCCATTACTCCATTTAATGTTTTAATCTCTAACAGAAACAATATATCGATAAACCTCCAATATTTAATACAATAAACAAGGAGTAACTATTCAGCCACATCATAAAGTGAGCTGAATATTTTTTGCTTTTCCTGTCCATGATGTGAATATTGATAGACAAGGAGGTGAATCGCATGTTGACGGTACAACAAGCTGTATTTACAGTTGAGAGCTTAATCGGCAAAGTTCAACAACAAAAACAGCTCATTCATCAACTCATTCAAGAAAATGAACATTTGCGTCACGAAAACAAACAACTACGCAAAGAAAATGAACAACTGAAGTACCGTGTTCAAGAGCTGGAAGCACGCACGAAAAAAAACAGCTCCAATAGCCATTTGCCCCCATCTTCTGACCGTTTTGAGAAAAAGCGTTCCTCCCGCGAGCCGTCTGGCAAAAAGCCTGGTGGGCAAGAGGGACATGAGGGGAAGACGCTCCGTCAAGTGGAACATCCACATCATCGTGTCGTCCACCGTGTGCATACGTGTCAAGGATG
>NZ_NISS01000001.1:2331597-2378853 GCF_002335725.1 Geobacillus sp. FJAT-46040
CTTGCCAATATGGTGAAACGAGGACGCGAATCGTTGGAATCAAATATGGACATCATCGAAGACGCCTTACTTGAATCCAACATCCTGCATGTCGATGAAACGAGTTTGCGCATCAATGGGAAACTCGCATGGGTGCATGTCGCGTGTACATCGAGATATACATACTTGGCTCCTCACGCTTCTCGTGGAAAAAAAGCGACCGATGATATCGGGATTCTTCCCCGATATGAAGGGACGATGATGCACGATGCGTTCGGTACGTATCCGAAATACACACATGCCACCCATGCCCTTTGTCATGCCCACCATTTGCGTGAGTTAAAAGGATTCATCGAACAGGGGCATACGTGGGCGATGCGCATGACCACGTTTCTGTTAGCCGCCAAGCAAGCCGTCGAAGCCCATCACGGTGCACTTTCCGAAGAAGAAGCGAGACGGTGGGAACGAGTGTATGATCGCATCCTAGAAAGAGCACAACACCGATTAGAAACGATGACGCCTCTTCCGAAAAAAGCACTCGCTTTTGTTCGACGCCTTCAAAAACGAAAGGAAGAAGCGCTGCGTTTCTTACGTGAAGTACATGTTCCCTTTGATAACAACCAAGCCGAACGCGATCTTCGCATGGTCAAAGTCAAAGAGAACATTTCGGGTACGTTTCGCGAAGAAACATTCGCGCAGTCGTTTTGCATCGCAAGAAGCATCGTTTCCACACTGACGAAACACGAAAAAAACGTGTGGGATTCGTTATGTCTTCTGTTGGCAGGCGAAACGATCGATCGAGTTCTTTCCGCTACCTAGGGCATTTTCTATGACCGAAATGCCCTATTTGTGCTGGGCTTTTTTATACACTAGCACTGGGGTGAATAGTTACAACAAGGAATTCATAATTAAAAAATTTTATAAACAGTACCAAAAATAAAGGAAAATAAGACATAAAAAGAAATAATAAACGAAACCAAAATGGAATTAACAATTAAACCTCCCCCAATTGGCAGATACCACCAATATTTTAACGAATAAATTACCTTTATTTCAACAAAAACCCATTTAGTATTCTGATTCTTTTTAATATAAAACCTTCATATCCCTCAACTACCTCCTTGCCGAACTGCAAATCCTTGGATTTTCCTTGTTACTACTCCAAAACCGAACAATTTTGCTTGTTCGCCTAATCTAATTTTGAATCAAGGTAAATTTATGATCATAACATTAGTGATGTAACTTTACTTTAGTCGCTAAAAAACAAGGAAGTTCTCTCCTCCTTGTTTAAAGTTGTAATGAGAATAGAATTAGATCTTGTTGTTTAGTTTCGATTTCTTTTTCTAATTCTCATTATTCTGTTTTAAGCATTGACACGGTATTGCACTAACATATTCTTCAACACAGTTGGTCTAATCATCTTTGACATTGGATCGATAAGATGTAACAGTAATACTTAACCAACCTAATTACCGAGTTTCCAAATCTCCTCTATCCAAATAACCGAGAACTGTTAAAAAAGGACTTCCTTGTCCATAATAAAATTAGGACAAACCCCAGCTTGTCCCTTGAAATCAAAGGTTTTTCTTGAATTTCAGTCGTATCAATATCGGTAATTTGGGGCTGATCGCGATCGGGTCCTACCCTTAATTACCGAGAAAAATTGCTTTACCTACCAATATATGCACCTAATCACCGAGATATGTTATTACATAAATAAAAAAATCTCCTGCAAATGAGGAGATTTTTGTATCATTTATCATCTAAATTGAAACGTAGTTTACATTGCAAATGTCCTTTTTTATTAACCATAATTTCTTCAAATAAATACAGGAACAACGCTCGCATATCTTCATTGCAGCTAGAGACAGGAGCCTGAAATTGTTTTAAATGATCTCTAATTAAATTTTCATTTTTTTGAACCTCTTCTAAGAATTTTATTTTTGCCTCTTTTTCCTCAATCCAACGTTCAATTTGATGAACTTTGTTTAGGATTCGATCTTTTGTAATGATCAATATTTTGATGTGAGGTTCCTTTTCTTCCTTCCTTTTAAAGGCTTTTTCAATTTCAATATCGCAAAGCTGGAGTTTTCGTTTTTCTGTTTGCCATGACACTTTTAAATCCTCAATACTTTTCTTGATGTTGCTAATTTCTGTTTCCACTTTTTCCTGAACAGCCGAGATCAGTTTCTCTGTATCTACACCTTGATAACTTCTGAATACTTTTAATACCGTTTGATGTGCATCATCTGCATCTATTTTATAATTGCATGATTTGCATAAATACACTTTCTTTCCATATACTTTTCCCTGGTTGCTCGTCGTTCGCTGATCTTTTCCAATTAACCCCCCATTACAATTTTGGCACTTTAACAAACCTGTTAACAGAAAAGATGTTTTAAAGTGTTTCGGTGGAATTTTTCTCTCGTTCTTTGTTTTGTATAGATTCCAGCAATATTCCCATTCTTCAATCGTTAAAACCGCCGGAATAAGTGGACTTTTTTTCATTATCCACTCACTTCTGTCTTTTAACGCAT
Source organism: Geobacillus sp. FJAT-46040 (assembly GCF_002335725.1). Lineage (NCBI taxonomy): Bacteria > Bacillati > Bacillota > Bacilli > Caryophanales > Anoxybacillaceae > Geobacillus > Geobacillus sp. FJAT-46040. Next base: position 2,334,114 of record NZ_NISS01000001.1, read on the forward strand.
TGTGTTTCTTTTCGTGCTTTCTTCTGATCGCGATATAACCTGCATAAAAGGGATTCGTAATGATGTTTTTTACACGGTCCTTAGTCCATGCTTTTCCACGATAACTGTTTTCAGGAAGCTGTCTGGCAATAGATGAAAAACCATGATGATTTTTATATAACTCAAACACTTTTTTCACCAATTCTATTTCAGCTTCCACTATATCAAACTTTTCAGTTCCTCCTTCCTTTTTGGAAGTATACTGATACCCAAACGGAGCCCTGCCACCTGTCCATCGTCCATTTTTCGCCAACGTTTCAATTGCATTTTTTGTATTGATCCGGATTTTATCCAGCTCATATTTGGCTATTCCATCTTTAATCGCTCTAAAAATAGTGTCGCCAAAATCATATAAACTTTCTGTTTCACTTTCGATGATTGGGATATCTAATATATGCATCGTTGCGCGTATCAGATCATGTTCTTCAGGTATGCGTGCAATACGGGAATGTGAGTAGATAATAACGAAGTCAAATTTCTTTTCATAAGCTGCAGCAATCAATCGCTTATATCCTTCACGATCTTTTTTTCGTGAAGACACTCCCTCGTCCAGAATTTCCTCCACAATTGTACACTGATATTTTTCGGCTAAATCATAGGCGCTACGACGCTGTGTTTCCATTGTCTGCTTATGCGTGGAATGCCGACCATAAAAAACCCCCTTCATGCCGGGTGTCAAAATCTTAGATAAGTCCAATTTCTTCCCTTCCCTCCAATCCTGTAAATAATGGATGACGGAAAATAATTTCAATTTTCTCTTTACTGACCCGAACACGAGAGATAATGTCCTGCAGCAATTCTATTTTTTGATCGTCTTCCATGTCCGGATCAATCATTTTCAACGATGATTCCTGTTTCCAATCATGTATCGTCTTAAACTTTTCGCTTATTTCGAAAATCCTGGATTCTAATTCGGATTTAACAAACAAGCTTTGTTCATATTTCTTTAACATCTGTAACATCGACTTGTTTAATTGAAGTATCGACAATCTTAAGATGCGGCACATCTTTTTCAATTTCTTCTCCCTTTATGTGAGATATTCTTTTTCCTTTGTAAATAGGGTTTGTAAGAACGTTTTGCATATTAGAATAGTTCCATTCCTTATTATCTTTAAAGCGCAGTCCCAATTCGTTTACTATCTCTACAAATTTTGTGAGGGAGCTAAAATCTTTTTGCAAAAATAAATCATAAACGTTTTGGATTGTCTTTACTTCCTCTTCAACTAAAATCCAATCAGACTCCTCCTTATCCTCTTCAAGATCCTCTCGGGGTGATCGATACCCAAATGGAATACGTCCCCCAGCATGTTTTCCTTCTCTTGCTACAGTTACTTTAGAATCTTGCAATTTTTGAACCAATTTTTCAGCATCTTCCTGGTTCATGGCGGCGACAATCCGTTCAATTAATTCAGCCTCCGCCGTATACATCATAGGAAATTCAAAGTCCGCTGCGAAAATGACATTTACCTTATGCTGCCTTAGTAAATCATATAAACTCATATACTGTTGTACATTTCGTGCCAAGCGGCAACGGCTGTACACAATTAAATTTTTTACCCGCCCCTTTTTTATTTCTTCGATTAGCTGCGCCATGCCCTTTCTCTCTTCCATTTTCTTTTTTCTGGCGGACGTTTCTCGATCCATAAACTCATCATCGATCAATAAACGGTTTTTTGCTGCTACCTCATGCACATGCTGCATTTGCATTTCAATGGATAACTTCTGCTTTTCTTTGCTAATCGAGTTGCGGTAGTAAGCAACCGTTTTCAATCATCCAACACCTCCGAGTCCCTTTTCGTTTCTTGCCTGTTCTGTATTTGCTTCAAAATAATATCTGTGTACAAGTCAAACCACTTTTCAGCTGCCTCTGGATCATGAACATATTGAATAGAAACGACTTGGCAAGTTACTTTTGGGATTTTTCTTTTCATTTCTATCTCTCCTCAAAAAATTTATGATGTTTTTCTAAAACTTAAGCTTACAAACAGGATTTTTTTGGATGAATGTTGAAATACAATAAAGCCTTTGTTTCTAACCAAACCTGTATTTCTTTGAAAATACATGCGTCTAGCCATTTTTATGGAGGAATTCGAATATGTTGCAACATATAGGAGAACGAATTCGTGTGCTAAGAAAACAAAAAGGAATCAGTTTAAATGCTTTCGCTGAACGGTTAAATGTTTCTCCCGCTTATCTCAGCAATTTAGAAACGGGTAAAACAGATACCATTCAGCTTTCACTTCTCGAAAAACTTCAAGAAGAACTCTCACTCCTTCCTGTTGAAACAACACATTCCAGTGATAGCGAATTCGATATTCGGATCCAGCATGTCATGAAACAACTAAAGGAATTGGAACAAAAGCACCCTGAAGTCGCTGATTACCTCCTTTCCACACTGGAACGAGGAGTTCATTTGTTTTTAAATGAAAACTCCACTCGCTAATTTTATGATAAACAAATTTTGGGAATTTTATTCACTATAATAAACATACGTTTATAATCATGAATAAAATTAACAAAAAAGGAGAGCCTAACCATCGATCGGTTGGCTCTCTTTTTGTTGGAAGGCAACTTGAATCTGTTTGGCTTGTTCCTGACCGATTTCTTTATGCAATAGGTGATGAATTGCGCTTCCCTTAAACTTCTGTTCCCATGCAACCATTTTTTCTTGGATCATTTGAGCAACGGGGTGACTATGAAGATCGTGGATGTCGTCAAATGAAAATTTTCCTAAACTGCTATTTACGGAGAAGCGAACTTTTACATCTTCCATCGGTATTCCCCCTTTGCTCATACATATGCAGAAAGTGAGGTAGGACAACCCTGCAAATCGGTCAAACTCATTGTTTGGTTCATCCAAACATATATATGGGATATGGGACAAACAGTGTTGGAGGCAATCTGTATGAAAGACACTTTTCAAGAAAGATCGATTGCTTTATATTGCCGCGTTTCTACGGACGAACAAGCTCGGGAAGGGGTTTCACTCGATGAACAACAAGAACGGCTAAAAGCTTATTGCCGAGCCATGGGATGGAGTGAAGAACCTCTACTTTTTATAGATGACGGTTATTCTGCTAAGAATCTTGATCGTCCGGAATTAAATCGTTTATTAAAGGAAGTAAAAAAGGGGACGATTTCCAAAATATTAGTCACGAAATTGGACCGTTTGAGCCGACGACTATTGGATCTTTTGAAATTAATTGATATGTTCCAGGAGCATAACGTTTCATTTATTTCGATTAGTGAATCGTTTGACACCAATACTCCATCCGGTCGTCTCACCTTACAGGTTTTAGGTGCGGTTGCTGAGTTTGAACGAGAACGAATTCGGGAACGTGTTTTTGAAAACATGCTGCACGCAGCCAGACAAGGAAAATGGTTAACACAAAGCCCTTACGGTTATCGGTTACAGAATAAAGAGTTGGTTATTTATGAACCGGAAGCACAAATCGTTCGAAACGTTTATGATTGGTACCTTAATAAAGGGCTCGGCTACTATGCGATTGCTAAAAAGCTAAATGAAGAAGGAATACCTTCTCGTCAGAAAAAAGAATGGTCGATTCGGGCTATTAAACTAATGCTTACGAATCCCGTATATAAAGGAACCCTGTTTTGGAACCGCATGGATTCCAGTAAATCGAAGCGGGTAAAAAAAGATGACGCTGATTGGGTTGTCCTTGAAGACGCTTGTCCAGCTATTATTGATCAAGCTACATGGGAACAAGTACAAAAAAGAGTAAATAAAAAACAAATGGCACCTCGAGCACAGACAAGTCCGCATTTGCTTGGTGGACTATTAAAATGCGGCAGATGTGGTTCAGGAATGAGCATTGGTTGGTCAGGTTCAGCGAAAAATCGCTATCGCGTTTACCGTTGTTCCGCTAACAAAAACAAAGGAACGTGTACAAGCAAACAGTACCGCGCTGACGATGTGGAATCATGGTTTAAACATGGGTTATTAAAGTTAGCCGATTCGATTAACTCCCAAATGATTCCTCATCTTATTCAAAAGGCTGCTGAAAACGAAGAGAGCACAATCGAGCAAAAAATTCGAACCGCTAAAAACCGTTATAAACGAAAAGTGGAAGCGTACACTGCAGGACTCATTGAATTAGAAGATTTAAATGAAGAAAAAAAGCGGATGGAACAAATCATTGCAGAAGTTCAAAAAACGGAAAATGCTTCTTCGGTGGATGTAAAAAAGCTTGAGGCAATGGTGAAAGAAAAAATGAACAATGTGATCGATGCAATCGATGTTTTACCAGTCCCGGAAGCAAAATCATTAATTAAAACGATTGTTGAAAAAGTGATTTTACTTGATGAAAAGGATATTGAAATCGTATTAAACATTCAGTAAATGGAGTTGACAGCATGAAACCGATCACCTTACGCCAATTGCTCGATACTAATCAATTTCAGAATCTGCTTCATCTAAAAAAAGAACTGATCTCTTACAAAAATTCGGGTGTCATTTTTTATAAAGAAGTGATGAGTTCGCTTGAAATCGACACGCCATTCGAGTTGTATTTTGTGTTGTCAAAAGGAGGAATTGAATACGAGAACGCATTCCCGATGCCAATTAATTTTTACAGAGAGTATTTAACATATAACCGTCCTCTAGAGTACCTTGCGTTTTTTTATCAAGAATACTACGGAACAAAAAACATCCCATCCGACCGATTTTTTCAAACATTAAACGTTTTTCAAGCCAAAAAATATGTTTGGTTTTACAACTCACGAGAGGACGGTAAGTATGGATTGGGTACCGTTTGATACATCACTAGAAAAACATCCCAATAAAGCTTTGATCACCTATATGGCAAGACAGTTTGATATCGAACCGGTACTGATGCACCACTTGTTTATTCACGGCATCGACAATTGCGAAAAAGTATCACGATTCATATTTCCGACCATAGATGATTTTCATGATCCATTTCTGATGAATGACATGAAAAAAGCGATTATACGCATTATTAAAGCCTTGACGCAAAAAGAAAAGATTTTCATTTATGGTGATTATGATGTAGATGGAATGACAGCAACGGCTATCCTGTACAAAGCTTTAAAGAAATTTAAAGCAGATGTCCATTATCGATTGCCACTTCGCAGTGAAGGGTACGGTTTGTCCCCGAAAGCAATGGAAAAAGTTCCGGAAGACACCACTTTAATTATTACAGTAGACAATGGATCAAGTGCCCACCCTGCCATGGAAGTGGCAAAAAGAAGAGGCATGGATGTCATTGTTACGGATCATCACGAAGTTTTAGGTCCGCATCCCGACTGTTATGCGTTTATTAATCCAAAGCGTCATGACAACACTTATCCTTTCCCGCATCTGGCAGGTGCGGGAGTCGCTTTAAAAGTCGTACAGGCACTATTTATGGCAGGAAAAATTCCTTGGGATAAACATGTTTACGAATTTATTGAGTTTGCCACGTTAGGTACGATTGCGGATCTAATGCCTCTCAAAGGAGAAAATCGTATTATTTGTAAACTTGGATTGCAAAAAATGAACTATACACCAACCCCTGTATTAAAAAAACTCTTTGAGATGTTACGAATTAAATATGTCGATAGTTCCACCATTAGCTTTCAAATTGGACCGATTTTTAACTCGTCGGGACGAATTGGTGATCCAAACCAAGCTGTGGATATCCTAGTCAACCCTTTATGTGCAAAAGCCGATCTTTATTCATTAATTACTTTAAATAAAAAGCGGCAACAAATGACAAAAGAACAATTCCAACGTATTGAGGAACAAATTATTCAAAATCAATGGTACAAACAAAATGTTATTGTTGTTTGCGATGATTTTCACAGCGGAATTATCGGTCTCATTGCTGCAAAAATAGCCAATAAATTCAAAAAGCCAGCGATTGTGATTTCCTTGACAGGAGCCGGTTCTGCCAGAAGTGTAAATGCGACGGATTTTTCCATGATTAATGTGATTAAGAAATGCTCCCATTTCTTAACCAAATACGGTGGTCATCGAGCCGCTGCTGGTTTTTCGATTAAACCCGATTTTGATCATATTCATGCTTTTAGAGAAGCGATTCAACTAGCAGCCTTAGACGAACCGCCACTAACTCCAAAATTAAAATATATTAGTACAATTCCCTTACATCAGTTCCCTATGCATATTTTTGATGACTTAGGCGTTTTAGAACCATTCGGAATGTCATTTCCAAAGCCGTTGTTTTATTGCTCACCGCTGGTAATCAAGCAATTCCAAGTATTCGGAAAAAACAATGAACATTTAAAATTAATAACAAATGATAAAAAAGCCATTGCCTTCTTTAAAGGAGCAATGGCAAACAAACTCCAACAACAATCGTTAGCTGAATGTCTTTACACTCCTAGCTGTCCGATAAAAAAAGATTTTTTAATTCATGATCTTCGTTTCATCCAATAACAAAAGAGCCTTGGAAAAAGTTAAATACAATTAACAAAATATACTGTTTTTTGCAGAGGAGGACATAACCCACAACGAGGGGCTGTACATTGACAGAATGGTATATGGAAATAACACAATTGTATTTGGATCTAACTCTAGTGGCAGATTTATTTTGGTTCGCTATGAATCCGAGAATAATCTGCCACTTTTATATATACAAAGTGATTACATAATATAAAATTCATAATCAGTCTATACCTACAACTGGACTGCGACGCTCAAGCAATACCACATCACGCCATACCCCATTTAACTTTCCTATACGTTGTCGGATACCAACTTCACGAAATCCAACACTTTGATGTAAACGTAAACTTGGTATGTTTTCAGGGAAAATCCCTGCTGTTAATGTCCAAAATCCTTTTGCCTCGGATTCTTTGATCATAGCTTGTAGAAGTTTTTTTCCCACTCCTTTTCCCCGACTCACATCTCGAACATACACACTCACCTCTCCCACCCCTTCATACACGCAGCGATCCGATACTTTACTTATCTTACACCAGCCTTGAATGCCTTCTTCGTTTTCAGCGACCAAACATAAATTTGCGGCAATGGTCGATTCCCATTTTTCAAACGATGGTGCTGTCGTTTCAAACGTTGCTTGTCCTGTCGCAATTCCTTGCTCGTAAATTTCCTTCACTTGCATCCAATCCTCTTTGCGAAAGCTACGAATGTTCATATGAAAAATCCCTCCTTATTTTCATACAGAAAAGGCACTAGGAATCGCCTAATGCCTTTTCCATGTAACATTAGCAACACTCACGCTTTTCTTCCCCAACGAGTTCCGATCTGTTACACCACATTTTTTAAGGTTTCATTGCTTTAATGATCGCAGAAACAATGTAATCCTCGATGTTCGCTCCAGGCACCCAATCTTTGATAAACTCCTTCGATTCATCTTTTGGTTCAATGGTGATCTGTGTGAATCCACTCTGTTGTAACATGGATTCCAGTTCACCAATCGATGCTGCTCCTGATACGCAGCCCGAATACAAGACATCCATATTGTTTTTGATTTCCGATGGAAGTTCTGCCGTCGCCACAACGTCGGAAATGACAAGGCGCCCTCCTGGTTTCAGCACACGATAGGCTTCCTTGAACACCTGGGGCTTATCTGGAGAAAGATTAATGACGCAATTGGAAATAATGACATCCACCGAACCATCTGCCACCGGTAAATATTCGATTTCTCCTAACCGAAATTCAGTATTGGTAAAGCCACCCTTGGCAGCATTGTTGCGTGCTTTGCTGATCATTTCTGGTGTCATATCCACACCAATGACGCGCCCGGTTTCTCCGACCTGACGAGCAGCCAAAAAGCAATCGAAACCGGCACCACAACCAAGATCCAACACCACATCTCCGGGGTTCAATTCCGCAATTGCTAGCGGGTTGCCGCAACCAAGTCCAAGATTAGCTCCTTCTGGCACGGCAGATAATTCCTCATCCGAGTATCCTAGTTTTGCTGATACCTCATTAGGTGTACCACAACATCCGGAAGAGTCTGAACAACAGCTTCTAGAATTTACTTCCTGCAGCGCAATTTGCTTATAGCGGCTGCGGACATTTTGCCGGATTTGATCGTTATTAACGTGATTCATAAGTTATCACTCCTTAAATGATATAGAATAAAAATCCTGATAACGTTGCCATCGTCATGACAGAACCTACAAACGCAAAGACCAGCTTCTTTCTAAAGATACTGTGTAATCATGTGATCTCCGGTAAGCTTGCCCCTGCTGAGCTAACCATCGGCGCCATAACAGGTCCTAATGCCATGCCTTTTGCAATCAACATTTGTGAAATGGGAATCATCGTGAAAAGGCGGATATACAAAGGAATTCCGATGATTGCTGCAAGTGGAACAAGCCACCACTTATCACCCCCCATATAGGTTGAAATCCATTCTGTCAGTACAGCACCATGAATAATGGCTTCAATGCCTGCACCCAAAAGCAAATATGGATAAACCGTTTTTATTAAGTGAAAGGTCTCCTGTAAAGCTTCTCTCATGTTTCGTTTCTTTCCGATCTCTACTTCTCCTTTTTTTACTCCGAGTGTCGCAGCCATGAGTGTCAATATGATTGGATCGAGCACAGGAGAATCAAAGAGAAAAATCATCACAATACCGAAACGGACCTTCTGGTTTAAAAGCGATACGACAACTGGGATCGTAGAACATGAGCAAAACGCAAACGCGACAGCAACCAATGCTCCGAATAACGGATGGCGCTTTGTTAACAAACTTTGCATTTTATCATAAGGAATATATCCTTACTGAAAAGTGAATGACGAACGAAATAGCCAAAAACAAAAGAGTTAATTCTAACGCAATATAAGAGAAAGTCTTGAAAAATCGCTATGCTCATTGATTATCTCTCCTTATTTTATTTGCAAATTACAACTATATGTTTAACAAACAGGCAAGCCTAGATATACTTGCCTCAAAATAACGGTTTACAACATACACTTGATTTTGCCATACACTCATTCAACAATTTAATCGAACGAATCACGGTTTCTTTCTCAAATTCCGTCATATGTGAAAACACTTCTTCTAGATATCGATTTATTTCTCGATCAATGGTTGTTGCGATAAACTTTCCTTCGGTGGTTAACGATAACGTGTATACTCTTCGATCTTCAGGAAGCGGCGTTTTTTTTACTAATCCCTTTTTCACTAAATTTTGAATCTGTCTGCTGAACGTGGTAATATCCATTCCTAATGCTTCAGCCACTTGTTGCATGGAGGGATGTTCTCTTTTGTCAATTTCATAAAGAATATGGCTTTGAACGAGAGAAATATCTACATCATCAATCGAACAGCAATTTTTATTTAGCAATCCAAAACGACGTGTCATCACTTGAAACAACTCTCTAATGTTTTCCATTTTTTCACCTCTATAATTATTTATATCACATTATTTGCATATTGCAACTTTTTAATTTAGAAAATAGAATAAAATTTCACCAATTTTTATCATGATTTCCCCTCCTGTAAAATCAGCCGAGAAGATTCTTCTCGGCTGTCATTTAGTCTTATTCGCCTGTTTCAGCAAATTTTTTGATGCGCGCGCCGATTTCATCGCGAACACGACGGAATACAGCTAATTTTTCCTCCTCCGTTCCTTCCGCCTTTGCCGGATCATCAAATCCCCAATGAACACGTTTCACATTTGGTGGGGTTACTGGACAATGGTCCGCTGCATGACCACATAATGTTACTACCAAATCCGCTTTATTTAAAATTTCCGGATCAATGATATCCGATGTCTGGTTCGAAATATCAATTCCTACTTCTTTCATGACTTTTACCGCGTTTGGATTTAGTCCATGCGCTTCAATACCGGCGCTGTACACTTCCCACTCGTCGCCAAGATATTTTTTTGCCCATCCTTCTGCCATTTGGCTGCGGCAAGAGTTACCTGTGCATAAGAAGTAAATGATCTTTTTGTTTTTCATATTTCCTTCCACCTCTGTTGTTAGTATGATACTGATTCTGTTTTAAAGTATTTTCGTTGAAACCATAGTGCCACGTTGACTAACGCAATCATGACAGGCACTTCCACCAGTGGTCCAATAACAGCTGCAAATGCTGCACCGGAATGGATCCCAAACACGCCAACAGCTACGGCAATCGCTAACTCAAAGTTATTACTGCCGGCTGTAAAGGCAAGTGTTGTGGTTACAGGGTATCTCGCTCCAAATTTCCTCCCTAAGAAGAAGGAAACGAAGAACATCAACACAAAGTAAATCAACAATGGAATGGCAACTCTCACTACATCCAACGGCAAGCTTACAATGACGTCTCCTTTTAAAGAGAACATGACGATAATCGTAAACAACAAAGAAATCAATGTAATCGGGCTGACTTTTGGAATAAATACTTTTTCATACCATTGTCTGCCCTTTGCTTTTACTAACAAAAAGCGCGTCAACATTCCGCCAAGAAACGGAATTCCTAAGTAAATAAACACCGACTTAGCGACTTCCATCATTGTAATATTAACGACAGCACCTTCTAGTCCTAACCATTCTGGAATGATCGTCACAAACACATACGCATAAACAGAGTAAAATAGCATTTGGAATACAGAGTTAAACGCCACCAATCCAGCTGCGTACTCCCTGTCTCCTTTCGCTAAATCATTCCAGACAATCACCATCGCAATACAACGTGCCAGACCGATCATGATGAGTCCGACCATGTATTCCGGTTTATCCGGTAAGAATATGATCGCCAACAAAAACATAAGAATCGGTCCAATAATCCAGTTTTGTACGAGCGATAACACTAATACTTTCACATCTTTAAAGACGCGCCCAATCTCCTCATAACGAACTTTTGCTAACGGAGGATACATCATTAAAATTAAGCCAATCGCAATTGGAATTGATGTGGTCCCTACCTGCAAACTGTTCATTCCGTCTACAAAGCCTGGAAAGACAAATCCTAAGCCAATTCCTGCTGCCATAGCAAGGAAAATCCAAAGCGTGAGGTATCGATCCAAAAACGATAGACGTTTTTTCCCCGTATTATTCATTTTTTCCCCCCTAATAATTTAAATTAGTAGATTAGTAGGTTAACAACCGCAACGGAGCGTAGGGTTGGTTTCCTCAATCTTACGAATATTCTCTGTTTGATCTGGAATATGTTGCAGAATATCTTGGATGAAATCATATAACTCATTTTGTGAATTGAGGGAATAATAAATCCACTGTCCCCTCTTATCTTCTTTTACTAATCCTGCATCTTTTAACTTGCGAAGATGCTGACTAATAGCCGGCTGACTCATGTCAAACACCTCAAGAAGCTCGCATACACAACACTCACGTTGTTTTAAAATTGCCATGATCGTTAAACGTGTTTTATCACCAAGCAACTTTAAAACGTGTGATGCTTTTTCTATTTCCACTACTGTCTTTTGCATGGAAACACCTCCTATTCTTTTATGATTATATAGTTATTTACTTATATATATGAGCGAAAATGAAATATGATACTCCTAAATCCCTTTATTTGCAATTTTGTTCCTCTCACACTAAATAATGATGTCACATCTTTCATATCCACGAAATGGATATGGTAGTATAACCATACTTACTCTTCCCTTTAATAAGTATATAACTACATACTTATATAAAACAAGAGAAAAAAACGACTTTAACATAATCTTTACAAATTCAAACGAAAGTGTGAAATTCGGAAGTAAACTTGCCTTATCTCGTCTCCATTTGTTGTTATTCTTCAGAACGAGAGATTCTCCTCCTCGTCATAAATTTCTTTTATTTGTTTCGGTTCGTTTGTTAACTCCATTTCAAATCCTTATTTATTTGATAAGTAAAAAAGACTAACGACTCGAGTCGTTAGCTAACACTGTTTCGTCAACTGAATTCAGGATTTGTTCTAATTTGGTTCGGATCGCGTTTTTAAGCATGGATCTTAAATTTTTTTTATACTTCTTCTTAGTCAATGGACAAATATATTCTCCATCATCAATAACCTCGTTTTTTAACTCTCCATCTTCATTGAAAAACAACGTATATATTTCGTTGATTAGTTTATTTTCTTGCTGTATGTAGTTTATTGTTTCACTTTTGTATCCCTTGATCACTTTTTCGAAAATCATTTTAAAATCTTCAATAGACATCTCTTTCTTTAATTTGCGTTCCATTGTTTTTGGTGTTTCATTACTACTTTCTTGTTGATTTTTCTTTTCTAATTCTTGATACATCTCATCCATTTGCTCATATAAACCGATTAAAAAAGCATTTTCTTCTTCCAGTTTTTGAACTTTAACCGTTAATTCAGTGATTTGCTCGTAAACCAAGTTCAACTCATCCTGCATATTAATGAGTTGATTTTCTAATTGATTCTTCTCCTCCATGAGCTGTTTCATTAATTCTTCCGAGTGAGTGCTATCACCTTTAACTTCTTCAGAATCCAATTTATTATGCTTTTCACGATGGTCATTCGCCAACATTGAAAAAGAGTTTTCTACATACCATTCATAAACTCCCATTACTTCAGGCAAACCTGGTCTCTGTTCTTCAATAAACTCGAATAAATCATCGTGATAAATTCGCCAACCCTCCTTTCGATTTGCCGAACGTTCTGCTTTAATCTTTCCTTCTCTGATCCAACGAGTAACCATTTGAATTGAGTCAGTAATGTAATATTCCTGAAGTATTTTTAGTGCTTGGTGAACATTATATACTTCCATCTCCTTCTCCCCCGCTCAAAATTATTTAAAATAAAAATATGTTGGTAATGTTATACCTCACATTTCGCACCCTAACAAGGTCAAAACAAAGGATTTTTTATTTAGTTTTTCAGAATAACTTTTTGACCAACACAACGAGCGATGGCAATCCTTTTTTTACCATCGCTGGTCGTTCCGTATGACGTTACACGTAAATGCTCTCATCCAGCCCCAACCCCTGCAGAATCCTTCGTTGTTCAGGGGTGAGGGAGCGATCCAGTGAGCGTTGGATGCGTCCATCCGGCAGCTTGAACAGGACGACGTTCACATATTGAAACAGCTGAAAAATCGCCTGTCCCGTCGGCCGGGTCAGCTTGCGGCCTCCAGGAGCCTTCAACGGGTGTTCTGGAGTAATAAACTGACGCACTCGGCGCTGAAAAACGCGGTAAATCGCCAAGGCCAACAGAAACAAATAGCCTAATACTGCGACCCGTTCTGGTTTTTTGACGTAAATCTCATCCGTGAAAAACGGATCTTTCAAAAAAGCGAAGTTCATTTCCACCGAGATCTGCCCTTTATACAGCTTCAAGATCTCTTGGGCATCCATGGGTTGGCCCTTCCATTCCTTCGGAACGGTCGTGACGAGGACAAACCGGGACGCTTTCCGTCTCGCCTGTTCCCACGCGTCTTGGTCGAATTCGACGTCAAGGTGCAAGAAATACAGCGTCTCCACCTCGGGTTCCGCCCCTTTTTTCGGCCGTCCGCGCCGTTTTTTCAGGCGTACGATCTCTTCGACCGCGGCCTCAACCCGATGAAACCGGGGGCGAAGGGACGCCTTGAGGGACGCCAAGGCTTGTTCGGCATCTTCCCGGCAGGAGAAGGGGTGACGCTCCCAACGGGCTTGTTCCTCGCGAAGAAGCTCCGCTTCTTTGGTTCGTTCTTTTTCAAGCGTCTTTCCTTTTCGCTGGTCGAGTGCGCTCGATTCAACAACGATCAGCCGAACGGGGTGGCCTTCATACGTCGAGGCCGTTTCCCATACCCGGTACGTGGCGCCGTTTCTCTCCGCCAACGTAAAGGGATCGCTCCACGTCGTGTCCTCAGCATCCGCTTCGGCCAGCGCGGTTTTCACGATCCGGAGCGACGAAGGGCCTCTGGTGATCAAAAAGGCGTTGGCCGCTTTGGTTTGCGCCAGGGTCTCTTTCGTCATCGCGGCGGAATCGGCCACGTAAATCCATTCGTCTTCGATTTTGGCCTGCTTCAGCTGTTCATGGACACGAGACAGCACCTCGGGATTCCATGTTTTGTCCGGCAGGTTGCCGTCGTGCACATCGCCGTAAAACGGGATGCCGTCCTCGTTGCCGACCAGTCCGAAACCGATCTGTTTTTGCCAACGATGATGGCGGTTGTAGCCATGTGTGATCTGCAAAGCCTCTAATGAGGCCGATTCATACGCGCCGTAAACCGTCTTGTCCGTCGTATCGGCGTGAAAGGCTCGGAGGGAAAGGCCTTCTTTGCGATAAATGTGAATCAAGCAAGTGCTGATCACCTTGTGAATATCCGCCTCATACAGGCGGTCGAGATGACGAGCCAAGGCATCGTCGTTCAACCAGGAAGGATGGAGACCGGGACGGATGAGTTTCTCTAGATCGATCTCCTGAGCCCATCGTTCCACGTGAACGAGGGCTTGCCGGCCGTCAAACATATTGTAGATGATGGCCTGAACGGCATCGCTGACTCGAGTCTGGCACTGTGGATCAACGGGAACGAGATGGTCAATCAATTGGGGCAGGCCCAGTTTCTTGAATAGGGCACTTATTATATTCAAATAATGATTGCGATAGACCTTTTTGACTTGAACGTTCATAAGAGAAAAACTCCTTTACGTTCCTTGTGTGTCAAGGATTCATTCGACATCGGAACGAAAAAATCCTCCCGATTTTCGTCGAGAGGGTGCGAAATGTGAGTTATACCTATGACATTACCTAAGTAATTTTAGGAAAATAAGAAATGCTTGGCTTTAAGCGCCAAGCATTTTTATTAAAATCCCATTTAATTAATTAAGATCTCTAAAATTTAGGTCATTTGTTTTGTTAGTTTTGACTGTTTTTAATCAGGGCTTTGTTAAATTTCAATGTTGATTTTTAAACCACACAAAAAGACCGAAATAAATTCGGTCTTTTTGTGTGTCTTCTTCAACTATTGCATTATTCTTTCACATTTAGCAATCGCATGCTGTTTAATGTTACGATTAATGTTGCTCCCATATCCGCAAATATCGCTAACCATAACGTTAACCAACCAGGTACAATTAACAATAACGCCAGCACCTTAATGCCCAAAGAGAAGGTAATGTTTTGCTTAATAATTGCTAAAGCCTTGCGGCTCAATTTAATCGTATATGGCAATTTACTTAAATCATCAGACATTAAGACAATATCGGCTGTTTCAAGGGCTGTATCGGTTCCAGCACCACCCATTGCCACACCAACGGTTGAAGCTGCAAGAGCTGGTGCATCGTTCACACCATCTCCAACCATCGCCACGCTTTGATGCTTGTCGCGAAGCTCTTTGATGAAATTCAGTTTATCTTCTGGAAGTAAATCGGCTTTAATATCGGAAACACCGACTTGTTTTCCGATGGCTTCGGCTGTTCTTTGGTTATCTCCCGTCAGCATCACCGTTTTTTCAATACCGACTTGATGAAGTTTTCGAATAACCTCTTTGGATGATTCTCTTATTTCGTCTGCCACGGCAATTAACGCCAGAATTTCTTTTTCCGTTCCTAATGCCATGACCGTTTTCCCTTGTATTTGAAGGGTTGTAATTTGTTCTTTTATTTCTGATTGGATGCCATTTGGAAGAAGTTCTTCAAAAAGACCTGGACTTCCGACATAATACATTGCGTTATTTACTTTGGCTTTGACCCCTTTACCTGTAATGGATTGGAATTCTTCAACCGATACATCATTAAAATTCAATCCATCTTCTTCTGCTTTTCTTATAATGGCGGAAGCAAGTGGATGTTGTGAGCCTTTTTCAATGGCTGCTGTAATGGTCATTAGTTCATTTTCATTGCCATTATAAGTGACTACATCGGTGACGGAAGGAATACCTTTTGTTAATGTTCCTGTTTTATCAAAAGCAATCACTTTTAAGTTTCCTGCTTCCTCTAAATAAATACCACCTTTAATTAACACACCGTTTTTCGCTGCATTTCCAATGGCAGTTACAATCGAAACAGGCGTGGAAATAACCAACGCACACGGACAACCAACCACTAATACAGCTAGACCTCGATAAATCCATTCGCTCCAATCAGCACCCATAAATAATGGAGGAATAACGGCTAGTAAAAGAGCAAAAATGATAATGGCTGGTGTATAGTATTTGGCAAAACGATCTACAAACGCTTGAGAAGGTGCTCGTTCTGCTTGAGCTTCTTCCACTAAATGGATGATTTTCGAAAGAGTTGTATCTTCCACTCGTTTTGTAACTTTTACTTCCAATAACCCTTCTTCATTCAATGTTCCTGCAAAGACTTCATCACCGACTGTTTTGGTTACTGGAACACTTTCTCCCGTAATGGCAGCCTGATTTAGCGTAGATGTACCCTTGATGACGATTCCATCCATCGCTAATTTCTGACCAGGCTTTACGATCATAATATCTCCGACTTGAATATCGTCAACAGGGACCATCATTTCTTCATTTCCGCGACGAATTAATGCTTCTTTTGGAGCAATATCCATCAACGATTCAATGGATTGACGAGCTTTATCCATGGAATAACGCTCTAAGGCTTCGCTAATGGCGAATAGAATAACAACCGTTGCACCTTCTCCCCATTCACCAATCGCTGCAGCTCCTAAAATCGCCACTGTCATCAGCGTATTCATATCAAAATTCAATCGAACTAGGTTTTTGAAACCTTTTATAAATAACGAATATCCACCGATTAAAATTGCTGCAGCATATCCAATTGTCGCAAAGATATGCTCTTCTCCGTATTGCTTCCCTAAAAACCAACTGATCACAAGCAAAACGGCGGAAATATACACTTTAATGTTCTCTTTTTGCTTCCAAAAAGGTTCACGCTTGACTGATTTTTCTTTATCTTCCCGAACCTTTAAGTTTTCAAAAGCTCCTGCTTTTTCTAATTCTTCGATGGTTGTTGTACCCCAAACGGTAATTTTAGATGCTCCAAAGTTTACTTTAGCATCTTGAACACCTGGCAATGATTTTACATTATTTTCAAACTTTGCCGCACAGTTTGCACAAGTAAATCCTTGAACACGGTAGGTTTTCGCTTCTGATTTAGATAATTTTGCTTGTTGTTCAGACACGGACTTTCACCTCTTTATCATGTGCTAACGCAATCATGATTAACTGCTTAATATGGTCATCATCCAGCGAATAAAATGCTAGCTTTCCTTCTTTTCGATACTTTACAATCCCTTGTTTATAAAGAGTCCGTAAATGATGGGAAGTGGTTGCAACAGAAGCCCCAATGATATTGGCAATATCACATACACATAACTCTTCATCTTGGCAAAGTGAATAGGCAATTTTTGCCCTATTTTCATCTGCCAGTGCTTTAAACAACAGGACAACACTGGATATATCTTCTTTTTGCAATTCCCCTTGTATTCGATTGACTTTTTCTTCGTCATAACAATAAATTTCACATGTATCTTTCTTACTCATTCATTATCCCCCTTTCATATTCAAATTTCCGTTTGAATATATTATACCTCATTTCTTTTATTATTCAAACATTTATTTGAATGAAAAACAAAAAAGAATTGGATGTAAAAAATCAACCTAATATTTACCAGGCATTTCATTTAATTAGCTACATCAAAAAATTCTATTAGCTAAAAACAATAAACCTCATTATCCGCAAAAAGATAATGAGGTTTACTATTTCTTAACCAAAGAATGTTTGGAACAATAAATATGCGTTTAAGCTGATAATCACCATCGCTACCATCCAAGCAAGAACTTTCAACCATAATGGATTTGCGAACTCGCCCATTTTCTTTTTATCGCTAGTGAATTGAACGAGAGGCACTACCGCGAAAGAGAGCTGTAAAGAAAGAATAACTTGGCTCAAAATAAGTAATTGAGCCGTTCCGCTTTCGCCATAAAGAGCAGTTACAACAACGGCTGGGACAATGGCAATCAATCGAGTGATCAGCCTTCTTAACCAAGCAGGAAGGCGAATGTTTAGAAAACCTTCCATCACAATTTGACCAGCTAAGGTTCCTGTTAATGTGGAGTTTTGACCAGAAGCCAACAAAGCAACTCCAAATAAAATACTTCCAAGTGTTGTTCCAAGCAGTGGAGCAAGCAAGTGATAAGCATCTTCAATCTCCGCAACATCTTTCATTCCTGCTTTATGGAATGTAGCAGCAGAAACAATAAGGATAGATGCATTAATAAATAAAGCGAAAAAGAGTGCAATGGTTGAATCCCAAGTGGCATATTTGATCGCTTGTCGTTTACCCGAGCTGGTTTGTTCGTATTGACGTGTCTGCACAATGGAAGAATGCAGATAAAGATTATGAGGCATTACGGTTGCACCTAAAATACCGATTGCAATATAGAGCATGGATGGATTGTTAATAATCTCTGGGCTTGGAACAAATCCCTTCAATATGCCACCTACATCTGGCTTAGAAAGAAAGATTTCAGTCACAAAGCAAGCACCAATGGTTAGAATTAAAACAATTACCAACGTTTCAATATAACGAAACCCTTTATTCTGTAATAGCAATACGACCAGTACATCCAGAGCTGTAATAATCACTCCATATATTAACGGAATGCCAAACAACAATTTCAAAGCGATTGCCGAACCGATCACTTCGGCTAGATCACAAGCTGCGATTGCCAACTCGCATAAAACCCATAAGATCATTGCTACAGGCTTGCTGTAATGGTCGCGACAAGCTTGGCTAAATCCCTTCCCGTTACAATTCCCAACTTGCCAGCCAATGCTTGAAGCAATATTGCCATTAAATTGGAAAGCAAAATAACGGAAAGCAACGTGTATCCGAACTGGGAACCTCCTGCGATATCAGTCGCCCAGTTTCCCGGGTCCATATACCCCACGGCAACTAAGTATCCTGGTCCAGCAAACGCAAGAAACTTTTTCATCCAAGAACCCGTTTTTGGTATACGCAAACTTCTATATACTTCGGGCAATGTTGGTTGTGTCCGTTTCTTTCTCCAACCTTCCTCAACGACTAACGGCAGTTTTTTTATATTTTCACTCATGATGATCACCTCATGATTGGTTTTCGCTAAATATTTTGCATTAAGGAAACTTTTGGGGTAAAAAAATTTGCTCCTACAACTTAGAATTAGATATATGTAAGAGCAAAGAAAATGTTGCCTAAATAAATTGTACATCAGAAACTTTTTTAGTCAATGGAAACTTTTATCGTTTGTTAGTTTAAGATCGCTAAAATATTGAACAAGGTACTGACCTTGTTCAAACCATTTAATGATATTTGAAGCTTATGTTTGAATGAATACTCTCCCACTTACGCTAAGCTTAGAAGGGCTATAAAAAGTTCTAACCACAACATTGCAAGCACCTTCAATGGTTTAAAATATCATTTATCAAATACTCTGCATCGGCACCCACTCCTCCAATAAGAGCAGATCCCCTTCGATACTGCCACGGCAATCCCAAGAAGTACAATCCTTTCACAGAAGTTACCCCTCTTTGGTGAATGGGCTTTCCTCTATGGTCTAAAACATTCGGAATTTGAATCCAACTGTAATCAGAATAAAATCCAGTTGCCCAAATGACATTTTGAACTTGAATTTGACTGTTATCTGCAAAAGAAATAACATCTCCTAAAATACTTTCTGTTCTGGGTTTAATTTTAATTTTGCCTTCTTGTATTAAATGTTTCAGTTCTTTACCGAAAATAGGGTCACTTTGCTTACTGATAAACTGACCTAACGAGCTGTTGATATGGACATTTAATAAACCTAATTTTTTAAACCACCAGAAAATACTTTTACCCATTATTTCAAGTGGAAAGAACTTCATTTTATGACCTACAGATAAATAAACTTCTCTGTCTTCGGACAATTCAACAGCAATTTGTGCCCCTGAATTTCCCGCACCGACTACCAAAACAGAGCCTTCTTGTAATTGAGATGGATTCAAATAACGGGATGTATGCACTTGATACACTTTATCGGATAAGCTTTCTGCAAATGGTGGAATGTATGGCTTTTGGAAAGGACCCGTTGCTACAACCACTTTCTCTGCCACATAATTACCATTATTGGTTGTAACTTTAAAAATCTCATCTTCTTTTTGAAGGGAAATGACTTCTGTGTTCAGATGAATAGGTAATTCAAATTTTTGAGCATAATCCTCTAAATAATCGGCAATTTCATCCTTGGTTGGATATCCGTTCGGGTCACCCTTTAAAGCCATTCCTGGCAAAGAACTGAACCAGCGAGGAGTAAAAAGAACTAAGGAATCATATCGGTTTCTCCAAACATCTCCGATTCGATTTTCCTTGCCAACAATGGCAAACAATATATTATTTTGTTTCAGATAATATCCCATCGCTAGTCCTGCCTGACTAGCACCGATAACCAGAACATCAACGATGTGTTGCATTTTATCACCTCTCTTCTGAAAAGGATTAAACTTTCATTTCCCCGTGATGGATTTGAGAGGTTTCAATTTGAATGGTTGCATGCTGAATTTTAAAGTGGTCCTCAATAAAATGGATCGCTTCTTGTAAAACCTTTTGGCTGTCTTGATGATCTTCAATCAAAATATGGCAACTTAATGAGTCTAACCCTGAAGTAATTGTCCAAATATGAAGGTCGTGAACGTTAATCACTCCTTCAATACTTTCTAAGGCTTTTTTCACTTCATTTTGGTCAATGGTAATTGGCGTTCCTTCCATCAAAATGTGAACCGTATGTTTAATCACTCCCCAAGCGCCTTTCAAGATTAATAAGGCAACCAAAATGGAAATAATGGGGTCAGCGACATACCAACTAAAGAGCCACATGACAAGCCCAGCGATGATAGCACCTACGGAACCCAAAGCGTCACCGATCACATGAAGATAGGCACTACGCAGATTGACATTATTTTTTACATCCCCTTTTTTCATTAACGCCCAGGCACTTAAAAGATTGGCAAAAAGTCCAATGGACGCAATCAGCATCATAGAGCCGCTAGCCACGGTTGGAGGATTGTAAAAACGTTCAATTGCTTCCCAAATAATAAATCCAGCGATAACAAACAAGGTAACTCCATTAAACAAAGCGGCTAAGATTTCAAAACGATAAAAGCCATACGTTTTATTGGGGGAAGCTGGTTTGGTGGCAAACCAAATTGCCACTAAGCTAAGAACAAGTGAACTAGCATCACTAAGCATATGACCAGAGTCAGAAAGAAGGGCTAGGCTGTTTGTGATTAAACCTCCGAAAAACTCTAACAACATAATTCCAGCGGTAATGAGAAGGGCAATTGTAAGCCCTTTTTTATTTCCTTCTCTACTGTGATCATGGTGATGTCCGTGGTGATGGTGATGACCATGGTGGTCGTGAGAATGATGGTGGTGATGATGATGCATGATAAAATACCTCCTTAATGATGTTCAGAATGGTCAATGGCTTGTTTTAATAATGAAATAACATGTTCGTCATCGCAGGAGTAAAACAGTGTTTTTCCTTCACGGCGATACTTAACCAGTCTCAGATTTCGTAACATACTAAGTTGATGGGAAACGGCTGATTGAGACATTTCCAACACTTCTGCAATGTGATTGACATTGCACTCTTCTTGCGATAACAAATAAAGAATTTTGATTCGTGTTGGATCGGCTAATACCTTAAATATTCGCGATACATTTTCAATGGTTTCAGATTTTAAGAAAGAATGGTCTTCCATCTTCATGATGATTCCCCTCACTTTATTTATTATATATGAGCATATGTTCATATGTATGTATCATATTTTATATTCATTTTTTTGTCAAGTTTAGGAAATGTTTTTTCATGAAAATGGGTTATTTAGCTCATAATGAATGGAAGGAGGATGATGACAACCGTTCAGGTGGAAAAATCGGACTTGCAACATGGCGATTTAAGGGTATAAAAAGGACAGCAGTGAGCTGTCCTTTCGAATATCAGCACATCTTTTGTAAATTCTTCTTCAAGTTCCCGTATGACGTTATCCTCAAGTTTTTTACAGAAAAAACAAGTAAAATGAAACCAATATAAAACCGATTATAGCCATGATAACACAGTATATTTTGGTAGATGCGCGTAAAGCTGTTCCAAAAATTTCTTTTCCCGTCACGGAAAGCATTACCCCCATCGCCAATGCGATAATCATTGCTACTAACCAAGGAACCCCCATTCCGTAATTGCTTCCGATGAATGCTCCAACTCCTATGGGGGCGGAGGCTATGGTTGCCCCAAGTATGATGCTGAGAATTCCAAACCCAGCCATCAGCAAGGGAGTAAAAACAGCAATACCTTCTGGAATATTGTGAAGCATAATCGCAGTCATCATTGGTTTAGTCAATGAATCGTGAGTATTGGCTCCAAGTGCGATGCCTGTTGGAAAATTGTGTAGGGCAATACTGAATGTTAAAAATAGACCAGAATGTACAAATAAGTCTTTTTTAGCGTCATTGGTAATAATGATCACATGATGGGAAACCTTTTCTAGATGCTTATAAATAAAATAACCAAAAATCAATCCGACAATAGCAATAAACCAACCTCCAATTTCTATGCTTTCAGGCAAAATTTCCATCGTGACCAGTCCAAATATCATACCACTACATACTGAAAAAATGGTTGGCGTTCCTTTTTGCCAGCCTTTAAACAACCAAGCAATCACTCCGCCAGATAACATTCCAATAGCAGAAGCAGAAAACCCTAAAAGCCAAAGTGAGTTCATCCATCATCCCCCTTGTACTAAGTTGTCTTTACTTTTATATCTGCCAAACTTATAAAATATGCCTTAAGAAAACAAAAAATCCTCCACCGTGGGAGGATTGTAAAGCCTTCGTTTTCGGAAAAGTGAGGTTTGTTTATTATAAAGGCATTGGAGTTTTAGTTGGTTTTGCGTAACCTTCTTTGTACTTTTCATCAATGTAATGGCGAATTTCCTTTATAGACTTACCTTCTTGTTTCATTTTAATGGATTCCGCTGCGATTTGTAAGCAAACACCACAACGAGTACCGTGGTCATCCCAGACAACAGAACCATCTTTATTGATTTTTTTGACAAAGCAATTCATACTACTTTTATGTCCCGCACTCTCGGCACAACCGCAATAACAAGGAATCCATTGTAACAACTCTATTGATTTGCCAGCAGCTTGATATACCAAGCGGACCTCTTCACTTTGACCTTTCAAAAAGGTCGGTAAAACGTCAGCAGAAGCAGTTTTTTCTTGCAAATCCCCATTGGAAGAATGCTCTTGATGTGATTGTTCTTTATTGGAACTGCAAGCCGAAATGATCAAAGTGAGCAGAAGTAAAACAATCATTCCCTTATATTTCATCCTTGTCACCTCTTATAACATTAGACATGACTAATATATCATAAGGGGTGGACATATTCAGCGTAATAATAAATTGTTCAAAATATTGTCAATTTATAAAGCTAAATCAACATATTATATTAGTCAACTATAATATGATCAGTTATAATAGGTACCGTCAAGAATTTTGTGTAATGCAAGATAGATAGGGTATCTCTGAAATGGATTTGGAATGGATAGGGGACTAGTTTCCTCCACACGAGGGACTGAATATTCAGTCTATTGCGCAGAAAGGGAGAATCCCCTTATCGTATTGGTTTGATATTTACATTATTTGGTTAATTGTAACGTTCTTCAAACATTCGCTCGAGGGCTTCCTGTGCTTCGGCAAATCCTCTTAACTTTCGCCCTGCCCATTTCTCATTAAAATCTTGGATGGTCAAATACACGACTTTTTCCGCGGCTTCTAAACTGCTCAAACTGTTCATCGGCTTTAGACGTTTCCGAATCTCTTTGATCGTTCGTTCAATGGCATTGGTTGTATAAATCACACTTCGAATACTGCTCGGATAGTCCATAAAGGTGAGAAGGACATCCAACTCATTTGCCCACGATTGGACTTCCCTTGGGTATTTGTGAGACCATTTGGATTGAAACTGTTGAAACATCTCCAATGCGATTTCTTTATTCGGAGAACGATAAATGAGTTTCAGGTCCTCCGCCATTTCGAATTGATCTTTTTTCCGAACACAACGGAGATAGCAGCCGTTTCTCCTATTCGGTGTTCGAGCCTGTTCGATTTCGAGGAAATGTTTGATTTCTTCCCGCATAATCAGCTCTAATTTTTCTTTCACAAATTGACGAATAACACTTTCCAGTTGATTTGCCCAGTCGACATTCGGTATACTTCTTTTAGACATAGGTAGGGTTCTCCTTTCTCTAAGATTTTTGGTCCAATCAGAGAATACCCTACCTTTTTTCTTTTGTTCTAGCAAAATGTTTTACACAAACTTTTATACATCACCAATCGGTCAGGGTGACTTTTTGGTAATACTGCTTGCTGATATAACTTGTGTTTAAGCATTGAATGGATTGGCAATTTGCGAATTTTTTCTATGTTTATCAAACTTCCTTCATTTTCCCGGGCTTTTTTGATTATGTCAAAAGGAATATCCGGATGGACAAAATAATTTTCAATCTCAGCTTGAGTAACTCCCAGCTTTCGGGCTATCGTGACAACCTTTACTCCGCTATTAACCATTTGATCAATCAACATATGTTTGTCCAACCACTTTGTTGTTTGATGATGGAACATCCTCCGTAGCAACTTAATTCTTTGTTCTGTTTCATTCGAATATCGCTGAATAACGCAAAATATTTTTGGGCACCTTTTATGCATTTCATTCATTTTTTTATATGCTAAGTATTCTGGGTACCCCGCAACTAACCAATATTTATCTTCCGTTCGATCCTTTTCAACAATAACATGGCTGCTTAACTGATCCCCTCCCTCTAATATTTTGACCATTTTCTCTACTGCTCTTTTTGAAACATTTTCAACGTATATGGGGACAATTTTATCTAATTCAATGGATTCCATCCAAATCCCATCAAGCTTCATTCGTACCCCTCCCCATCATATTTTGTAAAACTATATGAGAAGGGAAATTTGTCTAATAACAATAAACCAGCATTAGGAATCCAATATCCTAATGCTGGTTTGTAAAAAGAGATCGTGTCATATATGCTTGTTTCGGATGGTTTATTTGCTCTGGATATAGCGGTTCTAATTTCCCTTCCTTAAGCAATCGTGAAATGTACTTTTTGCGAAGAGGATCCATCTGCCTATTCAGTAATTGACTTAATTCTTTGAGCGTTAACGGCTTAATTGCACAAAGATTTAAAATGATCTCATCCATTTCGGAAGGATTTAATCTCTTTTTCTTCCTTGCTAATTCAGAAATATCCAATAGCACTTTTTCATGATCTTTTGTTTGTTCGTTTTCGTTAGGTCCGGAGTTAGCAGCGTTAGGTCCGGAGTTATTAACATTAGGTCCGGAGCTTATCCGATTATATCTGGAGTTCCCTATAGACTTTTGATGAAACATTTCCGTTAGCGTATATTTTGTACCTCTTCCTTGTCCATTTGGTTCTAAATATCCTTTTTCCACCAGTCCGGATAATAATTTGCTTATTTCATCACTCTTTTTATCTGTCAGGCTTTGCAATCTCGTATTGGTCACATAATTTTCTTGATGTGCCGTCACTAAAATTAATACTTCATCATTGGTTAAAAACTTATAATGTTTCCCAAGAACTGCTTTTAGAAAATCGACGCTTTCCTGCGGTAATAATGAAGTTGTTCGCAACGTAAGAATCGTGCGATCCGGCTGAAATTCTTCAATTAATTCTGGGGCAGTCCAATGTTGTTCTTTCCACGCCAAATGAATATTCTCAATCCCCGACCCTGCCCGTTCACCAAGTCCGATTAACATAAACATTTTAAAAATCGTTGGATTTCTCGGATCACTTATTCCACCTTTCAGTGCTTGTTGCAAAGGAATCCGAAGAACACCCGGGTTGGAAAATCGAAATAACATCTTTTCCTTTTCGATAACAATTCCGCGTTGCCCGTAGTAATCGGCATGAGCCAACGTATTGACTAAAGCCTCACGAAGAGCAGCGTGCACCCTTGTATCATCCTTGCGAAAAAGCCCCTCCATTTGAAAAGGAATGTTTAAATCATCCGTTAGTCTACGGATGACTTTAAAATAAAAATCATACAAATTCCCCGACCAAGTGCCGTCGGAAGAAATAATCCGATCTGTCCATCTCTCCCCCGGCACATCCGAACTCTTTTCCCGATATTCTAAGAAATACTGCGGTAAATACTCTGTAATGCTGCGCTCTTCCCCAAACATGAGCAACCCGGCTAATGTTAGCCCTTCCTCGTTGGTTTCGCGTAGCCTTCCCAAAGCTCCAATTTTATATAAAAATTCCTTCAGTTCTAAACCATTCCAAGGATGATCTGGTTTCAAAGAAGAAAAGCGATTTCGATAACTTCTCACCGATTCCATATTCAAATCATTTAAACCGTAATTGGGAAGAACTTTGCTGTCTTGAGGAATTGGAGATTGGTCCGCTATCATTCGCTGTACTTCTTCTTTTGTACATTTATAGTCTCCTTCATAATTGCGGCGATATGTACCTGTAAAAGGATTATGACCAATATAAATTGGCTTGTCCTCACGTGAAGCTCTTGGAACATAAATTTTCACGATTTCTTTTCCGTCAACTTCAACAATTTCTACATTTCGATCCACTAAGATATTTTTACTAATCCTTTGTGGATTATTAATTCCATCCCAAAAGTCTTTAACTAACTTTTTTGCATCAACATCGACTGGGAAAAACTCTTGTCCTTTTTGCTCGACCCCAAGCAAAATAATACCGCCATTTGTATTCGCAAAAGCAGAATACGTTTCCCAAACATCTTTCGGTAACCCGCCTTTGGCTGCCTTACATTCCAATTCGGCATTTTCTCCATCGTCTATAATACGCAACAAATCCTTCGCGTCCATTCCGCCATATATCCCCTTTAAATTTCTAATATTTAATACAAATTATTTGACAACGAAAAGAAACAATCCTTTTAACATTCAACAAATTATACAATTTTCCATTTGTCAAAGAAATTTATGATTCACTAAGACAAAAATGTATTACAAACGTTATTTTAGCATGATCACTAAACATTATCGAACCATACAGCAAACCATTAATCAAATGAGCAATAATTAAAAATTGCAACATCAAACAAATAAAAAAATCACTTCTGTATACAAGTGATTCCTCATTTACATATTTAAAGCTCCTTTGCAAAACGAAGCTCAGCCTTCGTTCATGATTTTTGTCTCTAGCTGCGGCCAAAAATAGAGCATTTCCTCGCGCATCATCGTCAAAATGTCGCGCTGCCAGTCCTCAAGTTCACGGCTGTATTCTTCGATAAACAGCAAAACGTCTTTTTCCGGCTGCGGCGGAAACTTGCGGCGCTTTTTCCGCGGCGGCGCTTTCGGTTTGTTTCGCTCATCGAGCGTCCATAAATCGTCATATGGCGTGGATGTCTTAGGCGGGGCTTCTTCCTCATACACCTCTGTATCCTCCCACGTCCATGACAACTTTGGCCGCAACAGCGACGGATCGATATGCTCCTGAATGGCTAAGACGGCATCCAGAAACTTTTCCACTTCCCATTTTCCGTATTGGTGCTCATAATGTTTGATCCGCTCTGCTGTCGCCGCCATGCTTTCCACCATATCCCGCTTCGTGTTGCTGAAGCGGACGTTGTTTTTGAAAAAGTCGCTGTGCGCCAATACATGAGCGACGATCAGCTTATTTTGGATGAGCGTATTCGTATCGAGCAAAAACGCGTAGCAAGGGTCCGAATTGATGATGAGCTCGTAAATTTTGCTTAACCCTAAATCATAATGAAGCTTCATTTTGTAAAACTGTTTCCCAAAGCTCCAGTGGGAAAACCGCGTCGGCATCCCGTAAGCGCCAAACGTATAAATAATGTCAGCCGGGCAAATCTCATAGCGCATCGGATAAAAGTCAAGGCCAAATCCTTCCGCAATTTCCGTAATCTCCGCAATGGCCCGTTCCAGCTCTTTCAGCTCGTCCTGCCGCATCCATCTCCCCCCTCTTTTTCCTCTTATCACAATGTATGAGGGAAACGGCGTTTTGATACGTTCCATCGTTTGGCATGAACGCGCAGCGCCCCATTTTCATTTGTGGACCGTTGGCTTATAATGGTCATATACAAGAAATCGCGGCAAAGCGTGGGGGTCATTTGCAGCACTATTTGCATTATCTTATCGAACACTTCGGCTACATCGGCATTATGGTTGCGCTGATGCTCGGCATTGTTGGGCTGCCGATCCCCGACGAGCTGCTGTTGACATATGCCGGTTACCGCGTTTCAACGGGGGCGTTTTCGTATCCGCTCGCCTTTCTCGCCTGTTGGTTCGGGGCGATCGCAGGCATTTCACTCAGTTATATCCTTGGCATCACATTAGGGCTGCCGTTTTTGCATAAATTCGGTGCCAAATTCCATCTAACCGAGAAACGGCTCGAGCAAACGAAAGCGCTTTTTTCAAAACTTGGCCCAGCGGTATTGTTCATTTGTTATTTCATCCCCGGTGTTCGGCATCTCGCCGCCTTTTGGGCCGGCACAAACGCCTACAGTTTGAGAAAGTTTGCCTTGTTTGCCTACAGCGGGGCGATGGTGTGGGTCGCCGTCTTTTTAACGATCGGCGCCGCCTATTTTGAAAGCCGCTGGATGGCCGTCAAGCAGTACATCCACGCCTACCGTCCGTTCTTATTTCCCATCTTTTTGGCCGCTCTTGGCTTCGCCATCCTTTATTGGTACATGCAACAAAAGCGGAAAACACCGGTGTAATCCCGGTGTTTTCCATTTCTCGATGCACGCTATACGTTCTCGCGCGGACCGCGGTGATACGTTTCTGTCAGCAATCCCATAAACAGGCCGAATCCGAACATAAACATCGAGGCCCCGATAATGCCGAGACTGATGATCGTCAAGAAATAGTCTTTGTTGTAAGCGCTTGCGATAAAACTAAGCAAAAACAGTACGACTCCGACAATCAATCCCACTGACGCCATCCATTTGCACATGTTGATCATTTCTTGCCCTTCGTGCCGTTTGTTCATTCTCATCATCCCCTTATTTTGAGGATACTACCCTTGTCACAAAATTGCAACATTTATTTTTCCTTTTTCGTTTTCATTTCGGTTATAATTTATATTTTGCCTTCTGTCGCAACATTTACAGGGCAACAAAACGCCTTCCCGTCATACACTAACAATGACTCCTTCTTGATAAAGGAGGCATGCCGCTTGAACACCGTCGACTATGATAAGGCGCTCTATTACACGCATCGCTCCGAATGGGACAATTTGCTCATTTTAATGGTGCGTACGCCTGATGATATTCTGTCAAAAAAAATTGAAAAGTTTCTCCACGCTTATAATTTTGAACATGACTACTCCGTCATCCAGGAGCGGTTGCACGCCTTGCTTCGCTATATTGACCATGCACTTGAAGTGAGCGAACAAAAAATGGGAGTCGAGCAGTACGCGCAGTTTTACTCGTAAAACGAACGGGGAATTGGCCGATGCCAATTCCCCGCAGATTGTGCTGATCATTGCGCATAAGAAGGAGAAACGGTGCTGAGCACATCCTTTACGCGCTGCATGACGGCTTCTGTTAAGCGGGCTAGTCTTTCTTCGCTGTCCTCCAGCGACGTCCCTTTGACGCCGAAGTACGCCTTCATTTTCGGCTCCGTCCCTGATGGACGCAGACAAAACCACGAGCCATCCTCCAAGATATACTTGAGCACATTGGATGTCGGCAAATCAATGGCCGTTTTTTCGCCGGTCAACGTGTTCGTCCGCTCTTTCGTTTTGTAATCCTCAATCACCGTCACCTTTTTCCCCGCGGCCTCCACCGGCGGCTGTTGGCGGAACGACGCTAAAATCGCGGCAATCGCCTCTGCTCCTTCTTTGCCTTTCAGCGTGAGCGATCGTTGTCCCTCGCGATAATAGCCGTACTGGTCAAACAATTGCAAGAGCGCCTCATACAACGATAGCCCTTGCTTTTTATAAAACGCGCACACTTCCGCCGCGAGGACAGCCGCCTGCACGGCATCTTTGTCGCGGACAAAATCGCCGATCAGATACCCATAGCTTTCCTCATATCCGAACTGGAACGCATATTGCCCTGTTTGTTCGTATTCCTTCATTTTTTCGCCGATAAATTTGAATCCAGTGAGTGTATCGACAGTCTCAAGGCCAAATGATGCAGCGATTTCCCGGCCAAATTCGGATGTCACGATCGTTTTTAAGACAACACCATTTTCCGGCAGAGTGCCTTGAGCTTTTCGTTGCGACAGCAAATAGTGGAGCAACAAGCCGCCGGTTTGATTGCCGGTCAGCACGACATAGTTTCCCTTGTCATTTGTAACCGCCACTCCCATCCGGTCGGCATCCGGGTCAGTGGCGATCAACAGATCGGCGTTCACTTGCTTGCCCAACTCCATCGCCATAGCGAAGGCCGCGTGTTCTTCCGGATTGGGCGAGGCGACCGTCGAGAAATTCGGATCCGGCAGCTCCTGCTCTTTGACGACAAAGACGTTTTGGTAGCCGAGCTCAGCGAGCGCGCGGCGCACCGGTTTGTTTGACGTGCCGTGAAGCGGCGTAAACACGATATTGATCGCCGCTTCCCGAGCGAGCTCCGGATGGATGGAAATCGTTTTGACCGCATGGATATAAGCATCATCGACTTCGCTTCCGATGATGCGAATAAGGCCTTTTTCTCTTAACGTTTCCTCATCTTCCACATGAATGGCGAGCTCATTTTCGACTTCATTGACATAGCGGATCACTTGGTCGGCGACAGCAGGCGGCAACTGTCCCCCGTCCTCTCCATACACTTTATAGCCGTTATATTCGGGCGGATTATGGCTAGCGGTGATGACAATGCCGGCAAACGCCCGCAAATAGCGAACAGCAAACGACAGTTCCGGCGTTGGACGCAATTCATCAAACACGTATGTTTGAATGCCGTTCGTCGCCAACGTTTTCGCCGCCTCCATCGCAAATTCCGGCGACTTATGCCGGGAGTCATAGGCAATGACGACCCCGCATTGCTTCGCCTCATCCCCAAACGATTGTATGTATCGCGCCAATCCTTCCGACGCTTTTCGCACCGTATACATGTTCATTCGGTTCGTCCCCGGGCCAATCTCGCCGCGCATGCCGCCGGTGCCGAATTCGAGATTTTTGTAAAAGCAATCCTCCAGCCATCGTTCATCATTGCGGCGTTGTTCCAACAACCGCTTCAATTCCGGATCGAGCTGCGGCTCACGCAGCCATTGTTCGTATTTTTGTCTCCACTCCATCCCTGTTCCCCCTTGATTTTCATTTTCCCTGTTTATGTATTCGCTCCCATCATACAATATACCTGCCAAAAGAAAAAGGATGCCCTGGAAAAAATGTGGGCATCCTTTTTCCCCCATTACCCTTGCGGCTGCGACGGCTCCGAAATGTTCGTCAACGCCTGTTCAGCCGCTTCGTTTGATGCGCTGTTCGTCGCAATATCGCCTAGCGCAACAATGCCTTGAAGCTGGTTGTTTTCCACGATCGGCAAACGGCGAACTTGATGTTGGGCCATGACATTCGCGGCTTCCTGTACGCTCATATTCGGCGTACCGGTGACGACTTGGTTCGTCATGACCTCCGCTACTTTGACGGTCGACGGGTCTTTTCCTTGGGACGAAACACGCAACGTAATATCGCGGTCCGTAATCATCCCTTTGACTTGCCCGTTTTCCACAACCGGAAGCGCCCCAATATTTTTTTGGCTCATGATTTGCGCTGCTTCTTGCACCGTTTGGTTCGGCGAAATCGTTGCGACGTTTTTCGTCATAATGTCCTGCACTTTGTTTCCGCTGTTGTTCGTCAATGTGATCCTCCCCTTTCACCGATTAGTATGGCTCGTTTGTCGAGCAATATAGATAGAAAATGTTGTTTTCTTTCCTGCCCTTTGCCGGTTATGAATGAACGTGCCGTTTTCCATCCCTTATAATGGAGCTAACGGAGGCAAGATCGGGAACATGATGGGAAGAAGGAGAGAACATGGAACGAGAAAAACGTGCGGAGAACTTGCTTTTGGCCGCATGGGCGACCGCGCTCATCGCCACGCTCGGAAGCCTTTATTTTTCTGAAGTGCTCGGCTTTATTCCTTGTGATCTTTGCTGGTTTCAACGCATTTTTATGTACCCGCAAGTCGTGATTTTAGGAATCGCCATTGTGCGCAAAGACGCTGCGGCAGCTCGCTATAGCTTCACACTGTCATTGATTGGCGGGGGTATTTCTCTGTATCATTATGGATTGCAAAAAATTCCGCTGCTTCAAGAATACGCCATCAGCTGCGGCCGCATTCCGTGCACAGGGCAATATATAAACTGGCTTGGATTTATCACTATTCCATTTTTGGCGTTCACTGCCTTTATGATCATTATGTTGTTAAGTTGGACCGTCATGCGCCAGCAAAGAAAGGAGAGCGAACGTTGAAAAAACTGCTCGCATTTGGCGGCATCATTGTCGTCCTGTTCGCTGCGATCGCGTTTATTACGATGTACGAACAAAAAGAAGCCGCAAGCAACAATCCTTACCATAAAAGTGAGCTCAACCCAGCCACCATCGCCCAACTTGACGACCCGAACTACCGCAACATTATTTTGCCCGCGGAGTTGAAACAGCAGCTGGCTGACGGCAAGACGCTCACCGTTTACTTTTACAGCCCGACATGCCCTCACTGCCAGCGGACAACGCCGATCGTCGTGCCGCTCGCAAAGGAGCTTGGCATCGATTTAAAGCTGTTCAACTTGCTTGAATTCGAAGACGGGTGGGACAGATACCATATCGAAGCAACCCCGACCATTGTCCATTATGAAAACGGCAAAGAGATAAAACGCATCGAAGGATACCATGATGAGGAAACGTTCCGCCGATGGTTTGCTTCGTTGCCAATGCCAAAAAAATAAGGGGATGCGCCTTTTACAAGACGCAGCCCCTTGCGCTACATCACCCACTGGCTTGCAGCGGGAACATACACGCTGCACGGCATCGCCCGCTTGTGGGCAAACTGCTTGGCCCGAAATGGGAACGTGATGCCATGGCGAGCCAAAATGTTTTGATTGCGGACAAACAACCACTCGTATTGATCGCACTCTCCATGTTCCCCGATATATTCAATGACGGTGATCAGCGACTGCAGCGCAGAAATAATTTGGAATGCCTCTTTCATCGTCCCATTATATGCAACATGGCCATCGTTCAGCGAAAGAATGCCCCATTCCTCAAACTGGCGAATTTGTTCATCATCGAAGTAATACGGGAACACATCGGTATAAAAGTAGTTGAGCAAATACTGCATGTAATGCTCTTGTTCCGGAGTCGCTGCATACATCATTTTCAACGTCCCTACCACCTTTTCTCGCCGCAATGCTTGCGTTTTCCATCACTAAGACGATACTATGAGTGTACCATATCTCGCGCAAGGATAGGGGTAGAAAGTGTTTCCACAGCTAACAAACAATTGGGAGTGTGACAACCTTTGTGGACAAGAAAAGGCGATTGGCTGGAATGCATCATCCCTAGCTGGTGGAGCGGTTTGACGATTGAACAGCTCCTGAAAGACGTATGGGCCGCCTCGAAAAAGCTCGCCCACCGTTGGCGGATGGAACACGGCGTCAAACTGAACGGCCAGGCTGTTCCCTGGAAGACGATGCTCAACGAACGCGACCGGCTTCAGCTTTACGCATATGAGCCGGAGCCGTCGTTCATCGTTCCAGAATATCGGGAGCTTTCGATTTTATGGGAGGACGACCATCTGCTCGTCTTGAACAAAGAAGCCGGCATCGACATTCATCCGTCCGAACCGGGGCAAACCGGCACGCTTGCGAATGCCGTTTCCTTTTATTTGCAGTCGCAGGCAATTTTAACAAAAGTGCGCCACATTCACCGACTTGACCGCGACACGTCGGGAGCGATTTTATTTGCCAAACACCCGCTTGCCGGTGCGACGCTCGACCGGATGCTCGCCCACCGTGCCATCAAGCGGACGTACGTCGCCCTTGTTCACGGTCGTTTGTCCCCGAAATCAGGAACCATTTTCGCGCCAATCGGCCGCGACCGCCACCATCCAACGCGCCGGCGCGTCTCGAAGACGGGGGCAAAAGCGGTGACACACTATCGCGTCATCAAAACATTCCCGTCAACATCGCTTGTCGAGCTTTCTCTCGAGACTGGACGGACGCACCAAATTCGCGTCCATTTGGCCCATCTCGGCCATCCGCTCGTCGGCGACACGCTTTACGGCGGCCAGCCGATATTTCATCGTCATGCGCTGCATGCCGCTAAACTAACGTTCCGCCACCCGTTTACAAATGAGGAAGTCGTCTGCCTCGCACCGACGGACGACTTTCCCGTTCCCCTTCCATCCGTTTACAGCCAAGAACACTGCTAACGTTTCGCGGCACGCCAAAGCAGGCGCCTCCAAGGCAGACGCAAAAAAGGCAGACGTTTCCCCGTCTGCCTTACAAACGCAGCTGCTCTTCTTCAACGTCCGCCGTTTCGCTTTCTTCCTCTCGATCCGGTTCTTTTTTCACCACCTCGAGCGTCTTGACGTGATGACCATCCATCTCTTTGACCGTAAAGAGATAGTTGTCGATTTCCACAGTATCGCCTGTTTTGATGTCATAATGCTTCGTCAACACCCAACCGCCGATTGTATCGACATCGTCATCATCGATTTCAAGCCCTAACAAATCGTTCACTTCACTAATGAGCACCTTGCCATCCAAAATGAACCGATCGCCAATGTTTTGGATAAGCGGCGTTTCATCGATATCGAACTCATCCTGGATTTCACCGACAATTTCTTCCAAAATATCCTCAACTGTTACCAATCCGGATGTGCCGCCGTACTCGTCGACTAAAATCGCCATATGGATGCGTTCTTTTTGCATTTTGACCAACAAATCGTGAATGGCGATCGATTCAATCACTTGAATAATCGGGCGGATATAGTCTTTGATCTGTTTATCATGGGACGGGTTGGCGATGAAATCCGTAAACACTTCCTTCACGTTAATGAGCCCGAGCACATGGTCCTTATCGCCATCAATGACCGGGTAGCGCGTATACTTTTCCTCCTGGATGATCTCCAGGTTTTCCTTCACGCTTTTGTTAATATCGAGCGCGACAATTTCTTTGCGCGGCACCATAATTTCCTTCGCTATGCGATCGTCAAAGCGGAAAATGTTGTTGACATAGCGATACTCGGATTGATTGATCTCCCCGCTTTTATAGCTTTCTGATAAAATTTGGCGCAACTCTTCCTCGGAATGGGCAATTTCGTGCTCCGCCACCGGCCTGAGGCCAAACAGGCGCGTCACTAATCGGGCTGTGTTATTTAACGACCAAATCACGGGGTACATGATTCTGTAAAACCAAATGAGCGGCTTGGCTGTCCACAGCGTAATCGCTTCTGCTTTATGAATAGCAAATGTTTTCGGCGCCAATTCGCCGACAACAACATGCAAAAACGTGATCAATGAAAACGAAATAATAAAGGCTAAAAAGTGGGAAACGGATTCCGATAAATGGAGGCGTTCAAACAGCGGCAGCAACATCCGCGCCACCGTCGGCTCCCCAAGCCAGCCAAGCCCAAGCGAGGTGAGCGTAATGCCGAGCTGGTTCGCCGATAAATAGCCATCCAAGTTCGAAATCACTTTTTTCGCCGCGATCGCCCGTTTATTGCCTTCATTGATAAGTTGGTCGATGCGCGTGCTGCGCACCTTGACGATCGCAAATTCCGAAGCGACGAAAAAGGCGGTGCAGGCAATAAGCAGCGCCACTAACAGCAAACTGGCTATGTCCAATTCATCTCCGAGCGCGGATGAAGCGCCCAGGTACACCTCCTGCGTGCAAAAGTTTCGCCATGCCGCCAACGGCGGACAGCCTAAGGCGGCACAACGCATTACGACTCTTCGTTATTGTTCCCTTGGGTAAAGATGAGCACATACTTCAACAGCTCAAATACGGCGATCAATGTCGCGGCCACATACGTCAACGCCGCTGCGCCGAGCACTTTGTTCACGCCGCGAACTTCATCCGGAGCGATAATTCCTTCCGCCAAGATAAACCGTTTCGCCCGGGCGCTCGCATTAAACTCGACCGGCAGCGTGATGACTTGAAACGCCACCGCCAGTGAGAAGAACAAAATGCCGAGACCGATCAATGAAAATTGATGGAGCAAAAACCCAACCAGCAGTAAAAACGGAGCCACGCCGGAAGCCAAATTCACAACCGGGAACATCCGGTGGCGAAGAACGAGCGCCGCATACCCTTGCTGATGCTGAACCGCATGACCGACCTCATGGGCGGCAACGGAAATGGAAGCGATCGAACGCCCGTAAAAGACAGGTTCCGACAAACGAACAGTGCGGGAAATTGGATCGTAATGGTCGGACAATCGTCCCGGAACGACCTCAACCGGCACGTGATGCAAGCCGTGGCGGTCCAAAATCATGCGCGCCACTTCCGCCCCCGTCAACCCCGATGAGGCTGGAACTTCAGACCAGGCATTGAAATTCCTTGATACCTTCCATTGCGCCCAAAGCGATATGAAGAAGGCGATAAAAATGAAAATATCCATCGGATGGAATAGCATCTCAGCACCCTCCGTTTTTTCAATTGTGTATACTATTATTTATTGTACTTGTTCATCATTTCATACGTCAAATATGTCACCTTGGTTTCATTTCTCTTATAGAAAAAACAGCGCCGACGACGGGCGCTGTTTGGCCGATCCTGTTTATCAAAAGTTGAAGTTGTCTGGATCGGCGCCAATCCGTTTATTCAAGTTTAACGCATCAATTTGCTTCATTTCCTCGGCTGTCAACGAAAAATCGAAAAGGTTGGCATTTTCTTTAATACGCGCCGGCGTCACCGATTTCGGGATCGTCACGACGCCGTGCTGCAAATCCCAACGCAACACGACTTGCGCTGGCGTTTTCCCGTATTTTTTGCCAATTTCAACGATTGTCGGTTCGGTTAAAATTTCCCCGCGCATAAGCGGCGACCATGCCTCAAGCTGGATGCCGTTTTCCCGGCAAAACGCCTGCAGCTCTTTTTGCGTTAAGCGTGGATGGTACTCGACTTGGTTGACCATCGGCTTAATTTCGCAGTCAGCCAGCACATCTTGCAAATGGTGAATTTGGAAGTTGCTGACGCCAATCGCGCGCACATAGCCGTCTTTATACAGCTTTTCCAGCGCTTTGTACGTCTCTTTATACTTCCCTTTCACCGGCCAGTGGATTAAGTACAGGTCAACATAATCAAACCCAAGCTTTTTCAAGCTTGCATCAAACGCCTTCAGCGTCGTCTCATACCCTTGGTCGGTGTTCCATACTTTCGTCGTCACAAATACTTGCTCGCGCGGAATGCCGGATTCACGGATCGCTTGCCCGACCCCTTCTTCGTTTTCTTGACACTCCACACGGCTAAAGCCGTGGGATTCTTGGGTCGTTAACGCCCTCATCCATTTCTGGTTCGGACAACGCCCAAGTTCAGGGCTGTGTCATCAGCCCGTCCTACGGCAGAGCGTATAGCTCCGTAGGCTGATGGACTTTCGCTTACGCTACTCCATCCATCACAGGTACACTCATAATATTTAATGCACCCACGCGATCTCGATGGGTCGTGT
The DNA here is from genome assembly GCF_002335725.1 of Geobacillus sp. FJAT-46040. NCBI lineage: Bacteria > Bacillati > Bacillota > Bacilli > Caryophanales > Anoxybacillaceae > Geobacillus > Geobacillus sp. FJAT-46040. The sequence goes on from NZ_NISS01000001.1 coordinate 2,371,719, forward strand.
ACCCACAGGCTTGACAACGGTATTGACGGTCTTTCGCTTTGTTCTTTGCTCCGCATTGCGGGCAGAGTTGCGATGTGTATTTCGGGTCCACATACACAACCGAGATTCCAGCTAATTTCGCCTTATATTCGATAAACTTGGAAAGTTGATAAAAGCTCCATGTATGCAAGTGTTTTTCGTTTTTACGGCTTGTTCTTGCCGTCTGACGAATGTTCGTCAGCTTCTCTAATTTGATAACAGATACCTCTTCTTGAATGGCCAGATTGACGATCTGGCGGCTGATTTTATGATTGATATCCGTCATTACACGATGTTCTTTATTGTTCAATTTTCGAATGGCAGACAACTTCTTGAGTTTTCCTAACTTCTTTCTCTGTTCTTGATATTTGCGGCGTATATATTTGTTCATACGGCCATTGCCAAAAAATCGAGTCTTTCCTGTGGAAGTGACCGCCACCGCCGGAACTTTCAATCCAAGATCGACACCCATGACTTTTTCATTGTCCTTTTCACTTACAGGGACGTCGATCGACACTTGAGCATACCATTTCCCTGACTTCTCAACGATTCGCATGAGTCCAAGTTTCGCATTCGCAAGAAACTTTTGATCACGTTCGGTGATCATGGCACGGAATTTCGTCTTTTTCACTTTCCCATTTTGCATAATAGGGAAAGCGATGATATCTTTGCCAATGGAATAGTTTTGATTATTGACAAAATAAACCCGCTTTTTGAGAATCGGACGTTTCCCTGTTTTTTTCATCTTTTTAAATACACTTCTTGCATCTCGAATCGCTTGATTTAACACAGCGGAAGGGAGATTGGCATTGACATGCTTCGTTGTGATTTTAGGAAAGGATTTTTGGTCTTCCATTTGTTCAGTCAATTCATTCACCACTCGAATATACTCTTCTCCCAACTGACGAAGCAGTTGAGGATTGTGGGGAAAAAACGAATATTCAAGGTGATGGTTTGCAACTGAATCACCCCCTTTTTTTCTGCGCTTCAACATATCGCTTAATGGTTTCGCTTGATACATTTCCTGCTGTACTCACAAAAAATGAGCGTGTCCATAAACTTGGCAAATGAGCAAGATGCTTAAACTCTTGCCTTAAGATTCGAGATGTCACTCCTTTCACTTTCGCCATAATTGCTGAAGGAGAATCCATTGGAAGACAGTTTAGAAACAAATGACAATGATCCGGCATTACTTCCATTGCAAGGATACGCCAATCATTTTCTTTACAAATTTGTTGAACAAGCTGTTTGAATCGAATTTCAACTTCACCAACCAACACTTTTCTTCGATAACGCAGACAAAAAACAAAATGATAATTGATGAGAGAAACGGTCGTTTTGGTGCGTCTGTACTGTTCCATACTTAAATTGTATCAGTTTGATTATTAAACTGCAACAAAATAGACGTTTCATCCCACCTCTAAAGAAGTGGGCTTTCACGTCTATTTTTTTTGTAATACAGCGCAGTCTTGCGAACTGTTCAATCTGCTTCCCCCTCCAACATCGATATAGCTTTATTATGGAAAAACGTCCAGGAAAAAGCAAAATATATGCACAAAAAACGAGGAAAATATCCCCTCTCCGTCTCGCTCCATCCTTTTTTCATCCGCCGATTTGCAATGTGCAGTGCGTTTCGGGGCTCGTTTTTCTATATTTTCTGCCAAAATAAAAAACCGCCCCCAAAGGCTGTTCATACAGCCCTTAGGGGCAGATTCCCGTTCCTCACTTCGCGATTGTCATCTTCCCTTCCGCTAGATTTTGTCCAGCAGAAGGATGAAACTCATTTTCCATTTTCGAAACGACAACAGTCGCCACAGCGTTGCCGATGATGTTCGTAATCGCCCGCGCCTCGGACATAAAGCGGTCGACCCCGAGCAACAAGGCAATGCCCTCAACCGGAATCATCGGGAACGCTGCTAACGTTGCCGCCAGCGTAATGAAACCGGAACCCGTCACTCCTGCAGCTCCTTTTGATGTAAGCATCAATACACCGAGCAACGTCAGCTCTTGCCAAATCGTTAGGTCAATGCCGTATGCTTGAGCGATGAAAATGGCCGCCATCGATAAATAAATCGATGTGCCGTCCAAGTTAAACGAGTACCCGGTCGGAACGACAAGGCCAACGACCGACTTCGAGCAACCGTATTTTTCGAGGCGCTCCATCAGCCGCGGCAGCGCCGATTCCGACGAAGACGTGCCCAAAACAAGCAACAGTTCCTCTTTGATATAAGCGAGAAACTTAAAACAAATCCGCGCCCGCGGCCATGAAGTTGATATCATCGCCATCACAGCGGCAAGCGACATTGAAACAGTGCGCCGCGTCCTGCAAAACGGCGCCTTCGATTACATTGTGAAACCGTTTAAATTTGAACGGCTCAAACAGGCGCTGGGAAATTACCGGGCGTTCCGCCAGTCGCTCGCCGAAAAGCAATCGCTCACCCAAGCGGAGCTCGATGCTTTACGGCAGACGACAGAGCATGCTGTCAAACCAGCAGCCGAACTACCAAAAGGATTGAACGAAGTGACATTGGAAAAAGTGATCGCCTATTTGCGCCAGCACCGCTTCCCTGTTTCCGCCGAGGAAGTGGCCGAAGGCGTCGGCATCGCCCGCGTCACCGCCCGCCGCTACTTGGAATACCTTGAGAAAACGGGACAAGTGATACTCGATGTCCAATACGGCGGCGTCGGACGCCCCGTCAACCGCTATGAGTTGAAACGACTATAGCCTACCCGGTAGCCCGCACGATTAACCGGGTGGGCAACTCTTCTTGTTTTCGCGGAACATTTCCTGTCTCCAGCCAATGGTAAAGAAGGTGAAACGCTCTTTCCCCAAGCGTAAAATGGGGGAGCGCCACTCGTCGCCGCTGTTTGGGGCGGGGCGCATGTCGCCTTGCACACCAAACAACAAGCCAAAACGAACAAACAGAAAAAATAGGGAAACGAGTCTGTTTGTTTCCACCGTTTCAATTGGTATAATGAGCGGTAATATGAAACGTAAGGAGGGATGAACATGAATCGATACGGGAAGCTGTTATTTTCCCTCGCTGTCGCCGCCGCCTTGCTTGCCGGCCGCGGCACAGAGGCGCCTGCATCAGAAGGGACGGCTGCGAAAGAAAAACAATCCGCAAGTTCGGACGAGAACTCCGCCAACACGCAAACAGCCGAGCCAAAGAACCAAGAAGCTCCCCCGGTTGATGAACAACATCAAGCAGGAGGTGGACAAAGCGGGGCGACAGGGGATGAAGCTGCTTCTTCCCGTCCAACAACTTCTTTGTCTTACCAAGTCGGAAATCAAACAGTCACAGGGACAGCAACGTTGACCACAAGCGACAACCAGCATTTCTCCCTCTACGTGCTGGACGGTTGGACGCTGGATGCCGAAGAGCCGCATGCTGATGTATTGCTCCACGGTAAGTCGTTCGCCCGCATTCGCTTGCTTTCAGAGGGGGAAACAAACTACGAGCAGCTGGCGAAAGAACATGCCCAAGCGATCGACGCCAACGCCGCCCGCCAACAAACGAACGGATTGCCTAAGCCGTTCGCTGATGCGGTTTGGTACACTGCACAAGCGGACGGCGCCACCGTTCATGTCATCGCCAGCGCCCAACCAGCGCCAATGCTATTGACCGTGCACGCTCCACGCAATGAAGACGTGCTTGGCGCCGTGCTCGCCATGGCGGCGACGCTGCAAAAGCAATAACTTATTTTAGGGAGGGCGATTGCCCTCCCTTTCCAAAAAGAAAAACCCCCTTTTTTCAGCTGCCAGAGGGTCAAACGAGCTGCTTGCTCTCTTCTTTGCGGAAAAATGTTTTCATCGCGTGGAACACATCTGATTTTTGCTTCAAAATATAATAGCGGAACTTTTCATCCTTAATATTGCGATACGCCGACATGAGTGTGGAATGGCGGTTGTACTGATACACTTATACACCCTATACACATTAACCAAAGTAGGCTATAAGCAGAATTATGACTAGACATACAAGCGTTATAACATCGCCGACCTTCGTTTTTTCTTTTACTACATAAGTACCATATGTTCCTTCAACTTTCACTACTTTAATTTCTCATTGTGAGAACGGACCATGTTTCAAAGATGGTTTATTTTGAGGATTTACATACAAGAAACCGATTGATGATACTTTTTGGGATATTGTGGATTTAGAAATAGATCGGAATGGAATTTTACCAATACAAGAATAAACAACCTGCACATGAGAAAATATTTTTATAAAAATAACTTAAATAAAAATGTTAAAAAAATACAAAAAATTTATTGTAAAAATAGATAATTTGAAATATAATTTTTCTGTAAATTACTATTTTTAGGAGTGGTTGTTATGCCTACTATTTCGGTAAAAACTTCATTCCAACAAAAAACAAATTCCCATACACCAATGATTGCAACTCCTAAGCCTTCTAGCCCTGTAGCAACATCGGTGTCACATTCAACATCCAACACGACGATTTCTAAAGATGTTGTAATTATTAGTGATGCTGCGAAAAAAGCCTATCAAAGTACAGTTTCCCAAAATAATGCTTCTAACACATTAACTAGCCAAGTGGTTCGACCGGTTAGCCCTTCCGTAACTTCTGTGATCAACTCGCCTGCAAACCCTAACAATTCGAAAGATGCTGTAATTATTAGCGATGCTGCGAAAAAAGCTTACCAAGGTGTAGTCTCTCAAAATAATACTTCTCAGACCGTAGCAAATATCGTCACCAATAAACCTTCTCAAATTCCTGCTGTTATTCAAGGAATAGCTAATAAAAATTCGGGAAATTTTGAAGTAAAAACAACAGCTAGTACCTCTGCAAAGACAGCGAACACTGTACAAGCATCTGCTTTTCAGGTAGCGGCAAATAAAAAATCAGATGCTACTGATGTAAAAACATTAGTTAATAATTTGAAGAAGCTTGAGAAATACACAAAATCTTACTTAATTATTGATACAACTAAACGTATTAATGATCATGATTTAGAATACTTAAGATCTACCAAGTATGACGGCTTTAAGTGGGATGTTACAGCTGGTACCATAGATGATAAACATGTGAAATATATTGAATCAAAAAACAAAAAATTAGATAATTTTTTTAGTCCAAATGGTCAAGGCGCTTTTATAAAAGATCCTGTCACTGGTGACAAGATTGACTTCATACATATGGCGGCAACCATTGATGCAATATTGTCAAATACTCCTGTTCCTGATTCTTGGGCTGGATGGGCGGGTGATTTGCATACTGCATTAGGAGACCTCCAAGAAAATACTAAAGATTCAAACAAGCTAAAGGTTCTTCAAAAAGAAGCAAAAAAAATTATTGGGGGTAACAGTTCATTCTCAAGGGCTGATATATTGGCGGATGTAGACGCTGTAAACATTGCTAATATGATGAAAGAAAATAAAAATTTACTACTATCTGATGCAATTAAGAAATATTATTCAAAGTCTGGTGATGTACATCATCGCTTCAGTGAATTTATCGAATCTTTCGGAGGTACAAAGAAATTTAAAGAATCTGTTGACAGAAACTTAACTAAAGTTGATGTTCATATTAAAATAGGCACAGCCGATGTAACACCTATATCCTTAATGGCCCCATTAGCAGAAAAAAAACGTAAAAAATACGGAATCCCAACAGATAATCAAATTAAAGCAATAGGTGATGCCTTCAAAAACTATATCATAAAAGAAGCTTCGAAAGAAAGAAAATAAAATTAAGACAAGGGGTATTTTATGTATAATTTTTCTGCTAATAATAACAATAAAGGAAGAATTTTTACTTACAGTTCTTTAATATTATCTATAATCTTCTTTATTTATGCACTAGGTACATTAATAGTAGGGCCAAATGATCACGTTACTTGGTTTAACACATTATATAGAGGCTTCTTAGGGATAATTTTTGGTGCTATTTTTTTAGTAACATTTAGAAGTAATTCGGACAAGAAAATAAAAATTTTTAGAAAAGTTGTGTGGTTAGGTATCGCCTTAGTTACTTTGTTTTTCTTATTTGTCGTTTTTATCTATCTAGTCTTCATATTTGGTTAATGAACTGTAGATGAGTATTTTTCATTACAGTAATTTCCATTCCCTAAGAGACAAACAGGGGACCCCTTAGGCGACATGGAGCTGTTTTTTGATCACATCAATGGGAATATCTCGCTTTGCGGCGTCATAGATGAACTCGACGACGCTGTGCCCTTTCCGAGACCGAAGAAGCTCCAGGCCGGAAGAGATGTCTTGTTGAGATTCCGCGATGCTGTATACGCAGGCTAACAGCACCACGACCCAATACCGTTTCACCGCCCGAACGTGGCGAACACGGTACCCATCGAGCTTCAGCTGGTCTTTTGCCTGCCGGAAAAAGCACTCGATCGTCCAGCGCTGGGCGTAGTAACGCAAGATGTCTTCGTCCCCGAGTTCCCGGTCGGTGCTCAAGATGCAATGAAGATGTTCCGGCGCCATCGGCTGATCCGCCTTCCAAGCCAGCAGCACCACCGCGTCATCGAGGCCATGGATGGCCCCCTCATAGCGATACACGCGATAACGCTCCTGCCCCACCGTGACGAGGCGGGTGTCTTTGGACTCGATATAGCGGGCGAACTGCTTGGCTTGGATGGCGATGCCTTTCGGGTAGAGAATCCGGTTCGTCTTGAGCATCGCGATGACATGGAATCCCTGTTTCAAGCAGGCTTCAATGAGCTTTTTGGACGGATACCACGAATCCATGAGCACATACACCGGCTGAGCCCGCTTCACCTTGAGCGAGGAAAGCATCTCGATCGCCAGGTCGATCTTGCTTTTTCCCGCTTTCTTGTCATACAGGCGGAACGCAAATGGGAACGCCTGCGTGAAGGTGTGCACCATCAGCCAAACGAGCGAATGTCCCCAGATCGATTGATGATCTTTATGCGAGTAGTGCCAGTCGCACCCTTGAATGGCGTGCGCAGCCCGTGACGAAGGCTTCGTTTTTTGGCAAATCGTATCATCAATCGAAACAAAAAGGGGTTGATTCTTCCGTTTGGCCAGTCGTTCGACCTGGGAAAGGATCCACTCTTGAAGCTTCCCAAGCAGCCTTTCCTCGTTCCAAGGGCTTTTCGTGAAAAAGTGAC
>NZ_NISS01000001.1:2382258-2385288 GCF_002335725.1 Geobacillus sp. FJAT-46040
CCGTTTGGCCAGTCGTTCGACCTGGGAAAGGATCCACTCTTGAAGCTTCCCAAGCAGCCTTTCCTCGTTCCAAGGGCTTTTCGTGAAAAAGTGACTGAGCGTCGTTCGATGATTCGGATGAAAGCTCCAGTAATGAATATCAGTCAATGTTCCCGAGAATCCCTTGGTGGTCAAGGCATCGACAATATGAATGAGATGCTTGATGACCGGTTTGGAAAGCTGCAGCGTCAACCCCAGCATGAAGAAAAACTTGTGGATTCCTTGGTGATGTGCTAATCTATTCATGAGACATGAACCTCCTTGTGGATAGTTGGTGGTACATCTATTCTAACCAAGGAATCGGGTTCATGTCTCCTTTTTTGTTTAGTTGTCAATTTATGTCAGTGAATTTGCTCATCTACAGTAACTTATTTTAGGGAGGGCGATTGCCCTCCCTTTCCAAAAAGAAAAACCCCCTTTTTTCAGCTGCCAGAGGGTCAAACGAGCTGCTTGCTCTCTTCTTTGCGGAAAAATGTTTTCATCGCATGGAACACATCTGATTTTTGCTTCAAAATATAATAGCGGAACTTTTCATCCTTAATATTGCGATACGCCGACATGAGTGTGGAATGGCGGTTGTACTGATACACTTATACACCCTATACACACCGGACGCGCTATCTATAATCCATCATATGCTCCAAGGCCTCTTCAAAAAACTCGCACGCTGCGACGATTCCCTCTGCAAAAGCCTGTTCCACAACATCCTTTGTTTCCATTTTAGCATATTCCCTTTTCTGATCAGCGACAAAAGCGTGTAGAACAAGCAGTTTTACTATTAATTTATCCATCGCGTTCCCCTCCTCATTATTGATCCCGGAGTTTCAACCGCGCACCGGCTACCTTTATGTCAGAGTAGGACGACTGCGACTGTTGAGGCTGTTTCAATGACCGCAAGAACCCCAGAAACGACGGCGCCTGGAAAACCCGGAAAGGATATTGACGATTTAGAGCATACCTTGTATCCGAGAGGATAAGGATATATGGAAAGATCACCTTCCCCGCCGGCTGCCAAGGTTCTTCGGCGATCAGCCCGCTTTCATATAGGGCGACGTACCGGCTGAGTTTTTCTTCTATCATCTTTTCACTGTAGAAAGTGCGCTGGCACTCGAGAAAGAATGGTGTCCGTTGATAGATGAAGAAGGCATCCGGTTCGGCTAAACCTTTTTTGTACTTTGGCTCGACGATAAACTGTTCGACCGGTCCGATTGAAATAATTTCCCTGTACACCTTGACAATTTCCAGGTAGTGCGGGATTTTTTGCGAGTTTTTCTTTAAATTACTGTCAGCGCAAAAATACACGTAAGGGACAAACGCTGTAGAGCGTTGTATATGCCCGTCGCGAACCAGCCGTAACAAAACATTATTCGCGCTTTCCTGTGGACGCTTTAGCCCTTTGAAATGGATCTCCGCAATGTCGTCACGGCTCATTACCCGGAACCGTTGTAAATCAGCGATGATCGCTTTATCACGTTTAGTTAGTGTCATCATCTAACACCCCTAAAATCATTTCTTCACTGACATGATCCTGAGGGTCAGTCATATCCAAACCAGCTTGCAATACATTCCCACGGTCTGCCACCTTGTATGCCGCGAGAATCTTCTTCGCTCGTTCCATAGACAAAAACGGCGCCTGTATCTCCGTCAATCCTTCCCTTTTCAGCAGGAAACGGCCTCGCTGTTCAATGCTGATTTTTTCCGCTCCGGGCGTGCCAATAATTTTCGCATTCGATAGATCGGCCGCACGGAACCCCATCCGCACCGTTAAATTGGCACGTATTTTTGTGTCAAGTATGTCATGACTCGGCCGCTGCATGGATAAAATCACAATTATATTGAGCGCTCGGCCGATTGCTACAAGCTGAACCAACGTGTTCATGATATCTTTTTCGTCTTTCACAACGACTAGCTCATCGATACAAATGAGAATGATAGGGGGACGTTCCGAATCTGGTAAGTCACTTACGTGCGCTTGCTCTTTTTCATGGAGCAATTGACTGCGCCGGTTCATTTCGGCTTGGATAAATGAAAGCATCTTTTTTAATTGACCTGGCGTCGTGCAAACCGCCTTCACCTGACGGCAGCGCTTGAAAATATGAAACTCCGACATTTTTAAGTCGGCGAGGTAAATATGCAATCGACTGTCATCGTAATACTGAATAAGCGTTGTGAGAATCGACCGCAATTGCGTTGATTTTCCGCTGCCGCTTTCACCGGCGATAAGCAAATGCGGCTCTTGGATCGCATCATAGGTGATATATTGCCCATATCGATCCATTCCACAAATAATCGGAAGTGCTAACCCCTCGAGGTGAGGTTTAATCTTTTCGAAGCTATAGGGAAGTTCATCGGGCAATCCTCGATGATAAATGGTCAGCATAAATCTTTTATAATCCCCCTCCAATTGAGCATGCCGGCCGAACACTTGCTGAAACACATATTCTTTCTTAAAAACCTCCTTCGGATCCATTCCGTTGATAAGAGTAAATACATATTCCACCCGTGGTGCTAGATAAACTTGATCAAGCATAAAAATAGCCCTTGCTGGCGGATCTCCAGTAGAATGAAAGTGTCACCCAACATTCGAAAGGAGAGATCCCCCATGCAAGAGCACTTTCATTTTACTACAGATCCAGCCAAACTTCAAAAACAATATGCCGCTATTTTCTGTTTTGTTTCTGCCCAACTGTCGTTGATTCAAATGTATCTTCATCGCCGCAACCGTCACTTGGTCAAGCAAGAAGACGAAGTGGTCATGGCGGTTCACCTTTTGGGGAAGCTGCTGGGCTTTTCTTCCGAACGAGCCTGGCATCGTTTTGTCACGGGAAATTTGTTCACAAACGGCTCGTTTCTTGAACGCTCCCGATACAACCGCCGCTGCCGGGCGCTTGGTTTCGCCATCAAATGGATCCGTCATGAGCTGGCGAAACGTGGCCAACACCATGCTTATGCGGTCGTCGACAGCTTGCCTCTTCCGTTGTGCCATCCCGT
>NZ_NISS01000001.1:2388122-2404371 GCF_002335725.1 Geobacillus sp. FJAT-46040
AACCCGTGGTGCTAGATAAACTTGATCAAGCATAAAAATAGCCCTTGCTGGCGGATCTCCAGTAGAATGAAAGTGTCACCCAACATTCGAAAGGAGAGATCCCCCATGCAAGAGCACTTTCATTTTACTACAGATCCAGCCAAACTTCAAAAACAATATGCCGCTATTTTCTGTTTTGTTTCTGCCCAACTGTCGTTGATTCAAATGTATCTTCATCGCCGCAACCGTCACTTGGTCAAGCAAGAAGACGAAGTGGTCATGGCGGTTCACCTTTTGGGGAAGCTGCTGGGCTTTTCTTCCGAACGAGCCTGGCATCGTTTTGTCACGGGAAATTTGTTCACAAACGGCTCGTTTCTTGAACGCTCCCGATACAACCGCCGCTGCCGGGCGCTTGGTTTCGCCATCAAATGGATCCGTCATGAGCTGGCGAAACGTGGCCAACACCATGCTTATGCGGTCGTCGACAGCTTGCCTCTTCCGTTGTGCCATCCCGTGAGAATGCAGCGCGTCAAGCGATTTCGAGGGATCGCGGATATGGGGTATTGTGCTTCCAAAAAGCAATGGTACTACGGTTTCAAGCTGCATCTTCAAGTGACCAATCAAGGGCTGGCCATGGGCTATGTCGTGACGGAAGCGTCCTGCCACGACGTCAAAGCCGCTGAAACGGTGATGACTCAAATCCCTCATCCCTACAACTTTGGGGACAAAGGGTACATCAGCCACGCTCTTCGAGAAAAGCTGTACGAAGAACACCAAGTCGCGTTCTGGACACCGTCTCGACACAATCAAAAGCACGGCCCATCCAAGGCATGGGAAGAATGGATCCAAAAAAAACGCAAAGTCATCGAGACGGTGTTTTCGATTCTCGTAGACCAATACCGGATCACCGACATTCGAGCGAATTCCATGGCCGGGTTTGAAGTGGCACTCGATGGCATCTTGTTGGCTTATTCCTTGGTCACACTAGGGCTGGTTGAGCGCTGACGCTCAACTAGCACCACGGGTATATTCCGTATGATCGTTTCCAACTCTAACGCTATGAATCTTCGGAAACACCTTTAGCTCCCGCTCCCCACTCCGATAGGTCACGTACAATCCGGCCGCCTGGAACGCTTTTCGTAATCGGGATTTTGCGCGTTGCTTTTGCAGCCATTCTTTTATCACATCAAAGCCCTCCTAGACTAAAAAATAGCCACAATACAGCGCCGTAAACTGCAATCGGAAATACAACGCGGCCACAACCAGCTACTTTTTCAGCCACATCGGCCATCCCCATCATGACTAGTCCTCGCTCTATAAACGCTGCCAACGTAATCGTACCGACCCCTGTCATGAGCAAGGCAAAGTCAGCGTCCTGGACAGGAAATAGATGATGCGGAGTAATGACCGGGAACAACGCCGGGACAACTACGCCTGTCTTCGCCCGTTTTCCAGCCGTCTGTTTTCCGCCCATGAATTCTCGAAACGGGATGGTTTCCGGCTGCCGTCTGAAAAGCACTCCTATCACCTCTTTTGTTTGTGGTTTTCTTTCCCCTCGCGCTCCCCTTTCTTTCCGCCTCGTCGCTTCGCTCCTCCTAACACACGCCAAATTTCTTGCCACACAAGGCATTTAGCACGTACAAGTGCACTAAGGGAACAGTGTAGGAAAAGAGTTCACAGCGAACATGGAACACTTTCGAAATCGTTTCGAAAGAGTGATGCCGGGATGTCTGATACAGTGTAGGAGCAGTTTTGCTACTGTGGGGCTTTTGTGTTATTAGCCTATGTGTTGGTGGTTGTCCGTTTGCTTGTCCATTAAAAAAAATTTCGATACAGCTTATCCTTTTTAGAAGGATCGAAACGGATTTACGGCGAAATGAAAAATCGGAGGGGATTCGATGAGCCAGACAGGGTATAAATGCAGATTAAAGGTGATTTTGGCTGAAGAAGGCATTAAACATGGGGAGTTTGCCAAAAGAATTAACATTAACCCTGGGACATTAAGTGCGATTGTTAATAATAAGCAGTTGCCATCATTTGAAGTTACGTATGCTATCTGCCTGGAACTGAATAGATCGATACATGAAATATGGATAAAAAAAGAGCCTACTCAAAGCGAGTAGGCTTCTTGTCTTCCCGATCTTTCTAATTACCTTCCTCAACTTCATGGAAAAACGGATATTTCTCACATGAGAAGGGCTTTTGCATTATTCTGCATCATACGGTCGATATTTTTTCCGCAATTCCTTTAATTCTTTCGCAAGTGTTTCAACATCATCTCGGAAAAACAATTTATCTTTTTGAAAGCTCTTGATTGGAACAATCCTTCCCGACTCGATCAATTTGCTAAGACGTTGATATGTCACGTTTAAAATCTCTAGTGTTTCAGCAACTCCGAGGACTTCACTTTTAATGAAGTCCTCGAGTTCTTTTCGTGATGCAAAGCGATATGACACGTTCACTTCCCCCTCATCTGTCGCGAAAATACGAGATAACATAAGTAATACCTGCAATCCCCCATACAACAATAACGATCAATAACACGATGTCCAATACGCTAAGATGCCTAAAGTCAGTGATCACGAAAAAACGTACGGCAACAAACGCCAATAAGATATTTGCAATCCAAGCTACTTTTGACATACATTTCGGGAGATGATAATATTTTTTATACAGAAGCCCTTCCCGAAGGTCGGGCTTCCGTTTCGGTCATTTGCGACGTTTCTTTTTGGAGCGTCGCTTTTTCTTTTGGTTTCGTCCTTCTAGGAAGGCGATAGTCGCTAGGACGAAACCGGCGATACTGCAAAGTTTCTCGATGATGTCCAGCCACCTCATCATCTCCCTGTCGTTCACCTCCTTTCTGATTGTATTATAACATATCTATTTAAATATTACAATAGATAAAATAAAAATTTTTCTATTTCAGTTATTTTTTATATCCCCGCCAAAACGGCGGGGATCAGTCTGTAATGAACGCCGGATACCCCTTTTGCTTCAATTCCTCGACCAATCGCTCGGCGTTTTTCCGGTCGGAAAAAGCCCCGACTTGTACGCGATACAGTTTTTTGTCAGACGTTTTTTGTTGTGGTTGCGGTTGTGGTTTTGCTTTTTTCTTGAGTCCGAATGCTTTTTCTAACCCCACCACATGTCCATATGCGATTTGTTGTAAGAATTGGTCCGATTTGAGCTTTGCCGCGTCGTTGGCGTTGTCGATGAACAGGTTCTCGGTCAAAATGGCCGGCATATTCGTCAAGCGAAGCACCGCATAGTTCGCTCGTTTTTTGCCGCGATCTTTGACGTTGCCGATTGCTTTCGTGATCTCCGAATGAATCACGTTTTGATATGCGATTGCCGCTTGACTGACGTTGCCGTTATAAATATACGACTCAAAGCCCGTGCCGCCGCCTGCGTTGATGTGAACGGAAATAAAATAATCGGCTTTCAATTTGTTCGCGATCTCCGCGCGTTCGGAAAGTTCAAGAAATCGGTCGTCTGTACGGGTGTAATGTACTTCTACACCTTCGTATTCGGCGAGTAAATTGCCGATCTTTTTAACGATGTCCAGCGTCAAGTCTTTTTCTCTCAACCCGTTTCCTACAGCTCCGCTATCTTTTCCACCATGTCCTGCGTCTAAAACGATACGTACCATTATTGATCCTCTCCTTTCTCGCTTTTTCCCTGCAATACCTCGACAGCTTGTTTGATTTGCTCCGGCACTGGCAACCCAATCCGACCAGCGTTTTCAATAATCGATAAAAGCTCATTGGCCAAATAAAAAAAGATCGTTGCGTCTCGGAACAATCCATTCGTTCCGACTGCACGATCAATTAAATGCCCGACTGCTACGAGTACGAAAATCATAATTTTTTTTGGAATACGCTTGAAGCCAACTGCACTCCTCAATGTTCCTTCTTTCGACGCTGCCAATACGCCCGTGACATAATCCATGACGACAAATGCCAGCAAAATACCGAGTAGTTCAGACCATCCCCCAAATAAATACCCGACAACAGCCCCAACCGCAGCCGCGCCGGTTTTATACATTACATCAAACCGTTCCATTCATTCCACCTCCGCGAGTGATGATAAGGAATATGAATTCCCCCCTTATAGACATAAGAAAAGGTCAGGTGATGTAACCCCCCTTCCCAATAAAAGTCACATTTACATCGTCGAATCCCAGCAAGACCTCTCCGCCCGATTGGAGCTTCTTCGATCACGGAAAGGCCACAGCGTCGTCGAGTTCATTTATGACGCGGCGAATATTGTTATTAAAAATACTCATCTACAGTAAACATTTTTTATCACCTCTAAATGATATAATTTTCCACGGAAAGGAGGTGAATTGCTTGAAACTTGAAAACGCGCGAGAGAAATTGTTTTTTCAAAACAAAGAAATAGACGGCCTTTTTAACTTCTTATCTACTGTCGAACTGTCAGGTGATGATAAAAAGGCTGTCCAAATGTCTATTATTTTGTTAATGAATCATCCTGACTTCAAAAACAAAAGAAAAAGAATACTCAACGTCATTTTTGCCGACAATGATTCGGTTAACCTGAGTTTTTCCGAAAACCAAATTGGTTCCCAAGCCAACTACGCGATGTTTCGCTATGAAAAATGGACACGGCTTAGCGAATTACAAAAAATTATTTGTCTTGTGGAAGAATATGTCCATCACTTTTGGGACACAGACGATGAAATTGAGGTAAGTAAAATCGTCTGTCAGATTGTTCCTGGCATCACTTTTGACCCTGAAAATGGAAATTACATTTTTCTAAATTCTTAATTTTTTCATACATCAAGCGAGTATCTGCTATTTCACCTGATGAATAAACTATACTCTTTACTTTCACCTCAGGAATACGCTCCTGAGGTTTTTTTGTTATATTCATTATCGCGTCAAATCGTTCCATACTATCCCACCTTTCTACTCTCTGATTGGCACAACTGCTTTCACACTTCTCGCATCAATAATGACATCCCCAATCACAACGACATAATCCGACGTGTCGTGATTTTGAGCCGCTTTGATTTGCTCGTACACCGCTTTAGCGCTAAATTTTTCCACTTCCGTAATGTGTTCTTCTCCACTATGTTCTACAATCCTGATTTTCATGATCCATTCCCCTTTCTATTGTGATATAGATGTGATATAGAAAAAGCCCCGACTATTCTTTGTCAGGGCTTTCTTGTTTCAATTGTTCGAGTTCCTGTTTGACCTGTGCAAGTTCTTGTTGGTATTGCGTCACAAGCGCCGCATAGATCGCACGTTCACGGGACAACGCAGTGATTTGGGACAGCAACTCATTAATGACCAATTCCGGCTTCACTTCCATCACGCCTCACTCCCTTCATTCGCGACTAAATCGACATTAGCGTTCATTCTATTCCCCCTCCTGTGGTGTCGCTAAAATGTAATGGATTATCTTCATCAAAATCTTCATCATTAACAATTACGGGCTCGACAAAAAATCCGTCACTATCAATCTTTGATACTTGCTTAATCATTGTCACCACCTCATTACCTATTGAATGTTATTCCGTCTAAACTTACCCATCCGTTTGAAGCTGTTCCATAGTTCATTATCAGTACATTCCCCGATGTATCAATATCCACACGCCCAACGCCACCTGCAGTTAATACCGTGAATATTTTTCTAGCCGAAGGACGAAACTCTGCCGGTAGCACAAATGCAGCTGCCCCCATTGTCCCACCTTTAATTAGACCTTTGAGACGAATAAATCCGAGCGCGTCTTTATAGTAACTCGCGGTTTCATAACCACTACCATAGTTGACCCAACCATTTAACAATGTCGGGGCAATCCACCCACGGTCAGGAGTTTTAATAACGTAAGAACCTTTTACATAAGAGTCACCGTTCACCGTTACAGAACCAGCCAACAATTGACCGTTGTTTAAATCCAACGCATACGTACTTAAAGAAACAAGATCGAAATTAGTAGGAGAACCATTTAACTCTCTATGAATGTCTAAAACATTTCCTGTTGCTTGGGTATAGTCGCCTTCAACGACTACATAGTTGACACCGTTGTTATCCGACATACGAAGTCGTATCTCATGTCTTTCGGATAACTCGGAGTCTATGATTAGGTTGTTCGTTTTGAGACTTCCTGAAAATGTACCTGTAACAGAGTCTAATGTAACAGCTTTTAATGTCCCTGCTGTAACTGTTCCTAAATTAGCAGATATTGCAGATAAATCTGTTACATTGAGTTTGTCCGCTGTAATAGAAGAAGCTGTAATTTTTGAACCATGTAAACTTGCAATTTTTGCATCGTCTACTGCAAGATTCGCAATCTTCGCGTTGGTGATAGCACCATCTTGGATTTGTGCCGTTCCTACTGCTAGATTTGCTATTTTCGCATTCGTAATTGCACCGTTTTGGATTGCGGCGTTTCCTACTGCCGCACTTGCGATTTTTGCGCTTGTAATTGCGCCGTTTTGGATTGCGGCGTTTCCTACTGCCGCACTTGCGATTTTTGCGCTTGTAATTGCGCCGTCTGCGATGATTGCAGAGCCAGCCGTAATGGCTCCGGCGGCAATTTTTGATGCTGTGACGGCTCCATCGACGATTAGTTCAGTGTTAGCCTTGCGAAGTACAGTAATCTTCGTCATATACCAGTTGCCGTAGCTTGAGAAGGCGCTGATCTGCGTCCACACCCTAGCCTTCGTATATCCGGTTGGCACGGTTATTTCACCGCTGATCTTTGTCCATGAGCCAACAGGTGATGTTTGACAAGCGAGTACCCATGTGTTCGTGCCGTCCTCTTTTTGAAAGTTGAGTCCTACACCGAACAGTTGCGTACTGTCTGGTGTTGCCACCCATGCTTCGATATAGAACTTATCACCCTCGCGTACCGGGAAGAACTTGCCACAATAGCCATCTCGGATAGATTGTTTACCAACGTATGTTGTTGGCGCCCCCGTTGGTACGCCAGCCGTGCTATTTTGCACGGCAGTCACGTTAGTCCATTCTTGGTCGCTACCGCCATCGAATACGGGGTTCACGCACAAGTTGGTAAGGTCAGCTACTACCAGCTTATCAGTGGTGATGGTCTTAGTTCCGATACGATTGGCATCGAGCGTACCGGTCGTAATTTTGCTAGCATCGACGTTAGAAATCTTCGCGTTGTCTATCGCCGCATTGGCGATTTTGGCGTTTGTAATAGAGCCATCGGCGATGTGAGCCGTGCCAATTGCCGCAGTAGCGATTTTGGCACTTGTAATTGCGCCGTCTGCGATGATTGCCGATCCGGCTGTAATCGTATTAGCGGCGATATTGTTTGCTGTAATGGTGTTAGACGCTATTTTATCGCCAGTGATTGTGCCTGCGACGATTTTGTCGGCTGTAATAGCATTAGCAGCTATGACGCGATTATCAACAGCACCGCTCGAAATTTTTGAATTTGTGATAGCCCCATCCGTAATACCTGCCGAATACACTCCGTTATGGTCATAAAGTACAGTTGTTCCGTCCGCACTTCTCACCTTTAAACCATATGCCGTCCCATCGCCGTTTACATCGCCTAACGCTACACGTTCTACAGGTTTCGGTTGGTTATCAAACACTTGCAGTCTGTTTCCCGCTATCTTCAACTTTCCGTTCGTTCCTTGAACAGTTACCTGTCCGGTATCAATTGTTCCTGCTGTAATTTTGTTCGCGGTCAACGAAACAATTTTAGCGTCCGTAATGCTACCGTCCGCAATTTGTGCTGTCTGAACCGCACCTGTACCGATTAACGCTGTCGTGATTGCTCCTGCTTTTATGTTCGCTGTATCAATCGTCGCACTTGCGATATTTGCTCCTGTAATCGTTGCGCTTGCAATTTTAGCACCGGTGATGGTCGCGTTAGCAATGTCGGCGTTCGTGATTGAACCGTCTTGAATTTTTGCCGATGTAATAGAAGCGTCTGCAATTTTAGCGTTATCGACAGCCAAATTGGCGATTTTCGCATTGGTAATACTTGCGTCCGCAATTTTTGCTGTTGTTACCGATAGGTCGTCAATCAAAGCCGTACCGACAATTCTCCGCACTTTGACGTTTGTAAAGAACCAATCTCCGAAATTTGAAAAAGCGTTTATCTGCGTCCACACTCTCGCGTAAACAGCGTTTGAAGGAACAATGACAGTTCCGGTTGCTGTCGTCCAAGTGCTAGATGGTGATAAATAGTTTGTACCTAGCCAAATGAATTCTTTTTTGTTTTTATCATAGAAAGCAAGTCCCGCTTTAAACTGATTCGTACTGTTTAACGTTGCGGCAGTTACCTCACAATAAAATTTATCCCCGGGGCTAACAGGAAAATAGTCGCTTCCATACCCATCACGCGCACTCTGTTTTCCAACATAAACGGTAGGTGCGTCTGTAGGAACACTTGGGTCAGACGAGATTAACACAGAAATACCCGTCCAATCTTTTGTTGTTCCGTCCTCAAAGACAGGGTTCGTACACAGGTTGGTAAAATCACCAACAACCAATTTATCGGTTGTAATTGAACCTGCAGCTATACGGTTCGCGTCTAATGTTCCGGTTGTTATTTTTCCGGCGTCTACATTGGCGATTTTCGCATTATCCACAGCTAGGTTAGCGATTTTCGTATTGGTTATTGCTGCATCTTGTATCTTAGCTGTAGTAATCGAAGCATCGGCAATCTGCGCCGTTCCTATCGTTGCATTGGCAATTTTGGCATTAGTAATCGCTCCGTCTTGTATTTTGGCATTAGTAACGGAGGCATCTGCAATATTCGCTGTTTGAATCGCCGCATTCGCGATGAGAGCGTTGGTAATCGCTCCTGTTTGGATTTTCGCTGTGCCGATTGCGGCATTCGCGATTTTCGCGTTGTCGATGCTTGCGTTCGCCACCTTCGTGTTTGTGATAGCCGCATCCGCAATCTTTGCAGTCGTCACAGCCAAGTCATCAATCATCGCGGTTGTTACACGCAAGTTGTCAATCCGAGCATTCGTCGCGTTTAAGCTGTTCACCATTGCGTCATTGATAATTGCTTGTTCATATACTACGCGATCGACTTTCTGCGCCAACGAGCCACTGCTGCTAAACTGGTTGCTGTTCTGCGTTTCACCGACCGACTCAATCTCGCCGATTAAACCTCCACTATATGTCAATCGATGTGACATAATCGGGATGCTATAGGTCTGATTGTCAATTGTCGTAAAGGTAATGATGTCGCCGCATTCCAACGCGGGGTTGCCGTTGGATTTCACGTATAGCGGCATGTATTGAAACCCATTCAGTTTATTATAGATGTCCGTTAGGATGGCGTCTGTTACGAACGGGTTTTCAAATGTCACTTCACTGCCGCCTGCCGAGAGCGTTCCTTTGCTGAGTGTACTATCACCAACTTGGCACGTTACTTTATCAATTCTATACACGCTATCTTTTTTCTTGGCGTATTCGATATATTGGTCGGCCGTGACGGATTCTGTTATCGTTGTGTATGACTTGATTGTCAGCTTGCCGGTTCGGTCGAACTTCGCGAACCCGCCGCACATCGATGCGATGAGAGCCACCATCTCACGTAACGTATATCCTTCCGGTTTTGTCGTGATCGAGTAGTTAGGAAGCGTCCCGGAAAACTGCACGCCGGTCTGTGCGCATATCTCATTGATCACAGCTGCGATCGTAGCTGGATAGGTGAGACTGCTGAAATATCCCTTTTCAAGCTTAATCATCCCGTCGTAGCAAGTGAGTTTCGTGACATCTTTTTTTCTGTCTACATTATCCACGTAAAAAACGCCAAGCGGGACATATTCTAATGTCCCACTCACACTCACTCCGATGTATGGTGTGACTGTCGCTGTTTCAAACGCCTCATTCACGCCGGTTACAGTCAACTCCAAAACAGCAGAAGACACGTCCCCAACACTGAATGTCTCTGACGAATTGGACGTGTCTTCATATACCATTTCCACGATATTGTCATCGTAGTACGTATTGCTATTGATAACTACTTTAGCCCCTAAAACCCTAGAATGCTGTTTAACTGCTGTTTTAAAACCGCTTGATGCATTATACATTCCAATCACCTACTTCTCGATGAAGTTCATCGACAACCCTTCCCATAGGATATTCCCATTTACATTGCGATACATCGGCGCGGAACGGTCGCCGACATAAAATGTCTTGGTGATGGTCGCCCCTGCCATCGGGTCTGGGTATTCTAGCTGAAAGTATACGTCCTGCACAGCTTGAAGGATAGTCGATATTTCCGACATAGTCAGCGCTGGCCACTCACACTCAATTTTCCGCTTCACGGCAATCCGGTCGCGGATGAGTTCGCCTTTCGCGTTTCGCGTCGCCTCCCCATCCAAGTCCATGATGTCCACCTTAAATGAAGATGGCGCTTTAATGCTGACCCCATTGATTTTAAGCATAGCCTCACCCCTTTACACAGTGATAAGTGTTTTCCCGGATTGACGTTGCACTTTATTGATGCCGTTTATGATCTCTTTAAAAATTCTTGTTGAACCAAGATTAATTGTCAGTTCGATCGGTTGGTTAGCTCCCATTCCACCTAGTGAAGCGAGAGCATCAGAAATCGCTCGATATGCTTGTTCGTAGATTTTCCCTTCCGGCGCGATGATTTCCCCTTGTGTCCGGTTGTCGCCGACAATCGCCAGCATCGGATTGTTGGCAGCTACATAACCGCCTTGTGCAAGCTTCGGGATTTTCGGGATGTCGGGAATTTTTTTGCCGATGATCGGAATTCGGTCTTTGAATTTATTAAAGCTATCGATCGTGTTGTTAAATAGGCTGATAAACTGGTTTAGGACGGCTTTCAGACCGTCGCCGATTCCCTTTTTGAATGCGTCTTTGATTTTAGATAGCGCTTGTGCGATTTTATCTGCCACATTGTTTTTAAACCAAGTATAAGCACCGCCGAATTTCTCTTTGATCGCGTTCCACACATTCAACGCGGCATTGCCGATTGCTGATTTCCAATTGTTGAGCGCCTCCATTGGCTTTTTCGCAACGTTGTCGCGAAACCACTCATAAGCGCCTCTAAATTTTTCCTTGATCGCATTCCACACATTCAATGCCGAATTGGCGATGGATGTCTTCCAGTTATTGAATGCTTCCATCGGCTTTTTGGCCACGTTATCTCTGAACCAATCATAGGCGTTGCTGAATTTTTCCTTTATCGCATTCCACACATTCAATGCCGTGTTGGCGATCGAGCTTTTCCAATTGTTAAATGCCTCCATCGGTTTTTTCGCGACATTTTCAACGAACCATGTATAAACATCTTTGAATTTGTCCTTAATGGCATTCCATACATTTTCTGCCGATTTCGCGATAGACGCCTTCCAATTGTTGAGCGCCTCCATTGGCTTTTTCGCAACATTGTCAACAAACCATGTATAGGCGTTTTTGAACTTGTCTTTTATTGCGCTCCATACGTTTTCCGCTTTTTGTGCTACAGAGCTCTTAACATCGCTGAATGCATTTACAATCTTTTTAGTCACATTTTCCGTGAACCAACGAGAAGCACTGGAAAATGGTTTTTGGATGCCTTCGGCCATCTTTTCTCCGGTGTCCTTAAAGAACTTCGATAGGCTTGAGAAAGGCTTTTTAATGACGTTTTTAACAAGAGTTAAAACACCCTTCTTGATGCCACCCAACAGAGTTAGATTGAAAAAGTTCCAAACGGCTTTAAACGCACCGATCACCATGTCTTTTAATCCGTCAAAAGCCGTTTTCCAGTCGCCGGTGAACACCCCGGCGATAAACTTAATCAGCCCTTCAAAAAACTGTATCACACC
Organism: Geobacillus sp. FJAT-46040; assembly: GCF_002335725.1. NCBI lineage: Bacteria > Bacillati > Bacillota > Bacilli > Caryophanales > Anoxybacillaceae > Geobacillus > Geobacillus sp. FJAT-46040. The sequence continues at coordinate 2,399,903 of NZ_NISS01000001.1, forward strand.
ATCAATCAAGCCCTTAATCGAATCCCATATAAATCCGACCAACCATGACACAATTGGTTTCAGGAACGACCAAATATTTTTTAAGGCTTGAATAAATTGGCCACCATATTTTCTCCAAAACTGAATCAGCTCTTGCACCTTGCTTTTGAAGTAACGAGACACTTCTTCCCATGCTGTTTTAAACGTTTCAGCGATCGGTCGGAAAAACCTCTTTACTTTGTTCGCGAATTCTTGAACCTTTTTGCTTACTTTACCCAGCGCCGTTTCGCTTTGCCCTGCATCAAAAATGGGGGTTGATACCGGCGCGCCAGCTCCTCCCCCTATTCCTCCGCCGGCGCCACTTCCTCCCGATCCGACTGAACCTCCAGTTTCGGCGTCCGATGAACTTGTTTTGATGTTATTAATCTCGTCAAAACCAGCCAACGAGCCTTGTGCTTTTTTACGGGCTTTTGCTACCTTCTCTGTACTCTTAGCCACCCGATCATTCGCTTTAGAAAGGCCGGATAAAGCGCTCCCTAATCCGGTGACAGCTGATGTTTGTTTATTCGTTGCGGCAGTTTGCTGCTGAAATACTCTGATTTGATTGGACTGTTGTTTTGTGTCCGACGAAAAACCAAAGAGCGCTCGCGTGAAGGCAGCGACATATCGAAATGCCGCTTCGATCTTTCGCATAAACGCAGTCAGAACAGGAAGAACAACGTTTAAAATTGGGAGGAAAGCTTGTCCCAAGGCCAACTTCACATCGTTCAAAGATGCAGTGAACACAGCCATTTTCATTGCTGTGTTGTTTTGCAACGTGTTTCCGAGGTTGGCACTGACCGATTCAAGGATATGATGATACAAAATGGCTTTCTGCATGTTCGTGCTCAGCTGTTCCCACGGCACGCCATTGGCCATCGTTTTATACGCATTCGACGCCTGAATCGCCGCCACACGGACATTGACTCCGAGTTCGTCTGCGCCGTCTGCCTCTTGGTTCATCGCAGACCGGATACGATCAGCTACTTCAGTCATGCTCATTCCACGTTTGTTGGCGATGATGGCCGCCGCTTCCATCATTTTTGTGGTTTTTTCCATCAAATCTTGTTGGCTTGTGGCAATCTGTTTAACGTTCAGCGATAACGTATTCGCCAGCTCGGCGGATTGGAGTTTCGAGAACCCAAGCGATGCCCCGACGGTGTTTTGCCATTTAATAAAATCTTTCATGCTGTCGCCAAGCGTTTCACTCAACGTGCCCATCAGCGCCTCGAATTTGGCCGCATCCTTAATTGCTGGGGATAACATAAATCCGGCTCCGATTGCCGCGCCCACAGTCGCCACCGTCGCACCGACAACGTTTAATGAGCTCTTTACGCGTTGTGCAAACGAAGTGATTTTTTGCTGTGTGTTCTGAAGCTCTTTTTTCAGTCTGCTAAAGTCCGCTCCGCCGCGGATTAAAAGGTTTTTCGTAGCGATACCAATCACCGCCTTTCGTCAATAGACTGTTCCGCCGAGCGCCGCATTCATCCGTTTCACTTCTTCGAATATCTGCTCTGGAGTCATCTTCTTCTGCTCTTTCTTTCCTTTTTTCAAGATTTCTTCTAGGCTTGGAGGTTTTCGTTTTCCAAACATAAATTGAGCTGTCCACAAGGCGTTCATATACGCGAGAGCTACTTTTTCTTCATACTCCCTCTGTAGCTTCTCGCTGTACGATTCCGCCACTAGGCTGAATTCATAAGGAGTCAATTCCCAAAATTCCAATAAAGACATCCCGATCGTGGCAGCTGTTTCGAGTGCCGCTTTCACTGAAAAATCCTCGCCGTCGCTGCCTTTCTCTAGTTTTTTTCTTCTTTCCCTTCCTCGTCCGGCTCGCCCATCGCGTATCGGAATGCTTCATCCATCGCTTTTGTCACTTCCACTAAACTTGAATACTCATCAACTAAGTCCATCACTTTTTCAGGCGTTAGCTTCGGGTCTTCATGCACAAGCCCAGCCCAAAGAATGGTCGCTAAATCACCCATCGTCAGGTTGTCAAAATCAATTTTCGAGATGGGTTTTTTCAACTTCTGTTCAATCAAGTGCATCGCTTTCATTCCGTATCGGAAATTGCGCACCTTATCCAATTGAATTGGCGTATACATTTCTTTCCCTCCTCGATAAAATGAAAAAGACTAGAGGAAACCCTCTAGTCTTACGCCGTTTTCACCACAGTCACTTCATACACTCTAGGCGCTTTGTTTGGTTCGTTCGCTACAATAGTCACCTTTTTCGAACCAATGCTCGTGATCGATACAGAGCCGGACGCCACACCACTTGTCAAGTTTTGAACGAACACGCCATCCACATACATCGCAATAGTCTGACCTGCGCCGGTTGCAGTGACCGTGAACGATGTTCCGGTTAAGCCGCTGAACGCATATAGATACGTATTGGTGTTGAATGTCGGCGTCAAAGAACCTCCTGTGCCGGACAAGCTCAATCCAGTAAGCCCCGCAGAAGCTGTTAAGCCCAATGACGGCTGACCGGATACCTTGATGGTCGCTTCGAACGGGACGGAGTCCTCCAAGTCAGCTTTCGTAGAGACTTTCGTCACAATCCCGCTGAAAGTCCAGGAAGCGCCGAAAGGAAATAAGATTGTGTAAGACAATAAGGAACCGCTAGTGAATGAATTGTAAAGAGCGATTTGGCCGTTCGTGTCGCCGGGGTTAAAGTATCCTTCTACACTGACTTCACCGCCGTCTTTCAACCCTTGCATAAACGTTCTCCAACCGCCACTGTCTAACGTAGTCGTTTCAACCGTGTCTGCGCTTAATTCCATCCCACCGATCGATGTTAATTCCGCGATGCTATATGCACCTACCATCAATTTCGTACCCATTGCCAATTGTGCCATTGATTATACCTCCTTGATCCAAAATGTAACGTCGATAATTCCGCGATAAAGTTGAAGTTCACTCTCGTATGTTTCTGTAATATTGTTAATGGTTACATCTCCAACCTGTATATTTTCCGTGCCGATTCGCCTTGCCTGAAACCTAATTGCCGTATCTTTCACCTTTTTCGTGATCCGCTTCATCTCCTCATATGAGGAAGCTAGTATGTTGAGTAGATAGCTGACTTTCACATCATTCTCGATTCTGTCCAGTGTCTTCATCTGCCTGTATGACGAAAGGATATACACGAGATACGGCGGTTTTTGTCCTTCCGGGGCGTTGGTTGGGTAGATTTTATTCGCGATCTCACCAATCCGGTTCAATTCATATCGCAACGCCTTCTCCAACCGCCTCACCCCTTCAGCGCTTCGTCAATCTGTTTTCCCATTTCGGAGATAATCGTATCGGCAATCTTGTCCGTATTTTCCACAAGTGCGTTTTCTAAAAAGTGATAGCCTGGAATGTACCTTCCGTTTCGGGCAAAAAAACCATACTCCTGCGACGCTGGGTAGTATGCGATAATCTCCCCATCTTTGTTTCTTTTTTGAAAAATATCGTTCTTCGCCCGGTCGAACGTCACCTGATACACTTTTTTTCCTTTAAATCGCGATCGCTCACCGACAAGCTTGAGTCCGCTTTTCAGTTCACCCGTATCAACGGGAGCGTTTGCTTTCGCACTGCGCAACGCGATCGTCATCGCCTTTCTTGACGCTTTTGTTACGTATTTTTGCGGGACATCACCAAGACGCTTCAAACTTCTTTCCAGCTCTTTCAACCCAACAATCTCAAATTTTGACACTATACCAACTCCTTGCATAGAAGCTGGAGCTCTACATTTTTTTCTTGCAAGTTCATGACGGCGATAATCCGAAAATACCGCTCCTTAAATTTAACCCTCATATCCGGCGTTATGTCGCTTCTGTAGCGCATATTGATTTTGTGCGTCACTTCGCTGTTGACGGCTTCAGCTGCAAAAAATTCTCTCCCGCTGATTGGATTGATGTTTGCCCATACACTTGCTACACCCACCCAATCCGCTATTTCTTCTCCATATTCGTTCTGCACCCTTGTTTTTTGTTGAATAGTGATGCGGTGACGGAGCAACCCAGGATCCATGTCATATCACCGCCTCATCATGTCTCATTGGCTTTATACGTCACAATCAAATTTCCCGCATCCGACACCGTCACTTCGTATTTATGCCCCGCTGGAGACACTAAGATAAGGCTTTTGAGTTCCTTCTCAACGCGCTTTTCAGTTTTCTCGCTCATGAATCCTTCCCCCTTTCTACGTTGTCGTTGTGCTATCGTAGCAATGAGTCAACTGCGCCACGATGCTCTCGACCGTATGCCGCACTTTTTCGCTCGTTTTGCCGATCATCTCGCGGTTTTCGTACCAGTCGGTCACTAGCACATAGCAAAACAGCTTAGCCAACTCATTGGTACTGTCAAACGTATTCCCTGTTGCATTGAACAAGTATTTTTCTGCCGCATTAATCAGCGTACTAATTAAGCCGTCCTCGTCACTATGCTCAACGCGCAGCCATTGCTTCGCTTC
>NZ_NISS01000001.1:2406397-2412611 GCF_002335725.1 Geobacillus sp. FJAT-46040
CCACCCAATCCGCTATTTCTTCTCCATATTCGTTCTGCACCCTTGTTTTTTGTTGAATAGTGATGCGGTGACGGAGCAACCCAGGATCCATGTCATATCACCGCCTCATCATGTCTCATTGGCTTTATGCGTCACAATCAAATTTCCCGCATCCGACACCGTCACTTCGTATTTATGCCCCGCTGGAGACACTAAGATAAGGCTTTTGAGTTCCTTCTCAACGCGCTTTTCAGTTTTCTCGCTCATGAATCCTTCCCCCTTTCTACGTTGTCGTTGTGCTATCGTAGCAATGAGTCAACTGCGCCACGATGCTCTCGACCGTATGCCGCACTTTTTCGCTCGTTTTGCCGATCATCTCGCGGTTTTCGTACCAGTCGGTCACTAGCACATAGCAAAACAGCTTAGCCAACTCATTGGTACTGTCAAACGTATTCCCTGTTGCATTGAACAAGTATTTTTCTGCCGCATTAATCAGCGTACTAATTAAGCCGTCCTCGTCACTATGCTCAACGCGCAGCCATTGCTTCGCTTCATCAAGCGTAATAATCAAAACAATCACCCCCAATAAAAGGGGACGGGGATAACCCCCGTCATTAGCTCAGTTTCAATTGGCCATATACAGCCGCGCCGGTATCCCAGAATTTAATATCATCGCGCATAATCGTACGTAAATCCGTCGTATCACGTTTAAATGCATCGCCGCCTTCTTTAGTTGCCGCCAACTCAAAGAATCGCCGCGAGAACAACACGATAAGCTCTTCAAGATTCCCAATGAAAATGGGAGCCTTGTTCGTCGTTCCAGTGATCGACGGCAAGTAGCGATTGGAACATACGACAACCGGACGGCCAAACAACAGCTTCCGCCCCGGCTGTGTAATGTCATCCTGAAGCAAGAAACGACCGTTCGCATCTTGTTGGCTGTCGAGCCAGTTATATCCGTCTTGGTTTGTTAACACGATGCTGCTCAAGCTGATAGCCGGATCCAAGTCAACATTAAATACCTTTTTCACCGCTTTCAGATCAGCTAAGTCTTTCGGAGTCATAGTCAGCAGGAGATCCGTAATCAACTTGTTACGCGTAACGACGGCCTTCTTACCAATCCAACGCGTGATGTAATTAATAATATTCTGATCGCTATCAGCTAAAAGCTCGTTCGTAATCGGCAAGATGCCGCCGCGTTTTTTCACAGAGTACGAGACAGCCACGAATTTAGGATTATCCATTTCCGGGAGCACGCCGTATTCATCAATCAACGCAAACGGCGTCATCGTTTCATCTTTCTCCAGCACGCGAGATCCCGATAAGGTGGTCACTTCCTCGACGCGAACATATTGAGACAAGTCGTTTTGCGCTCTCATAATCTCGTTAATGCGCGTCTGAATGTCTTTTGGAACGATCAAGGACGAATCTCCGTCAGGGATCGCCGGATTGGCTCCTCCTTCATTCATGACGGCGCGCTTTTCGTATTCTGCGATAATGCTTCGCTCATCCGGAGAAACCGGGCGCCGGCGAATCGCCTTCATGAAGATTTGTCGATACTCCTGTTCCAATTCGGCATCCTCTTTCGTAGCAGCGCGAGTTTCAGCGCCAGCCGAATAAGCGCCACCAAGACCCAATCCACCGCGCTCCTCTTCCTCTAATTGCCGTTGTACCTCGATTTTCTTTTGCAACGACCGCACTTCTTCCATTCGTTTTTCAGCTTCATCGACTTTATCCTCTCCTAAGAGAGCGCGGACTTCGGCTTTCATCCGCTCCAGTTTTTGCAACATCTCACGCAGTTCTTTACCCATACTTTTTCAACCTCCTATAGTCAAAATAAAAAGAGCCGTTTTATATCAGCTCTAACTCGATGGCTAGTTTTCGTTTTTTGTATTCGTTCGAGGCGCGTTTTTGCTGCTCCCGGTACTCATCAAGCGACCGGACAGACACTTCATTGGCCGGATAAGCCGGAAAAGCCACCGGGGAAATTTCATATAGTTCCGCATCCAAAATGGAACGTTTGTAGATTTTTTTGCCGTCGCGATCGACCTGCGACCATTTATCTTTTGTGACTCGCATCCCAAACGATACACCATCGACATCACCGCGCTTAATCATCTCCCAGGCATCGTTGCCGACTGTGGTGTTCGGCAAGTCCAACTCGAAGCGCAACTCTTTTTCCGTACTCTCCAGGCGCAACGTCCCACTTTTCGTGCTTCCAAGCACTTTAGACGTGTCATGCGACCAGAGACCGACGACACCGCGTGTTTTTAGGCTTCCATCAAACGCGCCGGCCGCGATTTCTTCGACAAACGTGTCGCCCCACCAATCACGCATCTCCGCGCTTTCCGTGTTGTACTTGATCGACCCGGAGATGGTGCGTTTTTCTTCTTCTTCGTCCGACTGACGGACCTCAATTTTCACCGGAAGCGCCCGAATTTCCTTTATTTCCTTCGGTGCTTGATTGCCCACTGTCACCACCTCCTTTCATGTACTGTTGGCCGGCCATCGTCAATGGAATAACGTTACCATTAAATACAAGCTGGTCACCGCCAGGTAAAGGTGGCTTCTCTTCTAATGCCCTCGCCTCGTTCGGCGTAATAAAACCTTTCTCAATTCCGATGCCATACGCTTCATAACGCGTTTTAATGTCGCTTCTAAGCATGCTGTCAACGTTGAATTTCACGTAATATCCAGCGTCAATTTCACTGTCAAGAAACAATTTATACGTCATCTCTTGCTCATACATTGTTAAAATCGGCAGCAATGTATCCACGTAAAACTGCCGTTGCTGTTCGGCTACATTCGTATGAGTTGCCCGGCTTAAATCGTTGAGTTGGTGCATTTTTATACCAAAAGCCGTTGCAATTTGCCTGATTGTTAGCTCCGTATTTTCAAGAAACTGCGCATCGGACATCGTCAAACTGATCGGCTTAAATTCGTACCCGATCGGCATGAGCGCGATGCGGTGACTGTTTTTCAGTCCTGAAGACATTTCCTCGAATTTTTCTCGGAATTTCTTCTGCGCTTCCGGGTTTAGATCGCCAACATACTGGACGATTCCTTTCACTTGCAACCCTTGCTTGTAAAAATTATTGATAAACCGGCCGGCCGCCGCCGCATTTTCCACCGTCGCCCGCAAATAATCAAGAGGAGGAACCCCGACAATGCCATCGAGTGTCACACCACTTTTAAAGTGCAAAATTTCGTTTGGCATGAGCTTCCGCCGCTCGGTTCCGACATCGACTTCATACCAGATGTGGTTTTTGCTGCTGAAAAGGCCGATATCGTCAATCCAAATGCGCACTTTACCCGCATCGATCGGCCAAAGCCCCACAATTCTGCCCTTTTCGTCCGTCTCAATGTTGACGTATGCATTACCGTGTATGTTCCGCTGCGTCTCATTGCATTTGGCGAAGTCAGAAGCTGACATATACGGATTGGGACGGAGCTTTAGCAACTTATATAAATAGTGCTTCACTGCCTTATTGACGCCGGTTTCGCCCTCGAGATAAATCTTCAATGGGAGCTTTGACAGCGATTCGGCTAAAATTTTGATACAAGCGTAAACCGTCGCTTCTTTCAGGGCATTTTTCCCATAAACGTTGACCTCGCCAGGAGAAAGGCCGAGAAAATCTAAAAGCGCCGGATCATTTAGGCTGTATTCTGTGTATTCAGTACTTCTTCGCTCCAAAGCACGCCGGAAAAACATTCATTCCTCACCTCCCTCACGGCGGATAACGCTTCGGTGGATGCAGCGCTGCAAAAATGCCGACGGCTAAACAAGAAAAACCCAGCATATACAGCCCTGCCGTCACGCTTAATCGGAACGTCGCGATGTTGATAAGCACTAGACCAATGAAAATAAAAAAATCTTCCGCGTAATCACGAAAGATTTTCCGTAATTTTTTCACTTTATCAACCCCACAGTCTGTCTAAAAAGTCATCGGTCGCAAATTCCGATACGTCAACCGACTCGACATTTGCAAACATCGCCCGGGCGTGGGCATTAATAAGCGCCGCCAGTGGGTCGATCCGGTCCGTGCTCTTCGATTTATCCAGCATAATGTTCTCCTGGGCGTCTTTTCGTGTCACCGCGTTGCCGACTGCCCATGTTAAAACGGGGTTTTGGTTGTGAATGATCTTCTTTTCAAACACTTTTGTCCGGAAATTTTTCGTCGGCTCCGTCAAATAGCGAATCCCCTGCGGAATTTCTACCGTCGTGAAGCCATCTGCTTCAAGCTCCTGCATTAAATGCCGCGCATTGTACTTGTCATAGCAAATTTCCTTCACCAAAACGCCGTATGTCGGCTCAATTGACTTGATATATTCGCGCACAAACGTATAATCGACGACCGCTCCTGGTGTGGCGGTGATCCAACCTTGACGAACCCATTGATCGAACGGCATTTTATCAGTCTTGACCCGCTCATCGAGCTTTTCTTCCGGTATGAACGAGTGGGACAAGACGACAAATTTGCCGTCATTCAAAGGGATTTCGATGGAAACGCTCGTTAAGTCGGTCGTTGCCGACAAGTCAACGCCTACATACGCATCCAATCCACTGATATCCGGCAGGTTTTCCGTGCCGCAGGCCGCCCAGCGCTCGGCCGAAATATAGGCTTGCTCGCGCTTATTGATCCAAACATTCATGTTTTTGGTTAAAAAATCGTCCATTTTGTCCGGTTTTTCCAGCGCTTCTTTCAGCTTGGCGCGAATATTTTCTACCCCTTCCGGATAGGAAGCCGCAATCGGGTTCGCTTTCAGCCATGCTTTTTCATCCTTAATGTCATCAATCAAATTTCCGTCCTCGTCTTTATCCAGTTCGTTGACCATCGCAAAGTATTGATCGTTTTCTACCGGGCTGTTCGGATCAAGAAGCTTCGAAACATATTGGTATTCACTTCGATAGCAAGGATTATTTAAGTTCGTGCCGGCCGTTGTGATAATCATTAGCAACGGCTGTGCCCTAGCAATCATACCAGAGTCAAGAATATTGTAAATCTCATCCGTGTCATGGGCGTGATACTCATCGATAATCCCGCATTGCGGGTTTAAACCGTCACCGGTCTTCCGGTCCTCTTTGGAAAGTGGCCGAATAATAGACCGACTTTTCAGGTGATGGATCGCCCCGTATTTCACTTCGTACTTCCCTTTGAGTTCCGGGCAACCGGCCAACATAGCTTCGGTTTCCTTCCATACAATCCTTGCCTGTTCCGTTTTCGTCGCGCCGATATATACTTCCGACATGTTTTCGCCGAATGCCATAGCCTCATATGAGGCTACGCAAGCCAAACTTTGCGACTTTGCGTTTTTTCTGCCTACCTGCCAATACGCCTTTTTAAAACGCCGATAGTCCGTGTCCTTATGCACCCAGCCGTAAATATTGCCAAATACAAACACCTGGATTTCATGTGGACGAATATGCTGCCCTTTTAATACGCCTTTGGTGTGTTTGAAAAGCGTCATCCATTTGAGAAAACGCATCGCTTTCGTTTCGTCAAAAATATAGGGAAAGCCATCAGTCCCTTCCCTTTCGATATCCCGTAAAAAACGCATGCATGCCCATTTATGTTTCTGGCAGGCGATCACCCGGCCGTCGATGACATCATAGGAGTAGTCAATGAGCCATTGCTTCAGGCTCATACATTACCAAACTCCTGTTCAAACGGCGTCGGCTGCTCTGGTTCTTCCTTTGGCAAAGCAAGTTTTGCCCGAGAGCTTGGCGTCAATCCAAATTCGACGGCCAGCGATTTCATTTGCTCATGTAATTGCTTTTTCTTTGTGAGCAATGGATGAGGTACTTTGTTTGTTTCCGCCGCTTTATTTGTGTATTCGACCATAAGCCCTTCTTCCTCAATGATCTGCGAGCACTTTACATAGTTAGAATACGCATCGCAGTACAAGGCAAGAGCATTTACATCGACGTTTGTGACCAACCCAATCTCTTTCAGCTCCTTCACGATCCGCTTGAACTCCTTCTTGGCCACATCGTCGAGCCAGCCTGGAGGTCTCACCTTGTCATCATTAGGCCGGAGCTTCGCCTCGGCCTCCTTTCGGGCGTCGATTTCCTTTTTCGTCAAATGCTTTGTCCCCTGAATTAAAATCAAGTCAACCGGCTTCGCACGTCGGCCCATGTTCAACACCACCTTTCGCTTGGAATTTCCCTAAAAACTGTTAACCCCCTTTTACGCCAAAAAGGGAACTTTGTGCACGCTGAGGGGGGCGCGCGGTC
>NZ_NISS01000001.1:2413039-2415372 GCF_002335725.1 Geobacillus sp. FJAT-46040
TGATTGCCCACTGTCACCACCTCCTTTCATGTACTGTTGGCCGGCCATCGTCAATGGAATAACGTTACCATTAAATACAAGCTGGTCACCGCCAGGTAAAGGTGGCTTCTCTTCTAATGCCCTCGCCTCGTTCGGCGTAATAAAACCTTTCTCAATTCCGATGCCATACGCTTCATAACGCGTTTTAATGTCGCTTCTAAGCATGCTGTCAACGTTGAATTTCACGTAATATCCAGCGTCAATTTCACTGTCAAGAAACAATTTATACGTCATCTCTTGCTCATACATTGTTAAAATCGGCAGCAATGTATCCACGTAAAACTGCCGTTGCTGTTCGGCTACATTCGTATGAGTTGCCCGGCTTAAATCGTTGAGTTGGTGCATTTTTATACCAAAAGCCGTTGCAATTTGCCTGATTGTTAGCTCCGTATTTTCAAGAAACTGCGCATCGGACATCGTCAAACTGATCGGCTTAAATTCGTACCCGATCGGCATGAGCGCGATGCGGTGACTGTTTTTCAGTCCTGAAGACATTTCCTCGAATTTTTCTCGGAATTTCTTCTGCGCTTCCGGGTTTAGATCGCCAACATACTGGACGATTCCTTTCACTTGCAACCCTTGCTTGTAAAAATTATTGATAAACCGGCCGGCCGCCGCCGCATTTTCCACCGTCGCCCGCAAATAATCAAGAGGAGGAACCCCGACAATGCCATCGAGTGTCACACCACTTTTAAAGTGCAAAATTTCGTTTGGCATGAGCTTCCGCCGCTCGGTTCCGACATCGACTTCATACCAGATGTGGTTTTTGCTGCTGAAAAGGCCGATATCGTCAATCCAAATGCGCACTTTACCCGCATCGATCGGCCAAAGCCCCACAATTCTGCCCTTTTCGTCCGTCTCAATGTTGACGTATGCATTACCGTGTATGTTCCGCTGCGTCTCATTGCATTTGGCGAAGTCAGAAGCTGACATATACGGATTGGGACGGAGCTTTAGCAACTTATATAAATAGTGCTTCACTGCCTTATTGACGCCGGTTTCGCCCTCGAGATAAATCTTCAATGGGAGCTTTGACAGCGATTCGGCTAAAATTTTGATACAAGCGTAAACCGTCGCTTCTTTCAGGGCATTTTTCCCATAAACGTTGACCTCGCCAGGAGAAAGGCCGAGAAAATCTAAAAGCGCCGGATCATTTAGGCTGTATTCTGTGTATTCAGTACTTCTTCGCTCCAAAGCACGCCGGAAAAACATTCATTCCTCACCTCCCTCACGGCGGATAACGCTTCGGTGGATGCAGCGCTGCAAAAATGCCGACGGCTAAACAAGAAAAACCCAGCATATACAGCCCTGCCGTCACGCTTAATCGGAACGTCGCGATGTTGATAAGCACTAGACCAATGAAAATAAAAAAATCTTCCGCGTAATCACGAAAGATTTTCCGTAATTTTTTCACTTTATCAACCCCACAGTCTGTCTAAAAAGTCATCGGTCGCAAATTCCGATACGTCAACCGACTCGACATTTGCAAACATCGCCCGGGCGTGGGCATTAATAAGCGCCGCCAGTGGGTCGATCCGGTCCGTGCTCTTCGATTTATCCAGCATAATGTTCTCCTGGGCGTCTTTTCGTGTCACCGCGTTGCCGACTGCCCATGTTAAAACGGGGTTTTGGTTGTGAATGATCTTCTTTTCAAACACTTTTGTCCGGAAATTTTTCGTCGGCTCCGTCAAATAGCGAATCCCCTGCGGAATTTCTACCGTCGTGAAGCCATCTGCTTCAAGCTCCTGCATTAAATGCCGCGCATTGTACTTGTCATAGCAAATTTCCTTCACCAAAACGCCGTATGTCGGCTCAATTGACTTGATATATTCGCGCACAAACGTATAATCGACGACCGCTCCTGGTGTGGCGGTGATCCAACCTTGACGAACCCATTGATCGAACGGCATTTTATCAGTCTTGACCCGCTCATCGAGCTTTTCTTCCGGTATGAACGAGTGGGACAAGACGACAAATTTGCCGTCATTCAAAGGGATTTCGATGGAAACGCTCGTTAAGTCGGTCGTTGCCGACAAGTCAACGCCTACATACGCATCCAATCCACTGATATCCGGCAGGTTTTCCGTGCCGCAGGCCGCCCAGCGCTCGGCCGAAATATAGGCTTGCTCGCGCTTATTGATCCAAACATTCATGTTTTTGGTTAAAAAATCGTCCATTTTGTCCGGTTTTTCCAGCGCTTCTTTCAGCTTGGCGCGAATATTTTCTACCCCTTCCGGATAGGAAGCCGCAATCGGGTTCGCTTTCAGCCATGCTTTTTCATCCTTAATGTCATC
>NZ_NISS01000001.1:2415382-2419901 GCF_002335725.1 Geobacillus sp. FJAT-46040
TCAGCTTCATCGACTTTATCCTCTCCTAAGAGAGCGCGGACTTCGGCTTTCATCCGCTCCAGTTTTTGCAACATCTCACGCAGTTCTTTACCCATACTTTTTCAACCTCCTATAGTCAAAATAAAAAGAGCCGTTTTATATCAGCTCTAACTCGATGGCTAGTTTTCGTTTTTTGTATTCGTTCGAGGCGCGTTTTTGCTGCTCCCGGTACTCATCAAGCGACCGGACAGACACTTCATTGGCCGGATAAGCCGGAAAAGCCACCGGGGAAATTTCATATAGTTCCGCATCCAAAATGGAACGTTTGTAGATTTTTTTGCCGTCGCGATCGACCTGCGACCATTTATCTTTTGTGACTCGCATCCCAAACGATACACCATCGACATCACCGCGCTTAATCATCTCCCAGGCATCGTTGCCGACTGTGGTGTTCGGCAAGTCCAACTCGAAGCGCAACTCTTTTTCCGTACTCTCCAGGCGCAACGTCCCACTTTTCGTGCTTCCAAGCACTTTAGACGTGTCATGCGACCAGAGACCGACGACACCGCGTGTTTTTAGGCTTCCATCAAACGCGCCGGCCGCGATTTCTTCGACAAACGTGTCGCCCCACCAATCACGCATCTCCGCGCTTTCCGTGTTGTACTTGATCGACCCGGAGATGGTGCGTTTTTCTTCTTCTTCGTCCGACTGACGGACCTCAATTTTCACCGGAAGCGCCCGAATTTCCTTTATTTCCTTCGGTGCTTGATTGCCCACTGTCACCACCTCCTTTCATGTACTGTTGGCCGGCCATCGTCAATGGAATAACGTTACCATTAAATACAAGCTGGTCACCGCCAGGTAAAGGTGGCTTCTCTTCTAATGCCCTCGCCTCGTTCGGCGTAATAAAACCTTTCTCAATTCCGATGCCATACGCTTCATAACGCGTTTTAATGTCGCTTCTAAGCATGCTGTCAACGTTGAATTTCACGTAATATCCAGCGTCAATTTCACTGTCAAGAAACAATTTATACGTCATCTCTTGCTCATACATTGTTAAAATCGGCAGCAATGTATCCACGTAAAACTGCCGTTGCTGTTCGGCTACATTCGTATGAGTTGCCCGGCTTAAATCGTTGAGTTGGTGCATTTTTATACCAAAAGCCGTTGCAATTTGCCTGATTGTTAGCTCCGTATTTTCAAGAAACTGCGCATCGGACATCGTCAAACTGATCGGCTTAAATTCGTACCCGATCGGCATGAGCGCGATGCGGTGACTGTTTTTCAGTCCTGAAGACATTTCCTCGAATTTTTCTCGGAATTTCTTCTGCGCTTCCGGGTTTAGATCGCCAACATACTGGACGATTCCTTTCACTTGCAACCCTTGCTTGTAAAAATTATTGATAAACCGGCCGGCCGCCGCCGCATTTTCCACCGTCGCCCGCAAATAATCAAGAGGAGGAACCCCGACAATGCCATCGAGTGTCACACCACTTTTAAAGTGCAAAATTTCGTTTGGCATGAGCTTCCGCCGCTCGGTTCCGACATCGACTTCATACCAGATGTGGTTTTTGCTGCTGAAAAGGCCGATATCGTCAATCCAAATGCGCACTTTACCCGCATCGATCGGCCAAAGCCCCACAATTCTGCCCTTTTCGTCCGTCTCAATGTTGACGTATGCATTACCGTGTATGTTCCGCTGCGTCTCATTGCATTTGGCGAAGTCAGAAGCTGACATATACGGATTGGGACGGAGCTTTAGCAACTTATATAAATAGTGCTTCACTGCCTTATTGACGCCGGTTTCGCCCTCGAGATAAATCTTCAATGGGAGCTTTGACAGCGATTCGGCTAAAATTTTGATACAAGCGTAAACCGTCGCTTCTTTCAGGGCATTTTTCCCATAAACGTTGACCTCGCCAGGAGAAAGGCCGAGAAAATCTAAAAGCGCCGGATCATTTAGGCTGTATTCTGTGTATTCAGTACTTCTTCGCTCCAAAGCACGCCGGAAAAACATTCATTCCTCACCTCCCTCACGGCGGATAACGCTTCGGTGGATGCAGCGCTGCAAAAATGCCGACGGCTAAACAAGAAAAACCCAGCATATACAGCCCTGCCGTCACGCTTAATCGGAACGTCGCGATGTTGATAAGCACTAGACCAATGAAAATAAAAAAATCTTCCGCGTAATCACGAAAGATTTTCCGTAATTTTTTCACTTTATCAACCCCACAGTCTGTCTAAAAAGTCATCGGTCGCAAATTCCGATACGTCAACCGACTCGACATTTGCAAACATCGCCCGGGCGTGGGCATTAATAAGCGCCGCCAGTGGGTCGATCCGGTCCGTGCTCTTCGATTTATCCAGCATAATGTTCTCCTGGGCGTCTTTTCGTGTCACCGCGTTGCCGACTGCCCATGTTAAAACGGGGTTTTGGTTGTGAATGATCTTCTTTTCAAACACTTTTGTCCGGAAATTTTTCGTCGGCTCCGTCAAATAGCGAATCCCCTGCGGAATTTCTACCGTCGTGAAGCCATCTGCTTCAAGCTCCTGCATTAAATGCCGCGCATTGTACTTGTCATAGCAAATTTCCTTCACCAAAACGCCGTATGTCGGCTCAATTGACTTGATATATTCGCGCACAAACGTATAATCGACGACCGCTCCTGGTGTGGCGGTGATCCAACCTTGACGAACCCATTGATCGAACGGCATTTTATCAGTCTTGACCCGCTCATCGAGCTTTTCTTCCGGTATGAACGAGTGGGACAAGACGACAAATTTGCCGTCATTCAAAGGGATTTCGATGGAAACGCTCGTTAAGTCGGTCGTTGCCGACAAGTCAACGCCTACATACGCATCCAATCCACTGATATCCGGCAGGTTTTCCGTGCCGCAGGCCGCCCAGCGCTCGGCCGAAATATAGGCTTGCTCGCGCTTATTGATCCAAACATTCATGTTTTTGGTTAAAAAATCGTCCATTTTGTCCGGTTTTTCCAGCGCTTCTTTCAGCTTGGCGCGAATATTTTCTACCCCTTCCGGATAGGAAGCCGCAATCGGGTTCGCTTTCAGCCATGCTTTTTCATCCTTAATGTCATCAATCAAATTTCCGTCCTCGTCTTTATCCAGTTCGTTGACCATCGCAAAGTATTGATCGTTTTCTACCGGGCTGTTCGGATCAAGAAGCTTCGAAACATATTGGTATTCACTTCGATAGCAAGGATTATTTAAGTTCGTGCCGGCCGTTGTGATAATCATTAGCAACGGCTGTGCCCTAGCAATCATACCAGAGTCAAGAATATTGTAAATCTCATCCGTGTCATGGGCGTGATACTCATCGATAATCCCGCATTGCGGGTTTAAACCGTCACCGGTCTTCCGGTCCTCTTTGGAAAGTGGCCGAATAATAGACCGACTTTTCAGGTGATGGATCGCCCCGTATTTCACTTCGTACTTCCCTTTGAGTTCCGGGCAACCGGCCAACATAGCTTCGGTTTCCTTCCATACAATCCTTGCCTGTTCCGTTTTCGTCGCGCCGATATATACTTCCGACATGTTTTCGCCGAATGCCATAGCCTCATATGAGGCTACGCAAGCCAAACTTTGCGACTTTGCGTTTTTTCTGCCTACCTGCCAATACGCCTTTTTAAAACGCCGATAGTCCGTGTCCTTATGCACCCAGCCGTAAATATTGCCAAATACAAACACCTGGATTTCATGTGGACGAATATGCTGCCCTTTTAATACGCCTTTGGTGTGTTTGAAAAGCGTCATCCATTTGAGAAAACGCATCGCTTTCGTTTCGTCAAAAATATAGGGAAAGCCATCAGTCCCTTCCCTTTCGATATCCCGTAAAAAACGCATGCATGCCCATTTATGTTTCTGGCAGGCGATCACCCGGCCGTCGATGACATCATAGGAGTAGTCAATGAGCCATTGCTTCAGGCTCATACATTACCAAACTCCTGTTCAAACGGCGTCGGCTGCTCTGGTTCTTCCTTTGGCAAAGCAAGTTTTGCCCGAGAGCTTGGCGTCAATCCAAATTCGACGGCCAGCGATTTCATTTGCTCATGTAATTGCTTTTTCTTTGTGAGCAATGGATGAGGTACTTTGTTTGTTTCCGCCGCTTTATTTGTGTATTCGACCATAAGCCCTTCTTCCTCAATGATCTGCGAGCACTTTACATAGTTAGAATACGCATCGCAGTACAAGGCAAGAGCATTTACATCGACGTTTGTGACCAACCCAATCTCTTTCAGCTCCTTCACGATCCGCTTGAACTCCTTCTTGGCCACATCGTCGAGCCAGCCTGGAGGTCTCACCTTGTCATCATTAGGCCGGAGCTTCGCCTCGGCCTCCTTTCGGGCGTCGATTTCCTTTTTCGTCAAATGCTTTGTCCCCTGAATTAAAATCAAGTCAACCGGCTTCGCACGTCGGCCCATGTTCAACACCACCTTTCGCTTGGAATTTCCCTAAAAACTGTTAACCCCCTTTTACGCCAAAAAGGGAACTTTGTGCACGCTGAGGGGGGCGCGCGGTC
>NZ_NISS01000001.1:2419911-2457303 GCF_002335725.1 Geobacillus sp. FJAT-46040
CATTAAATACAAGCTGGTCACCGCCAGGTAAAGGTGGCTTCTCTTCTAATGCCCTCGCCTCGTTCGGCGTAATAAAACCTTTCTCAATTCCGATGCCATACGCTTCATAACGCGTTTTAATGTCGCTTCTAAGCATGCTGTCAACGTTGAATTTCACGTAATATCCAGCGTCAATTTCACTGTCAAGAAACAATTTATACGTCATCTCTTGCTCATACATTGTTAAAATCGGCAGCAATGTATCCACGTAAAACTGCCGTTGCTGTTCGGCTACATTCGTATGAGTTGCCCGGCTTAAATCGTTGAGTTGGTGCATTTTTATACCAAAAGCCGTTGCAATTTGCCTGATTGTTAGCTCCGTATTTTCAAGAAACTGCGCATCGGACATCGTCAAACTGATCGGCTTAAATTCGTACCCGATCGGCATGAGCGCGATGCGGTGACTGTTTTTCAGTCCTGAAGACATTTCCTCGAATTTTTCTCGGAATTTCTTCTGCGCTTCCGGGTTTAGATCGCCAACATACTGGACGATTCCTTTCACTTGCAACCCTTGCTTGTAAAAATTATTGATAAACCGGCCGGCCGCCGCCGCATTTTCCACCGTCGCCCGCAAATAATCAAGAGGAGGAACCCCGACAATGCCATCGAGTGTCACACCACTTTTAAAGTGCAAAATTTCGTTTGGCATGAGCTTCCGCCGCTCGGTTCCGACATCGACTTCATACCAGATGTGGTTTTTGCTGCTGAAAAGGCCGATATCGTCAATCCAAATGCGCACTTTACCCGCATCGATCGGCCAAAGCCCCACAATTCTGCCCTTTTCGTCCGTCTCAATGTTGACGTATGCATTACCGTGTATGTTCCGCTGCGTCTCATTGCATTTGGCGAAGTCAGAAGCTGACATATACGGATTGGGACGGAGCTTTAGCAACTTATATAAATAGTGCTTCACTGCCTTATTGACGCCGGTTTCGCCCTCGAGATAAATCTTCAATGGGAGCTTTGACAGCGATTCGGCTAAAATTTTGATACAAGCGTAAACCGTCGCTTCTTTCAGGGCATTTTTCCCATAAACGTTGACCTCGCCAGGAGAAAGGCCGAGAAAATCTAAAAGCGCCGGATCATTTAGGCTGTATTCTGTGTATTCAGTACTTCTTCGCTCCAAAGCACGCCGGAAAAACATTCATTCCTCACCTCCCTCACGGCGGATAACGCTTCGGTGGATGCAGCGCTGCAAAAATGCCGACGGCTAAACAAGAAAAACCCAGCATATACAGCCCTGCCGTCACGCTTAATCGGAACGTCGCGATGTTGATAAGCACTAGACCAATGAAAATAAAAAAATCTTCCGCGTAATCACGAAAGATTTTCCGTAATTTTTTCACTTTATCAACCCCACAGTCTGTCTAAAAAGTCATCGGTCGCAAATTCCGATACGTCAACCGACTCGACATTTGCAAACATCGCCCGGGCGTGGGCATTAATAAGCGCCGCCAGTGGGTCGATCCGGTCCGTGCTCTTCGATTTATCCAGCATAATGTTCTCCTGGGCGTCTTTTCGTGTCACCGCGTTGCCGACTGCCCATGTTAAAACGGGGTTTTGGTTGTGAATGATCTTCTTTTCAAACACTTTTGTCCGGAAATTTTTCGTCGGCTCCGTCAAATAGCGAATCCCCTGCGGAATTTCTACCGTCGTGAAGCCATCTGCTTCAAGCTCCTGCATTAAATGCCGCGCATTGTACTTGTCATAGCAAATTTCCTTCACCAAAACGCCGTATGTCGGCTCAATTGACTTGATATATTCGCGCACAAACGTATAATCGACGACCGCTCCTGGTGTGGCGGTGATCCAACCTTGACGAACCCATTGATCGAACGGCATTTTATCAGTCTTGACCCGCTCATCGAGCTTTTCTTCCGGTATGAACGAGTGGGACAAGACGACAAATTTGCCGTCATTCAAAGGGATTTCGATGGAAACGCTCGTTAAGTCGGTCGTTGCCGACAAGTCAACGCCTACATACGCATCCAATCCACTGATATCCGGCAGGTTTTCCGTGCCGCAGGCCGCCCAGCGCTCGGCCGAAATATAGGCTTGCTCGCGCTTATTGATCCAAACATTCATGTTTTTGGTTAAAAAATCGTCCATTTTGTCCGGTTTTTCCAGCGCTTCTTTCAGCTTGGCGCGAATATTTTCTACCCCTTCCGGATAGGAAGCCGCAATCGGGTTCGCTTTCAGCCATGCTTTTTCATCCTTAATGTCATCAATCAAATTTCCGTCCTCGTCTTTATCCAGTTCGTTGACCATCGCAAAGTATTGATCGTTTTCTACCGGGCTGTTCGGATCAAGAAGCTTCGAAACATATTGGTATTCACTTCGATAGCAAGGATTATTTAAGTTCGTGCCGGCCGTTGTGATAATCATTAGCAACGGCTGTGCCCTAGCAATCATACCAGAGTCAAGAATATTGTAAATCTCATCCGTGTCATGGGCGTGATACTCATCGATAATCCCGCATTGCGGGTTTAAACCGTCACCGGTCTTCCGGTCCTCTTTGGAAAGTGGCCGAATAATAGACCGACTTTTCAGGTGATGGATCGCCCCGTATTTCACTTCGTACTTCCCTTTGAGTTCCGGGCAACCGGCCAACATAGCTTCGGTTTCCTTCCATACAATCCTTGCCTGTTCCGTTTTCGTCGCGCCGATATATACTTCCGACATGTTTTCGCCGAATGCCATAGCCTCATATGAGGCTACGCAAGCCAAACTTTGCGACTTTGCGTTTTTTCTGCCTACCTGCCAATACGCCTTTTTAAAACGCCGATAGTCCGTGTCCTTATGCACCCAGCCGTAAATATTGCCAAATACAAACACCTGGATTTCATGTGGACGAATATGCTGCCCTTTTAATACGCCTTTGGTGTGTTTGAAAAGCGTCATCCATTTGAGAAAACGCATCGCTTTCGTTTCGTCAAAAATATAGGGAAAGCCATCAGTCCCTTCCCTTTCGATATCCCGTAAAAAACGCATGCATGCCCATTTATGTTTCTGGCAGGCGATCACCCGGCCGTCGATGACATCATAGGAGTAGTCAATGAGCCATTGCTTCAGGCTCATACATTACCAAACTCCTGTTCAAACGGCGTCGGCTGCTCTGGTTCTTCCTTTGGCAAAGCAAGTTTTGCCCGAGAGCTTGGCGTCAATCCAAATTCGACGGCCAGCGATTTCATTTGCTCATGTAATTGCTTTTTCTTTGTGAGCAATGGATGAGGTACTTTGTTTGTTTCCGCCGCTTTATTTGTGTATTCGACCATAAGCCCTTCTTCCTCAATGATCTGCGAGCACTTTACATAGTTAGAATACGCATCGCAGTACAAGGCAAGAGCATTTACATCGACGTTTGTGACCAACCCAATCTCTTTCAGCTCCTTCACGATCCGCTTGAACTCCTTCTTGGCCACATCGTCGAGCCAGCCTGGAGGTCTCACCTTGTCATCATTAGGCCGGAGCTTCGCCTCGGCCTCCTTTCGGGCGTCGATTTCCTTTTTCGTCAAATGCTTTGTCCCCTGAATTAAAATCAAGTCAACCGGCTTCGCACGTCGGCCCATGTTCAACACCACCTTTCGCTTGGAATTTCCCTAAAAACTGTTAACCCCCTTTTACGCCAAAAAGGGAACTTTGTGCACGCTGAGGGGGGCGCGCGGTCCGTAGCCGCCCGACTAAAAATTTTTGACCCGCCCCTCCCCATACTTCTTCTTGTCTTCGGCTGTTTTCTTGTTGTGGCACGGGTTGCAAAGCGATTGCAGGTTGTCTAGTGACAGGCGTAATGACCAATCAATCCTTACAGGCGCAATATGGTCTACGACATCGGCCGGCGTGATGCGCTTCTTGGCGAGACAGTGCTGGCAAAGATAGTGGTCGCGAACTAATGCCGCACGTCGAACACGCTGCCATTCTTTGCTTTGATAAAAATCGCGGGTCGTTTGATCGCGGAGATGTTCGTCATAGTATCGATGTCGTTCTGCTTTGCTTTGTTGTTCTTTGTGCTTATGCTGCTCGCAGTATCGTCCTTGTGTTAGGTTGGGGCAGCCTGGAACGGAGCAAGGTTTCAATGGTCTGCTTGGCATAAAATCACTCCAAACAAAAAAGCACCCCGAAGGATGCTTAAACGATTATTAAAATCTTGGTACTGTCCTAACTTTTCCTTCACTAACAATGATGAGTTTAACATCACCCATGTTAAACTTATAAAGAATTTCCCTTTCCTCAAACATTACAACTTGGTTAGCCTTAGCTTTGACAATTGCCTCTTCTTTTAATCTAGCAATTTGTACAAGTAATTCAATTCTTTTTTATACCTCTCTACGCTTTTATTAACTTGTACCCGTTTTTTATCTACTGTATGGAACTTCCTGGACTCTAATTTATCAATTGGAATACCTAAAGTACCGCTGATTTTACCAGCCCCTTGAAAATCAGATAAGAGGGCGAAATGATCTATCGGATTATCAGTACTGAAGCAATCAGCATATCGGGTTGCTATTTCAACAGCTCTTTCGATAAACATTATTGAAGTTTGATCTATTTGATGCTCAGCTTGTCTATTCCATCCACAATGAGTAATCGCAATAGCTTGTACCTTAGGCTTGAATGGAATATCAGCTCTTTGCCTCCACAGATTAAAATCACTTTTTTCATCTTTTAACATTCTTAATGTTAGCTCCAACGCAAATAATGATTGCTCATCTACACGCACAGGAATAATAAGAGCATCAGCTGCCATCCAAGCTAAATGAGTAGCCCCACCAAAAAATGGACTTGAGTCGATCAAAACTTTTTCTGTTTTTAAATCCGTTATTTCATTCTCAATAATACTTTTTAGTGAACAAAGTAAATTCGCAACAGCCTTTGTTTTAACAGTTCCACCCATTGCATAATACTGATTTAATTGAGTACTGTAGATGAGCATTTTTCATTACAATAATTTCCATGGTTAGAGAGACAAACAGGGTACCCCTTACGCGATACGGAGCTGTTTTTTGATCACATCAATAGGAATATCTTGCTTTGCAGCGTCATAAATGAACTCGACGACGCTGTGGTCTTTCCGCGACCGAAGAAGCTCCAGCCCGGTGGAGAGGTTTTGGCGGGATTCGGCGATGCTGTACACGCAGGCCAACAGCACCACCGCCCAATACCGTTTCACCGCCCGAATGTGGCGAACGCGGTATCCATCCAGCTTCAGTTGATCTTTCGCTTGCCGGAAAAAGCACTCGATCGTCCAACGCTGAGCATAGTAACGCAAGATGTCTTCGTCCCCGAGTTCCCGGTCGGTGCTCAAGATGCAATGAAGATGTTCCGGCGCCATCGGCTGATCCGCCTTCCAAGCCAGCAGCACCACCGCGTCATCGAGGCCATGGATGGCCCCCTCATAGCGATACACGCGATAACGCTCCTGCCCCACCGTGACGAGGCGGGTGTCTTTGGACTCGATATAGCGGGCAAACTGCTTGGCTTGGATGGCGATGCCTTTCGGGTAGAGAATCCGGTTCGTCTTGAGCATCGCGATGACATGGAATCCCTGTTTCAGACAGGCTTCGATGAGCTTTTTGGACGGATACCACGAATCCATGAGCACATACACCGGCTGAGCCCGCTTCACCTTGAGCGAGGAAAGCATCTCGATCGCCAGGTCGATCTTGCTTTTTCCCGCTTTCTTGTCATACAGGCGGAACGCAAATGGGAACGCCTGCGTGAAGGTGTGCACCATCAGCCAAACGAGCGAATGCCCCCAGACCGATTGATGATCTTTATGCGAGTAGTGCCAGTCGCACCCTTGAATGGCGTGCACAGCCCGTGACGAAGGCTTTGTTTTTTGGCAAATCGTATCATCAATCGAAACAAAAAGGGGTTGATTCTTCCGTTTGGCCAGTCGTTCGACCTGGGAAAGGATCCACTCTTGAAGCTTCCCAAGCAGCCTTTCCTCGTTCCAAGGGCTTTTCGTGAAAAAGTGACTGAGCGTCGTTCGATGATTCGGATGAAAGCTCCAGTAATGAATATCAGTCAATGTTCCCGAGAATCCCTTGGTGGTCAAGGCATCGACAATATGAATGAGATGCTTGATGACCGGTTTGGAAAGCTGCAGCGTCAACCCCAGCGTGAAGAAAAACTTGTGGATTCCTTGGTGATGTGCTAATCTATTCATGAGACATGAACCTCCTTGTGGATAGTTGGTGGTACATCTATTCTAACCAAGGAATCGGGTTCATGTCTCCTTTTTTGTTTAGTTGTCAATTTATGTCAGTGAATTTGCTCATCTACAGTTGAGTATACAAAGTGCTAGGAAACAGAAAAAGCTCGTTACTGCCCGGTATAACATGGGAATTTTTAATGGACGAAAAATGTGGATTTGTATCTTTTACTCTCTTAGCCAAAGGTTCATTATTCTGCGTCGCTTCCTCCCAAGCTCCCCCCATTATTCTTCCCAATAATGCATCATAAATAGTTGGGCCCTCGTCATTAATTTCCTTCCCCATAAGTAATTCGGTAAAATTTCTTTGGGGGCAAACATCTACAAATAACGAACGGTAATTTTGAGAAAATTTGTAAGATATATTGAAAGATAATGTTGTTTTGCCAATTCCCCCTCTAAAGTTTGTTACTGCATAAATGAAATGCTCTCTCCCATTATCCAGCGGAACCTTAAAATCATCCCCCGAAAGAACTAAATCATAGCGTTTTAAAATTTCATCAATATTCAATTTAAACCACCTTTCTCTTTTATTTACAAATTATTATACGATTGTACAGTTGATAAGTAAATATGCAGGTTAACAATAAAAGTGCAGTGAATAAAAGAAATCGTCACCCCAACGGGGATGACGATCATGGAAGGATGATTTGACTTGTCAACCAGCCAGTACCTTACACTAACATCATAGCATCTCCATGACCAAACAATCCGCCAAAAATCTGCCTTTTTTCTGCCACTATTATGTTAACTTCATCTCACCAATGCCGACTCCCACGTTTCCTGTTTTTCTTAAACAACCGCCTGGCCATCTCGTGCATTTCGTCTTTCGGTTTGCTGCGGATGATGTTAGATACATCCACCGTCGTCAGTTTCCGCTTCCCGATCCGGTATCCCTTTTTATTTAGCTCCTGCACCACCTTTGTGACACTTTCCAGCTGCACATATAAATAGACCGCTTCCTCTTCCATTGTAGTCGGTGTGTAGCTTTCGATTTTCCGAATGTAATCCTGCAAGTATTCGATTTGCTTTTTCGCTTCCTCGACTAACACTTGCTTTCCCTCCAATGAGTTCACTTCAATTTACAGACTGATGCACTCGCCGAATCGCTCAACCCCTTGATAGTTCTAGCCTCAAAACCTTTTCTTTTATGAGTGCACCACACGCTTTTTTATGATGTACTACAGGTCAAAAAATTAAATTTTATACTTTAGCATCGCCTTATCCATCGCATCTTGGTTGACGCCAATGTACTTTAGCGTAATGTGAGGACTGGAATGGTTGAATAGCTCTTGGAGCATAGCCACGTCTTTGGTTTGTTGATAAAAATGATAACCAAACGTCTTTCGGAGCGTGTGCGTCCCTACTTCATCCAGTGACACGTATTCAGCCGCCTCACGCAAAATGCGATAGGCCGTGGAACGATCAATAGGCCGGTTTCCTCCTTGTCGGCTTCGAAAGGCATACTCACCATCTTTGAGCGTCTTGGCATACTCGATCAGCTCCTTTCGTATAGCCGGCGGAATTCGGATCCTCTTTTCCTTTCTCGTCTTCTTCTCCCGCAGTTTCAAGTGTGTTTGCAGCAAATCTTCCTTCTTCAATTGCAATAGGTCTGATATTCTCAGTCCTGTGTTGATGCCGAGGACAAACAGGATGTAGTTGCGTTTGCTTCGTTGCAGCAAATATTTCTTCATGGCTGCAATCTTCTCCGGATCGCGAATCGGCTGTACAAAGTTCACGATAGAGTCACCTCGCTTTTTTCCTCGCGATACACTTCGATTTTTAAAGCAAAGGCGAGCTTGTAAAATGCTCTCGATTTCAGCCGGTAATACTTCCGTTCACTCATGCCAAGCTCAGGATACACTTCATAGTCGTAGACATCCTCCCATGACATATATCGTCGGACAATAATGGCACGCTCCCATTTGCTTAGACGATTCACCGCACTTGTAATCCGCCGGATGTACTCGTCTCGCTCCCGCTCATAATCGACGTTGCGGATTGCGATGCTTTCTGTTGAGGAGCGAAACTGATTGGACGGTGCCGGAACAAGCGAATAACACTGCGTGACTCTCGGCATTTCATCTAGACGAAGCGTCAGCAAGTAGACGCGGTATTTCTCCAATGCCGCCTCTACCGCCCTTTTAGTAGCCGCGCGATCAATCTCTGGCAACATGAACTCTCTCAACGTTCTCCCTCCTATCGCTGGCGGAATGCGCCGCCTTTGCCGCGCCGATACACCGGACGACAGACGCCCATCAGCTCCTTAATCTCCCGCTCCGTTAGCCGTTCCTTGTTCCTCTTCCGCTCTTTTCGGTTCCGCTCTGATCGATAGGCCATATTGTTAGCCTTGATCCATTTTTGCATTTGATCCTTCATAGTGCGCATCCGCTTTCCCTCCCCTTTCATTGCAAAAGAAAAGAGGACACCAATCATACAGGGATCTCCCTGCATCATCAGTGTCCTCACGCTCTCGGTCTTGGACATATTTGGTTTTGATTCCATTATATCAAAACAGCTGCCTTTTGTAGCAAGATTCGGAACGTTTCTCGTCCCTTCGGCGTCACAAGCGTTTGAACATCAGCTCGTCCATTTCGTTCCCATTCCTTCAATTCAAAGAGAGACGGCACGTATTGAGCATACGGCTTCAACTTTCCTTTTTGGTCTCGATATATATACTTTTTCTCCAGCAGCCAATCGATAAATGCCTTTGGTTTGATTTTCAGTTCCTTGGCCGTATCTCTAAAGTTCGTGAGCAAACGCCGATCAACAAGTGCATCAAAGTAGTCAGCTTTCGGTTGCATCGCCGCGATCTGTTCGTTTTGTTTTCGGACCGTTTCCAACGTGGCACGGAATAACAGTTTCGTCTGTTCGTCCGCATGTTTCAAATATGTCTCCACGAACAGATCATCATTCGCCACGTAGCCGCCCGTTTTCCTGATCGCAGGGATGACTTCATGTGTGATCCATCGCTTAAACTGTTTAGCCTCTGATTTCCGGCTCCCTAGAATTAATGCATATAGTCCGGGTTCGTTCACAATGAACGTTTCTTGCTTTCTTCCTAACGAATCAGTGACCGGAATTAAACTCCGCTCATCTTCATCGAGTCTTTGGACTGCTTTCCTTGCATCAGCAATGTCTAAAATTTCACAAACATCTTTAGCAACAAACCATACTTCCCCGTCTTTTACAATCGTCCGCACCTGGCTGCCGCTGTAATTAAACACCTGCTGCAGATGATTCATCCGTTCTCTCCCTCCTTAAATTCCTTTATTGACGGCTTAAAAAACTTTGAAAGCAACATGTCCTGTCTTATGCAATATTTACATACATTTTCTGCGTTATAGTCGTACAACCATACTTGATAAACGTTCGTTGTGCAGCCGCATCTTTGGCACATGTTTACCGGATAAAAACGTTCTTTAGTTGAAAAGCAATGTGCGCAAACAGAATCATAATGTTCTTGTTCTTTGTTCCAACGAGGAATCAAAATTCCTCCACATTTACATTGGTGATCCCTTTTCTTAATTAAGTCAAAGATATATTTCGAATCAGTCTCGACAACCTCTTCGAGAAAATCAAAAATCGAAAGTTGCTGCATGTGCTCACCACCTAGAACGGAAAATCATCATCCGGCCACGGGCAGCAAGCTCCCCAGTTTGCCGGATCCGCACGCCAACGATTCGCTTCGATCTCTCTACACTTTTGCTGCAAGAAGTTGATAAATTGACACAATGTCTGGCTATCTGGTCGCCCCATTTGACTAATTGCAAAGGTGAGATATGTCTCAAGCATTAACGCATCGTCATCCGATATCGGCGGAAACATGATTGGCATTTAGATCACCTCAGTTTCAATTCAAAACAACTCGCTTTCTTCAAATTTAATCCGCGCCGTTTTTCCCTTTGCCGTTTCAACGATCGTAAAACCATGCTCAACTGCTTCCGCTACTTTAGCTTTTCCTTGCACGCCGTCAATGACAATCACAAGCACCTTCCCTGGCACGACTGGATGCGAAACCGTCATGTTATCTATATCAATCTGCAATTCTTGTGCTCTTCTCACTTGGATCCCTCCATGTGGTATAATTGAGGTGGACTGTCGGGAGGGATCCCGGCTTTTTTGTTTCATTCGATCACTTTCCACCCGCGCCGAATCCTGCTTCGCAGCTCACATTTTCGCAACGGCTCATATACATAAACTGCATCATGGTTTTCTCTGCGATATAACAAATACCATTTGGCCTTCCGCTTACGACGCTTCATTCAATATTCACATCCGAATTTAGCTTTTCAAGCGTTATTAAGTGCGCATATTTAAACTTCAACACCTCGCAATATACGACGGCATCGATCATTTCTTGCTGTAAATGCTCCAGCCATTCAATGAATGTGTAATGTGACGGGACGACAGTCGTTCCATATTTCTGAATCCCTTTTTCAGTCTGTGTTTCGAGCAACTTTTGCACGTTGCGGAGGATTTGGTTTTTGTTGAGCTCGTCCAGCCAATGCTGAGCATCCACTGTAGTCACCACCTCTCAATATCCGCATTCCTGGCGGTGATGGTTGATTGCGTTTTTACGGAGATATTCAGCCTCAATTTGATCAAATGTGAAACCAAGCTGTTTTCCTAATCCAAATAACTTTTCAAGCAGGTCAATGTACAAAATATCTGTATCTACAAGCATTCCCATTGAGTGACGATCTAACAGTTCTGCCGCTATTGCATTGAGTTCAATAAATGTGTATATAATGTCCGAGTCTGTATTTGGCATAACAAACGTAAGATCGTCGTTGCCTGTTTCAATGCCGATCGATAATACAAAGTGAAGGCAGTCTACATACTCCTCAAGTAGTGGGTTATACAACTCCGGGCACTCTTGCATCATGTCTGGATTGCGCAACGCTGTGGTTCTTGGTTGAGGATCCTCTTTCCAATACTTGAACATCTGCCACTCGTTCGCCAGCTCGCCAAGTTCCACTTGCAAAGCTAAAACCTTGTTTGGCAACAAATCCTGCCCGCTAAGTCCTTTCTCTTTCACAATGCGTTCATCTAACTCCCTCTGCAGCTCGAACAATCTTTTCAGTTTCATCGGCGTGTCCCCCTTGATCTCGGCCAGCGCCAGTCAATGATTCGGCGGTTGTCGTCATCGTAGTATCGTTTGCGCGGACGGTTGCGATACGCTTCAAGTTCCTCTGGCGTTAAATAGCTGATTTTCATTGGTCCGTGCAGCGATTGGCGTTGTTTTTTCACTTCTTCTCCCCCTAACCGTTGTCGGATTTCTTGCCGCGCCCGATGCTTATATATTTCCGGGCACTCTTCAAAGCGAATGATGGTCACCAGTTGCTGTACGGTCGCCTTGGACCAATCCATATGACTGATCACCTCTCGCTCGTTCGTATTCACGCTGAATCTCTTCTGTGGTCAGTTTTGAGAGCGCCCGGCCATCGCTGGCGGAAAAGATGCCTTGCCGGCGCAAATGCTGAATGAGCACGTACTTGAGCAGCATCACGCCGATCCCCTCCCTTCGGCTTGCAGCTTCGCAAACAACGTGTCAAGGCGTGAAACAGAATAGTCCTTGTCATTGATCCGCACCGTCAGCAGGTTGCTCCTTGTCACACCGCATCGCTCGAGAATGTCAAGAAAATCCGCCTCCGAGCATACGCTGGCCGTCAATCCAGTCACCGATCCAACTCCGTTTCGGTACTCTAAACGGATCCATAACGGATAGCCCATCGACATCACCCATCTGGATTGTCTTTATACTTTTTGAGGCGTTCCTCAAGCTCTCGGCGCGCCTGTTCGACGTCAAAGTCGTCATCCTCCGGTTGGCTATAGTCCATCTTCAGCCAGTCCGGTACGATCTCGGTGCGCACTGGAGTCCGCATCTTTCGGCCGACGTCGGAAACAGTTGAGGCTTTACGTTTTTTCAGTTGTTGCTCCCGAAATGCCAATTGTGCCGCTCTCACCTGGTCAACGGTGCGATAGCCTTTTTCGAACCAGTCACGTAAAATGGTTTCAACGTATTTCCATGTCTTGGCCCCGTTCTCCACCGCGATTTTCAATGCCTCTAAGACCAATTCCTCGGACGTATCATCGACCCAGGAAACGATCTTTTCCCCTATGTAGCTGCCAACGGTGCCAAAGCCGTTCTGTTCAACGAATTGAATAATCTCTCGGAAGGAATGCGCGCGCGCGTCTTCTTCTACTTCTTCTTTTTTCTCTGTAGTAATCTCTGTAGTATTCTCTGGTATTGGTCTGTTCAAATTGAGCGCTTCGTCTGTCCAATTTGAACAGATGGACTGTTCATTTTGACCGGATGGACTGTCGATTTCGTCAGTCGTCTGCTCATTTTGAACAGTCGAAACGTCATTTTGATCAGTCGTCTGTTCATCTTGATTAGACGACGCGAATTCAGCCAATTTGTCGTAATCGATCCGATACCATTTTGTTTTATCGATCCTCGAGCGATTGAAATTCGCCGAGACGATGATCCCGATCTTCTCCAGCTTGGTGATGATCCGACGAATGGTGCTTTCTGACCAGAAGGGAAATTGCTCCCTCCAGTCCTCGTACGTGTTATAGATCCATTTATAGCCGTCATGGACGTTTTCACTTTTCTCGAGCCAGTAATGTAGCTGCTGAACAACGATGCTTTCGTTCAGTCCGATCGCCACGGCGAGTTGTGGCAAAATAACCAACGGCTGATCATCTAAAAGCAAGGTTGCCATGTCATCCCCTCCCCTTGAAAAAGCCGTTTTGCTATGGCATGATAAAAACTAGAGTTCTGAAATAAAAAACTGAATCCCGTCAACTTCGAACTCGGAGGCCATTTCATCGGCGATCCGACGGCACTCGGTTACAGTGAGCGCGTAGACGAGTGCCGTTTGGATCGTCTCGAAATGGCCGTTTTCCTTCACGACAAATTCCACTTCAAATAGCATATTCTTCACCCTGGAAGCATATCGTAGAATGGGAGCTTCCGGCCCTCCTTTCTCAACCAGCATCAGAAATGCCGCCTTTTTGCAACAGTTGTTTCAACTTCTCATAGACGGCTTTTGGTTCTCGATTGAGCCGATTTGCGAGCTCATCAATCGTCAATACCTTGCGATGATGCCAAAGGTAGAACACTTCCTCTGCCGACCACCGTCCCTTTCGCTTTGGTGTGTTCTGCGCCTGTTCCACAACCGGTTCTCTAGGTTGGGGATCGACCGGAGAATCACCTTCAAGAAGGGCTGCCAGTTGCCGCATCTCTTGGCTGACCGGGCAAACTTGCAAACATACAGTGCTTCGATATTTGATCCGCTCGGGGCACGTGCGGCAATGCGAATCAAGAAGTTCGCAGATTTGTAACCGAATGTGCCTTTTTTCATGTTTATCAAGCTTATTCACGCATTCCGCTCCTCTCCCAGCTTCACAAAATCAATTTGAATACCGCGGCGTTGCATATCTCGGATAATGTTCAATAACTGCTGGCGCCGAGCTTCTTTTCGTTCGAGTTCTTGCAGCTGTCTGACTAAATACTGCAACTCGGATATTTCAATCGCCATCGTTTCATAGTCGCGGTTTTGCAGCGCCTCCTGTATGTACTCGATGCATCTTGATACCTTTTGCCGCAAATCCGCCTCTTGATAAACGATCATATTGATCACTGCCCTTCCTCCTTCGTTATGATCTCCAGGCGTCGTCGCAATGACCATACATGTATTGTGGCGCGGCTCCCCTTTCGGATCGTCGCCCGCTCTCGCTCGGCCTGGCCGGCGCTCATGCGCACCGACTGAAGCACAAGCGCTTGCGGGCTGGGGGCACACCCGCCGCCTGTACTCCAGTCGGCAAGCATGAGCTTGCCTTTTGGTTCGCAACATGATATGTTTTGTAGTAGGGCTGGTTTTTTAGGAAGCAGTGAGCGTTGGGCTTGCTGCTTTTTTCTTGTTGACAAGTTTTGCTTTAGCTTCTTGCTCAATGGCTTCGATCAGTTCCGGATGATTGCGCAACTCGGCGCATACCTCCCGAACTTCCCTCGCTGTCATTAACGAACTGGCCACCCATACCACGTACATTACCACCACTCCTTCCGTGATTTTTCCAATCGTTCATTCATTTGCTTTTTCCACTCGAGCAACGCCCTTCCATATTCGCTGTCGAGTTTTCGTTCGCGGGAAAGCCGCAAAAACTCGCTCGTATACCAGTGAACAGCTTCGAGATCCGTCATTTCTGCTAAATTCGGCAGTTGAAACATTGTTTTTTCCTCCTTTGTCATTGTCGGATAAATCCTTTCGCTTGCAGTTTCGCGCGATGCTTTTGCCACATTTTCCACCAGGAAAAGCCGTAATCCATGCAGATAACCGCTACGTATTGGGTCAGCGCCACGATCGCGTCGATCGCCTGCATCATTGCCTCTTCCAAGCGTTGCTTGTCAAACTCTCGAATCGACCTGGGATGATTCGCCACACAGACACTTTCGATCGCCTCGAGGGCTTCTGTGAGCTCCTCGCGTGTTTTCATCGTGACGCTTGCACGGTGAAGATCGACCATTTCTCCATCCAGCTTCACTGGTCCCCATCCGGTGTATTCCGCCGCCGCCTCGAGGGCCACCCACGGGTTATTATGCTTTTCGGCGAAATATTTCGATATGTTCGGCTGCACTCGGTACCGCCCATTTTCCTGGTGCGATACGGATTCACGAGATTCATAGATTTCAAACGACAGCTGTTGCTGCGTCATCCCTGTTTTCTGCCGCGCTGCTTTCACCGCATCGGCCGCTCTACCACGTTTCATCCTCCCTGCTCCCCTTTCTACCATCATCCTTGAGACTTTGTGGTACAGTATCCATAGATCGGTAGCAATCCAGCACCGCCTCGGCGATTTGTCGCAGGATCGGATTGCCTTTTTGCCATTCTTGTTCAAACCATTGCTTTCTCTCCTCTGGGCTCATGAGTACCAATGGGGAGTGAACGATCACCGTCGTGTTGCCGTATTTGAATTCCTTCATGCCCGCATTCCCCCTTTGTTCATGTTTATGCGGAGCATGAGGGGCATTTGATGACATTCGCTTCACCTCGCATACTGTCTAACCATTGTTTGATAATCGACGGCCGGCGCTGTTTCGTTCAGCCAATCGAGCACCTTGGCGATCTCCAGCGCCGCGTCGTCTTTCGTAAATGCCGGGTCGTCCTTCAGCTGCATGATGATCACCAGTAGCCGATGCTTCAGCTCGGCCATAGCCCATTGATCCTGAATGGTGTTCATGCTGTCACCTGCCTTGCAGGATTTTCCTTCCCTCCTGTCGAATGATGGCAACGGGAAGGGGGTGATAACATGTACTCTGTTCAGCAATTGCAAGCTTTGGATTGCTTACTAAAAAAGGTTGTCGGAGATCACTTCAAATTGGTTATTGAACTTAATGGCCAATACTGGTACGGCGATTTTGTTCGATTGGACGGAAATGCCCTTTATCAGCACTTCATTGACGGCATAGGTGCTATTGAGAAACATACATTTTACATTGACAGCCCTAATGCACCTAATATGGTGAAAAAGATTTGGCAGTCTTATTTGGCTGCAATCGAACCATTTCGTCGTCATCCTTTTGGGAGTAATCCCTTTGAGCGTCTCCGTGATTTGCCTTTGCTTTTTGAAACTTTGGTCAACATCTTAGCTAAAGCTGATATTGCCGATGAAGACAGCCCGCTTTCGCCTTGTTTGTTTAATGCCCGATCACTTAACGGTGACGGAAGTTTACCCTTTATTTACTTAGGGAACGAAAAACTTAAATTAGTTTCTCTTATTCGGATTGCCGAAGAATAAGTTTCCAGTACCATCTGATGCGATCGTAAATCGCTTCTTCTTTTTCGATCTCTGATTTGTTTTCGTCAGCAAGGATTTGAGAAATCTGCTCTTTCAAGTGAAAGAGTGGATTTCTCGCCACTTTTCTTTTAGGGATTTCGATCGCTGCTCTTTCAATCCAGCTGGCGAATTCGTGTTCATCCATCTTTTCGATCTCTTCAGGAGTCGGTAAAAACTTGCCTAACTGAATGTTTTTCCTGAGCAACTCAATGAACGTTTGCTCTTGATCCGTCATTCGTTTCACCTCCTTCACAGACAGTGGGATTTGTGTCATTTTTGTTCACTAACAGTTAACTTACTGTCCAAAAAAATATCATCTGGATGGGCGTTAAAGACTTGTGCGATTTTTACGGCTAAATCATAAGTAAGTCTTCGTTTGCCGTTTTCAATCATCCAGTAATACTCCTTAGAGATACCTACTGATTCTGCAACTTGTTTGCAAGTAAGGCCGTATTTTTTACGTACAGCTTCTAACCTTTCGAGTTTCACACCTCCCACCTCCTTTTGTCGTTAACCTGCTGTTAACTAAATTATAATTAACCTAAGGTTAACTTTCAAGAGTTTTTAATAAAAAAAATTTCTATTTAGTTAACAAGGAACTTAAGGCCTTTTGGTTATCTATTTGTTAACTTATAATTATTTATAGTACACGCGAAGAGGTGTTTTATGTGTTAGGTGACCGTCTAAGAAAGCTGAGACAAGAAAAAAAGCTCACGCAAGAAGAGCTTGGAAAGAAAATCAATGTTACAAAAGTTTCTATCTCTGGATATGAAAACGGCAACCGAACACCTGATACAGAAACACTTCAAAAACTCGCCGACTTTTTCAATGTCACCACTGACTACCTCCTCGGCCGGACTGACCATCCGAACCCGCCGGAGCAGGATGACATTCCAGAGGAGCTCAAAGATCCCGATCTGGGGCTATTCTTCAAGGAACTCGCCGAGGCGCCGGAGGAACGGCGGGAGCAATTACTTAAAATATGGGAGATCCTCAAGAGTGAGGGGGATCGGAAGCCAGGGGATAGGCAGAAATAACGCTTGAAAAACACATAATTAACTTTTTGAAAACCTGCTAACATAAGTCATCAAGGGAAGGACACCTAGGATAGTTTCATCTAGAGTGTCCTTGCTTTATTAGGAGGTTAACAATGGCAAAAAAGTATTACTATCAAAAAACCATTTATAATGAATACCTTGGAAAAGTTCCATGAGCAATTTTTGCTCTCCACCCGGGCATGAAAATCCCCCTTTTCTTCCCATAATGAAGAATAGGCGCAAACAGTTCAACAGGACGTTATGCTTAATGGTGGCTTAGACCCTGTACGGAAAAGTGTTTGAATCCACTGGGTGCACCACCCATTGTCCGCCCTTTCCTGTGATAGAGGAAAGGTGACGACGAACGGAAAACTGCCGCATTTCTCCCGTGGATTCGCTGTTTGCGCACTCGATCATCGAAAAGGAGGATTTTCATCATGGATGTCATCTATCCTCGCTGCGCAGGATTGGATGTTCATGCCGAAACCATCGTCGCCTGCGCGCTATGGGAAGAAGATGGACACATTCAAAAGGACATTCAAACCTTCTCCACGTTCTCGAAAGGACTTGGCGACCTGCTCGAGTGGCTCGAAGAACATGGGGTCACCCATGTCGCCATGGAATCCACCGGCGTGTATTGGAAACCGGTCTTTGCCTTCCTCGAGGGCTATGTCGACTTGACACTGGCCAATCCGCAGCGGATCAAAAATGTCCCGGGAAGAAAAACCGATGTCTCTGACGCCGAGTGGATCGCCAAGCTGCTCCGCCATGGACTCGTTGAAAAAAGTTTCGTCCCCCCAGCGGATATTCGCGAATTGCGGGATTTTACCCGCCTCCGCAAAAAGTGGGTCGGACAGCTGACTTCGGAGAAAAACCGGATTCAAAAAGTGCTCGAGTCTTCCAATGTCAAACTCGGCTCGGTCCTCTCCGATCTCTTCGGCGTTTCCGGAAAAGACATCCTCGCCCGGCTGCTTGAGAAGGGATACGTGGACAAGGACGAGTTGGATCAATGCCTGCGCGGAAGGCTCAAAAAGAAAAAGCAAGCGGTGTACGATTCGCTGCTCGGCACCTTGACCGAACACGAGCTCCGTCTCCTTCGCCTCTTGTGGAAACACGTTGAGGAATTGGAGCGGCTCATCGAAGAAGTCGACCAACACATCGACCGCCTGCTCGAGCCGTATCGCGAGGAAGTGAACCTGTTGATGACCATGCCCGGAGTGAAAAAACAAACCGCCGCCGTCATCATAGCCGAGATGGGAACCGACATGAGCGTCTTTGAAACGCCGGAACGGGCGGCTTCATGGACTGGATTGTCCCCCGGCAACCATGAAAGCGCCGGAAAGCGAAAGAGCACGCGCACGACAAAAGGCAATCCCCATCTCCGATCGGCGTTATGCGAGGCGGCATGGTCAGCAGCTCGATCCAAGACGCATCCCTTGTCCCGAAAGTTTTGGTCGTTGGCGGCCCGGTGCGGGAAGAAAAAAGCCCTCATCGCCACAGCTCGGCGGATGTTGGTGATCATCTTTTGCATGATCTCCCGCAAAGAGCCGTTCCGCCAACCACAACTTATTTAGTCTAGCCAAAAGGCAGACAGGTTATACGAGATGCCTAAAATCGGGCACCTCTGCTTTCCTATTGCCTTTTTTGGCCATTTTCAGTATACCCTCACGGATCAGGAGCGTATACCGCACTCACCAAGTGGTGGGGATTTCCACGGAAAAGTTCCATGAGCAATTTTTGCTCTCCACCCGGGCATGAAAATCCCCCTTTTCTTCCCATAATGAAGAATAGGCGCAAACAGTTCAACAGGACGTTATGCTTAATGGTGGCTTAGACCCTGTACGGAAAAGTGTTTGAATCCACTGGGTGCACCACCCATTGTCCGCCCTTTCCTGTGATAGAGGAAAGGTGACGACGAACGGAAAACTGCCGCATTTCTCCCGTGGATTCGCTGTTTGCGCACTCGATCATCGAAAAGGAGGATTTTCATCATGGATGTCATCTATCCTCGCTGCGCAGGATTGGATGTTCATGCCGAAACCATCGTCGCCTGCGCGCTATGGGAAGAAGATGGACACATTCAAAAGGACATTCAAACCTTCTCCACGTTCTCGAAAGGACTTGGCGACCTGCTCGAGTGGCTCGAAGAACATGGGGTCACCCATGTCGCCATGGAATCCACCGGCGTGTATTGGAAACCGGTCTTTGCCTTCCTCGAGGGCTATGTCGACTTGACACTGGCCAATCCGCAGCGGATCAAAAATGTCCCGGGAAGAAAAACCGATGTCTCTGACGCCGAGTGGATCGCCAAGCTGCTCCGCCATGGACTCGTTGAAAAAAGTTTCGTCCCCCCAGCGGATATTCGCGAATTGCGGGATTTTACCCGCCTCCGCAAAAAGTGGGTCGGACAGCTGACTTCGGAGAAAAACCGGATTCAAAAAGTGCTCGAGTCTTCCAATGTCAAACTCGGCTCGGTCCTCTCCGATCTCTTCGGCGTTTCCGGAAAAGACATCCTCGCCCGGCTGCTTGAGAAGGGATACGTGGACAAGGACGAGTTGGATCAATGCCTGCGCGGAAGGCTCAAAAAGAAAAAGCAAGCGGTGTACGATTCGCTGCTCGGCACCTTGACCGAACACGAGCTCCGTCTCCTTCGCCTCTTGTGGAAACACGTTGAGGAATTGGAGCGGCTCATCGAAGAAGTCGACCAACACATCGACCGCCTGCTCGAGCCGTATCGCGAGGAAGTGAACCTGTTGATGACCATGCCCGGAGTGAAAAAACAAACCGCCGCCGTCATCATAGCCGAGATGGGAACCGACATGAGCGTCTTTGAAACGCCGGAACGGGCGGCTTCATGGACTGGATTGTCCCCCGGCAACCATGAAAGCGCCGGAAAGCGAAAGAGCACGCGCACGACAAAAGGCAATCCCCATCTCCGATCGGCGTTATGCGAGGCGGCATGGTCAGCAGCTCGATCCAAGACGCATCCCTTGTCCCGAAAGTTTTGGTCGTTGGCGGCCCGGTGCGGGAAGAAAAAAGCCCTCATCGCCACAGCTCGGCGGATGTTGGTGATCATCTTTTGCATGATCTCCCGCAAAGAGCCGTTCCGCCAACCACAACTTATTTAGTCTAGCCAAAAGGCAGACAGGTTATACGAGATGCCTAAAATCGGGCACCTCTGCTTTCCTATTGCCTTTTTTGGCCATTTTCAGTATACCCTCACGGATCAGGAGCGTATACCGCACTCACCAAGTGGTGGGGATTTTCACGGAAAAGTTAAGACGATTAAGGCTGAAAGTCGGTGGGAACTAGAATTAAAAGTTGAGGAGCAAATTGCAAAGTGGGATCTAGAGGAAGAGAAGCAGAGAAAACGAGAAGCTATTCTCGATATGAAAGAAGAAGCCGAATTCGAGACAGAGCTTGCTGTGGAAAAAATTGAGCAATACAGAAATCTCCTAAATCATACCCTGAATTTAAACGATAAGTTGGATTGGGACCAACAAAAGAAGACGGATCCATTTCGTCCGTTTGAATTTGAAAAAAAGGATCTGCAATATTTTTTAAAGAAGCATAAAGTTCCTAAAAAATCATTTGTTGAATCTTTACTCCCCTTTTTAAAAAAAGAAAGAGAAAAGCTCGAGAAACAAGCACAAGATGAATACAACGAACACCTACAAGAATACGAAAAGGCTTATAATGACTACTTAGCCGAGAAAGAAAAATATGAAAAAGAACAGGATGAGTACAATAAGGAAATCGATGAATGGCGCGCAAATTTCGAAGCTGGTGATCCGGAAGCTATTGAGAAATACATTAATGTTGTGTTGGAAAACTCCGCTTATCCCGAAGAAATCGAAAAAGAGTATGAGGTTCAGTATCGTCCGGATTTAAAAACGGTAATTATTTCCTATAAATTACCTTCGCCTGCTGTTATCCCAAAAATAGTTGAGTTCAAATATTCACCGACTAAGCAGGAGATTGTTGCAAAGGAAATGAAAAAGAAAGAATTCGAGGAGTTTTACGATTCGATAATTTACCAAATTACCTTGAGGACGATCCATGAGATTTTTGAATCGGTATACATAGAACATGTGGATGTAGTAGTCTTTAACGGTTGGGTTGATTATGTTGATGAATCCACTGGCCAGGATAGCTCGTCATGCATCATATCTGTACAAACTTCACGCAAAGAGTTTGAGGGGATCAATCTCGCCCGGGTGGACTACAAAAAATGTATTCAAAATCTAAAAGGGATCTTTGCAGGAAAATTAGCATTTCTAACCCCTGTTAAACCAATTTTGGATATTGATAAAGAGGATAATCGGTTTGTCGAATCGAAAGATATTTTATCTAATCTGCACTCAAATCAAAACTTAGCCACCATGCATTGGGAGGATTTCGAGCATTTAGTCAGACAATTATTTGAGAAAATGTTTAATGAGGATGGTGCTGAAGTAAAGGTTACACAGGCAAGTAGAGATGGAGGAGTTGATGCGGTCGCCTTCGATCCTGATCCCATAAAAGGTGGAAAATTCGTTATTCAAGCCAAACGCTATAACAATACAGTGCCTGTTTCCGCTGTTCGCGACCTTTATGGAACTATGTTGCACGAGGGAGCCACCAAAGGAATCTTAGTAACAACAAGCAACTTCGGAAAAGACGCCCTTGAATTTGTCAAAGATAAACCAATTACGTTAATCAATGGGCAAGAATTATTATACCTATTCCATAAGTATGGATACAAAAACTTACAAATTGTGCTTGATAAATGAGTTGAGAATAAGCCCATCTATAAACTATACGGATATGCAGCAGGAAAAGACATCACCGCCACGTGGCTTGATGTCTTTTTTATTCTTGTAAGGGAGGGAATATTATGACAAATTCAACAGAATTTTTTGTTAGTCCGCGTGAACAATCTAAAGTCAAAACAGCCATACTAACAAAATATTTTGGAGCTTGGTCTAAAATTATGATTCCACGTTCAAAAAGTGGTAGAGTGGCATATATTGACTTGTTCAGTGGCCCTGGTAAGTTCGAAACTGGCGAGCATTCAACCCCACTCATTATTTTAGAAAAATGCATTAGTAATGATGATCTCCGAAAAAGCGTGGTAACTATTTTTAACGATGCAGATCCAAAACTAACTAAAGATTTAGAACAAAATATACAGGATCTACCCAATATAGACACTCTAGCTTATAAGCCCCAAGTATGGAATTTAGTTGTTGGCGACGAAATTGCTAAATTGTTTTCGAAGAACAGTCTAATACCGACTCTTGCATTCATTGACCCTTGGGGATACAAGGGATTAACTACTAACCTTGTTAGTGCACTAATCAAAGATTTTGGATCCGACTGTGTATTCTTTTTCAACTACAATAGAATCAATATGGGGTTGACCAATGCATTAGTAAAAGATCATATGGATGCACTGTTTGGAGTAGAAAGAGCTGAAAAAATGAGAACAAAAGTTAAAAGTTTATCACCAGAAGAAAGAGAATTATATATCGTAAATGAGCTTGCAGAAACTCTTTCCGATAATGGAAGTAACTATGTGCTTCCATTTCGATTCCTGGATGAACAAAAGCACAAGACAAGCCATTATCTAATTTTTGTTTCGAAACATGTATTAGGCTATTCGATCATGAAAGATATTATGGCTAACGAAAGTACTTTGAAAAATGATGGTGTAGCAAGTTTCTCCTATATTCCAGTTAAACATATTGAACGGCATCGCAATGTTCAGCTTTCATTACTGTCTCAATACGAAAGGCCACTGGATAGCCTAGGTAGAGATTTATTATCTGTATTTGCCGGTCAAACGTTAACGGTAGAGGAAATTTATCAAAAACACCACGTAGGAACCCCTTTCGTTAAATCAAACTACAAAGAGGCCCTTCGGAGATTAGAAGAAGAAAACAAAATAAGTGCAGATCCCCCAGCTGAAAAAAGACGTCCACGTAAAGGGGTTCGTACATTAGCGGATAACGTAAAAATCACATTCCCTAAATAAGAACCTATGTTCCCTCCGTCTTTTATGATAAAATATATATTAAGGAGGGATAAACATGGCTGGCAACTCAAACATTGAGTGGACAGAAGCCACTTGGAACCCTGTCACTGGATGCACAAAAGTTTCCGAAGGTTGTCGTAATTGTTATGCTTTACGAATGGCAAATCGATTACAAGCAATGGGTAATCCACGCTACAAAAATGGTTTTGATGTTACTCTACATTACGACCTGATTGATTTACCGCGTAATTGGAAAAAACCGAAGAAAATTTTTGTGAACTCCATGTCAGATTTGTTTCATAAGGATGTTCCAGTAGAATTTATTCAACAAATATTTAAAACGATGAACGAAACACCGCACCACACTTATCAGATTCTAACCAAGCGACCTGAAAGACTTCTTGAGCTATCACCTTTTCTAGATTTTACACCGAACATATGGATGGGCACAAGTGTGGAAAACGAACGTGTAACATCTCGCATCGATCTATTACGGAAAGTACCTGCCAAGGTTAGGTTCTTATCATGCGAACCACTGATCGGCCCGTTGGATAACTTAGATCTTACCGGTATCCACTGGGTTATCGTTGGCGGAGAGTCAGGCCCAGGAGCACGACCAATGCAGGCAGAATGGGTTCGAAGCATTAGGGATCAGTGCCAAGAACAACAAGTAGCCTTT
Organism: Geobacillus sp. FJAT-46040; assembly: GCF_002335725.1. Taxonomy (NCBI): domain Bacteria; kingdom Bacillati; phylum Bacillota; class Bacilli; order Caryophanales; family Anoxybacillaceae; genus Geobacillus; species Geobacillus sp. FJAT-46040. The sequence continues at coordinate 2,443,740 of NZ_NISS01000001.1, forward strand.
TTCTTTAAACAATGGGGAGGCGTTCAAAAGCATAGAACAGGTCGCACTTTAGATAATAGGACATATGATGAATACCCCTCTTTAATTACTACATGAAGCCCTTATAATAGGGCTTTTTTTCTTTTTCTATTGCCATCCCAAACATACGTTCCTATAATAAAAGTGAGGTGATTCCCATGAACTTCTCGTCGTACCAGTTCACCCCACTGGAACAATATATTTGTGAATTGTACGAGCATTTGGCGATCAAGAAGCCTCATCAGCTCGACATGATCGACATTGCCGCAAAGTTGAACGTCTGGCTGCATTTTGCCGATATCCGAAGCACAGCGATCGAACGGAACGGAGTGTACAGCATCATCATCGACCGCCGCCTCAGCCGTCAGCAACAATGGCAAGAGTTTGGCCATGAGCTTGGGCATGTATTGCGCCATGCGGGAAATCAAATGCTACTTCCCCCTTCCCTCGTACAGCTACAAGAAGCCCAGGCGACGAATTTTGCGCTGCACTTTTGTGTGCCGACGTTTATGCTACTTGAGCTTGAGCTTCCACACACAGAAAAGGAAATCGTCTATGTACTGAGTGAAACGTTTGGTGTGGAGCCGCTGTTCGCCAAACGGCGCTGGGATCGCTTTAAGGAACAATGGGAAAGCTACCGGTTTTATGAGGCGCTTTTCGGATATATGCAAGTCGCTGAACCGGTTGCCGCCGCTGTCGGCCGTGATGCCGAGAATAATCTCCGCTTACTTCGTGAGTATGCTGCGTCACATGTTGGATCTCTATTTATTGACGGACCTCTGACCGACGAAGAACAAGAGGAAATCGTCCGCTACTTGCAACGGATGGACCGTCATAGTGAAAAAACGCCTTAAATTATACCGGTGCGAGGCGACTGAACCGCATAAAATGATAAAGGCTAGTCCGCATATTTGCCTCTTTTTTTGCATACATGGTGATAGCGAGTTCTATTTCAGGGTAGAGGTGGTTTGATGTATAGACCAAGAAACTTGGATGTTTTTATCTACCTGCGTAAAAGCCGCAAGGACATCGAAGAAGAGAAAAAAGCTGCTGAGTTCGGCGCGTCATACGATACATTGCAACGGCATCGGGATAACTTGCTGGCCGTGGCGCGTAAAGAAGGACACAATATTCTCGGCATCTTTGAGGAGATTGTGTCCGGCGAGTCCATTGCTGAACGCTCCGAGATTCAGAAGCTTTTGCGAGAGCTGGAAACGGGAGTGGCTGATGCGGTGCTTGTCATGGACATTGACCGCCTCGGCCGTGGGGATATGCTCGATCAAGGCATCTTGGATCGCGCCTTTCGCTATTCGGGAACGAAAATCATCACCCCGACGGAAGTCTATGACCCGGAAAGCGAGACGTGGGAGCTCGTCTTCGGTGTGAAATCCATCGTGTCACGCGAAGAGCTCAAAGTCATTACGAAGCGCCTCCAAGGTGGTCGACGCGACTCGGCCGCTAAAGGACGTTCCATCTCAAAAAAGCCGCCATACGGCTATCTTCGTGATGAAAAACTAAGGCTCTACCCGGATCCGGAAACGTCATGGGTTGTGGTGAAAATCTTTGAGATGATGCGCGACGGATACGGTCGCCAGGCGATCGCCGCTGAACTGGATCGGCTCGGAGTGAAGCCGCCTGACGAAAAGCGCGCTTTCTGGTCTCCTTCGACGATCAGCGCCATTATCAAAAATGAGGTGTATCTCGGGCATATCATCTGGGGCAAGGTGAAATACATTAAGCAAAACGGCAAGTATAAACGCAAGAAAATGCCGAGAGAGCGCTGGTATGTCAAAGAGAACGCCCATGAACCCCTTGTGTCTAAGGAGCTCTGGGAAGCCGCCAACAAAGCGTATCGAAGCCGCTGGCGCCCTTCTACGGTGGAAAGCAAACCGTTAGCCAACCCGCTGGCCGGGTTGTTGAAATGCGAAATCTGTGGCTATACGATGTGGTATCAGCCGCGTAAAGACCGCCCTCATCCGCTTGTGCGTTGCCCAAATCCAAAATGCAAAGGCGTGCAAAAGGGAGCGCTCCTGCCGCTCGTTGAGGAGAAAATCTTGCAATCTCTCGCCGAGTTCGTCGATCAGTTTGAAGTGCAGGAGGAAGCTCTCGCCCGAAAAGAACAGCGTTCGGTCATCCCGCTAAAGCAAAAAGCCGTCGAAAAAAAAGAAAAAGAGCTCCAGGAGCTCCATAAACAAAAAGATGCACTGCATGATCTACTAGAGCGAGGCGTCTATACGATTGAGACGTTCCTGGAACGCCAGCAAACGATCGTCAGTCGGATCAAGAAAACCCAAGAGGAAATCGATCAACTGCGTGAGGAAATCGCTAAAGAGCAGCTGAAAGAAAAGAACATCAACGAGTACATCCCGACAGTCAAGAAGGTGCTCGACGCCTACCGCCTCACCGACGATGTGGAAAAGAAAAATCGCCTTCTCAAGTCGGTTCTTGAGAAAGCGACATACTTGCGGAAACCCGAATGGACGAAAAAAGACCATTTTACGATCCAAATTTACCCTAGGATTTAGAGGCGACGGCCTCCTTTTTTTCTGCAGAAAAGAAATGTTTCAATGCCTGGAACACATCAGACTTTTGCTTTAAAATATAGTACCTGAATTTCTCGTCTTTCATGCTACTGTATGCCCGCATAAGGGTAGAGGGTGAACGATTGTACTGGTTGACTTCCCCATACCCAAACATGTTCGACACTTTCATCAGCTCTTGAACAAGCTTCACACAGCGGGCATTGTCCGATGTCAAGTTGTCGCCGTCGGAGAAGTGGAACGGATAAATGTTGTAGCGCGACGGAGAATACTTCGTTTCGATCAGTTCCAGCGCCTTGCGGTAGGCGGATGAGCAAATCGTCCCGCCGCTTTCCCCTTTCGTGAAAAATTCATCCTCGCTGACAACTTTCGCTTCCGTATGATGGGCGATAAAGGCGATGTCGACTGTTTCGTACTTCGTGCGCAAAAAGCGCGTCATCCAGAAGAAGAAGCTGCGCGCCATGTATTTTTCCCACATGCCCATCGAGCCGCTTGTGTCCATCATGGCCAAGACAACGGCCTTCGATTCCGGCTTGACGACTTCGTTCCACGTTTTAAACTTTAAATCTTCGCGGTAAATCGGGTAAAAGCCTGGTTTGCCGCTCATGGCGTTGCGCTTGAAAGCGGCGAGCATCGTCCGCTTTTTATCGATGTTCCCCATCAACCCGGTGCGGCGAATGTCGTTAAATTCGATATGTTGAACGACATTTTGATCCAGTTCTTTCCGCTGCAAGTTCGGCAGCTCCAATTGGCTAAAGAACGCTTCCTCAATCTCCATCAGCGACACTTCAGCTTCGTAATAATCTTGGCCCGGCAAATCGCCAGCACCTTGGCCTTTTCCTGGCCCCTCCCCGCTTCCGTCTCGGGCCACCACATCACCGACTTGGCTGTCTCCATTTCCTTGGCCGACGTGTTTGTTTTTCTCATAATTGTAGCGGATTTTGTATTCATCGAGCGAGCGGATCGGAATTTTAATCACATCGCGCCCGTTGGACATGATAATGCTTTCTTCCGTAATTAAGTCGGGCAAATTGTTTTTGATCGCTTCCTTCACTTTTTCTTGATGGCGCTTTTGATCATCATATCCTTTGCGGTGGAGGGACCAGTCTTCCTTCGATACAACAAAATTCCCCTTCATGTTTTCCCCTCCTTTGAAAAAATCATTTTCACACTTTTCGCTTTCCCGCATATACTTATGTTGGCGTCATCAAAACGGGCCATCACTATGCCAAGTTGGTTTATTTTATCGTATGCAAAAATTCAAAATAATTGACCAATGAATGAGGAAAATAGAAAAGTAGACAAGCCCGATTATCAGCTTCGCGCCCTCTTGTTCTCTTCCTTTTAGCGAAGCTCGCTGCGTCGTCTTTGCTCGACCCTCCCTGTGCAACTCGGTCAGACAGAGGAGGAGGATAAAAAAAGCATGCCTCAGCGCTTGAGGCATGCCTAGCGGTTCAACAAGCTGCCGACATAGCGGAGCAATTCGTTGGCTGACGTGGAGTTGTACCCGTATTCATCAATGAGGCGGGCGACGACTTCGTTAATTTTTTTCAACTGCTGCTCATCCGGTGTTTTCGTCGACGTTGTAATTTTGACAATGTCCTTTAAATCCGCAAACAATTTCTTCTGGATCGCTTCCCGCAACCGTTCATGTGAATTATAATCAAACCGCTGTCCTTTTCGTGCATATGCCGAAATGCGAATTAAAATTTCTTCACGAAACGCTTTTTTCGCATTTTCGGAAATGCCGATTTGTTCCTCGATCGAGCGCATCAGCTTTTCATCCGGATTCATTTCCTCGCCAGTGAGCGGATCGCGCAGTTTCGTCTTGTTGCAGTACGCCTCGACGTTGTCCAAATAGTTATCCATCAACGTTTTCGCCGACTCTTCATACGAATAGACGAACGCCTTTTGCACTTCTTGTTTGGCGATTTCGTCATATTCTTTACGCACAAGCGAAATGAAGTTCAAGTACCGCTCGCGGTCTTCCTTCGTGATCGACGGATGCTGATCCAACCCTTCTTTCAACGAACGAAGCACGTCAAGCGCATTGATCGACGGCACTCCTTTGCGAATGATGCAGGCAGAAATGCGGTTGATGACATAGCGTGGGTCGATGCCGCTCATCCCCTCGTCCGGATGCTCCTTTTTCAGCTCCTCCACATCGACCTCGCTGAATCCTTCGATCATTTCGCCATCATACAAGCGCATTTTCTTCAATAAATCCACATCCGGCCGCTTCGATTCTTTCAACCGCGTCAAAATCGTAAACATGGCCGCAATCCGCAACGTATGTGGAGCGATATGCACGTCGGCGACATCGCTTTCGCGGATCATTTTTTCGTAAATGCGCTCTTCTTCCGAGACGCGCAAGTTGTATGGAATCGGCATGACGATGATGCGCGAATGGAGCGCCTCGTTCTTTTTGTTGGCGATGAACGACCGATATTCCGTTTCGTTCGTATGAGCGATAATCAATTCGTCGGCGCTGATTAAAGCAAACCGCCCAGCCTTGAAATTGCCTTCTTGCGTCAGCGACAGCAAATGCCAAAGAAATTTTTCATCGCACTTTAACATCTCTTGAAATTCCATAATCCCGCGGTTGGCTTTGTTCAGCTCGCCGTCAAACCGGTACGCGCGCGGGTCGGACTCGGAGCCGTATTCCGCGATCGTTGAAAAATCGATGCTTCCCGTTAAATCGGCGATGTCTTGCGATTTTGGATCAGACGGACTGAACGTCCCGATGCCGACGCGGCGGTTTTCCGAGAAGAAAATGCGCTCCACTAGCACGTCTTCAATGCGTCCGCCGTACTCTTTCTCAAGCCGCATCATATTGAGCGGCGACAGCTCGCCTTCGATGCGAATGCCGTATTCGCGGTAAAAATCGTCGCGCAAATGGTGAGGAATGAGGTGAAGCGGATCTTCATGCATCGGGCACCCTTTAATGGCATACACCGCGCCGCGCTCTGTTTTTGAATACTCTTCAAGCCCACGCTTTAGCAAAGTCACAAGCGTCGACTTCCCGCCGCCAACTGGCCCCATCAGCAGCAAAATTCGTTTCCGCACATCCAACCGTTTCGCCGCTGGGTGGAAGTATTCTTCAACAAGCCGTTCGAGTGCTTCTTCGAGTCCGAACAAGTGCTGGCTAAAAAACTTATATCGTTTCCTTCCGTTCACCTCTTCGACCCCGGCATCTTTAATCATATTATAAACGCGCGAATGGGCCGATTGGGCCACCCACGGCTTTTCTTTTAAAATCTTTAAATACTCCGCGAACGTCCCTTCCCATTTCAGCTTTTCTTCTTCTTCCCGGTACCGTGCGATTTTTTGCAAAATATCCATAAAGGACCTCCTCACCCTTGGATGTCTAACAGCAAGATTATTACAATTTATGCGAGGATGTCCCGTATCATTCGCCGCAAAAAAAATTTTGTCTCCTAACAACCAACTGCGGTCATTCACATGCTTGGCCATATTCGCTATAATAAAGGGGGAAACGCCTGCCACTTTCATTATGAAGGAGGAACAAACGATGCGCACTTTGCTTGTGCTAGGGGTTATCATTGCGTTTTTGACGGCCATTTTCACCGCTGGCTATGAAGACAAACCAGGCGTCAGACAATAAGACCAAAAAAACGACCTCCAGAGCGAAGGTCGTTTTTTTGTTTATGACAACCCATAAAACCGTTGTTGGCGCAACGCTTCGTACACTAAAATGGCCGCCGTGTTCGACAAGTTTAACGAGCGCACTTTGTCATTCATCGGGATGCGAAGGCAACGGTCCATATTGGCCTCAAGCAGCTCCTTCGGCAGTCCGGTCGTTTCACGGCCGAACACAAAGAAAATATGTTTTTCTGTATCGCTGAAATCAAACGAATCATAATACCGGCGCCCGAATTTCGTAATGAAATAAAACTCCCCTTCCGGAAAGCGGGCGAATAGTTCGTCAAGCGAGTCATAATACGAAATATTGACATACGGCCAATAATCAAGCCCGGCGCGCTTTAACATTTTATCATCCGTAGAAAAACCGAGCGGGCGGATCAAATGGAGCGACGTATCGGTTGCTGCGCACGTACGAGCGATGTTTCCAGTATTGGCTGGAATTTCTGGCTGGTATAGCACTACATGAAGCGGCATTTCCTTCACCTCAGCAACGTTTATTTGCGATCGATGATGTGAAAAAACTTATAGCGAATGTTCGGCGTATAGGCGCTTGAATCTTCATACGACCAATAGCGCATTCGGCTGTTTGTCGTATGGGCGTTCACAAGCGGCATCCCGTTCTGATCTTTCGCCACCACAATCGTTGAGTGGTCGAAGCGTCCGTCCCCTTGAAAATCATAACAGATGACATCGCCTGCCATCAATTGCTCCGGCTCCGCCACTTCCACCGCCTGCAAGCCGATGCGCGACCCGCTCAAATACCAACGAAAAGCATGGGCCACAGCCCAGCTGTAACTCCAACTGTTGTTTTGACACCACCATCCCCTCGCCCGGTTCGGATAGCCCGTCATCGGTGCCCCGCCTGCATACAAGCATTGAGAGACAAAATTCGTGCAATCCACCGGAAACGACGGAAACACCGGGTTATGCCGATTCCACCACGTTTCCGCATACCGCACCGCCCGGGCGCGGTCATACTGGTAAGAAAGACGCTCCCCCGTCCATTGCTCTCGTTCGACGCGCGGCGCCTCCATATCCCCCCCCAACCGGTTGATCGGTTCATCAGTTACAAGCTCACCGCGAACAAAACAGGCGCATCGCTCCTCAACCTGTTCTTCTATATATAGTGAACCCCTTTGCTTAATTAAAAATTGATGGTGGGCAATATACATAACTTTCGCTTCCCGCTCGATGGTCTGCCTGCCGACAATTTGTCCCCGGATCGTGCAACGGACGATCTCCGCACCGCGCTTTTGGCAAAGCCGTTGCTTTCTTGCCGCCTCTTCGCTTCGGATATTGCTTTCCGACACAAACGAGCGGGCTCGCTCATCCAACCACGCGCGCAACTGTTTTTTCATGCTGCTTTCCACCACTTTCGTTTTTGTTACTACCTTATGTGGGGAAGCTGCGTTTTTTTCCCTATTCCTTTGCCTCAGCCAACAGTTTCAGTCCTTTTTCAATCTCAGCGATCACATCGGCATCCGCCTCCGTTTGCCGCGCGGCCTCCAAGTAAGGCTTAGCGCTTGGATCCCCGATTTTCCCGAGCGCCCACGCCGCCGTCCCGCGGATGACGGGACGGCTATCCTCTTTCAACAAACGCAGTAAGTGCGGCACCGCGGTTTGGTCTTTGTAATGGGCGAGCGCCAGAATGGCATTGCGCTGAATCGGCTTTTTCCCACGCCATGAACCCGCCATGGCCCCAAATGTTTCTTTAAATTCACGGTTGCTCATCTGAAGCAACGGGATGAGCTTCGGCTTTACCGCTTCCGGATCCGGCTCGAATTCTGGATGCAAATGAAAGTCTTTCCCCTTATTTTCCGGGCAGACTTGCTGGCATGTATCGCAGCCGTACAGCCGGTTCCCGATTTTCTCCCGAAACTCGTCGGCTAAAAAGCCTTTCGTTTGCGTTAAAAAGGAAAGGCACCGCTGTGCGTTCAGTTGCCCTCCTTGCACAAGCGCCCCGGTCGGGCAGGCATCAATGCATTTCGTGCACGTGCCGCATCGGTTTTCAACCGGTTCATCAGGGGGAAATGGAATATTCGTAATCATTTCTCCCAAATACACATACGATCCAAACTCCGGTGTAATAATAGAGCAGTTCTTGCCGCTCCAACCGATCCCTGCTCGTTCCGCCACCGCCCGATCAGCGAGCTCTCCGGTATCCACCATCGAGCGAACGCGGGCATGGGGCACTTTGGCCAGCAAAAACTCCTCGAGCTGCTGCAAACGTTCCCGCAACACATCGTGGTAGTCCTTTCCCCATGAAGCGCGGCAAAAAACGCCGCGCCGTTCCGTCTTTGTCCCCCGCGGCGCATTTTTCATTTTAGACGGATAGGCAAGAGCAATGGCAATAATCGATTTTGCTTCCGGAAGAAGCAATGAAGGATTCGTCCGTTTCTCAATATCTGGTTCCTCAAAACCGGACTGATAGCCGAGCTCCTGCTGGCGGCGCAGCCGTTCCTTTAATTCAACAAACGGATCAGCGCTCGCAAATCCGATTTTATCAATGCCGATTGACCGACTGTACTCAATGACTTCCTGCTTTAATGCCATAACATCCATCGTTTTCCCTCCTTTCGTCATATATGGTAAAATGAAATCCGAGGTGATCAAGATGAAATGCGTGATATCAGAACAACTAAAGCAACGCCTTCCTTCTGGTAAATTCGGCGTCATCCGCTATCATCATATCGAGGTCAGCGATTCACCGCAAATGTTAAGAGGGAGGCTTGAGCTGTTTCAAGAATCTCTTTACATCGAGCTGCAGGAAAAGTCGATTGCCGACATCCCTGAGATGGTCGAATGGCGCCGTACTTTCAAACAAATCGGAACGGACCCAAGCCGCTATCGACCGTCAAGTGAAAGCCTGTACCGACGCATCCAGAAAAAAAGCTTCATTCCGCCTATCCATTCAGCGGCGGACATAAACAACTTTTTTTCACTCTATTATAAAATTCCGCTCGGCATCTATGATCTAGACCGCATCAACGGGACAGTGACGCTCACGATCGGCACGGAACAAGATGAATACATCGCGTTAAACGGCCGCACAGTCAACTTTGCCAACAAACTCGTCAGCAAAGATGAACGAGGGCCGTTTGGCAGTCCGATCGTCGATTCGGAGCGGACCGCCGTGACGAGAGAAACGAAAAACGCTTTGCAAATCGTTTACTTTCTCCCATCAACGCCAGAAGAAACCGCCAAGCGCCAGCTTCAAGCCATCCAAACGATGTTTGTGCAAATTCATGGCGGCGAAGCCGACGCCCAATTGTTCATTTGATCTTCCCCCCACTTTCCTGCTGTTGGAAACGGGGGACTCCCTCCCTACTTGAACTCTCTCCCACCTACGCTCACGCGTGGAAGTGGGGGTCTTCTCGGTTTAGGGTGATAAAGAAAAAAACGCAATGCCTCGTTCTTTAACGAAACGAAACACTGCGTTGTCCCCAACAATCATAACGTAATTTTAAAGCTAACGAGAGATATTATAACAGACTTCCACACGCATCGCAAGAAAAAAACGCAAAAATCGACAAAAGAAATTGTACAAAAGGGCACCAGAATCTCTGGTGCCAGCAACCAGTGACCCGTACGGGATTCGAACCCGTGTTACCGCCGTGAAAGGGCGGTGTCTTAACCACTTGACCAACGGGCCATTATGGCGGAGAAGGCGGGATTTGAACCCGCGCGCCGCAAAACTGCGACCTAACGGTTTAGCAAACCGTCCCCTTCAGCCACTTGGGTACTTCTCCAAAGAAATGGCTCCGCAAGTAGGATTCGAACCTACGACCTACCGGTTAACAGCCGGTTGCTCTACCGCTGAGCTATTGCGGAATGATGAATAACTATATGTTATGCACATCTTCCAAATGTGCTCGTTGCCTCTTCCTCTGCCAGCTAATTCAAGGAAGCGGGATGCGTCGAGGCAACTCGCAGCGAATTCGAAGATGTGAAGCTCGTCGCTCCGATTTTGCTGTGGAACGATGGGGCATTGTTCGCCCATTATTATAGCGAATGACCCAAAAATATTCAATAGAAAATAATGGGCCTAAGTGGACTTGAACCACCGACCTCACGCTTATCAGGCGTGCGCTCTGACCAGCTGAGCTATAGGCCCATAAAAAGCGGGTGATGGGAATCGAACCCACGACATCAGCTTGGAAGGCTGAGGTTTTACCACTAAACTACACCCGCAAATATAGAATATAATGAAAAGGGCGACTAGTGGGAATCGAACCCACGCATGCCAGAGCCACAATCTGGTGCGTTAACCACTTCGCCATAGTCGCCTCGTTCTGGTGCCGGCTGCAGGACTTGAACCCGCAACCTACTGATTACAAGTCAGTTGCTCTACCAATTGAGCTAAGCCGGCACATTTAACATGAGTTACTGGCTCATATGATCTGCTCGGTTGTGCCTCTTCCTCTACAAGCTGATTCGAGGAAGCTAGGTGCGTCGAGGTAACTCGAAGCCAATTCGATGATGCCGATGCTCGTCTCTACCAATTGAGCTAAGCCGGCACGATTTTAAAGTGCATGGCGGAGGAGGAGGGATTCGAACCCCCGCGCGCCTTGCGGCGCCTCTCGGTTTTCAAGACCGACCCCTTCAACCACTTGGGTACTCCTCCAAAAAAGCAACAATAATAATGGTGGACCTTGTAGGACTCGAACCTACGACCGGACGGTTATGAGCCGTCTGCTCTAACCAGCTGAGCTAAAGGTCCGATAATGGTGGCGGTGGAGGGGATCGAACCCCCGACCTCACGGGTATGAACCGTACGCTCTAGCCAGCTGAGCTACACCGCCAAATTTAAGTCAAAAGGTGGAGCCTATCGGGATCGAACCGATGACCTCCTGCTTGCAAAGCAGGCGCTCTCCCAGCTGAGCTAAGGCCCCATGATAAATCGGGAAGACAGGATTTGAACCTGCGACCTCACGGACCCGAACCGTGTGCTCTACCAAGCTGAGCTACTTCCCGACAAAACGCGCTCGAGAGGATTCGAACCCCTAACCTTCTGATCCGTAGTCAGATGCTCTATCCAATTGAGCTACGAGCGCACAAGTGCCGAGGGCCGGACTCGAACCGGCACGGTAGTTACCTACCCCAGGATTTTAAGTCCTGTGCGTCTGCCAATTCCGCCACCCCGGCGGAAGTGGAGCGGAAGACGGGGCTCGAACCCGCGACCCCCACCTTGGCAAGGTGGTGTTCTACCGCTGAACTACTTCCGCAAGACGATGAGCCATGGAGGACTCGAACCTCCGACCCTCTGATTAAAAGTCAGATGCTCTACCTACTGAGCTAATGGCTCATGGTTAGGATAACACTCTAAGCTTCATTTCACTCTACCTGCCCCTTCCTCTACAAGCTTATTCGAAGAAGTCAAGTGCGTCGGGGCAACTCGCAGCGAACTCGAAGATGCAACGCTCGTTACTGAGCTAATGGCTCATGGGTTCAATAACACTCCGAGACAACGATGTCCCTTCCTCTACTAGCATATTCGAAGATGTCAGATGCGTCGGGACAACTCGCATCGAACTCGAAGATGTAGCGCTCGTTACTGAGCTAATGGCTCGCGGTTGCCGCCTTAATGGCTTAAGGGGTTATTAAGGAATAAGAATGCCGGCTGCAGGACTTGAACCCGCAACCTACTGATTACAAGTCAGTTGCTCTACCAATTGAGCTAAGCCGGCACGTTTAACATGAGTTACTGGCTCATATGATCTGCTCGGTTGTGCCTCTTCCTCTACAAGCTGATTCGAGGAAGCTAGGTGCGTCGAGGCAACTCGCAGCCAATTCGATGATGCCGATGCTCGTCTCTACCAATTGAGCTAAGCCGGCATAATTTATAGTTTGATGGTGGCTCGGGACGGAATCGAACCGCCGACACAAGGATTTTCAGTCCTTTGCTCTACCGACTGAGCTACCGAGCCATATATTATTTTTTAACTCGCTCGTTGAATTGCTCTGTGCCTCTTCCTCTACCAGCTGATTCAAAGACGCTCGATGCGTCGAGGCAACTCGAAGCGAATTCGATGAAGCGGATGCTCGTCTCTACCGACTGAGCCACCGAGCCATATTAAGTTTTACGTTGCTTTACTTGTACTGCACTGTGTCTCTTCTTCTGCAAGGTGATTCGAGGAAGCCAGATGCGTTGAGGCAACTCCGACTGAGCTGCTGAGCTGTCTCTTTTCATAATTTTGAAACAATGGCGGTCCCGACGGGACTCGAACCCGCGATCTCCTGCGTGACAGGCAGGCATGTTAACCACTACACTACGGGACCAATTTGGTTGCGGGGGCAGGATTTGAACCTGCGACCTTCGGGTTATGAGCCCGACGAGCTACCGGACTGCTCCACCCCGCGGCGATAGGAAATGAACTTATTTCGATCATACACTGAGTATCGGTTTAAATATTTATTGCCTCTTCCTCTGCCAGCTGATTCAAAGATGCTCGGTGCGTCGAGGTAACTCGCGATGATGAGAAAGCAAGTCAGCTTTTATATTAAGATGGTGGAGGATGACGGGATCGAACCGCCGACCCCTTGCTTGTAAGGCAAGTGCTCTCCCAGCTGAGCTAATCCTCCACGAAATTGCCTAGCAGCGACCTACTCTTGCAGGGGCGCTGGCCCCAACTACCATCGGCGCTGGAGGGCTTAACTTCCGTGTTCGGGATGGGAACGGGTGTTTCCCCTCCGCCATAGCCACTAGGCAATGATGATCATCTTGGACAGTAATTATTATATCCATCCTGTTGGATTTGTCAACAGGATGTTCATTCCCTCAAAACTAGATAACCGTGCTCAGGAAGAAGCCGCTCGCCTGCGCTTTTCGCATTGTCCAGCTCCGGCTCGCCGCCGCTCGGGGTCAAATAACCTTCGCCTTCGGGATCGGAAATCCCTGCAGGCGAAGAACATTTGCCCGTCGCGGCGACCCGCTCGCCTGCGCTTTTCTTTGTCCAGTTCCAGCGCCTAGCTCTCTTCTGCCAAATAACCTTCCCCCTCGGGGTGCAAGCACCCCTGCGGGTGAAGAACATTTGGCTTCGAGAGCTAATCGCGGCGCTTTCACTTTTCTAGGTTAAGCCCTCGATCGATTAGTATCCGTCAGCTCCACGTGTCGCCACGCTTCCACCTCGGACCTATCGACCTCGTCATCTTCGAGGGATCTTACCCGCTTTGCGCGGTGGGAAATCTCATCTTGAGGGGGGCTTCACGCTTAGATGCTTTCAGCGCTTATCCCGTCCGCACATAGCTACCCAGCGGTGCCCCTGGCGGGACAACTGGTACACCAGCGGTGCGTCCATCCCGGTCCTCTCGTACTAAGGACAGCTCCTCTCAAATTTCCT
>NZ_NISS01000001.1:2458044-2471823 GCF_002335725.1 Geobacillus sp. FJAT-46040
TAAACAGTCGTTGGGCCTTTTCACTGCGGCTCTTCAGGGCTCTTCACCCCAAAGAGCACCCCTTCTCCCGAAGTTACGGGGTCATTTTGCCGAGTTCCTTAACGAGAGTTCTCCCGCGCGCCTTAGGATTCTCTCCTCGCCTACCTGTGTCGGTTTGCGGTACGGGCACCTCTTCCCTCGCTAGAGGCTTTTCTTGGCAGTGTGAAATCGGGGACTTCCGGATCAATCCGTCGCCGTCACCGCTTGGCCTTATGATCCGCGGATTTGCCTGCGGATCAGCCTCACGGCTTGGACAGGCTCTTCCAGCCGCCTGCTCGCCCTATCCTCCTGCGTCCCCCCATCGCTCAAACGGGAAGAAGGTGGTACAGGAATCTCAACCTGTTGTCCATCACCTACGCCTTTCGGCCTCGGCTTAGGTCCCGACTAACCCTGAGCGGACGAACCTTCCTCAGGAACCCTTAGGCTTTCGGCGCAGAGGATTCTCACCTCTGTTTTCGCTACTCATACCGGCATTCTCACTTCTAAGCGCTCCACCAGTCCTTCCGGTCTGGCTTCTCTGCCCTTAGAACGCTCCCCTACCGATGACCAACGGTCATCCCGCAGCTTCGGCGGCACGTTTAGCCCCGGTACATTTTCGGCGCAGAGTCACTCGACCAGTGAGCTATTACGCACTCTTTAAATGGTGGCTGCTTCTAAGCCAACATCCTGGTTGTCTCGGCAACTCCACATCCTTTTCCACTGAACGTGCACTTCGGGGCCTTAGCTGGCGGTCTGGGCTGTTCCCCTCTCGACCACGGATCTTATCACTCGCAGTCTGACTCCCGGGCATAAGTCGTTGGCATTCGGAGTTTGACTGGGTTCGGTAACCCGTTTGGGGCCCCTAGCCCAATCAGTGCTCTACCTCCAACACTCTCAAACCCGAGGCTAGCCCTAAAGCTATTTCGGGGAGAACCAGCTATCTCCAAGTTCGATTGGCATTTCACCCCTACCCACACCTCATCCCCGCACTTTTCAACGTGCGTGGGTTCGGGCCTCCAGCCGGTGTTACCCGGCCTTCACCCTGGACATGGGTAGATCACCTGGTTTCGGGTCGACGACGACGTACTCACACGCCCTGTTCAGACTCGCTTTCGCTGCGGCTCCGCCTCTTCGGCTTAACCTCGCACGCCATCGTCACTCGCCGGTTCATTCTACAAAAGGCACGCCATCACGCATGAACGCGCTCTGACTACTTGTAGGCACACGGTTTCAGGTTCTCTTTCACTCCCCTCCCGGGGTGCTTTTCACCTTTCCCTCACGGTACTGGTGCACTATCGGTCACTAGGGAGTATTTAGCCTTGGGAGATGGTCCTCCCTGCTTCCGACGGGATTCCTCGTGTCCCGCCGTACTCAGGATCCGCTCGGGAGGGAACGAAGTTTCGACTACAGGGCTCTCACCTTCTCTGGCCGGCCGTTCCAGACCGGTTCGTCTACCCCGTCCCTTTCTCACTCCCATCGTGAGCGGTCCTACAACCCCAAGAGGACATGCCTCTTGGTTTGGGCTGTTCCCGTTTCGCTCGCCGCTACTTAGGGAATCGCGGTTGCTTTCTTCTCCTCCGGGTACTAAGATGTTTCAGTTCCCCGGGTGTGCCCTCCATGCCCTATGGATTCAGGCATGGATACTGCCCCATTACGGACAGTGGGTTCCCCCATTCGGACATCTCCGGATCAACGCTTGCTTACAGCTCCCCGAAGCGTTTCGGCGTTTGCCCCGTCCTTCATCGGCTCCTAGTGCCAAGGCATCCACCGTGCGCCCTTTCTAGCTTAACCTATCGCGCTCTCGGCTTCTTCCTTTGCTTTATCGGTTATCTAGTTTTCAAGGAACAAAATTGATTCTTGAGAGAACATGACTCGTTCCCTCAAAACTGAACGAAACAGAAGCGCGATGGATTGGTAGGTTGGCCATTGCGGCCTCCGCTTTTCGAATTGTCTAGCTCCGGCTCGCCGCCGCTCGGGGTCAAATAACCTTCGCCTTCCGGGTGCAAGCACCCTTGCAGGCGAAGAATATTTGCCCATCGCGATCGCCACGATGGCGATATTTCGCCGTTACCCACAGGACGCGGGCTGCCTTTAGGCGAAATTACGGCGCTTCCGCTTTTCTTCGTCCTTAGAAAGGAGGTGATCCAGCCGCACCTTCCGGTACGGCTACCTTGTTACGACTTCACCCCAATCACTTGCCCCACCTTCGGCGGCTGGCTCCCGTAAGGGTTACCTCACCGACTTCGGGTGTTGCAAGCTCTCGTGGTGTGACGGGCGGTGTGTACAAGGCCCGGGAACGTATTCACCGCGGCATGCTGATCCGCGATTACTAGCGATTCCGGCTTCATGCAGGCGAGTTGCAGCCTGCAATCCGAACTGAGAGCGGCTTTTTGGGATTCGCTCCCCCTCGCGGGTTCGCAGCCCTTTGTACCGCCCATTGTAGCACGTGTGTAGCCCAGGTCATAAGGGGCATGATGATTTGACGTCATCCCCACCTTCCTCCGACTTGTCGCCGGCAGTCCCTCTAGAGTGCCCACCTTCGTGCTGGCAACTAGAGGCGAGGGTTGCGCTCGTTGCGGGACTTAACCCAACATCTCACGACACGAGCTGACGACAACCATGCACCACCTGTCACCCTGTCCCCCCGAAGGGGGAACGCCCAATCTCTTGGGTTGTCAGGGGATGTCAAGACCTGGTAAGGTTCTTCGCGTTGCTTCGAATTAAACCACATGCTCCACCGCTTGTGCGGGCCCCCGTCAATTCCTTTGAGTTTCAGCCTTGCGGCCGTACTCCCCAGGCGGAGTGCTTATCGCGTTAGCTGCAGCACTAAAGGGTGTGACCCCTCTAACACTTAGCACTCATCGTTTACGGCGTGGACTACCAGGGTATCTAATCCTGTTTGCTCCCCACGCTTTCGCGCCTCAGCGTCAGTTGCAGGCCAGAGAGCCGCCTTCGCCACTGGTGTTCCTCCACATCTCTACGCATTTCACCGCTACACGTGGAATTCCGCTCTCCTCTCCTGCACTCAAGTCCCCCAGTTTCCAATGACCCTCCACGGTTGAGCCGTGGGCTTTCACATCAGACTTAAGAGACCGCCTGCGCGCGCTTTACGCCCAATAATTCCGGACAACGCTCGCCCCCTACGTATTACCGCGGCTGCTGGCACGTAGTTAGCCGGGGCTTCCTCGTGAGGTACCGTCACCGCGCCGCCCTCTTCGAACGGCGCTCCTTCGTCCCTCACAACAGAGCTTTACGACCCGAAGGCCTTCTTCGCTCACGCGGCGTCGCTCCGTCAGGCTTTCGCCCATTGCGGAAGATTCCCTACTGCTGCCTCCCGTAGGAGTCTGGGCCGTGTCTCAGTCCCAGTGTGGCCGGTCACCCTCTCAGGCCGGCTACGCATCGTCGCCTTGGTGAGCCGTTACCTCACCAACTAGCTAATGCGCCGCGGGCCCATCCGCAAGTGACAGCCAAAGGCCGCCTTTCAACCAAAGACCATGCGGTCTTCGGTGTTATCCGGTATTAGCTCCGGTTTCCCGGAGTTATCCCGGTCTTGCGGGCAGGTTGCCCACGTGTTACTCACCCGTCCGCCGCTGACCAAACAAGAGCAAGCCCTCGTTCGGTCCGCTCGACTTGCATGTATTAGGCACGCCGCCAGCGTTCGTCCTGAGCCAGGATCAAACTCTCCAAAAGAAAGTTGATTGGCTTTTCGGATTGTCCAGCTTCGGCCCACCGCCGCTCGGGGTCAAATAACCTTCGCCTTCGGGATTGTAAATCCCTGCAGGCGAAGAACATTTGCCCATCGCGGCGACCCGCGGGCCTCAGCTTTTCGTTGCGCTTCGTTTCGTTCAGTTTTCAAGGAACGATTTTTGTTTTTGTCGCTCTCTTGAAGCGACTTTTACATGATAGCATTTTTATTATTTACTGTCAACATTTTTTTTATTCCTTTTGCACCGCATTTTTTCGTTGCGGCAGCGATTTAAAATATATCATCGTTCCTCATACAAGTCAATAGCTTTTTTCACTGAAGCTCCGAAAGAAGTCTCCTGCTTCAAAACGAAGCGAAAGTAGGAAATGAATTTCGGCGCCATCCAAAACACATGACAAACAAGGATTGTATTCTTCGTGAACGGGACATATGGTTTCATGGAGGAAATCGAATGTCAAAGCCGAACGAAGCCTTCCATGCGTAAAATACCCAAGAGTCTTCGGATGCCCAGCATTGGGACGAACGAAGCTGCACTCAGGAAGATGGCTGCTTTCGCTGTGAACCTGAGGATCTCCCTGCTTCAAACTGTGCTGAGCGGAGGCAGTTCCCTAGCACTCTCGACCCCCTCTTTCCTCCGCCCTCTTCTGCACTGTTCGCGTTTTGGCAAGGAAACGCCCCTCCCTAGACATCTTTTCACCTTCATGCCTGCCTCAGAGCCCCGGTTTTAACAAGGAATAGGCAGGGAAGTCACTGCACTTTTCCTCCTTGCACGATGTAATAGCGCTCTGTTATCCCGCTTCCTCTTGTCGGTCCTTTTACTGCGGCCAATACTTTTCTTTCGACCAAATACTCAACCATGATTGCGAGATCGACTGAATAAGGGGCAAGTTGTGGATGACAAGCCATTTCAGCGATGCTCCATGCGCCTTCTTTTTCCTTTAGCACTTCACACAGATGGATCGAGCCTGCTGCAACGGAAGAATGAATGAGGAATTCGCTCGCCAACAACAGAAGTTCAAGGCGTTTCGGCAACGGCTCCTCGCTGCCGACCAATTCCTCATACAACTTATAAATTTGTCCATTCATCTTCTTCACCTGGCTCCATACCGTCACTTCCGGGTAAAGTCCGTGCTCGATCACGGTCAATCGCGCCAAATGATGGAGGGCTTGCACCATATGGTTGTATGAGTCGAGCCAATGCCGGGCCATAAACAGCTCCTTGCCATCGATATAACGTCGGATCAGTTTGGCAAACTCAATCCCCATTTTCCGCTGCCGCTCCCGAGGCGGAAATTGCTCAAGGCGCTGGCGGAGCTGCCAAATATAATCGTTGCGGTCAAATATGACTTTTCCATTAAACACCCAGTCGATGGCCTTTCGGGGAGCTCCGAGAACAAGCCATTCATTTAGCTT
Source organism: Geobacillus sp. FJAT-46040 (assembly GCF_002335725.1). NCBI lineage: Bacteria > Bacillati > Bacillota > Bacilli > Caryophanales > Anoxybacillaceae > Geobacillus > Geobacillus sp. FJAT-46040. The sequence continues at coordinate 2,463,182 of NZ_NISS01000001.1, forward strand.
CTGTTCATTCACCACATAAAGCGCCGCCTTTTCAGTGCCAAACGAATAATGTTTTAGACATACCGGTTCGCTCTGCGAGTCGACAATGACTAGCAGCACGGCATCAAACGTATCAGTCACCGCTGTATGACAAACCGCTTTTTCACATTAAAATGCCGTGCGTATCACTTCTGTTTGTCCACTCTTGACATATTGGGCGCAAAAACTGTTCCATAGGCTGTTTCCGTTGCAGCTAGGAAAAATGCGGCGATTCGCCTTTGACCGCCAGGCGGGCAGGGAAGTTCTTTTCCCTTTTTGTTCACGCCGCTTCCTATCCGCAACGGATCCCCCCTTCCCACGTCTTCCAAGGTTCGACCACCTTGTTATGCGAAAATGGAGCATTGCACACGAAAGTCTTTGTTTTGGCGGTCACCGTCCGTTCTCTCCTCTGTGACCGCCCCGCCGCTGCCTTGCCTGATAAAGGCAGGAGCTTGTTGCTGTCGTTCATTATTCGACAAAAAATGAAAAATTCCTTTCTCTTCTCTATAAGAAAAAACAAAAGTCTGATTTTGCCCGTTTCTCCTTCCCGATTGGTGCTTGTTTTATGGTATAGTGGTGTATGTAGGAGGGACGACCATGAGCATCAAATATTCGAGCAAAATCAACAAAATTCGTACGTTCGCTTTGAGCTTGATTTTCGTCGGTGTCATTGTCATGTATCTCGGGCTCTTTTTCCGCACGTCCCCGCTTGTCATGACGCTATTTATGGTGTTAGGTCTTCTGTTTCTCGTCGCGAGCGGCATCGTATATTTTTGGATCGGCACCCTGTCTACACGAGCCGTCCAAGTCGTTTGTCCGTCGTGCGGCAAAGTGACAAAAATGCTCGGACGCGTCGATTTATGCATGTTTTGCCGTGAACCGTTGACGTTAGACCGCGAACTGGAAGGAAAAGAGTTTGACGAAAAGTACAACAAAAAAAGAAAAAGCTGATAGCCGCCTTGTGCTATCAGCTTTTTAATGCGAATGCGCCGGCGCCCCGCTTTTTTGACAGTCAGGGCAGACTCCGTACACTTCCATGCGATGATGGTCTACCTTAAAGCCGGTGACGTGAGCGGCAAGCTGCTCGACTTCATCAAGCGCTGGATAGTGGAAATCGACAATTTTGCCGCACTCTTCACAGATGACGTGATAATGATTGGAAGTGACAAAATCAAACCGGCTTGATGAATCGCCATATGTCAGCTCTTTGACAAGCCCGATTTCTTTGAAGACGCGCAAGTTATTGTAGACGGTCGCTACGCTCATATTCGGAAATTTCCCTTCCAGCGCTTTGTATATTTCATCCGCTGTCGGATGGGACATCGAGGTGATCAAATACTCTAATATCGCATGACGCTGCGGCGTGATGCGTATGCCCGTCTTTTTCAACATGTCAAGCGCTTCCTTCAGCTGCTCGTTGGCAGACACCGTCATGCACCTCACTCTCTGTATAAGATGAAAAAAATTATCATTTTATAATATTTATAATTAGTCTACAAGGAGTATATGCCTTTTGTCAATATAGATACCATTAATATATGGGCTCAGCCATCTTTTTAACAAAAAAAAGGGGGTGGGAATCACTTCCACCCGCCGCATTTCCTTCATTTGAGGAGGTTACTATGCATTGTACGCAAAAACGTTGTGATTGATTGGACACTCACCTAGACGATGCCAATCGGGCGACTTCCGCGAGCGCCTCATCGACGTGCCCCTTCACTTTCACCCCACGCCATTCTTGAACCAACGTCCCATCGGGGTCGATAATGAACGTGGAGCGTTCGATCCCCATATACTCTTTGCCGAAGTTTTTCTTTTTCTTCCACACTCCGTACATTTCTGCCACTTCATGTCGCTCGTCGGAAAGAAGCAAAAACGGCAGTTTGTACTTTTCGATAAACGTTTCATGCCGTGCAACCGGATCCGGGCTCACCCCTAAAATGACAGCGTTCAGTCCGGCGAATTGCTCGTGACGGTCGCGAAAATCGCACGCTTCTGTCGTGCATCCAGGCGTCATATCCTTTGGATAAAAATAAAGGACGACATACTGGCCGCGGAAGTCTGAGAGCGAAACCATTTTCCCGTTGCTTGCCGGCAAGGTGAAATCTGGAGCTGGCTGGCCAATGGCGATCGTCATAGCGTTCCCTCCGTCTCCTTAATGTCTTCTTTTAGCGTAACGAAGACAGAGGAAAATTGCAACTGTCAACGGCGATCCCAGTCAAATACCGTGCGCGTGACGATGACAGCAGGCATAATGTAGCCAAGTAGCGCCTCGGCGATGGCGATCCACCGCCCGATGCCGACCGGGGTGACGTCTCCGTATCCGACCGACAGGAGGGTCATGCCGCTTAAATATAGACTGTCTTCCAGCATAGACAGGCGGTTTCCTGCTGCACTGCTTGGTGACGGAGTAAATACATGATGACCGTTGGCTTGCAAAATCATATAAATCATCGCAAACCCTAGCAGCATCGTCACATACCATTGAACGAGCACCCATAAACTGTCAAGGGAGAGGCGGTGCGTTGCTTGTACGCGCGCTGTCCAAAGCGAGGTGATGCTGCCGAGCAGCACGGCGGTCACCACTCCGAGGAATGCGTAATCCATTCGCTTCCCTCCACAAATTGTCCGTAGTTCATATATACACCGTGAAACGGACAATTATGCGGGAATAAGCCGCCTTCCCAATCGGAACAGCGTGTCGCCCCCAGAGCCATACATCCCCCTGTTTGGACAAGAAAGACTGTTGGCACAACTTTTCGTTTGTTGCCTCATCGCGTAAAACAACGGGCTAGCACGCTTTTTAATGTGGCTGCGCTATGATGGAATCGATTTTTTTCGTCATCATTCAATTCAATTTCGATCACCTCGCGGATGCCATTGCGGTTAATGACAGCCGGCACGCCGATGTAGACGTCGCGCTCCCCATATGGGCCATCGAGGTAGGCCGATACGGTCAAAATAGCGTTTTCGTTATGCAAAATGGCGCGCGTCACGCGGGCAAGCCCCATCGCAATCCCGTAGTACGTCGCTCCTTTTTTCTCAATAATTTGGTAGGCGGCATCGCGCACATTGACAAAAATGCGCTCGAGATCTTTTTGCGCTTCTTCCCCTTTGGACTCGACCAGCTTGCGGATCGGCACGCCGCCGATATCAGCCTGGCTCCAGACCGGGAGTTCAGTGTCGCCGTGTTCCCCAATAATATAGGCATGAACATTTTGCGGAGCGACAGAGAAATACTCGCCCAACAAAAAGCGGAACCGCGCCGTATCTAAAATCGTCCCCGAACCGATCACCCGCTCATGCGGCAGGCCGCTGAATTTCCACGTCGCGTACGTTAAAATGTCGACCGGATTGGTGGCGACGAGAAACAGTCCTTGAAATCCAGATGCCATGACCGACTCAACGATCGAGCGGAAAATGGCAATGTTTTTGTCCACAAGATCAAGCCGCGTCTCGCCCGGTTTTTGGTTGGCGCCGGCGCAAATGACAACCAAATCGGCATCGCGGCAATCATCGTAATCGCCGTGCCAAATGTCAGCCGGCTTCGGCGCAAATACTTTCCCATGGTTGAAGTCCATCGCATCGCCTATGGCCTTGCTTTCATTCGCATCGATGAGCACGATCTCATCGGCGATCCCTTGATTCATTAAGGCAAACACATAACTGGCGCCGACAAACCCGGTGCCGATGACCACTACTCGGGTTCCACCGTTGTTTTTCATTGCATTCGTCCCCCTCAATATAATGTGAACACTTTCACAAAATATTTTACACGAAAGGCGCACCGCGATGCATGCGCGATTGTGGCGATTGTTTGACTATTGTTTGTCCATTTCATGGCAGACGCCGCGGCAAACAACGGGAGCACTCAGCTCCCCGTCCCGCGGTACCTCCTGACCCCGGCGTTCCAGAGCATCACGGCGATGATGAAAAACAACACGCCGACAACCGGGGTCAAAAACGCATAACCATACCATTCCTGCTTATGGAGAAAATACGAAGCTGGATAAACGCCGACAAAGGCAAACGGCAGCACCCACGTTAACATATAGCGGATGACGCGGTGATAAATATCGACCGGATAGCGGCCGTAGCTGCTGATGTTGTACATCATCGGCATGATGGATGTGCGGGCGTCGGCAAAAAAACTGATCGTCGCCAGTGAAATGAAAATGCCGGCGTAAATCAATGCACCGCCAATCACAAGCAAAATAAACACGAAGACATCATACCAATGAAATGAAAGAGACAAGCGGCTGCCGGCATACAGCATAATGATCAGCCCGGGCACAGCGCCAAGCAACGATTCGAGCTCCATCCGCTCCAAAATGATCTGGAACAGGCTGTGAACCGGGCGCGTCAACACGCGATCCATTTCTCCCTGAACAATGTAGCGCTCGTTGAAATCCCATAGATTAAAAAAGGCGCCAAATACGGCGTACGGCACAAGGAAAAAGCCGTAAATAAACAACATCTCATCGCGCGACCAACCGTGAAGCAGCGTCGTATGGCCAAACACGACGAGCAAGAACACCAAGTTGACCGCCTGCGCCATGAAGTCGGACAACCATTCAATCAGCAAATCCGCGCGGTATTGCCATTTTGTCTTCATGTACTGGGCCATATATTGAAAAAAAACCGATACGTAAAACAAAGTCTACCCCCCTTGCACAACGAGCCGTTTTTTCGCCACCCGCCATAACAGCACAATCGGAAACCATAACAGCACGCACCATGCCGCCTGCAGAAGCAGGCCATCACGGACAGCAGCTCCTTGAAAACTTTCTGTGATGATCATGCTTGGAATGTAGCTGATGGCTTGAAACGGCATATACGCCATGAGCTGTTGCGCCCAATCCGGGTAAAACGACAACGGCAAAATCAGACCGGAAAATAGATCAATAATAAACCGTTTCGCCCTCAGCAGCCCTTCATTTCGGAACGTAAAAAATGTCACGACTCCCGCAAGCAAGTTCAGCTCCGAAAAGATGATAAAGCTGAATAGAAGCGACAAGCCAAAAGCGAGCCACGTTTTGGCGTGTTCCGGAAACTCGAGCGGCAAAAAGAGCGAGACAACCAGCAACCCCGGCAACGATAGGAAGAACAAGCGGAACAGCCCTTCGCCAACCCCTTGCACCGCTTTCATCCCTAAATAGCTGTACGGGCGGATGAGTTCCGTCGCTATTTTTCCATCGCGGATTTCCATCGCGATTTCGCGGTCAAGGTTGTTAAAATAAAACGCCCGCGCCAGCCAGGAAATGGCGACATACGTCGTCATTTGCCCAAGCGACATCCCTTGCATCGATGATTTGCCGCCATAAATAGCCGACCAAAGGAAGTAATACGCTGAGATGTTAATGGCGTAAATCAAAATGCCAGTATAATAGTTTGTCCGGTAGGCAAGCATCATTAAAAAGCGGATGCGGATCATTTCGACATACTTACCCATGAACCGCACCTTCCTCATAAATATTGCGGATGATCTCCTCCGTCGGCACTTCGTGAATATGGATGTCATTTAACGCACAACGGGCAGCGACGCGGCTGACAACTTCCGGCACGCCTCCTGATGGAACGTGCGCCACCCAAACGTTCGGCTGTTCACCTTTTTTCCAAACAACATCCAACCCTTCAGTCAACTGCTGCAAAAAAGCGGCCGTCACCGCTTCGGCAAACGTAAAGGCGACCCGTTTTCCTTGGCCCCATTTTTCTTTCAACTGCCCGAGCGAACCGTCATAAATGATTTTCCCTTCATCAAGCATAATCACCCGCTCGCAAAGCGCTTCAATGTCTGACATATCGTGCGTCGTCAGCAGGATCGTCGTGCCATACCGTTCATTCAATTGCTTTAAAAACTGGCGGATGTTCAGTTTCACCAGCACATCCAAACCGATGGTCGGCTCGTCCAAAAACAACAGCGGCGGGTTGTGAATGAGGGCGGCGGCGAGCTCGCAGCGCATCCGCTGGCCAAGCGACAGCTTGCGCACCGGCTTGTCAAGGAGCGGACCGATGTCTAGCATCTCGATGACTTCGCCCATATGACGGCGATATTGCTCATCGGGGACGCGGTATACTTTTTTTAACAGACGAAACGATTCTTGCACGGCGATGTCCCACCATAATTGCGAGCGCTGGCCGAACACGACGCCGATCGTGCGCACGAATTTTTCCCGCTCTTTATGGGGATTCATCCCGTTGACGACAATGCGCCCGGATGTCGGCGTTAAAATGCCGGTCAACATTTTGATCGTCGTTGACTTGCCGGCGCCGTTTTCGCCGATATAGCCGACGATTTCCCCTTGCTTAACAGCAAACGAAATGTCATCAACCGCTCGAACGAGCGTATAACGGCGCGTCCATAAATCGCGAAACGCTCCGACGAGGCCGGAGCGGCTTTTGTGCACTTTAAATTCTTTGCGCAATTGTTCTACTTCGATGGCGTTCATCGTTCTCCTCCTGACCTCTCCTTGGCGTCAAAGGAAAAAGGCGGCTTGCGCCCTTCTCCTATGTTGCATTATACATGAATCGCCGCCATTTTCATCTTTTTTGTTTTCCAGTCTGTTGACGCCATTGCGTTAGGCGCCGCCTCCGATTTGGAAAGAACGGCAAAATGCTTTTGTCCTAAATCAATGCCCACTCGCCGATCGACCGTCGGCAACAGTTGGATGTCAGTTCCGCCCATACGGAAACAAACGATTTCCTGTCGGATTTTTTCGAATCGGCACGTCAATGATGGGAGAAACCGATCCGTCTCCCGCTTTACACCTATAGCATTGAAGTTTGAGTCTTCTCGGTTTACTATATAAAGAGGCAGTCAGCGGAAACAGGAGGATCAAACAATGCAGTGGACCAAATCAGAACAATTATATGAAGAAGCGCTCCAGCACATCGTTGGCGGGGTGAACAGCCCGTCCCGCTCATACAAAGCGGTCGGCGGCGGTGCGCCAGTCGTGATGGAGCGGGCGCAAGGAGCCTACTTTTGGGATGTGGATGGAAACAAGTACATCGACTACTTGGCCGCCTACGGACCGATCATCGCCGGGCACGCCCATCCGCACATCGCGGAAGCCATCCGCCGCGCCGCCGAGACCGGTGTGTTGTACGGCACGCCGACGCCGCATGAGATTACATTTGCGAAGATGTTGAAAGAGGCGATTCCGTCGCTTGAGAAAGTCCGCTTTGTCAACTCGGGGACGGAAGCGGTGATGACGACAATCCGCGTCGCCCGCGCCTACACCGGACGAAGCAAAATCGTCAAATTCGAAGGCTGCTACCATGGCCATTCGGACCTTGTGCTCGTCGCCGCCGGCTCGGGGCCATCGACGTTGGGGACGCCGGACTCAGCCGGCGTGCCGCAAAGCATCGCCCAAGAAGTCATTACCGTGCCATACAACGATGTCGAATCGTTCCGTGAAGCGATGAACGTTTGGGGCGAACAAGTCGCCGCCGTATTGGTTGAGCCGATCGTCGGCAACTTCGGCATCGTCCTACCAAAACCGGGCTTTTTAGAAGCGATCAATGAGATTGCTCACAAGGAAGGGGCGCTCGTCATTTACGACGAAGTGATCACCGCCTTCCGCTTTATGTACGGCGGAGCGCAAAACTTGCTCAGTGTGGAGCCCGACTTGACGGCGATGGGGAAAATTATTGGCGGCGGTCTGCCGATTGGGGCGTACGGTGGACGCCAAGACATTATGGAACAAGTCGCTCCGCTCGGACCAGCGTACCAGGCCGGGACGATGGCCGGCAACCCGGCGTCGATGCTCGCTGGCATCGCCTGCCTTGAAGTGTTGAAACAAGAGGGTGTCTATGAGCATCTCGACCGATTGGGAGCCATGCTGGAAGAGGGCATCCTCGCCCATGCCCGCCAATGCGGCCTGCCGGTGACCGTCAACCGCTTAAAAGGCGCGCTCACCGTCTTCTTCACGGACGAAAAGGTGGAAAACTACAAGCAAGCCCAGCAAAGCGACGGCGAGTTATTTGCGAAATTTTTCAAGCTCATGCTCAAACAAGGGGTCAATCTCGCGCCATCGAAATATGAAGCATGGTTTATCACCCTCGCCCATACGGAAGACGACATCGCCTACACGATCGACGCGGTCGGCAAGGCGTTTCGGCAGCTATAAGCGCTTGCGCCTCTATCACCCTCGTCAAACAGCGCCCGCGTCAGGCGGGCGCTGTTTTGTTTTCACTGCATTTGTTGACAATTTTGTGAACAAAGCAGGAGAACAGGAAAGGGTCATTGATTTCCACCTGCCTGCATGGTATGGTGAACTACCCCCACTTAATTTTCTAGCGAAAATTTGAAGTGGGGGCTTCCAAAGAAGTTTGACTGCTTCAAGCAATCCTTATTCTTTGAGGCGTGTCCACTTCGCCGCTAGAGCATAAGACACTCAGGTCTACAGCTTTACTTTTCTTTAAGATGTTTAATGCGCCATTGACATCAGCATTAATTAGTTTGCCAGACTTTGTTCGATACAAGCCGCGCTTAATACGTTTGCCGCTGAACTTATATTCTTTTGGATTGTCGGCATTATATTCAGGAATCTCATCGCCGTCAAAAAAGCTGGCTTGAGACGTATAGGATTCTTCCTGTTTCAAGAATTCAATGCCGTAAAATT
>NZ_NISS01000001.1:2472413-2585610 GCF_002335725.1 Geobacillus sp. FJAT-46040
TACAATCCGACGTTGTACATGTTCTTGGCAATATGGCACAGTTCTCGAAGAGTCAAGTATTCTTCTTTGGTCAAACCATTTAGCTGTTGTTTGATACAAAAATACATGTTTTCACCTCCCATCTAACTATATTATACTATATTTTACTGAATCTATCCTATTTTCAGCAAAATATAGTTAAGGCGATTCATCTCCCACTTACTCCGCTTCGCTTCGTTGAAGTGGGAGTCTTCTCGCCTAATTAAGATAAACACCAAATTCTGAAAATTAAGACTCGCATTTTTCATCCGGCAAGCAGTGGAGGAGGTGACCGGCGCCGAGGGGAGAACGCCCTCCCGACCGCGCCTAAGTATACATGGAGCAACGTACATATCGTTTGGCAAACGAAGCGAACCAGCGCGGCGCCCTGTTGTTGGCGGCAGTGGAAAAGCGGAACATCCCGACCAACGAACATGTCCAAGCTGTCCTTCAGGCGCTTGCCCAATGGGGCGCAAAAGGAAACGCTGCGATTCAGCTGGACATCCCGCGCAAACTATGGATGGAAAAACTCGCGAATGCTGGACAAAATCCGGAAATTGCAACAAACAGCTATTTCACCGTCGGTCATATACACGTTGCGCCTTCCGCTGACGCTGAGCGGGTTCGGGCGCACCTTCGTCAATTGTGCAAACAGTTTGGCTTCATTCTTCTGTTCGAAACCATCCGGCCATCCGCAGATGAAAGCGCCTTGTTTTGGCAAATCGCCATGCTGCCAGGCGATGTATTTTCGTTATCAGACCGCTTGTTTCGACTGACGGCCGCTATGGAACGCGAGCCGCACGTCCGCGTTGCTTCGCTCGGCCACACTCATGTGATCTATCAAGCATATACACTGGCTGATTTGTTGCGCGAACCGGATATATCCCATCCGTTTTTCGCCTCAGCCGCTTTGTTCGCCTATGCCAATGGGGCGGAGTCTTTCTTTTGCCATCAGCGGCTCGGTTCAGCCGGCATGCTTGTCCATTGCGGGGAAATGTCTGTTGGCGCTTTGGAAACGCTCATTTACGACCACGGTTACAGCCTGCTCGAGGCAGCCGGAGCTGCCTTTTGGCCCGACACGGCCAAACGACACAGCTTGCCGTCTATCGGACAGCTGCCGGCATGTTTGGCCGCCAGCTTCGAACAAGAAGCCGTATGGGTCGCCGGAACAGCCGGAGCGCTTTGGAAAACGGATGATTCCTCCCGTGTATTCATCGCCTCTCGTCCGCAGGGCGGCCATGCTGAACCGCTCGCTCCCGGCCAGCCGCTGGCGCTCATCCGTTCCACAACGGGGCGAACCCAATGGCTGAATGGCGACCATTTCCTCCAAGAGATGGCAATCCGCCTCTCCAATCGGCGCGATGCACATGCTCCGATCGCCTTTTGATCCTTCACGCCCTGCTGATTTCGGCAGGGCGTTATATTTTTTCCTTGCACTCATATCTAAAAGTGTGTATAGTACTGAATGGTCTACGAAAATGGAAAAGGAGAGGTTTCCATAGATGAAGCTCGGTGCCCGCATTTTCAGAACGGGGATCGCGGTGGCGCTCGCCTTGTTTTTGGCGGCGCTCTTTCACTTTCCGTCACCGGTGTTCGCCGGCATTTCCGCTGTATTTGCCATGCAGCCAACCATTTATCGCTCATATTTGTCACTCATCGAACAAGTGCAGGCGAACGTGATCGGCGCCTTGTTCGCGATTGCGGCGGTTCTTATCCTCGGCCGCGACCCGCTGGTCGTCGGCTTGACGCTCATGGTTGTGATCGCTCTTTGCCTAAAAATGCGCCTTGAATCGTCGACAATTTCCGTGGCGCTTGTCACCGTCATTGCCATTATGGAATACACGGACCGCCAATTTATCGAATTTGCGGCCATCCGCTTTTTAACGATTATGTTCGGCATTTTCGCCGCCTTTCTTGTCAACTTGATTTTCTTGCCGCCAAAGTATGAAAAGAAATTGTACGAAAAAATTCGCGATGAGACGGAAGCAATTTTGAAATGGATTCGCCTTTGTCAACAGCAGGCGGCCGATCATCATCACTTAAAGGACGAGATCGAAACGTTGCACGAGGAAATGACGAAACTGGAGCACTTGTATTTAATGTATAAAGAAGAACGCACCTATTTTCGACGCCAACGCTTCCAAAAGTCGCGCAAGCTTGTGCTGTACCGGCAAATGATCGCCTCAGCCGACCGGGCGCTGTCCGTATTAAAATGGCTCCACCGCCTTGAGAATGAGTTGGGCCGCCTGTCCGACCCGTTTCGCCATGCCATCTGCCTGCACCTTGGCAGCCTGGTTGGGTATCACGAGCAAATGTTGCTGAAGTTTGTCCATCAAGCAAAGCCGCTTCCCCATCACATGTGGGCAGAAGGCATCGATCGCGAACGGGGGCAGCTCGCTTCCATGATTTACGCCGACGGGCAGCCACCTTCCGATTACCGCCTATTTTCGTTACTCGGCGCCATCATTGATTATGGAGACCGGCTTGAGCATTTAGACAAGTTAATTGATAGTTTTCACCATTACCATTACGATGACGAATTGGCCAAACAGCTCGAAAAGTCGGCAGGCGGCCGCTCCTAGCAGGCCGCCTGTCTCAATTTTTCATCCGCGGGTCAAGCGCGTCGCGCAGCCCGTCGCCCATTAAGTTAAAGCCAAGCACCGTCAGCATGATCGCCAATCCAGGGAAAATCATCGTCCACGGTGCTTGGGTCAAGAAGTCTTTGGCATCAGACAACATTTTCTTAATATTTTTGCTTACTACTGCAACTGCTGGATCGTCAACAAATGATAATAGCTTCCTCCCTTTTCCATCAGTTCCTCATGCGCGCCTCTTTCGACAAAAAAAGCAGAAAAAACCTGCCAGCGATGCCGAACAGGCTTTTTTCATGCCGCTATTTACGTTTGGTACGCCTGAAACACTCCGTACCATTTGTCGATGAACTCGGGCGCAAACGGCCCTTTCCGCTCCTTAATCCAGCCGATCAGTTTTTGAACGTTGTTTTTTAAAATGCGGTCGATCACATCGGGATAGTGCATTTCGCGGCGATGCCGCTCATACTCATCTTCATCCAGCAGCATGTACGTCATATCGGGAAACACTTTAATATCCAAATCATAATCGATGTACTTCAGCGCTTCTTCATCCCAAACGAACGGCGAGCTTAAATTGCAATAGTAGTACACCCCGTCCTCACGAATCATGGCGATAATGTTAAACCAATGCTTAGCATGAAAAAAACAAATCGCCGGTTCGCGCGTCACCCACGTCCGGCCGTCCGCTTCCATGACGAGTGTTTTGTTATTGCCGCCGATCACATACGATGGCGTCCCTTTTAATACGACCGTTTCCTGCCAAATCCGGTGAATCGTCCCATTATGTTTGTAGCTATGGATTTGAATGATTTTCCCTTCCCGAGGGTAAACTGGCATCATTCTTCCCTACTTTCCGATGGGAGCTTCTTCGTTATATTATACCCTGTTCCTTTTGCAAAAGGAAAGAAAAGCAGGCCGCCTTACTGAGGAAAAGGCAACTGGCGCGTTGGCTCAAGGACGCAGCCTGTCCGTCAGACACCGGGTGCCATCTGCCCTAAAAATGCGCGGCGGATGGCTTCCACCTCCCGTTTCATTTGCCGCACTTCCTCGCGCAAGGCGGCGGTCGGCGCTTCACGTTCAAGTTCATCCAACTGGCGGGTGATCTCCTCGCAACGCTCCATCTCCTGTTGCAAAAACAGCGCCTCGTCGCCTACATTCGTCCATGCGTGCTCCATCGCCATTCCGTTCTCCCTTCCCCTTTGCCGTGTGATTTCCTTTCATCATTTCGCGCCCGCACCCACAAATCCCTTTCACTAATCTTGTAAAGAGATGACAGCTTTTGTCGACAAAAAAAGCAGAGGCGCGCCGCCCCTGCTTTTTCCTTCCATCTTCGGCCTATCGCCTGCGCTCTTGTAGCAACATACGCCGTCGTCACAACCGCCAGGCGTCAGCCATGGATGATCGTTGGTTATTGATTGACATTTTGCGCTTTGCGGGCTTCCGCTTGCGCATTTTGTTGTTTTACGTGTTGCACATTCGTCTCAGCCGCAAATTCCGTCGCAAATTGGCCAGCTTGAGCGGCTTGAGCCGATTGGGCATTTTGTTGTCTTACTTCTTGAATGTTTGTGCCAGCTGCTGTTTTGTTCGGTTGTTTGGCCATTGTTCTCACCTCCACGTGCTTTACTATGCCCCGGGGGTGATCGTTCTATCCGCTGACGTTACAAAAGTAAAGATCTTCCACCATCGACAATGATCGTCTGCCCGCGAATCATCTCGGCTGCATCCGAGAGCAAAAACAAAACCGCGTTGACGATATCATCGGGTTTGACCGGGCGGCCAGCCGGCGTGTTCGCAGCCGCGTCGGCGAGCAGCTCTTCACGGTTCGGGAAGTGCTTCAGCGCATCGGTATCGACCGCCCCGCCGGAAACGGCGTTGACGGCGATGTTTTTCGGCGCCAGCTCGACAGCTAAGTAGCGGGTCAGCGCTTCCAGAGCGGCTTTCGAGACGCCGACCGCCGTATAGTTTTCCAAATAGCGGATCGACCCAAGCGAGCTGATGCTCACAATTTTCCCGCCGCCAACCCGCTCCATCCGTTTCGCCGCTTCTTGGGCGCAAAAGAGAAGCGCTTTGCTGTTGATGTTCATCGTCCAGTTCCAATGCGTTTCCTCAAGTTCCAGCGCCGGGCGCAGCACGCCGGAGGCAGCGTTGTTCACGAGCACGTCGACCCGTCCGAACACCTCATCGATTTGGGCAAACATGGCGTGAATTTTCTCAACGTCGCCGACGTTCGCTTTGACGACGAGCGCTTTTCTCCCGAGCGCTTCAATTTCGCGCGCCGTTTCTTCGGCAGCTGTTTTACTGCGGGCGTAGTTGACCACGATATCGTATCCTTCCTTGGCCAGCCGCAAGGCGATCGCTTTGCCAATGCCGCGGCTGCTGCCGGTGACCACTGCTACTTTTCCGCTCATGTTTTTCACTCCTTATACATATAATATAGCCGAATTCCATAGATGAGGGAGGGGCTGCCTATGTACGTCGGCCGCGATATGACTGAGCTGTCGATGATTCCGAAAACGGAATGGACCGATGACGAACTCGCTTATTTTCATCATTCGTTCCAACAAATCGCTCCATATTTAAACGTCGAAGGGCAGACGATTCACCGTGAAATCATCGAGGAAATCGAAGCGCGCGGCGGCCTTGGGCGCCGTGAAGCAACGTATACACACGGCACGATGCCGGTGCCTGATTAATCGGGGCGGCGTACTCCGCCCGCCCATTCTTTATATTCGCGCCAAACACGTTGATGGGACACCGGAAAGGCGTACGCTTCGAGCTCATCTTCAGACACAAGCCGAAAAGGCTCCTTGATGGACTCGCTGCTGATCAGGCGGCCGGGAAACACGGTCAACTGCCAGACTAAATGGGAAAACGCATGCTCAAACGAAACGATCGGTTCTGTAAGCTCTACTTGCAAACCGTATTGCTCCCCAACCATTTGCTCGAGCTTCTCTTTTCCATCTGCACCGTCCGTTTCGCAGCTGGGGAACTCCCATAAATTCGCAAGCAAACCGGTGTTGTCGCGCTTGCGAATGAGAACGCGGCCTTCATCATCGGCCAGCACCGCTACTGCGAGCGGCACTTGTTTGACCGCTGTTTTTTTCGTTTTCACCGGCAGCTCTTCCGCCACCCCTTCGGCGAACGCTTGGCAGTAGACTTGCACCGGACAAAGAAGGCACGACGGGCGGCGCGGTGTGCAAACAAGAGCGCCAAGCTCAATCAGCGCCTCGTTAAACGCTCCCGGGTTTTCGTACGCCATAATTTCGCGGACGATTTGTTCAAATCGTTTTCTCGTCGACGGTTTGGCAATATCGTCTGTCACGAGAAACAGACGCGACAAGACACGCATTACGTTGCCGTCAACAGCCGGCTCCGGGACGCCATAAGCGAGGCTCAACACCGCCCCGACCGTATACGGTCCGACTCCTTTCAGCCTAGAAAATTCATCTGGATCGTCCGGCACTTTGCCGCCATAGCGCGTTTTCACTTCTTTCACCGCCGCGTGCAAATTGCGCACGCGCGAGTAATAGCCGAGCCCTTCCCACGCCTTCAGCACCTCGTCCTCATCAGCGTCAGCAAGCGCCTCCAGCGTCGGAAATTGCTCAATAAACTTTTCGAAATACGGAATGACCGTCTCGACGCGCGTTTGCTGCAGCATCACTTCCGACACCCATACTTTATATGGGTCGCGGCCTTTCCGCCACGGCAGGTCGCGGCGCTCGCGGGCGAACCAGTCAAGCAAATCGCGCTGAAACTCGCGCGCTGGAAATCGCTCTGTTTCTCTTGTCACTCAACGTTTCCCCCATGATGCCTATGATCCATATCCACCTTATTATATCAAAAAACCCCCGGCGTGGCTTGCCGCACGCCGAGGGGGCGTGCTCGTCACCGATCGAGTCAGAGGCAATGAACTGTTCTTGCCGATGCACTCCACAGCCAATGAGAGCGCCATTAACATGCTGACCGGCCCACAAACCGACCATCGCACGAACACGCCGGCTTACAAACAAGCCCGAGTGCACATGGAAGTCATTGAACGGTCCGACAAGACGCCGCTGCCGCGCACAAATCCGCGCTTTAAAAAGCGGCATCCGCAAAACGGCGTCGAGGTGGAGCGGAAGTGGCGGCGAAGCGACTACGTGCCGCTCACCGAGGAAAACAAGGGGGTGACGGTCGGTGGCTAAACCGATTACCGCCATTCAAAAACGCCGCGTCACAGAAGAGGAAAAACGGGCCGAAGCGCTCGCCAAGCTGAAAGCCGCCGTCGGCGACAGCGAAGAGGCGGTCCGCGAGCTCTTGGCGTTCATCGAGCAGCTCCATGAAAGCGGCCTGCTCGAAGCGGCCAACGCCTTGTTAAAAGCGCGGGAAGACGTGGCGAAAATCGTCGTCGGCCAGCTCAACCAAAAACCGGTGACAACGATGATCAACCATGCGTTCGCCATAGCTGGCCTTGTTGCTTCACTTGATCCGGAGAAAACGGCGAAACTGCTTGAGCACATCGCCGCCGGCGCCATGGAGGCGTACGAACAGACAGCTGTTGAGACGAAAAAGATCGGGCTGTTTGACCTGTTGAAGGCGCTGAACGATCCTGATGTCAACCGCGCCATTCGCTTTTTCCTGTCCGCGCTTAAAGCGATTGGCCAGCGGCTTGGAGCTGACAACTGAAACCTCTTCTTCCAAAACCAACAGCGTCCTGTGCAAAAGCAGGGCGCTGTTTTGTTTGCCAAAATACCATCCGCTGCCGGCTTGCGTCGGCCATGAATTTTAGTGATTCCGCCCCTCCCCGGCTGTCGGCGTCGTATGATACAATATCCATACCGTTGTTTGCCCCAGCTGGACAAGAGAATGGTTATTGGCCCGACCCCGGGCGGGATATACTAACAAACGACGCTGACAAAGGAGGCGCCTTCACGTTGGATACAGGCACACATGTTTTGATGGGGGTGGCGCTCGGCAGTCTTGCCTCTCTCGATCCCGCCATTGCCCATGACCCGTTTTTATCCCATGCCGTATTGATTGGCACGCTCGCCGGATCACAGGCACCCGATATCGATACGATTTTAAAGTTGCGCAATAACGCCAAATATATTCGCAACCATCGCGGCATCACCCATTCGATTCCCGCCGTCGTTCTTTGGCCGTTGCTCATCGTCAGCGTGATGGCTGCCATCTATCCGAAAACGGATTGGCTTCGCGTTTGGCTTTGGACGTTTGTTGCCGTCGCCTTGCACGTATTTGTTGACATTTTTAACTCTTACGGAACCCAGGCGTTGCGTCCGTTTACAAAAAAATGGATCGCCCTTGGCGTGATTCATACGTTTGATCCGGTCATTTTTGGGCTTCATTTGGTCGGCGTCGGCGGCTTGTTTCTCGGCGCCCATCCCGGTTATACGTTTCTTGTCGTCTACGTGCTTATCGCTGCGTATTATGGGCTTCGCTTCCGCCAGCAGGCCAACATCAAACGGCTCGTGCACGCCTCGATCGCCGGGGTGACCGAGATCATCACCGTACCGACATGGCGGCCGCGCGAATGGCATTTAGCCATTTCAACCTGCGACAAATTTTACGTCGCCCGCGTCAAACGCGGCGAGCTCATCATCCTTGACCGCTTCCAAAAGCGTGCGCTTCCCGACCATCCGGTGATGAACGCCGCCAAACGCGACGAAAATATCGCCGCTTTCTTATCTTTTTCCCCGGTTTACCGTTGGGAAATGAACGAATACGATGATTACTACGAAGTGCGCTTTACTGATTTACGCTATCGAAGCAAAGGGTATTACCCGTTTGTCGCTGTCGTCCAGCTCGACCGCGATCTCAATATTGTCAGCTCATACACCGGCTGGATTTTCAGCGAAGGCAAACTGCGCAAAAAGCTCGAACTTGCTCCAAACGGCTGATGGGCTCCGCCCCAATCATTGCCACACATAAGCGCTACAGGGTGTCCCATAATAAAAATACGTGTTGGCCATCCAACACGAGCACGCCGTTAAGGAGGGAATGTGCCGTGCGGAACAAAGCGCACAACTTCCCGAACCAAAACAACAACAAGCTCGAAGGCGAACCGCGCGCCAAGGCCGAGTACGCCTCGAAGCGGGCCGACGGCACGACCAACACCCACCCGCAAGAACGGATGCGCGCCTCCGGCGAACGAAGCGATTTCTTTTAACATGAAGGGGGAGCGCGGCATCGTTCGCCGCACTCCCCCGGCACATTCCGCAGCGAGGTGAACAATCATGGGTCACCATCGGCACAAAAAATTTTATGACAACTTTTATTCGAACCCGTTTCAGCAGCCGTGGGCCAATCCAAAACACGCCCACTCGCAAGTGAACGGCGAAACGCAGCAAACGCTTGACCTCATCATTTTAGAGCGGCAGACGCGCAAGCAGTCGTAGCGGAACAACCTAGGGAGACACCCTCCCTAGGTTTTTAGGCTCTCTTTCCGTCCGACTGTGAACTTGTCCCGCCCGTCATGATTGAGGCAAATTCGGTTTACGAAGCAGTGAAATCGGCAGCGCCTCCTCCTCTCCGTTTCCTTTCAACCGCCATCCCCAGGCAAACACTCCTTTTAAATAGCGGACTTTAAAATACTCTCCAGGCGCCCCTTCCATTTCATAAATCTCCCCAGGATGAAAATCAGCTGGATTAAGCATATACGCCTTCGCCATGGCGATTTTCCGCTCGTAGACGGCGTATTCGTTCACCATCCCCATCTGCTCCGCCTTGCGTGCCTTTTCCGTCAACATGGCGATTTCTTGTTGCAGTTCTTCTTTCGTCATTTCGCTGTACCGTTTTTGTTCTCCTTTGATCATAGGCAAGCCTCCTTTTTGAGCATTCCCGATGGATCGTTTTCATCCACATGGAACTCGGCAAAGGGCTCAGAACATCTCTTGATTTATAGAACTGAAACGATTTTGTGATCAACATTCAACGACAAAACTGATAATATCCCCTAATTTTTTCAAATCCTTTCATTCGAGATCACTCGTCATTACCGTGCATGCGCAGCCATTCATTGATCAAGTCAAGTGCGAATCCTTTTCGGTACAGGGCTTGGCGCATCTTTTGCTCATAAAGCGGCCGCGGGTGGTGCGCATAACGGCGGTGCGCTTTCTCCGCCTGAACACTGAGCGCCTCCCGTTCTTCTTGTTCAGTATGAGCGCCGCCATCCGCCAAAACGGCGGCAATCACCTCATGTGGAAACCCTTTGCGCATCAGCTGCTGCCGCACCCGTTCCAAAAACGCGCGAGCCGATTCATCCCGGCGCTGTTTTTTCGCTTTTTCGTAAAGCGAGCGGGCGATGGCCATCTGTTCATCCAACGTATACTCCGCCAAACTCTGCTCGATCAAGCGGTCGGGAACGCCGAGCCGTTCCAGTTCGGCGCGCACAAGAAGCGGCCCTTTCGCCGCCGTCTTTTTTTGCGTGCGCACATAAGCGGCGGCAAACGCCTCGTCACCGACATACCGCTCGGCGCGAAGTTTTTTGAGCACTTCATCAATCACCGAATCCGGAGCGCCTTTTTTTCGCAAGTGTGCGGCGACCTCATGCTCCGAACGCATCCGGTGCGCCAAAAAGTAAAGCGCCTGTTGATACGCCTTTTTCACCTCATCGGCATACACAATATGTTGAAGCAGGTCGTCGCTGATCTCCATCCCTTTTTTCAAGCGGAATTGAAGCAATACATCTTGATCAACTGTCAATCTCAACGATGGTGCGCCGTCACGGTGCACGACAATCCAAAATCGTTCAGCATTTTGTTCGGTTGCGGCAATGTCGGCAATCGTTCCCATTGTTTGTCCCCCTTATCTTTTATCGTATCATAAGCAGGAACTTCTGACACCAAAAGCGAAGTCATAAAATAAACCAATGGAAGAGGAATCAAGATGCGCATCGCCATCAACGGCGGCACTGGGCTGATCGGCCAGGCGCTCGCCCGCCATTTTTCCAAGCAAGGACATGAGATTTACATTTTCACCCGCTCTCCCAAACCTTCCGAAGGCAGCATTCATTATCTTTCCTTCGACAACGACCGAAAGCCTGAAGTTGTCGATGTCGCCATTAATTTAGCCGGGGAGCCGCTCAATCGAAAACGTTGGACGGCGAAGCAAAAAGAGATCATCCTTGACAGCCGCCTTCGATCCACCGAAGCGATGGGCCGCTGCATCGATTCACTGTCCCGCCCCCCGTCGTTGTTTATCAACGCCAGCGCCATCGGCATTTACGGCACTTCGGACTCCGCAACATTTACCGAACAAACGACCGATTACGGCGGCGACTTTCTAGCCCAGACCGTCCAAGCATGGGAAGCATCGGCCCGTCCGATTGAGCAGCTTGGCATTCGCACCGTCTACGCTCGCTTTGGCGTCGTGTTTGCCCGACATGGCGGCGCCTTGCCGATGATGATCAAGCCGTACCGGCTGTTTGTCGGCGGCCCAATCGGCAGCGGACGGCAATGGCTGTCGTGGATTCATCTTGAAGACGTCGTGCGCGCAGTCTCGTACATCATCGAACACGAGGAATTGTCCGGCCCGATCAATTTCACCGCTCCCCATCCTGTGCAAATGGACGAGTTCGGCCGCACAGTCTCTCGTCTTCTTCGCCGTCCGCATTGGTTTCCGGTTCCCGCCTGGGCACTTCGCCCTGTCCTCGGTGAAATGAGCATGCTCGTTGCTGATGGGCAGCGCGTCATCCCGGAAAAGCTGTTGCAGGCCGGTTTTCGCTTTTCGTTTCCGACGTTGGAAGACTGTCTCACGGACCTGTTTTTTTCAGACGCTCGACAAAAAATATCCAAAAAAAATTAACAAAAAAGCAATTCCCTTTTTACACTTGATCGTGTATGATAAAAGAGACTTCAGGCCAGTTGTTGTTCATAACCGCATACTGACAAGAATGAGGGGAAGGCAAATGGTGCGCCACCAGCGCTCGCGCTGGTTCTAGTGGGTTCGATTCCCACCCCGAAATTTTTTTAACGATGTTTTTATAAAAAAATTTCGAGGGTGGTTTCCCGCTAGGAGGCTGCCCTCGGGACTAAAGGAGGGATTGGCCATGCTGAAAAAACGCGAGCTGCAAGACTGTCATGCGCTGTACGAGCTGATGGTGCACCCGGATGTCTTCCCTTTTGTGCGCCAAAAAGCCGGCTCGTATGAGGAGTTTTTGTTCATGACGAAACAGCTCATCGAGGCGGAAGAACGAGGCGAGCTCATTTCGCGCACGATTTTGGACGAATGGGGAAACCCGATCGGCACGATCAGCCTCTTTGATATCCAAGATGGCGCCGGCTTTTTAGGAACGTGGCTTGGCAAACCGTATCACGGGCTCGGTTACAATCGGCGCGCCAAGGAAGCGTTTTTCCACGAACTGTTTTATGAGCTTTCCATCGAAACGGTGTTTTTGCGCATCCGCAAAGTCAATGTGCGCTCGATCAAAGCGACGGAAAAACTGCCGTACGTCACGCCGGCCAATGAAACGCGGCGGGCGCTGCTCGAGCAAATCGGCGCGGATGTATACAATTTGTACGAAATTACAAAAGACAACTACACGCTCTATACAATGCGCCATCCTTCCTTTGCCCACAATGAAGAACAGCGCAAAGAGGCATAAGCCGCGCAAGAGCGCATCTGATGCAAAAAGAGGCTGTCCAAACGGACATCCTCTTTTTTACGCATAAAAACGGCTGGTTTTGCGCAAAATGGAACTAAAGGAATATTGATGCAAAGCGAGGGAACAAGCGATGGCGGAAAAACGAAAACGCGAAAAATCGAAGCATACGCTGACAAGCGCCCAAGAAGTAAGCTATGCCCGCGATTTTAAAATGGCGGACCAAGCGGGCGGCTATACGGCCAAAAAGGCGCGCCACTAGAAACGATTGCTATTTATACGCTGGCGCCGTCCATGCCATGCTAATGAATGAATCGTACGATTCACACTTCTTTATAGGGGGCATGGATGATGGGCCGTTCTCGCGGACAACGGACGCGCGACAAAAACAAGGCGACTTTGCCGCAGGTTCCCAAACAATTGAAATCTGACGGCATTGACGTCGAATATTCGGCGGAATTTGCCGACCGTCAACTACCCCCACTTCGCGAACGCTTGAAGTGGGGGCTTGCAACTCCCCAGAAGTGCAAACGGACTTCGTCCTCCTTCCTTGACTTGGGGTTGCATCAGGGGGCAGGTTGACGACTACCCAACGACGCAGGTCATGCCTGCATCGTTACCGATTCTCTCGGTGTGTCTGTTGGCAGTACTTGGCTTCCACACACAACAGACAGACCTACGCTCGATGTTTTACGGTTGCAACGTTTCCTGCAACCAACTCCATCCATCGAGCAGCCGTTATTGGAGTGCCTTTATTGAACGGTTTTCTCCATGCCTTTATTATATCATACACAAAAGAAAGGGGGAACGCACATTCCTCTCCCACTTACTCCCTTTGGTCGTTGAAGTGGGAGTCTCCTGCGCGAAATAGGATGAAGACCTCGAGGCGCAGGCGCGCGCTGCGGCAGCCGGCATCCGCCGGCAAGAGCGCAAACAGTAATCGAACATGGCGCCCGCTTTGATGGGGCGCCTTTTTCCTGTGAACCGCTTCCACTTCGCTTTGCTTGAAGTGAGAGACTTTCTTTGGTGAACTACCCACCACCTACGCTTCGCTTAGAGGTGGGGGCTTCAAGCGACTTGTGTGTGTTCGCTGAACGGTAAGCCACACACAAGAACCCTTTACGCTTCCCTTCGTTCCGAAGGTGTCCGTTCTAGCCATATTCTATCATATTCGTTGGCTAACGCCAACCGAAATTCATCTCCTACTTTCACTGGTGCTGGCGCACCTTCACGTTTAGAAGTAGGAGACTTCTTTCGGAGGGAAGTTAAACACGTCTCTCAAGCCGCGCTACACCGTCGCCTCGCCCTCGAGCTCCAACACTTGGCTGTACCGTTTGTAAAACCGCCCCAACTCCCCTTTGTAATTGTCTTTCCACGGTTTTTCCTTGCCGCAATAATGGATAAAAACGGTGTTTTCCTCAATCCAAGCTAAATCGTGTTTCGGGTTGGGCAAAAGCTGCAAAAAGTCATAATAGCGCGCGTCGTAGTTGTAGCGGTAGCAGTCGACCGGTTTAATTTTGTCCCAGTACAACCCGTTTAAGACGTCTTGGTCAGGAAGAACAAGCTTGAACCGGTTGTCGCGAATGAACTGGTAAATGTCCGCAAGCCGAACGTGTTCGCGCATCGCCGCGATGTTCATCATCATGACGCCCGTGTTGAAATAGCCTTTCGCGTTCGGCGTTTTTAACCGCAACTTGTTGAACAAGTTTGCCACCTTCGTCGAATGGGTATGCTCAGCCGCAATGAACAAGTTCCCTTCAAAATCCATGTCATACAGCTCATCCATCGGGTTGATCGCCACAATATCCGGATCAAGGTACAAGACACGGTCGACGTCTGGCGGCAAAAACAAATGCGCCGCCAGACGGTAATACATCTCCACCGTATAGTGGCGGAAAACAGGCGCATCATGAAACAGTTGCGGATCAACGTAAATCGGCACCAGCTCATGCCCCTGCCGGCGAACAAACTCGCCAAGCGCCTGAATCTCTTCCTCGGCAATGCGCGAGTAAAGCAAGTAAAACGTAAACGGGCGCCGGTTGTTGCAAAACAGCGAATGCATCAAGACTCTCAGCGGCGGAAGATAATTAGCGTCTGTCGTGACTAACACTTGAAACATGCACCATCACTTCCTTTTTTGCGTCATCGATTCCCCTTTCTCTACAATTATATAGAAATTTAGGTGAATGTTGCGCCCTTTTCATGCCAAATTGTCCGACCGGGCGACGATTTCTTTTCATTCATTTGTATCGAAGAGCTATTCACGCGGCTACGTGCATCTTCTCCTCGCCAGCCGGCTTTCGCTGACGAATTTCTTGTTCGACTATTTACAATTATCAAACAAATCACTATAATAAACGTATAAGCCGTCTCCTGCCAGCTTGGCCGCTTGTGCAGACCGGACGGCCCCTGCCATCTGTCCGATAGCCCCGTTGCCTGACAGGCAGCGTTGGCAGCTTTTATGCATCGACCACAAAAAGAACTGTACGGCCTGACGGCATCTCCGCGCCGGAATGCCTTCTCAGTCCGTTCAAGCCGGTTCCTATCTTGCACGCTGTATAGGAACCGGCTTTTTGCATGTAAACAGAAAGGAGGGAAATCGATGCCAGGAGCGCTCGATGGCGTGCGCGTGCTCGACTTATCGCGCGTGTTGGCTGGTCCGTATGCGACGATGATTTTAGGCGATTTAGGCGCTGATGTCATCAAAGTCGAAGCGCCCGGGGGGTCGGATGACACCCGGTTTTGGGGGCCGCCGTTCCAAAACGGCATGAGCGCTTACTATACCGCTGTCAATCGAAACAAACGAAGCATCACCGTCAATTTAAAATCGGCAGAAGGACAAGAGACGATCCGCCGCCTCGCCGAAACAGCTGATGTCCTCATTCACAATTTTAAGACCGGAACGATGGAACAGTGGGAACTTGGCTATGAATCGTTGTCACGCCTCAACCCGCGCCTCATCTACTGCTCGATCACCGGGTTCGGCGAAACCGGTCCGCTCGCTTCGCTTCCCGGCTACGACTACATCATTCAGGCGATGAGCGGCTGGATGAGCATTAACGGCACTGCGGACACCGGCCCGCTCAAAGTCGGCGTCGCCGTCACGGATGTGTTCACCGGCCTGTATGCCGCCATCGCGATCGAAGCGGCGCTTTTGGCTCGTGAAAAAACGGGGCGCGGACAAAAAATTGATTTATCGCTCTTTGACTGCGCTGTCAGTGCATTGGTGAATGTGGCGGCGAACTACTTAATGTCAGGTGACATTCCGCAGCCGCTTGGCAATGAGCATCCGAACATCGTTCCGTATTCAACGTACGAGGCAAGCGACGGTCCGATCGTCATCGCCGTCGGCAATGACCGACAATTTCAAGCGCTTTGCTCGTTGTTGTCCGATCACTCGCTTGGAACCGATCCGCGCTTTCAAACCAATCCCGGCCGAGTCGCCCATCGCGAAGAGCTGAACCGGCGGCTGAACGAGGAAATCAAGCGGCGGACGCGGGCCGAGTGGCAGCGCCTTCTCGCCGAGAAAGGCATTCCATGCGGACCGGTGCAGACGCTCGATGAACTGTTCCGCCATCCGCAAACGGCGGCGCGCAAGATGACAGTCACGGTGCACCATCCAATCGTCGGTCCGTTAACGCTTGTCGCCAGCCCACTGAAACTGTCTGACACGGCGGTGTCTTATCGGCTGCCGCCCCCGCTGGCCGGCGAGCATAACGGCGAGGTCGAAGCTGGATGGCAAGGCAAACCGGCCGCTGAAAACGGTCCGTACGACAAAAACCAATGAATAAACCGTTGCTCTCCTCAACCGCTTCAGCGCCCGCTGAAACAAGGGAAACGAACGTTGACACGAAAACCATGAAAAACAAACAGTTGCATAGGGGGATGGAAACGATGATGAACTTCGACTTTACACCCGAACAAGAAATGCTCCGGCAAACGGTGCGCAAATTCGTCGACAAAGAGATCATGCCGTATATCAAAGAATGGGACGAACGCGGCGAATTCGACCGCAACATTTTCAAACGGCTCGCCGAGCTCAATTTAATGGGAGTGTGCATCCCGGAAGAATACGGCGGCATGGGCATGGATTACAACTCGCTTGCCATCGTCTGCGAAGAGCTCGAACGCGGCGATACGGCGTTTCGCACCGCCGTATCGGTTCACACCGGGCTGAACAGTTTGACGCTCCTTCAGTGGGGAACTGAAGAACAAAAGCAAAAATATCTCGTCCCACAAGCCCGCGGGGAAAAAATCGGCGCGTTCGGCCTGACCGAACCGAATGCCGGCTCAGACGTCGCTTCGATCCAGACGACCGCTGTCCGCGATGGCGATGACTATATTTTAAACGGACAAAAAACGTGGATTTCCCTCGCTGACATCGCTGACCATTTTCTCGTATTCGCCTATACGGACAAATCGAAAAAGCACCGCGGCATTTCCGCCTTTATCGTCGAACGGACGATGCCCGGCTTTTCGTCGCGCCCGATCAAAGGGAAGCTTGGCATTCGTTCCGGAAACACTGGCGAGCTGTTTTTCGACAACGTCCGCGTCCCGAAAGAAAACTTGCTCGGGGAAGAAGGCGAAGGATTCAAAATCGCCATGTCCGCGCTTGACAACGGCCGTTTCACCGTCGCCGCCGGCGCGGTCGGCCTCATTATGGCATGTCTTGAGGCGAGCGTGAAATACTGCCACGAACGAAAAACATTCGGCAAAGAAATCGGCCGCCATCAGCTCGTCCAGCAAATGATCGCCCGTATGGAAGCCGGCCTGCAAATCAGCCGCCTGCTCGTGTACAAAGTCGGCTTTTTGAAAAACGAAGGCCGCCGCTGCACGCGGGAAACATCGCTCGCCAAATGGATCGCCTGCGACTACGCGAACCAGGCGGCCGACGATGCCGTGCAAATCCATGGCGCCTACGGCTATTCGAACGAATACCCGGTCGAGCGCTACTTGCGCAACTCGAAAGCGCCGGTCATTTACGAAGGAACACGGGAAATTCATACGATCATGCAGGCCGAATATGTGCTCGGTTACCGCCAAGACAAACCGTTGCGCAAAACGCTGCCGGCATGGCGGCCAGCTGAAAACTGAATCACGAACGAAATCATGGGGGGCCAAACCGCTGACCCGCACCAAAACGCCGCTGCCCCCCATCAACCGATGAGGGGGCAGCGGCTTATGGCTCTTTCTCCTCCATTTTGCAATATTGTTTGTACAAATCTTTCAGCGCCGCGCACAGAGCAGAATGGGCTTTCCCTAAATACCCTTCGTCAAGCTCCGCCAACAGCTCGTCAATGCCGTCGCGCAGTGAATGGCCGCGCAGCAGCCGGGCGACATAATCGCGCCCATGTTCAGTAGCCAGTGTGCATGATGCCTCCACGATCACCCCGTATTTTTTATCAATTTCCGCTGTGATCGTCAGCGTATCGTAAAGGCTTTTGGCCGCCATTCCGGCCGGCAGCCGCGCATGGCCGGCGATAAACTGCGTTTTCATCCGCTTTCCCTCTTTCCTCGTCTTTCTTGTTGCTGTTATACCAACTATTATCTTGTTTCGCGGCGTACATCCATTTTCCCTGCCTCATTTGGCAGTCAACGAAAAAAAGCCGCCCGCCAAGCAAACTCGGCAAGCGGCAAATCGTTGCTTTTTAGCGCTTCTGCCTTGATGCAAGACGGCCTGCCGCCCAGTTCACCCACGCCCCGCTGTCTGGGTCAATCGAGGCGAGACGGAGCCAACCGTTTTGCACTTTGCGACGAAACTCTTCATTTCTGTCGAGCAGCTGCTCGATATAATAGGACGGCGCTTCGATGATGACAAGCAACCGAAGCGGAGCATGAAACAGTTCGCGATCGGACGCGGCGACCGACTGCCATGGAAAGCCGGCTAACAAGTCGCTCCCGTTCCCTTGCATGACGCCGATGCCGCCGGTCACCGTCTGGGTCGTTTTATCGCCGCTCCCATAGTAGTGCGGTGCGACTGTTGAAGCGTAATATTGCAAGTTAATCCATTGTCCGACGGTCGCCGGCCCGGCGATAATGCCGGCGAGCGCCTCACCGGTCGGATCTTCGCGCCAATCGTAGCTATGCAAAAACACCCGGCCGTCTAAGTCCTTTCCTTTTGTCAACTTGCGGCGGCCGATCAAGAACGCAGCGTTCCGAGCCAATCCCCATTCTGGACGGATCTCGCTCCAATCAATGGCGCGCCGTTGCGCTTCCGCCACCGGATCGCGCGGCGTCTGTCCGACATGGGGGAGCTTTGCCATCCGCTCAGCGTTCGCACGGCGGCTCGCTTCGCCAAGCGCCTGCTTCAGCTGTCGAAACGCCGCCTCAGCCGCTGCGGGCAACGGCGGCACATCAAGCCAGCGGACTTCATCGACGGTCGTAATATGTTCCGCAGCGACAAACACCGTTTCATCCGGAATGTTGATCCCTTCAGCCGCCAGTCCAGCGCGCACTTCCGGCAAGTTGGCCAACGCGGCGAATACGCGGGCGTTGAACGCCCCGGCCGCACCGCCGCACGCCCCGCAATCGAGCGCCGAAGCGTACGGGTTGTTGGCCGTCTCGCTTTCATGGCCGCAAACAACCACAAGCGGAGCGAACGAAGACGTCAAGCCAATGTTGACGAGCAGCTGCTTCACGTATTGCACTTGTTCCTCGGTTGTAAAGCCGATCGGCAGTCCAGACGATTCATCCTTTCCATGGCGGTGGAGCGACAAGTCCGTCTTCGGCTTATGTTCGGCTGCCGCTTCCGCCTGGCGGACGACCCGGCCAGCCCAAGCCGGCGCGGCGCTGCGGGCGAAGGTATGAAGGCCGAGCCATGGTCCGCTCATTTCCGGAAGCAATAAGCCGGCCAACATATGCTGTTTGATCTTTTTAAACGTCTGGCCGACAAAGCGGAATGCATCGCGCCGGCGACGGTACGGACGCGCCGCTTCCAAAGCGGCGGTTTCGTTGATTTCATGCTGCGGCGCGACGATCGCCGGGCATGACGGGTGAGCGTCATCGCTGTCAAGTGCGCGCGTTTGAATCGGCAAGCCGAAAAAGCCGGCGCAGCCATACGTTTCAAACGGTCCGGCCGCTTCCAAATGGCGGCGGAACGGCTCGGAACGGACGTCGATGCAAAACAATAGCTGCGCTGCCGCCTTCTTCGTCTCATCCATCGGCTGATGCGCCAATACCGCTTCTTTCAATTTCGCTTCATACGTATCTTCCCACGCTTCAAGCCAAAGATGACACCGGTCAATTCGCCAAAACCGATCGATAAACGCCAACCGGGCGCGCTGCTCTTTGCCGGACAGGTTCCGCCAGTCTTCCAGCGTCATCCCTCCCCAATGCAGCCAAGCGGCCAACAGTGAAAGAGCAGCGCCGATGTCCGCATGATCCTCCCGTTCAAGCGGCAAATATGGCGCCACAAGCGTCCATTCAAGCGACAGACGGACCGCCAAATAGTCAATCAATCCCCGCAATTCGTCGCCCGTCCGGCGCGACTGCCATACAACCATGCCAGCCCAGCCGGGCAACGCCAACAAATGCGCCTCCAAGTAAGCGGCGGTCTCTTCCTCCTGTACGCCAAGCTTCATCAACGCTTGACGCAGCGCCTCTTCCCCGTCGTGCGGCCAATCGGCAAGCCGCTTCCGTTCCTCTTTCGAGAGCGCCGGGTCGGCGGCGATGAGCCGGCGCCATGCTCCGTAAAACCCCAGCTCGCGATGTGGAAGCGCCCATGGCGCCGTGTTCGAACCATAAAACAGTTTGCACCATTTGACGGTTTGTTGGTCAAGGCGTTGGCTTACGCCGTGCAACGCGGCGCCCGCCGTCCGAACAGCCGCCGGACGCCATGCCGCCGCATGCGCCAGCTCCGCCAGTTCCGGCAGACGAAGCGCCTCGTTGGGCACCGTCTCATTCCAAAGGAGGGCGCGGCACATTCGCTCTGCTTCTTGGCGCCGCACCGGGAGCGGCTTGTTGTCAAGCCAACGCTGCAGCCGCCGCTCGACGAATACAAGGTCAATCTCCCCTTTTGCCATCGCCGCATGGAAAACCGCCATCGGCGGATACAAATCAATTCCATGCGCCTGCTGCAGGCGGTCGGCTGCGTCGGAAAACGTCTGCTCTTCAAGCCCCATCCACGGATGGCGGGCGATAAAGGCGGAAATCGGCCAAAGCGGCGCAACCGCCTTTGCCGCTTCGCTGACAAGCATAGCAAGCGGGCGGGCTTCTGCGCCGGTGGGCTTCGATTCCCCCGTTAGCCGTTCAAGCGGCATTGCACTTTTACTCATGAGCCATTCCCTCCTTCAGATAGGATGCCAAATAACGGGGATGCGCCTCCATAGCCGCTGGGCGCGGCTCCCCGAGATGAACGAGATGCATATACACCCGAACGGCAAGCGCCGATGTGCGCCGGTTTGCCAGCCAGGCAGCGGTCAATGCCGCCATCGCAAACAAGACGCCTACTGTCCATTCAAACGCGGCAGGCGGCACAAAAACCGTCGCTTCCCCCTGGCCGAGCAGCGTCAAAAACTGATGGCGCACCGTTTCCGAACCAAACGCCAACACAGCCACCGCCGCCAGGCCCATCCAGCGGCCTTCGCGGAAATCGGCTAGC
This sequence comes from Geobacillus sp. FJAT-46040, assembly GCF_002335725.1. Taxonomy (NCBI): domain Bacteria; kingdom Bacillati; phylum Bacillota; class Bacilli; order Caryophanales; family Anoxybacillaceae; genus Geobacillus; species Geobacillus sp. FJAT-46040. The sequence goes on from NZ_NISS01000001.1 coordinate 2,493,223, forward strand.
CGTCCCCAAGCGACCGCCGCCGAGGCCCCAAGCAAAAGTGCGCTCAGCAGGCGGGCCGGTTCATTCGGGGAAGCGAACCAAAAAGACACCCCAAGCAGCACGCCAAGGAGAAGACCTCCCTGCCATGACCCGCTTCCTCGTTGGAATCCCGGCCGGCCGATCCTCGGAACAACCGAACCGGACTGCAGAAAAAGCGTCGCTTTAAACAGCCCGTGCAGCACCAAATGCACAACCGCCGCCCCGTAGGCGCCGAGAGCGCATTGCACAAGCATAACTCCCATTTGCGCCATCGTGGACGCGACCAGCTGGCGTTTATAGTCCGCCTGCACCAAACTAATGCCCATACCAATCAAAATCGAGCAAAAGGAGATCACAAACAATGCGATATGCGCCCCCGTCCCGCTAAAGAGCGGGGAAAAGCGCCAAAGCAACAGCCCGCCGGCATTGACGAGCCCCGCATGCATCACCGCCGACACCGGCGTCGGCGTCACCGCCGATTCCATCAGCCAACGATGGAACGGCCATTGTCCAGCCGGGATAATGGCAGCCAAAATAAGCAGTCCGTTCATCACCGCCTTCTCCCAGGCGTCTAGGCGGGCAAGGCGCTCCGCCGACAGCGCAGAAGCAAGCTGCCATTCGCCGGCCGCCGTTCCGAGCCAGACGACAGCGATGACGACGGCCAGCCAACTCAGGCTGAACACGACCGCCATTTGCCGGGCGACAAACTGCGCCGGCCTCCATTCTTTTTTCAATGCCGTTAACGCCACAAGGCCCATCAATGGAAGCCCCCAGCAGACGGCAACGAGGCGCATGTCGCCGCTTGCCCATGTCAGAGAAGCGGCCGACACCGTCCACGTCAACAAGGAAAAATAGCGCCGGTAAGCGCGGTCGCCATGCAAATAGCGAACGGCAAACCGTTGAATCGCCCAACTGAGAAGTGAAATATAGACGGCCACCAACCAACTGACCGCATCAAACCGCCACGGCCCGGCCTCTGCGTTGCCGGCGCCGATCCATCCGGCGGCAGCCGCCGCTCCCGGAAGAAGCAACAGCCAGACGTGCACATGCACATACCGCTCCGGCATGCGCGGATGCAGCCATGCGGCTGCGCTGATGAAAACGATGGCCACTGCGGCGAGCCATCCCCATATGAACCATTGTGCTGCCATCACATTCTCCTCCCCTCGTCCTTTGTCTTCGTTCGGGAGAAAAAAGAAAAAACCGGCTATGTCAATCAGGCAACGCGACCAAAAAGGCCGCACCATTGCCTATCGATTGCCCATAGCCGGTTTACCTTCAACCAATCGTGAGGCGATTGTTTGAAGATCTCCCGCTGTGCAACAGACACCGGTCGGTTTCCCTTCAACGAACCTAAACGACGTTTATGTAGGTTTTTTGAAGGACTCCCGACCTTATCGTTTCCATTTGATTTTATATTCACTATACAAAAGTTGTTTTAATTATACAACAACTTTGTCAACATTTCATCCATGAATTTATTTTGCAAGCTGCTTTTCTAAATCGTTGAACAGCTTGAAGACGATCACCCGCTCGCCCGTTCGGGTGCTTAAATCCGTATGGAAGCTCTTCACCTTCTCGCCGGTGATTTCAAAAATCATTTCTTTCAAGTCATCGACTCCAGACTCCACTAAACTCGTCCGCGACCGCTTCACCGATAACATTCCTTCTTTTGATTCGCAAAGCGCGTACTCGGCGGGCGTCAGGATGCCGTGCAACGAAACGATGATCATATCGCGCAAAATATCGGTTTTCACCGATACCGAACCGCGGCCAAGAAAATCTTTTTCCCATTTTGTCAATGCTTTGCTGATTTCCGATTCAATCGAACCTTTTGACTTGCCCATGCCTCGATCCCCCTTCAGCCAAACCGCGGCCTCCCCGCCGCCAGCCGTTTCATTGAACTGATAAACATAATTATAACGATAATCGAAAGGGGATGCTAGACAAAATCAACGGAAACGAAAAGCGAAAGCGGGTTCAATCCGCTTCCGCCCGCAATGGTTCAGCGTTGGCGGCAACGGAGCGTCCGCAGCCGATTGAGCGCCGCCGCCAGCTCGAATCGGCGCGGGCGGGCAAGTTCACCCGGATGCCCTTTTCGGAACGAAACGGAGCCCAAGCCTTGGCGATCCCATTGTTCTTCGATCGCATCGAGCAGTTGGCGGACGGTTTTCTTTCCGTCGAACCATCCTTTTCGTTCCATATACAGCAGCGCCGCGGCAATCGCCCGCGTTTGGCTGTCATCGACCAGCTGCTCAAGCGCATAAAGCAATAGATCGGTTTGCCCGTATTGAATGACGTGCCGTCCGCGCGCGACCGCTTTTTCTTTTTTTCCTTTTTGGCTGTTTAAACTCCCAGGCAGCGGAATGCGCTCATGAATGCAGCCGAACGACTCGCCGCCTTCCGCTTTCCGTCCCGACGGCATCTGCAAGGCGATTTGTTTTGCCTCTGCCGTCACATCAAACGGGGCGTACTGTTCCATTTTGATCACGCAATCCGCGATGTCCAAGTAATCCCCCAACCCGCCGACGACAAGAACGGTCGAAATGCCGTAATCGCGAAATAGTTGGCGCGCCTTGTCGATATACGGCGTGATTGGTTCGGCATCTTTCGCCACAAGCGCCTGCATGCGTCCATCTCGGATGAGCAAATTCGTCGCGCTCGTATCTTCATCAATCAAAAACGCCGATGCCCCCGCTTCAATCATTTCGATCATGCTCGCGGCCTGTGAGGTGCTGCCGCTCGCGTTTTCCGTCGAAAACTGTTTCGTCTCTTTTCCATACGGCAGCGTGCCAATGAGCGGAGAAATGTCAACACTGGCGACGCTCCGGCCGTCTTCGGCGCGAATCTTCACCGCCCCGCTGTCGGTGATGACAAACTCCCGCCCGTCGCCGGCGACATGATCATACACGCCGTGCTCAAGCGCCTGCAGCAGCGTCGATTTGCCGTGGTAGCCGCCGCCGACAATCAGCGTAATCCCTTTGCGGATGCCCATGCCTTTGATCGGTTCAGCGCGATGCGGAACGGGGATCGCAATCTCCAGCTCTGGCGGACTTTGAAACGGCACCGCTCCACGTTGCAGCGGCTTGTCGCTCACTCCGCTCTCCCGCGGCAAAACCGCACCGTTCGCGACAAACGCCACCAATCCGTGTTCACGCAAATAGCGGCGAATGGCGTGCTGCTGATCGGCAAGCTCGACTGCCGCACGAATATCCTCCTCCCGAAGGCCGTACACCGCCCGCTCGATGACGGATGGAATTTGCTCGAAAAAGATGGCCTCGGCTTCTTTCGCCAAAATGCGCCGCCCGTTCGCCGGCAACCCGACCGACAAACAGACAGTGACCGTCTCGTCCGTCACTTGCACTGCTGTCCGCTCGAGCACCTTCTGCTCCGGGGCATCGATCAAGACGAGCCCGCTTTTTCCCGATCCACGCGCCCGCAGCGGCCATTGCCGCAATTCATGATAGACGCGGCGCGCCAGCACGTCTTCGCAGCGAACGCGGCGCGGTTTCGTATTCGTCCACTCCGATGTCAACACCGTCTTCGTCCGCGGCACGAGCACCCGAATTTTCGACGGTTCGGCAAACGGATCGCCCTGCACGTGGTCAATCGCGAGCGTAAACAATGGAAACGAATACGTCCCTTCGATCGTTTTATACGCTTTATATCCCTTTTGATCAATGGATCGCAGCCGTTGTCTGAGCGTTTCCATACATACAGCTCCTTTCATCCCGGTCATTTTTTCTATATTGGTTATGTACATCCTTCCGCCATCTAGATTGTACCGAAAACCGCCCCGTACGTATAGCGGCCGGCAAAAAAAAACGCAGCCTGCCTTCAAACGAGGCAGGCTGCCGATCAATTAGCCGTTTTTCATCCCGGTATAAATCAAAATCGCTTCTTTCAAAAATTCAGCAGCGCCTGGATGAACATTGTCATAATACGCTTTGAACCGTTCGTCGTCGACATACATTCGGGCCAGCCCGGCATGCGCTTCCTTCGAGTAGCTGTCCCAATAATAGCTGAGCCACTGCCGGTGGAGATCAGCCGCTTTTTGCGCCTTCTCCCCGGCTGGGTCGCCGGTCAAAATGGCTTCTTTCAATGCGTCGAGCACTTCTTTGCCGAGCCGTTCCGCCTCATCAAACTGCTCTTTTGTCATTTGCCGCAGCTTTTCGTTCGAGCGGTCGATTTGTTCATCGCCATATTTTTCGCGGATTTCCCGGCCGTATTTCCGTTCGTTTTCTTCAATCAATTGTTCCTTAAACGCAGCAAATTTTTCTTTGTCGTCCATCGGTATTCCTCCTTCTTTTGACGCTAATGTTCGTTCGACATTGGCGATCAGCGCATCGAGATGCCGCCGTTTCAAAAGCAGCTGCTCACGGTGCTGTTTGAGCACCTTGATTTCATCAAATGACGGGGAGTGGATGATTTGCTTAATCGTTTCTAAATCAACGCCAAGTTCACGGTAAAAGAGAATTTGCTGCAGCAAGTCGACTTCCTTCGGCCCGTACAGGCGATACCCTGCTTCGCTTAATCGGGCTGGTTTGAGCAATCCGATCTCATCATAATACCGCAGCGTCCGGCTCGTCACCCCTGCCAGTTTTGCCAGCTCATGCACCGTGTATTTCACTTCCCTCACCTCCCCATCGATGACGATATACCTTGACGCAACGTCAAAGTAAAGAGAAAAAATGAAAAATGGGCAAAAAAACTTTGTTTAAAAAATAAATAAAGGGGCTCGGCATTCGGATGAGCCCCTTTACGCGTCAACGGAAGGTCTGTTTGATTGTTTACGAAAACAGTCCTCGCAAATAAACTTACCTTCATTTCGCAAGTACGCTTGGATTTCCGTGAATCCTTTACGCTCCGGATAACGCATTTTCACAAAAACAGCCTCACCGCCTTTGATTTCTTTTCCGCAAATCGAACATGCAGGTTTTTTCGAGAACACTTGCCATCCCTCCACGAAACAAATGGAGACGGGAACATCCGCATACGGTTACCCGCCTTTGCTTCCTAACAATCTCGATACGGCCAAACAAATTCCTCCAGCCAACCATATGACGGCAGCCAGCCACCAACCGCCTGCTGCGAACGAAGCAATGAGCACATATAGCCCTAATGCCACAACGAACCAACCAATGACAAAGAAAACACTGAAAAAAATTCAGACCACATTCTTTTCCCTTCACCGTTCGGCCGCTGCTACGGGCGATTGGCGTCTATTTGCGGCATTTTCGTGATCACAATCGGATCATCCAAATTGACGTTTGGCAGCAGCTGCGGCTCGTTTTTCTCTTCCATCGCGCCAGCCTTTTTCACCTCAGGCGGAAGCGGGTCATCAACGGAATCACGGATGATGACGCGCTGGCGAAAGGGTTCGACCGTCTTTGACTCTTTTGGCTCATTAGACAAAAACAACTGGAGGCTGAATACGGCTAAACAAGCCAACATAACTGCAACAGAACATAACATTCCTTTTCGTCGCATTCCCAACACCTCTATCAATATAGACGAAGGCCGCCCGTTTTTCGTTTCACCCTTATTTCGGATCAAACCGCCATCCAGCCGATAGCGCAAAAAAGGGCCTCAAAGGCCCCACAGTCATTCCTAACCCGCCTGTTTCCTTTCACGTCCCGCAAAACGTCCGGTACGGGCGGTCGGACGGCGGAGGCAGTTCCGCGTATTTCTCTTGTTCCGGCGAGTAGGCGTACGGGTCAGACAGCGCTTCAAGGAAACGCTCCATCACGCCGTAGTCGCCGTCATGGACCGCGGCGGCCAACGCCTCTTCAACCCGGTGGTTGCGCGGGATCACAGCTGGATTATGGCGGCGCATCCGCTCATACGCTTCTTCCCTTGACACCGATTCTTGGCTGAGCCTTGTTTGCCAGCGCTCCTGCCACTCCCGGAACTCAGCGGAATCAAACAGCGCCATTCCCGTATACTCGCCTAACGTCAACGCCCGGAACGTGTTCGTGTAATCAGCGCGATGTGCTTCCATCAGCCGCAATAAATCCGCAATAAGCTCCTGATCCCCTTCCTGCCCCTCGGCAAGGCCGAGCTTCGCCCGCATCCCGCTAAACCAATGGTGGTGATACCGCTTCGGATACTCATCAAGCGCCCCTTGGGCAAGCGCGATCGCTTTTTCTTCATTCTCATCAAGCAACGGCAACAAGCTTTCCGCAAACCTTGCCAAATTCCAGCCCCCGATGTACGGCTGGTTTCCGTACGCATACCGCCCTTCCGTATCAATCGAACTGAACACCGTCTCCAGGCTGTATGTGTCCATAAACGCGCACGGCCCATAGTCGATCGTTTCCCCGCTGATCGTCATATTGTCCGTGTTCATCACCCCGTGGACAAAGCCGACAAGCTGCCATTTCGCGATCAGTTCCGCTTGGCGTTCGATCACTTGTTCAAGCAAAAACAAATAGCGGTTCTCAGCTTCCTCAAAGCCAGGAAAATGGCGCCAGAGCGCATAATCGGCCAGAGCGCGCAACTCCTCTATCGTCCCCCATTGCGCCGCGTATTGAAACGTCCCGACGCGCAGATGGCTCGAGGCGACACGGGTCAACACCGCCCCAGGCAATTCCGTTTCGCGCATAATGGTCTCTCCCGTTGTGACGACCGCAAGACTTCGCGTTGTCGGGATGCCAAGCGCGTGCATCGCCTCGCTCACAATGTACTCCCTCAGCATCGGCCCAAGCGCCGCCCGCCCATCGCCGCCGCGCGAATACGGCGTCCGGCCCGAGCCTTTCAGCTGGATGTCCACCCGCTCCCCGCTTGGGGTGACGTGCTCGCCCAGCAACACCGCCCGTCCGTCGCCAAGCATCGTAAAATAACCGAACTGATGCCCTGCATACGCCTGCGCCAGCGGCTCAGCTCCGTCTGGAATTTGGTTTCCACCGAACACAGCCACCCCATCTTCACTTCGCAACGCTTCCTCATTCAACCCAAGCTTGACTGCCAACGAACGATTGAGCACCGCAAGCTTCGGCGCGCGCACCGGCGTGGGGAGGACTTTGCTGAAAAAGCGCTCCGGCAGCCTTGCATAACTGTTGTCGAACTTCCATCCTGCGTCCAACATCGTCATCTCCTTTGCGGCCAAAACAGCCTTTTTATATGAGTTTATTGTACGGCAAAGCGGACGGCATGATAAACCGAAAACGCGCGATCCTAAACCAAAAACCGAACCGTCAACGTTCGACGAAAACCACCATATTTTCTCTTTCTTTCTCGCCCCGTTTCTTTGTATAATACCTGTGAGGAGGTGAGAAAAAGTGGAAGAGAAAACAATCATTCAAGCGGTGCTTCAAGCGCTCGAACAGCATTCTGACAAAATTAGCTCGAAAATGCAGGAAATGGAGCAACGACTGCATCATGAAATGCAAACGATGGAACAGCGACTGCATCATGAAATGCAAACGATGGAACAGCGACTTCACCATGAAATGCAAACAATGGAGCAACGACTCCGCAGTGAAATGCAAGAGATGGGACAACAGCTCCGCAACGAGATGCAAGAAATGGGACAACAACTCCGCAACGAGATGCAAGAAATGGGACAACAACTCCGCAACGAGATGCAAGAAATGGGACAACAACTCCGCAACGAGATGCAAGAAATGGGACAACAACTCCGCAGCGAGATGCAAGAAATGGGGCAACAGCTTCGGGCAGAAATCCACGCTGTTGAGACTCGGCTTGAGGCCAAAATCGACTCCCTTCGTGAGGAAATGCAACAGATAAACAGACAACTGAACGAACGAATCGACCACCTTGAAGAAGAATTAACAGATACTCAAGCCTCGGTCGAAGTGTTGACAACAAAAGTGCTCCACCACGACCGAAAACTTCGCCAACTGACCAAGCAAGCGTAACTCCTCTCAGTTAGCCAGCCATTTTCCCTGTCCACCGCACGTCAAAAACCGCTTCCGTTTCATCTTCCATGTTCATCGTGATGAAACGGAGCGGTTTTGGTGTTCACAGAACACCTACTCCCTATCAAAAAATGAATCGCGTTCGACATAGCATACTCTCAATGCATAGCGCTTGTGCCACTCACACGCTCCTCATTTCACCAAGCCATGCCGAAACGCGTAAATGACCGCTTGCGTCCGGTCTTGGACGCCGAGTTTGGCGAGGATGTTGCTTACATGCACTTTCACCGTTTTAAGTGAAATGAACAATTCATCGGCCATTTCTTGATTCGTTTTCCCTTGCGCCATCAACAAAAGCACTTCCATCTCCCGGCTCGTGAGCTGCTCATGCGGCAGGCGCTCTCCTTGTTTCCGATAGTTTCGCATCACTTTTCCGGCCACTTCCGGTTCGAACACCGATTGCCCGTGGAACGTGGCGCGAATGGCGTCGGCAATTTCGCTCGCTTTCGATGTTTTCAGTGAACTACCCCCACTTAATTTTCTAGCGAAAATTTGAAGTGGGGGTAGTTCACTGCCTCTGGCTTAATTCATTTTTCTCTCATTTCGATCTTTTTTCCTTTCTTTTCCAAGGGTTCCCCCACTTTTTCTTCCTCTCTTCTTTCTCCCAAAAAGGAGTGGAAGAACCCGATTTCATTTTCCATTGACACTCCACACGGCTGAAGACGCGTGGAGTGTCAAAATTGCAGCGTTAATTTCGCCACCGCTTCCACATGCGCCGTGTGCGGAAACATGTCCACCGGCTGGATGTAGTCGACGCGATATTGTGCAGCCAAGGCATCGAGATCGCGGGCGAGGCTGGACGGGTTGCATGAGACGTAGACGACCGTTTTCGGGCGGACGTGGAGAATCGTTTCAAGCAACGCCCGGTCGCAGCCGACGCGGGGCGGGTCGACGATGATGACGTCCGGCTTCCAGCCTTCGTTCACCCATTTTGGCAGCCAATATTCGGCTTTGCCGACGACATAGTGCGTGTTGGTGAACCCATGCTTTTTGGCGTTGTTTTGCGCGTCTTCGATCGCTTCCGGAATCGTGTCCATGCCGCGCACTTCTTTGGCATCGCGAGCAAGCCACAAACCGATCGTGCCGACGCCGCAGTAAGCGTCAACGATCCGCTCCGTTCCGGTGAGGGCGGCCGCTTTTTTCACTTCGTCGTACAATTTCACCGTCTGCAACGGGTTGAGCTGGAAAAAGGCGCGCGCCGACAGTTCAAACGACAAATCGCCGAGCGTTTCTTGAATGTATTCGTCGCCGGCGAGCACTTCTGTCTCGTCGCCGAAAATAAGCGACGTTTTTTCGCCGTTGATGTTTTGCACGATTGATTTCACTTCTGGAAGACGGCGGCGGATTTCCTCGATCAACAGCTCTTTGCGCGGAATGTCTTTTGTCGCTGTCACAAGCACAAGCTGGATGTCGCCGGTATGAAAGCCGACGCGGGCGACGATCGTCCGCACGACGCCCATTCTTGTCCGCTCGTTGTAAATCGGGATGTGCAAGTCTTGCAAAATCGTTTTCACGATGTTCGTGACGCGCGTCGTTTGCGGATGCTGGACGCGGCATTCCGATAAATCGATGAGCCGGTGGGAGTTGAGGCCGTACAGGCCGGCGAGCACCTTCCCTTCCTTCATTCCAACTTGAAACTGGCTTTTGTTTCGGTAATGCCACGGGTTGTCCATGCCGATCGTCGGGCGGATGTCAAGCTTGTCGACATCGAGGCGCCGGGCATGGCGGCGGAGCGCCTGGATGACAATGTCGCGCTTCGCCTCGAGCTGCGCCTCGTACGCCAAGTGCTGCAACTGGCAGCCGCCGCACTGGTCATAGAGCGGACAGGGCGGCTTGATGCGGTTTGGCGAGCGCTTGCGGATGCGCTTGATTTTCGCCTCGGCGTAGGTTGGGTGGATGTCCGTCGATTCGACGACGACTTCTTCACCCGGCAACGCGCCGGGGACGAAGACGACTTGTTTTTGGAAATAACCGACCCCTTCGCCGTTAATGCCGATCCGTTGAATCGTCACGGGAAATTGCTCGCCTTTTTTGATTTTGATGTTCATTTGTTGCTTTGCCATATCGGTCCCTCTCATTCAATGCTTCGCCATAAATAAAGCGCCGCATAGCTGGCGTACGGCTTCCATCGTTCGCCAAGCGCCGCCATCTCTTTTGTGGTCGGCCGCTTCGGAAGCCCGAACCATTTTTCGACCGCCCGCTGCAAACCGATATCCGCCGGCGGGAAGACGTTTGGGCGGCCGAGGCCGAAGAGGAGGAAATTTTGCACGGTCCACGGACCGATGCCGCGCACGGCGGTCAGCCTCTCCATCACCTCGCCGTCTTCCATCTGCTCGAGTTCATCAAGCCGCAGCTTCCCCTCGGCAATGAGGCGCGACACATTGACGATATATTCGGCTTTCCGCCCGCTCAGCTGCAAGGCGCGCAAGTCCTCGTACGAGCGGGCCGCGATCTCTTCTGGGCGCGGGTAAAACCAAACGCCGTCCCGCTCCTCGCCGAACGTTTTCACAAACCGCTCTGTGAGCCGATAGCCGACTTTGAGATGAAGCTGTTGGTGGATCAAACATTTGACGAGGCAAAAATACAAATCAAAATCAAGCACCAACGGCAGCCCCTCATAACGGGCAAACAGCGGCGCCAGCTCGGTCGCCTGAAAGTAGCCGTGCACCGAGGCAAGGGGCGTCCGCCATTGAAACAGATGAGAAATCCGTTCGATGATCTCCTGTTGCCGCTCGGGATGCGGCCCCGACACGATAAAGCGCGGGGCGTCTTTCGCGCCGATGCTTTCCACCACGACAGGCACCTTTACGTCATCGAGATGAAGCGGCACGGTGACGCGCTGCCGCTCTAGATCAACCGCCAGCAGCGGATCGAGCGCCAATCGCTCCAACGCATGCGCAAAATCGTACGGCGCGGGCACGGTAATCGTTTGCTTCCACATCGTTCTCACCTTTCTCATTTGTCCGTGCCCCTATTATAACGAAAAACGCCCCGTCGAACCAACTTGTTGGCAGGACGAGGCAGCGGCATATGGTTCGGTTGACAGAACGAGGCGGGTTTTCGAATGGTCCAACACACAACGTTTCGTACCACTTTTGCGCTCAAGTGATGAAAGCGGCTTATGGGCGAAACAGCCGCGGATGGAGGCCCATCTTTTTCACCATCAACTCATCTAAGCTGGCAAACGTATACCCTTGTTTGCGCAAGTCGTCGATCACCTTCGGCAGCGCTTCGGCATTGTCTTTGGACACGGAATGCAACAGCAAAATCGCCCCCGGATGGATTTGTTTCATGATTTGGTCGTAAGCATATTGCCAGCCGCGCTGGCGGTCGGTTTGCCAGTCGACGAACGCCAGCGACCAAAAGACGTGATAATAGCCAAGGTCGCGGGCGAGAGATAACGTCCGTTCGCTGAAAATGCCGCGCGGCGGGCGAAGGTACGCCATCCCTTTTTGCCCGGTCAATTCCTCGGTCTTTTCTTTTACTTTTTCCAGCTCTTCACGAAACCGCTCTTCGCTTGCCGCCGTCAAATCGGGATGGTGCCATGAATGGTTGCCGATGATATGCCCTTCCGCCGCCATCCGTTTGACTAAATCGGGCGCTGTTTGCAAATAATGACCAGTGACAAAAAAGGCGGCTGGCACATGTTTTTCCTTTAACACGTCCAAAATTTGCGCCGTATAGCCGTTTTCATACCCGTTGTCAAATGTTAAATAGATCGTTTTTTCGCTCGTGTCGCCTAAATAAAAGGCGTCATGTTTGGCGAGCAGTTCATCGAGCTCTTTTCCCGCCGATGGGGGCTCGTGGTTTTCGCTTCGCTTCAATCCCCAATGGATCGGCGCATTGCTTATGGCAAAAGCAGGGGCGGGAAAAAGCGAGAGCGCTAAAACGAGAGAAATGAGCCATCTCATGCCTAGTTCCTCCTTGGCCGCCATCTTTTCCTCTTTCTTATTGTTTTCACCCCTGACCGCTTTACGCGCGCCATTTTTTGCAAAAAAAGGCCCCAAAAGCAAGCGCTTTGGGGACAGAGAAGAAAACGGGATCAGCTTGTTTGAATACCAATAGCCATGTGCTTGAAATTCAGCTCTCCTTCTTACTTGAACACCGGCTCTTTGAACTGAGCCAGCTTTTCAAGCGACGATTTTTCCACATCTTCATGCAAGCTGTTGCCGTGCGAATCCATCGTGACAACAGCAGTGAAGTTTTCGACGCGCAAATGCCACATCGCTTCGGGGATGCCAAACTCCAGCAAATCAACGCCTTCCACGGATTTGATGCAATCGGCGTAATATTGCGCCGCGCCGCCGATGGCGTTCAAATACACGCCGCCGTGTTCTTTTAACGCTTGCAGCGTCTTCGCGCCCATGCCGCCTTTGCCGATGACAGCGCGGACACCGAATTTTTTCATGATGTCGCCTTGGTACGGCTCTTCACGGATGCTTGTCGTCGGGCCGGCAGCTTTGGCGTGCCAGCGGCCTTCTTCATCTTTTAACATGACCGGGCCGCAATGATAAATGATTTGCCCGTTCAAGTCGACCGGCGCGTCATGGTCCATCAAATATTTATGAATGGCATCGCGGCCGGTGTAAATGACACCGCTGATGCGGACGACGTCGCCGACGCGAAGCTGGCGCACTTGTTCTTCCGACAGCGGCGGAACAAGGTCGATGACGCGTGTGTCGCCTTGTTCAAGCGCCGCGGCTGCTTCCGCTTTTTCCAACTCTTTTGCAAAATCGACGTCTTCGCCGTCTTGGTACAACCATTCGATGATCTCACCGGTCGCCGGATCGATTTTCACGCCCATGCGGCGGAACGCCCAGCAATTGTAAGCCACGGAAACGAAGAAGCTCGCCGGGATGCGGTGCATAACGCCGATTTTACAGCCAAGCAGCGTCGATTCGCCGCCAAAGCCCATCGTGCCGATGCCAAGTTTGTTGGCGTTTTCCATAATGTATTCTTCGAGTTGGCGCAATTCTTCAATCGGATTGACATCATCGACCGGACGGAACAGCTGCTCTTTCGCCAACTCATAGCCCGATGAGCGGTCGCCGCCGATGCCGACGCCGATAAAGCCGGCGCTGCACCCTTGCCCTTGCGCTTGGTACACCGCATGCAAAATGCATTTGCGGATGCCGTCAAGGTCGCGGCCGGCGCGGCCGAGCCCCTCGAGTTCACACGGAAGGCTGTATTGAATGTTTTTGTTTTCACAACCGCCGCCTTTTAAAATGAGGCGAACGTCAATGTAATCGTTTTCCCATTGTTCGAATTTAATGACCGGCACGCCTTCCCCTAAGTTGTCGCCGCTGTTTTTGCCGGTGAGCGAGTCGACCGAGTTCGGACGCAGCTTGCCGTTTTTCGTCGCTTCGGCAATGGCGGACCGGATCGCTTTTTTCATTTCGATTTGGTTGACGCCGACCGGCACTTTGATTTTAAACGTCGGCAAGCCGGTGTCCTGACAGATCGGCGACACGTTTTCGTCCGCCATTTGAATGTTCTCGACGATCGTATCGAGCGCCATCGCTGCCCGTGTACCGGCGTTTTCGCGCACTTTCGCTCGAGCGATCGCTCGGCGAACGTCCTTCGGCAGCTTCGTTGATGTCTCAACGATCAAGTCATACATGCTTTGCTGGAATTTTTCCATGCTGATTCCACGCCCTTTCCTTTTGGATCGCCCTATTGGCAGTTGTCTCATCTTCTTCTATTATACTGCTTTTTCTCGGTTATGGAAAAAATCTTTCTTTTCTGTCTCATCAGTCCCCCGCCCGCCTCATAGGAATGGGATAGAGGATCAGCGGCCAAAACGATTGACAAGCGGAGTGACTGTTGCCGATAATGAACGTTGGGACTTTGAATGGAAAGAGGAGAAGACCATGCGCTCATCCACCATGCCAGCCATTACACCGGCGTATGACCCTTGGGAAGCGTACGTCGATATTGAAGAATATGGAAAACTACAACTGACGAATATTGAGTTTACCACAACGACGCTTTGCAATATGCGCTGTGAGCATTGTGCTGTTGGCTATACGTTGACAATGAAAGATCCCGAGGCGCTGCCGCTTGATATGTTGCTCCGCCGTCTCGAGGAAATTCCGCATTTGCGCTCCTTAAGCATCACCGGCGGCGAGCCGATGCTGTCATTAAAATCCGTCGAACAATACGTCGTTCCCCTTCTCCGCTACGCGCACGAGCGCGGGGTGCGGACGCAGCTTAATTCGAACTTGACGTTGGATTTGTCTCGCTATGAACCAGTCATTCCGTATTTGGATGTGCTCCATATCTCGCACAACTGGGGGACGATCGACGACTTTGTCGAAGGTGGTTTTGCCATGATGGAGCGGAAGCCGACGCGCGCCCAACGTGAGAAATACTTCCAGCGCATGCTTGACAATGCAAAAGCGCTGGCCAATGCCGGCGTGATGGTATCGGCGGAAACGATGTTAAACAAACGAACCGTCCGCCACTTGGAAACGATCCACCGCCAAGTTGTCGAGGCAATGGGCTGCCGGCGCCATGAAATCCATCCGATGTATCCGAGCGATTTTGCCAGCGCTTTGGAGACGTTGAGCTTGGACGAATTGCGCGAAGCGATTCACCATTTGCTTGACATTCGCGACGAAAACGTCTGGATGCTGTTTGGCACGCTGCCGTTTTACCCGTGCAGCGACAACGAAGAAGATGTGCGCCTATTGAAGCGGCTGTATGAAAGCAAAAACGTCACCGTGCGCAACGATCCAGACGGACGTTCACGGCTCAATGTCAATATTTTCACCGGCGATGTCATCGTCACCGATTTCGGTGATGAACCGCCGCTTGGCAACATCATTCACGATTCGCTGCCAGACGTGTATGACAAATGGCGGCGCTCAAAGCTTGCTAGGGAGCTTCTTTGCCACTGCCCGTCGGCACGCTGCCTCGGACCGAACGTCCTTGTGAAGCAGACGTATTACCGCGGCGTCGATTTTACGAAGCGGTCCGCGCGCATTGGCCGATAAAAAACGTCAAGGAGCTTTTCCTTGACGTTTTATCTTGGCTGTTCACTCACCACATATGACATGTACAGGCGATCCTGCACCGGAATCCATGCCCCAACCCCTCTTGTCGTCACGTTTTTGACGACAATTTTCTTTTTGTTTCCTTTGAGCACGACGTACACTTCCCCGTATGTTACTTTCCCTTTTTCATTCACCGCCGGAGCGTACGCGTACAAATAACCTATTTTTTTCGCCGGTACGTTGTACGGTTGGTCTTTTTTCGTGCCAAGGCCGACAACCGTGCTGAAAGAGAGCGGCAAGTTCGTCTTTTCCATCGCTTTGTTTAACATCATCCGCTTAACCGCGTCTTCATTCGGCACTTTCACCGTCAACCCGCCGCGGACGTATTTTTGCATTTCTTGTTTATAGTACAACTTTTGCGCCGTATCGCCGCCGCGGTTATCAAGGAAATTCGTGTTGACCTTTTGATATTCCCAGTTCGTCGACGTTTCGATCGACTGGTAATTGAGCGGCCATTGGCCTAAATAAATCGTCGCTCGATAGCCAACGGCCCATGGCGTGTCGGTCGCCGAAGATTCATTAAAGAGATGGATCAATTCGGGATTCTCAATTTTCACATTCGCCGATCTTAGCAGCTGTTTTGTAAACGAGCTCGGTTCCAAATGCGGCAAATCTTGCGTCGGGTTCGGATACGTATTTTCTTTCGATATATCAATCACCGCACCGGGCGCCGGTTTGCCGGCAGCCGCCAGCGCCGAAAACGCCGCCGCATAAAGAAGAAGCACGCTCACGAACAGCGAAACAGCCCACTTTTTCATCGTCTTCACTCCTTTCTTCCCACGTTATTCACTGTTAGTTTCTTTCAAAATGCGCCGTTTATCCGCGGCGGCGAAAATTTTCCCCGTTTGGCGCCCCACTTCCCGCACCCGCCAAAAAAACACCCGGACGGCGAATACCCGGATGCAGTCACTTACAGCAAGTAAAAACCGATGCCCATGATCTCGTATAGGCAGCGAGCAATGTTGCTCCTTCAAACCAGTTCGTATCACCATCATTTGACAGCACGATCATCAAAAGGACGGAAGCAGCCATCGCCACCAGCTCAGGAAGTGAAAAGACAAGCGGCATTTTTTCCGGAAACAAAAGCGAAACGAGCACAAGCACCGGCGCAACGAACATGGCGATTTGCAATGTCGAGCCGACGGCAATTTCCACCGCGACATTCATTTTGTTTTTGTACGCCATAATCACCGCGGAAGCGTGCTCCGCCGCATTGCCGACGATGGCCACGATGATGATCCCGATAAACAGCTCGCTCCAGCCGAATGACTCGGCGACCGTTTCAAACGTATGAACGAGCCGTTCCGATAAATAGGCGACCGCAACCGTCGCCAGCGCCAAAATGGCGGTCGCTTTCCCTTTGCCCCATTCGGGCTCTTCATGTTCTTCCACTTCTTCTGATTTATGCTGATATACGCCGCTGGGTGACAAGCCGGAAATAAAGGGCAGCGGCGTAAAGCCAATGAAGAAACCCGCCGATGACCGACACCGGCACGCCGATCCATGTCATCCAAGCAAACACCTTGTTCATTTCTCTTCCACCTTTCCTCTTGATTGTTTTCGTTGCATTGACCGCCGTTTCTATGTACGATGGATAAGGGCATTCATTCGCCCTAGGAAACATCCAGCCTCGCTTGTTTGATTGGCCTGCGATTTCAACTGAAATGGGGATGCACGATGCGTTTTGCCATCTTAACCGGGATTGTCGCCGTCTCTGGTCTATCGCAAGGGATGTTGCTGCCGCTTTTGGCGATGCTTCTTGATGAAAACGGCGTCTCTTCGTCCGTTAACGGGGCGCACGCCGCCGCCCTGTATATCGGTGTCTTGACCATTTCGCCATTTTTGGAACGGCCGCTGAGACGCTATGGCTATCGGCTCCTCATTCTCCTTGGTGGTTTCATTGTAATATGTTCGCTTATTCTTTTTCCACTTTTTCCTTCTCTTTTCTTTTGGCTTGTTCTTCGCTTTGCCATCGGCATCGGCGATCATATGCTTCATTTTGCGACACAAACGTGGATTACGGACTTTTCGCCGCCGACTGAACGCGGACGGCGATTGTCGCTGTATGGGTGGGCGTTCGGCCTCGGCTTCACCATCGGCCCGCTGTTGGCTTCACTCGCTTCGGTCGAGAAGGCGCTTCCGTTTTATTTAGCTGCTCTCCTTAGTTTCGCCGGTTGGATCGGCGTCTTTTGGCTGCCGAACGAAAAACCAAAGCCGCTTGAACGTTCTTCGTCGGCGGCCGGTCGGTTTATTGGCGCTTGGAAACAGGCATGGCCAGCGCTTTTGTTGCCGTTTGCCTACGGTTTTTTAGAAGCGGCTGTCCATTCCATCTTCCCGCTGTACGCCTTGCGCAAGCAGATGGGCGCCGAACAAATCGCCTTCATTTTGCCGTTTTTCTCGTTGGGCGGCATCGTCTTTCAGCTCCCGCTCGGGGCGCTCAGCGACCGGTTCGGGCGGCGCGAGATCATCACCGGTGCACTCTTGGCCGGCGCCGGTTGTTTTTTGATTGCCCTCACTGTCGGTGCGTCCACGGTTGGGTTGGCTGCTTGTTTGTTCACCGCTGGCATGTTTACCGGCTCGCTCTTCTCGCTCGGCATCGCCTATATGACCGACCTGTTGCCGAAAGAGCTGCTTCCCGCCGGCAATTTGTTGTGCGGGATGCTATACAGTCTCGGCAGCATGACGGGCCCGCCGCTTGCCGGCAGCGTGGTTGATCTCTCTGCTCGCGCCTTTTTCCTTGCGGTCAGCGCTGTCCTCCTCGTTCCGGCCATTTGCCTCGTCAGCCGCCGGGAACAGGAAACAGCGGCTTGACCGTTTTTTGTTTTTATTTTTTATTTTTTTCAAAAAAATCGTTGACCATTTTGTTCCCTCTGTTATATAATAAAACCAAGATATCAAGTTTCTGTTTTAAAACAGTATAAAGGAGTGGCGATCATGAGCAGAACGGAACGGAAAAATATGATCGAGTTTATCGAAAAAGTGCGGGGATTGTCGCGCGAGGAACTCGCCTATATGACCGATGCAGAAATTGAATACATTTATGAGCGCTATTACCACCATCACGAAGAAATCGTTGAATAAAGCGGCGGCGGCTCGATGCGCCTGTGTTTGCATGAAAGAAAGGGGCTGACCCAAAAGTCCGCCAAAAAGCGGACTTTTGGAGTCAGCCCTCTCTGGTTTTTGTATATTTTACCAAACGGAACAAAATTCCGACTCTGTTCTCCCCCTCATTTACGCCACCAAGGACAATTGCTTGTCCCTAGCGGCTTTTTTGAGAAGATTGTGGGCAGCACAAACCAGCCCCCATTCGATGGAAACTTTTTGGAGGCCTCGCAGGACAAAGCGACGAAACCCGCGATTTTGTTTGATTTGCCCAAATACACTCTCAATGTCGGTTTGGCGTTGGCGGTATCGGGCTTGCCCTTCTTCACTCTCCAACCGTTCGCGGGCTTTCTGTTTTTGTTCATGATAGACGGGGTTCCATTGCGTGGTTCGTCCATACTTGGAAGTCGTGCAGGCCGAACGGAACGGACATCCTTCGCATTCATGGCATTGGTAGTGTCGGGTGACCGAGGTGTATCCTGATTCCGTGGTCTGTTTCGAAGTTCCGGTGCGAACCAGCTTTTTCCCATTGGCGCAAATCCAAACGTCTTCTTCTTCCACATAGGTCCAATTCTGCTGATGATGCGGATTTTTCTTGACCTTGCGCGTGTTCTCCTTCTCATACGTATGGTACTTGATCAAGGCCGATATGTGCTTCTCTTCCAGCTTCACGTAGTTCTCTTCCGAGCCATAAGCCGCGTCAGCGATCAAACGTTCGGGTTCCATGCCGTACTTCTCTCGAATGGTCTCCAAATGCGGGAGAAGACAACGAGTGTCGCCCGGCCTCTGATGAAGGGAATACCCCAAAATAAATTGGCCGGAAGAACCCACCTGTACGTTATAGGCCGGCTTGAGCTGGCCGTTTCGCATGTGATCCTCCTTCAACCGCATGAAGGTGGCATCCACATCGGTCTTGGAATAGCTGTTGCGATCCCCGCATACATGGAGTTGGTGTTCATACTTTTCACTGCGGGGCAAGTAGTCCTCCTTCATCTTCTTGATGGCCTTCTTCAACGGTTGGTTGTCCGGCTCGGCCTCCAACCGTTTTTCCCACTCCTCGGTTTTCTTTCGGATTTCTTCTGACGTAAAGGCCGGCGAAGGGTCGATGTCTTCCGCCTTTTCTTCTTCCACGATCGCCTCGATCTGGGCAATCAGCCGATCGACATTGGCTTGGAGTTTCTCCTGGTACTTCTCAGCCGATTTGCGCCAAACGAAGGTGTACCGGTTGGCATTCGCTTCAATTTTCGTTCCATCCACAAAATAATCTTCCATCTTGACATAGCCGTCGGCCACGAGCAGCGTGATCATTTCCCGGAACAGGTCGTCAATCAGGTCTTTCATCCGCTCCGAACGAAACCGATTGATGGAGCGGAAGTCCGGCTTTTGAAATCCACTTAGCCACATGAGGGGAAGGTGGACTTCGAGCTGCCGTGCAATCTCACGGCCATGATACATTTTTTGGGTGTAAGCGTAAAGGAGGATTTTGGTCATCATTTTCGGATGATAGGCGGAGGCGCCCCCTCCTTTGTAGTAAGCAAGAAACGTCTCCATCGGGATGCGTTCAACCATCTCATGAACCACGTGGGCCATGTTATCCCGTGGAATTGAGATCGGCGATGTTGCTTGGCAAAGAGAGGTTGTCCATGGTATACTCTTTAAAGGAAATATGATCATGTTTCATAAAAGAATCGCCCTTCTTTCGGTGGTAGTGGTTTTGGTGACTCTATTCTACCAGAAAAAAGGGCGATTCTTCTATATTTGAGGCAAAAAAGTGGGGGCTGATCCCAAAACGCATTCGCGTTTTGGGTCAGCCCCTTTTTTGATTTCCATCTATACACATAAAACGACCGCCGGGGCACAATATTACAATATGTTGTGCTATGTTGAACGAAGAACCACCTTTTGAGGCAGCTTCTTTCAATGATAGCCGTTTTGGCCGTTGGCACTGCCACTCGTCTTATGCTTTGGTCTGTTTTTTCCTTTTTGCTTCGTGCCCCCGTCTTTTTTCGTATGTTTCGTCATCTTGATCCCCCCTATGCCAAGATCCCCTGCATTGTTACGATATCCCGCCTCGGCACCGTTTATGCACGCTAACGCTGCCGTCTTTTCCCTTCGCTCTCACAGTCAAACATGGCGTTGAGTTCCCCGCCCAAGACAAGAATCATGCCGGACAAATAAAACCAAACCATCAACACGATCATCCCGCCAAGGCTGCCATACATCGCCGTGTAATCCGCAAAGTTGTTGACATAATACGCGAACGCCAGCGACGCCGCAATCCAGCCGGCGGTGGCAAACAGCGCGCCGCGCACGACGTTGACGCAGCGAAGCTGTTTGTTCGGCGCGAAATAATAAAGGGCAGTAAAGACAGCAAACAATAACAGCGAACTCGTCACCCAACGAAACGCGTTCCAAACCTCCAAAAACTGTTGCGACAACCCGAGAGCAGAGAACAAAAACAGCCCGATTATCCGCCCGAAGACCGGAAGCACGAGGGCAACGATGATGACAACGATCATGCCGAGCGTCAACACAATCGACAGCCCGCGTACGATCCAAAACGGCCGGTCTTCTTGCACATCATAAGCGCGGTTGAATGCCCTCATAATGGCACTCATGCCATTAGACGCTGACCAAATAGCTGCGATGATGCTAAACGACAACAATCCCCCATTTTGCTCATTCATGAGACGATAAACGTTCGTCTCGATGAGGTGAAGCGCCTCTTTCGGGGCGTATTGCCGCACGAGCGCAAGCACATCTTCATGCGGAATTGGCAAATACGCCAACAGCGTCATTAAAAACAACAAAAACGGAAAGAGCGACAGAAGAAAGTAATACGCCAATTCCGCCGACAAACGCGGGACTTCATCTTCCGTAAAACGGCGGGCCAACTCACGGATGAACGCCAAATTTACGACCATCGGCTGCCCTCCTTCCCCGTTTTTCCCTAGACAGGTGCGCCGCCCTCAAAGTCATTTTGTTTCCTCCACACCAAGTCGATGGTCGCGGATGATCCTCTCAAGCAAATGCTCGCACCCTGAGCGGACGAGGCGATACACTTCGGCAAAATTCCCGGTATAATACGGATCAGGCACATCGTCTTTTTCCCGGTCGGGAACAAAGTCAAGCAACCGGGCGAGCACCGCTTTCGAACGGGAGCCAGCCAATCGGCGCAAATCGTTCAAGTTGGCTGCGTCCATGGCGATGATGTAATCAAATTCTTCCAAGTCACGATGATTCACTTGCCGGGCGCGGATGCCGGAGTAGTCGATCTTATTTTCAGTCAAAACCCTTCTTGTCCCCACATGCGGCGGCTCACCGACATGCCAGCTGCCTGTTCCCGCCGAATCAACGGCAATCAGACCGTCAAGCCCCCGCTCTTTCACCAAATGACGGAAGACCGCTTCCGCCATCGGCGAGCGACAAATGTTTCCAAGACAAACAAACAGCACTTTAATCATCCAAACAGCCACCCCTCTCTCTATGTCCACGGTGCTTTCCACCGTTAGTTTTCCTTCATTTCTTTTCATCTAGCCCTTTTTGTCCCTAGAAGGACGGGGATGTAACGAAAAAACAACTCCAGCGGGGGAGCGTGTGCGAATGGGCCAACAACTTTTGTGCGCGTTCACGACAACCATTTTGAAGAAAACGAGGTGTTTCACCAACCTTTTAGACTGGCACTATGCATGTGCACCTACATTTTACCACATCATCCGTTTTTCATCAGAAAAGCAAGCCAGGCAATCTCTCCCCATTCTTCCTGCACCTATGGTACAATACATAGTAACTTGCCATGAAAGGAGTAAACGAATGGATTTATCAAAACGGTCGGCGGAAAACGTCGCCTACATGATCGAACAGTTGAAGCAAAAGTTGAAAGTGCTGAACTTGGATGCCATCAAGCCGTCCCATTTTTCCGAGGAATGGTACGATGAGTTGAGAGACATTTACGAGATGGTGATGAAACGCGAGACGTTCAGCCCAAGCGAAATGCAGGCGATTGTCGAAGAGCTCGGAAGCCTGCGCAAAAAATAACGCTCCCATCTGCTGCTAGGCAGGCAATGCAGCTGTTTCGTATAAAAACAATTCCTATCGAAAAACTATGATTGACATTATCGTCAATTGTGCTAAAATTTTAATCAATCAAATGACATTGCGTTGCATACGTTGCTCGGGAGTGAGGGAGGAATTGGCTCAATGAACTCCGTCAACCTGCCGCCTATAGCAAAGTGCCAATTCCAGCTAAAGAAGATCTTTAGTAAAATAAGGGGCACCCTTTCTCCCGCTCTTTCTGATTCATGCAAGGAAGGATTTTCGCCGCCGAATTGCCGTTTGGCCGCTATATATCCGACTAATTACGTGGATTTTCTTTGATTTTGTGAGGAGGAGAAACCGATGCTCACGTATGATCAGTGGGAAAAGGCGGAAAAACCGTCTTTTCCGTCCGATAATGAAACAAAAGGGGCGCTTGACGTCCTTGCTTGGGCGTATCGCGAATACGGCGATGAGATCGTATACGCGTGCAGCTTCGGCATCGAGGGGATTGTGCTGATTGATCTCATCTCCCAAGTCAAACCGGACGCCGAAATCGTCTTTTTGGATACCGGCCTGCATTTTCCAGAGACGTACGATACGATCGCGAAAGTGAAAGAAAAATATCCGTCGCTTCGCATCGTGATGAAGCAGCCGCGCTTGACGTTGGAAGAACAGAAGGCGCAGTTTGGCGACGAGTTATGGAAACGCGACCCGAACAAATGCTGTGAGCTGCGCAAAGTCATTCCGCTGCGCGAGGTGCTGACCGGGGTGACGGCGTGGATTTCCGGCTTGCGCCGCGAGCAATCGCCGACGCGGCGTCATGTTGAATACATCAACAAGGACGACAAATTCCGTTCGGTCAAAGTCTGTCCGCTCATTCATTGGACATGGAAAGACGTATGGAACTATGTGTATAAACACAATCTTCCATACAACGTGCTTCATGACCGCGGCTACCCGAGCATCGGTTGCGCCCCGTGCACCGCTCCGGCTACAGATCCGAACGACTTGCGCTCCGGGCGCTGGGCCGGCCAAGGAAAGACGGAATGCGGTCTCCATCTCGCTTAAGGAGAGAAAAACGATATGCTCCTTGCCATTGCTTTGATCGCATCCTTTTTCTTCGCCATGAACATCGAGGCGAGCGGCGCGGCGGCCTCGATAGGCGTCGCTGATGAATCGGACGCCATTCCGAATCGTCAAGCTGCTGTTTGACAGCGACGTCTATACGGTCATCACCATCTTGAGCGTCTGCTTGGCGTCATTAGCCTGAAAAAAGAACGCTTGCCTCATGAACATGGCAGCGGCATTTCACAACATCTATCAATCTAGGAGGTTATGAACATGAGCGTAAGCATCCCGCATGGCGGCACATTGATCAATCGTTGGAATCCGGACTATCCGCTTGATGAGGCGACCAAAACGATCGAGCTCTCCAAAGCCGAACTGAGCGACTTGGAGCTGATCGGAACGGGCGCCTACAGCCCTCTCACTGGTTTTTTAACGAAAACGGATTACGACGCGGTTGTTGAAACAATGCGTCTGTCTGACGGCACCGTCTGGAGCATTCCGATCACGCTCGCGGTAACAGAAGAAAAAGCGAAAGAGCTCGCCGTCGGCGATAAGGCGAAACTCGTTTATCGTGGCGACGTCTACGGCGTCATTGAGATCGCTGACATTTACCGCCCAGACAAAACGAAAGAAGCGAAGCTCGTTTATAAAACGGATGAACTTGCTCACCCAGGCGTGCGCAAACTGTTTGAAAAACCGGATGTGTATGTCGGCGGGGAGATTACGCTTGTCAAACGGACCGACAAAGGCCAATTCGCCTCGTTTTATTTTGATCCAGCAGAAACGCGGAAAAAGTTTGCTGAGTTTGGCTGGAACACCGTTGTCGGCTTCCAAACGCGCAATCCGGTTCACCGCGCCCA
This sequence comes from Geobacillus sp. FJAT-46040, assembly GCF_002335725.1. Lineage (NCBI taxonomy): Bacteria > Bacillati > Bacillota > Bacilli > Caryophanales > Anoxybacillaceae > Geobacillus > Geobacillus sp. FJAT-46040. The sequence continues at coordinate 2,517,304 of NZ_NISS01000001.1, forward strand.
TGAATACATTCAAAAATGCGCGCTCGAGATCGTTGATGGCTTGTTTTTAAACCCACTCGTCGGCGAAACGAAAGCGGACGATATTCCGGCTGACATCCGGATGGAAAGCTATCAAGTGCTGCTGGAAAACTATTACCCGAAAGACCGCGTTTTCCTCGGCGTCTTCCAAGCTGCGATGCGCTATGCCGGTCCGCGTGAAGCCATTTTCCACGCGATGGTGCGCAAAAATTTCGGCTGCACGCACTTCATCGTCGGCCGCGACCACGCTGGTGTCGGCAATTATTACGGTACGTATGATGCGCAAAAAATCTTCTTGAACTTTACGGCTGAAGAGCTTGGCATTACGCCGCTCTTTTTCGAACATAGCTTTTACTGCACGAAATGCGAAGGGATGGCATCGACAAAAACGTGTCCGCATGACGCGAAATACCATGTCGTCCTTTCCGGCACGAAAGTTCGTGAAATGCTGCGCAACGGCCAAGTGCCGCCGAGCACGTTCAGCCGCCCGGAAGTGGCAGCCGTCTTGATCAAAGGGCTGCAAGAACGCGAAACGGTCGCCCCGTCAGCGCGCTAAAGGAGGATCGCGATGAGCACGAACATCGTTTGGCATCACACATCGGTCACAAAAGAAGATCGTCGCAAGCGCAACGGCCATCATAGCGCCATCCTTTGGTTCACCGGGTTGTCCGGCTCCGGCAAATCGACGGTGGCCAACGCTGTCTCCAGACGACTGTTTGAGCTCGGCATTCAGAATTATGTCTTAGACGGCGACAACATCCGGCACGGGCTCAATAAAGATCTCGGCTTTTCCGCCGCCGACCGGACGGAAAACATCCGCCGCATCGGCGAAGTGGCAAAGCTGTTTGTCGACAGCGGCCAGTTTGTGCTGACGGCGTTCATCTCGCCGTTTGCCGAAGACCGGGCGCTCGTCCGCCGCTTAGTCGAAGAAGACGAGTTTATCGAAATTTACGTCAACTGCCCGCTTGAAGAATGCGAAAAGCGCGATCCGAAAGGGCTGTATCAAAAAGCTCGCCGCGGGGAAATCCGTGAATTTACGGGCATCGACTCGCCGTACGAAGCGCCGGAAGCACCGGAGCTGACGATCGAAACACACCGTTATTCGGTTGACGAATGTGCCGAGCAAGTGCTCGCCTACCTGCGCGAGCGAGGAATGATCCCGGCCGCGAAAACAGACTGATTCCCCCGTCCTCTGCCAAAAAAGAACGGGAGGTCATTTGACAAGGTCGTTTTCATCCCAAGGCAGACCATTTACAATAAAAGCAGCCGAGCATCCATGCCGCTTTCCAGCGGCTGGCTGAATCATGCACGAAGGGGCTGAAACAACGATGGGCAAAGTATATCTTGTCGGCGCCGGCCCCGGCGACCCGGAACTCATTACCGTCAAAGGATTAAAATGCATCCAGCAAGCGGATGTCATTTTGTACGACCGTCTCATCAATGAAGAGTTGCTTTCATATGCCAAGCCGGACGCCGAACTCATCTTTTGCGGCAAGCTGCCCGGCTTTCATGCCATGCAGCAGGAAACGATCAACCATGCGCTCGTCTGGCATGCCAAAAAAGGAAAAACGGTCGTCCGCTTAAAGGGCGGCGATCCGTTCGTGTTCGGGCGCGGCGGCGAAGAGGCCGAGGCGCTGGCCAAACATGGGATCGAATTTGAGATCGTTCCCGGCATCACCTCCGCCATCGCGGCGGCGGCTTATGCCGGCATCCCTGTCACCCATCGCGCGTTCAGCTCAAGCGTCGCCTTTGTCACCGGGCATCGGCGCGACGGAAGTCGTGACGAGATCAAATGGGAAAGCCTCGCCAAAGGCATCGATACGATCGCCATTTACATGGGGGTTCATCACTTGCCATACATTTGCGGCCAGCTGATGAAATACGGCAAAGCGCCGGAGACGCCGGCGGCGGTCATCGAATGGGGAACGACAACTGCTCAACGCACCGTCACCGGCACGCTCGCGACGATCGCCGGAATCGCCGCCAAGGAAAACATCCAAAATCCGAGCATGATCATGATCGGAGACGTCGTCCGGCTGCGCGCCAACATTCAATGGTTTGAGCCGTTGCTTGCGTCATCCGCAGCCGCTGGCGCAACATCGTGAGGCGATGGCGATGGAAGCTGTTTTATATGTCAGCCACGGCAGCCGCATTGCCGCCGCGCGCCATGAAGCGGCGCGTTTCGTCGAACAGTGCCGGAGGGCCATCGATATTCCGATTCAAGAGCTATGCTTTGTCGAGCTCGCGGAACCGGACATTGTCACCGGCGTTGACCGTTGTGTCGCCCAAGGGGCGACACGCGTCATCGTCGTTCCGCTTCTCCTTCTTTCTGCAGGGCATGCCAAACACGATATTCCAGCAGCATTGGACATCGCGAGACGGCGCCATCCGTCCGTTGATATCCTCTGTGGCGCTCCGTTCGGCGTCCATGAAGCGATGATCGACATCATGATCGACCGCATCAGCGAACAGTCCGCACCGCTTGACGGTGAATCGATGATCCTTCTTGTCGGCCGCGGCAGCAGTGATCCAGACACGAAGCGCGACATGTCCGCCATCGCTGCGCTTTTAAAAGAAAAAACGAACGTGCCGCACGTGGACGTTTGTTTTCTCGCTGCCATCCGCCCGACGCTTGATGAAGGGCTCGAACGGGCCCACGCATCGGCGTATCGGCGTGTGTTTGTCGTCCCGTACTTATTGTTTACCGGCGTCTTAATGAAAACGATCGAACGGAGGCTGCAGGGGTTCTCTGTTTCCGACAAGCAGTGGCATTTATGCTCTTACCTAGGCGATCACCCGCGGCTTGTGCTACTCATTCAACAACAAGTATTATCGCTATCATCCGTAAAAAAAGGAGCTTGAACCATCAAGCTCCTTTTTTCATGTATTTTCCGCCTCATCTATTGTATGATGGAAGCAGAACAACCGTGATGAAGGAGGACTCATCGGCGTGAAAAGAGTTCATGTCATCGTGGAAGGGCGCGTGCAAGGCGTCGGGTTTCGATACTTCGTCCAACACGAAGCGCTAAAACGGCAGCTGACCGGTTGGGTGAAAAACAATGATGACGGAACAGTGGAAATGGAAGTTCAGGGGAATGAAAGCGCCCTTCAACTCTTTTTGGACACCATTGAAGCCGGAACGATGTTTGCCAAAGTCGCCCGCATGCACATCGAGCCGCGCGATGTCCGCTCCGATGAAAAACAATTTCGCATTATGTACGGGAGCGGCTTTTGACAACTAGGCTCATCCCCTCAAGCAGCGGCCTTCCCGGCTTTTTCGGCCATCGGGCCGGCAGAAGCGCCGGCCCGATGGCCAAAATCCGAAGGGACAGCGTCTTCCTTGCTTTTCTGATCGCCAAACCAAAAGCGGTTCTGCCTTTCCCGCGCTTCTCGCCGCTCACGCCGGCCGCAAATGCGGCGCCGCATAGTGGAAATATGTCTCCAAGATGGCCATGTTCGCCTGCTCATTTTTTCCCCGCGCTTCGCGACAAAGCGGGTCGAACATGTCGACAGCGGAGGGCGGGTATTCGCCGCATATGTCCACGCCGAGCACTTTTTTATGGAATAAAAGCAACCGCAGGCAGGCGAGCAGCTGGGATAGCGGAATCACTCCTTGATCCCAGTTCGTGACCGCGTCTTCGCGGCGAAGAGCGTCTTTATCGATGCTGATATAGATGCTTCCGGTCGGGATGGCCTCGATGAGCGCTTTTGGCCATTCATCATGATCATCAAATGGAAGAACAGTCATGTTCGGAGATAAACGGAGTTGATGCGAAGAAGCAGTTGGGCCAACGATAACGACTTTTTGCAACCGCGGATGCTTAAGTGCATAGGAGACCCATGAGCCGCACGAAATGACATCATCCCCTCCTTCAGCATCCGTATGGCGGTCAAAAAGCACAAGCGTAAACGGTTCGTTGATTTCTTTAAGCAATAAATACGTGACATAATGATAGTTGCCGCTGCCGATCAGCACCGCCCCGCGCTTCCGCCGCCGCTCAAGCCGCCGCTCAATTTCAGCAAGCGCCGCTTCGCAGCAATACAAATTCGTCCCCGGCACGTCGGCAAGATCGACCCATTCGTGCGGAAACTGAAACAGCCGCTTTTGCGGTCGGTACACGCCGTCAAAATTCAGTATCGTGACACCATTGCCTTGAACCCCCATCGATCATCACCTTCTTTCGTTGAATCAGCATTCAACGCTTTGTAGGTGCGGATGAGTCCAAGATGTGTCTCTTTTTTTATTATACAATAGGAGTCGAAATATTTCCGCTCACACGCCTCGGTCATGTACAATAATAGAAAAACAAACAGCAAGGAGGGAGCCGCTTGCAACCGATCGACACGGCCGCTGTACAAGAGGCGCTGAATCGTTTTGCCAATCGCGACGTGTATATTCATTTGGAAACGACGAACGGAGCATACGCCTCCCATCATAACGAAGGTTTTTATTCCGTCGGCGCCTACATCCGCAATGCCTGCATCCGCTTCACCCGCGGCAAGATCACCGGCCCCGGGCCATATCGCGTCGGACTGAAGCTTGATCTTGGCTGGGTGTACGCCGAAGGGCTGACCCATTGGGAATGGACAGAAAAAGGACAGTTGCTGCTAGCAGGCCATGATGATCAAGGGAAATTGGCCGTGGCTCTCGAACTGAGCAACGAACCGTTTGTGTAAGGAGGGAGTTCCGTTGAACGAACGACATGTGCTCGTTGTTTTTCCCCACCCGGACGATGAAGCGTTCGGTGTGTCGGGAACGATTGCCGAGCATGCGCAAAACGGCACGCCGGTGACGTACGCTTGCTTGACGCTCGGAGAAATGGGGCGCAATATGGGCGTTCCTCCGTTTGCCAACCGCGAAACGCTTCCACACATCCGCAAGCAAGAACTGGAGGAAGCATGCCGCATTCTTGGCATTCATGATTTGCGCCTGCTCGGCTATCGCGACAAGACGGTCGAGTTTGAGGATGAAGAAGAGCTGGCTGACCAGATCGCCGCCATCGTGGCAGAAACGAATCCATCGCTTGTCATTACGTTTTACCCCGGCTACAGCGTCCACCCCGACCATGATGCGTGTGGAGCCGCTGTCATCCGCGCCTTAAAGCGCTGGCCGAAAGAAGAACGGCCAACCGTCCATTGCGTTGCGTTTGCGAAAAACTGCGAACAAGACCTTGGCCAGCCGGATGTCGTGCGCGATGTCAGCTCGGTGATCGATACGAAGCTGGCCGCCATTCGCGCCCACCGTTCGCAAACCGAAGGACTGATGCAAGCGGCATCCAAACGCGGCGATGCACTTGCTTGGCTCAAAACAGAACGGTTTTGGACGTATCGGTGGGATGACTAAACGTATACAGGCGCCGGCCGCACCTCCAAGCTGGCTGAACCGGCACGGCCGGCCCGCCGCCGAAAAAAGGAAGCCCGCCTTTCACGTGAGGCTTGGGCGCCTTTTTCGTTGGCATAGGCAGTGAAGAAAACACCAGCCCGCCCAACCGGATCCGGAACAGGCATTGTTTCCGCTGGAATGTTTCAGATGGGTTGCAATCCGAAAGCGGCCTCGGCGGCCAGATCCCCTTTCAGCACGGTGACGGCTTTTCCTTCGAGCTGAACCCTCTCGCCTGCCACCATCACCCGCACAATGCCGCCGCGGGCTGAAGCTTGGTAGCCGACTAACGTCGCGGTGAACGCATCGACAATATACATCGGAATGTTCATTGCTCTTTCCCTCTTTCTCCGTTTCGTTCTTTTTCGTTCGCCAATAGCTGGGCCAACTCTTCATCCCATCGCCCGCGCTGCCGGAAGGAATCAGCAGCGAGCGCCTGAAACAGCCGCTTCCGTCCCTCAGCGTCCTCCACTTCGCGCAATACGATGCCGCGGGCCCGCTGCAAAAACTCAAGATACAGCCTGTACTCTTCGCCATACTTCTCCTCAAGCTCGCGGCGAATGCGGCGGGCAACCGCCGGACTTGCCCCTCCGGTCGACACGGCAATTGTGAGCGGACCGCGGCGGATGACAGCGGGAACGTGAAAATCACACCGCTCCGGATCATCCACGACATTTACGAGTTGACCGGGTGCTGCTGCTTGCGTCACCGCTTCATTCACCTTGCGATCATTCGTCGCGGCAATCACCAAAAAGGCCTCCGCCAAATCGTCTGGGTCAAACCGCTTTTTCTTCCAAACGATCATCCCCCCCGCGGCCAACGCTTGAAGCTCCGGCTCCGCTTCAGGCGCAATCATCACGATTTCCGCCCCTGCCTCTAACAATCCATGAATTTTCCTTGCCGCCACCTTCCCGCCGCCGACAACGACCGCCCGACGGCCGCGCACATGAAGAACAATCGGATACCCCACGGCGCAACCCCCCATTCCGGCATCCATCAGGCAGACTGAGTCGGTTTCTGCGCACAAACAGGCGCAATCTTCCCCGACCGCCTGCCTTGGCTGACAACAAAAAGTAAAAAAAGAAGCCGTGCATCGAACACGGCCTTTTTCTTCATTATATCATCCTTGTTTCACTTCTTGAAGCCATTTCGCCAACCGTTCATTTTTCTTTTTCATATGCTCAAGCCATTGCGGGAGCAGTTTTTTCATGGCCTCCTGATCATTGTTCTCCATCGCTTGCCTCGTTTGTTCATGAAGCTGATGAAGCTGTTGTTTTTCTTCTTTCGTCATCCACCGTTTCATTTTATGCAACTGTTTCAGCTCTTGTTTAAACTGTTCTTTGGTGATTTTTTTATTGGCCAGCTGATCGATGAGCCGGTCAAGCGCCGCTTCACGCTCTTTTTTCATCTTTTTGCACTTTTCTTTAATGGCCTGTTTCACGTTCTCATCGTTCAACTGCTGACGCAACGCGTTCCGCTCGTCGAGCACTTTTTTCCATTCATCTGCCTGTTCAGGCGTATACGTTTGAACCATCTCCATCCACTTTTGCTCATCCAATCTGTCGTGCTCCCACATATGGCCGACCGGCAGATGCACATCGGCTGCCTCTCCTTTATGGCTGCCGGCAGCCACCCATGACGGCATCGCCAGCATGAGTGAAGCAAAAAAGGCAATCCATACGTTTCTCACGATGTTCACTCCTTTTCCTTTTCCTTTCACTCACCATTCACCTACGACTAGACAGCTGGGATTCATCATCCGCTTTTGCTCTTCTTCGCGCCGCCTCCTTTCCAACCATTGACTCCTCCCCTATTTTCCCCGTTTTTTGGATATCCTTGCATAAAAAATGGGAAGACCTACAAAAACGAGGTCCTCCCCTTCATGTTGAAAAAAAACGTTTAGCGAAATTTCTCTTCAATACGCCGCCCATAGTCGCGCAGCGCCTTCGAGTTTGCCGGTTGCCGTTTTTTCATCAGTTCGGCAAAACGAAGCTGTTTTTCCGTCCATTTTTTCGTAAGTTCCTGCTTTTTCTCGTCATCCTCGCAGCAACGAAGCAAGTCCTCGAGCGTCAAAAGCTCTTTGCGCAGCTCCGCTTCTTCCCTCACATAGCCGGCGTTTTTCAGCAACAAATACCCGAGCCGCAGCTCCTCTGGAATGCGGGAAAGGTCTTCAATCTCAAGCGGTTTGCCGAAGCCGGGCAAGTTGTCGAACTCGCCGTTTTTCATCGCTTCGCGAATTTTCTCCTCGGCGATGCGCCAAAATCCGTCCATGTTACGTCAGCTCCTGCGCCTGCCGCCTCACGCGCTGCCCGTTTAAGAACCGGACGAGCTCGTCATACGGAAGCGGCGGGGAAAAATAATAGCCTTGCGCCTCGTCGCACCGTTTTCCTTGCAAATAGGCCGCTTCGGTCTCCGTTTCGACCCCTTCGGCCAACACTTTGACACCTATATTATGCCCGAGGCGGATGATCGCCGGCAAGATGACATCTTTTTTTCCTTGAATATGCTGAACAAACGAACGGTCGATCTTCAGCCGATCGATCGGCAAATCCGTCAAGTAGCTGAGCGAACTGTAACCAGTGCCGAAATCATCCATGCTGATCGTCACACCAAGCCCCTTCAGTTTCGAGAGAATATCAAGCGCACGTTCTGTATCCATGGTCATCCGCTCCGTAATTTCCAGATCTAAATGGTGCGGCGGCAGCCCGGCGTCGGCGAGCAGGCGGGCGAGTTTATCCACAAATCGACGGCTTTCAAATTCATATGGCGATAAGTTGATGGAAACGGACAAGTCAGGAAAACGACCAAGCAGTTGCTTCGTCTGCTCACAAGCCGTGCGGATGACCCATTCATTGATCGGGATGATCATGCCGGTCTGTTCGGCAACCGGGGTGAACTACCCCCACTTAATTTTCTAGCGAAAATTTGAAGTGGGGGCTTCCAAAGAAGTTTGACTGCTTCAAGCAATCCTTATTCTTTGAGGCGTGTCCACTTCGCCGCTAGAGCATAAGACACTCAGGTCTACAGCTTTACTTTTCTTTAAGATGTTTAATGCGCCATTGACATCAGCATTAATTAGTTTGCCAGACTTTGTTCGATACAAGCCGCGCTTAATACGTTTGCCGCTGAACTTATATTCTTTTGGATTGTCGGCATTATATTCAGGAATCTCATCGCCGTCAAAAAAGCTGGCTTGAGACGTATAGGATTCTTCCTGTTTCAAGAATTCAATGCCGTAAAATTCACAAAGATATTCTAGTTTTTCTTTTATGTTACCGAGAGGAATATTGACAAAGTTTTGATTTGTCTTTTTTCCTAGATTCATATTGCGTTGCCATGTTTCCGCATAGCCAATGACAAGTTTGCCAATTTACAATCCGACGTTGTACATGTTCTTGGCAATATGGCACAGTTCTCGAAGAGTCAAGTATTCTTCTTTGGTCAAACCATTTAGCTGTTGTTTGATACAAAAATACATTTTTTCACCTCCCATCTAACTATATTATACTATATTTTACTGAATCTATCCTATTTTCAGCAAAATATAGTTAAGGCGATTCATCTCCCACTTACTCCGCTTTGCTTCGTTGAAGTGGGAGTCTTCTCGCCTAATTAAGATAAAAATCGTTGATCGTTTTCATCCCACTCACTTCTAATGGTATAAGCCTTTAGGACGAGGTGCTATATTTGTAACGGCGCTGTAACATTATTTAATCCAACTGTAAAAAACAAGTCTAGTTTCCTATGCTATACTCTAGTTGAGATACGTCGAATCGGAAAAGATTTTGTCGGGGGTTAGGGGAAATGAAAAAATGGTATTCTCTCCTGTTCGTATCCATGATCGTTCTATTTTCCTCCTTCTTTGTAAGCACTTCCAATTCAGATGCAGCCGCCAACAAGACGAGGCTGATCGCCGAGGCCAAAAAACTGGTCGGCACTCCGTATCGGTATGGCGGCACAACGCCAAAAGGATTTGACTGCTCAGGATTTGTCTACTATACCTATAAAAAAGTTGGCGTCACCTTGCCTCGCACCTCTCGAGAAATGTACAAAAAAGGTACATACGTAAATAAGTCCCAATTACAGCCAGGGGATTTAGTGTTTTTCGACACTTCCAAACAGACGAAAGGCGTCTCCCACGTGGCTATTTACATCGGCAACAATCAAGTCATCCATGCCGTTTCCCGTGGCGTGAAAATCGACAGTTTAAACAGCAGCTACTGGAAAACGAAGTATATCGGAGCCAAACGGCTGTAACAGCTCCGTCGGAAAAGCTCTCTGTCATATTAAGTCCGCTTAATAGACAGGGGGTTTTTATTATGCAAAAAAAAGCGGCCCTCCAAAACCGGAGAGCCCAATGCTATATTTCATAGGGGATCGGGGGAATACTTGGAAAACGTTACGCTATTATTCATTTCCTCCCTTTTCGTTTTTTATACATGAAAACAAAAAAATTTTTTATGATCCCCAGCCGCAACGGCTGCCCCCTCCCGTTTCGACAATATGGACATAAAGCCGCGGCTCTTGTCGAATGTTATAGATGATGACTGGTTGTCCGTTCATCGATTTTTGACAAAGGCGGGTGTTTCCGTTGTTCGCTTCCTCACAGCTGGGCGTTGATTTAGGGACGATGAATGTCAGGCTGTTCAGCCAGACGAAAGGGCTTCTGTTTGACGAACCAGCAACGGTCGCCTATAACCGCCAGGCGGACAAGCTTATGGCAATCGGCCAAAAGGCAAAACAAATGATCGGCAAGACTCCGCCCCATGTTGGGAGGCGCCTTGCTGCATGGCATCGAGCAATGGCTGAGCACGGAACTGCACGTGCCGGTGCATGTCGCGCCCAATCCAGCTGAAGCGGTCGCCATCGGCACGGGGAAGGCGCTTCAGGCGATGCCAAAGCGCCTCGATGCAGCGCTGTAGCTCATTTCCAACTCCCGATCATTGAATCAACTCAAAACCCCCGCGCCATCGCGGGGGTTCTTGTTAGACCAGCTATGGGCATTCCTGGCACGGAGAGGCCGCCCACTGTGGTGTTAGGACGTCTGCCGAATGCGCTCCTCCCCTTGCGTTGCTTGTGCTCCCTCGGCGGCCTCAAGCAGCAAATCCACAATATGGACGGCGCGGACGCTTCCTGACAGCCCGGCCCGTTCAATGCCAAGCTTCATTTGTAGCAAACACCCCGGGTTGGCGGTGACGATCGTCGTCGCTTTCGTTTGTTTCGCCATTTCCATTTTGTGGTCTAAAATTTGCATTGACATCTCCGGTTCCACAAGGTTGTAAATGCCGGCCGATCCGCAGCAGCGGTCAGCATCGTTCATCTCGCGGAACTCGACGCCGTCAATCGCCCGCAACAAACGGCGCGGGGCGGCCGCCGTTTTCATGACGTTGCGCAAATGGCACGAATCTTGGTAGGTGATCGTTTGCGGCGCCACGCGAAGCGGTAGTTGGTGAAACCCGAGTTCAACCAACACTTCAGAAATGTCTTTGATTTTCGCCGCAAACGCCTCCGCCCGGTCGCGCCATTCGGGATCATCCTTTAACAGGTGGTCATATTCAAGCAAAAACGCACCGCAGCCGCCGGCGTTCGTCACAATGCAGTCGACATCAAGCTGCTCAAAAGCGGAAATGTTTCGCTTGGCCAACTCTTTCGCCATCTCTTTTTCCCCGCCATGGCCGTGCAACGCCCCGCAGCACCCTTGGGACGGCGGGATGATGACTTCGCAGCCGGCGAGCTGCAATAGACGCAGCGTCGCATCGTTTGTTTCCATAAACATCGTATCCATCAAACAGCCAGCGAAAAAGGCGACCCGTTTTTTCACCGTACCGTCCGGATTCAAACGATGCGGCCGGTTTTTCATCTCTTTTGCCGTCGGCACGTCCGGCAGCACGCGCTCCATTTGCCGGAACGAGGCCGGAAGCAGGCGAAGCAGCCCCGTTTTGCGGGCAAGCGTCCGCAAGCCGGAGCGCTGATACCAACCGAGAAGCGCCGTCGCCTTCCGCATCCGTCCTTGATGCGGAAACAGTCCGGCAAACACAAGCTTACGGATGAGGCGAACCGGAAGCGGCATTTTTTTATGCTGGGCGATAATGTCGCGCGCCTCTTCCAGAAGATGGCCGTAGCGGACCCCGGACGGACAGACCGACTCGCATGCCCGGCAGCCTAAACATAAGTTGAGCGCCCGCTCCACCTCTTCGTCCGGCTCAATCAGTCCATCGACGACCGCCTTCATTAAGGCAATCCGTCCGCGCGGCGACTGGGCTTCTTGCTGCCCCGATTCGATGTACGTCGGACATGATGGCAAGCAAAAGCCACAGCGCATACAGTTCATCAGTTCATCCTCATCCATCCGTTCTTGAAACGCTTTCTGAATGAGCGCTCGTTCTATCTTCGTTGTCATCGTGTCACCACCACCCGTTTTCTCGTGCTTTTGGCGAACACTTTGCCCGGATTCATAATATTGTTCGGGTCGAGCGCCTGCTTGACCGCTTTCATGGCAGCGATGCCGGCCGGACCGAGCTTCCATTCCAAATACGGCGCTTTCATCACCCCGACGCCGTGTTCGCCGGTAATCGTGCCACCCAATTCAATCGCTTTGGCGAAAATTTCTTCAAACGCTCGTTCCACCCGCTCCATTTCTTCACGATTGCGGGCGTCGGTCGGACAGGTCGGGTGCAAGTTGCCATCGCCGGCATGGCCGAACGTACAGATCTTCAACTGGTACTTCTCGGCAATTTCATTGATTGCTTTGACCATTTTGGCGATTTCCGAACGCGGCACGGTTGCGTCCTCTAAAATTGTCGTCGGCTTTAAGCGCGCCAACGCCGACAGCGCCGCCCTCCGCGCCGTCCGCAGCGCCTCTGCTTCTTCCTCCGAACGGGCGAGTTGAACAGACACCGCCTGCTCGGCCCGGCAAATATCGGCCATCTTTTTCATATCGCGCTCTACCACTTCCTTCGGCCCATCCTGCTCAATGAGCAAAACGGCTTTCACATCGGTCGGCAAGCCGATGCGGGCGAAATCTTCGACCACTTCCAATGTCGGCTGGTCCAAAAACTCGAGCGTCGCTGGAATGATCTTGTTGGCGATGATTTTCGACACCGAACGGGCGGCCGCCTCCAAATCTTGATAAAGAGCGAGCATCGTCTGCTTCGTCTCTGGCATCGGAATAAGTTTTAACGTCGCTTCGGTGACAATGCCAAGCGTTCCTTCCGATCCGACAAACAGACGGGTTAAGTCATAGCCAGCTACATCTTTTGCCAGCTTGCCACCGGTGCGGATGACATCGCCGTTCGCCAAGACGACTTCCAACCCGAGCACATAGTCGCGTGTCACCCCGTATTTCAGGCCGCGCAAGCCGCCTGAGTTTTCGCTGATGTTGCCGCCAATCGTTGAAATTTTCATCGACCCCGGATCCGGCGGATAAAACAATCCTTTTTCTTCAACGGCTTTCGCCAAATCAAGCGTCACCACTCCTGGCTGAACGGTCGCGGTTAAGTTTTCCTCATCAATTTCCAAAATGCGGTTCATATGGTTAAACAGGAGAACGATCCCGCCTTCGACCGGACACGTGCCGGCGCAAAGGTTCGTTCCTGACCCACGCGGCACGATCGGGATGCGATACTCGTTGCAAATTTTCGCAATTTCCGCGACCTCTTTCGTATTTCGCGGCGCAATGACCGCATCGGGGAGCGACTGAAACTGCGGAGTCGCATCATACGAATAGACGAGCCGCCCCGTTTTCGTGTCATCGTAGTTTTCAGCTCCCACGACTTGAATCAACCGTTTTTTCGCTTCATTTGGAATCAATGGTCTCACCCTTTCCACATCCATTTGCATTCGCCGACAGCGAAAAAGGGGCTGGGCTTGGCGTCTGTTTCCATCCAGGCCAAGCCTCGTCCCCCTTCGCTGCCGTTACGGAATCATCCACGACAATACCGTCGATTGCAGGTACACGAGAATACCAATCAAGATAATTAAGAATATGCTATGTTTGACCGTAAAGCGGAACAAGTCGGACTCTTTGCCGGTCAAGCCGACGGCCGCGCAGGCGACCGCGATCGACTGCGGCGAAATCATTTTCCCGACGACGCCGCCTGATGAGTTGGCCGCCAACGCCAGCACCGGATCCATGCCGATCGATGTTGCCGTCACTTTTTGCAAGTTGCCAAACAACAAGTTCGACGACGTATCCGAACCGGTGATGAACACGCCAAGCCAGCCCAAAATCGGCGAGAAGAACGGGAAGAATGACCCCGTTTTCGCCAACACCATCCCAAGCGTCGTGCTCATGCCCGACGAGTTGGCAATGTAGGCAAAGCCGACAACCGAAGCGATCGTGATGATCGGGAATTTCAATTCGTTAAGCGTTTCTACAAACGTACGCGCCCAATCTTTCCACGAGATGCCGATGATGAACTTTGTGACGACCGCCGCCACCAAAATCGCCGTTCCAGCCGCGCCGAGCAGCTCAAGCTTATACACCGCAGCGATCGGCTGGCCACTTGGGTTCAAAATTTGGTTATTGAGCCCCGGCACCGGCGGCATAAACGTCAAGTGGACGCCGATAGCGTTGACCAACTTCAACAAGCCGTTTGTCCCTTCATAATGGCCGGTGAGCGCCGCTTTCACCTGCGGGATGCCCCAAAGCGAGATCAAAGCTGTCAGCACGAGGAATGGTGACCACGCCCGGAACACTTCCCCACCGCGATGCGTTGCACGAGCCGTTTGCCCAGCAGCCGCCACTTCCGGTTCCGATGCGAAACGGAACGTGCTTTTTGGCTTCCAATATTTCAAAAAGACGGCCAGCGCGACGATTGAAACAATCGAGGACAAAATGTCCGGCAGCTCCGGTCCTAAAAAGTTCGAGGTGAAATATTGCGTCAGCGCGAACGAAACACCGGAGACGATAATGGCCGGCAACACTTCGACTGTCTTTTTCCATCCTGCCATAATCAAAACGAGATAGAACGGAATGAACACCGATAAAAACGGCAGCTGCCGCCCGACCATTTTCGAAATTTCCATCGCCGGCACACCGGTCGGCCCTTCCATCGAGATGATCGGAATCCCGACCGCCCCGAACGCCACCGGCGCTGTGTTGGCGATCAAACAGATGCCTGCGGCGTACAGCGGGTTAAACCCCAACCCGGCCAGAAGCGCCGCTGAAATCGCCACCGGCGCGCCAAACCCGGCCGCCCCTTCCAAAAACGCTCCGAACGAAAAGGCAATGAGCAGCGCCTGCAGCCGCCGGTCTTCGGTGAGGGAAACGACGGAGTTGCGAATGATGTCAAAATGGCCGGTCTTCACCGTCAGCTTATATAAAAAGACGGACGTAATGATGATCCAGCCGATCGGGAGCAGCCCGTACACCGCCCCTTGCGTCACCGACATGACCGCTTTGCCGGCCGGCATTCTGTAAGCGATTACAGCCAACACCAAAGCAAGCAGCAACGTCGTCAGCCCGGCGACATGCCCTTTCATCCGCTTGACGGCCAAAGCCCAAAAGAAATACAAAATCGGAATGAGTGCGACAATGGCCGATAACCAAAGCTGGTCGGCGATTGGCGTAAAATCTTGCTTCCACTGCATGCGGTTTTCTCCTCCCCTTTATGCCCGACTTAGCGGCGTTTGCAAATGATCGCCCACTGATCTTTCTGTTTCACTCTTCCAGTCATCAGATGACCGGATAAGAAACGCCGTCTGTCTCAAATTATAAAAGCGTTTTCTCCAAAAGACAATAGGTGTTTTTTCATTTTTTTGAACTTTCCACTCACTGCTTCCTCTCCCCAGCTGCAAAAAGCGCTTGTCTCTTCCCATGATGCTGTATCATAATAGACATTGCAGGAGATTTCCCCTACAATCGGAAATCTACTTTATCGTATTGAGGTGGATCCATTGGCATTTAAACGGATCAAAACGAAAAAAATTTACGAAGAAGTGGCCGAAGCGATTTTTGATATGATCAAAAACGGCGAGTTGAAGCCCGGTGATAAGCTCGATTCCGTCCAGCAGCTCGCCGAGCAGTTCCAGGTCGGGCGGGCCGCCATCCGCGAAGCGCTCACCGCGTTAAAAGCGATGGGGCTGATTGAATTGAAGCAAGGCGAAGGGACGTACGTGCGTGAGTTCGATCCGACGATGATGACATTTCCGCTTTCGATCGCCGTCTTAATGAACAAAGAAGATATTTGGCACTTGCTTGAGGTGCGCAAACTGCTCGAAGCAGGCGCCGCCTCGCTCGCTGCTGCCAAACGGACAGAGCGCGATCTTGAAGCCATGGCGGAAGCGCTCCGACAAATGAAAGAAGGCATCGGCAGCGATGAGCTTGGCGAAAAAGCCGATTGGGCGTTTCATATGGCCATCGCCGAAGCATCGCAAAATCCGATGCTCACAAGCATCATGAACAGCGTTTCCGGGATGATCGTTGAAACGATGCGGGAAACGCGCCGCATTTGGCTGTTTTCCAAGCAGACGACGACCGAAAAACTGCTTGCGGAACACCAGGCCATTTTTGAAGCCATTCGCAAACAAAATCCAGACGCCGCCCGGGCGCGCATGCTCGACCATTTGACAAACGTCGAAAACGTGTTGCGCCGCTACGTTCGCACTCAGCAGCCAAACTGAGTGCGTTTTTTGCAAAAAAGAGCTACGAATCTGAAAAAATGGTTTATAATAGACATATAGTCATCAGATGACCAGTTCACTGAATCCTCAAAAAACAGGAGGGAAACGAATGAAAGTGTCCTTGTTCGTCACTTGCCTCATCGATCTTTTTTATACGAACGCCGGCAAGGCGACCGTCGAACTGCTCGAGCGGCTCGGCTGCGAAGTAGATTTTCCAGAAGCGCAAACATGCTGCGGCCAGCCGGCGTATAACAGCGGTTACGTCAAAGAGGCGAAAGAAGCCATGAAACAGATGATGCGCGCGTTCGCCCACGCTGATTACGTCGTCACCCCATCCGGCTCGTGCGCGGCGATGGTAAAAGAATATCCACACCTTTTCCACGGCGACCCGGAATGGGAAGCGGAAGCGAAACAGCTTGCGGCGAAAACGTACGAATTGACGCAATTTCTCGTTGATGTCCTAAAAGTCGAAGATGTCGGCGCCTCGCTCCACGGACGGGCGACGTACCATACGTCTTGCCATATGACCCGCCTTCTTGGCGTCAAAGAAGCGCCGCTTTGCCTATTGAAAAACGTCAAAGGGCTTGAGCTCGTTCCGCTGCCGAACGCCCACCAGTGCTGCGGGTTTGGCGGCACATTTTCCGTCAAAATGGGGCCGATTTCCGAACAAATGGTCGATGAAAAAATCGCGCATATCGAAGAAGTGGACGCCGACTATTTAATCGGCGCCGACTGCGGCTGTTTACTGAACATCGGCGGGCGCATCGAGCGGCTCGGCAAGCCGATTCGCGTCATGCATATTGCCGAAGTGTTGAATGCGCGCAACTAAAGGAGGGAAGCGAACATGCCGATGAAAATTGAAAACGGGCCGTTTTGGAAACGGGTCCGAGAAAACTTGGACAACGACTTTATGCGCGGGGCGGTCGCCGGCATGCAAGACCGCGGCTATGTGCGGCGGCTTGGCGTCATCGAAGAGCTCGGCCATTGGGAAGAGTGGCGGTCGCTTGCTGAACAAATCCGCAAGCATACGCTCGAAAACTTGGACTTTTATTTAATGCAGCTTAGTGAAAACGTTGCCAAACGGGGCGGCCACGTCTTTTTCGCCCAAACAGCCGAAGAGGCGAACGACTACATCCGCCGCGTCGCTTTGGAAAAGCAAGCGAAAAAAATCGTCAAATCGAAATCAATGGTGACAGAAGAAATCAACTTAAATCCGGTGCTTGAGGCCATCGGCTGTGACGTTGTCGAAACGGACCTTGGCGAATACATTTTGCAAATCGATGACCATGACCCGCCGTCGCATATCGTCGGTCCGGCGCTCCATAAAAACAAAGAGCAAATCCGCGATGTCTTTCAACGGAAGCTGGGCTATACGAAATCGTCCGACCCCGTTGAACTCGCGCGCCATGCCCGTGAAATGCTGCGGCGCGACTATTTGACAGCCGACATCGGCATCACCGGGTGCAACTTCGCCATCGCCGAATCGGGCTCGATTACGCTCGTTACGAACGAAGGCAACGCCGACTTGGTGACAGCGCTGCCGAAAACGCAAATTACGGTCATGGGAATGGAGCGGATCGTTCCGACGTTTGAGGAGATGGAAGTGCTCGTCAGCATGTTGACGCGCAGCGCCGTCGGACAAAAATTGACGAGCTACATCACCGTTCTCACCGGTCCGCGCGACGAAGGCGACGCTGACGGTCCGGAAGAGTTCCATCTCGTCATCGTCGACAACGGGCGTTCGTCGATTTTAGGCACGGAGTTTCAACCGGTGCTGCAATGCATCCGCTGCGCGGCCTGCGTCAACGTCTGCCCGGTATACCGCCACATCGGCGGCCATTCGTACGGCTCGATTTACTCCGGCCCAATCGGAGCGGTCTTGTCGCCGCTGTTGGGCGGTTACGACGACTACAAGGAGCTTCCGTACGCGTCCTCCCTTTGCGCCGCCTGTACGGAAGCGTGCCCGGTGAAAATTCCGCTTCATGAGCTGCTTATCAAACATCGCCAAATCATCGTGGAGCGCGAAGGAAAAGCGCCGGCCGCAGAAAAATTGGCGATGAAGGCGTTTCGTCTCGGGACCGCCTCACCGTCATTGTACCGGTTCGGCACGAAGTTGGCACCAAGCGCCTTCGCCCCGTTTGCCGAAGACGGGCGCATCACAAAAGGCCCCGGCCCGCTCAAAGCGTGGACGGAAAGCCGCGAATTTCCGGCGCCAAGCAAAGAGCGGTTCCGCGATTGGTTTCGCAATCGCCAAAAAGGAGGGAATCCGTCATGACGCGTGGTGCTATTCACAACCGTGACGCGTTTTTAGAACACATCGCCCATCGCCTCGGGAGAGCTCCCCGCCTGTCCGGCGTCTCCCGGCCGCAATGGAGCGATCAGCCGCAATGGAAAGTCTTGGCTGGCTATAGCCAAGACGACTTGTTGGCAGTGCTTCGCGAACAATGTAAACTGATTCACACTGATTACATTGAGACGACAAACGCCGGACTTGCTGGGGTGCTCAAGCAACAAGTCACGGCTTATGGCGGCGGCCCGGTCATCGTGCCGGATGACCCGCGCTTTGCCGAATATGGGCTGTCCGCCTTGCTCCGCGACGAATGGCCCGCGGAGCGAACAGCCATCCATATATGGAATCCGGCGCTTGGACGCCAAAACATTGACGCCGCCGAACAGGCCAACGTCGGCATCGCGTTCAGTGACATCACCCTCGCCGAGTCAGGGACAGTCGTTTTGTTTTCGCGCAATGAACAAGGGCGGGCCATTCACTTTTTGCCGAAGACGTATATCGCCATCGTTCCGAAAAGCACCGTTGTGCCTCGCATGACGCAAGCGGCGGCCATCATTCACGAGCAAATTGAAAAAGGCGTCCTCATTCCGTCATGCATCAACTTCATCACCGGCCCGAGCAACTCGGCCGACATTGAAATGAACTTGGTCGTCGGCGTCCACGGCCCGATGAAAGCGGCGTATATCGTCGTCACTGACCGCTGATCAAAACGAAACGGTGCCCATTCTCGATCATAGGGCACCGTTTTTCGTCAATATTGCCGGCTCACATCGACCGCATTGGCGAGCGGTTCGCCCGTTTCGATGCGGCGGAGCGTGTCTAAAACGCTATGGGCGGCGGCGTCAACTGATGTCAGCGCCGCGATATGCGGGGTGATGATGACATTCGGATGAACCCAAAGCGGCGAGTGCGGCGGCAGCGGCTCTTCTTCGAACACATCGAGCACCGCCAGGCGGACATTTCGGTTTTCCAAGGCGCCGACAAGCGCCGTCTCATCAACCGTCGCCCCACGCCCAACATTGATAAAGCCCGCGTTGTGCAAACAGGCAAAAAACGTCTCGTCAAAGAGATGATGCGTTTCCTCTGTCAGCGGAAGCGCAGCGATCACCCAATCAGCGCAAGCAAGCGCTTCCCCCGCCTCTTCATGGCGGCAAACAGCCGAAAACGGCGGCGTGTCTCGGCCGCTTCGCGATACGCCGATCGGCGAAACGCCGAACAGACGAAGCGTTTCCGCGATGCGCCGGCCGATCTCACCCGTCCCATAAATGACAATCCGCTGTTCACCAAGCCGTTTCGGAGCGAGCGGCTTCCACTGCCGCTGTTCTTGATACCATGCATACACGTCATGACATTGGGCGTCGCGCAATAAGTAGCTGAGGCAATATTCGGCGATCTGCTCGCCAAATGACCCGACCGTCCGCGTCAGTAACACGTCCTTCTTCCATTCCCGCTTCCACAAAAACGCGTCAACGCCCGCGCCGAGCGAATGCACCCAGCGCAAATTGGCGAGCGAAAACGGCCCGGCCGGACGAAAGCCGACGTACGCATCCGCCCAGGCGAAATCATTGGCCGTCAATTCTTCTTCCGCCACAAAGCGAAACTCTTTATCCGGCCGCTTGTCCGGGAGAAGGGCGGCAAGCTCGGCATAAAGCCTTCCCGTCACGAGAATGCGTCGGATGTTCATGGCATCACACCACCCCCAACCGCTCAAATCAACGTCCCTTCTTCACGCTCGGCCTTTTTATTCGTGATATAGCCAGCTGACACGACCAAAATCGTCACGCCGGCGGCAACCGCGTAGACGAACGGGCCATAAGAAAGGTGAAACCAATGCAGCACCCCTTCATCCCCCGCCATCATCTTTCCGGCCGTCCACGCCAAAATGCCGGAGCCAACGTACGCGATCCATCGATGTTGTTCCATCACCCGGACGATCGCTTTGGAGCCGAAAATCATAATCGGGATGCTGATGGCGACCCCAAGCGCCAGCATGCCAAGATGCCCTTCGGCCGCCCCGGCCACAGCAACAACGTTATCAAGGCTCATCACTGCATCGGCAATGATAATCGTCGCAATCGCCTTCAACAACCGGTCTGCCGCTTGCACTTTGGCCTCCTCTTCCCGTTCGACAAGCACTTTATAGGCGATCCATACAAGCAGCAATCCGCCAACGAAGTGAACGAACGGGATGTTCAGTAAAAAGACAATGATGGCTGCAAACAAGATGCGCAGCAACACCGCCCCCGCTGTTCCCCAAAAAATCGCTTTGTTTCGCTGGTCTTTCGGCAGCCGCCGCGTCGCCATCGCAATGACGACCGCATTATCCCCAGACAAAATGATATCAATCGCAATAATCTTCCATAACGCCAACAGCGCCGCGGCAGAAATTGTCAATGATATACCCACCCTTTCCCCTTTGTCTCTCTTCTTCATCATACTGCAAATTCGACTGGGGGACAACAATGGAATAGACTGTCAATGCTCTCGTCCTAACCAATTATGGGGAAGGCTCACTGCATCGTCCGAACTCCGTAGAAAAAGTTAGGGAAGCAAACCATCTTCACTGATGACTGCTTCCCTATCTCTAGCGGAAAAGGTCTATATAACTACCATTTTTTCAAACACCTATCCTTGAACGCTCTCACGCCTCTACGCCCACTATGCTTTGCCCTTCTTGAAAAAGCTGGTGATTCAAGGGGAAATGCTGTCCTCCAACAGTATTTCTCAAGTTAAAAAACCTTGCAACCCCACAACTTCCTGGCTCTTTCTCACTAGACTTCTAAGCTTTCGCTTCATCGCGGAGAAAGTGATGGTTTGCCCTTTCGCTCAACCACGCCGCCACCGCTTCAATGTCATCAGAAAAGACGCGGTCAGCTGTAATGGAGGAAACAATGCGGCGCGCCTTATGGTAAAACTGCCTCGTTGACGGGGCCATTCGCTCGATGCCGCGCGCTTCGACAGCCTGCAACGCGCAAATGAGCTCAATCGCCAGCACTTTTCTTGCGTTTTGCACGATCATGTACGCATGGCGGGCAGCGGTCGTTCCCATGCTGACATGGTCTTCCTGGTTGGCCGATGACGGAATCGAATCGACGCTGGCTGGGTGAGCGAGCGTCTTGTTTTCCGACACGAGCGAAGCGGCGACATATTGCATAATCATTGCCCCAGACTGCAAGCCGGGCTGTGGGCTTAAAAATGGCGGCAAGCCTTCGCTAAGCTGCGGATTGACAAGCCGTTCGATGCGGCGTTCGCTGATGTTGGCCAGCTCCGCCACCGCGATTTTCAACAAATCCATGGCGATCGCCACCGGCTGGCCATGAAAGTTGCCGCCAGAGAGCACCGTCCCGTCCGCAAAAATAAGCGGATTGTCCGTAGCAGCGTTCATTTCGATTTCAAGCGTTTCCTTCACATAACGAAGCGCCCTAAGCGACGCTCCGTGCACTTGCGGGAGGCAGCGGATCGAATACGCGTCTTGCACGCGCCGCTCCCCTTGCCTTGTTGTGAGTTGGCTGCCCGCTAAATAGCGGCGCAGCCGTTCCGCCACCTCCGCCTGCTCCTGAAACCCGCGGGCTGCATAGATGCGGGCGTCAAACGCGTCCACAATGCCATAAAGCGCCTCAATCGTCAGCGCCGCGATCCATTCACTGTCATACGCCAGTTGTTCCGCCTCTAAGTAAGCAAGGGCTCCGACGGCCGTCATCACCTGAGTGCCGTTAATAAGCGCCAGCCCTTCTTTTTCCTGAAGGGAAAGCGGTGAAATCCCCGCTTGTGAAAGCGCTTGGGCGGCAGGCATCCGCCGCCCTTGGTACATCGCCTCTCCCTCGCCGGCAAGCGCCAGCGCCAAATGGGCGAGCGGCGCTAAATCGCCGCTGGCGCCGAGGGAACCTTGCTGCGGCACGATCGGATGGATGCCGGTATTCAAAAATGCGAGCAACTGCTCAATGACCGCCGGACGCACGCCGGAATACCCTTTCAACAACGCATTCGCCCGCAAAAGAAGCATCGCCCTCACGACATCTTCGGCAAATGGCTCGCCGACGGCACAAGCGTGCGAGCGAAGAAGATTGATTTGCAGCTGTTCAAGGTCGCTTCCTTCAATGCGCACATCGGCGAGTTTGCCAAAACCCGTATTCACGCCATAGATCGTCCGTCCATTGGAGATCGCTTGTTCCACTGCCGCGCGGCTTTTCTCGACAGCCCTCATGCTTTCCTCATCGGCCGCCACCCGCTCCCGTTCATAGACAACACGTCTTACCTCATCGATCGTCAATGTATGCCCGGTCAATACGATCATCATTTCATCTCCCTTCGTTTGTTTTCTCAATCGAACGCCTGGGCAAACAAAAAAGGAGGCGCCCTGCCATATGGCAACGTTTGCCTCCTCATGACTTATTGCTCTAGGCACTTACCGTCTTATATATGATTGATTCCGAGCCCGGCCGCCTCGTGCTCGAGCCCGCGCACCGGAGCGCCGATCGTCCCGTACAACGCAACGGCGATCCATTCCCCTTCGTTCGGCTGTTCATATGGCATACCGCGCACCACGGCGAAACGAAGGCCAGCGGTTCTCAACAAATCTCCCAGCTCTACCTGCCCCCTCGTCACGCCATGCACCGCCTCTAAAATCGCATGGTATAAGGCGTGCATCTCGTGGTACAAGCCGCCGTCCACCACTCCATGCCGCTTTGCCGCCGTCTCAATCGCCGCGACGATTTTGTGCGGCTCCATCGCCCCGACCCGCCCTTGGCAATAGCGCCACGAAAGCGCCTCAAGCTGGCTCAAGACCGGGCCTTCCTCCCCCTCATCCAGCATCGCCAGCAGCAACGCCTGCCGGCCGATGCGCGCTTGTCGTGTTTCCATTGCTTCTACACACCTATTGGTCTTTTTTTCTATTGTATGATGACAATGAATGCGATGTCAATTATGAATTTCCATTTTTTAGTACATTAAAACATTAACAGGCTGAACGATCGCCCTTTATGCTTCTGGATGGAAAATAGTTAGAAACATCTGCCTCGTGGCGAGCTATGGGCGAATCCCTCTTCTCGTCTTAACATGATCAATCCCTGTTTCCATTTTTTTGATTATATGATATCATATAAATATCAAATCGACACTATTAGGGGGATAGGTATGAGAGAACAAAAAGCATGGCGCATGGATGGATTTATCGGCATCGGATGCATCGCCCTTTTCGTTATGGCTGGTTTTGTCAGCCTCATTCAAGTGCAGCTCTTATTGGCCGTTTTCTGCTTCGCCCTTGCCGCCCTCTTGGCGACTGGCATCACGATCGTTCAGCCGAATCAAGCGAAAGTACTCACCTTTTTCGGCCGCTATTTCGGCACGATTCGCGACAGCGGGCTGTTTTTCACCGTGCCGCTCACCGTTCGAAAGAAAGTATCGCTGCGCGTGCGCAACTTCACGAGCAACAAGTTGAAAGTGAACGATGTTCAAGGCAATCCGATTGAAATTGCCGCCGTCGTCGTTTTCCGCGTCATTGATTCAGCCAAGGCTGTGTTCGATGTTGATGATTACGAACAATTCGTCGAGATTCAAAGCGAAGCCGCCATTCGCCATGTCGCGACAAAATATCCGTACGACACGTTTGAAGACGACAACGAGATTACGTTGCGCGGCAACGCCGATATTATTTCCGATGTTCTCGCCGCTGAGCTGCAGGAGCGATTGCGTGTCGCCGGAGTCGAGGTGATGGAAGCGCGCCTCACTCACTTGGCGTACTCCCCGGAAATTGCGAGCGCCATGTTGCAGCGTCAACAAGCAGCCGCCATTTTGGCCGCCCGGAAAAAAATCGTCGAAGGCGCTGTCTCGATGGCGCAAATGGCGATTGAACAACTTGACAAAGAAAACATTTTAGAGTTAGATGATGAACGAAAAGCCGCAATGGTGAACAACTTAATGGTCGCGATCGTCTCCGAGCGCGCCACCCAGCCGGTGATCAATACCGGCAGTCTATATTAACGGTTGTGGAGTGCGATGACAAAGAAAAAACAATTTCCCCTGCGCATTGACCATGAATTATATGCCGCGCTCGAACAATGGGCGCAGGACGAGTTTCGCAGCGTCAACGCCCAGATCGAGTATTTGCTGAAGGAGGCAGCCAAGCGGGCCGGACGGCTCGGAAAAGGAAAAACAGATCAACAACAAGGAAGCTAGCCGATGACGGCTGGCTTCTTTTGTTTTTCAGTCATGGGCATTTGTTACAGAAATATAACGATAGCAGAGCCTTTTTTGAAAGGGGACGAACCGATGCCGCATCCGCTGCCGCCGCTTACGGCCATTGCGAAAGTTGATGCATCATCCCACCGCGCTTTCAACAGCTCGGCCGCCTTTAGGCGTAACGGGCAGTGTTAAAGTTCTATAGAAAATGCCACTGTGCATCGCAGAGAATCCTCGAAGACGGGATTCACCCTTGACCAACACCCGCCAAAGGGGGCGAAAGGGACGTCAAGGGCGGCGAAAACCAAAAAGAAGACAATGGGAAAGCCATGGTTCGTAATTTCTAGATTTTACCTTCCCGCAACGCATAAGGAGGATCATCATGGAAAGCTACTTTCCAGTGCTTGAGGCCATCGCCGCCGCGCCGTGCGATGGTGTGCTCGCCATCATCATCGAGGTGGAAGGCTCGGCATACCAAAAAGAACGATGCCCCCAGTCATTTTTGGGAAACAAACGTTCCCTGCCTTGCTTGCTCTAAGGGGCGATGCCGGGGGGCGCACACTGTTTCACCATCCGCGTTGGCGCGGTCTCTTGTAGGAAGGCGATGAGACGATCGGCATCGACATTGACACGATAGACGATTATAAGCATGCCGTCATGGATCGAGAAGAAAAGGAGGGACGCCACCGTGGCCATCGGTAAAAGCATCATCCGCAAAGAAGCGTGGGATAAAGTGACCGGCCGGGCGAAATATACGAACGATTTCAAAGAACAGGGGATGCTTCATGCCTCTTTGGTGACAAGCCCATACGCCCACGCGCGCATCCTCTCGCTGGAGGCACGCCGCGCGCTCGCCGCCCCCGGCGTCCATGCTGTTGTGACCGGCGAAGGGCTTCCGCTCACCGGTGAAGACATGCGCGATCGTCCGCCGATCGCCGTCGACAAAGTGCGCTACTATGGCGAAGTCGTCGCCGTCGTCGTAGCCGATACGCTCGCGCAAGCCGAACAAGCGGCCCGCCTCGTCCGCGTCGTTTACGAACCGCTTCCAGCCGTCGGCTCGCCGCGCGAGGCGTTGAAAAAGGGCGCTCCATTATTGCATGAACACCTCGACCGTTATGAAAAAAACAAAACGACTCATCCTGAGCCAGGGACAAACGTCGCCCATCGAACGAAAATCCGAAAAGGCAACATTGAACAAGGGTTTGCGGAAAGCGACGTCATCGTCGAAACGAGCGTATCGTTCGCGCCGTCCGATCATGCTGCAATGGAAACACGCTGCGCCACGGCGGAAATTTGGCCGGATGGCACGATCCATATTTCTGCCTCTTCGCAGTCGCCGTTTATGATCAAAAAACTGCTCCATACGTACTTTGGCGAAGAAACCGGCAAAGTCATCGTCCATACGCCGCTTGTCGGCGGCGCCTACGGAGGAAAAGCGCCCGTCCAGCTTGAGTTGCTTGCCTACCTTGCCTCCAAAGCGGTCGGCGGCCGAAAAGTGAGCGTCTGGAACAGCCGCGAGCATGACATGGTCACTTCGCCCGTCCATATCGGGTTGGAGGCAACCGTCAAAATCGGCGCGACAAAAGAGGGCTTGTTCAAGGCCATGGAAATCTTATTTCTATTTGACGGCGGGGCTTATTCCGACAAGGCGATCGATGTCAGCCGCGCCGCAGCCGTCGATTGCACCGGCCCGTACCGTGTCGACCATGTCTGGTGCGACTCGCTTTGCGTCTATACGAACCGCCGCCCGTATGCGACGCCGTTTCGCAGTTTTGGCCATTGCGAGCAGGCATTTGCCGTCGAGCGGGCTATCGATGAATTGGCACGAACGCTTCAACTTGACCCATGGGAGGTGCGGCGCAAAAATGCCATCCGCCCGGGGCATACGACCCCAACGCAAGTACGGCTCACAAAAAGCAACGTCGGCAACATATCAGCCTGCCTCGACCGGTTGCGCGAGCTGATGCGTTGGGACGAGTGGCAGCGCGTGGAATTGGACGCCTATACGGTAAGAGCAAAAGGAATCAGCAGCGGCTGGAAAACATCGACGATCAACACAGATGCTAGCTCGGGCGTCATCTTAACGTTCAACTCCGACGGCAGCGTCAACGTCATCTCCGGCGTCGTCGAAATCGGAACCGGAACGAAAACGGTGCTCGCGCAAATCGTGGCCGCCCAGCTGCTTGAAGATATGCTTCGTGAGCTCGGAGACGGAGAAACCGTCTAAACAGGAGGTGAGCATGCGGACATGGAGGAAACGACAAAGCGGGAGCTTGTGCTGCACGTTAATGGAGAACGAAGATCGATCGTCACTCGCCAAGCCGAAACGCTGCTGTTTGTTTTGCGCGATGGGCTGGGGCTGACCGGGGCCAAGCCAGGCTGTTTGAACGGCGACTGCGGCGCCTGCACCGTCTTAGTCGACGGCACGCCAATCAAATCGTGCATGATGTTGGCCATCGAAACGGCCGGCAAACAAATCACGACTGTTGAAGGACTTAACGGGGCGCCCATCCAGCACGCCTTCGTCCGCCACTTCGCCTTTCAATGCGGCTATTGCACTCCTGGCTTTATCATGAACGCCCACGCACTCATCGAGCGGCATCCGGGCGCGGATCAAGCTTGTCGCTTTTCTCTTTCTCGTCTGGCACAAACACGAACCGTCGGCGACGAAAACAGTCTGACCAACGACAAGGCCAAAACAGCACAACTTGACGCAAGCTGGAAGACCCGCTGGCTGGCATGGATCAGCGCCCGTTTTCACCTG
This sequence comes from Geobacillus sp. FJAT-46040, assembly GCF_002335725.1. Lineage (NCBI taxonomy): Bacteria > Bacillati > Bacillota > Bacilli > Caryophanales > Anoxybacillaceae > Geobacillus > Geobacillus sp. FJAT-46040. Next base: position 2,544,556 of record NZ_NISS01000001.1, read on the forward strand.
AAAACGGGCGCTTCTTTATCGGCAGCCTGTTCGGGTTTCGCGCGGCTTCCCATCGGCTGCCTGTTCATTCGCTCCCTCTCCTTTTAGCAAGGGCGAATCGTTTGTTTCTCGCTAATCACGACCCCGCGCCTTTTCATTTCCTCAATATACACCTCTCCTGGCACGGCTTGCTCCGGCGGATAGACGCCGCGCTTTGTGATCACCCCACGGCCGATGAGCTGGGCGACAGCGGAAATGGTGTAGGCCGTCGTGCGCGCCATCGCCGTTACCTTGTTTTCGCGGTCATTAAACGTGACGGTCTCGTATTCCAATACCGTTTCCTTCCCGCCTTTTCGGCCGCCGACGATGACCCGAAGCAACACCACATCATCTTTCCCTTTCAAATCAAGCAGCGGCTTCAGGACGGAAAGCAGCACATCGCGCGGTTTGACTTTGCATCCATTGACCTCCACTTCCACATCGTGGCGCGTCAAGTTCAAATCGACGAGCAGCTTAAATTTTTCTGCATGGCCGCGGTAGCGGATCGTTTTGTACTCGAGCCGCTTCAAGTTCGGAAACGAGCGCGAGAGCGTCGACGTCCCTCCTGAGGTATGAAACGCTTCAAGCGGCCCAAACCGGTCGAAATAAATCGGCTCGACTTCCGAAAGCGACGGCACTTCCTGCTTTTGGCCGTCGCGGATAATGAGAGACGGATCGGTGTAATGGTCAAGCAGCCCCTCGAGCGAAAACACATGGTTGTACTCCAGCGGCGGTTCGGGGCGGACGGGGATGCCGCCAACATACAGCAAGATGGATTCCACCTCATCGAGTTGACTCGCCCCATAGCCGGATAAAATGTTGATCATCCCCGGCGCGACGCCAAGGTCGGGGATGATGGTCACCCCAGCGGCTTGGGCTTGTTCATGCAGCTCAAGCACCCGGTCGGTGATATGGCCGATATGGCCGCCTAAATCGACAGAATGGACGCCAGCTGCAATAGCTGTTTTCGCCACCGTTTCATTGAAGCGGTAAAACAAGGCATTGACGACGACATCATGCCCTTGCATGGCCGCTGCCAGTTGTTGCGGATCGCCGGCATCCACCCGCACAGCGGCAAGCTTTTCGGAATGAAGCTGCCGCACCGTCTGCTCCACTTTAGCCAAATCGACATCCGCCAACGTCACCGCCTCAACATCTTGGCTTTGCACTAAATCGCGCGCCGCTTCTTTTCCCATCAGCCCCGCTCCAAGCACGAGCACTTTCATCGTTCTCTCCCCCTCTGTCACCGATTGTTTGCCATACGCTCACATGACAGCCGCTGTTTTCACATCGTTGCCGCGGCCGCCGCTTCGATTCACGATATAGGTTCCACGTTGATCTTCGCTTCTCTTTTGCCGGCCATGTTGCAAGCGACAGCCCGGTTCAATCATCGGTATCGATTTGCGCCCGCTGCAGCTTGCCGCTGAAATCGACATAAATGCTCCGCCATTCGGTGAATACGTCAAGCGCAGCGACGCCGGAGTCGCGGTGGCCGTTGCCCGTCCCTTTCGTGCCGCCAAACGGCAAATGAATTTCCGCTCCCGTTGTGCCGGCGTTGACATACACGATGCCGGTGTCCAAATCGCGCATTGCTCGGAAGACGCGGTTGACATCGCGGGTGAAAATGGCGCTTGACAGCCCATAATCGACGCTGTTGTTGACGGCGATCGCTTCGTCCAAACTGCGGACGGAAATGATCGACACAACCGGGCCGAAAATTTCTTCGCGGGCGATGCGCATATTCGGCGTGACATCGGTGAAAATCGTCGGCGCGTAATAAAAGCCGCGCGCATAGTCGCCCTCGCGCAATATATAGCCACCCACAAGCAATTTCGCCCCTTCTTCTACACCAATGCGCACGTAGCGGTCGATCTTTTGCAGCGCCTCTTCATGGATGACGGGTCCGACTTTGACCGTTTCATCCAACCCGTTGCCGATTTTCAATGTTTTCACGGCTTCCAGCAGACGCCGCTCAAGCTCCTGTTTCACCCGCTCATGGACGATGACCCGGCTGCACGCCGTGCACCGCTGGCCTGATGTGCCGAACGCACTCCAGATGATGCCGTCAACCGCCAATGTCAAATCGGCATCATCCATGACGATCACCGCGTTTTTCCCACCCATTTCGAGCGACACTTTTTTCAACAGTCGTCCGCATTTTTCCGCAATCATCCGCCCGACTTCATTCGATCCGGTAAATGAGATGACCTTGACATCCGGATGCTCGACGAGCGCATTGCCGACTGTCGGTCCGTCACCGTGGACCACATGAAACACTCCCGGAGGCAAGCCCGCTTCTTCAAAAATGCGAGCTAATTCCTGCGCCATGATCGGTGTCTCGGGCGCGGGCTTCCATACGACCGCATTGCCGGCCACAATCGCGGGGAACGACTTCCACGTTGCGATGGCAATCGGAAAGTTCCAAGGAGTGATGATGCCGACAACCCCCACCGGCGTGCGGACGCTCATCGCAAACTTGTCTTTCAGTTCAGACGGCGTCGTATCGCCGAACAGCCGCCGCCCTTCCCCCGCCATATAAAACGCCATATCAATGCCTTCCTGCACTTCGCCGCGCGCTTCCTCAATCACCTTGCCCATTTCCATCGTCAACAGCCGTGCCAATTGTTCTTTCCGCTCCTTTAGCAGCATGCCGACTCGATATAAAACTTCCGCGCGTTTCGGCGCCGGCACGAGCGCCCACTGTTTTTGCGCTTCTTTGGCTGCCTGAACCGCTTCATCGATATCGTTTGGCCCGGACATCGCCACCTCGGCAATCGTTTCCCCCGTCGCCGGATTGATCACCGGCGCAAATTGCCCGGTGCTTGGCTCCTTCCATTCTCCATTGATATAGTTTTGGATTTTCACTGTATACTCCCCCCATTTTTCCAGATGATTTATTGAGATAATTTATACATTGAACGCCGAGCGATGATCGTCAGGACTTCCTCTTGGCCCGCAAGTCTTGGATCGTTGCCGCCACCGAAATGTGGTTCGGATCGGTCAACACTTCAATCACCGTCGGCTTCTTGGCTTCAAGCGCCAACAGAAGCGCTTCCGTGAACTGTTGTTCCGTCTGCACTTGGAATCCGCAGCTGTTTAGGCATTCTGCCAACCGGGCAAACGACACGCGGCCTAAATCGGTGCCGATGACCCGCCCCGGAAACTGCAATTCTTGATGCATGCGGATGGTGCCGTACATATGATTGTTAAACACAATGCTGATGATCGGAATATCGTATCGAGCGGCCGTTTCCAACTCCTGCACCGTCATCATAAAGCCGCCATCCCCGGATAAAGAAACGACGGTCCGGTCGGGAAAGGCCAGTTTCGCGCCAATGGCAGCCGGCATGCCATATCCCATCGCTCCTGACGTCGGGCCGATGTACGTGTGCCCATCCCCAAACGGGAAAAAGGCGTGAAGCCAACCGGCGAAATTCCCAGCATCGTTCGTAATGACCGCATTTTTTGGCAAATGGCGCGCCAAACTTGCCATCACAGCTTCATAGAGATTGCGATGTTCCACCGGCAGCCTGGCTGTTTGTTCGTACCGTTCCCTCCGTTCAGCCGCCCATTCCTGCCAAGACGGCTGCACCGCGATATCGAGCAAACGGGACAGCACTTCCTGACAGTCAGCCCAAACCGCGAGATCCGGTGCATACACTTTTCCGAATCCATCGCTGTCAATATCGATATGAATCAGCGTCTGCGTTGGAGATAGCAAACGGTAATCTTGCGTCGTCACTTCCGACAGCCGCGTTCCCAATGCCATCACCACATCCGCCTGCTCGGCCGTTTCGATGACCGCTTTGGGCGACCCTAGACCTAGGTGTCCGACATAGCACGGATGGTTGTGGGGAAACACATCATGCCGCCGGAACGCCGCCATGACCGGAAGTGCATACTTTTCCGCCCATAAGCGCAGCAACTGCTCGGCTCCCGACCATTTGACGCCGCCGCCAGCAATCACGAGCGGCCGTTTGGCGCGCTTCAGAATCTCTTCAATGTGCTGTATATCTTCTTGCCTTGGTGCCGGCTTCGGCACATCGGTCTCGGCTATCACTGCTTCCGTTATCGTTTTGGAAAATACATCTTCTGGCAGTGAAACGACGACGGGGCCGGGCCGCCCTGTTTTCGCGGTGCGAAACGCCCGTTGCACCAGCTCTGGCACCCGCTCGGCTTCGCGAATTTCGACCGCCCATTTGGCGATCGGACGAAAAAACGCTTCCATATCGACTTCCTGAAATCCTTCACGCCCTAGGAAGCGGCTGTTCACTTGCCCCAAAAACACGACCATCGGAGTGGAATCTTGCCTCGCGGTATGGACGCCAATCGCCAAATTCGCTCCGCCAACCGCCCTTGTAGCCAGCACGACGCCGCACTTTTGCGACGCTTTCGCATACCCTTCCGCCATAAAGGAAGCACCCCCTTCATGGCGGGCGGAGATGAACTCGATGGATGGCTCATCATAGATGGCATCAAGGAGGGGCAAATAACTTTCCCCCGGCACACCAAACACATAACGGATTTGTTCCTGTTTGAAACATTCGACGATGGCTTGAGCCACCGTGATGTGACGCATCGTTCGCTTCATGGCGCCGATTCCTCCCAATCCACTTGCTTCCATCGTTCAACGGCTTGCTCTAGACGCTCCATCGGCGCTGACAGCGATACGCGGACATATCCTTCCCCTGCGGATCCAAACGCTGTTCCCGGTGTGACGATGACTCCCGCTTCTTCGAGCAGTTTGGCGGCAAATCGTTCGGACGAGTATCCGTCATAGACCGGGATCCACAAGAAAAAGGTCGCTTTCGGCCGCTGCACGTCGATGCCCAGTTCTCGGAGTTTCTCGACCATCATATTCATGCGTTGTTCATAAATGCGGCTATTTTCTCGAATAAACGTCTGTCCGTTCATCAAAGCGGCCATCGCCGCCTTCTGGATCGGAATAAACTGGCACGTATCCGTGTTGCTCTTGATCACCGAAAGCGCTCGAATCATGTCCCGGTTTCCGACTACGTATCCGATGCGGCAGCCGGCCATGTTATAGCTTTTGGACAACGATCCAAATTCCACCGCCACTTCCTTTGCCCCGTCCACCTGCAAAATGCTCGGCGCTTGAAAACCGGCAAACGTCACGAACGAGTAGGCCGCATCATGAGCAATGAACATCTGGTGCTGACGGGCAAGTGAAACGGCTTCGGCCAATACATCCAAATCGACAGCGGCGGCCGTCGGATTGCTCGGATAATTGAGAAACATGATTTTCGCTTGGTCATAAACGGACGAGGGGAGCGCATCAAACCGAGGAATATAACCATGTTGCGCATCGAGCGGCAGCGATAGGCTCTGGCCGCGGGCAAAATGGACGGCCGTCCGATAGACGGGATAGCCCGGATCAGGCACTAAGGCGAGCTCGCCGGGATTGAGAACGGCTTGCAGCAAATGGACGATTCCTTCTTTCGAGCCGATTAACGCCAACACCTCGGTCTCCGGATCGATCTTGACGCCATATTCCCGTTCATAAAAACGCGCGACCGCTTCCCGATACTCCCTGCAGCCGCCATACGGCGAATACGTATAGTGTTCTGGCGCATCGAGCGCTTCTTTCAACGCTTCGATGACAAAGGAAGGGGGCGGCAAATCGGGGGCGCCGATCCCTAAATCAATGACATCGACCCCGATCTTTAGCAATTCTTCTTTTTTCTTCTGAAATCGGGAGAACAAATATGGCGGCATCGTCTGCACAATATCGGAAAATGTGTTCAATCCCATCCCTCCTCATAGCCCTTCGTTTCAGTTTATGCGCACGCCCATCCCCCTCATGCCCGTCTCACGTTCAAGAAGCAGCCTATCATACCAATGGCTTTCTCACATCAAGACATCATCAAAATCTTTTTTCTCGAAAAGCGGTCGATGCAGGAGAAGGGGTTATTTTTTCACTAAGCTGCTAGAAAAACGCGATCCACCTTCTGAAACCCGGCCCTTTCGCCATAAAAAAAAGCGGCCGGCATCATCCACGGTTCGATGACGCAACTGGCCGCTGTCTATGGAAGCGAAGCGCCGGCGAAGGCGCCGCGATAGACTGCGCAGTTTTCCCCGCATGATCATTCTATGACTAGAAATTTGCACCTTATGCCATTATCATAATCAATCCGAAACGATTTGTAAATATATTTTTTAAAAATTATATATTTTTAAAATAATAAGGAACCGCACCAATTTGCAGAACAAACAAGAGGGGCAATGAACGTTCGCCCCCCTCCGCTGCTTCGATCAGCACTGAGCGCCTTCCAGCTCATGCTTTTTCCGTTGATCGAACTTCCATATTCTCTCCACCATGCCGAGCATCGCAGCCCGCTTCTTGTCATTGATACAGCGACGAGCCTTGCCGAATAAATTGTTGCGCTTTTTCTTTCATCCCTTCCTCTTTGATTTGCCGCTGCAGCTCGTGCGAAATGTTCATCGAACAAAACTTCGGCCCGCACATCGAACAAAAATGAGCTGTTTTCGCCGCCTCGGCCGGCAATGTTTCATCATGGTACTCACGAGCCCGTTCCGGGTCAAGCGACAAGTTGAACTGATCGTTCCAACGAAATTCAAAGCGCGCTTTCGAGAGCGCGTCGTCACGCTGCTGAGCGGCTGGATGCCCTTTTGCCAGATCAGCCGCATGGGCGGCGATTTTATAGGCCACGACCCCGGCGCGTACGTCCTCTTTATTCGGCAACCCTAAATGTTCTTTGGGCGTTACGTAACAAAGCATCGCCGTTCCATAAGCGCCAATGATGGCGGCGCCAATCGCTGACGTAATATGGTCATACCCGGGCGCGATGTCGGTGACAAGCGGCCCTAACGTATAAAACGGCGCTCCATGGCAAATGTCCTGTTCCCGCTCGACATTTTCGCGAATTTTATGCATCGGAATGTGGCCCGGCCCTTCGATCATCACCTGCACATCATGCTTCCAGGCGATTTTCGTCAGCTCGCCAAGCGTTTCCAGTTCCGCAAACTGCGCCTCATCGTTCGCATCGGCGATGGAGCCGGGGCGCAAGCCGTCGCCAAGGGAGATCGCGACATCGTATTGTTTCAAAATCTCGCAGATTTCTTCAAAATGCGTATACAAAAAGTTTTCTTCATGATGGGCCAAACACCATTGGGCGATGATCGAGCCGCCGCGCGAGACAATTCCGGTCGTCCGGTTGGCGGTGAGCGGAATGTAATGAAGCCGCACACCGGCGTGGATCGTCATGTAGTCGACTCCTTGTTCAGCCTGCTCGATGAGCGTCTCGCGGTACACGTCCCATGTCAGCTTCTCCGGCACCCCTCCTACCTTTTCGAGCGCCTGATAAATCGGCACCGTTCCCACGGGGACCGGCGAATTGCGGATGATGTACTCGCGTGTTTCATGAATGTGTTTGCCGGTCGACAAATCCATGACCGTATCGGCGCCCCAACGCACCGCCCAAAGCAATTTTTCCACTTCGTCTTCAATCGATGAAGAAACAGCCGAGTTGCCGATATTGGCATTAATTTTCACATGGAAACGACGGCCGATGATCATCGGTTCGCTCTCTGGATGGTTAATATTGGCCGGAATAATGGCCCGACCAGCGGCGACTTCTTGGCGGACAATTTCTGGATCGATTTGTTCACGAATCGCGACAAACTCCATTTCTGGCGTAATGATCCCCCGTTTGGCGTAATGCATTTGTGTCACTGTTTTTCCGGGCTTTGCCCTCAATGGACGGCGCACAAACGGAAGCGAACGTTGGATCGCAACAGAAGACCGCTCCATTTCCTCCACATCGCCGCGCTCGACAATCCAGCGGCGACGAAGAGGAGGCAAGCCTTTCTCCACGTCCGGTTCAAAATCGGGATCCGTATACGGGCCCGTCGTATCGTAGACACGCACCGGTTTGTTTTCCACCATTCCTTGCGGCGTTTTCGTTGGCGACAAAGCAATTTCTCTCATCGGCACGCGCACATCCGGGCGCGACCCTTCGATGTACACTTTGCGGCTTTCCGGAAACGACATAAACGAGCGGATGTTTTCCATGCGTGGCTTCCCCTTTCAACATAAAATGATGAAAAATCAGATCTGAAGCCACACCGTCTGAAGCGGGGCAAACACGAGAATAGGCGATGGCGGCCGATTCAAAATAAAAACAGGTTCCGACACCGGAACCTGATCGAAGGCAAAAGGCCAAATGAACAAGACACGTCCATCTGTTCCCGCTGCCTGCTTCCCTACGCTGGCATGACCCAGATCAGGTTCAAAGGGTCAAAGAACTTCATCGCGTTCTTTTCTCAGCCCGGCTCTCGGACTCCCCTAGCAGATAAGCGTATCACAATGATGACTGACTTTTTTTATTTTATCAGGCAATTGGCAAAGATGCAAACCATTTTATTCCAAACGTTGACTCCCACACGTCGTTTGAAAGCCCCTCTTTCTCGAAGAAAGCGTCCTTTTCCTCACTCACACAGAAAATTTCTTCAGCATTGCCCGCATCTCGTCCGCCATCTGACCGAGCGATGTCGACGAAGAGGCGATTTCCTCGACGGAAGCCATTTGTTCCTGGGTCGCTGCCGATACGTTGGCCGCACCAGACGCTGACTGTTCGACAATATTGGTCATCTGTTGGAGTGCGTCGTTCACTTGACGAGCATGCTCCGTCATTTGCTCGATGGCGGACGATACTTGTCCAATTTGTTTGCTCACTTGGCCGACCTCCTCACGGATATGGGCAAATGATTGGCCGCATGCCGCCGCAACGTTCAATCCTTTCGCCACTTCGGCGATCACCTGTTCGGCAGACGCAACTGCCCGCTTCGTTTCTTCTTGAATGTAACCGATCAGCTCGGAAATTTGTTGCGCTGAGCGCGCTGATTGTTCTGCGAGCTTCCTCACTTCGTCCGCGACAACCGCAAACCCTTTCCCTTGCTCGCCGGCGCGCGCCGCTTCGATCGCCGCATTGAGCGCCAACAAATTCGTCTGCGACGCAATGCCGGTGATCGCTTCCGTAATCTGTCCAATCTCGTTGGAGCGCTCCCCAAGCCCTTTCACCACCTGGCCGAGCGTTTGCACATGATCGTAAATGAACTGCATTTGCTCGGACATTTGTCCGATTGACTGCTTGCCGTCCTCTGCTTTCGCCGACGTTTTCTCGGCGCGGTGCGCCACATCTTTCGTATGGCAAGCGACGTCGCTCAATGTTTGGGAAATATCATGCACGGACGCAGCGGTGGTGCGGACAGCATCGGCCTGTTCCTCCGCACTTGCCGCAAGCGTTTCCATCGTTGTCGCAATTTGCTCTGTCGCTTTCGTCGTCTGTTCGGCGACAGCGGCAAGCTGCTGAGAATATTGCGCTACTTCTTCGGCATGATGTTGGATTTGCCCCATCACACTTTGCCAAGCATCTGCCATATCGTTTAACGACGCCGCAATCGGCCGCAGCTGCTGCACGCGATCAAGCGGTATGCGCACCGTCAAATCTCCGCCTGTCATCTTGCCTAAATGTTCGTTAATAACGGCAATCGGGGCAACAAACCGTCGATAGTTGAGCGTTGCCGAAACGAAGCCGAGCATCGCGCCAAACAGCACCGTAGCAACAAGCGTCCACCAAAATGCCGCCCCGCGAATGCCGTTGACCAGGCATGTGGCCATGCCGATCGCCGCTGTGCCAGGAATGACAACGAACATTGTGCGAATGATATAAGCGCTTAACGACAATCCATTCTCCTCCTTTTTTCTATATAAGTTGCAATAAAGATTTTCCGATTGTTCGATTCTGTTTTCCTTCATAACAAGTCATTTTGATAGAATGCAACGGGCGTTCTACTGGATGTAAAACAAAGTTTCAACTTATATAGTAATGTCTCCGCTTTTTCTAAGCAAGTAGCACTTTGCGGAGTGCAAAACGGAAATGTATTACAATTCTTTCTTCATATAATATGAAATTCCTTTGTACGTTTCCATAAAAAACGACCTCCCAATCGAGGCTGGGAGATCGTTTTCTTTAACCGCTATGCTTCATTTTTCTCGTTTCCTTATCAAACAAACTGTATACGACAGGGATGACGAACAATGTCAAAAAGGTGCTGCTAATTAAGCCGCCGATGACGGTGATGGCCAATGGCTGGTTCATTTCCGCTCCTTCGCCAATGCCAAACGCCAGCGGCAGCAACCCTAAAATCGTTGTCAAGGCCGTCATCAAAATCGGACGGACGCGCAATTTCACCGATGTGACAATCGCATCGTAGCTCGCCAAACCTTTTTCTTTCATTTGATTAATGTAATCAACAATCACGATCGCGTTGTTGACGACGATACCCGCAAGCACGATGACGCCGATAATCGCCATAACGCTAACTGGCGTTTTCGTTGCCATTAAGCCAAGCGCGACACCGATGGCCATCAGCGGCACGGTGAACATAATGACAAACGGATATTTCAGCGATTCAAATTGCGCCGCCATGACAAGGTACACGAACGTAATCGCTAAGGCAAAGGCAAGCAGCAAATCACCCAACGCCGATTCTAACAATTCGCGGTCGCCGCCAAAGACGATTTCCGTCTCTTCCGGAAGATGCAATTTCGCGATTTCTTTATCGACAATCGCGGACATCTCCCCTAAATTCGTCGTGTTTTTGTATTTTAATGTAAACTGAACGGCGTATTGCTCATCGATGCGATGAATTTGAACCGGGCTTTTCCCGATCGTAATATCCGCAATGTCGCCAAGCGGAATAAACGTGCCGTCTTGCTTTTTGATCAGCAGTTTTTTCAAATTGTCGACCGAGTTTTTCACCGATTCGTCGTATTCGACGTTAACGTTGTACAAATTCGACTCTTTATCAAGCATGCGTGTCGCCGTCACACCGCGTGTCATATCGTTGACCATCGTCGCCACTTGCGCTGGAGTAAACCCTTGCGCGAGCGCTTTTTCGCGATCGACTTTGATTTGAATTTCGTCGACTGTTTCCGAAATATCGGTCGTCAGTTCGTTCACTTCATCGAGTTTGCTTAAGCGGTCGTATATTTTTTCCACCGCTTTTTCCAGCCGCGCTTCATTCGTATCTTTCACGCTGAACACAAGCGTATTCGGCGTACTTCCTGCAGTCGATTGCAAGTTGATCGATACTTCCGCCGTTTGATTCGCTTTTTTCGCTGCCTGTTCCATATCGTTCTTTATGTCATCGACAACGTCAAATACGGAACGGTCTCGCTCGTCCAAGTCTTTCATTTTCACATATATTTCAGCAACATTGCTTTGCGATGTACCGCGGAACGCCTGCTCCTGCGTCGAGCCGATTAAGCTGACATACGCATCAATTTCTTTTACTTTTTTCAACTCGTCTTCAATGGCAGAAACAACCTTTTCCGTTTCGCGGAGGGCGCTGCCGTTGGCAAGGTTGACGCGGATGGAGAAAAAGCCTTCATCCGTATTCGGCAAAAACTGCATGCCGACTTTCGTAACGCCAAATAACCCGAAAGCTAACGTACCGATCGCAAGCAACAACACAATGATCCGATGGCGCAGCGACCATCTCACTATCTTGTCCAGACCGACAAGCATGCGCGAAGACTGGCGTTTTTCCTCGATGTTTTCGCGAGGCGGTTTTAACCAGCGGCTCGCCAGCATCGGCACGACCGTCAATGCCACGAACAATGACGCAAGCAAGCTAAACGAAATCGTTAACGCAAATTCGGTAAACAAATCGCCGATTAATCCCGTAATGAAAATGACTGGTACAAACACGGCCACCGTTGTCAACGTGGACGCGGTGATCGCAGCGCCGACTTCTTTTACCCCGTCTCTTGCCGCTTGTTTCGGATCTTTCCCCATTGATAAATGGCGGTAAATATTTTCGATCACGACAATCGAGTTATCGACGAGCATTCCGATACCGAGCGCAAGACCGCCAAGCGTCATCATGTTTAACGTAAAATCAGCAAAATACATTAACACAAACGTCACGATGACCGAATACGGAATCGCGATGCCGATAATAAGCGGGCTTTTTGCACTGCGCAAGAATAAAAACAGCACCAGCATCGCGAATACTCCGCCAAGAACGAGCGACTGAAAAATGTTCTGAATCGTCCGCTGAATAAAATCGCCTTGGTCAAATAAAACATCCGCATGAACCGCCGAAAATTTTTTCGTATCCAACAATTCGTTCAAGCGTTTTTCGAACGCTTTCGACACTTCTGCTGTATTGGCATCCGCTTTTTGCAGCACGCTTAATAATACAGAAGGCTTCTCGTTCGTGCGCGTAATCGTATCTTCTTTTTCCGGCACAATCGCAATATCGGCGATATCTTGCAAACGAACTTTTTCGCCGTTGAGCGGATTCACCGTGACAACGAGCTGTTTTAACGTATCAATGGAGTCGATCGTGCTGATAATCCGGGTCGTTAACTGCTTATCATCGATCACGACCGTCTCGCCTGGAAGCGAAATATCGTTGGCGGAGATAAAGTTGGCAATATCTTGCTGGCTCAGCTTATACGTTTTTAATTTCTCCTGGTCCAACAGCACCCGCACGTTTTTCGTCAACGTGCCGGAAACATTCACACTGGCGACCCCTTCTACCTTCGTCAGCTCTGCTCGCAGCTGATCCGCTAATTGTTTTAAAAGTTCCTCGTTCCCTTTCTTCGATGTTAATGTTAGCTGAATAATCGGGAACTGTGACGGGTCAAACTTCAAAAACCGCGGCTTGTTGACATCATCCGGAAGCGCCGTCTGATCGATCCGCTGCAATACATCGTTTTGCACATCATCAATCGATGTCGACCACGAAAACTGCAGCAAAATCAAATTAGAACCTTCCTGCGATGTCGATGTGATCGACTTTAGCCCAGGCAATGTCGACAAATTCGCCTCCAGCGGCTTCGTGACTTTCTCAAGCACTTCCTTCGGTCCCGCCCCTGGATAGCTCGTTACGACCACCCCGACTGGCGGATTAATATCCGGGATCAGCTTCATCGGGATATTGAACAGCGACACTGCTCCTAAAATCAACACTAAAATCATCGAAACGAGCGTAAAAACCGGTCTTCGTATCGAAAAGTCACTGATTTTCATCGTCTTCCCCCTCTTATGTAAACAAAAAAGTTTTCTTCTATAAGCCGCATCCACCACTCCCATTCGCGCCGTCCTCATCCATGGCGGCGGATGGAGATGTAGACGCTTGTCCATCGATGCAAAGCGATCAATAACAGTACAACCTGTTTGCCTAGCGATTTAACACATCCTCGTGTTCACGCAGACGGTAGTGGTCTTCCGCTGGACACATCCGCTTCCGGCCGATCGATTCATAAATGATTCCTGCCTCGCGCGCGCTTTCTAGGCTGTAACAATTCCGGCCATCAAACACGAACGGCGTTTTCATTAAGTTCGCATATTGGCGGACATCAAATTGCCGGATTTCCGGCCACTCCGTGAAAATAAAACAACTGTAGATGAGCATTTTTCATTACAATAATTTCCATGGTTAGAGAGACAAACAGGGTACCCCTTACGCGATACGGAGCTGTTTTTTGATCACATCAATGGGAATATCTTGCTTTGCAGCGTCATAAATGAACTCGACGACGCTGTGGTCTTTCCGCGACCGAAGAAGCTCCAGCCCGGTGGAGAGGTTTTGTCGGGATTCGGCGATGCTGTACACGCAGGAGAGCAGCACCACCGCCCAATACCGTTTCACCGCCCGAATGTGGCGAACGCGGTATCCATCCAGCTTCAGTTGATCTTTCGCCTGCCGGAAAAAGCACTCGATCGTCCAGCGCTGGGCGTAGTAACGCAAGATGTCTTCGTCCCCGAGTTCCCGGTCGGTGCTCAAGATGCAATGAAGATGTTCCGGCGCCATCGGCTGATCCGCCTTCCAAGCCAGCAGCACCACCGCGTCATCGAGGCCATGGATGGCCCCCTCATAGCGATACACGCGATAACGCTCCTGCCCCACCGTGACGAGGCGGGTGTCTTTGGACTCGATATAGCGGGCAAACTGCTTGGCTTGGATGGCGATGCCTTTCGGGTAGAGAATCCGGTTCGTCTTGAGCATCGCGATGACATGGAATCCCTGTTTCAGACAGGCTTCGATGAGCTTTTTGGACGGATACCACGAATCCATGAGCACATACACCGGCTGAGCCCGCTTCACCTTGAGCGAGGAAAGCATCTCGATCGCCAGGTCGATCTTGCTTTTTCCCGCTTTCTTGTCATACAGGCGGAACGCAAATGGGAACGCCTGCGTGAAGGTGTGCACCATCAGCCAAACGAGCGAATGCCCCCAGACCGATTGATGATCTTTATGCGAGTAGTGCCAGTCGCACCCTTGAATGGCGTGCACAGCCCGTGACGAAGGCTTTGTTTTTTGGCAAATCGTATCATCAATCGAAACAAAAAGGGGTTGATTCTTCCGTTTGGCCAGTCGTTCGACCTGGGAAAGGATCCACTCTTGAAGCTTCCCAAGCAGCCTTTCCTCGTTCCAAGGGCTTTTCGTGAAAAAGTGACTGAGCGTCGTTCGATGATTCGGATGAAAGCTCCAGTAATGAATATCAGTCAATGTTCCCGAGAATCCCTTGGTGGTCAAGGCATCGACAATATGAATGAGATGCTTGATGACCGGTTTGGAAAGCTGCAGCGTCAACCCCAGCGTGAAGAAAAACTTGTGGATTCCTTGGTGATGTGCTAATCTATTCATGAGACATGAACCTCCTTGTGTGAATGGGTTTTGAGCACATCTATTTTACCCAAGGAGTCCGGTTCATGTCTCCTTTTTTGTTTAGTTGTCAATTTATGTAAGTGAATTTGCTCATCTACAGATACCACTTTAAAAAAATGACAGAGGGGCAATCGATGGCTCTCTGTTAAACATCACAATCACACCCTTATTTCAATTTTTCAATCTCTTCAATCGGCAGTTCGGTTAATTCGTGAATCGTTTGGATGTCGTACCCTTTTACCAACATCTTTTTTGCAATTTGTCGCTTTTCTTGTTGTAATCCTTTTTTTACACCCTCTTTTAATCCTTTTTGCTCATACGAAATTAACAATTCGAGCACTTGTTCTTTTTCTTTCGTTTCCATCTTGTTCACCTCGTTTCGTAATTGTTGTTCTTCTTCATCCGACAGTTGCACATATGTTTCGAAAAAGCCGATTAACAATCGTTGCTTTGCTTCGTCTAATTCCATGCGCACAAGCATGCGTAAAAATTGTTTTTTCAATTCAATTCGTTCACTTTCAGTATACCCCATTTTGCTTAACAGCGCAGCGGCGATCGGGTTGTCGTTGCGAATATAATGACGCCAGTTTTGTTTGCGCAGCTCGACGGTGAAAAAACGGAAGTGGAGTATGTTCCCAAATGGAAGTCGAAGCGTAAATGAGGATGGTTCGTCGCGGATGGTATCGTAGCTAAAGACGGCAATCGGAACGATGTTTGTGCGGTATTTTTCAAACAAGCGGCTGAAGTAAATAAACATACGCTCTGGAAACGATGGTTGAACGTAGCTTTGGTTTTCGATATGGACGATAATTAAACCGTCTTCCCCTTTTAGCTTCGTTTCCACTAACAAATCAACGCGATATTTTTCCCCAGCGGTCACGTCCGTGAACAGTTCTTCAGATAAAAATGATAAATGGTGAAAATCAATATGCTCGTGCACTTGCGGGAAAAAGAGAAGAATAAACTCTTCAAAAAACGTTGTGATGAGCTCTTTAAACAAGCGGTCGTGATCGACGGCCATACATTTACCTCACCTCCAAAAATTTTACATACTTTTTCGACAAAACGAACCAAATTCCTGCTTGGGAATGAATTTTTTAAACAAAAGCAGAGAGCCAATCTATGACCCTCTGTTTCTACAAATCTCGACATATATCGGGGCGTGACAGGCACGCTGCACATTTTTCCATTGTTTACACCGTCGGTTTTTCCGTTGTCACATACGTCCCAGCGATAAAATCGTGAATCGACCGTTTGTCTTCTCTTGCAGCTACCATAATCGCACTAATAATGAGACCAATGCCAAACGTGATAAAGTATACGAGTCCACCAACGAACGAGCGCAAAAACATCGTGCCGACCCCAACTTTTCCGCCGTTGACTTTCGCAATCCGGATGCCAAGCATCCGCTTGCCGACCGTATATCCGTACCAAACAGCCGGAACGATTAACGCGTAAAGGATGTTCGCTAATGACGTAAACCAGTTCGTTTCCCAACTGCCAGTGATGAAATAGCCGATGATCGAAATCGGAATGCCAACGACAATCGCATCCAACAAGTTAGCCAACAGCCGCTTCCAAAATCCAGCCGGATTCGTCACCGCCATATGTCTTCCCTCCTGTTGCCTTTTCTATATTGTATTCGCAATCAACAGCGTAATTGTCTTTATTTTAACCTGAATTGTGGAAAGGAATCTATACTATAGTTTGGTGTTTGCCGCCATTATTGGGCGGCAGGAGTGAATGCGTCTTTTCACGATCCGTAAAAAAGATAGCCCAAAAGGCCATTTTTGCAACCGAGACACAGTTGGCTGCCGTGCCGTTTCATACATAAAGAAAAAGCAGCTTGTGAAGCGGATCGATCATCCGATATAGGCGGCTTTTCCCCTCGTTTAGCCAAGCTTGGCCACCACCGCCGAAAAATCGTCCGGAAGCGGCCCTTTTTGCGCAAAATGGCGGCGCAGATGGTCCAAAAGCATCTGCTCGTCCAATAAAAACAAGTAAAAAGCGATTCCTCCATCATGGCCGGGCACAGCCCGCACCGTCGTCTGCCTGACATAGACCGAACTGTTTTTCCGCCGCCAGCGCACCCATCCCCTCCATTCCCCGCTTTTCCCCGTTCCCGCTTGAATCACCTCGTAAAGCCAGGCCTCGTAATAACCCGCGTAAAGCGTATGCAACGGCTGACCGACAATCTCTACACCATGGCCAGTGATTTTTGTGAACGCCGGATTGACAAATTGAACGACAAACTGTCCATCGGTTACGAGCATCGCCTGTTCCATCACTTTGTACACTTGTTCAGCGAGCTGCCGTTCATTCTCGTTTCGCTTTGCTTCTGTCAGATCAGCGACAATCCCGCTGACAAGCCTCACTTCCCCGAATTGGCCAAGCACAGGAAACGTCCGTTCAAGCACCCAGCGGACGGAGCCATCCCGCTGATTGATGATGCGATACGTTTGGGCGCCCGCATCCGCTTCCGAAAGGAGCGACCATTTTCTTTCCGCCTTGGCGCGGTCATCCGGGTAGGACACTTTTGCCCATATGTCTTGATCGTGGTAAAAGTCGTCCGGAGGCAGGCCGTACAGCTGCTCGCATGATGACGAAATGAACAAGAGCCGCCTTTGTTCCGGCGCTGCGAGCCAATACACATAATCGTCCGGCCCAACGAATACATTCATTTTTTCCAAGCCGAGAAGCAACTCTCGCCACGCGAGGTGGTCATAACGTTGAACATGTTCCCAAAACCCATCCACCATAGAACGTCATTCTCCACTGAAATAATCCATGGCTTCCTTCTCTGTGGCAAATAGTTTGATAAACGAAGAAAATTTGACAATATGGAAAATTTCTGCAAGCGACCCTTCCACTCCGGCAATGACCAACTCTTTTTGTCGGGCTCTCGCCTCCATGACGCTGTCAGCGATGACACCGAGTCCGGCGCTGTTAATGTAGTTGACCCCCTCCATGTTGACGATCAATTGGTCCGCTCGTTTGTCCAGCAACCTCTCCAGCGCTTGACGGAATGATTCGACGTTGTTTAAGGTAATATCTTCTACCCATGTCAGCGTGCAAATTGCCCCTTGTTTTGTCTCCATCTTGTTTCCTCCCAATGGTCACTCATTTTTTTGCATTTGCACATGCAAAACAAGACGTTGTTTCCCGCTTGCTTCACGTATACATCGTCGACGATATGGGTGATCAGCTGCAGCCCCCTGCCGCGCGGCCCAGTGTTGACGACATCAGTTTGGGCTACGGAGAAGCATCCTCCTCGCTGTTTGACAATGATCATAAACTGTCTCGCATCAATTTTCTAAAATATCCTAAATGGCAGTTTTAAATGGCAGTTTTCTCGTTTTTTGGCTCTTCACCAAAAGTTGTACTTGATTTTTTCTGAACATACCCTATTTACGCTTGTGAGGGAAAATCAGCACTTTTTGCCTATCCTTACGCAGGAAACCGCATTGCTTGTCAAGTACATGTTGTGGTGAAGAGCCCGTTTTTTGACAATATTCATACGCATTCGTGCACACTTCCTCTGTCGCGAGCCGAAGAAAAAGGCAATCGCGCGGCAAAAACCCCATTCTCTTCGCCAGTTCCTCGGTAATGTCCATCGCTTTTAAAATGTCCGCCGTTTTCACGATCGCCATCGTTCGGATCATGGCCTTGGGCTTCATCGGCATTCCCCTATCCTTGTTATGCTTATGCGCCGGCCAAAGCAACATGGCAGCTTTTCCACTATCCCACGTTCCAGCGCTGGGGAAAACGGATTCGAATGCTATTTTTCTCCTTTATTGTTCCATCTATATAAGTTGCAATAAAGATTTTCCGATTGTTCGATTCTGTTTTCCTTCATAACAAGTCATTTTGATAGAATGCAGCGGGCGTTCTACTGGATGTAAAACAAAGTTTCAACTTATATAGATAAAACTCAGACAAGCATAAAAATAGCCCTTGCTGGCGGATCTCCAGTAGAATGGAAGTGTCACCCAACATTCGAAAGGAGAGATCCCCCATGCAAGAGCACTTTCATTTTACTACAGATCCAGCCAAACTTCAAAAACAATATGCCGCTATTTTCTGTTTTGTTTCTGCCCAACTGTCGTTGATTCAAATGTATCTTCATCGCCGCAACCGTCACTTGGTCAAGCAAGAAGACGAAGTGGTCATGGCGGTTCACCTTTTGGGGAAGCTGCTGGGCTTTTCTTCCGAACGAGCCTGGCATCGTTTTGTCACGGGAAATTTGTTCACAAACGGCTCGTTTCTTGAACGCTCCCGATACAACCGCCGCTGCCGAGCGCTTGGTTTCGCCATCAAATGGATCCGTCATGAGCTGGCGAAACGTGGCCAACACCATGCTTATGCGGTCGTCGACAGCTTGCCTCTTCCGTTGTGCCATCCCGCAAGAATGCAGCGCGTCAAGCGATTTCGAGGGATCGCGGATATGGGGTATTGTGCTTCCAAAAAGCAATGGTACTACGGTTTCAAGCTGCATCTTCAAGTGACCAATCAAGGGCTGGCCATGGGCTATGTCGTGACGGAAGCGTCCTGCCACGACGTCAAAGCTGCTGAAACGGTGATGACTCAAATCCCTCATCCCTACAACTTTGGGGACAAAGGGTACATCAGCCACGCTCTTCGAGAAAAGCTGTACGAAGAACACCAAGCCGCGTTCTGGACACCGTCTCGACACAATCAAAAGCACGGCCCATCCAAGGCATGGGAAGAATGGATCAGGAAAAAACGCAAAGTCATCGAGACGGTGTTTTCGATTCTCGTAGACCAATACCGGATCACCGACATTCGAGCGAATTCCATGGCCGGGTTTGAAGTGGCACTCGATGGCATCTTGTTGGCTTATTCCTTGGTCACACTAGGGCTGGTTGAGCGCTGACGCTCAACTAGCACCACGGGTTTCAAATAAGAATTGCGATAGACCTTTTTGACTTGAACGTTCATAAGAGAAAAACTCCTTTACGTTCCTTGTGTGTCAAGGATTCATTCGACATCGGAACGAAAAAATCCTCCCGATTTTCGTCGAGAGGGTGCGAAATGTGAGATACAAAATGGGGTTCATTCCAATTTCCTACATCCAAAAAAAAAAGACATCATGGCACCCATCGTCCAATGATGTCCCCTTATCGGCGCTGCCGGCGGTGGTTTAGTTGATACACAAGGGCGATCAACTGCGACCGGTCATTGACGCCAATTTTTTGAAAAATGTTCGTAATATGATTTT
This sequence comes from Geobacillus sp. FJAT-46040, assembly GCF_002335725.1. Taxonomy (NCBI): domain Bacteria; kingdom Bacillati; phylum Bacillota; class Bacilli; order Caryophanales; family Anoxybacillaceae; genus Geobacillus; species Geobacillus sp. FJAT-46040. The sequence continues at coordinate 2,564,540 of NZ_NISS01000001.1, forward strand.
TCACGGTATGGACGCTAATGAACAGCCGTTCTGAAATTTCGCGATTGCTGTAGCCTTGAATGAGCAGCTCCAATACATCCATCTCCCGGGCTGTCAACTGCTCGGACAACATGTCGATATTGACCGTCCCATCATTCCCACCGTGGGCCTTGCCGCTAATCATCATCGCCCCAATCGCGGCCAGCGCCGTCATATACACTTCCGCCTCTTTCGCTTCCCTTCCTTTCTTTATATGAACGGCGAGAACGCCATAGCGGCCATCGCCGACGAAAAACGGCACTTCCATCACCGATTTGCCCTCGACATCAAGCAACGCCGGCACCTCGCTTTTCGCCTTCTCGCCGTGACAGCCATAGCGACGGCAGACATCATCCCGATAACGAACGGCCATTTCTACGTCCATCGCCCCTTCGTGGACAACGGCTGTTTGGCCATCGCTAGACCATACCACGCAGACGAAATCCCCGTAAGCAAACTCCGCGGCGAATTCGGCCATCATCCGGATGATTTCTTCCTCATTCTGCACCATACGCATGGCCCGTCCAATTTCCACCAACATCGAAAGGCGCATCAAATGGCGGTCCATTTTCATATCGGCCTCTGTACATTTAGCCAGGAGCAGCCAATGTTGAACGAGGGCGGAGCCGACCGAACGAAGCGCCGCCGGCAGTGAAGAGGCCGCCTCGCTGCCGATCATGACCCATCCTTCCATTGTTTTCCCGTACATCGCCGGATACGCAATCATCGCTTTCGGGCGGATGCCATGGCGGACAAAAAAGGAAAAGCGTGGATCCAAAGCGGCATCTTGAACGTAAACCGAACGAAGCGGCGGCTCCGAAGACGAAAGCGGCGGAAACAGCGCATCGATCATTTTGCCGCGCAGCTTTCCAGCCTTTTCCCCGCTTGCCGCCGCCACCATCCATCCTTGCGGACACTTGGCGATATACAACGCCATATCGACGCGTTCATCGAACGCTCGCAACTCAAAAAGCAGCTTGTCCACGTCCGCTAGGGCGGAGCTGTCCGCAACCACTGCTTCGAGCCGTTTTCCGTATTCACAGCATTGTTGCTTGCGGCGCTCGCCGCTGATTAATTCCCCGCATATGACCGCCATCTTTTCTATATCTCTGTAGATGAGCATTTTTCATTACAATAATTTCCATGGTTAGAGAGACAAACAGGGTACCCCTTACGCGATACGGAGCTGTTTTTTGATCACATCAATGGGAATATCTTGCTTCGCAGCGTCATATATGCACTCGTCGACGCTGTGGTCTTACCGCGACCGACGAAGCTCCAGCGCAGTAGAGACGTTGTGTCGGGATCCGGCGATGCTGTACACGCAGGCCAGCAGCACCACCGCGTCATCGAGGCCAGGGATGGCCCCCTCATAGCGATACACGCGATAACGCTCCTGCCCCACGGTGACGAGGCGGGTGTCTTTGGACTCGAGATAGCGGGCAAGCTGCTTGGCTTGGGTGGCGAGGCCTTTCGGGTAGAGAATCCGGTTCGTCTTGAGCATCGCGATGACATGGAATCCCTGTTTCAGACAGGCTTCGATGAGCTTTTTGGACGGATACCACGAATCCATGAGCACATACACCCGCTGAGCCCGCTTCACCTTGAGCGAGGAAAGCATCTCGATCGCCAGGTCGATCTTGCTTTTTCCCGCTTTCTTGTCATCCAGGCGGAACGCAAATGGGAACGCCTGCGTGAAGGTGTGCACCATCAGCCAAACGAGCGAATGCCCCCAGACCGATTGATGATCTTTATGCGAGTAGTGCCAGTCGCACCCTTGAATGGCGTGCACAGCCCGTGACGAAGGCTTTGTTTTTTGGCAAATCGTATCATCAATCGAAACAAAAAGGGGTTGATTCTTCCGTTTGGCCAGTCGTTCGACCTGGGAAAGGATCCACTCATGAAGCTTCCCAAGCAGCCTTTCCTCGTTCCAAGGGCTTTTCGTGAAAAAGTGACTGAGCGTCGTTCGATGATTCGGATGAAAGCTCCAGTAATGAATATCAGTCAATGTTCCCGAGAATCCCTTGGTGGTCAAGGCATCGACAATATGAATGAGATGCTTGATGACCGGTTTGGAAAGCTGCAGCGTCAACCCCAGCGTGAAGAATAACTTGTGGATTCCTTGGTGATGTGCTAATCTATTCATGAGACATGAACCTCCTTGTGTGAATGGGTTTTGAACACATCTATTTTACCCAAGGAGTCCGGTTCATGTCTCCTTTTTTGTTTAGTTGTCAATTTATGTAAGTGAATTTGCTCATCTACAGTATATCTTTTAACTTCGCTTCGACTGCCCGCGCCGGCAGCGCCACCGATCGTTCGATGGCTGACACCCACTTTCCGCCGGCTGCCAGCGGCTGTTCGCAAATGAGCCATTTCGTTTCTTCCTCGATAAACACGCCCGCCCAAATCCAATATTCCGCCTTCTCATCGACAAACACGGGAGCGACGATGCTTTTCATGCCAGAACGCCCGACCGGTACGACCGATGGACGCTGCCATCCGTCAATAACAAGTTCTCGCGGGCAGAAAAACGATGGCGCTTCCTTTTCAGCTGCAAACAAAACGAGCTCCGCCAGCTCGGTCATATTCGATACTTTCGTCACGGGAGCGCCGTGATCATCGACGATCAGCATGCTCAACTCCGTCAATGCCGCGTATGCATCTTGAATATATTGCAACGATTCACGGATCACCACGCCTTCAACTCTCCTACAACTCGTTTTTACCCCTATCTATTATGGACAAATAAATCAAGCTTTAACCCCCTGCGACAGCAAAAACAAACCGGCGCCGGCGGCCCACACGAGATAGCGGGCGCCGCGCCGGAAAAGAGTTTTTGCGCCAAACAGAGCGCACCATCAAGAACAGGCCCAAGCATTTCGGGCAGCTTGGAAATGAACATCACCAATCGATGCACAATTCAAGAGCATGGAGACAATCAGCCAGTTGCCGCTTAATCTCCGCCAGCGCTTCCTCCGTCTTCGCTTCTGCGCGTAAGACGAGAATCGGCTGCGTGTTCGACGGCCGCACCAACCCCCAGCCTTCCGGGAACTGGATGCGGGCGCCATCGACGTCAACAACCGGATAGCGGCCAGCGAACCGGTTTTTCACCGCAGCAATGGCAGCTGGTTTTTTCTCTTCCGGACAAGCAACTCGCGTCTCCGGCGTCGCGGCGTACCGTGGCACATCGGCAAACCACTCGGACAGCGGGCGCTCATCGTGCGACAGTAATCGAAGCAGGCGCCCAGCGGCGTACAGTGCATCGTCATAGCCGTAAAACTCATCATTGAAGAACAAATGGCCAGACATTTCACCAGCAAACGGGATCTCCGGACGACGGCGCAACGTCGCTTTGACGTGCGAATGGCCGGTGCGATGGAAGAACGGTTTCCCGCCGAGCCGCTCAATTTCCTCAACGAGCGCTTGCGAACATTTCACTTCGACGGGCGCGTCGGCTCCCGGATGGCGCTTCAAAATCTCGCGCCAGAACAGCACCATCAGTTGGTCGCCCCAACGGATCGCACCCGTTTCATCCACAACCCCGATCCGATCGCCGTCGCCGTCAAACGCGATGCCAAGATCCGCCTGCTCCTTGCGCACCATCTCAATCAAGTCCGTTAAGTTCTCCGGCACGACCGGGTCCGGATGATGGTTCGGAAACGTTGGATCGGATTCACAGTAAAGCGGGACGACATCGCACCCCCATTCTTTGAGCACTTGTGGCGCAATGATCGATGGGGTGCCGTTGCCGCAGTCGACGACGACCTTCAGCTTGCGCGGACCGAGTTGGATTTTCTCCTTCAACATCTTGATATATGCCGGAGCAAGGTCCAACGTTTCCTCGCGCCCGCGCGCTGTTTCAGGACGCGGCTGTTCCTGGCTGAGCCGCTCCATCGCCCGCCGCAGCGCTTGGATGCGCTCGCCATAAATTGTCGTTTTCCCCATGGCGATTTTAAATCCGTTCTCATCGCCTGGGTTATGGCTGGCGGTGATGATCATGCCGCATGGAATGTTCGTGTAGTATAAGCTGTAGTAAAACATCGGCGTCGTCGAAAGCCCAATATCGACGACATCGCAGCCGCCATCGAGCAGCCCATCTTTGAGCGCCCGATGCAAGCCAGGCGATGATAGACGATTGTCATGACCGACAACCGCCCTCTTCTCGCCTTCCTTTTGCATCATGTCGGCAAAGGCCCGTCCGAGCCAATACGCGAACGACTCATCGAGCTCCTCTCCGGCTCGTCCGCGGATGTCGTATTCTTTAAACACGTGTGCCGGCCATGTGAACGGTTTCGTTGTTGACGTATTCATCGACAACCACCTCCACCGAAATCGATTGAGCGATTGCTGCGGTTAACAAGTAAGATAATGTCGATTCTGCCCCCCGATTCGGGTTCGGGCCGTTCGGGCCAAGCCCGTCGCAGCAACTGCCGTCGCTTGGGTCGGCAAGCGGCGCCTTGCCGTCGTTTTGTCCGTAAAACCAAGCGAGGCAGCGGCGGACGACGCCACGATAACGCTCGTCGTCCGTTGCCCAATACGCTTCGCGCGCCGCCAAAGCGAGCTTCATCACATCAAGCGGCTGTTGATCCCAATCGGCGCGGTAGCGGCGGCTGCACCAACCGCGGTTGCCGACCGGACGAATGACACCTCCCGGTCCGCTCATTTTTTCAATAAGGAAAGCAAGGCTTTTTTCCGCCACTTCCTTCACCTCATTCCGCGGCGCGCGCCGATATGCCGTCCAAAGCGCCCACGGCATCACCCCGTTGGCGTACGTCAACTCCGGCTCATACCAATGCCAATCATCGCCAGCATGCTCCCAATACGCCGCAAGCAGCCGCTGCTCAAGCCGTGCAGCCAAAGCGGCCACTTCCTCTTGATCGACGCCAAGCGGGCGTCCTTCTGTCAATAAGACGCCGCAAGTGGCCACCCCCCAGGCGACGCCGCGCAGCGAACGAAGCTCCCAAGCCGCCGGCATGGCCCGCCGCAACATCTCGGCTGCCGCCTCGCGCCGCGCCGGATCGCTGAGGCGAACGTAAGCCAACGCCGCCGCCCAAAACGACCGCCCGAAGCAGTCGTCTGACGGCGTTTCCTCTTCTTTTGTCCGATCGAAGAAAAAGTTGTTATGGAACGTGCCATCATCGTTTTGCGCCCAAAGCAAAAACGCCAAATACCGGTCAAGCAAACGGTGCAGCCGCTCTTTCTCTCCTTTGTCTTCACATAGCGCCAGCCATTCCAGGCACGCCCAAATGGCACGGGCGTTGTCATCGGTCGAATAACCCTCGCGACGGCGCGGGATGCGGCCAAGGCTATGCTCAAGCAATCCGGTGTCGTCAGTCATGCGCTCGAGATGGTCGAACTTAATGACTGACGGTGCCAATGGTCTTCACCTCCCCACGTTTCGCGGCGCACATGCGCGCAAACAAGGCGACATGCTGTTCGCCGACGCGCGGCCAATGCGTGTTTGCCCCGATTTGGCGCACCTTTTCCTCCCATCGCTTCAGCGCCGCCTCGTCGGCCAACAGCTGCCCGAGCCGTTCTTCCCAGGCGGCCGTATCACCATACGGCAACAACAGCTCTTCACAACCTTGCAACAAATCGCGCGCATGCTCATACGGCGTCGAAACGACCGGACGGCCGACGCCGACCGCATAGGCAAGCGTGCCGCTTGTGATTTGCTGCATGCCCGGGTACGGGGTGACGTATAGATCGCACGCCGTCAAATAATCGATCAATTCCTCTTCGCTGAAATACCGATCTTCCATGTGGACATGGCGCTCAAGCCCTAAACGGTGAATGAGCGATTTCAACTCCTCGCGATATGCTTCTCCTTCCCTCTTTTTCACTTCTGGGTGCGTCTGTCCGGCAATGACATACAGCGCTTCCGGCACCTTGCGCACAACGCCCGGCAATGCGGCTAAAACCGATTCAATCCCTTTGCCGCGGCTTAGAAGCCCGAACGTCAACATCACTTTGCGGCCGCTGAATCCGAGGCGTCGGCGAAGCGAATCGCGATTTTCGCTGCTTGGGCCTGGAGCACCGTGCGGAATGTAGACAATTTTTTCTTCCGGCAGGCCAAACGCTTTGACCAAATACGGAATCGCCTGCCGGTTCATGACGATGATCGCATCGCTTGCCGCCGCGATTTTCTCTTGAATCGGGCGATACGGCGGCTCAGGCTCGGCAAATACCGTATGGAACGTCGTCACAAGCGGTTTTTCTAGCACGGCGATGAAATCAAGAATGTATTCGCCCGCCTCGCCGCCGAAAATGCCGAACTCATGCTGCAATAAAACGACATCGATGTCGCTTTCATTCACCCGTTTGGCCATCTCGGCATACGCCGCGCGGTTTTGCGCCGGAAGCGGCCAATACGCCGGGTTGTGGCGATAGGCGTCATCGCCGTCGCTTTCGTTGTACAACACGATGACGCGGTCGCCATCGGACGGTCCGCGGACGCCGTCAATACTTTGCCGCAAATGTTCCGTAAACGTCGCCAGCCCGCACCGCCGCGGCGGATACGTGCTGACGTACGCGATTCGAATCATGCTTGCACCGCCTCCTTAAACTGGTTGATGATTGAATCCTCGAACACTTCTCCCGCCGTCGTCACCGTCCGATAGCCGAAAATGCTGTTTTGCAAACGGCTGCGGTCACGAATGACAGAGCGGTCCCAAACGATGGTCTGCGCGCAATGGACGCGGGCGCCGATTTGGCAGTGGTCACCGATGACCGCATTCGGGCCGATCACAGCCTGCCGTCCGATTTTCACATGGTCGCCGATGAGCACAGGCGGTACAAACAAGACGCCCGACCCAATCTCGACATGTTCGCCGACAAATACCCCTGGCTGGATTTCACGGCCTTTGAGCGGAACCGGAAACTCCCGGCTCAGCGCATCCCAATGCACTTGGCGATAGCGGGCCGGCGTCCCCATATCGCGCCAGTATCCGTCACTGACGATGCCATAGACACCGACATTCCTTTCGATCAGCAGCGGGAATGTTTCGCGTTCAATCGACACTTCCCGCTCCGCCGGGATATAGCGCATCACCTCTGGCTCCAAAATATACATGCCGGCGTTGATCCGGTTCGATGGCGCTTCTTCGCGGCGCGGCTTTTCGATAAAGCGCAAAATTCGCCCGCTGTCGTCTTGTTCTACGACCCCATAGGAAGAAGGATCGTCTACTTCCGTTAAAACAATGGTCGCCAAACCGCCATGTTGACGATGGAAATCAAGCAGCGGGATCAATTGCGGCAAATGCACAATGTCGGCGTTAAACACGAGAAACCGTTCCTTCAGCCAGCGCTCGGCGTTTTTGATCGCCCCAGCCGTTCCGAGCGGGAACGGTTCGAGCGCGTATGTAATCTTGACGTTCCAGCGCTTCCCATCTTCGAAATAGCGACGGATCACTTCTGAACAATGATGTGCGGCGATGACAAATTCGTTGACTCCTTGGTCGCGAAGATGAACGATAAGGTGTTCAAGCCATGGCCGATTCGCAATCGGGGCCATCGGTTTGGGGATGTTTTCGGTCAATGGACGAAGACGCGTACCTAATCCTCCTGCCAGCAACAATGCTTTCATTTCGTCATCCCTCCATATCTTTTTTTCACAAAAATAGACACCTTTTTTGACGGATGAACGAGAAAATGAAAGTAGTTCATAGATTGCTAGCACTCGGCTGCGATGGTTGCTAATAATAATATACATAATATTCCTCCTTCTATGCAAGCGAAATAATTGTCGGATGGTGTCGATGAGGAATGATTGATGCTTGCAAATTTCAAAACTTTCATTTTCTCGTTCTTCTTTTTCTTTGCGGTATAATGAGTATCGTTAATGCTATATATATGTGAGGGAGGAGGAGAATACGCCATGATTTCTTCATCATCTTTCCGTTACCATGTTGGCATTGCCGGTGCCGGCGCATTCGCTGAATTTTTAGCCGGCGCGCTCGCCCCGCTTCCTTCCTTCCATCTCGCCGCTGTCGCCGGGCGGACGGACGAAAAACGCCAGCGCGTCATCGACGCCTATCGCCGCCGTCAGCCGCAGGCGGGCGACGTGCGCGAATACCGCGAAGCTGAAGAATTGATCGTTGACCCGCATGTTGACATCGTCATTCTCACCACCCCGCCGCATTTGCACGCCCCGCTTGCCAAGCGGGCGCTTGAGGAAGGCAAACATGTGTTGCTTGAAAAGCCAGGCGGCCTCACCGCCGAGGCGCTGCGGGCGAACATCCAGCTCGCCGCCCGCCAAAACCGGGCGTTGGCGGTCAATCTCGTCCTTCGCTACCACCCGCTCGCAGAAGCTGTCAAGCAACTCATCCACCGCGCGTTTCTTGGCCCAGTGGACTACGCAAGCCTTCACAACGCGGCTCACCGCGTCGCCAAAGGCCATTGGTTTTGGGACGAGCGGCGAAGCGGCGGCATCCTGATCGAGCACGGCGTCCACTTTTTTGAAGTCGGTCGCGATTGGTTTGGCGAAGCGGTTTCCGCGCACGGATTCGCGTTGCGAGAACCAGACGGCACACGGCCGCGCGTCGGCGCTACGGTGATTCATGAAGGCAACGGACGGCGCATCCCCGTCCATTATTACCATGGCTTTACGATGGACCCCGCCGCTTCGGAATCGACGCACTGGGACATTCATACGACGCGTGGACGCATCACGCTTGACGGCTGGATCCCGATGCAGCTATCCGTCTCCGGCCTCGTCTCAACCGATGAGGCGGCGCATATGGACGCTTTGCTCGATGCCATTCCGAAACAACCGTCCTCCCGCGCCATCGAACAAGTCAGGCAAGCGGCCGACCGCCTGTTGCCGTCGGTTCCACGGTCAGACGCCCCGCGCATCCCGTACGAGCGCACCGTGGTGCTCTCGGACCGCCACGGGTGGTACGAAGCGATTGCCCAAACGCGCTTTCTTGACTTTTGCCGCTTGATCGAAAATCCGAATGAACGCGGTCTTGTCACGCTGCAAGACGCCATCGCCGACCTCGCTTTGGCCGAAGCGTGCACCGCCGCAGAAACATCATCGTCTGCCCGCTAGGCAGCGAAAAAACAAGCCTGTTGGGGCTGCTGTAAAGGCAGCTGTCAACAGGCTTGTTCGCGTTGATTTTCCCGCAATCACGTGTTTTCAATTGACGCCAACTGACATGCGCTTCCCGCTGACTGCGCGTCTTTGCCTTTCACGCGTTTGAAGCGGGAGTCTTCTTTCAGAACTATGGCAAAGAAGAGACAAATAGTAAAAAAGTGCTATATGTTTTACAAAAAGAAGAAAAATAGTAATTTAAATTACCCAAAAAACATGTTACTATATATTTGCAATATCAACCAGGATGCGCCATTAATTCATCCTATTTCGCGCAGGAGACTCCCACTTCAACGACCAAAGGGAGTAAGTGGGAGAGGAATGTGCGTTCCCCCTTTCTTTTGTGTATGATATAATAAAGGCATGGAGAAAACCGTTCAATAAAGGCACTCCAATAACGGCTGCTCGATGGATGGAGTTGGTTGCAGGAAACGTTGCAACCGTAAAACATCGAGCGTAGGTCTGTCTGTTGTGTGTGGAAGCCAAGTACTGCCAACAGACACACCGAGAGAATCGGTAACGATGCAGGCATGACCTGCGTCGTTGGGTAGTCGTCAACCTGCCCCCTGATGCAACCCCAAGTCAAGGAAGGAGGACGAAGTCCGTTTGCACTTCTGGGGAGTGGCAAGCCCCCACTTCAAGCGTTCGCGAAGTGGGGGTAGTTGACAAAAGAGTGAAATCATTAGAAAAACGTTCTGAAGAAATTGAGAAAATCCTTGATGTAATCAGCACCATCGCCGACCAAACAAACTTGCTGGCACTAAACGCAGCCATTGAAGCCGCTCGAGCCGGCGAGCATGGAAAAGGATTTGCCGTTGTCGCCGATGAAGTGAGAAAACTTGCCGAGCAGTCGCAATCATCCACGAAACAAATCGAGGAATTGATTGGGAAAATCCAACAAAGCACAACAGAAGTGGTCCGATATATGTCCCGTGTGACCGAAAATATTGAAGGTGGCCTTCACATTTCTACGCAAACAGCCCAACGCTTTTTACAAATCGTCCAAAATATGAAAGAAGTAGCCCCGCAAATCGAGGAAATCTCCGCGATTGCTGAGCAAATCTCAGCCGGCACCCAGCAAGTCACCGCATCCGCCCATCAGTTAGCGGGTATCGCGCGGGAAAATGCCGCCACATCCGAAGAAGTTGCAGCATCTGCTGAAGAACAGCTCGCTTCTATGGAAGAGATCACATCATCTTCGCAAATGCTCGCTAAAATGGCCGAAGATTTGCGGACATCCGTTCAAAGGTTCACATTGTAGACCATAGCGCGAATCAAAAACGGTTCTTCCTCCGGGAAAAACCGTTTTTCTTTCAATAGAGTCGACGCCCCATTCCCCGAACCGACATCTTTCTCGGCTATGAGCGACTCTTCGCCAACAGCGCCTCAACGGTAGGGAGATCGGCCGGCGCCCATCTAAGGTCACGAAGCTGGGAGAGCGGCACCCACCGAAGCTCGGCATGCTCCCGCGCCCGCGGCTCCCCATCAGTAAGGCGAGCTTCGTACGTCCGCAAATGAACGATGGCGTGTTCATACTCATGAAACACATCAGCCAGCAGCTTGCCGACCGAAACGGTGCAGCCAAGTTCCTCACGAACTTCCCGAACTAAAGCCGCTTCTGGGCTTTCCCCTTCTTCCACTTTGCCTCCAGGGAACTCCCAAACGTTCGGCAGCGACATATTTGACCCTCGCAATGCGCATAAAACATCTCCCTGTTCATTGCAGATGACTGCCCCAACGACGTGGATAACCCGTTTCATTGCTGATCCGCCTTTCTCATCCATATGCGCTATTTTAGCAAAAACCGTCTTGTTTTCCAAAATAGTGGAACTCCCTTAGGCATTATGTTACCCTTAACAATGGATAAACAGAAGAAGGAAGGGATAGCGGATGATGAATTGATCAGCCTTGGTGTCGTGGGCGGCCACATATCAGAAAACTTAATCGACAGCGGTTATGTTCTCATCGTCTATAACCGGATAAAAAATGGAACCTTTTTACTAGACGCTGCGTATTCCCGGATGAGGAAGAAACTAATCAACAAGGGGGAGAATCGATTGTTCAAAAAACTGCTAAGCTCCATCGGCATCGGGTCCGCTACGGTCGATACGAAACTTTCCAAAGCGCAATACGCCCAAGGGGAAACGGTCGAAGGAGTCGTCGAGGTTCGCGGCGGCAGCGTCGAACAGCGCATTGATGAAATTTATCTAGCCTTAGTAACGACGTATATTCGCGAAATCGATGATAAGAAAGTCGAAGAAAAAGCCGTGCTCGCCCGATACAAAGTGTCTGACTCGATGACAATCGGGCCGAATGAAACAAAAACGATCCCGTTCCAATTCGCCTTGCCATACGACGTACCGGTCACGCTCGGCTCTTCCAAAGTGTGGCTGCAAACCGGCCTTGACATTAAAATGGCGCTTGATCCGCAAGACCGGGACTACCTCACCATCGAACCGCACCCGCTCGTCGCAGCGTTTCTCGAGGCAGCCCGCCAATTAGGATTCCGCCTCCGTGATGTGCAATGCGAACAAGCACCGCGCTATTGGCAACGGCGGCTGCCGTTTGTCCAAGAGTTCGAATTTCGCCCGACAGGGGGAGCCTTTCGAGGCCGCCTTGATGAATTGGAGGCCATCTTCTTTGTGTCCGAACATGGAGTGGAAGCCATTTTGGAAATCGACCGTAAAGCGCGCGGATTCGCTGGATTGCTCGCCGAGGCGCTTGACATGGACGAAACACTCGTCCGTTTCACCTATGGGCCGAACGATATCGCATCGTTGCCGCAATTGCTGGCCAATGCCATTCGTCGACATAGCTGAACCGAAAAAGCAAAAGGGGCCATCGGCCTCTTTTGTCCCATAATGAAACAGGTCAACCACTTGACTCTCTCGCGAGTTTTACGCCATTACTGTTTTGACGAACATAGAGCTTTTTTGAGCGAGGAAAGCAGGGGGAACTTACACCGTCCATTTGACCATGAACAGTCCCAACTAACCGCCATGTGTCGCCATCTTGTTCAAAGACAAGGCACAAGCTCTGCCAATAATACTGACGTCTTCTTCACCGTTACAGAAAACTTATAAAACTTTTATAAAGCTCCTAGCCCCCTCCTCTCCCCCTCTAGAACAAATCCCCCTTCAATAGACAACCGTCTACCGAAAGGGGATGTTCAGCAACTCCAGCATCACCTTACTCTATTACGCTTTGACCGTCGTATCTTTATCTTTCGGTTTCGTAAAGGAGCGATACGCTTCAATGACGAGGAAGATACACAAGACAAACAAGATAAACCCACAAACCACAAGGAAAATATTCCCGTTTAAGAAATTCGTTCTCATGAAGACGAGCAATGCAGAAAGCGTCACAATAAACATAAAGATCATCGGGATGATCGTAAACCACGACTTCGTCCCTTTTTTTACAAGCCAGACGCTGACGGCCAGCAACGCCAACGCACCAAGCATTTGGTTAGCAGAACCGAACAGCGGCCATAAATCGCTCCACGTTCCCGAGAGCGCCAGCGCCGCCGCACCGACGACGATCACTCCTGTTGCTATATGAGGGTTGGCAAACGTCTTGGATCTTCCTTCCGCAAACTCTTGCACACCGTATCTCCCAAGCCGTGTCGCTGAATCTAACGTTGTCATGAGAAAAGCTGAAGCCGCCAGAGCGACAAAGGTCGTACCTGCCGCTTCTGGGATTCCGAAATGGCTCATAAAATACCCAAGACCGGCAGAGAAAGCCGGAATCGGCCCACCCAGCTCAACGAGTCGCTGTGTGAACTGCTCCGTCGTCAAATACGCTACCGAGCAGACAACAATCACTGCCAAAAATCCTTCAATCAACATCCCACCGTAGGCGATAAAACGGCCGCTTCGTTCGTTGTCGAGCTGCTTAGCTGTCGTGCCGCTCGCCACCAAGGAGTGGAAACCAGAAATCGCGCCGCAGGCAATCGTAATAAAAAAGCCCGATTCCCTCTGGTTAAGGGAGCGAGCTTTTCCTCATGATGATTTCACAAGCAACGCACAGCACTCGACATGGGCCGTATGCGGAAACATGTCCACCGGCTGGACGGTTTTCAATGTATAGCCGAACGAGACTAGCTCCGTAATGTCTGACGCAAACGTCTCCGGATTGCAGGAGACATACACCACCCGCTTTGGTTGCGCCCGGCCGATTTTGCGCATCACTTTTCCGCCTGCGCCAGAACGCGGAGGATCCAAAAGCAGCAGCTCCGGCCGCCCGAACTGCTCCAACACGTCATCAATCCCGCGCCGCGCATCCCGCGCCAAAAAGTACGTATTGTCAACGCCGTTGTCTTTCGCGTTTCGTTTCGCCGACTCGATCGACGTTTCCACAATTTCAATGCCCGCCAACGCCTTCACCCGCTTGGCGAACGGCAAGGAAAACGTGCCGACTCCGCAGAAGAGATCGATCATTTTCTCATGGGGCTTGGGCTCGCCCATCTCCAACGCCAGTTCAACCAATTTGGCCGCCTGCACCGGGTTCGTTTGGAAAAACGTATCAAACCAAAGACGGTAGCGGAACCCGCACAATTCATCGTAAATGAAATCCCGTCCGGCCAGCACGTGCGTTCGTTCCGCCTGGGTGCGGTCGGCCCACGCCCGATTCTCCAGCCAAAGCAAACTTTTCACGTCCGGGAGCGCCTTCGTGATCCGCTCCGTCAAATCAGCCGCCGCTTCTTTCAACTCCCCTTCCGGCGCCTCGGTCGCAAAGAGCGCCACCATCACCTCTCCTGTCGCAAACGACTCGCGCACCATGACGTGGCGAAGCAGCCCTTCATGGGTGTCTTTGTGATACCCAGGCAGCTGATGATCGCGCGCCCAACGCGCCACTTCCATAGCGGCTTTGACGATCTTCTCGCCGGCAATGAGACATGTCTCCAACGAAACCACTTGCCGGAAATTCCCTTGCTCGTGCAGTCCAAGCAGGCCCTCAGGAGAGAACGTAAACTCCATTTTATTGCGGTAATGCCACGGATGTTCCATCCCGATCGTCTCGCGCACAACGTCCGGATCAAATCCGTGCTGGGCAAGCAGCGCCTTCACCTGTTCGGTCTTATGCCGCAGCTGTCCCTCATAGCGCCAGTGCTGCCAGACACAGCCGCCGCAGCGGTCAAAGTGCGGACACGGCGGATCGAGCCGCTCTGGATGCCGCTCGATCACTTCTTCCACTCGGGCATGGGCCCTCCGGCGTTTCGGCCAATCGATCAAAACCCGCACCTTTTCACCAGGAAGCGTGGACGGAACAGTGAGTTTGAGCTTTTTTCTCCTCCCTTCTTCTTCCTGCCAAACGACCGCTTGTCCCGCTCCTTTTTTATCCAACTGATGAATGTCCGTAATGAACGATTGTTTTCCGCTGTCTGTCAATGGCTTTCCTCCTTCCGAGATGAACGATGTTGTCACCCTTTATGTATTGTACACGATCAGTGGACGAATCCAAAGAAACTTCGCACAATGGAACAGTGTTCCCCAAACCGTATAAAAAGAAAAGCCTAAGCTGGCGATGCACAGTCGTATCCTCCTAACCAATGGGAAAGATATAAACAATCGCCATCGCTTAGGTTGTTTCCATTTTCTTCTGGCCATAAAAAACATGGAAGGCTCGTCCATTGCAGCTACGAAAGGACTTGACTTTTTTAACACGATATAACTATAATAGTTACAACGGTGGTGTTACATAGTGAAACAAATCAGCACACGCTTTTCGATTGCGGTTCATATTCTTTGCCTGATTGCGGTCAGTTCAACCGATTGCACCGGGGAGTTTATCGCCCGCAGCGTCAATACGAACCCTGTCATCATCCGCCGAATTATGGGCATGCTAAAGAAGGCGGGGCTTGTCGAAGTGCGGCCTGGCGTAGGCGGTGCTTCGCTGCGGAAGTCTCCGGATGACATTACCCTTCTTGACGTGTACCGGGCGGTCAACGCGACCGAAGCGGATCAACTGTTTCGTATCCATGACGCTCCGAATATCGAGTGCCCGGTCGGACGAAACATTGAGGCTGTGCTACAAGCGGAGCTCAAAGAAGCCCAATTCGCCATGGAACGGCGCCTAGCGCAAACGACCGTGGGTCAACTGATTGCCAAATTTCAATAAAAAAGCTCTTCAAGGGCTTTTTTTTACACCACCGTTGTAACAAAAATAGTTACAACAAAAAATCCCTAAGGAGGTTCAGCACAATGAAACTGTTAGTCACCGGCGCCACAGGAAAACTCGGCACAAAAGTGGTCGAGGCGCTGCTGAAATCCGTGCCCGCCAACCAAATCGCCGTCAGCGTCCGCCAACCGGAAAAAGCCGAACATTTTCGCGCTCAAGGAATCGATGTTCGCCACGGAGACTTCGACCGTCCGGAAACACTGGACACTGCCTTCCAAGGCATCGACCGGTTATTGATCATCTCGACGGATGGGGACAATGAAACAAGAATCCGCCAGCACACAAATGCAGTTGAAGCGGCCAAACGCGCCCAAGTCGGATTCGTTGCGTACACAAGTCTAGCGAAGGCAAGCGAAAGCCGTCTCTCTCTTGCCGAAGTGCATCGGGTCACGGAAGAAGCTATTATCAAAACAGGCATCCCGTATTCGTTGTTACGCAACAACTGGTACTTGGAAAATGAAATCGGAACCATTCAAGCCGTTTTGGCAGGAGCGCCTTGGGTGACGTCGGCGGGCGCAGGAAAAGTCGGCTGGGCTCTTCGCCAAGACTACGCGGAAGCTGCAGCCGCCGTCTTGGCAGGAAGCGGTCATGAAAACACGATCTACGAGCTGTCCGGCCCGCTGATGACCCAAGAACAACTAGCGGCCGCCCTCGGCGCTGTCCTAGGCAAAGAAGTACCGGTGCAACAAGTGGATGACGCTGCCTATGCCGACATCATGAAAAACGCCGGTCTGCCGGAACCGCTCGTGTCGTTTCTCGTTGACATCCAACGCGGCATCCGGGAAGGCTCCTTAGAAGTCGAAAGCAACGATTTCGAAAAACTGCTCGGCAGACCAGTGACGCCGATCAACGAAGCACTGACGCAAATCGTCCATGACATTCGGAAAACAGCCCATTGATTTCCGCAAAAACCGGCCGCTCGGCCGGTTTTTCCAAATGCATCTCCCTCGCTCAACTTTCCGTTTGATTTTAACACCAAAAGCAGTGGGTGGAAACAGACGAAAAGCCCTGATGACGACAAAATCGCATCGTATTCGCGGAGACGCAAAGGCGATTCAAGCGATGGATATCTCTGCATGCCTCTTATCACTCTGTGAGGAAGGAGAACGGGAAGATGGGTCCTTTCCTCTCTTGCGCGCAGTGCACAAATCGGAAGGGTGTCCCAAAAGCAACGGAACACCCTCCACTTGAGAATCATTGCTATTCACGTACTAGGCAGCCTAAACACGGACTGCTTCGGCAAAGCAACCGTTATAAAGCTTCCTTTTTATTTTCTTCAGCTTTCTTATACCCATTTTCCCAAAATGTCGCGTTCTTGATTCCGTATTTTGACGCATTGAACTCTGGATCTTTGCCTTGCTTCAGCTGTTCTTCGTAATCTTTTAAGGCCATATAGGCCGGTTTAAACAACAACAAGATCGCAATCAAGTTGAGCCACACCATGATGCCAAGCCCGATGTCGCCCATCGCCCACGCCGTCGTCGCCGTTTTGACCGTTCCATAGAATGTGGCCGCCAAAAAGACGAGCTTCAAGGCAAAGAAGGCCATTCCCCTCTTTTCACTGCGCACCAAATAGGCGAGGTTCGTCTCGGCAATATAGTAATAGGCGTACATCGTCGTAAACGCGAAGAAGAACAGAGCGATCGCAATAAAGGCCGACCCGAATCCCGGGAAGAGCGTGTCCACCGCCGCCTGCGTATACCCTGCGCCCGGTTCTACCCCTTCAAGGTTGACGACAATCGGCTCCTTGGTTTTTTCATTAATGACATTATACTGGTTAGTAAATAAAATCATCAGCGCCGTCGCCGTCACGATCAAGAACACGTCCAAATAGATCGAAAATGCCTGCACAAGCCCCTGCTTCGCCGGGTGGGACACTTCCGCCGCCGCTGCCGGGTGGGCGCCCGTCCCTTGCCCCGCTTCATTCGCATAAAGGCCGCGTTTGACCCCCCACATCACCGCCGAACCAAGAATACCGCCAAACACTTGATCAGCGCCAAACGCGCTTTTGAAAATCAAACCAAACACATCCGGGACTTTTTCAATATTGGCCGCAATAATGGCAATCGCGACCAACAAATAGCCAACTGCCATAAACGGCACGACAATTTCCGCCGTTTTCGCGATCCGCTTCACTCCGCCAAAAATCGTAAAGCCAAGAACGGCAATCACGAAAATTCCCGTCACCAATTTCGGAATGCCAAACGCATTCGAAAAGCTGTCGGCAATCGAGTTTGCTTGAATTCCCGGCATCAGCACCGCCATCGAGAGAATAATCGCCCCGGCAATCACAACCGCAAACCATTTCCAGCCAAGGCCCTTTTCAATATAAAAAGCCGGACCGCCGCGGTACTGTCCGTCTTGTTCCTCTTTATAAATTTGCGCCAGCGTCGACTCGACATACGCCGTCGCCGCTCCGATAAAGGTGATGACCCACATCCAAAAGACCGCGCCCGGCCCCCCGTACGCAATCCCCGTCGCCGTCCCGGCCACGTTCCCGACGCCGATGCGGCCGGACAACGACATCGTCAACGCCTGGAAAGAAGACACCCCGGCCTCAGAGCTTTTCCCCATCGTCACAAGCCGGACCATCTCTTTCACATGGCGGATTTGCAGAAAACGGGTGCGAATGCTAAAATACAAACCACAACAAACAATGAATGCAATCAAAAAAGGACTCCATAGCCACCCGTTCACCGTTTCTACAAGCTTTTCAATCAACCCAATCCCTCCTATGCCAGCTGATTATTTTTGTTGTACAACACAAAACTTAAATAATATTACTGTAGATGAGCAAATTCACTGACATAAATTGACAACTAAACAAAAAAGGAGACATGAACCGGACTCCTTGGGTAAAATAGATGTGTTCAAAACCCATTCACACAAGGAGGTTCATGTCTCATGAATAGATTAGCACATCACCAAGGAATCCACAAGTTTTTCTTCACGCTGGGGTTGACGCTGCAGCTTTCCAAACCGGTCATCAAGCATCTCATTCATATTGTCGATGCCTTGACCACCAAGGGATTCTCGGGAACATTGACTGATATTCATTACTGGAGCTTTCATCCGAATCATCGAACGACGCTCAGTCACTTTTTCACGAAAAGCCCTTGGAACGAGGAAAGGCTGCTTGGGAAGCTTCAAGAGTGGATCCTTTCCCAGGTCGAACGACTGGCCAAACGGAAGAATCAACCCCTTTTTGTTTCGATTGATGATACGATTTGCCAAAAAACAAAGCCTTCGTCACGGGCTGTGCACGCCATTCAAGGGTGCGACTGGCACTACTCGCATAAAGATCATCAATCGGTCTGGGGGCATTCGCTCGTTTGGCTGATGGTGCACACCTTCACGCAGGCGTTCCCATTTGCGTTCCGCCTGTATGACAAGAAAGCGGGAAAAAGCAAGATCGACCTGGCGATCGAGATGCTTTCCTCGCTCAAGGTGAAGCGGGCTCAGCCGGTGTATGTGCTCATGGATTCGTGGTATCCGTCCAAAAAGCTCATCGAAGCCTGTCTGAAACAGGGATTCCATGTCATCGCGATGCTCAAGACGAACCGGATTCTCTACCCGAAAGGCATCGCCATCCAAGCCAAGCAGTTTGCCCGCTATATCGAGTCCAAAGACACCCGCCTCGTCACGGTGGGGCAGGAGCGTTATCGCGTGTATCGCTATGAGGGGGCCATCCATGGCCTCGATGACGCGGTGGTGCTGCTGGCTTGGAAGGCGGATCAGCCGATGGCGCCGGAACATCTTCATTGCATCTTGAGCACCGACCGGGAACTCGGGGACGAAGACATCTTGCGTTACTACGCCCAGCGCTGGACGATCGAGTGCTTTTTCCGGCAGGCGAAAGATCAACTGAAGCTGGATGGATACCGCGTTCGCCACATTCGGGCGGTGAAACGGTATTGGGCGGTGGTGCTGTTGGCCTGCGTGTACAGCATCGCCGAATCCCGACAAAACCTCTCCACCGGGCTGGAGCTTCTTCGGTCGCGGAAAGACCACAGCGTCGTCGAGTTCATTTATGACGCTGCGAAGCAAGATATTCCCATTGATGTGATCAAAAAACAGCTCCGTATCGCGTAAGGGGTACCCTGTTTGTCTCTCTAACCATGGAAATTATTGTAATGAAAAATGCTCATCTACAGTAATATTATAAATATTACACATTTCAGCTTCAATAATTTTTTCATATATCATTCTTTTTTGCATTTTCTTTATATTCCCTACGCTTGTCCTCGTGTAGAAAAATGAACGACTTTCTTCGCTTTTTTAAAAATAACTTTGAAGCCCAAAAATGATAGATGAGGCAAGACAGAGAAATCCGCCTCGAACGGTCCCCTAATGCCAGTCCTTGAGGCCTTGAGCGCGAGCCCCATCTCCCCCAATGATCCCCATCTGAATCGCCGCAAACGCAAAGCCGAACACACAGAACAGCGTGTTCGGCTTTGGCTTTCCGTTACATATAACCGATGAGAAACACGACAAAACCCGCTAATCCGACCGATGCTATGAAGAGACCAAAGGCGATCCGTTTGGCGGCTTTGCTCTTTTGGACAACACCATACACGAGCAACACGATCGACATGATCAACAAAAGCAAAATGAGAGACGAAATGCTCACGTTCAGCGCTCCTTATCATGCACTGCCACTTGTGGTGAAGAGCCTATTCTTTAACTTTTAGCAATCGCATGCTGTTTAATGTTACGAGTAATGTTGCTCCCATATCGGCAAATACCGCTAACCATAGCGTTAACCAACCAGGCACAATTAACAGTAATGACAATGCCTTAATCCCTAAAGAGAAAATAATGTTTTGCTTAATAATCGCTAAAGCTTTGCGGCTCAATTTAATCGTATATGGCAATTTGCTTAAATCATCAGACATTAAGACAATATCGGCTGTTTCTAGGGCTGTATCGGTTCCAGCACCACCCATTGCCACACCAACGGTTGAAGCTGCAAGAGCTGGTGCATCGTTCACACCATCTCCAACCATCGCCACGCTTTGATGCTTGTCACGAAGCTCTTTGATGAAATTCAGTTTATCTTCTGGAAGTAAATCGGCTTTAATATCGGAAACGCCGACTTGTTTTCCGATGGCTTCGGCTGTTCTTTGGTTATCCCCTGTCAACATTACCGTTTTTTCAATACCGACTTGATGAAGTTTTCGAATAACCTCTTTGGATGATTCTCTTATTTCGTCTGCCACGGCAATTAACGCCAGAATTTCTTTTTCCGTCCCTAATATCATGACCGTTTTCCCTTGTGTTTGAAGGGTTGTAATTTGTTCTTTTATTTCTGATTGGATGCCATTTGGAAGAAGTTCTTCAAAAAGACTTGGACTTCCGACATAATACATTGCGTTATTTACTTTGGCTTTGACCCCTTTACCTGTAATGGATTGGAATTCTTCAACAGATAAATCATTAAAATTCAATCCATCTTCTTCTGCTTTTCTTATAATGGCGGAAGCAAGTGGATGTTGTGAGCCTTTTTCAATGGCTGCTGTAATGGTCATTAGTTCATTTTCATTGCCATTATAAGTGACTACATCGGTGACGGAAGGAACACCTTTTGTTAATGTTCCTGTTTTATCAAAAGCAATCACTTTTAAGTTTCCTGCTTCCTCTAAATAAATACCACCTTTAATTAACACACCGTTTTTCGCTGCATTTCCAATGGCAGTTACAATCGAAACAGGCGTGGAAATAACCAACGCACACGGACAACCAACCACTAATACAGCTAGACCTCGATAAATCCATTCGC
>NZ_NISS01000001.1:2588327-2597107 GCF_002335725.1 Geobacillus sp. FJAT-46040
ATCATTAAAATTCAATCCATCTTCTTCTGCTTTTCTTATAATGGCGGAAGCAAGTGGATGTTGTGAGCCTTTTTCAATGGCTGCTGTAATGGTCATTAGTTCATTTTCATTGCCATTATAAGTGACTACATCGGTGACGGAAGGAATACCTTTTGTTAATGTTCCTGTTTTATCAAAAGCAATCACTTTTAAGTTTCCTGCTTCCTCTAAATAAATACCACCTTTAATTAACACACCGTTTTTCGCTGCATTTCCAATGGCAGTTACAATCGAAACAGGCGTGGAAATAACCAACGCACACGGACAACCAACCACTAATACAGCTAGACCTCGATAAATCCATTCGCTCCAATCAGCACCCATAAATAATGGAGGAATAACGGCTAGTAAAAGAGCAAAAATGATAATGGCTGGTGTATAGTATTTGGCAAAACGATCTACAAACGCTTGAGAAGGTGCTCGTTCTGCTTGAGCTTCTTCCACTAAATGGATGATTTTCGAAAGAGTTGTATCTTCCACTCGTTTTGTCACTTTTACTTCCAATAACCCTTCTTCATTCAATGTTCCTGCAAAGACTTCATCACCGACTGTTTTGGTTACTGGAACACTTTCTCCCGTAATGGCAGCCTGATTTAGCGTAGATGTACCCTTGATGACGATTCCATCCATCGCTAATTTCTGACCAGGCTTTACGATCATAATATCTCCGACTTGAATATCGTCAACAGGGACCATCATTTCTTCATTTCCGCGACGAATTAATGCTTCTTTTGGAGCAATATCCATCAACGATTCAATGGATTGACGAGCTTTATCCATGGAATAACGCTCTAAGGCTTCGCTAATGGCGAATAGAATAACAACCGTTGCACCTTCTCCCCATTCACCAATCGCTGCAGCTCCTAAAATCGCCACTGTCATCAGCGTATTCATATCAAAATTCAATCGAACTAGGTTTTTGAACCCTTTTATAAATAACGAATATCCACCGATTAAAATTGCTGCAGCATATCCAATTGTCGCAAAGATATGCTCTTCTCCGTATTGCTTCCCTAAAAACCAACTGATCACAAGCAAAACGGCGGAAATATACACTTTAATGTTCTCTTTTTGCTTCCAAAAAGGTTCACGCTTGACTGATTTTTCTTTATCTTCCCGAACCTTTAAGTTTTCAAAAGCTCCTGCTTTTTCTAATTCTTCGATGGTTGTTGTACCCCAAACGGTAATTTTAGACGCTCCAAAGTTTACTTTAGCATCTTGAACACCTGGCAATGATTTTACATTATTTTCAAACTTTGCCGCACAGTTTGCACAAGTAAATCCTTGAACACGGTAGGTTTTCGCTTCTGATTTAGATAATTTTGCTTGTTGTTCAGACACAGACTTTCACCTCTTTCTCATGTGCTAACGCAATCATGATTAACTGCTTAATATGGTCATCATCCAGCGAATAAAATGCTAGCTTTCCTTCTTTTCGATACTTTACAATCCCTTGTTTATAAAGAGTCCGTAAATGATGGGAAGTGGTTGCAACAGAAGCCCCGATGATATTAGCAATATCACATACACATAACTCTTCATCTTGGCAAAGTGAATAGACAATTTTTGCCTTATTTTCATCTGCCAGTGCTTTAAACAACAGGACAACACTGGATATATCTTCTTTTTGCAATTCCCCTTGTATTCGATTGACTTTTTCTTCGTCATAACAATTAATTTCACATGTATCTTTCTTACTCATTCATTATCCCCCTTTCATATTCAAATTTCCGTTTGAATATATTATACCCCATATCTTTCTTACTCATTCAGTATCCCCCTTTCATATTCAAATTTCCGTTTGAATATATTATACCCCATTTCTTTTATTATTCAAGTATTTATTTGAATGAAAAACAAAAAACATCCATGAGTAAATTTTACTCCCCACCCAGGCATGAAAATCCATCTCTCCTTCCATAATGGAGGATTTTCATCATGGATGTCATCTATCCCCGCTGCGCAGGATTGGATGTTCATGCCGAAACCATCGTCGCCTGCGCGCTATGGGAAGAAGATGGACACATTCAAAAGGACATTCAAACCTTCTCCACGTTCTCGAAGGGACTTGGTGACCTGCTCGAGTGGCTCGAAGAACATGGCGTTACCCATGTCGCCATGGAATCCACCGGCGTGTATTGGAAACCGGTCTTCGCCTTCCTCGAGGGCTATGTCGACTTGACACTGGCCAATCCGCAGCGGATCAAAAATGTCCCGGGAAGAAAAACCGATGTCTCGGACGCCGAGTGGATCGCCAAGCTGCTCCGCCTGGACTCGTTGAAAAAAGTTTCGTCCCCCCGGCGGATATTCGCGAATTGCGGGATTTTACCCGCCTCCGCAAAAAATGGGTCGGACAGCTGACGTCGGAGAAAAACCGGATTCAAAAAGTGCTCGAGTCTTCCAATGTCAAACTCAGCTCGGTCCTCTCCGATCTCTTCGGCGTTTCCGGACGAAACATCCTTGCCCGGCTGCTCGAGAAGGGATACGTGGACAAGGACGAGCTGGATCAATGCCTGCGCGGCAGGCTCAAAACGAAAAAGCAGGCGGTGTACGATTCGCTGCTCGGCACCTTGACCGAACATGAGCTCCGTCTCCTTCGCCTCTTGTGGAAACACGTTGAGGAATTGGAGCGGCTCATCGAAGAAGTCGACCAGCACATCGACCGCCTGCTCGAGCCGTATCGCGAGGAAGTGAACCTGCTGATGACCATGCCCGGAGTGAAAAAACAAACCGCCGCCGTCATCATAGCCGAGATGGGAACCGACATGAGCGTCTTTGAAACGCCGGAACGGGCGGCTTCATGGACTGGATTGTCCCCCGGCAACCATGAAAGCGCCGGAAAGCGAAAGAGCACGCGCACGACAAAAGGCAATCCCCATCTTCGATCAGCGTTATGCGAGGCGGCATGGTCAGCAGCTCGATCCAAGACGCATCCCTTGTCCCGAAAGTTTTGGTCGTTGGCGGCCCGGTGCGGGAAGAAAAAAGCCCTCATCGCCATTGCTCGGCGGATGTTGGTGATCATCTTTTGCATGATCTCCCGCAAAGAGCCGTTCCGCCAACCACAACTTATTTAGTCTAGCCAAAAGGCAGACAGGTTATACGAGATGCCTAAAATCGGGCACCTCTGCTTTCCTATTGCCTTTTTTGGCCATAACAACAGTGCCTGGCACCGTTCGCTAGGTGATGGCTCCAAAGAAACTGTTCTTCGTCTTCACGAATGTGAAAAACGGTATGGAAGCGATCTGTTTCATGTGGGAAAAGGGGATAATTTAAGATGGCGATCATAATCGTTGGAGGGAGGTAGTCAACTACCCCCACTTAGCTAACGCTTGAAGCGGGGGCTTGCAACTCCCCAGAAGTGCGAACGGACTTCGTCCTCCTTCCTTGACTTGGGGTTGCATCAGGGGCAGGTTGACGACTACCCAACGACATAGGTCATGCCTATATCGCTACCGAGTGGCTCGGCATGTCTGTAGGCAGTACTTGACTTCCACGCACAACAGACGGATGTACGCTCGATGTTTTACGGTTGCAACGTTTCCTGCAACCAACTCCCTACATCGAGTAACGGGGGTTGGAGTGCCTTGATTCAACGGTTTTCTCCACATTCTTATTCTATCATATACAAAAGAAAGGAGGAAGGGCGATTCCTCCCCGACTTTCGCTCTCGCTTAGAAGTCGGGGTCTCCTCGCCAAAGATGATGAAAATTGGAAATCGGGTGGCTCATTTTTTATGTGATCGAACCGTTGAAAAGTGGCTCAATTTTAGATTATCAAATACATGGATATTTGCCGAACCATTTCGACTCAATATGGGCTATCTACACAACATTTATACTCGTTTCGTTCTATATGTATAAGAAATAGAAGGCACCTTTGAGATACTTCACTCTCAAAGATGCCTTAACACCAAAGAAAAACAGAATATATTGAAACGTTAGCAACAACACCCAACGGCTAACTATATAAGTTGAAACTTTGTTTTACATCCAGTAGAACGCCCGCTGCATTCTATCAAAATGACTTGTTATGAAGGAAAACAGAATCGAACAATCGGAAAATCTTTATTGCAACTTATATAGATACCACAAAGAACGCTTTTGCTACGCCCCCACAATATCTTCTGAATTTCTGTTAATCTCATCGATAATGCGAATAATCTTCCGCGCGTCGTCCATGTTGTCTTGAAAGAGTTCAACAATGCTGCCGACGGTTTTAAACGGTTCTTCCTGCAGCACCCGCTTGTCCATGACTCCATTTTTCACAAAGTAATCGACGATCAATTTGACAAAGCGGCTCTGCTGGATGTTCAACCGTTCGCTTGATAAAAATTCGGAAAACGCTTCGTTGGCGGCCTGTGGGTCAAGGCCGACGATTTGGCGGACGAGCTTTGTAATCGGTGTGTCTCCGAATTCTCTTTGATAATCTTCCTGTGTGCCAAGCTCATTCCAAAGAATATGCTCCAACGTTTTTACGTCTTGGACGGTTAGCTTTTTATTATTTCGCAACTTGTAAATGGCCATCTGGTCGCGATGTTCGTGCAGATAATGTTCCACCTTTTTCCGATAATTTTTCAGATCATTGACAGTAAACATCGGGCCGTTTTCTTTGACTTCTAAAACTTGGTCTTTAAAGTTCGTATAGTAAATTTTTTGCGTCTCTTTTTCAAGGAATTTGACTAAGTCACGCAACGCTTCACGGACAGCTTCCAATTCGAAAATATCGGCTTCGCTCCAAAACTCTTCCGTCTGCACCTTTTCGATGATGTATTTTTGCTCCTGCACTTGCGGGATCGAACCGAGCTTCGATAACGCCTCGGCGGTGCGAATCACACTCCGAATCGGCTTCGTGGCATTTTTCGTTTGCAGCTTCGCCAATTCGATCGTGTACATAAGCAAATCAAACCGTTTCGCCAACTCATCATCGTTTAGCGGAACAATCAGCGGTGAAATGTGTTCTTTAATTTCATTTACATCCATCGCTGTTAAGGAATCCCACTTAGCTCGGTTTTTAAACTTATGCACATATTGAATATGTTGGCGTACACGGAAGTTTTCTTCGTTTAACTTATTGATTTCCGCTAGCACCTCGTCAATCAATTCATTGCGATAGGCAATATACTCTTCTTCTTGGTACTGTAAATGCTGCAGTTCTTTAATGATTTCGACTTTGGCATTAAATAGACGCTCCGTTAAACTTTCCACCGCTTTTCCTTCGATTCCTTTTGGATTTTCGCGGAAAAACTCAAAGTTGCCGCAATAGTCAAAAATAAGGAAATGCGTTTTATCTTGCCCGACTCCGAATAAGTCTTTGCATAAACGGGTTCCGCGTCCGATCATTTGCCAAAACTTTGATTTGGAGCGTACTTTCTTGAAGAACACAAGGTTGACGACTTCCGGAATATCCACTCCTGTATCGAGCATATCAACCGATACAGCAATCTGCGGCAATTTATTACGGTCGGAAAAATCATCGATTAATGTTTGGTAGTAGTTCACGCTGTAATCAATGACCCGTGCAAAGCCGCCCTTGTATTCAGGGAACAATTGATCAAATCGCTCCACAATCCGTTCCGCATGGCGATGGTTTTTCGCAAAAATAATCGTTTTGCCGAGTTTGTCCCCGCCTTCGACGCGAATTCCTTTTTCCATTAAATCTCTCAGTACCGTATCAATCGTATCGTCATTAAACAACCATTCGTTTAACGCGGTACTGTCAATATCCTCGCCTACTTCATCATCAAACGTTTCTTCATACCGCTCTTTTTCTTCATCCGACAACTCATCGTAATGAATGCCATCTTCCAAAAATTTCAACTTTGTCTCAATGGTGCGGTAATCGACTAAATAGCCGTCTTGCACCGCCTGGTCCAACTCGTACGCATACGTCGGCACGCCGTTTTCCAGATCAAACACTTCATACGTATTGCGGTCAATGTCATCTTTTGGTGTGGCGGTCAGCCCGAGCAATATGGCATCGAAATAGTCGAAAATGGCTCGGTACTTCTTGTAAATGCTCCGATGCGACTCGTCGATGATGATGAGATCAAAATGCCCGACCGTAAAAAGCCGTCTGCCGTCTTTCCGCTTCGCATCATCAATCGCGTTCATCATTGTCGGGTACGTCGAAAACACCATGCGGCTTTCCTCTGGATTGTCTTTGTTATCGAGCAAATTGCAAAGTGTCAAGTTCGGCAACAAATGGCTAAAGCTATTTTTCGCTTGCGTTACAAGCGTTTTGCGGTCCGCTAAAAACAAAATATTTTTCACCCAATTATGACGGGTAAGAACATCGACAATCGAAATCGCTGTCCGAGTTTTGCCGCTCCCCGTTGCCATGACAAGCAACGCTTTGCGTCGTTTGTTCTCGAGCGCGTCACATACGGCTAACACCGCTTCTTTTTGATAATAACGATTCGCGATGTTGTCATTGATTTGCACATTTTTTAGCGGCTTCTTCATCGTCCGACGATCAATAAGCAAGCTTAATTCTTCCTTATTGTAAAAGCCGGAAACTCTCCGCGCCGGATAGTTAAGATCGTCCCACATATACGTTTCAAAACCGTTTGTGTAAAAAATAATCGGACGTTGGCCGTGCATTTTTTCAATGCAGTCGGCATATAGTTTGGCTTGCTGCTTTCCTTTGTTCGGATCAGCGGTTGTCCGTTTCGCTTCGATGACCGCCAGCGGCTTTCCGTTGTCGCCAAACAGGACGTAATCGACATAGCCGACTCCTTCTTGATTTGGCATGCCAACGACAGGGTATTCCACAATAACGTCCTTTTTAAATTCCCAACCCGCCAGCTTCAAATCTAAATCAATATATTTCTTTCTTGTTTCCCATTCGCTCAGTTCATCGACTTGGAAGTGATACTCTTTTGTATTCGCTTCCCGTTTGGCGGTGAGAAGAGCGCGGAGCTGTTCGTTTTCTTTCATCATTTCCTCAAGACGCTTGTCTTTCGAGCTTAACCGCTCGTATAAATCTTTCAGCTCTTCCGGACGCTCGCGCTTTTCCTCGCCGATTGGCAATAGCGATTCATCAAAGTCCGTAGCCGTATATTCATCTGAATAACAATAATCAATCCAAGAGACAAACTGATGAAGATGATGCAGGGAAAGAATCGCTTCTTCCCGCGTAATCATCGAGTTCGTATGAACCGCGACATTTCCTAGTTTCACAATGTAACGCAACAACGGCAACAAGTCTTCATCAATAATGGACAAAAAGACATTGTCATGAATCAAACTGGAAAGATTATCTTGATACGGAACTTTCAAAGCGCTGTCAAAGCTGTACACCCACTTCACCGCAAGCTCCAGCGCACGGCGCGTCAAAATCGCGCACGTCGCCGGACTCACAACTAAACTTTTTTCCGCCTCTAAACACGCATTCGTAAAGCTCTCATAATGAGGTTTTCCTACTAAAAACTGAAAGTTGGATAACAACAAATACCCCTCCCCTGACCAAACCGACATGAATTTCCTTCACATTTATTAATCGTTGAATAGTTCTCCCTTAAATGCACGTTGCATAAGGGAATTGAACATATTTTGTATCTCTGCTTGACTTTTTAAAAGAAGTTCTTTCTTTAAGTTTATTTGTCGTATAGTAGCTGCAAATAATTCCTGTAACTCTAAAGGTGGAATAATGATCTCAAGTTCTTTTAAATTTTTTAAAGGAAGCTGCGGTTGAGAAGATCCTGTTTGTGTTTTCTTTAAAACTAATTGAAAGCTATTAGATGTATAAAGTTGCTGGAAAAAAATTCGATTAACATTTTTCAATCTAAGAATCGCCATTTGAGCATTTATGAACCCTGTGTCATAACCTTCTTCATCAAAAATGACTATATTCCCAATGGATCCCCTTAATGTAACAATTAAATCTCCCTGTCTTAATTTCCCTTTTCTCAATTGACTAAACTTTTCCTTTGTAATATACGTTACTTTCGATAAGTCTAATTTGTTGTTCACAAAGTTTGAGGTAGACAAAAAAAGTATACCTTCACTAACAAGCTCATGTTGCTTCGGATAGTTTTCACCTCGATCTCCATCCTCAATTTCCGCAATATCTTTTAATTTCTTAACATCCCATCCCTTTGGATTACTTACTGGATCCCCAAACATCTCCAAAAACACACTTTGCGTTAACTGGTCTAACGCTTCAATTTGGGCTTTTCGTTTGTCGATGAGTTCTTGGGCTTTATTTAAAACTTTTACTATTTTTTTCTGTTGTTCTAACGTAGTAAGTGGTATTTTTATCTGATTCAACTTATCTTTATTTAACGTAGCGTAACTATTCAGCCACATCATAAAGTGAGCTGAATATTTTTTGCTTTTCCTGTCCATGATGTGAATATTGATAGACAAGGAGGTGAATCGCATGTTGACGGTACAACAAGCTGTATTTACAGTTGAGAGCTTAATCGGCAAAGTTCAACAACAAAAACAGCTCATTCATCAACTCATTCAAGAAAATGAACATTTGCGTCACGAAAACAAACAACTACGCAAAGAAAATGAACAACTGAAGTACCGTGTTCAAGAGCTGGAAGCACGCACGAAAAAAAACAGCTCCAATAGCCATTTGCCCCCATCTTCTGACCGTTTTGAGAAAAAGCGTTCCTCCCGCGAGCCGTCTGGCAAAAAGCCTGGTGGGCAAGAGGGACATGAGGGGAAGACGCTCCGTCAAGTGGAACATCCACATCATCGTGTCGTCCACCGTGTGCATACGTGTCAAGGATG
>NZ_NISS01000001.1:2597891-2682039 GCF_002335725.1 Geobacillus sp. FJAT-46040
ATAGAAAGCGAACGGAAGAAGCGCTGCGTTTCTTACGTGAAGTACATGTTCCCTTTGATAACAACCAAGCCGAACGCGATCTTCGCATGGTCAAAGTCAAAGAGAACATTTCGGGTACGTTTCGCGAAGAAACATTCGCGCAGTCGTTTTGCATCGCAAGAAGCATCGTTTCCACACTGACGAAACACGAAAAAAACGTGTGGGATTCGTTATGTCTTCTGTTGGCAGGCGAAACGATCGATCGAGTTCTTTCCGCTACCTAGGGCATTTTCTATGACCGAAATGCCCTATTTGTGCTGGGCTTTTTTATACACTAGCACTGGGGTGAATAGTTACAACGTAGCTCCTTTCACAGCCCTGTCTGATAGTTTATCAAGTTTAAGAGTTTGTAGTGCATAATACAAATATTCTGGTATTAGTTTATCCTTTTGAATGATAGGAAAAGACGCAATTGCTTCATTTGTATATAGTTCTTCAGTTGTTATTGCTATTTTTCCTATAGAAAGTTTAAAACTCATTAAAACAGTATTTTTCGGCACTATTTTCATTTTGCACTCGTTAACAGCTAAATCAGTAATCTGTTCTTTCGTGTTAGATACATATTTACCTTGCATATCAGAAATTGAAAGCCACTTGTTTCCATTTCCCCAATATGCTTGATTTGATCTAGAAGGGGTTTTCCCAATATTAATCTCACATAATTCATTTAGTTTTACATACTCCATTCAATCATTACCTTCCTATCATTTCTTTCAACTCTTGTAATCCCTGCATAATCTCTTTTTCCAACGTTTCCACTCTTTCAAGTATCACACTTGGCGCTTCATACTGCACTTCTTCATACTCAATCTCTTTATATTTGTTAATCGAAAGGTCATAGTCGTTTTCACGAATTTCTTCCACCGGCACGAAGAACGACTGCTCCGTGCGCTTCCGTTCTTTTTCCGCTTCACGGTTATGGAAGCGCGCAATGATGTCCGGAATGTCGTTGTCTTCAATCGGAGTGCGCTTGTCGTCCAATGAATAGCCGTCCGCTTTCATATCATAAAACCATACTTGATCCGTTCCGCCGACGCCCGTTTTCGTGAAAATCATAATCGCTGTCGACACGCCGGCGTATGGTTTAAATACGCCGCTTGGCATCGAAATAATGGCTTCTAATTTATGATTTTCCACGATTTCTTTGCGGATGTCTTTATGCGCTTTGGAGCTGCCGAACAATACCCCATCCGGCACAATGCACGCGCAACGTCCGCCCGTTTTTAAAATGCGTAAGAATAATGCCAAAAATAAAAGTTCGGTTTTCTTTGTCTTTACAACTTTTAACAAATCATTTGAAACTGCATCATAATCTAATGAACCTTTAAAAGGCGGATTGGCAAGGACAAGGGTGTATTTGTCCTTATCTTTGTTTTGTTCCGACAAGGAGTCGCGATATTCGATATTCGGATTTTCAATGCCATGGAGCATCATGTTCATCGCGCCAATCCGCAGCATCGTGCGGTCCATGTCAAAACCGTAGAACATATGGTTATTAAAATGCTCTTTTAAACTTTGCACTAAAAATAAATCGCTGCGATGTTTACGCAAATATTCTCCTGCCGCTACCAAGAAACCTGCGGAACCGGCGGCCGGATCGACAATAATATCTTCCGGTGTCGGTTTGACTAACTCTACCATCATCTTGATAATATGACGCGGTGTGCGGAATTGCCCGTTCGTGCCTGCGGTCGCGATTTTGGATAACAAATATTCATATAAATCCCCTTGTAAATCACGGTCTTTCAGCGGGAGCTTATCAATGCCGTCCACAATTTTGGAAAGCATTTGCGGCGTAGGAATCATAAAAATTGCATCGCTCATATACTTGGCATATGCGGAATTTTTATTGCCATGCAAGCTTTTAATAAAAGGAAATACTTCCTTAGATACAATTTCATACATTTGGGAAGCTTCTAGATTTTTAAACTTGCTCCAACGCAAGTGTTGTTTATCTTCAGGAAAGATTCGTTCAAACTCAATTCCTAATAAAGCAGCCTCTTGTTCTCTTTGGGTTTCAGCTTCATCGAGGCCTTTAATAAATAAAAGGTATGTAAATTGCTCAATGACCGTCAACGGATTTGTTATCCCGCCTGTCCAAAACGTTTCCCATATTTTATCGACTTTATGGCGCAATTCGCCTGTGAGCATGGCTTCTATGTACCTCCTTGTGATTTCCAATCTCCATTATATACGGTTTTCGGTACAAAAGGGGAAGAAAAATATGTTTTATGCCGGTTGACGCTCAGAAAGACGGAGAATGGCTTTCTTTGTGGAACAAAGAAACTCCCACTGTGCTTTGTTATGAAGCGGGAGTCGTTCACTATAACCGTTCGAGGAACACTTGCAAGTGGTGTGGATTCTCAATAGGATGAATCTCATCCAGCCCCCAGTTTTGCAGGCGGATGAAATCTTTATCATGTCATTCGTGTCGTCATGGCCGTTTGCCCAATTCGACTGCAAACAACAAGGCCGGATCCACCGGCCCGTTGTCTTATCTCAACTGAATCTTCGCCACACACTCCACATGCGCCGTATGCGGAAACATATCGACCGGCTGGACTTCGATCGTTTCGTAACCGCCGTCTTCTAGGATGCGCAAGTCGCGGGCGAGCGTCGCCGGGTTGCACGAGACGTAGACGACGCGCGGCGGTTTCATGGCGATGATCGTCTCAAGCAGCGAGGCGTCACAGCCTTTGCGCGGCGGGTCAACGACCAAGCAGTCAGCGCGGACGCCTTCTTCGTACCAACGCGGGATGACGTCTTCGGCGGCGCCGACTTCGAAGGTGACGTTTTGGATGCCATTCAGCTCGGCGTTGCGCTTGGCGTCTTCGATCGCTTCAGGGACGATTTCGACGCCGTAGACGTGTTTCGCTTTACGCGCCAAAAAGAGCGAGATCGTGCCGATGCCGCAGTAGGCGTCGATCACCGTCTCCCGCCCGGTCAGCTCCGCGTATTCGAGCGCTTTGTCATACAGCACTTTCGTCTGTTCGGGGTTGACTTGGTAAAACGAGCGGGCCGAGATGGCGAATTGGATGTCGCCGATGCGATCGGTGATGTATTCACTCCCCCATAACACCCGCGTTTTGGCGCCGAAAATGACGTTCGTCCGCTCGGGGTTGACGTTTTGCACGATCGATGTCACGTCCGGGATTTCACGGACGATGGAGCGAACGATCTCTTGTTCATGCGGCAAATGGTTCGTGCGGGTGACGAGCACGACCATCACCTCGCCAGTTGACGCGCCGTAGCGGGCGACAATATGGCGAAGAACGCCCTTGTGCGTGGTTTCGTCGTATGGGGGAATACCATAGCGCTCGGCGATGCGCTTCACGGCCTGGACGACGACATCGTTCGCCTCTTGCTGGATGAGGCAGGCGTCCATATCGATGATTTCATGCGTCCGCTCCTTGTAAAAGCCCGCGACCAAGCCCCCTTCGCGCTCGCCGACCGGCACTTGCGCCTTGTTTCGATACCGCCATGGGTTCTTCATCCCGATGACGGGATGGACGGTGACGCCGTCAAGCTTGCCGATGCGGGCGAGCACTTCTTTCACTTGCTTCTCTTTCGCCTTCAGCTGCCCTTCGTAGCTCAGGTGCTGCAGCTGGCAGCCGCCGCATTGACGATAGACAGGGCACGGGGGCTCGATGCGGTCGGGGCTTGGTTCGTACAGCTCCACGAGGCGGCCGTACCCGTAGCCTTTTTTCACTTTGACGACTTTTACGTTCGCCCGCTCCCCGGGAAGCGCGTGTTTCACAAACAACGGAAAACCGTCGACTTTCGCCACCCCGAGCCCGTCGTGGGTCAAATCGGTGAATGTGACGTCATAATACTCGTTTTTGGCGACTGGTGGTTGCTGCTTCGTCATGTCGTTCTCCTTTCTGCCGTTCCTCTGTATATGTAGCGTGCCCTTTATAGGGGAAAGGCATAAGAAAAGAACAGGCTTATCTTCCTGTTCTCACTTGTTCTGCCTTGTCTTTCGGCATGATGACTTCCAAATGGCGGTACAAATTGACAAATTCCCCTGGAAGCATGCCCCCGAATTCGCCGTCTAAGTTTAGCTGCATCGGCGAGTGCACCTTCACCCGGTTCGCTTTCGTGTAAATGACGTGCGGGTCGTTGATGTGCTCGCCGCGCGCCGCGAGGGTGACAAGGCGGATGAATTCGGCCAAGTTCGTTTTTTTGACGATGATAAAATCGAACAGACCGTCATTGAGCGACGAATCGGGAGCCAGTTTTTCAAAACCGCCGACCGAGTTCGTGAGCGAAACCAAAAACATCATAATCTCGCCTTCAAACAGTTTGCCGTCGTACTCGATTTGCGCTTCGGTCGCCTTGATGGACGGAAGCATCTCGATCCCTTTTAAGTAATAGGCCAGCTGGCCGAGCATCGTTTTCAGCTTGCTTGGCACTTCGTAGGTGAGCTCCGTCAGGCGGCCGCCGCCGGCGATGTTGATGAAATAGCGTGTTTTGTCTTCGTTCGTCACACAGCCGATGTCAATGGGGACGGGCTCGCCCGTGGCGATCACGTCGCACGCCCCTTCGATCGAGCGCGGCACGCCGATGGCGCGGGCGAAATCGTTCGTCGTCCCGACAGGAATGACGCCCAGTTTCGGCCGATACGGCTGATCGGCGATGCCGTTGACAACTTCATTGATCGTTCCATCGCCGCCCGCGGCGACAACGAGATCAAATTCCCGCTCGACGGCCTGACGCGCCGCTTTCGTCGCATCTCCCGGACCCTCGGTGGCGTGGCACGACGTTTCATAGCCCGCTTTTTCCAACCGAACGAGCACATCGGGCAAATGGCGCCTAAACAGCTCGCGCCCTGATGTCGGGTTATAAATGATTCGAGCTCGTTTCATCATCCTCAACCTACTTCCTTTTTTCCATTCCACTCGTTCCCATCATAGCGAAACAATGCTTAATACGCAACTCCGAAGAATGTCGCAAGTATGACCACGAAAAAAGCGCCCTTCGTTCGATCAAGGGCGCCGCACACCATGTTCATGACTGGCTCGCATTCGCCTCTTCGGCAACGGTTGGCTTGGCCGTGACGGCCGATGATGCACCGCTTGTCGTGAGATTCTCAAGCAGCTGCTTCACATCGATGCCCGTCGAAGCTTTTAACGTCTCCTGCAAGCTCGCCATTAAGTTCGTCGCATAGCCCGTGACACGGTTGGCGCCGCCTCCTGCCCCTGAGCCAGTGTCGACGATCGTCAGCTTCTCGATGTTCGCAAGCGGGCTCGCCACTTGTTTTGCATATTCTGGAAGCATCTTGATGATCATGTCGAGCACAGCTGCTTGGCCGTAGCGCTCAAACGCTTCGGCGATTTTTTGTTTCGCTTCCGCTTCGGCGAGACCTTTCAGGCGGATAATTTCCGCTTCTGCCTCCCCTTTTGCTTTCTCGGCCTCGGCTTTCGCCAGCCCGTCGAGACGGATGCGCTCCGCTTCCGCTTTCGCCAGCGTTTCGACGCGGTATTTTTGCGCATCGGCTTCGGCGATTTGCTTCGCCTTTTCCGCCGCCGCTTTTTGTTCAATCGCATAGCGTTCAGCGTCGGCTTTTTTCTTCACTTCCGAATCGTACTGGCGCTCGCGGCGCAAAATTTCTTTTTCTTCCAGCTCGATTTGTTTTTGCCGCTCGATGATTTTAATTTGCATTTGTTGCGCCATGACTTCCTGCTTCGCCTTCGCTTCTTCGAGGTGGTACGCCTGATCGGCGCGCGCTTTGGCGATGTCTTGCTCGCGGCGGAACTCAGCGAGCTTCAACTGGTTGATTTTCTCCGCCTCCGCGATTTCCGTCAGCCGCTCGAGCTCCGCCTTGCGCGCTTCCTTGTCTGCTTCAGCCCGCTTGATGCGCGTCTCTTTTTCCGCCTCGGCCGTGGCGATGTCAGCATCGCGCTTCACTTGGGCGATGCGCGGCTTCCCGAGCGCATCGAGGTAACCGTTTTTGTCGCGCACGTCTTTGATCGTGAACGAGACGATGACAAGCCCCATTTTCGCCAAATCTTGCGAGGCGACACGCTGCACTTCTTGCGAAAACTTGTCGCGGTTTTTATAAATTTCTTCAACCGTCATCGACCCGAGAATGGAGCGAAGATGGCCTTCAAGCACTTCACGCGCTTCGTTTTCCATGTCTTGACGCGTTTTGCCTAAAAACTGCTCGGCCGCGGTCGCGATTTCGCCAATCGAGCTGCCGACTTTGATGATCGCCACCCCGTCCGCCATCACGGGCACGCCTTGTTCCGTATACACTTCCGGCGTTTGTACATCCAATTTGATCGACAATAAACTAAGCGGCTCGGCCTGCTGGAAAATCGGCACGACGAACGTGCCGCCGCCGCGGACAATTTTGATTTTGTTTCCCGATTCGTCCACGTGGACGTTTTTGCTTCCTAAATAGCTGCCAGTGACAATAAGCGCCTCATCCGGCCCGACCGTGCGGTAGCGGGCGATGAAAATGGCAATGAGTCCGACAAGAAGCAGGACGACGACACCAATGACAATCAACCATGGCGCAACCATTGACAGGTCCCCTTTCTTTGTTTTAGATGGAAAGGTGATACGGATCGTGCCTCGCCACCACAGCGACGCCGTTTTCCATTTGTACGATGATGACCTCTTCCCCTGACGGAATGGCCTCATTATTTGCGCTTTTCGCCGCTTTGGCCACCGCGCCGCTTTTACGGGAGATGAGAATTTCGCCCAACCCGTCAGGCGGCACCGAGACGATCACTTTAGCAAGCGCCCCCTCCAAATCGGCGTCCGTATACCCAAGCGACGCCTCGGCCGAGCGGAGCGGCAAAAAAACGAAAAAGTGCAAAAGCAACACGGCAACAAGCGCCACCCCAATGCTAAGCCAAATGATAGAACCTGATGCCCAATCCGTATACATTTCCGCCAACAGCCCGATCGCGCTGCCGACGATGAAAAATGATAAAATGAGCTGCGGGCTGAACAGCGGATGATCGGCTACATCGAACAGGCCGTCAAGCACGTCGCTGAAGAAAAAATACAACACCGTCAGCAGCGCACTGACGACAAGCACCCATCCGTACACAACTTCAGGCGAATGGCTGAACAACTCCCCTCCCTCCTTTCCCCTTCGCTTATACATACGGCGAGGGCAGCCGTTGGTTTCATCATTTTTCCAATATCATCAAAATTCGACAATCCTCCCTGATTTCCTTCTTCTAACAGCAGAAAAAATGCAGGGAGACCGGCAGGATTTTGCATAGTGCAAGGCGAATCAAGCTATGCGAATCTAAAAACATATCGGGAGGAAGACCATGTCAGAAACGCGCATTGACCACGATCGGCTGTTTAAAGAGTTGTTGAGCACCTTTTTTGAAGAATTTGTTCTCCTCTTCTTTCCTCACGTACACGAACAGATTGACTTTCACTACCTTTCCTTTTTATCAGAAGAAGTGCTGACCGATGTCACCGCGGGTGAAAAACATCGAGTCGATTTATTGGTCGAGACGAAGCTGAGAGGAGAAGATGGACTGATCGTCGTCCACATCGAACATCAAAGCTACATCCAATCCTCGTTTTCAGAGCGAATGTTCATTTATTTCAGCCGCTTGTTTCAAAAACACCGCCGCCGCATTCTTCCGATCGCCATCTTCAGCTATGATGCCATCCGCGATGAACCATCTTCATTCACCGTTTCGTTTCCGTTTTTGACCGTTCTCGATTTCCGTTTTTTGACGGTGGAATTGTCCAAACTCCCATGGCGCACATACATCCGCCATGACAACCCGGTCGCTGCCGCCCTGTTAAGCAAAATGGGGTATAATGAAGAGGAGAAGGTGGAAGTGAAAAAGGAATTTTTGCGCATGCTCACCCGCCTCGAGCTCGATGAGGCGAAACAGCGTCTGTTGTTCGGCTTTTTCGAAACATATTTGCGGTTATCGGATGAAGAAGAAATCCGACTGCGAAATGAGGTGAATACAATGGAGGAAAAGGAGGCTGCCAAAGTCATGGAACTCATCGTTTCATACGAGCAGAAAGGAATGGAGAAAGGAATAGAAAAAGGAATAGAGAAAGGAATGGAGAAAGGAATGGAGAAAGCAAAGTTGGATGTTGCGAAACGAATGTTGGCAAAAGGATTTGATGCTGACACGATCCATGAACTGACCGGACTGCCGCTAGAAACGATTGAACAATTGAAGCCATGAGAAGGCAAACCCCTTCTCCCTGAATCATTCGAATGGCCGCCCCCACTCCTTCGAACTTTGAAACATCTTCAGGGAGAAGGCCTTTTCATCGTTCTTCGCTTTATTCCTCTGAAATCCCCAGCCGCTCCAATTCCCGCCCAAGCTGCCCCGTAAGCATGAGCCTGTACATGCGAAAATCGGCCCGAAGCGACCCAAACGGATGGCCGAAGGTGGCGGGGTTGTTTCCTTCGATGAAAAAGTGGCTGAACCAGGCGAGCGCATAGGCGGCGATTGGCGCGCCGAGCAACCACCACGCATTCCTCGTCACGATCGCGATGATCACAAACAAAAACACGAAGCTCGTTCCGACAAAATGCCAACGCCTTGTCGCTCGTTTCCGGTGCTGGGTCAAATAAAAGGGCCAAAACTCTTCATAATCGCGGAATTCCATCTCCCTTTCCCCCTTTCATCCTGCACACCCTAAGCGTTGCAGCACTTCCTGCGGACGTTCGTGGATGTCGTCCGCAAACCGAGCAATGGCCTAGACGATATCGTTTCGATGTTTGTGAAACACATTGGCGATCACGGTGTCTTTCAGCCATTTCCACAATCTGAATGCGGGCGTGATCCAACACCAAGACGATGAGACGGTCTGGATCGCGCTCTTTGAGCATTCTCAAGAAATTCAAGAACGTCGCGGCATTGGCGCGGCAGTCGTTTGATGAAGCACCGTTTCGCCATCGTGGATGTTGACCGCGCCAAACCGCGATACGTGGGCATGATGGCCGAACGTCGGCACTTGTTTTTGGCGGCCGACTTCTGACCATGTGGACCGCAAGACATGGTAAGAGCGGATATGGGTTTCATCGATGTACAGAAGAACGGCATCTTCTGTGTCCTTGGTGATCAAGTTTTTTGATCAGATCCATTTGCTTTTCCAATTGCTTTTGCTCATCCGGGTTCCCTTTCGCCAGTGTGTACGTCGGTCGTGTCCACGACAGCCCTTTGCGGTGCAGGAGTTTTCGCAGCGCTTCGCGGGAAATGGAAACACCGAATTGCTTTGCGACATAGGATTGCAGGAGTTTGGTGTTCCACGCCGAGGCGACGTCCCAGCCCAGTTCGGCGGGAGTGGTGGTCAACACAAGCTGTTTGATCTTTTCCTGCTGTTCTTCGGTGAGAAACGGCTCTCGCCCGGGGGCGAAATCCCGATGAAGCAGGAGTTCAAGGCCGCCTTCGTTGAACAGTGAGACATAATGGGACGCCGTTTGTCGGCACACGTTGACCATGGAGGCCGCTTCTTTGCCCGAATAGCCTTCCATGACGAGGCGAACGGCCATCACCCGTTGGCGAAGAAGGGTGTTTTTGATTTTCCGTTCCTGTTTGCGAAGTGTCCGAGGTGTCCATCCGTGATCGTTGGTGATTTTGAGACGTTTCATGCAGAATTCCGCTCCTTTTCCATACTTTTCCTTAGGGACAGTATAACCGGAGTGGGCACCGCTTATGCGAAGGTTAACTTTTCAATGAGCATGTATATAGAACATAATCAAATCTTTGTTTTTCTCGGCCTATGGCTCTTGATTTTTCTGCTTCCTGCTTTCCAATCTCTATTCACACAGTGGATGGAAGTCCGGGCAGATCATTTAGGAGCAACGCTGTTGGACGGTGGGAATGCTCAAATGGCTAACAGTTTGACGATCCTGTGTGAATATCAAGATCGAGCATTGGAAAAGTCTGTAGGATACCACATTGATTTTAAAAACGAGCAAGAAGCAAATAAAAAGGACAAAAAAATCTCTTCCTTAGAAAGAGATTCTTGGTTTTTTAGATTTTTGGAATTCCAGTTTATGTCCCATCCGCCCATGTATTGGCGTGTTCATGCGCTTCAAACAACAGAAACCGAATGGAGCATCAGGAAAATCAAATTATGGTGGTGCAGCCGCTTCCGAGAGTCGTTGCCCAATTGAAACCGTAGGTGAGCAAACTTACTCATCTCCATGGACAACTGAGATCCCTTCGTGAGACTTCGCTGTTGTACATATGAGGCACGAACGTCCTTGTGGCTCGTAGTAGGCACGCCTATTCTAGCCAAGGAATTCGGTCCTTGTGACAACAGCAAACGAAGCCCTTCCTCCAACATCATTCCGAGCGGCGTTATGATCCGGGTCATGGTGCGCCCTGCATTGCGGGCGCACCCACTCTCGGACATGCAGCGGCTGCGCGTCGTCATGCCAGCTCTCGCAATATGAGCAGACTCGATACAAAGTGCTGACGACACGGAATCAACGTACAGCCGTCTCATTTCGCTTTATACTCCAGCATCATGAGCAAGCGCTCCACACGAAAATGAAAATCGCCTCTTTCCAGCCGCTTCGGCTGAAAAGAGGCGCTGTTTCTTACGATTGGCTGCTGTCTCTCGCTTTTAAGGTGACGGATACGGTCGTCTCAAACCCATCGCGATAGATCGTCAGTTTGATGCGATCGCCCACCGCTGTTTTCGTATACAAATATTTGCGCAACGCGCTGACGCTGTCGATTTTGTCGCCGTTGATGGCGACGATGACGTCTTTTGATTTCAGCCCGGCTTCCGCGGCTGGGGAGAACGGTTCGACGGACGTGACGGCCGCCCCGCTTGTGATGTTCGACGGCAATTTCAATTCATTCGTGCGGACGTCATCGGACAGATCCGCCACATCGACAAGCTGGACGCCAAGGTACGGGCGTTTGATTTTCCCATCTTTCATCAGCTGTTCGACGATCGGTTTGACATTTTCGCTCGGGATCGCAAAGCCGAGCCCTTCGACGCCCGTTTCGGCGATTTTCATGCTGTTGATGCCGATCACTTGCCCCGCGCTGTTAATGAGCGCTCCGCCGCTGTTGCCCGGGTTGATGGCGGCGTCCGTTTGGATGACGTCGATTTCCCAATCTCCCGCTGACGTTGAGACGGGCATCGTCCGTTTGCCGCTGACGATCCCTTCGGTGAC
Organism: Geobacillus sp. FJAT-46040; assembly: GCF_002335725.1. Classification (NCBI taxonomy): domain Bacteria; kingdom Bacillati; phylum Bacillota; class Bacilli; order Caryophanales; family Anoxybacillaceae; genus Geobacillus; species Geobacillus sp. FJAT-46040. Next base: position 2,609,071 of record NZ_NISS01000001.1, read on the forward strand.
CGTCCGCGACAAATCAAGGCCGAGCGGGTTGCCGATCGCCGCGACAGGCTCGCCGATTTTCACCTTCGACGAGTCGCCGAAGCTCGCCACTTTCGTCACCCCTTCAGCAGGGATTTTCAAGACGGCGAGGTCGGTGAGTGCATCCACGCCGACGATCTCGGCTTTCACTTTTTTCCCGTTCGCGAGCGCCACTTCGACTTTGTTCGCCCCTTCAATGACATGGTTGTTCGTCACAATGTAGGCCGCATTGCCGTCTTTTTTGAAAATCACACCCGACCCCGTCCCCGCTTCCGTATCTTGTGCTTGATCAGAGAAAAAGTCGACTTGTTTTTGAATGTTGACGACCCCGACGACCGCATCGGCCACTTTATTAATGGCGGCGATCATGTTCGTGTTGACGTTCGCCGTCGGCTGCAATGGCAGCGCCTCGCTTTTTGCGGTCGTTTCCGCTGTTTCCGTTTGGGAATTCGTTTCTTCATGCATCCATTTCGGCGCCACATACCACGTCGTCGCGCTCCCGATCACCGCCCCCGCGACGGAAGCGGCGAGCCACGATACGAAGCGGCCGCGGCGTTTCGGTTCTGGCGTTGGGGTTGGTTCAAATGGCATCATGTCCATGGGTCATCTCCTCCTTCATGATCCCTAATCGCATATGCGGCATTTTTGTGCGAATGGCCGCCAAGCAGTGAAATGGCGGGCGAAATACGACGATGCCACCGACATCGATCGGCCTTGCATAAAGAGAAGACCAGCGTCGCTGTTTCTTCCGGTTGTTCTGATGCATCGTTTCATCCCTTCCTGCATACGTTATGTTGTCTCCGGCGCTGGCGTCATCCGCTTCTGCTTCCGCCTCCGTCCCGCTGCGAGCGTGCGGATCGACAGGAAAATCCCCGTCGCGGTCAAAATGATCATCGCCACCGCCGCGACATCAACCGCCCAGCGGATGTCAAGCGAACCGATTCTCCCTTCGTGCAGCTGGCGGACGAACATCATGAGCGACGATCCGCCTCCCTCGTCGCGCGGTGCCATCGGGGCCGTAGATGCCCCCGCTCCCGACGTCTGCCCCGCCCCGAACGCGTTCATTCCTTCCTGCGCGGCGCGGTGCATCTCGCCGCGCTCCGCCTAGCCAATGAGCCACGGCTCGGATAGAAGGAGCCCCGTCACCGCCTCAACAAGCAAAAAGATCGAACTGATCAGCCCAATCCAAAGATGCAAATTCCTCATTTTCCTCATCGCCGTTTTCCTCCTTTTCCTCTTCGTCCATCATGATAGCCAAGGAAGGTGAAAAAATGGTGAAAATTCTTTTTGAGAGAACGGCCTTCTGCGCGGCGAATCGGCTGCGTTTTCACCGTTTTTTCACGAACGATTTGATATGATAAGAAGGAAGAGAGACAGAACGGGAGGAATGGCGATGAAAATTTTGCTGGCCGAGGATGATCTTCACCTAGGGGAGCTGATCGTTCATTTATTGAAAAAGAAAGGCATCGACCATATTGATTGGGTGCAGGAAGGGGAAGATGCGTACGATTACGCCATGGCGGAGTTTTACGATGTCGTCGTGCTCGATTGGATGCTTCCAAACGGCGATGGGGTCGATGTGTGCCGCCGCCTGCGGCAAAACGGCTACACGGGCGCGATTTTGATGCTGACGGCGAAAGACGCCGTCCATGACCGCGTCACCGGGCTTGAGGCGGGAGCGGACGATTACTTGGTCAAACCGTTTGAAATCGACGAGCTCGTCGCGCGGCTCAAGGCGCTCGCCCGGCGCACGTTCGTCCCGCTTCAAGAGGAAAAAGTGGCGTTTCACGGCTTCACCTTAAACCGGACAAGCCATACGCTCCATCGCGGCGATGAAGAGATTTTCCTCACTCCACGCGAGTTTCAGCTTCTCGATTTGCTCGTGCAAAACCAAGGGCAAGTCGTGCCGCGCGAAACGATATTGGACCGCGTCTGGGGGTGGGATGCCGATGTGTCAATGAAAACGATCGACGCGACGATCAAGCTATTGCGCAAAAAGTTGAAAGATGATGTCATCCAAACCGTTCGAGGAGTGGGGTATAAAATTGAAAAATAACTGGAGGGAATGGCGCGGCTGGCTGCGCCGCTTAGAAAGCGCCGACTTGTTCCGCCGCGCCCATTGGCGGCTGACGGCGCTCTACAGCGGCATTTTCACGTTGTTTCTCGCCTTGTTTGTCATAATCGCCGCGGCCTTGTTTTACTGGATCGCTACCTCTGACCAAGAGCGGCGCATCAGCCGCCTCGCCGAGCAAGAGGCGAATACGATCGAACAAGTGCTGCTCAAGCAAAGCAATTTCGACTTGTTTGATGATGAAAATGTCATTTTGTTAAGCGAAGACCAACTCTTTTTTTACGTCATCGGCCCGGACGGGGGCTTGCTCGCCGGGGATGAAGTCCACCCGCGCCTGCGTCCGTATTTTTTAAACGCCTTGTCCCATCTCAAGGCAAATGAGCGCGCTCCCGTCTACATGAGCGTCTCTTTGCCGGAACATATGCCCGGCCTCGCGCGCGAAGCGGCCCGTGACTGGCGCGTGCTCGCCGCCGCCCGTCCGCTCGTCATCCACGGCGATTTCGTGGGCATGCTGTATATCGGCATGGACGTCACGTCGTTTTTCGGCGTGTTCCATTGGCTGCTTATTGTGCTCATCGGTTTGGCCGTTTTGTTTCTCGCCGTCGGCGTGGCGCTCAGCTTCTTTATGTCCAAGCGTGCGCTCGCACCGATTGAAGAGGCGTACGAGCGGCAGCGCCAGTTCGTCGCCGACGCCTCTCATGAGCTGCGGACGCCGCTCAGCGTCGTCTTCTCGTCCGTCGAGGCGCTTTCGCTTGAGGAGGATGTGATGAAAAACGACTTTGCCCGCCGCCTGCTCGACCGCCTGCGTGACGAATTGAAGCGAATCACGAAACTGATGAACGACTTGTTGACGCTCGCCCGCGCGGATGCGAAACACGCCGCGCTGGAGCTTTCAAAACAAACGTTCGATTTCCGCCCGCACGCCGAGCGCACGTTCCAGCTCATGTCGGAACTGGCGGCGAAAAAACAGATTACGATGCATTTTCACGCTCCCGAGCAAGCGCTCGTCACCGCTGACCCGGACAAATTGACGCAGCTGTTGTACATTTTGCTCGACAACGCGATCAAATACACCCCCGAAGGCGGCGAGGTGACGCTGTCGATCCGCACCGAGCCAAAGCACGTGTTCCTTTCCGTCAAAGACACCGGCATCGGCATCCCGCCGGAAGACATCGGCCGCATTTTCGACCGCTTTTACCGCGTCGACAAAGCGCGCTCGCGCCAACAAGGCGGCCACGGCCTCGGGCTGTCGATCGCCAAATGGATCGTCGACGCCCACGGCGGCGCGATCCACGTCCATAGTCAAATCGGGAAAGGAACCGAATTTCTTGTTCGTCTTCCTCGCTAAATCCAGGGGGCAAAACAGTAAGGCGAAGGCTTCCTTCCCCTAACAGAACGTGCCGTTGAGTGAGAAAAACGAAACATCATACTTTGTTGCTGTTGCAAACCGAACATATTCATGTTATGATTCAAAACGTAATGACCAAATTGTCCATTTAGTCAAAAATGAAGGATGAATGCCCATGTCGGATAAAAAACAACAAATTATTGATGCCGCCACTTAATCATTTTCGCTGTTCGGCTACAAAGCAACGACAATGGATCAAGTAGCGAAGATGGCTAATGTCGGCAAAGGAACGATTTATACATTTTTCAAAAGCAAAGAAGAGCTGCTTGACCATATCGTTTCCTCTGTTATATCCGAAATTAAGCATGAAGCGGATGCGGCTATGGATGATCGTTTGCCGTTCAGCGAAAACGTCCAACGCGCCTTGCAGCGTATTTTTACATTCCGTCAAGAACATGAATTAACCATCAAACTTTTGCAAGAAATGCGGGATATTGGCACCGCAGCTGTACGAGATGTGATGAAACGCCTTGATCGCGAAATGATTGCCTATATTCGCGAAAAAATTGAAGAAGCGATGGCAAAAGGGGACATTCGCTCTTGCGATCCAGAGTTAACGGCATTTTTCATGTTTAACTTCCCTCCGAAAGAAGTCTCCTACTTCTAAACGTGAAGGTGCGCCAGCACCAGTGAAAGTGGGAGATGAATTTCGGTTGGCGTTAGCCAACGAATAGGATAGAATATGGCTAGAACGGACACCTTCGGAACGAAGGGAAGCGTAAAGGGTTCTTGTGTGTGGCTTACCGTTCAGCGAACACACACAAGTCGCTTGAAGCCCCCACCTCTAAGCGAAGCGTAGGTGGTGGGTAGTTCACAATGTACATCGCATTAAGCATTGAATGGGAAAAAGATCACGAACCATTGTCTCAACAAACCATTGCCGAACTGTTTGATCTGTATTTGCTGAAAGGATTGTCTCCATGATAATCCTTCTCTTTTCGGAGCGAAATGACTAAATGGACAAATCAGTCAGAATTATAAACAAAGGAGGTTCGGGCATGCACGCATTTCAATTATGGTTAAAAGAATGGAAGGCCATTCTGTCCAACCGCAAAGTGCTGATTCCTGTCATAGCTGTATTATTCATCCCTCTTCTATACAGCGGCATGTTTCTATGGGCATTTTGGGATCCATACGATCATTTGGATGAACTTCCCGTCGCTGTAGTCAACCAAGACAAAGGGGCGGTTCTCAACGGCAAAGAGATTCATCTTGGGGAAGATCTTGTCGAAAAGTTAAAAGAGAACAAGCAGTTTGACTGGCATTTTGTAACCGAACATGAAGGGGAAAAAGGGTTAAAAGAACAAAAGTATTATATGCTCATTCAAATCCCTGAAGATTTTTCACAAAATGCGACGACGTTGCAAGACGATCATCCGAAAAAACTGCAGCTCATTTACAAACCGAATGAGGGATTTAACTTTCTATCGGCACAAATCGGCGAAACTGCAGTTGAAAAAATAAAAAACGAAGTAGCGAACGCCATAACAGAAACATATGCCGAAAGCATGTTTGATACGATTCAAACTGTCGCTGACGGATTGACAAACGCGAGTGACGGAGCCGCACAACTGCATGACGGACTCAGCCAAGCACAAGACGGAACAAACCGACTGTATGATGGCATGAAAAAAGCACAAGACGGAACTGAAACGTTATATCACCATTTAGCGACACTCGCGGAAAAATCCGTGAGCTTTACTGACGGACTGCACCAAGCTGCCAATGGCTCATTGCAAGTTCAAACCGGGGCCGAAGCGCTTTACAACGGGATGAAACAGATGACCGCTGGGCAAGAGAAACTCCTCTCCGGAGCAAAGCAGGCTCAGCAAGGAGCAGCGAATCTTGCTTCAGGGACAAGACGCGTATATGAGGGAATGCAAGCGCTCGACGCCCGCACTCCGCAGCTTTTGCAAGGTTCGGAACAATTAAGCGGGGGAGCCGAAAAGCTAGCATCATCGCTTGCGCAATGGCAACAAGGGGCGGCTCGGGTTCAAACAGGGGCGACCCAAGTAACAGGCGGGCTTGAACAGTTAGCGGCGCAGCTTGATGCACTCATTGCTCAAACCCCCGATCCGACACAAAAGGCGGTGTATGAGCGGCTAAAGGAAAATGTTGAGAAATTATCATTCGGAAGCAAACAAGTCGAAAACGGCATTGCGCAGTTAAACGATAGAGCCAAAGCATTACAATCAGGAGCAGCGTCGTTAAACAGCGGGGCGAAACAGCTGCATGAAGGGCATATTGCTCTCGACCGCGGGGTCGACGAACTGCTTTCTGGACAACAGCAGCTTGTCAATGGCGCAGACGCACTGGCGAATGGCCAAGAACAACTCGTCAGCGGCATGAAAACAATGTATGACAAAATGCAAGAAGCTGCACAAGGAGCAAGCCAGCTTGCCCATGGCAGTGGAACACTTTCTTCAGGCCTGCAAACATTGGCTCAAGGAGCGGATCAGCTTCAAGATGGTACGCGCCAGTTGAGGGACGGTTCACAACAAGTAGCGGCTGGAACGAAGGAATTAACGAACGGGACAAAACGTTTGCAAGATGGTGTCAACCAACTGACAGACGGCTCGAAAGAATTGGCGGATAAATTGAAAGAAGGAGCCGAACAAGCAAGCGATGTCAAAGCCAATAAGGCTGTCTACGACATGTTTGCCCAACCAGTGAATCTCCACAAGGAAGAAATCAATAAAGTGCCGAACTACGGAACAGGGTTTACGCCGTACTTCTTATCACTTGGATTGTTTGTCGGAGCGCTGTCGCTTTCCATCGTCTTTCCGCTTCGCGAACCAGCGGAGATTCCGCGTTCACCATTGCATTGGTTTTTGGCTAAATTCGGCGTCTTGATCGGCATCGGGATTTTGCAAGCACTGCTGGCGGATGTCGTGTTGCTGGTTGGACTCGATTTACACGTAAAAAGCGTCCCACTCTTTATCGTGTTTAGCATTGTCACTAGCATCACATTTTTATCTGTCATTCAATTTCTTGTTACCGTGTTCGGCGATCCAGGAAGATTTATCGCGATTGTCGTGCTGATTTTGCAATTGACAACAAGCGCGGGAACATACCCGCTCGAACTAATTCCACGCTTGTTGCAACACTTTAACGCATGGCTTCCGATGACGTATTCGGTTCTCGGATTGAAAGCGGTCATCTCAAGCGGTGATTTCTCGTTTATGTGGGAAAACATCGGCAAGCTGCTTCTATTTGTTGTTGCCATGATGATGGGAACACTCGTTTATTTGACTATCCAACATCGCCGCCAATTTGCCACGGCCGTCGAACAAGCTTCTGAAGCGTAATGCTTCAGAAGCTTGTTTTTTTCTATCGACCCTTGCCATCGTTATCATTCTTTCATGATTTCTCTCTGATGCAAGGGACAATGATGGAGAACAGTTTTTCATGTTCTTCCTCACATTTCAACTAATGATTCTTGAACGGTGAGACAGGCGTTATGAGCCGCTTCAGCGTTTTTTCGCAAACGGAACGTCGCCCTGCTTCAGGCGATGCAACAGGTGGAGGGCGTGGAGAATGCCAAATATATCAACGCATTCACAACCGCGTTGATATACTGCATAACCAAGTCTCCGACATCGCGGATTTCGATCGGAAACAGGCGGATGATGAGGACAGACACCGCGATGATGAGGAACGAACCGATCAGAGTACCGCCGAACCGCGCCTGCGGATGCCATCGAATTCTCGCCAAGCCGACGATCAACGAACCGATGGCAAACCCCAAAAACGAGCCGTACGCATAATATCCAACATAAAACGTCGGAAACAAAAAGGAAAACAACAACACCAACAAAGCGCCGCCCACATCAACCCCATACGACCGAACCACGTCTTTCCTTCCTCCCCCGTCATGTCATGCGAACATCACCGTTCATCTCGCAGCTCCCCCCTAATGGATGATATGCTCAAAACCCCTCCAAAAAACATTCGCTTTTCACCTAATTTTCTCCTTCCCCTTCTACAATACAAACCGTAAGCCAGTCCACCACACAAAAGGAGGTGACGAGATTGAAAAAAGCTCGAGCGGTGTTTCTGCTCGCCTTTGTCGCTCTCGCGGGGGTCAGCCTGTTTCACGTTCTCTCTCCGCATGAAGTGATGGCGCACGGGCGTCCGGGCGCTCCGTTTGACGGCATGCCGGGCGGATTCGGTCATCCCCATCGGGAGTTCATCATGGAGCGGCGCGATGGCTGGATGATGCCGATGTTGTTCCTAAAGTGGCTCATCCCTCTTTTGCTTGCCGCCGTCGGGGCCGTATGGCTCGCCGCGGCGCGGTCGAAGCGCTGGATCGGCTGGGTGCTCGTCGCTGTAGGGATTGCGGCGCTCCTGCCGAAATGGGTGTTGATTTTGCTTGCACTGGCCGCGGTGTACGCCTCGGGGCGGCGTCAAGCGCGCAAACCATCTGCTGTTGAGGCGTTGATGCCAGCGGCGCCATCCGTTTCCGCCGATTGGCTTGATGAATGGGAAAAAACGATTCAAAAGGAGGCACAAACAAATGGGCATTTTTCGCCGAATGAAGACGATCGTTCTCGCTGAAGTGAACGAACAAATCGACCGCTGGGAAGACCCTGTCGCCATGACGAAACAATATTTGCGCGAACTTGAAGAACAGCTCGAACGAGGGCGCCAGGCGCTCGCCCAGCAATGGGTCGCCGAGCGGCGCTATGAGACGCTCATCGCCCAAGCGGAGGCGACGATTGAAAAACGGAGCCGCCAAGCGAAACTGGCGCTCGAGCGCAACGAAGAAGCCGTCGCCAAACTCGCCTTGCGCGACAAGCTGTTGTATGAGAAAAAGCTGGAGGCGTACAAACAACAATACGACGCCATCAAAGCGAAAACAGCCGAAGTCGCCAACCGTCTGAACCAACTGCGCGAGCGGTACGACGAGCTCGCAGCTAAGCAGCTGGAGCTCGCTACCCGCGTTAACGCCGCGCAAGCGTTGAAGCAAATCGACTCGGCGCTCGCCTCCTTTTCCGCCGACGAGGCGCTGCGCGGATTCGCCCGCATGGAAGAGCGCGTCATCGCGCTGGAAGCCGAAGCGGCAGCCGCCCGATTCGGAACGAACGCCGTGTTGTCCCCCGTGCCGTTTGAGGAAGAAGTGGAACGTGAATTAGCGAAATGGAAGGAAGCCCAAGCCAATAACGCCTAATCCCCTCCCCCTTTGACATAGATGACCCCCTTGCCGGGCAGGCAAGGGGGATTCGTTTGTTTCGCTCCCTTGGACAAGCGGCGGCCAAAAGCACATGCAGCCCGCGACAAGCCTGAACGATGCCCGATGCCATGGTCTTGCCCCATTGATAAGCAAAATCGTTTCCTTTGTTTTTCCATCGTGCTAAAATTAATTAGAGAGACGAAAGAATACAGGAGATGACCTGCCTTGAACTGGAAACGAAGCGTCCGCGTTCTTTGGCTGTGCAATTTCATCCTATTTCGCGCAGGAGACTCCCACTTCAACGACCAAAGGGAGTAAGTGGGAGAGGAATGCGCGTTCCCCTTTTCTTTTGTGTATGATATAATAAAGGCGTGGAGAAAACCGTTTAATAAAGGCACTCCAATAACTGCTACTCGATGTATGGAGTTGGTTACAGGAAACGTTGTAACCGTAAAACATCGAGCGTAGGTCCGTCTGTTGTGTGTGGAAGCCAAGTACTGCCAACAGACACACCGAGAGAATCGGTAACGATGCAGGCATGACCTGCGTCGTTGGGTAGTTGTCAACCTGCCCTGATGCAACCCCAAGTCAAGGAAGGAGGACGAAGTCCGCTTGTACTTCTGGGGAGTTGCAAGCCCCCACTTCAAGCGTTAGCTAAGTGGGGGTAGTTGACGGTGTCGGCGGGAATGACGATAGTCATTCCGTTTTTGTCGCTGCTGTTGTGGGAAATGGGCATCACCGAGCACCATTCGTTGAGCGTCTGGACCGGTCTTGTCTTTTCGGCGACGTTTTTGTCGGCGGCCATCATGGCGCCGATTTGGGGGGTATTCGCCGATAAGTACGGCCAGCGCGCCAACCTCATCCGCGCGGGGATCGGCATGGGGCTGATCACCGGATGCATGGCGTTCGCCGCCTCACCGATAGCGCTTCTTGCTCTCCGATTTCTTGTCGGCTTTTTCTCGGGATTCATCACCGTCTCGTTTTCGTACTTGGCGCGCGTCGTGCCAAAAGACCATAGCGGCGAGGCGCTCGGGACGCTGCAGACGGGAAGCATCGCCGGCAACATCATCGGGCCGCTCATCGGCGGCGCCTTATCCGATTGGTTCGGCTTCCGCCCGGTGTTTCTCGTGACCGGGTTTTGCATTTTACTGACGCTCTTACCGGTCATTTTTTGGCTCGAAAAAGATCCCGTCGTGCCGCAGACAAAAGAAAACAAGGCCAGCTTCAAAGAAGTATTCAGACACCGGCCGCTCATCGTCTTATTTATCGCCACGTTTCTCGTGCAAATTGCGGTTCTTGGCGTCAACTCAATGATGACGATTTTTGTCCAGTCGCTCGTCGGCCATTCTCGCAATCTCGCCTTTCTATCCGGCCTCGCCTCGTCGATCACCGGCATCGCGACGATCATCGGCGCACCGTACTTAGGGAAACTCGGCGACCGGATCGGGCAGGAGAAAACATTACCGATACTGCTTGTGCTGTCCGGCTTGTTCGCCTTGCCGCAAGTATGGACGGACAACATTTATGAGCTGTACGTGTGGCGCTTCTTGCAAGGGCTTGTTGTTGGCGGCGTATGGCCGTCTATTCAAGCGCTCATCAACGCGCAAAGCCCGCGCCGCATTCAAGGGCGGGTGTTCGGCGTCACGGCAAGCAGCCGCTTCCTCGGCAACTTGACCGGCCCGACCGCCGCCGGCGCGGTCGCTGGGCTGTTTTCCATCGCCTACATGTTCGCGTTGTCCGGCCTCTTGCTCATCGCCACCGGCGCATTGGTCGGCTACGCCAACCGCCAGGCGGCAGCGGGGGCGCAGTCGTTTGACATAAAAGAAAAACTCGCCGCTTGGAAACACCGCCTCCATAGCCGGCACTAAGCCCGGTCCGTTTCGCAACGCCGGCGAAGAAACGTCGGTTTTGCCAGACCTCTCATTCGAAAAGAGGCAGTGCTCCGCCGTTTTCCACTGATAGACGCCGCCCGGCGAAAAACGGACAGAGCCCGAAAGGCGGATTCCTTTCGGGCTGTTTTGTTGAGCCAACGCCACAAGCAGAGAGCCTTGTCCCCATGCAAACGATGCGATAATCTTGACTTTCATCCCTCTCCATGACCGCCGTCCAGCTGGCAAGACGGCTGTAGCCATTCTCACCACGCCCGTTTCATCCGTTCCAGCAGCGCATACGGAATCGCTTCCCCGATCCGCCCGTTGCGCCCGGTCGTCGTCTCAGCCATCGTAAGCGAATTCCAAATCGCTTCCTCGGTCGCCTCAATCGCCGCTTGGAACAGCTCATTCATAAGCGGCGCATCGTCGCGGATGAGCGGCGGGACCGATTGAAGGGCAGAATCGGAAAAATGCGGGATCGTGTAAGCGTTGGAAAACGCAATCACAATATCACCGCTCCCGTGATGGACGCAGCTTCCCGTCCGCCCGAGCCCCACCGCCGCCCGCCGCGCCAGCCGCTTCAACTGCCGCGCATCAAGCGGCGCGTCAGTCGCGACGATCATCATAATCGACCCAGGCGGCACATCCCGTTCATCGAACGCCGGCGGCACATACGGCACGAACCGCAACTCCTCACGCCGGCCGAAATTGCTCACCACCAGCGCCCCGACCGTATACATCCCGCCCGCGATCCGCGATGAACTGCCGATGCCCCCTTTCCAGCCGAAACACATCATCCCCGTCCCGGCCCCGACCGCTCCTTCCTCCATCTCCACCCGGGCGTCGGCCAACGCCCGTTTCGCGTGCTCTTTCGTCACCGCCAGCGCCCGCGCCGTGTTCAAATAACTGTCATTGCACTCGCCGACGACAATGTTGATCGACCCGGTCGTATCGCCAATCTCCGGCGTCGCAGCAAGCATGGATTCGAGCGTCCCTTGCCAAACTTCCCCGACACTGAACGTATTCGTCAGCATAATCGGCGACTCGATCGTCCCAAGCTCCTCCACCTGCACCAACCCGGTCGTTTTCCCAAACCCGTTCAACACAAAGCAAGCCGCCGGCACTTTCTCCAAAAACAAATGGCCTCCGTGCGGCAGCACCGCTGTCACCCCGGTGCGAATCACCGTCCGTTCATCGACATCTTTACGAATCGTCACATGACCGACCCGCACCCCAGGCACATCCGTGATTTGATTGCGTCTCCCCACCGGAAGCGTGCCGATGGAAAAACCGAGATCGCGAAGCTTGCGGCGCATCCATCCCACCCCCGTCGCTTTTCTCCGCCTTCTTTCAAACCGTCCAACGCCAACGCAGCATGTCCGCCGACACGACGGTGAACGAGAAAGAAGCGTGATTGTTCCCATGTCAAGTATATCGCATCGGACTGAGGAAATGCAGCAGCGGCAAAGAAAGGCGGTGAACAACCATGCCTGGTGGATCAATGGGGCCATACAAAAAAAGCAGATGCCAAAACGTTCTCCATGTGCGAAACAAAAAAGCGGCTTCCTGCAAAGCAAGCGGCGCAAGAATGAGCAGCCGAAGCAAAACGAAGCGGTCGATCGGGGAAGTGCAGCCATCCGGTTTCTTCAAACGGAAGACGTTCATACGATGGCGTGACATTGAAGAGGGTTTCGCCTCTTATAGGCGCGACAAAAACTGGGCGGAAACGCGTGGAGAAAGCGGCCGACTCCGGTTTCAATCCCTCGTAGGTACGATAAAAACCATTGATAACAGCCAAAATATTATAAAGGTCAAACGGTTTTCAATCCCTCATAGGTACGATAAAAACGCCAATGCTGCATAATCGACGGCTTCAACTTGACGCCGTTTCAATCCCTCATAGGTACGATAAAAACGCGTCAAGTTCTGCGCGTTGCCGTAGCCGTCAAGGATGGTTTCAATCCCTCATAGGTACGATAAAAACTTTCTCTGACTTTCGATACTAGGTTCATCCCACATGGTTTCAATCCCTCATAGGTACGATAAAAACCCAAACCATGCGCATCAAATCAAGCTTTTTCCCTTTGGGTTGTTTCCAGAATATCACGTTGCAAATATTCTGTCAATATCGTTCAGCCGTGTTGGCTGTAGGATTTTGGCGCAAAAGAACATTGTCGTCGATCCCCCGGGGTTTTGGCACGATTGGAGGTCGACGACAATGTGGGGCTTGACGGCGAAGAGCCGTCTCACCCCTTCATCCTTTCAATCTTCTCCATCGGCAGTCCGGTCAGTTCGTGGATCGTGTCGACGTCGTATCCTTTCGCCAGCATTCTCTTCACCACGTCGAGCTTCCCTTCCTCGATCCCTTCTTGGCGTCCTTGCTTCATCCCTTGCTTTAACCCCTGTTCGATTCCTTGTTGTATTCCCTTTTCCAGCCCCCGCTGTTCGTATGAGACGATGAGCTCCATCACACGCTTTGCTTCCTTCGTTTCCATTTGGCTCACCTCGTGTCGCCGTTTTGCTTCCTCCTCTTCGGATCGCCGCAAATACGTCTCGAAAAAACCGAACAACAGCCGCTGTTTCGCTTCATCCAATTCGAGACGGACAAGCATGCGCAAAAATTCCTTTTTCACGTCGACTTTCTCCTCTTCATTATACCCCATTTTGCTTAGCAAGACGGTGGCAACCGAATTATTTGGTGGATGCAGCGCTAGGGCAGAACCATACGAGTGGGTTTCCCTCCACTCAAAATGATCTAATTTTTGAAAAAATGATTGCGTTTTCTAAAATTCCCCATTATTATAGTAATAGGATCATACCACAGCAATGATCTCAGGGTTACTATGATAAGGGCTTTCTGCCTAAGGCAGACTGACCCGCGGCGTTGGGGATCGCCTGTCGCCCGCTTTTGGCGGGCATTCCCCATCTTTGCGCAAACTCAGACCTTGGCGGAAAACGCTAAGGTCTTTTTTACTACATAGCTCTATTAACGGGAGGGGATCGACATGAGATACAAAATCGGCCTTGATATCGGCATTACCTCTGTAGGTTGGGCAGTCATGAACTTGGATATTCCTCGCATCGAAGATTTGGGCGTCCGCATTTTTGACAGAGCCGAAAATCCGCAGACGGGAGAATCCCTAGCTCTTCCCCGACGCCTCGCCCGCTCCGCCCGGCGTCGCCTGCGCCGCCGCAAGCATCGGCTGGAGCGCATTCGCCGTCTGATCATTCGTGAAGGAATTTTAACGAAAGAGGAACTGGACAAACTATTCGAGGAAAAACACGAAATCGACGTCTGGCAGCTGCGTGTTGAGGCATTGGATCGAAAATTAAACAACGACGAGCTGGCTCGCGTCCTCCTTCATCTAGCCAAGCGGCGCGGCTTCAAATCCAACCGCAAAAGCGAGCGCAGCAACAAAGAAAACAGCACGATGCTCAAACATATCGAAGAAAACCGGGCCATTCTCTCAGGCTACCGGACCGTCGGCGAAATGATTGTGAAAGATCCAAAGTTTGCGCTCCATAAGCGCAATAAAGGAGAAAATTATACAAACACGATCGCCCGCGATGACTTAGAACACGAAATTCGACTCATTTTCTCCAAACAGCGTGAGTTTGGAAACATGAGTTGCACGGAAGAGTTTGAGAATGAATATATCGCCATTTGGGCTTCCCAGCGTCCTGTCGCTTCCAAAGATGACATCGAGAAAAAGGTCGGCTTTTGTACCTTTGAACCGAAAGAAAAACGGGCGCCAAAAGCAACTTATACATTCCAATCGTTCATCGCCTGGGAGCACATCAATAAATTGCGGCTCATCTCCCCATCAGGCGCACGGGGGCTCACCGATGAGGAACGACGCCTTTTGTATGAACAGGCATTCCAAAAAAACAAAATCACCTACCATGATATACGGACGTTGCTCCATTTGCCTGATGACACTTACTTTAAAGGCATTGTGTATGATCGAGGCGAATCACGAAAGCAAAATGAAAACATCCGATTCCTTGAACTCGACGCCTATCATCAAATTCGGAAAGCCGTCGATAAAGTGTATGGAAAAGGGAAGTCAAGTTCATTTCTCCCAATCGATTTCGATACATTCGGTTATGCCTTGACGTTGTTTAAAGATGATGCCGATATTCGCAGCTACTTGCGAAACGAATATGAACAAAACGGAAAACGGATGCCAAATTTAGCGAACAAGGTATATGACAACGAGCTAATTGAGGAACTATTGAACTTGTCATTCACCAAATTCGGCCATTTGTCGCTAAAGGCGCTCCGCAACATTCTCCCGTACATGGAACAAGGAGAAGTCTACTCTTCGGCTTGTGAGCGGGCGGGATACACATTTACAGGGCCAAAGAAGAAACAAAAAACAATGTTGCTACCAAATATTCCACCGATCGCCAATCCGGTCGTCATGCGTGCATTGACACAGGCGCGAAAAGTGGTGAATGCCATTATCAAAAAGTACGGTTCGCCGGTATCCATTCATATCGAGTTGGCCCGCGATTTATCACAAACGTTTGACGAACGGCGGAAAACAAAAAAAGAACAAGACGAAAACCGGAAGAAAAACGAAACCGCCATCCGCCAGCTCATGGAATACGGGCTGACGCTAAATCCAACCGGTCTTGACATTGTCAAATTCAAACTGTGGAGCGAACAAAACGGGAGATGCGCCTACTCACTTCAACCGATCGAAATCGAGCGGTTGCTTGAACCAGGTTATGTAGAAGTGGATCACGTAATCCCGTACAGCCGCAGTTTGGACGACAGTTATACAAATAAAGTGTTGGTATTGACAAAAGAAAACCGCGAAAAAGGCAACCGCATTCCTGCCGAGTATTTAGGCGTCGGAACTGAACGCTGGCAGCAGTTTGAAACGTTTGTGTTAACAAACAAGCAGTTTTCCAAAAAGAAACGGGATCGACTGCTCCGGCTTCATTACGATGAAAATGAAGAAATGGAATTTAAAAGCCGAAATTTAAATGACACTCGGTATATTTCACGCTTTTTCGCCAACTTTATTCGTGAACATCTGAAGTTCGCCGAAAGTGACGACAAGCAAAAAGTCTATACGGTCAACGGCCGCGTTACCGCCCATTTGCGAAGCCGCTGGGATTTCAACAAAAACCGTGAAGAATCCGATTTGCATCATGCAGTAGATGCCGCCATCGTCGCTTGCACAACGCCAAGCGATATCGCCAAAGTCACCGCCTTTTACCAACGGCGCGAACAAAACAAAGAACTGGCCAAAAAGACAGAACCGCACTTCCCGCAACCTTGGCCGCACTTCGCCGACGAACTGCGGGCGCGTTTATCAAAACATCCAAAAGAGAGTATAAAAGCTCTCAATCTTGGAAATTATGATGATCAGAAACTCGAATCGCTACAGCCGGTTTTTGTATCCCGAATGCCGAAGCGGAGCGTTACAGGGGCGGCTCATCAAGAAACATTACGGCGCTACGTCGGTATCGATGAACGGAGCGGGAAAATCCAAACTGTTGTCAAAACGAAACTGTCCGAAATCAAGTTGGATGCGAGCGGGCATTTTCCGATGTATGGCAAAGAAAGCGACCCAAGGACATACGAAGCGATCCGCCAGCGTCTGCTTGAACATAACAATGACCCGAAAAAGGCATTCCAAGAGCCTTTGTACAAGCCGAAAAAGAACGGCGAACCCGGGCCTGTCATTCGGACCGTAAAAATCATCGACACAAAAAACCAGGTCATCCCGCTCAATGACGGCAAAACCGTCGCCTACAACAGCAACATCGTTCGGGTTGACGTATTTGAAAAAGATGGGAAATATTATTGTGTCCCTGTCTACACCATGGACATCATGAAAGGGATTTTGCCAAACAAAGCCATCGAGCCGAACAAGCCGTACTCCGAATGGAAGGAAATGACGGAGGACTATACGTTCCGATTTAGCCTGTACCCGAATGATCTCATTCGCATTGAGCTTCCGCGGGAAAAAACAGTGAAAACGACTACAGGTGAAGAGATCAACGTTAAGGATGTGTTTGTCTACTACAAAACGATTGACTCAGCCACAGGGGGATTAGAGTTGATCAGCCATGACAACCGTTTCTCGCTCCGCGGCGTCGGTTCAAGAACCCTCAAACGATTCGAGAAATACCAAGTAGATGTGCTCGGCAACATCTACAAAGTGAGAGGGGAAAAAAGAGTTGGGTTGGCGTCATCTGCTCATTCGAAAACCGGGGAAACTATCCGTCCGTTACAATCAACTCGTGATTGAACAGGAAGAAAAAGTTTCGATCCCGCTCGAGGATATTTGTTCCATTATCATCGAGGAGCAAGCTGTCAGCGTGACAGCAGCCGCTTTAAGCAAAATGGCCGAACATAACATTACATTATTCACCTGTGACCAAAAACGGCTCCCCAATGGGGTTCTGCAGCCGTTCCAAAAACATTCTCGTCAAGTGGGCGTGCTGCACATGCAGTACGCCTACTCCAAGCCTTTTAAAAAGCGAATTTGGCAGCGAATCGTGATTCAAAAACTCATCAATCAAGGCAAGTGTTTGGAGTTCCTGAACAAAGAAGGAGCCGACGACCTATACCGCATCAGCAAAACCGTCGACTCTGGGGACAGCAATAACCGTGAAGCGTATGGAGCGAAAAAGTACTTCCAGTATTTATTTGGCAGCGAATTTACTCGGCGAAGCGACTCCGTGGTGAACGCTTCTTTGAATTATGGATACGCCATTATGCGGGGACTCGTCGCCCGCTCTCTCGTTGGGGTAACTATTCAGCCACATCATAAAGTGAGCTGAATATTTTCTTCTTTCCTTGTCTATGATGTGAATATTGATAGACAAGGAGGTGAATCGCATGTTGACGGTACAACAAGCTGTATTTACAGTTGAGAGCTTAATCGGCAAAGTCCAACAACAAAAACAGCTCATTACTCACCAACAACAAGTCATTGAGCAACTGTTGAAAGAAAACAAACAGCTACGCAAAGAAAATGAACAACTGAAGTACCGTGTTCAAGAGCTGGAAGCACGCACGAAAAAAAACAGCTCCAATAGCCATTTGCCCCCATCTTCTGACCGTTTTGAGAAAAAGCGTTCCTCCCGCGAGCCGTCTGGCAAAAAGCCTGGTGGGCAAGAGGGACATGAGGGGAAGACGCTCCGTCAAGTGGAACATCCACATCATCGTGTCGTCCACCGTGTGCATACGTGTCAAGGATGTGGAGCTTCTTTGCGTGAAGTCAAACCGTTCAAAGTCGATATCCGTCAAGTGTTTGATGTCCCTCCTGTGGCGATCGAGGTGACACAACATGAACGTGAAGTGAAATCGTGTCCACATTGTCGATGCGTGCAACAAGCCGAATTCCCATCCCATGTCACGAATCATGTGCAATACGGTCCACGGCTCACGGCGCTCGTTGTTTATTTACATCATATCCAATTGATCCCGTACAAGCGTTTAAGTGATACAATCGAAGCGTTATATCAACACTCGATTAGTACGGGAACTCTTGCCAATATGGTGAAACGAGGACGCGAATCGTTGGAATCAAATATGGACATCATCGAAGACGCCTTACTTGAATCCAACATCCTGCATGTCGATGAAACGAGTTTGCGCATCAATGGGAAACTCGCATGGGTGCATGTCGCGTGTACATCGAGATATACATACTTGGCTCCTCACGCTTCTCGTGGAAAAAAAGCGACCGATGATATCGGGATTCTTCCCCGATATGAAGGGACGATGATGCACGATGCGTTCGGTACGTATCCGAAATACACACATGCCACCCATGCCCTTTGTCATGCCCACCATTTGCGTGAGTTAAAAGGATTCATCGAACAGGGGCATACGTGGGCGATGCGCATGACCACGTTTCTGTTAGCCGCCAAGCAAGCCGTCGAAGCCCATCACGGTGCACTTTCCGAAGAAGAAGCGAGACGGTGGGAACGAGTGTATGATCGCATCCTAGAAAGAGCACAACACCGATTAGAAACGATGACGCCTCTTCCGAAAAAAGCACTCGCTTTTGTTCGACGCCTTCAAAAACGAAAGGAAGAAGCGCTGCGTTTCTTACGTGAAGTACATGTTCCCTTTGATAACAACCAAGCCGAACGCGATCTTCGCATGGTCAAAGTCAAAGAGAACATTTCGGGTACGTTTCGCGAAGAAACATTCGCGCAGTCGTTTTGCATCGCAAGAAGCATCGTTTCCACACTGACGAAACACGAAAAAAACGTGTGGGATTCGTTATGTCTTCTGTTGGCAGGCGAAACGATCGATCGAGTTCTTTCCGCTACCTAGGGCATTTTCTATGACCGAAATGCCCTATTTGTGCTGGGCTTTTTTATACACTAGCACTGGGGTGAATAGTTACTCGTTGGGTATGGTTTTTTCCCATGCTTAGGAATTTACCATGATAACGAGTTGAACAAATTTAATCTCGCCGACGACTTTATGGAAGTATTGCGTCCGCTCGTTGACCTATACGTGGCCCAACACATTCAACCGGACGATGAATTTTCTCCGTCCATTCGGGCAGACTTATATAATTTAGCCAACATGGACATACTAGTGAATGGAGAAAAACTGACCGTCGTGAACGCGGTGGAAGAAATGACAAAAAGCTTCGTCACGGCAAGCCGAAGCCAAGACCCTTCGTTGTTGAAATTGCCGGAACTTCTCCCGTTGCAACTGCACGTGTATGAGTAAGTTTATGCGGTTGCTCGTCTTTTTCGATCTTCCCGTCGTGACCAACCGGGAGAAGCGCGAATACCGGCGATTTCGCACATTCCTGCTAAACGAAGGGTATGATATGTTGCAGTTTTCGGTCTACAGCCGCGTCTGCCACGGACATGAAGCAACGGACAAACATTTGGCAAGATTAAAACGCAACTTGCCCCCTCGAGGATCGATTCGGGCGATGGTCGTAACGGAAAAGCAGTACGCAAAAATGCAGCTGCTTCTCGGGGAACCAACGGCGCAAGAAAAGAAAGTGACATCCACCCAGCTGACGCTTTTTTAAAAAAAACAGAAATGGTTCCTCTTTTTGCATAAGCGCCTTTGCATTTTTTGAAAGCAAAAAAGCCTGCGATCCTTGAGATTGCAGGCTTTTTTGGATACGTATTATACCACAGCGATAATCTCAGGGGAACTATGACAATGCATTAAGTTTAATTTTTTTAAGCTCTATTATACCACAGCGATAATCTCAGGGGAACTATGACTGAGAAGGTTGATTCAAAATAATTATAAAAAATTATACCACAGCGATAATCTCAGGGGAACTATGACAGTTTTGCTTTTATATTTTGCCTGTTTTTGATTATACCACAGCGATAATCTCAGGGGAACTATGACACGGCGTTCCTCCTCTCGCATAAAACGCTCATTATACCACAGCGATAATCTCAGGGGAACTATGACCTTGAATCCAGATGGCAGCGTGAGTTGGAAATTATACCACAGCGATAATCTCAGGGGAACTATGACGGATTGCAACTTTTTGTTTTTCCCGTTTCAATTATACCACAGCGATAATCTCAGGGGAACTATGACTCCGATCACACTCCTTTTTTGTCTCGCAATATTATACCACAGCGATAATCTCAGGGGAACTATGACTGTCGATGGCGCCGTCAGCGACTTTCGAAGATTATACCACAGCGATAATCTCAGGGGAACTATGACTTGGTGAACTCCTCCTCGTCCTCTTGGTAGATTATACCACAGCGATAATCTCAGGGGAACTATGACAAAGCTGATGTACGGTCAGCCGCTGTTTATTATACCACAGCGATAATCTCAGGGGAACTATGACTTGAAAGGGGGAAAAGCAATGGATTTGTTTATTATACCACAGCGATAATCTCAGGGGAACTATGACAACCGGCTATTTTTCGATCATGGACAAAGTATTATACCACAGCGATAATCTCAGGGGAACTATGACGTGAAATTCGATGTTAACGAGACTACTGAGATTATACCACAGCGATAATCTCAGGGGAACTATGACGGAATCGCGGCAATCCATACAGAGGCCCCAATTATACCACAGCGATAATCTCAGGGGAACTATGACTGAACCAATTAGGGTCTTCACCATTTTCTGATTATACCACAGCGATAATCTCAGGGGAACTATGACCAATCCACTCTTGTGGGATTTCGATTGGTATTATACCACAGCGATAATCTCAGGGGAACTATGACACCGAATGTTCACAATAGCACCTTGTATAAATTATACCACAGCGATAATCTCAGGGGAACTATGACAAGCAGGGAAATTGACCGGCTTCCACATGCATTATACCACAGCGATAATCTCAGGGGAACTATGACATAAAGTACGGCTGGAAACCACGTTATAAAATTATACCACAGCGATAATCTCAGGGGAACTATGACTTCACATGGAGACCGGCTGGCAGGCCTTCGATTATACCACAGCGATAATCTCAGGGGAACTATGACTTCACACCCACAAGCAATTCCACATCCTCAATTATACCACAGCGATAATCTCAGGGGAACTATGACCCAACACACCGAACAATCACTTCGATTTGTATTATACCACAGCGATAATCTCAGGGGAACTATGACTCATCCGTCGGTCTTTCATGCGCAATTGTTATTATACCACAGCGATAATCTCAGGGGAACTATGACCCATTTCTGCTTCGATTTCGCTTGGGTCTCATTATACCACAGCGATAATCTCAGGGGAACTATGACCGACCTTTTTCTCTGGTGCCGGCTTCACGAATTATACCACAGCGATAATCTCAGGGGAACTATGACGGGTGTCACTATGACGAAACCGACATCCTTATTATACCACAGCGATAATCTCAGGGGAACTATGACATAACTATCTTCATCCGGAGAAGAATTCTCATTATACCACAGCGATAATCTCAGGGGAACTATGACTGGATTTTCTGCCGCTCATACTTTCCCCTATTATACCACAGCGATAATCTCAGGGGAACTATGACGCTAGTTGATGATTAAACTGGATGAGTTGATTATACCACAGCGATAATCTCAGGGGAACTATGACTCCTCAAAGAGGATGTCGCATATTTCCGCGATTATACCACAGCGATAATCTCAGGGGAACTATGACAAACGCATAAAACCGTTGTCGTCGATCCCCCGGGATTTTTGCACGATTGGGGGTCGACGACAATGTGAGGCTCGACGGCGAAGAGTCTGCTCTGCTTACCCCTTCACCCGTTCGATCTTCTCAACCGGCAGCCCGGTCAGTTCGTGGATCGTGGCGACATCATACCCTTTCGCCAGCATTCTCCTCACCACGTCGAGCTTCCCTTCCTCAATCCCTTTTTGGCGCCCTTGTTTAATGCCTTGTTTGATCCCTTGTTCGATTCCCTTCTCGATTCCCTTCTCGATTCCCTTTTCCATTCCCCGCTGTTCGTACGAGACGATGAGCTCCATCACTTGCTTCGCCTCCTTCGTCTCCATTTGGCTCACCTCGTTTCGCAGTTTGGCTTCCTCCTCTTCGGACAACCGCAAATACGTTTCAAAAAAACCGAACAACAGCCGCTGTTTCGCCTCATCGAGATCAAGGCGGACGAGCATGCGCAAAAACTCTTTTTTCACTTCGACCTTTTCTTCTTCATTATACCCCATTTTGCTTAACAAGGCAGCGGCGACGGGATTGTCATGGCGGATGTACGCGCGCCACGGCAGTTTGCGCAGCTCCACCGTCAAGTAACGAAAATCGAGAACGGTCAAGAACGGAAACTGGACGACCAATGAGGAAGGTTCATCGTGGTGTTCATCATAGCTGAAGATGGCGATCGGAACAATACGGCGGCGGTATTTTTGAAACAAGCGGCTGAAGTAGAGGAACATTCGCTCGGGGAAGGTCCGCTGTGCGTAGCTTTGGTGTTCGACATGAACAATGACGAGCCCATCTTCCCCTTTCATCTTCGTTTCCACCAACAAATCGACGCGGTGCTTCTCTCCGGCCGTCACGTCGGTAAACAGTTCTTCTGTGAGGAAAGTAAGGCGGTGAACGTCGATGTGCTCGTACACGTTGGGAAAGAAAAGAAGCAAAAACTCTTCGAAAAACGTCGACAGCAGCTCTTTGAACAACCGGTCGTGATCGATTCGCTGTTTGGCCACGTTTTCCCTCCTTGCGACATGGAATTCACGATATGTATTCGCTCTACGCGACGCAATTCCTTCTCATGAATGTAACTTTTTAGGAAGGAGGCCCGATCGCTTTGGGCTCCTTCCCTTGTCCTTCCTCTAGCTCGTGAATGCACTACCCGTTGATATCCCCTGTCAACCTCCCAATGATCGCCTCTTGATACCCGGCTTTTTTCTTTCGCCCGATGGCTTCTTTCACCGGCCGCAATGGTTCCGATGTGACGGATGCGAGTTTGGCGAGGCGCTCGGGTGTGAGTTCAACGACTGGGTTGGCGGCCGCATAATCGTCCAAGGAAAAGCGCCAGAGCGTGACGGCCTGTCCATACCGCTCCTGCAGCCGCTCTGCCATGGCCAATCCTTCTGGGTCGAAGTCGCCGGAGTAATACAGCTTGGCGCCTGAAGAGGCAAGAAGATCGAGTAGCTTCATCGTCGCCAAGTTCATTTGCCCGTTCGTGCTGACAAGCGGGGCGCGGGTGTCAAGCAGCGTCGAAAAGACGCCCGCGTTTTCGACAATGTACACCGTCCCCCCATGGGCAGGGCGGGCGCGGACAAGCGACAGCACATCTCTAAGCGGCATGTTCAGCGCCGTGTTCGCCTCCCAGGCAGCGGAGAAAACAGGATGCGGTCCGTCCTTGGTTTCAGCAAGAATGTTGGCGCATGTGACAAAGTTCAGGATATCCTCACGGAGCAAGCCGACGGACTGGAGCAACTCGTTGACGCTCTCTACAGATGCCATGTCCCAATCCCCGGGCACGGTCGCTTGCAACGCCGAAAGCAACAATCTCCCCGGTAGCGTGGACAAATCGAACGCATGCGGGTCGCCCGCCACTTGCTGGGCAAAGAGCGGGAGGCGCATGTATGACGGGAGCGGGAGGCGGCCGAGAGCCGCGCTGACAAGGCGGATGGCCTCCTCCAGGCTGCGGCGGTCGGTTTCGTACGCCGTTTGGACGAAGCGCTGAAGGCGGACCGACTCAACCCAATGATGCTCCTCGGTCAGACGCGCAAAAAAACGATCCCGTTCCTCTTCCTCCGCCTGGCGCCGTTCTTTGTTTGAGACAAGCGGGGCGCCGAAGTACTGTTCAAGCAGCTCGACAAGCCCAACGCCCGCAAACCTCGTCTGTCCGAGCTGTTTTTCAAACGCGATAAGGGAGACGCGGGAGACGTCTTTGCCGAAAAAGGCGGCCACCGCCTCCCGCTCTTCATCGGTGAACGCCTCTAAAGACACCGCGCCGCCGACGCGGCCGAGCGACTCGTACTTGTGCTTCATCTCGATAAACAGACGGCGGAAGCCCGGTTCAGAGCGGAAAAAGGCAGCCGCCTCCTTGGCCGTGCTCACGTTTCGATCGTCTCCCATTCTTTATCATTGACCATCAGCTGTTTGACGCGCCCGTTCCAACGGTAATGAATGACGGTCACAAACGACGCATTGCGCGGACGGACGAGTTCGCAAATGGACAACGCGGGCACGGTGTCGTAGTCGCCCCAAAGCGCCTGCGAGTTCATGATGTAGTTAAAGCCGAGCTGTTCGACAAGTCCGAACAGGTTGCGGATGTTGTTTTCATCGACGCCGGCGAACGCCTCGTCGAGCGAAATGATGTACGGGGCATCATCGCCCGCTTCTTGGTAGCGCGAATACGCCGCGGCGAAAAGGGGAATGTACATCGCCATCGCCTTTTCCCCACCGCTGAATTGGTAAAAGCGGTGGTTCGTCAGCTCGCGTTTCGGCTCGTTTGTTTTTTCATAGTACAAAGTGAAGGAAAACCATTTCCGATAGTCGAGTACTTCTTTAATGATTTGATGGAGCGTGCTGCCTTGGCCGCGCTCTTCAAGCAATTCGCGGGCGCGGGCGATTTTCGAGCGGAAATGGTTCGTCACTCGCTGTAAATCTTCCTCTCTAAGCAGCCGCGGATCAAGCCGCAACAGACGGACCAACTCTTTCGTATCGAGCTCCGCTTCCGTCTCCGCCGTTTTCGGCTTCCATTGAATGGACAGCACAAGCCCTGATGATGTGTCGAGGCCGCCCATCAGTTTATTCATCTCATTCACCCACCGTTCGGCGCGCTGGATGCGGCTGCGCAAAATGCGGCCGACTGATTTTAAGATGACGTCCTCATACAGCTCGCGGTCTTGTTCTTTCATATACTCGTGCTGCAAGACGATGTCGCGCTCCACTTCCGCCAGCACCGCAAACGGCGTGGCGCGCTCGCCTTTGTAGTCGAGGTAAATGACGTGCCGTTCTTGTTTCTCCCGCCAGTCCGCGGCTTTCATGGCCATCTCATCGTCTGGGGCAGCGGCGGTCCATTCGGGCTTCGTTTGTTCTTCCAGCGGCTCGAAGGACGCCCGGTATTCGGTCAAGTTGGACGACTCTTGGAAAAAGACGGTGTTCAGCCGCGCCAGAAGCGAGGAACGCGTCTCTTTTAACACTGCTTCGTACCGTTGTTTCGCTTCTTTCGCCTGCTCCAGGAGAGAGCGGGAACGATCAAGATCCACAAGCCCAAGCGCCGCTTCACGGGCAAACGACTTTTCCCACATCACGGCGAGCTCGCGGGCGAACGCTTCCCGCTGCGCCCCTTTTTCCCGCTCTTCGACTAAGCGCATGAGCCGCTGTTCCGTCCGCGCCCGTTCGTTGACAAGGCGCGGAATTTCTTGGCGCAAAGACGCCAACCGTTCTTGAATGCGGGCGATTTCGGCGCGAATGTCATCCGCCCCCATTTGTGCGAGCGTCCGCTCCATCTCCGCGATTCGCAAGGCGAGCCGCTCGGTTTCATCCCGAAGCCGATTTCGTTCGCCTTTCGCTTCGTCGATCTCCGTTTCCAGCGCCGCGAGCCGCTCGCGCTGTTGGGCGATCATCGCCTCGGTATGGCGCGTTTCGCGGTAAAGCACTTCGAGTTCGTGCACATGGCGGACGTACGATTTCATGGCGAGCTGGGCTTGTTCACAGCCGTCTAAAGTAAAGGCCAAATCGAGCTCGGCCGACTCGTCGTGGAGCTGTTGTTTGATTTGTTTCCATTCGCGCGCCAAGAGAGCGGCTTTTTCTTCTTGCCGCTTCCATTCCCGTTCTTTGCTTTCGGCTTGGCGGCGCGCTTCTTGCGCTTCGTCAAACGCGGTGCGCACATCGCGGTCCGATGGGAAGGACGCCAACCAGTCGGCGAGCGCTTGAATGGCCGCTTCCACCGCCTGATGCGCCCCGCGCAGACGGTCGATCTCTTGCCCCACAGCGGCGATCTCGGCTTCCAGCGCCGCGATGTTTTCAAGCCGCCACCGTTCGCGCGCCGCACGGCCAATGAACATCGCCTTCGATCCCCGCGGCGCATGGCCGCGGACAAGGCCGAGCGAATAGCGCCCCGTTTCATCGATCGTCATGCCGCCTTCTTGGTCGGCATCGGTGATGACGATGCTTCGGAGCACTTCGTCAATCCGCTCCATTGACACAGGGGCATTGGCATCTGGGCGCAAATAATCAGCAAGCGTGTGCGCCATATGGACCGGTTTCGGAATGAGCACACGGTCGCAGGCGACGTCGATCTCGCGAGCAGTAATGAGGGCATCAAGCAGCCCCGCGTGCGAAAGCGCCGATTCGATTCGCTCGCGCACATCGTCAGGCACATCGTCGACAAATTCCACCGCGGCATAAAGCGGGACAAACGGAATGCCTTTCTCCTCCAACGCCAACCGGGCGGCAGTGGTTTGTTCATCCCGTTCAGGCTCGGGGTCGCGTTGTTCCCGCCAACGGCGCAGTTCGGCTTCACGTTCTGCCCGTTTTTCTTCCAACAGACGGATGTCATGCTCGAGCCGCCATTTCTCATCCTTTTTCTTGCCGACGGCATCGTAATACGCTTGCACGAACGGGCGCTTCAGATCATCGAGCGAATACTGTTCATAGAGGGCGCCCATTTGTCGCAAAAACGCCTGAATGTCCGTTTCGGAAACGTCGATTCCTCCCTGCTCGACCCAGGCAAGCACGGCTTGTTCAAACCGCTCTTTCTCCTCTTCGAACAGCTCTTCCCATTTCCATTGCTGGTGGCGCCATTCGTCCATTTCCCGCCGCCTTTCGCCTGCTTCGGTGCTCGCTTCTTCATAGCGTCGTTTCACCTCGTCATGCCTGCGCCAAAGACGCGCCAACTCCTCGAGCTGCTCGATATGGCGGTCGGCTTCCTGTTTCCAAGCGGCAAACGAAAACTCTTGTTGCTTTTGGCGATGGCGGTGAAAATCGTCTTCGTTCGTTTCATGCAAGGAAAAGGATCCTTCGTCGGCATCCATACGCAGCTGCTCCAGCTCGTCTTCAAGCTTCTGCTCAAGGTCATCCAGCCGCGCTTCCGCTTCATCGAGGCGGCGGCGGTGCTGACGTTCCTGTCGTTCTTTTTCCGCAATCGTCTGCTCGTGCCGCTCCCGCCGTTCCTCTAGGCGCTGCCGTTCGGCTTTCAGCTGTTCATACTTTTCCGCCTGCTGGAACACTTCATGGCCAGCCAAGTCGATTTCGCGCGCTCGCAGCACGTCTTCTTCGCGGCCGAGGCGGGTGATGGACTCCTCAAGCTCATCAAGCGCCTTTCGCGTCTTTTCTTCTTCATCGTGAAGGCGTTGTTGCTCGGCGGCGAGCTGTTCGGCCTGCTTGACCGCTTTTACGTATTCTGCCGCCTTTTCGGCGATCATATATTCGTTGTACAGGCGGTATTGATCGCAAAGGCGCTTCAACGCCCGTTCGTCGCGTTCGAGCTGCTCAAGCTGCTGCTTGGCTTGGTCCATGTTTTCAATTGTTTCGGATAAATGGCGGAGCTCGTCATCGGTCAACGGAGGCAGCGAGCTTTCCAAAATCTCATAAATCACCGTCGGCTTAAAGTCTTTCGACAGCTTCGGGCTGCGCAGTTGAATGAGCAGTTCGATCAATTCTTGAAACGCCTCGAGCGATTCAAAGCGAAACACATGCTTATTGACGAGCTCCATATACTCTTTTTGCGTCTCGACGACCGTCCCGCCCGCGCCGAGCGCTGTGGCCAGCTCCCGCTTGGTCAGCGGGATTTTTTCACCTGTTTTTTCTTGTTTATACAACTGAAGGTCATAGCCGATGCGGCGGTTGTCGAACATGACAAACCCCCAAAAGTCGAGGCTTTTTTGCCGCTTTGCCCGCAGGCCGATGCCCGTTGTGACGTATTGGTCGGATGCTTTTCGTTTGTATTCCAAAAACAAATACCCCGTCCGCTCATCGCGATTGACGACGTCTTTTTCCCCAAGCAAGTAGTCTTCCATGCGCCGCGCCCGTGAGCCGAACGGATCGAGGCGATCGGGCGTCTTCTTGCCGTCTAAAAGCACCGGGATCAAGCTTTGCATCGTCACCGACTTGCCCGCCCCGTTGCTTCCCCGCAACAGCAGCTTGCCGTCAGCGAAATGAAAATACTGCTCGTCGTAATACCAAAAATTAATCAGCCCCGCACGATGAAGCACCCATGGATTCGCCATGTTCTCCTCCCTCTTTCGCGTCAAAATCATCTGGATACCGTCCCGACACCCGCCCGAGGAGGGGATAAAGGACGATCATTCCGGTGTCGTGCTCCACATCGGCCATGCGCCATTCGTTGAGCGCCGCAAGCACTTCGCGGACAAGCTCGGCAGCCGACATGTCGCGGTACGTTTTCCCCCACCCCGCCCCGTAACGGCGGCGGCAATCGGTAAGCCAGGCGGAAAATTGTTCAGACGTCAACCGGATGCGGCCGTATTCATCCGGCGGATATTCCCCAAGCCGCTCGCGCACCAAGGCGGCAAAATGAAGGATGATCTCCGACGTTCCTTTCTGATCAGGAAATACGGTGTACGGCGCCTGCCGCTCAGGCAACGTCAACATGGCGGCGTTTTTGTACAACTCGTACCGAAACGGCGTATGCGCTTCGATGTCATCGCGCAGCCGATGGCGGAAGTTGCGCAAGTAGTAAAAATCTTGCTCGTCCCCTTCCGTCCGATGCACCGCCGGGGATAAAAACAGCTTCCGATACAGGCGATGGCGCCGATAATCTTGCGGCGAGGCTTTCCACTCCTCGGCGAGCAATTCGTCGATCGATTCATATTGCAACAAATCTTTCGGATACGTGCGCATAAAATAACGAGCCAACACTGGCACTTCGTACAACGCCTCTTCCTCCACATGCTGGGCGAACGCCTCAATCTCCCCATCCATCCGGCGGACGAGTCCGATTTGTTCCGCCGTTTTCAACACGCGGATGAGCGCGCGCCGATGCGCGTAGTTCGTCCAATCGACTGGCAAATCCCCTGGGTACATGGCGCGGATTTCTTCGCATACGTCAGAAAGCAAAAACTTTTCTTCCACCGCCTTGCCTTCCAAATACGCCATCAAGCAGCAAAACAGCGCATAATCGAGCGGCTCTTGAAACGACTCGATGCCCATCCACGGCTCGGGATCGGCGGGAATTTTCTCGAGCTTGGCGAAATAGCGGTGGACGATGAGTCGATACCCAAACTTCTCCTCCACATACCGTTTCAACACATGTTCACGCTCGCGGACGAGCTGGTACAAATCCGGCTCTTGGTCGCGAATGATCCAAAACTGCTCAAACAGCGCGGCGAGCGCTTCTTTCGCCTTGTCGTCAAACGCCGTTTCCATCCTCACTCACCTCCCGAAAGCACATGAATTTCGTAGTTCGGCATCACGAGTTCCCCATCTTCTGCGCGAAGGCAAATCGTCCCCTCTTTGTTCACCACTTTGACCACCCACCCGTTTTCCGTCTTCATTGCTTGCCCCTCGCGCCCCATCGCCTTGGCGATCCAACCGAGCAGCGTTTTCCGTACGTATGGGGTCACCTCAGGAAGGTCGGCAAGCACGATTTTCCCGTCGGTCACAAATTGCTTCAGCTCGGCTTCCTCGCGCTCTTTTTCTTCCAAATAGCGAAGGCGCGCTTCTTCTTTCTCCCGTTCTTTGTCTTCTATCGCCTGCGGCTTTTTCTTTTCCCCGTAATGGCGGACGCGCGGCTTCGTCACCCACTCGGCTGGCGGCTCGTCCCATACGTCGCGGTATATGTTGTCGGTCGCCTCCGCATCAGCGACGAGATGTTTCGTATGGAAGCAGCCGAACACGACCGCTGACAGGCAGTGCGCCTCTTCAATCGATTCAAGGCGGGAAAACCAGCGCGCCAAATGCAAGTAGTCGCCTTTGCGGCTGCGAAAATGATGATGCCGCTCGCCAAGCCGCTGCACGACGCGCGTCAGGCGGCGAATCGCCTCATTTGTCTGGTATTGCAAAAACGAAAGCTCGCTCTCGCGCCCATCGCGGCCTAAAAACCATTCGCACAGGCTGCGCCACGTCTCCCATTTTTCTTCAATCTGGACAGCGCGCGGCGGCGGCGCATCGGCAAAGCGCGGGATCGACCGCTCATAGTCGACGACACGCTCGATGAACTGCCGAACCCCTTCTTCCGGCAAGTCTTCAAGCAATTGTTCAATCTGCATCGACGTTTTTTGCAAGGCGACGATAAAATCGCGCAAATAAGCAGTAAACTGCTCTTTATAAACGAGAAACGACTCCGATGTCATCCGCTCTTCCAAATTTTCACCGTGCAAATAAGCGATATAGTCGGCGGAATTTTGGATGATTTTTTTGAAATAATCGAACGTCTCTTCCCATACTTGATGCATTTCATCCGGCTGCTCTTGAAAATCAGAGGCGATGATCGTTTCTATGCGAGAAAGAGAGGCATACAAACGGTCAAACCGCGTTCTCTCGAGCGACCCCCCAAATGAATCCCCAAGCTGCTCGAGCGTGCGGATCATCCGTTCGATTTCGACCGTGTACGGGCTGCATTGATAGCGGAACCGCTTTTTCTTAAACTCTTCAATCGTCCGCACGTGAGAAGTCTCTTGACGGGCGATCAAGTTGTTCCATTTGACGAGCTGGTCGAGGTCTTGCTGCAGCTCTTCCTCAGTGTAATCGGCAAACTCCTCGTGCTGCTTTAAAAAGGCGTACACTTCTTCCGGAAACAAATATTGCCGCATCCGCTCGTGCTGAATGTAGAAATAGCGCAAAATCGCCCGGTAGCGGTGCGCGTTTTCCGTCGATAAATATTTTGTTTCGACAATGGGCTTCAACCACGTGGCGTCCATCTCCGTCCACCTTTGCTTCGGTTTTTTCCTATGTTTATTGTAACGATTTTCTCCGCTCTTTTTCTAGCAAAAACCGTTTTCCTATTTTTTCTCGCCATCGGCGCGCGTTTTTTGTAAAATAGAGGGGAAAAGGAGGTGAAACGAATGGAAGCGTTGCTGCGGGAAATTTTGCATGAAGTGAAAGCGACGCGCACGGCGGTCGAGTCGCTCGAGCAGCGGGTTGGCGCCTTGGAGGGGCAAGTGGCCAATCTCAATGAAAGAACGGGTGCCCTTGAAGTGCTGGCGGCCAACCTTAATGAACGAACGGGCGCTCTCGAAGCGCAAATGGCCCAGCTCAATGAGCGGACGAGCGCCCTTGAGCAACAATTCACTCAGCTGAACGAGCGGACAAGCAACCTCGAACACCAAGTCGCCCAACTGAGCGAACGCATGGGCACCGTCGAACACCAAGTCGCCCAACTGAACGAACGCATGGGCACCGTCGAACACCAAGTCGCCCAACTCAACGAACGCATGGGCACTGTCGAACACCAAGTCGCTCAACTGAACGAGCAGACGACCACGCTTGCGCAACAAATCGACTTGCTGGATGAGCGCACAAGCGAAACGAAGGCGATCGTTGAAGCGCTCCGCCATGGGCAAGAAGTGCTGACCGCCAAATACGAGGCGATGGCGCACGACCTTCATCATATGAAAGGCGACCTCACCCGTATCACATCCATCCTTGAAGACAAAGTGCTGCCTGCCCTCGCCGAACATGAAGCGGGACTCTCTGTTTTAAACGCCCGCGTCTTCAAAACGGAAAGCGCCCTTCATCGCCTTGTTTATGCGTAACACGTTCCCCACAGAGAAATGTTCAACACCTATTCCCTTTTCACTAGGCAGCCGTGAGCTGCCTTTTTTGTTCGAGTGTTTATCGATTAGCCTTCACCTTGACCATTTGCCAAGGCGCCGGCCTTCTCGCGGCAAGTGGTAGCATAACCCCGCACTCTCGATGAACGGCGCGGGTCATGCCTGGCTGGCGCATCGATGGATGAACACGAGGCTTATGCAAACATCTCGAATTCGGAGCATCTAGGAGGATTCGCAAGCATTCCCGAGCATTTTTCAGGATCAAGGAGGAGAGAACGTTCATCGCCGCGAGAGCAAGCGAGAAGCAAACATATCGGCCGATACCAAATTTGCCAGCCGCACCCAAATTACGGTATCCTTTGTTTGTGACGCTTTTTCACCTCCCTCCGCGTCTTTTTGCTGCTTTTTTTATCCCCGTTCATTTGTATGATATCAGCTGAAAAAGCTCACCTTTGGGTCAGACGCCGAGTTTTTTGAGCGAAGCGACGGCTATGACGGGCTTGTTGATACGTACTGGTTTCAGTTCAAGAAAAAAGTGACGATCGACCCAGACTTGCAATACGAAGCAGCGAAAAATGGAGAGATTGACGTCATCACCGCCTACACGACCGATGCCCGCATAAATAAAACCTTCCTCTTTCAAACCAAACAAATTGGCCGCATGCTCGCTGTCGCGGAACACATATGAGCTTGTTTGGTAAATCGGCACCGCCCGCGCGCCCGTTTCCGCATCCGGTTTTTGCCCGGCGTGGATGGCGAGCGTCTCCGGGCGGAAGGTTTGTTCATTGCTCATCGTTTCCTCTCCCCTCTTTGACCCTTCGAGATTTCATATCCTACTAAATCAATTGGTTTTTTCTTATAAAAAATCTATCATTCGATCACAACGTTTGTCAATTTTATTTTTTTAATAGTGCAAAAATTTTTATTGAAAACAGAGCCTGCCGGTGGGCAGGCCTCCTATTGTTTCATTATCGTTTTCCAATTTCCTCTACTAACAGCTTATTGACAAGCGGCGGATTCGCTTGCCCTTTTGTTGCTTTCATCACTTGGCCGACAAGGAAACCGAGTGCGCGGTCTTTGCCGTTTTTATAGTCTTCGACCGACTGCGGGTTGGCGTCGAGCACTTCGAGCACGATTTTGCGCAGCGCTCCCTCGTCGGAAATTTGCACGAGCCCTTTTTCTTTGACGATTTTCTCTGGATCGCCGCCGTGTTCGACGAGTTCTTTGAACACTTTTTTGGCGATTTTCGACGAAATCGTGCCGTTTTGGATGAGTTTGATCATTCCAGCCAAGCTTTCCGGCGTCAAGGCGATGTCATGGAGCTCTTTTTGCTCGGCGTTTAAGTACCCGGATACTTCGACCATGAGCCAGTTCGACGCCAGTTTCGGATCGGCGCCGTTTGCGACGGTCGCTTCAAAGAAGTCGGCCATTTCTTTTGTCAGTGTGAGCACTTTGGCGTCATACTCCGGCAAGCCCCACTCTTCGACATACCGCTTCCGGCGGGCGTCCGGCAGCTCCGGAATCGAGGCGCGGACGCGCTCTTTCCATTCGTCGTCAATATAGAGCATCACCAAGTCCGGCTCTGGGAAGTAGCGGTAGTCTTCCGAACCTTCTTTGACGCGCATCAAAACGGTCGTTTTCGTCGCTTCATCAAAGCGCCGCGTTTCTTGACGGATGACGCCGCCCGAGAGCAAAATTTTCTCCTGCCGCTTCGCTTCGTATTCCAACCCCATGCGAACGAAGTTGAACGAGTTGAGGTTTTTCAATTCCGTTTTTGTACCGAACTTGTCCGAACCGAGCGGGCGAAGCGAAATATTGGCGTCGCAGCGAAGCGACCCTTCTTCCATTTTGCAGTCGGAAACGCCGGTATATTGGATGATCGCTTTTAATTTTTCCAAGTAGGCGTACGCTTCTTCCGGCGAGCGGATGTCTGGCTCGGAGACGATCTCAATGAGCGGCGTCCCTTGACGGTTAAAATCCACGAGCGAATAGCCGTCGCCCGTATGCGTCAGCTTGCCGGCGTCTTCTTCGAGATGGATGCGGGTGATGCCGATTTTTTTCTTTTTTCCGTTTACTTCAATTTCAATCCAGCCATTTCGGCCAAGCGGCTGATCGTATTGCGAAATTTGGTACGCTTTCGGGTTGTCCGGATAAAAGTAGTTTTTGCGGTCAAATTTCGTCTCGGTCGCGATTTCGCAGTTTAACGCCATCGCCGCTTTCATCGCAAACTCGACCGCCTGTCGGTTCAACACCGGCAGCACGCCTGGATACCCTAAGTCAATGACGTTCGTTTGCGTGTTCGGGGGCGCGCCGAACGCGTTCGGGCTGCTGGAGAAAATTTTCGATTTCGTTTTCAGCTCGACGTGCACCTCAAGTCCGATGACCGTTTCAAAGTTCATCACCTAACCCCCCTTACAACACCGGTTTTTGCTTATGGTAGTCGGTCGCTTGTTCAAAAGCGTGGGCGACGCGGTAGACGGTGCTTTCATCAAAGTGCTTGCCGATAATTTGCAAGCCGACCGGCAAGCCATCGACAAAGCCGCACGGCACGGAAATCGCCGGTACACCCGCAAGGTTGACTGGAATCGTTAAAATGTCGTTTGCGTACATCGTCAGCGGATCACTCGTTTTCTCGCCGATTTTAAACGCCGGCGTCGGCGTTGTCGGGCCGATGATGACGTCATATCGTTCAAATACGTTTTCGAAGTCGCGCTTGATCAACGTCCGAACTTTTTGCGCTTTTTTGTAATACGCATCGTAATAGCCCGAGCTTAACGCGAACGTCCCGAGCATAATGCGGCGCTTGACCTCCGCCCCAAACCCTTCGCTTCGCGTCAGTTTATACATATCGATCAAGTTTTTCGCGTTGTCCGTCCGATAGCCGTAGCGGACGCCGTCAAAGCGAGCCAAGTTCGCTGATGCCTCGGACGAAGCGAGCAAATAGTACGTCGCCAAGGCGTATTTTGAATGCGGCAGCGACACTTCTTCCCACGCCGCGCCAAGCTTCTCAAGCACGGCAAGCGCCGCAAGCACTGACTGGCGCACGCCTTCATCGACGCCTTCACCTAAATATTCTTTCGGCACAGCGATTTTCAACCCTTTGATATCGCCCGTTAACGCCTCCACATAGTTCGGCACTGGAATGTTCGCTGAAGTCGAATCCATCGGGTCGACGCCCGCGATCGCTTGCAATACATACGCGTTGTCTTCGACCGTGCGCGTAATCGGGCCGATTTGGTCCAGCGACGACGCAAACGCGACAAGCCCGAAGCGCGAGACGCGTCCGTACGTCGGCTTCAAGCCAACAACCCCGCAAAACGCCGCCGGCTGGCGGATCGAACCGCCCGTATCAGAACCTAAAGCAAACGGCACTTCGCCGGCCGCCACCGCTGCCGCCGAACCGCCGCTTGAGCCGCCCGGAACGCGCTCTAAGTCCCACGGGTTGCGCGTCAGCTGAAACCCGGAGTTTTCCGTCGACGAGCCCATGGCGAACTCGTCCATGTTCAACTTCCCGATCGTGATCGTCCCTGCGGCATTCAACCGCTCCATGACAGTGGCGTCGTAAATCGGGTCAAAGTTGTACAAAATTTTGCTGGCGCATGTCGTACGCAGCCCTTTTGTGACGATGTTGTCTTTAATGCCGATCGGCAAGCCGAACAGCGGGTTCGTTTCTTCGCCTTTGGCGAGCTGGTTATCCAACTCTTTCGCTTTCGCCCGCGCCTGTTCTTCATTTAATGTTAAAAACGCTTGCACTTTCTCTTCCACTTCATCGATGCGGCGGTACGATTCGTCGACTAAATCGGAAATCGACACTTCTTTTTTCTTCAGCAACG
The DNA here is from genome assembly GCF_002335725.1 of Geobacillus sp. FJAT-46040. Taxonomy (NCBI): domain Bacteria; kingdom Bacillati; phylum Bacillota; class Bacilli; order Caryophanales; family Anoxybacillaceae; genus Geobacillus; species Geobacillus sp. FJAT-46040. The sequence continues at coordinate 2,644,593 of NZ_NISS01000001.1, forward strand.
TATGTAATTCTGACACGGAATGGTCAAAAAGCGACATAAATCCCCCTCCTTACTCTAAAATGGCCGGCACACGGAACTGGCCGTCTTGCTGATCTGGCGCGTTTTTCAACACTTCTTCGCGCGGCAGCCCCGGTTCTGGAATATCCTCGCGCATCACGTTTCTCATATCAAGCACGTGCGAAGTCGGCGGAACGTTCTCCGTATCCAATTCATTCAGCTGCTCGGCAAACGTAATAATCGCATCGAGCTGTTTCGTAAACATCTCGGCCTCTTCATCCGTAATCGCCAACCGCGCCAAATCGGCGACATGTTTCACTTGTTCAATCGAAATTCGCGACATTGTATTCACCTCCGACATGATCGACCTTCCACAATACTATGATGATACCAAACGTTTAGGAAATAAAGCAACCGTCTGGCCCTCTTTTGCCTAGTTGCCCGTTGACGAAAACGAACATATGTACTATAATGGCCATAACGGACAAAAAAGGGGGAATCATGACGATGAGTGACGCTTTGCTCGCCCAAGTGCTTGACCGCTTGAACGCGATGGACGGGACGCTGCAAAAGCTCGTGGAAGGCCAAGAGCGGCTCGAGCGGGAACAAATCGCCATTCGCCAGGAACAAGAAGAAATTCGAAAAGAACAACAAGAAATCCGAAAAGAGCAGCAGGAAATCCGTTTGGAACAACAGCGTCTGCGTCAAGAACAAGATTCGCTTCGCGCCGGGCAAAAGGAATTGAACGGCATCGTGGCCGCTCTTCTCCACCGCCAAGACGAAACAGACGCCAAACTGGAAGCTCTCGCCGCTGACGTCCACCAGCTTCACCAGGAATTTGCCTCATTGAAACAAACGGTGGACCGCCTCGAACAAAAAATGGACTCCCGTTACGAACAATTGACTGCCCAAATCGAAGACATCAAGCTGGACTTGAATTTTATCGCCCACCGCACCGTCGACAACGAACGAATCATTTACAAACTGAAAGAAATGTTGTTCCGCTGATCGATTGATCTAAAGAGGAGGCCACCGCCATGCATGTCGCGTTTGACCATCTCGTCCATCTCGTCGAACGACCGGAACAAGTGAAAATGGCGTTTGAACAATGGGGGCTTGCGGCCATCCACGGCGGCCGCCATCCGTCATGGGGAACGTACAACGCCTTATGTTACGTAGAGCATTTGCGCTACATCGAGTGGATCGGCATTGCCGATATGCAGACGGCGAGAACGTGCGGAAACCCGCTCATCACTCAGCTTGTCACCGACCGCCAAGAAGGAAACGGCTTCTCCCAATTTGCCTTCCGCACGAACGACATCGAAGCGGTGGCGGCACAGCTCAAAAGCAAAGGATTCACCCCAGTCGGTCCGTTCCCCGGCAGCCGCGAGCGCGATGACGGCAAGCGGCTCACATGGTCGATGCTGTTTATCGAAGACGACACAGACGGCGTGTTTCGCTATCCGTTTTTCATTCAGTGGGGCGACCGTGATGATGTACGGATGAACGAGCTGGCGCCGCTCATGAGACACCCAATTGGCTCTGTTTCGCTCTCGTCAATTAGCCTCTACACCCTCGGTCTCGAGCGGGCGGTCAACGGCTATCGCCGGCTGTTTGACTTGCCCGAACCCGATGTCGGGCGCGATGAGGCGGGAGCATACGCGGAGCTCGCTGTCGGCGGCATTGCGATTCGGTTCTATGAGGCTGACCGCCGTCATCCATCGACGCGCCCGTTTTCGTGCCGGCTTGTGGGAATGCAGGAGCAGCGCCGCATCGAAATCGATGGCGCGACGTATATCGTTTCCAAGCCGTGACGGGCATTCCTATTCTCACATACTCCCCTTTGCCGCGGAATAAGATGGAATAACCGCACCTTCATCCTCGCGCGGTGAAAACGGCAAAGGGGGAGTCCAACCGTGTCCCACCCGTATGTTTCTCCAAAACTTTCGATGGAAACGATGATCTCGATCATTCGAAACGGCTTAAAGAAAACCGCGGCGCCTCGACACATCATCATCATCGGCGCCGGAATGGCCGGACTTGTCGCAGCGTCATTGCTGAAGCAGGCGGGTCATCGCGTCACCATCTTAGAAGCATCCGAGCGGGTCGGCGGCCGCATCTACACGCTCCGCTCCAACTTTCGCGACGACCAGTATCTCGAAGCCGGCGCGATGCGCATTCCTCACACCCATGCTTTGACGCTGGAATACATCCAAAAATTCAACTTGCCGCTTCCCCCGTCCACGGTCAAGAGTGGCGGCGACGGCAAAATGTGTTCATCTGTCCATACAGCGTCGGAACGTCTTCGGCGCTGACAATCAGCTCAAGGTCTTCCGGCGCGGCGAATCCGCTGTCAACTGTATGCCGAAGCAAATGAAGAAGAGGATCGAAAAACCCTTCCACGTTAAGCAGGCCAATCGGTTTTTGGTGGAGGCCGACGCGCGACCACGAGAGCACTTCAAACAGCTCCTCGTACGTTCCATAACCCCCTGGCATGGCGATAAATCCGTCGGCCGCCTCGTACATTTTCGCTTTGCGGGTGTGCATTGTATCGACGACCAACAGTTCGCTCAACCGATTATGCGCCACTTCCCGGTCCTTCAAAAATTGCGGAATGATCCCAACCACGCGCCCTTGATGACGGAGCGCCGCCTCAGCAACCTCTCCCATCAAGCCCCGTGTCCCTCCGCCGTAAATGAGCGTAATGCCGCTTCGGGCTAAAAACGTTCCGAGCGCTTTCGCCGCTTCCTTGTATTTTACGCTTTGTCCATAACTTGATCCGCAAAACACACAGATGGCTTTCATGATCGCGACACACCTTTACTCGCATCTAGGTCTTCATTATTTTACCAGTCTGTCCCCCATCCGGCAAATCACACCGACAGGGGCTGCCACCGAATCCGTTTACACCAGCCTTTTCGAACCGCAACATCGCAAAAAACACATCCCCTCTGGCTCGTCCAGAGGGGATGTGGCACGTTGTCATTGATAAATATGCACAAACGGCTCGTCTGCTTTCGCCTGGCGCACGATGAGGCTTTCCGGCTGGCCGGCCGAGGCGATGTAGACGTTGACGGTGATGTAGTCCGGGAATTTTTCCATCACCAAGCCGGTCACGTATTGGGTAAAGCCGATCACTTCCGCTTTGCCGTAAAACGGCATCGTAATGTTGATCGTTAACTTCTGAAGCTGGTCGTTGACATACAGCCCTCTGCCGACGATGCCCGTGTAGTTCGGGAAAAAGTCCTCAACGTCTGATTTAAAATTGTTGAATTTCAGCCAGTCGTCGCGGTGGTTTTCTTCCGCCTCATCAGACGGGAATAAATAATATTCCTCGTTCACCGCCTCCCAATCATCGATGGCGCTGCTTCCTTCATCGACATGGGCGACGGCGAAAAAGTAGCCTGGAACAACAGATGAACGGGGCGCTTGTTTGTACAGGGCGATCGTAATCGGCACGTTCCCAAGCCCTTTCATGCTCCGCAGCCGCTTCAGCACCTCGGCGGCGATCCGCTTTCCTTCCCGTTCGATGACATCGTCTTTGATTTTGACCTCCCGCGGATAGCCTTGCTCGGTCGAATAATAGTGGACGGAGTTTAACGCCAGGCCGATGGCGACGCCACCAAGCTTCACCTTGTCGTTATCGACTTTCACTAAGTAGTCGTGCTCCAAAATGCTGGCCAGGTAAATCGGGCTTTGTTTGTTTTTTTGCTCATTCGTTCCTTTGTCGCTGATCGGCGGGTTTAAGCCGATGTTGTCTTCCGGTTTCATTTTCTCTGCCTTCAGCTGGCTGTCCGTCCGCTTGCGGGCGAGCCAGCGCCCGATCGTTTCGCTGTCCAAATATTGCCCTTCCTGAAACAAATATTCATCCGGGGAAAATTGCTCAGATGCCAAGCGCATCAGCCCGGTTTCAAATTCATCGACATCAAGCCGGGTGTTGACGTCGTTGACGACCCGCCCGCGCGCCCCGGACGGCTTAAAAGGCAAGACAACGCGGTAATACGAATCAGGAATGTTGTATTTCGGGATGACCGCTTCTTGCTGTTTGCTGCCTTTGTCTTGCACGACTTCCTCACCTTTGTCAAACTTCGGCGCACACGCAGACAACAAACAAATCGAAGCGAGGCCGACAGCGGCCAACCGCTTTCGGGCCCGATTCGTCCAACGGCAGGCAACCAAACTGCGAAGTGGTGAGATTCGTTTCATCGTTTCCCCCTGCTGATCTCTTGCAAAAATCGTGATTCGTCCCAAATCTCAATGCCAAGCTGCTGGGCTTTCTCCAGCTTCGATCCGGCGTCCTCACCGGCGATGACGATGTCGGTGCTGCGGCTGACGCTGCCGGTGACGCGCCCGCCGAGCCGTTCAATCTCTTCTTTTGCCTCATTGCGCGACATCGACGCGAGTTTGCCGGTCAAGACGACCGTTTTGCCGGTGAAGGCGGAGTCAGCAGGCGCTTCAGCCGCCCGCTTCAGCCCTTTGTATGCCATGTTGACGCCGTAAAGCCGCAGCTCATGGAGCAGCTCGGCCGCTTCTGGCTGGGAAAAGAAGGCGATGATCGAGTCCGCCATTTTCTCGCCAATTTCCGGCACGGCCATCAATTCCTCTTTCGTCGCTTTTTCCAGCCGCTCCATCGTTTCAAAATGCTCAGCCAAAAGTTGGGCGGCTTTCGCTCCGACGTAGCGGATGCCAAGACCGAACAGCAACCGCTCGAGCGAGTTTTGCTTCGATGCCTCAATCGCTGCAAGCAAGTTGGTTGCTGACTTTTCGCCCATCCGTTCCAAACCGATGAGCTGTTCTTTCGTCAGCCGGTACAAATCGGCGACATCGTGGACGAGGCCAGCGTTAAACAGTTGGGTGACGACTTTTTCGCCCAACCCTTCAATGTTCATCGCTGCTCTTGAGGCAAAATGGATGAGCCGTTCGCGCAGCTGGGCCGGGCATTTCGGGTTTAAGCAACGGAGCGCCACTTCTCCATCTAGGCGGACGAGCTCGCTTTCGCATTCCGGACAATGCGTCGGCATCACAAACGGCGTTTCATCCCCGTCGCGCCGGTCGACGACGACGCCGACCACTTCCGGGATGATGTCGCCCGCTTTTTTAATGATGACCGCATCGCCGATGCGAATGTCTTTTTCCCGTATAAAATCTTCATTATGAAGAGTGGCGCGCTGCACGGTCGTGCCGGCGACGCGGACCGGCTCTAAGATCGCTGTCGGAGTGACGACGCCCGTGCGGCCGACGTTCACCTCAATGCCGATGAGCGTCGTCACCACTTCCTCGGCTGGGAATTTGTAGGCGATCGCCCAGCGCGGGCTTTTTGCCGTCGCACCAAGCTCCCGCTGTTGGGCGAACGAGTCGACTTTAATGACGATGCCGTCGATCTCGTACGGCAGCTGCGGCCGTTTTTCGTGCCACTCGTTGACGAAGGCGATCACCTCATCGATGTTGGCGCAGCGCCGCCGCTCGGGATTCACTTTAAACCCAAGCGCCTGTAAGTAGTCGAGCGCCTCGCTGTGCGACTCAATGCCAAGCTCTTCAGCATTGGCCAAACCATAAACGAACAAATCGAGCTGGCGCGACGCCGCCACTTTCGGATCGAGCTGGCGGAGCGAGCCAGCCGCAGCGTTGCGCGGGTTGGCAAACAGCTCCTCGCCTCGGGCTTTTCGCTCCTCATTCAAGCGCAAAAACGACGCTTTCGGCATGAACGCCTCGCCGCGCGCCTCCAGCGACACCGGCTCCTTCAGCCGAAGCGGCAGTGAACGGATCGTTCTCAAATTTTCCGTAATGTCCTCGCCGGTCGTTCCGTCGCCGCGCGTCGCCCCTTGGACGAAATAACCATCTTCATAGCGGACGGAGACAGCGAGACCATCGATTTTCAACTCGCACACGTACGCTGCTTCGCCGACCTCTTGGCGGACGCGGCGGTCAAAATCGCGCAAATCCCCTTCGTCAAACGCGTTCGCGAGACTCATCATGGGAACAACATGCGTCACTTTGCGAAACGCCTCAAGCGGAGGGCCGCCGATGCGCTGGGTCGGCGAGTCGCTCGTTTTCAATTCCGGATACTGTTCCTCGATGGCCATCAACTCTTGCATGAGCCGGTCATACTCGGCGTCCGGGACGGACGGCCGGTCGAGCACATAATATTCGTAGCCATAGCGGTGCAGCAGTTCGCGCAGCTCGGCCGCGCGCCGTTCGGCTTGTTGGCGGTCCATACGTTCACCCGTTCTCCTTTCTATACTTTCTCAATCGGCGCAAATTTAGCGAGCAGACGTTTAATGCCGATCGGGCTCGGGAAGGCGATATCGAGTTCTTGGTCGTCACCTTCGCCACGGACACTGACAACCGTACCGATTCCCCATTTCCGATGGTTCGCCCGGTCTCCGACTTTCCACACCCTGATGGCGCCGCCTGCCTGCAAGCGAGCGGACGCTGAACGGGAAACAGACGGTTTCCCACGCGAGACCGTCTCCAGCAAATGCGCGGGAATCTCATCTAAAAAGCGCGACGGCCGGTTCATTTGGATGTTGCCAAACAGCGTCCGCATTTGCGCGTTCGTCAATACGAGCTCTTCCTCGGCCCGAGTGATGCCGACATACGCCAGCCGCCGCTCTTCTTCCATTTCATCCTCATTCTCCAGTGAACGAAGATGCGGAAAAATGCCTTCTTCCATGCCAATCAAAAACACGACCGGAAACTCAAGCCCTTTGGCGGCGTGCAGCGTCATGAAGACGACGGCATCGCCCTCGGCCGCCTGATCTGTCCCATTCAGCTCGTCCAAATCAGAAATGAGCGCCAAGTCGGTTAAAAAGGCGACGAGCGATTTATCGTCGCTTACATTTTCGAAATGCTTCGTCACCGACAAAAACTCGTCCAAGTTCTCAAGCCGGCTTTGCGCTTCAATCGTCCGTTCCGCCTTGAGCATCTCGCGGTAGCCCGATTGGTCGAGCACTTCCTCCACAAGTTCCGTCACCGAAACGTATTCTTGCAGCTGCGTCCATTGCTCAAGCTGTCCGCGAAACGCGGCGAGCGCCCCGGCCGTCTTCGCGCTGAAGCCGATCATCTCCAGCTCGCCGAGCGCTTCAAACAAGGACAGCTCATGCTCGGCCGCATAGCGGACAAGTTTGTCGATCGTAGAGGCGCCGATGCCACGCTTTGGCACGTTGATGATGCGAAGCAAGCTCAAATCGTCATCGGGGTTGGCGATGACGCGCAAGTAAGCGAGAATGTCTTTAATTTCTTTCCGGTCATAGAACTTTAAGCCGCCGACGATTTGGTACGGAATGTTCGCTTTTAAAAACATTTCCTCGATGACGCGCGACTGGGCGTTCGTCCGATAAAGCACGGCAAAATCGCGGTAGCGGCGCTCCCCGCTCTCAACCGCCTCTTGAATGCGGCGGGCGACAAATTGCGCTTCGTCCACTTCGTTCATCGCTTCATAATAGACGATTGGCTTCCCTTCCGGGTTTTCCGTCCACAACCGCTTTGGTTTTCGATTGACGTTATGCGCAATGACTTCATTTGCCGCCTGCAAAATGCGTTTCGTCGAGCGGTAGTTTTGTTCAAGCAAAATGACTTTCGCGTTCGGGTAGTCGCGCTCAAACGATAAAATATTGCGAATGTCCGCCCCGCGCCACCGGTAAATCGACTGGTCGGCATCGCCGACGGCGCAAATATTTTGAAACCGGTCTGCGAGCTTTTTCACCAGCGTATATTGAGCGCGGTTCGTATCCTGGTACTCATCGATATGGATGTACTGGAACTTATACTGGTAATATTGAAGCACATCCGGCACGCGGTCAAACAAGTGGATCGTCGTCATGATCAAATCGTCGAAATCGAGTGAATGATTGCGGAGAAGGCGCTGTTGATACTCTTGATACACGTCGCCGACGATCTTTTCGTAGTACGTCGATGCCCGCTTTGCGAATTGCTCGGGCGTGAGCAAATCGTTTTTCGCCCCGCTGATCGTCGCTAAAATCGTCCGCGGCTCAAATTTTTTCGGATCGATATTTTTGTCTTTCAAAATCGCTTTGATGACCGAAAGCTGATCCGTCGGGTCAAGGATGGAAAAATTGCGATTGATGCCGATGCGGTCAATGTCGCGGCGCAACATGCGGACGCACATCGAATGGAACGTCGAAATCCACACGTCTTCCGCCGCCCCGCCTAAGAGCGCCTGCACCCGCTCCTTCATTTCACGCGCCGCTTTGTTCGTAAACGTAATGGCTAAAATATTCCACGGCGCCACCTGTTTTTCCGCCATCAAATAGGCGATCCGGTGCGTCAGCACGCGCGTTTTTCCGCTGCCCGCTCCCGCCATGATGAGCAATGGGCCTTCTGTCGTTTTAACGGCTTCTTGCTGCTCTTTGTTTAAATGCGCAAGCAGCTTTTCCGATAAAAAATTCATCATGTCCACCACCAACAAAACATATGTTCTATTTTCCGTCATCGCCGTTGCGTTGACCAGCCATCTGCTTCACCGCCGCCACCGTCGCCAACGCCTGTTCGAACGCGTCGTAAATCGCGTTGCCGACGACCACCGTATCGGCATAGCGCGCCATATGCTCCGCCTGCTCAGGAGTTGTGATGCCGCCGCCGTAAAACAGCTGCGTCTGATCAAGCGCTTGTTTCACTTTTTCCACGACAGACGGATCTCCATAAACTCCGCTATACTCAAGGTAAAAAATCGGCAGCTTGTACAAATGCTCAGCCAAACGGGCATAGGCCACAATATCGTCGACGTCAAGCTCCGTATCGGCTCTCGTCAGCTTGGCGGCCTTGCATTCCGGATTTAAAATGCAATAGCCCTCTGCGGCAATCTCATCCCAGTTCATCATATCACCGTATTGTTTCACCGCCTCGTGATGACGGCCGATGATCCACTCCGCCTGCCGGCTGTTTAACACGATCGGAACCAAATATACGTCAAATCCCGGCGTCAGCGCTTCGACGTCGGTGACTTCGAGCGCGCATGGCACCGAAAAACGGCGGATGCGAGCCAATAAATCAAGCACGTTGTCGATGGTCACCCCGTCGGTTCCGCCGACGATGACGGCATCCGTTCCCGACTCGCAAAGGCGCTCAAGGCGCTCGTCATCAATCGGTTTATTCGGGTCGAGTTTAAACACATGGCGCCAAGCGCGAATCTCCTCCATAGCGGCAACCCTCCACTCCGTCTCCATTGTTCCATTATAACAAATCCGCAAAAAGAAAAGGAGTTCCTTTGCAAATGGAAGGAATCTCCTTGTCGCGTCAGTCTGTGACCGCTTCGTCGGCTTCTTTCTCTTCTTGCTGTTGCTCCTCTTTAATGCGATCGAGCGCCATGGCGTAAGCATCATTGCCGTAGTTGAGGCAGCGCTTGACGCGCGAAATCGTCGCCGTGCTCGCTCCGGTTTCCGTTTCGATTTTGTGATACGTATATCCTTCGCGCAGCATGCGGGCGACCTCGAGCCGCTGGGCGAGCGCCTGGATTTCATTCACGGTGCATAAATCATCAAAAAAACGGTAACACTCTTCTAAATCGCGCAGCGATAAAATCGCTTTAAACAGTTGATCCAACTCTCTGCCGCGCAGTTTGTCAATTTGCATAGCTGCTTCCTCCTTGCGTTTTGGCGGGAAAAATGTTGTAGCCAACCAATCTGCGAATCCACCGCCCCTTTGCCTTGCAACAGACAAGGCGGTTATGATTTCCACTGGACGATCGCCAGTTCCGGCACGATATTGATCCACGTTTTTCCCGGCACGAATCCGATCGGAGCCCCGTTATGGTACGGCAGCAGCCGGCCGTCGACGTTTTTCCATTCGATCGGCTGCATGACGCCGCCCTGCAGCAAGTACCCCTTGCCACCGGAGGCGAGGTCGATGTCGCGCCGTCCGTGGCTATCGATGACTCGATGCCGGGCAGCGATAATCATGACGTTTTGCACGACAACCGGCTTATGCGTATCATAATCGATCGTTTGCTCGCCGCCGCTGTACCGGTAATACCCCTTTTGTTCAGGAACATATTGGTATTCAACCTGGGCATAGGCGCGATGCGAATAGGCGATGTGAACCGTCTCGACCTTTTGGCCGCTCGGCTCATCGGTGCGAAACGATAGCGGGGCAACGTGGTCCGTCCAAGCATACCCGTTTTGTTTCGCTCCTTTTTCGATGTTGGCGAATGAAATGTATGAGTTGTGCGGCGCCTTGCGGAACGGGACGCGCTGAAACAATGTGCCGTCGTAAAACAATCCGTTCAAATAGTCGATTCCGCCTCCCTCAAGACGCGCTTTCGCCTCCGGACTCCAGCCGTGACATACATACAGTGCATTGTAGCCTTCACTCAAGTCAATATAGTAATCACGCGCGCTTCGCACCGGTCCGACCCGCTCCGGCAATTCGCTTTGGTACAACGCCAACAAACGGGTGATATCGCCCTCGGCAAGCACCTCATACACGATGTCCGCCGCACGAAGCCCCGATTGCGGCCGCGCCTTCGGGTGATTGTTGATCATCACGCCGACGACCCGTTGATGGATGTTCCCTTTCGCCGGCAGCCCCGTCAGCGGGAACGTTTGTTTTTCCTCCGCCGGAGGCTTGGACGGCTGCTCCTGCCGAGGAGCCGGTTTGGCTGGTTCAGCCTGCTTCGGCTCGCTTTTGGTCGTGCAGCCCCCTAACAACAATGCCGCGCAGCTGATGACGAACAGCCAATGTTTCAATGGACACACAACCTTTCCTTTTTTATTTTACCGCATTATCGAAGGAAAGAGTACCGTTTTGTGCATCACATCATAAATGCCGCGTTGGGTGACGCGCACATACGGCAGGTGGGTCGATTGCAAAAAGAGCAACGAATACACCGGGTCTTCGAACGGATATCCACGCTCGCGCAACAAACGGACGAACGTTTTTTCTTCGTTGATCAATTCATCCACCTCCAAGGAGGACATCATGCCGCCTAAAGGAAGCGAGAGCTCAAACAAAATCTCTCCGTCCTCAGCGAGCACAATGCCGCCGCCGATCTCCTTCATCCGCCGGAAGGCGAGCATCATATCTTCCTTATGCTTGCCGATCAAAATCAAATCCCCGGTGTTCGAGTAAGAACTCGCCAGCCCGCCAAGCACCGATGAAAAACCTTTTAACATCGTATTGACGCGCCAGCGGCCGTTTCGGTCAAACAAGGCCAGAAAACACTCATCATGGTCATGCCCTAAACGATCGCGCGACGTATCGATCGACACGGAATACGGTTTTAAAATGACGGCGTTTTCCATGCGCAGCCCCATCGGCATCGAAAATTGCAAATCATCCCATTCAAGCTCCCATGACAACGAAAGCGGCCGAATGCCAAACCGAGACCATTCCGGCGCCGGCCAGAGAGGCGGCGCTTCTCCATCGCGCTTCACCCATTCGCCTTTGGCGAGCACTTGCGCCGGCGTCGGATCGTGAGCCGAGCGCAAAAAGTTGATATGAGCGATGCGGCCGGTGGCAATGCTGCCGTGAAGATGCTCGATGCCGTAGTGGCGGGCGGCGTTGATCGTCGCCATCGCATAGGCATCGATCACCGGCACGCCATGCTCGATCGCGATGCAGATCAGCCAATCGATCACCCCATTCTCATAAAACGCCGGCGGCGAGCCATCCGTCGTCAACAAGCATTTATCATAATGCCGGATGCCAAGCGCTTTCATCTCTTCAAGCAGCACCGGCAAATCGGGGCGAATCGAGGAATGCCGAAGCGCGACGGTATAGCCGTGCCAAAGGCGCATGCGCACTTCCTTTCCTGTCATTGCCTCATGATCGCCATCTGCGCCAAAGAGCGCCATTTTGACAAGCGTCTTTTCCGACGCCCCCGGAAAATGCCCTTCAATTTTGCGGCGCCGCCGATGCGCTTCTTGCATCCAATACAAGATGATGTCATCGCCGCTCGCCACTTTTGGCCATGAGGTCAACTCACCGCCTTGAAGCACCGCCTCTTGGTCAAGCCAGCGCTTGATCCGAGCATTGGACACTTGTTCCTCTTCGCGCTCGAGCTCCGTTTGCCCATCAAACCGGCACCACCAATACATCGACGTTGGAAGCGCATTCATTTCTTGTAAAAATAAAAGCGCCTCTTCATCATCGAGCTGCAAAAGCAAAAACAAGTTATCGTTGATGAGCGTTGTTGTTCCGTGCGCCGCTGCATAACGAGCAAACGAATGGGGATTATATAATTGAAATGGATGAACATGCGGCTCAATGTAGCCGGGAACGAGCACGTACCCACGGCAGTCGACGATCTCACACGCCTCGTCGACACGATCAGGAAGACGCTCTCCGGCATACACGATGCGGTCGCCATGGATCCATATGTTTCCTTTTACCCATTCACGAAAATACGAATGCAAATATGTGGCGTTCACCAATACTTTCGTCGGCGATTGTTTGCCATCAATCACCGCTGCTTGTGCACGCAGTTCGCTGCCTTTCCATCGGTAACGTTGTTCGCCCATTGACACCCCGTCCCTTGTTTCCTAATCGTTCCATATAACCATTTTAACGCACAAAAGCGACTTTCACAATAAAAATATAAGGAGGGGACAGACCGATGGCGAATATCGGCATTGTGAACGCATTCATTCGCATCACGGTTGGCCTGACTGTCATCGCCTGGGCCACCGCCCGCCTCGCCCGGCGGCCATGGTGCACATCCTATTTGTGGGCCGCTTTGCTTGGGGCGATGAAAGTCGGAGAAGGGATCACCCGTTTTTGTCCGATGACCGCCCTGTTTGACAATATGCAGCGCCGGCAGCTGTTTGAAGAGGAAAAGGAAGCGGTCGTCAATCCGACATGAGGGAGGACATCCGTCCGACGTTGCGCACCGCTTTTGCCGATGTCTTCCATTCCACCGTCATTCGGCAACATTTTTCGCATCGTGAGCGATACGTGCTGCTATGTATCGAAACGGCCAATGAAGAGTGCCAACTGTTAACGAAAGAGAAGAAAGCAAAATGATCTGCGGCTTGGCATTGTGGACTAGCCAAACATCATCAAAAAAGGTGTCCCATACTTGGGACACCTTCGACTACAAAGGAGTGAACCACCATGCTGCTCGAGTATATGACCGATATGTCGTTCGTATTGGCCGCGTTAATCGGCGGCATTATCGCCCTTTCATACGTGTATATGCGGCGGAGGCGCGTTCGATAGCGCGCCGGCCGATGTCGCGCCGGTAAAATAAGCCGTCGCAGTCGATCGCCGCCAACTGCTCGTACGCTTTTTCCTTCGCTTTTGCGAGCGTCTCCCCTTTGGCCGCTAACAGGAGAACGCGTCCGCCATTGGTGTACCATGCGCCGCCTTCTCGTTTGGTGCCAGCATGGAACAACAACGCATCAGGGGAAATTCGGTCCAACCCGCGGATTTCGGCCCCGCGCTCGTAAGCCCCGGGGTAACCTTTAGCTGCCAGCACGACGCCAAGCACCGCCTCGTCCGTCCATTCAAGCTCCAACTCTTTTCCATCCATCACCGCTAGTACCGCTTCCACCAAATCGGTCTTCAGACGCGGCAGCACGACTTGCGCTTCCGGATCGCCGAAGCGGGCGTTGAATTCGATCACTTTCGGCCCATTTGCCGTGGCCATCAATCCAGCGTACAGCACGCCAAGAAACGGCCGTCCTTCCGCCGCCAACGCTTTCGCCGCCGGCCGCAAAATGGCCTCTAGCGCGGCATCCATCATCTCATCCGAAATTTGCGGCACCGGCGAGTAGGCTCCCATGCCGCCGGTGTTCGGTCCTTCGTCTCCGTCATACGCCCGCTTATGGTCTTGGGCGATGGCGAGCGGATACACCTTCTCGCCGTTAACGAACGCCATAAACGAAAATTCTTCCCCTTCTAAATACTCCTCAATGACAACTTGACTGCCGGCTGTGCCGAATTGTCCGTCGACAAGCGCTGCCTTCGCCGCGGCAAGCGCTTCTTCCACCGTTTGGGCGACGGTGACGCCTTTTCCGGCGGCCAATCCGTCCGCTTTAATGACGATCGGCGCGCCTTTTTGTTCAATATAAGCTTTCGCCTCTTCGTACGACGTAAAGGCCGCATGGTCCGCCGTTGGGATGCCGTATTTCTTCATCAGCTCTTTGGCAAACGCCTTGCTTCCTTCGATGAGCGCCGCCCTCTGGCTTGGGCCGAAAATGCGAAGCCCCTCGGCCATAAAACGGTCAACAATGCCGGAAGCAAGCGGCGCTTCCGGCCCGACGATCGTCAAATCGATCGCCTGTTGTTTCGCAAACTGCACCAATGCCTCAATATCGAGCTCATCAATATGGACCAGTTCCGCCACGTCCGCGATGCCCGGGTTTCCCGGCGCTACATACAGCTTGCCAACAAGCGGGCTTTGCGCCGCTTTCCAGGCGATGGCGTGCTCGCGCCCGCCTCGTCCGATGACCAGTACATTCATCGTCTCCCTCTCCTTTGCCACGCTTAATGTTTAAAGTGGCGCACGCCGGTGAAGACCATGGCGATGCCGTATTCATCCGCTTTGCGGATCGAATCCGCGTCGCGAATCGAGCCGCCCGGCTGAATGATCGCGGTAATGCCGGCTTTCGCCGCCGCCTCGACCGTATCGTCCATCGGGAAGAACGCATCGGAGGCCAACACGGCGCCAACCGCCTGTTCCCCGGCTTGTTCGATCGCAATTTTGGCCGCGCCGACCCGGTTCATTTGCCCGGCGCCAACGCCGACTGTCATCCCGTTTTTGGCCAGTACAATCGCATTCGATTTCACATGTTTGACAACCTTCCAAGCAAACCGAAGCTGTTCGCGCTCAGCCTCGGTCGGCTCGCGCTTCGTAACGACGTTCCATTCAGCGTCTTCGAGCGTGAACGTATCGGCCTCTTGGACGAGCAAGCCGCCATTGACGGAAACGAGCATTTTTTCCTTGACGTCCGGCGCGGTAAAATCAAGCGCCAACAGACGGATGTTTTTCTTTTTCGTCAAAATGGCAAACGCCTCGTCGCTGAATGACGGAGCGATGACGATTTCCAAAAAGATGTCGTGCATCCGTTCGGCTGTTTCTTTGTCCACTTCACGGTTGACCGCAATAATGCCGCCGAAAATCGACACCGGGTCCGCTTCGTACGCTTTCGTAAACGCCTCAAGAAGCGTCGCGCCGACGCCGACGCCGCACGGGTTCATATGTTTGATGGCGGCCACAGCCGGCTCTTGAAATTCGCGAATGAGGTTGATCGCCGCATTGGCGTCGTTAATGTTGTTGTACGACAACTCTTTGCCATGCAGCTGTGCCGCGTTGGCAATCGAGAACGCCGCACCGAGCGGCTTGGCATAAAACGCTGCCGATTGATGCGGATTCTCGCCATAGCGCAATGATTGTTTTTTCGTATACGTGACCGTGAGCGTTTCCGGATAGTTCTCTCCGGTGAGGTTTGTCAAATACTCCGCAATCATCGCGTCATACGCCGCCGTATGGCGGAACGCTTTCGCCGCCAGTTGTTGCCGCGTTTTTGCTTGGATCGAACCGGTCGTTTTCAGTTCTTCAATCACCATCGGATAGTCGGCTGGATCGACGACAATCGCGACATCATCATAGTTTTTCGCCGCCGCACGCACCATCGTCGGGCCGCCGATATCGATGTTTTCAATCGCCTCCGCGAGCGTCACATCCGGTTTGGCGATCGTTTGTTGGAACGGATACAAGTTGACGACGACCAAATCGATCGGGCGAATGCCATGCTCTGCGAGCGCTGCTTGGTGGCGCTCATCGCTGCGCACCGCCAAAATGCCGCCGTGAATGGCCGGATGCAATGTTTTGACGCGCCCGTCCAAAATTTCCGGAAAGCCGGTGACATCGGAAATCGAAATGACGGGAACGCCGGCGTCTTCAAGCGCTCGTTTCGTCCCACCGGTCGAAATGATATCAATGCCAAGTTCAGCCAGCTGCTTCGCAAACGGAATGACGCCTTCCTTATTGGACACGCTGATCAATGCTCGTTTCACTGCCATCGTTCTCGATCCTTTCTTCCTGTTGTTCCTTTTCCCCTAGCAGCATGCGCAACACCGTCGGGTACAGCTCGTGTTCGACTTGATGGATGCGCTCCTCAAGCGCCTCGATCGGCTCGCCCGGCACGATCGGAACAACGCGCTGGGCGATGACCGGCCCGGTATCCATTCCCTCATCGACGTAATGAACGGTGACGCCCGTTTCCGATACACCAGCCCGATACGCTTGGCCGATCGCATCTTTGCCCGGAAACGCGGGCAACAGCGACGGATGGATGTTGACGATCTTCCCCTCATAAGCCGAAAGCAGCGTCGGCCCGATCAAGCGCATATAGCCGGCCAACGCAATCCAGTCGATTTGGCGCCCCTTTAGCTCACGCAAAATCTCGCTCTCAAACGCCGCTTTGGACGGGTAGTCTTTTGGGGAAAACACGAACGCCGGCACGTTTTCGCGCGCCGCTCGTTCAATGACTTTCGCACCAGGGCGGTCGCAGACCAAAAGCGCCACACGAGCCGGCAAATCGCCGCGTTTGGCCGCGTCCACGATCGCTTGAAAGTTCGTGCCGCTTCCTGAAGCGAACACCGCCAGCCGCTTCATGCCCGGCCCCCTCCAGCAAACGACACGCCCGCTCCTTCGGCCACTTCGCCGATGATGTACGCCGGTTCGCCTCGTTCCGAAAGCCACTCAACAAGAGGAGCCGCCGTTTCCGGACTGACAGCGAGCACAAGGCCGATGCCCATATTAAAGACGGAAAACATTTCTTCTTCCTCAAGGCTGCCCTTTTCACGCAAAAAGTCAAAAATCGGCAAAATCGGCCATGAACCGAGCTGAATGCGCGCGCCGATTCCCGGCGGCAGCATGCGCGGAATGTTTTCGATCAACCCGCCGCCGGTAATATGCGCCATCCCTTTGATCGTAAACCGCTCGCGCACAGAGCGCAACAGTTTCGCATAAATGCGCGTCGGCTTCAATAACTCCTCGCCGAGTGGAACATCAAGCGGCTCGTAAATCTCATCAAGCGACAATTTCGCTTGTTCAAACACGATGCGGCGCACAAGCGAATAGCCGTTGCTGTGAAGGCCGCTTGATGGCAGGCCGACAAGCGCATCGCCCGCTTGGATCGTCTCTCCGGTTATGAGTCGCTCTTTTTCCGCAACGCCGACCGCAAACCCAGCCAAATCATACTCATCTTCATCATACATTCCTGGCATTTCCGCGGTCTCCCCGCCGATCAAGGCGCAGCCGGCTTCGACGCAGCCGTCGGCCACCCCTTTGACGATGGCGGCGATTTTCTCCGGCACCGCCTTGCCGCAAGCGATATAGTCGAGGAAAAAGAGCGGCTCCGCCCCTTGGACAATAATATCGTTGACACACATAGCGACACAGTCGATGCCGATCGTATCATGCCGGTCAAGCAAAAACGCTAGTTTCAACTTCGTTCCGACACCGTCCGTGCCGGAGATGAGCACCGGCTGGCGGTAACCAAGCGCGGATAGATCAAACAAGCCGCCAAACCCGCCGATCCCGCCCAGCACTTCGGGACGCATCGTTTTTTGCACGTGCTCTTTCATGAGGGCGACGGCCTGATAACCAGCCTCGATGTCGACCCCTGCTTGTTTGTATGCCTTTGCCACGTCAACTCCTCCTTTTCGCCGCCCATCACGCTCAGGACGCCAGGCGACGCTCTTGTTGCGCAGCGTTTCTCTCGCGGAAACGCGCCACCACATTCGTCAGCTGCACCGGTTATACTTCCTCCATCATTTCATCGTCAGACATGGCCGCGCCGCTTGACCGAGGCGGGTCGGATATTGGCCAGTGAAACACGCCAAACATTGCCCGCGCTGCGGCGAGACGTCCGGACGCCCGATGGCCTCAAGCATCCCTTCCTGGCTGATAAAGGCGAGGGAATCAGCGCCAATCAAGCGCCGAATCTCTTCAACAGTGCGATTCGCCGCGATCAATTCTTCCTTTGACGACGTATCAATGCCGTAAAAGCAAGGATGGGTGATCGGCGGCGCGCTGATGCGCACGTGCACTTCAACCGCCCCGGCTTCACGGAGCATCGAGACGATGCGCCGGCTCGTCGTCCCGCGCACGATCGAATCATCCACCATCACAACCCGTTTGCCGGCCACAACCCCGCGCACCGGCGACAGCTTCATTTTCACTCCTTGCTCGCGCAACGCCTGCGACGGCTGGATGAACGTCCGCCCGACATATCGGTTTTTAATCAACCCCAATTCGTATGGAATGCCGCTCGCCTCAGCGTAGCCGATGGCAACAGAGATGCTTGAGTCCGGCACGCCGGTGACGATGTCGGCCTCTGCCGGCGCTTCCAAGGCCAGCCGCTTTCCTAAGTTTTTTCGGGCCTTATGGACATTGATGCCGTCGACATGGCTGTCCGGACGAGCGAAATAAATGTACTCCATGCTGCAAATCGACCGCGGCTGCCTAGAAGCGAACCGTTCTGAACGCACCCCTTCGCGGCTGATGATGAGCAATTCCCCAGGCGCCACTTCCCGCTCGTATGTGGCGCCGATGACGTCAAACGCGCACGTTTCCGACGCCACGACATACGCCGAACCGAGCCGGCCGAGCGACAGCGGCCGAAACCCGTGCGGATCAAGCGCCGCATAGAGCGCCTTTTCCGTCAGCAGCAAAAACGCAAACGCCCCTTCGATCTGACTGAGCGCCTCTTTCATTTGCTCGACAAACGTCGGCGCTTGGCTGCGGCGGATGAGATGGGCGAACACTTCCGTATCCGATGTCGTCTGAAAAATGCTTCCTTGCCCTTCAAGCGCGAGCTTCAACTCGATGGCGTTTGTCAAGTTGCCGTTATGGGCGAGCGCCATCGCGCCGGTTTGCGAGCGGAACAAGAGCGGCTGAACGTTTTCATAGCCGCCCCCGCCCGCCGTCGAATAGCGGACATGACCGATGGCCGCCGCCCCTTTGAGCGCATCGAGCGTATCGCTTTGAAACACATCGGTCACCAGCCCCAGCCCTTTATGACTGGATAAGCTCCCGTTATGCGCGACAACGATGCCGGCCCCTTCCTGCCCACGGTGCTGCAGGCTGTGGAGCCCGTAGTATGTGAGCCGGGCGGCGTCTTCATGCCCCCAAATGCCGAAAATGCCGCACTCCTCGTTCAATCCTTTGATTTCAGCAAGCATGGAATAGCCCCTTTCCAGACGTTTCGCATCTTGGCAACGGAAAGGTGAATGAGCGTCTCACCGTGCTCCCCGTTCACCACGAATGCGCCGTCGTCTGTCACTTCGCCGATTTGTTTCGCTTCAACCAGTTGCTCAAACGCCTCTTTTTGCTCTTTTTTCACCGAGACAACAAAGCGTGATTGCGTTTCGCTGAACAGTTCACTGACGAGGTCACCGCCGATCGTCACCTTGACGCCAAGCCCCGAGGCACCCATGACACACTCAGCAAGCGCAACGGCTAATCCTCCTTCGGCAATATCATGCGCTGACGCCACCACCCCCGCGCGGATCGCCGCAAGCAGCTGGCGCTGGCGTCTTGCCTCCACCTCTAAGTCAATCTCCGGTGCTTTTCCGAAAATGCGGCCTTCCAGCCATTTTTGCAGCTCGCTGCCGCCAAACTCCGGCTTCGCCTCGCCGATCACGTAAATGAGGTCGCCCGCTTGTTTAAACGACTGAGTCGTAATATGGGAAAGATCGTCAATGAGACCGACCATGCCAACGACCGGGGTTGGGTACACGGCCTCGCCGTTCGTTTCATTGTACAGCGAGACGTTGCCGCTCACGACCGGCGTCCCGAGCGCCCGGCACGCTTCGCTCATCCCGTCGACTGCTTTTTCGAGCTGCCAGAAAATCTCCGGCTTTTCCGGGCTGCCAAAGTTGAGGCAGTCCGTAATGGCGAGCGGCTTTGCTCCGGAGCAGATGACATTGCGCGCCGCCTCGGCGACCGCGATTTTCCCGCCCGTTTCCGGATCCAAATACAAGTAGCGCGAGTTGCAATCCGTCGTCAGCGCGAGCGCCTTGTTCGTGCCGCGGATGCGCACGACCGCCGCGTCCGATCCCGGGGCGACGACCGTATTCGTCCGCACCATATAGTCGTACTGGTCGTACACCCATTCTTTGCTCGCAATCGTCGGCTGGGCGAGCAGCCCGAGCAATGTTTGATTGTAGTCTTCGATGTGCGGAATATACGGCGGCATCGCTTGAAACTCGCGGTAATAAGCCGGCTCCGCAGACGGTTTATGATACACCGGCGCGTCTTTTGCCAGCGCGTCAACCGGAATTTCCGCCGCCACCTCGCCTCGGAACAAGAGGCGGAGCATTTTGTCATCGGTCACTTTGCCGATTGCTTTGGCCTCGAGGCCGTATTTGGCAAAAATCGCGGCGATTTCGTCTTCACAACCTTGCTTGACAACAAGCAACATCCGTTCCTGCGATTCGGACAGCATCATTTCGTACGGCGTCATGCCTGCCTCACGCTGCGGGACGAGATCCAAATTCATTTCAATGCCAAATCCGCCTTTGCTTGCCATCTCGGCGGATGAACTCGTGAGTCCTGCCGCCCCCATATCTTGAATGCCGACTAACGCATCGGACTTGACTGCTTCAAGACACGCCTCAAGCAGCAGTTTCTCCATAAACGGATCGCCGACTTGCACGGCCGGACGCTTTGCTTCCGACTGTTCGCTCAACTCTTCCGAAGCAAACGTCGCCCCGTGGATGCCGTCGCGGCCCGTTTTCGCCCCGACGTACATGACCGTGTTGCCGACCCCGGTCGCCACGCCGCGCTGAATGTCCTCATGGCGGATGATCCCGACGCACATGGCGTTGACCAATGGGTTGCCTTCGTACGCCGGGTCGAACTGCACCTCGCCGCCGACGGTCGGGATGCCGACGCAATTGCCGTACCCGGCAATGCCGGCGACGACCTGCTCAAACAAATATTTGACGCGCGGCGACGTCAGTTCGCCAAACCGAAGCGAGTTCAGCAGCGCAATCGGCCGCGCTCCCATTGAAAAGACGTCGCGGATGATGCCGCCGACCCCGGTCGCCGCTCCTTGGTACGGCTCGATCGCTGACGGGTGATTATGGCTTTCGATTTTAAACGCCACCGCCAGCCCGTCCCCAATATCGACAATGCCCGCACCCTCACCCGGCCCTTGCAGCACGTGCGGACCATCAGTCGGGAATTTTTTCAGCACCGGCTTCGAGTTTTTGTAGCTGCAATGCTCCGACCACATGACGGCAAAAATGCCGGTTTCCGTGTAGTTCGGCAGTCTCCCCAAAATCGCTTCAATGCGCGCAAACTCTTCATCTGTTAACCCCATCTCACGGTACAACTTTTGTTCTTTGATCATCGCCGCGCTCGGCTCAAGCAGTAACGACATGCGTCTCCCTCCAATAGTTGACGATCGATCGGAATAGTTTCAATCCGTCCGCGCTGCCGAGCAAGGCGTCGACCGCCCGCTCCGGATGCGGCATCATGCCGAGCACATTGCCCTGTTCATTGACGATGCCGGCAATATCCGCCAAGCTGCCGTTCGGATTTTCTCCATGGTAACGGAACACGATTTGCCGGTTCTCGACAAGGCGCTCGAGCGTCTGTTCATCGCAATAATAATTCCCTTCACCATGGGCGATTGGAATTGTAATGACTTCGCCTTTTTCGTAGGCAGACGTAAACATCGTTTCATGATTTTCCACCGTCAGCTGGACCGGCCGGCAGATGAATTTCAACCCTTGATTGCGGCGCATCGCCCCAGGAAGCAAGCCGGCTTCGAGCAAAATTTGAAACCCGTTGCACACCCCAAGCACCGGTTTTCCCGCTTCGGCGGCTTTTTTTACGGCAGCCATCACCTTGGAGAAACGGGCAATGGCTCCGGAACGCAAGTAATCGCCGTACGAAAACCCGCCCGGAAGCAAAATGGCGTCAAAACGGTCTAGATCGTCCTCGTCATGCCAAACGTATTCGACCTCTTCGCCAAGTTCATCGGCGATCGCATGATACATATCGACATCGCAATTCGATCCCGGAAAGACAACGACGGCAAACTTCATCGGGCGACGGCCTCCTCGATTTCATAGCGGTAGTCTTCAATCACCGGGTTGGCAAGCAGCTTTTCACACATCTCGCGAACGAGCTCGTTGATGTCGCGGTCGCTCTCTTCAATCACGAGCTCCATAAACTTCCCGATTCGTACATCTTTCACTTCCGTATACGATAAGCTGTGCAGCGCCCCTTTTACAGCGGTCCCTTGCGGATCCAACACACTCTCTCGCAACGTGACATACACTTTTACTTTGTACATGCCGATTCTCCCCCTAACCGTTGTAAAATGACTTCGTATGCGTCCGTCAAACTGCCCAAGTCGCGGCGAAACACGTCTTTGTCGAACTTTTCGTTCGTCTTTGCGTCCCATAACCGGCACGTGTCCGGTGAAATCTCATCCGCCAAGAGGATGGCTCCGTCTGCTGTACGGCCGAACTCAAGCTTAAAATCAATCAACCGCACGTTCCGCTCGGCAAAATGGAGGCGCAGCACGTCATTCACCGCAAGCGCGGCCTGCTTCAGCGCGGCGACTTCCTCGCGGCTGGCGAGTTTTAAAATGAAGATATGATCTTCCAACAACAACGGGTCGCCAAGGTCGTCGTTTTTGTAATAAAACTCAACAAGCGGCGCCTCAAGCGGCGTCCCTTCCTCTAGACCGATCCGCTTGGCTAAACTTCCCGCTACCACATTGCGGACAACGACTTCAAGCGGGATGATCGTCACGCGCCGGACCAATTGTTCCGTTGGCGACAGCTTTTCAATAAAATGATTGGCAATGCCTGCTTCGCGCAGCTTCAAAAACAACAAGCTGGAAATCTCGTTATTGAGCCGCCCTTTGCCGGCGATCGTCGCCTTTTTTTCGCCGTTAAACGCCGTTGCGCTGTCTTTGTACTCGACCCAAAGCACATCTGGCTCGTCAGTCGCGTAAATTTTTTTCGCTTTCCCTTCATATAACAGCTGTTGTTTCGTCGGCACGATCAACGCCTCCATTTGTCCAGAAGATTGAAAATCTTTTGTATAGCCGGCCGGCTTCGACCAGCCGGCAGCCGCTCACTCCAACCCTAAGCGGGCAAAAATCGTATCGACATGTTTCAAGTGATGGCGATAATCAAAACAATCATCGAGCTCCTCTTTCGTCAGCCGGCTCATGATCCGCTCATCCGCTTCAAGAAGCGAGCGGAACGGCACTTGTCTCTCCCACGCTTCCATCGCTTTCGGCTGCACCAAATCGTACGCCTCCTCGCGCGTCATCCCCTTGTCGATCAAAGCAAGCAAGACTCGCTGTGAATAAATGAGCCCGAACGTGCGCTCCATATTTTTTTTCATGTTTTCCGGGTACACAAGCAAATGTTTCACGATATTCGCGAATCGGTTCAACATATAATTCAACGCAATCGTCGCATCCGGCAAAATGATGCGCTCGGCCGACGAATGGGAAATGTCGCGTTCATGCCAAAGCGGCACGTTTTCGTACGCTGTCACCATATAGCCGCGAATGACGCGCGCCATGCCGGTCATGTTTTCCGAACCGATCGGATTGCGCTTATGCGGCATCGCTGATGAGCCTTTTTGTCCTTTGGCAAAAAACTCTTCGACTTCGCGGACTTCGCTTTTTTGCAAGCCGCGAATCTCGACGGCAAATTTTTCAATCGATGTCGCAATTAAGGCCAATGTCGCCATATAGTAAGCGTGGCGGTCGCGCTGCAGCGTCTGCGTCGAAATCGGCGCCGGCGTCAAGCCGAGTTTTTCACACACATACTGCTCCACAAACGGATCCACGTTGGCGTACGTGCCGACTGCGCCGGAAATTTTCCCTACTTCCACCATCTTGGCAGCTTGTTCAAACCGCTCCAAATTTCGCACCATCTCGGCATACCAAAGCGCCAGCTTCAGCCCGAACGTCGTCGGTTCGGCATGAACGCCGTGCGTGCGCCCCATCATGACCGTGTATTTATGTTCGCGCGCTTTCTCTTTCAGCACTTGAATGAAGTTTTCCAAATCACGCCGCAAAATCGCGTTCGCCTGCTTTAACAAGTAGCCGAGCGCCGTATCGACGACATCGGTCGACGTGAGACCATAATGCACCCATTTTCGTTCTTCCCCAAGCGTCTCAGAAACGGCGCGGGTGAAGGCGACGACATCGTGGCGCGTTTCTTCTTCGATTTCCTTAATGCGGTTGACGTCAAACGACGCGTTTTCACGCAGGCGGCGGACATCTTCTTTTGGGATGACGCCAAGCTCGGCCCACGCCTCGCACGCGAGCAGTTCCACCTCAAGCCATGCCTTAAAGCGGTTTTCCTCGGTCCAAATCGCTCCCATTTCCGGTCTTGTGTAACGTTCAATCATCCTCGTTCCAGCCTCCGATCATGCCAAATTTGCCACGATTCGATTCTCGCCAACGCCGCCTCGACATCGTCTGCCAGCACCGTCACATGCCCCATTTTCCGCTTCGGCTTCGCTTCGTGTTTGCCGTACAGATGGACGTAGGTCCCCCCGTCGAACGCACCGATATGCCGAATGACCGGCTCGACGTGCTCGCCTAAAATATTGACCATCACCGCCGGCTTCAACAATTCGGTCGATCCGAGCGGCCAGTTGCAGACGGCGCGGATGTGCTGGGCAAACTGCGACGTCGCGCATGCATTGATTGTATAATGTCCGGAGTTGTGCGGTCTAGGGGCCAGCTCATTAATATAAATATCCCCGTCCGCAGTCAAAAACATTTCCACCGCCAGCGTCCCAACGAGCGAAAACGATGCGGCCAACACTTCCGCGTAGCGAATGGCCCGCTCTTGCACGCTTTCCGGAGTTCGAGCCGGAACGATCGTTTGATGCAAAATGTTCTCGATATGAATATTTTCCGCCACTGGAAAAACAGCCGTCTCACCATCGAGGTTGCGGGCGACAATGACCGACATTTCCTTCACAAACGGCACCCAGCCTTCCAAAATGCATGGGCCAAGCCCAAGCAAATCAGCCGCTTTGGCTAGATCGCCTTCGCCGCGCAGCACATATTGTCCTTTGCCGTCGTAGCCGCCGCGCCGCGTTTTCAAGACGCACGGGAAACCGATCGTCTGAACGGCCTGTTCAAGTTCCTCCGCTCCATTCACTTCGACATAGGGCGCCACCGGCAAGCTGGCATCAACGATCGCCGCTTTCTCCAGCGCCCGGTCTTGCGTCACCGCAAGCAGTCGGCTTCCTTGCGGGACATAGGCGTTTGCCTCCAGCCACTCAAGCGCTCGCGCATCGATATTTTCAAATTCGTACGTAATGACATCGCTCACGCGGGCCAGTTCAGCGATGGCGTCCAAATCATGATAAGGCGCCGTAATCTCCACATCGGCCACTTGCCCGCACGGGGAGTCAGGCGTTGGGTCGAGCACGGCGATGCGAAAACCCATCTCGCGCGCCGCCAAAGCCATCATCCGCCCGAGCTGCCCCCCGCCGATGATGCCGATCGTCTGCCCAGGAACGATCCGTTGCTTAGTCAAATTGATCACTGCTTTCTACGATTTGTTTGCGAATCGCTTCCCGCCGCGCTTTGAGCGCCTCCATATAGCGTGGCTCAAGCAGTCCAAGAATCGATGCGGCGAGCAGTCCGGCGTTGGTCGCCCCCGCCTTGCCGATCGCCACCGTCGCCACCGGCACCCCGCCTGGCATTTGCACAATCGACAATAACGAATCAAGTCCATTCAATGCTTTTGACTGCACGGGCACCCCAATCACCGGCAGCGTCGTTTTCGCCGCGATCATCCCCGGCAAGTGAGCCGCTCCGCCAGCGCCGGCAATGATCACGCGGATGCCGCGCTCCTCGGCTGTCTCCGCATACCGAAACATCTCATCCGGCGTCCGGTGCGCCGATACGACTTTTTTCTCAAACGGAACACCCAATTCCGCCAAAATGGCGCAAGCATGTTTCATCGTTTCCCAATCCGAATGGCTTCCCATGATCACCCCAACGAGCGGGCTCATACCGTTTCACTCCTTTTGCTAGCACAACAAAACCCAGAACATGCGTTCCCATTCATAAACGAGGGAAAGCATCGTTCTGGGCTTTGACAGTTGCTGATCGAAAAAAAGCCAAAACCGATCCTTTCCCTCATAGTCCAATCATTTACGGTGATTGGGTAGAAACTTTTGGGCCATATTCCCAAAATTATATGAGGGATCTTCTCATACACTATGAAGTTACCTTTATAGTAGCAGGTTTTTTTTCGGCGTGTCAAGGAAAAAATCGAACATTTAGTATTTCACCAAAGAAAATGTTCGTGTTTTTTGAATCACCAAACGAAGAAGACGGCATATGATGAAGGAGCGGAGGAGGGAGACGTTATGACCAACGAAAATCCATTTATGCCGTTTTCCGATTGGACAAAACATTGGCAGCAATTTTTCCAAAATGATTTTTGGGGAAGCATCCAGCCGTTGCTGCCGTCATCAAACTCAAAAAAACCATCATCCGGCATGAACATTTACAAAAAAGACAACGAGCTGCTCGTTGTCATCAGCCTCCCGGGGCTCGAAAAAATCGAAGATGCAGAAGTGTATGTATCATACAAAACGTTGGAAGTGAAGGCAACCATTAATCTAAACTTCAAAGGGTTTGAGCTAGTAGAAGAAGGCCTTTTCCAAGGCCAATTCCAAAAAACAATCCCACTGCCGTTCGCCGTCAAAGAGGACCGCATCGAAGCAACATACCATAACGGCCTGTTGTTCATCCACCTGCATCGACTTATCCCTGACGAGCCGAAAAAGAAAATTGTCATCAAAAAAAGCGAATAATCTCCCCACGAGTGCAAAAAAAGAAGATACCTGACTTTCCAAAAAAAGTAAAAAAGAGGGTGTCCATGCCGTACAGGACACCCTTACGCGAGTTTCCGTTTCCTATCGCTTTTACGAAAAAGGGGGTCTAGGAAACGATGATCACGCTTTACATTTTGGGGGAGAGGATTGAAAATGGCGTCATTCAAAATGACTCATTTCCCATTAGGCAAAAATAATGAGAGAACCATTCAGCTCCCTCATTTTTTGCCTGCCTAGCAGCGACCTACTCTTGCAGGGGCGCTGGCCCCAACTACCATCGGCGCTGGAGGGCTTAACTTCCGTGTTCGGGATGGGAACGGGTGTTTCCCCTCCGCCATAGCCACTAGGCAAGCGGTTGGATTTTGACATCATTTATTATACTTAAAAAACAAACAATGTCAAGAAGGAAATTCATTCCTTCAAAACTAGATAACCGTGCTCAGGAAGAAGCCGCTCGCCTGCGCTTTTCGCATTGTCCAGCTCCGGCTCGCCGCCGCTCGGGGTCAAATAACCTTCGCCTTCGGGATCGGAAATCCCTGCAGGCGAAGAACATTTGCCCGTCGCGGCGACCCGCTCGCCTGCGCTTTTCGTACTGTCTAGCTCCGGCCGCCATCGGCTCGCGACGCTTCGGTCCTGCTGCGGCGGCGACACATTGCATACGCTCCTGTGGCACCACCCACGCAGAACCAAGCTTCGCTTGGTTCGAGCCTCCTCGCAGGCCCTCCAGCGCGTTTCGCCGATAGGCAGGCGGCCTCTGCTTTTCTAGGTTAAGCCCTCGATCGATTAGTATCCGTCAGCTCCACGTGTCGCCACGCTTCCACCTCGGACCTATCGACCTCGTCATCTTCGAGGGATCTTACCCGCTTTGCGCGGTGGGAAATCTCATCTTGAGGGGGGCTTCACGCTTAGATGCTTTCAGCGCTTATCCCGTCCGCACATAGCTACCCAGCGGTGCCCCTGGCGGGACAACTGGTACACCAGCGGTGCGTCCATCCCGGTCCTCTCGTACTAAGGACAGCTCCTCTCAAATTTCCTCCGCCCGCGATGGATAGGGACCGAACTGTCTCACGACGTTCTGAAGCCAGCTCGCGTACCGCTTTAATGGGCGAACAGCCCAACCCTTGGGACCGACTACAGCCCCAGGATGCGATGAGCCGACATCGAGGTGCCAAACCTCCCCGTCGATGTGGACTCTTGGGGGAGATCAGCCTGTTATCCCCGGGGTAGCTTTTATCCGTTGAGCGATGGCCCTTCCATGCGGAACCACCGGATCACTAAGCCCGACTTTCGTCCCTGCTCGACCTGTCCGTCTCGCAGTCAAGCTCCCTTGTGCCTTTGCACTCTCCGAATGATTTCCAACCATTCTGAGGGAACCTTTGGGCGCCTCCGTTACCTTTTGGGAGGCGACCGCCCCAGTCAAACTGCCCACCTGACACTGTCTCCCACCCCGCTAAGGGGTGCGGGTTAGAATTTCAATACCGCCAGGGTGGTATCCCACCGACGCCTCCACCGAAGCTGGCGCTCCGGCTTCCCAGGCTCCCACCTATCCTGTACAAGCGATACCAAAATTCCATATCAGGCTGCAGTAAAGCTCCACGGGGTCTTTCCGTCCTGTCGCGGGTAACCTGCATCTTCACAGGTAGTATAATTTCACCGGGTCTCTCGTTGAGACAGCGCCCAAGTCGTTACACCTTTCGTGCGGGTCGGAACTTACCCGACAAGGAATTTCGCTACCTTAGGACCGTTATAGTTACGGCCGCCGTTTACTGGGGCTTCGGTTCGCACCTTCGCTTCCGCTAAGCGCTCCCCTTAACCTTCCAGCACCGGGCAGGTGTCAGCCCCTATACGTCGCCTTTCGGCTTCGCAGAGACCTGTGTTTTTGATAAACAGTCGCTTGGGCCTTTTCACTGCGGCTCTTCAGGGCTCTTCACCCCAAAGAGCACCCCTTCTCCCGAAGTTACGGGGTCATTTTGCCGAGTTCCTTAACGAGAGTTCTCCCGCGCGCCTTAGGATTCTCTCCTCGCCTACCTGTGTCGGTTTGCGGTACGGGCACCTCTTCCCTCGCTAGAGGCTTTTCTTGGCAGTGTGAAATCGGGGACTTCCGGATCAATCCGTCGCCGTCACCGCTTGGCCTTATGATCCGCGGATTTGCCTGCGGATCAGCCTCACGGCTTGGACAGGCTCTTCCAGCCGCCTGCTCGCCCTATCCTCCTGCGTCCCCCCATCGCTCAAACGGGAAGAAGGTGGTACAGGAATCTCAACCTGTTGTCCATCACCTACGCCTTTCGGCCTCGGCTTAGGTCCCGACTAACCCTGAGCGGACGAACCTTCCTCAGGAACCCTTAGGCTTTCGGCGCAGAGGATTCTCACCTCTGTTTTCGCTACTCATACCGGCATTCTCACTTCTAAGCGCTCCACCAGTCCTTCCGGTCTGGCTTCTCTGCCCTTAGAACGCTCCCCTACCGATGACCAACGGTCATCCCGCAGCTTCGGCGGCACGTTTAGCCCCGGTACATTTTCGGCGCAGAGTCACTCGACCAGTGAGCTATTACGCACTCTTTAAATGGTGGCTGCTTCTAAGCCAACATCCTGGTTGTCTCGGCAACTCCACATCCTTTTCCACTGAACGTGCACTTCGGGGCCTTAGCTGGCGGTCTGGGCTGTTCCCCTCTCGACCACGGATCTTATCACTCGCAGTCTGACTCCCGGGCATAAGTCGTTGGCATTCGGAGTTTGACTGGGTTCGGTAACCCGTTTGGGGCCCCTAGCCCAATCAGTGCTCTACCTCCAACACTCTCAAACCCGAGGCTAGCCCTAAAGCTATTTCGGGGAGAACCAGCTATCTCCAAGTTCGATTGGCATTTCACCCCTACCCACACCTCATCCCCGCACTTTTCAACGTGCGTGGGTTCGGGCCTCCAGCCGGTGTTACCCGGCCTTCACCCTGGACATGGGTAGATCACCTGGTTTCGGGTCGACGACGACGTACTCACACGCCCTGTTCAGACTCGCTTTCGCTGCGGCTCCGCCTCTTCGGCTTAACCTCGCACGCCATCGTCACTCGCCGGTTCATTCTACAAAAGGCACGCCATCACGCATGAACGCGCTCTGACTACTTGTAGGCACACGGTTTCAGGTTCTCTTTCACTCCCCTCCCGGGGTGCTTTTCACCTTTCCCTCACGGTACTGGTGCACTATCGGTCACTAGGGAGTATTTAGCCTTGGGAGATGGTCCTCCCTGCTTCCGACGGGATTCCTCGTGTCCCGCCGTACTCAGGATCCGCTCGGGAGGGAACGAAGTTTCGACTACAGGGCTCTCACCTTCTCTGGCCGGCCGTTCCAGACCGGTTCGTCTACCCCGTCCCTTTCTCACTCCCATCGTGAGCGGTCCTACAACCCCAAGAGGACATGCCTCTTGGTTTGGGCTGTTCCCGTTTCGCTCGCCGCTACTTAGGGAATCGCGGTTGCTTTCTTCTCCTCCGGGTACTAAGATGTTTCAGTTCCCCGGGTGTGCCCTCCATGCCCTATGGATTCAGGCATGGATACTGCCCCATTACGGACAGTGGGTTCCCCCATTCGGACATCTCCGGATCAACGCTTGCTTACAGCTCCCCGAAGCGTTTCGGCGTTTGCCCCGTCCTTCATCGGCTCCTAGTGCCAAGGCATCCACCGTGCGCCCTTTCTAGCTTAACCTATCGCGCTCTCGGCTTCTTCCTTTGCTTTATCGGTTATCTAGTTTTCAAGGAACAAAATTGATTCTTGAGAGAACATGACTCGTTCCCTCAAAACTGAACGAAACAGAAGCGCGATGGATTGGTAGGTTGGCCATTGCGGCCTCCGCTTTTCGAATTGTCTAGCTCCGGCTCGCCGCCGCTCGGGGTCAAATAACCTTCGCCTTCCGGGTGCAAGCACCCTTGCAGGCGAAGAACATTTGCCCATCGCGATCGCCACGATGGCGATATTTCGCCGTTGCCCGCAGGACGCGGGCTGCCTTTAGGCGAAATTACGGCGCTTCCGCTTTTCTTCGTCCTTAGAAAGGAGGTGATCCAGCCGCACCTTCCGGTACGGCTACCTTGTTACGACTTCACCCCAATCACTTGCCCCACCTTCGGCGGCTGGCTCCCGTAAGGGTTACCTCACCGACTTCGGGTGTTGCAAGCTCTCGTGGTGTGACGGGCGGTGTGTACAAGGCCCGGGAACGTATTCACCGCGGCATGCTGATCCGCGATTACTAGCGATTCCGGCTTCATGCAGGCGAGTTGCAGCCTGCAATCCGAACTGAGAGCGGCTTTTTGGGATTCGCTCCCCCTCGCGGGTTCGCAGCCCTTTGTACCGCCCATTGTAGCACGTGTGTAGCCCAGGTCATAAGGGGCATGATGATTTGACGTCATCCCCACCTTCCTCCGACTTGTCGCCGGCAGTCCCTCTAGAGTGCCCACCTTCGTGCTGGCAACTAGAGGCGAGGGTTGCGCTCGTTGCGGGACTTAACCCAACATCTCACGACACGAGCTGACGACAACCATGCACCACCTGTCACCCTGTCCCCCCGAAGGGGGAACGCCCAATCTCTTGGGTTGTCAGGGGATGTCAAGACCTGGTAAGGTTCTTCGCGTTGCTTCGAATTAAACCACATGCTCCACCGCTTGTGCGGGCCCCCGTCAATTCCTTTGAGTTTCAGCCTTGCGGCCGTACTCCCCAGGCGGAGTGCTTATCGCGTTAGCTGCAGCACTAAAGGGTGTGACCCCTCTAACACTTAGCACTCATCGTTTACGGCGTGGACTACCAGGGTATCTAATCCTGTTTGCTCCCCACGCTTTCGCGCCTCAGCGTCAGTTGCAGGCCAGAGAGCCGCCTTCGCCACTGGTGTTCCTCCACATCTCTACGCATTTCACCGCTACACGTGGAATTCCGCTCTCCTCTCCTGCACTCAAGTCCCCCAGTTTCCAATGACCCTCCACGGTTGAGCCGTGGGCTTTCACATCAGACTTAAGAGACCGCCTGCGCGCGCTTTACGCCCAATAATTCCGGACAACGCTCGCCCCCTACGTATTACCGCGGCTGCTGGCACGTAGTTAGCCGGGGCTTCCTCGTGAGGTACCGTCACCGCGCCGCCCTCTTCGAACGGCGCTCCTTCGTCCCTCACAACAGAGCTTTACGACCCGAAGGCCTTCTTCGCTCACGCGGCGTCGCTCCGTCAGGCTTTCGCCCATTGCGGAAGATTCCCTACTGCTGCCTCCCGTAGGAGTCTGGGCCGTGTCTCAGTCCCAGTGTGGCCGGTCACCCTCTCAGGCCGGCTACGCATCGTCGCCTTGGTGAGCCGTTACCTCACCAACTAGCTAATGCGCCGCGGGCCCATCCGCAAGTGACAGCCAAAGGCCGCCTTTCAACCAAAGACCATGCGGTCTTCGGTGTTATCCGGTATTAGCTCCGGTTTCCCGGAGTTATCCCGGTCTTGCGGGCAGGTTGCCCACGTGTTACTCACCCGTCCGCCGCTGACCAAACCAGAGCAAGCTCCGATTTGGTCCGCTCGACTTGCATGTATTAGGCACGCCGCCAGCGTTCGTCCTGAGCCAGGATCAAACTCTCCAAAAGAAAGTTGATTGGCTTTTCGCATTGTCCAGCTTCGGCCCGCCGCCGCTCGGGGTCAAATAACCTTCGCCTTCGGGATTGTAAATCCCTGCAGGCGAAGAACATTTGCCCATCGCGGCGACCCGCGGGCCTCAGCTTTTCTTTCGCGCTTCGTTTCGTTCAGTTTTCAAGGAACGAGCTATTCTTTCTTTGTTCGAGGAATTCGCCTCCTCGAAAGCGACTCTTATAATATATCACCTTTTTTTGTTTTTGTCAACACATTT
Organism: Geobacillus sp. FJAT-46040; assembly: GCF_002335725.1. Classification (NCBI taxonomy): domain Bacteria; kingdom Bacillati; phylum Bacillota; class Bacilli; order Caryophanales; family Anoxybacillaceae; genus Geobacillus; species Geobacillus sp. FJAT-46040. Next base: position 2,677,260 of record NZ_NISS01000001.1, read on the forward strand.
TTTGCTTTTTTTCGCCGCACCGAAACGGCTTTATTAATATAGCACCTCTGTTTTGATGTGTCAACTGTTCATTCAAGATTTTTTCTTTCAAATCAAAACCGCTTTGTTCTTATCTCTTCCACTCTCTTGCTAACATCCCGTACACAACATGGTCAACAAAATGATCGTAAAGCCACTCCGCATCTCGAATCGTCCCTTCATTCGTAAATCCCAGCCGTTCAGGAATCGCTCTGCTCCGTTGATTTTCTACCGCACAGCGGATTTCGACACGATTCATCCCCTGCTCAACCAACAAATAGTCAATGCACGCCTTGCATGCTTTCGTCATCAATCCCATTCCTTGAAACGATTCGCCAAGCCAGTAGCCAATGCTCGTTTTTCGATTCACTCGATCAATATTAATGAATTCCAATGACACCGGCCAATTGGCCGCGATGCCAAATCCCTGCCTCAAAACCATTGCCAGCAGCAAATTTCTGCAATCCTTGACCGACCTTTTAAGACATACAAAAAAGACTGCTCCGAAAGGCTATCCAAACTGCCTTTTGGAACAGTCTTGCGTCTCCGTTACTATTCCCGCAAAAAGACGAAGTAACAAATAAAAACGACAAACAGCACATACAACAGCGGATGCACGTCTTTGCCGCGGCCTTTCAACAGCATCGTGATCGGGTAGAAGATGAAGCCAACGGCAATCCCAGTGGCGATGCTGTAGGAAAACGGCATCATGATGAGCGTGAAGAATGCCGGTACAGCGACTTCGAACTTTTTCCAGTCAATTTCGCCGATCGACGAGGCCATTAATACCCCGACGATGATGAGCGCTGGTGCGGTGACCGGTGCGGTAATGACGCTCAGGAGCGGGGAGAAGAACAGCGCCAGCAAGAACAAAATCCCCGTCACGACCGCGGAAAACCCGGAGCGTCCTCCAGCAGCGACGCCGGCCGACGATTCGATATACGATGTCGTCGTCGATGTGCCAAACACCGCCCCAACCATGACCGCTGTCGCGTCAACAAGCAACGCTTTGCCGGCGCGCGGCAGTTTGTTGTTTTTCAACAGCCCGGCTTGGTTGGCGACCGCTAGGAGCGTGCCGGTTGCATCAAAAAAGTCAACGATAAAGAACGTCAAGACAACACCGAGCATTTTCCATGAGAAAATGTCCGGCAAGTGTTCAATCGCGACGCCGAACGTCGGTGAAATATCGGGAATGGCGCCGACAATTTGTTTCGGCACTTCAATTAAACCGAAGATCATGCCGACAACAGCGGTAATGACCATTCCATAAAAAACGCCGCCGTTCACTTTTTTCACCATCAAGACGACGGTGATAAACAAACCGAAAATCGCAAGCAGCGTATTGCCATCTTTTAAATCACTCAACCCAACTAACGTCGCGTCGTTATTCACAATAATGCCGGCGTTTTGCAGGCCGATGAACGTGATGAACAGCCCAATTCCGGCGCTGACTGCATATTTCAGTTCAACGGGAATGGCATCGATGATTTTTTCTCGAATGCCGGTGAGCGATAAAATCGTAAAAATGATGCCGGAAACAAACACTCCCGCCAAGGCCGTTTGCCACGGAATGCCCATATGCAAGACAACCGTGAAGGCGAAGAAAGCGTTCAGCCCCATCCCCGGCGCCAAGGCGATCGGGTAGCGGGCCAGCACTCCCATTAAAATCGACCCGTATGCCGCCGCCAAAGCCGTGGCGACAAAGACGGCTCCTTGGTCAATGCGCAGTTCGTCAGGAAAATCTTTCACCGCCCCTAACGACAAGATAAATGGGTTGACGAACAAAATGTACGCCATCGACAAAAACGTCGTCAGCCCGGCGATAATCTCCGTTCGATAGTTCGTGCCGAGCTCATCAAACTGGAAGTACTTTCTCACATCTGCCCCCTCCTATACATAAAATAAAAAACGCTTCTGCAGCTACCAGAAGCGTTGACTAGGAAGGAATGACGAACAGAGAGAGGACAAACAAGCACTCTCCGATCCCGCATCCCTCGTAGTCAAGCTATTTACGGTAGCTTGGTAGAAACTCCCGAGCCATATTCCCGGGATTATACGACGGAATTCAACAATATTCATGATTCCACGGCTATTGTATCAGCCTGAAGATGACCTGTCAAGAAAAAAGACGAACATTTCTTTGGAAATGTTCGTCTTTTGTTCGTTTTTATTCCCACTCGATCGTTGCCGGAGGCTTGCTTGTAATATCGTAGACGACGCGGTTGACATGCGGCACCTCATTGACGATGCGCGTTGAAATCCGCTCGAGCACATCCCACGGGATGCGGGCCCAATCGGCGGTCATCCCGTCAATCGAGGTCACCGCGCGGATGGCCACCGTATAATCGTACGTGCGGGCATCCCCCATCACCCCAACGCTGCGAATGTCGGGAAGGACGGTAAAGTATTGCCAAATTTCGCGGTCCAACCCCGCTTTTTTCACTTCTTCGCGCAAAATGGCGTCTGATTCGCGAACGATTTCCAATTTTTCTTCCGTCACTTCTCCAAGAACACGGATGCCAAGCCCTGGCCCCGGGAACGGCTGCCGCCAGACGATTTCGTCTGGGATTCCTAGTTGCGTGCCGAGTGCACGCACTTCGTCTTTAAACAGCGTATTGAGCGGTTCGATCAGTTCGAATTTCATATCTTCCGGCAAACCGCCGACATTATGATGCGATTTGATCGTTTGCGCCGTCGCCGTGCCGCTTTCGATAATGTCGGTATAGAGCGTGCCTTGCACTAAAAATTCAATGCCTTCGAGTTTGGCTGCTTCATCGTCAAACACATAAATAAATTCGTTGCCGATGATTTTCCGCTTTTGTTCCGGGTCCGTAACCCCTTTGAGTTTCGCCAAAAAGCGGTCTTTCGCATCGACTTTGATGACGTTCATCTGGAATTGCTCACGGAACGTCTTCATGACGCTTTCGGCTTCACCTTTGCGCAAAAGGCCATGGTCGACGAAAATACAAGTAAGTTGATCGCCAATGGCGCGGTGCACCAAAACAGCAGCAACCGACGAATCGACTCCGCCGCTTAAGGCGCACAGCACTTTTTTTCCGCCCACTTGTTCACGGATGCGGCGCACCTGCTCATCAATAAAGTTTTCCATCGTCCAGTCGCCCCGGCAGCCGCATACCTCAAAGACAAATTTCTTCAATAGATCATTGCCGTATACCGAGTGGCGCACTTCTGGATGGAATTGCACTCCATACCATTTTCGCCGTTCGTCACTCATCGCAGCAATCGGGCACGAAGGGCTCGTCGCATCGACAGCGAAACCAGCCGGCGGAGCGGTCACCAAATCGCCATGGCTCATCCAAACGACTTGCTCGTCCGGCAAACCGTGGAACAACAGGGAGTCGTTTTTCACTTGAATGAGCGCCTTCCCGTACTCGCGGTGCGACGCCTTTTCCACTTTGCCGCCTAAGTGGTGCGCCATCAGCTGCATCCCGTAGCAAATCCCTAAAATCGGCAGCCCCAGCTCAAAAATCGCTGGGTCGCACCGAAACGCCTGCTCATCATATACGCTGTTCGGGCCGCCGGAAAAAATGATCCCCTTGGCGTTCAACGCGCGAATCTCGTCGGCGCGAATCGTATGCGGGTGCAATTCGCTGTACACGCCAAACTCTCGGATGCGGCGGGTAATCAGCTGGTTATATTGACTGCCAAAGTCCAAGACGACGATCATTTCTTGGTTCATGTTTTCCACCCCGTCAAAAAAATAACGCCGCCATTGCCCAAAATATGGATGAAGGCAGAATAGCAGCGTCTTCTGCCTTCATAGTCGGGCCGTTTACGGCGGCCCGGTAGAGACGCGCAAGCCATATTCTTGCGCTTATGTCAACTACCCCCACTTCGCTAACGCTTGAAGTGGGGGCTTGCAACTCCCCAGAAGTGCAAACGGACTTCGTCCTCCTTCCTTGACTTGGGGTTGCATCAGGGGGCAGGTTGACGACTACCCAACGACGCAGGTCATGCCTGCATCGTTACCGATTCTCTCGGTGTGTCTGTTGGCAGTACTTGGCTTCCACACACAACAGACGGACCTACGATCGATGTTTTACGGTTACAACGTTTTCTGTAACCAACTCCATACATCGAGTAGCCGTGATTGGAGTGCCTTTATTGAACGGTTTTCTCCACGCCTTTATTATATCATACACAAAAGAAAGGGGGGAACGCGCATTCCTCTCCGAGTCAGTCAAGACTTTGTGGAGAACATTTTTTCGGTTCACTACGGGTGTTGTCAATCACTAGTTAGCGAACCATTTTCAGGAATTAATATCGTAAGCGCTTTCGGACTCTCATCCCTCATCTTGAGGTGATGATATTGTATTCCATTTTTTTACACCCAACCACCATCCCGGAGCGCCGACAACGCTTGATGGATCGGCGTCCCGGATGACCGCTGCAGACACGGTAGATTCTGACGCACCACATCTGCCCATAACCGTCCGGCCTTCCGTTTGGCCTGTTCGATCCGCTTGGACTTTGTTGAGGCCGAGGCTGCCGTTCGGGTCTCTTCTTCCTCCACCAACTGCCCATTTCTCCGCCAAATCCCGTCGATTCGGGCTGCCATCGCCCTCAGAAACGCCCGAAGCCCTTGGTCTTTCCAGCTGCGGCGGGATTTCACCCGATGCGCAAACCGGCTCATCACGCTCTCGGCGTGGCCCATCGGACGCATGCCGGTCGTCTCCACCCCTTGCTCCGACAGCCACTCCCGATAGTCCCGGATGCATCCCGGCATCGACTCGATCCGGCG
>NZ_NISS01000001.1:2684292-2692530 GCF_002335725.1 Geobacillus sp. FJAT-46040
GTTGAGGCCGAGGCTGCCGTTCGGGTCTCTTCTTCCTCCACCAACTGCCCATTTCTCCGCCAAATCCCGTCGATTCGGGCTGCCATCGCCCTCAGAAACGCCCGAAGCCCTTGGTCTTTCCAGCTGCGGCGGGATTTCACCCGATGCGCAAACCGGCTCATCACGCTCTCGGCGTGGCCCATCGGACGCATGCCGGTCGTCTCCACCCCTTGCTCCGACAGCCACTCCCGATAGTCCCGGATGCATCCCGGCATCGACTCGATCCGGCGAATCAAGGCGGCCAGCTGTTGTTCTTTGCCTTCGTCCTCCAACGTGCCGACCGCGCTGTTCAGCTCGACCAAAAGTCCTTCTTCGTCTTGTTTCGCCAGCTTCTTCCGCACCTCCCGCCAACGCGGATGGCCGGACAGACACTGACGCAGCTCCCGCGCCACATGAAATCGATCCAGCTGAAAGCACGCCCGCTTCCCAAAATACTCCCGGCAGGCCGTGATCCACGACGCCGCGTCGCCGTTGATGATCAAAAGGTCCCGGCACGGGTCATAGGCATATTCCTTCATCAGCCACTCTTCGAACCGTTCCCACACGTCTCCCGCCCCTTCATGGAGGTAGTGGCGCCGGTTCACCAGCTCAAGCTGCAACCCGTTTCGTTTCCATCCCTCGTGAACCGCCAAGATTTTCTCCTCTTTCGCCCGTTTCCCTTTCCCCTGGCGGGAAACAGAGTCCATCCGCCTCCACAAACAGCACTCGGCCGTGCCGTTGGGAAACAGGGCGGTGCAGCGAGACAGGGGCCTCCAGCACCAGTTGGCGAATTGCCTCATGACTCATGACCGCATACCCCACGATCGACTCCAACGTACGGGCCGCTTTGCGGTAGGAAGAGCACTCTACGGCCAACTCGACCGCCGTTTCCTCGAGGCAAGGGCTGATCGACTGCGCTCCATCAAAGCCCAGTTCGGCATCCAGCAAGAAGGTATACGCCCCGCCTGCCGATCATAGTAGTCGTTCCGTCGAAACGTCACTTCTCCAAACAGCGTTTGGATCGTGGTCGGCCGTTTGTCTTTCAGCTGATACCGGCGCTTGTCCCGCGCTTCCGCCAGTTGTTGATCAATCTCCTCCAAAAGGGCCGCCAACAAGACAGCGAACACCTTTTGAAGAGTTCTGACTAATTGTTCCTCCAGCTCTTTTAATAAAGGCCATTCTGTGGTAAGATGTTTCATGGACTCTCTCCCTCCTGTTTTATGGATGTTGGTCATCACCATCATAGCAGGGAGAGAGTCCTTTTTGCATGACATTTGCTTTTTTCTACCGCGCTTCGCTTGGTGGCCCCGACGAGCGTCGCGAACAAAAGTTCGCAACCCTCGTCGGGGAATCATTCCTGAATGTCACCCACAAATATTTTACTCACACTTCCTCTCCCACTTACTCCCTTTGGTCGTTGAAGTGGGAGTCTCCTGCGCGAAATAGGATGAAGGGCTTTCGTCTATCCGTATGCAAATTTGAGTTCATTCTATCAACTTGCCGGCATACGGTCAAGAGATCGTCCTTTTTATTAAATTTTCCCACAATTCCACCGCTTCACGGACATTGGCTTCCTTGATTCCCGTTCCGTATACGGCGCGTTCATATAGTTTCGTCAACCGATTCATTTCATCTGTTTCAAACAGGCGATCCACTTCGGCGGCGTATTGACGCAGCGTTTCATGCGGCCGACGCTTAAGTCCATAATCTTGCAAATGGCGAAGAAGCGCCCCGTACGCAGAAATGAGCCAGGCGGCCCCATCGAGTTTCCGGCGGCGGAACCGAAACAGCGTAAAGCGCGGCCACCATTTCCGCCTTGTCGCATAGGCCGCTCCGCCCAACACGGCCAACACGACCAGCGCGGTCAACCCCATTTTCCACGACCAAACATCCGCCAGCTTCTCCCACCAATGCTCCCCCTGTGCCGTCGAAGGTTGCTCAAGTAATTGATCGAGCGGCACACGCGGCGTTTCCCGTTCTTCCGGCTGCAGCTGTGGTTCTGGCTCCTCTGGATTCGAAGCGGCAAGCGAGAACGCATATGGATTGACAAACCCTTGCGTCGGTTCAAACGGCACCCAGCCGATGCCTTCAAAATACACTTCGACCCATGAATGGGCGTCGTTGTTGCGCACTTCATAAACCGATTGCCCGTCTTGTTCCCCAACCAACCGTCCGGATGTGTACCCTTTCACCCAGCGCGCTGGAATGCCCAGTGTGCGGACGAGCACCGCCATCGAGGTGGAAAAATTGTCGCAATACCCTTGCTTCGTCTCAAATAAAAACTGGTCGACGTAATCTTGATCAGGCCCGGGAACAGCGACGTCCGTCGTTTCGTACGTGTATCCGTTCAGAAGGAAGGAACCATTGGCTGTCAAATGCGTTGCTCGCCCTGTGCTTGGCGCTGTTTGCCGTCTTGTCGATTAATGAACTTATTCGCCTGTTTGCCTAACATTTGCCTCATGCAAGGCAGCCAGCTGGCGAGAAGGCTGTCACAACGGAAAACGAGGGTGTCCCAAACGGAACACCCTCGTTCTCATGGTACAAAAAAAGGACGCCGCTTCCGGCGTCGTATCCTGAAGACCGGAACACCCTTGTCCCCCACTACTATGCGCGCTGCCTGAGCGTTTCGTATAGTTGTGTTGATCTTGAAGACAGACGACCTTTTGGAACAGCCCCGTTTTTTAGCCCCCTGTTCGCTCCCAGCGTTTTATGCCACTAAATCATCTTCTCCGGTCTCACCCATTCCTCGTACTGCTCCGCCGTGACATACCCGGTTTTCAACGCCGCTTCCTTGAGCGTCAACCCTTCGCGATGGGCGAGCTTGGCGATTTCCGCCGCCCGGTCGTAGCCGATATGCGGGCTCAACGCCGTCACGAGCATGAGTGAGCGGTCCACGTATTCTTTCATTTTCGCTTCGTTCGCCTCCAGCCCTTGGGCGCACCGTTCATCAAACGAGCGGATCACATCGCCGAGCAGCTGCACGGACTGAATGGCGTTATAGGCGATGACCGGTTTGAACACATTTAATTGGAAGTTGCCTTGGCTCGCCGCAAAGCCGATCGTGGCGTCATTGCCGAACACTTGCACAGCGACCATCGTCATCGCTTCGCTTTGCGTCGGATTCACTTTCCCCGGCATGATCGAGCTTCCGGGTTCATTGGCTGGAATCGTGATCTCCCCGAGCCCGGAGCGCGGCCCGCTCGCCAGCCAGCGGATATCGTTGGCGATTTTCATCAAATCGGCGGCGAGCGCTTTCAACGCTCCGTGGACATACACGATCTCATCATGGCTGGTCAGCGCGTGAAATTTGTTGGCGGCAGAGCGGAACGGGTAGCCGGTTTGAGCGTGCAGCTGTTTGGCGACTTGTTCGCCAAACGCTGGCGGCGCATTGAGCCCCGTGCCGACGGCCGTGCCGCCGATCGCCAAATCGAGCAGCTTGTCGGCCGCTTCGCTAATCATCATTTTGCTTTTCTCTAGCATCGCCCGCCAGCCGGAAATCTCTTGTCCAAATGTGAGCGGCGTCGCATCTTGCAAGTGGGTGCGCCCGATTTTGATCGTCTTCCCATATTGGCGTTCTTTGGTCGCGAATGTCCTGATCAAGCCATCAAGCGCTGGCAGGAGGTGCGTTTGGATCTTCGTGAAGATCGCGATATGCATCACAGTTGGGAATGTGTCGTTCGAGCTTTGCGACATGTTCACATCATCGTTTGGGTGAATGCGCCCTTCCCCCTCATCCAGCAGCTCGCTCGCCCGTCTCGCCACGACTTCATTGACGTTCATGTTCGTCTGCGTCCCACTTCCCGTCTGCCAGACGACGAGCGGAAAATGGTCATCCCATTGGCCCGCCAAAATTTCCTCGCACGCGGCCACAATCGCCCGCTGCTTCGCTTCGCTCAGTTTCCCGGCTCGATGGTTGACGATGGCCGCCGCTTTTTTCAACTCGGCATAGGCGTAAATGAGTTCAAGCGGCATCGTTTCTTTGCCGATGCGGAAGTTTTGCCGGCTCCGCTCCGTCTGCGCCCCCCAGTATTTATCGGCCGGCACCCGCACCTCGCCGAGCGAGTCGCGTTCGATTCGTTCGTTCATTGCGTTGTCCTCCTTTGCATCGACATCCCCATTACATTTTTATTCCCATTTTCAGCTGGATCAACGCAACGAAGCGGCTAAAAAGACGCCTATATTCAAAGAAGGGGAATGGTTCGACAATGAAGAAACGATGGGCCCCGCTTCTTATTTTGCTTCTTCTATGGCTTTCCGACTGTTCATTCGGTGATATCAAGCTGCCTACATTAACGTTGACTATCAACAGCGAAACGGTCGACCACCGGCTCGGGATTTATACGTGGTCGACAGGCCGCCGCGGAGTGGTTGCTGATGCTGCGGCCCCGCCGCTGCTCGTCAAAGAACTCAAGCTCCATCCTGCCGCCCCGAGTGCAAAGCTTCACGTTCAATTTGACTACTGCCCAGCGGCAAAAAGAAAAAGAACACCGGGATTACTCCCAGTGTTCTTTGTTTCGCTAGGCGGATTACATCATGCCGCCCATCGCTTATCAATGGACATCAAAGTTTCTTTAAGTCTGTTAAATGTTGAATTATAGGGATTTTTAGAGACTTGTAAGGTTTAAATATCCAATAAAAAATATAATTTTTGATTAAATTCGTGGTCACAATGTGGTCACGTGGTCAAAAAAAAGGCGGATCACTCCGCCTCTTTTCGTTGCTCATATTCCGCCTTTTTTATTGTAACTATTCACCCCAGTGCTAGTGTATAAAAAAGCCCAGCACAAATAGGGCATTTCGGTCATAGAAAATGCCCTAGGTAGCGGAAAGAACTCGATCGATCGTTTCGCCTGCCAACAGAAGACATAACGAATCCCACACGTTTTTTTCGTGTTTCGTCAGTGTGGAAACGATGCTTCTTGCGATGCAAAACGACTGCGCGAATGTTTCTTCGCGAAACGTACCCGAAATGTTCTCTTTGACTTTGACCATGCGAAGATCGCGTTCGGCTTGGTTGTTATCAAAGGGAACATGTACTTCACGTAAGAAACGCAGCGCTTCTTCCTTTCGTTTTTGAAGGCGTCGAACAAAAGCGAGTGCTTTTTTCGGAAGAGGCGTCATCGTTTCTAATCGGTGTTGTGCTCTTTCTAGGATGCGATCATACACTCGTTCCCACCGTCTCGCTTCTTCTTCGGAAAGTGCACCGTGATGGGCTTCGACGGCTTGCTTGGCGGCTAACAGAAACGTGGTCATGCGCATCGCCCACGTATGCCCCTGTTCGATGAATCCTTTTAACTCACGCAAATGGTGGGCATGACAAAGGGCATGGGTGGCATGTGTGTATTTCGGATACGTACCGAACGCATCGTGCATCATCGTCCCTTCATATCGGGGAAGAATCCCGATATCATCGGTCGCTTTTTTTCCACGAGAAGCGTGAGGAGCCAAGTATGTATATCTCGATGTACACGCGACATGCACCCATGCGAGTTTCCCATTGATGCGCAAACTCGTTTCATCGACATGCAGGATGTTGGATTCAAGTAAGGCGTCTTCGATGATGTCCATATTTGATTCCAACGATTCGCGTCCTCGTTTCACCATATTGGCAAGAGTTCCCGTACTAATCGAGTGTTGATATAACGCTTCGATTGTATCACTTAAACGCTTGTACGGGATCAATTGGATATGATGTAAATAAACAACGAGCGCCGTGAGCCGTGGACCGTATTGCACATGATTCGTGACATGGGATGGGAATTCGGCTTGTTGCACGCATCGACAATGTGGACACGATTTCACTTCACGTTCATGTTGTGTCACCTCGATCGCCACAGGAGGGACATCAAACACTTGACGGATATCGACTTTGAACGGTTTGACTTCACGCAAAGAAGCTCCACATCCTTGACACGTATGCACACGGTGGACGACACGATGATGTGGATGTTCCACTTGACGGAGCGTCTTCCCCTCATGTCCCTCTTGCCCACCAGGCTTTTTGCCAGACGGCTCGCGGGAGGAACGCTTTTTCTCAAAACGGTCAGAAGATGGGGGCAAATGGCTATTGGAGCTGTTTTTTTCGTGCGTGCTTCCAGCTCTTGAACACGGTACTTCAGTTGTTCATTTTCTTTGCGTAGTTGTTTGTTTTCGTGACGCAAATGTTCATTTTCTTGAATGAGTTGATGAATGAGCTGTTTTTGTTGTTGGACTTTGCCGATTAAGCTCTCAACTGTAAATACAGCTTGTTGTACCGTCAACATGCGATTCACCTCCTTGTCTATCAGTATTCACATCATAGACAAGGAAAGAAGAAAATATTCAGCTCACTTTATGATGTGGCTGAATAGTTACTTTTTATTTTAGTTTTTATTATCCAGAACATTTAAAACACGATTAATAAACGCTTGACCATCTTCAAACTCAATATATCGTAAACTATTATCATGCAATAAAATCTCTACTTTTTTAAATGTTTCTCTATCCCCATTGTCTATTAGTTTCTGTAATTCAGCTAATTCAGCTCTTAATGCGTTAACCAAACTCTCTGGTTCTTCATCTCTAAATTCTCTAATCATGTCGTCAAATTCATGATCATCGATTGATTGATTATAATATCCGTCTACAAAGTATTTAAGCGTCTTAAATTTTCTCTCAATTTCCATCATATTCATCACCACTTCGGATAAGATGTAACAATATAAAAACCATATGGAGAATTAGGATCTCTTTTTAATAATGTGAAAGTATTTCTTAGGTCATAATCAATTTTATTTGCCCCCCTTTTAACTCCTCTTCCCACCGGATGTTTATATTTATAATTTAGACTTAATGTTGTACTTTCGGAGTTTAACAGCCAATCAGCAATTTTATCAGCATTGGCTTTTATTGTTAGTTCAATCACATTATTGGCAGTAGTTTTATTAGTATAAGTACTTACGTCTTTTCTTTCTGATTTCATACGATCAATTAATTCATTATCTTTTAAAGAAACATGTTTTAGAATTGTATGACCTTTATCTTCAGAATAATTTAATAATGTTCCTGCGTCAATATTGTTTATTTTATCTGAAATGAATTTGACTGCAGCATCATCAATTTTATCTGTTCCTTTTCTTACCGTCGATTTGATTACATCTCACATTTCGCACCCTAACAAGGTCAAAACAAAGGATTTTTTATTTAGTTTTTCAGAATAACTTTTTGACCAACACGACGAGCGATGGCTATCCTTTTTTTACCATCGCTGGTCGTTCCGTATGACGTTACACGTAAATGCTCTCATCCAGCCCCAACCCCTGCAGAATCCTTCGTTGTTCAGGGGTGAGGGAGCGATCCAGTGAGCGTTGGATGCGCCCATCCGGCAGCTTGAACAGGACGACGTTCACATATTGAAACAGCTGAAAAATCGCCTGTCCCGTCGGCCGGGTCAGCTTGCGGCCTCCAGGACCCTTCAACGGATGTTCTGGAGTAATAAACTGACGCACTCGGCGCTGAAAAACGCGGTAAATCGCCAAGGCCAACAGAAACAAATAGCCTAATACTGCGACCCGTTCTGGTTTTTTGACGTAAATCTCATCCGTGAAAAACGGATCTTTCAAAAAAGCGAAGTTCATTTCCACCGAGATCTGCCCTTTATATAGCTTCAAGATCTCTTGGGCATCCATGGGTTGGCCCTTCCATTCCTTCGGAACGGTCGTGACAAGGACAAACCGGGACGCTTTCCGTCTCGCCTGTTCCCACGCGTTTTGGTCGAATTCGACGTCAAGGCGCAAGAGATACCGCGTCTCCATCTCGGGTTCCGCCCCTTTTTTCGGCCGTCCGCGCCGTTTTTTCGGGCGTACGATCTCTTCGACCGCGGCCTTGACCTGATGAAACCGTGGGCGAAGGGACATCTTGAGGGACGCCAAGGCTTGTTCAGCGTCTTCCCGGCACGAGAAAGGGTGGCGCTCCCAATGGGCTTGTTCCTCGCGAAGAAGCTCCGCTTCTTTGGTTCGTTCTTTTTCGAGCGTCTTTCCTTTTCGCTGGTCGAGCGCACTCGATTCGACGACGATCAGCCGAACGGGGTGGCCTTCATAGGTGGAGGATGTTTCCCATACCCGATACGTGGCGCCGTTTCTCTCCGCCAGGGTAAAGGGTTCGCTCCACGGGATGTGAGGCGAATCGGCCTCCGCTAATGCCCGTTTCACGATCCGAAGCGACGAAGGGCCTCGGGTGATC
>NZ_NISS01000001.1:2692540-2759719 GCF_002335725.1 Geobacillus sp. FJAT-46040
GTGAATCAAGCAAGTGCTGATCACCTTGTGAATGTCGGCCTCATACAAGCGGTCGAGATGACGAGCCAAGGCATCGTCGTTCAACCAGGAAGGATGGAGACCGGGACGGATGAGTTTCTCTAGATCGATCTCCTGAGCCCATCGTTCCACGTGAACGAGGGCTTGCCGGCCGTCAAACATATTGTAGATGATGGCCTGAACGGCATCGCTGACTCGAGTCTGGCACTGTGGATCAACGGGAACGAGATGGTCAATCAATTGGGGCAGGCCCAGTTTCTTGAATAGGGCACTTATTATATTCAAATAATGATTGCGATAGACCTTTTTGACTTGAACGTTCATAAGAGAAAAACTCCTTTACGTTCCTTGTGTGTCAAGGATTCATTCGACATCGGAACGAAAAAATCCTCCCGATTTTCGTCGAGAGGGTGCGAAATGTGAGTTACATCGACTGCTTTCCCAATATTTTTTAAGTCTTTTAAGTCTCCAATAACAGGTATGAATGCAAATAATGCTAATCCAACTTCTTTAGCAGTAGCATTAGGATTAAATAAAGTATTGACAAGATTATATGCGTCTTTAAATTGACCAACAACAGGAACAAAATCGGTGACCACATCCATTAGTGACTTAGCTAATTCCTGTTTCTTCTTTTCCTCTGCCTCTTTTTGAAGTCTTTGTGCTTCTTTAGATATATCAACTGTTACGCCCTTATTAGCTTTTGATGAGATATAAGACTTTAGACTTCTATAAGTTTGCGCCCCAGCTATACCATCAACAGATATACCAACTAATTTTTGAAAACTTCTTACAGCTCCCTCTGTCTCGGAACCATATACACCATCTACTTTAACATTATATCCTGCCGAATTTAACATTCTTTGTAATTCCTTTACATCTTCTCCTTTGCTTCCTTCTCTAAGCGTCTGACCTGTCCAATGATCATTGCTGCTTGATGAGTTTGATCGGGACAATGTCGTTTGTGTTCTGACATACTTTTGCAGAGCTTGGTACGTTTGTTTCCCCGCAATTCCATCGGCCGTGATTCCAACCTTCTTCTGAAATTCCTTCACAGCCTTCTCTGTATTTGCTCCGTAAACTCCATCAATTCCCCCGGGATTAAATCCGGCTTTATAAAGCCAAGATTGCAATGTCTTCACATAATCATTTCGATCACCTCTTTTCAGCGTTTGCCCACTCCATAGATAATTTGTATAATTTGATGGATAATAGATGATTCTGCTAGCCCCATCTACAACGTACATCATTAGCCCCCCATTTCAAAGCTTTATCCATTCATTCCGATATTAACTGTTTTTGATCGAAAATATTGTCGAAATTTTGTATTAAAACAAAAAAATATTCGCAGTACTATATACATGCTCATTGAAAAGTTAACCTTCGCATAAGCGGTGCCCACTCTGGTTATACTGCTCCTAATGAAAAACATGGAAAAGGAGCGGAATTCTGCATGAAACGCCTCAAAATCACCGACAACCATGGATGGACGCCCCGGAAACTCCGCAAGCAGGAACGGAAGATCAAAAACGCTCATCTCCGCCAACGTGTGATGGCCGTCCGCCTGGTCATGGAAGGCTATTTGGGCAAAGAGGCGGCTTCCATGGTCAACGTGTGCCGACAAACCGTTTCCCATTATGTGTCGCTGTTCAACGAAGGCGGCCTTGAACTCCTGCTTCATCGGGATTTCGCCCCCGGGCGGGAGCCGTTTCTCACCGAAGAACAGCAGGAAAAGATCAAACAGCTTGTGTTGACCACTACTCCCGCGGAACTGGGCTGGGACGTCGCTTCGGCGTGGAACACCAAACTCCTGCAATCCTATGTCGCAAAGCAATTCGGTGTTTCCATTTCCCGCGAAGCGCTGCGAAAACTCCTGCACCGCAAAGGGCTGTCGTGGACACGACCGACGTACACACTGGCGAAAGGAAATCTGGATGAGCAAAAACAATTTGAAAAACAAATGGATCTGATAAAAAAAAACTTGATCACCAAGGAGACAGAAGATGCTGTTCTTCTGTACATCGATGAAACCCATATCCGCTCTTACCATGTCTTGCGGTCCACATGGTCGGAAGTCGGCCGCCAAAAACAAGTGCCGACGTTTGGCCATCATGCCCACGTATCGCTGTTTGGCGCGGTCAACGTCCATGATGGTGAAACGGTGCTTCATCAAACGACCGCTGCCAATGCCGCGACGTTCTTGGATTTCTTGAGAATGCTCAAAGAGCGCTATTTAGACCGTCTCATGGTTTTGGTGTTGGATAACGCCCGCATTCACCATGCCAAAATGGTCAAGGAGTTTTTGCGGGAAGAAGGACAGTGTTTTCACTTTATTTACCTTCCTCCGTATTCTCCGCAACTGAACCCGATCGAACGCTTGTGGAAATGGCTGAAAGACACCGTGATCGCCAATGTGTTTCACAAAAATCGAAACGATATCGTCCAGGCCATTGCTCGGTTTGTCCACTACATCCACGAACGTCCGGAGGAAGTGCTGCAACGCTTAGGGTGTGCAGGATGAGAAGTTAACTCTTTATGTTGCATGGTATATAGTTTACTTATTGAAGCAGGAGTGGGAATCAAAGAAATCCAGCAGCGCCTCGGCCATGCAGATATCGAAACAACCATGAACATTTATGCGCATCTAACAAAAGATTTGGAAGAAAGAGCTTCGCAGAAATTTAGCGAGCTTATGAGCAACTTCATCAAAAATTTGTGATTTTCGTGGTCAAAATGTGGTCAAAACAAAAAGAACACCGGGGAGAACCCCAGTGTTCCAAAGGATTGGAGGCGATGATTACATCATGCCGCCCATATCCGGCATGTTGTTGTTGCCTTTGTTTTCTTCCGGTTTGTCGGCAACGACCGCTTCTGTCGTCAAGACCATTGCGGCGACAGATGCAGCGTTTTGCAGCGCCGAACGAGTGACTTTCGTCGGGTCAACGATACCAGCTTCGATCATGTCGACCCATTCACCTGTTGCCGCATTGAAGCCGATGCCCGGTTTTTCGTTTTTCAGGCGCTCAACGATGATCGAGCCTTCCAGACCAGCGTTTTGCGCGATTTGACGAACCGGTTCTTCGATCGCGCGCAATACGATTTTCACACCGGTTGCTTCATCGCCTTCCGCTTCGATGGCAGCGACTTTGTTGTAGATGTTCATGAGAGCCGTGCCACCGCCGGCGACAATGCCTTCTTCAACAGCCGCACGAGTCGAGTTGAGCGCGTCTTCGATGCGCAGTTTGCGTTCTTTCAATTCTGTTTCTGTTGCCGCACCGACTTTGATGACCGCTACGCCGCCAGCCAATTTCGCCAAGCGTTCTTGCAGTTTTTCGCGATCGAATTCGGACGTCGTTTCTTCAAGCTGCGCACGGATTTGGTTGATGCGCGCTTTGATGCGCTCCGAATCGCCAGCGCCTTCGACGATCGTCGTCGTTTCTTTCGTGACAACAACTTTCGCCGCACGACCAAGCGACGCGATCGTCGTCGATTTTAATTCACGGCCAAGCTCTTCCGAGATCACTTCGCCGCCTGTCAAAATCGCAATGTCTTCGAGCATCGCTTTGCGGCGATCGCCGAAGCCAGGCGCTTTGACAGCAACCGCATTGAACGTGCCGCGCAGTTTGTTGACAACAAGCGTCGCCAATGCTTCGCCTTCAACATCTTCCGCAATGATCAGGAGCGGACGACCTTGTTGGACGACTTGTTCTAAGACCGGCAACAGTTCTTGAATGCTCGATACTTTTTTGTCCGTGATGAGGATGTACGGATTTTCAAGGACAGCTTCCATTTTTTCCGTATCCGTAATCATGTACGGTGAAACGTAACCGCGGTCGAATTGCATCCCTTCGACAACGTCGAGTTCCGTCGTGAAGCCTTTCGACTCTTCAAGCGTGATAACGCCATCATTGCCAACGCGTTCCATCGCTTCAGCGATCAATTGGCCGACTTCTTCGTCAGCAGCCGAGATCGCAGCAACTTGGGCGATCGACTCTTTTCCTTTAATCGGTTTGGAGATGGCTTTCAATTCTTCAACCGCAACAGCAACCGCTTTTTCGATACCGCGACGGATGCCCATCGGGTTGGCACCAGCTGCTACGTTTTTCAAGCCTTCGCGGATCATCGCTTGAGCCAATACCGTAGCGGTTGTTGTACCGTCCCCAGCGATGTCGTTCGTTTTGCTGGCGACTTCAGCGACCAATTTCGCGCCCATGTTTTCAAACGGATCTTCGAGCTCGATTTCTTTCGCGATCGTTACCCCGTCATTCGTGATGAGCGGCGAACCGAATTTTTTCTCCAATACGACGTTGCGGCCTTTCGGACCTAATGTGACTTTCACTGCGTCTGCAAGTTTGTCCACCCCGCGCAACATCGCACGGCGCGCTTCTTCACTGAACTTGATTTGTTTTGCCATACCCCGTTACCTCCTTATGAAATTGTTGGACTGCGTGCCACAAGTTAAGTATCCGATTAAGTACCCAGTATGTTTTCGGAATGTTTATGTGATGAACGCATATATTAGCGGATGACAGCCAAAATATCGCTTTCGCGCAAAATTAAGTATTCTTTGCCGTCGTATTTCACTTCTGTGCCCGCATATTTCGAGAAGATAATGCGGTCGCCAACTTCGACTTCCGGCGCGATGCGTTGGCCGTTATCGAGCACGCGGCCTGCACCGACAGCAACAACGCGGCCCTCTTGTGGTTTTTCTTTCGCCGTATCCGGCAGAACGATACCGCTAGCCGTTTTTTCTTCTGTTTCCACGACTTCAATGACAATACGATCGCCTAATGGCTTCAACACGGGGAACAACCTCCTTAACGATAGTTTTTACCGTTCTTATTAGCACTCATCACTATTGAGTGCTAACACACTTATAATATTAATGAACTTCTTTCCGTTTTGCAAGTAGGAAATGCAAAAAAATAACTGTTTTTCTCTCCTAAAGAAGAAAGAGCAAAAGGAGCCGGTTGTTTTGCCTCTACTCCCCATCCGCGCGGAGCCCATTTTCATTATTTCACATTCCTCGGACTGATAAACGGCTCCGGTTAATTTTTTTTACGGCGGTCAGGTGGGATGCGAGGATGCAGTTTTCTTACTATTTTCGCCATACATGTGCTACAATACGGATATAATTTGAAATAAAAGGGGTAGAGGGTTTGAAACGCAACCACTGGTACGTCATCATCACGTATATCGTCATGCAGCTGTCCGCCTTTGTCGGCGTGCCGCTTCTTCGCGCCCTCGGCGTCGGCCAAGGAACGGAAAGCCGCCTCGAAGCCGCCAAACTGGCTTCCGGGTATTGGGCGGTCATCAGCTTTCTGCTTGCGTTCGTCGTGATTTTATGGCTGCTCCGCGGTGACCGCAACGAACGAATGATGCGGCGGCTGCCGCTTGCTTCCTCGTGGATGTGGGCGGTCTTGGGCGTCTTTTTGGCGCTCGCGGCCCAAAGCATCGCCGCCAACATCGAATGGCGGCTGCTCGGCATCAAACCAGGGTCGGAAAATACAAGGCAAATCATCGATATCATCCGCCTGACGCCGCTGTTGGTCGTCGTCACCTCCGTCATCGGCCCGATTTTGGAAGAGCTCATCTTCCGCAAAATCATTTTCGGCTCGCTTTATGAAAAATACAACTTTTGGCTTGCTGCGCTTGTCAGTTCGCTTTTGTTTGCCATTGTCCATATGGAGCCGGAACATTTGCTTCTGTACACATCCATGGGGATGGTATTCGCGTTTTTATACGCAAAAACCGGCCGCATTTTCGTACCGATTTTCGCCCATGTCGCCATGAATACGTTCGTCGTCGTCATGCAGACGCTATTGGCCGACGAGATTGAGAAAATGATGCGCCAGTCCGAGCTGCCGCTCGCCGTTTGGAGGGTTTGGCTATGATGCGAAACCCTCGGCTGTTTTCGCTTCTGTATTTCGTCTTAGGCTCAATGTTTACGTATTTGGCCATCGAAAGTGCTCATGAAACGGTTTGGAACGTCTCCACCATCGCTTTAGCGGCGCTCGCTGCCTTTGATTTCGGCACCGCCCTTCGCCTTCTTTTCGCCTCAAAACGCTGACCCCCTTCCCGTGATTCGCGCGGGAAGGGACCAGAACATCAATCCCATGACGGCGATCATATCGTGAAAATGGAAACAAAAAAACAAGAGGCCGGCCTCAAAACCCTGTTTTGCGGCTTTTGAGACAGCCCCTTCGTTTGGCCCGGCCTTGCTCGCTTTCCTCTCAATGTTTTTCGTCCCGCCTCACTCATTGCCTTCCTGCTCGACTGCTCGCTGCGCTTTCCGATAGCCGATGCGCGCCACCCAAATGCTTCCTTCATACAAAATGGTGAGCGGAATCATGACGATCACTTGCGACAACACATCCGGCGGCGTAATGACCGCCGCTAAAATAAGCAGCGCTAAATACGCATACTTGCGGATGCGAACAAGAAGCTGCGGCGTAATAAGCCCTAAGCGGGTAAAAAACAGCACAACAATCGGAAGCTGAAATACGATGCCAAACGGCAGCACGAGCTGAAGCAAAAACTGAAAATATTCATTAATGCCGATCATTTGTTGAACCCCTAGTTGGTCAGCCAGCTGGCTCATAAATCGAACGACAAACGGAAACAAGACGAAATAAGCGAAGCTGACGCCTGCTAAAAAAAGAACGATCGACGCCGGGATATAGCTTAACGTCACTTTCCGCTCTTTTTCATACAGACCGGGGCTTACAAACGCCCAAATTTGATACAACAGCACCGGAGCCGACAGCACAGCTGCGATGACAAAGGCAAACTGAAAATACACTTTAATCGGATCGGTGAGGCGGAAGGCGTTCATGGTCAAATGCTTCGCCTCGGCCGTTCGCTGCAAATACAAAATGACATCATCGACAAAAAAGAAACTAACGACAAGCGCCGCAGCAAAAAAGATGAGCACGATGATGAGCCGTTTTCGCAGTTCACCCAGATGCTCATACACCGACATTTCTTTGTCATTCATTGTTTCTCCATCCTGCCTTGTCATCGGTCGGTTTTCGTTTCTTCGTCATCAGCGAGCCCTTTTGTGGCGTCTTTAAACTCGCGAAGCGACTGGCCGAACGACCGCCCTAATTCCGGCAGCTTTTTCGCGCCAAACAGCAACAAAATTGCAGCAACGAGCAACAAATATTTCATGTGTTGTTCTCTCCTTTTACGATGGCGATGGATAGTTTTTCAAAAAATAGACGAGCGACTGCAGCTCAATGGCTAAATCGATATGATGGACGCGAATATGGTTCGGCACGTTCAACCGCGCCGGAGTAAAGTTTAAAATGCCTTTAATTCCTTGGGCGACAAGGCGGTCGGTCAGCGCTTGAGCCGCGGCGGCCGGCACGGTTAAAATGGCGACCGGAATGTCGCCGCGAAGCCGCTCCTCCAACTCATCGAGATGATAGACCGGCACCCCGCCGACTGTCGTTCCTACTTTCCGCTCATCGACATCAAACGCCATCACGATTTTCGTATTGTTGTTTTTCGAAAAATTATAGTTTAAAAAGGCGGTGCCTAAATTGCCGACGCCAAACAAGGCGACTTCGGTCACCTCATCCTCTTCAAGCGTCCGGCGGAAAAACGACAACAAATAATTGACATTATACCCGTATCCCTTTTTACCAAGCGCACCAAAATAGGAGAAATCGCGGCGGATCGTCGCCGGATCGACTTTCACCGCCTCGCTCAACTCGGCAGAGGAGACGCGTTGCTTGCCGGAAGCGTGCAAGTTTTTCAAAAACCGATAGTAAAGCGGCAGCCGTTTGGCGGTTGCCTGCGGAATTTTCGGTTGTTCGTTGCTCATGATCTCATCCCCCAGCTAATCGGTTTTCCGTCGGTAATGGCCAGACTTCCCGCCCGTTTTTTCGACCAAATACGTCGGACCGATGACCATTCCTTTATCAAGCGCCTTGCACATATCGTACACCGTCAACGCACAGACCGAAGCGGCCGTCAGCGCTTCCATTTCCACTCCTGTGCTCCCTTTCGTTTTCACCGTTGCCGTGATGACGAGCTTATGCGCTTCTCCATCGTTTTCCCAAGCAAAAGCAATGTCCACACCCTTTAACATAAGCGGGTGACACATTGGAATAAGGTCAGCTGTCTTCTTCGCCGCCATCACCCCCGCCACTTGAGCGACGGCGAGCACATCCCCTTTCTCGATCGCATTGCTCGTCATTTTTTCGTAAATTTCCCGGCTGACAGTCACGCTCGTTTGCGCCACAGCCACTCGCACAGTATCTTCTTTGTGCGTAATATCAACCATTTTCGCGCGCCCTTGTTCATTGAAATGAGTGAACGATGACAATACAATCTCCTCCATTTATACACTATACACGATTTTTCATCATTCGTCTTTGACCGTTTTCGCGACTTACGTTAAACTATTCGCGAGGTGACGGACATGATCATTTTGCAAGTGCACGGGCTCACGAAATATTTCGGCGCTGACCTTATTTTATCGAATATAAAACTAGAAATACAGTCCCACGACCGAATTGCCCTTGTCGGCCGCAACGGAGCAGGAAAATCGACATTGTTGAAAATCATCGCCGGTGAACTCTCTTTCGACAGCGGCAAAGTCATCAAACCAAACCATATCAAAATCGGCTATTTGGCGCAAAACAGCGGGCTCGACTCGCCGCGTTCCATTTGGGACGAAATGCTTGAGGTATTCACCCCGCTTCTAGGACTCGAAAAACAGCTTGCCGAACTCAGCATGCAACTCGGCGACCCAGACGTACTCGCCGATCCAGCTCGCTATGAAAAAACGCTGAAAACGTATGACGAGCTGCAAGAACAATACAAAGAACAAGGCGGCTACCAATACGAAGCCGATATCCGCTCCGTTTTGCACGGGCTGCAGTTTTCCTCATATGATTATAAAACAACGCCGATCTCGTCGTTAAGCGGCGGACAGCGGACGCGTCTTGCCCTTGGGAAATTGCTGTTGTCCAAGCCGGATTTATTGATTTTGGACGAGCCGACGAACCATTTGGATCTTGAGACGCTCGCTTGGCTGGAGCAGTACTTGCAAGCCTATCCCGGTGCCGTCCTGGTTGTTTCCCACGACCGCTACTTTTTAGACAAAATCGTCACTGACGTATACGAACTGTCGAATGCCACGCTCAAACACTATGCCGGCAACTACAGCCGCTATTTGGAGTTGCGGGCCGAGCAATACGAACAAGAGTTAAGACGGTACGAGAAACAGCAAGAAGAAATCGCCCGACTCCAAGACTTCATCCAGCGCAACATCGCCCGTGCCTCGACGGCCAAACGGGCGCAAAGCCGGCGAAAGCAACTGGAAAAAATAGAACGGCTCGAACGGCCTGTCGGCGATGAAAAATCAGCCTCCTTTTCGTTCTCGATCGATCGACCGAGCGGCTATGAAGTGCTCACCGCTGAAGACATAGCCGTTGGCTATGGCGACGGTGCACCCATCATCCGCCAAATCAGCTTCCGCATCACGCGCGGCGAAAGCGTCGCCCTAGTCGGGCCGAACGGCATCGGCAAGTCGACATTGCTGAAGGCGATCGCCCGAAAACTCCCTATCCAAACAGGAGAGCTCCGCTACGGCGCAAACGTCCAAATCGGCTATTACGATCAAGACCAAGCTGATTTGTCATCGAACAAACGGGTGCTTGACGAGCTGTGGGACGCCTACCCCGAAAAGACAGAAAAAGAAATTCGCACCGTGCTCGGCAACTTCCTGTTTTCCGGCGATGACGTTTTAAAACCGGTCTCCGCTTTAAGCGGCGGGGAGAAAGCACGCCTTTCGCTCGCCAAGCTGATGTTGCAAAAAGCAAATGTCCTTCTTTTGGACGAACCGACAAACCATCTAGACCTCGACAGCAAAGAAGTGCTCGAGCAAGCGCTCATCGACTACCCGGGAACGATTTTGTTCGTTTCCCACGACCGCTATTTCATCAACCGAATCGCAACAAAGGTGTTTGAACTTTCCAGCGGAGGCCTAACGGAATACTTAGGCGACTATGATTACTACATCGCCAAAAAAGAAGAAATGCGCGAACTGGCACTCCTGAACGTCCGCCCGACAGAAACGGCAAGTGATTCTGCCAAAACGACATACGAGCAAGAAAAAGAGGAAAAAAAACGACGGCGCCAGCGCCAACGCCGCTTGGATGAAATCGAAGCCGAGATTGCAACGCTTGAAGCACAAATCGCTGAGATCGAGCAGCAACTTTGTGATCCATCCGTTTACGGCGACTATGAGACGATGCAACGATTGACGCAAGAAAACGACGAGCGGAAGCAGCGAGTCGAAATGTTATTGGCCGAATGGGAACAGCTTTATACTTCACTATAACCGACAACCCGCCTCTAGTTTCGGCGGGTTGTTCTTTAGTTAGTCACATTATCCACAAAAGAATCCACAATTTCCACCATGGAATATAAGTTATTCACCAACTTTTCCACATTATCCACAAAAAACATCTTCCTTGTTACACAAAAATCGCTGTGTATTGTCTTTCTTATGTTGATAGTGTTTTACCGCTTTTTCCACATTGTCCACAGATTTGTGGATAAAAATATACACAAACTTTTTTCACATGAAAATAAAAAGGACGATCCGTTTGCCTGCCGCAAACGGATCGCCCTTCGGTGTCTTTCGCGTTTCAGCCAACTGCCTAGACAAGCGGCAAGCTTGGATTGGCGTTGAGCGCCAAATCAGCCCGCTTTCCTTGTTGATATAACACTGTTCCCGCAACGGCAATCATCGCAGCATTATCGGTGCATAGCGATAACGGCGGGATGACAAGCTCCACATCGGGGAGCTCTTTCATTTTATCCTGCAGTGCAGCCCGCAGCCCGCGGTTGGCCGCCACCCCCCCGGCGAGCAGCACTTGCCGTACGCGGTATTCTTTGGCGGCCTGCACCGTTTTCGTCACCAGCACATCGACGACGCTGGCCTGAAAGCTCGCGGCCATCTGTCTCGGATCGATCTCCTCGCCGCGCTGCTTCGCGTTGTGGAGCGCATTGAGAACCGCCGATTTTAAGCCGCTGAAGCTGAAATCATACGAACCTTCCTCAAGCCACGCTCGCGGCAAATCAATCACTGGCTCTCCCTCATGAGCCAGCCGGTCGATGTGCGGTCCTCCTGGGTACGGAAGGCCTAAAGCCCGCGCCACCTTGTCATACGCCTCACCGGCAGCGTCATCGCGCGTTTCACCGATCACCGCAAAATTCCCATGCTCCTTCATGAACACTAGTTCCGTATGACCACCGGAAACGACGAGCGCCAACAGCGGGAACTTCATTTCGGCCACTAATTGATTGGCGTAAATATGACCGGCGATATGATGCACTCCAATAAGCGGCAATCCATGGGCGAACGCTAACGCTTTCGCCGCGTTGACCCCGACAAGAAGCGCTCCGACAAGCCCCGGTCCGGCCGTCACCGCCACCGCATCAAGGCCCGCAAACGATACGCCGGCCTGCTGCATCGCTTCCTCAATAACGAGCGTAATTTGCTCCACATGATGGCGGGAAGCAATTTCCGGCACGACGCCGCCAAACCGCCGATGGCTTTCCATTTGCGACGCCACTACATTCGATAAAACCTCTCTTCCGTTTTTCACGACTGCTGCCGCCGTTTCATCGCAGCTCGTTTCAATGCCTAATACATACACGTCCTCATTCATCTCAGCTTCACCCACATGACTAACGCGTCTTCAAAGTTATCCGGATAATACCGTTTGCGAATGCCTCCGTTGCGAAACCCAAGCTTTCGGTACAGCGACTGGGCAACATGATTGGACACGCGCACCTCAAGCGTCATCGTCGCCGCCCCGTGCTGCCTGGCCATGTCCATCAAGCGTCGCATGAGCGCTTCACCAAGCTTTTGCCCACGAAACTGCGGCAACACGGCTACATTCGTCACATGCGCCTCATCGATGACAAGCCACATCCCACCATACCCGATGATCCGCCCGTTGTACACCATGACGATATATTTGGCGTAGCGGTTGTACATGAGCTCGTTGTAAAACGATTCACGGCTCCAAGGCGAAGTAAACGATGCCCGCTCGACTTGCACGACTTCATCAATGTCATGAATGGTCATTGGCCGAAATTGAACATTGATCCCCATCGTTCTGTTCCCCTTTTTGTTTCGCGAGCCATTTCGCCTCCGCCTCGGCAAGGCGGAGGTAGTTCGGCACAAACACATGGGCGTTCTCGCGCTCTTTTTGTTTGCCGAGCATCACCAACTCGCTCGGACGCGGCAACGCCAAAGACGGCGGGGCCACGTGAACCCGTTCGCCTAAATGACTTCGAAACAAATCACGATATAGCAGTGCATCCGCACCAATGAACAATACATCCTCTTCCCGCTCGCTCAACCGACGCGCCCACTCATCCGCCGCCACAATCCGGTCCTCCTCAAGACAGCGGAGCGCACCGCCTTCGTAGCGATAAAGCCCGGTGTAAATTTGTCCGCGCCGTGCGTCAAACAGCGGAACGATCACCCCAGGAAAATAACGGCCATTGGCGGCGAGCACTTCAAGGCTCGACACTCCGGCGATCGGAATACCGAGCGACCAGGCAAGCGTTTTCGCAATCGTCACGCCGATCCGCACCCCGGTATACGACCCCGGCCCTTTCGCTACAACGATTAAATCGAGATCTTTTGGAGCAACGTCACATCGTCGAAGCAACAACTCAATGGCTGGTATCGCCCGGGATGAATGGTCTTTTTTCACATTAGTGATGAATTCCCCTTTCACGACATCACCATCTACCAACGCAATGCCAAGCGGCATATTCGATGTATCAATTCCCAATACTTTCATGACGGAAAAATCTCCTTGCACAACTGTTCATAACGCTCCCCCGACGGCTCAAAGCGAAGCAACCGCTCATCGCCGCCACGATGAAACAAGAAAACGGTCAGCCGTTCCTCAGGCAACTGGCCGGCGATCAAATGCGCCCATTCAACAACCGTAACACCATCGCCAGCAAAATATTCGTCAAATCCAAGATCTTCCCATTCATCTTCAAGTCGGTATACATCCATATGATAAAGCGGAAGCCGACCATCATATTGCTTAATAATCGTAAACGTTGGGCTATTGACCGTTTGCGTAATGCCCAGCCCTTCAGCAAGACCTTTCGTAAACGTCGTCTTTCCCGCCCCGAGATCACCTTCTAATGCGATGACCATTCCCCGCTCAAGATGTTCCGCCAGCCGGCGGGCCACCGACTTCGTTTCTTCCGGAGAATGCACCAAAATTTCAATTTTTTTCATTTTGTTCTACCTTATCCCCTTTTATCATCTTCACTCTTGCTTTTGAAATTGTATCATATCCGAACATCTTGCCGCCACTTCCAAAACGAAAAATAGGCATAGGAGAAAGGGAAAAACAAAAAGGACGATCCCGCGCAGCCTTTTGGCTCGCTGACAGATCGCCCTGTTGCGCAATCGCCCCTAAAAAGAAAAAGGGAATGAGGCGTGTCGAAACTCCCTGGTGAATGAAGCTGCCTAGCAGCGACCTACTCTTGCAGGGGCGCTGGCCCCAACTACCATCGGCGCTGGAGGGCTTAACTTCCGTGTTCGGGATGGGAACGGGTGTTTCCCCTCCGCCATAGCCACTAGGCAATGATGATCATCTTGGACAGTAATTATTATATCCATCCTGTTGGATTTGTCAACAGGATGTTCATTCCCTCAAAACTAGATAACCGTTGGAAGAAGCCGCTCGCCTGCGCTTTTCGCATTGTCCAGCTCCGGCTCGCCGCCGCTCGGGGTCAAATAACCTTCGCCTTCGGGATGTGAACATCCCTGCAGGCGAAGAACATTTGCCCGTCGCGGCGACCCGCTCGCCTGCGCTTTTCTTTGTCCAGTTCCAGCGCCTAGCTCTCTTCTGCCAAATAACCTTCCCCCTCGGGGTGCAAGCACCCCTGCGGGTGAAGAACATTTGGCTTCGAGAGCTAATCGCGGCGCTTTCACTTTTCTAGGTTAAGCCCTCGATCGATTAGTATCCGTCAGCTCCACGTGTCGCCACGCTTCCACCTCGGACCTATCGACCTCGTCATCTTCGAGGGATCTTACCCGCTTTGCGCGGTGGGAAATCTCATCTTGAGGGGGGCTTCACGCTTAGATGCTTTCAGCGCTTATCCCGTCCGCACATAGCTACCCAGCGGTGCCCCTGGCGGGACAACTGGTACACCAGCGGTGCGTCCATCCCGGTCCTCTCGTACTAAGGACAGCTCCTCTCAAATTTCCTCCGCCCGCGACGGATAGGGACCGAACTGTCTCACGACGTTCTGAACCCAGCTCGCGTACCGCTTTAATGGGCGAACAGCCCAACCCTTGGGACCGACTACAGCCCCAGGATGCGATGAGCCGACATCGAGGTGCCAAACCTCCCCGTCGATGTGGACTCTTGGGGGAGATCAGCCTGTTATCCCCGGGGTAGCTTTTATCCGTTGAGCGATGGCCCTTCCATGCGGAACCACCGGATCACTAAGCCCGACTTTCGTCCCTGCTCGACCTGTCCGTCTCGCAGTCAAGCTCCCTTGTGCCTTTGCACTCTCCGAATGATTTCCAACCATTCTGAGGGAACCTTTGGGCGCCTCCGTTACCTTTTGGGAGGCGACCGCCCCAGTCAAACTGCCCACCTGACACTGTCTCCCACCCCGCTAAGGGGTG
Organism: Geobacillus sp. FJAT-46040; assembly: GCF_002335725.1. NCBI lineage: Bacteria > Bacillati > Bacillota > Bacilli > Caryophanales > Anoxybacillaceae > Geobacillus > Geobacillus sp. FJAT-46040. Next base: position 2,707,257 of record NZ_NISS01000001.1, read on the forward strand.
CGGGTTAGAATTTCAATACCGCCAGGGTGGTATCCCACCGACGCCTCCACCGAAGCTGGCGCTCCGGCTTCCCAGGCTCCCACCTATCCTGTACAAGCGATACCAAAATTCCATATCAGGCTGCAGTAAAGCTCCACGGGGTCTTTCCGTCCTGTCGCGGGTAACCTGCATCTTCACAGGTAGTATAATTTCACCGGGTCTCTCGTTGAGACAGCGCCCAAGTCGTTACACCTTTCGTGCGGGTCGGAACTTACCCGACAAGGAATTTCGCTACCTTAGGACCGTTATAGTTACGGCCGCCGTTTACTGGGGCTTCGGTTCGCACCTTCGCTTCCGCTAAGCGCTCCCCTTAACCTTCCAGCACCGGGCAGGTGTCAGCCCCTATACGTCGCCTTTCGGCTTCGCAGAGACCTGTGTTTTTGATAAACAGTCGCTTGGGCCTTTTCACTGCGGCTCTTCAGGGCTCTTCACCCCAAAGAGCACCCCTTCTCCCGAAGTTACGGGGTCATTTTGCCGAGTTCCTTAACGAGAGTTCTCCCGCGCGCCTTAGGATTCTCTCCTCGCCTACCTGTGTCGGTTTGCGGTACGGGCACCTCTTCCCTCGCTAGAGGCTTTTCTTGGCAGTGTGAAATCGGGGACTTCCGGATCAATCCGTCGCCGTCACCGCTTGGCCTTATGATCCGCGGATTTGCCTGCGGATCAGCCTCACGGCTTGGACAGGCTCTTCCAGCCGCCTGCTCGCCCTATCCTCCTGCGTCCCCCCATCGCTCAAACGGGAAGAAGGTGGTACAGGAATCTCAACCTGTTGTCCATCACCTACGCCTTTCGGCCTCGGCTTAGGTCCCGACTAACCCTGAGCGGACGAACCTTCCTCAGGAACCCTTAGGCTTTCGGCGCAGAGGATTCTCACCTCTGTTTTCGCTACTCATACCGGCATTCTCACTTCTAAGCGCTCCACCAGTCCTTCCGGTCTGGCTTCTCTGCCCTTAGAACGCTCCCCTACCGATGACCAACGGTCATCCCGCAGCTTCGGCGGCACGTTTAGCCCCGGTACATTTTCGGCGCAGAGTCACTCGACCAGTGAGCTATTACGCACTCTTTAAATGGTGGCTGCTTCTAAGCCAACATCCTGGTTGTCTCGGCAACTCCACATCCTTTTCCACTGAACGTGCACTTCGGGGCCTTAGCTGGCGGTCTGGGCTGTTCCCCTCTCGACCACGGATCTTATCACTCGCAGTCTGACTCCCGGGCATAAGTCGTTGGCATTCGGAGTTTGACTGGGTTCGGTAACCCGTTTGGGGCCCCTAGCCCAATCAGTGCTCTACCTCCAACACTCTCAAACCCGAGGCTAGCCCTAAAGCTATTTCGGGGAGAACCAGCTATCTCCAAGTTCGATTGGCATTTCACCCCTACCCACACCTCATCCCCGCACTTTTCAACGTGCGTGGGTTCGGGCCTCCAGCCGGTGTTACCCGGCCTTCACCCTGGACATGGGTAGATCACCTGGTTTCGGGTCGACGACGACGTACTCACACGCCCTGTTCAGACTCGCTTTCGCTGCGGCTCCGCCTCTTCGGCTTAACCTCGCACGCCATCGTCACTCGCCGGTTCATTCTACAAAAGGCACGCCATCACGCATGAACGCGCTCTGACTACTTGTAGGCACACGGTTTCAGGTTCTCTTTCACTCCCCTCCCGGGGTGCTTTTCACCTTTCCCTCACGGTACTGGTGCACTATCGGTCACTAGGGAGTATTTAGCCTTGGGAGATGGTCCTCCCTGCTTCCGACGGGATTCCTCGTGTCCCGCCGTACTCAGGATCCGCTCGGGAGGGAACGAAGTTTCGACTACAGGGCTCTCACCTTCTCTGGCCGGCCGTTCCAGACCGGTTCGTCTACCCCGTCCCTTTCTCACTCCCATCGTGAGCGGTCCTACAACCCCAAGAGGACATGCCTCTTGGTTTGGGCTGTTCCCGTTTCGCTCGCCGCTACTTAGGGAATCGCGGTTGCTTTCTTCTCCTCCGGGTACTAAGATGTTTCAGTTCCCCGGGTGTGCCCTCCATGCCCTATGGATTCAGGCATGGATACTGCCCCATTACGGACAGTGGGTTCCCCCATTCGGACATCTCCGGATCAACGCTTGCTTACAGCTCCCCGAAGCGTTTCGGCGTTTGCCCCGTCCTTCATCGGCTCCTAGTGCCAAGGCATCCACCGTGCGCCCTTTCTAGCTTAACCTATCGCGCTCTCGGCTTCTTCCTTTGCTTTATCGGTTATCTAGTTTTCAAGGAACAAAATTGATTCTTGAGAGAACATGACTCGTTCCCTCAAAACTGAACGAAACAGAAGCGCGATGGATTGGTAGGTTGGCCATTGCGGCCTCCGCTTTTCGAATTGTCTAGCTCCGGCTCGCCGCCGCTCGGGGTCAAATAACCTTCGCCTTCCGGGTGCAAGCACCCTTGCAGGCGAAGAACATTTGCCCATCGCGATCGCCACGATGGCGATATTTCGCCGTTGCCCGCAGGACGCGGGCTGCCTTTAGGCGAAATTACGGCGCTTCCGCTTTTCTTCGTCCTTAGAAAGGAGGTGATCCAGCCGCACCTTCCGGTACGGCTACCTTGTTACGACTTCACCCCAATCACTTGCCCCACCTTCGGCGGCTGGCTCCCGTAAGGGTTACCTCACCGACTTCGGGTGTTGCAAGCTCTCGTGGTGTGACGGGCGGTGTGTACAAGGCCCGGGAACGTATTCACCGCGGCATGCTGATCCGCGATTACTAGCGATTCCGGCTTCATGCAGGCGAGTTGCAGCCTGCAATCCGAACTGAGAGCGGCTTTTTGGGATTCGCTCCCCCTCGCGGGTTCGCAGCCCTTTGTACCGCCCATTGTAGCACGTGTGTAGCCCAGGTCATAAGGGGCATGATGATTTGACGTCATCCCCACCTTCCTCCGACTTGTCGCCGGCAGTCCCTCTAGAGTGCCCACCTTCGTGCTGGCAACTAGAGGCGAGGGTTGCGCTCGTTGCGGGACTTAACCCAACATCTCACGACACGAGCTGACGACAACCATGCACCACCTGTCACCCTGTCCCCCCGAAGGGGGAACGCCCAATCTCTTGGGTTGTCAGGGGATGTCAAGACCTGGTAAGGTTCTTCGCGTTGCTTCGAATTAAACCACATGCTCCACCGCTTGTGCGGGCCCCCGTCAATTCCTTTGAGTTTCAGCCTTGCGGCCGTACTCCCCAGGCGGAGTGCTTATCGCGTTAGCTGCAGCACTAAAGGGTGTGACCCCTCTAACACTTAGCACTCATCGTTTACGGCGTGGACTACCAGGGTATCTAATCCTGTTTGCTCCCCACGCTTTCGCGCCTCAGCGTCAGTTGCAGGCCAGAGAGCCGCCTTCGCCACTGGTGTTCCTCCACATCTCTACGCATTTCACCGCTACACGTGGAATTCCGCTCTCCTCTCCTGCACTCAAGTCCCCCAGTTTCCAATGACCCTCCACGGTTGAGCCGTGGGCTTTCACATCAGACTTAAGAGACCGCCTGCGCGCGCTTTACGCCCAATAATTCCGGACAACGCTCGCCCCCTACGTATTACCGCGGCTGCTGGCACGTAGTTAGCCGGGGCTTCCTCGTGAGGTACCGTCACCGCGCCGCCCTCTTCGAACGGCGCTCCTTCGTCCCTCACAACAGAGCTTTACGACCCGAAGGCCTTCTTCGCTCACGCGGCGTCGCTCCGTCAGGCTTTCGCCCATTGCGGAAGATTCCCTACTGCTGCCTCCCGTAGGAGTCTGGGCCGTGTCTCAGTCCCAGTGTGGCCGGTCACCCTCTCAGGCCGGCTACGCATCGTCGCCTTGGTGAGCCGTTACCTCACCAACTAGCTAATGCGCCGCGGGCCCATCCGCAAGTGACAGCCAAAGGCCGCCTTTCAACCAAAGACCATGCGGTCTTCGGTGTTATCCGGTATTAGCTCCGGTTTCCCGGAGTTATCCCGGTCTTGCGGGCAGGTTGCCCACGTGTTACTCACCCGTCCGCCGCTGACCAAACCAGAGCAAGCTCCGATTTGGTCCGCTCGACTTGCATGTATTAGGCACGCCGCCAGCGTTCGTCCTGAGCCAGGATCAAACTCTCCAAAAGAAAGTTGATTGGCTTTTCGGATTGTCCAGCTTCGGCCCGCCGCCGCTCGGGGTCAAATAACCTTCGCCTTCGGGATTGTAAATCCCTGCAGGCGAAGAACATTTGCCCATCGCGGCGACCCGCGGGCCTCAGCTTTTCGTTGCGCTTCGTTTCGTTCAGTTTTCAAGGAACGAAATAATCCTATGGACTCTTCATGGAGCGGGTGATGGGAATCGAACCCACGACATCAGCTTGGAAGGCTGAGGTTTTACCACTAAACTACACCCGCATAATATTTAGTTTAACAAAATCGGGAAGACAGGATTTGAACCTGCGACCCCATGGTCCCAAACCATGTGCTCTACCAAGCTGAGCTACTTCCCGATGATGGCGCGCTCGAGAGGATTCGAACCCCTAACCTTCTGATCCGTAGTCAGATGCTCTATCCAATTGAGCTACGAGCGCAATAGATTATTGCACCAAAGAGACGGATTATATTTTAGCAACTCGCTGTGTTGCTGTCAATAGTTTATCTAAAAAATGCGGTCGAGAGGACTTGAACCTCCACGGGGTCGCCCCCACTAGGCCCTCAACCTAGCGCGTCTGCCATTCCGCCACGACCGCATATTGACTAATCAGTGCGGGTGGAGGGACTTGAACCCCCACGCCGTGAGGCGCCAGATCCTAAGTCTGGTGCGTCTGCCAATTCCGCCACACCCGCTAATATGGTGAGCCATGGAGGACTCGAACCTCCGACCCTCTGATTAAAAGTCAGATGCTCTACCTACTGAGCTAATGGCTCATAGTTAGGATAACACTCTACAGCTTCGTTTCACTCTACCTGCCTCTTCCTCTCCCAGCTGTTTCACAGATGCCTAGTGCGTCGAGGCAACTCGAAGCAAACTCGAAGATGCAGCGCTCGTTACTGAGCTAATGGCTCATGGTTGGGTATACACTCACAGTGAACGATGTCCCTTCCTCTGCTAGCATATTCGAAGATGTCGGATGCGTCGGGACAACTCGAAGCAAATCCGAAGATGCTTCGCTCGTTGCTCTACCTACTGAGCTAATGGCTCATAGTTAGGATAACACTCTACAGCTTCGTTTCACTCTACCTGCCTCTTCCTCTCCCAGCTGTTTCACAGATGCCTAGTGCGTCGAGGCAACTCGAAGCAAACTCGAAGATGCAGCGCTCGTTACTGAGCTAATGGCTCATGTATTTAACACATAAAAATGGCTGGGCCAGCTGGATTCGAACCAGCGCATCACGGAGTCAAAGTCCGTTGCCTTACCGCTTGGCTATGGCCCAGCGATTTAGTGCAATGGCGGTCCCGACGGGACTCGAACCCGCGATCTCCTGCGTGACAGGCAGGCATGTTAACCACTACACTACGGGACCACAAATCGCGGGGATCACCCCGCGCTATTCAGTGACCCGTACGGGATTCGAACCCGTGTTACCGCCGTGAAAGGGCGGTGTCTTAACCACTTGACCAACGGGCCACGCATATACGTATTGGAGTGGCGGAGAAGGCGGGATTTGAACCCGCGCGCCGTAAAGCCACGACCTAACGGTTTAGCAAACCGTCCCCTTCAGCCACTTGGGTACTTCTCCAAAGAAATGGCTCCGCAAGTAGGATTCGAACCTACGACCTACCGGTTAACAGCCGGTTGCTCTACCGCTGAGCTATTGCGGAATGATGAAAAAATTATATGTCATGCATATCTTTACGATGTGCTCGTTGCCTCTTCCTCTGCCAGCTAATTCAAGAAAGCGAGATGCGTCGAGGCAACTCGCAGCCAATTCGAAGATGTGAGGCTCGTCGCTGAGCTATTGCGGAATGATGTTTGACAATCGACATTGTTTATTATATTGAGCAACTTGTCGTTTGTCAATACGTTTTCCCGCAACTTGCTCTGCTGTTTTCCGCCGTTTAGCGACGGCTTTTATAATTTAGCACACGATCATCCTGATTGTCAACCTTTTTTCGCAAAATGTTTTGTTTGATTATTGGCGTTGACTGGACATTATAGTTTAACAATTCTTGACGAAAAGGCAGCTTGTCTATTTTCTCGACTGACGAACACCAAGGCGTGACGGAAGAACGAACAACCACCCGCTTTCAGACCCATGCATGGGTCTGAAAGCGGCATTGTTCAGTCGCCCGACAGTCGATCAAATGCCGAGGCTATGGAAAAGCTGCAAATGTTAAAGTTTCAAATTGCATCTACTCTGAAAATACCTGAGCTTCAAAATGTGTAAAACTGTAATATTCGACATAGAGATATTTTCATCCTTCCGATGGCAACCAAATTTTTCTGTCATGGAAGCCTAGGATCGTTTGAGCTTGCTTCGGCAGCGGCCGCAAACATAACGGTCTATGTTGATCCGTCTTTTGCGGCGGTAGGTGAGGCCGCATGACGTGCAAATGTATGTGTAGATCGTTTTCGGCGCTTTTGTATTTCGAGCAAGCGGACGACAATAGCGAGGCGCCCCCACTTTTTGCAGCAGTTCGCGGAAGTCGCGGTCGCGGTGGCGGTAGCCTTTTCCCTCAAGGTGCAAGTGGTAATGGCAAAGCTCGTGTTTGATGATGGCGATCAATTCTTCCTCGCCGAACTGCTCGTAATGTTTTTTATTGAGCTCAATGTTGTGCGTTTGCAACATGTAGCGCCCGCCGGTGGTGCGCAAACGAGGGTTGAAGAAAGCGGTATGGCGAAACGGCTTGCCGAACACGCGAATGGAAATTTGTTCGACAAGGGCTTGCAGCTGCTTTTGGTCCATGACGGGTCTCTCCTTCATCTTTTGGCACAGGACAATTCACCATTACATACATATATATTACCTTTCCACTGTCAGGGAGGTGACTGATTTTGCCTACATGGCTGAAAAATCAGATGAGACGAGCCTACTATGAGAAAAACCGTGAGCAAATTAAACTGTTGAACCAATGCTGGTTTTTTTATCGGAGAAAACACTGCTCCTAAGGCAGTGCTTTCTCCATTTCACTCTTTCGGCGGCACCATCGACAGCGATATTCTTCCCTTCGCCACATCGACATGCTCGACCCATACTTTGACGACGTCGCCGACCGAAACGACATCGAGTGGATGGCGCACGTATTGTTTGCTTAGTTTGGAAATGTGCACGAGCCCGTCCTGTTTGACCCCAATGTCGACAAAGGCGCCGAAGTCAACGACGTTGCGCACGGTTCCTTCCAGCTCCATGCCTGGCTTCAAATCTTCCATCTTCAACACATCTTTGCGTAATAGCGGCTTGGGCAGCTCGTCGCGCGGGTCGCGCTCTGGGCGGCATAACGCGTCAATGATGTCGCGCAACGTCAGTTCTCCGATGCCGAGCTCGGCAGCCACCATTTCGACCTCGATGGCTTGCAGCGCCTGGCGCAGTTCATCACTGCCAATGGCGGCGGTCGTAAATCCTAACTTACGCAACAGTTGCTTCACTTCCGCGTACCGCTCGGGGTGAATCGGCGTGCGGTCAAGCGGTTCGTCGCCATCAACGATGCGCAAAAAACCGATGCACTGCTCGTACGTTTTCGCTCCGAGCCGAGGAATCGTTTTCAGCTCTTCGCGGTTGCGGAATTTCCCTTGCTCTTCGCGACGCTTGACGATGTTTTCTGCAACGGTTTTCGTGAGCCCGGACACGTACTGAAGCAGGGAGACGGAGGCAGTGTTGACGTTGACACCGACTTGATTGACGACCGTCTCGACGACGAAACGAAGCGACTCGGCAAGCTTTTTTTGCGACACATCGTGCTGGTATTGGCCGACGCCGACCGATTTTGGATCGATTTTGACAAGCTCGGCGAGCGGGTCTTGGACGCGGCGGGCGATCGAGACGGCGCTCCGCTCTTCGACTTGCAGGTCGGGAAACTCAGCGCGTGCAAGGTCGGAAGCAGAGTAGACGCTCGCTCCTGCTTCATTGACAATCAAATAAAAGATATCGCGTTGCACATGCTTCAGCGTGTCGGCGACAAACTGTTCGGTTTCCCGAGATGCTGTTCCGTTGCCAATCGCGATCATATCAACGTGATAGTCATCAAGCAGGCGAAGAAGTTTCGCGCGCGCCTCTTCTTTTCGCTCTTGCGGCGGATGCGGATAGATCACATCAATGCGAAGCAGTTTCCCCGTTTCGTCGACAACGGCGAGCTTGCACCCAGTCCGATAGGCTGGGTCGATGCCGAGCACCGTTTTTCCTTTGAGCGGCGGCTGGAGAAGCAGTTTGCGCAAGTTTTCAGCGAAAATATGGATGGCCCGCTCCTCCGCTTTCTCCGTCAACTCGTTGCGGATGTCGCGTTCAATGGCAGGCTCCATCAGCCGCTTGTATCCGTCCTCGATCGCTTCTGCCACGATGGGAGCGGCCGGGGACGATTCATCAGCGACTGTTTTTCGCCGCAAATAGCGAATGATGTCCTCAACAGGCGCCTTGATCGAGACGCGCAGCACCTCTTCCTTTTCACCGCGGTTTAACGCCAACACGCGGTGCGGAACGATTTTAGCGAGGGGTTCCTCGTAGTCGTAGTACATTTCGTACACACTCTTTTCGTCCTTTTCCGGCGCTTTGGCAACCGAAGCAATCGTTCCTTTCCGCCGCGTCTCGTCGCGCACCCATTGACGAAGAGCAGCGTCATCTGCCACTTTTTCGGCGATGATATCTTTCGCACCTTGAAGCGCCTCTTCAACGGTTGCGACTCCTTTATCTTCGTTGACGAACATTTCGGCCTGTTGTTCCGGAGTTGGGGCCGGTGGACACGAAAGGAGCCATTCGGCAAGGGGTTCAAGCCCTCTCTCTTTTGCGATTGTTGCTTTCGTGCGCCGCTTTTGCCGATATGGGCGGTATAAATCTTCGACTTGTTGCAACTTCGTGGCCTCAAGAATGTCGCGCTTTAACTCTCCCGTCAACTTCCCTTGCTCATCAATGAGGCGAATCACTTCCTCTTTCCGTTGCTCTAAATGCTGCAAATACTCCCATCTCTCAAGCACTTCACGAATTTGCACTTCATCGAGCGCCCCAGTCATTTCTTTCCGGTAGCGGGCGATAAACGGGATCGTGTTTCCTTCTCGATGGAGCGCAATGACGTTTTCGACTTGCTTTGCTGCCAGCTGCTGCTCGGCGGCAATGACTTCAATGAGCCGCTGTTCGTTAGCCAAGCGATTCCCTCCTTAATGATATGGGACTTGAACGCTCTCCCACCTACGCTAACGCTTCGAGGTGGAAGTGGGGGATGAATCGGTTTAGGATAATAAAAAAAGCGCTACCTGTACGCAGCTGCTTTGTGAAACAGTATACATAGATGAAAATGGAAGGACAGACCGTTCCGGAAAGGCCGATCTGCCCGTCTCACCAACGTGAACACTCGATAATCAAGACCGATGCCGCACGTCAACGCCGCTTTCCCCATCCGCTCGGCCGCCCGTTGGCAACCGAAAACGCCGTTTCTCCTGTTCGCTGTTATGCCAAAAGCAAAGGTTTTTCGCTCTATCAAAAGTCGATCAGCCCTAAGCTAATTTGCAGCGCCTCATCGACTTTATCCATCATTTCATCGTCCAAATGAGTGATTTTATCGGTCAGCCGTTGCTTGTCGATCGTGCGAATTTGCTCAAGCAAAATGACCGAATCGCGTTCAAACCCGCAGCGTTTCGCGTCAATCTCGACATGCGTCGGCAGCTTCGCTTTTTGGATTTGCGCCGTAATCGCCGCGACAATCACCGTCGGGCTAAAACGATTGCCGATATCGTTTTGGATCACCAACACGGGGCGCACGCCGCCCTGCTCCGAGCCAACAACCGGGGAAAGGTCCGCAAAATACACGTCGCCACGTTTGACAATCAAAGCATTACCCCCCGCTAACTAAGCGTTCAACGGTGTGGTCGGCCTCGTATTCAGCATGAAACGCTTCAGAAGCGATAGATAAATTGATTTTCGCCATTTCCATGTAGCCTCGTCTCATCGCCTCGCGAATTTGCCGTTTCTTCCGCTCGCGAATGTACATTTTCGTCGCTTGATAAATGAGTTCATTGCGGTTGCCGTTTTCCTGCTTTACGAGCACGTCCAGTTCTGTCAGCAGCGACTGCGGCAAACGAACGACGATTTCCGCTGTTGCGCCAGATTCCGACACAAATATACACCTCCACGAACTGCAGCCATTGATTGCTTCCACTTCATGATACCATTAAACAACGGCGCTGCAAAGTCATTTCTCCATTTTCTATCCTTTGTCTTCCGAAGCAGATTATGCATCGCTTCATCCGCGACCAACGGCGTTTCTCACTTCCATTATACGCTTATTTCGGAAAAAAATACGGGGCACCCGGTAGCCGATCGTGCACGGCACTTCATAATTGATTGTGCCCAAATGGCGGGCGACATCATCGATGGAAATGACTTCGTCCCCTTGGCGGCCAATTAATGTCACCTTCGTCCCGACAGGCAGCGGCTCCGGCAGGCGGATCATGCATTGATCCATGCAGATACGGCCGACGATCGGCGCCCGCTGCCCGCCAACAAGCACATGAAAGTGCTGCAGGCGGCGTAGCCAGCCGTCCGCATAACCGATTGGAATCGTGCCGATCCACTCTTCCGTCTGCGCGGTGTACGTCGCACCGTAGCTCACCTTTTCGCCTGGTTGCAGTTTTTTGACGTGTACAAGGCGGCTATGGAGCGAAAACGCCTCTTTCAATTCGTATGGGAGGAGCGGCTTGATGTCCGGCGATGGGGCGAGCCCGTACATCGAAATGCCAAAGCGAACCATGTTGAACGCTCGATCGGAAAAACGAAGGGCCGCCGCGCTGTTGGCGCAATGAACGAGCGGCGGCCGCGACGGCAGCCAGTCAAGCATATGCAAAAAGCGGGCGTATTGATAAGAAAAGTAATCCGTATTCACTTCATCAGCGGTCGCAAAATGCGTATACACCCCTTCAAGCACAAAGGGCGGATGGCGATCGATCAAGGCCGCTATTCGCTTTGTCTCCTCTTCGTCTTTAACCCCAAGCCGTCCCATTCCCGTGTCCATCTTTAAATGGAAATGAATCGGGGTCGAACCGTTATACAGCGATGACGCCTTCTCGAGCCAATCAGAGCGAAACACGGTTAAGGCGATGCGGTGTTCGGCGGCCAACGCCACATCCTCGGGACGAGACGCCCCAAGCACTAAAATCGGGGCATCGATGCCTTTTTTTCGTAAGGCAAGCGCCTCGTCCAAAAAGGCGACGGCCAAACGGGAAGCGCCCGCTTCGAGCGCCGTTGCCGCCACTTGGGCATCGCCGTGCCCGTAGGCGTTCGCCTTGACAACGGCCATAATTTGCGTACCCTCCGGCAAAAAGCGGCGCAAATTCGCGACGTTGTCGTAAATGGCGTCCAAATCAATTTCCACCCACGTATCGCGGTGAAACTCGTCCATCCTCTCTCGCTGCCTTTCTAGTCATAGCCAGTTTGAAAGCGCTTGAATCGATTGGATTCCTTTTTTAGTTTACCATGTTCCTAGGGAAGAAGGAATAGGATGAGCGGCGGAAAAATGAGAAAAACGGCGGAAAACATTGGAGATCGCAACGATTCGTCCACTGTCCTGCCTTCACTGCTTCTGCACAAAAACAAAAAGCAGCTTCTCCGCTTCAACGCGGAAAGCCGCCTGTTTGCAAAACCGCACTGTCATTTTGCCGATTTTTCTTGCACTGAGCTGGCGACCATCACCATTTCTTCCGGCGTCAAATCGTCCGAGGCGAGCGTAAACTCCGCCCCATTGTACCACCATGTCAACGTTCGGTCGGTGAGGGCGCCAATGGTGAATCCTAAATCAACCGGGTCGCCGTTGACAAGAACTGGCATGCTTGTCGCCGGAAGCACATCCGCTTTTTCTTGCACGAGCGTAAACGATTTTTTGCCGCCGAATGTCATAATGACGCGCGTGCCGTTTTCACCTTTCACTTCTTTTTCCTCGAGCGCTTGAACCCCTTTCGGAAGCTGACTCGGGTACATGACGGCCATCACTTGCTCTTTTCCTTCGGCCATCGTTGGCACCTCAAGACGGGCGCCAGTCATGTTTTTCTTTGTATCAAACGCGTCATCATCAAACTTTTTGTTAAACTCGACGTTGGAAAACTCGACCGTCAACAGCGCTTTCCGGTCCGTATCCATCACTTTGACCGAGACGGGCGCCAAATCTTTTTTGCGCAGCGTAATCTCTTGGGTTGGAATGACTTCGCTGTTCGGGTAGTTCGTTTTCGTCTCAAACACATAGTAATCGTCCGTCGCCTTAAACTTCGCCTTCGAATCGCTCAAAATGTCTTTGACGAGCGATTCGTACAAATACGCTTGGCTGCTGTTTTTCGGCCAATCGCTCACAAACTTGAAGGTTTTGTTGAGCGCCGGCGTGAAGACGAACACCCCTTCGTCATTGCGCAAAATCATTTGGCTTTGTCCTTTGTCGGCGTTTTTCAAGCTGACGCGGTAGTAGGACGGCTGCTTGTGCCACACTTCAACATGATACACTTGCGGCTTCTCACCGGTGCGGAACGTCATTTTCGCCTCAGCCTGATAACCCGTCATCTCATCGACCTTTTCATCAAGCGCCTTCAGCACCTCTTCCTGCGATTTCGACCCGCAGCCAGCCAAAGCAAACAGAAAAATGATGCCGACCAACGCCATCAGCACGTTTCTGCCCATCACTTCAACCCCTTTGCCTCATATATCGATTTCTACCCATGCACTACAATATATGAGACAACTTTCGGGAATATGCAGACTAGCCATGGCAAGCATCAGCCGGCATCATCGGTCCAAGGCGCTCAATGACGACTTGGGCGACGGCGTAATCGCGGCTATGGGAAATGGACAGATGAACCGTCTCGCCATCGCGGCGGGCAGCAATGCTCGGCTTTCCGTGCTCATCGGAAACGATCTCGATGTCTTGAAACGATAGATGCCGCCCGATCCCCGTTCCGAGCGCTTTGGCGTACGCTTCTTTAGCCGCAAATCGCCCGGCGAGAAACTCTGCCTGTCTTGCGGGCGGCAACTCGCCAAACTGCGCTTTTTCACGCGGCGTCAAAATTCGCTCTGGAAATTTGCGGCTCCGCTCAAGAAGGGAGCGGATCCGTTCCAACTCTACAATATCAATGCCAATGCCGACGATCACTGCTTCCTCACCTATCCTATCCGCCCTGATGGTCGGACAAATTTTTTATGAGAGACCCGCATAAGATGGCTTATAAAAAACGCCCCATTTCCGCGAAGAAGGGAGACCAACCCATGTTTCAACATGCAAGCGATGTCCGCTCATTTGTCCGCCTTTATCCCGTCGTTGCCGCCTTATTATTGGTCCATATCGCCGCATGGCTGTTGTTTTCTCTTCCCTTGACAGCGCTTGAACCCATTTGGCAATACGCCGTCGGGACGAACGGCGCGATCCGCCATGGAGAGTGCTGGCGGCTTGTCAGCCCAATCGTGCTGCATCGCGATTTCCACCATATGGCCGCCAACAGTTTGTCCTTATGGCTGTTTGGCCCCTGGCTGGAGCGCGTACTTGGGAAAAGAAAGTTTTTGTTTCTGTATATCGGAGGCGGAATCGGCGCCAATGTCGCCACTTTATTCCTTCTGCCGCCGCTGTACACCCATGTCGGGGCGTCGGGCGCCATTTTCGCCTTGTTTGGCATGTACAGCTACCTCGCCCTATTCCGCCGCGACTTAGTCGCCCCCCGCCACGCCCAGCTGCTGCTTTCGGTCATGGCGGTTCATTTGCTGATTGGCATCATGACACCACATGGGAATTTATTGGCCCATCTATTTGGCTTCGCCGTCGGCGGCCTGCTTGCCCCCTTTTTGTCCATCCGCCCCAAGCGGCCGTCGTTTTACATGCCTCGGCTATGAAAAAACGGCGCTTAATGCGCCGTAATTCGCCGTTTCTTCGTCCGGCTGCGGGCTGAGCCGTCCGGGCGGCCGCCCCGTTTTTTCTCCCGCTTGACCGCTAAAGGCGGCTCTTCCGTCAATTGCACCGGCGTCGTATCCGGCTCGCGCGTCAACATTTTCAAGCAGGCAGCGACAATCGTTACCGAATCGTGCTCTTCAAGCAATTCTTCCGCTGCCCGTTTGTAAAATGACAGGTTTTCGGTCTCCACGACGTTGAGAAGCTTTTCGATAGCGATACGCTGTTGGCCTTCGAGCGCCTCATCAAGTGTCGGCGGCTTCATCCGCTCCATTTTCCGCTTCGTCGTCCGCTCAATATGGTGAAGCTGGCCGATCTCCCTTGGAGTGACAAACGTCATCGCCACCCCTGTCTTGCCGGCGCGCCCGGTGCGCCCAATCCGGTGGACATAGCTTTCCGGGTCTTGCGGAATATCAAAGTTGTACACGTGCGTTACGCCGGAAATATCCAAGCCGCGCGCCGCAACATCCGTCGCCACTAAAATTTCAATCGCACCTTCCTTAAACTTGCGCAGCACCGACAGCCGTTTCGCTTGGCTTAAATCGCCATGAATGCCTTCCGCTGCATAGCCTCGCAAGTTGAGCGCCTCTGCCAGCTCATCGACACGACGCTTCGTGCGGCCGAACACGATCGCGAGCTCCGGCGCCTGAATATCAAGAAGCCGCGTCAAAATGTCAAATTTCTTTTTCTCGTGCACTTCTAAGTAGTACTGTTGAATGTTCGGCACGGTCATTTCCTTTGCCTTCACTTTGACAAGTTCCGGCTCGTTCATGAAGCGCTCGGCAATGCGGCGAATCGGATCCGGCATCGTCGCCGAGAACAGCAACGTCTGCCGCTCGGCCGGCACATGGCTTAAAATCGCCTCAATATCTTCGATAAAGCCCATATTGAGCATTTCATCCGCCTCATCGAGAACGACCGTATGCACATGCTCAAGGCGGAGCGTCCCGCGGTTGATATGGTCGATAATACGGCCCGGCGTGCCGACGATCACGTGCGGATGTTTTTTCAAAGCGCGGATTTGCCGTTCAATATCTTGCCCTCCATAAATCGGAAGGACGCGCACCCGCTTCACCGCGCCGATTTTATACAGCTCTTCCGACACTTGAATGGCGAGCTCCCGCGTCGGCGCGACAACGAGCGCTTGAACGGCGCCGTTTTTTACGTCCACTTTTTCCACAATCGGAATACCAAACGCCGCCGTTTTCCCAGTTCCGGTTTGCGCTTGGCCAATGACATCTTTGTTTTGCAGGCTGAGCGGGATCGTTTTTGCCTGAATCGGGGTCGTTTCTTCAAATCCCATCCGCTCGACAGCTTTCATCACTTCTTGGCTTAATCCTAGTTCTTGGAATGTCGTCAATGTTATCCAAACTCCTTAAATTCAAAATCGTCCCTGATTCGTGAGAAAGGTTTGACAGTTATCATACCATGTTATGCGGTGATTTGCAATGATGGGCATGGGCAGCGCGCAAAAATGTTTCCACCTCAGCAAACAGAACGTGCCGATCGATACTATGACAAACATGATGGAACGAATTGGGCAAAAGCAACAGCTTTTTTTCCGCCGATCCAATCTGCTCATATAAATAATAGGCGCTTTTTAGCGGCACGATCCCATCTTTTTTTCCTTGCACAATGAGCGCGGGTGCCGCGACGCGCGGAAGTCGGGGACGCACATCGCGAACGAGTTTGCGAAACTCCCTGACAGCTGAAAACGGCGTCGCCATCATTTTGTTTCGATAGCGGAGAAACAGCGGGTGCTCCCGCGCTCCTTTCCATCCATTGGCAAACATCTCGCGGATGTCGCGCCATAATTGGCGCGGGTTGACATAGTAAAACGCAGCGCTTAGCAGCACGAGTTTGGCGACCGGGTATTTTTCCGCCAAGTAGACGGCGATCACTCCACCCATTGAAAACCCAATGACATACACCACACTGCAACGGTGATGGAGCTCTAAAAACGCTTGTTCCGCCGCTGCGATCCATTGGTCGTATGTAATTCCTTTCAACCGCAGTTCGCTTCCGTGGCCCGGCAAGGTCGGCGTTTCGATCATCCAATCGGTCCGCTCTCGCAAATAATCGGCCAGCGGCGCCACTTCTTCTGGACTTCCCGTAAACCCGTGAATACATAAACAGCCGATCATCATTTCCACCCCCGCCCGAATGAAAAGCGGCGCCTGTGACGCCGCTTTTAGTTTTTCGCGGTTGGCCTGATTTTACACCCAATAGCGGAGCAGTTCTTCCAATTTCATGCCGCGCGATGCTTTCAATAAAACAATGTCATCCGAAGTCGCGACGGAACGCACGGCCTCGGCCAACGCTGCTTTATCGTCGAACTCCCTCACCCGTCCATCATCAAAAAATGGGGCGGCCGCCGCGGCGATATGGTGCGAAAGCGGCCCGTAAGTGAACACATAGTCCACCATTCCCGGCCGCAGCACCTCCCCGATCTCTCGATGAAACGCCACTTCTTCGTCACCAAGCTCCAACATATCGCCCAATACGGCGATTTTTTGCCGGTAGCCGCCTAATTCCCCAAGCAGCGTCAAGGCGGCGCGCATCGATGTCGGGCTAGCATTGTAGGCGTCATTAATGACGGTAAAACCATATTTCGTCTTGACGACTTCCGTACGCATGCGCGTCACTTGCAGGCGGGAGAGAGACGCATCAATGCCTTTCCAATCGATGCCGAAAAAGCGGGCGACCGCAATGGCGGCGAGCGCGTTGTACACATGATGCTTGCCTAATACCGGCATAAACAGCGTCCGGCCGGGGAGCGCATTGATGACAAACGATGTTCCTCCCGCTTCAATGCGCACATCGGTCGGATAGTAATCGTTCTGTTCGCCCGCCCCGAACGTCACGACATGGCGGGGAAGCGGC
Source organism: Geobacillus sp. FJAT-46040 (assembly GCF_002335725.1). Taxonomy (NCBI): domain Bacteria; kingdom Bacillati; phylum Bacillota; class Bacilli; order Caryophanales; family Anoxybacillaceae; genus Geobacillus; species Geobacillus sp. FJAT-46040. Next base: position 2,724,186 of record NZ_NISS01000001.1, read on the forward strand.
AACTTCGGCACGCGCTCCGTCAAGAGCGGCTCATCGCCGTGGTAGACGAATAAACCATCATGGTGCAAACCCGCCAAAATTTCCAACTTCGCCTTGGCGATGCCTTCCCGCGACCCGAGCTCCTGCAAGTGTGCTTCTCCGATATTCGTGATGACCGCTGCGTCCGGACGGGCGATCATGGTCAGCCGCTCGATTTCGCCAAACCCGCTCATCCCCATTTCGACAACGGCCATCTCCGTCCCTTCGTCAAGCGAAAGAAGCGTCAGCGGCACGCCGATGTGATTGTTCAAGTTCCCTTCGGTCTTTTGCACTCGATAGTGGGTTGAAAGCAGCGCGGCAATCATATCTTTCGTCGTCGTTTTGCCGTTGCTGCCAGTGACGCCGATCACCTTCATTCCAAGCTGCTCGCGGTAGCGGGCGGCGAGCCGCTGCAATGCCAAAAGCGTATCATCCACAACGACCACTGGCACACCTTCCGGCGGCGTTCCTTCCCTTTCCGCCCACAGTACGGCGGCGGCTCCTTTTTGCACCGCTTCTTGCACGAAATCGTGGCCGTTAAAGGTCGCACCGCGCAACGGAACGTACAAGTTGCCGGCTTGGATCGTCCTTGTGTCGGTTGACACACCGCTTACGACCATATTCTCCCATTCCGGCTTTAAACACTGTCCGTCAGCCATTTCGGCGATTTGCCGCACTGTCCGTTTGATCATCGGCTCTCACCTCTTTTCTTTTTTGAACGTGTACGTGATCGTCTGCTTTTCTTGATGTCGTTCCAATGCGAGCGCGATAAGCCGTTCAATCAGCTCCGGGTACGGCACACCGCTGTGCTGCCAAAGAAGCGGGAACATGCTGTATGGCGTAAAGCCTGGCATCGTGTTCACTTCGTTGATATAAACAGCGCCATCTTCGGCGAGGAAAAAATCGACGCGCGCAAGTCCAGACAAATCCAGCGCCTGAAACGCCGTAATGGCCATTTGTTTGATCGTCTCATACTGTTCTTTCGTTACGTCCGCTGGGATGATCAATTCGGTTTGCCCGTCTTCGTATTTCGCTTCATAGTCGTAAAATTCCTTTTTGGGAACAATTTCGCCAACGACCGAACAAATCGGCTCATCATTTCCGATCACGCCGATTTCAATTTCGCGGCCGACAATCGCCTCTTCAATAATAATTTTTCGGTCATACTGAAATGCCTCGATAAATGCGGCTTTTAAATCGCCGCGCTGCTTGCATTTGGAAATGCCGACGCTCGAACCGGCGTTGGCTGGCTTGACAAAGCACGGGTAGCCAAGCTCTCGTTCGATCCGGTCATACACCGTCTCGCCTCTTTTTTGCCAATCGTACTTCGTCACGGCGATATATTTTGCTTGGCGCAACCCGGCCTGCGCAAACAAGTTTTTCATCATCACCTTATCCATACCGACCGCGGAAGCAAGCACCCCGTTGCCGACATACGGAATGTTCAATATCTCAAGCAACCCTTGCACCGTTCCGTCTTCGCCGTTCGGCCCATGCAAAAGCGGGAAAATGACATCGATCGTTTCCTCGTTTCCTCCCGCAGCCGAATCGGCAGCCGGAACTTGGTTCAAGGAAACCGGAATCAAGGCGGTCGCCGCCGAAGTGAATTGCAGCTGCTTGATTTCCTCGATCGGTCCGGTCAACTGTTCGCCCTTGATCCATTGACCTTCCGGTGTAATATAAATCGGAACGACATCGAATTTATGAGGATCAATGGCGTTCATCACCGCCATCGCCGTCGACAACGATACTTGGTGCTCCGGTGATTTGCCGCCGTATAACACGCCAACTTTCGTTTTCATCATCGTTCCTCCTCTTTCCTTGGCCATCGTTCCTATTGTAACACGTTTCGCGCCCAACGGTCTGATATTTTATATGTACGATGCAGGTTGTTTCGCCACCCCCCATAAGCGATTAGGAACAAAAAAGTGAGGGTGTCTAAAAAGGTGATTCTTCTTTCAACAAAGCACAACATATCGTTTTCCAGCATTTGTTTTACACGTATATACAGGAATAAGAAAAGGTGCCCCGACCGTTTTGGGACACCTTCTGTCGCTACGGATGCAACACGCGCCAAGCCATGCGTTGCGGCATGGCCGCTACCACTTCGGCGAGCGCTTCTTGCCCCGTTTTTTCCACGCCGGCAAAATAATCGGACACACGGCGGAAAAACCGGTTTTTCTCCACGTCATCCATCAACAAGCGAAGCATGTGCTGCTCGCCGCTTTCTGGCCCGACCAAATGATAAATGAGACCATTTTGCTGTAAATATTGCAAATTGATGCGCTCCTGCCCAGGCAAGCAATCGATCGTAAAAATCGGAATGCGCTTATGAAGCAACTCGCTGACCGTCACCCCGCCTGGTTTCGTAATGACGGCATCCGCCTCTTCATACAGCCGATTCATCTCTTCCAGGTCAGCGATGTATGGAAGCGGCCGGATATGAGGCAGCTGCCAGCTGGCGATTTCCTCGTACAGCTGGCGATTGGCGCCGCACAGCACCGAATAGCGGAACAACGTTGACGTGCGGGCCGCCCGCAAAAACGCCAGCATATTGCCAAGCCCTTGGTTTCCACCGGCGACAAGCACATGAGCAGGCTGCCGCTTGCGTCTCGCTTCCGACCGATTCATAAACACATCGTGCACTGGGATGCCAGTGACGATGATGCGTCCTTTGTCAACCCCGTACTTCGTGATCAGCTCCCATTTCGCCTCTTGATGGGGAACAAAATGATAGTCAATAAACCGTTTCCCCCAGATGCTGTTCATAAAAAAGTCGGTGTAGACATTGACAACTGGAACCGTCAGCACCCGTTTTCGCTTCAGCCGCTGCAAAATGCGTGACGGAAACGAATGGGTGCAGACGATTAAATCCGGCCGTTCTTCTTCCACCATCTTTTTCATTTTACTTTCAAAATAAGGCAGCCATGGCTCAAACGAAATGAACTCAAACCGAGGCGGCTCTTGGTACATCAGCGTTTTGTACACACGGTGGTACGAAGCAGGATGCGAGCGAATCCAGCGCAAGTAGGCCTCTGACACCATTTTTTCCATCAGTTCATTGCAATAGCTCAAAAAATCGATCTTTTTGCTTTCGACCGCCGGAAACTGGCGGCGCAAAAAATCCATCAACGTATCGGCTACTTTATGGTGTCCCGTATTCATTTGAAACAGCGGCAAAAACAATACTTTCATCATCGATCGCACCCTTTAGCTTTCGAAAGATTTTTTGCGCCTCCGCTGCCCAACCCATGCCGCAAGCAAAAAAAGCAAAAACAACGCCAAACCGGCAAGCGGAAAAGAAATCAGGGGGATATGGATGCGCTGGCCGAGCCAAAGCCCCGCCGCGGTCAACGGAACGGCCCAACCTGCTGTTCCAAGCGCCGACAGCAACAAAAACGGCCCGAACGGAAACCGGCTCACTCCCGCCATATACGGGCAAATTTGCCGCACCCCGGGAGCATAGCAGCCGAACAAAATCCCCCATTTGCCATAGCGGCCAAACCAGCGGCGAGCCCGCTCCCAACGTTCAGCCGTAATTCCGACGCACTTGCCGTACTTTTGCACAAACGGCGCCCCCCACCACCGGCCGGCGCCATAGGCCGCCACCATGCCCGTCATCGCTCCGCCCCAGCATGAAGCGAGCGACGGTCCAAGCAGCAACTGCTCCTTGGCAACCATCACGCCGACCAAAAAGAGCAAGCTTTCCTCCGGCGCCGGAATGCCGACAATGCCGCAAAACAAAAATAAAAACAGCATCACATATCCATATGACTGGACATACGGCAACCATACGCTTGTATCCATAGCTCCCCCGCTACATCGCCGAGATTTGTGTATTAGTTTGCACATTTCTCAGTTCCGTAATCGTCACCCAACGCATCTTTTTCGCTGCTTCATCCTTAAACAGCAGCTCGAGCGCTGACAACATTTGCTCTGGCGCGCGTTTGTCAGCACCTAACGCATCCCCATTGTCATGAAGCACAATCACCGCCCCGCCGCGTATGGACGAACGCAAGCGGCGGAACAATTCCATTGTACCAATTTTTTCGTTCCAATCGCCAAGAATATGCGACCATAACACCGTTGTATACCGCTTTTGCACGATCGGCGTCCAAGCGTTAAAATGCCCCCACGGCGGGCGGTAATACACCGGGCGTTGGCCCGTCGCCCGCTCAATCGCCGCAGCGGCGCGGCGCACCCCCCAATCCAACCAAAGCGGCGGCAACAGCCAATTGCTGATGTGGCGGTAATTATGAATCCCAATTTCATGGCCTTCTTCGGCCATCCGCCGCACAATATCCGGATAGCGCTCGACTTTGCGGCCGACAACGAAAAACGTCGCCTTCACGCCATATTTCTTTAATAAATCAAGCAACTTTTTGGTTTCCTCCCGAAGCTAGGTGGAATCTGCTATAATACATAACGATACACGAGCGATTAAAAAAAGACAGGTGATCCACATTGCGAAAAAAAATCATCTTAACCGGCGGCGGCACAGCCGGCCACGTGATGGTCAACGTCGCCCTCATCCCGAAATTGAAAAAGCTGGGATGGGATATCGTTTACATCGGATCTCATCAAGGGATTGAACGGGAGATTATCGGCCGCATCGACGGCGTCCCGTACTATTCGGTTTCGACCGGAAAACTGCGCCGCTATTTTGACTGGAAAAACTTTAAAGATCCATTCAACGTGCTGAAAGGCGTTTGGCAGGCGTACCGCCTGATCCAAAAAGAAAAACCGGACGTCGTCTTCTCAAAAGGCGGATTCGTCTCCGTTCCCGTCATTCTCGGCGCTTGGCTGAACGGTGTGCCGTCGGTGATCCATGAATCTGACTTAACCCCGGGGCTTGCGAACAAAATCGCTATGCCGTTTGCGACAAAAATCTGCCTCACCTTCCCGGAAACGAAGCAATACGTCAATGCCGATAAAGCCGTCTACGTCGGCGCCGTCGTCCGCGAAGAGTTGAAGGATGGCAACGCCGAACAAGGGAGGAAGATGTGCCAGTTCGACGGAAAAAAACCGGTCTTGCTGGCGATGGGCGGCAGCTTAGGCTCGAAAAAAATTAACGACGCCTTGCGCGCCAACCTATCGACGCTTCTTGCCGAATTTGACATCATCCACATTTGCGGCAAAGGAAACATCGACCCAAGCCTCGCAGGCCAAAAAGGATACAAACAGTTCGAATACGTCAATGAAGAGCTGCCCCACTTACTCGCCTTGGCCGACATCGTCGTCTCCCGCGCCGGGGCGAACGCCATTTTCGAACTGCTCTCCTTGCGCAAGCCGATGCTGCTCATCCCGCTCTCGAAAGCGGCAAGCCGCGGCGACCAAATTGCAAACGCTCGTTCGTTTGAAAAAGCAGGCTATGCGGAAGTGCTGATGGAAGAGGATTTAACGAACGAATCGCTGCAAGCCGCCATTCACCGCCTATATGAAAACAAAGACCGCTACCAAAAAAACATGGAGAAAGCCGGCGCGAGCGATCCGCTGCAAACGCTGCTCGCAATCATTCAAGACACCGCCCGTTTGTAAAAACAGGCGATGCCCGATGCGGCCAACCACGGCCGTTTTTCGGCATCGCCTCGTTTTGTTTTCATCACCACACAACGAGCCTTCTCTCCTTTACACCGGCTCAAGCCGATAACGGTTGATACGGAACACATGGTCGCACAAGAGATCGATATCTTCATGATGTTGTACTGGAATTGTGATGCTGGCTCAGTCTTAGCACTCAGCTAGCACTACGGGTTATTTTTATTCAAAATTTTTTCTCTTTCCATTTCCTTCCCCCCAACCAGAAAACTGCCCGGCGGAACAACCCCGCCAGGCGGCACGACTAGAAGTATAAGAAATAAATGACAACGGCCAGCACGATCCGATACACCGCAAACGGCACGAGGCGGATGCGGTTGATGAGCTCAAGGAAAAAGCGGATCGCGAGCAAGGCGAAGACAAAGGCGCTAAAAAAACCGGCGATGAAAAACGGGATATCGGCGGCGGTGACATATTGCCAGTTTTTCAACAGCGACAGCCCGCTCGCCCCAGCCATGATCGGAACAGCCATAATGAACGTGAAATCGGCGGCGGCGCGATGGCTCATGCCGACAAGCACCCCGCCAGAGATCGTCGAGCCGGAGCGGGAAAAGCCGGGCCACAAGGATAAACATTGTATCAAACCAACAAAAAACGCCTGCTTGTACGTAATTTGGTCGACCGTCTGCGTCCGCGCGGCTTTTTTGGCGAATTTGTCGGCGGCGATCATCAACAACGCGCCGAGCACAAGGCCGATCAGCACCGTTTTTGTCGAAAACAAATGTTCATCGATGTAATCTTCAAACAAGACGCCGAGCACCCCAGCCGGCAGCAGGCCAATGATGACGTGAATGAGGTTAAGGCGCGGATGTCCGCCCGGATGGCGGCCGCGAACGCCAAGCAAGTCGAGAAATCGGTCTTTAAACACGACCACAGCGGCTAAAATCGAGCCGAGCTGAATGACGACTTTAAATGTATTCGCCGCGTACTTGCCTAAAAACTCTGTGGATTTCAGCCAAAGATCGTCGACAATAATCATATGGCCGGTCGAGGAAACAGGGGCGAACTCGGTCAGCCCTTCGACCATCCCTAAAATGATCGCCTTCCATAATTCCATCCAGTGCATGTCCTTCCATCCTTTCTGCGCGGGGTCGTCCTTTCTATACATATGGGCCAAGCGGGTGGAATAACACTCCGCTTTTGGCCGCGCCTGCTCTATTGTACTACAAATCTTTGTCTTGTACTACCCGCGCTTTTTCTAGGCAGCGACCTTGTTTTCGAGACAGAATCATCGACTTCCTGTTGCTAGTCAATGGGACGGGCCGGACGCTTCCCCTAACTCCCCGCGCCGCTCTAAGTAATGATACAAAGCGCCGAGCAAGTTCGCATCGTTTTTGAATTGGCACGTCTCCACCACTGGCTGGACTTTGGCAATTGGAACGAGCGACAATAACACCGAAAGCCGCTTGTTGATTTCGTCGACGAAATCGGGGCGGCTGCTAATGGCCCCGCCCAAAATGATTTTTTCCGGGTCGTATGCGTACTGCAAGTTAAAAATCCCTTGGGCCAATGAAAAATAAAACCGGTCAATGGCCTTTTGCGCGGCTTCATCGCCTCTCTCGGCCAACTCAAATACTTTTTCTCCGTCCAGCTCCCTCTCCGGCATCCCCTTTTCCTCAGCCGCCATCCGGATCAGCGCACTTGTCGCCGCCAGTTCGCTCCATGTTTTGCATTCGATCCTTCCGTTCCCATAGCGGACATCCATCAACATATAGCCAAATTCCCCGCCGTGCAAATGCGCCCCTTTATGGATGCGTCCGTCTTTCACGATCGCCCCGCCAATGCCGGTGCCGACAATGACAAAGGCGATGTCGCGGCAGTGCCGCCCCGCTCCTTTCCATAATTCACCGAGCGCTGCGCAGTTCGCGTCATTTTCCAGTTCCACCGGCAGGCCCGTCGCTCCGCCGAATACTTCTTTAAAGTTTGGGCCGTGAATGCACGGCAATGCGCTGCTTCCGCCGATGATGCCAAGATCGCTGTCAACGCTTCCTGCGGAACTGATCGCGATGCCGGAAAGTTCATAGTTCGCCTGCGCCTGGCGGACGGCGTTAAGCAAGTCATCGCGAAATTGATGAAAGTCATGCCGCTCCGAACGGTAACGCCCCTTTTCGAAAAAGTCGCCATGCTCGTTCATGACGGCATGTTTGACATATGTGCCGCCAATATCAAAAACGATATAGTAACGCACCGATGACGCCTCCTTCGTTTATGATCTTTCCTCTCTTCTAGCTCCATTAGGCTTAGCTGTTTCTCCGCTTTTATGTATTCGCCGTCGGTCCATCCGCTCCTCCCCGCCGCAATGAAAGAGGCCGCTCCACTTGGCGGGAGCGGCTCGTTTCTGTTATCGTTCATATCCCATCGACAACGCTTTTTGCGCGTTGCGGACGTCGTTGTGAAGGAGCTGGACAAGATCGTACGCTGGATAATAACTGCGTTCATACATATAGTTGAACGCTTTTTCGTGCGTGTCAATGGCTTTGAGCAGATGTTTGACAAACGTTTTGCGCAGCACCGGCGTCGCCGTCTCGGTAATGGCAGCAGCATAATTGCGCACTGCCGTTTTTGAAAAGCCAAGCAAATCGCCAGCGTGCAAGGCCCGGTCGCCATCATCATGGACGCGGCTTTCTTCCATCATCGGTGCCGCCGGGATGAAGGCAAGCAGCTCGCGCAAGTTCGTTTCCAGCCCTCGAATCGTCTCAAGGTACAATCCTTTTAATTCAGGACAGTCGATTTTGCCGACCGCCTTTTTCATTTTTATGAGCCCGTTTGCTTGAAAAGCGATCAGTTCATGCAACTCCAACGTTTCATGCCAAGCCAAATGGCGATGACCGTACGTATCATTCATTTTGTTTCCTCCTTGTTTTATTTTTCCATTTATTGTATATGCCCACTAAGGAGAAACGGTCACCGTTGTACAAGACATCCGCATCAGCAAAAAAGCGCTTCGCGAAATGCGAAGCACCTTCCATATCATCATTACAGCCAATCTCCCCCATCAAATCCATCGCCGCCATCAAACCAATCATCCACGTCCGACCCGTCAGCGACATCATCGATCACATCGTCAAGCAACTCTTCCGCCACCATTCCCGCCAGCATCCCGGCCGCAAACCCACCAATGGCACCAGCCCACCCGTGTCCGCCATGATGCGAATGATGGACGGGTGGATAATGGCCTACTGGATGGCTATAGATTGGCGAATGCGGCGTTGCCAATGGATGCCCGCTCAGCTGGCCGAACGCCCCGGCCGCCCGCACCGCCTCTTCAATGGCTTCTCGAAGCAGACGGGCTGCCGTCGCCGAATCGCGAAGCTGTTCATGAGTGATCAACAGCTCCCGTTTCATTTCGCGTTCCCCGCCAAAGCCGTGGCGGACGTCGATCTCCATATACAAACGCACCCCTTCTCCCTCGACAAGGGCAAAAAACTCGACTTCTTGGACGATCCCTTGAAATTCGCTCGTCGGGAAGAACGCAAATTCCTGGCCATGCGGCGTAATGCTTCCGGATGTCGCTTTCTCCCGGAATCCCAGGGCGGCCAAAGCGGAAAACACTTGCTCCAAGGCCGTCGGCGGCAAAATGTGAATGGCGTCTTGGTCATATGCATCCTGACCCCGGCGCCAAATGAATCCATCGACAAAGCGATCCCGATCAACAACGCTTCTTTTTGGCTGATCGTGCCTGAACGATCAAGATCCCCAAGTTCAGGCCGTTTCAATACTTGAACAGCGCCGCTGAAACGGTTAGCCTCCCCTGTTCCATCACATTCCATAGAGGAATCGCTTCCGTCTCCCTTTGGTTTATAGACGTTGTGAACTACCCCCACTTAATTTTCTAGCGAAAATTTGAAGTGGGGGCTTCCAAAGAAGTTTGACTGCTTCAAGCAATCCTTATTCTTTGAGGCGTGTCCACTTCGCCGCTAGAGCATAAGACACTCAGGTCTACAGCTTTACTTTTCTTTAAGATGTTTAATGCGCCATTGACATCCTGTTTACGAGTGGTGCCTTTGATTTTTTGCTTATCTTTTATGCTTTGAAGTCTGGCATTTTCTTTGTTAAACCATTGATTTATACTTTTTAATCTCCGCCCATCAATGATGAATGATCTGCCGTCTATATTTTACTGAATCTATCCTGTTTTCAGCAAAATATAGTTAAGGCGATTCATCTCCCACTTACTCCGCTTCGCTTCGTTGAAGTGGGAGTCTTCTCGCCTAATTAAGATAAATCGCCCAACCGCCAAGCGCCATGAGAATGACTGAAGCAAGCCCTCTCTCAACTTGCAATGGCAAAACAAGCGCCAACAGACGGCCGATGTTCATGGACACAAACACCATCATTCCAGACATGCATGCAATAAGCGCCAACGAAAAGCAGGAAAAACGGACACCACCCATTCCATACGTAATGCCTACGCTCAAGCTGTCCATGCTCACGCTGAAAGCGAGCAAAATCATGGACACCCATAACCACATATGCCCCCCCTGCCGTACGATATGCAATTCCGTACGGAGAGGGGACTTTCTTGCCATTCGACACGCATCGATTTCCGGGGAAATGTTTCCCCTTTTCTCGACATTATTCCCGCAAATGATACGGCAATGTCGCAATGACCACATCTTTTTTCATGATCAAGAAAAAGCGCAAGATGATGGCGGTTTGGTTATGCAAAAATGTATGCCACCATTTTTTCACGATAAATTGCGGCAAGAGCACTGTCACCGGCGCGCGGTCTGCTTCTTTTTCCGCTTTCGTGATGTCGAGTTGATTCAAAAAGAAAAAACCGCTGAGGACGCGCTCAACGGCTACGTTTGGTTCAAAACCATACTCGTCCCTCCCCAAAGCGCTTGCGAGGTTAGCTGTCGGGTTCGGGCTTGGAGAGATGCCCGTCCTTTCGGATTCACCCCTAGCAACGAGCGTTGCAACAAGTGGGTCCCCCGCTCCATGACGGATTCAGCGCATCGTATCAAGTTGTTCTTGCTTCCATATCTTACCCCTTTGCTTGTCCCTCCGCCAACCTTGAAAAAGGAGGAAAACAGCGAGTTTCTGGGCTTTTGGGCTTATTTTTTCTTTATTATTTTCCCTTCGCTCACGCTCCCGACATTTTTCTGTTTTTCACTCATCCAATCATCATTTTCCCTTTCGGATAGCGGAACGGATCGGGCTGACGGCGCAGCGTGACCGCATAAGCGATCGTCAACGGGCCTACGCGGCCGGCAAACATCGTGAAAATAATGATCGCTTTTCCAAGCGGAGACAATTCAGGGGTTAATCCCATCGATAGTCCAACAGTCCCAAACGCCGATGTCGCTTCGAATAAAATCATGAAAAAGTCTTTTCCCTTTTCGGTAATCGTCAACACCATCGTCACAAGCATGACGACAAACAATCCGCTCATCGTCACGGTCAGCGACTTGTATACCGTATCGTAGACGATTCGTTTTCGGAACAAAATGACGTCTTCCTTCCCGCGGATTTGCGACCAAACCGCGCCGAGCAAGGTCGTAAATGTCGTTGTTTTGATTCCTCCGCCCGTCGAACCTGGGGAAGCGCCGACAAACATGAGAAAAACGATCAAAAACAGCGTCGGTTGCGTCAAATCCGGGATGTTAAGCGTATTCGAGCCCGCCGTTCTCGGAGTGACCGCTTGGTAAAACGCGGACAAAAACTTGCCTGAGAGCGACAGCGGCCCCATCGTCTTCGGATTGTTCCACTCCAGCAGCAATATCAGCGCCATGCTGGCAAACACCAGCCATGCCGTCGTGATGACCACCACCTTCGTATGAAGAGACAGCCGCCGTGTTTGCCGGTACTCATACACTTCATTCATGACAATAAATCCGATGCCGCCCAGTATAATTAAAATCGGCACGACAAGGCTCACGACCGGATCTTCCACATAGCCGGTCAAACTGCGAAACTCGCCCATCAAGTCAAAGCCGGCGTTGTTAAAGTTGGAAATCGCATGAAAGAACCCAAAGTACACGGCTTTCCAAAACGGCATATCGAACGAGAAACGAATCGCCAACAGCAATCCGCCGATGCCCTCAATGACGACGGTAAAAACGAGAATGCGTTTCACGAGCCGAACAATCCCTTCGATGCTCAGCTGATTGAGCGCCTCTTGCAGCAACAACCGCTCTTTCAAGGAAATCCGCTTGCCGAGCAAAAAGGCAAACAACGTAGCAAATGTCATAAATCCAAGCCCGCCCACTTGGATCAGCGCTAAAATGACCAGCTGGCCGAACAACGTGAACGTCGTCCCCGTATCAACCACAACAAGTCCGGTCACGCACGTAGCAGATGTCGCCGTAAACAAGGCGTCTAAAAACGGAAGTCCTTTTCCGTCAACGGTCGCCGTCGGCAGCATCAACAAGAAAGCTCCAACCAAAATAATCAAGGCAAAGCCGGACACTAATACTTTCGGCGGATCGAAAAATTTACGGTTCGCATTCAAAGCCCCATCCCTTCCCCTCGCTCACATAATCGCCTCTTTATAGTTGTGGATGATCCATAGAAAAAATATACCAAAAACAAGCTTGTTCGGGTACTCTAAACCATTTTCATCATAACATTCTTTCTGCATAATAAAATGGATAAAGGGCATGGCCACCGACTTCAAGAATGTGGATGCATTGAAACCTTTTCCGTCTCCGTTCGTCTATATGAATGGCAAATGGCAGTCCGACTGGGACCACACAGGCATTGAAGCGCGGAAGGGGGCTTGCGCCAGTCCTATAAAAACATTCCATTGACTTTTGGCAAAAGACGTATTATGCTACTTGACATGGAGACGTTCCGATGTAAAATCATGTAAGAATAAAACGTTTGTTGCTGTGGGCAACGGCTGTTGATATAAACATAGAAGCATCGTTAAGAATACGAGGCAAAGGAGGAGAAGAGGACGTGAAGGCAATTTGGGAAAAATGGTTGAAAAAATGTCGTTCTCTCCCTAACCAATACATTGGCTTTTTTATTTTTGCCGTGCTCTTATTTTGGTTGAAGACGTACGCCGCCTATTTAGCGGAATTTAACCTTGGCATCAGCAACTCCATGCAGGAGTTTTTATTGTTCATCAACCCGATCAGCTCGGCGGTGTTTTTCTTTGGCTTAGCCCTATTGGGCAGAGAAACACGGGTATATAGGCGGCTCGTTACTATTAATTTCATTTTGTCGTTCATTTTATACGCCAATATCGTCTATTATCGCTTTTTCAGCGATTTTATTACATTGCCGACGTTGGCGCAAACGAAAAACTTTGGCGATCTCGGCGGCAGCATTTTGGAATTGCTCAGATGGTATGACCCGCTTTATTTCTTGGACACGATCATTTTGGCAGTGATCGTGTTCTCGAAACGGTTCCCGCTTCCACCGGTGCGGGCCGGTCGCGTCAAAAAAGGCGTTATTTTTGCTTCGGCCATTTTAATGTTCAGCGTCAACTTGGCGCTCGCGGAAGCCGACCGCCCGCAGCTGTTGACTAGAACGTTTGACCGCAACTATATCGTCAAATATTTAGGGATATACAACTACTTGATCTATGACACGATCCAAAGCATGAAATCGTCGACACAACGGGCGTTCGCGAACAAAAGCGACATCACGACCGTATTGAACCATGTGCAGGCGACGTATGCTGAGCCGAACCCGAAATATTTCGGTGTGGCGAAAGGAAAAAATGTGATTTACATTCACTTGGAGTCGCTGCAAAACTTTGTTATTCACTACAAATTGCACGGGGAGGAGGTCACCCCATTCTTAAACTCGCTCACCCGCGATCCGAACACATTCTATTTCGATAACTTCTTCCATCAAACGGGTCAAGGGAAAACATCGGACGCAGAGTTTATGCTCGAAAACTCGCTCTATGGCCTGCCGCAAGGGGCCGTCTTCACGACGAAAGGGCAAAATACGTACCATGCGGCTCCTGCCATTTTGCGCCAATACGGTTACACTAGCGCGGTTTTCCACGGCAACTACAAATCGTTCTGGAACCGCGATGAAATTTACAAATCGTTCGGGTTCGATCATTTCTTTGACGCCAGCTACTATGATATGAACGACGAGGACGTCTTGAACTACGGGTTGAAAGACAAACCGTTCTTCCGGGAGTCGATCCCGCTGTTGGAAACGTTGAAAGAGCCGTTCTATGTGAAATTTATTACACTGTCGAACCACTTCCCGTACCCGATCAGCGAGGAAGATGCCACAATCCCGCCGGCAACGACGGGAGACGGAACGGTCGACCGTTACTTCCAAACGGCCCGCTACTTGGATGAGGCCATCAAAGAGTTCTTTGATTACTTGAAAAAATCCGGTCTGTACGACCGCTCGGTCATTATTTTGTACGGCGACCATTATGGCATTTCGGAAAATCACAACAAGGCCATGTCGCAAATTTTAGGCAAGGAAATCACGCCGTATGAACACGCCCAGTTACAACGAGTGCCGCTGTTCATCCATGTCCCAGGCATAAAAGGCGGCGTCATTCATGAATTCGGCGGCCAAATCGACTTGTTGCCGACTTTGCTGCATTTGCTTGGCATCGACACGAAAAATTACGTCCACTTCGGAACGGACTTGTTGTCGCCGGACCATCAAGAAATCATCCCGTTCCGCAACGGTGACTTCGTAACGCCAACCGTGACAGCGGTCAACGGCAAGTACTATGATACGAAAACGGGCGAGCCGCTTGAAGAAACGCCGGAGATTCAACGTCTCGAACAAATCGTCCGTACGAAGCTTGACCTATCGGATAAAGTCGTCTATGGCGATTTGCTCCGGTTCTATACACCGAAAGGCTTCAAGCCGGTCGATCCGTCAAAATATGATTACAATAACCGTGAAGAGGGAAGCGATCAATGATCGCCTCCCTCTTTTTTTCTAGCGCTGCAGCAGTTGCTCAATGGCCCGTTTCCCATTCACGTAACCTGCTCCATATACGTTCGGGTCTCGCCCTTTCCACAAATCGGCGCCGTCTTTTAACGCCCGCTTGATTTCATCCGGCGTTGCATTTGGTTTGGCCTGAAGCATCAACGCGACAATGCCGGCGCAAATCGGCGTCGCCATCGACATGCCGGACATCGATATATAATGGTCACCGACCCGGCTTTGCTTATTCATCTTGTCAAGAAATGAACGCGGGGCGCGAAGCGAAATAATGTTGACCCCTGGGACGACGAGATCCGGTTTTGTCACCCCGTACTCCGTCGGCCCTCGGCTTGAAAACGACGCCACATCATCGTCGGCGCGCGTTGTCGCCGTATCATGATCGTCAAGAGCACCGACGGTAATGATGCGGTCGCTAATGCCGGGGCTTGAAATCGTCCCATAATTCGGCCCTTCATTCCCTGCCGCCGCACAGACGACGATGCCGTTTTCCCATGCCCGTTCAGCGACTTGCACGAGCGGATCATCGTTTTCGGCCGGGAACGGCTGCGGCTCCCCGCCAAGCGACAAAGAAATAATATGAATCCGCTTGGCCGGGTTTTTCTTGTTGTAATCGATGCACCATTCGATACCGCGCATAATGGTTTCTAACGTCCCGCTTCCCGAGCGGTCGAGCACCTTAACGCCGATAAGGTTTGCCTCGTACGCCGGTCCAGCATACAGCCCATCGGACATGCGCCCGTTCCCAGCGGCATCGCCGGCGCAGTGCGTACCGTGTCCGTTGTCATCATATGGCGTCGTACGCCCATTGACGAAATCTACAAAGGCAGCAATCCTCCCCTCCAAGTCCGGGTGCGGGTAAATCCCCTTGTCGACAATAGCGATCGTCACTCCCTTTCCACTCAACTCCGTCCCGTTGACCGCCACGCGTTTCGCATTGGCCGACGGCACTGCGTTGTTTAATAACGCTTTCACCGTACGGTTAAAATACACTTTCTTCACTTTTGGATGTTCAAGCAGTTGCTCAAGCGCCGCCGGCGTCACCCGTGCGCTGTAGAAGGGAACATGGCGAAAATGGTGGCGTACTTTCATACGGAAATGATCGCGTTCCGCCTTGGCCACTGCCTCCATCCCTTCAGCATTTTCGACTTCAATCAAGACGGAAAGCGTCCGCCATTTCCGCAGCCAGCGCTCGATCCAGCGGTGAAAAATGCACGGCATGCGTGTCATCGGCTTGTACATATTGACAAGCGCATGGCGGAGAGGACGGTCCAGCCGCCCCGCGTGCCGGCGGGCTAACTGCACTATTGAATAGCCAAACATGTCTTTTCCCCCTTCCTTTGTTTCTCGCTATACTCATATGACGGCTGGACAAAGGAGGAGGCGGCCTTTCCACTAGGACGAACGAACGAAAAAACGCTCGCCTAGCTGAAAACTAGGCAAGCGTTCCCGTCATTCCTCGACTTGCTCAAGCACAATCCGCTTCGCTCTTCCTAAATAATGCTCCACTTGGCGCAGCACGTTTTCCGGTTCGACAAAGGCACCAACTTGCGTGCCATCAACGATGACGCGCGTTAAACGTCCGGTGTTTGGTGCACCCCCGTCCGGATCCCTAGGAGGAGGATTGTTCGGAGCACTCGCTTTCTTCCGCAATCCGAGCGCCCGTTCTAATCCGTTGACATGACCGCGGGCAATCGTCCGCAAAAATTCGGTGTCCGCCAATTTTTTTACGTCTTCCTCATTATCGATAAACCCGTTCTCCGTCAACACCGCAGGCATCGTTGTCTCCCTTAGCACATGAAAATTCGCTTTCTTTTTTCCGCGGTCACGGAATCGCGTCGCCCGAATCACTTCTTCATGCAGCACATCGCGAATGCGGGCCGTTCGGGAATTTTCCGACAGCTCGTGGTAAATGTAATCTTCGTATCCCGTGCCACCGCCCGCATTCACGTGGATCGAAACGTATAGATCGGCTCCCCAGCGGTTGGCCCGGTCCGTCCGCTCATCAAGCGGCACCGTTTCATCTTTTGTCCGGCTCAACTGCACGGAAACTCCTTCATACTCATTTTGCAGCAGACGATTGATTTCGAGAGCGATAAACAACGTAATGTCTTTTTCCAACAACCCGTTGCCGACCGCGCCGGTGTCTGTTCCCCCATGGCCGGGGTCGATGAAAATTTTCGGCATGCTTGCGTTCTTCCCTTCTTTCGTCCTCACGTTTTACTTATGGCAATACGAAAAACAGCACCTTATACTTCCCCTTATTTAATAAGATAAGCATCGGACTCGAAAAGGTGACAGGACAAACATCTGAATCACATCACTTGAACTATTGAATATCAGCGATCTGTTCATTTATGGTATAAGAGGGTGAGGAAATTAGTTCCAAAAGGGCTGTTCGTCTGCTTCCGCGGATGGGGCATACGGACTTGCCGCTGTTTGTGAAGCGCGGCTAACCTTCTTTTACGAAAAAAAACCGGCTAGCGGATCCTAGCCGGTTGTTCGTTTGCTTAACGGACGGATTCGTCGATCGAGCAGTTCCCGTCTGTGCATGTCCCGCCTTCGTCAGCGAGCGGCCGCAACGGTGAATCTTGCCGTTCCTCCTCCCACACTTTTTCTAGTGCCCGCCGGAACACATCGACCGGCTGAGCCCCGGAAAGGGCATACTTCCCATTCAGCACGAAAAACGGCACGCCGCGGACACCGAGCTGGGCCGCTTCTGCCTCGTCTTCCCGCACTTGCTCTGTGTAGCGGCCGCCATGAAGCACCGCTTCCGCCTCGCTTCGATCAAGCCCGGCCGCTTCCGCGATGTCAAGGAGCACAGTGCGGTCGCTGATTCGCTTTGATTCGGTGAAATACGCGAAAAACAGCCGTTCGACGACATCATCAAGCTTCCCTTTTTCCTTCGCGTATTGCGCCAAGCGATGAGCATCAAACGTATTCGTCGGCTTCATCGTCTCAAAGCGGAATGTCAATCCGACCGCTTCCGCCTGCCTGCCGATATCGGCATTGGCCCGCTTCGCTTCCTCGATTGAAATGCCGTATTTGTTAGCAATGATTTCGTGAATCGTCAATGGCGTCTCTTTTTTCGCATTCGGATCCAATTCAAAGCTGCGAAATACAACCTCAACATCTTCTCGGTGCGGAAACTGTTCAAGCGCCTGTTCCAAGCGACGTTTGCCGATATAGCAAAACGGGCAGACAAAATCGGACCATACTTCAATTTTCACGGCCATATCCTCCTCTACTTTTGACGCGCTTCCCCTCCATTGTAGCCCATTGCCGGTCGAATGGCTAACGAAAGGCATGGGGACGGACCCGCCCGCATACATTGTACTACCATGCTGTTGGGACAAGGAGGACAAAAACCGATGCATTCTCACGAACTAGGCGCCTTTCTATTGCGGATTGTCACCGGATTCATCTTTTTCGCCCATGGGTGGGTGAAATGGCAACGGGGGCTTGAGGCGGCAACGGATTCGTTTGTTGCTATGGGCCTTCCCGGCTGGCTCGCCTACATCGTGACGATCATAGAGCTTGCTGGGGGCTGGGCGATGATGCTTGGCCTTGGCACACGCCCGATCGCCGCGGCATTTGCCGTCATCATGGTCGGGGCCATCGCCGCGGCGAAAGCCGACGCCGGTTTGCTCGGCAACGGCCGGGAAACGGGCTATGAATTCAATCTCGCCTTGCTCGCTATGTCCGTATATTTGTGGCTGAACGGCAGCCGGCTTTGGTCGTTGGACACGGTCATCGGGCGGCCGCGGGGCTAAGTCGGCACAAAAACGGGGCTGACCCAAAACGCGAATGCGTTTTGGGATCAGCCCCCACTTTTTTGCCTCAAATATAGAAGAATCGCCCTTTTTTCTGGTAGAATAGAGTCACCAAAACCACTACCACCGAAAGAAGGGCGATTCTTTTATGAAACATGATCATATTTCCTTTAAAGAGTATACCATGGACAACCTCTCTTTGCCAAGCAACATCGCCGATCTCATTCCACGGGATAACATGGCCCACGTGGTTCATGAGATGGTTGAACGCATCCCGATGGAGACGTTTCTTGCTTACTACAAAGGAGGGGGCGCCTCCGCCTATCATCCGAAAATGATGACCAAAATCCTCCTTTACGCTTACACCCAAAAAATGTATCATGGCCGTGAGATTGCACGGCAGCTCGAAGTCCACCTTCCCCTCATGTGGCTAAGTGGATTTCAAAAGCCGGACTTCCGCTCCATCAATCGGTTTCGTTCGGAGCGGATGAAAGACCTGATTGACGACCTGTTCCGGGAAATGATCACGCTGCTCGTGGCCGACGGCTATGTCAAGATGGAAGATTATTTTGTGGATGGAACGAAAATTGAAGCGAATGCCAACCGGTACACCTTCGTTTGGCGCAAATCGGCTGAGAAGTACCAGGAGAAACTCCAAGCCAATGTCGATCGGCTGATTGCCCAGATCGAGGCGATCGTGGAAGAAGAAAAGGCGGAAGACATCGACCCTTCGCCGGCCTTTACGTCAGAAGAAATCCGAAAGAAAACCGAGGAGTGGGAAAAACGGTTGGAGGCCGAGCCGGACAACCAACCGTTGAAGAAGGCCATCAAGAAGATGAAGGAGGACTACTTGCCCCGCAGTGAAAAGTATGAACACCAACTCCATGTATGCGGGGATCGCAACAGCTATTCCAAGACCGATGTGGATGCCACCTTCATGCGGTTGAAGGAGGATCACATGCGAAACGGCCAGCTCAAGCCGGCCTATAACGTACAGGTGGGTTCTTCCGGCCAATTTATTTTGGGGTATTCCCTTCATCAGAGGCCGGGCGACACTCGTTGTCTTCTCCCGCATTTGGAGACCGTTCGAGAGAAGTACGGCGTGGAACCCGAACGTTTGATCGCTGACGCGGCTTATGGCTCGGAAGAGAACTACGTGAAGCTGGAAGAGAAGCACATATCGGCCTTGATCAAGTACCATACGTATGAGAAGGAGAACACGCGCAAGGTCAAGAAAAATCCGCATCATCAGCAGAATTGGACCTATGTGGAAGAAGAAGACGTTTGGATTTGCGCCAATGGGAAAAAGCTGGTTCGCACCGGAACTTCGAAACAGACCACGGAATCAGGATACACCTCGGTCACCCGACACTACCAATGCCATGAATGCGAAGGATGTCCGTTCCGTTCGGCCTGCACGACTTCCAAGTATGGACGAACCACGCAATGGAACCCCGTCTATCATGAACAAAAACAGAAAGCCCGCGAACGGTTGGAGAGTGAAGAAGGGCAAGCCCGATACCGCCAACGCCAAACCGACATTGAGAGTGCATTTGGGCAAATCAAACAAAATCGCGGGTTTCGTCGCTTTGTCCTGCGAGGCCTCCAAAAAGTTTCCATCGAATGGGGGCTGGTTTGTGCTGCCCACAATCTTCTCAAAAAAGCCGCTAGGGACAAGCAATTGTCCTTGGTGGCGTAAATGAGGGGGAGAACAGAGTCGGAATTTTGTTCCGTTTGGTAAAATATACAAAAACCAGAGAGGGCTGACTCCAAAAGTCCGCTTTTTGGCGGACTTTTGGGTCAGCCCCATAGCCATCAAGTTAAGAAAACAGGAATAAATATATGCCTGATTTGACCATCCTTTTGAAGACCTCATAATGTCTTAGAAAGGGTGGTTTTTTTGAAGACGTCCTTGTCTCTCCGAGAAGAATGGCATTGTTTTTTAGACGGATTAAGAAGCGTGTTATCGTGCGAAGAACTTGAACATATGGCCCGAGATCATCAATTTATTCAACGAAAGGGGAAATTACGCGCCCATGATTTTGTGGCACTTTGCACATTTCTCCAGGAAGGAGGCGGTCAAAAATCATTGGTGCAGCTTTGCAGTGCTCTAGCTCTCAAGCAAAACACCTTTCTGAGTGCGGAAGGGCTCAATCAACGGTTTAATGAAAAAGCGGTGAGTTTCCTCAAAGCGGTGTTTGAAAAACTGCTCATTCATCAGACTCAGGAAGCCCGTCACTTATGTCAAAGACATTCGCTGTTTCGCCGGATTCGCATTCTCGATTCCACGTCGTTTCAACTGCCTCCTGAAATCCGGGGGATTTACGAGGGATGTACGGGGCCTGGGGTGAAAATTCAGCTAGAATATGAATGGCTAGAAGGGAAGTTTCTCCATGCGGATGTCGAAGATGCCCGTCATCACGACGCCGCCTACGGAGCGTCCCTTCTATCGACCATCCAAGAGGGAGACCTTTGTTTGAAAGACTTAGGCTATTTTTCGCTTGAGGGATTGCAAGCCATTCATGACGCCGGAGCCTTTTATATTTCCCGGCTCAAACACAATGTAGGGATTTACCAAAAAGAAGGAGACCGATTTCGAAAATGGGAACCAGAGGATTTCCTTGCGGTGTTACAACCCGGAGAAACCATGGAACTGGAACATGCGTATGTCAGTGGAAAGAAAGTTCATCAACCGCGGCTCATTGTGTATCGGCTGACCGAAGAACAGGAGCGACAGAAGGAAGGGCAATGGAAACAGAAGGCGAAACGAAAAGGGGCCGCGTACGTGACGCGACGCCCCCACTCAATATATGTATATATCACCAATATTCCAGCGATTTATACCTCTTTGCACGAAATTCATACGCTGTATTCTCTTCGCTGGCAAATTGAAGTGGTATTTAAGACATGGAAATCCCTGTTTCACATTCATCGATTCAAACCGATGAAAGGGGCTCGCTTTCAGTGCCACCTGTATGGAACGTTGATTGCCTTATTGATCAGCTCCACTGTCATGTTTAAAATGCGGGAATGGCCCTATCGAAAACAGAAAAAGGAATTGAGCGAATATAAGGCGATGAGTATGATCAAGGAGTTCGGTATGGATTTCTTTCAAGCCTTATGGTGTTCTGAGGAGTTAGTTGTCCAACTCCTTTTAAAACTGTGTGACATCATCGCTCAACACGGAAAAAAATCAAGGCGTTATACAAAAAAGAGCGCTTTAGACATTATCGAGAGTTTGGTCATCATGCCGGTGTCATAAGAAATTCCCGCCTCATATACCATGAAAAAAACCTTCTATAGGGAAGGTGTATTTGGCATGCCTATCTTTATATATTCTCACGGTCACAGCCTCCAAAGATGAAAAGTGAAGCCTTGGAGCTACTCGCTCCAAGGCTTCACTTGATGGCTATGGGGTCAGCCCCCTTTTCTTGCTTAATAAGGCTGGACAAACCTTGTCCTTGCTTGTCGGTACACTGCTTCATCCTTTTTCCACTGTCAGCTTGACGACGCGCTCGCCGATGGCCCGAATCAACTCCGGCGGCATCGGGAAACTGACTGCAGCCGGGTCAGATGCCACCGCTGGAATCGTCGCCGCGAATTGTTCTTCCGTCATCGGATAGTCGGCAAAATCAGCCGGCAGCCCGATGTCATCGCGCAATTGGCGAATTCGCTCAATGGACTTTACCAACAGCGCTTCATTGCCTTGACCGTGATCATAAATGCCAAGCGCTTGAGCCAACAGCTTCGCTTTCGGCAAATACAATTCCGGAATCGCTTCCATCACGACTGGCAAAAAGACGGCGTTCGCCAAGCCATGTGGAATGCGAAACATCGCTCCGTACGCATGGGCGAAATTGTGCACCGGAATGGCGTTTAACGCAAAGCTGAACGCGGTGATGCCAAGCAAGCTCGCATGCAGCATCTCCAAGCGGGCGCGGATGTCCCCGCCGTCACGAACCGCCTCCGGCAAGTAGTCACGAATCAAACGGATCGCCTGCAAGGCGCATGCATCGGTGAGCGCGGTCGCCATCGGCGAGGCGGGCGCTTCAATGGCATGGGTGAGCGCGTCCATGCCGGTAAACGCCGTCACCTTCGGGGGAAGCCCTACCGTTAAATCCGGATCCAAAACGGCCACATCAGCGTTGATAAACGGATTGATGATGTTCGTTTTCAAGCGCAGCTCTTCAATTATAAATGACTGCGATCGGCGATACTTCCGACCCCGTGCCGGCCGTCGTCGGGATGGCGATGTGCGGGATCGGCATGAATTGCGCTTGCGGGAACGACTCGTACCGCAGCCCGCCTGGAATCGCCTCTTTAATATCACGCAACCCTTTAAACAGGGCGTATTTCACCCCTTTGGCCGTATCGAGCACGCTGCCGCCGCCGACCGCCAACAAGGCGTCGGCCCCGACTTCGCGCGCATAGCGCACCGCTTCATTGACGCATTCACTTTCCGCATCCTGGCGGATATCCAAAAAGATGCCGACAAGCTCTGGTCCGACTCCATGCGTCGTCAAGTCAAAGAGGCTCGCTACTTTTTCGACAACCCCAGCTTGCTCGAGCCCACGGTCAGAAAGCAATAGCACCCGTTTAGCGCCCAGCCCGCGAAACAAATCCGGCACGAGCGCTCGGGTGTTCGACCCGGTGTAAATTGCCGTGCGCAGCCAAAAGTTCGCTAACGTCGTCATGTTCCTTCATCCCCCTTTACTTTTTCATCATGGTGTGCAGGCGAGAAAACAGCACTTGATACCATTTCCGTTTCCCAAGCTCCGGCACCATTGATGTGTGCACATGCTTCAGCTGCGTGTAAGCATCAAGTGAATATTTGCCCATCTCGCGCCCGATGCCGCTTTGTTTGTAGCCGCCAAACGGCGCGTCATTGCGAAGCATATGCCAGTCATTGATCCAGACGACGCCAGCCTGCAGGCGCCCGGCGATGGCGTACGCCTTGTTGACGTCTCGCGTCCAGACGCCGGCCGCAAGCCCGTAGATCGTGTCGTTGGCCATCGCCACCGCTTCTTCCACGTCATGATAGCGGATGATCGACAACACTGGACCGAAAATCTCTTCTTGAGCGATTTTCATGTCATTCGTGACATTCGAAAAAATCGTCGGCGCGACAAAATCCCTCATTCTAGCAACCTTCCCTTTCTTTCGTCAACAAAAAGCGAATGACATTTTCCGACAATAACGCTAAAAAAAAACAGAGGGGGGTCACAACAGCATCGAGACCTCCTCTGCCACGGCCGTATATCCGCATCGAGCTGATTTGTTATTCAATCTCTCGCACTCCTCTTGAAAGCCAGCACCTCGTTAGGACAGCACCTACTCCGGTCATGCCCGCACTTTTCCGTATTCTTTCCGCAGTTCGCTCGCAATGATGTTGCGCTGGATTTCCGAGGTACCTTCGTAAATTTTCGTAATGCGGGCATCGCGGAAGTAACGTTCGATCGGGTAGTCTTTCATGTAGCCGAGGCCGCCGTGGATTTGCACGGCCATGTCAGCGATTTTGTTGTACACTTCCGAACCGAACAGCTTGGCGATGGCCGCTTCTTTGACGACGCGCATCTTTTGGTCGACCATCCAGGCGACGCGGTAGACGGTCGAACGCAGCACTTCGATCAACATGCTCATTTCCGCCAGCATATGCTGGATCGCTATATAAAATTGATTCCCATTTTCAAAAAATCATTGTGTTTTTCATTGGATGCGCTATAATAATATTGTAATATTGATATTGATTCTCATTTTCTTGATCCGGAAGGAGGTGGCCGCATGGTTCGCTTGTATGCCGAGGAGCTCACCGTCCGCTATGACGACCGGACGATTTTTGAACGATTGTCCGTCCGCATTCCCGATCGGCAAATCACTGCCATTATCGGGCCGAACGGGTGCGGCAAGTCGACGCTGCTCAAGACGTTGACGCGCATCATTTCCCCACAATCGGGCGCGGTCATTTTAGACGGCCAAGCCATTTCCCAGCAACCGACGAAAGAGCTGGCGAAAAAAATGGCCATTTTGCCGCAGACGCCGGAAGCGACAAGCGGATTAACGGTCGCTGAGCTCGTCTCGTACGGCCGCTTTCCGTATCAAAAAGGATTCGGACGGCTGACAAAGCGGGATTATGAAGCGATTGACTGGGCGCTTGACGTCACCAAAACGGCCGACTTAAAGCACCGGCCGGTCGATGCGCTCTCGGGCGGGCAGCGGCAGCGCGTCTGGATCGCCATGGCGCTCGCCCAAGAGACCGACATCATCTTTTTGGATGAACCGACGACGTATTTGGACATCGCCCATCAGCTTGAGGTGCTCGAGCTGCTTGAGCGGCTGAACCAAGAAGAAGGGCGGACGATCGTCATGGTGCTTCATGACATCAACCAGGCGGCCCGCTTTGCCGACTATATCATCGCTATGAAAGCAGGAGCCATCATCAAGTCCGGGCGGAGCGAAGACGTTATCTGTCGCGAAGTGCTCCGCGACGTGTTCGGCATCGACGCCGACATCGGCCGCGACCCGCGGACGAACAAACCAATTTGCTTCACTTATCAATTGCTCAAGGAGGCTTATTCATCATGAGGAAAACATGGCTTGCATTATTGCTGATGTTCGCGCTTGTGCTAAGCGCATGCGGCAACGCGGCGGACGATCAAAAGAACAACAGCGCTTCACCAAAAGAAAAAAAGACAGAAACGATTACATACCAATCGGAAAACGGACCGGTGGAAGTGCCGGCTAATCCGAAGCGCGTCGTCGTCTTATCGACGTTTGCCGGACATGTGCTGGCCTTGGACGTCCCCGTTGTTGGCGTGGATTCGTGGTCGAAAATGAGCCCGCTTTTTCAAGAAAAACTGAAAGATGCCGAAGTCGTGACCGATGAAGACATTGAAAAAATTATGGCGTTAAAACCGGACTTAATCATCGGATTATCCAATACGAAAAACGTCCACAAATTAAGCAAAATCGCGCCGACCGTCACCTTTACATACGGCAAAGTCGATTATTTGACACAGTTTTTGGAAATCGGGAAACTGTTGAATAAAGAAAAAGAAGCGAAAGCGTGGATCGACGATTTCAAACAACGGGCGCAACAAGCCGGGGAAGAAATCCGGGCCAAAATTGGCGAAAACGCGACCGTCACTGTAGTCGAAAACTTTGATAAGCAGCTGTATGTGTTCGGCAACAACTGGGCGCGCGGCACTGAGATTTTGTATCAAGAAATGAAGCTGAAAATGCCAAAAGCTGTAGAAGAAAAGGCGCTCAAACCGGGCTACTATGCCGTTTCCCTTGAGGCGCTCCCGCAGTTTGTCGGCGATTATCTCATCTTAAGCAAAAACGACGACGGCGACACATCGTTTATGGAAACGAACACGTTCAAAAACATCCCTGCTGTCAAAAACGGCCATATGTTTGTCGCCGATGCGAAGGCATTTTATTTCAACGACCCGATTACGTTAGACTACCAGCTCGATTTCTTTAAAAAGCATTTTTTAGGCCAATAACGACGAGACGGGGCGTTCATGGGCAGTGAATGTCCCGTCCTTCTTTGTGTCAAAGGGGGAGTCACCAATGGACGCAGACCGCCGGCGTTGGCCGTTTCGTTATATGTTTTTTCTGTCGCTTGGCCTGCTTGTCGCCGTTTGGTTTGGCTCGATGCGAGTCGGCGTTGCCGATACGACATGGAGCGACGTATGGCGGGCGTTGTTTTCCGATCAACAAAGCAAACAGCTTGATCTCATTCGCGAGCTCCGTCTGCCGCGCGAAACAGCGGCCGCCTTTGTCGGCGCCGGCCTTGCCGTCGCCGGAGCGATCATGCAGGGGATGACGCGCAATCCGCTTGCCGACCCCGGTCTCCTTGGCCTCACCGCCGGCGCAAACGCAGCGTTGGCCATGACAATGGCCTTTTTCCCTTCCGCCCATTATCTTTTGATCACGGTCGCCTGTTTGCTTGGTGCGGCCGCCGGGGCAGGGGCCGTCTTTGGCATCGGCGCTGCCCGCAAAGGAGGGTTTTCACCGCTTCGCATCGTCTTGGCCGGCTCGGCGGTTTCGGCGCTTTTATTCGCCATCGCCGAAGGAATCGGACTGTATTTCCACATTTCCAAAGACGTCTCGATGTGGATGTCAGGCGGGGTGGCCGGAGCTTCATGGAAACAATTGTCGGTCGTCATCCCGCTCATCACGACCGGGCTCGCTATTGCCGCATGGTATTCACGGCAGCTGACGATCCTTAGTTTGAGTGAAGACGTCGCGGTTGGCGTTGGGCAAAAAACAACGACCGTCAAAACATGGCTGTTTTTCGCTGTGTTTTTATTAACAGGAGCGTCGGTCGCCATCGCCGGCAATATCACCTTTATCGGCTTAATGGTTCCTCACCTCGTGAGGGCAATAGCCGGCGCCGACTACCGGTTTGTCATCCCGCTGTCAGCGACTGTCGGCGCCAGCGCCATGGTGCTGGCCGACACGGCGGCGCGCACGGTCAATGCCCCGTTTGAAACGCCGGTGGCCGCCATCATCGCCGTCATCGGCTTGCCGTTTTTCCTCTTCGTCGTGCGGAAACAAGGGAGGGGCTTTTCATGAGAAAAAAAAGTTTTTCGCTCTTTGCCGTGCTTGCGTTGCTCATTGCCGCAACAGCGGCCGTCGCCTTAAGCACCGGCGATGCGCCGCTCTCATATAACCGCATCGTCCCGACACTATTGGGCTACGGTTCGATGGAAGAGGAATTCATTTTGTTTTCCCTTCGCCTGCCGCGCCTTTTCATCACCTTGTTGGCCGGCATGGCGCTCGCCTTATCCGGAGCCGTATTGCAAGGCCTCACGCGCAATGACCTCGCCGACCCGGGCGTGCTTGGGATCAACGCCGGCGCAGGCGCGGGCGTCGCCTTGTTCTTTTTGTTTTTTCCGATTGAGGCCGGAACATTTCTTTACGCCTTGCCGCTCGTTGCCTTCACCGGGGCGATTCTGACAGCAGTTTCCATCTATGCCGTCTCCTACAAGAAAACAACCGGGCTGCAGCCGGTGCCGTTTATCTTAACCGGCGTCGGCATGTCGATGGCGCTATCTGGGCTGATGATCGTCCTCATTTCCGCCGCCGACCGGACAAAAGTCGATTTTATCGCCCGCTGGCTTTCCGGCAACATTTGGGGCGATGATTGGCCGTTTATTTGGGCCGTGCTGCCGTGGTTGGCTGCGGGCACACTGGTGGCGCTATATCGGGCGAAGCATCTCAATATTTTGCACTTAGGCGACCCTGTTTCGATCGGGGTCGGCGTCCACGTCCGCCGCGAGCGGCTCGTGCTTATGACAACAGCTATTGCCGTCGCGGCCGCCGCCGTCTCTGTAACCGGGGGCATCTCCTTTATCGGCTTAATGGCGCCGCATATCGCCAAGTCGATCGTTGGCCCACGCCATGAGCGGGTCATTCCGGCCTCCATGCTCATTGGCGGCTGGCTGCTGCTTGCAGCTGACACGATCGGGCGCAACGTTCTCGCCGAGCCGCTTCCCGCCGGCGTCATCGTCTCCTTGATCGGCGCGCCGTATTTCATTTACTTGTTGTTAAAGCGTTGACATCCGCTGCCCGTTATGAGAACGGGTTCGAGCGATGACACCCGCCAAACAAAGACGCCGGTTCATAAAACCCGGCGTCTTTTCCAAAAGCGGACAACCGCAACCACAATGACAATCGCGATGATGATATAGACAACATCAGCGTACGCGCCAATCACCTCGGACACTTTCCCCCACGACTGGCCGAGCGCCGCGCCGACGGAGATTAAAATCGTATTCCAAATGAGCGTCCCCAATACCGACAGCCAGACAAACAGCCCGATATTCATCTTCGCCATGCCCGCTGGAATGGAAATCAAGCTGCGTACAAGCGGAATCATGCGTCCGAAAAAAACGGCCCACACCCCGTAGCGATGAAACGTCCGGTTCGCCTTGGCAATGTCTTCCGGCTTCACCCGCAGCCATCCGCCCCAGCGGTCAACGATCCGCTCAAGCCGCTCAACGGACAACAGCCGGCCGATCCCATACAGCACGATCGCCCCAACGATCGATCCCGCTGTCGCTGCCACAATGACGCCTGGCACCGTCAAAGACGTGTACGTCGTCATGAACCCGCCAAACGGCAAAATGACTTCCGACGGAATCGGCGGGAAAATATTTTCAAGCGCGATCATCAAAAAAATACCGATATATCCGAATTGCTCCATAAAATCAGTGATCCAAGCCTGCACGCGTTCTTCCTCCATTCACTCGTCCTTCGCTTATGTAGGATGTTTATGCAGCGTCAATGCAATCCTTTCCCTATCTTAACAGAAAACCGCCATTCCCCGCAAAACAAAAAGGCGCCCCGCTGTACTTTCGGGACACCTTTTTTCCACTTTTTTAAACCGCAGCCGGTTGGGACAGCACCTTTACAATCCGCTCAATCGCCCAGTCGAGCTCTTCTTTCGTAATAATGAGCGGCGGCGCAAAACGGATGACCGTCTCATGCGTCTCCTTGCAAAGCAGCCCTTGTTCTTTCAGCGCTTCGCAATACGGACGCGCCGGTCCATGCAGCTCGACGCCGATAAACAAGCCGCGGCCGCGGATTTCTTTAATGTCCTTGTTTTCGATTTGCTTTAACTTTGCCAAAAAATATTCGCCAAGCTCAAGCGACCGCTCCGCCAGCCGCTCTTCTTCGATCACCTCAAGCGCCGCGATCGACACCGCGCAAGCGAGCGGATTGCCGCCGAACGTCGACCCGTGCGAGCCCGGTTCAAACACCGACAAAATGTCGCGGTTGGCGACGACGCACGAAATCGGGAACACCCCGCCGCCCAATGCTTTCCCTAAAATATACATATCAGGCACAACATTTTCCCAGTCGCAAGCAAACAACTTCCCCGTCCGTCCTAGCCCGGTTTGGATTTCATCGGCGATGAACAACACGTTGTGTTCTTTGCACACGTCATAGGCCGCTTTTAAAAAGCCTTGCGGCGGGATGCGGATGCCGGCTTCCCCTTGGATTGGTTCGACAAGAAACGCCGCCGTATTCGGTGTCATCGCTGCCTTGAGCGCTTCGATATCCCCGTACGGGATGATTTTCACCCCGGGCAAAAGCGGACCAAAACCGCGTTTATAAGCCGGTTCGGACGACAACGACACCGCGGCGAGCGTCCGGCCATGGAAATTGCCTTCACAAACGATGATTTCCGCCTGATTGTCAGGGACGCCTTTCACGTCATACGCCCAGCGGCGCGCCGCCTTGAGCGCCGTTTCTACCGCCTCGGCGCCGGTGTTCATCGGCAGCACCATCTCTTTTTTCGTCAGCCGGCACACTTTTTCGTACCATGGGCCGAGCTGGTCGTTATGGAAGGCGCGCGATGTGAGCGTGACGCGGTCAGCTTGCCGCTTCAACGCCTCCACAATTTTCGGATGACGATGTCCTTGGTTGACGGCCGAATAGGCGCTTAACATGTCCATATAGCGGTTGCCTTCCGGGTCTTTCACCCATACCCCTTCCGCTTCCGAAATGACAATCGGCAATGGATGATAATTTCGTGCTCCGTATCGCTCCGTCTGTTCAATGAGCTGTTCGGACTTCGTAGCCATCATCAACCGCTCCTTTCCTTATCTGCGTTTCTTCGCTATAAAAGGGCGGACGCCGCCGCCCTTTTTTGGTTTAAAACATTTCCGACACTGTTTTCGCTTGCATATGGAGGATCAAATAGTCCGGGCCGCCCGCTTTCGAGTCAGTGCCTGACATGTTGAAGCCGCCAAACGGATGATACCCGACGATCGCCCCTGTGCAGCCGCGGTTGAAGTACAAGTTGCCGACATGGAACTCGTGCCGCGCTTTTTCAAGATTCGCCCGATTGCGCGAGATGACGGCTCCTGTCAGACCGTATTCGGTGTTGTTCGCAATCTCAAGCGCATGGTCAAAGTCGCGCGCTTTCGCAAACGCCACGACCGGTCCGAAAATTTCCTCCTGCATGATGCGCGCGTTCGGGTCGACATCCGCAAACACGGTCGGCTGGATGAAGAACCCTTTCGAGTCGTCTCCTTCCCCGCCCGTCATGAGACGGCCTTCCTGTTTTCCGATCTCGATATATTCCATAATTTTGTTGTACGCGTTTTGGTCGATCACCGGCCCCATAAACGTCGCTTGCTCCGCCGGGTCGCCGACGTTAAGCTGCTTTGTCAGCTCGACGACGCGGCTGAGCACTTGATCATACACATCTTCGACGATGATCGCGCGCGAGCACGCCGAACATTTTTGCCCAGAGTAGCCAAACGCCGACGCCACGATCGATTGCGCCGCCAGTTCGAGGTCCGCTTCTTTATCGACAATGATGCCGTCTTTGCCGCCCATTTCCGCGATGACCCGCTTCAGCCAAATTTGCCCTGGGTGCACTTTCGCTGCCCGCTCATAAATGCGGATGCCGACATCCCGCGATCCGGTGAAGCTGATAAATCTTGTGCGCGGATGGTCAACCAAATAGTCGCCGACTTCCGCGCCGCTGCCCGGGATATAGTTCAATACACCAGCCGGAAGCCCCGCTTCTTCCAACACTTCCACAAATTTATACGCCACCACCGGCGTTGCGCTCGCCGGTTTCAGCAGCACCGTATTGCCCGTCACAAGCGAAGCGACCGTTGTCCCCGCCATAATAGCAAACGGGAAGTTCCACGGTGAAATGACGACGCCGACGCCAAGCGGGATATAGAAAAAGCGGTTCGTTTCCCCCGGACGGCTTTCGACCGGAATGCCGTCTTTCAACTTCAACATTTGCCGGCCGTAATATTCCATAAAGTCAATCGCTTCCGCGGTATCGGCGTCCGCTTCACGCCACGGTTTGCCTGCTTCTTTCACCAGCCAAGCGGAAAACTCGTGCTTGCGCCGGCGCACGATCGCCGCCGCCCTGAACAAAATATCGGCCCGCGCTTCCGGACTTGTCCGGCTCCAAGTGCGGAACGCCTCATCAGCGGTTTTCATCGCCCGCTCCGCCAGCTCTTTGTTCGCTTTCGCCACCCGGCCGACCACTTCCGTTTTGTTCGCCGGATTGATCGAAATGATTTTGTCTTCCGTCATCACCCGCTCGCCGCCGATCACAAGCGGATAATCGCGCCCAAGCTCCGATTCCACTTTTTTGAGCGCCGCTAAAAACGCCTCACGGTTTGCTTCTACGGTAAAGTCGGTGAGCGGTTCGTGTCTGTACGGCTGCACCATTTGGTCATCCTCCTTTTTAAAGGCAAAAAAATTTTTCGTTATAAAACGGTTTCATAGTTATATTATGCAAATGATTATGGCTTTTTTCAATGATTTTTACTTGGCGGCCTTGAGCTCCCCTTTTTCTGCGGCTAGGAGCTGAACCCGTTTTTTCGCCACAAGGTGGTAGTACCCATAACACGCAAGGAGAAACGGAATGCCGCAGTAAAGAGCGATCCGTTGATCTGGGATAAATGCCTGCTTTTTAGCTCTCGTTTCAGTTCTTGCACTGGTTGCATCCGAAAACTCTCCCCTCTCTATGATAGATTCCGCAATCGCTTACATTTTTATCAAACGAATAGCAACCTCCTTTTATGCAAAATTATTTTTCAATTTATAATGTATATAAGTTGCCATTTTGTTTTCCATGGTATTGTTCGCTCTTCTTGTCACCGTGCCAGCTTGTCAGGTGATAAAGACGGGACATGGAGATCGGAAATTCTTTATTACAACCTATATATTACAACTTTATTGCGAAATTATTTTTTTCTATTTTCAATATATTTAGCAAAAAATTTTTTCACATCTTTCTTTCCCTTCCTGTCTCCCGTCCACCTTATGCTATAATACAAAAAAGAGAGGTGCTGATCGTGAACCGGGATATGGAAACGCTTTTATCAATGTATGAGCAAATTCTCGAAATGATCGACCTTGGCGTCCATGCCGTCGATCAACATGGGAAAACCGTCATTTACAACCGGAAAATGCGGGACATCGAGGGTATGAACATCGAGGACGTGCTCGATAAAAACATTTTGGACGTCTTCCGCTTCAACCCGGAGCAGCCGAGCACATTGCTTGAAGCGCTGCGCACCGGTGAAAGCATTCTGAACAAGCAGCAAACCTATTTCAATAACAAAGGACAAGCCGTGACAACGGTCAATCAAACACACCCGCTGCAAAAAGACGGGCGCATCATCGGCGCCGTGGAAATCGCCAAAGACATCACCAAATTCCGCAAGCTGATCCAAGAGCACCACCAACGCGGTGAAGCCGGTCACACGTTTGCAGACATCATCGGCCAAAGCGAAGCCATGCAAAAGGCCATCCGCCTTGCTCGTCATGCCGCCCGCTCCGAGGCGTCTGTGCTGCTCATTGGGGAGAAAGGGACAGGAAAAGACTTGCTCGCTTCCTGCATTCACCACGAAAGCGAACGGCGAGCTAAGCCGTTTTTTGCGCAAACGTGTTTGTCGCTTCCGGACGATTGGATGGAAACGATGCTGTTTGGCAGCGAAGAAGACGGCGAGATCCAGCCCGGCTTGTTTGAACAAGCGGACGGCGGCACCGTCCTGCTTGACGATATTGACTCGTTAAGCCTGCCGCTTCAACAAAAACTTGCCCGTTTCCTGCAAGAAAAACAGTTTGTCCGCGCCCATGGCCAAGAACCGGTTCGTGCGGACGTTCGCCTCATCGCCTCGACAAGCGGCGACCCGATTGACGCGGTCCAAAACGGAGAATTGATCAAATCGCTTTACTACCAAATTGCCGTCCACTGCATCGTCCTGCCGCCGTTGCGCGAACGGAAAGAGGACATTTTGCCGCTCGCTATCCATTTCATCCGTCAAGGCAACGAGCGCTATGGCCTACATGTCGAAGGACTCGGCGATGACGTGCAAGAGGCGTTTCTTGCTTACAGCTGGCCCGGCAACGTGCGCGAGCTTGAGGCCGTCATTTTGGAAACGATGGCGACGATGGAACAAGAACAAACCATCACCCTCGCCCATCTGCCTGCCCCTTTTCGAGCCAAGCTGGCGCCCGACGAAACGAAAACGGACTTTTTATTTGATACGGAAGACATTTTGCCTCTTGACAAATACATGGAAGAAGTCGAAATTTACTACATCCGCAAGGCGCTGCAGCATCACGGCTTCAACATCACCAAAACGGCCAAAGCGCTTGGTTTGAGCCGACAAAACTTGCAATACCGCATCCGCAAGTACCAGATTGATAAGGAATGGGGATGAAAAGGCGAAAAGCCTCAGCCAGCGGGACGGCAAAAAGGACAGGGGAGGTCGCTGTGGATGATCGACGCTCATATTCATCTCGACCAGTACACGGACATCGATGAACAAATCAACCGTTGGCAAGAAGCGGGCATCACCGGCGTCGTCGCCGTATCCACCGATTTGCGCTCCAGCTGCCGAACGCTCGAGTTGAAACAGCGATTCCCTTCCTTCGTCTACGCCGCCATCGGTTTTCATCCCGAGCAACCGCTGCCAAGCGAAGCCGATTGGAACGAATGGACAGAGCTTGTCAAGCAAGAGCGGCCGCTGCTCGCCGCCATCGGCGAAGTCGGGCTGCCATACTATTCAGCGGAAGCATGCGCCAAGCTGCCCGCGTATCAAGAACGATTAACCGAAATCGCGGCCATCGCCGCGGATGCTTCCTTGCCGCTCGCCCTTCACGCCGTCTACGACCGCGCCGAAACCGCCTTGGCCATCTTGCAGCAAGCTGGTGTCCGACAAGCCCATTTCCACTGGCTGAAGGCCGAGCCTGCCGTGGTCAAACAAATCGTCCAATGCGGCTACTACATCTCCGTCACGCCGGAAGTGTGCTACCGCGAGCGCGACAAGCAGCTGTTATCCCTCGTTCCCATCGAGCAGCTGCTCCTTGAAACCGATGGCCCATGGCCGTTTGCAGGCCCGTTTGCCGGAAAACTGACGACGCCGTTATGGCTATTGGACTCCGCGCGAGCCGTGGCGGCACACTATGGCCGAGATATCGAACAAGTCAAAACCATGATCACGGCGAACACAAAACGGCTTTACGGTTGATCTTCCTTATGATACGATGAAACCAAATCTACATCGAAATGAGGGAAACATGATGGATCATAATGAGCGAGTGCGCCAACAGCTGATCAAAAGCGTTTCCGGGCTGTCGGACGAACAGCTGAACACCCGGGCGGCGAAAGGGAGTTGGACCATCGCCCAAGTGCTCGAACACCTGTACTTAATCGAAACATCGATCACAGCCATGATCGCCCATACAGTGACATACTCCCACCACCTACGCTTCGCTTAGAGGTGGGGGCTTCTCGGGTAATCCCATCTCATGATGGGAAGTTGACCGAGCGATCCCCGTGTGCCCCACGGTTCGAGGACAAATTAGACGATCGCCAATCGTTTCATGCCCTCATGTTTGATATTGATGGCCGCATTGACGTCCCTGTCGCTCTCGAATCCACATTCACAACGGAATGTCCGTTCAGAAAGCGATAGAGACTCCTTGACTCGACCGCAGCACGAACACGTTTTGGACGAGGGGAACCATTTGTCGATTTTGATCAGCTTCTTCCCCTGTTCGGCCAGCTTGTACTGAAGGAAAGTGGTGAACATGCCCCAGCCGTTGTCATGAACGCCTTGACCGAAATGGAGGGCTTGTGACATCCCTTTCATGTTGAGGTCTTCGATGACCACGCAATCATACCGTTTCGCTAATTTGTGCGACTCCTTATGCAGAAAGTCCTTGCGCTGGTTGGCAATTTTCTCATGCAGCTTCGCTACTTTCAGACGCTGTTTGTGCCAACGATTCGAGCCTTTCTTTTTACGAGACAATTTACGCTGTTCTTTCGCTAATGTTTCCAATGCTTTGCGATAGAATCGAGGATAATTGGCTCTCTTACCCTCGCTATCGACATACAACGTACTCATGGAAAAATCAAGCCCAACAACCGTTTGTACTTCTTTTGGGGCAGGTTGATGTTCGTACTCTGTGAGAATAGAAATATAGTATTTTCCTGTTTTGGTTTTCGTGATCGTACAAGACTTGATGATATGGTGGGCAGGGATCTCCCGATGTTGCTTGAGCTTGATCCATTTCAGTTTGGGCAGCTTGATATAGCCATCTGAAAGCTTGATGTTGCCATTTACCATATTTGTGGTGTACGACTGTTTCGCCTTGCGGTTTTTGAACTTGGGAAATCCAGCGCGGCCAGAAAAGAAGTGTTGAAATGCTTTCTGCAAATTCAATTGGGCGTTTGCCAGCGCAAGGCTGTCCACTTCTTTT
>NZ_NISS01000001.1:2759729-2775829 GCF_002335725.1 Geobacillus sp. FJAT-46040
ACGGAATGTCCGTTCAGAAAGCGATAGAGACTCCTTGACTCGACCGCAACACGAACACGTTTTGGACGAGGGGAACCATTTGTCGATTTTGATCAGCTTCTTCCCCTGTTCGGCCAGCTTGTACTGAAGGAAAGTGGTGAACATGCCCCAGCCGTTGTCATGAACGCCTTGACCGAAATGGAGGGCTTGTGACATCCCTTTCATGTTGAGGTCTTCGATGACCACGCAATCATACCGTTTCGCTAATTTGTGCGACTCCTTATGCAGAAAGTCCTTGCGCTGGTTGGCAATTTTCTCATGCAGCTTCGCTACTTTCAGACGCTGTTTGTGCCAACGATTCGAGCCTTTCTTTTTACGAGACAATTTACGCTGTTCTTTCGCTAATGTTTCCAATGCTTTGCGATAGAATCGAGGATAATTGGCTCTCTTACCCTCGCTATCGACATACAACGTACTCATGGAAAAATCAAGCCCAACAACCGTTTGTACTTCTTTTGGGGCAGGTTGATGTTCGTACTCTGTGAGAATAGAAATATAGTATTTTCCTGTTTTGGTTTTCGTGATCGTACA
This sequence comes from Geobacillus sp. FJAT-46040, assembly GCF_002335725.1. NCBI lineage: Bacteria > Bacillati > Bacillota > Bacilli > Caryophanales > Anoxybacillaceae > Geobacillus > Geobacillus sp. FJAT-46040. Next base: position 2,760,300 of record NZ_NISS01000001.1, read on the forward strand.
AGACTTGATGATATGGTGGGCAGGGATCTCCCGATGTTGCTTGAGCTTGATCCATTTCAGTTTGGGCAGCTTGATATAGCCATCTGAAAGCTTGATGTTGCCATTTACCATATTTGTGGTGTACGACTGTTTCGCCTTGCGGTTTTTGAACTTGGGAAATCCAGCGCGGCCAGAAAAGAAGTGTTGAAATGCTTTCTGCAAATTCAATTGGGCGTTTGCCAGCGCAAGGCTGTCCACTTCTTTTAGCCAAGGAAACTCCTTTTTGTACTTGGCAGGGGTCGGACATGTTTGCTGTTTCAAGGATTCTTGATCGTCCTTGAACTTTTCAAACATTTGTATGCGCTCTTCAAGCATTTTGTTATACACGAAACGGACACAACCGAAGGTTTTGGCGAGCAGTTGTTCTTGTTCTTTTGTTGGGTACAAACGAAACTTGTATGCCTTGTTTGCCATATCCAATCACCTCACTTCATACCTTGATTTTCGATATATTTTTTCTATAACTGATTATATTGTAATACACAAAAAAGAGACAATTTTAGGCTATACCTAACCGAAATTCATCTCCCACTTTCACTTCGTTTAGAAGTGGGAGACTTCTTTCGGAAAGATGTTAAAGCATGGCGAGAGCCAACCGGTCGAGGAGAAACCGATTCACTTGACCGTTGATCGTTCGAAAAAAGTGGAGGCGCCTGATTTCGCCCGCCCGAGCGACCGCTTTTTCACTCGACACGAACTGGAAGAAAAATTGCATCAATCGCGGCAGCGGTTGCGCCAAATCACGGAGCAAGCCAACCCGGCTGACTTGGAAGCCAAATCGTTCCCGCATCCAATTTTTGGGCCACTGAATTTGAAGCAATGGGTGGAATTTGTCGGCTATCATGAACAGCGCCACCTCGCGCAAATGGAAGAAATCAAGGCACAGCTTCCGTGAGGAGCGGGCGGCTCATCAAGGAAAAAGCCGAGCAACGACCAGCCAAATCCCCGCCCTGCTCGGCTTACAACGATTTTCCATCTTCATGTGAACGCTCCACTGCCCCTGTCACAGCCATTGTTTTCACTTGCTTTAACGTCGCCACGATGAGAAAACTGACAATAACAAGCAAACACCACGAACTCACCTTCCCAAGATGAACAAGGCTCCACGCCTTCACCTGGTTTGGATATTGCCAAGCGCCAAAAAAGGTGGCGATGTTTTCCGCGATCCAGATGAAAAACCCGATCAGCAAAAAGGACAAAACAAGCGGCATCCGGTAGCGGACTCCCCCGACCTCATACGTCACCCATGACCGCCAAAAGACAAGCATGACGAGGCTTGAGAGCCACCAACGAACGTCCACCCAATAATGGTGGGTGAAAAAATTCAAGTAAATCGCCGAAGCGAGAGGAACGACCATCCAAAACGGCGGCCATTGCACCAACTCCACCTTTAGCCTTCGCCACGCCTGGCAAAGATAGCTGGCGACGCTCGCATACATAAACCCGCTGTACAAGGGCACGCCAAAGATTTTCGTATACCCCTCTTCCGGATACGACCACGAACCCATGCGCACTTTAAACAGCTCGAGCGCAAGTCCAATGACGTGGAACAAGGTGATCACTTTGAGTTCATCCCGCGTTTCCATCCCTGACCGCACCATCCACCATTGCATGAGAAGGCAAATAACAAGCAGCCAATCATACCGCGGCAATAGCGGAAGCGGAGCGATCTTCGTCAGCGCCAATGAGGCAAAAATGACAACCGGAAACACGCAAGACAACACCTGCGCCCAACCGAAGCGAACAAGCTGCACAAACGCTTTGATCAGCCGCGACTTTCTGCAAAACTGGCGCACCCGGACGATCATGAGGCAAAGCGGTGGGTATTCGTTCACCGCTGCCTCGTGTTTCTCCCCTTTCAAGCCGCCCCCTCCCTACTCACGGATTTGACTCCCCTTCATCACTTCGATACTCCAAAATGTCCCCGGGCTGGCAATCGAGCGCCTTGCAAATGGCTTCGAGCGTCGAGAAACGGATCGCCTTCGCCTTCCCGTTTTTCAAGATCGACAAATTCGCCATCGTGATCCCGACTCTCTCCGACAGCTCGGTGACGCTCATCTTCCGCTTCGCCAACATGACATCAAGATTCACGATAATCGGCATGTCATCCACCTCAAATGGTCAACTCATTTTCTTGTTTGATTTCAATCGCCTGCTGCAGCAGCTTTTGCAAAACCGCGGCGAACACAGCGATGACAAGCGACGCAAACGGCACAATCAGACCGACGAAAATGACACCCGGAGCGTCGTCTTTCTCGGCGAACAAGTAAAACAGCGGCAAGACAAGCAAATGCAGCCCGCTGATGGCGACGGCGCAATGTTTGATCGTCTTTAACGCTTTCACCGACGCCTCGGAAAACGCGTCGTTTCGGTCAATATACACTAACAACCGGAACGCCTGATACAAAGCGAAGTAGAACGGCAGTGCGGACGCCTCAAACACAAGATAAACAAAATACTTGATCCAAGGGAACGTTGGCACCAGCTTGACAGCCACCTTCGCAAGCACAGGCACCAAAAATAGGCACAATGCCAAAACCGGAAGGCCGATCAACACTAAAGACGCCTTCAAAAACAACGTTTCCCGTTTCATCGAAACACCTCACTGACTCGTTTTCGACTTTATTGTAATGAACGTCTTATCGTTTATCAATAAATAATTGTTGATTTAAATTAAATTTTTTCTGCAAAACAGCAAAAAGAAAAGACGTCCCCACACGGGAACGCCCGACCATACCTATTGAGACGACAGGCACACCGTATTCACTTCCACGCCGCCCATTACCAATCGATTCGCTTTCCATCCCGGAAAAAGCCGCCGTTCGGCCCGTCAGGCCCGATTCTGCTATTTAACCGCACTCCCCCCAATTACTCGTTTTTCATCGACAGCCAGTGCTTTCGCGGAAATCATAATAGGATACCCTCCTTCAATCCATAAATTTCATCAACACCTGTCTATCATTATAAAAGAATGAGGGCACTTTCAATGGTTAGATCAAGACAATTCGTTGATTATTCAACAAATTGTATGAAATTATCGATGATCGATTCGATGTTTTCTTTTCCAACATCGTCATCCTCGCAAAGGAACAAACCCTACCAAAGATTCCCGATCATGAGGTCATATCGAAAACAACATCCGCCCGTTTAATCGGCTCTTCGGTTTCCAAATAATAGTCTTCTGCTTTCCAATACCGGTTGATGAACTTTTGGATGTTTTGTTTCACTTGATCGTTTTCACGGGCAAAGCGAATCTCCCGCGGACAATCCAAATAGACGACGAAATCAAAAAACGGCCTCCATTCTTTCCTTTGCAGAAAAACACCTTCAATCATGATCATGTCCGAATCAGAGAGATAAACCGTTCGCTTGGAGTGCGTATCGGTCTCATGATCATAAAACGGGAGGGTCAGCTGGTGGGATGCTTTGAGTTGACGGAACAACTGATGCGTTAGCCACTCCACATCCCACTGTAAATAATAATATTCAAACCATTCCTCGTTTCCCGTATGATAACGTTTGGCTCGCTCGACAATATGATCATCCATGTGAAAAACGCACACGGAGATGCCTTGCTCCCGCAACGTTTGACTCAGCTGATTGGCTAATGTCGTTTTGCCCGATCGGCTTAGCCCATCAATCCCGAGGACCAATCGGCCCGCTGTTTTTATCGCCAAAATGGTCTTGCATAAGAAGTCGATGCGATCACCCAACTCCATCCCCCCTCATGTATTTTTAGGATAGCCTATCTATAAAGTACAAATTCAAAATCGCCCTGCTGCGGCGGAAAAGAAGCGGTTTTTCCCGATGAACTCCGCTGTTTTTTCCGCTGCTTCCGTTTTCCTTTTCCAGCGATCACTTGCTCTAACCCTTTTCCCATTAATTTGAAGGCAAAAATGGCAACGATAAAGGCAACACACGGCCCGACAACAATCCATTGGTCAAGCATCATTTCCCGATAGGAAAGACCGATCAAGCCGGACCATTCGTTCGAAAGGGAGAGCGCCACTTTCTCCGGAGGGCCCAACCCAGTAGATCTGCTTCGGCGGCTGCGGAATGATGTCTTTCAGCCAATAAGAATAGAAAAAACTGGCCAGCAATAGACCGGCCGCGATGATAAACCCTGTCGTAAAATAAACGTTGCGGAATGCGCGCATCACGCTACCCCCCTCTCGATTCCCGTCAAATAAGCAATCACTCGTTTTCCGGCCACATCAATGATGTAAAACGGCAAAAACAGCATGGCAAGACCGATAGCCACTACTTCCGGCGGGAGCTGCTCATACAAAAACCGGAACAATCCGTGCATATTAAACAAATATTCCGCCACTAACAAGTTCGACAGCATAAACCAAAACAAATATTGGACGTTAGAAAACACGGTGATCAGCGCGTTGCGGAACATATGGCGCCATAGCACTGCCGTTTTTGACAATCCTTTCGCTAGCGCATATTCGACGTATGGCTTGTCTTTTTCCTCCGTAAACGCAAGAAATGTCATTTGGAACAGCAGAATGGAAGGCAAAATGGAAATCATGACAATCGGCAGCACGTATACATTGTCAAAACCGGCAACAGGATTGACAATAAGCAAATCTGTCTTTTTAAACACCCAGATGACAAACAGTTGCGTAGAAAAAATAAAAATAACATCGGGGATCGACTCAAGAAAAAACGCGATTCCTTTAACCATTTTTTGCAGCGGACGCGGAAGCAGTTAGACACAACTAACCAATGGAGGCGCAGTTTTTATATGACTAAATAAGTTTAGAAACTCAATTGGCTGCAGTAGGGCTTATCTTGAAGGGGGAATTTTATTCCCGCTATATTTGGATTTTATCCGGCTTTAGCAGATTCCTTCTTCTATGACTAGTTTGGCGACATGAAGGTCTCCTCTTTTAGTTCCAAATAGAAAATCGAGAAAAGCACCTTTAGGTGCCTTTCTCGATTCCCTTCAATCCTATTTCCTTCTCCCTAATTGGAATCCCATCCTCGTTGCCAATCAAACTGAATTGAATTTGTTTCGCTTCGATACCGATCGCGAGTATAAGGCTTTTTTTGTCACTTAACAACAGCCTTTCCGACCAACGAACCGCTCACTCCACCGTCACGCTCTTCGCCAAGTTGCGCGGTTTGTCGACGTCGCAGCCGCGGTGCAAGGCGGCATAGTAGGCGATCAGCTGCAACGGCACGACGGAGACAAGCGGCGTAAGATCCGGATGGACGGATGGGATGATAAAGCGGTCGCCGTCGCCTTCCAGGCCGCGCATCGAGATGACGCACGGGTTCGCGCCGCGGGCGACGACTTCTTTTACGTTGCCGCGAATGCTCAAATTCACGTGCTCCTGAGTGGCAAGCGCAATCACTGGCGTGCCGTCCTCAATCAAGGCGATCGTGCCGTGTTTCAGCTCGCCGCCGGCGAACCCTTCCGCTTGGATGTACGAGATCTCCTTCAGTTTCAGCGCGCCTTCTAGGCAGACATAGTAGTCAACGGCGCGGCCGATGAAAAAGCAGTTGCGCGTCAGGGTCAAGTAGTCGCTTGCGATTTTCTCCATTTCTTCTTTCGCATCACACAGCATTTCCATCACATTGGCGACGATGGCGAGCTCTTTCGTCAAGTCAAAGTCCAGCTCAAAGCCTTTCGCTTTCGCCGCCGCGGCGGCCAAAATCGCAAGCACAGCAATTTGCGCCGTATAGGCCTTTGTCGAGGCAACGGCGATTTCCGGGCCGGCGTGCAACTGGAGAGTATAATCGGCTTCCCGCGACAGCGTCGAACCTGGGACGTTCGTGATCGTGATCGCTTTATAGCCGAGTTTGTTCGTTTGCACGAGCACGGCGCGGCTGTCGGCCGTTTCGCCGCTTTGCGAGATAAAGATGAAGAGCGGCTTTTCCGACAACAGCGGCATGTTGTACGAAAATTCGCTGGCAATATGCACTTCGACTGGAATTTTCGCCCACGACTCGATCAATTGCTTGCCGACAAGACCTGCGTGGTAGCTCGTTCCGCACGCGACAATGTACAGGCGGTCGGCGTTCAGCACCTCATTGATGATCGCTTTGTCAATGGCCAATTCACCGTTGTCATCTTGGTATTTTTGAATGATGCGGCGGATGACGAACGGCTGCTCATCAATTTCTTTCAGCATGTAATGCGGATACGTCCCTTTTTCAATGTCGCTCGCATCGAGCTCAGCCGTAAATGGCTTCCGTTTGACTGTTTCACCGTTTAGCGTTTGAATCGTGACGTTCTCGCTCGTGACGATGACGAGTTCCCCATCCATCAGTTCGACGAATTGATTCGTCACTTGGAGCATCGCCATCGCATCGCTCGCCACGACGTTAAATCCATCACCCAATCCGACAAGAAGCGGGCTTTTGTTTTTCGCCGCATAGATGGTGTTTTCGTCTTGTGCATCGATCATGGCGATGGCGTACGATCCTTTTAACAGCGAGAGCGTTTTTCGGAACGCTTCTTCCGTTGTCAGCCCGTCACGGACGAATTTTTCCACGAGCTGGACGATGACTTCCGTGTCCGTGTCGCTTTGAAACGCAACATCGGCTAAATAATCGCGCTTGACCATTTCATAGTTTTCAATGACACCGTTATGCACAAGCGTAAAACGGCCTGAGGCGCTTTGATGCGGGTGGGCGTTCACTCGGCTTGGCGCCCCGTGTGTCGCCCAACGTGTATGGCCAATGCCGACCGTCGCGTTGACGTTCGGGTCGACGATGCGGCGCAAATCAGCGATCCGTCCTTTTTCCTTAAACACATGCACGCCGCTTTCGTTCAACACGGCGATCCCCGCCGAATCGTAGCCGCGATACTCGAGTTTTTCCAATCCGCGCAATAAAATTTCCTTCACATCTTGATAACCGATATAGCCAACAATGCCGCACATGGCAAATGTTCCTCCTTTTCATCTTGGAGGCTGCCGCTAACGAGAACCGTCTTTCCTGTTCAGTTGTCAAAGAACATGTTCGGGGTCTCGCCGATCCACGGGCGGCAGACTCCCTTCTTCGTTTCGCGCGATGACATCCTCCCCTTTGTGCAAAGGGTCACCCCTTTGTTTTAAGAGAGGACTTGCGGCTGTCATCGCTCCAGCCGGGAGGCATCCGCCGAAAACCTCGATAAACCTCCTCCTCGTCAACTAAGCGTTCTTCCGTCCAACGCTTAGTCCAGGCGCTTTTGTCTCGTCAAAACCGATGCAACAACCAACCACCTTTTTGCTTTGTTGGCCATGCCTACGGTTGCGGCAAGCCATCACTTCACCATGTTCCGCTCTTCGCCCTTCCATCGCCTCCTTTCAAGAAAAGGCAACAACGTTAATATTACAGGACATTCCCAGCGGCGTCAACTATCATCTATCCATCCCTTTATATAAAATAACCTATGCATAAACGGAAGCGAACGTTCCGTCTATGCATAGGGTGGTTGTCCAAGCGGTCGGTTATTCCACTCCCATTTCACGGCGGACGACATCCGCGATCCGCTCAACGTAGGCGCGGCACGCTTCCTCGGTTTGGGCCTCCGCCATAATGCGCACAAGAGGCTCAGTCCCCGATGGGCGGACAAGAACGCGGCCGTTGCCGTTCATCTCTGCTTCCACTTCGGCGATCACTTTCTTGACTTGCTCATTTTCCATCGCTTTTTCTTTATCTTTTACCCGGACGTTCACAAGCAGCTGCGGGTATTTTTTCATTTCCCCCGCCAATTCGGAAAGCGGCTTGCCTTTGATTTTCATGATGTTGACAAGCTGGAGCGCCGTCAACATTCCGTCCCCCGTCGTGTTGTAGTCAAGGAAGATGATATGTCCGGACTGCTCGCCGCCGAGATTATAGCCGTTCTTCTTCATTTCCTCGACGACATAGCGGTCGCCAACGGCCGTTTGTACACTTTTGATTCCCTGCGCCTCAAGCGCCTTGTAAAACCCAAGGTTGCTCATGACCGTCGAGACGACAGTTTGGTGCTTGAGGCGGCCGGTTTCTTTTAAATATTTGGCGCAAATGTACATAATTTGATCGCCGTCAACAATGTTGCCGCGTTCATCCACGGCGATGAGGCGGTCGCCATCGCCGTCAAAGGCGAGCCCGACATCGGCTCCTTTTTCTTTGACAAACGCCGCCAACGCTTCCGGATGGGTGGAACCGACTCCTTCGTTAATGTTGAGCCCATTGGGCGAAGCCCCCATTGTCACGACATCCGCATCCAAATCGGCAAATAAGTACGTCGCAAGCGATGACGTCGCCCCGTGCGCGCAGTCGAGGGCGATTTTCATCCCGGAAAAATCTTCTTCATCGATCGTTTGTTTTAAATACTGCAAGTACTTTTGTCCGCCTTCAAAATAGTCGTTTACTTGCCCAAGCCCAGCCCCGATCGGCCGCGGCAGCATATCCTCCGCGCTGTCGATCAGCGCCTCAATTTCCGCTTCCTGCTCATCCGACAGCTTGAACCCGTCCGGACCGAAAAATTTAATGCCGTTATCTTGCACCGGGTTGTGGGAGGCGGAAATCATAATGCCGGCCTGCGCTCCAAGCGCCTTCGTCAAATAGGCGACGCCTGGCGTGGAAATGACGCCAAGGCGCATCACCTCGACCCCGATCGACAAAAGCCCGGCGACCAGGGCGCCTTCCAGCATATGGCCGGAAATGCGGGTGTCGCGCCCGATCAATACTTTCGGGCGCTCAGCGCTTTTGGTCAGCACGTATCCGCCGCAGCGGCCGATTTGAAACGCCAACTCTGGCGTCAATTCACGATTTGCGACTCCTCGTACACCATCAGTGCCAAAATATTTGCCCATTCGTTCACTCTCTCCTTACTATGCAGTTTATTGTGCAGTTGCTTTGTCGCTAATATGGACCATCGCCGTTTCCGCCGACGGCTGCCATTGGACTTGTTCAGGGTTGTTCCATTGAATGGGAACTTGATGTTCGCCGGTGTCAAGCCCACGGACATCGACATACAAACGAATATCGTCTTTTGTCAACCCGCGGACGATATCAGGCGGACCGACAAGGCGGACCGTAATTTTACCTTCAAGCGGTTTGACAAATTCAGCTTTGTATGAATCCGGCAAGCCGACGACGGCGATCGGCACGTCTTTCCACGTTTGCGTGACGTCTTTTTCCACATCAATATGCACCTTGATTTTGTCTGGATCGACGTTTTTTGCTCCATCAGGGAGCGGAGCGTCAAGTTCTACCGTCGCATCGTCGGTAATGTCGTCCAAATCAACTGTCAATCCTTCCAGCTTGTCAATATGGTTCAACACTTCCTTCGATCCATAAATCGTCACTCGATCCGGCTCCGGCGTGATGCTGACAAGATGCACACCATCCGGCAACTCCCCAGTTGTTCGCACTTGAACCGGCACCGTCTTGCTCGGGCTTTTCACCGGCACGGTTACTTCCACCGACGATGGCTCTGGCTCAATATCCAACTCATTTCCCCGTCGATCGTACACCCGAACGCGCGCTTCTCTCGTCAGCGTTTCCGTCGCCCCATCTAAGTCGACGATGGCTTTGACAAACGCAATCTCGTCGATTAGTTCCTTCGCCCCGGTAATCGTCACGGCATCTGGTTTCACAGTCGGTTCTCCAACGGAATAGCCATCCGGCATTTTGTTTCGATTGAAAAATTCAACACCGACAGGAAACCGTTTCGACACTTTTTCACGAATCGTCACTTTGGCCGAGGAAGGCTGAATCGTCACTTTCAACTTGTCAGAGATGTCCCTGTATTTGATCGGCACCGTGTATGTCCCTAACGGCAATTCCGTTAAATCGACATACACCTCGAAATTTCGCTGCAGAGCCGTCGGCTTGACAATGCTGGCCGGCCCTTGGAGCGTAACGTTCACGTATTTCGGGACGCCAGATACGACCAAGTTGTCTTCATCATAGTAAGCGACCACCGGAATATCGATCAACGTTTCCGTATCTTCCTGGCCAAACGTGTCGCGCGTTTCACCGGTTTTCGCCCCGACATTGGCCGACATATACAGCATAATCGCCAGCAATAAGGAGACAACGCGAATAAACCAAGGATGGTCCATCAACTTATCCATGTTTCTTCCCCCTCCACTGCCAACGGGAAGAAGCGGGCGCCTTCGTCGCTGGAGCAAGTTCGCCGGTCAACAGCTCCCGAAACTCATCGATCGTTAAATCGCGGTACAGCTCGCCGTTTTTCGTCAACGATACCGCTCCCGTCTCCTCCGACACGACGACGGTGACGCTGTCAGTCACTTCGCTGATGCCGAGCGCCGCCCGATGGCGTGTTCCGAGCTCTTTCGAAATAAATGGACTTTCCGATAATGGTAAATAACAGGCCGCCGCAGCGATTTGGTTTTTTTGAATAATGACCGCCCCATCATGAAGCGGCGTGTTCGGAATGAAAATATTAATGAGCAGTTCAGGCGATACATGAGCGTTTAACATAATGCCGGTTTCGACATAATCGTTCATTCCGGTTTCCCGCTCAATGGAAATCAGCGCGCCGATGCGTCGCTTCGCCATATACTCGGTCGCTTTTACAATGGCCTCCACCATTCGCATCCGCTCTTCATCTTCATTGACCGTATTGCGGGTGAACAGCCGTCCACGGCCAAGCTGCTCGAGGGCGCGCCGCAATTCCGGCTGAAAAATAATGATGATCGCGAGAAATCCCCAAATGATCGCCTGATCCATCAGCCATTGCAGCGTTGTCAAACCGAGATAATTGCTCACGAAACGAACCAAAATAATTAAAAAAATGCCTTTTAACAGCTGAATGGCCTTCGTCCCGCGAATCATCATGATCAACTTGTAAATCACATACCAAACGACAAGGATATCAACCACTTTTAACAAATATGACACGATGGGGAGCTCTCCGAAGGACATCTTCACACTTCCTTTATCTCTAATTCCAATCTGTTGATGGCCACGGAAAAAGCCATCGAACGATGGCTGCCATCATTCAATCGATTGGAGCGCACGATTGAACCTTTCTTTAATATTATACCAAATCCATTCAAACACTTGATTAATTTCCTCCACTTCCCCTGTCACTTGCCCGGCGGACGCCATATATTTCTTTCCATGGATCACAGTCACGTCCCCATCAACCGTTCCTTCAATCCGAATCGAGCCATTGCGGACGACAATATCCCCTTTGACCGTTTCTCCTTTCGGCACGATGACAGTATGATCGCGGATGATGACATGTTCATCAGCTGAGACGGAAAACGCGCCTCTTTTCCCCCATGAAGAAGCTAAGCTGCCTAAAGTGAGCGCTAAAAACAACGAGGCAGCCGTAAGCAGCGGGTGGCGATGCAGGAAGCGGCGCAGCCGCGCAGTCTTTCTCTCTTTCGGCATCGCCTCCATAACCTTGGCTGCAAACGACGGCGGCGCCGCAACGTGGGCGGCATATTGGAGGAAAGCAACCGTCTTTTTCAGCTCGTGAAAATGGGCAGCGCACGCAGCGCACGAACGCAAATGTTCTTTCAGCTGCTGCTCTCCTTCTGGCTGGAGATCTCCATCAAAATAGCTGTGCATGAGCAACACGATTTCTTTCGGACATTCCATAGTCTCCCACCCTCTTATAAATGACCCAATTGCCTGCGCAACGCTTCGCGGCCGCGATGCAGCCGCGTTTTCACCGTGCCGACCGGCAACCCTAAAATCTCGCTGATTTCTTGCAAGGACAAATCTTCCATATATTTCAACACGATCACGCTTCGATACTTTTCTAGCAACTGCTCAATCGCTCGCTGCACCGTCTCTTGCAGCTCCAGGCTTTCCACTGCCTCCTCCGGGGATGCTTCGCGGGAAGGAAGCTGAGCCTGCATCGTCAACCCGTCCGTGCCTCCGACCTCTTCATCTAAATACACGTCCGGCTTCCGTTTCCGCAATTTATCGATCGTCAAGTTCGTCGCGATCCGGTACAGCCAAGTGGAAAACTTCATTTCTGGATTGTACGTATCAATATGGATGTAGGCGCGGATGAACGCCTCCTGCGCCGCATCTTCCGCCTCATGCCGATTGCCAAGCATTCGATAGCAAAGGCGGTAAATCTTGTCCTTATACAAATCGACAAGATCCGCGTATGCGTTTTGATCCCCTTTTTGGATCGCCTTAATTCTCTTTTTAATAAATAGATCCATAAAATACAATACCCCCGCCTCACGGCTTACTGTATATTACGGCGCTCGATCAAGAAAAGTTTCATGCAACATATTTATTGTATCATACAACTGAAAAAGAGGGGACGCCAAACAAATGGCAGCCCCTCTTTCACAAACAGCGGGAACAAATCATCATCATATCCGTGAATCCCGCAACCAACCCTCTTTGCCCACATGCATTAAATGAGTTTTTCACCAAACAACGACCCCATCAGCGCTACAGCAACTGATGCTGTTTTGTTCCGCTCATCCAAGATCGGGTTCACTTCGACAAATTCCGCTGAAGTGATGATTTGTGCTTCGGCCAGCATCTCCATCGCCAAATGGCTTTCGCGGTATGTCAATCCTCCAATGACAGGCGTTCCGACTCCCGGTGCGTCGCTTGGGTCAAGGCCATCCAAGTCAAGCGACAAATGAACGCCATCCGTTCGTTCTTTTAAATAGGTGATCGTTTCTTCCATCACCCTTGTCATTCCGAGCCGATCAACCTCATGCATCGTGTAAATTTTGATTCCTTTTTCGCGAATAAACTTCTTCTCCCCTTCATCAAGGGAACGGACGCCAATCAACACGACATGTTCCGGCTTGATTTTGGGGCTGTATCCGCCGATTTGCGTCAACGCCGGATGACCAAACCCGAGGCTCGCCGCCAGCGGCATGCCATGAATGTTTCCAGACGGCGACGTTTCCTCGGTGTTGACGTCGCCGTGCGCGTCATACCAGATCACTCCAAGCCGCTCATAATGTTTCGCCACCCCGGCGATCGTGCCAATGGCGATGCTATGGTCGCCGCCCAGCACAAGTGGGAAGCGCCCCCGCTGAACGACTTGGTCAACCGCCGTCGCGAGTTTCTCATTCGCCTCCGCAACCGCTTTCAAATTGCGAAACCGTGAATCTCCTTGCTCGTGCAACCGCTCTGCTTTCCCAATCGGAATATCTCCCAAATCTTCAATATCGTAATGAAGACGTTCCAGACGTTCGATGATGCCTGCATAACGCATTGCGCTCGGCCCCATATCAACGCCGCGGCGTGTCTGCCCTAAATCCATCGGAACCCCGATAATTGAAATTGGCTTCATGCTGTCTCCCACTCCTTTCCGGTTCCTGTTACGTCTTTATTGTAGAGGAAAGAAAGGGGATGACTCAACTTGACAAAATTTTGAATATTTATACCGATATAACAAAAAAGAGCAGGCTGCTTGTGGTTGTCAAGCAGTCTGCTCTTGATGGAGCCTATCGGGATCGAACCGATGACCTCCTGCGTGCAAAGCAGGCGCTCTCCCAGCTGAGCTAAGGCCCCGCCCAAGCGGAAGACGGGACTCGAACCCGCGACCCCCACCTTGGCAAGGTGGTGTTCTACCACTGAACTACTTCCGCGCTATGGTGAGCCATGGAGGACTCGAACCTCCGACCCTCTGATTAAAAGTCAGATGCTCTACCTACTGAGCTAATGGCTCATGGTTAGGTATACACTCACAGTGAACGATGTCCCTTCCTCTACTAGCATATTCGAAGATGTCAGATGCGTCGGGACAACTCGTAGCAAACTCGATGATGTAACGCTCGTTGCTCTACCTACTGAGCTAATGGCTCATGGTTAGGATAACACTCTACAGCTTTGTTTCACTCTACCTGCCTCTTCCTCTCCCAGCTGTTTCACAGATGCCTAGTGCGTCGAGGCAACTCGAAGCAAACTCGAAGATGCAACGCTCGTTACTGAGCTAATGGCTCATAGTCAAGTATACACTCACAGTGAACGATGTCCCTTCCTCTGCTAGCATATTCGAAGATGAAGGATGCGTCGGGACAACTCGAAGCAAATCCGAAGATGCTTCGCTCGTTGCTGAGCTAATGGCTCATGACCATTTTTATGTACAAAAAAATAATGGCTGGGCTAGCTGGATTCGAACCAGCGCATCACGGAGTCAAAGTCCGTTGCCTTACCGCTTGGCTATAGCCCAACGCGATGAGAAAAAAACGCTGTATTCAATTGCTATTATATCTCAGCAATCAGGGAAGTATACACTTTTCATTTCGGCCAATCATCCTTGAAAGGACGACTGGCCGAAATGGAGTGACCCGTACGGGATTCGAACCCGTGTTACCGCCGTGAAAGGGCGGTGTCTTAACCACTTGACCAACGGGCCGGAAAATAAATGGAGCTTCCAACCGGGCTCGAACCGGTGACCTCTTCCTTACCATGGAAGTGCTCTACCTACTGAGCTATGGAAGCATAAAAATGGCTCCGCAAGTAGGATTCGAACCTACGACCTACCGGTTAACAGCCGGTTGCTCTACCGCTGAGCTATTGCGGAATGATGAATAAACTATATGTCATGCACATCTTCTCAATGTGCTTGTTGCCTCTTCCTCTGCCAACTAATTCAAGGAAGCGAGATGCGTCGAGGCAATTTGAAATAAAAGTCCAACATGCTAAAAATCAGTGTCCCTTCCTCTGCCAGCCAATTCATAAGGAGTCAGATACGCCGGGACAACTCAAAGTAAATTCAAAGTAAATTCAACGATGCTAAAGCTCGTCGCTGAGCTATTGCGAAGTGAATAACATTGCCTAGCAGCGACCTACTCTTGCAGGGGCGCTGGCCCCAACTACCATCGGCGCTGGAGGGCTTAACTTCCGTGTTCGGGATGGGAACGGGTGTTTCCCCTCCGCTATCACCACTAGGCAATGGATGATTGATTTGCTTTAGACAATAATTATTATATCCACCCTGCTTTATTTGTCAACAGGAAGTTCATTCCTTCAAAACTAGATAACCGTTTCGGGAAGAAGCCGCGGCGCCTCCACTTTTCATTGTCTAGCTCCGGCTCGCCTCCGCTTTTCTAGGTTAAGCCCTCGATCGATTAGTATCCGTCAGCTCCACGTGTCGCCACGCTTCCACCTCGGACCTATCGACCTCGTCATCTTCGAGGGATCTTACCCGCCTGACGCGGTGGGAAATCTCATCTTGAGGGGGGCTTCACGCTTAGATGCTTTCAGCGCTTATCCCGTCCGCACATAGCTACCCAGCGGTGCCCCTGGCGGGACAACTGGTACACCAGCGGTGCGTCCATCCCGGTCCTCTCGTACTAAGGACAGCTCCTCTCAAATTTCCTCCGCCCGCGACGGATAGGGACCGAACTGTCTCACGACGTTCTGAACCCAGCTCGCGTACCGCTTTAATGGGCGAACAGCCCAACCCTTGGGACCGACTACAGCCCCAGGATGCGATGAGCCGACATCGAGGTGCCAAACCTCCCCGTCGATGTGGACTCTTGGGGGAGATCAGCCTGTTATCCCCGGGGTAGCTTTTAGCGATGGCCCGATGGCCC
>NZ_NISS01000001.1:2777636-2896436 GCF_002335725.1 Geobacillus sp. FJAT-46040
TGGTTTGGGCTGTTCCCGTTTCGCTCGCCGCTACTTGGGGAATCGCGGTTGCTTTCTTCTCCTCCGGGTACTAAGATGTTTCAGTTCCCCGGGTGTGCCCTCCATGCCCTATGGATTCAGGCATGGATACTGCCCCATTACGGACAGTGGGTTCCCCCATTCGGACATCTCCGGATCAACGCTTGCTTACAGCTCCCCGAAGCGTTTCGGCGTTTGCCCCGTCCTTCATCGGCTCCTAGTGCCAAGGCATCCACCGTGCGCCCTTTCCAGCTTAACCTATCGCGCTCTCGGCTTCTTCCTTTGCTTTTCCGGTTATCTAGTTTTCAAGGAACGAAGTAGCTCCTTTGAATTCGCTTCTTCGCTGGTTTGCGTCGAGGAATTCGGCTTCTCCGAATCCGCTTGTAGACGCAGACGCAAACGAGACTGCTTCTTGAATTTGCTTCTCTGCAGTCTTGCATCGAGGAATCCCACTTCCTCGAATCTGCTAGAAGACGCAGATGCAAAGTTGCTGCATTGAAACAACTTCTCTGCTGATTTGCAGTCTTGAACTGAAGAATAGTTGAATCTTCCTCTTGCAAACAGCTCTTTTATACTAACATGCCTCTTTTTTCTTGTCAAGATCTTTTCCGTTGCTTTTCGTCACTCACCGCTATCGAACACTCTGTCCGATTAGCGACGATTTTTAATATACCACTTACCAATCAAAAATGCAATATCTTTTTTAGGGGAATTTCAGGAACCGACGCCAGACCGTTCCTTTAGGCTTCCTCCATCTCTTCGACGGTAAGAGGACTGGCAAATAAGTTTCATAACCGCCATGGCTGTCCGCATAAGATGTTATTAGGACAACGATTTTACAATGCAAAAAAGGGGGCCGATGTCATGTTTTACGCGTTGAACGGACGGACGCTGAAAAAAGCTCTCATTATTATCTGCTCCGCCTTTTTCACCGCCGTCGTCTTGTACGCTTATGAAATGAACCGTCCAGTTTTTTCGCTTCCTTCTGGGCCGAAGGCGGTATATAAAGTGGACAACGCCCGCAATGAGGTGGCGTTGACGTTCGATATCAGCTGGGGAGATGAGAATGCAGACAAAATTTTGGATGTCTTGAAGCAGCACGGGATTCAAAACGCGACCTTTTTTTTATCCGCCTCATGGGCCGAACGCCATCCAGCCGTAGTGAAGCGGATCAAAGAGGAGGGGCATGAGATTGGCAGTATGGGATATAACTTTGTCAACTATACGGAACTTGAGAACGCCAAAATCCGTCAAGATTTAATCATGGCGAAAAAAGTGTTTGACATGTTGGGAATTAAACAGGTTGAGCTGCTGCGCCCCCCTGGGGGGAACTTCAACAAAAATGTGTTAAAAGTTGCTCAGTCCCTCGGCTACACTGTCGTCCATTGGAGCATTGACTCGAAAGACTGGCTCAACCCTGGGACAGACCAAATTGTTGAGAACGTCACGAGGGACCTGGAACCGGGCGATATCGTGCTCCTTCACGCATCTGATTCGGCAAAACAGACAGCCAAAGCGCTGCCGAAAATTATCGCTTCCATGAAAGAAAACGGCTACAAAAACGTCAACCTCTCCGAGCTGTTGGCGAATGGCGAAGCCGAAAGCCGCGGGATCGAGTGACACGTTCCGACAGCGGCCTGCGCCGGTGCGGCTGGATTGCGGCGGCAGACAAGCCGCCAATTGGAATGATTGGCTTTTGGCGAACAGCCGTTTTTTCGCGGCTGCCATAAGAAAACAGGCGGCGCCTTGCTTTCTTTATTGTTTCGCGCTGCCTGTCAATTTATGCAGTATAAGAAGCTGGTATGCATTGCATACTAATAAAGGAATCAACATCAAATACAGCCAATCACGGTCGTTGATGCGCAACACGGGAAACCATTCAATGACCGTAACGACGACCATAAAGAACAAAGCCGGAACGAACGCCCCTTTGTTCGTCTGTGCGCTCTTGACGTAGGCAACAACGAGACCAACCACCAAAATGAACAATGCGGTCAATAGATACGGAATGATTGAATCGCCCTTGTCCGCAAACGCCATGTAGCGGAAATACACTAAATCGAACAGCACGAACATGATCAAAACAACCTGCACAGCGTTCCATAGCGAACGGAAGATGCCAAGCCCGAACCGGTGGACGGTTAAATAAGCAAAAAACCCCGCCTGACTGATGACGCTGAAAATAAAGCCAACACCGATATGCCATAACAAAACAGCCATAAATTCGACCATTTCCAGGCGCAACAGCAAGCGCCCGAATTCTTCCCAGTTGAACACAATGCCGACGGCCGCCGTGGCGATGCCGCCGATCAGCAGCGTCGATAAAAATAAACGCACCCATTTGCGGCTGTTCACAGCTTCATCCTCCATCATTTCAGCATAACCCGCTTACCATTTTACCAGCGCCCTTGTGAAAAAGCCAGCTCCGATCTCCCCCATGTATATTTTTTTCGCCAACATTCATATTAAGGGTGAGGGATTTTTGCAGAAAGGAGCTCACTTTCATGAACAAATGCCTACCGCTCCTCTTGCTCAGTTTTCTCGTTCTTGGTTCCTGTGCCCCTCAAGAAATCAGCCCCCCTCCCCCGGATTATGACGAAACGAAAAAGATGGTTGTTGACATTTTAAAAACCGACGAGGGGAAAAAGGCGATTCAAGATATTATGTCGGAAGATCAGATGAAGCAGCAACTAGTCATAGATCAAAAAGCTGTAAAAGAAACGCTGCAACAAATGCTGACATCCGATCAAGGAAAAAAGTTCTGGGAAAGTGCGTTAAAAGACCCGAAATTCGCTGAAAGTTTTGCCAAAGGGCTGCAAGCAGAACATGAAAAAATGATGAAGGCGCTCATGAAAGATCCCGATTACCAGGCGCTGATGATCGATATTTTAAAAGATCCAGAAATGGAAAAAGCCATGGTCGATGTCTTAAAAAGCAAAGAGTTCCGCCAGCATTTGCAAAAGGTGATCACGGAAACGTTGAACAGCCCGCTGTATCAGGCGAAAATTCAAGATATGTTGATGAAAGCAGCTGAAAAGGTTCAGCAAGGCGGAGAAAAACAAGAAGAAGGCGGAGGGGAAGGGGGAGAGGGAGAAGAAAGCACCGGCAACCAACAAGGCGGAGGAAGTTAATCAAGCAAAAAAAGCGTCCGTGCGCTGAAAACCGCCAACGCTCTAATCGGCGGTTTCTCGCCATCGGACGCTTTTTGTGAAACCGATTAATATTTTGCAACGATTTTGCGGGCGATATCCATATAAATTTTCCCGATCGGATGATCTTCTGCGTAAACGGACGGAGCGAAGTCGTCGTCGTTCCAATCCGGCTGCTGAAGCGGCAGCTGCCCTAACAGCTCGGTTTGCAGCTCTTTAGCCAGCTTTTCTCCGCCACCCTTGCCGAAGACATACTCCCGCTCCCCTGTTTTCCGGCTCTCGTAGTACGACATATTTTCGATCACGCCGATAATTTCATGTTCGGTGCGCAACGCCATTGCCCCAGCGCGGGCAGCGACAAACGCAGCGGTCGGATGCGGAGTCGTGACGATAATTTCTTTGCACGACGGCAAGAGCGTATGGACGTCCAAGGCGACGTCGCCCGTACCAGGCGGCAAGTCAAGCAGCAAGTAATCCAAGTCTCCCCATTCGACCTCTTTGAAAAAGTTGTTCAACATTTTCCCAAGCATCGGGCCGCGCCAAATGACCGGGGCGTTGTCCTCGACGAAAAAGGCCATCGAAATGACTTTTACGCCAAACCGTTCGACCGGGATGATTTTGTCGCCCCTCACCGTCGGGCGCTCGGTGATTCCCATCATGTCCGGAACGCTGAACCCATAAATGTCCGCGTCAATCAACCCGACTTTTTTGCCGAGCCGGGCGAGCGCGACCGCCAAATTGACGGAAACGGTCGACTTGCCGACTCCACCTTTGCCGCTGGCAATGGCGATATACGTCGTTTTTTGCTTGTTTTCGCTATATTTCTCCACCACGTCGCGCGGCAGTTCGGCGAACCGCAGCCCGACCGTCGCAGCGCCCGCGTCTTTCAGCTGCTCGACGATCGCCGTTTGCACGCGAAGCTGCTCGGGCGTTCCGGTTTTGGCGAGCGCGATTTTCACGCTGACATGGTTTTTCTCTTCCTTAATTTTGATTTCTTGGATGGCATTCGTCTCTTTAAACGTTTTGTTTAAAAAGGGATCTTTCATCTTTTCAAGAATGGCGCGCACTTCAGTTTCCGTCAACATCGTATTCACCAACCCTTTTGCAAATCAATGACTGTTTCTATAATTGACTATACCATAAACTGTTGGGAAACCGCCATGTTCAGCCTCCATTCCCACTTACTTATAGTGGGAATGGGGATTTCTGGTTCCCTTTGGCAAAGAGCATGTTTAGCCGCCACTGTCCTACTCACAAAAAACCCCCCGCTATTCGCGAGGTGTGTGTTCGTTCGAAAAGTAGCGCAATACCCCTTTGTAAATGGAGGCGGCGAGCTGCGTCTGGTAATGGTCAGAGGCGAGCAGTTCCCGCTCGTCCGGGTTCGACAAAAATCCGACCTCCACAAGCGCGCCAGGTTTTTTCGCATGTTTCAGCAAATAGACCGTGTCAATCATTTTCGCCACCCGGTGAGTGTTTTCCAAGTTCCGCCGCAACTCAGCCTGAATAAATTTCGCCAGCCGCTCGTTTTCGATGAACGACCCGTAATAAAACGTCTGCGCTCCTCGCCAGCGTGGGGATGGGATGGCGTTTAAATGAATGCTGATAAATAGATCGGCATTCGACTTGTTAATGAATGCTGTTCGTTCGCGCAAATCCTCCATTTTCCGTCGGCTGTAGCCGCGTGTGGACGGGCTGGCCAAGTCCCGATCCGTCTCGTGCGTCATCAGGACGAGCGCCCCTTGCTGCTGCAGATAATCGCGCAGCTTTTTCGCCACGTTGAGCGCGATGTCCTTTTCCACCGCCTCGCCACCGACGGCGCCGCCGTCCGGCCCACCATGGCCGGGGTCCAATACGATGATTCTCCCCGATAATGGGAGATTCCATGGTTTTGTTGATGTCAAATCGGAAAATAAAGACGGAAATAGCAAAGTGCTCATAAGGGCGACGGCAGCAAAAGCGACCAGCCACTTCCATTTTTCTCTCATTGTTTCTCCTCCCGCACGTTTCCCTTCTCTATCTTATATGGGACAAGGCGCGGGAATAGAACTCATTCAGCGAAGTTTTAGACGACGCCGTTTTTTGCCCCGCTCAAATCCTTCCGTCCACCAGTTGCCGATATATTGTTCACACGCGTCATACAGCGACTGGCTGAGGAAATCGTTGTCGATATTGCCCCAAAAGCAAAGAAAATCAAACAGCGTATCGATCAAATATTTTTCTTCTTGAGCACATCGACAACGTACGCTGGCCGCCGGCTCCCCATAATAGCCGAATCGGCTGTAGCGAGCGCCGAGCAAATACGCTTCAATGGCCAGATCAATACAGCCTTCCTCAACAACGGATGGGAACATCCGATACGCCGTATAAAACGGAACAAAGTGCTCAAGCGCTTTGGTCCGTAATTTCTCAAGCGACAGTTCGCGCAACATGTTCCGTTCATAGCGAAGCTGCTTTTCCTGCCTTTTTTCCGCCAATGAAGTGATGACTGTCATCGTCTTTCACGCTCCTTTACGATGTAGTGTCTAACGATCGCTCACAATCATACGCGCGGGCGAAAGGCAGAAATAAGCAAAAAACCCAGCCAAATCGGCTGGGTTGGAACATCACGCGATTAACGTTTCGAGAATTGCGGAGCGCGGCGGGCGCCTTTGAGCCCGTATTTTTTGCGTTCTTTAACGCGAGCATCGCGCGTCAGCAAACCGGCCCGTTTCAGCACCGTGCGGAATTCCGGATCGACTTCAAGCAACGCACGGGCGATGCCATGGCGAATCGCACCGGCTTGGCCGGCAAATCCGCCGCCTTGGACATTCACCAAAACGTCGTAGCTGCCAAGCGTTTCCGTCAATACGAGCGGCTGTTTTACCATTTCGATGAGCGCTTCCGTCGGGATGTACTCGCGAATGTCACGCTTATTGACAATGATGCGGCCATCGCCCGGGACAAGGCGGACACGGGCGACCGAGCTTTTGCGACGACCTGTGCCGTAATATTGTACTTGTGCCAAAATCATACCCTCCCTTATGATTATCCGCGAAGTTCATACACTTCTGGTTTTTGTGCTTGATGCGGATGTTCGCTTCCACGGTAAACGTGCAACTTTTTGAACATTTGCCGGCCAAGGCTGCCTTTTGGAAGCATGCCGCGCACCGCACGTTCGATCATTTGTTCCGGGTAGTTCGTACGCATTTCCAGCGCTGTTCTTACTTTTAAGCCACCCGGATATAAGCTGTGGCGATAGTACAGTTTTTTCGTCAACTTTTTCCCAGTCAGTTCGACTTTGTCCGCATTGATGACGATGACGTGATCTCCGCAATCAACGTGCGGAGTGAACGTCGGTTTATGTTTGCCGCGCAACAGCGCCGCTACTTCGCTGGCTAAGCGGCCTAACGTTTTGCCAGCTGCGTCGACAACGTACCATTTACGCTCTACTTCATTCGGTTTCGCCATATAAGTCGTACGCAATGCAGTTCCCTCCTAAAATAAAAAAATGAACAAACAAAATGGTCGTTTATTTCAACACGATTATGGTCCGGGGCTAATCGTGGAAAATACATGCCATATGATATAATAGCTTGCCGGCGCGCCAATGTCAAGAAGATGTTACACAAGGACTCGTTGTCTTAAAAAGCCGGAGAAAACCATCAGCCATCCACCAATGAGTGAACCAAACATTCATCCTCATAGTATACGCGCCATAAATACAGCCCTTCGGCCGGCGCGGTTGGACCAGCGAGGCGCCGATCTTTCGCCGCAAGCAGTGTCGAAATGTCGGCGGGAGAACGCTTCCCTTGGCCGATCTCCAACACCGTGCCAACGATAATGCGCACCATGTTGTACAAAAAGCCGCTGCCGACAAACCGAAACTCGAGCATCGGGCCGTCGGCCTTCACTTCAGCCCGATACATGGTGCGCACCCGGTCTTCGATCAACGTTTTTGCGGAACAAAAGCTTGTAAAATCGTGCGTTCCATGAAGCAAACGAAGCGCCTCGTTCATCGCGCTGATATGAAGCGAATATGGATGCCATGCGCAATAATGGCGGCGAAACACGTCGCGCTCGGCAGCCGTCCATACTTTATAGCGGTATTCTTTCGCTTTCGCCGAAAAACGGGCGTGGAAGTCTGCATCGGCCTCCTGTACAAAGCGAACGACGATATCATCCGGCAGCTGGGCGTTCAACGCCTTTTTCCACTGCTCCGAGGAAAGGGAAAGCGGCGTATCAAAGTGGATCACTTGCCCATAGGCATGAACGCCGGCATCCGTCCTTCCGGAAGCCGCCACACGCACTTTTGTCCCTTTATGCATCCGCCGAAGCACTTCCTCAAACTCGCCTTGCACCGTCCGCTTTCCCGGCTGGATTTGGTAGCCGGAAAAGTGGGTGCCATCATAGGCGATGATGCATTTGATCCGTTGTGTCATGGCCTTCCTCCGCTATGAGCGTAATAAACAAAGCAATACGGCCAGCAGCGCCACAGCCGCTAAAAACGCGATGTCCACCGGCTTCCAAGCGAGCTGGCGGAATTTCGTCCGCCCTTCCCCGCCGCGGTAGCCGCGCGCCTCCATGGCTGTCGCCAGCTCATCGGCTCGTTTGAACGAGCTGATAAACAGGGGCACAAGCAGTGAGACAATGGCTTTCATCCGTTCGGAAAAACGGCCGCCAGAAAAATCAACACCACGAGCCGCCTGTGCTTTCATAATTTTTTCCGTCTCTTCCATCAATGTTGGAATGAATCGAAGCGAAATGGCCATCATCAAGGCGAGCTCATGGACAGGAACGCGCATCTTTTTGAGCGGCCCGAGCAAACTTTCGACGCCGTCGGTCACTTCAATCGGCGTCGTCGTCAACGTCAACATCGTCGTCATCAATACAAGGAGCAAAAACCTTAGGGAAATAAAGACCCCTTGCTTGATGCCGCCTTCATATACAGAGAGCGCACCGATTTGGTAGATGACGTCTCCTTCTTTCGTCATGAATAGATGCAACAGCAATGTAAACAAAACGACCCATAAAATCGGTTTCAAGCCGCGGGCAATGAACGAAAACGGGATGCGAGACAGAGCTGCAAAGGCAAACGCAAACAGCGACAGCAGTGCATACGTCGCCGCATTGTTCGCCAAAAAGACGATCAGGACGTAAGCAAACACGATCAATAGTTTGGCGCGCGGGTCTAAGCGATGAATGACGGAATGACCAGGTACATATTGCCCGATAATCAAATGATTAGTCATGGACGCTCACCTTGGAGAACAATTGCTGGATGGCTTCCGCTGTCTGTTCCAACGTCAAGCATGGCGACGGAATGACAACGCCGAACCGCTTTTCGAGCTGCTGTTTCAATTTGACCGTTTCCGGCACACTCAAACCGATGGCAGCCAGTTTGTCAGCGTCGCGAAACATCTCTTCCGGCGTTCCGTGGCCCCATACCGTTCCTTCATGCATGACGATGATTTCATCAGCGTACCGAGCTGCATCTTCCATGCTGTGGGTGACGAGAACGGTTGTCAACTGCTTCTCACGATGGAGGCGATAAAACATCTCCATCATCTCTTTGCGCCCGCGCGGATCAAGGCCCGCGGTCGGTTCATCGAGCACGAGCACTTCTGGTTCAAGCGCGAGCACGCCGGCGATGGCAACGCGCCGCATTTGCCCTCCGCTCAAATCAAACGGCGATTTCTCCAATACGTCTTCACTCAATCCGACGAGCTTAATGAGCTCCCGCGCCTTCCGCTTCGCCTCGTCTTCCGGTACGCCAAAATTGAGCGGGCCAAAACAAATATCTTTCTCCACCGTTTCTTCAAACAACTGGTGCTCCGGGAACTGGAAGACGACCCCGACCTTTTTGCGCAGCGGTTTCAGCTGCTTTGGCCGCTTATGGCTCGTGATCGTCTCTTCGCCGATCTTCACCGCGCCGCTTGTCGGCTGCAGCAACCCGTTTAAATGCTGAAGGAGGGTCGATTTTCCTGAGCCCGTATGCCCAACCACGGCAACGTACGCCCCGCTTCGGATTGCGACATTGACATCATAGAGCGCCCGACGGGCAAGCGGTGAACGGGCGTTGTACACATGCTCTACTTTTTCGAATACAATGTCCATAGCTCCTCGACCAACTCCTCTGTCGTGAAATATCCAGCCCGAAGCGGAATGCCTTGTTCCCGCAAGCGACTGCCCATTTTCACGGCAAACGGCAAATCAAGACCGATGCGCTCGAGCTTGCTTCCGAGCCGAAAGATTTGCTCCGGCGTCCCTTCTGCCATCACTTCGCCTTTGTTCATCACAATGAGGCGGTCCGCCTTCGCTGCCTCTTCCAAATCATGGGTAATTGACAAGACGGTAATGCGCTGCTGGCGGTTCAGGCGTCGCACCGTCTCAAGCACTTCTTCCCTTCCACGCGGGTCAAGCATCGATGTCGCTTCGTCCAAAATGATCATATCGGGGCGGAGCGCCAAAATGCCAGCGATGGCGACGCGCTGTTTTTGCCCCCCAGACAACCGGTGCGGCTCATAATGGAGAAACGGCTCCATATGGACTTGGCGAATGGCCTCGCGAATGCGCTCGACCATTTCCAAGCGCGGAATGCCGTTGTTTTCAAGGGCAAAAGCGATGTCGTCTTCCACGGTCGCACCGACAAACTGGTTGTCCGGGTTCTGGAACACAAGGCCGACGCGGCGGCGCACCTCCCAAACGGTTGCGTCGTTCAAAAGGCGTCCAAACAAGCGAATGGCGCCCCGCTCCGGCCGAAGCAAGCCGATCAGCATCCGAGCGATGGTCGATTTGCCGGATCCGTTATGGCCGACGATCGCTAACCACTCCCCACGCTCGGCCGTGAAGCTGACGTTTTGCACCGCATAGTCGGATTGATTTGGATAGCGAAAGGACACTCCCTCGATCGACAAGATTGGTTCGGCCATGATCGTTTCCCCTTGCTTCGCCGCGTTGCAAACGCAGCCTGCTAAATGATGGTAAACAAAAAAAGGGCATAGATCCAGTTCAAACGAAACTGTCTCGCCCTTGTTGAAATGAAACCGTTACACGAGTTCAATAATGACCATCGGCGCCCCGTCACCGCGGCGAGGACCAAGTTTCATAATGCGCGTATAGCCGCCTTGGCGATCTTGGTAGCGCGGCGCAATGTCGCTGAACAACTTTTGCAACGCATCCTGGCCGGTTTCGCTGTTGGCGACCTCCTTGCG
Source organism: Geobacillus sp. FJAT-46040 (assembly GCF_002335725.1). NCBI lineage: Bacteria > Bacillati > Bacillota > Bacilli > Caryophanales > Anoxybacillaceae > Geobacillus > Geobacillus sp. FJAT-46040. The sequence goes on from NZ_NISS01000001.1 coordinate 2,787,994, forward strand.
GATGAATGCCGCTGCTTGGCGGCGGGCATGCAAATCGCCGCGTTTGCCGAGCGTAATCATTTTTTCCATGACCGAGCGCAGTTCTTTCGCCCGCGCTTCCGTCGTTTCAATGCGTTCGTTGATGATTAAGTCTGTTACCAAGTCGCGAAGCAGTGCTTTTCGTTGCGAAGTCGTGCGTCCTAATTTTCTGTACGACATCAAATGTCCCTCCCTTTTAAAGTGATGTGTTCCTCATGGTGGCCATCATCAAAGCAATATGGTGAAAGTGTGTTTCCGGCTTGCCGGCGGAGGCCGGCACTTAGTCGTCTTTGCGCAGGCTGAGGCCAAGCTCAGCCAGTTTCGCTTTTACTTCCTCAAGCGACTTGCGGCCGAGGTTGCGCACTTTCATCATATCTTCTTCCGTTTTTTGCGTCAGTTCTTGAACAGTGTTGATGCCGGCCCGCTTCAAGCAATTGTAGGAACGAACCGAAAGATCGAGTTCCTCGATCGTCATTTCGAGCACTTTTTCTTTTTGATCGTCCTCTTTCTCGACCATGATCTCCGCATTTTGCGCCTCATCCGTCAAGCCGACAAAAATGTTCAAGTGCTCCGTTAAAATTTTCGCTCCAAGGGAAATGGCCTCTTTCGGCCCAATGCTTCCATCCGTCCACACATCAATGGTCAGCTTGTCATAGTCCGTCACTTGGCCGACCCTTGTATTCTCGACTTGATAGGAAACTCGGGAGACCGGCGTATAAATGGAATCGATCGGAATGACGCCGATGGGCTGGTCTTCGCGCTTATTCGCCTCAGCAGGAACATATCCGCGCCCCCGCTTGGCAGTCATGCGCATGCGCAGGCGGCCGCCTTCCGCCAGCGTAGCGATATGAAGGTCCGGGTTTAAAATTTCTACATCGCTGTCGTGAGTGATATCGGCAGCCGTGACAACTCCTTCACCCTGCACATCAATCTCCAACGTTTTCTCTTCGTCTGAATAAATTTTCAACGCTAGTTTTTTGATATTCAAAATGATGGCTGTCACATCTTCAACGACGCCGTCAATCGTTGAAAACTCATGCAAGACGCCGTCGATTTGCACCGATGTTACAGCTGCACCAGGGAGTGAAGACAATAGGATACGACGTAAGGAGTTCCCTAAAGTTGTACCATATCCACGCTCAAGCGGTTCGACGACGAATTTGCCATATTTGGCATCTTCGCTCAGTTCGACCGTTTCAATTTTCGGCTTTTCAATTTCAATCATCGATTATTATACCCTCCTTCAAAACGTCGAGACCCCGATCAAACGGTACACGCCTAACAACATTCCCCCATGAATCTCTCTTTACGCTTGCCTGCCATGGTCTTTATCATATCCCATTATTGACAATGGTGCAAATTCTATACAGGGGCGTTACACACGGCGACGTTTTGGCGGACGGCATCCATTGTGCGGGATGGGAGTGACGTCTTTGATCGCCGTAATTTCCAACCCGGCTGCTTGCAATGCACGGATCGCTGCCTCGCGGCCAGCCCCCGGACCTTTGACGTTCACTTCGACCGTTTTCATGCCATGCTCCATCGACGCTTTCGCTGCTGCTTCAGCCGCCATTTGCGCCGCAAACGGCGTTGATTTGCGCGAACCTTTGAACCCCAGCGAACCAGCGCTCGCCCAAGCAATGGCGTTGCCATGAACATCCGTAATCGTCACGATCGTGTTGTTGAACGTTGAACGGATATGGGCGATGCCTGTATCAATATTTTTTCTTACCCGGCGTTTACGAGTGTTTGTTCTGCGTGCCATTCGTCAAATGACCTCCTTTGCGTGATTATTTTTTCTTGTTCGCTACCGTGCGGCGCGGACCTTTGCGCGTGCGGGCATTGTTTTTCGTGTTTTGGCCGCGAACCGGCAATCCGCGGCGATGGCGAAGACCACGATAGCAGCCGATCTCCATCAACCGTTTAATATTTAACGATACTTCACGCCGCAAATCGCCTTCCACTTTTAAGCGGCCGACGATTTCACGAATGCGGCCAAGCTCTTCTTCCGTTAAGTCGCGAACGCGTGTGTCTTCCGATACGCCGGCTTCTTTTAAGATTTTTTGTGCTGTCGGTTTGCCGATCCCATAAATGTATGTTAACGAAATGACTACCCGTTTATCACGCGGAATATCGACACCTGCAATGCGTGCCATATGATACACCTCCTTGAAAATTACCCTTGGCGTTGTTTATGCTTCGGATTTTCACAAATGATCATAACTTTGCCGCGTCTGCGAATAACTTTGCACTTTTCGCAAATCGGTTTGACAGATGGTCTTACTTTCATGTTGTTTACCTCCCTAATTGAACGGAGTGCATTCCTTTATTTATATCGATACGTGATCCGTCCACGCGTCAAATCATACGGCGACAGCTCCACCGTCACCCGGTCGCCAGGCAAAATGCGAATGAAATGCATGCGGATCTTGCCGGATACATGAGCCAACACCGTGTGCCCATTTTCTAATTCTACACGAAACATCGCATTTGGCAATGTTTCGATGACGGTGCCTTCCACTTCAATTACATCATCTTTCGCCATCGAGCGGCTCTCCCTCCTTCGAATGAGTAACATTGTGTTACGCAAAACCGAACGTGATATCCATGATGATCGAGAAGACGTTTACCCCTTCCCACTTATGAAGTGGGAGACTCATTTCCACAATGTGTTAAAATTTCGCAGCCATCTTCTGTAATGACAATCGTATGTTCGAAATGGGCGCACCGTTTTCCGTCCGCCGTCACGACAGTCCAGTCATCAGCCAACGTTTTGACATGGCGGCTGCCCGCATTGACCATCGGTTCGATGCATAGCGCCATCCCTGGCCGCAAAATCGGCCCTTTATTCGGCGGCCCATAATGCGGGACTTGCGGGTCTTCATGTAAGTGTTGACCAATTCCATGCCCCACATACTCGCGAACGACGGAAAAATGGTGCGCTTCAACATACGTTTGAATCGCATGAGAAATGTTCGTCAAACGAGCGCCTGGCTTCGCCTCGGCGAGTCCGACATACAACGATTGTTCTGTTACGTCGAGCAGCCGCTTCGTCTCCGCATCGATCTCCCCAACGGGATACGTCCAGGCGGAGTCGGCGTGATAGCCTTCATACTGGGCGCCCACATCGATCGTAATAATGTCGCCCTCGCATAACACACGGTCGCCGGGAATGCCGTGCACAAGCTCCTCATTGACTGAAGCGCAAATGCTTCCCGGGAACCCTTGGTATCCTTTAAACGATGGAACGGCGCCATGGGAACGAATCACTTCCTCCGCGATGGCATCCAGTTCCTTTGTCGTGACCCCGGGGCGAATGTGCTTTTGCAATTCTTTCAATGTAAGGGAAACGATTTTTCCCGCCTCGCGCATGAGGGCGATTTCGTGCGCGGTTTTGCAAATGATCATCGAGCAAGTCCCCCGAGCAATTCACGAATATCGGCAAACACCTTTTCCATGTCCTGTTCGCCGTTAATGTGGCGCAAATAGCCTTTTTGCTCGTAAAAATCGAGGAGCAGCTTCATTTGTTTCATATTCACCTCAAGCCGATTGGCCACCGTTGCTTCATTATCATCGGGGCGCTGGTACAGATCGCTACCGCATTTATCGCATACGCCCGGTTTCGCCGGCGGATGAAAAACGAGATGGTACGTTGCTCCGCAGTTGCGGCAAATACGTCTGCCGGTCAGGCGCTCCATTAAGACCTCTTGGCGAACGTCGATATGGATGACATAGTCAAGCTTGCGCCCGATTTCCGAAAGCAACGTTTCTAGCGCCTCCGCTTGAGCGACCGTGCGCGGGAATCCATCGAGCAAAAAACCGTTTTGGCAATCCTCTTTGCTCAGCCGTTCACGGACAATGCCGATCGTCACTTCATCCGGAACAAGGTCGCCGCGGTCCATATACTGCTTTGCCTGCAACCCTAACGGCGTCCCTTCTTTGATCGCCGCTCGAAACATATCTCCCGTTGAAATGTGCGGAATACCGTAAGCCGCTACGATTTTCTCGGCCTGCGTGCCTTTGCCGGCACCCGGAAGCCCCATCAGCACTAAATTCATCCTAACTCCCCCTATCGGCAAGGGATGCCCGCTCTTGCCTTCTTTATTTGATGAATCCACGGTAATGGCGTTTCACCAGCTGGCTCTCAAGCTGTTTCATTGTCTCCAGCGCCACGCCGACGACAATGAGCAAGCTCGTACCGCCAATTTGCGCAGAAGGTGGCAAGTTCGCAACGTTCACGAAGAACACCGGCAGCACGGCAATGACCGCTAAAAAGACAGAGCCGACGAGCGTCAGCCGGTACAAAATTCTCGTTACATACTCTTGTGTATTCTTTCCAGGACGGATGCCTGGAATGTAGCCGCCTTGCTTCTTCAAATTCTCCGCCATTTGCTCCGGGTTGACTTGGACGAACGCATAAAAGTACGTAAACGCGATAATAAGCACGACGTAAATCGTCATGCCAATCGGATGGGTATAATCAAACGTTCGGCGAATCCACAATGTTACATCATTCGTACCAAAAAACGATGCGATCGTCGGTGGTGCAATTAAAAATGAGATCGCAAAAATCACTGGAATAACCCCGGCCGGGTTCACTTTTAACGGCAAGTGGGTGGAATGGCCGCCAACCGGACTCCGGCCTTCAAGCCGTTTGGCATATTGGATCGGAATTTTCCGGAACGCCTGCTGGATGTAAATGACCCCAACGATGACGGCAACGACCGCCAACGCCACAAGCAGGAGCCGGACGATGCGCAAAAACAAATCTTCCCCGACATTTTCAAACTGCTGGGCGTAGATTTGGTTTAGGACTGTCGGAATGCCGGAGACGATCCCTGCAAAAATAATGATCGAAATCCCATTTCCGACGCCTTTGGCGGTGATTTGCTCACCGAGCCACATTAAAAATGCGGTGCCGGCCGTCAAGACGACCGCGATCAGCAAATATGTGCCGATGCCCGGATTTCGAATGAGCATCCCGCCGGCTAAATTGTTGAAGCCGTACGACATGCCAAGCGCTTGGATAAACCCGAGCACGACCGTGAAATAGCGGGTAAACTGAGCTAATTTACGCCGGCCAACCTCGCCTTGCTTCGACCATTCTGTAAATTTCGGAACGACGTCCATTTGCAGCAGCTGGACGATAATCGACGCGGTGATGTAGGGCATAACCCCCATGGCAAAAATTGAAAAGTTTTGCAGCGCCCCGCCGCCGAAAATGTTCAGGACGCCGAATGCATTTAATTCATCTTGCAGCTTGAGCACATCGGTGTTCACGCTCGGAACCGGGATGAACGTTCCGATGCGGAACACGATCAGCATAAGAAGAGTGAAAATGATTTTGTTTCGAATATCACTGACGCGCATAAAGTTGGAGATTGTCCGAAACATTAAATCACCTCAGTTTTACCGCCAGCCGCCTCAATGGCCTCTTTCGCCGATGCCGAGAACTTATGCGCTTTGACCGTCAGCTTTTTCTCGATTTGGCCTTTGCCCAAAATTTTCACGCCCGATTTCAACTTGCTGATGACGCCCGTCTCAAGAAGCAATTCCGGCGTCACTTCCGTTCCGTCTTCAAAACGATTCAGTTTTTCCAGATTCACAACAGCATACTCTTTCCGATTGATGTTCGTAAATCCTCGTTTCGGCAAACGGCGGAACAGCGGAGTTTGACCGCCTTCAAACCCAAGACGAACTCCTCCACCCGAGCGGGCATTTTGACCTTTTTGACCGCGGCCGGACGTTTTGCCGTTGCCCGAACCGATCCCGCGGCCGACGCGCACAGCTTTCTTTCGAGATCCCGGCGCTGGTTGCAATTCATGAAGTTTCATGGCAAAGCACCTCCTTATGATTCATTATTCTTCAATTTCTTTGACTTTGACAAGGTGGGCCACTTTGTTGATCATCCCGCGGATGGCAGGATTGTCATTGTGGACGACCGTCTGGTGCATTTTTCGCAAGCCGAGCGTTCTGACGGTAACGCGTTGGTCTTCCGGACGGCCAATCACGCTGCGCGTGAGGGTAATCGCCAGTTTTTTTGCCATGATCGTTCCCTCCTTATCCTAACAGTTCCTCGACTGTTTTGCCGCGCAATCTCGCTACGTCTTCGGCGCGTTTTAATTGTTTCAGCCCATCAAACGTTGCGCGCACCATGTTGATTGGCGTGTTTGAACCGATCGATTTCGACAAGATGTCGCTGATGCCCGCCAGCTCTAATACAGCACGCGCCGGACCCCCAGCGATGACCCCGGTACCTTCGGAAGCGGGTTTCAAAATGATTTCCCCGGCACCGAAATGGCCGATGACTTCATGCGGAATCGTTGTGCCGACGATCGGCACTTCAATTAAGTTTTTCTTCGCATCTTCAATGGCTTTGCGGATCGCTTCTGGAACCTCTTGTGCTTTTCCGGTGCCAAATCCGACATGGCCGTTTTTATCGCCGACGACGACGAGAGCTGAAAAGCGCAGGCGACGTCCGCCTTTTACGACTTTTGCTACACGGTTGACCGCGACTACACGCTCTTCCAATTCAAGTTTGTTTGGATCGATACGACGCATCGTTGTCCCTCCTTTGTAATTAGAATTCCAAGCCGGCTTCGCGGGCGGCGTCTGCCAATGCTTTTACCCGTCCGTGATATAAATACCCGCCACGGTCGAACACGACTTTTTTAATGCCTTTTTCCAATGCACGTTTGGCGACAAGTTCGCCGACTTTTTTCGCTGCCTCAATGTTGTTCGTCGAATCTAAGCCGAACTCTTTATCCAATGTCGACGCGCTGACAATCGTTGCTGATTTTGTATCATCAATAATTTGTGCATAAATATGTTTGTTCGAACGGAACACGCTCAACCGCGGACGTTCAGCCGTGCCGAAGATTTTTTTGCGGATGCGCGCGTGTCTTTTTTTGCGAACCGCGTTTCGGTCCACTTTCGTGATCATCGAATGTCACTCCTTTCACTTCGCTATGCCGCGTTATTTACCAGTTTTGCCTTCCTTCAGGCGCACCAATTCGCCTTCGTAGCGAATGCCTTTGCCTTTATACGGCTCCGGCGGGCGTACAGCACGAATGTTGGCTGCCAATTCGCCGACGCGTTGTTTGTCTGCCCCTTTGACGATAATTTTCGTTTGGGACGGCACTTCGATTTCGAGCCCTTCCTCTGGCTCAATTTCTACCGGATGAGAATAACCGACGCTCAACACAAGCTTTTTCCCTTGTTTCGACGCCCGGTACCCGACACCAACGAGTTCGAGCGCTTTTTCATACCCTTTCGAAACGCCTTCGACCATGTTGGCAAGCAAGCTGCGCGTCGTGCCATGGAGCGCGCGATGATGTTTTTCATCGCTTGGGCGCGTAACGGTGATCACATTGCCCTCAACGGTGATCGTCATATCCGGATGGAACGTGCGGGTTAATTCCCCTTTCGGCCCTTTGACCGTAACCGTGTTGCCGTTGACCGTAACGGTGACACCGGCAGGAATTTCAATTGGTTTTTTGCCGACACGTGACATGTCAAACACACCTCCATTCTTGAGCAAATAAATTACCAAACGTAGGCGATTACTTCGCCGCCCGTGCCTTTTTGCCGTGCTTCTTTGTCCGTTAAGACTCCTTGCGATGTCGAAAGAATCGCGATGCCTAAGCCGTTTAAGACGCGCGGCACTTCATGAGCCTTGACGTATACGCGCAAACCGGGTTTGCTGATGCGTTTCAGCCCTGTAATGACGCGTTCATTGTTCGGGCCGTACTTCAAGAAGATGCGGAGAATGCCTTGTTTGTTGTCTTCGATATATTCATAATCACGAATAAACCCTTCGCGCTTTAAAATTTCGGCGATTTCCCGCTTGATTTTCGAAGCCGGGACTTCGAGCTTTTCGTGACGAACCATATTCGCATTCCGAATGCGAGTCAGCATATCAGCAATTGGATCTGTCATCACCATTTTGTTTTACCTCCTTCCCAATCAATGGGTTGATTACCAGCTGGCTTTTTTGATGCCAGGAAGTTGACCTTTATATGCGAGTTCACGGAAACAAATACGGCAAAGTTTAAACTTGCGGTAAACCGAATGCGGGCGGCCGCAGCGCTCGCAGCGGGTATACGCTCTTACTTTAAACTTCGGCGTCCGTTTTTGTTTCGCGATCATCGATTTTTTAGCCACGATTTCGCCTCCCTTGCCTTATGGGATCATTATTTTTGGAATGGCATGCCGAGCAACGCCAGCAGTTCACGCGCTTCTTCGTCCGTGTTGGCCGTTGTGACGATCACGATGTCCATGCCGCGCACTTTGTTCACTTTATCGTAGTCAATCTCCGGGAAAATGAGCTGCTCTTTAATGCCGAGCGTATAGTTGCCGCGGCCATCGAACGCTTTTTTCGATACCCCGCGGAAGTCGCGCACGCGCGGGAGCGAGACCGAGATCAACTTATCAAGAAATTCATACATCCGTTCACCGCGCAACGTTACTTTTGCACCGATCGGCATCCCTTGGCGGAGACGGAAGCCGGCGATCGATTTTTTCGCACGCGTTACCACCGGACGCTGGCCGGCGATCAACGTCAGCTCTTCGACGGCGCTGTCTAATGCTTTCGGGTTTTGCACCGCGTCGCCGACACCCATGTTGATGACGATTTTTTCGATTTTCGGCACTTGCATGATCGATTTATAGTTGAACTTGCTCATCAGAGCAGGAACGACTTCTTTTACATACTTCTCTTTTAGGCGGTTCATAAAGGTACCTCCTTTCCTGCGTCACGATTATTTATCTAAAATCTCTCCGGATTTTTTCGCGTAGCGCACTTTTTTACCGTCGACAATTTTGTAGCCGATGCGCGTCGGTTCGCCTGTTTTCGGATCTAACGGCATCACTTTCGACACGTGGATCGGCGCCTCTTTTTCGATGATGCCGCCTTGCGGATTCGCTTGCGACGGTTTCGCATGCTTTTTCACAATGTTGACGCCCTCAACGATGACGCGGTTTTTCTTCGGAAACGCCGCTAGAATGACGCCTTGCTTGCCTTTGTCTTTGCCGGAGATTACTTGCACTTTATCGCCTTTTTTTACATGCATCGCATTCGCACCTCCTTGAAACGCTGTTCCGTTCCATTAAATAACTTCCGGAGCTAAAGAAATGATTTTCATGAAGTCTTTATCGCGCAATTCACGGGCAACCGGTCCGAAAATCCGCGTGCCGCGCGGGCTTTTGTCATCACGGATGATGACGCAGGCGTTTTCGTCAAAGCGGATGTACGAGCCGTCCGGACGGCGCACCCCGCGTTTCGTACGAACAACAACTGCTTTCACGACTTGACCTTTTTTAACAACGCCACCTGGTGTCGCATCTTTGACCGTCGCCACAACGACGTCGCCGATGTTCGCATAGCGGCGCCCCGAGCCTCCGAGCACTTTAATGACAAGCACTTCGCGTGCACCAGAGTTATCAGCTACTTTCAAGCGAGATTCTTGTTGAATCATCGACGAAACCTCCTTTCGGAATTATCTCTCCGAACTAAGTGAAGAACGATTACAGAACAACCGCTTTTTCGATGACTTCCACTAAGCGGAAGCGTTTTGTGGCCGACAGCGGGCGAGTTTCCATAATTTTCACGATATCGCCGACTTTAGCGATGTTATGTTCATCATGCGCCTTATATTTTTTCGAATATTTCACGCGTTTGCCGTACAGCGGATGTTTTTTGTACGTTTCGACCAACACGGTGATCGTTTTGTCCATTTTGTCCGATACAACCCGCCCGACGTACACTTTGCGTTGATTGCGTTGGCTCATTCCACAAACCTCCTCTCAAACACATTATTTATTGGCAGCGAGCTCACGTTCGCGAATAATCGTTTTCATGCGGGCGATGTCTTTGCGCACTTGGCGGATGCGCGCCGTGTTTTCCAATTGACCTGTGGCCAGTTGGAAGCGAAGGTTGAACAATTCTTCCTTCAACGCTTTAATTTTTTGTTCGATCTCGGCAGTGGTCAACTCACGGATTTCTTTCGCTTTCATTACGCTTCACCACCAGTTTCTTCACGTTTTACAAATTTGCATTTGATCGGAAGTTTGTGAGAAGCGAGACGCAATGCTTCACGTGCCACTTCCTCAGAAACACCGCCCACTTCAAACATCACTTTGCCTGGTTTGACAACGGCGACCCAGCCTTCCGGCGCCCCTTTACCAGAACCCATCCGCACTTCAAGCGGTTTTGCCGTATACGGTTTGGATGGGAAAATGCGGATCCATACCTTCCCGCCCCGTCTCATGTAACGGGTCATCGCCCGACGGGCTGCTTCGATTTGCCGGTTCGTAATCCAAGCTGATTCTAATGCTTGCAACCCAAATTCACCGAAATGAACTTCCGTGCCGCCTTTCGCCCGGCCTTTCATCCGTCCGCGATGTTCACGGCGATATTTGACGCGTTTTGGCATTAACATGATTATTTTCCTCCTTCCTCAGCTTTTTTCTTGGTCGGAAGGACTTCTCCACGATAAATCCATACTTTCACGCCGATTTTTCCGTACGTCGTATCGGCTTCTGCTGTTCCATAGTCAATGTCAGCGCGCAGCGTATGGAGTGGAACCGTCCCTTCGCTGTAATGCTCCGAACGAGCGATGTCAGCCCCGCCCAAACGGCCGGATACCATCGTTTTGATCCCTTTCGCCCCAGCGCGCATCGCACGTTGGATCGCTTGTTTTTGCGCCCGGCGGAACGATACGCGGTTTTCAAGCTGACGAGCGATATTTTCAGCAACAAGACGTGCATCCAAGTCCGGTTTTTTGATTTCTACAATGTTGATATGGACGCGTTTACCGGTCAATTGCGCGAGCGCTTTGCGGAGCGCTTCCACTTCCGAACCGCCTTTCCCGATGACCATGCCCGGTTTGGCGGTATGGATCGTTACGTTGACGCGGTTGGCTGCCCGTTCAATCTCCACGCGGGAGACGGCCGCGTCTTGCAGGCGTTTGCTAATGTATTCACGGATTTTCAAGTCTTCGTGCAACAGATCTGCATAGTCTTTTTCCGCATACCATCTCGATTCCCAGTCACGAATGATGCCGATGCGCAGACCGATCGGGTTGACCTTTTGACCCACGGATTATCCCTCCTTCTTTTCTGAAACGACGATCGTAATATGGCTTGTGCGTTTGTTAATGGCGCTTGCCCGTCCCATGGCGCGCGGACGGAACCGTTTCAGCGTCGGGCCTTCGTCGACATACGCTTGAGTAATGACCAAGTTGTTGACGTCCATGTCATAGTTGTGTTCAGCGTTGGCGACTGCTGATTTCAACACTTTCTCAATGATCGGGGAAGCTGCTTTTGGTGTATGGCGCAAAATAGCGAACGCTTCGCCCACTTCTTTCCCGCGAATCAAGTCAATGACTAAGCGCGCTTTACGAGGAGCGATGCGAACGGTTCTTGCAACAGCTTTGGCTTGCATATCTAGAACCTCCTCTCATTACCGTTTCGTTTTCTTGTCATCGCCAGCATGGCCGCGGAACGTGCGCGTCGGCGCAAATTCGCCGAGTTTGTGCCCGACCATGTCTTCCGTGATGTAGACCGGAACATGTTTGCGGCCATCGTACACCGCGATCGTATGCCCAACAAACTGCGGGAAGATCGTCGAACGGCGAGACCACGTTTTGATCACTTGTTTTTGCCCTGTTGCATTCAGTTTTTCGATTTTTTTCATCAAATGCTCATCGCAAAACGGACCTTTTTTCAAGCTGCGACCCATAAGTGAACCTCCCTTCTGAATTGCGCTCGTTCATTATTTCTTGCGGCGACGGATGATGAATTTATCCGATTTGTTTTTCTTTTTGCGTGTTTTGTATCCAAGCGTCGGTTTGCCCCATGGCGTCATCGGCGATTTGCGTCCGATTGGCGCTTTCCCTTCACCACCGCCGTGCGGATGGTCAACCGGGTTCATAACCGAACCGCGAACTGTCGGGCGAATCCCCAACCAGCGGGCGCGTCCTGCTTTCCCGATGTTGACAAGTTCGTGTTGCTCGTTGCCGACTTCACCAACCGTTGCACGGCATTTGCCTAAAATCATGCGCACTTCGCCGGAAGCCAAACGAACGATGACGTATTTTCCTTCTTTCCCGAGCACTTGCGCCGACGTACCAGCTGCACGCACCAATTGTCCGCCGCGGCCCGGTTTCAGCTCAATATTGTGGACGAGCGTACCGACTGGGATGTTCTCAAGCGGAAGCGCATTGCCGATTTTAATGTCCGCATCCGGACCGGACATGATTTCCATGCCGACTTTCAAGTTTTTCGGCGCGATAATGTAGCGTTTTTCACCGTCTGCATAGTTGATGAGCGCGATATTGGCAGAACGGTTCGGATCGTATTCAATCGTAGCAACGCGTCCTGGAATTCCGTCTTTGTCGCGTTTAAAGTCGATAATCCGATATTGGCGTTTATGGCCGCCGCCTTGATGGCGCACCGTAATTTTCCCTTGATTGTTGCGGCCCGCCTTTTTCTTTAACGGAGCAAGCAGCGATTTTTCCGGCTGATCCGTCGTAATTTCCGAGAAATCAAGCACCGTCATGCCGCGACGGCCGTTCGATGTCGGTTTGTACTTCTTGATCGCCATCGGAATGTCCCTCCTTCATCGTTTATGTTACACTTCAAACAGTTCGATCTCTTTGCTGTCCGGCGTCAGCGTGACGATCGCTTTGCGGCGGCGGTTCGTATAGCCGCTGTAGCGGCCGACGCGTTTAAATTTCCCTTTATAGTTCATGATGTTCACTTTGGCTACTTTAACGCCAAAAATTTTCTCGACGGCGTCTTTCACTTCCGTCTTGTTCGCTTTGACGTCGACCTCAAACGTATATTTTTTTTGCCCGATCAAATTCATTGTATTTTCCGTGATGATGGGGCGCTTAATAATGTCGCGGGGGTCTTTCATTATGCAAGCACCTCCTCTACTTTCTCCACGGCCGCCTTCGTAATGACGAGTTTGTCATGGTTGAGCACATCGAGCACATTGATGCCGTTGGCTGCCACCACTTTGACGCCTGGAATGTTGCGCGCCGACAGATATACATTCTCATTCAGCTCGTCGGTCACAATGAGTGCTTTCCGATCCACTGAGAGATTGTTTAAAATTTTGACCATTTCCTTCGTCTTCGGTGCTTCAAGCGATAATTGATCCAATACAACGATGTCGTTTTCGAGCACTTTCGAAGACAATGCCGATTTGATCGCTAAACGGCGAACTTTTTTCGGAAGTTTGTAGCTGTAGCTGCGCGGAACTGGACCAAAGACCGTACCGCCGCCGCGCCATTGCGGAGCGCGAATCGAACCTTGACGGGCGCGTCCTGTCCCTTTTTGGCGCCATGGCTTGCGGCCGCCGCCGCTCACTTCAGCGCGGTTTTTCGTTTTATGCGTTCCTTGACGCATCGAGGCGCGTTGCATAATCACTGCTTCAAACAACACATGCTTATTCGGTTCAATCCCAAAAACGGCGTCGTTCAACTCGATTTCGCCGACCGTCTGACCGTTTTGGTTGTATAATGCTACTTTTGGCATTACGTAGTTCCTCCTTTCTTGGCCGGATGTTATTTCGCCTTCTTCGCCGCTTTCACGGCGCTTTTGACGATGACTAAGCCTTTTCTCGGGCCCGGCACATTGCCTTTAATGAGCAGCAAGTTGCGCTCCGGATCCACTTTCACGATTTTCAAGTTTTGGATCGTCACGCGCTCACCGCCCATGCGGCCCGGCAAGTTTTTCGTTTTGAAAACGCGGTTTGGCGCGATGGACCCCATCGAACCCGGACGGCGATGATAACGGGAACCGTGAGCCATTGGTCCGCGTGATTGACCGTGGCGTTTGATCGCCCCTTGGAAACCTTTCCCTTTCGAAATGCCCGTGACATCGACAATTTCGCCTTCGCTGAAAATGTCAACTTTCACTTCTTGGCCAACTTCATATTCATCGATGTTGGCGCCGCGGATTTCACGAATGAAGCGCTTAGGTGCCGTGTTAGCTTTGGCAGCATGGCCAATTTGCGGTTTATTGGCGCGTTTTTCGCTAATATCTTCAAAACCTAATTGGATCGCTTCGTAACCGTCGTTTTCGATCGTTTTCTTTTGCAGGACGACGTTCGGCGTCGCATGGATGACGGTTACCGGAATCAAATCGCCATTTTCCGCAAATATTTGCGTCATACCGATCTTTCTTCCTAAGATTCCTTTCGTCATGTGTCACACCTCCCAGTCGATCAAAGTTTAATTTCAATATCAACGCCCGACGGCAAATCGAGACGCATTAACGAATCAACCGTTTGCGGAGTCGGGTTGATGATGTCGATCAAACGTTTATGCGTCCGCATTTCGAATTGTTCACGGGAGTCTTTGTACTTATGAACGGCGCGCAAGATCGTATACACCGTTCTTTCCGTCGGCAGCGGGATCGGCCCCGACACTTTTGCCCCAGAACGTTTTGCGGTTTCCACAATTTTCTCCGCCGATTGGTCTAAAATTCGATGATCGTAAGCTTTTAAACGAATGCGAATTTTTTCTTTTGCCATTTGGTTTCCCTCCTTCTTCGCCTATTTTGAAAATAGACTTCTCCACGGAAATTTCCTGCACACCGCCGTGGCAAAGCGGCCGGGTGTGTCAGCAACCTTCCGCTTCATCGCAGTCAAAGACCAACATTTGATATTATACTGGTATGTAAGCAAGATTGCAAGTGATTTCTTTGCTTTTCCCACACTTCTTCTATTATACATAGCTGCCATCCCGTTTTCAACACAGCCGCCAATCTGACGGTCAAGATGGCATCAAAAAAAGGATGTCCATTGCTGGACACCCTTTTTTGCCGTGATTACTCGATGATTTCCGATACAGAGCCAGCGCCGACCGTACGGCCGCCTTCGCGGATTGAGAATTTCGTACCTTCTTCGATCGCGATCGGGGCGATCAGTTCCACCGTCATTTCAACGTTGTCGCCAGGCATAACCATTTCGACGCCTTCCGGAAGCGTGATAATGCCCGTTACGTCCGTCGTACGGAAGTAGAATTGCGGACGGTAGTTCGAGAAGAACGGAGTATGGCGTCCGCCTTCTTCTTTCGTCAGGACGTATACTTGCGCTTTGAATTTCGTGTGCGGCGTGATCGAACCAGGTTTCGCCAATACTTGGCCGCGCTCGACTTCATCACGAGATACGCCGCGGAGAAGCGCACCGATGTTGTCGCCAGCTTCCGCTTGATCGAGAAGTTTGCGGAACATTTCTACACCCGTAACGGTCGTCGTTTTCGGCTCATCCGACAAACCGATGATTTCAACCGGGTCGCCAACTTTCAACGTACCGCGTTCAACACGGCCTGTTGCAACCGTACCGCGGCCCGTGATCGAGAAGACGTCCTCGATTGGCATCATGAACGGTTTGTCCACTTCACGTTGCGGCGTCGGGATGTATTCGTCAACCGCATTCATCAGTTCAATGATTTTTTCTTCCCATTGCGGGTCGCCTTCAAGCGCTTTTAATGCCGAACCTTTGATGACCGGCACTTCATCGCCTGGGAAGTCGTATTCAGAGAGAAGATCGCGAACTTCCATTTCAACAAGTTCAAGCAATTCTTCGTCGTCCACCATGTCGCATTTGTTCAAGAATACAACGATGTACGGAACACCGACTTGGCGGGAGAGAAGAATGTGTTCGCGCGTTTGCGGCATCGGACCGTCAGCCGCCGAGACAACAAGGATCGCGCCGTCCATTTGCGCCGCACCCGTGATCATGTTTTTGACGTAGTCAGCATGGCCCGGGCAGTCAACGTGCGCATAGTGGCGAGCATCTGTTTCATACTCGACGTGCGCCGTCGAAATCGTAATCCCGCGTTCACGCTCTTCCGGAGCAGCGTCGATTTGGTCGTACGCTTTTGCTTCGGCTTTCCCTTGTTTCGCCAAAACCGTCGTGATCGCAGCTGTCAACGTCGTTTTCCCGTGGTCAACGTGGCCGATCGTGCCAATGTTGACGTGCGGTTTCGTGCGCTCAAATTTCGCTTTAGCCATGAGAGATATCCTCCTTAAAAGTAAGATATGAATTTATATGGTTGGGTAAGTATAGGATGCTTGGGAACAAAATGTTCCCAAGTCTTACTTACATAAGTATTTATAGCGAAACTAGCAAGAGAAATCAATTATTCGCCTTTATTTTTTTTGATAATTTCATCGGCGATGTTTTTCGGAACTTCTTCATAGTGGTCAAACACCATCGAGAACGTTCCGCGTCCTTGCGTGTTCGAACGGAGCGATGTCGCATAACCGAACATTTCAGCCAACGGCACCATCGCCCGGACGACTTGGGCGTTGCCGCGCGCTTCCATCCCCTCGATGCGGCCGCGACGGGACGTGATGTCGCCCATGATGTCACCGAGGTACTCTTCAGGGATGACGACTTCGACTTTCATGATCGGTTCCAAAAGAACCGGATCGCACTTCGTCGCGGCGTTTTTCAATGCCAGGGAAGCAGCGATTTTGAATGCCATTTCGCTCGAGTCGACATCGTGGTACGATCCGTCAAACAGTTTCGCTTTAATGTCGACAACCGGATAGCCGGCTAAGACGCCGTTTTGCATCGCTTCTTCCAATCCAGCTTGGACGGCCGGCACATACTCTTTCGGAACAACCCCACCGACGATGGCGTTCTCGAATTCGAAGCCTTTGCCGCGCTCGTTCGGCGAGAATTCGATCCAAACGTGGCCGTATTGACCGCGGCCGCCGGATTGACGGATGAATTTGCCTTCGACTTGCGCCGATTTGCGGAACGTTTCGCGGTAGGCAACTTGCGGCGCCCCGACGTTCGCTTCGACTTTGAACTCGCGGCGCATCCGGTCGACGATGATGTCAAGATGCAACTCGCCCATTCCGGAGATGATTGTTTGTCCCGTTTCCGGGTCGGTGTGAGCGCGGAAAGTCGGGTCTTCTTCTTGCAATTTTTGCAGCGCTTGGCTCATTTTGTCTTGATCGGCTTTCGACTTCGGCTCGATTGCCACCGAAATGACCGGTTCTGGGAATTGCATCGACTCTAAAATGACAGGATGCTTCTCATCACATAGAGTATCACCGGTCGTCGTATCTTTTAAACCTACCGCTGCGGCAATATCACCGGCATAGACTTTCGAAATTTCTTGACGGTGGTTCGCGTGCATTTGCAACAAGCGGCCGATCCGTTCGCGCTTCCCTTTGGTCGTGTTCATCACATATGAACCGGAATCAAGCGTTCCAGAGTAGACGCGAATAAACGTCAATTTCCCGACATACGGGTCAGTCATGATTTTAAATGCCAAAGCGGCAAACGGAGCGTCATCGCTTGCTTCACGTGTCACTTCTTCTTCGGTATCCGGAACGACGCCGCGAATCGCCGGGATGTCAACCGGAGACGGCAAGTAGTCGACAACGCCGTCAAGAAGCAGCTGAACACCTTTGTTTTTGAATGCCGAACCGCAGAAGACCGGGAAGAATTCAACGCTGATCGTCGCTTTGCGGATCGCGGCCTTCAGCTCTTCCGTCGTGATTTCTTCCCCTTCCAAATATTTCATCATTAATTCTTCGTCCAGCTCAGCGACCGCCTCAATCAGCTTGTTATGGTACTCTTCTGCCATATCGCGGTATTCTTCCGGAATGTCAATGCGCTCAATGTTTTTGCCAAGCTCATCATGGTAATGGTACGCGCACATTTCAACCAAGTCGATAATGCCGGAGAATTGATCTTCAGCGCCGATCGGCAGTTGCACCGGATGGGCATTTGCTTGCAGGCGGTCATGGAGCGTTTTCACCGAATACAAGAAATCGGCGCCAATTTTATCCATTTTGTTGACGAACACGATCCGTGGGACGCCATATGTCGTCGCTTGGCGCCAAACGGTTTCCGTTTGCGGTTCAACACCCGATTGCGCGTCTAAGACTGTGATGGCCCCGTCCAATACGCGCAACGAACGCTCAACCTCGACCGTAAAGTCGACGTGCCCCGGCGTGTCGATGATGTTGATGCGATGGCCTTTCCATTGCGCCGTTGTCGCCGCCGACGTGATCGTAATTCCGCGCTCTTGTTCTTGTTCCATCCAGTCCATCGTTGCCGCACCTTCATGCACTTCCCCGATTTTATGAACGCGGCCGGTATAGAACAAGATCCGTTCAGTCGTCGTCGTTTTCCCGGCGTCAATGTGCGCCATGATCCCTATGTTGCGAGTGTTTTCTAAGGAGAACTCTCTTGCCATAGTGGTTATTTTCTCCTTCCTTCAAATATGAAATATAAGTAGATGGCGCCGCCATCGATGGCGCAATCCCCTTGTCTTTGAAGTTGTCCCACGCGCGACCGGAAAGGCCGCAATATATAGGAAGATAGGTGAATAGGCAACCGCAGTGCCTCCTCACCTATTTCCTTTAGGCGACGCTCCTTACCAGCGGTAATGGGCGAACGCGCGGTTCGCTTCAGCCATTTTATGTGTATCTTCGCGTTTTTTCACCGCTGCACCCGTGTTGTTGGCAGCGTCCATAATTTCATTTGCCAAGCGCTCTTCCATCGTTTTTTCGTTGCGAAGACGTGCATATTGCACGAGCCAGCGCAAACCGAGAGAAACGCGGCGGTCCGGACGAACCTCGACCGGAACTTGGTAGTTCGCCCCACCAACGCGGCGAGCGCGCACTTCCAACACCGGCATAACGTTTTTCAACGCTTGCTCAAACACTTCCATTGGATCTTTACCCGTGCGCTCACGGATAATATCAAACGCGGTGTAAAGAATTTTTTGCGCTTTTGATTTTTTGCCGTCGATCATAATTTTATTGATCAAACGGGTAACAAGCTTCGAATTGTAAATTGGATCTGGCAGTACGTCACGTTTAGCAACAGGGCCTCTACGTGGCATAGTGTTTCCTCCCTTCAGGAAAACATTCTCTTCATTTCATTATTTTTTCGCTGCTTTTGGTTTTTTCGCGCCGTATTTCGAACGACCTTGCATCCGGTTCGCTACGCCTGCAGCATCCAGCGCCCCACGGATGATATGGTAGCGTACCCCCGGCAAGTCTTTGACACGTCCGCCGCGGATGAGCACAACGCTGTGTTCTTGCAAGTTATGGCCGATCCCCGGAATGTACGCCGTAACTTCAATCCCATTTGTCAAGCGGACACGGGCGTATTTCCGCAACGCCGAGTTCGGTTTTTTCGGCGTCATCGTGCCGACACGCGTGCAAACGCCGCGTTTTTGCGGAGACGACACATTCGTTTGCTCTTTTTTGAAGCTGTTATACCCTTTGTTCAACGCAGGGGATTTCGATTTAACGACTTTTTTCTCGCGTCCTTTGCGGACCAATTGGTTGATTGTAGGCATGAAAAGATCCTCCTTTCGCATGCATCGTTTAAGCCCACATATCCAGGTGGTTCATCGTTTATGCAAATAAAGGTTTTAGGGGAGAAAGGCAAAACGTTACCGAAGGATCGCCACCGCGGCCGCACCGACTTGGATTTTGCACGCCTTGCCAAGCTTTTTCATCGAATCGACTTTTGTGACCGGCACGTTTGCCTCATTGGCGGCGGCGGTCACTTTTTCGATGATCGGCAAGTCGGCATCCTCCGCCACGATCACTTCCGCTGCTTTCCCTTCCTTTAAAGCCCTTATCGTTTGTTTGGTTCCAATGACAATTTTTCCAGCCTGTAATACTTTTTCATAAGACATGTAACATATCCTCCAAAGTACCAGGTTGTTGGAACACCTTTATTAGACTACCATTTTCTTTGTCGATTGTCAACTGGATTTTTAATTAGATGATGGCCGGCCAAGGAGCGTCTTAGCCGGCCACTTGGTTCGCGTTATTTGGAAGACACCGTGTCGCTAGCCGTTTCCTTTTTGACGGCCGGCTTCACTTTCCGGTAGCGGGCCATACCGGTTCCAGCCGGGACGAGTTTGCCGATAATGACGTTTTCCTTCAAGCCAAGCAGTTCATCACGTTTTCCTTTGATGGCCGCATCCGTCAAGACGCGCGTCGTTTCTTGGAACGAAGCAGCCGACAAGAACGAATCCGTCTCAAGCGACGCTTTCGTGATGCCGAGCAACACCTGGCGGGCCGTCGCCGGCCGTTTCCCTTCGCGAAGAGCTTTGGCGTTGACATCCGTAAACTGGTGGACATCCAACAGCGTGCCCGGCAGCACATCGGTGTCGCCGGCATCGATGACGCGCACTTTGCGCAGCATTTGCCGCACCATGACCTCGATATGCTTATCGCTGATTTCCACCCCTTGCATCCGGTACACTTTTTGCACTTCACGAAGCAAGTACTCTTGAACGGATGTAATATCGCGCACGCGCAACAACTGTTTCGGGTCGACCGAGCCTTCTGTCAGCTCTTGGCCGCGTTCGACGCGCTGACCTTCTTCGACTTTCAGCCGCGCGTTGTACGGCGCTACATACGTACGCGTTTCGACCTCGCTTTGCACGACGATTTCATATTGGTTGTCGCGCGTTTCATTAATCGAAATAACCGTGCCGTCGATTTCAGAAATGACCGCTTGCCCTTTCGGGTTGCGCGCTTCAAACAGCTCTTGCACCCGCGGCAAACCTTGAGTGATATCGTCGCCGGCGACGCCGCCTGTATGGAACGTCCGCATTGTCAGCTGCGTGCCCGGCTCGCCGATCGACTGAGCGGCGATAATGCCGACGGCTTCGCCAACTTCGACGTCCATGCCGGTCGCCATGTTGCGGCCGTAACATTTTTTGCAGACGCCATGGCGCGTGTTGCAGGCGAATACGGAGCGAATCCATACTTCCGTAATGCCGGCTTTAATGATCTCATTGGCGATATCTTCGGTGATCATCTCGTCTTTGCGGACGATCACTTCGCCCGTTTCCGGATGGCGCACCGTTTTGTGCGCATAGCGACCGACAAGCCGCTCTTCAAGCTTGACGACAACTTCCGTGCCATCCGTCAGCGCCCGCGCCAAAATGCCGCGGTCGGTGCCGCAATCTTCTTCGCGGACGATGACGTCTTGGGCCACGTCGACAAGGCGGCGCGTGAGATAGCCTGAGTCGGCCGTTTTGAGCGCCGTATCCGCCAATCCTTTTCGCGCGCCGTGCGTCGAGATAAAGTATTCCAACACCGTCAAGCCTTCGCGGAACGACGACTTGATCGGCAGCTCAATGATCCGGCCGGCCGGGTTGGCCATCAAACCGCGCATCCCCGCAAGCTGCGTAAAGTTCGACGCGTTCCCGCGCGCTCCGGAATCGCTCATCATAAAGATCGGGTTGCGTTTATCAAGCGACTTCATCAACCGGTCTTGAATTTTGTCTTTCGCCGCGCTCCAGATGGAGATGACGCGCTCGTACCGCTCTTCGTCGGTAATCAACCCGCGGCGGAACTGCTTCAAAACCGTATCAACTTTCGCTTGCGCTTCATCCAAAATTTCTTGTTTTTCCGGCAGGACGACGATATCGGCCACGCCGATCGTGATGCCGGCCTTCGTCGAATATTGGAAGCCAAGGTCTTTCATGCGGTCGAGCATCTTCGATGTTTCGGTGATTTTGAACCGTTTGAACACTTCAGCGATAATTTGCCCGAGCACTTTTTTCTTAAACGGCGGCACGAGTTCGCGCTTGCGAATTTCTTCGCGCACGTTGACCCCTTTGTCAAGGAAGTACTTGTCCGGCGTCCGCCCTTCAATGTTTTCCGTCGTCGGCTCGTTGATGTACGGGAACGAATTCGGCAAAATTTCGTTGAAAATGAGCTTGCCGACGGTCGTTAAGAGCAACTTGTTGTTTTGCTCTTCGGTAAACGTTTCGTTTTTCAGCGAACCGGCATGAATGGCAATGCGCGAATGGAGATGGACGTAGCCGTTATGGTAAGCAAGCAGCGCCTCGTCCGTGTCTTTGAACACCATGCCTTCGCCGATGGCTCCCTCGCGCTCCATCGTCAAGTAGTAGTTGCCCAACACCATGTCTTGTGATGGTGTCACGACCGGCTTCCCATCTTTCGGGTTCAAAATGTTTTGCGCCGCCAACATCAACAAGCGCGCTTCGGCTTGCGCCTCAGCTGACAGCGGCACGTGCACCGCCATTTGGTCGCCGTCAAAGTCAGCGTTGTACGCCGTGCAAACAAGCGGATGAAGACGGATCGCCCGCCCTTCCACAAGCGTTGGTTCAAACGCCTGAATGCCGAGACGGTGCAACGTCGGGGCGCGGTTTAACAGCACCGGATGTTCTTTAATGACATCTTCCAGCACATCCCATACTTCCGGATGGACGCGCTCGATTTTCCGTTTCGCGCTTTTAATGTTGTGCGCCAAGCCCCGCTCGACAAGCTCCTTCATAACAAACGGCTTGAACAACTCTAGCGCCATTTCTTTCGGTAAGCCGCATTGGTACATTTTCAAGTTCGGGCCGACGACGATGACGGAACGGCCGGAATAGTCCACGCGCTTGCCGAGCAAGTTTTGCCGGAAGCGGCCTTGCTTCCCTTTCAGCATATGAGAAAGCGATTTTAACGGACGGTTCCCCGGACCGGTCACCGGACGGCCGCGGCGGCCGTTATCGATCAAAGCATCAACCGCCTCTTGCAGCATCCGCTTCTCATTTTGGACGATAATGTTCGGCGCACCGAGATCAAGCAGCCGTTTCAGCCGGTTGTTGCGGTTGATGACGCGGCGGTACAAATCGTTCAAATCCGATGTTGCAAACCGCCCGCCGTCAAGCTGAACCATTGGACGCAACTCCGGCGGAATGACCGGCAGTACATCAAGCACCATCCATGCCGGATCGTTCCCTGAACTGCGGAACGCTTCAAGCACTTCAAGCCGCTTAATGATGCGGGCGCGCCGTTGCCCTTGCGCTGTTTTCAGCTCTTCTTTCAGCGCGGCCACCTCTTTATCCAAATCAATGTCTTGGAGCAGCTTTTTGATCGCCTCCGCCCCCATCGACGCTTGGAACGATTGACCGTACTTCTCGCGATAGGCGCGGTATTCCTTTTCCGACAACAGCTGCTTTTTCTCAAGCGGCGTATCACCCGGGTCGGTGACGACATAGGATGCAAAATAAATGACCTCTTCGAGCGCCCGCGGCGACATGTCAAGAACCAATCCCATCCGGCTCGGGATGCCTTTGAAATACCAGATGTGCGAAACCGGGGCAGCGAGCTCAATATGGCCCATCCGTTCGCGGCGGACTTTCGAGCGCGTCACTTCGACGCCGCAGCGGTCGCAGACGACGCCTTTGTAGCGAACGCGTTTATATTTGCCGCAATGGCATTCCCAGTCTTTCGTCGGACCGAAAATGCGCTCGCAAAACAAGCCGTCTTTTTCCGGCTTTAACGTCCGATAGTTGATTGTCTCCGGCTTTTTGACTTCGCCATACGACCAAGAACGAATTCTCTCCGGGGAAGCGAGCCCAATTTTCATGTACTCAAACTTATTGACATCTAGCAAGGGGTATACCTCCCTTTTTGATCCGTCGGTTTTCCGTTCGCTCAAGCGGCCAATGGCGGGGAACAACTCCCCGCCTGGCCGTTATGGCCGGTTTATTCTTTCGTCACCGCATCTTTCTCTTCGCCGGCTTCTTCCCGTTCGGCCGGTTTGACGTCCACCATGATGGCATCCGGTGCATGGTCATCATCATCATCAAAGTTTTCCATGTTCACTTCTTGTTCATCGCTCGTCAAAATCGTGACGTCCATGCCCAAGCTTTGCAGCTCTTTGATCAACACTTTAAACGACTCCGGCACACCCGGCTCCGGAATGTTTTCCCCTTTGACGATCGCCTCGTACGTTTTGACACGGCCGACGACATCGTCGGACTTGACGGTCAAAATTTCTTGCAGCGTGTATGCCGCCCCATACGCCTCAAGCGCCCATACTTCCATCTCACCAAAGCGCTGGCCGCCGAACTGCGCCTTGCCGCCGAGCGGCTGTTGAGTGACGAGTGAGTACGGGCCGGTGGAACGGGCATGAAGCTTGTCGTCGACCATGTGGGCGAGCTTGATCATGTACATGATCCCAACCGACACGCGGTTATCAAACGGTTCACCCGTCCGTCCGTCATACAGCACCGTTTTGGCATCGCGCGCCATGCCGGCTTCTTCAAGAATGTTCCAAACATCTTCCTCCGTCGCTCCGTCAAAGACTGGGGAAGCGATATGCAAGCCAAGTTTTTTCGCCGCCATGCCAAGGTGCAGCTCAAATACTTGCCCGATGTTCATCCGCGACGGAACGCCGAGTGGGTTTAACATGATGTCAATCGGCGTGCCATCCGGCAAGAAGGGCATATCTTCCTCCGGCAAAATGCGGGAAATAACCCCTTTGTTTCCGTGGCGGCCTGCCATTTTGTCGCCCTCGGAAATTTTCCGCTTTTGCACAATATAGACGCGCACCAGTTGATTGACACCCGGCGGAAGCTCGTCGCCGTCTTCGCGGTTGAACACTTTCACGTCAAGGACGATACCGCCGCCGCCGTGCGGGACGCGCAACGACGTATCACGCACCTCGCGCGCTTTTTCGCCGAAGATCGCGTGCAAAAGCCGCTCTTCCGCCGTCAGCTCGGTCATTCCTTTTGGCGTCACTTTGCCGACGAGCAAGTCGCCGTCTTTGACTTCTGCGCCGATGCGGACGATGCCGCGTTCATCCAAGTTTTTCAGCGCATCCTCGCCGACGTTTGGAATGTCGCGCGTAATTTCTTCCGGACCGAGTTTCGTATCGCGCGATTCGGCTTCATACTCTTCAATATGAATTGATGTATACACGTCTTCTTTGACGAGCCGTTCGCTCATGATGATCGCGTCTTCGTAGTTGTAACCGTCCCATGTCATAAAAGCGACAAGCACATTGCGGCCAAGCGCCAATTCGCCCTTATCCATCGACGGGCCATCGGCCAAAATTTCGCCCTTCTCAACGATATCGCCTTTTTTCACGATCGGCCGCTGGTTGTAGCACGTGCCTTGGTTCGAACGAACGAATTTCAGCAACCGATATTTATCTAGATCACCCTTGACTTCTTTGCCGTCCACTTCAATCAGCCGACGCACCCAAATTTCCTTTGCTTCGACGCGCTCGACGATGCCGCGGTGCTTGCAAATGACCGCTGCGCCCGAGTCTTTCGCCGAAACATACTCCATCCCCGTGCCAACGATCGGCGCTTCGGGTTCCAACAGCGGCACGGCTTGCCGCTGCATGTTCGCTCCCATCAGCGCGCGGTTCGAGTCGTCGTTTTCCAAAAATGGGATGCACGCCGTCGCTGCCGAGACGACTTGCTTCGGCGAAACGTCCATGTAGTCGACGCGATCGCGCTTGACGACGATGTTCTCGCCGCGGAAACGGGCGACAACGTTTTCTTCAAGGAACGTGCCGTCCTCCGCAAGCGGTACGTTCGCCTGCGCTACAACGTAATTGTCCTCTTCATCGGCTGTCAAATAATCGATTTGGTCCGTCACCCGTCCTGTTTCCGGATCGACGCGCCGGTATGGCGTTTCAATAAAGCCGAACTTGTTCACTTTCGCGTAAGTGGACAGCGAGTTGATGAGTCCGATGTTCGGACCTTCCGGCGTTTCAATCGGACACATCCGCCCGTAGTGCGAATAGTGAACGTCGCGCACCTCAAACCCAGCGCGCTCACGTGTCAATCCGCCAGGGCCAAGCGCGGACAGACGCCGCTTGTGCGTCAGTTCGGCCAATGGGTTCGTTTGATCCATGAACTGTGACAGCTGCGAGCTGCCGAAAAACTCTTTGATCGCCGCGATCACTGGGCGGATGTTGATCAGCTGCTGCGGCGTAATCGTGTTCGTATCTTGGATCGACATGCGCTCGCGCACGACGCGCTCCATGCGCGACAGGCCGATGCGGAATTGGTTTTGCAATAGTTCGCCGACCGAACGGAGACGGCGGTTGCCTAAATGGTCGATGTCATCCGTATCGCCGACGCCGTGGAGCAAGTTGAAGAAATAGCTGATCGACGCAATGATGTCAGCCGGTGTAATATGTTTGACATCCTCGGCGATGAAGCCGTTGCCGATGACGTTGATCACTTTTTCGCCATCCGGGTCATTCGGGGCATAAATTTTGATCGTTTGCACCGAAATGTCCCCGTCCACCACCCCTTCGGCCGGGCGGTATGTCTGTAAGCCGACCCCTTTTTCCAAATACGGGAGCAGGCGATTCAGCGTTCGGCGGTCGATCATCGCTCCAGCTTCGGCGATGACTTCCTTGGTTTCGGGATCAATGATCGTTTCCGCGAGCCGCTGATTGAACAGGCGGTTTTTAATATGAAGTTTTTTATTGATTTTATAACGGCCTACGCTCGCCAAGTCATAGCGCTTCGGATCAAAAAAGCGCGACGCCAGCAAATTTTTCGCATTCTCAAGCGTCGGCGGCTCTCCCGGACGAAGACGCTCGTAAATTTCAATCAACGCTTTTTCCGTGCTGTCGGTATTATCTTTTTCAAGCGTATTGCGCAAGTATTCGTTGTCGCCGAGCAGATCGATGATTTCTTGGTCGGAGCTGAACCCAAGCGCACGGAGAAGCACCGTAACGGGCAGTTTACGGGTGCGGTCGATGCGAACGTAAACGACGTCTTTCGCATCGGTTTCATATTCAAGCCATGCGCCGCGGTTCGGAATCACTGTCGCCGAGTAGCCGCGTTTGCCGTTTTTATCAACTTTGTCGCTGTAATAGACGCTTGGGGAACGGACGAGCTGGGAAACAATGACGCGTTCCGCCCCATTGATAATAAACGTTCCGGTTTCCGTCATGAGCGGAAAATCGCCCATAAACACGTCTTGTTCTTTCACTTCGCCCGTTTCTTTATTAATCAAGCGAACTTTGACGCGAAGCGGCGCCGCATATGTAACGTCGCGTTCTTTCGCCTCTTCGACCGTATATTTCGGTTCTCCTAAACTATAGTCGATAAATTCAAGCGAGAGATTGCCGGAAAAGTCTTCAATCGGGGAAATTTCCCTAAACATTTCCCGCAGCCCTTCATCGAGAAACCATTGGTAGGAGGACGTTTGAATTTCGATCAAGTTCGGCAATTCCAGCACTTCGCTGATGCGTGCATAGCTTCTGCGTTGGCGGTGTCGCCCGTATTGAACTAGTCGGCCTGTCAAGAGTGATTCACCCCTCAAATGTAGACATTAGTGAAAACCGGAACCGGAACAGCTCCATCATCCGCTCTGCTCAGCAATCAATGCCTTCAAGGCGGACTGGCCGCTCCGTCATTCCGGGGCAAAGCACTAGGCATGCATGCGGCCGGCCCCCGCCATCCGGGCGGAAACGGCTTCGTTGCGTGCACCGCCGTTTCATTTAGGGGATTTAACACGCTCCCGGCGCGAGGAAACCAGGCGTTGAGTTGAATGGAGAAAAAAAGAAAATGGTTTCTATTCCAATAGAAAACCATATGGTTCGTTGTTTATTGATTTTATCATTGTTTCCATTGCGTCCAAAATTATACGTCATCCCCTCTGCACGGGAAATGTGCATATTTAGCATTTTATAATGCTACCACAATAAAAAAACGGTGTCAACATTTTTTCGCCTTTATGATATAATATCCTTTTTTCTTCGCGACGACTTCTACAGCAGGAAAGCATTCGTTCAGCTTTTGCAAGGCCGATGGGGCGCCTTGCTTTTTTTGAATGACGACCCATAGCTCGCCATGATCGAGCAGATGATCGCGGCTTTGTTCAAAAATCGCGTAAACGACCCGTTTGCCAGCCCGGATCGGCGGATTGGTGACGACCGCTGCAAATCGCTGTTCTCCGACTTCCGAAAAAAGATCGCTTTTGTAAATCACCGCATTGCCAATCCCGTTTGCCTGCTTGTTTTCCTGCGCCAGTTCGAGCGCCCGCTCGTTGACATCAATCATGTGAACGCGCCGGTTTGGAAACGATTTGGCCAAGGCAAGCCCGATCGGCCCATATCCGCAGCCGACATCCAACAAATCCCCAGCCACTCCCGGTTCCTCGAACGTTTCAATTAACAGGCGTGTGCCAAAGTCGACTTCGCGCTTTGAAAACACTCCGCTGTCGGTCGTAAAGCGGAATTCATGCCCCCGCAACACGTACGTCCACGTTTGCGGGTTTCGCTCCGACGTCGGATTGACTGAGTAATAATGCTCGCTCATCATCATCCCCTCCTCCTTGTCGACAGGCTGCACTGCCTTCCGTTATATAGTGTAACAAAAAAGAGGCCGTCCCTTGCTTCGGGCAAGCCTCTTTTTTTCAATGGCGCAGCCATTACTTGATTTCGACTTTCGCGCCAGCTTCTTCGAGTTTTGCTTTGATTTCTTCTGCTTCTTCTTTCGCAATGCCTTCTTTGATCGGCTTCGGGGTGTTGTCGACCAAGTCTTTCGCTTCTTTCAGGCCGAGGCCAGTGATTTCGCGAACGACTTTGATGACTTTGATTTTTTGCGCGCCGGCGTCGGCAAGAATGACGTCGAATTCCGTTTTTTCTGCCGCTGCTTCAGCGCCAGCTGCTGCGCCGCCCGCGACAACAACCGGAGCCGCAGCTGTTACGCCGAATTCTTCCTCGATCGCTTTCACCAATTCGTTTAATTCCAATACGGTCATATTTTTCACTGCTTCAATGATTTGTTCTTTCGTCATCACAACTTCCTCCTTTGTTTTCTGAATGATTGTTAAGCACATATCGATGCGCCATTACGCGCCTTGTTCCTCTTGCTTGTCAGCCACCGCTTTAATCGCAAGCGCAAAGTTGCGGATCGGGGCTTGAAGAACGCTAAGCAACATCGAAAGCAACCCTTCGCGGGACGGGAGTTTCGCCAACGCATCGATTTCTTCTTTGCTGGCGATGTTCCCTTCGATGACGCCGCCTTTGATTTCCAATGCTTCATGCGTTTTCGCAAACTCGCTTAAAATTTTTGCCGGCGCCACGACATCTTCATTGCTGAAGGCGATGGCATTTGGACCGGTGAACACTTCATCCAGTCCTTCCAAGCCGACTTCCGCGAGCGCCCGGCGGGTCAAGGTGTTTTTGTACACTTTAAACTCGACGCCTGCCTCGCGCAGCTGTTTGCGCAACTCGGTCATTTCCGCCACGTTCAAGCCGCGGTAATCAACGATGACGGTTGCCTTGCTGGCCCGGAATTTGTCTGCGATTTCCGCGACCACTTGTTTTTTCAGTTCAATCGCGCTCGACACGTCCTGCACCTCCTGTAAGGAAAATGAGAGAATACCACTTATACCGTCTGCTCAATAAAAAACCTCCATGCCGCGTAGACATGGAGGTGTCGTTCAACGCACCGCCGCTCGTCCCCGACGCAGGGCGCGCTGTTCTATCGTCCACATACCTCGGTAGGAAATTAAGCCTCAAACAGGCACCTACTGTCTACGGTACAAATGATATTCATTTGTTCAGCCAAATGGCATTTTAACAGACGGACAAACAAAAGTCAACGGTTATTGTGCAACAGCAACCGTGGACGGGTCAACCTTGATGCCAGGGCCCATTGTCGATGTAATCGTGACGTTTTTCACGTACGTCCCTTTTGCCGCCGCCGGTTTGGCTTTCAAAATTGCTTCATAGACAGCCGCGAAGTTTTCAGCCAATTTCTCGTTGTCAAACGACACTTTGCCGATCGGAACATGGATGTTGCCCGCTTTGTCGACGCGGTATTCCACTTTACCAGCCTTGATTTCCTGCACCGCTTTTGCTACGTCAAACGTGACTGTTCCGGTTTTCGGGTTTGGCATCAACCCTTTCGGCCCTAAAATGCGGCCGAGTTTCCCGACTTCACCCATCATGTCCGGCGTAGCAACAACGACATCAAAGTCAAACCAACCTTGCTGGATTTTGTTGATATATTCTGCATCGCCGACATAGTCAGCGCCAGCCGCTTCTGCTTCTTTCGCTTTTTCCCCTTTCGCGAACACCAACACGCGCGCCACTTTCCCTGTGCCGTGCGGCAGGACGACGGCGCCGCGAATTTGTTGGTCCGCTTTTTTCGGGTCGACGCCCAAACGGAACGCCACTTCCACCGTGGCATCGAATTTCGCGATGTTCGTTTTTTTCACGAGCTCGATTGCTTCAGCAATCGGGTATGCTTTGGAGCGGTCGACGAGCTTCAATGCTTCTAAGTATTTCTTTCCTCTTTTCGGCATGTGAAAAATCCTCCTCGATTGTGGTTTTAGCGGAAAAACCTCCCACATTGAACGTTCTTCGCTTCTTTCGAAAACGAAGAAGCGGACGGATGCCCATTCATCGGGCCCGTCTTGCTGTTTTTGTTCATGGAGAGAGAGGTTGCCCAATGACGCAACCTCCCCTACAAACGACGCACCGGCTTTAGTCTTCAATCACAATGCCCATGCTGCGGGCCGTGCCTTCGATCATGCGCATGGCCGCCTCAATGCTCGCCGCATTCAAATCCGGCATTTTCAGCTCAGCGATCTCACGTACTTTGTCGCGTTTAATTGTCGCCACTTTGTTGCGGTTCGGTTCGCCGGAGCCCGATTCAATGCCCGCCGCTTTTTTCAGCAATACAGCGGCTGGCGGCGTTTTCGTGATGAATGTAAATGAACGGTCTTCAAAAACCGTAATTTCAACCGGAATGATCAACCCTGCTTGGTCCGCCGTGCGGGCATTAAACTCTTTGCAAAACGCCATAATATTGACACCGGCTTGACCCAACGCAGGACCTACTGGCGGCGCCGGATTCGCTTTCCCTGCAGGAATTTGCAGTTTGACGACCTTGATTACTTTTTTCGCCACGAGACACACCTCCTTAAGTCCGTGATGTGGTATTAGGGATTGCCCCTCCCACTCATCCGGCTCCGGTCTACTGAGCCGTTTTCCTATCTCCCGTTCAGTTGAGAGGATCAGCGTAAAAACAAAACGGCTCCCTTATACAAGTGTATAAGTTCACCGCCATATGTCTCTGTTTAAGAGACATACTGACTTTAAAATAGTATCACTTTTCCCTATCAATTGCAAGTTCTTTATCCATTAGATTTTTTCTATTTGCGAAAACTCAAGCTCCATCCGTGTTTCGCGCCCAAACATATCGACAAGCAGCTTCACTTTATGTTTATCCGGGTCAATCGCTTCAATTTTCCCTGTAAAGTTCGCAAACGGACCTTCTTTGATCCGCACCGTTTCATTTACCTCATAGTCTACGTCAACCTCGGCAAGCGGCATGCCCATCCGCTTCAAGATCATTTTTACTTCTTCCTCCATAAGCGGCGTCGGTTTCGAACCAGCTCCGCTTGAGCCGACAAATCCAGTGACGCCCGGCGTGTTGCGCACGACATACCATGAGTCATCCGTCATGACCATCTCAACGAGCACATAGCCAGGGAACACTTTCTTTTTCGTCGTTTTCCGTTTTCCGTTTTTGACGTCCGTCTCCGTCTCTTCCGGAACGACGACGCGAAAAATTTTATCTTGCATTCCCATCGATTCGACGCGTTTTTCCAAATTGGCTTTCACTTTGTTTTCATATCCCGAATATGTATGGACAACATACCAGCTTTTCTCCATCAACAAGCCTCCCCAAGGCGGTTTTCGTTTTGTTTTTTTTGCGCAAAACAAAAACCCGTTGCCGGGTTCCATACGCGCACGATTATCTTTCATTATAACATATCCTTCGTCCGCTTATTCAAACACGAGGCGAATCAACTCAGAAATGCCGAGGTCCACAACGGCAAAAAAGACGGTGAAAAACGCCACCGTGGCCAACACGACCGCCGTGTAGTTCACTAACTCCTTCCGGTTTGGCCAACTCACTTTTTTCAGCTCGCGTACGACTTCTTTTAAAAAGTTGATTACTCGCTGCATCACTCGTACCTCCATCATCGTTCAAAACTATCTCCACCGTCTATTTCGTTTCACGATGGATTGTATGTTTGTTGCATGTTGAGCAAAACTTGTTGGCCATAAGGCGCTCACCAAGGCGACGTATTTGTTTTGCTGCCGTATAGTTTCGGCTTGCGCACTGCACGCAAGCCAGCGTCACTTTTTGGCGCATCAGCATTCCACCGTTCCTGCGAGATGTCCATAAAAATTTATCATATTGGCTGTTTCGCTGTCAATGACATCTTTTGATGCGGCGTTGCGATGCTGTGAACTACCCCCACTTAATTTTCTAGCGAAAATTTGAAGTGGGGGCTTCCAAAGAAGTTTGACTGCTTCAAGCAATCCTTATTCTTTGAGGCGTGTCCACTTCGCCGCTAGAGCATAAGACACTCAGGTCTACAGCTTTACTTTTCTTTAAGATGTTTAATGCGCCATTGACATCAGCATTAATTAGTTTGCCAGACTTTTTTACTGAATCTATCCTATTTTCAGCAAAATATAGTTAAGGCGATTCATCTCCCACTTACTCCGCTTCGCTTCGTTGAAGTGGGAGTCTTCTCGCCTAATTAAGATAAACTGATCTCGCGGTATTCCAAATAT
This sequence comes from Geobacillus sp. FJAT-46040, assembly GCF_002335725.1. NCBI lineage: Bacteria > Bacillati > Bacillota > Bacilli > Caryophanales > Anoxybacillaceae > Geobacillus > Geobacillus sp. FJAT-46040. Next base: position 2,820,404 of record NZ_NISS01000001.1, read on the forward strand.
TTCTCGAGCTTCCGCTTGACGCGTTGCAACGCGTTGTCGATCGACTTGACATGGCGGTTCAGCTCTTCGGAAATTTCCTGGTATGAGCGTCCATCCAAATACAAAGCGAGCACTTTCCGCTCGAGGTCGCTGAGCAGTTCCGCCATCTTTAGTTCAATATCATCGACTTCCTCGCGGTTGACAATCAATTGTTCCGGGTCCGTCACCTGCGTGCCGGACAACACATCCATCAGCGTCCGGTCAGATTCATCGTCATAAATCGGCTTATCCAAGGAAACGTAAGAGTTGAGCGGAATATGCTTTTGGCGGGTCGCCGTTTTAATCGCGGTAATCATTTGCCTTGTGATGCAAAGTTCTGCAAACGCTTTAAATGAGGAAAGCTTGTCCCCCTTAAAATCACGGACGGCCTTATACAGACCGATCATTCCTTCCTGAACGATATCTTCCCGATCAGCTCCGACTAAAAAATAGGAGCGAGCTTTGGCGCGCACAAAGTTTTGATATTTATGGATTAAAAAATCAAGTGCTTCCCCATCCCCTTCGTGAACGAGCGCAACAAGCTGCTCATCGTCCAGCTGATGATAACCTTTCCCTTTCATTGCTTTCAAGCATTCCCCCACGCGGATCCCCCCGACCGCATCAATCGCTAACATGTATTATACAGGACAAATTTTTACAGCGTCAACCGCTCATTTTTCTCCTCTTCGCCATTTTTCAAAAATTTCAGCAATCCTATCATTTAGCGGGACTTTGGAGATCGGAGTGCGTTGCCGCATCGCTTTTACTTTTTGGGAAATGTCCCGCTCAACCGTCTCGACTTCATCCAATAGCTCGCGCGCCGACTTGCGCAGGGCGCCTTGGCCGAACACCGTCCATTGTTCGGTGTAGTCGGAGGTAGCGACATACACTTTTGTGCGCGCATTCATCAATGTTTTCGCCAACCGTTCAATTCGCTCATCGGCCGTCTCATGTTCCTTTGTAAAAATGACATCGACGTCGTAATGTTTATACTTTTTCTCGTTTCCTTGCACGAGGTGGGCATCGAATACAATCACGACATGGTCCCCGGTGAATCCTTTGTAGTCAGCCATTTTTTCAATCAATAAATCCCTTGCCGCTGCCAGATCGCCCTCTTCTTTCAGCCGGCGCAGCTCCGGCCAAGCACCGATCATGTTATAGCCGTCGACAATCAAAATGTTCATTCGCTATTCTCCCAACGGATACCGCTTCCGGTACACCTCGTACATGAGCAGGCTGGCGGCGACAGAGGCATTGAGTGAGGTGACATGGCCGCGCATCGGCAACCGGAACAAGAAATCGCACTTTTCAAGCACTAGGCGGCTGATCCCTTTTCCTTCGCTCCCGATTACGAGCGCCAACGGCATCGTGCCATCGAGCGAGCGGTAGTCGTCTTGAGCCGATGCATCCGTTCCGGCTACCCACACTCCGCGCTCTTTCAGCTCGTCAATCGTCCGCGCCAAGTTTGTCACACGCGCGACCGGAACGTGCTCAATCGCCCCGGTCGACGCCTTCGCCACCGTTTGGGTCAGCCCGACCGAACGCCGCTTCGGAATAATGAGGCCGTGCGCCCCGACCGCATCAGCGGTGCGCATGATGGCCCCTAAATTATGCGGATCCTCAAGCTCATCCAAGATGAGAAAAAACGGCGCCTCGCCCCGCTCGGCGGCGCGAGCGAACAAGTCATCAATTTCATAGTAGCGGTAAGCCGCCGCCTGAGCGATCACCCCTTGATGAGCTCCTTCAGCCATCTGATCAAGCTTGCGCTTCGGGACATATTGGACGAGCACGCCCCGCCGCTTTGCCCATTCAAGCACAGGTTCGACGGTATGGCGCTGCGCCCCTTCCGCGATCCAAATTTTATTGATGTCGCGCCCGGCTTTGAGCGCTTCAATGACCGGATTTTTGCCGATAATGTAGTCCATCATTCCAACGCCCTTTCTTCCCTTTCAATAATGGCAAACGAACGGCCGATCAGCTCATCAACCCGCTTTTCATTATTAACCAAAAAATGATAACCGATGAGCGCCTCAAAGGCCGTGCTATGCCGGTATGTTTGCACATCCGTATTTTTCGGGATTGTGCCTGATTTGGCATTGCGGCCGCGGCGGACGATGTCCTTTTCCTCCTCGGTCAGGACGCCCTCGTCAAGCAACGCCAAAATCACTCGCGCTTGCGCCCGCGCCGACACATAGCGGACCGCCCGCCGATGCAGCTCATGCGGCCGCACGCTGCCGCCAGCAAGCAAATGGCGTCGCACATACACCTCGTACACGGCGTCGCCAATATAGGCAAGCGCCAGTCCATTTAACTGCTTCACATCGTTGACCGTTTCAAACTCCGCCATCATCGCGTGCTATCCCCGTTTCCATCTCGTTCCTTGCGGCGTGTCTTCCAAAATAATGTTTTTTGCTCTCAACTCGTCGCGAATGCGGTCGGCCAGCGCAAAATCGCGGTTTTTCCGCGCTTCATTGCGCTTTTGGATCAACGCCTCGATTTCCTCATCAAGCAGCTCATCCTGCTTCAAGGTGAGTCCAAGTACGTCCGCCAGCTGTTCGAACTCGCGCAAAAACGCGTGAATGACCTTCTCGGATGTCGTTTTTTCCTGCAAGTACAAGTTGGCCTGCTTCGCCAGTTCAAACAATACGGCAATGCCGTTCGCCGTGTTGAAATCGTCGTCCATTTCACGGATGAACGAGGCGCGGATGTCGGCAATGCGCGAAACCCATTCCTCGTCATTGTCCGTTAAGTTCGTGCTTGCCTGCAGGCGATGCTGCAAATTGCTGTACGCCGTCTTCAGGCGCTCGAGTCCGCGCCGCGCACTCTCAAGCAGTTCCTCGCTGTAGTTGATCGGATGGCGGTAATGCACCGACAGCATGAAAAAACGCAGCACTTGCGGGTCGATCTCCCGGATGATATCGTGAACGAGCACGAAATTGCCAAGCGACTTCGACATTTTTTCGTTGTTAATATTTAAATACCCATTGTGCAGCCAATATTTCGCGAACGGTTTGCCGGTCAGCGCCTCCGACTGGGCGATTTCGTTTTCATGGTGCGGGAATGTCAAGTCCTGGCCGCCGGCGTGGATATCGATCGTATCGCCCAAATATTTGCGCGCCATCGCCGAGCATTCGATATGCCAACCAGGCCGCCCTTTCCCCCATGGACTGTCCCAACAAATTTCTCCTTCCTTCGCTGCTTTCCAAAGGGCGAAATCAAGTGGATCGTCTTTTTTCTCCCCAATTTCGATGCGCGCCCCAGCTTGCAGCTCATCGATCGATTGATGAGACAGCTTGCCGTATTCGCGGAACTTGCGCGTCCGGTAATACACGTCGCCGTCGACTTCGTAGGCATATCCTTTGTCAATGAGCGCCTGAATGAATTCGATAATCGTATCAATGTTTTCGGTCACCCGCGGATGGATGTCCGCTTTTTTGCAGCCAAGCGCCTGAATGTCTTCAAAATACGCCTCAATAAACCGCTCAGCGATCGCCGGCACGCTCTCGCCGAGCTCGCGGGCCGCTTTGATCAGCTTGTCATCGACGTCGGTAAAGTTCGATACATACGTCACATCATAGCCGCGGAACTCCAAATAGCGGCGGATCGTGTCAAAAACGATGGCGGCCCGAGCATTGCCGATGTGAATATAATTATAGACGGTCGGGCCGCACACATACATTTTCACTTTATTCGGCTCCAGCGGCTCAAACGGTTCTTTTTTTCGCGTCAGTGTATTATAAAGCCGGATGCTGCTCATACTCGTTCTTCCTTTCTTGTTGTTTCAATGCCTCAAGCTCGCTTTTCAGCCGGGCGATTTCCTCTTCAAGCTCCCGAAACCGGTCGGCGATCGGGTCAGGAAGGTCGGTATGGTTTAAATCTTTCTTCACTTTCACCCCGTCGCGCACAACGACGCGGCCCGGAATGCCAACGACGGTCGAATTGGGCGGTACGTCTTTTAACACGACCGACCCAGCGCCGATTTTCGAGTTTTCCCCGATCGTAATCGAACCGAGCACTTTCGCGCCGGCAGCGATCAAACAGTTGTCTTTGATCGTCGGGTGCCGCTTCCCTTTTTCTTTCCCTGTCCCGCCTAATGTGACCCCTTGATAGACAGTGACATTGTCGCCGATTTCGCACGTTTCGCCGATCACCACGCCCATGCCGTGGTCGATGAAAAAGCGGCGGCCGATTTTCGCGCCCGGATGGATTTCAATGCCAGTGAAAAAGCGGCTGATTTGCGAAATCAAGCGGGCAAGAAAGTAAAATTTCCGCTTGTAAAGCGCATGGGCGATCCGATGCGCCCAGATGGCATGCAGGCCGGAATACGTTAAAATGACTTCCAAATAGCTTCTCGCCGCCGGGTCTTGCTCAAAAATGACCTCAATATCCTCTTTTAACGTTTTAAACATAATGTCCTCCCTCCATCCCTCTAAGTTGTCTTGAATAAAAAAGCGTCCCTGTGCCGCAGACACAGAGACGCTTTTGGCGCGGTTCCACTCTGTTTAGCGAAACGGGGCGCCGTTTCGCTCACTCGATTCCGATAACGGAGATGCTCCGCTCCCCTCTACTGCAGAACGTCTCTGTTCCGGTTCGAAAGGAGACTCCGAGGCGCACTTCAGACAGCACCGAACATAAGCCGCTTCCAGCCAAGGCGGCTCTCTCTGGGATGCCGATGCTTCCTACTTCTCCTCGTCAACGCTTTTTCTTTATGCGCTTGTTCCATCGAAACTTTATATTATTATACCACATCCATCATGCAAACGTGCATAGAGGCCGATTAAAATTTTTCTTGCAACGCCCGCTCCAGCCGCTCGATCACTTTTTCTTTGCCGAGCAACTGAATGGCAAACGGCAGCTCCGGTCCGTGCGTTTGTCCCGTCACCGCCGCGCGGATCGGCATAAACAACTTTTTCCCTTTTTGCCCGGTCGCCTTTTGCACCGCTTTAATGGCCGCTTTAATCTCGTCTGCCGTAAACGGCTCAAGCTCACGCACGTTCTCAAGGAAGGTGGAAAGCACAGCCGGCACTTGCTCTTCAGCAAGCACTTGACGCGCCTCGTCCTCGTAGTCGATTTCTTCTTTAAAGAACAGCTCAGACAGCGGGACGATCTCCGCACCGTAGCTCATTTGCTCTTGATACAAAGCAATTAAATCGCGCGCCCATTGCCGCTGTTCGTCCGTCATATCCGCCGGCAGGCGCCCGGCTTTCACTAAATGCGGCAAGGCCAGCTCGACAAGCCGGTCAAGATCAAGTTTTTTGATATATCGGTTGTTCATCCATGTCAGCTTTTTCGTATCAAACATGGACGGCGATTTTGACAGCCGGGAGACATCGAACATGCGGATCAGTTCGTCTTTCGTAAAAATTTCTTCCTCTCCTTCCGGCGACCAGCCAAGCAAAGCGAAAAAGTTGAACATCGCTTCCGGCAAATAGCCAAGTTCTTTGTATTGCGAGACGAACTGAATGATTGATTCATCGCGCTTCGACAGCTTTTTCCGCTGCTCGTTGACGATCAACGTCAAGTGCGCGAACTGCGGCGGCTCCCAGCCGAAATACTCGTATACCATGAGCTGCTTCGGCGTATTGGACAAATGTTCCTCACCGCGAAACACATGGCTGATTTCCATTAAATGGTCGTCGATGACAACAGCGAAATTGTATGTCGGAATGCCATTCGCCTTGACAATCACCCAATCGCCGCCGACATCTTTCGATTCAAACACCACTTTGCCGCGCACTAAATCGTAAAACTCGTACGTTTTCCCTTCCGGCACCTTCAGGCGGATCGTATACGGCTTCCCTTGCGCCTCGAGCTCCGCGACCTGCTCCGGCGTCAAATGGCGGCATTTGCCGCTGTACTGCGGAGCGGCGATGCCGGCCGCCCGCTGCGCCTCCCGCTCGCGCTCGAGCTCTTCCGGCGTGCAAAAACATTTGTACGCATGCCCTTGCTCAAGCAATTCATTCACATATTTTCGGTAAATATCGAGCCGCTCCGTTTGCCGGTACGGCCCGTAGCCGCCATCTTGATCAATCGATTCATCATAATCAATGCCGAGCCATTTTAAGTTTTCGAGCTGCGACTTTTCGCCGCCTTCGACGTTCCGTTCAATATCCGTATCCTCGATGCGGACGATCATTTTTCCACCGTGATGGCGGGCAAACAAATAGTTAAACAGCGCTGTCCGCGCCCCGCCGATATGCAAATGGCCGGTTGGGCTCGGCGCATAGCGCACGCGCACCTCTTTTGCCATCATCCAAACCCTCCACTTCCATCAAAGCTTGTGCCATTATTGTACCGTTTATCGCGGCAAAGTTCAAAACAGACAGCTCTCACCTAAGCCGCACCACGCCGCCGACGCCCCCCTTTACACCTCCTAGCCAGGACGGCGAACAAAGCGCTTATGTATTAAAGAACGAGGCCTTCCCAAATGATGCTGCCAAAGGCCGCTCCATTAGCTTTTTTGCAGCAAGACGACCGCCTGGGCGGCAATGCCTTCCCCCCGCCCAGTGAATCCAAGCTTCTCCGTCGTCGTTGCCTTCACATTGACTTGCGAGCGCTCGGCTTCCAGCAACCGAGCAATCACCGCCCTCATTTCTTCAATATATGGCGCCAGCTTCGGCTTTTGTGCGATGATCGTGCAGTCGGCGTTCACGAGCCTATACCCTTCCTGCCGAGCGAGCGCCCATACGTGCGCCAACAGCTCAGCCGAGTCGGCATCTTTAAAGCGCGGATCTGTGTCTGGAAAATGCCGGCCGATATCGCCGGCGCCGATCGCCCCAAGGCATGCGTCCGCCACCGCATGAAGCAGCACGTCGGCATCTGAGTGGCCGAGCAGCCCCTTTTCATACGGAATAGTAACGCCGCCAATGATCAGCGGACGCCCTTCAACAAGCTGATGGACGTCAAACCCTTGTCCAATGCGAAACATCTCTCCACCCCCATCTATTCGGCCATCCGGCTTGCCAAAATCGCTTCAGCAAACAAAAGGTCCTCCGGCGTCGTCAGCTTAATATTGCGATAATCCCCCTCAATGATCTTCACCGGCTTGCCGATTCGCTCCACAAGGCTGGCGTCATCCGTGCCGAGATAGCCAGCCTGTTTCGCCGCTTCGTGCGCTTCCATGATCAAAGACAGACGAAAAGCTTGTGGCGTCTGCACCGCCCACAAGCTGGAACGATCAATCGTCTGTTTGACAAACAAACCGTTCGCTTTTTTGATCGTATCTTTCACCCGCACTGCCGGGATCGCCGCCCCGTACTGAACAGCGGCGTTCACTAGCTCGTGCAAATGATGGACGCGGACAAACGGGCGGGCGCCGTCATGGATGAGAACAATCTCCTCCCCCGCGAGCGCCTGCAATCCGTTATAGACGCTATGCTGCCGCTCCTCGCCGCCGTCGGTAAGCGCGGCGACTTTTTGAATGCGAAAGCGGGCGAGCAGCTGCTCAAATCGGCTTCGCTCGGCTGGGTTGACGACGAGCACGATGCGGGTGCACCGCTCATCGCGCTCAAACACGTTCAGCGTCCGAACGATGAGCGGCTCACCGCCAAGCTCAAGGAATTGCTTGTTCATGCCGGCGTTCATCCGCTTTCCTCGCCCGGCCGCCAAGACAATCGCTTCGTAATTCATTGGCCGTTTCCCCTATTCGTTTTACAACGCTTTTTGCAGCAGTTTCAATTTGGCAAAAATCATTCTCCCTGCAGATGTTTGTAACACGCTGGTGACTAAAACGTCAACCCGTTTGCCGATATATTCTTTGCCATCTTCAACGACGATCATCGTCCCGTCGTCCAAATAGGCCACGCCTTGGTTATGCTCCTTCCCATCTTTAATGACGTGTACGTTCAGCTCCTCGCCTGGCAACACGACCGGTTTGACGGCATTCGCTAAATCGTTGATATTCAAAACACGCACGTTTTGCAGCTCACATACTTTGTTTAAATTGAAATCGTTCGTCACGACAACGCCTTGAAGCTGCTTCGCCAGCTTGACGAGTTTGCTGTCGACTTCCTGGACGTCGCTGAAATCCGCTTCATGGATTTCCACTTTCATCGCCATTTCTTTTTGGATGCGGTTCAAAATATCCAAGCCGCGGCGGCCGCGGTTCCGCTTCAGCACATCGGACGAATCGGCGATATGCTGCAATTCTTCGAGCACAAACCGCGGAATGACAAGCGGCCCTTCCAAAAACCCGGTTTGGCAAATGTCTGCGATCCGCCCGTCGATGATGACGCTCGTATCCAAAATTTTCACAGCACCGCCCTTTGACGGTTCGTTTTCCGCTTCTCCACCTTTTTTCTTCGCCATGCGATTGGACAAGGAAAATAAGTTCATCAACTCATTCCGTTTCTTTAAACCGACGCGAAACCCTAAGTAGCCAAGCAACACCGTCAAAAAAATCGGCAACACCGTATTCAACACTTGAATGTGAAACGACTGCAACGGCATGACAACGAAAAACGCGATAATAAGACCGAAAATCAGCCCGAGACTGCCAAACAGCACGTCGGCGGCCGGCGCCCTCACGAGCGTTTCCTCCACCCAGCGAATCATGTCGACCACATAATCGACAAGCCAAAACGTCAACAAAAAGAAAACGACTGCCCCCAGCACCGCCAGCGTATAAGAATTATTGAGAAGCGGCATGCCGCTCACATTCATCACCTTAAGCAAGTCAGGAAAAAACATGGCGCCTAACGTTCCGCCCACGGCGAGGAAAAATAATTGCACAATGCGTTTGACCATCAGCCCATCTTCACCTCCCTATTTAACATTATAAACAGTTTCCAATGTTTGAAACCAATTGGAAGGCAATTTTTAATCGTTTTTGAACATTCGACATCTGCTTGTAACAATAGCAGAAAACGCCGGCCAAACGCCGTAGTTGTTTCGGATCTCCCTACTATATTTTTACGTACATCAGAGCGAAAAGGTTCAATCCTTTTAGGCTGTTTATGCCTCTGCTTGAGCACTTAAGAATGAAGAGGCGATGAATTTTTGATCGCTCATATCCCCTTGGACACGAAGAAGCGGGCCGCGCAGGCGAAAGAGCGATTAACACATTGTATGCTCAAGCGCCTCGGCCACATGCGAAACACCGATCACTTGCACACCTTTTGGCGGCTGCCAGCCGGCTAAATTGTTTTTTGGCACAATGATACGGGAAAATCCTAATTTTACCGCCTCCTGCACGCGCTGTTCGATGCGCGAGACGCGGCGCACCTCTCCAGTTAAGCCGACTTCGCCGATAATGACATCCGCCGGATTCGTCGGCCGATCGCGAAAGCTCGAGGCGATGCTGACAGCGACCGCCAAGTCAATTGCCGGCTCATCAAGCTTCACGCCGCCCGCCACTTTCAAATAAGCATCTTGGTTTTGCAACAGCAGCCCAACCCGCTTTTCGAGCACGGCCATCAAAAGCGACACACGGTTATGGTCAAGGCCGGTCGCCATCCGTCTCGGGTTGCCGAAGCTCGTCGGCGAGACGAGCGCCTGGATTTCCACGAGCACCGGCCGCGTCCCTTCCATCGCCGCCACGACCGTCGAGCCAGCCGCTCCGCGCGACCGTTCTTCTAAAAACACTTCTGATGGGTTTTCCACTTCCTTCAGCCCAATGTCGCGCATCTCAAAAATGCCGATTTCGTTCGTTGAGCCAAAACGGTTTTTCACCGCTCGCAAAATGCGATACGTATGGTGTCGCTCCCCTTCAAAATAGAGAACGGTGTCCACCATATGTTCGAGCAGGCGCGGCCCGGCGATCGCCCCTTCCTTCGTCACATGACCGACGATAAAAATGGCAATGCCTTTTGTTTTCGCCAGCTTCATCAGCTCGGCCGTGCATTCGCGCACTTGGGCGACGCTGCCCGGTGCAGAGGAAATATCGGTGCGATACACCGTCTGAATCGAATCAATGATGACACAAGCAGGTTGAACCGTTTCAACCGCTGCCACAATGTATTCCAAATCTGCTTCCGCCAACACGTACAGCTGATCGCACTCCGCACGAAGGCGTCCAGCGCGCAGCTTTACTTGTTTGACCGATTCCTCACCGGAGACATACAGCACTTGATGCCCAGCGGCGGCCAGCTGCGCCGATGTTTGCAAAAGCAACGTTGATTTGCCAATGCCAGGGTCGCCGCCGATCAAAACGAGCGAACCTTTGACGATTCCACCGCCCAGCACGCGATCGAGCTCCGCGCTGTTCGTTTTCATGCGCGGCTCTTGCACCGCCTCCACGGCTGTAATCGGGACCGGTTTGGCCGAACCCGCCCGCTCCGAATGAAGAAATGCGCCGCGCACAGTCGGTTTCTCCTGCTCAATTTCCTCAACAAACGAATTCCATGTTTGGCATCCCGGACAGCGTCCAAGCCATTTGGCCGACTCATATCCACACTCTTGGCAAACGAACTTCGTTTTCTTCTTCGCCATCGATCTTAACCCTTTCTGTAACGTTTTCCAACGAAAAAAAGGCATGGGCAGGAAGTTGCCGCATGCCTTTTCTTCCCTCACACGACCGCTTGTTTCGACAATACGACAAACTCCCCGTCTTTGACATCCACGACGACTTTTTGCCCTTTGGCGATCGTGCCTTTTAACAATTCTTCGGACAAACGGTCTTCAACATGCTTTTGCAAGGCGCGGCGCAGCGGGCGGGCACCGTATTCTGGATCGAACCCTTCGGCGGCGATTTTCTCAATGGCGGCCTCCGTCAGCTCAAGATCAATGTCTTGCTCTTTCAGCCGCTTCACGAGCGTATCGGCCATCAATCGGACGATTTGTTTCAGATGGTCTCTTTCGAGCGAATGGAAGACGATGATTTCGTCGATCCGGTTTAAAAACTCTGGACGGAATGCTTTTTTCAGCTCATCCATCACTTTGCTTTTCATATCTTTGTATTGCTGGTTCCCGTCTTGAATGTTGAAGCCAACGTACTTATTCCGTTTCAGAGCATCGGCGCCGACGTTGGACGTCATGATGATGATCGTGTTGCGGAAGTCGACCGTCCGCCCTTTCGAGTCAGTCAGCCGCCCATCTTCCAACACTTGCAGCAAAATATTGAACACGTCCGGATGCGCTTTTTCCATCTCATCTAACAGGACAACCGAATACGGCTTGCGGCGCACTTTTTCCGTCAGCTGGCCGCCTTCTTCATAACCGACATACCCCGGCGGCGACCCGATGAGCCGCGATGTCGAGTGTTTTTCCATATACTCGGACATATCGATGCGAATGAGGGCGTCTTCATCGCCAAACATCGCTTCTGCCAAGGCTCGAGCCAACTCCGTTTTCCCAACCCCGGTCGGACCAAGGAAAATGAACGAACCGATCGGGCGTTTCGGGTCTTTCAGGCCAGCACGGGCGCGGCGCACCGCTTTGGCGACCGCTTTGACCGCCTCGTCTTGGCCGACGACACGCGAATGCAAAATTTCTTCCAGCTTGAGCAGCCGCTCCGTTTCCGTCTCAGCGAGCTTCGATACCGGAATGCCGGTCCAACTCGAGACGACCGCGGCGATGTCTTCGACCGTCACTTCCAAATTTTCTTGGCCTTGTTTTTCTTTCCACGCACGTTTCGTTTCCTCCAGTTCTTCGCGCAGCCGCTGTTCCATATCGCGCAGCGACGCCGCTTTCTCAAACTCTTGGCTTTGCACGGCCGCGTCTTTTTCTTTCCGCACTTCCTCGAGCTTTTGTTCAAGTTCTTTCAATTTCGGCGGTGCGGTGAACGAACGAAGGCGCACTTTCGAGCAAGCCTCGTCGATCAAATCGATCGCCTTATCCGGCAAGAAACGGTCGGTAATGTAGCGGTCGGACAACTTGACGGCTTGCACGATCGCCTCGTCGGAAATCGAAACGCGGTGGTGCGCTTCATACCGATCGCGCAACCCTTTTAAAATTTGGATCGATTCTTCCACTGTCGGTTCATCAACGTAAATCGGCTGAAAGCGGCGTTCAAGCGCGGCGTCTTTTTCAATATATTTCCGGTATTCATCGAGCGTTGTCGCGCCGATGCATTGAAGCTCCCCGCGCGCCAACGCCGGTTTCAAAATGTTCGACGCGTCGATCGCTCCTTCCGCCCCACCGGCGCCAATTAATGTATGCAGCTCATCGATAAACAAGATGATGTTGCCCGCTTGACGAATTTCATCCATCACTTTTTTCAGTCGGTCTTCAAATTCTCCACGGTATTTCGTTCCGGCGACGACTGTCCCCATATCGAGCGTCATGACCCGCTTGTCGCGCAGCGTTTCCGGCACTTCGTTATTGACGATTTGTTGGGCTAACCCTTCAGCAATGGCCGTTTTCCCAACGCCCGGCTCGCCGATCAACACAGGATTATTTTTCGTCCGCCGGCTTAATACTTCAATGACGCGCTGAATTTCTTTACTGCGGCCGATGACCGGGTCCAGCCGCCCTTCGCGGGCAATCGCTGTCAAATCGCGGGCGAGGCTGTCAAGCGTCGGAGTGCTCACGTGCGAAGCACCGCCGCCATGGCCTGACATCGACTCATTGCTGCCAAGCAGCTGCAACACTTGCTGGCGCGCTTTGTTCAAGCTTACTCCCAAGTTGTTCAGCACGCGGGCGGCCACCCCTTCGCCTTCGCGGATCAACCCAAGCAAAATATGTTCTGTGCCGACGTATGAATGGCCGAGCTTCCGCGCTTCATCCATCGACAGCTCAATTACTTTTTTCGCCCGCGGTGTATAGTGGATCGTATGCGACACTTCACTGCCACGGCCGATGAGCGATTCGACTTCTTTTTGAATTTTATCTGGGCCGAGCCCAAGCGCCATGAGCGCCTTAGCCGCGATCCCCTCGCCCTCGCGGATGAGGCCGAGCAAAATATGTTCTGTGCCGATATTGTTATGGCCGAGGCGAATGGCTTCTTCCTGCGCCAGCGCCAGCACTTTTTGCGCCCGTTCCGTAAATCTGCCAAACATCATCGTTCATCACCCTCCATCTTTCTTCGTTCCTCCATCTTTAAACGCTCCCGGATCAGCGCCGCGCGGCGGACGTCCCGTTCTTCAGGGCGAAGCGCCCCGCCGGCATATTGCTGCAAAAATCCCGGCTGCGTCAAAATCATCAGCTCATTTAAAATGTTGCGCGAGATGTTCTTGATATATCCTAGATCAATCCCTAAGCGAACATCGGACAGACATTGCGCCGCTTCTTTCGATTCGATGACGCGGCAGTTGGCCAGTATGCCGTATGAACGGAACACCTTGTCTTCTAATTGTATGCCCAAAGTTTTCACTAATGCCTGACGAGCCGCTCTTTCTTGGGCGATCAGCTGCTGAACGATCGTATGCAAATCAGCAACAATGTCTTCCTCCGATTTCCCAAGCGTGATCTGGTTGGAAATTTGGAATATATTTCCCAACGCTTCACTCCCTTCACCGTATGTTCCACGGACAACAAGCCCAAGCTGGTTGATGGCAGGAATAATACGGTTAATTTGCTGCGTCAGCACAAGCGCCGGAAGATGCATCATCACCGAAGCCCGCAATCCCGTCCCGACATTGGTCGGGCAGCTCGTTAAGTAACCAAGCCGCTCGTCAAAGGCATAGTTGACATACCCTTCAATCCAATCGTCCAATTCGCTCGCCGCCTCGAGAGCCTCAGCAAGCTGCAACCCCGGGAATAGGCATTGGATGCGGATATGATCCTCCTCGTTGATCATGATGCTGATTTCTTCATTTTCCGAAAGCAGACAAGCGCCAAACGGCGAATCCTCAGCCAGATGCGGACTAATTAAGTGTTTTTCTACCAATACCCGTTTTTCAATCGGCTGAAGCTCCGACATTTTCAACAACTCGAAGCGGCCTGCCCCTCCGTAAGAACGATGGGCGAACGTCCGTTCAAACAACGCGACGATTTGCATCGCTTCTTCACTGCTAAACAGCGTTGGAAAACGAAAGTCAACGATGTTGCGCGCCAGTCGGATGCGACTGCTTAAGACGATGTCCGAATCCGGCCCCTCTTGGCTCATCCACGCGCTGACCGCCGTATTGAAAAACTTCTCGAACGACATACCGCTTACATATCCCCCTCTCCGCGTCGACGCAGTTCATCCTCCAACGAGCGGATTTGGTCGCGCACCTCGGCCGCCCGCTCGAATTCCTCACGAGCAACGAGCTCCTGAAGCTTTTGTTTCAACATAGCAAGTTGCTTGCGCAAATGGAGAACGCCGCCTTTTCGCTTCGGAATTTTTCCTGAATGAGCGGTATTGCCGCTATGGAGCCGTTTCAAAATCGGCGGCAAGTAGCGTGCAAACGTCCGGTAGCAGTTAGCGCAGCCGAACCGCCCGATTTGTGTGAATTGATGGTATGTCATTTGGCACGTCTCACATTGAAGTACATCCGGGTTCGGAAACGCGTTCGCCGTCATCTCTTTCATCGGCGCTTGAAAGTTAAGAAGCCCCGCCAACAAGTTGTTGAGTGAAAAATCATCATTGCCGTAGAACGTAAACATATGGCCATGCTCTCTGGCACATTGCTCGCAAAGATGGAACTCCGTTTTCTCTCCGTTTACAATTTTTGTAAAGTGCATCGTGGCCGGCCGCTGCTTGCATTCTTGGCAAATCAATGCCTCCCCCTCCCCCTATTTGTATTTCAGCGACGTCAACATCGCTTTTAACATGCGGGCCCGCAGTTCGTCCCGCTCGGGCAAATCGATATATAAAACAGAACGATCCATAGCGCTTAACATAATTTTCGCTTCCCGCTCCGAAATTACCTTTTCTTCAACGAGACGTTTTACCACATCTTCGGCATTCGATTGGCTGATGCGGTGGCCGACAAGCTCGAGCAGCTGGTCAATAAGCTGTGCTTCACTCTTTGTCTTCACTTTCATAATGCGGATATACCCACCGCCACCGCGCTTGCTTTCGACGATGTACCCTCTTTCAAGGGTAAACCTCGTATTGATGACATAGTTGATCTGCGACGGAACACATTGGAATTTATTAGCGATTTCGCTTCGTTTAATTTCAACGATATCTTGGTCGCTCATATTGAGCACTTGCTTTAAATATTGCTCAATGATGTCGGAAATGTTCGGCACTCTACCTACCACCTTCCTTACAACCAAGCTGCCTGGCGATGGGCCGTCCGCTGACCAGGACACCCCACTGCCTATTTGTTGACTTTGACTATATTTGACCTTACTCTTACTATACAATGTATTACGGAAAATTTCAAGAGTGACCAAAGAAGGAAAACTAACTATAGAATATCCGTTTTTTTGGACAATAAAACGTCAAGCAGCCGAATAAATGAAAAAGCACGCCTTTTCTTCCAAGGAAAGAAAAGACGTGCTTTCCATTTTGCCTAGCAGCGACCTACTCTTGCAGGGGCGCTGGCCCCAACTACCATCGGCGCTGGAGGGCTTAACTTCCGTGTTCGGGATGGGAACGGGTGTTTCCCCTCCGCCATAGCCACTAGGCAATGATGATCATCTTGGACAGTAATAATTATATCCATCCTGTTGGATTTGTCAACAGGATGTTCATTCCCTCAAACCTAGATAACCGTTGGAAGAAGCCGCTCATAGGTTAAGCCCTCGATCGATTAGTATCCGTCAGCTCCACGTGTCGCCACGCTTCCACCTCGGACCTATCGACCTCGTCATCTTCGAGGGATCTTACCCGCTTTGCGCGGTGGGAAATCTCATCTTGAGGGGGGCTTCACGCTTAGATGCTTTCAGCGCTTATCCCGTCCGCACATAGCTACCCAGCGGTGCCCCTGGCGGGACAACTGGTACACCAGCGGTGCGTCCATCCCGGTCCTCTCGTACTAAGGACAGCTCCTCTCAAATTTCCTCCGCCCGCGACGGATAGGGACCGAACTGTCTCACGACGTTCTGAACCCAGCTCGCGTACCGCTTTAATGGGCGAACAGCCCAACCCTTGGGACCGACTACAGCCCCAGGATGCGATGAGCCGACATCGAGGTGCCAAACCTCCCCGTCGATGTGGACTCTTGGGGGAGATCAGCCTGTTATCCCCGGGGTAGCTTTTATCCGTTGAGCGATGGCCCTTCCATGCGGAACCACCGGATCACTAAGCCCGACTTTCGTCCCTGCTCGACCTGTCCGTCTCGCAGTCAAGCTCCCTTGTGCCTTTGCACTCTCCGAATGATTTCCAACCATTCTGAGGGAACCTTTGGGCGCCTCCGTTACCTTTTGGGAGGCGACCGCCCCAGTCAAACTGCCCACCTGACACTGTCTCCCACCCCGCTAAGGGGTGCGGGTTAGAATTTCAATACCGCCAGGGTGGTATCCCACCGACGCCTCCACCGAAGCTGGCGCTCCGGCTTCCCAGGCTCCCACCTATCCTGTACAAGCGATACCAAAATTCCATATCAGGCTGCAGTAAAGCTCCACGGGGTCTTTCCGTCCTGTCGCGGGTAACCTGCATCTTCACAGGTAGTATAATTTCACCGGGTCTCTCGTTGAGACGGCGCCCAAGTCGTTACACCTTTCGTGCGGGTCGGAACTTACCCGACAAGGAATTTCGCTACCTTAGGACCGTTATAGTTACGGCCGCCGTTTACTGGGGCTTCGGTTCGCACCTTCGCTTCCGCTAAGCGCTCCCCTTAACCTTCCAGCACCGGGCAGGTGTCAGCCCCTATACGTCGCCTTTCGGCTTCGCAGAGACCTGTGTTTTTGATAAACAGTCGCTTGGGCCTTTTCACTGCGGCTCTTCAGGGCTCTTCACCCCAAAGAGCACCCCTTCTCCCGAAGTTACGGGGTCATTTTGCCGAGTTCCTTAACGAGAGTTCTCCCGCGCGCCTTAGGATTCTCTCCTCGCCTACCTGTGTCGGTTTGCGGTACGGGCACCTCTTCCCTCGCTAGAGGCTTTTCTTGGCAGTGTGAAATCGGGGACTTCCGGATTACTCCGTCGCCGTCACCGCTTGGCCTTATGATCCGCGGATTTGCCTGCGGATCAGCCTCACGGCTAGGACAGGCTCTTCCAGCCGCCTGCTCGCCCTATCCTCCTGCGTCCCCCCATCGCTCAAACGGGAAGAAGGTGGTACAGGAATCTCAACCTGTTGTCCATCACCTACGCCTTTCGGCCTCGGCTTAGGTCCCGACTAACCCTGAGCGGACGAACCTTCCTCAGGAACCCTTAGGCTTTCGGCGCAGAGGCTTCTCACCTCTGTTTTCGCTACTCATACCGGCATTCTCACTTCTAAGCGCTCCACCAGTCCTTCCGGTCTGGCTTCTCTGCCCTTAGAACGCTCCCCTACCGATGACCAACGGTCATCCCGCAGCTTCGGCGGCACGTTTAGCCCCGGTACATTTTCGGCGCAGAGTCACTCGACCAGTGAGCTATTACGCACTCTTTAAATGGTGGCTGCTTCTAAGCCAACATCCTGGTTGTCTCGGCAACTCCACATCCTTTTCCACTGAACGTGCACTTCGGGGCCTTAGCTGGCGGTCTGGGTTGTTCCCCTCTCGACCACGGATCTTATCACTCGCAGTCTGACTCCCGGGCATAAGTCGTTGGCATTCGGAGTTTGACTGGGTTCGGTAACCCGATGAGGGCCCCTAGCCCAATCAGTGCTCTACCTCCAAGACTCTCAAACCCGAGGCTAGCCCTAAAGCTATTTCGGGGAGAACCAGCTATCTCCAAGTTCGATTGGCATTTCACCCCTACCCACACCTCATCCCCGCACTTTTCAACGTGCGTGGGTTCGGGCCTCCAGCCGGTGTTACCCGGCCTTCACCCTGGACATGGGTAGATCACCTGGTCTCGGGTCGACGACGACGTACTCACACGCCCTGTTCAGACTCGCTTTCGCTGCGGCTCCGCCTCTTCGGCTTAACCTCGCACGCCATCGTCACTCGCCGGTTCATTCTACAAAAGGCACGCCATCACGCATGAACGCGCTCTGACTACTTGTAGGCACACGGTTTCAGGTTCTCTTTCACTCCCCTCCCGGGGTGCTTTTCACCTTTCCCTCACGGTACTGGTGCACTATCGGTCACTAGGGAGTATTTAGCCTTGGGAGATGGTCCTCCCTGCTTCCGACGGGATTCCTCGTGTCCCGCCGTACTCAGGATCCGCTCGGGAGGGAACGAAGTTTCGACTACAGGGCTCTCACCTTCTCTGGCCGGCCGTTCCAGACCGGTTCGTCTACCCCGTCCCTTTCTCACTCCCATCGTGAGCGGTCCTACAACCCCAAGAGGACATGCCTCTTGGTTTGGGCTGTTCCCGTTTCGCTCGCCGCTACTTGGGGAATCGCGGTTGCTTTCTTCTCCTCCGGGTACTAAGATGTTTCAGTTCCCCGGGTGTGCCCTCCATGCCCTATGGATTCAGGCATGGATACTGCCCCATGACGGACAGTGGGTGCCCCCATTCGGACATCTCCGGATCAACGCTTGCTTACAGCTCCCCGAAGCGTTTCGGCGTTTGCCCCGTCCTTCATCGGCTCCTAGTGCCAAGGCATCCACCGTGCGCCCTTTCCAGCTTAACCTATTGCGCTCTCGGCTTCTTCCTTTGCTTTTCCGGTTATCTAGTTTTCAAGGAACGAAGTAGCTCCTTTGAATTCGCTTCTTCGCTGGGTTGCGTCGAGGAATTCGGCTTCTCCGAATCCGCGTGTAGACGCAGACGCAAACGAGACTGCTTCTTGAATTTGCTTCTCTGCAGTCTTGCGCCGAGGAATCCATCTTCCTTGAACCTGCTGGAAGACGAAGGCGCAAAGTAGCTCCTTTGAATTCGCTTCTTCGCTGGTTTGCGTCGAGGAATTCGGCTTCTCCGAATCCGCTTGTAGACGCAGACGCAAACGAGACTGCTTCTTGAATTTGCTTCTCTGCAGTCTTGTGCCGAGGAATCTTGCTTCCCCGAACCTGCTAGCAGACGCAGGCACAGGCGCTTTTGAAGGAATTCTCATTCCTTCAAAACTGAACGAAGCGACTGCCTTGAGTCTGCTTCCTTGCAGCTTTGCGCCGAGGAATCCATCTTCCTTGAATCTGCTAGAAGACGCAGGCGCAAAACAAGTGAAGGAATTTCTCATTCCCTCAAAACCGAACGAAACGAAAGCGCTGTGTATCGACAGTTGGCCATTTCGGCCTCCGCTTTTCGAATTGTCTAGCTCCGGCTCGCCGCCGCTCGGGGTCAAATAACCTTCGCCTTCGGGATTGTAAATCCCTGCAGGCGAAGAACATTTGCCCATCGCGGCGAAACGCTCGCCTCCGCTTTTCGTCCTTAGAAAGGAGGTGATCCAGCCGCACCTTCCGGTACGGCTACCTTGTTACGACTTCACCCCAATCACTTGCCCCACCTTCGGCGGCTGGCTCCCGTAAGGGTTACCTCACCGACTTCGGGTGTTGCAAGCTCTCGTGGTGTGACGGGCGGTGTGTACAAGGCCCGGGAACGTATTCACCGCGGCATGCTGATCCGCGATTACTAGCGATTCCGGCTTCATGCAGGCGAGTTGCAGCCTGCAATCCGAACTGAGAGCGGCTTTTTGGGATTCGCTCCCCCTCGCGGGTTCGCAGCCCTTTGTACCGCCCATTGTAGCACGTGTGTAGCCCAGGTCATAAGGGGCATGATGATTTGACGTCATCCCCACCTTCCTCCGACTTTTCGCCGGCAGTCCCTCTAGAGTGCCCAACCGAATGCTGGCAACTAGAGGCGAGGGTTGCGCTCGTTGCGGGACTTAACCCAACATCTCACGACACGAGCTGACGACAACCATGCACCACCTGTCACCCTGTCCCCCCGAAGGGGGAACGCCCAATCTCTTGGGTTGTCA
The DNA here is from genome assembly GCF_002335725.1 of Geobacillus sp. FJAT-46040. NCBI lineage: Bacteria > Bacillati > Bacillota > Bacilli > Caryophanales > Anoxybacillaceae > Geobacillus > Geobacillus sp. FJAT-46040. The sequence continues at coordinate 2,840,176 of NZ_NISS01000001.1, forward strand.
GGGGATGTCAAGACCTGGTAAGGTTCTTCGCGTTGCTTCGAATTAAACCACATGCTCCACCGCTTGTGCGGGCCCCCGTCAATTCCTTTGAGTTTCAGCCTTGCGGCCGTACTCCCCAGGCGGAGTGCTTATCGCGTTAGCTGCAGCACTAAAGGGTGTGACCCCTCTAACACTTAGCACTCATCGTTTACGGCGTGGACTACCAGGGTATCTAATCCTGTTTGCTCCCCACGCTTTCGCGCCTCAGCGTCAGTTGCAGGCCAGAGAGCCGCCTTCGCCACTGGTGTTCCTCCACATCTCTACGCATTTCACCGCTACACGTGGAATTCCGCTCTCCTCTCCTGCACTCAAGTCCCCCAGTTTCCAATGACCCTCCACGGTTGAGCCGTGGGCTTTCACATCAGACTTAAGAGACCGCCTGCGCGCGCTTTACGCCCAATAATTCCGGACAACGCTCGCCCCCTACGTATTACCGCGGCTGCTGGCACGTAGTTAGCCGGGGCTTCCTCGTGAGGTACCGTCACCGCGCCGCCCTCTTCGAACGGCGCTCCTTCGTCCCTCACAACAGAGCTTTACGACCCGAAGGCCTTCTTCGCTCACGCGGCGTCGCTCCGTCAGGCTTTCGCCCATTGCGGAAGATTCCCTACTGCTGCCTCCCGTAGGAGTCTGGGCCGTGTCTCAGTCCCAGTGTGGCCGGTCACCCTCTCAGGCCGGCTACGCATCGTCGCCTTGGTGAGCCGTTACCTCACCAACTAGCTAATGCGCCGCGGGCCCATCCGCAAGTGACAGCCAAAGGCCGCCTTTCAACCAAAGACCATGCGGTCTTCGGTGTTATCCGGTATTAGCTCCGGTTTCCCGGAGTTATCCCGGTCTTGCGGGCAGGTTGCCCACGTGTTACTCACCCGTCCGCCGCTGACCAAACCAGAGCAAGCTCCGATTTGGTCCGCTCGACTTGCATGTATTAGGCACGCCGCCAGCGTTCGTCCTGAGCCAGGATCAAACTCTCCAAAAGAAAGTTGATTGGCTTTTCGCATTGTCCAGCTTCGGCCCGCCGCCGCTCGGGGTCAAATCACCTTCGCCTTCGGGATTGTAAATCCCTGCAGGCGAAGAACATTTGCCCATCGCGGCGACCCGCGGGCCTCAGCTTTTCTTTCGCGCTTCGTTTCGTTCAGTTTTCAAGGAACGAGACCTCTTCTTGAACTTGCTTCGTTGCAGTCTTGCGCCGAGGAACCCAATTCCCCCGAATTCACTAGAAGACACAGGCGCAAAGTTGCTGCATTGAAACAACTTCTCTGCTGGTTTTCGTCGAAGAATCCCGCTTCTCTCCATTCACTTGCAGGACACAAGGTTGCTACTTTAGTTTGCTTCTCTGTAATCCTACCGAGGAACCTCACGTCTTCAAATTCCCTTGCAAGCGGCAGGCACAGACATAAAGCAACAGTGGAGCCTATCGGGATCGAACCGATGACCTCCTGCGTGCAAAGCAGGCGCTCTCCCAGCTGAGCTAAGGCCCCATATATCCGCTATCGGGAAGACAGGATTTGAACCTGCGACCCCATGGTCCCAAACCATGTGCTCTGCCAAACTGAGCTACTTCCCGCCAACGCGCTCGAGAGGATTCGAACCCCTAACCTTCTGATCCGTAGTCAGATGCTCTATCCAATTGAGCTACGAGCGCAAGTGCCGAGGGCCGGACTCGAACCGGCACGGTAGTGACCTACCCCAGGATTTTAAGTCCTGTGCGTCTGCCAATTCCGCCACCCCGGCTAAATGGGCAAATAAATGGAGCGGAAGACGGGACTCGAACCCGCGACCCCCACCTTGGCAAGGTGGTGTTCTACCGCTGAACTACTTCCGCTCGAATCAACATGCGGGTGAAGGGACTCGAACCCCCACGCCCGTAAAGGGCACTAGACCCTGAATCTAGCGCGTCTGCCAATTCCGCCACACCCGCAAATCAATTGTGGTGAGCCATGGAGGACTCGAACCTCCGACCCTCTGATTAAAAGTCAGATGCTCTACCTACTGAGCTAATGGCTCATGGTTAGGATAACACTCTACAGCTTCGTTTCACTCTACCTGCCTCTTCCTCTCCCAGCTGTTTCACAGATGCCTAGTGCGTCGAGGCAACTCGAAGCAAATCCGAAGATGCAGCGCTCGTTACTGAGCTAATGGCTCATAGTCAAGTATACACTCACAGTGAACGATGTCCCTTCCTCTGCTAGCATATTCGAAGATGTTGGATGCGTCGGGACAACTCGAAGCAAATCCGAAGATGCTTCGCTCGTTGCTCTACCTACTGAGCTAATGGCTCATGGTTAGGATAACACTCTACAGCTTCGTTTCACTCTACCTGCCTCTTCCTCTCCCAGCTGTTTCACAGATGCCTAGTGCGTCGAGGCAACTCGAAGCAAATCCGAAGATGCAGCGCTCGTTACTGAGCTAATGGCTCATAATAGGTGATGGTGGAGGATGACGGGATCGAACCGCCGACCCCTTGCTTGTAAGGCAAGTGCTCTCCCAGCTGAGCTAATCCTCCACAGGATTGCCTAGCGACGACCTACTCTTGCAGGGGCGCTGGCCCCAACTACCATCGGCGCTGGAGGGCTTAACTTCCGTGTTCGGGATGGGAACGGGTGTTTCCCCTCCGCTATCATCACTAGACAATCAACAGACAAGTTATATTATAATTAAATTTATTTATTTGTCAACTAGATCCTTGTTTTTGATTAGTGCTGTCATTTCAACGTGCTATCATAATATAACACGTTGGGAGTGGTTTGTCAACTCGACTTCCTGTGTTTGTTTTTCAACAAAACAGCGACAACTATTTTTACATAAATGAAAAGCCCCCTGCTGCTTGTCTTTGCAGGGAGCGATCAAATTTATTTATGACGCATTTGCGGGAAAAGCAACACGTCGCGGATCGACGGCGAGTTCGTCAGCAGCATGACCAGACGGTCGACCCCGATGCCAAGCCCGCCTGTTGGCGGCATGCCGTACTCGAGCGCTTCAAGGAAGTCTTCGTCCATTTCATGTGCTTCATCGTTTCCTTGTTCACGCTCTTTCAGCTGCGCCTCAAAGCGTTGGCGCTGATCGATCGGATCATTCAATTCGGTAAAGGCGTTGGCATGTTCGCGCCCGACGATAAACAGCTCAAATCGGTCGGTAAAACGCGGGTCGTCCGGATTTTTCTTGGCCAACGGTGAAATTTCAACCGGATGGCCATAAATGAACGTCGGCTGAATGAGGTGAGACTCGACTTTTTGTTCAAAAAATTCGTTGACAATATGGCCAAACGTCATATGTGGAGCAACTTCCACTCCGTGTTCTTTCGCCAGCTCCCGCGCCTCTTCGTCGCTCATCTGCCGCCAGAAGTCGACGCCGACATATTCCTTGATCGCATCGACCATATGGAGGCGCCGCCACTCGGGCGTTAAGTCGACGACATGCTCGCCGTATTGAATTTTCGTCGTTCCAAGCACTTCAGTGGCAATGTGGGCGATCAAGTTTTCCGTTAGTTCCATAATGTCGCGGAAATCGGCGTACGCCTCGTACAATTCGAGCATCGTAAACTCCGGGTTATGGCGGGTGGAAATGCCCTCGTTCCGGAAAACGCGGCCGATCTCGTACACTTTTTCCAAACCGCCGACGATAAGCCGTTTTAAATGGAGCTCGATAGCGATTCGCATATAAAGCGTCATATCCAATGCGTTATGATGCGTAATGAACGGGCGCGCCGCAGCGCCTCCAGCCACAGCGTGCATCATCGGCGTTTCAACTTCCAAATAGCCGTGGCTGTCAAGATACCGCCGCATCGATTGAATGATCAAACTGCGGGTGATGAACGTCTTTTTGCTCTCCGGATTCATAATTAAATCGAGATAACGCTGGCGATAGCGTTGCTCTATGTCTTTCAAACCATGGTATTTTTCCGGCAGCGGACGCAGCGCTTTCGTCAAAAATTCGTACGACGACACTTTGATGGAAAGTTCACCAACTTTTGTTTTAAACATTGTGCCGCGCACGCCGACGATATCGCCAAGGTCAGAGATTTTAAACAGTTCGTACTGCTGTTCGCCAACATCGTCTTGACGGACGTAAATTTGAATCTGCCCGGTGACATCCTGGATATGGGCGAACCCGGCTTTTCCTTTGCCGCGCTTTGTCATGATGCGGCCGGCGACGGCGACTTCAATTTGCTTTTCTTCAAGTTCCTCTTTCGACAAATCGCCGTACAGTTCGAACAGTTCTTGCGCTTTATGAGTGCGCTCGAACCGTTTGCCAAACGGGTCGACACCCAATTCCTCAATTTTTTTCAGCTTTTCCCTGCGGACGCGCAGTTGGTCGTTCAATTCTTCATGACTCATACCTCATTCACTCCATTTAGCGATTTTTTACGAAAAATACTGCCAGCACTCGCTGGCAGTCCTCCGCTGCATGAACGTCATCTCCGTTGTGTGAACTACCCACACCTACGCTTCGCTTAGAGGTGGAGGCTTCAAGCGACTTGTGTGTGTTCGCCGAACGGTAAGCCACACACAAGAACCCTTTACGCTTCCCTTCGTTCCGAAGGTGTCCGTTCTAGCCATATTCTATTATTCGTTGGCTAACGCCAACCGACATTCATCTCCCACCTACTCACTGGGTTACACCCTTCGCGTTCCTTGAGGTGGGAGACTTCTTTCGGAAATCCGTTAAACGGCTTCGGCGTTCGCCGCTGCTTGGACTTCCGCTTCTTCCGCCACGCGAAGCAACAGTGCGGCCAGTTCGTCCCGCGTTTCACATTCATTGATGGCGTTGCGGATTTTCGCTGCGCCGCGAATGCCTTTTAAATACCAAGCAGCGTGTTTACGCATTTCTTTGACGGCGATATATTCGCCTTTTAAGGCAATTAATCGGTCTAAATGCAGCAGGCAGACATCGATTTTTTCCCTCGGCGTCGGTTCCGGGATGAGCTCTCCAGTTTCTAAATAACGGACAGTGCGATAGATCATCCAAGGGTTTCCAAGCGCCGCCCGTCCGATCATGACGCCGTCGACCCCTGTTTCTTCAAGCATCCGCTTTGCATCTTGAGGCGTTTTGACATCTCCGTTGCCGATAACCGGGATGTTGACGGCTTCTTTCACTTGCTTGATGATGTTCCAGTCCGCTTTTCCTTCATACATTTGCACCCTTGTCCGTCCGTGGACGGCGACGGCCTTCCCGCCGGCGCGCTCAACGGCTTGAGCGTTTTCGACGGCGTAAATGTGCTTTTCATCCCAACCGATCCGCATTTTCACCGTGACCGGTTTTTCAACGGCATCGACGATCGCGGCAACGACATCATAAATTTTATTCGGGTCAAGCAGCCATTTCGCTCCAGCGTCGCAATTCGTAATTTTCGGCACTGGGCAACCCATGTTGATGTCGATGATATCTGCATTCGTATTTTTATCGACAAATTTCGCCGCTTTGACGAGCGTTTCTTTCTCGCCGCCGAAAATTTGCAAGCTGATCGGCTTTTCCCGTTCATCAATATATAACATGTTTAACGTCTTTTCGTTGTTGTATACGATTCCTTTGTCGCTTACCATCTCGGCGCATACAAGCCCGGCGCCGAATTCTTTAACGGTCAGGCGGAACGCGGAGTTGCATACGCCTGCCATCGGAGCGAGCACGACGCGGTTTTTAATTTCGACATCGCCAATGCGAAACATCGCAGATGCCTCCTTTCTACTTGTTCGATTCGAGTTTCGGCGGCGCCAGTTCTTCCACCGATATATTCAGCCGTTCGGCGATTTGTCCAACGAGCGAATCGGACGGCATCCGGTTCCCCCGTTCAATTTCACCAAGGATCGATACGGAAATGCCTAGTTCTTTCGCCAGTCTTTCTTGCGTATATCCTTTCAACTTTCGAAAAGCGCGAATACGTCTTCCCCATCTTTCCGCTTCCATACATGAACTCCTTTTTTGTCAGGTAGTCGGCCAATGATGTCGATTAACGACTCGGAAAGGTTCGGTATTGCCACGTGGGAGTTGACTTCAAACAACGGGATGAGCACGAACGCCCGCTCCGCCATGCGCGGATGCGGGATCGTCAGCTGCTCTGTTTCAATATTTTCATGATTATACAGCAAAATGTCAAGGTCTAACGTCCGTGGTCCCCAGCGAATTTCTCTTTTTCTTCCAAGTTGTCGTTCGATTTGCTGGGTCACGTCAAGCAAGGCAAACGGCGACAACGTGGTCGCCACCTCGATCACCATGTTTAAAAACTTGCCTTGGTTGACATAGCCGACCGGATCGGTTTCATAAATCGATGAGCTCGATGTGATAAAAATTTCCTGATGATGATGGAGCGCTTCAATGGCAGAACGCAAATAGGAAACACGATCTCCGAGGTTGGAGCCTAAAGCGAGATATGCGATGTTTTCCATTTAACGACCCCTATCAATTTCGACTGCGACATGTTGATAATGGCCGCGAATCGGCGGATTCGGCTTCGTCACTTTGACAATGCAGCGCTCGACAACAGGAAAGGCAGCGAGCAAGTCGGCGGCGATCGCTTCAGCGACCGCCTCGATCAAGGCGAACGTCCGCTCCTCAACGATCGCCCGGCAGCGCTCGTACACATCGGCGTAGTTGACGGTATTCTCAAGACAATCGCTCCGCCCGGCAGGCTGCAAGTCGAGCTCCAACGTCACATCGACCAAAAATCGCTGGCCGAGGATGTTTTCTTCGCGAAACACCCCGTGGTAGCCGTAAAACTCCATGCCTTGCACATAAATTTTATCGATGACCGCTCTCTCCCTTCCCAAGCATAGCATCCATCATTTTGGCCATGCGGGCAATCGGCAATACATCATGGACTCGGACGATGTGCACCCCTTTCATGATGCCGAGACAAACGGTCGCTCCTGTTCCTTCGACCCGCTCCTCGACAGGCACGCCGAGCACATGGCCGATAAATCGTTTGCGCGACGTGCCAAGCAAAAGCGGATAGCCGAGAGCGGCAAATTCATCAAGGCGCCGCATCACCTCCAAGTTATGCTCGACCGTCTTGGCGAAGCCGATCCCCGGATCTAAAATAATGTTCTCATCTTTCACACCCGCCTCTTTGACAATGCGAATGCTTTCTTTCAAATCGGCGATCATGTCGGAAATCAAATCGCGATAGGCCATATCGCGGCGGTTGTGCATTAAAATGATCGGCGCGCCGTACGTGGCGGCGACGCGGGCCATATCAGGGTCCGCCTTGGCTCCCCAAACGTCGTTGATGATGTGCGCCCCGGCTTCCATGGCTTGCCGCGCCACTTCCGCTTTGTACGTGTCAATTGAGATCGGTACACTCACCGCCTTAGCAATCGCTTTTACCGCCGGAATGACGCGGCGCAATTCTTCATCAAGCGGCACTGGATCCGCCCCCGGACGAGTTGATTCACCGCCGATGTCAATGATGTCTGCTCCTTCCGCCACGAGCCGCTTCGCGTGCTTGACCGCGTTTTCCACGTCGTAAAACCGGCCGCCGTCGGAAAACGAATCGGGCGTGACGTTGACAATGCCCATGATCAACGTTTTTTTGTTTAAGTCAAGCTCATGCCCGCGGCATTGAAGCCGAAGAGGGCGCATCGATGTTGTCATCAGTCGTTCATCCTTTCCGCCAATTCGTTCCTCGTCCATAACCGATGGGTCAAGCGTCGGTAATGGTGCTGCAAGGCCCGGACCACCGGACCATTTTTTCCTTGGTAAACGCAATGGCCAATGCGGCAAAGGGGTACAATTTCCTGCACAGAGTTGGTGATAAATGCTTCATCAGCCTGCAACAAATGGGACAGCGGATATACCCCTTCTTCAACTGGGATGCGCAACTGCTTGAGCAAAGCAATGATGAATTGTCTTGTGATGCCGTTTAATATGCCGACAGCCGGCGCTGGCGTGTAGACGATGCCGTCTTTCACCCAAAAAATATTGGAAACGATCCCCTCCGCTACCGCACCATCTGAATTCAAAAAAATTCCTTCCGCATGAGGTCGATGTCCGAGCTCCCATTTCCCAATCATATTGTTTAAATAATGGTGCGACTTTAGTCGCTCATTGCCTTCCGGGCTGTTTCGCCTTGCCGCGAGCACCACCCCTTCTTTTCCTTCCGGAGGGACGGGCGGCGGAAGCGGCTTCATATAGACGATGACGGTCGGGTTTCGGTAACGTTCGATCGGCAAGCCGAGATCGCCGACCCCGGCCGATACATTGAAGCGCACATAAGCGTCGCGCAAGCCATTGGCCTCGAGCAACTGCTCGATGATCGCCACCGCTTCGGCGCGGCCGAACTGCCTTTCGATGTGAAGCTCAGACAGCCCTTTGTTCAATCGGGCCAAATGATCGTCAAGCAAAAAAGGGTGGCCGCTATACGTGCGGAATGTTTCAAATAAGCCAAGCCCATATAAAAAGCCGTGATCAAACGCTGATAACTGCGCTTCTTCGCGCGGAACGACCGCGCCGTTGATATACACGTACATGACTGTCACGCCTTTTTATACGTGTTGATAAAGTTTTTCAACAGTTGCATCCCATGGCTTGTCATAATCGATTCCGGGTGAAACTGCACGCCTTCCACCGGCAGCGTTTTATGGCGAATCGCCATCACTTCATCCTCTTTCGTCCAAGCCGACACGACGAAACAGTCCGGAAGCGTCTCTTTCTCGACGATAAGGGAATGGTAGCGCGTTGCCGTAAACGGGTTCGGCACGCCGCAGAAAATCGTCTCCCCATCATGGTAGACGGACGATGTTTTCCCGTGCATCAGCCTTGGAGCGCGGACAACGCGGCCGCCGAACGCCTGGGCGATGGCTTGATGCCCGAGGCAGACGCCGAAAATCGGAATTTGGCCGGCAAAGCGATCGATGACTTCCAGGCTGACCCCTGCCTCATTCGGTGTGCATGGACCGGGGGAAATCATAATAAAATCAGGGCGGAGTCGTTCGATTTCAGCCACCGTAATTTCATCATTCCGTTTGACAATCAGCTCTTCTCCCAACACGCCCAAATATTGCACCAAATTGTACGTAAATGAATCGTAGTTATCAATCATGACGATCATCATTCTCACCTCATGCTCGGAAATAATGCCTCTGCTTCGCTCAGCTCTTTCGCTTTCCAAAGGGCAGCCGCTTTCTTTACACATTCCTTGTACTCATGCTCTGGGTTGGAATCGATGACGATGCCCGCTCCTGCCTGTACATGCGCCAATCCGTCTTTGACGACCATCGTTCGAATGGCGATGTTTAGCTCCATGTTTCCTTGAAAATCGATCCAACCGATCGAGCCCGTGTACAAGCCGCGGCGGACCGGTTCCAACTCTTCAATAATTTCCATTGTTCGCACTTTCGGGGCGCCGGTAATCGTCCCGCCGGGAAACATGGCGCGAATGACGGAAAACGCATCGTGCTCCATCGTCATGGTGCCGGATACGTGAGAAACGATATGCATCACATGAGAATACTTTTCGACGGTCATCCATTCGTCAACTCGAACCGTCCCGTATGCACAGACGCGCCCAAGGTCATTCCGTTCAAGATCAACGAGCATGGCGTGCTCGGCCCGCTCCTTTTCACTCGCAAGCAACTTGCGAGCAATTTGTTCATCCTCTGCCGCCGTCCGACCGCGCGAACGTGTGCCGGCAATCGGCCGCGTCTCAAGACGCCATCCCCGCTTGCGGACGAGCAACTCCGGCGAGCCGCTGACGACTTGAAATTCCGGGGTATGCAAATACGCCATGTAAGGGGACGGATTCAGCATCCGCAACTGCTTGTAGACGGCAAATGGATGCGTCACCAGCGGCTGCGACTGACGCACCGATAAGTTGACTTGAAACACATCGCCCGCCGCAATATAGCGTTGTACGCGGCGAACCGCATCCATAAACCTCTCTTTTGTCATTGAAACAGACGGCGCAGCTGTCGAGGCAGCAAGCGGCCAGACCAGCGCTTCATTCCGATCCTCGAGCCACATCCGTGCATGCCGCGCAAGCCGCCGGTTTGCTTCGCTTTCCTCCCCTTCATTCGCGTAGGCAAGCAAATGAAGCTGTTCAGTTTGGTGATCATAAATCGCTACGTCGTCAAAGAGGAAAAAATACATGAGCGGCAGCCGCAAATCATCTTGCGCGAGCACCGGGAGCCGTTCCATATAGCGAACCGCATCATAGCTAATGAAACCGATCAGCCCGCCTTGGCAAGGCAACGACTCCCCCTCATCCGGCACGGCGAAACACCGAAGCCATTGCCGGAGCCCTTCGAGCGGCGAGCCATCCAGCACCGTTTCAACCCCGCGCTGCTTGATGATGAGCCGCCGCTCGTCAGCGCGGATCACTCCGATCGGGTCAAGGCCGATAATGCTGTACCTTCCCCCTTGGCCGCTCTCAAGCAACACATGATGAGGCCGGCTATAGGCCAGCTGTTCGTACTGGCGGAACCAATCCCGTCCGCGATAATCGATAGTTCGTTTCAGTCGCCTGCGCCGCTGTTCCATCCTCATCAGCTCCTTACGATGTCCATAGTTACTTTTATTGTACAATGATTGTCCGTCTGGGTCACCCATCCTCGTAAAAAAATTCGACAGGGTTGCCCCTGCCGAAAAAGTCTGCTTAGTCTTCAAATTGGTAAAGAGGCGTGCTCAAATAACGTTCGCCGTTGCTCGGGATGATGGCGAGCACTTTTTTCCCTTTGCCGAGCTCTTTCGCCACTTTCAATGCCGCATGAATCGCAGCACCGGACGAAATGCCGCCGAGAATGCCTTCCTCGCGAGCCGCGCGGCGGGCCGCCGCAAACGCTTCTTCCGTCGTTACCGTAATAACCCCATCGTAAATGCTCGTATCCAAAATATCTGGAACAAAGCCAGCGCCGATCCCTTGGATTTTGTGCGGGCCCGGTTTTCCTCCCGACAAGACTGGGGAATCGGCCGGTTCAACGGCGTAAATTTTAATGTTTGGGTAAGCTTCGCGCAACACTTTGCCTGCTCCGGTGATCGTTCCGCCCGTGCCAACGCCGGCAACAAACGCATCAAGCTGGTCGCCCATTTGCTCCACGATCTCTTTCCCGGTCGTCAAGCGATGGATTTCCGGGTTCGCCTCGTTTTTAAATTGCTGTGGCATAAAGTAGCCGTGCTCGCGGACGAGCTCTTCCGCCTTTGCGATTGCTCCGCGCATCCCTTGTGCACCCGGTGTGAGCACAAGCTCGGCTCCATACGCCCGCAGCAGGTTGCGGCGCTCCAAGCTCATCGTATCCGGCATGACTAATACCGCCTTATATCCTTTCGCCGCCGCGACCATCGCCAATCCGATCCCAGTGTTGCCGCTTGTCGGCTCAACGATCGTGTCGCCCGGCTTCAGCTTGCCCGCTTTTTCCGCCGCTTCAATCATCGCCAACGCAATTCGGTCTTTGACGCTGCTGCCCGGGTTCATAAATTCCAGTTTCAAATACACATCCGCGCTGTCTTCATCAACGATGCGGTTCAGTTTCACGGCCGGCGTATCGCCGATCAATTCGGTTATCGAGTTGACTGTGCGTGCCATTGTTCCACCTCTAATCCACATTAATTTTATCGACTTTGTCTCCAATGTATCAACTATTGGCGTAATTGTCAATCATTTTACTGTTTTCATCTTCTTTGGCGAGGAGACCCCGACTTCTAAGCGAGAGCGAAAGTCGGGGAGGAATCGCCCTTCCTCCCTCTAGAAATGTTGATCTATCAAGGCTCCTTTCAATTAACAATGTACTAGCATGCTCAACTCTTTTTAACTTTTTCCAGCTTGCTGAAGCATGCACTTTTGTGCCATCTAACAGCCGAAGGTCAAAATAACCACTGCTTCTTCTGCCAAATATAAAACATTCTTTCCTTTCGTATACCACCTTGTCAAACAGTTGAAACCCTTTGACAAATCGTGGAGCTTTGTTTGATTTTCGTTTTCCGCCTTTTAAGATGGTTGCTTTATGCAATTGACGGTTGTTTTTTCGAACGAATTTTAGAAGATAAACCGTGCCACTTGGCTTGGCTAGTGGATTTCCACTAATACAACGAGCATCCACCATATGAGATTTAGACAGTCCATTAGCAATGCGAATACATTTGGTGATATACCCGTATGTGATATTTGCATGCGAGTATTTTTCTCTTATCCTACTAAACATTGCCCATCGCATGGCGGTCATCTGACTAGCATCCCTCATAGGCGGTCGTTTGCGTTGAAATATATGCTCAAGCCCTTTTTCGTGAATTTCATGGTGGCATGTTTTGCATAGAGTGATCAGATTATCTGGTGAATCACCTCCTGTCTTTCGACTTTCAATATGATGCACTTGGAGAACAGGGTCTTTCTTTTTTCCTTTGCAATATTGACAAGTATGATTGTCTCTGTATAGAACATACTCTCTAACATTCCAAAACCCCATTTGTTCTCCTTGTTGATATTCCACCCCTCGGATATTTAGGTTTTTTAATTTCTGTGTATCGAATGCTGCTACCTCAATAGTGACAGATGTGACAGGGAGAATATTGTGAACTAAGTCAATCAACTTTATATGCGAGTTGATTTTGTGTTGAATAGATGGTGGTAACCATCCCTCTGGTTTTCTTCTGTTAAGAAATCTGGCTTCTCGGTAGCGAGTCTTTCTGTTTCTTCGACTTCTACGGAACTGTCTCCGTATAGCAAGTAATTCCACAATATCTGTTCGAAGTTGCGCTTCCGCTTCAAACAGCACATCTTTCTTTGTTGTTGCAGAAATTCCTACATGTCGTGTCCCCATGTCAACACCCAATGACACGGGTTGTTTGTAACCACTGCTACCATATAAAAGCTGGATGGTAAAAGGTGTCCTTCTTACTACTTTTGCTTTCTTCTGTTTTAGCAAAAGTCTTGCTTTCCTTGGTGAGCATGGCATGAGTGGTTTTCCATGCTTATTGATAATGTACACGAACAAGACGTGTACCTCCTTTCAGGAGTGAGTTCCTCCTCCCCAATGTTGGAAGGGCTTGTTCGGCAGACAGCACCGCTCCTACCCATCAGAGCTTTTAACCATCTGCGACAGGGTTACGGACTGGAGGAGCATCCGTAAGTGTCATGACCCTTCCAACGTAGCCATTGAATGGCTGAGGGTAGTCAACTAGGGCTTGCCAAGCCCCCACTTCAAAAGCCGTTAGGCTTTAAGTGGTGGGTAGTTGACTCTTTTTTTGCGAGTTGTTTCAACTGTTCCAGCTCCGCTTTGTCGAAATGGTACGTTTCATTGCAAAAATGGCACGAAGCTTCCGCCTGCCCTTCTTTGTCGATGATGTCTTGGATTTCCTCGGGCCCTAGGCTGATAAGGGCATCAGCGATCCGCTCGCGCGAACAGCGGCAGACGAATGACACCGGCATCGTCTCGAGCACACGGACGCCTCCATCTCCCAACAGTTGTTCGAGCAGCTGTTCCGGGCTGAGCCCTCTTTCGATCATGCGCGACACGGGCGGAATTTGTTTCAGCCGCTCTTCAATGCGAGTGATCGTGTTCTCCTCCGTCCCGGGCATCAACTGGATAATAAATCCTCCGGCGGCTCGGATGGTATGGTCGGGATTGACGAGCACCCCGACGCCAACCGATGACGGAATTTGTTCGGACGAAGCAAAATAATACGTAAAATCATCGCCAAGCTCCCCGGAGATAAGCGGCACTTGTCCGGTGAAAAAGTCGCGCAGCCCAAGATCCTTCACAACCGTCAACATCCCATTTTTGCCGACCGCCCGTGCCACATCAAGTTTCCCATGCTCGTTCAGCTCAAAATGTACATGTGGATTCGTTACATAGCCACGCACTTCCCCTCTGGCGTTGCTGTCGACTAAAATGACGCCGATCGGGCCGCCGCCGTCAATTTTAATCGTCAACGTTTCCTCGCCTTTCAGCATCGCTCCCATCATAACACCGGCGGTCAACGCCCGGCCGAGAGCCGCTGAGGCGGTCGGCCATGTTTGGTGGCGGCGTTGCGCCTCGGCGACAGTTTCCGTCGTTCTTGCGGCATACGCTCTCACTTGTCCATTGTAAGCGAGTGCTTTGACTAAGTAGTCTCCCATCTTCATCAAGCCTTTCATCCTTTTTTCTCGGTGTTTTTCTCGTACAACAATTTTAAGCCAGTCAGCGTCAAAAACGGATCAACGACATCGATGATGTCCGATTCGCTGGCAATGAGCGGAGCCAAACCGCCAGTAGCAATCACCTTCGGCGGGATTTTGCTTTTCGCCTTCATTCGCGACACGATGCCTTCCACTTGTCCGACATAACCGTATAAAATGCCGGCTTGCATGGCGCTGACCGTATTTTTGCCGATGATATCATCCGGGCGGGCGATTTCAATGCGCGGCAATTTCGCCGCCCGCGCGAACAGAGCCTCTGTCGAGATCATAATTCCCGGGGCAATAGCCCCTCCCATATATTGTTTATGTTCATTAATATAACAATACGTCGTCGCCGTGCCAAAATCGACGATAATCAGCGGACTGCCGTACAAATGGATGCCGGCGACCGCGTTGACAATCCGGTCGGCGCCCACCTCACGCGGATTGTCATATTTGATGTTGAGCCCGGTTTTAATGCCCGGACCGACGATGAGCGGTTTGATATGGAAATATTTTAGACACATGCGTTCAAGAGCAAACATAATCGGCGGCACGACCGAGGAAATGATGATGCCTCGAATGTCGGAAAACTGCAAGCCGACATGGTTCAAGAGCGCTTTGATCATCATGCCGTATTCGTCTTCCGTTTTCGAGCGGCTTGTTTCAATGCGCCAATGATGTTTCAGTTCGTCCCCGTCATACACCCCTAACACCGTGTTTGTATTGCCGACGTCCAATACAAAAATCATCGCTTCATTCCTCGCTTTTCCTCGATAAATTCCCATTCTTTATCATATCATACTTACGGGAAAAAAACTGTCCTTCTTTCCCTGGGCCGCCGGCCAAAAAAAAAGATGCCTCCGAACAGAGACATCGATTACTCCTCTTTCTTTTGGATGTTGATTTTCACATCGCCGTCGCTTTTGCCGGACTCCTCGCGCCCGTTCCGGTCTTTGGGCAGCGTGCCATGTTCGAACAAATGTTTAATTTGCTCCGCATCGAGCGTCTCGACTTCCAACAGCGTGTTGGCGATCAAATCCAATTTGTCCCGATGTTGGGTCAAAATTTGTTTCGCTTTTTCATAGCACTCTTTAATGATGCGCTGAATCTCTAAGTCAATTTCATAGGCGATTTTGTCGCTGTAGTTTTGCTCGTTGTGTAAGTCACGTCCTAAAAACACTTGCCCGCTCGGTTGGCCGAATTGAAGCGGACCAAGCTTTTCGCTCATACCAAACTCCGTCACCATCCGGCGCGCGATGTTTGTCGCCCGTTGAAAATCGTTGTGGGCCCCTGTACTCACTTCATTGAACACGATTTCCTCGGCAACGCGCCCGCCGAGCAGTCCGGTGATTTTATCCATCAGTTCGGCTTTCGTCATAAAGTAGCGGTCTTCTTTCGGCAGCATGACCGCATAGCCTCCGGCTTGGCCGCGCGGCACAATCGTCACTTTATGCACCATTTCCGCATCGGCGAGCACCATGCCGATGACCGTATGCCCAGCTTCGTGAAACGCGACGATGCGCCGTTCTTTTTCCGAAATGACGCGGCTTTTTTTCGCCGGTCCGGCAATCACCCGGTCCGTCGCCTCGTCGATGTCGCTCATATCAATTTTCTTTTTGTTGCGGCGCGCTGCAACGAGCGCCGCCTCATTCAGCAAGTTTTCCAAGTCGGCGCCGGAAAATCCAGGCGTCCGCATCGCGATCGTCTTCAGGTCAACGGATTCATCGAGCGGCTTGTTGCGGGCATGCACGCGCAGCACCGCTTCGCGCCCTTTGACGTCCGGGCGGTCGACGGTAATCTGCCGGTCGAAGCGACCCGGGCGCAACAGCGCCGGGTCTAAAATGTCCGGCCGGTTGGTGGCCGCGAGAATAATGATCCCTTCGTTGCCGTTAAAGCCGTCCATTTCGACAAGCAGTTGGTTGAGCGTCTGCTCACGCTCGTCATGGCCGCCGCCAAGGCCGGCGCCGCGCTGGCGGCCGACGGCGTCGATCTCATCAATGAAGATGATGCACGGGGCATTTTTTTTCGCCGTCTCAAACAAGTCGCGCACCCGCGATGCCCCGACCCCGACGAACATTTCCACGAAATCCGACCCGCTGATCGAGAAAAACGGCACGCCCGCTTCTCCGGCAACCGCGCGCGCCAACAGCGTTTTCCCGGTTCCAGGCGGCCCAACGAGCAATACCCCTTTCGGAATGCGGGCGCCAAGTTCCGCAAACTTGCGCGGATCTTTTAAAAACTCGACGATTTCCACCAACTCTTCCTTTTCCTCATCTGCCCCAGCCACATCGCGGAAGCGGACTTTCCGCTTGTCATCCGTATACAGCCGCGCCCGGCTTTTGCCGAAATTCATCACCCGGCTGCCGCCGCCCTGTGCCTGGTTCAAAAGGAAGAAGAACAAAATAAAAATAATAACAAATGGGATGATGGAAGTGAAAAACGTCACCCATCCGCTCGTTTCGTCCGCTGGCACGACTTCCACCCGCGTCCGCGCCGCCGCCGCATCGATGCGGTCAAGCACTTTGTCACTGTTCATGACGTAGGTGGAAAAGTACTGCCCTTCGCTATATGTTTTCAACTGGCCTTTGATTTCATATACGCCGCGCTCCGGCTTAATGGAAAACGACTTGACATCCCCGTTTTCCAGATGAGTGATGAACGCATCGTACGTCATCGGCTCCGTTCGCTGGTTCGTGCCGTTAAAAAAGCTGACGACGCCGATCACGACGAGGAAAATCAGCAAATAAAAGATGGTATTGCGGAAAATCCGGTTCATTTCTTGCCTCCTCCCATATGAAACACACTATACTCAATACTATCATAGAAATTTGTTTCAATACAAACAATTCGGCCGTCGCCCAGCAACCGTTCTACTTTTGGTACACTTCCGGCTTTAAGACGCCGATAAACGGGAGGTTGCGGTATTTTTCCGCGTAATCGAGCCCATAGCCGACGACGAATTCATCCGGGACGGTAAATCCGGTGTAATCGGCTTGAATGTCCGCCTTCCGTCCAGACGGCTTGTCAAGAAGCGTGACGATTTTGATCGAATTCGCCTTCCGGTAGCGAAACAAGTCGACCAAATAGCTGAGCGTCAGCCCACTGTCAATAATATCCTCAATGATCAAAATATCCCGTCCTTCGACGGAGGTGTTCAAGTCTTTGACGATTTTCACTTCGCCGGATGAAACGGTCGCATTGCCATAGCTTGATACGTCCATAAAATCCATTTCTAAATATGTATCAATATATTTGAGCAAATCGGCCATAAACGGCATCGCCCCTTTGAGAACGCCGACAGCGAGCGGAAAACGGCCTTCATATTCTTTCGTTAACAAACCGCCGAGTTCTTTGACTTTTGCCTGAATTTCCTCTTCAGTGATCAACACTTTTTGAATATCGTCTTTCATCCCCATCTTATTTTTCCTCCTAGCTGTTCATCGCCTGATATTGCAGCAAAATATAGCGAGCTTGCCCACGGTTTTGCGCTTCGAAAGCCGATTTTTTCAAGCCAGGCATCCAAAGGATGCGACCGTCGGCATCTTCGACAATCGGCCAGCGATCCCTTTCCATCCGCGGAATTTTTGCTTCAATGAAAATTTCTTTCAATTTTTTCGTGCCTCCCGTCCCCTTGAGCACCATCCGGTCGCCGCTCCGACGCGTCCGCACGCGAAGCGGCAAGGAGACGGAAGCAGGATCCACGACGAACCAATCATTCCCGGCCTGCTTTCTTGGATAGTGTTCCCCAAATTCACTGATGATTGCATAGCCGTTTGGGAGGGGCAATAGCGCCGGAACCGGCAGTTCAAACCAATAGCCTTTCTCGCCGCTTTCTGCGTCAAAAGTAAACAAACAGCGGTCGTACGAGCGAATCACTTTGAGCCCTTTTGGCAAATCGATCATTCCGGAAGGGCGGCCGCGCTCACAAAGCATCAGTATATGGCCGATATGTACGGAAGTCAATGTCGGCGGAACGCCGCCATAAAGACGGAGAAGCAACAGCTGCAGCACCCGGCGCTGCAGCGGTCGCGGCAGCTCCAAAAATGGTCCGATGGAAAGCGCCGCATCGCGATGTTGTTTTTCCATTACTTTATTCAGCGCGTCCGCGGCTAATTCCTCCAAAAAGTGCTCATCTTCCGCCATCATTTCGCTGTATTGCTGAAACCGCTCGTGCAGGCGCGGATTTTCCTGCCGCAGCAACGGGACAATATGATGGCGGAACCGGTTGCGCGTATAATCGTCTTTTTCATTGCTCGGATCGCGGCGTGGAGACAGCCCCATCTGCCGGCAATACGCTTCAATCTCCGCCCGGCTGACAGCCAAAAACGGACGGATGAGATAGCCGCCGTGAAACGGCCGTTTGACGGGGATACCAGCGTATCCTTTGCTTGTGCTGCCGCGCACAAGCCGCATTAAAATCGTCTCGACTTGATCGTCGCCATGATGGCCTACGGCGACGTACCCCGCTTGATGCTTTTCCATCAGTTCGGCAAAAAAGCGGTAGCGGCAGATCCGCGCCGCCTCTTGGGCGCCGAGACCTGCGCTGCGCTGAAAGGCCGGGACGTCGATTTGCGCAGTCTCACATAAAATACGGCGCTCCACGCAAAAACGTTTCACAAACTCCATCTCTTCTTCTGACTCCCGCCCACGAAACATATGGTCAACATGGGCCGCTATGACCTGAAGCTTCCATTCGTCGCGCAGCGACAAAAAAACGTGCAGCAACGCAAGCGAATCCGGGCCTCCGGAGACGCCAACGATGACGGCCGCTCCTTCTGAAAGCAGTTGATGCCTGTGGATAAAGGCGCGCACTTTGTCGATCATCCGAGCCAACCTCTTTGCGTTTCTTTCAGCTTCATCGTAACACGTCCGCCTTGTTTTCTCAAAAAAAAATTACATCGCCAGCTGCCAATATATATAAAAGGCATAGGCGCCCAGCAATGCGGCGGCGATGACCACCGTTTCGACAATCCCTCTCGCTTGGCGGCGCCGTTTCACCTGCCGCCCCGACCGACGGCTTGGCACTGCCTTTCTTTCGTTTTCCGCCGATGTATGGCGGGAAGAGGCGGCCAATAAGTCGCGACGCATATCGGCCGCCTTTCGATATTGGCCGTCAAGCGCCTTTTGCAGCACCTCCTTGTATCGGGTTAAAAAGCGGTCCGTTTCAATGATGGACAACAGCTGCGCCCGACCGTCACCCTTTTTCTCAATCGGCCCCGGGCAGCAAGAAGAAATCATCACCATCGCCGCCGCAAACAAGTCGTAAGATGGCTCCGCTTTGCGCGATCCAAGCCCCCAATAGCCGCGGTCATACAGCTCAGTAAACTCTTTTACCGCCCTTCCTTGCAGCGTCGTCCCGCCCACATCAAGCAACCGAACCGACGGCGGCGACCCGGTAACGATCAAATTATCCGGCTTTAAATCCCCAAATACCCATCCTTCTTGATGAAGCCGATCAAGCACCGACAACAGCTGCATCACGAGCACGGGCGCCCATTCTTTTCCACGGCGGCGGATGAAAGCAGCGAAATTCTCCCCTTCAATATACTCCATCACATAAAACGGGATCGTCTCCCGCGCAAACGGGCTTTGCCAGTCATCGGCTTCCAGCAAAGAAGGCCCGAGGGCGGCTCCCTGGACCTTAGCAAAACGGCGCAATATATTCATTTCCGATGCCAATGACGCATAGTCATCGCTCAACTTGACGGCGACGCGAGTCCGGCCGTTCTCCGCCAAATAGACGACGCCGTTCGCCCCGCTGCCAAGCCGCCGCAGCAGCCGGTAGGAACGGCCGTGCCATTTCCCAGTGATGACCGTACCAGGCGGCAAATTACAAAGACGATTCTTCGATGTATGGCTCATCGCCATCGCCGATCCAGCTCCTTAACGACCGTTTACGCTCAAAATAGGCGATTGCCTCACGCAGCGCCGGTCCGGTCGGCGTCAGCCCGCCCGACGCCAATTTCGGAAAGATAGTGGACAACTCTTCAATCCTTGGCGTCCAGTCGATCATTTTTTCGGCGTGCGCCCGTTTTCCCGGGAAGATGAACACCGAAAAGCGGTTTTCGCCCATGCGCGCATTTAAGCTGAGCGATAAATCGATGAGCGCCTCTTTGACGGTCGGCAGTTTTGTTTTCATGCTCCCGCTCGTATCGATCAAAATGAGCACATCAAGGGCAACCGTTTCCCCGAGTTCATCGACGACTTCCATCACTTGGCCGCGCTTGTCCGGCGGCAAGTCCTCAAGCGAAACGTCAGAACCAAAGATTTGTTTCAACTCGCGATTGACGAGCCCTTGCAACGTCTGAGTCATCGCTTGGCGCGTCACCATTTGCACGGTTTGCGACAGCTGTTTCGCGTACACGACTTGGCTCATCCCGCCGCCAGCCGCGGCGATCGCTTCAATTTCCCGCCGTCCGTTTTCATCCATCGCACCTTGGTCCAAGATGCCGATCACGTTCACCGTAATGCCTTGCTCACGGGCTAGCGCCGCCATGGCGGCTGGGTCCTCACCATGGTTGGAGCAGCCATCGGTAATGAGCAAAATTTGCCGCAACGTTCCCTTTCGCACGTTCGTTCCCCTCCTTGGCGAATGTATTACCATCATCGCCGCAGGGGAACGTTTTTATACGCTAGCTATTGCGCCTTTTTCATATACATGTATGCCGGAATCGTCGCCCATTTCGGCGTATTGTGCCGAACTTTGGCGACAACGACGGTCATATCGTCTTCAATCTCGCCGCCGCATTGGCGGATCACTTCTTCCATGATCAAATCGGCGACTTCCTGCGGGTCGTTCGTCTTTAATTCTTGAATTTTCCGCTTCATCCAAACATCATGGTTTTCGACGTTCATCGGCCCTTCAAACACACCATCGCTCATCATAATGAGCAAGTCGCCCGATTTCAGCTGCTCGGTGACAACGTCAAATTCCACTTCTTTAATGATGCCCATCGGCAAGTTGCTCGCTTCCACTTTCATCACCTTGTCACCGCGCTTAATAAAGCTTGGCGTCGATCCGATTTTCAAAAACTTCGTCGCCGCGTTTTGCAAGTCGATGATGGCCAAATCCAGCGTCGCATACATGTCTTCTGTCGTCCGCAATGCCAAAATCGAATTGATCGATTTGATGGCAATCGACTCGTCCATTCCCGTCTGCAAAATCTTTTGCAACAGGCGCAGCGTCTCGCGGCTTTCGTCATGCGCCCGCTCCCCATTGCCCATGCCATCGCTGATGGCAACGGCGTACTTGCCGGTAGCAAGTTCAATCGTTGCATAACTGTCGCCAGAAATGAATCCCCCTCCTTTGGCGGCAAACGCGACGCCCGTTTCGACGACGAACGCTTTCGTCGAGCCGAAGGCGACGCGGCAGTAGCCGTTCGGGTAGGCGGCGCACTCTTCGCGCTTGACGACGATCGTCTCTCCCAAAATATCTGACAGCATCGGCGCAATCAGTTTTTCGCACTCACCCCGCCCTTCGCAGTAAGGAATGCTCATTTCAATATCGATATTTCCTTTTTCCAAACTGTAAATGTCGACATGGCCCACTTCGATGCCAAACTCTTGCAGCGCATGGTAAATTTGTTCTTCCTGCAAATAATGGTTTTCCTGTTCTTTCTGCATTTCTTTGGCGAAATCGTCCATCACTTGCGAAACGCCCAACAGCTGTTCAGCGACAAGCTTCCGGCTTTCGTGGATTTGCCGTTTGAGCTTGCGGTTTGCTTGATAAGCAACCATCTCTTTTTCAATCGCGTCGACGACTTTGCCGGCCTTGACGCAATACCGCTCCCACTCGCGCAGCAACTGATGGTTTTGCGACAATGTTTTTTCGTCCGCCTCGCCCATCATTTGCTTCATGTACGCATAGGTTGTACGAAAGTTGTCCGCCCAGCATTGCGTCTTCTTAAAGCACGTTTGGCACGTTTTTTCCGTGATGTCGCTCAAAAAATAGTCGACTTCACGGTCGCTGTATTCATTAGCATCCGGAAGCGGTTCGGGCGAAAAGCTTTCCGCCAGCGCCTGAAAGACGTTGGAAAACTGCGAGACGCGTTGCACCGTCATATCGCGGATTTTCCGGACGTATTGTTGTTGCTCATTTATATATTCTGCCGTGCCGGGAATGTATTTGGCGATTTTCTCCGTCAGTGAACGGGATGTACCAAAAAACAGCATAATTGCGATGCCGGATTCAAACAGCGTCGGCACAAGCTCACTCTTCCCTTCGCCGTATAAACCAAGCAACAGCGTCGCGACGAGGAGGCCGAACGCCACCCCAAGTTTTTTCCCTTCCCTCAGCAACCCGCCAAGCAGCCCGGCGAAAGCAAGCAAACTCATTTCCGACAAGTTGCCGACATTTGCCAAGCTCAGTACAAGCCCGGTGACAACGCCGACGGTGGAGCCGGTCGCCGCTCCGGCGACAAACGCGAACAACAAAACGAGGTAGCGCGACATCACATGCTCAAGCGACAAACCGTACACAGCCCAACCGATCATCCCGGTCAACATCGAGGCGAGCAAAATGATCAACGAAATGATCTCTTCCGCTCGCAACGCATGTTTATGCTTCTGCACTGTCAACAACGGGATGCTTTGCATAAAAATCAAGGTCAATACAAGCGACAGCCCGGCTTCGACGACCGCCATGGCGGCGCCGTAGACCGATCGCTCTCCGAGCCAATAATAGGAGATCAGCCATTTGGCGGAAAGAGACAGCACAAACACAACAAATGGAACGATTTTCAGTGACTCACTGATCACCCTCCGCACCCATCCGTAAATAAAGAGAAAGCCAAAAATGGAAACGCCGACAAACAGCGCCACATCAAGCGACAGCGTCAAAGCACCGGCCAACAGCGAGATCAACGCAAAAGCGGCCTTGTCGCGGCGCAGCATATAGACCGAAACGAAAAATGGCAAAGCGAACGGGGTCAGCTTCGATAAAATCAATGCTCGTCCAAGCAAAAAGCCGACAAGAAGAAGCAAAAAGCCTTGATGGATGAACAGATGACCGAGGCGCAGCTTCACATGGCGCATCCAGCGCGACACCGTTGCTTGCGTGTCATGAATCGGCACTTCCGAAATGCTGCGGCGCACCGTCCCTCTTTCTACTCTTTCCATTCCCGATCCTCTCCTTTACCTTTCTATTACCCCCTATTATATCGCTTGAATTATCAGAAATTTGTCAAAACCACAGAGAAAAATAAAAAATCGTTCGACGTTTTCCACGGCAAAACGCGGTCAACAGGCTTGTTCCGACAGAAAGAGGCAAAAAAGAAAAACGAGCATGTCGCTTGATGGCGCATGCTCGTTTGCGATGACCCGTACGGGATTCGAACCCGTGTTACCGCCGTGAAAGGGCGGTGTCTTAACCACTTGACCAACGGGCCATGTTGGATTGTTGGTGGCGGTGGAGGGGATCGAACCCCCGACCTCACGGGTATGAACCGTACGCTCTAGCCAGCTGAGCTACACCGCCGTGTGACAACAGTTTATATCATAACGGAGGGGATGACGATTGTCAATACATATAGGCGGAAAATGCAGAGGGGAAATATATCCTCTTATTCCATACAGAAACAAAAAAGCATCCATAGCGACGGATGCTTGTTTCCGAATTTGTCATCCTTCAAACAATCTTTCAGCAGCAAGTTACCCTCGTCTCGCTCCACGACCTCCCCGCTTCGACTCCGTATGACGGCGCAGCGATGCCAATCGGTCTTCACTCTCTTTTAAGAATCGGCTGATTTTTTGTTCTAAGCTGTCCGCCGCGGAGCGGTCGTTTGTCCGATGGCGCGGCCGCTGCGAAGAAGGCGTGTCTTTTGCTTTGCGAATGGACAGGCCGATTTTTCCATCTTGACCGACGTTGATGACTTTGACATACACCATATCGCCGACTTTCAGATGATCGTTGATGTCTTTGACATAGTTATCGGCTACCTCGCTAATGTGAACGAGTCCTGTGACCCCCTCCGGCAGCTCCACAAACGCCCCAAATTTCGTAATGCCCGTGACCTTGCCTTGTAACTTGCTGCCTACTTCAATCGACATAAAAAAAGTGCTCCTCCTTAAAACGCTTTAAAGATGGTGTTTTTTTTATTATAGCGAATGAAAAAAATGCGTGTCAATATGACGAATGCCCATAGAAAACGGGCATTCGCAGGCAAAATTATTTTTCCGGCAAGACGAAAATAATTTCTCCATCTTTCGATAAGTAATATTTTTTCCGCGCCAGCTCGGCGATATAGTCATCATCATGCAACTTTTTCATTTCCTCTTTCAGTTGCTTTTCCTTCCGTTCAAGCTCCGCAAGCTGCTCTTTCAGCTTTTGCTGTTCCGCCGTTTTTGCATCGATCACCTTCGCTTGCGAGTGCAAGGTGTAGACAAGAGCGGAGGCGAATATCGCAAACAACAACGACCAGACAACCAAACGGACAGCGACAACCCGCCGTCTTCTCGCCGCCTTCTGCTTTTTCTCCTCATGCTCCGCTATGTACGTCGACGACAGCTTCGTCACATTCGTTCTCCGGGGCACGTTCATCGCGTTTACACCTCTTTTACTCGCGCCATTTCGCAAACCACATGCTTATTTTCTCTTTTGTATTCTTGATTTGTCCAGCAAATCCTTTTAAACGTCGAAAAAATTTTTCCACCCCGGCTCGTCTTTGCGGCGGCACCCGCCGCCAAATCATGATGCCCGTCCAACGCAGCGGAGCAAGCAAAAGGCGGATCATCTTCCAAACAGCCAGCAGCACAAACCGAACGATCCACAACAAAAGCCGCCAAGCGAACAATAGAAGTGCCAGCGCCATTTGCCCAAGGAGGATGAGCGGGCGCATGACCATGAGGCGGAACAGCTGAACGAGCGTCTGTCCGAGTCTTACCGCCAGCCCAATGAACCACTCGAGCACCCGAACATAAAAGGAGCGGAGCAAGCTTTGATAAGCGGCATATCCGCATAAAAGCGCGAGAAACAAATAAAAGCGAAGCTCGCCTTCATTGACGAAAAGAAGCACATAAAACACGATGAGCGCCTGCACCGCCCAAAACAGCACGTCATTCACAAAGACGAGCCAGTGCGCCCGCTCATGCCGTTTCAACATCCGGCTGTACGTATCCCACGCCAGGCCAAGCCAGCCGCCCATGCCAATCATCACCAGCATGGTGTACAGCTGTATGCTGACATTCATTTGAACAACTTGCTAAAGAATCCTTTAGCCTTCTCCTGATGGTCATCTAAATAAACGAGGTCGAAAATGCGCCCTTTAATCGAAACAACGCCTTTGTCGACATCTAAGTTTTTCATCTGCAAGTTTTGCCCGCGGATGGCCAAAAAGCCCATGACCGTCTCAAGCAAAAACTCCTCGTTGTCAAAGCTCTCGACTTGTTTCACCCCGGTGATGTCAAGAAGGCGCCGGCCGCGCATGATCACATCATGTTCCTGGACCGGACCTTTGTTCGTGCTTCCGCCAAATTCATCGTGTCGACTCATGTTCATCCCCCGCATTTCCATTTAGTATAGAAAGCCGGCAAGGCCAACCGCCTTTTCTCATCCGTTGTTTGTACCATATGTATGTCAGCGGGGGATGGTTTAGAACAAGCCTGCAGGACAAATTAGACGTCGTCTTGTTCCGGCGCCGGGGTGGTCCGTTCTTCGCGGATCAATTCGTACAGCCCGGTTGCCTCCTCTTTTTTCGTTGTTTCTTTTAGATCCGTCACTTTTACCGTTACCCGCTTTTGCCCAAATTGAATCGTCAATTCATCGCCGACTTTCACATCGGAGCTCGCTTTGGCGACATGGCCGTTGATCCACACTCTCCCTTGATCGGCGATTTCCTTCGCCAACGTGCGGCGTTTGATGAGGCGGGACACTTTTAAAAATTTATCAAGGCGCATTGCATGATCCCCCTTTACCGTTCGTTTTCTTTGGCTTCTTCCCAAAAACGATCGAGTTCGGCAAGCGAAAACGAGGTGATCGACCGGCCGCTTTTTCGCACTTGTTCCTCGATATAAGCGAAACGGCGGGCAAATTTGTCGTTGGCCATTTGCAACGCTTCTTCCGGTTGAATCCCGTAATAACGGGCAAGGTTGATGAGCGCGAACAATAGATCGCCAAACTCGCCGACAAGCCGATCGCGACGGCCGCCGGACGTTTCGGCTCGAAACTCGGCCATTTCTTCTTCGACTTTTTGCCATATCGGCGCGGCATCATCCCAGTCAAACCCGACTTTCGCCGCTCGTTTCTGCAGCTCGTACGCCCGCATCGTCCCCGGCAGACTTTTCGGAATGTCGGCAAGAATCGATTCCGAAAGCCCGCCTCCTTTTTCTTTCTCCTTGATCTTCTCCCAGTTGGCAACGACTTGTTCGGCCGTCTCGGCCGTGACATCGCCAAACACATGCGGGTGGCGTCGGATCATTTTCGCCGTCAGCGTGCGGATGACGTCGTCGATCGAAAACAACCCTCGGTCGGCGCCGATTTGCGCATGGAGCATTACTTGCAGCAATACGTCGCCGAGCTCCTCGACCATATGATCATCGTCACCCTCGTCAATCGCCTCGAGCAGCTCATACGCCTCCTCAAGCAAATAGCGCTTCAGCGACGCATGCGTCTGCTTCCGATCCCATGGACAGCCGTTCGGCCCTCTCAGCGTGGCGATGACGCGGCGCAGCGTCTCAAACCGGTGGTAAAGCAACGGCTCGTCCTTCACCGGCGGCACGTAGACGCTTGTCAAGTTGTCAAGCCCCGTCTCGCGGTCCAACTCATAAAGCGGCACGCGCTTTACTTGCTCGTCCTTCGTGCCTGCCGCGGTGACAATGTAGATCGGGTAATCGTCGGGAAGCTGCTCCATCAAAGAAAGCTTCACGTTCGAGGCCACAAACGAATCGTACACTTGACAAAAAACAGCATGCAGTGAGGGCGACCATTCTTCTCCTCGAAAAGTCGTCGCATCAAGCAACTGAAACCCTTCAATTGGATCGATGCGCACCGCCGTAAACAGCGCATCCAAAAAGCTTTGACCACCTTCGATCACGATTCGGCAGACGCCGCGCCGCTCAGCTTCGAAAAGAAGCTGCACCGTCCGCTCGGCAACAAGCGGATGGCCGGGAACAGCGTAAAACACATCGCCGCGCTTCGCCTGTTCCGTCAATCGATCGACGATGTCAGCGTACACATCCGCAAACTGCTCGTGTTTTTCATACACTTCATCAAATGACGTAAACGCAATCCCTTCCTCCGTAAGCCATTTGACCACCGGGTGTTCTTTCGTCCGCAAAAAGAGCGGATGCGCCCGCTTTAGCTTTCGGTACACACCGATCGGCAGCTGTTTTACATCTCCGGCGCCGAGGCCGAACACATAAATCGTATTCATCGCCGATCACCTGCCTCCTAATCGTAGACGGAATTTATTAGCCAATGGGAAAGCTGCCAACTCCTGTTCAGAAAAAACATGTCCTTTCACAATACACGCAAGGTAAACGACAGCACCGATGGCAACGCCGCCGAGCGCCTCGGCAGCCGCCCATAACCGCCCCTCGCTCGAGCTGTCCATCAGCCACCTATACCCATGCAAGACGACGGCCATCATAGCGGCCGCTTTCACGGTTGGGTACATGTATTTCCGGCCCGCCGTCCGATATTCACGCGGCAAAAAGGCGCATAAAAAGCCTGCCATGAGCGCATAAGCACCCGTCGTCGCCGCGGCGGCGCCAAGCGCTCCAAACCGCGGAGCAAGCCAATGCATAAGCGCGGCCTTCCCCGCCACTGCCAACGCCACGCCGGCAGCGGCCGTCCATTCCCTCCCCATTCCTTGCAATAATGCAGAGGCGGTCAACGCGATCGTAGTAAAAAAGACAGAGGAGGACAAGACGGCGAGAACCGACGAACCGTAGTCATTCTCGAACAACATCACATTGATCGGTCGAATGAGGCAAATGAGCCCTAACGAAGCACCAAGCCCAATGACAACGGCAAGCCGGATGGACAGCGCTCCATAGGCGAAAACGGCACCTTGGCGGCGCGCTCCGGAAAGAAGTGGAACAAGCGCCAATGAAAACGACGTGCCGACGACCGTGCCGAGCTGAATGAGCGGCTGACCGCGGTCGTACACTCCTTTTAGCCGCTGCACCTCATCGAGCCTTGCCCCCGCTTCCTGTAGAAGCGGAACGAATAAAAATGAATCGACGAGTGGAATCAGCGTCAACGCCATATTCGTCAAGCAAATGACCGTCCCCGCCGTCAATAAACGCCGGCCCACCTGTCGATCCCAAGCTGGCGGCGTGCGGCCCGACGTTTTTAGCCGCCGACGCCGGGACAGGAAGAAAAGCAAAATGAAAAGCGCCGCCGCCATGCCTACTAGCGTCCCTGCGACCGCTGCCATGCCGCAAGCATAGACGTCGGCGCCGCGCTGCACCGCTCCATACGACAGCCCTAAAATCGCCGTCACCCGGACGAATTGCTCGCCAACTTGGGACGCCGCTGTCGGCGTCATATCATGCCGCCCTTGGAAATAGCCACGCAACAACGCGATGGGCGGAAACAGCAAAAACGAAAATGAAAGCAAGCGCACGAGCGGCGTAAGCCGTCCATCGCCCATCGCCGAGGCAATCACCCCCGCCCCTAGATACAGCGAAGCAAACAGGATGACGCCAAGGACGCTTAACACCAACAAGGCGACGCGCACACTAGCGGCAGCGCCCGCTTCATCCTGTCCCGCCAACCGCTCGGCGACAAGCTTCGAGACGGCAACCGGGTAGCCGGTCAGCGAGAGTGCGACGACGATGCCATAAATCGGGTACACTTGTTGGTAAATATAAAAACCAATGTCCCCGACCATATTTTGATACGGAACACGGTACAAAGCGCTTAATAGTTTCGCGGCCAAAGCGGCGGCCGTTAAGATCGCCGCCCCTTTCCATACGTTTCCCATCCAGTTTCTCCCCTCGCATAGACAACCCACTCAACCTAGACGCCGGAGGGCGATAGAAGCCGCCAAGCGCCATTATGGCTACGCTCGATATTATAGCGCAACTTCCGCCTGTTGGACAAAGGTGATGGTCAACTCGCACGGCTTCATGCGCTGTTCCGCAAGCCAAGCGGACGAAAAAGCAGGATGTGGAAGCGATTCCGGGATTCAAGGCATCTCGCCCCCATTTGCCGGGCGGAAAAAAAGGCAGCCTGTGAAGCTGCCTTGTTGTTTCGCCTATTGTTCCATTTGTCGAGCCAAAAAGCTGGCGGCTGTTTCTACTGCTTTATGCTCCACTTCACCAAGCGTTTTCTCGCGCGATAAAATGATGACTGCTCCGATCGGATCGCCGTTGGCGACAATCGGGCCGATCGTATACGACTTCAACGTTTCCGTCATCCCGTCAACGAGCTCGACTTCCCCTTCCTCCGTATGGAGGATGGAATTGCGGTCTTCCATGGCTTTTTCCACCAACGGGCTGACGCTTTTGTTCATATACTCTTTTTTCGAAACGCCGGCGACAGCGATGTATACATCGCGGTCGCAAATGAGCACAGGCTGGCCGAGGCTGTCAAACAGCGCTTCGGCGTACTCTTTGGCAAAGTCGCCTAATTCACTGATCGGCGAATATTTTTTCAAAATGACTTCTCCATCGCGGTCAACAAATATTTCGAGCGGATCTCCTTCGCGAATGCGCAACGTTCTGCGAATTTCCTTCGGAATGACAACTCTCCCTAAATCATCAATGCGACGAACAATACCGGTTGCTTTCATGCCTTGTATACCCTCACTTTCATCTAGGATTTGAAGGATACTCCGATGAACCCTTTCAATGGGGAATTCACCATTGTTGTCATTAGTATCCTTCACAATCCACGTTCTATACGTGATGAAAGTGATTTTGGCCATTTTAGATAAAATTGCCCATCCTTCATTATCGCCACATGCAGGAAACGATAAACATCATAAAACTTTTTCTTGATTATGCCGTCACCGACTTCTCATTTTCCACCCCAGACAGCCGCCGCAGCGTCTCCTCTAAAATCATCAGCCACTCGTGCGGCTTCATTTCCTTGATATAGAGCACAATTTTCAGCTTCGCTCCGTCCATGCCAAACCCGAATAAGCGGCCATGCCGGCGTCCGATGTCAGATAGACGCTGGATTTCCACCGTTTTCGATGCCTGTTCAGTAAACAAGATGTCAATTTGCTGCTTATGTTGCTTCATCGATTCGACGCCAAGCTGCTTGGCCAACACCTTCAACTCAGCAATTTGGAACAAATACGCAACTTCATCTGGATAATCGCCGAAGCGGTCGACCATTTCCTCACGCAGCGCCTCAACGTCTTCGAGCGTCTCCACTGCCTTAAATCGCTTGTACATCTCGATCTTTTGCAACTCGTCTGCAATGTATGTGCTCGGAATATAGGCGTCGACTTCGACATCGATGACGACATCCGGCCGCTCGTCTTCTCGCTTGATGCCGCGCCGTTTCTCGATCGCTTCTTTCAACATTTGCGAATACAAATCGAATCCGACCGAGTCGATAAAGCCGTGCTGTTCGGCGCCGAGAATGTTGCCCGCGCCGCGGATCGACAAATCGCGCATGGCAATTTTAAAACCAGAGCCGAGCTCGGTAAACTCTTTAATGGCTTGCAGCCGCTTTTCTGCCGCTTCATTGAGCACTTTATCTTTCCGATAGGTGAAATACGCATAAGCGACGCGGTTGGAGCGGCCGACGCGCCCGCGCAGCTGATACAGCTGCGACAATCCCATCCGGTCGGCGTCATAGACGATAAGCGTGTTGACATTCGGAATATCGATGCCCGTTTCAATGATCGTCGTCGTCACCAGCACATCGTATTGCCCTTCCAAAAACGCCAAAATCGTCGATTCGAGCTCCGTTTCCGACATGCGGCCATGCACGTAAGTGACGCGCGCTTCCGGGACAAGCTGTGCGATTTCTTCCGCTTTCAAGTCGATATCTTCAATATGGTTGTAAAGGAAAAACACCTGCCCGTCGCGGGCGAGCTCACGTTCAATCGCCTCTTTGACGAGTTCGGGCGTATATTCCATGACATACGTTTGCACCGGGAATCGGTTTTCAGGCGGCGTCTCGATGATCGACAAATCGCGCACGCCGATCATCGACATATGCAACGTACGCGGAATCGGCGTCGCCGTTAAGGTGAGCACGTCGATGTTCGCCTTCAGCTGCTTAATTTTTTCTTTATGCGCCACGCCAAACCGTTGCTCCTCGTCGATAATGAGCAAGCCTAAATCTTTAAACTTCACGTCTTTCGACAGCAGCCGATGCGTTCCAATGACCATATCGATCGTCCCATCTTTTAGCCCTTTGATGATCTCGGCTTGTTGCTTTTTCGTCCGGAAGCGGTTCAACAGTCCGACGTTGATTGGGAACCCTTGAAACCGTTCGCGCACCGTTTCGTAATGCTGTTGGGCCAAAATCGTGGTCGGCACAAGAAAGGCCACTTGTTTGCCGTCCATAATGGCTTTAAACGCCGCCCGCAACGCCACTTCCGTCTTCCCGTAGCCGACGTCGCCGCAAAGGAGGCGGTCCATCGGTTTGTCGCTCTCCATATCACGCTTAATTTCCTCAATCGACCGAAGCTGATCTTCCGTCTCTTGATACGGAAACGCCGCTTCAAATTCGCGCTGCATCTCGGTGTCCGGCGAAAACGCATATCCTTTGCTTGCCTCACGCTCGGCGTACAGCTTGATTAAATCTTCAGCAATATCCTGGACGGATGATTCCACTTTCTTTTTGACCTTTTTCCATTCCGAACCGCCTAGTTTGTAAATTTTTGGTTCTTTTCCTTCCGAGCCGACGTATTTTTGCACTTGATCCATTTGGTCGACCGGAACATACAGCGTATCGCCGCCTTGGTACTGGATATGAATATAGTCTTTATGCACCCCGTTGATTTCTAACGTCTCGATGCCTAAATATTTCCCGATGCCATGGTTGACATGGACGACGTAGTCGCCGACTTGCAATTCGGCGTAGCTTTTGATCCGCTCGGCGTTGGACAGCTTTTGCCGGCGCACCGGGCGTTTGACCCGTTTTTTGAACAACTCTTCTTCTGTGATGACGGCAATTTTTTGCAACGGCAATTCAAACCCGGTATTTAAATCTCCTTCAAGGAGCTGGCATTTGCCATGCAGCAAAGCCGCATCGCGCGCGAGCGGCAGCGCGTCAATCTCATAATCTTGAAGCAATGATTGCAGCTTTTTCACCCGCTCTGCATTCGGCGCCAAAAAGACGACCGCATAGTTTGCCTTTTTCCACCGCTCGACTTCGGATTGAAGAAGCGCCATTTGCCCATGGAAGTTTTGCATTTGTTTGCACGTAATATTGACGACGTTTTGTGGGTGGGCATACGGAACATGGCGCAAAAACAACGATAAGTATACCCGCTGGAATCGATGTTTTTGCAATAATTCAGAAAACGAATGCGAAAGCGGCACGCCATGAATCATTTTCCCACTGTCAAGCAAACTCGTATACCATTCCGCCTCTTCGCGGTCCAACCGTTCCGCCGCCTCTTGCAGCCGGCTCATTTCATCCATGAGCAGCACGCCGTCTTCTGGCAGGTAATCTAGCAAACTCGCAACCTTTTCATAAAAAAGGGACATATATTTATATTGTTGCTCGATTTCCTGCCCCTCGCGCAATTGCTCAAGCTCAGCGTGAATATGTTCATACATCCGCTGTTTGGCGGCCTCATCTTTCATCGTCTCCAAACTCGACGCAAGCCCCGCTTCAATCCGCTCGATTCCTCGGCGCCGCGTCTCACCATCGAGAATGATTTCATCGGCCGGCCCGATCATGATGCGCTCGATTTGCCCTTGCGAACGTTGGTCGTCAGGGGTGAACGTCCGAATCGATTCGATTTCCGTATCAAACAGCTCGATGCGGTACGGAAGCTCAGCGGTCAATGGATAAATGTCGATGATGCCGCCGCGGACGCTGAACTCTCCGGGGGCGGAAACGGTGCCGACCCGTTTGTACCCCATTTGCACAAACTTCTGTTTACAACGTTCTACATCGAACTCTTGTCCAACGGAGAAGGTGAACAAATACTGCTTCCAAAGCGACGGCGGCGGCAACAAACGCCGCAAGCCGGCGACCGGGCAGACGACGACTCCTTTTCCGCCTTGCGCCCAATGGTTCATAATCTCTAGGCGCTGTGCCTTCAGCTCCGGGCTGGCGACCGCCATCTCAGCGGCGATCACTTCGTTTACTGAATAAAGGAACACGTCTTCCGGCCCGAGCAACGAAACGAGATCGTCATACATTTTTTGCGCCTGAAACAAATTGTGAGAGACGACTAACAGCGGCCGGCCTGTCTCCTTGTAAAGCGTGGAAATAAAAACAGACCGGGCCGATCCGGACAGCCCGGCGACAAGCTGTTCCTTCAAACGGACATGGAGCCCCTCGATGATCGTACGGACATCTTGGTTTTCAGCTAAATAGCGATGCAACGAAAGCACCCCTATTCTCCCTCCTCTCAACGCCAGTTTCTTTCCGTTTCATTGGCCTGGCGCAAACACAAAAACGCTTTGGTCGCCCAAAGCCGCCCTTAATGGATGAATTTTTCGTATTGATGCCATTCTGGGTTTCGCGCCAGCGCCTCTTGACAGTCTTCGCAAATCGTTTTCACATGAATGTCACCGTTCGGTTCATACGAAATCATCTCGAGCCGTTCCTCTTCCGTTAAGTGGTGGAATCCCAGTTTCTCGCTGTATATCGGCATTTGCTCAATCGTTCCGACTTTTGCACCGCAATGGCGGCAATAGTAATGTAGTGCCATTCAAGCCAACCTCCTCACTGGGCACCGGG
The DNA here is from genome assembly GCF_002335725.1 of Geobacillus sp. FJAT-46040. Classification (NCBI taxonomy): domain Bacteria; kingdom Bacillati; phylum Bacillota; class Bacilli; order Caryophanales; family Anoxybacillaceae; genus Geobacillus; species Geobacillus sp. FJAT-46040. Next base: position 2,874,117 of record NZ_NISS01000001.1, read on the forward strand.
CTGTTCCGCCCACAAGGCAGGCGAAGCCGACGCTTCGGCCGCCTCCCGTACTCACATTGTGCACCAGTTCAGAGGAAAATATTCACTCGTTAAAATCATTCATCACTTGAATAAATGGCGCCTTCACCGCCTGTTCACACGCATCGGCAGCCCGCAGCACCGCTTTGTCCACCGCCGGTTTCTCCTCTTCCGTAAAGCGGCTGAGCACGTAATCCGCAACCGGTTGCCCGTTCGTTGGCCGACCGATGCCAATGCGAATGCGCTTAAACTGCTCGGTGCCAAGGTGGTGAATGAGCGATTTGACGCCATTATGGCCGCCGGAGCTTCCTTTCAGACGAAGGCGGATTTTTCCCGGCGGGAGATCGAGGTCATCGTAAATGACGATGACATCATCGATGGCAATGTCGTAGTAATCCATAAGTGGGCGAACACATTCCCCTGATAAATTCATATATGTCAACGGTTTGCATAATGCCACTTTTTCGCCAGAAACGGACGCCGTTCCGAACAAGCCGCGAAATTTAGCGGTTTTTAACGATACATTCCAGCGCTTCGCCAGTTCGTCGATGACGAAAAAACCGACATTGTGCCTTGTTTGCTCATACTCCTTGCCCGGATTGCCGAGCCCGACAAACAGCTTCAATCCTCGCGCTCCTCTCTTTGCATGATACTACAAAAGACGTAACCGAAACGGTTACGTCTGTCACTCTTCTGGCGTCGTTTCTCTTCCTTCCGCAGCATCAGGCTGCCCTGCCTCTTGCTGTTCGCCGCTATCGATTTCTTCCTCTTGTTGCGGCGGCAAGATCGTGGCGATCACTTCGGAAGGTTCATGATTGATTTCAAATTTGCCGTCCGTTTGCACGTCGCCAACGGTGACGGTATCACCGACTTGCAGTCCGGAAATGTCCACTTCGATCACTGGAGGAATGTTCGCCGGCAGGACGCGGATGGACAGCTCATGCAAGTTTTGCTGCAACACGCCGCCATCCTTCACGCCAGGCGCCTCGCCTACTAAGCGAACTTCAACGTCAATATCAACTTCTGTCGATAGATCAACCGCTTGAAAATCGGCGTGAAGCAACTCGCCACGCAACGGATCGCGCTGCATCTCGCGCAGCAACACCGAGTAGTCCTCGCCGCCGACTTTCAGCGTCAGCAAGCTTGTGCGTCCGCCTTCACGAAGCACTTTTTCCAGTTCAGCGGCGCTGACGAAAATCATTTTGTTTTCGACTTTTTTGCCGTACAAAATCGCTGGAATGCCGCCTTGCGAACGAATACGCCGCAATGTCGAACGTTTTTTGTCTGTGCGTTCTTTCGCTTCCAACACAATCGCCATGTTTCTTCACCTTCCTGAATTAGAATCTATTGACTACTTTATCCTAAAACAAGAAGGGCTAAACATGTTTTCTTGCGTTAGTCGAACAGGACGCTGACAGACTTCATTTCATGCACGCGCGTAATCGCTTCAGCAATAAGCGGAGCCACCGACAGCTCTACAATTTTATCAATTTTTTTCTCTTCTGGCAAGGCAATTGAATTGGTGACGACCAGTTCCTTAATTTTGGAACTTTGAATGCGCTCGATCGCTGGACCAGACAGCACCGGATGGGTGCAGCACGCGTACACTTCCTTCGCTCCGCTTTCCGCTAGAGCGTTGGCCGCGAGTGTAATCGTGCCGGCCGTATCGATAATGTCATCAATCAAAATGGCCGTTTTCCCCGCCACTTGCCCGACAATGTTCATCACTTCCGCCACGTTCGGCTTCGGCCGGCGCTTATCGATAATGGCAATCGGCGCTTTCAAGCGGTCGGCGAGCTTGCGCGCCCTTATGACACCCCCATGGTCCGGAGAGACGACGACAATATCTTCCAATTGTTTGCTTTTGAAATAATCCGCCAAAATGGGCACACCCATCAAATGATCGATTGGAATATCGAAAAATCCTTGAATTTGGGGGGCATGCAAATCAAGCGTGATGACGCGCGACGCTCCGGCCGTCTCGAGCAAGTTGGCGACCAGCTTCGCTGTAATCGGTTCGCGCGAACGCGCTTTCCGGTCTTGACGGGCATAGCCGTAATACGGCATCACGATATTGATCGTGCGGGCCGAGGCGCGCTTTAACGCGTCGATCATGATAAGCAACTCCATCAAATGCTCATTGACCGGCACGCTCGTCGATTGAATGACGAACACATCGTCGCCGCGGATGCTTTCTTCAATGTTGATTTGAATTTCCCCGTCGCTGAAACGGGAAACGGAACATTTGCCAAGCTCGATTCCCATGACTTCTGCAATTTCCTTCGCCAACTTCATGTTCGAGTTCAGAGCGAACAATTTTAATTGATGCTGACAGTCAGACATGATAGACCTCCGCTAAGATTTTTTCTTGCCTGGCAGGCGATCGACATAATTTTCTTTATTGACTTGCCGGGCGCGGGCAATGGCGAGCGCGCGACCGGGGACGTCATTCGTGATCGTCGATCCGGCGGCGACGTAAGCGCCTTGTCCTACCGTAACCGGTGCAATCAAATTGACATTGCAACCGATAAACGCCCCATTTTCGATTTTGGTCATATGCTTATTCACGCCGTCGTAGTTGACCGTAATCGACCCGCAGCCAAGATTGACATCGGCGCCGACTTCAGCATCGCCGATATAACTCAAATGCGGCGCCTTGCTTCCTTTGCCGAACGTCGATTTTTTCACCTCGACGAAATTGCCGATCCGCACCTCATCGTCGATTTTTGACAGCGGTCGAATATGGGCGAACGGGCCGATCGTCACATCCGAACCAATCTCGCTGTCATGGGCGACCGAATGGCGAATCGATGTGCGATGGCCGATATAGCAATTTTTAATTTCCGAATTTGGTCCAATGACGCAGTCTTCACCGATCACCGTCTCGCCTTCAATCACCGTGCCGGGGTAAATGACCGTGTCGCGTCCGATCATCGCCTCGGCGGAAATATAAGTGGAAGCCGGATCGATGATCGTGACCCCGTTTTTCATATGCTGACGGCAAATTCGAGCACGCATGATCCGCTCCGCTTCGGCGAGGGCGATGCGGTCGTTTACGCCGATCGTTTCCTCAAACGACGGCGCCTGATAGGCGGATACAACGCCGCCGTCGGCTTTGATAATTTCAATCACATCCGTTAAATAATATTCACCTTGAGCGTTGTGGTTGGTCACTTTTGTAAGCGCTTGAAACAATGTCTGGTTGTCAAAGCAATAGATTCCCGTGTTAATCTCGCGAATGTTCCGCTCTTGCTCGCTCGCATCCTTATGTTCGACAATTTTCTCGACATGGCCAGCCTGGTTGCGGACAATGCGGCCATATCCGGACGGATCATCAGCGATGGCCGTCAATACGGTCGCCTTCGCCTTGGCGGCCATATGATGCTCGACGAGCGTCTCCATCGTCTCAGCGGTGATGAGCGGCGTATCCCCACAGACGACAATCGTCACTCCTTCAAGACCGCGCAAATGCGGAGCCGCCTGCATTACTGCATGCGCCGTCCCGAGTTGCTCCTCCTGCAGGGCATATTCACACTGAGAGCCGAGCTGTTCTTTCACTTGTTCCGCCCCAAATCCCACTACCGCAATCGTTTTTTCCACCCCAAGCTTCGACACTTGGTCGATGACGTGCTGAACCATTGGCTTGCCGCAAACGGGATGAAGCACTTTATACCACTTTGATTTCATCCTCGTCCCTTGTCCGGCCGCCAAAATGACCGCATATCGCTTCATGTGAAAGGCCTCCAATTACCCTTTTATCCATAATTGAATATATATGAATCAGTGGCACTTTTCAAGGAAACAATGCGGTTGCCAAAAAAATAGAGAGCTTGGTGAATTTCACCTAAGCTCCCTTTCATATGTTTACGAAGCGCCAGCTTCTTCAAGTTCTTCTTCCAACTTCCCGAGGCGGTGATATTCAGCGAGGATCGCCTCCTGGATTTTCCCGCGCGTGGCGGAATTGATCGGATGAGCGATATCACGGAACTCCCCATCTGGTGTGCGCTTGCTCGGCATCGCGACGAACAGCCCATTGTTTCCGTCGATGACGCGGATGTCATGGACGACGAACTCGTTGTCCAACGTAATGGAGGCGATCGCTTTCATCCGTCCTTCGGTATTGACGCGGCGTAATCTTACGTCTGTCACTTCCATTTTGCTCACCACCTTTTCCCCTATATGAGACTCGATGTAATTAATTCCACGTGCTCGAGTCATTTCCTTCTTTTTTCGAAAAATTTTTTATAAATTTTTATGTAGGGAAAAAGTGGGGCTAATCATTACGGAACGAGGGCAACGACTTCAATTTCGACAAGGACATCTTTCGGCAGCCGGGCTACTTCCACGCACGAGCGCGCCGGCTTATGGTTCGGGAAGTATTGGCTGTACACTTCATTCATGGCCGCGAAATCATCCATATTTTTCAGAAATACGGTCGTTTTCACCACCGTATCGAGCGAAGCGCCGGCCGCTTCCAATACGGCCTTCAAGTTTTGGAACACTTGATGCGTCTGCGCTTGAATGTCGCCTTTCACCAATTCCCCTTCTGGAGTGAGCGGGATTTGCCCCGAGCTGTAAAACATGTTGTTGACGATGATCCCTTGCGAATATGGGCCGATCGCTTGCGGCGCCTTCGTTGTCTCTACCTTTCTCATGAGCCAGTCTCCTTTCTTGATTTTTATGTCAAGCAGCGAGTGCTATAAAAACGCTTTGTAATTGCCTTCTTTGACAGCGATCCGCTTTTCTTTTACGTCGACCTCGGACAGTTTGACGAGTGAAATGTATTCGTCGACCAACCGTTCTTTCGCCTCCTCCGACTCGACGAGCACGCCAATGCCGGAGACATTGCCGTTAAACTCCTGCAGCAAACTGATCATGCCGTTGATTGTACCCCCCGCCTTCATAAAATCGTCGACGATGAGCACATTGGCTCCTTCCGCTAAGCTGCGCTTCGATAGGACCATCGTTTGGATGCGTTTGGACGAGCCGGATACGTAATTGATGCTCACCATCGGTCCTTCTGTCACTTTATTGTCATGGCGGACGATGACAACGGGCACATACAAAAAGTTGGCGATGGCATACGCGAACGGAATCCCATTGGTGGCGATCGTCATGACGACATCCACCGGACGGTCGGCAAACATCGACGCATAAAGGCGGCCGATTTTGTTCATAATACGGGGATCGCCAAGAATGTCGGTCATATACAAATATCCGCCGGGAAGAAGCCGATCCGGACGCGACAGTTGTTCACACAAATACGCAACCACTTCTTCCGCTTCCTCAGCAGCCATTTTTGGAATGTATTGCACGCCACCGGCAGCGCCGGGCAGCGTCCGAACGGTTCCGATTCCTTGCTGCTCGAACGTCTGCTTAATGATGGCCAAATCTTCGCTGATCGACGATTTGGCCGATTCGTACCGCTCGGCAAAAAATGTAAGCGGAATGAGCTGATGTGGCCGTTCAAGAAGATAATGCGTCATATCAACTAAACGGCCGCTTCGCCTTAGCTTCATAGCCGACCTCCTGAAACCGAATATTATAAATATATTTTAACAAAAATGTACGTGTTTAATCAAGAGAATGTCGTTCTCCTAACATTCTCACCGCAAACACTTGGTCACAAAAGCCGCGCAGCCCATTGTATACCCGCTGCATTCTCGAATCGTGCTCGATCAGTCCAAACACGGTCGGCCCGCTGCCGCTCATCAGCACCGCATCAGCGCCAAACCGCTTCATTTGTTCTTTAATATGCGCGACTTCCGGATATTTTTTCAACGTCACTTCCTCAAGAACATTGCCGACCAACCGGCAGATCGCCGCATAATCTTGCCGCTCGATCGCTCTCACCATCGCATCGACGTCTGGATGGCTGACACGCTCAAGTTCCAAGTTTCGGTACACTTCCGCCGTCGATACACCGATCGGGGGCTTGGCCAGCACAACCCAGCACGGCGGCGGCGAAGCGATCGGAGTGATGATTTCCCCGCGCCCCGTCGCCAGGGCGGTTCCGCCGTAGACGCAAAAAGCGACATCTGATCCGATTTTCGCCCCGAGCTCTGCCAGTTCATCCATCGTTAATCCAAGTTGCCAAAGCTTGTTCAACCCACGCAGCGTCGCCGCCGCATCGCTGCTTCCTCCCGCCAATCCGGCAGCCACCGGAATATGCTTCGCAATCGAAATGGCCACCCCTTGGCGGATCGAAAACGTCTCTTTAAGAAGCTTAGCCGCCTGATACGCCAAGTTGCGGCAATCATCCGGCACAAAGCGGTTTTGCGAAACGATGCGGATCGCATCTTCCTCCGGCAACGCGACAAGCTCAATGCGATCGGCCAAATCGATCGTCGTCATCACCATTTTCACTTCATGGTAACCATCCGGGCGCTTATAAAGAACGTCGAGTGACAAATTGATTTTCGCCGGCGCTTTTATCGACAACCTCACTCATCCTCACCTGCTTCCACGCGCAATCATGAATAAGCGGATCGGCATCCATCGGCTGCTTTCCGTCTCCGCCGTCTTTGCCCCGTCTCATCCGCCTTTCTTTCGTCAACCCATTTTATCATATTACCATGTTCTGGCGACGACGCCAAACAATATATGTATGCAAAAAAGGGCGCCCCGTTCGGGACACCCTCGCCGCAACACGCCCCGCTGCCGGCGCTATTCCGTTGTTCCGGCCAGCTGCCGCTCCGCCCGTTCAATCGCCAATCTGACCATGTTTCCTGCGTCTTTCGCGCGGATGGCGCCCCACCCCTCACGTTGCACGACATCGTAAAAGCCCAACTCTTTCGCCAGCTCTTCTTTCAAGCGTTGCGACATAATCCCGCGGCGTCGACCCAATGTCAGCAACCCCTTTCCATGTTCATTGGCGCTATGGCATGAAACGTTTGGCAACCCGCCGGCGCATCAACAAGCCGGCTTTGCATTTGGCCGGGCAAAAGGCGGCTGCGGCAGTTTTAGTATGAAATAAAGAGGGTGGTTTTATCATAGTTCCGAAAGAAAACTCCCGCTTCAAACAAAACGAAGTGGGAGTAGTTCACGTCACCTATTTATGACAAAACAAAAAACAAAAAGCAGCAAACAAATCTGTCTACTGCCCCCCTGCTTGCTCATCATCCCAAAACGTCAACTTTACTGTCTCTGTCAATACGTCGGCGTAGCTGAACGATACGCGTTCAAACGAATTCTCTTTTTGATCCAGCTCAATGACAAATACGGATGGATATGTTTCCGCCAAAATACCACAACGCTCAATCATTTTTCTGCGTCCGCCGTTGGCCCGCAGCGTCAACCGTTTCCCGATATTGGAATCCAGCGTTTTTTTAATATCGGATAAAGTCTTTGGCATTCATCATCCACCTCACTATTTGTAATTATAACAAAGATGATGTCTAAAGTCAAAAAATAAAAATTATATCAGGGCATTTTTATTTCTGTCAATGTATATTTTTCTACAATATCCTTCTTTTTATGTGTGATGTGGAACTTTTTTGTAAAAAAATGTGACGGACGTATAGAAAAAACCGCCCATCAACTGCGGCGGTTTTCCTCTCGATTCTCAATGAGGCGAAACGGCATCCCGGTGCGGAGCACGCCTTTCGTTTCCACCCCACCAAGCCCCTTTTCCCCAGTTAACGTGTTGCGCAACACATCCCATACGTCGACCGTTTCGGTGAACGGGGTGAAGCTGAGGCGCGAAACGATATAGACGGGGTCCAGAGCATGAATGTTCACCCGCGCTGGTGAACTGGCAAAATTCGCCCCAGCGCGGATGAGCGACTCAAAGTGCGACTGGCAGGCGCCGGCGAAAATGATCAGTTGGTCCAAATGGGGCACTTTTTTGCGCGCCTCTTTCACCGTTTGCACAAAATGGCGCGAATGGCGGTACGCTTTTAACTCATGCACCTTTCCTTTTGACTTCGAATACGAATCATGCCCGGTGATGACTAAAATATCAGGGCGAAACTGCTCGATCCAGTAGCCAACTTTTTCCGGCATTTCGCTTTCCTCGCAGTAAATGCCGTGCACCGGCACGCCGATCCGCTCATACAAATCCATACATTTGCGCAAATATAACGGGTCGCCATCCAAATGAAGAACGCGCCCCGGAATTTGAAAAAAATCTTTCTCCACCCGGTATCCGCCGGTCGCCCGATATTCGACTTTTTGCTTGATCGCCTGATAATCTTGGCGAAAAAGCCGATACGATTGTTCGATCAGCTCGATTTCCCGCTTTTTCCGTTCCTGTTGCTCCTGCTCATCGATGACGACTAAATCGCTGCACGGAGCGTCCGCGACGAGGCGCACGTCTTCACCATACAAAATCGCTTCCCACTCGCCGTTTTTTTCTTTAATATCAATCACTCGGAACAATAAATCACATTGGTAAGACTTGCGGGCGACAATATCGCCGATTTTAATGACGTCCATCACCGCTCACTCCATTGCATAATCGTTGTCATCCATACGATATGCACGTGCGGACAATAGGTGATAGACGCCTGTTTGGACGGCTTTGGTTGACGAAAAGACCGCTGCCCCCCTAGAGGAGCGCTTTCTTTACGACTCCTTCATTTGCCGAAAAGCGGTGCCAACGCGTTGCTTAATGAAGCAAACTCAGCGATGTCAAGCGTCTCTCCGCGGCGGCGCGGGTCAATGCCCAAAGCAACGAGCACTCGTTCAATTTGCTCTTTGTTCTCTTTTCCTCCCGGCAAATTGTTTGTTAAGTTGTTGAACAGCGTTTTGCGGCGCTGGGCGAAGCTTGCCCGCACCACTTGGAAAAACACGCCCTCATCGTCGACAACAACAGGCGGATGCTGCCGCTTTACGAGCCGGATGACAGCAGAATCAACGTTCGGCTGCGGCATAAAGACGGTGCGCGGCACCGTCATAACGACTTCCGCTTCGGTATAATACTGCACAGCGATCGTCAGCGAGCCGTAATCTTTTGTCCCTGGCTTAGCGGCAAGACGGTCGGCGACTTCTTTTTGCAGCATGACGACCATGCCTCGGATCGGCAACCGCTCGGTAAGCAGCTTCATAATGATCGGTGTCGTCACATAATAAGGTAAGTTGGCGACGACCATCCGGTCGCTTACATCAGCCAGTTCCTCGGCGATGACGGCATGCAAGTCGGCCTTTAATACATCTTGGTGAAAGATGCGCACATTGTCATAAGGAGACAGCGTGTCGGCCAAAATGGGCAACAGTCGGCCGTCGATTTCGAAAGCGACGACTTTTTTCGCCCGTCGCGCCAATTGTTCCGTCAACGCTCCGATGCCCGGTCCGATTTCAATCGCTCCTGTATCAGGGGAGATGTCGGCAACATCCACGATTTTCCGCAAAATGTTCGCATCGATCAAAAAGTTTTGCCCAAGGCTCTTTTTAAACGAAAAGCCATATCGCTCCAAAATTTCTTTCGTCCGCCGCGGTGTTGCAATATCTTTATACATCGTCTGCCTCCTCCTGCATCACGTGCGCTAACGCGGCATAAAAAGCATCACGGGAAATGCGGAACACTTGCAGCCGCTTATGAAACTGCCGACCGTTCGCATAGCCGATTTTCAGCTCCTCGCCGAGACGCTGCCGCCGCCGGCGCGCCATCGCACCGCCGATCAACCCAGCCTCGATCAGTTCAGCAAACGTAATTTCTTCCTTCCAATCCGACGCCTCTTCATACACGTTGGCGAGCGCCTGACGGATTTCGTCAGGGGACGCGTGCTCAACCCCGATGCCCTTGCCGTTTTTCGCTTTGGCTGCCTCGCGCGGCAAAAAGGCATGCTTGCACCCCGGCACCTGTTCGGCAATCGTGCGGCGAATTTTTTCGCCGGGAAAATCGGGATCGGTAAAAATGATCACGCCGCGGCGCTCTTTCGCCAGCTTGATCCGCTCAATGACATCCGCGCCCACTGCTGCTCCGTTTGTCTCGATTGTATCGGCATCGACGGCGCGCCGGATCGCCGCCGTATCATCTTTTCCTTCCACAACGATCACTTCTTTGATCTTCATCCTCCCATTGCAGAAACAACGGAATCGTCTCTTTTTCCTATTTCTGCAATGCCTCCTTTCCGGTAAAATCAAAAGTAAGGCGAATCATCGCCGAAAGCCGCTTCATTCCCTTATTATTTTTTGAATTTCGCTGAAACTTTTTTTCCGTTTGCATCGTCTAATTTAGCAGAAACGGCGCGCATTGTCGCGGCACAATGCCATTATAGCGAAAAAAAGCAGAGGGAAAAAACCCTCCGCTTCGTTCTCCCATCGCATCTCTATGGCAATACCCGTATTTTCACGCGCTTTCTGCCCCAACCAAACGCATCCGACCGTTCCGGGAAAAACACATCAATTTTATATCCGCGGATGCCTGAGCCGGTGTCAGCGGCAATGGCATATCCGTATCCTTCCACATACACTTTCGACCCAAGGGGGATGATGGACGGGTCGACCGCAATCACTTTAGCGGAAGGATTTTTGCGCAAGTTGATGCCCGTGCTTGTTATGCCTGAACAGCCTGCACAATAGGCAGTGTAGGCGGTGGCGGTGACGTAAAATTCCTTCGCGGCATGGTCCGAGCCGCGCGAGGACGGGCGGTCGGGCGCGGCAGCTGAGCGCACAGTTTTCGTGCCGATGGCGACAATGCGCGCCTTGCTTTCTTTTAGCGTTTTCGCAGCGATTAGTTTGCGCGCCGTTTCTTTGCCGTTTTCCAATGTCACCTCATACGTTTTTTGAACCATCCCTTTTTCTCCAGGCTGAATGACGCGCCGCTCTCCTTTCGGCAATGAGTCGTCCCGTTTTGTCACCACGGCAAAGTCGACGGGTTCTTCCACTACATCGGTGACTTTTTTTACTCGGACCACACAAATGGTCATCTGTTCTTTGACCATTTCGTGCAAGGAGGGCTCTATCCGATCGAGTTGACCTAGCTGAATCCCTTGCTGCTTCAAAAAGTCAGCGACCGTAGTCGAAGTTGTCCATACCTGCTGTTGTTTACCGCCGACATTGACGTGGACTGGAAACGCCTTTTCAACGCCGATGTCCATGCCTTTTTGAATTTTCGCCGAAAGCGCCGGCGCCACTTTGTCATACGGCCCGACTGCCACGTGCTGCGAACGGAGCAGCTCCGCGACTGTATCGGCTGTCGTCCATATCTTTTTCTTTTTTCCATTGACCGTCAGCGTCACTTCTTTGCTCGCTTCCCAAACGATATGGAGATCGTCGGTGACCGGTGAGTGGAGAGACGGATAAACATAATCTTCTTTGCGCGGTTGAATGTTTTGCTCCGCAAGCAGCTCTTTCACCGTTTTCGCATGAGTGCGAATTTCTTGTTTGTTTCCGTTTTTGATCAGCGTCACATCGTCTTTGGCCATCTCATATCCAGCAACCCCTGTCGTCGCGGAGATGGCGAGAAACCCGCCCGCTGTGACGGTCACGTTTTTCCTCCATAAGTCCAGCCATTTCCTCCCATTCGGCAACATCAGATGAACGCCTCCTTTTTCTACGGAATTCCCCTCTCCCTTTAACATGTACGCACGAGCATACTCTATTATGCAGAAAATTCAGTGAAAAAGGAAGGAAGACTTGTCGACACGCGGTTGGCTCATATCGGCTGAATTTGTAGAATTTTATCGTCTTCGCCGCACCTTCGACAAGCTTCCCCGCTGTTCGACGCCTAATTTTAGCGGTCGATGGCGAACAATTTTTTGGCATTTTCCGCCGTTGTTTCCGCTACTTCGGCAAAAGAAATGTTTTTGATCTGTGCGATCGCTTCGGCAACGTATTTGACATAGCTCGGCTCGTTTCGTTTGCCGCGGAAAGGGTGAGGCGTTAAATATGGACAATCGGTTTCGATCAATAAATGGCTCAGTGGAATCTCCTTCGCCACTTCCTTCGGTTTTTTCGCATTTTTAAACGTGACTGGTCCGCCAAGGGAAATGAGAAAATTCATGTCCATGCACTGTTTGGCCACCTCGACGCTGCCGCTGAAACAATGCATAATCCCGCCGACTTCGGCGGCGTTTTCCTCTTGCAAAATTTTTAAAATATCTGCCGTCGCCTCACGGTTATGAATAATGATCGGCAACTTCACCTTTTTAGCCAGCCGGATTTGCTGCCGGAACACCTCTTGTTGCACGTCTTTCGGCGATTTATCCCAATGGTAGTCAAGCCCCATCTCGCCGAGCGCCACGACTTTCGGGTGAGCGGCGAGCTGTTCAATCATCTGCAAATCATCGTCCGTCATCTCGATCGCATCAACCGGATGCCAGCCAACCGCCGCATAAATAAACGGATACCGCTCGGCCAGCTCGATCGCCCGATCGATCGTCGGACGGTCAAACCCGACGACGACAATGTGTGAAACCCCTTCATCGCGGGCGCGTTCAATGACTTGTTCCAAATCTTCTTCGTATTGGACTGCATTCAAATGTGCGTGCGTATCAAACAGCATACTAATGCCCTCTTTTCCACCTTGATGTTAAGTGTAGCATAGAAATTGGTTACATACGTCACATTTCGTTAACATTTCCATTACAAAATAGCGACAAGGAGGTGTCAAGCGCAACACCCCCCTGCCAAGCAAACCGTTATTTGATTTTCGTTCCATTCGGCACGTGTTGATCAACCGTCGCCAGCGAAAATTCCCCGCCGCTGCCTCCGGCTAGAATCATGCCTTCCGACCATTCGCCGCGAAGCTTGGCTGGTTTTAAATTGGCGACGCAAATGACTTTTTTGCCGACTAGTTCTTCTGGTTTGTAAAACTCAGCAATGCCGGAGATCACTTGCCGCTTCTCGCCGCCAAGGTCAAGCTGAAGCTTCAACAGCTTATCGGCGTTTTTTATCCGTTCGGCATGGATGACTTCAGCGACGCGCAAATCGATTTTGGCGAACTCGTCAATCGAAATTTCCGCCGCCTCCGCTGCTTTTTTTTCCTCTTTTACCGGTTCGGCGGCCGGTTTGCCCCCTTGCATATGCGCCTTAATGTACTCCACTTCCGCTTCGATGTCGAGGCGCGGGAAGAGCGGTTCTCCCTTTTGCACTTTTGTCCCTTCCGGAATGAGGCCGAAATCGTACAAGCTGTCCCATTCTTTTAATGAATGATCAGTGATGCCGAGCTGAGCGAACATGCGCTCCGGCGTGCGCGTCAAAAACGGCTGGAGCAGCACCGCCGTATGGCGAAGCGATTCAGCCAAGTGGGTCATGACGGCGGCAAGCTCATCCCGTTTCTGTTCGTCTTTCGCCAATACCCATGGCTGCGTTTCATCGATGTATTTGTTCGTCCGGCTAATCAACTGCCAAACAGCGGCGAGCGCAACGGAAAACTCCATTCCCTCCATCGCTTCTTCATATTGACGCACCACTTCGCGCGCCGTTTGCGCCAACTCTTGGTCAAACGGTGTTTTCGGCCCGCGGTATGGCGGAATAACGCCGTCGAAATATTTCTCGATCATCGCCACAGTACGGTGCAACAAGTTGCCTAAGTCGTTGGCCAAGTCATAGTTGATGCGCTCAATAAATCCTTCCGGCGTAAACACGCCATCAGCGCCGAACGGCACTTCCCGCAGCAAATAATAGCGGAGCGCATCAAGCCCATACCGGTCGATGAGCGTCACTGGGTCGACGACATTTCCTTTCGATTTGGACATTTTTCCATCCTTCATCAGCAACCAGCCATGGCCGAATACTTTTTTCGGCAACGGCAAGCCGAGCGCCATCAACATAATCGGCCAATAAATCGTATGGAAACGGACGATTTCTTTGCCGACCAAATGGACGTCCGCCGGCCAATATTTGCGGAACTTTTCATCGTTGTCCGTGCCGTAGCCGAGCGCTGTGATATAGTTGGCAAGCGCGTCGATCCAGACATAGATGACATGCTTCGGATTGCCTGGCACTTTAATGCCCCAATCGAACGTCGTCCGGGACACAGCCAAATCCTCAAGCCCCGGCTTAATGAAGTTGTTGATCATCTCATTTTTCCGCGATTCCGGTTGGATAAAATCGGGATTTTCTTCGTAATATTGCAACAAGCGGTCGACATATTTGCTCATCCGGAAGAAATAGGACTCTTCTTTCACTTTCTCAACAGGCCGGCCGCAGTCCGGACAGTTGCCGTCCACAAGCTGCCGCTCAGTGTAAAACGATTCGCACGGCGTACAATACCAGCCTTCATATTCGCCCAAATAAATATCGCCTTGTTCGACAAGACGGGTGAAAATTTGTTCGACGACTTTTTTATGCCGCTCCTGCGTTGTGCGAATAAAATCGTCGTAGGAAATGTCGAGCTTCTTCCATAGCTCCTGAATGCCAGCGACGATCTCATCGACGTATTGCTGCGGCGTTACTCCTTTTTCTTCCGCCTTGCGCTGAATTTTTTGCCCATGCTCATCGGTGCCGGTCAAATACATGACATCGTAGCCGCGCATCCGTTTATAGCGAGCCATGGCGTCCCCCGCCACCGTTGTGTAAGCATGACCGATATGCAGGCGGTCGCTCGGGTAATAAATCGGCGTCGTCAAATAAAACGTTTTTTTCTCCATCGGTTAGGCCCTCCCTCGTACTGTTGAGCACAAAAGCCCCCGTCCGGCGACGAGAGCGGCGTTACTTCTATTTTACATAATTTTTTCATTCTACAAAAACATCTATTTCTCGTGGGCTGAAAAAATATACCCAAACCGGCAAAAATACGGCCGCGTTTTCAGCCATCGCTGCGAATTTGTTATACAAGGATAGAGTTTAGATGGGCAAATTCATTCGTTTTCTCCTTTCTTTCTAAACAAACTTTTTTTTGAAATAACAATATACATTTTTTTTAAATTTTACATATTAAAGGATTGACGCTTAATGGAAACACTGATATGATTAGGTTGTAGGAAATTTGTCGAATATTGACGAATAAACGACAAAAAACTTTTTTGCGGAGAGGAGAATCGACGATGAAATCGACAGGGATCGTGCGTAAAGTCGATGAGTTAGGCCGCGTCGTCATTCCAATTGAGCTGCGACGTACGTTGGATATTAACGAAAAAGATGCGTTGGAAATTTATGTTGACGATGACCGCATCATTTTGAAAAAGTATAAGCCGAACATGACGTGTGTCGTCACCGGCGAAGTGTCGGACGACAACTTCAAACTGGCCGGCGGCAAAATCATTTTAAGCCGCGAAGGCGCAGAAATTTTGCTGCAGGAGATCCAACAGCATCTAGAAGCAGCAACAGACAAAGAAAAAGAATAAAAAAGTTTCTCTGGCTTCAGAGAAACTCTTTTTTTTCTTCTTCTTGCTGTTGATGATACTGCCGATAAACGTCGCGTTTCGACATATTTCGATCACCGGCCGCCTGTTTCACCGCCTCCTTGACGGAAAGGCTGTGCTCGCGAATATAATAATCGACATGTTCGACAAGCGAAAGCGGCTGCCACCATTCCTCTCCCTCTTGCTCTTGTTTATTCCCGTCTCGCGCCCCTTCGACAATGAGGCAAAATTCACCGCGGATGTCATGTTCTTCCGCCCAGGCGACCGCATCGCTTAAATCGCCGCGGATGAACTCCTCAAACCGTTTCGTCAACTCGCGGCCAAGAGCGATGCGCCGATTGCCGAATATATCATACATAAGAGCGAGCGTTTCTTTCAAGCGGTGGGGCGCCTCATAAAAAATTAACGTCTCCGCCGCTGTTTTTAATGACAGCAGCTGCTCTTTTTTCTCTTTTTTCGCCCGTTCCAAAAAGCCGACAAACAAAAAGCGGTCCGTGGGCAGCCCGGAGGCGACAAGCGCTGTCAATGCCGCGTTCGCTCCAGGAAGAGGGACGACGCGGCAGCGCTCGGCAAGCGCCGCAACAATAAGCTCATAACCCGGATCGGAAATGCCGGGCATCCCGGCGTCGCTCACCAATGCCACCGTTTTTCCTTCCTTCAGCCATTCGACAAGCTGCCGGCCGCTCGCGTATTTATTATGCTCATGGTAGCTGACGAGCGGCGTATGAATGCCGAAATGGGCGAGCAGCTTTTTCGTCTGCCTTGTGTCCTCGGCGGCGATGACGTCAGCTTCCTGAAGCGTCCTAACCGCACGAAACGTCATATCCTCCAAATTGCCGATCGGCGTCGGCACGATGTACAGTGTCCCTTGCTCCGTTTGTTCGGTAAAACTTTTTTGCTGCCAAAGCATCCTTGTTCCGCCCCTTTAAGATGAAATAATGCCATATAAGATCCGCTTCGTCTCCTCAGTATATTCGTTATTCTCATTATACACGACAAGCGGAGGCAACACTTTTAAGTCCGGGCTTGCGTCTTTTGTCCCTTCAATTAAAATCATGTTCGCCTCTTTGCCCTCTCTCGGGTACACAAAGCGGAGCCGTTTCGGCTCAAGACGGTATTGGCGCATGAGCGTCACAAGATCAAGCAGCCGCCCGGGCCGGTGGACGAACGCCGCCTTCCCTCCTTGCTTCAACAGCTGGCTGCTGACTCGAATCACATCCTCTAGGGTGCAATAAATTTCATGGCGGGCGATGGCGATATGTTCATTTTTGCTCAGTTCGTCTTTGCCGACTGCCGGAAAATACGGGGGGTTGCACGTGACGACATCGTACCGGCTGTAACCGATCCGTTGCGGCGCTTCTTTAATGTCGCCGTGTATGATCTCGATTTGTCCTTCAAGCCCGTTGTATTGCACGCTTCGCCTCGCCATGTCGCAAAGCCGTTCTTGAATTTCGATGCCGATGATCGTCCCTTTTGTTCGCCGGCTCAACAAGAGGGGAATCACCCCGTTGCCCGTGCACAAATCAACAATCTGCCCCTTTTGAATCGGCATATAGGCAAAATGAGCAAGGAGCACGGCATCAAGGGAAAACGAAAATACAGATGGACTTTGAATGATGCGGAGCTCTTCGTTAAACAAATAATCGAGCCGTTCATCCTCGTACAATTCCACCATGACGCACGATCCTCCATTGAAAAAAATAACCTTTCCGAAACGGAAAGGGTGGCGCTGCCTTTAGTTTTTGTTCAAAAACGACAAGCAAAACAAACAATCGCCCTCGGTGCGAATGCTTCCGTAATGGATGTGACAAATATGAAACCCTTCTTGGTAAAGGCGGGCTAAATTGTCATACCCTTCGCCAATGTCGATGAGTTTTTTGCCATGTTTGTCCCCTTTTCGTTTGCCTTCTTCCCATGCTTCTGACAATTGTTCAAGCCGACGGCGCAAATGAGCATTTTCGATTTGCAGCTGGTGATTCTCTTCTAACAGCTCCGTTACGCGCTGTTTCAGCTGCACCAGCTCGCGGTAAAAATAACTAAGTTGCTCTTCCATATTGGCCACTGATCGAAACACTTCTTTTTTATCTACTTTTTCCACTGGCCCCACCCCAAATTAATCCTCGACGCGAATGGACGACGTCCCGTTTTTCATCAGCTCATCGAGTGTATATTCGACGACCCGTCCGAATTCTGGAAGCTCGATTTGCAGCACCCGCTCTAAAATGTTCAAGCCGACGACTTTGCCGAAGCCGTGCGGTGTTTCGACATATTCCCCTAAATCCGGGAGTTGTTCTTTCGCCGTCTCATACTCTTCGTTTTCATATTTCAGGCAACACATCAGCCGGCCGCACAGCCCGGAAATTTTCGTTGGATTGAGCGACAAGTTTTGATCTTTCGCCATTTTGATCGACACCGGTTCAAAATCGCCTAAAAACGTCGAACAGCAAAGCATGCGGCCGCACGGCCCGATGCCGCCAAGCATTTTCGCCTCATCGCGCACCCCGATTTGCCGCAGCTCGATGCGCGTGCGGAAAATCGACGCTAAGTCTTTCACAAGCTCGCGGAAATCGACGCGCCCATCGGCAGTGAAATAAAAGATCACTTTATTGCGGTCAAACGTATATTCCACATCGACGAGCTTCATTTCCAGCCCGTGCTCCTCCACTTTGCGCAAGCAAATGTCATACGCCTCGCGCGCCGCCTTTTTGTTTTCTTCTACAATCCATTTATCTTTCTCATTCGCCACGCGGATCACTTTTTTGAGCGGCAGCACGATGTCGTTTTCGTCGACTTGTTTATTGGCGATGACGACTTTTCCGTACTCAATGCCTCGGACCGTCTCGACAATGACGAATTCGCCGACGGGAATAACGGCATCGCCAGGGTCAAAATAATAAATTTTCCCTGCTTTTTTAAAACGGACGCCGACTACCGTATACAACGGCTCTCCCTCCTTTACCGCTTTAATTGAAGAACGAGCTGCTCAACAAGCAACGCTGTGCTCATATTTGTTGTATTTAAACGCGTTTTCGCTTGTAAAATCGCTTCCATGCCAGCCAAAATCCGCCGCTGCGGGCAAGCAAGCGCCCATCGTTGCAGGCGGTCCAGCTGATCGCGGTATAACACGCCGTCCATCTGCCCGGCTTGAATATGCAATAAATCGCGGTATAAATATAAAAGCAAATCAAGTCCAAGGTCAAGCTGATGGTTTTCCAAAAAATGCGGAAACAAGCGGTCGTGGATGAAAAACAAAAGCTGCAGCTCCGGCTTGCCCAGCATCTCATACCATTGTAGCACTAATGTTCGCGCCTCGGCAAACCAACTATCTTGGGCAAGCGCCAGTGCTTCCTCGAAGCTGTTTGTCAAATGGGCAGCCAACAGCGCCAACGGCAACGGCACGTGCTCCTCGACAAGTCCCTGAGCGAGCTCTGCCGGCGGCAACGGCCGGAACGAAAGCACTTGACAGCGGGAAACGATCGTCCCTAGCAGGCGGTGGTATTGCTCAGTCAGCAATACCGCCACCGTCCCCGGATGCGGCTCTTCCAAAAATTTCAGAAGGCTGTTGGCAGCGCTTGTCGTCATTTGATCGGCGTGCTCAACGATGTACATTTTTTTATCCGACTCGACCGCTGTTTTCGAGAACTCTTGCTGCAGCCATTCGATTTGTTCCTTTTTGATTGATCCTCCGTCTGGGCTGATCACCCGGACGTCAGGGTGGTTGCCGGAGTCGATGCGCCGGCAGTTGCGGCACTCCAGACACGGGGAAACTCCGATTGGGGACAGACAAAACAAACGTTTCGCCAACAACAAACTGGCCGCTTTTTTGCCCGTCCCCCGCTGCCCCTCAAACAAGTACGCATGAGAAATCCGCCCTTTTTCCAAGCCGCTTTGCAGCATTTTCGCCACCACCGGCTGGCGTTTCGCTAGCTGTTCCCATCGCATCGCCATCACTCTTCCTTGATTTCTTGTTTCTATTCTATCATGTCCACTAGGAATCATCACGGTCGGATTCATGGAAATGGCGCTGTCATCTTCCTTTCAAACGGGAAAGCACCGCGGCCGTTGTTTCAGCGAATACATCATCAAGCGGGCGGTTCGCGTCGATGACGACAATGCGGTCAGCAAACCGTCTGGCGAGTTCCCGATACCCTTCTCGCACCTTCTCATGAAAAGACAACGTTTCAAGGTCAAGCCGATTCACTTCCCGGCTGCGGTTTCGTCGGATTCGTTCAAGCCCAATTTGCGGATCGATATCAAAATAAATCGTCAGCGACGGCATATACCCATCAATAGCGAACTCATTAATTTTCCATACTTCCTCAATGCCAAGCCCGCGGGCAAATCCCTGGTAGGCGAGGGAACTGTCAACAAACCGGTCGCAAAGGACGACGCACCCAGCCTCAAGCGCCGGCACGATTTTCTCAAGCAAATGCTGCCGGCGCGCCGCCGCATACAAAAGCGCCTCCGTCCGCCCGTCCATTTCCGTATAATCACGGTTTAAAATGATTGAGCGAATCGCCTCGGCAATGCGCACCCCGCCCGGTTCCCTCGTCGCCACGACGTCAATCCCCCGCTCACGCAACAACGACTCCAATTTGCTGATCATCGTCGTTTTGCCGGCTCCTTCCGGTCCTTCAAACGAAAAAAAGCATCCGTTCATCACTCGCGGCATCCTTTCCATCCTTCCTATTCGTATACAACCAGCTGACCATCTTTCAGCCGGCTTCCGCCTTGTATGTGCGCCCGCTGACAAAGAAGCTGGCGGATCTGTTCAATATGGCCGCGGCCGATCCGTTCTCCGACCCACACGAGCGGCACCCCAGGCGGATATGGAATGACCGTTTCCGCCGCTATATGTCCTTCAGCTTCCTCGAGCGCCACAGCTTTTGTCCGCAAATGGCGCAGTTCATTATACGGGACTAAAACCGATAGAAGCGGTCCGAGAAAAGGCGAAGCGTCACACACCGGCGCCTCGCCATCTGGCAAATCGCGCCACGCTCGTTTGATTTTCTCCGCTGCTTCCTGAAGCCGCCCGGTTACCGCCAGCGGGCAAACGAAAAGCACGTTCATTCGATCAGCAAGCTCGACAAACACCCCTTCGCGCTCAAGCCAACGTTGCAGTTCATACCCGGTCAAGGAACAGCGCGTCTGCACCGTTACTTTCAGCGGGTCGGTCTGTACGCCAAAATGGCGGGAACAAACGACTGCCACCCCGTCAATATCGGCCAAGGCTGCTTTAAACTTCTCAATTTCTGCCACGATCGCCGCCGCATCGCTTTTTGAAAGCTGGGCGACATAACTCCGCGCCAAATCGAGCGACGCCATAATCGGGTAAGACGGGCTGCTTGACTGAAACAACTGCAAAAAATATTTCAACCGCTCAAGATCAACCCGCTCGCTGTTTACATGCAAAAACGCTCCCATCGTCATCGCCGGCAACGTTTTATGCGCCGACTGCACGACAACATCGGCGCCATAGCGAAGCGCCGATGTCGGAAAAGGGGGGCCGACAACGAAATGGGCGCCATGCGCCTCATCAACCAGCACCGGAATGCCATGTTCATGAACTAGACGGACGATTTCTGTCAAATCGGCGGCCATTCCATAATAATTTGGGTTCGTCAATACAACCGCAGCAACATCATCATGAAGCGCCAACGCCTCTTTGACCGCTTTAGGACGAATGTGCGAAGCGACACACACATCACGATCAAACTCGGGAGCAAGTAGAACAGGAGTGGCTTCCATGAGTTGCAATGCATGCATCACCGATTTATGGCAATTGCGTTGTACAATCACTTTCTTCCTCTTTCCATCACACACGGCGGCGATCATTGCCAAATTCCCTGCCGTCGAACCGTTCACAAGGAAAAACGTCTCCCTAACGCCATACAGCTCCGCCGCCAGCGCCTGCGCCTCGGCAATCACCGACTCAGGATGATGCAAGTCATCCAAGCCGGAAATTTCCGTCGCATCCAACGCCAACAGCGGCGCAAACATATCTCTCCCTCGTTTCGAAAACAAAGCGCCGTATTTATGTCCCGGCACGTGAAACGAAACCGGGCGGCGCGCCCAATGGTGCACGAGAGCGTCATATAAAGGAGTTTTCGTTTGATCCATCATCATCCTCTTTCCTTGCTGTCTGTCCCAGAACGGCCATCATCCGGGCAGACTGCCGAAATGCATGGGATATGCAGGAGAAACATCAAACATATAGTATCACAAACGCCCGAAAAAACGCACGAGTCGCGTCAATCGCAAATAAAAACAGGCCCAAATGCAGGCCCTGATTACGAGTGAATTTTCGATGTAAACATTTTGCGCAGCTGCCGCACATAAAACGAGTAGTTCGGGTCGTCCGTATTCGTTTGCACAATCGCCCGGTTGCAGTCCAAACAAAGAAAATGGCCAAAAAGGAAAATCCCTTCCTTTTTTTCCTGTTCACAAACGATGCATACATGTTCGCGTTGATTCCGGTCTGCTATTGATGTCCTCACGCTCTCCACCTCCCATCCTCTATGTTTCCCACATTGCTAACATTCTATACTAGTAGATGAAAGGAAGAGAGACATGGAGCGGGTCCTTATCGTTTTTTCCTCAAAAAACGAAAACAGCCAATTGCACCAATGCAACTGGCTACTCGTTTATCTTAATTAGGCGAGAAGACTCCCACTTCAACGAAGCGAAGCGGAGTAAGTGGGAGATGAATCGCCTTAACTATATTTGGCTGAAAACAGGATAGATTCAGTAAAATATAGTATCATATAGTTAGATGGGAGGTGAAAAAATGTATTTTTGTATCAAACAACAGCTAAATGGTTTGACCAAAGAAGAATACTTGACTCTTCGAGAACTGTGCCATATTGCCAAGAACATGTACAACGTCGGATTGTACAATGTCAGACAATACTATTTTGAACACAAGGAATTTCTTAATTATGAGAAAAACGATCATCTTGCCAAAACTAACGAAAACTATAAGCTGTTAAACAGCAACATGGCACAGCAAATTTTAAAAAAGGTCAATGAAGCCTTTCTTTGGTTCTTTGGT
>NZ_NISS01000001.1:2896446-2991763 GCF_002335725.1 Geobacillus sp. FJAT-46040
TATCGAACAAAGTCTGGCAAACTAATTAATGCTGATGTCAATGGCGCATTAAACATCTTAAAGAAAAGTAAAGCTGTAGACCTGAGTGTCTTATGCTCTAGCGGCGAAGTGGACACGCCTCAAAGAATAAGGATTGCTTGAAGCAGTCAAACTTCTTTGGAAGCCCCCACTTCAAATTTTCGCTAGAAAATTAAGTGGGGGTAGTTCACTGCCTAGCAGCGACCTACTCTTGCAGGGGCGCTGGCCCCAACTACCATCGGCGCTGGAGGGCTTAACTTCCGTGTTCGGGATGGGAACGGGTGTTTCCCCTCCGCCATAGCCACTAGGCAATGATGATCATCTTGGACAGTAATTATTATATCCATCCTGTTGGATTTGTCAACAGGATGTTCACTCCCTCAAAACTAGATAACCGTTGGAAGAAGCCGCTCGGGGTCAAATAACCTTCGCCTTCGGGATTGTAAATCCCTCCAGGCGAAGAACATTTGCCCATCGCGATCGCCACGATGGCGATATTTCGCCGTTGCCCGCAGGACGCGGGCTGCCTTTAGGCGAAATTACGAGCCTCCGCTTTTCCGGTTATCTAGTTTTCAAGGAACGAAGTAGCTCCTTTGAATTCGCTTCTTCGCTGGTTTGCGTCGAGGAATTCGGCTTCTCCGAATCCACTTGTAGACGCAGACGCAAACGAGACTGCTTCTTGAATTTGCTTCTCTGCAGTCTTGTGCCGAGGAATCCATCTTCCTTGAACCTGCTGGAAGACGAAGGCGCAAAGCAGCTCCTTTGAATTCGCTTCTTCGCTGGTTTGCGTCGAGGAATTCGGCTTCTCCGAATCCGCTTGTAGACGCAAAGCGACTTCTTTGAAACCTCTTACCTTGATATGGTGGAGCCTATCGGGATCGAACCGATGACCTCCTGCTTGCAAAGCAGGCGCTCTCCCAGCTGAGCTAAGGCCCCATCCAATGGGCCTAAGTGGACTTGAACCACCGACCTCACGCTTATCAGGCGTGCGCTCTGACCAGCTGAGCTATAGGCCCATATACACATTGCAAGGAACAATAAGTTCCCTCAAAACGAAACAAGGCTGCTGCCTTGAGTCAGCTTCTTTGCGGCCTTGCGCCGAGGAATCCAGCTCCGCTGAATCACTCGCAGACGCAGGCGCAGGCGCAAAACAACCGAGAGAATAACCAATTCCCTCAAAACCAAACAAAACAGCAAGCGTCATTATAATCAAACTGATAGGTTTTGTCAAGAAATTCTGTCTAGCTCCGGCTCGCCGCCGCTCGGGGTCAAATAACCTTCGCCTTCGGGATGTAAACATCCCTCTAGGCGAAGAACATTTGCCCATCGCGGCGAAACGCTCGCCTCCGCTTTTCGTCCTTAGAAAGGAGGTGATCCAGCCGCACCTTCCGGTACGGCTACCTTGTTACGACTTCACCCCAATCACTTGCCCCACCTTCGGCGGCTGGCTCCCGTAAGGGTTACCTCACCGACTTCGGGTGTTGCAAGCTCTCGTGGTGTGACGGGCGGTGTGTACAAGGCCCGGGAACGTATTCACCGCGGCATGCTGATCCGCGATTACTAGCGATTCCGGCTTCATGCAGGCGAGTTGCAGCCTGCAATCCGAACTGAGAGCGGCTTTTTGGGATTCGCTCCCCCTCGCGGGTTCGCAGCCCTTTGTACCGCCCATTGTAGCACGTGTGTAGCCCAGGTCATAAGGGGCATGATGATTTGACGTCATCCCCACCTTCCTCCGACTTGTCGCCGGCAGTCCCTCTAGAGTGCCCACCTTCGTGCTGGCAACTAGAGGCGAGGGTTGCGCTCGTTGCGGGACTTAACCCAACATCTCACGACACGAGCTGACGACAACCATGCACCACCTGTCACCCTGTCCCCCCGAAGGGGGAACGCCCAATCTCTTGGGTTGTCAGGGGATGTCAAGACCTGGTAAGGTTCTTCGCGTTGCTTCGAATTAAACCACATGCTCCACCGCTTGTGCGGGCCCCCGTCAATTCCTTTGAGTTTCAGCCTTGCGGCCGTACTCCCCAGGCGGAGTGCTTATCGCGTTAGCTGCAGCACTAAAGGGTGTGACCCCTCTAACACTTAGCACTCATCGTTTACGGCGTGGACTACCAGGGTATCTAATCCTGTTTGCTCCCCACGCTTTCGCGCCTCAGCGTCAGTTGCAGGCCAGAGAGCCGCCTTCGCCACTGGTGTTCCTCCACATCTCTACGCATTTCACCGCTACACGTGGAATTCCGCTCTCCTCTCCTGCACTCAAGTCCCCCAGTTTCCAATGACCCTCCACGGTTGAGCCGTGGGCTTTCACATCAGACTTAAGAGACCGCCTGCGCGCGCTTTACGCCCAATAATTCCGGACAACGCTCGCCCCCTACGTATTACCGCGGCTGCTGGCACGTAGTTAGCCGGGGCTTCCTCGTGAGGTACCGTCACCGCGCCGCCCTCTTCGAACGGCGCTCCTTCGTCCCTCACAACAGAGCTTTACGACCCGAAGGCCTTCTTCGCTCACGCGGCGTCGCTCCGTCAGGCTTTCGCCCATTGCGGAAGATTCCCTACTGCTGCCTCCCGTAGGAGTCTGGGCCGTGTCTCAGTCCCAGTGTGGCCGGTCACCCTCTCAGGCCGGCTACGCATCGTCGCCTTGGTGAGCCGTTACCTCACCAACTAGCTAATGCGCCGCGGGCCCATCCGCAAGTGACAGCCAAAGGCCGCCTTTCAACCAAAGACCATGCGGTCTTCGGTGTTATCCGGTATTAGCTCCGGTTTCCCGGAGTTATCCCGGTCTTGCGGGCAGGTTGCCCACGTGTTACTCACCCGTCCGCCGCTGACCAAACCAGAGCAAGCTCCGATTTGGTCCGCTCGACTTGCATGTATTAGGCACGCCGCCAGCGTTCGTCCTGAGCCAGGATCAAACTCTCCAAAGAAAGTTGATTGGCTTTTCGGATTGTCCAGCTTCGGCCAAAGCGGCCTCCGCTTTTCTTATGACGCTTGCGTTTTGTTTAGTTTTCAAGGAACTTGTTTATCTTGCACACTTTTATCATTATACATATCATTTAATTTGCTGTCAACATATCTTTCATAAACAGCGGCATTAATTAATATAATGCATTGTCATATAAAAGTCAATAACTTTTAAACAAAAAAATAAAAGGCATCTTGAATAATGATGCCTACAAAATATATCGGTCAATCACGATTAACGCTGCCGCTCCAGGGAGGCCAAGAAATCCGCAAACGATTGAGGTGACGAGGTTAATCGGAATATGGATGTTAAAATGCCCGCCGATGGCGTTGATGACAAACAGCGCGAGCGCCCCAACGATCAGGCGGATAGCAGCGTAGCCGATCAGGCGAAGCGCTTTGAGACGGGCGCCGACGATAAGCAAAACGGCGATAAGCGCTAGCAACACGGTAATGACGACTTTCGGCTCCAACGTTTGAACCCCCTTTTTGCACGCTTGTACTACCAACGTATGAGAAACAGGGGAAAAAAGAACAAAAAAATAAGGAAGTTAACGCACTTCCTTAAGTGTGATGCGGCGGTGCTTCGCTTCGCGGAGGAGGAAAAAATATTTGGCCTCAGCGAGTTGCAATGCGCTCAACACCTCCGGAGACGGATCGACGCTTTTTTCGATGAGTTGTTTCTGCTCAAGCCATTCAGTTCTAGCCTTTTGTAGTTCAGCCATTAACTTCTCATCAAATTGTCTCTTTAGTTTCCCCTTTCGCCGCCATAACAAACCGATCCCCACCTTCTTTCTCTCTATAGCTCACGGCGCCCTTCCAACGCCTTTGATAACGTCACTTCGTCCGCATACTCCAAGTCGCCGCCGACCGGCAAGCCATGGGCGATGCGGGTGACTTTGATTCCTGTCGGCTTCAACAGGCGGGAGATGTACATCGCCGTTGCCTCTCCCTCGATGTTCGGGTCGGTCGCTAAAATCACCTCTTGGACCGTCTCATCCTGCAATCGCGTGAGCAGCTCGGCGATTTTAATATCTTCCGGTCCGATGCCTTCCATCGGCGAGATGGCCCCGTGCAACACGTGGTATAGGCCATTGTATTCTTTCATCCTCTCCATGGCGATGACATCTTTCGGATCCTGAACAACGCAAATCGTCGTCCGGTCGCGCCGCTCGTCTTTGCAGATGTAGCAAGGGTCTGTATCTGTAATATGTCCGCAAATCGTGCAATAATGAATATGCCGCTTGACATCAACGAGCGCTTTGGCAAACTCAAGCACGGTGTCTTCTTTCATCGCCAGCACATGAAATGCAAGGCGGGCAGCCGTTTTCGGGCCGATGCCGGGCAGTTTCATAAAACTGTCAATCAACTTCGATAGCGGTTCTGGATAATGCATACGCCCCCCTAGAACAACCCTGGAATGTTAAGTCCTTTCGTAAACTGCCCCATCATTTCATTAGCCAACTCATCCGCTTTTTTCAACGCATCGTTTGTCGCTGCCAAAATCAAATCTTGCAGCATTTCAATATCGTCTGGGTCGACGACTTCCTCTTTAATTTTTACTTCCAAAATTTGTTTATGACCGTTAGCGACAACGGTCACCATGCCTCCGCCCGCCGTGCCTTCCACCGTTTTTTCCGCCAACTCTTCCTGCGCTTTTTGCATTTCTTTTTGCATTTTTTGCATTTGTTTTAACATTTTTTGCATATTGCCCATTCCGCCACGCATCATCTTGGCATCCTCCTTTAAACGGTTTATTCTTTAATTTCGATCAGCTCTTCGCCAAACAGCCGCTTCGCTTCGGCGATTAACGGATCTTCTTCGCTTTTTTCCACCATGGCGTCCTTATTGCGGATGAACTCTTCTCTTATTTTTCCCCATTCTCCCTCCGGAATGGCTACCATTTCAAAGCGGCGGTTTGTCAGCTCAAACAAAATCGCTTCGACGTTTTCTTTGACCGAACTTGTGGGATCGGTCGCCATTTTGCAGTGGATTTCGTATTTGAATTTTAATACAAACGCTGAGGCGCTCGCTGCAACCGGCTCGCTCTCTTGCAGCAAGGCAGCGTGCGACACTTTATGCTGCCGTTTCAACGTGTCGAGCACATCTGCCCAGCATCCTTTCACCAAAGCTAAATCTTCATGCGTCGCCTGTTTCAACAGCTCGTAAATGCGGCCAACCGGGGCTTTATATCCCCCCGTTTTCATCGGTTTGGACAGTTTTTTCACCGGCGCGGCGGTCGACGGAGGGACAGGCGGTTGTTCCTTCAGGCGCCGCAATTCCGCCTCCAGCGTTTCAATCCGCTTTATCAACGGTTCCAACTCGGAAGCCGACAGCGACGGGGCGGTGGCTGATGGATGGCAAAGTTTCACAAGCGCCACTTCCAACAGAAGGCGCGGGTGGTTTGTCCACTTCATCTCTTGCTGGCTTTTGTTCAGCAACTCGATGGCCTCGTATAAATTGGAAACCGGAATCATTTCCGACAGTGAAGTGAACGCTTCGTCAACGACAGCAATTTGAATCGCTCCCTCCACATAGGGAGCGGTTTTGTACAGCAATAAATCGCGATAGTACAAAATCAAGTCTTCAACCAAACGATGCGGATCTTTCCCTTGCGCCATCATCGTTTCCAACTGCTGAAGAACCGCCGCTGTATCTTTGCGGTGGATGGCTTCGATGAAGCTCGATAAGGCGGCAAATGATGCAGCCCCGGTCATCGCCAGCACGTCGTCGAGCCGAAGTTTCCCGTCGCTGAACGAAATGGCTTGATCAAGCAAGCTGAGCGCATCGCGCATCCCCCCGTCTGCAGCACGGGCGATGGCGGACAATGCCTCATCGGACGCCTCGACACCTTGGGCGCTTGCGACATACTTTAGCCGTGAAACGATCGCCGGAAGCGGGATGCGGCGAAAATCGAACCGTTGGCAGCGGGAAATGATCGTCGTCGGAATTTTGTGCGGCTCGGTCGTGGCCAAAATGAAAATGACGTGTTTCGGCGGCTCCTCCAACGTTTTCAACAGCGCGTTAAACGCACCGATCGACAGCATATGCACCTCGTCGATGATATACACTTTGTAGCGGGCCGACGTCGGCGCAAATTTCACCTTCTCACGGATATCACGAATTTCATCGACGCGGTTGTTGGAAGCAGCGTCAATTTCCAGCACATCGGGAACCGTTCCATTCGTAATGCCGAGGCAAGCTGGACACTCATTGCATGGCTCCGCCGCTGGCGCCTGTTCACAGTTGACCGCCTTGGCGAAAATTTTCGCTGCGCTCGTTTTTCCTGTACCGCGCGGGCCGGAAAATAAGTAAGCGTGCGATATTTTATGTTGAAGCAGGGCGCTTTGCAACGTCTTGGTCACGTGTTCTTGGCCGACCATGTCCGCAAAGCGCTGCGGCCGAAACACGCGATATAACGCTTGGTATGCCACGGAAAACGGCCCTCCTCTTTCTCTCGTCCTATCTATTATATAACTTCCTATTGCAATTTGAAATAACAAAAAACCCACTCGCCATGAGTGGGTTTTGTTCCCTATCGCTATGTAAGGCCGTGCACCTTCTGTCGATTAGCTGCCCCGAGCGTTGCTCAAGCAGTTAGCTCAGCCCAGGCGTCCCCGCGGCACATGGGAGCATCCGCTTACTGCTGCTTCCTTCCGGACCTGACAGGGTTCACGGAATCCCATTGCGCGGGACCCAGACGTCAACACCACTTGCTTGAGACAGGCCTCGCAACAGACTAACCTCGAGAAGGAATTCAGCCTCGCTAGAGCGGATTGCGAGTACAGGGCACCGCTACCTCCCCGCTTAGCACGGCACTATCAGTATAGCTCGTTAGCGGAAAAAATGCAATGTCAATCGACGGAATTTTCGTTGGCACTCCCGCCAACATTTCTCTTTTGTTCGCGCAATCGTCGAAAAAATTGGCTCAACAGCGAACCGCACTCGTCAGCAAGCACCCCGCTTACCACCTTAACCTGATGGTTAAATCGGCTTTCCTGCAATAAGTTCATCAATGTCCCAGCGCACCCTCCCTTTGGGTCAAACGCGCCAAATACAACCCGTTCGATGCGGGAAAGAACAATGGCGCCTGCGCACATGGCACACGGCTCAAGCGTTACGTACAACGTCGCCCGCTCAAGCCGCCATGAACCGGTTGCCCGGCATGCTTCATCGATTGCCAAAATTTCTGCATGAGCGATGGCGCGTTGTTCGGTTTCCCGCAAATTATGAGCGCGGGCGATGACGCGGCCGTCTTGAACGATGACAGCGCCGATCGGCACTTCGCCGATCTGCTCCGCTTTTTTTGCTTCTTCCATTGCCAATCGCATGTAGTACTCGTCGGTGTTCATCGTATACCCCTTCACACAAACGGTCATTTCTCCTTTCTTTTCATCATAGAATATGGAGAATAAAGACGCAACTAGGAGGTCAAGTATGCAAATCCACGTAGTGCAGAGTGGACAAACGTTAAGTGGAATTGCTGAGGCATACGGGACCACGGCGGAAGACATTGTCCGGGCCAACAAGCTTCCAAACCCTGATAAACTCGTTGTCGGTCAGGCGCTCGTGATCCCGATCGTCGGTCGTTTTTACTGGGTGCAGCGCGGCGACACGTTATGGTCGATTGCACGCCGATTTTCGATTCCGATGCAGCGGCTTGCCGAAGTGAATCGCCTCTCCTTAAACGCTCCGCTTAAGGTCGGGCAGCGGCTTTATATACCGCCCGGCGCCAAGCGAAGAGCGGAGTTTAACGCCTATATTGAACCGCGCGGCGCGACTGTCAGCCCAGCGCTGGAGGCGAGCGCTCGCGAAGCCGCTCCGTATTTGACTTATTTGAGTCCTTTTTATTTTGCGATCCGACGCGACGCGACATTGCAAGAGCCGCCGCTTGACGACTTTCCGGATATTGCCCGCGCCAACCGCGTCACGCTCGTTATGGTTGTCGCCAACATTGAAAACGGGCAGTTCAGCGACGAGCTCGGCGCGCTTATGTTAACAAACGAAACGCTGCAAAATCGTCTGCTCGACAACATTGTCGCGACCGCTAGACGGTATGGCTTCCGCGACATCCATTTTGATTTTGAATATTTGCGCCCGGAAGACCGTGAGGCGTATAATGCGTTTTTGCGCAAAGCGAAACGGCGGTTTGCACGAGAAGGGTGGATGATGTCGACCGCCTTGGCGCCGAAAACGAGCGCGACCCAGCGCGGACGTTGGTACGAAGCACACGACTACCGCGCCCATGGACAAATTGTCGACTTTGTCGTGATCATGACGTATGAATGGGGCTACAGCGGCGGGCCGCCGATGCCGGTGTCCCCGATCGGTCCGGTCCGCCGCGTTCTCGAGTACGCCATCTCTGAAATGCCAGCCGGAAAAATTTTGATGGGGCAAAACTTGTATGGCTACGACTGGACGCTGCCATATGTACCCGGCGGCCCGTACGCCCAGGCCATCAGCCCGCAGCAAGCCATCGCCCTCGCCGCAAAGTATAACGTTGCCATCGAATACGATACGGAGGCGCAGGCACCGCATTTTCGCTATCGCGACGAAAACGGACGCGAGCATGAAGTATGGTTTGAGGACGCCCGCTCCATTCAAGCAAAATTTAATCTCGTGAAGGAACTTGGTTTGCGCGGGGTCAGCTATTGGAAACTTGGCATTGATTTTCCACAAAACTGGCTGCTGATCGCTGATCAATTTACTGTTGTAAAAAAATAAAGGCATAAAAAACCCGCCGGTCAACGGCGGGTTTTTTTATGATGGGAAACGGCTTTCGGCGGTCAGCCGTTTCAGATGACAATCTCCTCTTATGCGCGTCAGTCCTCTTCATCATCGTCTTGGCCAAGAACAAGACTTCTTGTTCCTCATTGCCAACGTCATTCACTATAACACGGCAGTCGGGAAAAGTCAACCAACGATTTGCCTCAAGCACCTTTTTTTCAGCGAATGACGTCCCGATTCCCCATGTAAGGACGAAGCGCTTCCGGAACGATGACCGAGCCGTCTTCTTGCTGGTAGTTTTCCAAAATGGCGGCGACCGTCCGCCCAATGGCTAGCCCCGAACCGTTTAATGTATGCACGTACTCCGGTTTCGCTTTTGGATCCCGACGGAAGCGGATGTTGGCACGGCGCGCTTGAAACGCCTCAAAGTTGCTGCACGACGAAATTTCCCGGTACGTTCCGTAACTTGGCAGCCAAACTTCAATATCGTACGTTTTCGCCGCCGAGAATCCAAGGTCTCCGGTGCACAAGGCGACAACGCGGTACGGAAGCCCGAGCCGTTGCAAAATCGTCTCTGCCTGGCGCGTCAGCTTTTCCAATTCATCGTACGAGTCCTCCGGCTTTACGAACTTTACCAGCTCGACTTTATTGAACTGATGCTGACGGATCAGCCCTCTCGTGTCGCGGCCGGCCGACCCGGCTTCCGCGCGGAAGCAGGCGCTGTAGGCCGCATAGTAAATCGGCAAATCATCTGCGGCCAAAATTTCGTCGCGGTGCAGGTTCGTCACCGGCACCTCAGCGGTCGGAATGAGGAAATAATCTTCGCTGTCCAAATGGAACGCATCCTCGGCAAATTTCGGCAACTGTCCGGTTCCGATCATGCTCGCCCGGTTCACTAAATATGGCGGCAACACTTCTTCGTAACCGAATTCATCGAGATGGATGTCAAGCATAAAGTTGATGAGCGCCCGCTCAAGCCGCGCTCCTAACCCTTTATAAAAGACAAATCGGCTTCCCGCCACTTTGGCGGCTCGCTCAAAGTCGAGCAAACCGAGCCGATCGGCGATTTCCCAATGCGGCTTCGGCTCAAAGGAAAACGAACGCGGCTCTCCCCATCTCCGCACTTCCACATTGTCCTCTTCTGATTGGCCGATCGTCACTGATTCGTGCGGCACGTTTGGAATCGACAACAACAAGTCGTCGAGTTCCGCCTCAAGCTGGCGAATTTGTTCATCCATCCGTTTAATGCGGTCACCGACTTCGCGCATTTGGGCAATCAGCGGCTCGGCGTCCTTTTTCTCGCGCTTTAGGACAGCGATTTGCTGCGACACATCGTTGCGCTTGCTTTTCAGCTCTTCGACTTCCGCGATCAAGCGGCGGCGGTCTTTGTCCAATTGTTCAAAGCGGTCGATGTTCGTCAAATCCCCGCCGCGCTGCATTAGTTTTTCTTTCACTTCTTCAAACTGGGTGCGCAATATTTTCATATCCAGCATGGCTTTTACCTCCTTTTCCATTCAATATTATACATAAAAAAGCCCCCGTCCCAAAAAAGGGACGGGAGCCATCCCGCGGTGCCACCCTTATTGAAGGCTTGCTATGCCTTCCCCTTTTGCCGTTAACGGCGGCGGCCGAAAACGCCTACTGGCCCTTTGGGCGTTCAACGTTTTGCTCGAGGATGGATTCACAGGAGCTCCCTGCCGGTTCGCACCGCCCACCGGCTCTCTGATAAGGAAGGCATCCCGCTACTCGTTCCTCTCATCGCTTTCGCTTGATCACTTTACTTGAGGCTTGACGCCATTTTCGCTTCTTTGACCATGTTGAGGAAGTATTGCATCAATCGATGATCGTCGGTCAGCTCTGGGTGGAACGAGCAGCCAAGAAACTGTCCTTGTCGAGCGGCGACAATGCGGTCATTGTATGTCGCCAAGACATCGACCCCGTCCCCGGCCTCCACGATATGCGGAGCGCGGATGAAGACGCCGACAAAGCCATCGCCGACGCCTTTAATCGACAGCTCCGCCTCAAAGCTTTCCCGCTGCCGACCGAACGAGTTCCGCTCCACCGTAATGTCCATCAAACCTAAGTGCGGCTCGTCGTAACCGACGATTCGTTTCGCCAGTAAAATCAGCCCGGCGCACGTGCCGAACATCGGCTTGCCGGCAGCGGCAAATTGCTTGAGCGGCTCCATCAGCCCATAGCGGTCGATGAGCCGCCGCATCGTTGTGCTTTCGCCGCCCGGCAGCACAAGACCGTCCAACTCTTCAAGCTGCTCCGGCTTTTTCACGATGACCGCCTCGGCGCCGCACGCCTCAATGGCGCGAACATGCTCCCGCACAGCTCCTTGCAGTCCAAGTACACCTATTTTCATCGTTGCTTTGCTCCTTTATTTAGCTTACCAGCCGCGTTCTTGCATCCGGTGCTCCGGCAACAATGTCGCGATATCGATGCCGCGCATCGCGCCGCCCAATCCTTTCGACAAGTGTGCGATCAATTCATAGTCTTCGTAATGAGTCGTCGCCTCTACGATCGCGCGCGCGTATTTTTCCGGATTTTCCGATTTGAAAATGCCAGACCCAACAAAGACACCGTCCGCACCCAAGTGCATCATCAAGGCAGCGTCAGCCGGTGTCGCGACACCGCCGGCGGCAAAGTTGACGACCGGCAGGCGGCCAAGCCGCTTGATCTCGCGCAGCACCTCAACCGGAGCCCCGAGCTGTTTCGCCTCAGCGACAAGCTCATCTTCGCTCATGTTGACGACTTTGCGAATTTGCGCGTTCACTTTGCGCATATGGCGCACGGCCTCAACGATGTTGCCTGTCCCCGGCTCTCCTTTCGTCCGCAACATCGATGCCCCTTCTGCAATGCGGCGCGCCGCTTCCCCTAAATCGCGGCAACCGCACACAAATGGAACGGTAAACTGCCGTTTGTCAATATGGAACTCCTCATCAGCCGGCGTTAATACTTCGCTTTCGTCAATGTAGTCGACACCAAGCGCCTCTAAGACACGCGCCTCAACATAGTGACCGATCCGCACTTTCGCCATGACTGGGATCGAAACGGCGTTCATCACTTCTTCGATCACCGTCGGGTCGGCCATGCGCGCGACACCGCCAGCGGCGCGAATGTCCGCCGGGACGCGCTCGAGCGCCATAACCGCGACAGCCCCTGCCGCTTCAGCGATTTTCGCCTGTTCTGCGTTCACGACGTCCATGATGACGCCGCCTTTTTGCATTTCCGCCATGCCGCGTTTGACGCGGTCCGTACCTGTCAATGCCAACGTTGATTCCCCCTATTCCTAATCCTTATGCTTTGCGAGGCATGCAAAAGGACGATTCCACTGTTTTATTTTACCTCAATTTTTACAAAAATCACAATGGAAAAAAGCTCCCCATCAAGGGGAGTCGATTTTACAGCCAGCCTTTCACTGTTTTGGCGACGCTTGTCCATAAATCAACAAACAGTCCGCCGACCGCGCGCATCGAAAGAACAAACCAATTGGCTTTTTCGACTTCAGCTGTTGTGACAAGCGGCACACGGATGTTTTTTTGCATGTCTGGGCTTAAGAAGGCAAGGGAGTCGTCCCCTTTATATTCGAGCGTCATATATCCCACCGTTTCCCCTTTTTTCAAAGGGGCGACTAGCTTTCCTTCTTTTGTCATTTTTTTCTTGTCCAACACATATACAGGTTTGTATTGTTTTTCCTCGCCGCTTTTCACAAGCAGATCCAGATTCTTTCCTGTCGCGACACGAACCTCTTTTTCTTTCCCTTTCACGACCGGAAGTGTTTCTTTTCCTTTCAGCTGGTACCCTTTTGGATAAAGCGTCTCGAGGGAGTATTGGTTAAATCCGTAGTTAAATAGTTTTTCTGTCTCTTTAAAGCGCGCCTCTTTTGTTGTTTTCCCACTCGCATCTTTCGCATTCATGACAACCGAAATCAAGCGGACGCCGTTTCGTTTCGCCGTCCCGGTGAAACAGTTGCCGGCAAATTCCGTATAGCCGGTTTTCAACCCGTCTACACCTTCGTATCCGTACACAAGCCCAGGCAGCATCCAATTCCAGTTGTCCATTTTGATTTCATCTTTTGTTCCTTCCCGGAATACTTTATGAGGAATGCTCGCTGTTTTCAGCACTTCGGGATGATCTTTCAGCAACCGGTAGGCAAGCATCGCCATCGCACGTGCGGACATGACGTTTTCCTCATTTGTGCTTGTCCCTTCTGGATGGAATCCTTTTAAATCCTTATTGCTCAACCCTGTGGCATTGACAAACTTATAATCTTTCAGCCCAAGCTCTTTCGCTTTGTCGTTCATCATTTTCACAAAATTTTTCTCCGATCCAGCGATGATCTCAGCAATCGCGACCGTTGCCCCGTTCGCCGAATAAATGGCCATTGCCTCGTACAGCTCACGCACCGTATACTTGCCATCTTTTCGCAACGGGACATTGGACAGCGCCCGGTCTTGCGACAGCCGGTACACGTAATCGCTTGGCGTGTACATTTGATCCCATTTGACGCGCTTCGCCTTAATGGCGTCAAGAAGCAAATACTCGGTCATCATTTTCGTCATGCTGGCAATCCCAAGCACCGTATCGATATTTTTTTCATACAAAATTCTTCCCGTTTGTGCATCCACTAAAATCGCAGCATCCGCCCGGATGTCAAGCGGGGCGCTTTCCGCCTTCACCGTCTGTTGAAACGGACCAAACGTTAAACAAAGGCAAATCGACAGCAACCAAAACAACCAGTTTTGTTTTCTCCTCCTCACAATGACACCCTCCTCACACAACCGTTATTGTAACATACCGTCGGCCAAAAAAATAGACGGAGGACATGTCTCCGTCAAAGTTGAGCCGATCGGCGCAACTCCGATCAAAAAGCAGAGTAGTTCGGCGCTTCTTTCGTAATTTGCACGTCATGCGGATGGCTTTCACGAAGCCCCGCGCTCGTCATGCGGATAAACTGCGTTTTTTCGCGCAACTCTTCCAAATTGCGGGTTCCACAATAGCCCATGCCGGCGCGCAACCCACCGACAAGCTGATAAATCGTGTCGGCAAGCGGCCCTTTGTATGGAACGCGTCCCTCGATGCCTTCCGGGACAAACTTTTTCGCATCTTCTTGAAAATAGCGGTCTTTGCTGCCGCGCTCCATGGCTGCGACCGATCCCATGCCCCGGTACACCTTAAAGCGGCGGCCTTGGTAAATTTCCGTCTCACCCGGGCTTTCGGAAACACCAGCAAGCAAGCTGCCGAGCATAACCGCATGCGCCCCAGCCGCGATCGCCTTCACAATGTCGCCGGAATATTTGATCCCGCCGTCAGCGATGATCGGGACGCCATGTTTGCGCGCCTCAGTCGCACAGTCGTAGATCGCCGTAATTTGCGGCACACCAACCCCGGCGACAACCCGGGTCGTGCAGATGGACCCCGGACCGATTCCGACTTTAATAATGTTCGCCCCAGCCTCAATCAAGTCGCGCGTCCCTTCAGCTGTCGCGACATTGCCGGCGATGATGTTCAAGTCCGGGTATTGGCGTCGGATGTTGGCCACCGTCTCTAGGACGCCTTTCGAATGGCCGTGCGCCGTGTCAACGACAATGACATCAACCCCTGCCTCAACAAGCTTTTTGACGCGAATCATCGTGTCCGCCGTCACCCCGACGGCCGCCCCGACAATCAGCCTCCCTTTCGCATCTTTCGCCGAATTCGGGAACTCAATGACTTTTTCAATATCCTTGATCGTAATTAATCCCTTCAGCACACCGTTTTCATCAACAAGAGGCAGTTTTTCGACCTTGTGTCGCTGCAAAATTTTCTCTGCTTCCTCCAACGTTGTCCCCACCGGAGCAGTGATCAAGTTTTCCTTCGTCATTACCTCGGAAATTTTAATCGAATAGTCTTGAATGAAACGCAAGTCACGGTTCGTAATAATGCCGACCAATTTTTGCTCCTCGGGGTTGTTGACGATCGGCACCCCCGAGATCCGATATTTACTCATTAAGTGTTCTGCATCATACACTTGATGATCCGGCGTTAGGAAAAACGGGTCCGTAATGACGCCTCGTTCCGACCGTTTCACCTTGTCGACCTGCTCGGCCTGCTGTTCGATCGACATATTTTTGTGAATGATGCCAAGGCCTCCCTGACGCGCCATCGCAATTGCCATCTCCGCTTCGGTGACCGTATCCATCCCAGCGCTGAGAATCGGGATGTTCAACTGCAGCGTATCGCTCAACTTCGTGGTTACATCAACATCGCGCGGCAATACGTCCGACTTCGCTGGGATGAGAAGAACGTCATCAAACGTCAATCCTTCCTTGGCGAATTTCGCTTC
The DNA here is from genome assembly GCF_002335725.1 of Geobacillus sp. FJAT-46040. NCBI lineage: Bacteria > Bacillati > Bacillota > Bacilli > Caryophanales > Anoxybacillaceae > Geobacillus > Geobacillus sp. FJAT-46040. The sequence continues at coordinate 2,911,481 of NZ_NISS01000001.1, forward strand.
CCACATGTTTTCTCCCCCTTGTCCGGAAATATTATTAGTAGCTTAACAACTGGTTAAACTACTGTCAAGGAATCAAGAAAATGTCCAACTTTTCAGTTATTTCAAGACAATTCTATGTAAGGGGGGTAAAAATGTTCGGAAATCACGGTCAACTGTTTCGCCTTTCTGTTTTCCGCTCGGCCGATACTGCGCAGCAATTTTTGCGGCAATGCTATCAACAGCTGCAGCGGGATGACGCCGTCCAACGCAGTTATGCAAACTGTTACCCATTTTTATATTATCTGGAACACGGGCAAAACTTTTACGCCGCTGCCCAGCAGGCGCCGCTGTCCATCAAGCCGGTTCTCTTGTTTTACGGCATGGTGCAGCTCTTAAAAGCATGCCTGCTCACTGTCGACCCCGACTACCCGGAATCAACATCGGTCTTGGCCCATGGTGTATCAGCAAGAAAACGAAAAAAACAGGGCTACGAATTTTTAGATGATGAAGTGAAAATACAAAAAAACGGTTTATTCGCACATTTTTCTGAAAAAATGTTTCATGTGAAACAAGAAGCTGGGGAAAAATTTCGCATGGGCACGCTGTTGCAACGAATTGGCGAGTTGCATGAAACGTTTTTTCTTCTAAGCGGGCGAAAAAAACCGTTATCCTTGCCTGTTGTACATACTGCTTCGCCGCCGATGCTCGCCATCCCAAAAGTGATTTTGGACCACTACCATATGTCGTTGTCCCGCTTTGTCCAATATCTCTGTGAAGAAGGACAAGGAAAGCGGCTTTCGTTCGCCAAAGAAGAAGGAGAATTTCTGTATTTTCATATAGAATCGCCGCTGTCGCCGGCCGGAGAAGGTCCGTTTTTATTCCATCTTGACGGTACACTCCGAATTCCAGTCAAGAAAGAGAAAACATTCTCGCTTCCAGAAATACACGCCCATTACTTGTTGCTGTATAACTTGAGCATGATTTCGCGCTATGAGACGGAATGGTGGAGCGAGCTTCTCCATTCTTACCCAAGCAAGGCATACACTTTTATTCTTGAGTTTCTCTCCGTGTCGGCGGAAAAAGTGCCGTTGCTGCTTCATGAATACTTAATGCGGAAATTTTTGGGTTGAATCAAATCAAAAATCCCCTGCTGTATATACAGCAGGGGATTTTCGCCTAGCAACGACCTACTCTTGCAGGGGCGCTGGCCCCAACTACCATCGGCGCTGGAGGGCTTAACTTCCGTGTTCGGGATGGGAACGGGTGTTTCCCCTCCGCCATAGCCACTAGGCAACAATGGACAAGTCTTGTTATAAGGAAAGTTGACCTGTTGTCAAGACTTTTTCATTCCCTCAAAACTAGATAACCGTGCTCAGGAAGAAGCCGCTCGCCTGCGCTTTTCGCATTGTCCAGCTCCGGCTCGCCGCCGCTCGGGGTCAAATAACCTTCGCCTTCGGGATCGGAAATCCCTGCAGGCGAAGAACATTTGCCCGTCGCGGCGAACCGCTCGCCTGCGCTTTTCTTTGTCCAGTTCCAGCGCCTAGCTCTCTTCTGCCAAATAACCTTCCCCCTCGGGGTGCAAGCACCCCTGCGGGTGAAGAACATTTGGCTTCGAGAGCTAATCGCGGCGCTTTCACTTTTCTAGGTTAAGCCCTCGATCGATTAGTATCCGTCAGCTCCACGTGTCGCCACGCTTCCACCTCGGACCTATCGACCTCGTCATCTTCGAGGGATCTTACCCGCTTTGCGCGGTGGGAAATCTCATCTTGAGGGGGGCTTCACGCTTAGATGCTTTCAGCGCTTATCCCGTCCGCACATAGCTACCCAGCGGTGCCCCTGGCGGGACAACTGGTACACCAGCGGTGCGTCCATCCCGGTCCTCTCGTACTAAGGACAGCTCCTCTCAAATTTCCTCCGCCCGCGACGGATAGGGACCGAACTGTCTCACGACGTTCTGAACCCAGCTCGCGTACCGCTTTAATGGGCGAACAGCCCAACCCTTGGGACCGACTACAGCCCCAGGATGCGATGAGCCGACATCGAGGTGCCAAACCTCCCCGTCGATGTGGACTCTTGGGGGAGATCAGCCTGTTATCCCCGGGGTAGCTTTTATCCGTTGAGCGATGGCCCTTCCATGCGGAACCACCGGATCACTAAGCCCGACTTTCGTCCCTGCTCGACCTGTCCGTCTCGCAGTCAAGCTCCCTTGTGCCTTTGCACTCTCCGAATGATTTCCAACCATTCTGAGGGAACCTTTGGGCGCCTCCGTTACCTTTTGGGAGGCGACCGCCCCAGTCAAACTGCCCACCTGACACTGTCTCCCACCCCGCTAAGGGGTGCGGGTTAGAATTTCAATACCGCCCGGGTGGTATCCCACCGACGCCTCCACCGAAGCTGGCGCTCCGGCTTCCCAGGCTCCCACCTATCCGGTACAAGCGATACCAAAATTCCATATCAGGCTGCAGTAAAGCTCCACGGGGTCTTTCCGTCCTGTCGCGGGTAACCTGCATCTTCACAGGTAGTATAATTTCACCGGGTCTCTCGTTGAGACAGCGCCCAAGTCGTTACACCTTTCGTGCGGGTCGGAACTTACCCGACAAGGAATTTCGCTACCTTAGGACCGTTATAGTTACGGCCGCCGTTTACTGGGGCTTCGGTTCGCACCTTCGCTTCCGCTCAGCGCTCCCCTTAACCTTCCAGCACCGGGCAGGTGTCAGCCCCTATACGTCGCCTTTCGGCTTCGCAGAGACCTGTGTTTTTGATAAACAGTCGCTTGGGCCTTTTCACTGCGGCTCTTCAGGGCTCTTCACCCCAAAGAGCACCCCTTCTCCCGAAGTTACGGGGTCATTTTGCCGAGTTCCTTAACGAGAGTTCTCCCGCGCGCCTTAGGATTCTCTCCTCGCCTACCTGTGTCGGTTTGCGGTACGGGCACCTCTTCCCTCGCTAGAGGCTTTTCTTGGCAGTGTGAAATCGGGGACTTCCGGATCAATCCGTCGCCGTCACCGCTTGGCCTTATGATCCGCGGACTTGCCTGCGGATCAGCCTTGCGGCTTGGACAGGCTCTTCCAGCCGCCTGCTCGCCCTATCCTCCTGCGTCCCCCCATCGCTCAAACGGGAAGAAGGTGGTACAGGAATCTCAACCTGTTGTCCATCACCTACGCCTTTCGGCCTCGGCTTAGGTCCCGACTAACCCTGAGCGGACGAACCTTCCTCAGGAACCCTTAGGCTTTCGGCGCAGAGGATTCTCACCTCTGTTTTCGCTACTCATACCGGCATTCTCACTTCTAAGCGCTCCACCAGTCCTTCCGGTCTGGCTTCTCTGCCCTTAGAACGCTCCCCTACCGATGACCAACGGTCATCCCGCAGCTTCGGCGGCACGTTTAGCCCCGGTACATTTTCGGCGCAGAGTCACTCGACCAGTGAGCTATTACGCACTCTTTAAATGGTGGCTGCTTCTAAGCCAACATCCTGGTTGTCTCGGCAACTCCACATCCTTTTCCACTGAACGTGCACTTTGGGGCCTTAGCTGGCGATCTGGGCTGTTTCCCTCTCGACCACGGATCTTATCACTCGCAGTCTGACTCCCGGGCATAAGTCGTTGGCATTCGGAGTTTGACTGGGTTCGGTAACCCGATGAGGGCCCCTAGCCCAATCAGTGCTCTACCTCCAACACTCTCCATCCCGAGGCTAGCCCTAAAGCTATTTCGGGGAGAACCAGCTATCTCCAAGTTCGATTGGCATTTCACCCCTACCCACACCTCATCCCCGCACTTTTCAACGTGCGTGGGTTCGGGCCTCCAGCCGGTGTTACCCGGCCTTCACCCTGGACATGGGTAGATCACCTGGTTTCGGGTCGACGACGACGTACTTTTCGCCCTATTCAGACTCGCTTTCGCTGCGGCTCCGCCTCTTCGGCTTAACCTCGCACGCCATCGTCACTCGCCGGTTCATTCTACAAAAGGCACGCCATCACCCATCAACGGGCTCTGACTACTTGTAGGCACACGGTTTCAGGTTCTCTTTCACTCCCCTCCCGGGGTGCTTTTCACCTTTCCCTCACGGTACTGGTGCACTATCGGTCACTAGGGAGTATTTAGCCTTGGGAGATGGTCCTCCCTGCTTCCGACGGGATTTCCCGTGTCCCGCCGTACTCAGGATCCGCTCGGGAGGGAACGAAGTTTCGACTACAGGGCTCTCACCTTCTCTGGCCGGCCGTTCCAGACCGGTTCGTCTACCCCGTCCCTTTCTCACTCCCATCGTGAGCGGTCCTACAACCCCAAGAGGACATGCCTCTTGGTTTGGGCTGTTCCCGTTTCGCTCGCCGCTACTTGGGGAATCGCGGTTGCTTTCTTCTCCTCCGGGTACTAAGATGTTTCAGTTCCCCGGGTGTGCCCTCCATGCCCTATGGATTCAGGCATGGATACTGCCCCATTACGGACAGTGGGTTCCCCCATTCGGACATCTCCGGATCAACGCTTGCTTACAGCTCCCCGAAGCGTTTCGGCGTTTGCCCCGTCCTTCATCGGCTCCTAGTGCCAAGGCATCCACCGTGCGCCCTTTCTAGCTTAACCTATCGCGCTCTCGGCTTCTTCCTTTGCTTTATCGGTTATCTAGTTTTCAAGGAACGAAGCTGCTGCCTTGAGTCTGCTTCTTTGCAGCTTTGCGCCGAGGAATCCATCTTCCTTGAACCTGCTGGAAGACGAAGGCGCAAAGTAGCTCCTTTGAATTCGCTTCTTCGCTGGTTTGTGTCGAGGAATTCGGCTTCTCCGAATCCGCTTGTAGACGCAAAGCGACTTCTTTGAAACCTCTTACCTTGATATGGTGGAGCCTATCGGGATCGAACCGATGACCTCCTGCTTGCAAAGCAGGCGCTCTCCCAGCTGAGCTAAGGCCCCATCCAATGGGCCTAAGTGGACTTGAACCACCGACCTCACGCTTATCAGGCGTGCGCTCTGACCAGCTGAGCTATAGGCCCATATACACATTGCAAGGAACAATAAGTTCCCTCAAAACTAAACAAAACAGCAAGCGTCATTATAATCAAACTGATAGGTTTTGTCAAGAAATTCTGTCTAGCTTCGGCTCGCCGCCGCTCGGGGTCAAATAACCTTCGCCTTCGGGATGTAAACATCCCTCTAGGCGAAGAACATTTGCCCATCGCGGCGAAACGCTCGCCTCCGCTTTTCGTCCTTAGAAAGGAGGTGATCCAGCCGCACCTTCCGGTACGGCTACCTTGTTACGACTTCACCCCAATCACTTGCCCCACCTTCGGCGGCTGGCTCCCGTAAGGGTTACCTCACCGACTTCGGGTGTTGCAAGCTCTCGTGGTGTGACGGGCGGTGTGTACAAGGCCCGGGAACGTATTCACCGCGGCATGCTGATCCGCGATTACTAGCGATTCCGGCTTCATGCAGGCGAGTTGCAGCCTGCAATCCGAACTGAGAGCGGCTTTTTGGGATTCGCTCCCCCTCGCGGGTTCGCAGCCCTTTGTACCGCCCATTGTAGCACGTGTGTAGCCCAGGTCATAAGGGGCATGATGATTTGACGTCATCCCCACCTTCCTCCGACTTGTCGCCGGCAGTCCCTCTAGAGTGCCCACCTTCGTGCTGGCAACTAGAGGCGAGGGTTGCGCTCGTTGCGGGACTTAACCCAACATCTCACGACACGAGCTGACGACAACCATGCACCACCTGTCACCCTGTCCCCCCGAAGGGGGAACGCCCAATCTCTTGGGTTGTCAGGGGATGTCAAGACCTGGTAAGGTTCTTCGCGTTGCTTCGAATTAAACCACATGCTCCACCGCTTGTGCGGGCCCCCGTCAATTCCTTTGAGTTTCAGCCTTGCGGCCGTACTCCCCAGGCGGAGTGCTTATCGCGTTAGCTGCAGCACTAAAGGGTGTGACCCCTCTAACACTTAGCACTCATCGTTTACGGCGTGGACTACCAGGGTATCTAATCCTGTTTGCTCCCCACGCTTTCGCGCCTCAGCGTCAGTTGCAGGCCAGAGAGCCGCCTTCGCCACTGGTGTTCCTCCACATCTCTACGCATTTCACCGCTACACGTGGAATTCCGCTCTCCTCTCCTGCACTCAAGTCCCCCAGTTTCCAATGACCCTCCACGGTTGAGCCGTGGGCTTTCACATCAGACTTAAGGAACCGCCTGCGCGCGCTTTACGCCCAATAATTCCGGACAACGCTCGCCCCCTACGTATTACCGCGGCTGCTGGCACGTAGTTAGCCGGGGCTTCCTCGTGAGGTACCGTCACCGCGCCGCCTTGTTCAAACGGCGCTCCTTCGTCCCTCACAACAGAGCTTTACGACCCGAAGGCCTTCTTCGCTCACGCGGCGTCGCTCCGTCAGGCTTTCGCCCATTGCGGAAGATTCCCTACTGCTGCCTCCCGTAGGAGTCTGGGCCGTGTCTCAGTCCCAGTGTGGCCGGTCACCCTCTCAGGCCGGCTACGCATCGTCGCCTTGGTGAGCCGTTACCTCACCAACTAGCTAATGCGCCGCGGGCCCATCCGCAAGTGACAGCCAAAGGCCGCCTTTCAACCAAAGACCATGCGGTCTTCGGTGTTATCCGGTATTAGCTCCGGTTTCCCGGAGTTATCCCGGTCTTGCGGGCAGGTTGCCCACGTGTTACTCACCCGTCCGCCGCTGACCAAACCAGAGCAAGCTCCGATTTGGTCCGCTCGACTTGCATGTATTAGGCACGCCGCCAGCGTTCGTCCTGAGCCAGGATCAAACTCTCCAAAAGAAAGTTGATTGGCTTTTCGCATTGTCCAGCTTCGGCCAAAGCGGCCTCCGCTTTTCTTATGACGCTTGCGTTTTGTTTAGTTTTCAAGGAGCTTTTTCGCTGTCCCTTAATGATGACAGTTATTAAATAATAACCCATGGACAACGAAAAGTCAACAACTTTTTTATTTCTTTACCGTCACAAGCAATGTTGATTGTATCATGTGGATGTTGTTTAGGCAATAGTATTTTTTGGAACTGACACTGATCAACCTTGCACCATTTCCTCGATATATATGTCCCGCTGAACGCTTAGTGACAGCAACTGTCCGGTTTCGATGATCTTGACGATCGGCCGGGCTGGCTCGTCCGAAGGAATAAACATAACTTCAGCCATTTCGCCGTTGGAGAGTTTGACGACGGCTCCTGTTTGTAGGCCGATGAGATTGTTCACCAGCGCGGCGACAGCTTCTGTACTCAGTTTGCCGAACTGCTCCCTTTGCATCGTTTCAATGGCCCGAAACGGCGACTGTTTGCGACGGTATAACCGTTCTGAAGTCATGGCATGGTAGACATCAGCGACGGCAACGATCTGGCTGTAAGGGTGAATTCTTTCTGCTTTTACTCCGAGCGGGTAGCCGCTGCCGTCATTTCGTTCATGATGTTGCAACACAGCAAGTTTTGCCCCATGGTTTAGCGCAGGGATTTTTTGCACCATGCGGTAGCTGAAGACAGGGTGCTGCTTTACTTCATTGAACTCGGCTTCAGTGAGCGCTGACGGATTTGTCAAAATTCTCTTACTTACTTTCGCCATGCCACAGTCTGCTAGCACACCGGCAAGGGCGATTTGGTGGCATTCCCCTTCGCTGTATCCAAGCTGCATGGCCAAAAAGCCCGCGAGCAGCCCGACGCTGACGGCATGATGGTGCAAATATTCGTCCTTTGTTGCGTAATGATGCAACATAAGCAACTCCCGTTTTTGGCCCGCCATTCGTTCAAAAAGCGAAGTGATGACCCCTCTGATTTCGCCGATATCAACCGGCAAACCGGCTTGCCACGATTGAAACCATGTTTTGTATCGTTGGACCGCCTCTAAGTAGAAAGCCATCGGCTGTTTGGCAACCGCCGTTGATGCGGAATCGACGTTGGGAAATGGTTCACCGTTAGCAAGCAATGGTTCAACGTCCACTTCCTCAACGAGGAATTTTTCAAGTACGAGTAGCAACGGTTTCGTGATCACGGTGTTTTTCGGTATAATTGGACGTTTCGTCTTGCCGAGCACATCTTCAGCGAGCACGCATCCTTCGCGAAGCTGGGAGCGTTTCACACGGACCATCGATTAGTGCCCCCTTTGTCTTTTTTTCTCTATATTTCTATCGTAACATGATTTTGGCCGCGATGGCAGGCTTTTGAAACAGAAAAACGACGCCCCGCGCCTATAGGCGAAGCGCCGTTTCCGTTAGGCTGAATGATCTTCTTCTTTATTCCTCGTCCCTTTCTTCCTCAGGCACTTTCGCCACCGTAGCGACGCACTCATGCCCATCTTCGCCAGAGAGGCGAATGAGCTTAACGCCTTGGGCGATTCTTCCCGTCCGAGAAATATCGCTGACGGCAATGCGAATGAGCACGCCGCCGGTCGTGATCACCATGACGTCTTCATTGCCGACGACGGTTGTCACCGCAACGACAGGACCGTTTTTATCCGTGACGTTGCACGTTTTCAATCCTTTGCCCCCGCGGCTTTGCACGCGGTATTCCGAGGCCGGAGTGCGCTTGCCGAACCCTTTTTTCGTGACGACAAGCACATCATGATGGTCTTCTAAAATTTCCATGCCAACTACTTCATCCCCGTCATCAAGCGTGATCGCTTTGACTCCAGTCGCGCTGCGGCCCATCGCCCGCACGTCGGTTTCCGGAAAACGGATGAGCATGCCGTTTTTCGTACCGATGATCAAATGCTTTTTGCCATCCGTCAGCCGGACAGAAATCAGTTCATCCCCTTCGCGCAAATGGATGGCGATAAGCCCGTTGTTGCGAATATGGGCGAACGCTGAAAGCGGGGAACGTTTGGCAATTCCTTGCTTTGTCGCAAACACGAGGTAGCGTTCATCGCTAAACTCGCTTTCAATCGGAATCATGGCGTTGATCCACTCATCTTTATCGAGCTCAAGCAAGTTGATGATCGGCAGCCCTTTGGCTGTGCGGCCGAATTCCGGAATCTCGTAGCCTTTTGCCTGATATACTTTCCCTTTATTCGTGAAAAACAGCACGGTATCATGAGTCGACGTAATGAGCAAATGTTCGACAAAATCGTCTTCCGCCGTATGCATGCCTTGCACGCCCCGTCCGCCGCGTTTTTGGCTCCGGTACGTCGATAAAGGCAAGCGCTTGATGTAGCCTTTATGAGTAAGCGTGATGACGACATGCTCTTGTGGAATTAAATCCTCGTCATCGAACTGCTCAACGGCTCCTGAAACGATTTTCGTGCGCCGCTCATCGTTGAACCGCTCCTTAATTTCGCTCAGTTCATCGCGAATGATTTGCAATACTTTCTCTTCGTCGGCCAATACGCCTCTCAGTTCTGCGATCAGACGGACAAGGTCTTGGTATTCTTGTTCGATTTTTTCCCGCTCAAGGCCGGTTAACCGTTGCAGGCGCATATCCAAAATCGCCTGCGCTTGCCGTTCACTGAGTGAGAACCGCGCCATCAGCCCTTCGCGCGCCGCCTCCGTTGTCTGTGAGCGGCGGATGAGGTCGATCACTTCATCCAAATGGTCAAGGGCGATGCGCAACCCTTCCAGAATGTGAGCACGCGCCTCGGCTTTTTTCAGCTCAAACGCCGTCCGCCGGCGGATGACGGTTTTTTGATGGTTTAAATAATGCTCCAAACACTCTTTTAAGTTCAGCACTTTCGGCTCGCCGTTTACCAAAGCAAGCATGTTGATGCCAAAACTCGTTTGCAATGCCGTATGTTTGTACAAATTGTTCAACACAACCTTCGCGTTGGCATCGCGCCGCACTTCGATAACGATGCGCATGCCGCTCCGATCCGACTCGTCGCGCAAGTCGGTGATGCCGTCAATTTTTTTGTCGCGCACAAGTTCGGCGATCCGCTCGATCAGTTTCGCCTTGTTTACTTGGTAAGGGAGCTCGGTCACAATGATCGTTTCCTTGCCGTTTGGCTGCTGCTCGATTTCGGCCTTGGCGCGCAATGTAATGGAGCCGCGACCCGTTTCGTACGCCTTGCGGATGCCGCTGCGGCCGATAATTTGTCCAGCGGTTGGAAAGTCAGGTCCTGGGATGTATTCCATCAAATCGGCAACCGTCATCTCCGGATTTTGGCTTAATGCCAACAAGGCATCAATCACTTCGCCAAGCTGGTGCGGCGGAATGTTCGTCGCCATTCCGACAGCGATGCCGGATGAACCGTTGACAAGCAAATTAGGAAACCGGGACGGCAGCACGACCGGTTCTTTTTCCGAACCGTCATAGTTGTCTTGATAGTCAATCGTGTCTTTGTTGATATCGCGCAAAAGCTCCATGGCGATTTTCGACATGCGCGCTTCCGTGTAGCGCATCGCTGCTGCCGCGTCGCCGTCAATCGATCCGAAGTTGCCATGTCCGTCGACAAGCATGTAGCGGTAGTTGAAATCTTGCGCCATGCGCACCATCGTGTCATACACGGCGGCATCCCCGTGCGGATGATATTTCCCGATCACTTCGCCGACGATGCGAGCCGACTTTTTATACGGTTTATCGGCAGTCATGCCGAGGTCGTGCATGGCATATAAAATGCGGCGATGCACCGGCTTCAGCCCGTCGCGCACGTCCGGCAGGGCGCGCGAAACGATGACGCTCATCGCATAGTCAAGAAACGAAGAACGCATTTCCTGGCTGATGTTCACTTCGCGGATGCGCGGTTGTTCGTGTTCTGCCATTCGTTCAAACCTCCCTTTGAAACCTCCTCCAGTCCGGACCGCCCGGCCAGGCGGACGCGGACGGACGGCGGGCGCCGCTTCGCTCGCGCGCCGGGTGTCCCCGTCGGCAAGGTGAAGCGAGGAGGGCGGCTGATTCCCTCTTTTTTTTTATCCTAAATGTCCAAGTTTTTCACATAACGGGCATTTTCTTCGATGAACTGGCGGCGCGGCTCAACTTTATCGCCCATTAAAATTTCAAACGTTTCATCTGCGTCAATGGCGTCTTGCAAGCTCACTTGCAGCAACGTTCTCGTTTCCGGATTCATCGTCGTTTCCCAAAGTTGCTCCGGATTCATTTCGCCCAATCCTTTATAGCGTTGAATCGTCGGTTTTGGCTGGTCCGGCAGCTCGGCAAGGATTTTCTCAAGCTGGCGGTCGTTGTAAGCATAACGCACCTGTTTTCCCTGCTCGATTTTATACAGCGGCGGCTGAGCGATATAAATGTAGCCGTGTTCAATCAATTCCCGCATATAACGGTAAAAAAATGTTAAAAGAAGCGTGCGAATATGGGCCCCGTCAACATCGGCGTCGGTCATGATAATGACCTTATGGTAACGCGCCTTTGAGATGTCAAACTCTTCGCCAATGCCCGTGCCAAGGGCGGTAATAATCGCCCGCACCTCATTGTTCGACAAAATTTTGTCCAAGCGCGCTTTTTCCACGTTAAGGATTTTCCCGCGCAGCGGCAAAATCGCTTGGAAATGGCGGTCGCGCCCTTGTTTCGCGGAGCCGCCGGCCGAATCGCCCTCGACGACATACAGCTCGCTGATCGACGGGTCTCTTGACGAACAGTCAGCCAGTTTGCCCGGCAAATTGGAAATTTCAAGCGCACTTTTGCGCCGCGTCAGTTCGCGCGCTTTTTTCGCCGCCAGCCGCGCCCGCGCCGCCATCATGCCTTTTTCGACGATTTTTCGGGCAATCGTCGGATTTTCAAGCAAAAACGTTTCAAATTGTTCGGAAAAGACAGCGTCGGTCACCGTGCGCGCATCGCTGTTGCCGAGCTTCGTTTTCGTTTGCCCTTCAAACTGCGGCGATGGATGCTTGATCGACACGATGGCCGTCAGCCCTTCGCGCACATCTTCGCCAGTCAAATTCGTGTCGTTTTCTTTAAAAATTTGCTGCTTGCGAGCGTAATCATTGATAATGCGCGTCAGCGCCATTTTAAAGCCAGATTCATGTGTGCCGCCTTCATGCGTATGAATGTTGTTGACAAACGAATAAATATTGCTCGTATAGCCGTCGTTGTACTGCAAGGCGATTTCTACGGCAATGCCGTCACGCTCGCCAGCGATATAAATTGGCTCTTCGTGCAGCACTTCTCGTGTTCGGTTCAAATGACGGACGTATGAACGAATGCCGCCTTCGTAAACATATTCGTTTTTTCGGCTGTCAACCCGTTCGTCCGTCAGCGTGATTTTTAAGCCGCGATTTAGAAAGGCGAGCTCACGCAACCGAGTGGCCAGCGTTTCATAGTCAAATTCGGTCGTCTCAGTGAAAATTTCCGGGTCCGGCTTAAAACGGGTCGTCGTTCCGGTCCGGTCTGTCTCGCCGATGACTTGCAAGTCGGTGCACGGTTCTCCGCGCTCGTACCGCTGGTAATGGATTTTTCCATCCCGATAGACGTAAACTTCGAGCCATTCCGATAAGGCGTTGACGACCGAAGCGCCAACGCCGTGCAAGCCGCCGGACACTTTATAGCCCCCTCCGCCAAATTTCCCACCGGCATGAAGGACGGTCATAATGACTTCGACGGCGGGACGCCCGGTCGCCTCGTGAATGTCAACCGGAATGCCACGCCCGTTGTCGGCGACGGTGATGCTGTTGTCTTTGCCGATCGTCACATCGATGTTTGTGCAATAGCCCGCCAACGCCTCGTCGATGCTGTTGTCGACGATTTCCCAAACGAGATGGTGCAGTCCTTTCGGCCCCGTCGAGCCGATGTACATCCCCGGGCGCTTGCGGACCGCTTCAAGGCCTTCAAGCACTTGGATTTGGCTTGCATCGTACGTCTGCTCAACCCGTTGTTCCATTGTCATGCCTGATCACCTACGCTTTCTTTGCAAACGTTCAACGGTCTCGCGGTCAAGAAGGAGCGGTTACCGAACCAGAATGGACTCGATAAATAGCCGCTTCTTGAATGATATCGTGCTTAATGCCGTCAATGCTTGTTGTTGTGACAAAAGTTTGCACTTTTTTCCGGATGGCATCAAGGAGGTGGGTTTGCCGAAAGTCATCAAGTTCTGACAACACATCATCCAGCAATAAAATGGGGTAATCGCCTAACTCGGAAAAGATGAGCTCAAGTTCTGCCAGCTTGACCGCTAGCGCGGTTGTACGTTGTTGCCCCTGGGAACCGAAAGTTTGCACGTTTTTTCCATTCACGAAAAACGCGATGTCATCACGATGCGGGCCGACCAGCGTTGTTCCCCGCTGAACTTCCCGTTCCCTCATGGCGGCGAACGTTTCACTGTATGCTTCTACTATTCTCGACAATTCCGCCTTTTCTGATACGTCGACCGACGGTTCGTATCGGATGCAAAGCTGTTCGGCGCCGCGGCTGATTTCATAGTGGATTGGCATCGCCCATTGCTCAAGCAGCGACAAAAACTGGCGGCGCCGCAGCGTAATTTTGGCCGCCAGCAATACAAGCTGCTCAGTTAACACATCAAGAACCGCCTCATCGCTCCGCTCGCGCGCCTGCATCATTTTTAAGTAATGATTGCGTTGTTGCAGCAGCTTTTGGTATTGGCTCAAATCATGTATATACACAGGCGACACTTGCCCGATTTCCATATCGACAAATCGGCGCCGCACTTGCGGACTTCCCTTGACTAAACTCAAGTCTTCGGGAGCAAACATGACGACATTCAAATGGCCGACGTATTGGCTGAGCCGCTGCTGTTCAATATGGTTACATCTTGCTTTTTTTCCTTTTTTTGAAATAAGCAACTCAAGCGTTAACGACCCGCTTCGTTTTTCCGCTCTTCCTTCTATTTTAGCATACTCTTCATTCCAACGGATAAGGTCTTTATCGTTGGACGTGCGGTGCGACTTCGCCATAGCCAAAACATAAATGGCCTCCATCATGTTCGTCTTTCCTTGGGCATTTTCTCCTAAGATGACGTTCACGCCCTCACCAAAATTCAGCGTTTCATACTCATAATTCCGGTAATTCGTCAACGTTAAGTTGGTCAAAAACACCGAACCTTCACCTACTCCGCTTTTACGACGACGAACATGCCAAACGGTTCAATGTCGATCCGGTCGCCGTCTCTCAGCTTTCGCCCGCGCCGGTTTTCCCGTTCTCCATTGACAAGCACGTGATGTTCCTGCAAAAACCATTTGGCCGCACCGCCAGTATCGATCAATCGCACAAGTTTCAAAAGCTGCCCCAGCGTAATCGTTTCCGTTGTAATCGTCACCCGTTGTTCCATCCGTGTCATCGCTCGCTTTCCTTCAAACTGCCTATTCTTTTATTTTACCGGAAAATCCGCCCACTCGCAAAGAAAGCCGATGGGAAGGATGGGCATAGATGTTGCCCGCCTTCTCATCGGACTTGAGAAAAAGCAGCGTTGTCGGGCTGCTTTTGCCCTTGAAGCTGAATGGTTTTCGCCAATAGGAGGGCGGTGGGTCAATATGTTCTCACCGGCAAAATGAGCTGAAGCATCGAATCGGTATGAAGCGGGCGCAACAGGAACGGCCGCATGGCCCCAGTGAAGCTGATTTGAATGTCTGTTCCATCAAGCGCCCGCAACGCGTCCATCATATATTTCGCGCTGAACGAAATGTTCAACTCTTCCCCTTCAAGAGACTCCGTTTGCAGCTGCTCCGTCACTTTCCCGATCTCCGGAGAAATCGAAGAAATTTCGAGCATTCCTCCAGGAAGCGTCGTCAGTTTCACAACGTTGTTCCTTCCTTCTCGAGCAAGCAAGGACGCTCGGTCGATTGCCTGCAGAAACTCTTTTGTATTGACGATCATGGTCGTTTTGCTTTCTGTTGGAATCAAGCGGGCCGTCTCCGGATAGTTGCCGTCAAGCAGCCGGGAAAAGAAGAGAAGGTGCTCGGCCTTAAATAGCACTTGATTGGCTGTCATGACGATGTCCACCGGGTGGTTGCCGTCATCCAAAATTTTGCTGAGCTCATTAAGACTTTTTCCAGGGATGACGACGTTGTATGATACTTCATTTTCCGACTCAATTTTCACTTTGCGCATGGCTAAGCGATGACTGTCGGTCGCTGTGCAGACAAGCTCGCCATGTTCAACTTTCCAGTTGACACCTGTCAAGATTGGGCGCGTTTCCGATGTAGAAACGGCGAACACCGTTTGCCGAATCACGGTTTTCAATAAATCAGCCGGGATTTGAAACACGTTTTCTTCTTCAATTTGCGGCAGGCGCGGATATTCGTCGGCGTTTAGCCCATTGAGGCGGAATTCTGAGTGCCCCGAGCGGATGATCGTCAAAAAGTTGTCTTCCGTTTCGATTTCCACCGTTTGTTGCGGCAGTTTTTTCACGATTTCAGAGAAAAAGCGCGCCTGCAGTACGATGCTCCCCGGTCTTTTCACGTCAACGAGCAACTTGCCTTCTTTTTCAAGCGGAATAAACGATTCAATTGAAATGTCGGAATCGCTTCCGGTCAGCGTTACTCCCGAGGCGGTTGCTGTTAGTTTGATTCCGGTCAAAATCGGAATCGTCGTTCTTGTCGATACGGCTTTCATCACGTCTTGGACGCTCTTGGCCAACGCTTCGCGGTCAATGGAAATGTTCACGTTGCTGTTCCTCCCCGTTTCTTTAGATCGTCGGAAATAAATTATAAAAATATAAAAATAAAAACCGTAGTACTAGTCGTATGGCTTGTTAGTATGTGGATAAACAAAAAAAGCGAAGCAAGCACAGCCTGTCCACATGTGGATAAGCTGTGCATAAAACCGAGACAGTTGTTCACAGTTGCTTCAGCTTTTCTTGAATCTCTTGTATATGCCTTTGCAGCTGCGTATCGGTTTGCAAAAGCTTTGATATTTTTTCATGGGCGTGGATGACGGTTGTATGATCGCGTCCCCCAAATTCATCGCCGATTTTCGGCAACGAACAGTCGGTCAGTTCGCGGGAGAGATACATGGCAATTTGCCGAGGGAACGCGACCGATTTTGTTCGCTTTTTCGCTTTAAAATCTTCCATCTTGATGTTGAAATGCTGTCCAACAACGCGCTGAATGTCTTGAATCGTGATTACCTTCGGCTTTGCGCTCGGGATGATGTCTTTCAATGCCTCTGCTGCCAAGTCAGCGGTGATCTCTTTGTTGATGAGCGACGAATAAGCGACGACGCGAATGAGAGCGCCCTCAAGCTCGCGGATGTTCGAGTCAATTTGATTGGCGATATAAAGCATTACCTCGTTTGGAATGTCAAACCCCTCCGCCTTCGCCTTTTTGCGGAGGATAGCAATCCGCGTCTCCAAATCAGGCGGCGTAATGTCGGTGATGAGCCCCCACTCAAAGCGCGAACGCAAGCGGTCTTCGAGTGTTGGGATTTCTTTCGGCGGTCGATCGCTTGAGATGACGATTTGCTTGCTCTCCTCGTGCAGCGTATTAAACGTATGGAAAAATTCTTCTTGCGTTTGTTCTTTTCCGGCCAAAAACTGAATATCATCGATCAGTAGGACGTCAACGTTCCGATACTTGTTGCGAAAGTCGTCAGGGCGGTTGTCTCGGATGGCGTTAATAAACTCATTCGTAAATTTCTCTGAAGATAAATAGACCACTTTCGCCGATGGGTTATGTTCAATCACGTAATGGCCGATCGCGTGCATTAAGTGTGTTTTTCCAAGTCCGACGCCGCCATAGATAAACAAGGGGTTGTATGCTTTGGCCGGAGCCTCAGCGACCGCCAGTGAAGCGGCATGGGCGAACCGGTTGCCGGAGCCGATGACAAACGTATCGAACGTGTATTTCGGATTTAACATGCTTTGTGGGAAATCGTTTGTCTCTTCATACGGTTTCCGTTGCTTTTTCTTAGATGACTGGAACTCTAGTTCTTCATCATCCTGATTTGGCGGAATGATAAACTTGACGGCCAATTCTTCGCCCGTGATGGTGTAGATCGTTTCCGCAATCAAATGAGAGTAGCGAGAATCAAGCCAATCTCTAGCAAACTCGTTCGGGGCTACGATGACGAGCGTGTCACCTCGTAAAGAGTGGGCTTTTGTTGACTTGAGCCAAGTTTCAAAGCTCGGCTTGCTGATTTTTTGTTCAATCTCCGCGAGCACGCGATCCCATAAGTCATGGATATTTTCCACCCGTTGCCCCTCCCTTAAGTCAGAGGATGATCGTTTGTTTAAAAAAATAAGTTTGTGGAAAAAGCATATTAAGGAAATAAAGAAGCTTTTCGACAAAATCCACCATCTGTGGGTAACATTATTAACGCGTTGTGAAAAAACTATTCACAATCTATCCACAAAATGTGGATAGACTCCTCTTATCCACATAATTATCCATAGTGAAAACACAATAATAATAGCAAATAAAGCGGCTTGTTGCAAC
Source organism: Geobacillus sp. FJAT-46040 (assembly GCF_002335725.1). Classification (NCBI taxonomy): domain Bacteria; kingdom Bacillati; phylum Bacillota; class Bacilli; order Caryophanales; family Anoxybacillaceae; genus Geobacillus; species Geobacillus sp. FJAT-46040. The sequence goes on from NZ_NISS01000001.1 coordinate 2,928,704, forward strand.
GGGATTTTTTTGATTATCCACAAAATGGACGGGATGTGAAAAAATCATTATCCACACCATTGAACATGTGAAAAAAATGTCGATAAATGTTGTGGATTGTTGATAGGGAGAAAAAATTTATCCACAGCGCTGATCAGAGTTGGAAAAACGAAGAGGCGGTTGACATTTGCTAAGATTGTTCAATATAATGAGAAAGACTGCCCGTAACTGTTATTCCCTAGGGAGGTGTCATAGATGAAACGGACGTATCAACCGAATAGACGGAAACGAAGCAAAGTGCACGGATTCCGCGCGCGCATGAGCACGAGAAACGGCAGAAAAGTGTTGGCGCGCCGCCGCCGCAAAGGAAGAAAAGTTTTGTCTGCATAATAGGCCACTGAAGTTTCAGTGGTCTTTTTTCTCAATATTTTGCCGCCGGGAAATTAGGCAAATGGAGTGTTTGGGGAGAATGAAAAAAAAGTATCGGATCAAGAAAAACGAAGAGTTCCAGGAAGTGTTTCAGAGGGGCGCTTCAACGGCCAACCGCCAGTTTGTCATCTACACGCTTGACCGCCCGGAGCAGCCTTATTTTCGCATCGGGCTGTCTGTCAGCAAAAAACTTGGCAAGGCTGTCGTCCGAAATCGAATCAAGCGCTACATCCGCCAATGCTTCCTCGAATTGAAAGAGGAGATTGCCCCTGGCAAAGACTATGTCGTTATCGCTAGGCAGCCGGTGGCGGAGATGAATTATGCGGAAGTAAAAAAAAGTTTAATCCATGTGCTCCGGAAATCCGGAGGGCTGAAAAAAGGAGGCCAACCGTCGCATTCGGCTTGAAAAAATGCTCCACGCGGCAAAAAAAATGGTAAAATACATACGTGAACTTGTATATGTGGGAGGAAAAAGAAGGTGAAAAGGCGAATTACATTCATTGTATTGCTCAGTGCATTGGCTGCCATGTTGTCTGGATGCACGGAGATTAATGAACCGATCACCCGAGAAAGCAAGGGGTTTTGGAACGAGTATATCGTTTATCCGCTTTCTTGGCTTATTAAATACGTCGCCGAGATGCTTGGCGGAAGCTACGGGCTGTCGATCATTGTCGTTACCATTCTCATCCGCCTGCTCATCTTGCCGCTGATGATTCAACAGACGCGCAATGCGAAGGCGATGCAAGCGCTTCAGCCTGAAATCGAGGCGTTGCGCAAAAAATACAGTTCTAAAGACGCGCAAACTCAACAAAAGCTCCAGCAAGAGATGATGCTCTTATTCCAAAAGCACGGCGTCAACCCAATGGCCGGCTGCTTCCCGATTTTGATCCAGATGCCGATTTTAATTGGATTTTACCATGCCATCATGCGGACGAGAGAAATTGCCCAACATAATTTTTTATGGTTTGACCTTGGCGAAAAAGACCCGTACTACATTTTGCCGGTCATTGCCGGCGTGACGACGTTCATCCAGCAGAAAATCATGATGGCCGGCTCCGCTCAGCAAAATCCACAAATGGCGATGCTGCTTTGGATGATGCCGATTATGATCGTCATTTTCGCGATCAACTTCCCAGCTGCTTTGTCGCTTTACTGGGTCGTCGGAAATATTTTCTCCATTGTGCAAACGTATCTCATTAAAGGGCCGGAGATTGCCGCCCATTCAGGAGGAGCGAAAAAGTGAAAGAAGTGACCGCGACTGCCCGGACAGTCGAAGAGGCGGTGCAGTTGGCGCTCGCGCAGCTTGGCGTGCCTCGAGAGCGTGCGGTTATTGTTGTGCTCGATGAAGGGAAAAGAGGTTGGTTTGGCTTGTTTGGCGGCCGGCCGGCGGTTGTGAAAGCCGTGCTGAAAATCGACCCGGTTGAGGAGACGGTTCGCTTTTTGCAGCAAGTCATCGCGCAAATGGGGGCGGAAGGGACAAGCATCGAAGCCGTCCGCCGCGGCAAGCAGGTGACGCTTCATGTGCACGGGGGGCCGGTCGGTCTATTGATCGGCAAGCACGGGCAAACGTTAAACGCTCTTCAGTTTTTGGCGCAGCTCGTCGCCAACCGCCATGCTGACGAATACGTGTCGATTGCCGTCGATGTCGAAAATTACCGCGAACGAAGGGAAAAGGCGCTGATCGAACTGGCGCACAAGCTGGCCGCCCGGGCGGTGAAGACGGGAAAAGAAGTAAGGTTGGAGCCGTTGCCGGCGCATGAACGGAAGATCATCCATGCAGCGCTGGCTGACAACAAGCACGTCTTGACCTATTCCGTTGGCGTTGATCCGCACCGTTCGATTGTCGTCGCTCCGAAAACAGGCAAAATGTCGCCGAAAAAAGAGGCGCCTCGCTAAACTGTAGAGAGGCGGCCTCTTTTTTTACGGTATCGGCGCCGCCTGGAAGATTGGCGATGGAAATGGGGGAACGCTCCAGCAAGAGCTTCTTCAAATGGGGAAACAGCGCAGCAACGGTCTTTTTTGCCTATCCGTCCAGATGATTGTGAAGCAATCACTAGTTTCCACCAACTTTTTTTGACGGCCGCCGCTTATATTTTTCAACAACCGCGTTGAGCGCGCTGTATTGTTATTCACATGTGGATAAGTTAAAATTGAACTAAGTGAATATGCACAAGGAAAAAAAGCGGCCAAAACGGGCTGTGGATATAGAGAAAGCGGAGCAAAGAGAGGTGAACAGCTTTGACGGAATTTGATACGATCGCCGCCATTTCGACGCCGATGGGCGAAGGGGCGATTGCCATCGTTCGGTTGAGCGGAGATCAAGCGGTTGAGATCGCTGACCAGCTTTTCCGCAGCCCGAGCGGAAAGCGGCTCAAAGACGTTCCATCACACACGATCCACTACGGGCATATCATCGATCCGAAAAGCGGACGGGTCGTTGAAGAAGTAATGGTATCAGTTATGCGCGCACCGAAGACGTTTACGCGCGAGAACGTGGTCGAGATCAACTGCCATGGCGGGTTTGTTTCCGTCAATCGGGTGCTGCAGCTCGTGCTGGCAAACGGGGCGCGGCTCGCCGAGCCGGGGGAGTTTACGAAGCGGGCGTTTTTAAACGGGCGCATCGATTTATCTCAAGCTGAGGCAGTCATCGACCTGATCCGCGCCAAAACCGACCGAGCGATGAACGTCGCCCTACAGCAAATGGAAGGGCGCCTGTCAAAATTGATTCGCGAGTTGCGGCAGACGATTTTGGAGACGCTGGCACATGTTGAAGTCAATATCGATTATCCGGAATACGATGATGTCGAAGAAATGACGCCGCGCCTTTTGCGGGAAAAGGCGGAATATGTGCGCGGGCAAATTGAAAAGCTGCTGTCGACCGCCGCGCAAGGAAAAATATTGCGCGAAGGGCTGGCAACGGTCATCATCGGGCGGCCGAACGTCGGCAAATCGTCGCTTTTGAATGCGCTCGCCCATGAAAATCGGGCGATCGTCACCGATATTCCGGGGACGACGCGCGACGTCATCGAGGAATATGTCAACGTCCGGGGCGTACCGCTTCGCTTGATCGATACGGCTGGCATCCGCGAAACCGAAGATGTCGTCGAACGGATCGGCGTCGAGCGCTCGCAGCAAATGTTGAAGCGGGCCGACTTAATTTTGCTCGTTTTGAATTATCATGAACCGCTGACGGAAGAGGACGAGCGGCTGTTTGCCATGATCGAGGGAATGGACGCCATCGTCATTGTGAATAAAACCGATTTGCCCCGGCGGATCGATATGGAGCGGGTCAAGGAGCTGGCGGCCGGCCGGCCGGTCGTGGGGACATCCCTGTTGCATGAACAAGGAATTGATGAACTGGAGAAGGCGATTGCTGACCTGTTTTTTGGGGGTGAGCTGGAAGCCGGCGATTTGACGTACGTTTCAAACTCTCGCCATATCGCCTTGCTCGAGCAGGCGAAAACAGCGATCGAGGATGCCTTGGCCGGCATTGACGCCGGCATGCCGGTTGATCTCGTCCAAATCGATTTGCGCCGGGCATGGGAGTTGCTTGGCGAAATCATTGGTGATACGGTCCATGAAAGCTTGATTGATCAGCTGTTTGCTCAGTTTTGTTTAGGAAAATAAGCGAGGAGGAAATGCCATATGGATTACCATGGAGGAACGTATGACGTCATTGTCGTTGGCGCTGGCCATGCCGGCTGCGAAGCGGCATTAGCTTCGGCGCGCATCGGGGCGAAGACGCTTGTCATTACGCTCAACCTCGATATGATCGCGTTCATGCCGTGCAACCCGTCGATCGGCGGCCCGGCGAAAGGAATCGTCGTGCGCGAAATCGACGCTCTCGGCGGGGAAATGGCAAAAAACATTGACAAAACATACATTCAAATGCGGATGCTAAACACCGGCAAAGGGCCAGCCGTCCGCGCGCTTCGGGCGCAAGCCGATAAAGTGCTGTACCAGCGGGAAATGAAAAAAACACTCGAAAATCAAGAGAATTTGACGCTTCTGCAAGGAAAAGTCGAGCGGCTGATCGTCGAAGACGGCGTTTGCAAAGGTGTCATCACTCACACGGGGGCGCATTATTACGCCAAGGCGGTCGTCATTACGACCGGGACGTTTTTGCGCGGGGAAATCATCATCGGAGACATTAAATATTCGAGCGGCCCGAACAACCAGCAACCGTCGATTAAGCTGTCCGAGCATTTAGAAGAGCTTGGGTTTGAGCTTGTTCGCTTCAAAACGGGCACGCCGCCGCGCGTCAACAGCCGGACGATCGACTACAGCAAAACGGAAATTCAGCCGGGAGACAAGGAGCCGCGCGCGTTTTCGTACGAGACGACAAAATACATCACTGATCAGCTGCCGTGCTGGCTGACGTACACGACGGAGGAAACACACCGCATCATCGATGAAAACTTGCACTTGTCGCCGATGTACTCCGGCATGATCAAAGGAACCGGGCCGCGCTATTGCCCATCGATCGAGGATAAAGTCGTCCGGTTCCACGATAAGCCGCGCCATCAAATTTTCCTCGAGCCGGAAGGGCGGGAAACAGAAGAAGTGTACGTGCAAGGGTTGTCAACAAGTTTGCCGGAACATATCCAGCGCAAGCTGCTCGAGACGATCCCGGGACTTGAGAAGGCGCAGCTCATGCGGGCTGGCTATGCGATCGAGTATGATGCCATCGTGCCGACGCAGCTATGGCCGACGCTCGAGACGAAGCTTGTGAAAAACTTGTATACCGCAGGGCAAATCAACGGCACGTCCGGCTATGAAGAAGCGGCAGGCCAAGGCATTATGGCCGGCATTAACGCCGCCCACCGTGCGCTCGGCCGCGAAGAAATCATTTTAAGCCGTTCGGATGCCTATATCGGCGTTTTAATCGACGACTTGGTGACGAAAGGGACGAATGAGCCGTACCGCCTGCTGACGTCGCGTGCCGAGTACCGGCTTTTGCTTCGCCATGACAACGCCGATTTGCGCCTGACCGAGCTCGGCTATCGGATCGGTCTCATTTCCGAAGAGCGGTATCAAAAATTTTTGGCGAAAAAAGAGGCGATCGAACGAGAGAAAAAGCGGCTGCAAACGGTGATCATCAAACCGACGCCAAAAGTGCAGGAAGTCATCCGTGAAGCGGGTGGAAGCGAGCTGAAAGACGGCATTCGCGCCGCCGATTTGCTCCGACGCCCGGAGATGACGTACGAGCACATCCGAAAACTGGCGCCGGCTGACGAGGAGATCGCTCCGGAAGTGGCTGAGCAAGTCGAAATTCAAATCAAGTACGAGGGCTACATCCAAAAATCGTTGCAAGAAGTCGAACGGCTCAAAAAAATGGAAAACAAAAAAATCCCGGAAGATATCGATTACGACGCCATCCAAGGGCTTGCAACCGAGGCGCGGCAAAAGCTCAAACAAGTGCGCCCGCTTTCGATCGCCCAGGCGTCGCGCATTTCCGGCGTCAATCCGGCCGATATTTCGATATTATTAGTGTATTTGGAACAAGGAAGAATCGCGCGCGTGTCGAATGAATAAACAATGAGGGAAAGGATTGGCTTATGGAGGCGACACAATTTCAAACCATGCTCGAAGAGAGGGGAATTCTCCTCTCTTCCCGGGCGCTTGCGCAGTTTGAGCGCTATTACGAACTGCTCGTTGAGTGGAACGAGAAAATGAATTTGACCGCTATTACGGACAAGCCCGGCGTCTATGTGAAGCACTTTTTCGACTCGGTGTCCCCGGCTTTTTACTACGACTTTTCAGCGCCGCTTGCGCTTTGCGACGTCGGATCCGGGGCGGGATTTCCGAGCCTTCCGCTCAAAATTTGTTTTCCGCATTTGCGCGTTTCCATCGTTGATTCGCTGCAAAAACGCATCCGTTTTTTAGAGCATCTGATCACCGAGCTCGGGCTTGCGGACGTGGCGCTTTACCACGAACGCGCTGAGACGTTCGCCCGTCAAAAGGGGATGCGCGAATCATTTGACGTCGTCACGGCCAGAGCAGTGGCGCGCATGCCAGTGCTTGTCGAACTTTGCCTTCCGCTCGTGAAAATGGGCGGGACATTCATTGCGATGAAAGCTGCTTCGGCGCTCGAGGAGCTGAAAGAGGGAAACAAGGCGATTTCTGTGCTTGGCGGAGAAGTGACGGCGACGGAAACGTTCACGTTGCCGTTTGACGAAGGCGAACGAACGATCATTTTCATCCAAAAAATGAGAAAAACGCCGAACCAATACCCGCGCAAACCGGGAACGCCGAACAAACAACCGATTCAGTAGCGTCTTTGCGGGCGGGGGAGGGCTTTGCCGGCTGAAAGAGAGAAACAAGCTGTTTCGCTCCCCGCCTTCGTCCCGCGCCAAAAAACCGACCGTAAGGCGGCGTATGCCGGGCGAGACAGAGACATTTTGGCCAAGTATGTCCAAAGGTGGTGTAGGGGGATGAAGCATCCATTTTCGCGCTTGTTCAGCTTTGGAGAAAAAGAACAGGAAGAAATGGAGGAAAAGCAAGAGCGGGAGGAAGTTCGCCACATTCCGGTCAAAAGCATTATTCCGAACCGCTTTCAGCCGCGCACGATGTTTGATGAAGAGAAGATCGACGAGTTGGCGCTGACGATCCGCACGCACGGCATCATCCAGCCGATCGTCGTCCGCGAATGCGGGAACGGACGGTTTGAAATCATCGCCGGCGAGCGGAGATGGAGAGCGGTGCAAAAGCTTGGCTGGACGGAAATCCCCGCGATCATCAAAAACTTAAATGACAAAGAAACCGCCTCCGTCGCCCTCATTGAAAACTTACAGCGCGAAGAGTTGACGCCGATTGAAGAGGCGATGGCGTACGCCAAATTGATCGAGCTCCATGATTTGACGCAAGAAGCGCTCGCTCAGCGGCTCGGCAAAGGACAGTCGACGATCGCCAATAAGCTGCGTCTGCTGAAACTCCCGCAAGAGGTGCAAGAGGCGCTCTTGCAACGGGCGATTACGGAACGTCATGCGCGCGCGTTGATTGCCTTGAAAGATAAAGAAAAACAGCTGAAACTGCTGCAAGAAATCATCGACAAACAGTTGAATGTCAAGCAGACGGAAGATCGGGTGTTAAAGCTGCTCGAGGCGGGGGAACGGAAGCCAAAACCGAAGCGAAAGGCGTTCAGCCGCGATATGCGCATCGCCGTCAACACGATCCGCCAGTCGCTTTCCATGGTCGAAAGCAGCGGGGTGTCCGTTCAATCGGAAGAAGAAGAATTCGATGACTACTATCAAATTACGATTCGAATCGCGAAAAAATAACGAAAGTCACCTTTTGCCTCATCAAGCACTGCTGATGGGGTTTTTTCTTTCAGAAAACAAAGTCATTTTCCTGTTTTCGTGCTAAAATAAAATGGATTGAGGAAGAGATAGAGGTAGGTGGCATCGTGGGAAAAGTCATTGCTATTGCAAACCAAAAAGGCGGAGTTGGAAAAACGACGACGGCGGTCAATTTATCGGCATGTTTGGCGCATCTTGGAAAAAAAGTGCTGCTTGTTGACGCCGATCCGCAAGGAAATGCGACGAGCGGCATCGGCATTGAGCGAGGCGATGTGGACGAATGCATTTACAATGTCATCATTGGCGACATGAAAGCAAAAGATGTCATTCGACCGACGGACATCGAAAATTTATACGTCATTCCAGCGACGATCCAGCTCGCCGGCGCAGAAATTGAGCTCGTCTCGGTCATTTCCCGCGAAATCCGGCTGAGAAACGCGATCGAGCCGCTGAAAGACAAATACGACTTCATTATTATCGATTGTCCTCCTTCGCTCGGCTTGCTGACGCTCAACGCGTTGACAGCGGCCAATTCTGTGCTCATCCCTGTCCAATGCGAATATTATGCGTTAGAAGGGCTCAGCCAGCTGCTTAACACGATCCGGCTTGTGCAGCGGCACTTAAACTATGATTTGCGCCTCGAAGGCGTTCTGTTGACGATGCTTGATGCAAGGACGAATCTAGGCTTGCAGGTCATTCAAGAAGTCAAAAAGTATTTCCGCGAAAAGGTGTACCAGACGATCATCCCGCGAAACGTGCGGCTGAGTGAGGCGCCAAGCCATGGCAAGCCGATCATTTTGTACGATGTGAAATCGCGGGGGGCGGAAGTGTATTTGGAACTGGCGAAGGAGGTGCTTGAACGTGGCTAAAGGTCTCGGCAAAGGCATCAGTGCGCTGTTTGACAACCTTTCTCTCAATGAACTTAATGGGAAAGAGGAAACGGTGCGGGAAGTAAGCATTCACGACCTTCATCCAAACCCGTACCAGCCGCGGAAAACGTTTCAGCCTGAGGCGATTGAGGAGTTGAAGCAATCGATTTTGCAGCACGGCATTTTGCAGCCGCTCATCGTCCGCCGTGTACCGAACGGATTTGAAATCGTCGTTGGTGAACGGCGCTATCGGGCGGCCAAAGAGGCGAATTTGCCGTCAGTGCCGGTCGTGGTGCGCAAGTTGACTGATGAGCAAATGATGGAGTTCGCCCTTCTTGAAAACTTGCAGCGCGAGGATTTGAACCCGATCGAGGAAGCGATGGCGTACAAAATGTTGATGGACAAGCTGCACTTAACCCAGGAGGAAGTCGCGAGCCGTGTTGGGAAGAGCCGTCCGCACATCGCTAATCATTTGCGTTTGTTGTCCCTCCCTTCAGATGTGCAAAAGCTGCTCATTGATGGCACACTTTCGATGGGACATGGCCGCGCGCTTTTAGGGCTGAAACAAAAAAGCAAAATGAAATCGATCGTGGAACGGACGATTCGCGAAGGGTTGAACGTCCGCCAGCTTGAAAAACTGATCCAACAAGCGAACGAAAATGTTTCACGTGAAACATCGAAGCGGAAACCGCCGGAAAAAAGCGTGTTTATTCGGGAAAGCGAATCGTTGCTGCGCGAAAAATTCGGGACGAACGTCACGATTAAACAAACGAGGAAAAGAGGAAAAATTGAAATTGAGTTTTTTTCTCCGGAAGATTTAGAGAGAATATTAGAACTGCTCGATGTGCGGTTCGACGAGTAAGTCGGCCCTTTGATCAAGGCCGGTTTATTTTTTTGCAAGAGAGGGTTGGACATCATGGTGTTGTTAGGAACGATTGTCAATGGAGTGAGCATTATCGCCGGGGCGTTGATTGGAAAATGGCTTCATCGCATCCCCGAGCGAGTGAAGGAAACGGTGATGGGGGGGATTGGGCTTGCGGTGGCGCTGCTTGGCATACAAATGGGAATGAAAAGCGAACAGTTTCTCGTTGTTATTTTCAGCCTTGTTTTCGGCGGCATTCTCGGGGAGTGGTGGAACTGGGAGGAAAAGCTGAACCGGCTCGGTCAATGGCTCGAGGTGAAAGTGAGCGGAAACGGGCAAGGAAGCATCGCTAAAGGGTTTGTCAGCGCAACGTTGTTGTTTGTCATCGGGGCGATGGCCATCGTCGGAGCGCTTGACAGCGGGCTGCGCGGCGACCATAGCGTCTTGTATACGAAATCGATTTTAGACGGCTTTGCCAGTGTCATTTTGACGACGACGCTCGGCATCGGCGTCATCTTCTCCGCCTTGCCGGTCGTTGTTTATGAGGGGAGCATCGCGCTGTTGGCGACGCAAATCGAACGGTTTGTGCCGAAGGAAGTGCTCGATTCGTTCATCGCCGAATCAACGGCGACCGGAGGCATTTTAATTATGGCCATTGGACTCAATATGCTCGGTTTGACGAACATTCGCGTGGCCAATTTGCTGCCGAGCATTCTCATTACGGCAGCCGCCGTTTTCATTCTTTCACTCGTTTAACGACCGGTTGTTTTGGCCGGACAGAAAAGAAATCCCCTCCTTGAACAGCTGACCAAGAGGGGGATTTGCTGCCTACCATAATGAATGCCGGTCTGTTGAGAGCGGAGGGGCAGCGAGCCGCTCTTTTCGGAGGATGAACCGCTCCGCTTCGCAAATGCCATTGGCGATCGTTTTCGCCATATTCATGACAAGATGGAGGCGCGTATTTTGCAGGACGAAAAACTCCATAAACCCGCTGACATTGACAACCCCAGTAATATGGGCGTCGCCGACGGGAAGGAGCTGTTTGTTGACCCCAGCCCCAGGGCGGACGGGTCCTTTGGCAATCGTGATGGCGCCGACGCTTTTCAGCCGCCCGAGGCAGGCATCGACCGCGATCATGAACGGATCGTTATGAATGAGTCGAATGGCTTCTACCTTTTCTTCCAAATTAACGGCATGGATTGGTTCTTCGAGTGTTCCGTACACGTGGAAGCGAGCCAACGGCTTCTCTTTGAGCATCGTGCCGACGAGCGGTCCAAGCGAATCGCCGGTCGAGCGGTCTGTGCCGATGCAAACGATAGCGACCGGCTGAGCGAGCGGGTCGGGAAGCAGTGAGGCGACCCGCCAAGCGATCGACGACACCGCCCCTTGCTCATCGTAAAACACGCGGTCCCTTTCCTCCTTGGATGAGTAAAATATCGATGGTATGCTCATTTGCTTCACTCCTACTTTCGTTTCAAAAGTATTAACAGTATACGGAAAATAAAAGAATGATATACATTTCATTGTTCGTTTTCTTGCCTTTTCTTCGCGATAACGGGATATCGGGCTACAAATCAGCGGCCGGTCTTGTTAAAATAAAAGCGCAGAACAAGAAAAAAGATTGAGGTGTCGCCAACGTTGAACACGATGGAAAAAACGATGAGCCGATTGTTCGCATTTTTGATAGATGAGAAATTGTGGCTCCAGATCGGAAAAGGGACGCTGAAGATTGTTCTTATCCTACTCATATGCGCCATTGCGGTGAAAGTGTTGAAAATTGCCGTTCATAACATGTTCAAAGTGCGACAGAAGGCGCCGATCCGCATTTCCGAACGGCGGGAGGCGACGCTCGTTCGGCTGCTCGACAACGTCATTACGTACGTACTATATTTTATTGCGCTCTTGATGATTTTAGATACGTTTGGCGTTCCCGTCAAAGCGCTGCTCGCCGGGGCTGGGGTCGTCGGGCTGGCCGTGGGTTTTGGCGCACAAAGCTTAGTGAAAGACATCATCACTGGATTTTTCATCATTTTTGAAGACCAGTTCGCGGTCGGCGATTATGTGCGCATTGGCAATTTTGAAGGGTATGTTGAAACGATTGGGCTTCGGGTGACGAAAATTAAAAGTTGGACCGGGGAAGTGCACATTTTGCCAAACGGCAGCATCACTCAAGTGACGAACTATTCACTGCACAACAGCCTCGCTGTCGTTGACGTCAGCATCGCCTATGAAGAAGACATTGAAGAGGCGGAGGAAGCCATCCGCGAGCTTCTTCCGCAGCTGCCGGCGAAGTATGAAGACATGGTCGCCCCGCCGGAATTGCTTGGCGTGCAAAATTTAGCCAGCTCGGAAGTCATATTGCGCATCACGTGCGAAACGAAGCCGATGCGCCATCTGGCGGTCGCTCGGGCGATCCGCAAGGAAGTAAAGCTGCTGTTGGACGAACGGGGAATCGAAATCCCATACCCACGGCTTGTGCTGCATCGCCGCGACGAACAAGAGCAGCCCGAGGCAAAGCCTCAACGGGAGCAATCGTTGTCATAGGGAGGTGGATCGATGGAAGAGAAACAGTTCGGCCTATACGATATCGTCGAAATGAAAAAGCCGCACCCATGTGGAACGAATCGTTGGAAAGTGATTCGCTTGGGCGCTGACATCCGCATTAAATGCGAAGGGTGCGCCCATAGCGTTTTGTTGCCGCGCAAAGAGTTTATCCGCAAAATGAAAAAAGTGCTCGTCAAGCATGAAGAATAAGCAAATGAATCATGGTGGCGAGGCCATGCTCTTTTGTTGCGAAGGGGAAGGAAGAAAATGACGGAAACGATGAACTACGGGCCGAAGCTTGTCGACCCGCCGGGTGAGGCGAAGCCGGACTTGTGGATTTGGACGGAGCTGGCAAAAAGGCTCGGGTTTGGGGATGATTTTGCCTATACGCGTGAGCAGTTTCTTGCGATGGCGCTCCGGCCGTTGGAGCATCACGGCATTACGCTGAAGCGATTGAAAACAGAACACCGCGTCCTTTTGCCTGTCGAACCGGTGCCATGGCGCGACCGCCGGTTTCAAACGCCAAGCGGAAAATACGAATTTACGTCAACCATCGCCAAGAAAAAAGGGATGGATGGCCGGCTGCAAATCATGTATCCGGCCGAATCGGAGGAGTCCAATCCGGCACTAGCCGCCAAATATCCGTATCGGCTGTTGACGATCCATCCGCTCCGTTCGAATCATTCGCAACATTATCCGCTCATCCCAGCGCTTCAGACAGTCCGCATTGAGGTAGCGGCTGATGTTGCTGCGGCAAAGGGTCTTGTCGATGGCGACCGGGCGCGTGTTTACAACGACCGTGGATCGCTCGTGGGAACGGTCAAGGTGCTTGATGGCGCCTACCCAGGCACGATCAACATTGACGAAGGACAATGGGGAGTGTTCGGCGTGCCGGTCAACGTCCTCACGTCCGATTTGGAGTCGGATAACGGCTGCGGCAGCGCGCTGTATGACTGTTTGGTCAATATTGAAAAAGTCACGTCGGAAGCAAAGTAAGCGGTTCACAGTTGCTTCGGATCAGTAGAAAAAAGATATGGTCGACGACAAAATGCGGTTTGAGGCTGTTGATCCGAAAAGATGATTTTGTCATCCAAGTGTTGGGAAAAGGGCGCAAACTTCCGCCTTTTTTGAAGCGGGTGGGAGAGGAAACATTCCCCGCTTGCGGCGCGCTTGTCATTTTCTGCGCCAGCCCATATAATGAGGAAAGATGTGGACGGGAAAGAGGAGTGGAACGAATGGGATTGACAGCAGGAATCGTCGGATTGCCGAACGTCGGCAAATCGACGCTGTTTAACGCCATTACAAAAGCAGGTGCTGAGTCAGCCAACTATCCGTTTTGCACAATTGAGCCGAACGTCGGTGTCGTCGAAGTGCCCGATGAGCGGCTCGATGTATTGACGGAAATGTTTCGGCCGAAGCGGACGGTGCCGACTGTTTTTGAATTTACCGATATCGCGGGCATCGTCAAAGGGGCGAGCAAAGGAGAGGGGCTTGGCAACAAGTTTTTGTCTCACATCCGGCAAGTCGATGCAATTTGCCAAGTCGTCCGCTGCTTCAGTGATGAAAACATCACCCACGTGGCGGGCAAAGTCGACCCGCTCGCCGATATCGAAACGATCAATTTGGAGCTCGTGTTGGCTGATTTAGAAACGATTGACAAACGAATCGAGCGGGTCGGCAAAATCGCCAAGCAAAAGGATAAAGAGGCGGCGTTTGAATACGACATTTTGCGGCGGTTGAAGGAGACGCTCGAAGACGGCAAGCCGGCGCGCACACTCGAGTTCACTGATGAAGAGATGAAAGTCGTCAAGCAGCTGCATTTGTTGACGATAAAGCCGATGCTTTACGTCGCCAATGTCGGCGAGGAAGATATCGCTGACCCTAGCGGCAATCCGTTTGTCAAGGACGTGCGCGAGTTTGCGAAGCGCGACAACGCTGAAGTCATTGTTGTCTGCGCCAAAATCGAAGAGGAAATCGCTGAGTTCAGCGATGAGGAAAAACGGCAATTTTTACAGGAGCTCGGCATCGAGCAGTCCGGCCTTGACCAGCTTATCCGCGCCGCTTACAGCTTGCTCGGATTGGCGACGTTTTTCACCGCCGGCGAGCAGGAGGTGCGGGCGTGGACGTTCCGCAAAGGGATGAAAGCGCCGCAATGCGCCGGCATCATCCATTCCGACTTTGAGCGAGGGTTTATTCGCGCGGAAACGGTGTCGTACGATGACCTTGTCGCGGCTGGATCGATGGCGGCGGCGCGCGAAGCCGGAAAAGTGCGCTTGGAGGGAAAAGACTACGAAGTGCAAGACGGCGACATTATGCATTTCCGGTTCAACGTGTAACCATCGGTTCGAGGGCAGGGCGGATGCAGCAGGTCACGGCATGGGGCCGTTTTTGGCTTGGTCATACGGATGGAAGATGTTTGCGCCGACGGAATGCGGCAGTGTGAGTAAAATATTTGTGGGTGACATTCCGAAATGATCCCCGACGAGGGTTGCGAACTTTTGTTCGCAACGCTCGTCGGGGCCACCAAGCGAAGCGCGGTAGAAAAAAGCAAATGTCATGCAAAAAGGACTCTCTCCCTGCTATGATGGTGATGACCAACATCCATAAAACAGGAGGGAGAGAGTCCATGAAACATCTTACCACAGAATGGCCTTTATTAAAAGAGCTGGAGGAACAATTAGTCAGAACTCTTCAAAAGGTGTTCGCTGTCTTGTTGGCGGCCCTTTTGGAGGAGATTGATCAACAACTGGCGGAAGCGCGGGACAAGCGCCGGTATCAGCTGAAAGACAAACGGCCGACCACGATCCAAACGCTGTTTGGAGAAGTGACGTTTCGACGGAACTACTACTATGATCGGCAGGCGGGGGCGTATACCTTCTTGCTGGATGCCGAACTGGGCTTTGATGGAGCGCAGTCGATCAGCCCTTGCCTCGAGGAAACGGCGGTCGAGTTGGCCGTAGAGTGCTCTTCCTACCGCAAAGCAGCCCGTACGTTGGAGTCGATCGTGGGGTATGCGGTCCTAAGCCACGAGGCGATTCGCCAACTGGTGCTGGAGGCCCCTGTCTCGCTGCACCACCCTGTTTCCCAACGGCACGGCCGAGTGCTGTTTGTGGAGGCGGATGGGCTGTTCATTTCCCGCCAGGGGAAAGGGAAACGGGCGAAAGAAGAGAAAATCCTGGCGGTTCACGAGGGATGGAAACGAAACGGTTCGCAGCTCGAGCTCGTGAACCGGCGCCACTACCTCCATGAAGGGGAGGGAGACGTGTGGGAACGGTTTGAAGAGTGGCTGATGAACGAATATGCCTATGACCCGTGCCGGGACCTTTTGATCATCAACGGCGACGCGGCGTCGTGGATCACAGCCTGCCGGGAGTATTTTGGAAAGCGAGCCTGCTTTCAGCTGGATCGATTTCATGTGGCGCGGGAGCTGCGTCAGTGTCTGTCCGGCCATCCGCGTTGGCGGGAGGTGCGGAAGAAGCTGGCGAAACAAGACGAAGAGGGACTTCTGGTGGAGCTGAACAGCGCGGTCGGCACGTTGGAGGACGAAGCGAAAGAGAAGCAGATGGCTGCCATGATCCGTCGGATCGAGTCGATGCCGGGATGCATCCGGGACTATCGGGAGTGGCTGTCGGAGCAAGGGGTGGAGACGACCGGCATGCGTCCGATGGGCCACGCCGAGAGCGTGATGAGCCGGTTTGCGCATCGGGTGAAATCCCGCCGCAGCTGGAAAGACCAAGGGCTTCGGGCGTTTCTGAGGGCGATGGCAGCCCGAATCGACGGGATTTGGCGGAGAAATGGGCAGTTGGTGGAGGAAGAAGAGACCCGAACGGCAGCCTCGGCCTCGACGAAGTCCAAGCGGGTTGAACAGGCCAAACGGAAGGCAGGACGGTTGTGGGCAGATGTGGTGCGTCAGAATCTACCGTGTCTGCAGCGGTCATCCGGGACGCCGATCCATCAAGCGTTGTCGGCGCTTCGGGATTTTGGTTTGGTGTAAAAAAATGGAATACAATATCATCACTTCAAGATGAGGGATGAGAGTCCGAAAGCGCTTACGATATCAATTCCTGAAAATGGTTCGCTAACTAGTGATTGACAACACCCGTAGTGAACCGAAAAAATGTTCTCCACAAAGTCTTGACTGACTCAATGCGGCAAACTGCCTTGCTTATCGTTGTCGGTCATGGTATAATCAACAAATGTGAGTAATGGTGATTGCTCCTTGCTCTTCGAATGGAAGGGCCGCTTAGACCAAAAGGAGGTGACGAGCGTGAGAAAGTACGAAATCATGTACATCATCCGCCCGAACATGGACGATGAAGCGAGACAAGCTCTCGTGGAACGGTTCAACAACGTGTTGAAAGAAAACGGCGCGGAGATTACGAACGTGACGGATTGGGGCAAGCGCCGCTTAGCCTATGAAATTCAAAAATACCGCGACGGCTATTACATGATCGTCAATGTCGTATCGGAGCCGAAAGCGGTGCAAGAATTCGACCGCTTAGCGCGCATCAGCGAAGACATCATCCGTCATATCGTCGTCAAAGAAGAAGAATAATCTTTTCGACATGATTAAGAGGTGGTTCTGATGATTAACCGCGTCATTTTGGTCGGCAGGTTAACGAGAGATCCGGAGTTGCGTTACACTCCAAGCGGAGTGGCTGTTGCCACGTTTACGCTCGCGGTCAACCGTCCGTTTACAAATCAGCAGGGCGAGCGGGAAACGGATTTTATTCAATGTGTCGTTTGGCGCCGCCAGGCGGAAAACGTCGCCAACTTTTTGAAAAAGGGGAGCTTGGCTGGTGTCGATGGCCGACTGCAAACCCGCAGCTATGAAAATCAAGAAGGTCGGCGCGTGTACGTGACGGAAGTGGTGGCTGATAGCGTCCAATTTCTTGAGCCGAAAGGAACGAGCGAGCAGCGAGGGGCAACAGCAGGCGGCTACTATGGGGATCCATTCCCATTCGGGCAAGATCAGAACCACCAATATCCGAACGAAAAAGGGTTTGGCCGCATCGATGACGATCCTTTCGCCAATGACGGCCAGCCGATCGATATTTCTGATGATGATTTGCCGTTTTAATAAACAAGTCGCTTGAAGCCCCTGTCTCTAAACAACGCGCAGGCAGCGGGCCATTCCACCGATGAGGAAACGATGGCAATGGAAAGGAGGAAATAGCATGGCAGGACGGAAAGGCGGCCGCGGCAAACGCCGCAAAGTATGTTACTTCACGGCGAACAACATTACGCATATCGACTACAAAGATGTCGATTTGCTGAAAAAGTTCATTTCTGAACGCGGCAAAATTTTGCCGCGCCGTGTAACGGGAACGAGCGCGAAATATCAGCGCAAATTGACGGTCGCGATCAAACGCGCGCGCCAAATGGCGCTTCTGCCGTACGTTGCGGACGAGTGAGCCGAAAGCAAGCAGTAAGGGGGGATCCTTACTGCTTTTTTTATCTCCTCTGACTGAGCGGACTCCCACTCCCAAGCAGAGTGAAAGTGGGGAAGGAGGTCAAATCACCAAAAAACAAAGAAAGGGGAACGTCCATTGCGAAAAACGCACGCCCTCACCGAAGCAGCGATTGAGCTCGCACTGTTTGCTGTTTTGTTTTTGCTTGCGCTGTACGCGCCGGTCATTGGGATTGTCGCCGCTTTGTTTTTAGCGCTTCCGTTTATGGTGTTTACGATGCGCCATGGGTGGATTCCAGCTATGTTGCTGCTGGCGGCGGCCCTGGTCATCTCCGGTTTGATCGGCTCGCTTTTGTCGCTGCCGATGGCGCTTATGTTCGGCACCGTCGGCATAGCAGTCGGCGCGATGCTTTCGAAACAGAAAAACCGTTATCTTGTTCTTCTTGTCGGCGCGCTTGTATTTTTGGCGAATATCGTGCTTGATTACATCATCTCGATTCAATTTTTGCACGTCGATATGATCCAAGATACGCTTGCGCTCGTGCGAGAATCGTTTGACACGGCAATGAATCTAATGAAGGGAATGGGACAAGCGCCGCCTTTGGAGATGCAAAGGCAGTTCGAACAAGGGCTGAAGCTGATCGGCTATATGGTTCCGACGCTGTTTGTCATCGCTTCGTTTGCGCTGGCGTACGCGACGATCATCGTCTCGCTGCCGGTGATGAAGAGGCTGAAGCTGCCGGTCGGTTCATGGCCGCCGTTTCGCGAGCTTATGTGGCCGAAAACTGTATTGTGGTTGTATGTCTTTGTGCTCCTTCTCTCCTTGTTCCCGTTCAAAGAAGGATCGTTTGCCTATATCGCCGTGTTGAACTTATCGTATGTGTTGCAGCTGGCGATGATTGTGCAAGGATTTTCGTTTCTTTACTACGCCGCTTACAAAAAAGGGGTTGGCAAAGGTGTGGTGGCGGCAGGGACGGTCGTTTGCTTATTCCTGCCTTTTCTACTTTATCTTGTGGCGATATTCGGTATAATTGATTTAGGATTTGATTTGCGCCGCCGCATATGATAATTGGATAAGGCGAGTCATTTCTTCAGTGTAGGAGCTGACTTGAATGTCCCATTTTTATGAAAGGAAAGCGTATCGCTATCCGTTATATGCGTTAGCCGCCCTGGCGGTGCTTATGGCGATTGGCTTGTTTTACTTCCAATGGCTGCTTGGCCTCGTCGCCCTTCTTGGCGTCGGGTTTGTGCTTTATTATGTCATTGGGGCGCAACGCTCCTTGCATAAAGAGTTGGAGCACTATATTTCCAATTTGTCGCACCGGGTGAAAAAAGTAGGCGAGGAAGCGTTGATGCAAATGCCGATCGGCATTATGCTCATCGATGAAGGGGGAGAAATCGAGTGGTCGAACCGTTTTTTGGCCGCCTGCTTTAAGGAACAGACGCTTGTCGGCCGCTCTCTCGCCGAGCTTTCCGAATCGTTGGCCGCTTTTGTGAAAAGGGGAAAAACGGACGAAGAGATCGTCGAATTGAACGGAAAGCAGCTGAAAGTGGTCATTCGCCGCCCTGAACGGCTTCTTTACTTTTTTGATGTTACTGAGCATTTGGAATTGAAGCGGCAGTACGAAGCGGAACGGCTGGTGCTCGCCATTATTTTTCTTGACAATTATGATGAAATTACGCAAGGGATGGACGATCAGGCAAAAAGCCAACTAAACAGCCTCGTCACTTCCGTGTTGAACCGGTGGGCGAACGACTATGGCATTTTTTTGAAGCGGACGTCATCCGACCGATTTATTGCCGTATTGAACGAACATATTCTTGGGCGGCTCGAGAAAAACAAATTTTCCATTCTCGACGAAGTGCGAGAGCAGACGGCAAAACATCATGCCCAGCTGACGCTGAGCATCGGCATCGGCGCCGGCATGTCCCAGCTCCCGGAGCTCGGGGCGCTCGCTCAATCAAGCTTGGACTTAGCGTTGGGGCGCGGGGGCGATCAAGTCGCGATTAAGCAAGGAAATGGAAAAGTGAAGTTTTACGGCGGCAAAACGAACCCGATGGAAAAGCGGACGCGCGTCCGCGCCCGCGTTATTTCCCATGCGCTTCGCGAACTGATTGCAGGAAGCGACAAAGTGCTCATCATGGGCCATAAATATCCCGATATGGACGCCATGGGAGCGGCGATCGGCGTTTTAAAAGTCGTCCAATCGAACCAAAAGGAAGGGTTTATCGTCGTCGATCCGGCCAAAACGGATGCCGGGGCGCAACGGTTGCTTGAGGAAATGAAAAAACATGCTGAATTATGGTCAAGATGCCTAAAGCCGGAGCAGGCGCTTGAGCTCGTCACCGAGGATACGCTTTTGATCGTCGTCGATACGCATCGTCCGTCGCTCGTCATTGAAGAGCGGCTATTGTATCGCACCGACCATATCGTCGTCATTGATCACCATCGCCGCGGCGAAGAGTTCATTGAGGCGCCGATTCTCGTCTATATGGAGCCTTATGCTTCTTCGACATCGGAACTCGTCACCGAGCTGTTAGAGTACCAACCGAAACGGATGAAGCTGACGATGCTCGAAGCGACCGCCCTGCTTGCCGGCATCGTCGTCGACACGAAAAGCTTTACGCTCCGCACCGGCTCGCGGACGTTCGACGCCGCGTCATACTTGCGCACCCAAGGAGCGGATACGGTGCTTGTGCAAAAATTGCTGCGGGAAAGCATCGCCAACTACGTCAAACGGGCGAAATTGATCGAACGGGCGGTGATCGATGAGCATGGCATCGCCATCGCCAAAGGGGGCGAGAACGAGGTGCACGACCAAGTGTTGATTGCGCAAACGGCCGATACGCTTCTCACTTTAAGCAGCGTCGTTGCTTCGTTCGTCATTTCCAAGCGGTCCGACGGGACGGTCGGCATCAGCGCCCGCTCGCTCGGCGATGTCAACGTGCAAGTCATTATGGAACGGCTTGGTGGAGGCGGACATTTGACAAACGCCGCTGCCCAATTGTCCGAAGTGACGGTGGAAGAGGCGGAGCGGCAGCTGCGTGAAGCCATTCATGACTATTTCGAGGGGGGGAAGCCATCATGAAAGTCATTTTTTTAAAAGATGTGAAAGGAAAAGGGAAAAAAGGGGAAATCAAAGACGTCGCCGACGGTTACGCAAACAACTTTTTGTTCAAACAAGGGCTCGCCATTGAAGCGACGCCGGCGAACATCAAAGCGCTCGAGGCGCAAAAACAAAAAGAGCAGCGCCAAGCGGCGGAAGAACTGGCCAATGCGAAAAAACTGAAAGAAGAGCTCGAGAAGCTGACGGTGGAAATTCCGGCGAAAGCGGGCGAGGGAGGCCGTTTGTTTGGTTCAATCACGAGCAAGCAAATCGCTGAGGCGCTTCAGGCCCAGCACGGCTTGAAGCTTGACAAACGGAAAATCGAGCTTGCTGATGCCATTCGCTCCCTCGGATATACGAATGTGCCGGTGAAGCTCCATCCGGAAGTGACAGCGACCTTAAAAGTGCACGTCAAGGAACAAAAATAACGGCAGCAATGATGCCCCCGCCCGCTATGGCGGGGGCATTATCGACGGAGATGAAACGGGGGAAAGGCGGTGAGACGATGAGCGAACTTTTTTCAGAACGAATTCCTCCGCAAAGCATTGAAGCCGAGCAGGCCGTGCTTGGCGCTGTGTTTTTGGATCCCACTGCGCTGACGCTCGCCTCGGAACGATTAATTCCCGAAGACTTCTACCGCGCGGCCCATCAAAAAATTTTCCACGCCATGCTTCGCGTCGCTGATAAAGGCGAGCCGGTCGATTTAGTGACGGTGACGGCGGAACTGGCCGCTTTGGAGCAGCTGGAGGAAGTGGGCGGTGTCTCCTACTTAAGCGAGCTTGCCGATTCTGTGCCGACAGCGGCCAACGTCGAATACTACGCCCGCATTGTTGAAGAAAAATCATTGCTTCGCCGCCTCATTCGCACGGCGACATCGATTGCCCAAGATGGCTATACAAGGGAAGATGAAATTGACGTTTTGCTCGATGAAGCGGAACGGAAAATTATGGAGGTTTCCCAACGGAAACATTCAGGCGCCTTTAAAAATATTAAAGATGTTCTCGTACAGACGTATGACAACATTGAAATGCTCCATAACCGGAACGGGGACATCACCGGCATCCCGACCGGATTCACTGAACTCGACCGGATGACGTCCGGATTTCAGCGCAGCGACTTGATTATCGTCGCCGCCCGGCCATCGGTCGGGAAGACGGCATTCGCATTAAACATCGCCCAAAATGTGGCGACGAAGACGAACGAAAATGTCGCGATTTTCAGCTTGGAAATGAGCGCCCAGCAGCTTGTGATGCGGATGCTTTGCGCCGAAGGCAACATCAACGCCCAAAACTTGCGCACTGGCAAGCTGACGCCGGAAGATTGGGGCAAGCTGACGATGGCGATGGGCAGTTTGTCAAACGCCGGCATTTATATTGACGATACGCCGAGCATCCGCGTCAGCGACATTCGCGCCAAATGCCGCCGCTTGAAACAGGAAAGCGGCCTCGGCATGGTGGTGATCGATTATTTGCAGCTCATTCAAGGAAGTGGGCGCAACCGGGAAAACCGCCAGCAGGAAGTGTCGGAAATCTCCCGTTCGTTAAAGGCGCTCGCCCGCGAGCTCGAAGTGCCGGTCATCGCTTTGTCACAGCTGTCGCGCAGCGTTGAGCAGCGCCAGGACAAGCGGCCGATGATGTCCGATCTTCGCGAATCGGGGAGCATTGAGCAAGACGCTGATATCGTTGCCTTTTTGTATCGCGACGACTACTACAACAAAGATTCCGAGAACAAAAACATCATCGAAATCATTATCGCCAAACAGCGGAACGGCCCGGTCGGGACGGTGCAGCTCGCCTTTATTAAAGAGTACAATAAATTCGTCAACTTAGAGCGCCGTTTCGATGAGGCGCAAATTCCACCGGGGGCGTAAGACGGACCGCGCTGCCGGCGGCGGGCGCCTTTTTGTTCTTTTGGCCTTTGACTATTTCTTCGTTTACACCCGCGGCGTTAAAGAGGGAGCCTTCCTGATCATTGATAAACGAATAAAAAAGACGATATTTTCTTTTAATGTTCGTGTTTCATTGACTTTATGGCTGAAAACTGGTACACTGACAATGTTTAGACCGAGGAAACTGGAGGTGCTCGCCATGTCGTCAGTCGTTGTTGTCGGCACGCAATGGGGCGATGAAGGGAAAGGGAAAATTACGGACTTTTTATCGAAAAATGCGGAAGTGATTGCCCGGTATCAAGGGGGAAACAATGCCGGACACACGATCGTGTTCAACGGGGAAAAGTATAAGCTGCACTTGATCCCGTCGGGCATTTTTTATAAAGATAAAATTTGCGTCATCGGCAATGGGATGGTCGTCGATCCGAAGGCGCTCGTTGCGGAGCTTTCGTATTTGCACGAGCGCGGCATTTCGACTGATAATTTGCGCATCAGCAACCGCGCTCATGTCATTTTGCCGTATCATTTGAAATTGGACGAGCTTGAGGAAGAGCGGAAAGGGGCAAACAAAATCGGCACGACAAAAAAAGGAATTGGGCCGGCGTACATGGACAAGGCGGCGCGCATCGGCATCCGCATTGTTGATTTGCTTGACCGCGACGTGTTTGCCGAAAAGCTGGAGCGCAACTTGAGGGAGAAAAATACGCTGCTTGAAAAAGTGTACGGGGTCGAAGGCTTCCGGTTGGAGGACATTTTTGAGGAGTATTACGAGTACGGCCAGCACATCGCCAAATACGTCTGCGACACATCGGTCGTATTGAACAATGCGCTCGATGAAGGGCGCCGCGTCTTGTTCGAAGGAGCGCAAGGCGTCATGCTTGACATTGACCAAGGAACGTATCCGTTTGTCACGTCGTCGAATCCAGTCGCTGGCGGGGTCACGATCGGCGCCGGTGTCGGGCCGACGAAAATCAAGCATGTCGTCGGGGTGGCGAAAGCCTATACGACGCGCGTCGGCGACGGGCCGTTCCCGACAGAGCTGCACGATGAAATCGGCGACCGCATTCGCGAAGTCGGCCGCGAGTATGGGACGACGACCGGCCGTCCGCGCCGCGTCGGTTGGTTTGACAGTGTTGTTGTCCGTCATGCCCGCCGGGTGAGCGGCATTACGGACTTGTCGCTTAACTCGATCGATGTGTTGACCGGCATTGAAACGTTGAAAATTTGCGTCGCCTATCGCTACCGCGGCCAAGTGCTCGAAGAATTTCCAGCCAGCTTAAAAGTGTTGGCCGAATGCGAGCCGATTTATGAAGAACTTCCTGGCTGGACGGAAGATATCACCGGGGTGAAAAGTCTAGACGAGCTGCCGGCGAACGCCCGCCATTACGTCGAGCGCATTTCCCAGCTCACCGGCATCCCTCTTTCGATTTTCTCCGTCGGACCGGACCGTTCGCAAACGAACGTCGTCCGCAGCGTCTACGCGTAAGCGGCAACAGTGGACGGTGGCAGGCAGCGTATAAACAAGGCAAACGACAGGCATAGATGCGCGCGCGTCTATGCTTTTTTCTTTGATAGGCTCCTCAAAATGGCAATTCGGCAAAGGATGATTTCATGTTCATAACATGGTAAATTAGTAATGATAGGATTCCATCGCAAAAGGAAGGATGTGAGCGAGATGGAAAAACGCATTTTAGTCGTTGATGATGAAAAACCGATTGCCGATATTTTGCAATTTAATTTGCAAAAAGAAGGATATGAAGTCATTTGCGCCTACGACGGCGAAGAAGCGCTGCAAAAAGTTGAAGAAACGATGCCGGACTTGATTTTATTGGATATTATGTTGCCGTTAAAAGATGGCATGGAAGTATGCCGTGAAGTGCGGAAAAAGTATGATATGCCGATCATTATGCTGACAGCGAAAGATTCCGAGATTGATAAAGTGCTTGGGTTGGAGCTTGGTGCGGACGATTATGTGACAAAGCCGTTCAGCACGCGCGAGCTCCTGGCGCGGGTGAAGGCAAACTTGCGTCGCCATGCGCAAACGGCCAACCAAGAAGAAGGAGAAAACGAAACAAATGAAATCGTCATTGGCCCGCTCGTCATCCGTCCGGACGCGTATGTCGTGCAAAAGCGGGGGGAAACAATTGAACTGACCCACCGCGAATTTGAACTGCTTCATTACTTAGCGAAGCATATCGGCCAAGTGATGACGCGCGAGCATTTGCTGCAAACCGTCTGGGGCTACGATTACTATGGCGATGTGCGCACCGTGGACGTGACGGTAAGACGTCTGCGTGAAAAAATTGAGGACAACCCTTCCCACCCGAATTGGATCGTCACAAGACGGGGAGTCGGCTATTACTTGCGCAATCCGGAACAGGAGTCATGAGCCAGCATGAAAAAAGTAGGTCCATTCCGTTCGATTCATTTTAAGTTTGTCATCATTTATGTATTACTGATTCTCGTCGCCATGCAAATCATCGGCGTGTACTTCGTTCGCAAGCTGGAAACGGAGCTTGTGCAGAACTTTAAAAACTCATTAAACGAACGGGTGACCTTGCTCGCCTATAACGTCGAGCAGGCGATGAATCGGGAGCGCGATGAAAAAAGCCCGACATTGGAAGAAGACATCCGTTCGCTTCTTCATGATTTCGTTTCCCAAGACATTTCCGAAGTGCGCGTCATCGATGAGAAAGGGAAAGTGCTTGCGACATCCAATCCGTATATGCAAAACATCGTCGGAAAGCGGACGACCGAGATTTATGTAAAACGTTCCCTCGTCACCGGCGAAATCGTCGACCGGATGCTGCTCGATTCGAAAACAGGTCATCGCATGTACATTTCGTCGACTCCGATCAAAACGAGCGGCGAAATCAAAGGTGTCATTTACGTCATCGCCTCGATGGAAAACGTCTTTTCGCAAATGCGGCAAATCAATATGATTTTGGCGACCGGGACGGGGATCGCTCTCGCCATTACCGCCGTGCTCGGCATTTTTTTGTCCCGCACGATCACCCGGCCGATTTCCGATATGCGCCGGCAAGCGCTGGCGATGACGAGGGGAGATTTCTCCCGCAAGGTCAAAGTGTACGGCTATGATGAAATCGGCCAATTGGCGATGACGTTCAATAATCTGACCAAAAAACTGCAGGAAGCGCAGGCGACGACGGAAGGGGAACGGCGCAAGCTCGAGTCCATCTTGACGCATATGACTGATGGCGTCATTGCGACCGACCGTCGCGGGCGCGTCATTCTCATTAACGATGCAGCGTTAAACATTTTGAATGTTTCACGTGAAACAGTGCTGTCGAGTTCGATCGTCGACGTGCTTGGCATTGCCGACCAGTATACGTTTGAAACGCTGCTTGAGGAGCGCGATTCGCTCATTTTAGATTTCAGCACGGATGAGGAACTGTATATTTTGCGCGCGTCGTTGTCGGTGATTCAAAAAGAGGGCGGATTTGTCAACGGGTTGATCGTCGTTTTGCACGACATTACCGAACAGGAAAAAATCGACCGCGAGCGGCGGCAGTTTGTCGCCAATGTGTCGCATGAATTGCGCACGCCGCTCACCACGATGAAAAGCTACTTAGAAGCGCTCGCTGACGGCGCTTGGCAAGATAAAGACATCGCGCCGAGGTTCATTCAAGTCGTGCAAAATGAAACGGAACGGATGATTCGGCTTGTCAACGACTTGCTCCATCTGTCCAAGCTCGACAGCAAAGACTACAAGCTGAAGAAAACGTGGATCAATTTTTCAGCTTATTTCCATAAAGTTATTGACCGATTTGAGTTGACGAAAAGCGACAACATCCGGTTCGTTCGCAAAATTCCGCGCGAGGCGATTTTTATTGAAGTTGATGAAGATAAAATTACGCAAGTGTTAGACAACATTATTTCGAACGCTTTGAAGTACTCTCCGCAAGGAGGGACGATTACATTTCGCGTTCGCAAACTTGCTGATGAAATTATTGTCAGCGTCAGCGACGAAGGAGTCGGCATCCCAAAAGCCGACTTGGCAAAAATTTTCGAACGGTTTTACCGGGTCGACAAGGCCAGGTCGCGCAAATTGGGCGGTACGGGGCTTGGGCTGGCCATTGCCAAAGAAGTCGTTCTTGCCCATGGCGGGACGATTTGGGCAGAAAGCAAGGAGCATAAAGGAACGACGATTTATTTTACGCTGCCGCTAGAACGCGAGCAAAAGGATGACTGGTGCGATGTATGAAACGATCAAAACCATCGTGTTGACGTTGCTTGTGCTCATCAGCATTACCTTAACGTTTG
Source organism: Geobacillus sp. FJAT-46040 (assembly GCF_002335725.1). NCBI lineage: Bacteria > Bacillati > Bacillota > Bacilli > Caryophanales > Anoxybacillaceae > Geobacillus > Geobacillus sp. FJAT-46040. Next base: position 2,955,374 of record NZ_NISS01000001.1, read on the forward strand.
CCTTATGGACATATCATCCGAAATACGACGTGCTGCAAAACGACGAATACATTCAACACGTCTCCGTGAGCAATACGCAAGTGGATACAGCGATGGTCGTGCAGCCAAAGCAGATTCTCATTCATAAAAACGGCGTCCCCTATGCTGTGACGAAAGACGAAGAGAAAAATGAAGTGCTGAAAGAAATGAGAAGATGGACGCTTGATGATTTCGAAGATGTTTCGTCTTCTGTTCCGCAAGGGAAGTTTTTATCGTTTTTAAATGGCAAAGAGCGGCTTGAGATCATTTACCCCGATGAGGTGCCGATCGACATATACCGATTGATTTTCACGATCGATGACAGGGGGCTCGACGGCTTGGCGTTTGACCGCCTGCTCGTCCCGCTCGGCGGGAAGGACGAGTTCCCGATCTACTTCATCGCGACCGACAAGCGCAAAATTTACAAAGCGATTGCCAGCGATGCCTCCTTATCGGCGATCGGCCGGCTGGCGAAAGAAGCGAGCCATTTTCCGCGTTATTTCGCTTATCCGGTCAGCGAAACGAAGCAGCTGTATTTGCCGGAAAAAGAAGTGGTGCTCAGCAGTCTGCAATATTATACCGACGAGCTGGACGTAGACAAGTTTAAAGAAGCGCTCTTTAGCGATCCAAGCTTTGTCAAAAAAGATTTGATTCCGTTTGGCGAAGAATATACAGACGGTTCGCGGCTGATGGACGTCGATTTTCTTCAACGGATGCTGCTGTATGTGAATCCAGCGGCGCGCGTCTCGAATATGGGACAAACGGAGCAAGAAACCCATATCATCCAAAAAAGCATTGATTTCGTCAATGAGCATGGCGGTTGGACGGATCTGTATCATTTCGCCCGCTGGAGCGAGGAGGATCGAAAAGTCACGTTCCGGCTTGTCGTCAACGGCTATCCAGTCTTTAATGAATACGGCATGTCAGAAATCGTGGAGACGTGGGGAGCGTCCGATTTGATGAAATACCAGCGTCCGCTCTTCCGCCTTGAAATCGCGGATCGCAACCGCACACCAAAAACGCTGCCGTCCGGCCATGAGGTCGTCAACTGGTTCGAACAGACGAAAGGCGTTCGCAAATCGCTCATCAAAGATATCGCCATCGGCTATGAGCTCATCAAAGATCCGGAGCGGGAAAAAGTCATCCGCCTTGAACCGGCATGGTTCTACTTGTACGGACAAACGTGGAAAAAGGTAAACATGGGCGATGAGGCGGGAGGAGGGGGAACAAATGGACTGGAGTAAAGCGAAGACGATTTTTATTATCGTGTTCCTCATCCTCGACTGCTTTTTAGGCTATCAGTTTATGGAAAAACGAAACAGCAGCCAGCTCGATGTCATTTTGGAAACGACGATTGAAGAGCAGCTTGAGGCGAACGGCATTACGTATGTGGATCTGCCTAAAGAAGTGACGAAAGCGGCGTATGTCAGCGGCAAAAGCCGCTCATTCACCATGGCGGATGTAAAAAAGCTGCCCGGGCAAAAAGTGAAAATCGAAGGAGAAACGAAAGTCAAAGGGACGTTCATCGATCCGGTTGCGCTGCCGATTGACGATCCATACCAGCTGCGTGAGTTTTTGCAGCGCTACATCATCGGCGGCGGGCAATATGCCTTTTGGTCGTTTGATGAAAAACAAGGAATCTTGACCTACTACCAAATGTATGACGGCAAGATGATTTACGGCAATGAAAACAGCAAGCTCGTCATCCATGTCAACGGGAGACGGGAAGCGCTGTCGTATGAACAGACGATGCTCAGCGACTTGGAAAAGTACGAGCGGAAGCAAGATATCGTCCCGGCGATTAAAGCCATTGAGACGTTGTACCGAAAAGGGCATTTGCAGCCGGGCGACCGCGTCACGAAAGTGGAGCTTGGCTATTACGGGCTTGTTCAATTTACTGCATCCCAAGTGTTGACTCCAACTTGGCATATTGTTGTCAATCGGAAGGAAGATTATTTCGTCAATGCGTTTGAAGGGCAAGTGATCAATGATCAAGGAAATGTGCTGGAGTGAAAGAACATGACGATGCGATTTAGTGTGCTGGCCAGCGGCAGCACCGGCAACGCCTTTTACATTGAGACAGACCGCCAGCGCCTGCTTGTTGACGCCGGTTTGAGCGGCAAGCAGCTTGAGGAGTTGTTTGCTGAGATCGGCCGCCATCCAAAGCAGCTTGATGCGTTGCTTGTCACCCATGAACATAGCGACCATATTAAAGGGCTCGGGGTGCTTGCCCGCAAGTATCGGCTGCCGGTGTATGCCAATGAAAAAACGTGGCGGGCGATGGAACAAACGGTCGGCGACATTCCGCCCGAGCAAAAATTTGTCTTTCCGCTCGGCGCGGTAAGGACGTTCGGCGATGTTGACGTCGAATCGTTCGGCGTCTCTCACGACGCCGCCGAACCGATGTTTTACGTTTTCCACTATGAAGGGAAAAAGCTTGCGTTGCTCACCGATACCGGCTATGTGAGCGAGCGGATCAAAAAGACGATTGAAAACGCGGATGTGTTCGTGTTTGAAAGCAATCATGACGTCGGCATGCTGCGGATGGGGAGATATCCATGGAGCGTCAAGCGCCGCATTTTAAGCGATGTCGGCCATATTTCGAATGAGGAAGCGGGTTTGGCGCTTGCTGACGTGATCGGCGACCGGACAAAGCAAATTTATTTGGCCCATTTGAGCCAAGATAACAATATGAAAGAGCTGGCGCGCATGACCGTGACGCAAGTGTTGGAACAGAAAGGCTTAGCGGTCGGCGCCCGCTTTCGTTTGTATGATACCGATCCGCGTCGGGCGACGGCACTAGCGTATGTATAAAGCCCGTTTTGCCGAAACTGAGGGAGACACATTTGTTGGATTTTTTCTCCTGTTTATGATTATAATGAGGGATGGAGACGAATGTGGAAAGGAGGGGGAGCATGGGATACTACGACGACCATTATGAGCCGTACGAACAAACGAGGAGGAAGCGGCGCAGCGGATCGTTTGTTTCCGCGTTTGTCGGCGCCGTGTTAGGAGGGCTGCTCGTCCTCATGTCCATTCCGGCGCTTTCCCGTTGGGATATCCTCCCGTATGATGTTGTGCCGAATCAAAGAGCAGAGGAAGAGCCAAAAACAGAGGAAAATGGAACTCCACCGATTCGGCAGGGTGTTTCCGTAGATGTGACGACGGCGGTGACAAAGGCGATCGACCAAGTGTCGGATGCGGTTGTCGGCGTTGTCAACATTCAAGAAGCCAGCTTCTGGTCGCAAGGAGGCGAGGCTGGCGTCGGATCGGGCGTCATTTACAAGAAAGCGGGAGGCCGGGCGTTTATCGTCACGAACCATCATGTTGTTGAAAACGCCAGTCAGCTCGAAGTGAGCCTCAAAGATGGGACGAGAGTGCCGGCGAAGCTGCTCGGCAGTGATGTGCTTATGGATTTAGCCGTCTTGGAAATTGACGCGAAGCATGTGAAAAAAGTCGCCCAGTTCGGCAACTCCGATACGGTGAAGCCAGGCGAGCCAGTCATTGCCATCGGCAACCCGCTCGGTTTGCAGTTTGCCGGCTCGGTGACACAAGGCATTATTTCCGGAACGAACCGGACGGTCGAAGTCGATTTGGACCAAGACGGCGCTCCAGACTGGAACGCAGAAGTATTGCAGACAGATGCGGCGATCAACCCGGGCAACAGCGGCGGCGCTCTTGTCAATATCAAAGGGCAAGTCATCGGCATCAACTCGATGAAAATCGCCCAAGAGGCGGTTGAAGGCATCGGGTTCGCGATCCCGATCAACACGGCCATTCCGATCATTTCGGACTTGGAAAAATACGGACAAGTGCGCCGTCCGTACATGGGCGTTGAACTTCGCTCGCTGAGCGACATCCCATCGTACCATTTGCAGGCGACGCTCCATTTGCCGCCGAACGTAACGGAAGGAGCGGCGGTCATTCAAGTCGTGCCGATGTCGCCGGCCGCACAGGCGGGCTTAAAACAGTTTGATGTCATCGTGGCGCTTGACGGCGAAAAAATCCGCAACGTGCTTGATTTGCGCAAATATTTGTATACGAAAAAATCGATCGGCGACCGGATGGAAGTCACGTTTTATCGTGATGGGAAAAAACGCACGGTCACGATGAAGCTGGCGCGTGAGTCGTATTAAACGAATGGAGGGAGCGAAAACGCTCCTTCTTTTTTCCACAAGGAGAGGGGCGAGAATGATGATATTCACATGTGAAGAACATGTCGACATCGCCATTGATCAATATGTAGATGAAACGGAACAGGCGCCGGATCTCCTGCCTGTGGACAACAGCGAAAAACAGTGCTATTTTTGCTCGAAACAAGCTGTATATGTCGTAGGAGGATAACAGTTTTTTCACAACATGTGGATATGTGTTGTGTATATGTGGATAAATCTTGTTGATAAGCTGTTTATAAGGCAGGGGTTGTTTGTGCATATTTCCATTGTCGCTGTGGGTAAATTGAAGGAAAAATATTTAATCGCTGGAATTAATGAATATACAAAGCGTCTGTCCGCATACGCCAAAATCGACATCATCGAAGTCGCTGATGAAAAAACGCCGGAGCGGGCGAGCGAACTTGAGGAGGAACAAATCAAAGAGCGCGAGGGAGGACGGCTGCTGGCGAAAATTCCGCATGACGCTCACGTCATCGCGCTCGCGATTGAAGGGAAGATGCAATCGTCCGAGCAATTCGCCGCCCGTCTCGATGAGCTCGCCACCTACGGCAAAAGCAAAGTGGTGTTCGTCATCGGCGGCTCGCTTGGCTTAAGCAAACAAGTGATGGCGCGCGCCGATGAGACCCTGTCGTTTTCGAAAATGACGTTTCCACACCAGCTGATGCGCCTCATTTTGCTCGAGCAAATTTACCGCGCATTTCGCATTAACCGGGGGGAGCCGTATCATAAGTAACGGTAAACCAAAGAAAAAATTTTATAGAACTGTAGATGAGCATTTTTCATTACAATAATTTCCATGGTTAGAGAGACAAACAGGGTACCCCTTACGCGATACGGAGCTGTTTTTTGATCACATCAATGGGAATATCTTGCTTTGCAGCGTCATAAATGAACTCGACGACGCTGTGGTCTTTCCGCGACCGAAGAAGCTCCAGCCCGGTGGAGAGGTTTTGTCGGGATTCGGCGATGCTGTACACGCAGGAGAGCAGCACCACCGCCCAATACCGTTTCACCGCCCGAATGTGGCGAACGCGGTATCCATCCAGCTTCAGTTGATCTTTCGCCTGCCGGAAAAAGCACTCGATCGTCCAGCGCTGGGCGTAGTAACGCAAGATGTCTTCGTCCCCGAGTTCCCGGTCGGTGCTCAAGATGCAATGAAGATGTTCCGGCGCCATCGGCTGATCCGCCTTCCAAGCCAGCAGCACCACCGCGTCATCGAGGCCATGGATGGCCCCCTCATAGCGATACACGCGATAACGCTCCTGCCCCACCGTGACGAGGCGGGTGTCTTTGGACTCGATATAGCGGGCAAACTGCTTGGCTTGGATGGCGATGCCTTTCGGGTAGAGAATCCGGTTCGTCTTGAGCATCGCGATGACATGGAATCCCTGTTTCAGACAGGCTTCGATGAGCTTTTTGGACGGATACCACGAATCCATGAGCACATACACCGGCTGAGCCCGCTTCACCTTGAGCGAGGAAAGCATCTCGATCGCCAGGTCGATCTTGCTTTTTCCCGCTTTCTTGTCATACAGGCGGAACGCAAATGGGAACGCCTGCGTGAAGGTGTGCACCATCAGCCAAACGAGCGAATGCCCCCAGACCGATTGATGATCTTTATGCGAGTAGTGCCAGTCGCACCCTTGAATGGCGTGCACAGCCCGTGACGAAGGCTTTGTTTTTTGGCAAATCGTATCATCAATCGAAACAAAAAGGGGTTGATTCTTCCGTTTGGCCAGTCGTTCGACCTGGGAAAGGATCCACTCTTGAAGCTTCCCAAGCAGCCTTTCCTCGTTCCAAGGGCTTTTCGTGAAAAAGTGACTGAGCGTCGTTCGATGATTCGGATGAAAGCTCCAGTAATGAATATCAGTCAATGTTCCCGAGAATCCCTTGGTGGTCAAGGCATCGACAATATGAATGAGATGCTTGATGACCGGTTTGGAAAGCTGCAGCGTCAACCCCAGCGTGAAGAAAAACTTGTGGATTCCTTGGTGATGTGCTAATCTATTCATGAGACATGAACCTCCTTGTGTGAATGGGTTTTGAACACATCTATTTTACCCAAGGAGTCCGGTTCATGTCTCCTTTTTTGTTTAGTTGTCAATTTATGTCAGTGAATTTGCTCATCTACAGTACTATATAACCAATTCTGAAAATAGAAAAAAAGCGGCTGTCTCCGTCTTTTTTTGTCGAAATTTGACATCATGAGCGATGCCGCTAGATCCTGCCTCTTTCGTTGTATATAATACGAGCGGCGAAAGGACGGGGATCAAACATCGATCGTTCCATCAGCACCATCGGGCGGGGACGAGAGACCGCGAGTTTCTGGAAATCAAATGTACGCCGGACTGAGGGCGCTGCACTTCCGAGCTGAGCCTATGGAAAATCGCGGCGACGGAAGTGCGCAGCGTTGCCTTCGTTGATCGCGGTCAAGACTGTTTCAACGGTCATTGGCCCATTCGGCATCTATCTGTTTGCCTGCCCGATAAAGGAAACGGCATTTTCGTTGGTGAAAACAATAGTAGGGGGCGACCGCCGCTCTGACCGCGATGGCCATCGTCTGGGCCGCTGCGGCCTAGTGGCTTGCGCCGCACGGATATGAATCCACTGTTCGTGCGGCCGGCTGCGTTTGCATCGTTATGGCCATGTGTCGCCCTGTTTCACGACATCGAGGAGGGAAAAAGATGAAGGTCGTCATTGCCCCAGATTCGTTTAAAGAAAGCCTCTCGGCGCTCGAAGTCGCCGAGGCGGTGGAACGCGGGTTCCGGTCGGTGTTTCCAGAAGCTGAGTACGTGAAAGTGCCGATGGCCGATGGCGGGGAAGGGACGGTGCAGTCGCTTGTTGATGCGACTGGCGGCCGCATCGTGGAAGTGAACGTGACCGGACCGCTCGGTGAGCCGGTGCGGGCGTTTTTTGGCTTGCTCGGCGACGGGAAGACAGCGGTCATCGAGATGGCGGCTGCCTCGGGGCTGCACCTTGTCCCACGCGACCGGCGTAATCCATTGGTGACGACGACACGGGGGACGGGAGAACTGATCCGAGCAGCGCTTGACGCCGGCGCCACTCATTTGATTATCGGCATTGGCGGCAGCGCGACAAACGATGGCGGGGCCGGCATGGTGCAGGCGCTTGGGGGAAGGCTTTTGGACGAAGACGGCCGGGACATCGGTCCGGGAGGCGGAGCGCTCGCTTATTTGCAGTCGATCGACTTGTCCGGGCTCGATCCGCGTCTAGAGAACGTGCGCATTGATGTCGCATGCGATGTCGATAATCCGCTCACCGGACCGAGAGGCGCGTCCGCCATTTTCGGCCCGCAAAAGGGGGCGACACCGGATATGGTCGCGGTTCTCGACCAGAACTTGACGCACTATGCCGACGTCATCAGCCGCGAACTCGGCAAACAAGTCGGCGACATTCCCGGCGCCGGCGCGGCTGGAGGCTTGGGAGCGGGGTTGCTTGCGTTTCTCCCGGCTGAGCTGAAGCGCGGCGTTGATATTGTGATCGAGACGGTTCAGCTCGCGGAGCGCGTCAAAGGCGCCGATTTAGTCATTACTGGTGAAGGACGGATCGACGGACAGACGATATTCGGAAAAACGCCGATTGGTGTCGCCAAAACGGCGAAGCAGTTCGGCGTCCCGGTCATCGGCATCGCCGGTTCGTTAGGCGACGACAGTGCGGTCGTCTTAGACCATGGCATTGACGCCCTCTTTACAATTGTTCCCGGCGTCATTCCGCTTGAGAAAGCGTTCGAGCAGGCGGAACAGTATGTGACGCAAACGGCGCGGCATATTGCCTCTGTGTATCGTCTCGGTCAAATGAAAGGGACATCTTTCTCCTAAGCGGGGAAGATGATGGGATTTCTTCATCCTATTTCGCGCAGGAGACTCCCACTTCAACGACCAAAGGGAGTAAGTGGGAGAGGAATGCGCGTTCCCCTTTTCTTTTGTGTATGATATAATAAAGGCGTGGAGAAAACCGTTTAATAAAGGCACTCCAATCACGGCTACTCGATGTATGGAGTTGGTTACAGGAAACGTTGTAACCGTAAAACATCGAGCGTAGATCCGTCTGTTGTGTGTGGAAGCCAAGTACTGCCAACAGACACACCGAGAGAATCGGTAACGATGCAGGCATGACCTGCGTCGTTGGGTAGTTGTCAACCTGCCCTGATGCAACCCCAAGTCAAGGAAGGAGGACGAAGTCCGCTTGTACTTCTGGGGAGTTGCAAGCCCCCACTTCAAGCGTTAGCTAAGTGGGGGTAGTTGACGGGTGAAATCCTATTGTTGAACGGCATGTTCTGTTCAGCCGTCCCCTTCTCGGGTGGACAATAGAAAAAGGTGTCCCAAAGGCAAGAGGACACCTTTTTTGTATGTTGCAACCCATTGGTTGAGGAAGTCAGTCGTTTATTTGCCTGTCCGCGGCCACGACGCGATCGCCTGGAGGGAGCCGCGAATGGTGAAACGGCCGAATTGATGCGGCAAAATGAAATGGTCGCCCCGGCGAAGCAAGTATGTCTGTCCTTTGCGGACAAGCTCGCCTTCGCCTTCGAGGATGCTGACGATGAGAAACGGTTTTGCCTGCTCTGATTCGAACGCGCCGCGGACGTCCCATTTTTGGACGCCGAAGTAGTCTCCTTCCACGAAGGTCGTCACCGTCGCGCCGGGAAATTCGGCGACATGGGGGTGGACATCGATGTCGCGATGCGGGACGGTCGTGACGTCAATCGCTTTCTCGAGATGAAGCTCGCGCTTCCGCCCTTGGCTGTCGACGCGGTCGTAATCGTAGACGCGGTAGGTTGTATCTGAGCTTTGCTGCGTCTCAAGGACGATCGTCCCTTCGCAAAGGGCGTGGATCGTGCCGCTTGGGACATAGAAGAAGTCGCCGGGGCGGATCGGCACTTTCCGAAGTAAACGATCCCATTCCCCCGCTTCCATCATCGCGCGCAGCTCTTCTTTCGTTTCTGCATAATGGCCGTAAATCAACTGAGCGCCCGGCTTGCAGTCGATGATGTACCAACACTCCGTTTTGCCGAGTTCTCCGCCTTCATGCGTTTTGGCGTATTCATCGTCCGGGTGGACTTGGACTGACAAGTCGGCGTTGGCGTCCAAAATTTTGGTCAACAGCGGGAAGCGGTCAGACGGGAAGTGGCCGAACAAATCGCGGCGTTCCTCCCATAATTGTCCGAGCGTCATCCCGGCAAACGGTCCGCGGGCGACGACCGTCTGCCCGTGCGGATGGGCGGACACCGCCCAGCATTCCCCTGTTTGCGAAGACGGAATGTCGTAGCCGAATCGTTCGGCGAGCTTCGTGCCGCCCCAAATCCGTTCTTGGAAGACAGGGGTGAGAAAAATCGGTTCAAGGTCCATGCGTCATCCCTCCCGAAAACATCATACAACATGCAGTCCACTCTCATTTTCATCTTATCATGAAATGCGCGATCGGCAAATGAAAACGATAAGGGGGTTAGGAACATACGCTCCCAACCCCCATTGGAACTCAAGGTCGACATGCCGATTGCGACGATGTTCTGCACGCGCCGCCGTCCTGCGTCAGCGCGTCACTTCGCGTCATCAAGTTCAATGCGCGCGAGCGGCTGTTTCGCCGGTCCTTCGATAACATCGCCATCGATCGAGAAGCGCGAGCCATGACATGGGCAGTCCCATGTCCGGTCGCCGCTGTTCCACTCCAGCTCGCAACCCATATGGGTGCACGTCGTGTCGACGACATGGAGCACCCCGGCTTCGTCCTTATAGGCGCCAGCCCGCTTTCCGTTGACCGAGACAACCGCCCCTTCTCCGCGCGCCAAATCTTGCGGCCGGCGGACAACCGGTTCGATCTTTCCCTCCAGCAAATGTTTGGCGACGTCAAGGTTTGTCGTGAAAAACTGCTTCATGCTTGGATCAGCGTAAAAGCGCGACGGAGAGTACAAGTCGCGGTATCGGTTGTCGCGGTCGAGAATGAGGTCAGACAAAAGCATCCCGGCGACCGTCCCGTTCGTCATCCCCCACTTCCGGTACCCTGTCGCGACATAAATGTTTGGCGTCCCTGCCGTCATCGGGCCGATATATGGCAATTTATCAAGCGTCGTCAAGTCTTGGGCCGACCAACGGTAACGAATGTCTTTTACCGTAAACAACTGCGAGGCGAACGAGGACAACGCCTCATAATGGCGCATTGTCGGCACCCCTTGGCCGGTCTTATGGTTTTCCCCGCCGATGAGAATAAGCGTCTCGCCATTTGCCGCTGCGGAACGGACCGAGCGCTTCGGGTTGTCGGCGCTCAAGTACATGCCTCCCGGGTATGGCTCTGCAGCTGTGATGGCAATGACATACGAGCGCTCAGCATACATGCGGGAAAAATAAAATCCGCCGTCATAAAACGGAAAGTGGGAACAGACGGCGACGTGGTCGCATGTGACCCGCCGTTTGCTGCGCGTCACGACGGACAGCCGCTCTCCTTGTTCAATGTCGGCGACCGGCGTGTGCTCGTAAATGATGCCGCCGGCCTGTTTGATGGCTTCGACCAGTCTGACCAAATATTTGAGCGGATGAAACTGCGCTTGCTTCCTCATCACGACGGCCGCTGTGACCGGCAGCGGGAGCGGAATCGATTCGACAAAAGCGCCGTCAATTCCTAGACGCTCGTACGCTTGCCATTCTTTTACTAATTTTTGTAATGATGAAGAAGACGTCGTATATATGTAGGCGTCTTGTTCGCAAAAATCGCAGTCGATCCCGTGCTGCTCGATCGTGCGGCGGACGAAGCCAAGTGCGTCCATGCAGGCGTCATAATATAGGCGCGCCTTTTCCGCCCCAAAGTGGTTTAGGAATTCATCGTACACCAAATCGTGCTGGGCAGTCAGCTTCGCCGTTGTATGGCCGGTCGTTCCGTTCAACAGCCGGTCCGCTTCGAGAAGGGCGACGCGCACACCTTGCGTCGCCAGTAAATAAGCGGTTGTAATGCCGGAAATGCCGCCGCCTACAACCACGACGTCGACCGAAACGTCTTCTTCGAGCTTCGGGAAGGACGGAAGCGGCACGGAATCACGCCAATACGGCTCTATGACCGAAGGGAGGGATGACATACGGATGCCTCCTTGCCTGTCAATAGTGGTTTTCCATAGTTTGCTCTTTGCCATGGACCGTTATTCCACATATCCACAACCGTTTTCTTTTTTTGGCAACTATCCGCAAGGAGAAGGAAAGATGGTACAATAGAAAAAGAGAATCAAACTGTTTTGCAAAAATAACGTCAAAGGAAGATCGGGAGTGAATAAATATACAAATTCGTTTCATGAACGCCCCCATGCGCTGGCAGACAGCCTGATTTTAGAGCATTACAGCTTAAGTGAGCTCAATTTCGAGACCGTCAGCCATTACCGCGAGCGGTTTGCTCGGGTGAAACCGGGCCATCCGTGGAACGGGCTCGAGACAAAAGAATTTTTATACAAAATCGGCGCGTGGGGCAAGCTGCGCGACAGCAGCAAAGAAGGGCTGACGCTCGCGGGATTGTTGATGTTCAGTGAGGAGCGGATCATCACCGAGGTGCTGCCGCAATACTTTTTGGAATATCGAGAGCACACTGACGGTGAAGCGGCAGGATGGACGAAGCGGTTCACATCACAAGACGGCACATGGTCGGGCAACATTTACGATTTTTATTTTCGCGTGTTGGCTGAGCTGGAGCGTCACGTTTGGTCGGATGAAGGGCGCGCTCTGCTTGGCGAGGCGCTCGTCAATGCGCTCGTTCATGCCGATTATGGGGAGGAAGGCGGCATCACCGTCGAAAAAGAGGATCGTTCATTTCGCTTTGCCAACCCGGGACGGTTTCGCATCCCGATTGAAGCGGCAATGGCGGGGCATACGAGCAATTTGCGCAACCCGAATATTTTTAAAATGTTTTTGCTGATCGACGTATGCAAACGCGCGGGATCGGGCCTCAAGCGAATGTGCGATATGCAGGAACAGGCGCTTGCTTGCCCGATCGATATCTCGCAGCAAACGAATCCAGACCGTACAATCGTTGTGTTGTGTCCGCTGCAATTTCCAGCTGAAATTAGCGCAACAATGGAAACAGAACCGGCTGGACAGCTGGAACAGTCGGAACCCGAATGGCTGGATCCGGACAGCGGACAGGAAACCGAGAGCTTCATAACTAACGAACTAAACTTCGTAAGTATAGACACCAACTCCGTTAACAACGAAGAAAACTCCTTAAATATAACCAAAAACTCCGTAAACATCGGGTCGAACTCCATAAAAAATGAGTCTGACTCCGTAAATATAACGTCGAGCTCTATAAATAAAGAGTTGAAGTTCGTAAATAGCTTGCTTAGCTCCGTAAACAACGACATCAGTATGCATGACAGCAACGAAAAAGGGGAAACGATCGACGAACGGCTATGGAAGATGGCAGAATTGGCACGGCGAAAAAAACGGTTGGCTCCAGCGGTCATGGAACAATTGATCGTTCGGTTATGCCGCGAGCGGCCGCTGCGTCTGAAAGAGCTGGCAGAGCTGCTCGAACGGACGCCGGATGGATTGCGCAACAATTATTTAGGAAAGCTGTTGGAGGAAGGGAAAATCCGCTTAAAATACCCGGATCAGCCGAATCATCCGCGCCAAGCCTACATAGCGGTTGATGAATGAAAGGATTGGAGGGTGAAAGCGAGTCATGATCCAAACGGAAATAGACCGATCGGAAGGATGGGGTCTGCGATTGCACATTTCCTGCTTTTTGTTTTAGAAAGAGGGTGTCCCGCAAGGATGGGGACACCCCCTCTTTTGATCGGACTTGTCATCCAGCTTGCTTTTCTTCGGCTTGGCCATGCTGAATTGCCTTGGCATCCTGTCATTTTGTACAATGGGAAACACAGAATACGCTAGGCTTGGAAAGGGGGATGCGTTGTGGAAGAACGGGAAGCGACATCATTTTTGGAACAGCTGCGGCAAGAAGGGCTGATCACCGAATCGACGCGTCCGGTTTGGGAAATGATTTTGCCAAGGCGGCTTCGGCGGATGTATGAGGTTTTGAATGAGCGCACCCGCTATATTACCGTCTTGATCGAAGCGGTCGATGACCCGCATAACCAAGCGGCGGTGCTGCGGACGGCTGAAGCGTTTGGCGTTCAAGACGTTCATATCGTGACGGGAAAGGCGCCGTTTTCGCCGAACCGGCTTGTGACGCGCTATGCTGATCAGTGGCTGACGCTCCACCATAAGCCAGATATCAAAACGGCCATTGCCGATTTGAAAAGTCAAGGGTATCAAGTGTATGCAAGCTATCTTGGTGAGGAGACGATTCCGGTTTCCGACATCGATCTGTCCCAACCGACAGCGCTGTTGTTTGGCAACGAGCATAGCGGCGTGTCGGAAGAGGCGCTCCGCTTGGCGGACGGAACGTTTGTCATTCCGATGTACGGCTTTGTGCAAAGCTTTAACATTTCCGTCGCCGCTGCGTTAGCGCTCTATGATGTCACCGAGCGGGCGCGCCGCCAGGCCGGCCGACACTACTATTTATTGCCTGAAGAGAAAAAGGCGTTGTATGAACAATGGATGTGGCAAACGTTAAACCCACGCATTCGCAAACAGTTGCAGCAACAAGGATATGCCATTCAAACGAACGAAGGACAGCTGGGTTCTTTTTCATAAGGAATTCAGCTGTCTTGTTTTATGGCGGGCTTTTCCGCAACTCTCCTTTCTCATCAATATTTCCTTTCTCATCAATATTTCCCTAAACGAGGAAAACAAGTGGCGATTTCTTGAACAATGATTGAACATTTGGTGACAAATGTTTTGCCGATTTATGAACTTTTTCGCTCATTCGTTTCAAACATTTTCAATTTTGATATGGTAGAAACAAAAGAAAATGCATGGAAGGCCCCGAAATGGTTGGGGCGGAAGAGGGAGGACCGATAGCGATGAAACGGGCGAGATGGCGCGCGGTGCTGGTTTTGCCGTTTTTGTTTTTGCTTGGGGGCTGCGTGGAGCGCACGGCCGTGCTCAATCCGCAAGGGCCGGTGGCGCGCATGCAGTATGATTTGATCATGTGGTCTGTCGGCTTTATGTTGTTCATTATTGTTGTTGTATTTACGTTATTTGCCGTTTTTCTCATTCGTTATCGCGAGAAGCCGGAAAATGCCGGCTATGAGCCGCCGGATGAGGAAGGGAACACGTTGCTTGAAGTCGTCTGGACGGCCATTCCAATTTTGATTGTCGCTGCGCTCGCTGTTCCAACAGTGAAGGCGACGTTTGCGTTGGAAAAGCCGCCGACCGAGAAAGTGAAACCGATCACGATCCATGTGACGGCGGCGAACTGGAAATGGATTTTCAGCTATCCGGAAGAAAACATTGAAACGGTCAACTACGTCCATATTCCAGCCGGTGTGCCGGTCAAGTTTAAGCTGACTTCGGTCGGGCCGATGAACTCGTTTTGGGTGCCGGAATTAGGTGGGCAAAAATATGCGATGGACGGCATGGAGACAGAGCTGATTTTGCAAGCCGATAAGCCCGGCTCCTACATGGGGCGGAGCGCCAACTTTTCCGGGGAAAAGTTCGCCCATATGGAGTTTGAAGTCGTCGCACAAACGGGAACGGACTTCCGCAAATGGGTGAATGAAGTGAAACAAACCGCCCCGAAGCTCGATGAGAAAAAATATACACAAATTTTAAAACCGGGGCTTGTTGGGCGAATGACGTTTTCGAACACCCACTTACAATGGATTGACCATGCGAAACAAAACAGCCATCATGCAGATCGAAAGCCAATGAGAAACGACGATCAAAGCGATGAAGCGATGACAAACAGTCACCATCATGGGGAGTAGGAAAGGGGGAACGAAGGATGAAGTGGAGCGAGTTTTTCGTAACCGGAGAGCCGCTCATTTACGCGGCTGATGTCGCGATCGTTTTAACGATAATCGGCATTGTGTTCGTCTTGACGTATTTTAAAAAATGGAAATGGCTGTGGAACGAATGGCTCACGACGGTGGATCATAAAAAGATTGGCGTCATGTACATTATTTGCGCAGTTTTGATGCTCTTCCGCGGCGGCGTCGATGCGCTTTTGATGCGGGCGCAGCTGACCGCGCCGAACATGAAGTTTCTTGACGCGCAACATTACAATGAAATATTTACGACGCACGGGACGATTATGATCTTGTTTATGGCGATGCCGTTCATCATCGGTTTGATGAACATTGTCGTTCCGCTGCAAATCGGGGCGCGCGATGTCGCGTTTCCATATTTGAATGCGTTAAGCTTTTGGCTCTTTTTCTTCGGTGCGTTGCTGTTTAACATTTCATTCGTCATCGGCGGATCGCCGGATGCCGGTTGGACGGCGTACTTCCCGCTTGCCGGCAACGAATTCAGCCCTGGCGTCGGCAACAACTATTACGCTGTCGCTTTACAAATTTCCGGGATCGGAACATTGATGACCGGGATCAACTTCCTTGTCACGATTTTAAAAATGCGCGCGCCGGGCATGACATTGATGCGCATGCCGATGTTTACGTGGACGATTCTCATCACATGCGTGCTCATTATTTTCGCCTTCCCGGTGTTGACGGTCGCCTTGGCGCTCATGACGTTTGACCGGCTGTTTGATACGCAGTTTTTCACGATGGCCAACGGCGGCATGTCGATGCTCTGGGCGAACTTGTTCTGGATTTGGGGCCATCCGGAAGTGTATATCGTCATTTTGCCGGCGTTCGGCATTTTCTCGGAAGTGGTCAGCACGTTTGCGCAGAAACGGCTGTTCGGTTATAAGGCGATGGTCGGTTCGATCGTGGGCATTGCGTTTTTAAGCTTTATCGTCTGGGTGCACCACTTCTTTACGATGGGCGCAGGGCCGGCCGTGAACTCTGCCTTCTCGATCACGACGATGGCGATCGCGATCCCGACCGGGGTGAAAATTTTTAACTGGCTGTTTACGATCCGAAAAGGGAAAATTCGTTTTACAACCGCGATGCTTTGGTCGCTGGCGTTTATTCCGAACTTTGTCATCGGCGGCGTGACAGGCGTGATGCTGGCAATGGCCGCGGCCAATTATCAATACCATAACAGCTATTTTCTGATTGCCCATTTCCATTACGTGTTGATCGCGGGTACGGTGTTCGCCTGCTTTGCCGGTTTGCATTATTGGTATCCGAAAATGTTCGGCCATATCTTGAATGAACGGCTTGGCAAGTGGACGTTTTGGCTGTTTATGATCGGCTTTAACATCTGCTTCTTCCCGATGTATTTCCTAGGATTGATGGGGATGACGCGCCGCATGTACACGTACTCGGCTGGTCTCGGCTGGACGCCGCTCAACGTCGTTGCGACGGTCGGGGCGGTGTTGATGGGCATCGGGTTTATCGTGCTTTGTTACAACATTTATTACAGCGCCCGCTACGGCGAGCGCGACATGACCGGCGACCCGTGGAACGGACGGACGCTTGAGTGGGCGACCGCGTCGCCGCCGGTGCATTACAATTTCCCGGTGACGCCGGTTGTCGAAGATGTGGACGCGTATTGGGTGATGAAGAAAAAGTATGGCGGCTTCCACGTGAAAGAAGAAGACTTGAAGCCGATCCATATGCCAAGCAACTCAGGACGCCCGTTTTGGATGTCGGTGGCGTTTTTCGTCGCCGGGTTCGGCCTTGTGTTCAAGTGGTTTGCGTTGGCTATCGTTGGTGCGTTGTTCATTGTGCTTGGATTGATTCTCCGCTCATTTGAAGACGATGATGGCTACCATATTCCGGTTGACGAAATCAAACGGATGGAACGAGCGGCGCGGAAGGGGGCGTGACGAATGGGAGAAGCTGCACATCGCTATGAGGAAACGGTGCCGCTGGAGTATCGGACGCAAGAAAGTCGGTTGAACATATTGGGTTTCTGGATTTTCCTCGGGGCGGAAGTCGCGCTGTTTGCGACGCTGTTTGCGACGTATCTCGTCTTGTTCCAACGGACCGGCTCGGGGCCGACGGCAGCGGAGCTGTTTGAGGTAAAAGACGTTTTGATCGGAACGTTGTTGCTGTTGACGAGCAGTTTCACATGTGGGTTGGCCATTTTTGAAATGCGCCGCGGCCGCATGAGCGGGCTGATTGCCTGGCTGCTCGTGACGCTTCTGCTTGGGGTGGGGTTTATTACGGTTGAAATTCGCGAGTTCATCCATTACGTCCATGAAGGAGCGACGATGCAGACGAGCGCATTTTTATCAAGCTTTTTCGTGCTCGTCGGCACGCACGGCGCCCACGTCAGTGTAGGAATTGGCTGGATGATTTTGATCATCATCCAGCTTCTCCAACGCGGGTTGACGGCGAAAACGGCCCGGAAAGTGTTTATCGTCAGTTTGTACTGGCACTTTTTAGACGTTGTTTGGATTTTCATCTTCACGCTCGTCTATTTGTTAGGGATGGTGATCTAACATGGGCGCAAACAGCCATCGCGAATCATTTCCGTGGAAACATATCATTGGGTTTTTGTTGTCGCTCGTCTTGACGTTTGCGGCTCTTTGGGTGGCGCTCTCGTCTGGGCTGCCGCTTAAAGCCGTGATCGTCATCATCGTCTTGTTCGCGATCATCCAAGCGAGCTTGCAGCTGTTTCTATTCATGCACGTCAACGAAAGCGACAGCGGCAAAGTGCAAACGTTCAACATGGTATACAGCTTCTTTATTGCTGTTGTCGTTGTCGCCGGTTCGATTTGGGTGATGCAGTTTGTGTTGTAAAGCGAGGCTGGCCGGGGTTCGGCCGGCTTTTTATCTTAATTAGGCGAGAAGACTCCCACTTCAACAAAGCGAAGCGGAGTAAGTGGGAGATGAATCGCCTTAACTATATTTTGCTGAAAATAGGATAGATTCAGTAAAATATAGTATAATATAGTTAGATGGGAGGTGAAAACATGTATTTTTGTATCAAACAACAGCTAAATGGTTTGACCAAAGAAGAATACTTGACTCTTCGAGAACTGTGCCATATTGCCAAGAACATGTACAACGTCGGATTGTACAATGTCAGACAATACTATTTTGAACACAAGGAATTTCTTAATTATGAGAAAAATTATCATCTTGCAAAAACTAACGAAAACTATAAGCTGTTAAACAGCAACATGGCACAGCAAATTTTAAAAAAGGTCAATGAAGCCTTTAAATCTTTCTTTGGTTTGATCAGTCTTGCCAAACAAGGAAAATATGACCACAAGGCTATCAGTATTCCAAAATATCTTAAAAAAGATGGCTTTCATTCACTGATCATTGGCCAGATTCGTATAGACGGCAACAAATTCACGATACCGTATTCTCGCCTATTTAAAAAGACTCACAAGCCTATCACGATAACGATTCCGCCTGTGTTACTGGACAAAAAGATTAAGCAGATTGAAATCATTCCTAAGCATCATGCCAGGTTCTTTGAGATTCAGTACAAATATGAAATGCCTGAAGATCAAAGAGAATTAAATGACCAAAAAGCACTGGCAATTGATTTAGGATTAAACAATGTTGCCACTTGTGTCACATCAGACGGCAGATCATTCATCATTGATGGGCGGAGATTAAAAAGTATAAATCAATGGTTTAACAAAGAAAATGCCAGACTTCAAAGCATAAAAGATAAGCAAAAAATCAAAGGCACCACTCGTAAACAGGCTTTGCTTGCTATGAATCGCAATAATAAAGTGAATGATTATATCAACAAGACTTGCCGTTACATCATTAACTACTGTATTGAAAATCAAATTGGCAAACTTGTCATTGGCTATGCGGAAACATGGCAACGCAATATGAATCTAGGAAAAAAGACAAATCAAAACTTTGTCAATATTCCTCTCGGTAACATAAAAGAAAAACTAGAATATCTTTGTGAATTTTACGGCATTGAATTCTTGAAACAGGAAGAATCCTATACGTCTCAAGCCAGCTTTTTTGACGGCGATGAGATTCCTGAATATAATGCCGACAATCCAAAAGAATATAAGTTCAGCGGCAAACGTATTAAGCGCGGCTTGTATCGAACAAAGTCTGGCAAACTAATTAATGCTGATGTCAATGGCGCATTAAACATCTTAAAGAAAAGTAAAGCTGTAGACCTGAGTGTCTTATGCTCTAGCGGCGAAGTGGACACGCCTCAAAGAATAAGGATTGCTTGAAGCAGTCAAACTTCTTTGGAAGCCCCCACTTCAAATTTTCGCTAGAAAATTAAGTGGGGGTAGTTCACGTTCAGAAGGGCTTTTGTGGTGTCATAGATGCCTGAAATGGGGGAGCCGTTGACGGAACATTGAAGAGATGGAGAGGCAACGTGGTTGCATTATAGGGGGCATGATATGTGCCTAAAAAAGTCGTCTTGCCTCAAACAGGCAAGACGACGTTTTACAGCACTTTTGATAAAAACGCTTTCGTCCGCTCATGCTGCGGGTGGTCGAACAAGTCTTCCGGCTTCCCTTCCTCGACAATGTAGCCGCCGTCCATAAACAGGACGCGGTCGCCGACTTCACGGGCAAAGCCCATCTCGTGGGTGACGACGACCATCGTCATCCCTTCATTGGCCAGCTGCTTCATGACCGAGAGCACTTCCCCGACCATTTCCGGGTCAAGCGCTGACGTCGGCTCGTCAAACAGCATGATTTTCGGTTCCATGGCCAATGCCCGGGCGATGGCGACGCGCTGCGCCTGTCCACCGGAGAGGGAGTCCGGGTAGACGTGCGCTTTGTCTTGCAGCCCGACTTTGGCGAGCAGCTCCATCGCCTTCGCTTCCGCTTTTTCACGCGGCCATTTCCGCACTTTCATCGGTGCCAGCGTGATATTGTTCAGCACCGTCATATGCGGAAACAAGTTAAAGCGCTGGAACACCATTCCGACTTCTTCCCGCACTTTATTTAAGTTCGTGTCTTTCGCCTTTAAATTAATGCCGTCAATAATAATTTCACCTTCATCGAAATCCTCAAGCAAGTTTAAACAGCGTAAAAACGTCGATTTTCCCGACCCCGATGGGCCGATGACGACCACGACTTCTCCTTCGCGAATATGGACATCGATTCCTTTTAAAACTTGGAGCGAACCGAACGATTTTTTCAGCTGGCGTACGTCAATCATTGGGTCGAATACTTCCTTTCAAGATAGTGTGACAGTTTGCTTAACGAAAGCGTTAAGAGCAAATAGATGAACGCCACTGTTAAATACGGCTCCCAAACGCGGTAATACTCACCCGCGGCCGCTTTCCCCCAATACATGATTTCCGGGGCGGCGATGACCATCCCAAGCGACGAATCTTTAATTAAGACGATAAACTCGTTCGCAAACGGCGGAATCATTCGCTTTAACGCCTGCGGCAAAATAATGTAGCGCATCGCCTGCGCATGCGTCATCCCAAGCGAGCGGGCCGCTTCCATTTGCCCTTTGTCGATCGACTGGATGCCGGCGCGGAAAATCTCGGCCACATACGCGGCCGAGTTGAGCGACAGCGAGACGGCCAGGGAAGCGACGGCATTTGGCTGGGCGAAAAAGAGCGGCATGGCGCCGAAATGGACGAGCAAAATTTGCACGACAAGCGGCGTACCGCGGAAAAAGTGAATGTACCACGAAAACGGCAAACGAATAATCGGGTTGGACGACATTTTGCCAAGGCCGATGAACAGGCCGAGAATGAGGCCGAACACGATGCCGGCTAATGATACGCCGATCGTTACGAGCAGCCCTTGCCAAAAGTAAGGGGCGTATTCAACAATAATATCAAAACGAAAATCCATCGATCTCACCTTTCTCTAAGAAAAATGCGTAACTTGCTAGCAGTTACGCATTTTTCTATGTTCGTGCGCTTATTGTTGTTGTTTTAAGCCTTCCATATTCGGTTCTTTGCCAAACCATTTTTTGTAAATCTCTGCATATTTGCCGCTGTCGATCACTTTTTGCAATGCTTCGTCCACTTTGGCTTTCAATTCGCTGTCTTTCGGGAAGATCATGCCGTAGTATTCCGAAGCGAAGTTTTGTGGATCTTCAATGACTTGCAATTTTTTGTCCGGATTGTTTTTCACGTATTCGTTTGCCACCGCGTTGTCCGTGATGACAGCATCAACACCGCCGTTTAGCAGTTCCATAATGGCAACAACACTCGTTTCGAATTTTTTAATATGATCGCCTTTGCCAAATAGCTTCTCCGCAGCTTCTTGACCGGTTGTCGCGTTTTGAACGCCGATCGTTTTCCCTTTTAAGTCAAGGGCGTTTTTCACCGGGCTGCCTTGTTTGACTAAGATGACTTGTGTTGCTTCAAAGTACGGAGCTGAGAAATCATAAGATTGTTTCCGCTCGTCCGTAATCGTAATGCCGGAAATGCCCATGTCGATTTCTTTGCTTTGCAATGCGGCAAACAGCGGATCCCAGCCGATGTTTCGCAATTCGTAGTCAAGACCGGCTTCTTTCATAATAGCATCGAGAAGATCGACGTCGAAGCCGACAATTTTTCCTTTATCCATATATTCGAACGGAGCAAACGCCGCATCTGTCCCGACGACGATTTTTTTCTTTGCTTCCCCGCCGCCGCCCGATGACGAGCTTGTTTCCGTTGACTTGCCGCCGCAGGCAGCGAGCGCCATAAACAACGCAGCAACGACCGCTACGATCAAACCTTTCTTCATTTTTAACATCCTATAAAATCCCCCTTTGGAATCATTGTCGATGAACGATTATCATACTATCAATATTTTTGTTATTATGCAATAGGTTTTATAAAAATAATTGTTTGAACATTTTGGTACTGCCGTATAAATGGGGAAAAGGCGCATTTTCCAATGTTTTTCGCCAAATTAACTGAAGGGCATATGGCTAATATCATTTCGTGTGCATTTTTATAAAATAATTTTTTATGTATAAAAAGACATAAACGATTGATTTTGAATTTACAGAATATTATACCAGGAAGAGGGTAGAGTTGGCAAAGGTTTTGTCAATTTGTTTATTATAGCGGTATGGAAAAATAAATACTATTGTGTAAATACTATCAATTTCGTTATGATGAAAGTGGTGACAAGACAGTAGAGGAAGGAGAGTCCATATGGTTTTATTTTCCGTCATTGTGTATTTAGTCGGCATGCTTTGGATCGGCTATTGGGCGTATAAACGGACGTCGAATTTGTCCGATTATATGCTTGGCGGCCGGACGCTCGGACCGGCGGTGACCGCGCTCAGCGCCGGGGCTTCCGACATGAGCGGCTGGCTGCTCATGGGGCTGCCGGGGGCGATGTATATCGATGGAGTGAGCGCCGCATGGATCGTCATCGGCTTGACGCTTGGCGCTTATGCAAACTGGCTGTTCGTTGCGCCGCGCTTGCGCGTCTATACAGAAGTGGCGAACGATTCGATTACGATTCCAGAGTTTTTAGAAAACCGATTCGGGGATGCCACGAAATTGTTGCGCATGGTGTCTGGCATTGTCATTATGGTCTTTTTTACGTTTTATGTATCGTCCGGCCTTGTTTCAGGGGGCGTTCTGTTTGAAAACTCGTTTGGTGTCAGCTACCATACGGGCTTGTGGATCGTTGGCGGCGTTGTCGTCGCTTACACGCTGTTTGGCGGCTTTTTGGCCGTCAGCTGGACGGACTTTGTGCAAGGGACGATTATGTTCATTGCGTTGATTCTGGTGCCGGTGGTGACGCTGTTCCATACAGGCGGGCCAGTAGATACGATTGAGACGATCCGCGACATCGATCCCAACTTGTTGAACTTGTGGAAAGGAACGAGTGTTCTTGGCATCATTTCGTTATTCGCCTGGGGGCTCGGCTATTTTGGCCAGCCGCACATTATCGTCCGCTTTATGGCGATCAAGTCGGTCAAAGAAATGAAAAGCGCCCGGCGCATCGGCATGGGTTGGATGATTTTCTCGGTTGTCGGAGCGATGTTGACGGGTCTTTTTGGAATCGCTTACTTTTCGCAGCGCGGCATGAAACTTGATGATCCTGAAACGGTATTTATTAAGCTCGGTCAAATTTTGTTCCATCCGATTATTACCGGGTTTTTGCTGGCGGCGATTTTAGCCGCGATTATGAGCACCATTTCATCCCAGCTGCTCGTCACCTCGAGCTCGCTGACCGAAGACTTGTATAAAGTCGTGTTCCGCCGCGCGGCTTCGGATAAGGAGCTTGTCTTCGTCGGGCGTTTGTCGGTGCTCATTGTCGCCATTGTCGCAACGGCGCTGGCGTACACGAAAAACGACACGATTTTAAACTTGGTCGGCTATGCGTGGGCTGGATTTGGCGCATCGTTTGGCCCAGTCATTTTGCTTAGCTTATGCTGGCGGCGGATGACGAAATGGGGGGCGCTCGCCGGCATGGTCGCTGGGGCATTGACGGTCATTCTTTGGACGCAATCCGCCTACTTAAAAGGGCTGTTGTATGAAATGATCCCCGGTTTTGCCGCCAGCTTGGCAGCGATTGTGATCGTCAGCTTGCTGACGAAGGAGCCAGAAGGGAAAGTAGCTGAACAATTTGATCGATTCAAGCAGTTGCTGTCCTAAAAATAGGCAAAAGGGTGTCCCCTTGCGCAGGGGCACCCTTTTTGTCGTTTAGGACTATTTCACTTGATTCCAATCCGGGTACAAGTCGATGCGCCGGTCGCGCCATGTCGCGACCGATCCTTTTTCCCGCACTTTGCGAAGAAGCGATAAGTCGAGGTCAGCCGTAATGACCATGTCGTCGTTGATCTCGCCGGCCGCAAGCACGCCGCCGGGTGGGAACGGGATGTCGTTGGGCGTGACGACGGCCGCTTGGCCGAAATTGGCGCGCATAAAGTCGACCGTCGGAAGCGACCCGACCGTGCCGGTCGTGACGACATACACTTCGTTTTCGATGGCCCGCGCGTGGCAGCAATACCGTACGCGGTAAAACCCGTGCCGGTCATCGGTGCACGACGGACAGAAGATGACATCTGCCCCTTTGGCGCGCGCCATACGAACGATTTCCGGAAACTCGATGTCATAGCACGTCAAAATGGCGATCGTCGCTTTGTCCGTTTCAAACACATGCACGCCGTCGCCTGGAGCGATATTCCACTCGTTCACTTCCGTCGGGGTGATGTGCAATTTCGCCTGCTGATGGATGTGCCCATCCGGCGTGAATAAATGAGCGACATTGTACAGCTTGCCGTTTTGGCGGATGACATGCGTGCCGCCGATCAAATACATGCCGGTGTCTTTGGCGAGCGACACAAACAGTTCAGTGTATTTTTCGGTATAATTCGGCAAGTCATCAATCGTTGCTTGCCGTCCGTCATCAAGTGGAATGGAAAGCAATTGGGTCGTGAAAAATTCTGGGAACAAGACGAACTCGGCGTCAAACTCTTGCGCCGTTTTGACGTAATGCGTCACTTGCGCGGCAAACTCGTCAAACGAACGGATGGTGTGAAGATGATATTGGACAGCCGAGACGCGCAATGGCGGCACCTTCCTTTCTATATAAGTTGAATTTATGTTTTACAGTGAATCCATTCAATAATCTCGTCTTATCCCACTATGAATAACATAATTATAAGCATTCAAAGGCACGAAAATCTTTATTGCTGCTTATATATTTCCATATGGCATCTATTTTAGCACCATGCAAACCGTTTGGAGGCATTTGATTTTTCGATATGCGCAGGCCCCGCTCCCTTCCTATTTCAAGGAGGGGAGTTGCGGAAAAAGACAAGGACGAGGTCTTGTCTATTATTGTTCGCCGTAGCGGCGGTACGCACCGTGATGTGTGGGCCCGACGTATTCGTTGAGCGGGAACGAGTGGCGGATGGCGGCGGTGATGAACGCTTTTGCCGTCGCAATGGCGTCTTTCACCGGCCGGCCTTTCGCCAGTTCGGCGGCGATGGCCGCCGAGAACGTGCAGCCTGCTCCGTGCGTATACGTCGTGTCAATCCGCTCCGATTCGAGGAGTTCAAACGTTTTGCCGTCGTAAAGGACGTCAACCGCATAGTCATGCGGAATTTTCCGCCCGCCTTTGACGATGACATATTGGGCCCCGAGTTCATGAATGCGCCCGGCCGCTTCCTTCATGTCCTCGATCGTTTCAATGCGCGGCAAGCCGGAAAGCTGCGCTGCTTCGAACAAGTTTGGCGTCACGACCATCGCTTTTGGCACGAGCGTTTCCCGGTAGCAAACCGTATTTTCCGGATGGAGCGGCTCATCCGCCCCTTTGCACACCATAACCGGGTCGATGACGGCGTTTTTCAATCCATGTTTTTCAATGGTGCGCGCCGCTAATTCAATGATATCCGTCGTTGGAAGCATCCCCGTTTTGAGAGCATCAACGCCGACGCCGACGATGATCGTCTCAAGCTGGGCTTCGATCGTCGCTAAGTCCACCGGAAACACTTGATGCGCCCACTGGTTGTGCGGGTCCATGGCGACGATTGTCGTGATCGCCGTCATTCCGTAAACGCCAAGCTCTTGGAACGTTTTTAAGTCCGCCTGCAGCCCGGCGCCGCCGCTGCTGTCCGACCCGGCGATCGTCAATGCTTTTGGCATCGTCATCGTCATCACTCCTTTGTTCTACAAGATTATACCATGAAGCCGCCCTCAAGGACGAAATAGTTGTTCCACATCAACAGAAAAGCCATCCAGCACACGTGAACATGCCATGCCGGTTTCTTTCCAGACGCCGGCTTGTTCATATTGTCCATTGTCATTGAGCGAGTAGATTTGCACAACACGATGCATGGGGTTCACGATCCAGTATTCATAGACTCCGTATTGCATATACAAATTCAATTTGAACACGAGATCGTACGCCTGGTTGGAAGGGCTTAAAATCTCGATGATCAGCGTTGGGACGCCGACAAATTTTGTATCCGTTAATCCACTTCGATCACAGATCACGGTTAAATCAGGGACGACAATTTTCTTGCCTTCGATTCGTTCGTTCTTTAGTTCGATATCAAACGGGGCATGAAACACTTCACACGGCTTTCCTTCTAAAAAATGGAACAGTTGGACGTGCAGCCGTCCCGATATGCGTTGGTGCTGGGTCGAAGGGGAGGGAGACATGAACACGGAGCCATCAATGTATTCTAAAATACGATCAGTTGTTTCCCGCATGCGATAAAATTCTTCAAGCGATACCGCCTGTTTTCCCGGAACGTTCACGAAATCACCTTCTTTCCCGTTTTCTATTTTCATTATACACTGGCCGCTTTGTCGAACGAAAATGATTTGGCATAACGCAACGGGTGACATACTCCCGCCGCCTGCGCTCACTTGCAGAAATGGCGGCCTTGTCGGTTTAGGACGATAAAAAAAAGCCGCCCGCTATGAGCGGGCGATCATGGGAATGGACAATGATGAACAGGCGGCCGGCAGCGCGCGTTGTCGGCCGCGTCCATCATGGTTAGTTGGCGGCCAACGTTTTCCCGAGCGCTTCGCGGGCCGGGACGTAGCGGTAACCGAGGTCGCGGGCGACCGCTTCGTACGTAATTTCGCCGTTGGCGACGTTGACGCCAAGCTCAAGCGCCGGGTTGTCTGTAATGGCTTGGATGACGCCTTTATTGGCAATTTGCAAGGCGTATGGCATGGTGACGTTCGTCAAGGCGATCGTTGAAGTGCGCGGGACGGCGCCAGGCATGTTGGCGACCGCATAATGAACGACGCCGTGTTTGACGTACGTCGGGTTGTCATGTGTTGTGACGTGGTCGCTCGTCTCGACAATGCCCCCTTGGTCGATGGCGACATCGACGATGACCGAACCCGGTTTCATCGCTTTCACCATATCCTCGGTGACGAGCTTCGGCGCCCGCGCCCCTGGGATGAGGACAGCGCCGATGACAAGGTCGGCCTCTGCGACCGCCTCGGCAATGTTCATCGGGTTGGACATGAGCGTCGTAATTTGGTTGCCGAAAATGTCGTCAAGCTCGCGCAGGCGATCCGCGTTCAAGTCGATAATCGTGACATCTGCCCCGAGGCCGACGGCGACTTTCGCTGCGTTCGTGCCGACGACTCCGCCGCCGATGATGACTACTTTGCCGCGGGCGACGCCTGGGACGCCGCCAAGCAAAATGCCTTTGCCGCCGTACGGCTTTTCCAAAAATTGCGCCCCGATTTGCGCCGCCATCCGTCCGGCGACTTCGCTCATCGGCGTCAACAGCGGCAGCGTGCGGCCGACTTGCACCGTCTCATAGGCAATGGCGATGACGCCGCTTTCTTTTAAGGCGCGCGTCAACTCTGGGTCGGCGGCCAAATGCAAATAGGTGAACAAAATGAGACCTGGGCGGAAATAGCCGTATTCGCTTGGCAGCGGCTCTTTCACTTTCATCACCATATCGGCTTGCGCCCACACATCTTCCGCTCGCTCGATGATTTGTGCTCCGGCACGGGCGTAATCGCTGTCGCTGAAACCGCTTCCAACCCCTGCCTCTTTCTCAATGAGCACCGTATGTCCTGCCTGAACGAACGACAATACGCCAGCCGGCGTAATGGCGACACGGTTTTCGTTATTTTTGATTTCCTTTGGCACTCCAATAATCATGGATATCGTTCCTCCTCGTCAGAAGTGGCCTTACTTATAGTATAAAAGAGACGGAACGGGCCGGGCATTGTTCAAAAAAGAGAAAGAAGCGCCCGGTTTTTGTGGATTTCCACAAATTCAACCGCGCGCTTCGTATTTCGCTAATTTAATATCGATGTATAATTTGATTTTTTGATTCATGTCATTGAGATCAAGCTCGGCGATGTCGGCAATCCGTTTGAGCCGATAAGCAAGCGTGTTCGGGTGAACGTTGAGGACGTCGGCGGTTTCTTGCACATTTTCGTTATGGTCAAAAAATGTTTCAAACGTTTTCACCAAGCCGCTGTGATGTTTGCGGTCATAGGCTTGCAATTTCTCAAGCGCCGGGTTGGTCCAGCCTCCTTGCCGTTTTTTTTCAAGCAAAAAGTCAAAAAATTGGTAAATACCGAGTTGGGCGTAGCCGTAGACGCCGTTGATGTCATCCCCAAGCTTCTCCTTCAGCGCCAGGACGGCGAGCGCTTCGCGGTAGCTTTTTTCAATGAGGCGATAGGCACCGTACACGCCGCCAAATCCGCACTGCACATCGTGGATGTGAAATCGTTCTTTCATTTTGGCGGCGAACGATTCGATGAATGCACTCAGCTCTTTCAGCGGCTGGTCAGTTTTGGGCGCCCCAAGCAAAATCACATCGCGGCCGTCGGTCGTATAAAGAAGGAGCGGGAGTTGCTGAGTCGTCTGCAAGAGATAAGAAATTTGCCGCTCCATTTCGGCGGTCAAATCAGCGGCAAAGCGGAAGACGACAACGGCAAACTGCGGTGCGGTCGGGATTTGCATGGCAGCGAGATGGGCGCGAATCTCGTCTTCGGCCGCGATATGGCTCGTCAGCAACTTCCAAAACAGCTCCTGCACCCGCTCTTCTTTTTTGTTTTTGCGCATATACAGCTGCAACACTTTGTTTTTCGCTGCCTTGGCGGCGAGCTTGAGCCATTCCATCTCCTCAGGCGACAGCGTCCGGTTTGTTTCGAGCACCCAGATGAAACCGATCACCTCATCGTTTTTCCAGATCGACACAGCGACGCGGCTGCCGAGGCCCACGTCTGGAATCGGCGGCACGCGCACCGGTTCGCGGCTTTTGAGCAGCGCCGGGATGGCGCCTTGTTTCCATAAGCTGTTGATCACTTTTTCCGGAACGCGCCGGCTGATGATCGTCGCCGTCCGCGCCGGATCGGTGTAATCGTCATGGGCGCTGTAGGCGATGAGCCGATGGTTCGCATCTTCGATCGTCACCGGGCATTTCAGCACGTCGCTGACGCGGTCGGCAAACTCTTCAAGGCTGTCAAATTCGCCGCGGAACGGGTCGGTGTACGAGGGCATATCGGTGTTTTCCCCCCAGCATAAAATTATGAGACGAAAAGCATCGCATTTAAGCAGCAGTCATTAGCCGCCTCTGGTTAAACATTTCCTCACAATTCTATGAACGGTTTCATCATAACTTATGCGCCGTCAGCTGTAAATCAACACGTATGGGTATATTTTGAGGTGACTCAATACGGTCCTGTTTAAACGAGGGCACGCGCCTGAGATTTGTATGATCTTCCTGCTTTTGTTCGCTATCCTTGTGAAATGGCGGGGACGGTGTATTATCGTTTATTTTAGGTTAAGGGAATGATCTATCCCCGAAAGACAAGAATTTATTTCCAAATATTTAATAATTTCATAATATAAAAACATTTTATTGACGAAAGAGGATACGTCAAATAAAATGGACTTAGGTTATATCTGTCGACAGTCGACAAAGTAGGTGAAGGTAAATGAGTCAGGATCAACCGGACCGATCCGCTCCTTTTTACGAGCAAATTTATCATTTATTGCGCAAGAAAATTCTTCAAGGAGAATTCAAGCCTGGACAACGTATCTACGAAGCAAAGCTGGCCAGAGAGTTAAATGTAAGTAGAAGTCCGGTGCGAGAGGCTGTAAGGGCGCTTGAAAAAGAGGGATTGCTCCAGATTGATCATAAATCGCGGATCACTGTGTACGAACCGACGATGAGGAATGTGGAGGAGATTTATCAATGCCGCATGTCCCTTGAATCATTGGCTGTTAAACTGGCCTGCGAACGGATGTCTGCCTCTCAATTGGATGAGATTGAGGAAGTGCTTTACCAAACAGAACGAAATATTATAATCGGGGATCTTGAATCCGTGATTGCATTCAACGCCCAGTTCCACGATTGTATTGTTTTGTTCAGCGGTAATAGCGAACTAGGAAAGTTGCTAGGAGGACTTAGGTCGCTAACGTATTACTATCGGACGCTGAACGTGCACGGGCCAGGGAGGGCAAACCAAATTTTAGAAGAGCACAAGCAAATTTTTTTTAAAATGAAAGAACGAAAAGCGGATGAAGCGGCGGAAGAAATGAAAGTGCATATTGAACATGACTTGCTTCACTTAAAAAACTTGTTAGCAAAGGAATGCGAACAAGCAAGGGGGAAGAAATCCTGAAACAATGGGACATCGCCGTCATTCCAGGTGACGGCATCGGCAAGGAGGTCGTGCCTGCGGCGTTGGATGTGCTGCAGGCGGTCGCGGATGTTCATGGAGGGATCTCTTTTTCCTTTACGGAATTTCCATGGAACTGCGATTACTATGTTGAACACGGCCAAATGATGCCAGATGATGGGCTTGAGACGTTGCGGAACTTTGACGCCATTTTCCTTGGAGCGGTCGGCAATCCGAAGCTTGTCCCTGACCATATTTCGTTATGGGGGCTGCTTCTGAAAATCCGCCGCGAATTTGAACAGGTGATCAACATCCGCCCGGCGAAATATTTTCGCGGATTGTCGTCGCCGCTTGCCGAACCGCGCGAGTTTGATTTCATCGTCGTCCGCGAAAACAGCGAAGGGGAATATAGCGAAGTCGGCGGGCGCATCCACCGCGGGGAAGACGAAATCGCCATTCAAAACGCTGTCTTTACCCGCAAAGGGACGGAGCGGGCGATGCGTTATGCGTTCGAGCTGGCGCGGAAGCGGAAACGGCATGTGACGAGCGCGACGAAATCGAACGGCATTTTCCATACGATGCCGTTTTGGGATGAAGTGTTCGCCGACGTCAAGCGCGACTACCCGGATGTCGCGACCGCGTCGTACCATATTGATGCATTGGCCGCCTTTTTCGTGACAAGGCCGCATACGTTTGACGTCGTTGTCGCGAGCAACTTGTTTGGCGACATTTTGACGGATCTTGGCGGCGCTATTATGGGCAGCATCGGCATCGCCCCGGCAGCGAACATCAACGTCAACGGCAAGTACCCGTCCATGTTTGAGCCGGTGCACGGCTCGGCGCCGGACATTTACGGCAAAGGCATCGCCAACCCGATCGGGCAAATTTGGACGGCGAAACTGATGCTTGACCATTTCGGCGAAGAAGAGCTCGGCGCCCTTTTGTTGCAAACGATTGAGGATGTCACCGCTGACGGCATCAAAACGCCGGATCTCGGCGGCACGGCGACGACAAAGGAAGTGACGGAAGAAATTTGCCGGCGGTTACGGGCGTCTCAATAATGTGAAAGGCTCAATCTGTGTCAATAAGGAGGTGAAAACCTAGTTGTCGCATTTCCGATCGGAGCGAAAAGAGAGCCCAAATGAGGCGGCTGAACTGTTTGGACGATGGCTCTCCTTTCTTTGCCCGAGTGTGAATGCGATGAAACAGCTAGGGAAAAGGATGAGGATTATATCCGCAGACCGCATTGGTGGGATTGTCACCATTTTGGCAGGCGGAATCGCGCTGGCTGAGGCTGCACGTTTATACCCGACTCGGACGAGTATGTTGGTTGGCGATCATACAATGCCTGCTGTTGTTGGCTTCCTTATGGTTGTTTTAGGTATTTCACTCCTCTTCACAAAGGGTGAGTCGTTTGACGCAGAGTTTCCCGACCGAAAGACAATGTTGAGCATCATTGGCACGCTTGGACTTTTGTTCGTTTACTGGATTTTATTTCAGTTTGTCGGCTACGTTGTCAGTACGTTGATTGTTTCTGTTTTGCTGTTCCGAATAATCGGTTCGTATCCGTTTTTCCCTAAGGCGTTGCTGTTGGGCGCCTTGTTGACAACGTTTTTGTACGTTGCTTTCGTCTATTTATTATCCATTCCGTTCCCTAAAGGAATGATTGGGATATAGGGCAGGAGGGACATAGGCATGGAAGCATTGAGCATGCTTTTATCAGGGTTTTCAGAAGCGTTTGCCCCATTAAACTTGCTTGCTGCTCTCATTGGGGCGTTCATCGGCACTTTAGTCGGCATGTTGCCGGGGCTCGGCCCGACATCAGCGATTGCAATTTTGCTTCCTTTAACAACAGTACTCGATCCGACCCAAGGGATTATTATGCTCGCCGGCATTTATTACGGAGCGATGTACGGGGGATCGACAACGGCCATCTTGCTCAACATTCCCGGAGAAGTATCATCCGTCCCAACTTGCCTTGATGGTTATCCGATGGCCAAACAAGGAAGGGGAGGCGCCGCGCTTGGCATTGCCGCCATTGCTTCTTTCATCGCGGGGATCATCGGAGTGATCGGTTTAGTGTTTTTCGCTCCGTTGTTGGCTGATCAAGCGCTAAAGTTTGGACCGCCCGAATATTTTTCGTTAATGTTGTTAGCGCTTACAGTTGTTGTCAGCCTTGCAGGGAATTCCTTGCTGAAAGGACTGATTATGGGGCTGTTTGGCTATTTGCTAGCTATGGTCGGTATGGGGCCTTCAGGGCAAGTCCGTTTTGATTTCGGTATTAATGCGTTAAGCGCCGGATTCGATATGATCAGCATTATTATCGGTCTGTTCGCTGTTACAGAAGTGCTAAAAGGGATAGAAGAAAAACATGCCGCCATTTCGGCGAACAACATTGGGAGTGTATATCCCAAGTGGCTTGATTTCAAGCAAAGTCTCCCGTCTATCATGCGGGGGAGTTTCATTGGCTTTTTGCTCGGTCTTTTGCCAGGGTGTTCGACAGCCGTCTCCACCTTTTTAGCCTATGATGTAGAAAAGAAAGTATCTAAAAATAGAGAGAACTTTGGAAAAGGTGCCATTCAAGGGGTAGCGGCGCCGGAATCGGCAAACAACGCCACGAGTTCGGCAGGATTTATTCCTTTATTTGCCCTGGGAATACCAAGCTCTGCTCCACTGGCCATTTTGTTGGCTGGGCTCATGATTTACGGATTGGCCCCGGGTCCGGTATT
The DNA here is from genome assembly GCF_002335725.1 of Geobacillus sp. FJAT-46040. Classification (NCBI taxonomy): domain Bacteria; kingdom Bacillati; phylum Bacillota; class Bacilli; order Caryophanales; family Anoxybacillaceae; genus Geobacillus; species Geobacillus sp. FJAT-46040. The sequence continues at coordinate 2,988,245 of NZ_NISS01000001.1, forward strand.
GTTTGAACAAAATGGAAGTTTCGTCTGGACAGTGATCGCCAGCATGTTTATCGGAAACGTCATGCTGCTCATTCTCAACCTTCCACTAGTCGGTTTTTGGGCCAAGTTGACGCAAATTCCGTTTGGGGTGATCAGCCCGATTGTTCTCGTCCTTTGCTTTGTCGGTTCTTACACTGTCAGAAATAACGTATTGGATGTGTTTGTGACGATCTTGTTTGGTATACTCGGGTACATTTTTCATAAATACCGTTGGCCCGTCGTTCCGTTGATTTTATGTTATATTCTTGGGCCAATGCTCGAACAATCTTTTGTTCAATCGCTATCGATGTCAGGAGGCAGCTTTTCCATTTTTGTGGAACGTCCGCTTTCTTTGTCAATTTTAATCGGTGCTGCCATTCTTCTCGTTGTTTCACTTGCCCTGGTTCGACGCACGAAGTCGAGTGCCAAGCAGGCGGTCGGTTCAGATGTAGACATCGCTGGCTAATACGCTGGCGATGAAATAAATAAAATAAATGAAATTAGTAGGGGGGAATTTTCAGCATGAAGAGAATGAAAAAGGTTGCGAATTTATTGGCAAGTGTTGTTTTGCTAGGAGTGCTAGCAGCTGGTTGCTCGCAGGAAACGGCAAAGAACAGTCCAGCTGGGTCAAGCGAAAAAGAGATAAAGTATCCGACAAAGCCAATTGAAATCACCGTTCCGTTTGCTGCTGGCGGGGGAACGGATTTAAATGCAAGGGCGATGAGTGAATACTTAAGCGAGAAGTGGGGGCAACCAATTAACGTTGTCAATAAACCGGGGGCAGGTGGAGCCACCGGTACGTTGGAAGTGCTGAAAAAAGGGTCAAAAGATGGCTATTCAATCTTGACACAAAGCGCTTCCGCCGGCTCAGCGCTTTTTGCGGGAAATCCGAATTTGCCATTTAAACTCGATGACTTACGCTTTATCGCCAGATTGGCTGTTGACCCGCTTGCTTATGTAGTAAAAGCCGATGCTCCTTGGAACAATTTAAAAGAGTTTAGCGAGTGGGTAAAACAAAACCCGGATAAATTGACGTTCGCCAGCAATGGCACAACTGCTATTGCAACGTTTGGCGTCATCCAATGGATGGACAGCATTGGCGCTGATTTTTCAAAAGCTAAGCTTGTTATGACAAACGGCTCCGGAGACGCGCTTCCGAAAGTTGCTGGCGGACACATTGTGCTCGGAGTGCAAGGGGTCAGCGAGGTCGCCAACCTAGTCAAAGCAGGAAAACTGAAAATATTAGGCATCGCTTCGTCGGAGCGAAGCCCTTATTTTCCGGATGTCCCAACACTTGAAGAGCAAGGGATTACAGGGGTTACTGTCACTCAATGGTATGGGGTTTCCGCGCCGAAAGAAGTTCCGGACGAAATCGTGAAAAAGTGGGAAAAATCAATTGAAGAAATGCTCAATGATCCTAAGTACCAAGAGAAACTGAAATCGATTGTTGTTCAACCGTCTTATTTGAACTCTGAAGATTTTACAAAATATGTGAAAGACGAAGTCGAACAATTTAAACAAATTGCCAATGAAAAGGGGTTAATCAAGTAAAACGAATATAGCCTATTTGACAAATGCGGCGTCTTTCTCTACCTTAAAAGGAGAGGTCTCATGCCAGGAAAGACGCCGCCTATGGACCTAAAGCGGCTCTGTTTGCGGTGCTTTAGGTCTTTTTTATGTCTTCTAATTTCACGTGCAACAAAAGTAAGTAGAGAAGCTTATTGTGATTTTAGAAAAGAAAGGATGACGCCCGTTGTTCAAAAAATGGTTTGGCAAGCAGCAGCTGAAAGAGGAGACGATCACCGCGCCGCTTGACGGAACGATTGTGCCGCTTGAAGACGTGCCGGATCCGGTGTTTGCGCAAAACATGATGGGCGATGGCATCGCCATCGACCCGGCGGATGGGGATGTCGTCGCTCCGGTGGACGGGGAAATCGTCCAACTCTTTCCGACGAAACACGCCATCGGCTTGCGTTCGGCAGCGGGTGTGGAGCTGCTCATCCATGTCGGCATCGACACCGTGTCGATGAACGGGGAAGGGTTTACCGCTTATGTCAAAGCCGGCGACCGAGTGAAGCGGGGCGATCGGCTTCTTTCTGTCGACTTGCCACTTGTGCGCGAGAAAGCGAAAAGCGCGGTGACGCCCATCATCATTACGAACGGGGATGCCCTCAAAAGCCTTGAGAGAAAGGCCGAGGCATCAGCCAAAAAAGGCGAGACGGTCTTATTTCATGTGAAAATGAAATAAGGGCGGCAGGGAGGACATATGGCGTTTCGCATCCATAAGATTTTAAACAACAACGCTGTTGTCGTGCTCGACGAAGGCAAAGAGAAAATTGTCATGGGCCCGGGGATTGCGTTTCAAAAGCGGAAAAACGATCTCATCCCCCCGGGCCGCATTGAGAAAATTTTCGTCATGGAAGAAGAAAATGAGAAGTTCCAGCAATTGCTTCGCACGTTGCCAGAAGAACATATCGATATTGCCGAAGAAATTATCAGCTATGCGGAAGACAAACTGCAAGCACCGCTCAACGACCATATTCATATTGCGCTGACTGACCATTTGTCGTTTGCCATCGAGCGGTTGAAGCAAGGTTACCGCATTCAAAACAAATTGCTCAATGAAATTAAAGTGCTATATAAGGCGGAGTATGAAATTGGGCTATGGGCGAAACAGTTGATCAAAGAGCGGCTTGGCATCGAGATTCCCGATGACGAGGTGGCCCATATCGCCCTTCATATTCATACGGCGAAACTCGATGCCGCCAGCATGAACAAAACGATGCGCGAGACGACGCTCATTCATGAATTCGTTGACCTTATCCAAACGGAGCTCGGCATATCGATCGATAAGGAAAGCATTTCATACCAGCGGCTGCTCACTCATTTGCGCTTTGCCTTAAGCCGCATCGAAAACGGGGAGCCGATTCATTCGATGGATGAGGAGATGCTTGCGCTCATTCAGACAAAATATGCAAGGGAATGGGCGTGTACACAAAAAGCGGCAAGCTATGCAGAGAAGGAATATGGCATCCGTTTTCCGGAGGAGGAACTCGCCTATATCGTCCTCCATATCCAACGGTTGGTGTGAGTAAAATATTTGTGGGTGACATTCCGAAATGATCCCCGACGAGGGTTGCGAACTTTTGTTCGCAACGCTCGTCGGGGCCACCAAGCGAAGCGCGGTAGAAAAAAGCAAATGTCATGCAAAAAGGACTCTCTCCCTGCTATGATGGTGATGACCAACATCCATAAAACAGGAGGGAGAGAGTCCATGAAACATCTTACCACAGAATGGCCTTTATTAAAAGAGCTGGAGGAACAATTAGTCAGAACTCTTCAAAAGGTGTTCGCTGTCTTGTTGGCGGCCCTTTTGGAGGAGATTGATCAACAACTGGCGGAAGCGCGGGACAAGCGCCGGTATCAGCTGAAAGACAAACGGCCGACCACGATCCAAACGCTGTTTGGAGAAGTGACGTTTCGACGGAACTACTACTATGA
>NZ_NISS01000001.1:2992327-2996616 GCF_002335725.1 Geobacillus sp. FJAT-46040
CGCCGGATCGAGTCGATGCCGGGATGCATCCGGGACTATCGGGAGTGGCTGTCGGAGCAAGGGGTGGAGACGACCGGCATGCGTCCGATGGGCCACGCCGAGAGCGTGATGAGCCGGTTTGCGCATCGGGTGAAATCCCGCCGCAGCTGGAAAGACCAAGGGCTTCGGGCGTTTCTGAGGGCGATGGCAGCCCGAATCGACGGGATTTGGCGGAGAAATGGGCAGTTGGTGGAGGAAGAAGAGACCCGAACGGCAGCCTCGGCCTCGACGAAGTCCAAGCGGGTTGAACAGGCCAAACGGAAGGCAGGACGGTTGTGGGCAGATGTGGTGCGTCAGAATCTACCGTGTCTGCAGCGGTCATCCGGGACGCCGATCCATCAAGCGTTGTCGGCGCTTCGGGATTTTGGTTTGGTGTAAAAAAATGGAATACAATATCATCACTTCAAGATGAGGGATGAGAGTCCGAAAGCGCTTACGATATCAATTCCTGAAAATGGTTCGCTAACTAGTGATTGACAACACCCGTAGTGAACCGAAAAAATGTTCTCCACAAAGTCTTGACTGACTCAACGGTTGCGAAAGCGTTGACAAAAACAGCAAGTTGTCGTATAATGCAAAACGGACAACGAAATATTGCGGGATTGTGACTGCTTCGAGCAGGCAAGACCTAAAACGTATGAAGGGAACGGCAAGTGAGTCATGCCGCTAGATCGCCCTTTGTATGTTTTAGGTCTTTTTTGTTTTTCATTTCACCATCATTCAGAAGGGGAGGAGTTCACCGATGAATTATGAACACATTGCTAAACAACTCATCCCGCTCCTTGGCGGGAAAGAAAACATCATTAGCGTAACTCATTGCGCGACACGGCTTCGCCTCGTCTTAAAAGATGACAAAAAGGCCGAGGCGAAAGACATTGAAAACATTGAAGGGGTTAAAGGGGCGTTTTCCAGCTCCGGACAGTTTCAAATTATTTTTGGCACCGGCGTGGTGAATAAAGTGTATGAGGCGTTTGTCCGGGAAGCAGGGATACAGCAAGGTGATGCTGATGCCCATCAAGAAGCCATCAAGCAAAAAATGAATCCGCTCGCCCGCTTTGCGAAGACGTTGTCAAACATTTTTGTCCCAATCATCCCAGCCATTGTCGCGAGCGGTTTGTTAATGGGTTTGCTTGGGATGATGAAGGCGTTCAAATGGGTGGCGGCAGACAGCCCGCTGTATATTTTGCTTGATATGTTTTCGAGTGCGGCGTTTATTATTTTGCCAATTTTAATCGGCTTTAGCGCGGCGAAAGAATTTGGAGGCACGCCGTTTTTAGGGGCGGTCATCGGCGGTATTATGACTCACCCGGCGCTATTAAACCCGTGGGGATTGGCCGAGGCCAAGCCAAACTATATGCATTTTCTTGGCTTTGATATCGCTATGGTCGGGTATCAAGGGACGGTCGTGCCGATTTTGCTGGCGACGTATGTGATGAGCAAATTGGAGCGTGGATTGCGAAAAGTTGTTCCCCATGCGGTCAGTTTGCTTGTTGTTCCATTTGTGACCGTCATTTTGACGGGATTTATTACGATTTTGGCCATTGGTCCGCTCGGCAATTTGATTGGCGATGGGATTACGAAGGTGTTGAACTTTGTTTACCATTATGGCGGTGCGTTAGCTGGCCTTATCTTTGGCGGATTGTACTCGATGATCGTCATTACCGGTGTGCATCATAGCTTTCATGCCATTGAAGCGAACTTGTTGGCGAAACTTGGGGTCAACTATTTACTGCCAATTTGGTCGATGGCCAACGTCGCCCAAGGCGGCGCCGGTTTGGCTGTATTTGTCAAATCGAAGCGGACAAAAACAAAAGAGATTGCGTTGCCGGCGGCCTTGTCAGCTTTTTTAGGCATTACCGAGCCAGTCATTTTCGGGGTGAACTTAAAATACCGGAAGCCGTTTATCGCTGCGGCCATTGGCGGCGCGCTCGGCGGAGCGTACGTCGTATTTACGAATGTAGTAGCTAATGCCTACGGGTTGACCGGCATCCCGATGATCGCCATCGTTGCGCCGGAAGGGCTCACGAACTTAATGCACTACTTAATCGGTTTTGCCATTGCCGTCGTTTCAGCGTTTGTGGCGACATTCCTTCTAAAGTTCCGTGAAGAAGAAGAGTGAGGGGACAAGCGGATGAAATCCGAACAGGAACAGAAACTTATTGAACAAGCATACGCTGAAGTCGAAAAATATGAGACTCTTGTCAATCGTGACCGGTATCGGCTTCGCTACCATCTCATGCCTCCTGTCGGGTTGATGAACGATCCAAACGGGCTGATCGACTGGCACGGAACGTATCACGTCTTCTACCAATGGATGCCGTTTCGCACCGGCCATGGCGCCAAGTTCTGGGGGCATTATACATCCCCAGACTTGGTTCATTGGCAAGCAGCGCCGATTGCGTTAGCGCCAAGCGAATGGTATGACAAAGATGGTTGCTATTCCGGCAGTGCGATTAGTTGCGATGGAAAACTCGTGCTGTTTTACACTGGCAATGTGAAAGATGAACAAGGAAACCGCCAAACGTACCAATGCATGGCCGTATCGGAAGATGGCATTCATTTTACAAAAAAAGGCGTCGTCATTACACTTCCGGACGGATATACGGCCCATTTCCGCGATCCGAAAGTATGGCGGTATCAGGGCCATTGGTATATGATCCTGGGGGCGCAAAGCGAAAGCGGCGATGGAAAAGCGGTGCTGTTTCGTTCCGCTGATCTTTGTCATTGGGAGCATCTTGGCCCAATTGCTGGCGGCAACATGAACGGGCTTGGTCCGTTTGGCTATATGTGGGAATGCCCAGACTTGTTTCCATTAGATGGGCAAGACGTACTCATCGTCTGCCCGCAAGGATTAAAACCGGACGGCATGCGCTACCAAAACGTCTACCAGTCAGGTTATTTTGTCGGCCGCTTCGACTACGAACGGGCCGAATTCCTTCACGGGACGTTTGAGGAGCTTGATCGCGGCTTTGAATTTTACGCCCCGCAAACGATGCTTGACCGGAACGGGCGGCGCATCCTCATCGGCTGGATGGGCGTGCCGGACCAGGATGAAGACCGTCAGCCGACAGTGAGCCACCGCTGGGTGCACGCGCTCACCTTGCCGCGCGAACTTCGCCTCACTGGCGGCAAGCTGAGACAGACGCCAGTGGAAGAGCTGAAACAGTTGCGCAAACAAAAAGTAGCATATCCAAGCGCCACTGTGGTGAATGAGCTGAGGTCATGGCCGGGACTCGAGGGAGATGCGATCGAACTTCGCCTCGACAATATCGAACTGTTCGGAAGCATGATGGAAATTTACTTTCGCCATGCGGCTCGCCTTGTTTACAATAGTGACGAAGGGGTATTGACGCTTGAACGGAAAAGCTTTGTGAACGGGCTGACGGAGAAGCGGCAATGTCGATTGCCACGTCTTCGTTCGCTTCATGTTTTCCTTGATACGTCATCGATCGAACTGTTCGTCAATGATGGCGAAGAGACGTTCACTGCGCGGTTTTTTCCGCATCCGGACGACCGAACGATTCTGTTCGGAACCCACGGACATCTTCATATGGATATCGAGAAATGGGATTTGTTAAGATGAACTTGCAGTAAACAGGCTGCCAAACAAGCGCTGGTCGTTTGGCGGCTTTTTTATCATTTCGGGTCAAGAAGCGCCATTCCCAGCGAGGGCGTAGGGGAGAGATCGTTTCCGTGTGGCGGTTCGTTTTGTGAGAGAATGAGCAATATATGATTGAATTTGCCCCTTTCCCCTTCTATAATGAATATAGATCATGTCTTGACACTAATAATGACAGGGGGATACACATGAATCAACCGATGATTTCCCAGCGCAAGCTGTTAGGCATTGCCGGTCTCGGTTGGCTGTTTGACGCGATGGATGTCGGCATGTTGTCGTTTTTGATGGCGGCCTTGCAAAAAGACTGGAATTTGACGGCCGGCCAAGTCGGCTGGATCGGCAGCGTCAACTCGATCGGCATGGCGGTTGGGGCGCTCGTGTTCGGATTGCTTGCGGACCGGATCGGGCGGAAAAACGTTTTTATTTTCACATTGTTGCTGTTCTCGCTTGGCAGTGGGCTGTCGGCGCTGACGACGACGTTGGCGGCGTTTTTGGCGCTCCGCTTTTTGATCGGCATGGGACTTGGCGGCGAGCTGCCGGTCGCGTCAACGCTCGTCTCAGAAGCGGTGCCAGCTAAGGATCGCGGCCGGGCTGTCGTGCTGCTCGAGAGCTTTTGGGCTGGCGGTTGGCT
>NZ_NISS01000001.1:2996626-3253854 GCF_002335725.1 Geobacillus sp. FJAT-46040
CAAATTGGAGCGTGGATTGCGAAAAGTTGTTCCCCATGCGGTCAGTTTGCTTGTTGTTCCATTTGTGACCGTCATTTTGACGGGATTTATTACGATTTTGGCCATTGGTCCGCTCGGCAATTTGATTGGCGATGGGATTACGAAGGTGTTGAACTTTGTTTACCATTATGGCGGTGCGTTAGCTGGCCTTATCTTTGGCGGATTGTACTCGATGATCGTCATTACCGGTGTGCATCATAGCTTTCATGCCATTGAAGCGAACTTGTTGGCGAAACTTGGGGTCAACTATTTACTGCCAATTTGGTCGATGGCCAACGTCGCCCAAGGCGGCGCCGGTTTGGCTGTATTTGTCAAATCGAAGCGGACAAAAACAAAAGAGATTGCGTTGCCGGCGGCCTTGTCAGCTTTTTTAGGCATTACCGAGCCAGTCATTTTCGGGGTGAACTTAAAATACCGGAAGCCGTTTATCGCTGCGGCCATTGGCGGCGCGCTCGGCGGAGCGTACGTCGTATTTACGAATGTAGTAGCTAATGCCTACGGGTTGACCGGCATCCCGATGATCGCCATCGTTGCGCCGGAAGGGCTCACGAACTTAATGCACTACTTAATCGGTTTTGCCATTGCCGTCGTTTCAGCGTTTGTGGCGACATTCCTTCTAAAGTTCCGTGAAGAAGAAGAGTGAGGGGACAAGCGGATGAAATCCGAACAGGAACAGAAACTTATTGAACAAGCATACGCTGAAGTCGAAAAATATGAGACTCTTGTCAATCGTGACCGGTATCGGCTTCGCTACCATCTCATGCCTCCTGTCGGGTTGATGAACGATCCAAACGGGCTGATCGACTGGCACGGAACGTATCACGTCTTCTACCAATGGATGCCGTTTCGCACCGGCCATGGCGCCAAGTTCTGGGGGCATTATACATCCCCAGACTTGGTTCATTGGCAAGCAGCGCCGATTGCGTTAGCGCCAAGCGAATGGTATGACAAAGATGGTTGCTATTCCGGCAGTGCGATTAGTTGCGATGGAAAACTCGTGCTGTTTTACACTGGCAATGTGAAAGATGAACAAGGAAACCGCCAAACGTACCAATGCATGGCCGTATCGGAAGATGGCATTCATTTTACAAAAAAAGGCGTCGTCATTACACTTCCGGACGGATATACGGCCCATTTCCGCGATCCGAAAGTATGGCGGTATCAGGGCCATTGGTATATGATCCTGGGGGCGCAAAGCGAAAGCGGCGATGGAAAAGCGGTGCTGTTTCGTTCCGCTGATCTTTGTCATTGGGAGCATCTTGGCCCAATTGCTGGCGGCAACATGAACGGGCTTGGTCCGTTTGGCTATATGTGGGAATGCCCAGACTTGTTTCCATTAGATGGGCAAGACGTACTCATCGTCTGCCCGCAAGGATTAAAACCGGACGGCATGCGCTACCAAAACGTCTACCAGTCAGGTTATTTTGTCGGCCGCTTCGACTACGAACGGGCCGAATTCCTTCACGGGACGTTTGAGGAGCTTGATCGCGGCTTTGAATTTTACGCCCCGCAAACGATGCTTGACCGGAACGGGCGGCGCATCCTCATCGGCTGGATGGGCGTGCCGGACCAGGATGAAGACCGTCAGCCGACAGTGAGCCACCGCTGGGTGCACGCGCTCACCTTGCCGCGCGAACTTCGCCTCACTGGCGGCAAGCTGAGACAGACGCCAGTGGAAGAGCTGAAACAGTTGCGCAAACAAAAAGTAGCATATCCAAGCGCCACTGTGGTGAATGAGCTGAGGTCATGGCCGGGACTCGAGGGAGATGCGATCGAACTTCGCCTCGACAATATCGAACTGTTCGGAAGCATGATGGAAATTTACTTTCGCCATGCGGCTCGCCTTGTTTACAATAGTGACGAAGGGGTATTGACGCTTGAACGGAAAAGCTTTGTGAACGGGCTGACGGAGAAGCGGCAATGTCGATTGCCACGTCTTCGTTCGCTTCATGTTTTCCTTGATACGTCATCGATCGAACTGTTCGTCAATGATGGCGAAGAGACGTTCACTGCGCGGTTTTTTCCGCATCCGGACGACCGAACGATTCTGTTCGGAACCCACGGACATCTTCATATGGATATCGAGAAATGGGATTTGTTAAGATGAACTTGCAGTAAACAGGCTGCCAAACAAGCGCTGGTCGTTTGGCGGCTTTTTTATCATTTCGGGTCAAGAAGCGCCATTCCCAGCGAGGGCGTAGGGGAGAGATCGTTTCCGTGTGGCGGTTCGTTTTGTGAGAGAATGAGCAATATATGATTGAATTTGCCCCTTTCCCCTTCTATAATGAATATAGATCATGTCTTGACACTAATAATGACAGGGGGATACACATGAATCAACCGATGATTTCCCAGCGCAAGCTGTTAGGCATTGCCGGTCTCGGTTGGCTGTTTGACGCGATGGATGTCGGCATGTTGTCGTTTTTGATGGCGGCCTTGCAAAAAGACTGGAATTTGACGGCCGGCCAAGTCGGCTGGATCGGCAGCGTCAACTCGATCGGCATGGCGGTTGGGGCGCTCGTGTTCGGATTGCTTGCGGACCGGATCGGGCGGAAAAACGTTTTTATTTTCACATTGTTGCTGTTCTCGCTTGGCAGTGGGCTGTCGGCGCTGACGACGACGTTGGCGGCGTTTTTGGCGCTCCGCTTTTTGATCGGCATGGGACTTGGCGGCGAGCTGCCGGTCGCGTCAACGCTCGTCTCAGAAGCGGTGCCAGCTAAGGATCGCGGCCGGGCTGTCGTGCTGCTCGAGAGCTTTTGGGCTGGCGGTTGGCTGTTGGCGGCGCTCATCTCGTATTTCGTCATACCAGCTTACGGATGGCGGACGGCGTTATGGCTGGCGGCGATTCCAGCGCTGTATGCGATCTATTTGCGCCTCCGCCTGCCCGATTCGCCGCGGTTTGCGGCCGCGCAAAAAGAGGAGACGGTGTGGAGCAATATCGTCAAAGTATGGTCCGCTCCTTATCGGAAAGAGACGGTCATGCTTTGGCTCCTTTGGTTTTGCGTCGTCTTTTCGTATTACGGCATGTTTTTATGGCTGCCGAGTGTCATGGTCATGAAAGGGTTCAGCTTGATTAAAAGTTTTGAGTACGTGCTCATCATGACGCTGGCGCAATTGCCCGGCTATTTCAGCGCCGCATGGCTGATCGAGCGGGCGGGGCGGAAATTTGTCTTGGTCACGTACTTGCTTGGCACATCATTGAGCGCTTACTTTTTCGGCACGGCCGAGTCGCTCGTCGGGCTGATGGCATCCGGCATTTTCTTGTCGTTTTTCAACCTCGGCGCTTGGGGAGCGCTGTATGCCTATACGCCGGAGCAGTATCCGACGTCGATTCGTGCGACCGGCGCCGGCATGGCGGCGGCGTTTGGCCGCATCGGCGGCATTTTTGGCCCACTGTTGGTCGGCTCGCTTGTCGCCCAAGGGGTGTCGGTGACGGCCATTTTCACGCTGTTTTGCCTCGCTGTTCTTGTCGCCGTTCTTTCTGTCGCCGTCCTCGGCAAAGAGACGAAGCAGCAAGAGCTCGCTTAAGTTGACAAATCAAACGGAGGGCTATACCTTAAGGGTAAGCCCTTTTTTGTTCGGATCATGAAGAGAGGCGGTGGATTCCTTGCGCCCGTTCGTATCGGTCGTCATCCCGACGTACAATCGCCCGTATCCGCTTGCCGAGCTGCTCGAGGCGTTGAGCCGGCAGACATACCGCCATTTTGAGGTGATCATTGTCAATGACGGCGGCATCCCCGTTCATGATGTCGTCGCCTTGTATCCAGAGCTTGACATCTGTCTCATCGACCGCCGCGACAACGAAGGACATGTCGCCGCCCGCAACGAAGGCGTCAAGGCGGCGCGTGGCGACCTCATCATGCTTTGCGACGACGACGATTTAGTGTTGCCGTGCCATCTCGAGCGGATGGTCGCGGCGCTCGAGCATGCGGACTTCGCCTATGCCGATGCGGAAATTGTCCAGTATCGGGTGGAAAACGACCAGCGTGTTCCATCCGCCCGTTTTTTATTTGCCTATGAGTATGATTTGGAAGCGATGCGGACGTTTTCGACGTACGTCCCGTCTGGAAGCGTGTATCGAAAATCGCTCCATGACGAGATCGGCTGCTTTGACACGACTGTCCACCATTATTGGGACTGGGACTTCTTTTTGCGGGCCGCCTCTGTATGCCGCGTCACCCGTGTCGCGGCGGCGACCGTGTTGTACGCGTTCAGCCCGGACGGCGACAACGTGTCGCGACATATGAACGACAAGCGGCGCCAATATTTGCGGCGGCTTTGCGAGAAGCATGGGCTTGGGGACTTGCTGATGAAAAATTTTTGGCTCTTGCTTGACGAGCCGGAAGTCGCGAAGCGCCGGGCGAAAAGCGAAGTCATCTGGGACGGGAAGCCCGTCGTGTCGCGGTTTTGGGCGCAAAAAAATGCGAGCGACCATTGACATAGGTCTTTCTGGTTTGCTATGATAGTGGACAAAATCATATATGGATCGCGATGACGGATCAATAGTAGTTAACCCTCTCTTCCCAAGCGAGCCGGGGGCGGTGGGAGCCCGGTGAAGACGGTTAATGAAACGGCAGTCCGGAGCGGAAATGGCAAAAAGGGGATGCGTGATTTGCGCATCAACTAGGGTGGAACCGCGGGAGCTACGCTCTCGTCCCTAGGCACAAGGCCTAGGGGCGAGGGCGTTTTTGATTGGTGGACATCACATTGAAGGAGGATGAACACGATGGCTGTCACAATGGAAGAAATCGTCGCACATGCCAAGCATCGTGGCTTCGTGTTTCCGGGCTCGGAAATTTACGGCGGGCTGGCGAACACGTGGGATTACGGCCCGCTTGGCGTCGAGCTGAAAAACAACATCAAACGGGCGTGGTGGAAAAAGTTCGTCCAAGAGTCACCGTACAACGTCGGGCTCGACGCCGCCATTTTAATGAACCCGAGAACGTGGGAAGCGTCCGGTCACTTAGGCAACTTCAACGATCCGATGGTCGACTGCAAACAGTGCAAAGCGCGCCACCGCGCCGACAAGCTGATTGAGAAGGCGCTCGAGGAAAAAGGGATCGAGATGATCGTCGACGGTTTGCCGCTTGTCAAGATGGATGAACTCATCAAGGAATACGACATCGCCTGCCCGGAATGCGGCAGCCGCGATTTCACGAACGTTCGCCAGTTCAACTTAATGTTTAAAACGTACCAAGGCGTCACCGAGTCGAGCGCCAACGAAATTTATTTGCGCCCAGAGACAGCGCAAGGCATTTTCGTCAACTTCAAAAACGTCCAGCGCACGATGCGCAAAAAATTGCCGTTTGGCATCGCGCAAATCGGCAAAAGTTTTCGCAATGAAATTACGCCGGGCAACTTTACGTTCCGCACGCGCGAATTTGAACAGATGGAGCTCGAGTTTTTCTGCAAGCCCGGTGAGGAGCTGCAATGGTTTGACTATTGGAAACAGTTTTGCAAGGACTGGCTGCTGTCGCTCGGCATGAAGGAGGACAACATCCGCCTGCGCGACCATGCGAAGGAAGAATTGTCCCACTACAGCAACGCCACGACGGACATCGAGTACCATTTCCCGTTCGGCTGGGGCGAGCTGTGGGGCATCGCGTCGCGCACGGATTACGATTTGAAGCGGCATATGGAATACTCGGGCGAGGATTTCCATTATCTCGACCAAGAAACGAACGAGCGCTACATCCCGTACTGCATTGAGCCGTCGCTTGGCGCTGACCGCGTCACGCTGGCGTTTATGATCGACGCCTATGACGAAGAAGAGCTGGAAGACGGCACGACGAGAACGGTGATGCACTTGCATCCGGCGCTTGCGCCGTACAAAGCGGCTGTCTTGCCGCTGTCGAAAAAGCTCGCGGACGGGGCGCACCGCATTTATGAAGAGCTGGCGAAACATTTCATGGTCGACTATGACGAAACCGGCTCGATCGGCAAGCGGTACCGCCGCCAAGATGAAATCGGCACGCCGTTTTGCATCACGTACGACTTTGAGTCTGAACAAGACGGCCAAGTGACCGTGCGCGACCGCGACACGATGGAGCAAGTGCGGCTGCCGATTGGAGAGCTCAAAGCCTTTTTAGAGGAAAAAATCGCTTTTTGATGACGGGAACGGAGGCTGTCTCAAAAGATCGTGAAACCGAGCTTTCGCAGACAGCCTCTTTTTTTGATCCTTCACCCCTCTGAGTTTGACGGTTTGAGGTCATCTAAAAGAGCCAAAATGCTTTGCTCGCAAAGATTTCACATGCGGATCCTAGAGAGGCGATGATCTCGTACAAAATCCTGCTATTCCATCTGTGTCTCAGCGAAAAACGGAAACGGGAGTGTAAATGATGAAGGTTCATTTACAACTTGTGGTGAAGAGCCTGCTCATCTACAGTAAAATTAATAACCTGACTTCTTGAAACATGATATAATTATGTATAAAACCTCAACCAAGGTGGGGATGCAAATGAGCACTAACAAAAAAAGGAGCCGTGGCGCATATCATATAACAACTGGAACGGCAAAACGCCCAATTTTAAAGAGAATAGTGCGTCAAAACCGTCATCATTACCGAATTGGACCATCTGTTCTAACAGAAGAGCAAATGAAGGAGGTCATTCAAGTGCGATCTAAAAAAAAGAAGCTAACCAAGGAAGAAAAGAAAGCGTTACACAAACGTCTGGCTGGCAGTACGAAGTTATTTAGCAAAGAAGGCGTGTTGGAATCATTAAGAATTGCAAATAGAGAAGAGTGGGAGGATTAAGCATTGTCAACCAAAGTACTAATCGATACAAATATATACGCAGCACATGAAATGGGTTACCCTGATGCAGTAGAGTTCATTGAACAGCTGATTGAAGATGAGGTAGAGATTATTATGACTACCTTCATTGAGATGGAGATCATGTCTCATTTCGAAATCGAAACAGATCCTGATATAAGAGAAAATAGAAAAGGATATATTCAAATGGCTGATCAAATCTATGAAGTCACTAGAGAAGATATGGAGCTAGCAGCTGACATAAGAAGAAAAGCGAGAGCGGACAGTACACGCAAAAAGAGTATTAAAGCACCAGATGCTCTTGTTGCAGCTGCAGCTCTTCTACATAATGCCATATTAGTTAGTAATAACGATAAAGACTTTCATTGGATTCGAGATAACTATACTTATAAAGATCGAAAGTTAGATTATGTGAATCCGATAATAGATAAGAAAGCTTACGGCGAGTTTGTCAAAACCTATATCGAAAGCAGAGGGTTTTAGAAATTTTATTTGAACATATTATCCCTTATGGCAACCCGATTAACGACATTCGTGACCCCATCACCAAAATATTTCCAAAATACGTCTTCCGCAACAAGATATTTTCCAATCCGATTACCGCAAAATAAAATTAATCCATTCAACGGAACTAAGACTGCGATCGACAAGTGGGCGCCTATATTTTCTTGCTCAATGCTGAACAGGGCTTTAATGGAGTCTAACCGATCGGTCCTTGCCTAGGGGGAAACGGCAGTCAAGTTGGTTGTGGGGTGCTCTTCCTACCGCAAAGCCGCCCGTTCGTTGGAGTCGATCGTGAGAGATGCGGTCCTCAGCCATGAATGGTAAAATAGAAGCACAGACTAGTTCCTGTATCCTGCACGAATCAAGGAGGTTAGCCATCATGGAAGGAAAACCAATCTACTACGATGGCAGCGGTCATCTGCCTAGCGAAAATGAAAGCGGTGTCAAAAGCGAACCGTTTACGCTCACCGATGAGATACGAAAACAAATCAGCGGCAACCCGTTTGTCGTGGAACAAAGCGAGTAACATTGCCTTGGAGAAAGGCAATTTTTTTTTTTGCGGTCAAATCGTTTGCCAAATGTGTCGGATCTTTATATAATTATCTCTGATTGGAGATATTTGAATTCAAAATAATTGAATGCCGCTTGAACAAAGTGCAAACACTAAAGTGCCGAGATCATCACGAAAGGGAGTATGCATCATGACAAAAGTATTGTACATCACCGCCCATCCGCACGACGACACGCAGTCTTACAGCATGGCGGTCGGAAAAGCGTTTATCGACACATACAAACAAGTGCATCCGGATCATGAAGTCATTCATCTTGATTTATACAAGGAATACATTCCGGAAATCGACGTCGACGTGTTCAGCGGCTGGGGCAAACTTCGCTCCGGGAAATCGTTTGAAGAGCTGTCTGACGAAGAAAAAGCGAAAGTCGGGCGGATGAACGAGCTGTGCGAGCAGTTTATTTCCGCCGACAAATATGTATTCGTCACGCCGATGTGGAACTTTTCGTTCCCGCCGGTGTTAAAGGCGTATATTGACGCCGTGGCGGTCGCCGGCAAGACGTTTAAATATACGGAACAAGGGCCGGTCGGATTGCTTACTGATAAAAAAGCGCTCCACATTCAAGCGCGCGGCGGTTTCTACTCCGAAGGCCCGGCGGCGGAAATGGAAATGGGCCATCGGTATTTAAGCGTCATCATGCAATTTTTCGGTGTTCCGTCATTTGAAGGGTTGTTTGTCGAAGGGCATGCGGCGGTGCCGGAAAAGGCGGAAGAAATTAAAGCGAACGCCATCGCTCGGGCGAAAGACTTGGCGCACACGTTTTAACGGGAGGCCGAGTATTGCGCGGGAAATGGTTGCAAACTTGGCCTGGGAGCCTCTTCATCCGGAGAGGCTCCTTTTTTATTGGACAAACCAAACGGCCGTGACGTTCATATACGCTGGCGGGGAGCCGTATGGTATAGCCTGATCAATAAAGTCCCTATTTCTTCGTGAGAAATTTTCCTCGATAAATACATAAAACCCCAGCACCGAAGTACTGGGGCAAAAACCATGAATTCCCCGCTGACGGGGTGAAATGGCCTGCGACGCGGCAGGCAACTTATCATTAGGTTATGATTCTCTTGGCGATAATATGCAAAGAGAGGAACCATTTAGGCTCCTCTCCGTTGTCAAAACAAACGAATCCACGTTTTTTCACGTGTGAAATGGTCTGTGACGAGACAGACAACTTATTTTGTACTCTAAGTATAGAAAAAACCTAGGGAAATGTCAATACGTCATAAATACGTCGTCAATACATTGTAAATACGTTACAGGTCAAATACCCATTTTACACGGTTCATAATCTTATTTAAGTCATCCTCGTTTATATTGCCGATCTTTGAGATTCAGTACAAATATGAAATGCCTGAAGATCAAAGAGAATTAAACGACCAAAAAGCACTGGCAATTGATTTAGGATTAAACAATCTTGCCACTTGTGTCACATCAGACGGCAGATCATTTATCATTGATGGGCGGAGATTAAAAAGTATAAATCAATGGTTTAACAAAGAAAATGCCAGACTTCAAAGCATAAAAGATAAGCAAAAAATCAAAGGCACCACTCGTAAACAGGATGTCAATGGCGCATTAAACATCTTAAAGAAAAGTAAAGCTGTAGACCTGAGTGTCTTATGCTCTAGCGGCGAAGTGGACACGCCTCAAAGAATAAGGATTGCTTGAAGCAGTCAAACTTCTTTGGAAGCCCCCACTTCAAATTTTCGCTAGAAAATTAAGTGGGGGTAGTTCACACCGCCACGCTCATGATTGTATCACATCTTGTCCTTAAAGTTCGGCCACGCTGCAATATTTTTTTGCGCTATACATTCCCATTATTTTGTCGTTGCAGGATATCTCCCATCACCAATAGAATGGTATTTGTCGAAGGGCATGCGGCGGTGCCGGAAAAGGCGGAAGAAATCAAAGCGAACGCCATCGCCCGGGCGAAAGACTTGGCGCACACGTTTTAACGGGAGAACGGGTATTGCGCGGAAAATGGCCGCAAACTTGGCCTGGGAGCCTCTTCATCCGGAGAGGCTCCTTTTTTATTGGACAAACCAAACGGCCGTGACGTGCATATACGCTGGCGGGGAGCCGTATGGTATAATAAGCCATATAGAATGAAGAGTGGAGGTTCCTCGTTGGTGAAGGAATACGAACGATATCGCCTGGTGCGTCTGCACAGCGCGATGGCCGTGCTGGCGGCCGGAATGTTTGGCTTGCTTCTGTTTGCGGCCGGCAGGCTGCCTGTTTCGCCTGGATTCTATCATTCTATTCATCTTGCCTTAGGGCTCGACGTGATGGTCGTTTGCTGGCTTGTCGCCGTGCAAGGATGGTCTGTGTTTCCGCATACGTTGTCAATGGAGCGGCTGATGATGGGGGCGCTGTTTTTCTCCTCAGGCTTGTTGTTTTCGCTGCATGTTGTCTTGTCTTTTGCATCTGATGGTGTGGAAGCGTCCCCTTTTTCGCTCTCGGCCCGATTGACGCTTGCCTGGGGGCTTCTTTTTCTGTTTTCGCGCCGCGATGAGGTGATGGAACGGCAAAGCGGGCAACGCTGGCAGGCGTTTTTGGCCGCGTTTTTGTATACGGCGGCTGTTAGTTTGTTCATCCACATCACGTCCCCGTTTTGGCCAGCGCATGGGACGAGCCGCTGGCCGTTTTGGTGGCGCGCAGGGGAAGGAGCGGTCGGTTTGCTTGATGCAGCGGCGGCCGTGTTCGCATGGCGGCGTTTTCGGCAAGGGAGGGCTCCCGCTTCCCTATACTGGTCTATGGCGCTTCTATTATTTGCCCTCGGCCAATGGCTGCTTATGCTTGGCGGCGGCCATGCGCTATGGGGGCAGCTGTACGAAGTGGCCGGATTTTTGTATGTCGTGCGCGCGATGTATGTGGAAACGATCGAAAAGCCATATGTGGAGCTGAAGCAACACGAACAGCAGCTGGAAATGATGGCGAACGCCCTTGGCGAGGGATTGATGATGTTAAACCGCGACGGCCGGATCGTATGGATGAACCCGGAAGCGGGCCGTTTGCTTGGCCTTGATCCGGAGGAAGCGAAAGGGAAGCCGCTGTTTTCCTTTGTCTCGCTCGCCGGGCCAGACGGCGACAAGTGGGACTGGAAGCGGCTGCGCCGTGTTGTCAAACAGCTGAAAAGCGGCGAGGTGATTCGCGTCGAGGAGGAGCCGTTTCGCCGCCATGACGGCGTGTGCCTGCCGGTCGGCTACACGCTGGCGCCGGTGATGGAAAACGGTGCGCTGACAGGGCTTGTCGCCGTTTTGCGCGACATGACGGAGAAAAAAGAGAAAGAGCGGCTCGAGCGCGAGAGGGAACAGCTCGACTTTGAACTGTCGCTTGCCGCGAATATGCAACGGGCGCTTTTGCAGACATCGTCGAAGGCGGATTTGCCTTCGTACGTCGACATCAGCGTCCTCAGCGTCCCTGCCCGAGTGTTGAGCGGCGATTTCTACCACTTTGCCGTCCATCAAACATCGGTCTCAGCTTGCATTGCCGATGTATCGGGAAAAGGGATTCCAGCGGCAATGCTCATGACGCTGATGAAATTTATTCTGGACCGGACCGTTCATTACGGAACGCAGCCGCACGTGTATCTTGACCTGCTGAACCGATTCGCCTACGACTACACCGAGCCGTCGATGTTTGTCACGATGTTTGTCGGCAATTACAACGAAAAGACGCATACGTTCTCGTACGCGTGCGCTGGGCACGAACCGGCGCTTTGGTACCGGGCGAAAACGAAACAATGCGTGCCGCTTCACGCGAAAGGGTGCGCGCTCGGGTTGTTTCCGCAATTTTCGTTTGAGACGAAGTCGGTAGTGCTCGAGCCGGGTGATTTTGTGCTGCTGTACACCGATGGGGTGACCGAAAAACGCGGCGAAGAGGCGGACGATGATTTTTCCGTCCTCGCCTCGATGGTTGCCCGCGTCAATTTGGACCAGCCGGCAGCGCAAATCGTCCGCGATTTGTACGAGCATATCAAGGCGTACCACCAATACGAACAAAAAGACGACCAGACGTTGTTGTTGCTCCGCCGCCGCTGATGCCGCCCTAGCCGGCCGGCGGCGGCGTTTTTGGCTGTTACGACGGGTAGGCAGCGGCCAGCTGCCGTTTCAGCTTTTCGATCGCCCGCTTTTGAATGCGGCTGATCGTCATTTGCGAGACGCCAAGCCGTTCAGCGAGCGACCGTTGCGTCTCGCCGCGGCGGAAGACGGCGTCGATGACGATTTGTTCTTGCTCGCTCAGTTTGCCGATCGCCTGCTCTAAATCCATTCGCTCGATCAGCGACTCAATTTCGTTCGCTTCATCCGCGACGAATTCACCGATCGTCGTCGCATCCTTTTCCCCGTCTTGCACCGGGGCGTCGAGCGAAATCGCCTGGTAATGGTCGCGGCCGGCTAAAATCTCGATCGTCTCTTCCACCGATAAGCCTAAATGGGCGGCAATTTCATCTATGTTCGGCGACCGCTCGAGCTTGACGGTCAGTTCGTCGATGGCTTGCTGCACTTTGCTTCCTTTCTCTTTCACCCGGCGCGGCACTTGGATATACCACGCTTTGTCGCGCAAATAGTTTTTCATATAGCCGATCAAGCTTTTCATCGCATACGATTCAAAGTTTGTTCCTTGGTTCGGGTCGTAATGGTCAAGAAGGCGCAAAAACGACAGCCGGCCGACTTGAAACAAGTCTTCGTAAAAATCAGGGCGGCTGCGCGCCATTTTTTTCGCTGCGGCCGCAATGAGCGGCTCAAAACGCACGAGCAACGCTGTCGCCGCTTCTTCCGTCTTCGTTTGTTGATAGGCGGAAATAAGGGCGTCAAGCTTGCTCTTGGACAGAGGAGGGGGATATACAGTCATGGGCATGCTCTCCTTCGCCGTGAAGGCGGAATTTCGTCAGGCGGACTTCCGTTCCGCCTTTGGTCGTAACGCGGACGTCATCCATGAGCGCTTCCATTAAAAAGAGGCCGAGGCCGCCGACTTTCACATCTTGGAGTGGCTTGCCGGACAGCGACGCCGCCTGTTTGGTCGCCCGTTTGTAGTCAAACCCTTTTCCCTCATCTTTAATGACGATGGAAAGCGCATCGGCGCTCATCTCAAAACGGAGGTGAATATCGCCGCTTCTTCCGTTGTAGGCGTGAAGCACGACGTTGTTGCACGCTTCGGAGACGGCGACTTTCATATCTTCGATTTCTTCATAGGAAAATCCCATTTTGGCAGCCAGCCCGTATAACGTCAAACGCACGATGTCAAGAAACTGTGCATCGGCTGGAATCGACAGCTGTACGATCGTTTCGTGCTCTTTCATGATTGGCCTCCGATCCTTTCTGACGCATCGTTCATTTCGGAAAAAAAGTAGGATACTCCAGTTAAATCGAACAGACGCCGCACTTTCGGCGGCACGTTTTCAATGGCAAACGGCGCCCCGAGTTGATGCCGCGTTTTTAACAGCGCTACAAACATGCCGATCCCGGTGCTGTCAATATACGTTAAATCTTCGAGACGAAGAACGAGCGGTTTGGACGCATCGCCGGCGAGCGGTTCGACGGTGCGTTGAAATTGCTCGGCTGCCGCCAGGTCCAGTTCGCCTTTTATGTATACAACGTGCCGATCCGGCTGTTCGTCATGAACAAGACGGAATCGTTTCTGATCCATTTCTTTCACCCCACTGTGCGTTTGATGGATATCCCGGTGTTGCGTTGGCGCCGACGGCTTAGCTTGTCCGGCCTTTGGCGTTTACGCTTTCTATACCCATATTTTATACTTGTTGAAACAGGGAATGTCGAATGAAAAGGGGACATGATGATGGAAAGATGGAAACAATGGGCGAAGAGAATAAAAAAGGAGATTTTTGTCCTCTATTCCGCCTGCCGCGACCGGCGTGTTCCGGTTTGGCTGCGGCAGGGGATTGGCGCATTTCCTGTTGGGGAAACAGGTTTCGCTATGGTTGCCTCAATCTGAACATTCACTTCGCTTTGACGCTGGTGTCTTTTGGGCTACAATGATAAAAGGGAAAAAGCCGATGGCAAAGGAGTTGCTCGCAATGCCGATTCTCAAAAACGACTGGGCTCCGCTGCTTGAAGAGGAGTTTCAAAAGCCGTACTACTTAAAGCTGCGCGAGTTTTTAAAAGAGGAGTACCGGACGCGGACGATCTATCCCGATATGCACGATATTTTCAACGCCCTTCATTATACACCGTATGCAAACGTCAAAGTCGTGCTGCTCGGGCAAGATCCGTACCACGGCCCGGGACAGGCGCACGGGCTTAGTTTTTCCGTCAAGCCGGGCGTGCCGGTGCCGCCGTCCTTAGCGAACATTTTTAAAGAGCTGCATGACGACCTTGGCTGCTATATACCAGATAACGGCTATCTCGTCAAATGGGCCGAGCAAGGGGTGTTATTGTTAAACACGGTGTTGACGGTCCGCCGCGGCCAGGCGAACTCCCATCGCGGCAAAGGGTGGGAACAATTCACCGACCGCGTCATTGAGCTCGTCAATGAAAAAGACGATCCGGTCGTCTTTTTGCTTTGGGGCCGGAACGCTCAGGAGAAAAAAGAACGGATTACGAATCCGCGCCATCTGATTATTGAAGCGCCGCACCCGAGCCCGTTTTCCGCCGCGCGCGGCTTTTTCGGCCATCGCCCGTTTTCGCGGACGAACGCGTTTTTAACCAAGCACGGACGCGAACCGATCGATTGGCAAATCGAGAACATCGGCGCCCGCGCTGAATGAAGAAAGGGGGAAGATATCATGACGATCTCTTTGGCGGCGGTTGTCGCCAAAATGGAAGACGAATTGCGCAAGGCAAAGGCGGCCCATGACCCGCAGCGGATGCGTGAACATGTCGCTGCCATTCGCGTTTTATGCGATTTGATGCTGGAAACGACAGGCCAGCCGCAGCCGTCCGTTCCGTCTGTCTCGACAGAGTCGCTTGCCGTCGGCGGGCCGATTTCGGTTGCTGGCGGGCTTTCGCTTGGAGGTGTTTCCGTCGGAGGACGTTCTCCCGACATTGACGATGAGGCGAACGGGGAGTCGTTGTTGGATTTTTGAGGGGGCAACGAAACACCGTGGAAAACGGTCTTCTCCACGGGGAATGTTGATCAACAGAACTCCGTTGAATCGCTTGCCTTTGTTTGCGCCAAAAAACAAGAAGCGGTTCACCGGCTTGGATGCGGGTCTTGCCGGTGGCGCTCCCGATTGACCGGTTCTGTCGAGTGAAGTGGCTGACATTCATTAGTAATTTGTTGTCGGGGAACATTCCCATTATTATTAATGAATGAGGGAAAACAATCTTTCATTAGAAAGGCGGAACAGCTATGAAAACATTCGTCCTTCTCGGCGCGCTCAATGCGTTTTTAGCCGTCGCATTGGGAGCGTTTGGCGCGCACGGGCTTGAAGGGAAGATTCCGGATCGTTATTTGGAGATTTGGAAAACGGCGGTCCAATACCAGATGTTCCACGCATTAGGGCTGCTTGTTGTCGGATTGCTCGCTGGCAAGGCGCCAAATGTCGGGCTGATCGGTGCGGCGGGCTGGGTGATGTTCGCCGGCATCGTGTTGTTTTCCGGGAGCTTGTACGTATTAAGTGTAACGCAGATTAAGCCGCTTGGCGCGATCACTCCGTTTGGCGGCGTCGCTTTTTTGGTCGCCTGGGTGATGATCGGATATGCGGCGTTGAAATGGCTGTAAGCGAAGCGCGGGCAAGGTGTACCCCGAACAGGAAATCACGCGCCGTCCAAACCATCAGTAGACACCTCTTTTGTGTCATTTACCACCATTATATAAGGCCGTGTAGTAGCAGCTTGTGATGGCCATCACGTCAACCAAAAAAAGAAGGTTGCCATCGGCAACCTTCTTGTCAAAAGACAGTTTTTCCGTTTAGCGTGGAGAATACGTAGCAAGCGGTGTTGCGGCTGTAGCACCGGCAAACGGATATTCGTAGGCGATTTCTCCTTCAAATGTGACGTAATTGAGGTAAATCATCAGGATCAAATAGCGTGTGCCTGTTTGTGGGTCGCTTAAAATGACATGGTCACGTCCAGCCGCTTCAATGACGCCGCGAAACACCTTGGCATTCCACTCACGGTTGTTTTCAAACGTCGCATAGATAGTGGCAACTTTTCCTTTGTTTAACCGTAAAATGTTTTCAATGTACGATTCTTCAATCGGCAGCATCCCTGGAATCGATGGGCCGGTGGTGGTCGGCATCGGTGTCGGGGCCGTAAACGTCGGCGCCTGCAAACCGAACGTCGGAGCGGCAGCCGCTTGCGGATAGTAATAATACGGGTACGCCGCCGGATAGTACGGCTGCGGATACGGATAGCCGTATGGATAGGATGCATACGGTTGTTGCCGTTCTTGACCGAACGGCGAATAATAAAATGATTGTTGCTCCTCATCAAGTGGATAAAATTGATTTTCTGGATTGTTCGGCATAAAGAACCCTCCTCAATATTAAGAATAGACACGTGGGCAGTCGGATGGAGTCGGTGCAAAAAAGCAATGCGATTTGTAGCGTCCGACGTTCCACTGGCCAAACCATTGCGGTGGGCACGGTTGACCTTCAGGTGGTTTAAAAAACCAAAGGGCGTTTGTCGCTGGGTGGTAGCGCCAACCGCGGAGCACTTGGCGGGCTAGGCCTATATCCACTTTGCGCGCCCGTTGGTAAAAGTACCCTTTTTGCACCGCCTCAAAGCCGCCCGGGCTTTGAAACACCATTTGCCGGATAGTGCGGATGCCGCGGAAGTCAAGGCAGTCGGCGATGACGCGGTTGACGCCGACGTTGCCGACCATGAGCATCCCAAGCCGCCCGTCTCCTTCCGCTTCGGCTCGCATGAGCCGAGCCAACAACTTCACTTCCTCTTCTGTGTGGGCTACAATGGAGGGAGCGATCTGACCCATATCGTCACCTCAGTCGTTGTGAATTTCGACAGTAATAGGCTATTGATGGAACAGGAAAATGGTGACAGACAGATAGGCGATTTCTCGGAGGAATTTCTGATTTATATGTATGGGGCAGTTGGGCTGGATATGACAGAAACAGGGGAGGTTGACCAAAAAGGGAAACCCGTTGCGCAAGAAAGACCCGTAACATGATGTGCAAAGGGATGACGGCGGAAGAAATCGCTCGTTTGGCTGACCTTTCAGGGGGAGGAGCTCGCCGGTTGCTTGAAGAACAGGAAAATAAGCGAAGGGCCCTGCCGCGTTTGGGCCCCTCTTTTTTATACATGGAAGAACGAAGGAACTTTTTCCACCGACAAGCGAGTGCCGACGAAAAATGAACCAAACTCGCCAAAGCGGGCGCTCACTTCATCAAAGCGCATTTCATAGACGAGCTTTTTGAACTGGAGTGCATCATCTGAAAACAAGGTGACGCCCCATTCAAAATCATCCAAGCCGACGGAGCCGGTGATGATTTGCGTCACTTTGCCGGCGTATTTTCGGCCGGTCATGCCGTGGGCGCGCATGAGTTCGCGCCGCTGTTCCATCGACAACATGTACCAGTTGTCGTTGCCTTGGCGCCGCTTGTCCATCGGATAGAAGCAAATGTAGTTCGTTTTCGGCAAAATTGGATACAAACGGCGGCGCACCTCTGGAATTTGGTACGGATCTTCGCTGCCGGACGCCAAGTAGTTGCTCAACTCCACGACCGAAACGTACGAATACGCAGGTAATAAATAGTCGGCGAGTTTCGTTTTGTTAAGCGCTGTTTCGATTTCATGCAGCTCATCCAGCGTCGGCCGCAAAATCATGAACAAAATATCGGCTTTTTGCCCGACGATCGTGTAGACGGCATGGCTTCCTTGCTTCTCGCTTTCCGTCGTCTCCCATTGGTCGACAAGCGCTAAAAACTCACTGATCGCTGCCTCGCGCTCTTCGTTTGGAAGTGTTTTCCACGCGCTCCAGTCGATCGTGCGGAAATCGTGCAAACAATACCAACCGTCCAACGTTTGGGCCGCTTCGCTCATCATCGTCACTCCTTTATTCAATCAATTGTACAGTACCACTATATCATAGTTTGGCCAAAAAAGCGGCTATCAGCGCATCAAAGTGGAAGTAGACTGAATTGTGGCAAAAGGTGAATTATTTGTTGTAAAGGCTTACCTGCGTTGCGTTTCTGGCGAGAAGCGGTATGCTTAATGTAGAGAAAGGCTGATGCTTGGAGACAGGCGGGCCAACCGTGAAGGAGGCATGAATCGTGACAACCGATTTATTTACGGCATTAAAAGCGAAAGTAACCGGTACGGGTCGAAAAATCGTGTTTCCCGAGGGAACCGATGACCGCATCTTAACGGCGGCGAGCCGTTTGGCGACGGAGCAAGTGCTTCAGCCGATCGTCCTTGGCGATGAGCAAGCGATAAGGGTGAAAGCAGCGGCGCTTGGCTTGCCGCTTGAAGGGGTGGAGATTGTCAACCCGCGCCGCTACGGCGGGTTTGATGAGCTAGTTTCGGCGTTTGTGGAGCGGCGCAAAGGGAAAGTGACAGAAGAAACGGCGCGCGAGTTGCTTTTCGATGAAAACTATTTCGGTACGATGCTCGTTTATACGGGAGCGGCCGACGGCCTCGTCAGCGGGGCGGCACATTCGACGGCGGATACGGTCCGACCAGCCTTGCAAATCATTAAAACGAAGCCAGGCGTTGGCAAAACGTCCGGCGTGTTCATCATGGTGCGCGGCGACGAAAAATATGTGTTTGCCGATTGCGCCATCAACATTGCTCCTAACAGTCAAGATTTGGCTGAAATCGCGGTCGAGAGCGCCCGGACGGCCAAAATGTTCGGCCTTAAGCCGCGCGTAGCGCTGTTAAGCTTTTCCACGAAAGGGTCGGCCTCGTCGCCGGAGACGGAAAAAGTCGTTGAGGCGGTGCGGTTGGCGAAAGAAATGGCGCCGGATCTGATCCTTGACGGTGAGTTTCAATTTGACGCCGCGTTTGTGCCAGAGGTGGCGAAAAAGAAAGCGCCGGACTCGGTCATTCAAGGGGACGCAAATGTCTTTATTTTCCCGAGCCTTGAGGCGGGCAACATCGGCTACAAAATCGCCCAGCGCCTTGGTGGCTTTGAAGCGGTTGGCCCGATTTTGCAAGGGCTGAACAAGCCGGTGAACGACCTATCGCGCGGCTGCAGCGCCGAAGACGCCTACAAGCTCGCGCTCATCACCGCGGCGCAGTCGCTTGGGGAGTAAAGAGGCGGCGAACTGAGCAAGAGGAGTCGGAACCGGTTCGTTTTGCCAAAGAATGGGCGACACCTTGTTTCATGCATGGATTCGTGTCAAAGAAGGCGGCTGGCTGCTGTTTAGCCGCTTTCTTTTTTAACGGATTTCCGAAAGAAGTCTTCCATCTCAAGGAACGCGAAGGGTGTAACCCAGTGAGTAGGTGGGAGATGAATGTCGGTTGGCGTTAGCCAACGAATAGGATAGAATATGGCTAGAACGGACACCTTCGGAACGAAGGGAAGCGTAAAGGGTTCTTGTGTGTGGCTTACCGTTCAGCGAACACACACAAGTCGCTTGAAGCCCCCACCTCTAAGCGAAGCGTAGGTGGTGGGTAGTTCACTGGCCGTAATCGTTCCAGTTTGATGTGGTATAATGAGAGCGGAACGTTCAACGTAAGGGGTTTGCTGCGATGAGCCATGAATTGCTGCGGCAGCCGAAATGGCGGGTCATCGACCAGTCGCATTTCGGTCCGCTGTTTGATGCGAAACAATCGTTTGCCATCGATGATGCATTATGCACCGCGGTTGGTGCGGGACAGTCGGATGCGGTCGTCCGCACGTGGGTGCATGAGAATACCGTCGTCTTAGGCGCCGCTGATACGAAGCTTCCGTACATCGATGAGGCCATTTCGTTTTTGCGCCAGGAAGGGTATCGCGTCGTCGTCCGTAATTCCGGCGGGTTGGCCGTTGTCCTTGACAGCGGGGTGTTGAATATTTCGCTCATTTTTCCGGAAACGAAAAACACGATTGCCATCGAGCAAGGGTATGAGGCGATGTATGCGCTCATGGCCGCCATGCTTGCCTCATACGGCGCCCGCGTTGAGGCGGGGGAAATCGTCGGTTCGTATTGCCCGGGGAGCTATGACTTGAGCATTGGCGGCAAAAAGTTTGCCGGCATTTCGCAACGGCGCGTGCGCGGCGGCGTTGCCGTGCAAATCTACCTTTGCGTCAACGGGAGCGGAGCCGCGCGGGCTGAGCTGATTCGCCGCTTTTATGAGCTCGGCCGCCAAGGAGAGAAAACGAAATTCGCCTACCCCGATGTTGTCCCAGCTGTCATGGCGTCGCTGTCTGAGCTTCTCGGCTGCGAGTTGTCGATCGATGAGCTGCTTGTCGCCCTTTGGCGCACGCTGCAGTCGTTTGGCGGCGAGCTATATTCGTCTGCCCTCGAGAACGGCGAATGGAATTGGTATGAGCAGTATTGGGCGCGCATCGTCGAGCGGAATGAAACGGCGCTCAAGGGCGAGCTCCTAGCAGGAGAATAAGGGGGCGGTCCGCCCAGCAGCAAGAGCCTGCGTTCATCGCCTGACGCCGCCGGCAGGCAAAAAGGATGCTCCGTGTCTCGGCCGCACCGGAGAGAGTGCGATCAAGGCGCAGCCATGGACAGGGCATCCTTATTTTATTTACTCCGCGATTTTTTCCAAGTTGCCGTTCGGGTCCATACGGAAGGTCAGTCCCCGCTCTTCTTCCTCTTTTAACACCATTTTGCGCGCTCGGTTGATGATTTTCACGAGCGTCTCAAAATCTTCTTGGACGGTCGACGAATTTTCTTCTAATTTCGCAACCTTTTCTTCAAGTTCTTTATTTTTTTGCTTTAATTCTTCAATTTCGCGGCGCAGCCGCTCGTTTTCTTTGATCAGCGTCTCCCGTTTCCGTTCATGGGATTGGAACGTTTTCAAAAAAGCGATCACTTGATCAAGCGTCACTTGTTGCGGCGGGGAGGACGGGATGACGGCAGGCAGCTGCATCACCTCTCCCAGCTCTTCGAGTGATGGCATCGGCGGCTCGTACAGACGCCGCTTTTTCGCGCCGCCTTGTTTGGCCAGCAGCCGCAGCCGTTCTTTTCGCTGTTTTTTTGCCAGCTGCAATGCTTCTTCGTAGCGATGGCGGACGACCGCGTTCCAGCGAAAGCCGCAGGCGGCCGATGTCCGGTTCAGCCTGTCGCCGACTTCTTCAAAGGCGTTGAGTTGGGTGCTCCCTTCACGCACATGGCGCAATACGGTCTCTGCCAACAATAAATCGTCTTCTTCCGTCCAAGCGTCTTGCCGTTGTTTCACTGTTCTCCACTCCTTTTTCCCATGCTAGTAAAAGGGTGGACCAAAAGGAAAAAAATTATACGTTGCAAGTTTATGGGATTGGCAAATTACAAGGGTGAAAGCATGCCAACTTGCAATTTTCTCACGAAAGCGGTAGAATACACAAAGCAAACGCTGCGGAAAGGGATGACGAGTGATGGCGAATGAGTTTCGCGTTTGCGACGACTGCAAGGCGCCGAATTTAAAAACATTGATTCCGCGCCTCAAAAAGCTGGATCCGGATGCGGTCATCAAAATCGGCTGCCAGTCGTATTGCGGCCCAGGGCGGAAAAAGACGTTTGCTTTCGTCAACAACCGTCCGGTGGCGGCGCTGACGGAAGACGAACTGATTGATAAAATTGCTGAAAGGTTGAAAAAGCGATAACCGATCACCTTCTTTGCCGAAAGAAGGTGATTTTTTGTTTTTTCCGTCAATAATGGAGAAAGACGGAGAAAAAAGTCAACTATTTCTTTGCCAAAAGAAACGGCGTATAATAGATGTATGTTGGAGACGGAAGAGGAGGATGCGATGTATTCCGGCGGGCAGCTTGACGAAGAAAAAGTGTTTAAAGATCCGGTGCACCGATACATACATGTTCGCGACAAAGTGATTTGGGATTTGATCGGCACAAAAGAATTTCAGCGCCTGCGCCGCATCAAGCAGCTCGGCACGACATATTTGACGTTTCACGGCGCCGAGCACAGCCGGTTTAACCATTCGCTCGGCGTTTACGAAATCATCCGCCGCATCATTGACGACGTGTTTGTCGGCCGCGATCATTGGGATCATAGCGAGCGCCTTCTTTGCCTATGCGCGGCGCTCTTGCACGATTTAGGGCACGGCCCGTTTTCCCACTCATTTGAGAAGGTGTTTCGCCTTGACCACGAAGATTTTACACAGGCCATCATTTTAGGCGATACAGAAGTGAACGCCGCACTTCGCCAAGTGGATGACGATTTTCCGCGAAGGGTCGCTGAAGTGATCGCCAAAACGTACCCGAACAAGCTTGTTGTGAGCCTCATTTCGAGCCAAATTGACGCCGACCGGATGGATTATTTGTTGCGCGATGCCTACTACACCGGCGTCAGCTACGGCTATTTTGACATGGAGCGCATTTTGCGCGTCATGCGTCCGCGCGAAGACCAAGTCGTCATTAAGCGGAGCGGCATGCATGCGGTCGAGGATTACATTATGAGCCGCTACCAAATGTATTGGCAAGTGTATTTCCATCCTGTGACGCGCAGTGCGGAAGTCATTTTGACGAAAATTTTGCATCGGGCGAAAAAGCTGTACGAGGACGGGTATACGTTTGCGACGAAGCCAACCCATTTTTTATCGTTTTTTGCCGGCCATGTAACGCTCGGCGACTATTTGGCGCTCGATGAAGCAATCATCCTGTTTTACTTCCAGCAATGGCAATACGAGCGGGATCCGATTTTAAGCGATCTGTGCCAGCGGTTTGTCCGCCGCCGCCTGTTCAAATATACGGAGTTCCATCCGACGAACGAGCAAATGGCAAAGCTGATCGAGCTGACCGGCTTGTTCAAAAAGGCCGGGATCGATCCAGACTATTACTTGGTCGTCGATTCGTCGTCCGATTTGCCGTATGACTTTTACCGGCCGGGCGAGGAAGGAGAGCGCCTGCCGATTTATTTGTTGATGCCAAACGGGGAGCTTCGCGAGCTGTCGCGCGAATCGGTGCTCGTTGACGCCATTTCCGGGAAACGGCGCACCGACCATAAGCTGTATTTCCCAGCTGATTTCCTGGAAGACTTGTCGACGAAGCGGACAGTGAAGAAAAAGATTATGGAAATTTTAAAGGGTTAGGAGATGACGGAGAGTGCTCACAGAGCATGCGAAAGTAATGAAGGCGTTGGCGGCCGCCGGGGAAATTGCCGGCCGCAAAAAGCTGCAAAAAATGATCTACATCGCGAAAAAGCTCGACTTTCCGTTTTACGAGAAATTTGATTTCCACTTTTACGGCCCGTATTCGGAAGAGCTGACATGCCGCATCGAAGAGCTGTGCGCGCTCGGCTTTTTGCATGAAGTGAAAGAGAAAAAGAGCGGTTATATGCAATATCGCTATACATTGACCGAAGCGGGCGAACAGTTTTTGCGCCATTATGACTGGGACATGCCGGGTCTTGCCGAATGCATGCAAGCGATGAACGAACAAAATGCCCGTTTTTTGGAACTTGTGTCCACCGTACTTTATTTTGAACATTTGCCGAAAGACGAAGTGAAAGAGAAAATTGCGGTGTTAAAAAGCAAGCAGCGCTATACGGAAGAAGAAATCGATGAGGCGTACGCGTACATTGAGGCGCTGCGCAGCCGATGCCACAACAAAACTCGCGTGTAGGCGGGCGGAAAAAGCTGCTTCAACGTATCATCAGTTGGCCATAGACGAAAAGGGGCTGACCCAAAAAGCCGTCTGTCTTCAGGATAGACACAAAATATAGTGCGAAAGAAGCGGTTAGTGCGTATATATAGAGACGAAAGAGGGTGTCCCGATCCTTTTGGGACACCTCCTTCTTCTTTTTGGTTAATGCGGCAAAAACGCCAGCTGCAAAAAGAACAGCACCGCCAGCACGTACAGCAGCAACGGCACATCGCGCCAGCGGCCGCGGGCGATTTTTAAGAGCGGGTACGAGATGAAGCCGAGCGCGACCAAATTTTGCGGATGGGCTTGGATGATTCCGGTCAGCCGCAGGCCGATAAAGGCGATAAACAGCCCGATGCCGGCGGTGATGCCGTGTTTTAAGCTGTCGGGGATCACTTCGATCAGCTTGCTGCGGAGCGGGGTGAGCGACAGCAGAAAAAACAACATTCCTGCCACAAACACGGCGGAAAACGCGGTTTCGTACGAAATGCCGCCGTGCGAGCCGACGACGGAATAGGCGAAATAGGCGTTCAGCCCCATGCCGGGCGCGATGGCGATCGGATAGTTGGCAAAGATGGCCATCCATAGCGTGCCGACGACGGTCGCGATGACGGTGGCGGTGAACGCCTGTTCAAACGGGACGCCGGCATCTGATAAGATGACCGGATTGACGACGATGATGTACACCATGGTGAAAAAAGTCGTCAGGCCAGCGAGAAATTCCGTTTTGCGGTCAGTCTGTTTCTCTGCGAAACGAATCATGGGCCACCTCCTAAAAAACGAACAATGTCAGAAACCATTATAAATAATATTCGTTTTTCCCTAAAAATGCAACGGGAGCGCTTCATGCGCCCCCGCTCTTGTGTCACTCTGTGTCGCTCAGCCGTTTTCCGGCGATCGCATAATGGTCTTTCGTCATTTCTTCAATGAATACGACAACGCTCTCCCGTTTCGCCCCTGTCGTCTCGACGACGGCGTCCGTCACTTTTTCAACAAGCGCTTTCTTCTGTTCATCCGTGCGGCCGGCGAGCATTTTGATCGTTACGTACGGCACGGTTGTCCCCCCATTTCATTGTCGAGTGCTGTCGCGCTTATTATACCACGGGATGAGGAAGTTCAGTCCACTTTTTTCTGCTAATCATGTATACTAAAGATAGTGAATATAGGGAAAAGGAGTTTATGAAGTGGATCGAATTTTGCCGTATTCGTTAAGTGAAATTCCGTACGTGCTCTTGACGCTGGCGTTAGCATTTTCCGTGCATGAGTTCGCCCATGCCTACGTTGCTTACAAGTTCGGCGATCCGACGGCGAAAAATCAAGGGCGGCTGACGTTATCACCGTTTGCCCATTTGGATTTGCTTGGCACCCTGCTTATCTTTCTCGCAGGGTTTGGCTGGGCGCGCCCGGTGCCAGTCAATCGCTTTTATTTCAAAAATCCGCGCCTTGCCGGCATTCTCGTGTCGGTTGCCGGACCGCTGAGCAACCTCGTGCTTGCCGCGCTTGGATTTGTCATTTGGTACGCCATGATCGATTTCGGCCTCATGCGG
The DNA here is from genome assembly GCF_002335725.1 of Geobacillus sp. FJAT-46040. Classification (NCBI taxonomy): domain Bacteria; kingdom Bacillati; phylum Bacillota; class Bacilli; order Caryophanales; family Anoxybacillaceae; genus Geobacillus; species Geobacillus sp. FJAT-46040. Next base: position 3,021,710 of record NZ_NISS01000001.1, read on the forward strand.
GCGCTGCCAGATTGGTTTGCGGCCGGGTTTGATCTGTTTTTCCAAATTTTTATCAGCTTGAACGCTGTCTTGTTTTTGTTTAATTTATTGCCGTTTCCGCCGCTTGATGGGTATCGTATTATTGAAGACTTGGCCCCGGATGGGCTGCGGGCGAAAATGACGCAGTGGGAAACGTACGGGGCGCTCATTTTCCTTGTTCTCGTGCTGACGCCGCTCGATCGCTATACGATTGAGCCGGTGTTTCAAGTGGCGCTGCCGTTTGTGCTTGAGAACTTGCAGTCACTTGTGGCCAGCTTGTTTATGTAGGAAGGAGGAACAAGCGGATGGAGCAAAAAAAGAAAAAAAACATCGGCTTTAATATCATCAAAGACGACCCGACCGACGGGCACCGCGGCTTTGGCGCCGGGGCGTTGAGCCTAGAAAACGTGTCGCCGGTCATCATTGACGTCGAAGCGGGTGAAGCGTTCGTTGATATGGGGGCGATGCATGCCCGCAGCTCTGTTGAGCGCGGCATCAAGTTTTTGCCGGATCGCTCCGCCGTGCCAAACGGCAAGCCGTATTGGATCGTCTGGGTGACGATCGAGCGCCGCGAGGACGGTCCGTATTACGCCGGGGTGACGGCGTGCGAAATGACGATCGACCGTGAGGCGCGCCGCGGTTATAAGTTATTGCCGGAACATGTGAACCGGCTCGATAAATCGCTGAAACGGCATATCATCGTCGATCATATGGACGCTAAGTCGAAGCGGGTGCTCGCCGACTTTTTGAAAGGCCACGACATCGGGATGTGGAACCGCTCGAGCGATGAACTGAAAAAAGGACTCGAAGGCGAATTGTGACGGTTTTGTGAACATGTTTGCCTAAGGGCTTGTTCTTATCTGGAAAAAAGGATAAACTAAATCTACATGTATAACACAGGAAAACTAGGACAAGAAAATCCCCTGCGGGCAAACGCAGGGGATTTTCTTGTTTAAAACCATGGAAACCATTTCTCGAACCAGCTTTTTCCGTCTTCTTTTTTCTTCTTCTCCTCTTTTACATGATCGGTGCAATAGTCAACCGGTTCTGTGCCAGCGATATAATACGTTTTCCGCTTCACTGGGCACGAATCGGTCGCCAGCTTGCCGTTTTGCGGGTCGATGTAGACGCCGATGACGCCTTTGGTCGGCTTGAACGATTTTTTCGGCTCGCCGGCGAGGCTTTTCTCCATAAAGCGGATCCATATTTGTTTCGCGTATTGCTTTTCGTCAAAGCGGCTCATCGTTTCGCCGCGGTCGTAGCCGGTCCAGACGCCGGCGACCAACTGCGGGGCGAAGCCGATCATCCAGCTGTCCGTTTTCGTCGTCCCGGACTTGCCGGCGTACGGGCGCGTCATTTCATCGGCGATCGATTGCCCGGTGACGGTCGTATAGCCGTTAAGCTTTGGGTCGAACATTCCGGTCATTAAATGGGTCGTCACAAACGCTACGTCGCGGTCGAGCACTTGCCGGCTCTCCGGCTTATGTTCATACAGCACGTTTCCGTTCGCGTCGACGACTTTTTTAATGAACACCGGGTCCGTTTTTTTGCCGTAGTTGGCGAGCGTGCTGTATGCGGCGACCATGTCGATCATTTTCACCGGCGATGTGCCGAGCGCCAACGACGGCACTGCTTTCAATCTGCTTGTGATGCCGAGCGCTTTCGCTGTGTCGACGAGTTTGTCGGCGCCGATGAACTGGAGCGTTTTCACCGCAAAGACGTTGTCGGATACGGCGAGCGCCTCGGCGAGCGTGATCGGGCCGTTGGCATAGTAGTCATTGTAATTATGGGGGGTGTACGACGATCGGCCCCCGTCAAACGTAAAGGTGGTCAGTTCGCTGCGCAGTTGCGTCGACGGGGTGAATCCTTGCTCGATCGCCGCGTAGTACAAAAACGGTTTAAACGTCGACCCCGGCTGGCGTTCCGCTTGCACAGCGCGGTTGAACGGGCTTTCTTCGTAGTTGCGTCCGCCGATGAGCGCCTTTACTTCCCCTGTGCGCGGATCCATGGCCACCAATGCCGCCTGGATGGCAGAATGGGGACTGATGACTTGCTTAACTTGTTCTTCGGCAATCCGTTGCAGACGCGGATCCAGCGTCGTATAGACGCGCAGCCCCCCAAGCTCGATCGTCCGCTCATCCAGGCCGAGTTTCGTGCGCAACTGCTGTTTCACAACATCTTGGAAATACGGGGCCACAGGCTGCTCTCGTTCGCGGTGGCGGATGTAAACGAGCTTGTCACGGTACGCCCGCTCCGCTTCTTGGCGGCTGATGTAGCCGGCTTCCACCATGGAGGTGAGCACGATTTTTTGCCGCGCTTTCGCACGCTGTTCATTGACAAACGGCGAGTAGTAATACGGCCCTTTCGGAATGCCGGCGAGCATGGCTGCCTCGCTGAGCGTCAGCTCGCTCGCGTGCTTGCCGAAATAATAGCGCGCTGCTGCCTCGATGCCGTAGGCGCCATGGCCGTAGTAAATCGTATTTAAATAGCCTTCTAAAATTTTTTCTTTGCTGTAATTGGCTTCAAGGCGGATCGTGTACAGCGCTTCCTGGATTTTTCGCGACCACGTTTTCTCATGTGTTAAAAACAAGTTGCGTGCATATTGCTGGGTGATCGTGCTCGCTCCTTGCACTTTGTCCATGGCCTCGAGATTGGCGAGCACCGCGCCGGCGATCCGTTTCAAGTCAAATCCGTGGTGTTCGTAAAACTTCCGGTCTTCAACGGCGATCGTCGCTTCGATGATGTGCGGGGACATGTCTTTGAGCCGAACCCAATAGCGTTTTTGACCATGGTCGCTTTCCCCGATTTTGCTGCCGTCAGCGGCATAAAAAATCGTCGTCTGCGGCACGGCGACCGGCGGGGCGCCTTCGATTTTCGCGAACAACACAAAGCTCCCGAGAGCGGCGAAGGCAAAGATGACGAGAAAAAAGCCGATAAAGACGGCGGCGCGCACATATTTCCACGTGCCGCGAAAACGGCTGCCCGGGATCGGTTCCATTGCGCATCACCTCAACGGTTTTGGCGTTGTTTTAGACATGCGGGCGGACGCCCGGCTGAATGCGCCGCCTTGCTTTTGTCAAGGCTTCGCCAGCGAGGTTTTCCGCTTTTTCTTACCAGTATGAAAAAAAATTTTTTATTTTAAACTTGTTCCTCTTGCATTTTTGCTAGATTGCTCTATACTTTTTCATGTTTAGTTTTTCGTTGGCTAAGGAAAACTTGTATAGTAAGCAACGCTCGGAGAAAGGATGTTACCGATGGAACTTTGGTTTACCGAAAAGCAAACGGAGCATTTTGGCATCACCGCACGCATCATCCGCACTTTACATACAGAACAGACGCCGTTTCAAAAGCTTGATATGGTCGAAACGGCGGAGTTTGGCAACATGCTCATTTTAGACGGCATGGTGATGACAACACAAAAAGACGAGTTCGTCTATCATGAAATGGTCGCCCATGTGCCGCTGTTCACCCACCCCAATCCGGAAAACGTGCTTGTCGTCGGCGGCGGCGACGGCGGCGTCATTCGTGAAGTGCTGAAACACCCAAGCGTCAAAAAAGCGACGCTTGTCGAAATTGACGGCAAAGTGATCGAGTGCTCGAAAACCTACTTGCCGGAGATTGCCGGCAAACTCGATGATCCGCGCGTCGAAGTGAAAGTCGATGACGGGTTTATGCATATCGCCAAAAGCGAAAACGAGTATGACGTCATTATGGTTGACTCAACCGAACCGGTCGGCCCAGCGGTCAACTTGTTCACAAAAGGGTTTTACGCCGGCATCGCCAACGCGTTGAAGGAAGACGGCATTTTCGTCGCCCAAACGGACAATCCGTGGTTTAAAGCGGATTTGATCCGCAATGTGTATCGCGACGTGAAGGAAATTTTCCCAATCACCCGTTTGTATACGGCGAACATTCCGACGTATCCGAGCGGGCTCTGGACGTTTACGCTCGGCTCGAAAAAATACGATCCACTCGCCGTGAGCGACGACCGATTCCATGACATTGAGACGAAATATTACACGAAAGAATTGCACAAAGCGTGTTTCGTCTTGCCGAAATTTGTCGCGGATTTAACGAAGTAAGGGGGCGCAGGCAATGCGATTTGATGAAGCCTATTCGGGCAACGTGTTTATTGGCAGCCATCCGAATTTTGAAGAAAGCGAAGCGGTCATTTACGGCATGCCGATGGACTGGACGGTCAGCTACCGGCCTGGCTCGCGGTTTGGCCCGGCCCGCATCCGCGAAGTGTCAATCGGGCTTGAGGAGTACAGCCCATATTTGGACCGCGAACTCAAAGACATCCGCTACTTTGACGCTGGAGACATTCCGCTGCCGTTTGGCAATGCGGCCCGCAGTTTAGAGCTGATTGAGCAGTTCGTGAAAAAGGTGCTTGACGCCGGCAAGTTTCCGCTTGGCCTCGGCGGCGAACATCTCGTCTCTTGGCCGGTCATCAAAGCGGTGTACGACTATTACCCGGATTTGGCCGTCATTCACATGGACGCCCATACCGACTTGCGTGAACATTACGAAGGCGAGCCGCTGTCGCACGCGACGCCAATCCGCAAAGTCGCTGACTTGATCGGCCCGACGAATGTCTTTTCGTTCGGCATCCGTTCCGGGATGAAAGAGGAGTTTGAGTGGGCGAAAGAAAACGGTATGTACATCGCCAAGTTTGAGGTGCTTGAACCGCTCCGCTCCGTGTTGCCAAAGCTCGCCGGCCGCCCGGTGTATGTGACGATCGACATCGATGTGCTTGACCCGGCCCATGCCCCCGGAACGGGAACGGTCGATGCCGGCGGCATTACGTCAAAAGAGCTGCTTTCGGCCATTCACGAGATCGCCCGCTCCGACGTGCGAGTCGTTGGCGCCGATCTGGTGGAAGTTGCACCGATTTATGACCATTCCGAACAAACGGCCAATACGGCGAGCAAGCTTGTGCGGGAAATGCTGCTTGGTTGGGTAGGGAAGTGAAAAATGAGAAAAAGCGCCTAAATCGCAAGTTTGCGAGGGTGCTTTTTTCTTTGGTGGGACAAAAGATGCAGGAATATGAGCGTACGGAGCGTAATAATTAATGTATTTACAGAAAAAGGAGAGGGGGAATGAAGATGGGCGTGAAGCTGATCAAAATTTCCGTTGTGTACTTTGTCATTGGCGTCTGTATGGGGCTTGGCATGTCGATGACCCATTCGTTTGCGCTGACCCCGGTCCATGTCCATATCAACTTGCTTGGCTGGACGGCCTTGACGCTTGCTGGCATCATCTATCATTTATTTCCACAAGCGGCGGCGACGAAATGGGCGAAAGTGCATTTCTGGCTGCACAATATCGGCCTGCCGGTCATGATGATCGGTCTCATTTTCGTCGTTTACGGCAACGAAGCGTTCGTGCCGGTGACAGCGATTGGCGGGGTGCTCGTCGTGATAGGTGTCATTCTTTTTGCTATTAACGTGTTAAAAAATGTTCGGGCGTCATCATAAAATACCGATGGAACAAAGAGGGGGGGCTGACCCAAAACGCGAATGCGTTTTGGGTCAGCCCCTTTTTTTGCCCACTGGAGCGGAAATCTGCCATCGGGTTTGTCCCCTCTTGAATGGAGCGAAACAGTTCATTATACTATAAATTATGACTGTTTGTTCGCAAAGGTGTGTTCATCGATATGAAGGAAACAAACGGCATCCCGGCGCGCCTCCGCCAAGTGGCTGTCATTCGCGACGGTCCGCGCCAAGAGACGGTTGTGCTTGAGGCGGATGGCACGTATTACATAAAAGGGGAAACCGTTTATTTGCAGTTTGCCGAAGAAAACGAACTCGGGCGGGTGAACAACATTGTGAAAATCGCGCCTGACGAGGTAACCGTCCTTCGTTCCGGAGCGGTCGAGATGCGGCAAACGTTCCGCCGCCGCCAAGAAACATCGGGCCATTATGGGACAGCGTTCGGACGATGGGCGCTGGCGGCCAAAACGAGCTCCATGGAGTTTCACTATGATGAGCAGCGGAAAAAGGGGCGGCTTTTTCTTTCCTATGAACTGATGCTAGGCGATGAGCGAAGCGGGCGCCATACGTTGACGTTGACATTTAAGGGGGTATAAGCGGTGAACATTGTCGGACAAATCAAGGAAAAGATGAAAGAAGAAATCCGCCAGGCGGCGGTAAGAGCAGGGCTGGCTTCGGCCGACGAGCTGCCGGATGTGCTGCTTGAGGTGCCGCGCGACAAGGCGCATGGCGACTACTCGACGAACATCGCCATGCAGCTCGCCCGCATCGCGAAAAAACCGCCGCGGGCGATCGCCGAAGCCATCGTCGGGCAGCTTGACCGCGAACGCATGTCGGTCGCCCGCATCGAGATCGCTGGGCCAGGGTTTATTAACTTTTACATGGACAACCGCTATTTGACGGCGGTCGTGCCGGCGATTTTGCAGGCGGGACAAGCGTATGGCGAATCGAACGTCGGCAACGGGGAAAAAGTGCAAGTCGAGTTCGTCTCGGCCAATCCAACCGGAGACCTGCATTTAGGTCATGCCCGCGGCGCGGCGGTCGGCGATTCGCTTTGCAACATTTTGGCGAAAGCCGGGTTTGACGTGACGCGTGAATACTATATTAATGACGCCGGCAAGCAAATTTACAATTTAGCGAAATCGGTCGAAGCCCGTTATTTTCAGGCGCTCGGTGTCGATATGCCGTTGCCGGAGGACGGCTATTACGGCGACGATATCGTCGAAATCGGCAAAAAGCTTGCCGAAGAGTACGGCGACCGGTTTGTCGAAATGGAGGAAGAAGAAAGGCTTGCCTTTTTCCGCGACTATGGGCTCCGCTATGAGCTTGAAAAAATCAAAAAAGACTTGGCCGACTTCCGTGTGCCGTTTGACGTCTGGTATTCGGAAACATCGCTCTATGAAAGCGGAAAAATCGACGAAGCGCTTTCCACTTTGCGCGAGCGCGGCTATATTTACGAGCAGGACGGGGCGACATGGTTCCGTTCGACGGCGTTTGGGGACGACAAAGACCGCGTCTTAATTAAGCAGGACGGCACATATACGTACTTGCTTCCGGACATCGCCTACCATCAAGACAAGCTGCGGCGCGGGTTCAAAAAGCTCATCAACATTTGGGGGGCGGACCACCACGGCTACATTCCGCGCATGAAGGCGGCGATCGCTGCGCTCGGTTATGATCCGGAGGCGCTTGAAGTGGAAATCATTCAAATGGTGAACCTATACCAAAACGGTGAGCGCGTCAAAATGAGCAAGCGCACCGGCAAGGCGGTGACGATGCGCGAGCTCATGGAAGAAGTCGGCGTCGATGCCGTCCGCTATTTCTTTGCGATGCGCTCGGGCGATACGCATTTGGATTTTGACATGGACTTGGCCGTGTCGCAGTCGAATGAAAACCCGGTTTACTACGTCCAATACGCGCACGCCCGCGTTTCGAGCATTCTTCGCCAAGCGGAGGAACAACACATTTCCTATGACGGCGACTTAGCGCTTCACCATCTTGTGGAAACGGAAAAGGAAATCGAGCTGCTCAAAGTGCTCGGCGATTTCCCCGATGTCGTCGCCGAGGCGGCGCTCAAGCGGATGCCGCATCGCGTCACCGCCTATGCATTCGATTTGGCTTCCGCGCTCCATAGCTTTTATAACGCGGAAAAAGTGCTTGATCTGGACAACATCGAAAAAACAAAAGCCCGCCTCGCGCTTGTCAAGGCGGTGCAAATTACGCTGCAAAATGCGTTAGCGCTCATTGGCGTTTCAGCGCCGGAACAAATGTAAACGAACGAGGGGGAGCGACTGCTCCCTCTTTTGTTTGGGCATTCTAAAGAAAAACAGTGGTGGAGGATCAACAAATGAAAGAAGTTGTACTATCGCTCATCACCGGCATCGTTGTCGGCTTTTTGTTCACCTTGCTTCGGTTGCCGATTCCCGCTCCCCCGGCGTTGGCCGGCATCGCCGGCATCGTCGGGGTGTATCTCGGCATGCGGTTGTTTCAATGGTTCACGGTGTTTTGGAAGTAAGCACTTGCATGATCAAACGGGGGAACAAAACCCGGTTGGCGCAATTTTGGCAGCATCAAGCCGCCGGAAGCGCCGGCCGGGTTTTTTTGCTTCTTCTGTTGCTTGGGAGGGAAATGGAACTTCAGACCGGTCAAAGCCAGGCGGAGATGAGCTGGGAAATCGACTGTTTGCCGCGGTCAAGAAGCGAACGTTTTTGCCAAAAGTCGACCGTCAGCGGCTCGGCGCGCAACAAATCGCGCTCGATCGCCCGTTTGACGAGGCGGGTAAACGCGCGGTCAAACACATAGCAGTTGATTTCGCTGTTTAAAAACAAGCTGCGCCGATCGAAATTTGCTGTGCCGACGTCGCACCACTCCTCATCGATGACGAGCGTTTTTGCATGGTAAAATCCTTGGTAAAAGCGGTAAATGCGCGCGCCGGCTTTCAAGAGTCGATAAAAGTACGGATAGGTAGCCTCTTTGACAAATAAATGGTCCGCCTTCAGCGGCACAAGGACGGTCACACGCACCCCGCGCCGAAGCGCTTGCATCAGCTCGTTAAACAGCGGCCGGCTTGGGATGAAGTATGGGCTGCCGATCATAATTTCTTTTTTCGCCTGGCGGATGACCTCGATAAACTGTTCTTCAAGGGCAGCGCCGTTGGTGGCGACGAGCTGATGGCGAATGGCGCCGGCCGAAAGCGGCGGGAAGTAGCGATGTTTGTCAGGCACCGTCTGGCCCGTTGCTTCTTCCCAGTCGTGCAAAAACTGTTCTTGCAAGTCGTGAACCCCTTCGCCGTTCACTTTTAAGTGGTAATCGCGCCATTCGCCGAAGTTGGCGTCTTTTCCGTTGTATTCACGGCCGATGTTAAAACCGCCGATGTAGCCGACCCGCCCGTCGATGACCGTAATTTTCCGATGGTTGCGGCGGTTGAGGCGGTAAATGAAAAACGGAAAGCGCGGCTTTCGGGCATAGGCGAACTCCACCCCGCTTTCCTCGAGCGAACGGATGAGCGCTTTCGGCAGTCCAAAGCTGCCGATCCAATCGGTCAACACTCGCACTTTCACGCCGGCAGCTGCTTTTTCCTTTAAAATCTGGAAAAATGGCGCGCTCGTTTCGTCATTTTTTATAATGTAAAACAAGACGTGAATATGATCGCGGGCGCGGCCTAGTTCAGCGAAGTAATCAGAAAATAAATGCCTGCCGTTGATATAGAGGGAAATATCGCTTCTCCGCTCCGGGTAGACGACTTTTTTGCGCCCATTGCGGAAGATGAACTGTCCAAGCTTGTCATCAAGATAAACAAGCAGCAATACGATGGCAATGACGGAAATGACGACCATATCTTCTCCTCCTATGTCGATTCGGTATTTATTAATGTGCCCGAGAACGCGCAAAACGTTTCAAATTGCATCTACCGTGAACATACCCAAACTCCAAATGAATAAAATTTCCATATTGATGAATTTTTTTCGTCATGGGAGTCTATAGAGGGCTGAACAAATCGATGATTCCCCCGCGATCGCTCCGTTGCAAAGGGAAAGTTTTCGCGGCTGGGATGAAAAAAGGCTATTGACTGAATGCTCATTCATTTGTACAATAGACATAAAGCGAATTCTGAAAATTTCTTTTGTTACGGCAACACATTCGCTCGAAAAACGGGGGAAGGGGAGAGAAGATGAATGCCTTGTTGGTGGTGAACTGGCTCGCGTTTTTGCTTGTAACCGCTTACGCAATTTACTTGTTTGCATATGCCGTAAAAACGCGGGCGATGTACATCAAACTCGGCAAAAAATTCGAGTTTGACCACAAAGTAAAAGAGCGGCTGCGAAACATCTGGGTCAACGTGTTCGGCCAGAAAAAGCTGCTCAAGGACAAAAAAAGCGGACTGATCCACGTCGTCTTTTTCTATGGCTTTATTCTCGTCCAATTTGGCGCGATTGATTTCATCATCAAAGGGCTTGCGCCGGGGGCGCATTTGCCGCTTGGGCCGCTGTATGCGGGATTTACGTTTTTCCAAGAAATCGTTACCTTGCTTATTTTGATCGCGGTGCTCGCCGCCTTTTACCGCCGTTACATTGAAAAGCTCGTCCGTTTAAAGCGCGACTTGAAAGCTGGGCTTGTCCTCATCTTCATCGCCGGGCTCATGCTGTCGGTGTTGTTTGGCAACGGGATGAGCATCATTTGGCACGGCGAAGAAGCGACATGGAGCGAGCCGGTCGCCTCGCTTATTGCTGCCGCGTTTTCCTGGGTCGGCGAAACGGGGGCTGCGGTGCTCTTCTTTATCGCCTGGTGGGTGCATCTGTTGATTTTGCTCACGTTCCTCGTGTACGTGCCGCAATCAAAGCACGCCCATTTGATCGCTGCGCCGATCAACGTCTTTTTCAGCCGGCTGACGCGACCGAAGCTTGCCCCGATCCATTTTGAAGACGAAAGCCAAGAATCGTTTGGCGTCGGCAAAATTGAGGATTTCACGCAAAAGCAATTGATCGACTTGTATGCCTGTGTCGAATGCGGCCGCTGCACAAGCATGTGTCCGGCGACCGGCACGGGGAAAATGTTGTCGCCAATGGATTTGATTTTAAAATTGCGCGACCATTTGACGGAGAAAGGGGCGGTCGTCACGTCACGCACGCCGTGGGTGCCCGCGTTCGCTTTCAAACATACAAGGGGCAATCAGCTCGCGTTCGCCGCGGCGTCGGAGCAGGCGGCGATGATCGAAATGCCAAGCTTAATCGGCGATGTCATCACCGAAGAAGAGATTTGGGCCTGTACGACGTGCCGCAACTGTGAGGACCAATGCCCGGTCATGAATGAGCATGTCGATAAAATCATCGACTTGCGCCGCTATCTTGTCCTGACGGAAGGACGGATGAACCCGGACGCGCAGCGGGCGATGACGAACATCGAACGCCAAGGCAATCCGTGGGGCTTGAACCGAAAAGAGCGGGAGAACTGGCGCGAGCTGCGCGATGATGTGCATGTGCCGACCGTCAAAGAGGCAGCGAAAGCGGGAGAGGAAATCGAGTACTTGTTCTGGGTCGGCTCGATGGGGTCGTATGACAGCCGGAGCCAAAAAATCGCCCTTGCGTTTGCCAAACTGCTGAACGAAGCGGGCGTCAAGTTTGCGATTTTAGGGAACAAAGAGAAAAACTCAGGCGATACGCCGCGCCGGTTAGGAAATGAGTTTTTGTTCCAAGAATTAGCGACGAACAACATCGCGGAATTTGAAAAAGCGGGCGTCAAGAAAATCGTGACGATCGACCCGCACGCTTACAATACGTTCAAAAATGAATACCCGGATTTTGGGTTCGAGGCCGAAGTGTATCATCATACCGAGCTGCTCGCCAAGCTCATCGAAGAAGGGCGGCTCGTGCCGAAACATCCAGTGAATGAACGCATTACGTTCCATGACTCGTGCTATTTAGGGCGCTACAATGACGTCTATGACGCGCCAAGGAAAATTTTGCGCGCTATCCCGGGCGTCGAGCTTGTTGAAATGGAGCGCAACCGCGAGCGAGGAATGTGCTGTGGAGCCGGCGGCGGCCTCATGTGGATGGAAGAGACGACCGGCAACCGGATCAACGTCGCCCGCACTGAGCAAGCGCTCGCTGTCAATCCGACGGTCATCAGCTCTGGCTGCCCGTACTGTCTGACCATGTTGTCAGACGGCACGAAGGCCAAGGAAGTGGAAGACCGCGTCGCGACGTACGATGTCGCCGAGATTTTGGCAAAATCAGTATTTGGTGAAGAAAAAGAAGAAGCGGCGTCGTAAAAATAGTTGCGAAGACAATTTCTATTTTTTAAAATAATAAGTATAATGAAAGAGAAGGTGTATGATCGTACACCTTCTCTTTCGCACCACGACCGAGCGAGCGTTCAGTCTGTGTTTTGTAATCGCTTTCTTATCCGATGAAAAGGGGAGAGGAATATGGGAAAAACAGTGATTGTCAGCGGGGCGCGCACCCCGTTCGGAAAACTCGGCGGTTCTTTGCAAGCGCTGTCAGCGTCAGAACTCGGCGGCATTGCCGTGAAAGAAGCGCTTGCCCGCGCGGATGTGAGCGCGGAACAAGTCGATCATGTCATTTTAGGCACCGTCTTGCAAGGCGGACAAGGACAGCTCCCATCGCGGCAGGCGATGCGCCATGCCGGCATTCCGTGGCATGTTCGCACCGAGACGGTCAATAAAGTATGCGCATCGGGCATGCGCGCCGTGACGCTCGCGGATCAGCTCATCCGCTTAGGCGACGCCGATGTCGTTGTCGCGGGCGGGATGGAATCGATGAGCAACGCCCCGTACGTGCTGCCGAAAGCGCGCTGGGGGTTGCGAATGGGCGACAGCACGGTGAAGGATTTAATGGTGTATGATGGCTTGACATGCAGTTTTACCGGCGTCCATATGGGCGTTTATGGCGGGAATACAGCGCGTGAACTTGGCATTACACGCGAGGCGCAGGATGAGTGGGCGTACCGCAGCCATATGCGAGCCATTGCCGCCATCGAAGCCGGTCGGCTCGCGGAAGAGATCGTTCCGGTGACGATTCCGCAGCGCAAAGGAGAGCCGCTTGTCGTCGAACACGACGAGGCGCCGCGCAAAGACACGTCGCTTGAAGCGTTGGCGAAACTGCCGCCGGTGTTTGACCCGGAAGGAACGATCACTGCCGGCAACGCCCCGGGCGTCAACGACGGCGCCGCGGCGCTCGTCTTGATGAGCGAGGAGCGCGCCGCCCGCGAGGGGCTTGAGCCGCTCGCGACTGTTGTCGCCCACACCGCCATCGCCGTTGAGGCGAAAGATTTCCCAAAAACGCCGGGACTTGTCATCAACGAGCTGCTCCGCAAAACGGGAAAAACGGTCGACGACATTGCCTTGTTCGAAATAAACGAAGCGTTTGCCGCTGTTGCTCTTGCTGCGATCCAAATCGCCGGCCTTGACCCGGAAAAAGTGAACGTCAATGGCGGCGCTGTCGCCCTCGGCCACCCGATCGGCGCGAGCGGCGCACGCATCATCCTCACGCTCATTTATGAGCTGAAACGCCGCGGCGGCGGCCTCGGCATCGCCGCCATCTGCAGCGGCGGCGGCCAAGGCGACGCCATCTTGGTCGAGGTATAACGAGCGGGGCGCGGCGGGCAAGCGGCATGCCGCCGTCGCCTTCCAGTGTTGCGCCAAGGCATAGGATGCGGCGTGTGACCGTCTGCCCCAAGCGTTGCGTCATGAGGCATCGCGCCATATGGTGCGGCATGCCGCCGCTGTCTCTGCCGCAACGTGCGGCACGTTGCTCATTGCCGCAACAGCCGCGGCATCAACGGTTGACAGCAGGGGTTGTTGTGATGACGATGCAAAGACCGTTTGCCGTTGGTTGCTGGCGGCAGTGAGACATATGAGTTTAGGCGCGGAGAAGGAAACGCAAAGCGGACGATAGGGGGAACAGAAGATGGATGTGAAAACAATCATGGTCGTCGGCGCCGGACAGATGGGGTCAGGAATCGCTCAAGTGTGCGCCGTCGCTGGCTATCAAGTGTTTTTGTACGACATTAGCGAAGCGCAGTTGGACAAAGGAATCGCCAACATCGAAAAAGGGCTCGCCCGCCAAGTGGAAAAAGGGAAAATGACAGCGGTGGACAAAGACGCAGCGCTCGCGCGGCTTGCCCGCTCGACCGACTTGCATGCCGCCGCCAAAGCGGATCTTGTCATTGAAGCGGTCGTCGAAAACATGGACGTGAAAACAAAGCTGTTCGCCGAGCTCGATGCGCTCGCCCGCCCGGAGACGATTTTAGCGTCGAACACGTCGTCGCTGCCGATTACGGAAATTGCCGCCGCGACGAAACGGCCAGAGAAAGTGATCGGCATGCACTTTATGAACCCGGTGCCGGTGATGAAGCTCGTCGAAATTATCCGCGGATTGGCGACGGCTGATGACGTGTATGAAACGATCGAAGCCGTTGCCCGCAAGCTCGGCAAAGTGCCGGTCGAAGTAAACGACTTTCCGGGCTTTATTTCGAACCGCGTTCTCATGCCGATGATCAACGAAGCGATTTACGCCTTGTACGAAGGGGTGGCGACCAAAGAAGCCATCGATGAAGTGATGAAGCTCGGCATGAACCATCCGATGGGTCCGCTGACACTCGCTGATTTTATCGGGCTCGATACGTGCTTATACATTATGGAAACGCTTCATGAGGGGTTCGGCGATGACAAATACCGCCCATGCCCGCTCTTGCGCAAATATGTGAAAGCCGGATGGCTCGGCCGCAAGACGGGCCGCGGATTTTACACGTATGAATAAACCGCTTGGCGTCGCTCCAGGACAACGCCGAAGCGTGCCGCAATGTGCGTGGGGCGGCGCCCGCTATGCTGTCTGCCGACCGTAACGCCGCACGTTAGGTGCATGCGGGAACGCTGTTTTACAGTCTATAAGGCAAATCTATAGAATCGTTCAGCTGCCTGCTGGCTGCCCCATGGAGCGGAGGAGCGCCTGAAAACACCATTGTGTCAGCGACATCGGAAGGAGGCCATTTCATGGAATTTCGCTTCACCGCAGAGCAGGAAATGATGCGGCAAATGGTGCGCGAGTTCGCCGCGGCGGAGATCGCCCCATTTGTCGAGCGCATGGAACAAGGGGAGTTTCCGCGCCCGATTTTAGCGAAAATGGCCGAACTCGGCCTAATGGGCATCACTGTCCCGGAGCAATATGGCGGCGCGGGTATGGACTTTGTTTCGTACATCATCGCCATTCATGAAATTTCTAAAGTGAGCCCGACCGTCGGTGTCATCTTATCAGTGCACACGTCGGTCGGCACGAATCCGATCTTGTATTTCGGCACCGAAGAACAGAAACAAAAATACGTGACAAAGCTCGCCCGAGGTGAGTACTTGGGGGCGTTTTGCCTTACTGAACCGAGCGCCGGCTCGGATGCGAAAAGCTTGAAGACGAAAGCGGTGCGCCGTGGAGATCGTTATGTGCTAAACGGCTCAAAAATATTCATCACCAACGGCGGGGAGGCAGATACGTACATCGTCTTCGCCCGCACGAATCCGGAAGAAGCCGGAAGCCGCGGCATTTCCGCGTTCATTGTGGAAAAAGGGACGCCAGGGATGTCGATTGGCAAAGATGAGAAGAAGATGGGGCTGCACGGGTCGCGGACGGTGACCATTACGTTTGAAGACGCCGAAGTGCCGGCGGAAAACTTGCTCGGTCAGGAAGGGGAAGGATTTAAAATCGCGATGGCCAACCTTGACGTCGGTCGGATTGGCATCGCCGCCCAAGCGCTCGGCATCGCGGAGGCGGCAGTCGAACATGCCGTCGCCTACGCGAAAGAGCGGGTGCAGTTTGGCAAACCGATCATTGAGCAGCAAGGCGTCGCTTTCAAGCTTGCCGATATGGCGACGGCGGCGGAAGCGGCGAAATGGCTCGTCTATCGCGCCGCTTGGCTGCGCGCGCAAGGGCTGCCGTGCGGAAAAGAGACGTCGATGGCGAAGCTCTTCGCTTCACAAACAGCGATGGACAATGCCATCGAGGCGGTGCAAATTTTCGGCGGCAACGGCTACACGAAAGACTACCCGGTCGAGCGGCTGTTCCGTGACGCGAAAATTACGCAAATTTACGAAGGAACGAGCGAAATTCAGCGCATCGTCATCAGCAAACATTTGTAACTGTATAGATGCCATTTGAAGCTTTCACATTTGCAGCTTTTACCGAGCATTGGATCGACTGTCGAGCGACCGAACAACGCCGCTTTCAGACCCATGTATGGGTCTGTGAAGCGAGCGGTTGTTCGGCCTCCCGTCACGCCTTGGCGTGACGGGGGCAAGCCTGTGGCTTGCCCTCGACAGTCGAAAAATAGATAAGCAACTTTTCCGTCAAGGATATGTGAAACTTTTTCGTTGCATCTATATAGGCATGTTGATGAACCAATCCAAACCAGATGAGAAGGCTCTGTTCCTAGCTTTTCTGCCGTAGTCGGCAAGCCGTTCGCTTGCCGACTGGGCATGCGACAGCATGCCCTCCTCGAACAATGAACGTTTTGCGGGCAAATGGCATTTGCCCGTCGGCGTTCTTGTTCGAGGGAAGAGGCAGAAAAGCTTGTGTTCAGTCAGCTCATGATTGGCAACCGAATGAAATGGTGGAATGAGCCGCAAACCGTCGGGTCTTCGGAAGGCTGAACAACGCCGCTTTCAGGGATGGAGGCATAAACACGGGGCTCTGTCATTTGCTGCGTTTTGTTGTGCAGCCGGAGCGATCCTATTCTCTTTTCCCAACAACGATTCGTTGTCTGTCTTTGGAAAACCCGGAATGGGCGGCGAACTGGATGGCAACGTCGCGGCACAACGATTCGTTGTCTGTTTTTGGAAAACGGTGATCACGCTGGCACGGGGGACGAGGATTTCGGATATATAGGAAAACGGGGGAATGAAACGATGAACTTTCGATTGAGAGAAGAACATGAAATGCTGCGAAAAATGGTGCGCGAATTTGCCGAAAATGAGGTAGCGCCGACTGCCGCTGAGCGCGACGAAGAAGAGCGGTTTGACCGCGGCATTTTCAACAAAATGGCTGAACTCGGTTTAACAGGCATTCCGTGGCCGGAAGAATACGGCGGCATTGGCAGCGATTATTTGGCCTATGTCATTGCCGTTGAGGAGCTGTCGCGCGTCTGCGCCTCGACCGGGGTGACGCTTTCCGCGCATATATCGCTCGCCAGCTGGCCGATTTACAAGTTCGGCAACGAAGAACAAAAGCAAAAGTATTTGCGCGCCTTAGCGACTGGGGAAAAACTGGGGGCATACGCTCTGTCCGAGCCGGGGGCGGGGTCGGATGTCGCCTCGATGAAAATGCGTGCGGTAAAAGACGGGGACCACTACATTTTAAACGGCTCGAAAGTATGGATCACCAACGGCGGCGAAGCGGAAATTTACGTCGTATTTGCCGTCACCGATCCGGAAAAGCGGCATAAAGGGATCAGCGCCTTTATCGTGGAAAAAGGAACGCCGGGCTTTTCGTTCGGCAAAAAGGAAAAGAAACTCGGCATTCGTTCGTCGCCGACGACGGAGCTCATTTTTGAAGACTGCCGCATTCCGAAAGAAAACTTGCTCGGTCAAGAAGGAGAAGGGTTTAAAATCGCCATGACGACGCTCGATGGCGGCCGCAACGGCATCGCCGCCCAAGCGGTCGGCATTGCCCAGGGCGCGCTGGATGCGGCGGTGGACTATGCGAAACAGCGCGTCCAGTTCGGCAAACCGATCATCGAGCAGCAAGGGATTGCTTTCAAGCTCGCTGACATGGCGACGGCCATTGAAGCGGCGCGGCTCTTGACCTATCAAGCGGCATGGTTGGAGTCGAATGGCTTGCCGTACGGCAAAGCATCCGCCATGGCGAAACTGTTTGCCGGCGACACGGCGATGAAAGTGACGGTCGAGGCGGTGCAAATTTTCGGCGGCAACGGCTACACGAAGGACTACCCGGTCGAGCGGTTTATGCGCGACGCGAAGATTACGCAAATTTACGAAGGAACGCAAGAAATCCAACGCCTTGTCATTTCGCGCATGTTGACACGCAATTAAACATTGCGTGTCCACTCATTCGTGTTGGCGCGCGATTGAAACATTGTGCGTCATTTCAATGGTTTTGGATCTGAACGGCGGCTTGGCGCTTTGGGAAAGGGCGCACGGATAGGCATGGGGCGGGGCGGCGCCCCGCCGTCAAATGGGAATGGGGGAGAGACAACGAACATGAAAAAACGGGAAGTGATTGCATCGGTCAAAGACGAAAAGCTCGTGAAAAAACGGCGCAATGAGATGATCAAAGGCGCGATTTCCTTGTTTAAACAAAAAGGTTTCCACCAAACGACGACAAGGGAGATCGCCAAAGCGTCCGGCTTCAGCATCGGCACGTTGTACGAGTACATCCGCAAGAAAGAAGACGTCCTCTATCTCGTGTGCGACCGCATTTACGACGAAGTGCGGGAGCGGACGGAACAAGACCTCGGTGCCCACCATGGCACGATCGAAGGGTTAAGGCGCGCCATTGCCCACTATTTCCGCGTTGTTGATGAACTCGATGATGAAGTGCTCGTCATGTATCAAGAAGTGAAAGCGCTAAGCAAAGAATCGCTGCCGTATGTGTTGAATAAAGAACTCGATATGGCGGCGATTTTCGAACATATTTTGCGCGCATGCGTTGAGAGCGGGGCGTTGCAGCTTTCTGAAAGCGAAATCCGCCTGTTCGCCCACAACATCGTCGTTCTTGGGCAAATGTGGGCGTTCCGCCGTTGGGTGCTGCGGAAAATGTATACACTCGATGAATATATCGAACTGCAAACCGAGTTTTTATTAAAGGGGATTATGGAGAAACAGCGAGTCTAAAAGGGGAGAAGAAACGATGGCGCACATTTACCGTCCGAAGCATCACGTCCGCTTTGTGACTGCATCGAGCTTGTTTGACGGCCATGACGCCTCAATCAACATTATGCGCCGCATTTTGCAGGCGAGCGGCGCCGAGGTCATCCATTTAGGCCATAACCGATCGGTGGAGGAAATCGTCAATGCCGCCATTCAGGAAGATGTGCAAGGCATTGCCGTCTCCTCGTATCAAGGCGGGCATATGGAGTTTTTTAAATATATGTATGACCTGCTTCAAGAGCGGGGCGCATCCCATATCCGCATTTACGGCGGCGGGGGCGGCGTCATCATCCCGCGCGAAATCAAAGAGCTGCACGAATATGGCATCGCCCGCATTTTTTCGCCGGAAGACGGACGGCGTCTCGGCCTGCAAGGAATGATTAACGTCATGCTTGAAGAGTGCGATTTTCCGACCGTGACGACGGTGACCGATGAACTGGAGCGGCTTCCGTCCGGCGATGTGCAGGCGATCGCCCGGCTCATCACGCTGTGCGAATATCGCGCCGAGGGGGAAAACAGAGAGGCGGCCGCGGCGGCGGAAGCCGCCATTGAACAAGTGAAGGCGCTCGAGAAGCGCGTGCCGGTGCTCGGCATCACCGGCACAGGCGGAGCTGGGAAAAGCTCGCTCACCGATGAGCTCGTCCGCCGCTTTTTAAACGAAATTCCGGATATCAAAATCGCCATTTTGTCCGTCGACCCGACGAAGCAAAAAACGGGCGGGGCGCTGTTGGGCGACCGCATCCGGATGAACTCGATCAACTCGCCGCGCGTTTACATGAGAAGCTTGGCGACGCGCCATGCCCGCACGGAACTGTCGCCGGCAATTCGCGACGCCATTTCGGTTGTCAAAGCGGCCGGATTTGATCTTGTCATCATTGAAACGAGCGGGATCGGCCAAGGCGACGCCGCCATTACCGAAGTGTGCGACGTGTCGATGTACGTCATGACAAGCGAGTTCGGCGCGCCGACGCAGCTTGAGAAAATCGACATGATCGATTATGCCGATTTGATTGTCATTAATAAATTCGAGCGCAAAGGGTCAGAAGACGCAAAACGGCAAGTGCAAAAACAATATCAGCGCAGCCACCAGCTGTTTGACCGCGATGTTTCGGAAATGCCGGTGTACGGCACGATCGCCAGCCAGTTTAACGACCCAGGCACGAATACGCTCTTTGTCGCGCTTGTGGATACGATCAATAAAAAAGCAGGAACGAATTGGAAAACAAGCTTAAAAACGGTCGCCAATGTCGAAAAGCATAATATCATCATCCCGAACGAGCGCCGCTACTATTTGCGTGAAATCGCGGAAACGGTCCGCTCGTACCACCGCCGCGCCGAGCAGCAAGTCGAGGTGGCAAGACGCCTCTTCCAAATCGAAGGGGCCATCGAAGCGGCGAAGGAACGGGGCGAAGCGGAAGACGTGATCCGCGCGCTCGAGACGCTCAAAGCGGATTATGAGGCGAAATTGACGCCGGAATCGAAGCGCATTTTGGCGACATGGGAAGAAACGAAAGCGAAATATGCGGCAAAACAATTTGTCACGAAAGTGCGCGATAAAGAAATCGTTACCGAACTGACGACGAAAACGTTGTCCGGTTTGGACATTCCGAAAGTCGTCTTGCCGAAATTCAAAGACTACGGAGAGATTTTGCGCTGGGTGTATAAAGAAAACGTCCCTGGCTCGTTCCCGTATACGGCCGGCGTCTTCCCGTTCAAGCGCCAAGGCGAAGACCCGAAACGGCAGTTTGCCGGCGAAGGGACGCCGGAGCGCACGAACCGCCGCTTCCATTATCTGTGCAAAGAAGACAAGGCGAAGCGGCTCAGCACCGCGTTCGACTCCGTGACGCTCTATGGCGAAGACCCGGACTACCGGCCGGACATTTTCGGCAAAGTCGGGGAAAGCGGTGTCAGCGTCTGTACACTTGATGATATGAAAAAGCTGTACAAAGGGTTTGACTTGTGCGACCCGCTCACATCCGTGTCGATGACGATCAACGGTCCGGCTCCGATTTTGCTGGCGATGTTTATGAATACGGCGATTGACCAGCAAGTCGAGAAAAAGGAAGCCGAGCTTGGCCGCCCGCTCACGCCGGAAGAGTACGAACAAGTGAAGGAATGGACGCTGCAAACGGTGCGCGGCACGGTTCAAGCCGATATTTTGAAGGAAGACCAAGGGCAAAACACGTGCATTTTCTCGACCGATTTCGCCTTAAAAATGATGGGCGACATTCAAGAGTATTTCATCAAGCACCGCGTCTGCAACTACTACTCGGTGTCGATCTCCGGCTACCATATCGCCGAGGCGGGGGCGAACCCGATCACGCAGCTGGCGTTTACGCTTGCGAACGGCTTTACGTATGTCGAGTATTACTTGAGCCGCGGCATGCACATTGACGATTTTGCGCCGAACTTGTCGTTTTTCTTCAGCAACGGCCTCGATCCGGAGTATTCGGTCATCGGCCGCGTCGCCCGCCGCATTTGGGCGATCGTCATGCGCGAAAAATACGGCGCCAACGAACGGAGCCAGAAACTGAAATACCATATCCAAACGTCCGGCCGTTCATTGCACGCGCAGGAGATCGATTTCAACGACATCCGCACGACGCTGCAGGCGCTTCTGGCGATTTATGACAACTGCAACTCGCTGCATACGAATGCCTATGACGAAGCGATCACGACACCGACCGAAGAGTCGGTCCGTCGGGCGATGGCGATCCAACTCATTATCACGAAAGAGTTTGGCCTGACCAAAAACGAAAACCCGCTCCAAGGGTCGTTCATCATTGAAGAGCTGACCGATTTGGTTGAAGAAGCGGTGTTGCAAGAGTTTGAACGGCTCAACGACCGCGGCGGCGTGCTCGGGGCGATGGAGATGCAATACCAGCGCGGCAAAATTCAAGACGAATCACTTTACTATGAAACGAAAAAACATACCGGCGAACTGCCGATCATCGGCGTCAACACGTTCTTGAACCCGAATCCGCCGTCAGAGGACGAACTGAACAACATCCAGCTCGCCCGGGCGACGTATGAAGAAAAAGAGACGCAAATCCGCAACTTGCGCGAATTCCAAGAGCGGAACAAAGACAAAGCCGGCCCGGCGCTCGAACGGCTGAAGCAAGTGGCGACAAGCGGCGGCAACATTTTCGAAGAATTGATGGAAACGGTGAAAGTCGCCAGCCTTGGACAAATCACCCGCGCCTTGTACGAAGTCGGCGGACAATACCGGCGGAATATGTAATTCGAGGGAGTTTCGTTGTTTTCTGCTTTCGATGGGCGCCCTTGATCACAATGGACAACGGCCCGTTGAACTTTAGCAGATCGGTAGAATGATGGGCAGCGGCTGTTGGCGTACTGGCCCGCCGGAGGCGAAACGAACGGAACGCGGATTGGGCCAAAAGAGCAAGACGAATGGGCTTCGTAAGGAAAAAGTGGAGCGGTGTGAACAAAGGTGATTGTGACAACGGATATGTCGGAATCGGAAGGAGGGCCGCCCTCGCCGCAGGGCTGCCCTCCTTTGCTTTTTTCGGCAAATGGGTAGCATAAACCCCGACAATTTGTTTATAATGAATGGTATGTATTCCACTTGCATTCATTTGTTTCATTGATATAGAAGGGGAGTGCTGAACTTGAGCCTGCAGCAGCAATACTCGCCGGAGGAATTGCAGGAGATGTCGTTCGCCGAGCTGGCGAACCTCATTTTGCTTGACAAGCGGGAGGCGCTGCCGTTTGATCAACTCGTTCGTGAAGCAGCAGCGCTGGCCGGCATATCGGAAGAAGAGATGGAGGCGCGGCTGGCCCAATATTACACCGATTTAAACATCGACGGCCGGTTTATTTGCGTTGGGGAAAACGTCTGGGGATTGCGCGCATGGTATCCGTTTGACCAGACAGAAGACGAAACGGTGACGATCGTCAAGCCGAAGAAGAAGAAAAAAGCGCTTGACGATGAATACGATGAATACGATGAGTTGCTTGAAGATGAAGATCTCGATTACGACGATTTGGATGAATATGATGGGGAAGAGCTCGAGCTTGATGAAGACGAGCTCTTGGAAGATGAAGAATTCGATCTGGACGAAGACGTCGCGTTTGACGATGACATTCTCGGCGATGAAGAGTTTGAGCTGGACGATGCGCCGCTTGATGAAGAGCTTGATCTCGAAGAGCCGGACGAAGACGAATAACCGCTTGACTTTGCCAGGGGAACCCGGTACAATGTGTGTTGGGCTCTTGAAAACGAACAAATCGATCGCTCCCTTACGTACGGTAAGCGGAGCGTTTTTTATTTGCGCCTTTCGCAAACACTGAAACTGTTACCGCAATTTCGGCAAGGGGGAAGACAAAATGACGAAATACATTTTTGTGACGGGCGGCGTTGTTTCCTCACTCGGGAAAGGGATTACGGCGGCTTCGCTTGGACGTTTGTTGAAAAACCGCGGGTTGAACGTGACGATCCAAAAGTTTGACCCGTACATTAACGTCGACCCAGGGACGATGAGCCCGTATCAGCACGGCGAGGTGTTCGTCACGGACGATGGTGCAGAGACGGATTTGGATTTAGGGCATTATGAACGGTTCATCGATATTAATTTAAACAAATACAGCAACGTGACGACAGGAAAAATTTATTCCGCCGTCATCCGCAAAGAGCGCCGCGGCGATTACCTAGGCGGCACGGTGCAAGTCATTCCGCACATTACCAACGAAATTAAAGAGCGCGTCTTCCGGGCCGGAAGAGAGACGAACGCCGATGTCGTCATTACGGAGATCGGCGGCACGGTCGGCGATATTGAATCGCTTCCGTTTTTAGAAGCGATCCGCCAAATCAAAAGCGATGTTGGACGCGAAAACGTCATGTACATCCACTGCACGCTCGTGCCGTACATCAAGGCGGCTGGGGAAATGAAAACGAAGCCGACGCAGCACAGCGTGAAAGAATTGCGCAGCCTCGGCATTCAGCCAAACGTCATCGTCGTGCGCACGGAAATGCCGATGCCGCAGGAAATGAAAGAGAAAATCGCCCTCTTTTGCGACATCGATCCGAAAGCGGTCATCGAGGCGCGCGATGCCGACACGCTGTATGCGGTCCCGCTTATGCTTCAAGAACAAAAACTGGACCAAATCGTGTGCGAACATTTGCGCCTCAACTGCCGCGAAGCGGATATGACCGAATGGGAAGCGCTCGTCGAGAAAGTGCGCAACTTATCGAAAACGACGAAAATCGCTTTGGTTGGCAAATACGTCGAGCTTCCGGACGCCTATATTTCTGTTGTTGAGGCGCTCCGTCATGCGGGGTATGCGTTTGACACCGACATTGATATTCAGTGGATCAATGCTGAGCATGTGACGCGTGACAATGTAGCCGACCTGTTGAAAGATGCGGACGGCATTTTGGTTCCGGGCGGGTTCGGCGACCGCGGGGTCGAAGGGAAGATTGAGGCGATCCGCTACGCCCGCGAGCAGCGCGTGCCGTTTTTGGGCATTTGCTTAGGAATGCAGCTCGCCTCGATTGAATTTGCTCGCCATGTTGTCGGGTTGTCCGGCGCCCATTCGTCCGAGTTTGACCCGAACACGCCGCATCCGATCATCGACTTGCTTCCGGAGCAGAAGGATGTCGAAGATTTAGGCGGCACGCTCCGCCTCGGCTTGTATCCGTGCAAGCTGCAGGAAGGGACGCTTGCCTACGCCGCCTACGGCGATGAAGTCATTTACGAGCGCCATCGCCATCGGTACGAATTCAACAACCAATACCGGCCGATCATGGAAGAGCACGGCTTCGTCTTTTCCGGCACGAGTCCGGACGGACGGCTGGTTGAAGTGATCGAACTCAAGGATCATCCGTGGTTCGTCGCCGCGCAATTCCATCCGGAATTCACCTCGCGCCCGACGCGGCCGCAGCCGCTGTTCCGCGAGTTTGTCAGAGCGTCGCTGAAAGAGTGACGAAAAAGGGGCTGTCCCAAAAAAAGCCGTAGAACGGCCTTTTGGGTTCAGCCTCCTTTCTTTTTTGGATATTTTTCATCTTGTCAAGCACGATGCCCATTGATCAGGCGCCGTTTTTTGGGCGGTTTCTATACCTCTTTGCCTTTGGCCGGTCGGAGAGCGCTCGCTTTCATGGCGGCTGTTATTCATATTCCGCCAAAATTTCATCGAGCAAAACGCGCAGTCCGTAGTAGATGAATGAAGCGGTGATGATCGTCGGCATGCCGATGCGGCGGCCGTCTTCGGTCGGCACGAGCGGGCGGGAAAGTTTGCTGTCGATAAAGACGGTGGCCATATCGGCCAGTCCGGGTTCATCCTTGACGAGCGCCGCGACGGCCACTGCATCAACGCCGTGCGCCTGCAGCTGTTCGACGAGGCGAATGGCCTCAGGATCGGCGGAAAAGCGGGCAAATAGAAGCGCTCGGTCCGTTTCCTGCCAGTCATCGGTTGCTGTCGGCTCAAGCCGTTTGGCTTTCGGGAGCGGATCGGGGCCAAGAAGCGCGGCGGTGACGACCGCATCGAGTTCACCTATGCCATACAGCCAAATGCGCCCATCACCGATGGCGGCCTGAGCGAGCAGACGCGCCCCGTCTTCGAGCGCCAGCTCTTCATCCGCGGCGATTTTTTGCAACAATCCGATCGTTTGCGTCGTTAAAATTTTCACGGTTCGGCCTCCCTTCGCCGCTATTATACAAAATCGACAAACAACAAGAAAAGCAAGCAGGAAATGGGTTTGCCAAATGCGAAACATTAATAGGGAGAAAACAGGGAATAGAGGTGCATAACTGTGGGAAACAAAATTTTGATTGTCGACGACCAGTATGGCATCCGCATTTTGCTCAACGAAGTGTTTCAGCGGGAGGGGTATGTAACGTATCAGGCCGCCAACGGCATGCAGGCGCTCGAAATCGCCCGCAAACATCACCCCGATCTTGTGCTTCTTGATATGAAAATTCCTGGCATGGACGGCATTGAAATTTTAAAACGGTTGAAAGAGATTGATCCGGATATTAAGGTGATCATCATGACCGCCTACGGGGAGCTCGATATGATTCAAGAAACGAAAGAGCTCGGGGCGCTGATGCATTTTGCCAAGCCGTTTGATATTGACGATTTGCGCGTTGCCGTCAAAAAATACATTACCGCCTAGACAGCGCCATCGACGAGCGGCTTTCCTTTGGCAAAGAAAGCGCATCGATGGACATTGATGACGCTGTCGTCTTTAGGAGAATAAAGGGTGGAAATGTTGCCGTTTTGCCGGCAAGTTGGTATGCTTATAACGTAGATGGATTTTGCGCCTGTGGACCCAGTCACCGCCAGGGCGACAAAGACGACGATCAGCTAAGGAGGATGGAACCATGCCGTTAGTATCGATGAAAGAGATGCTCAACGAGGCGCTGCGCGGCAAATACGCGGTCGGTCAATTTAACATTAACAACTTGGAATGGACACAAGCCATTTTAGCGGCGGCCGAAGAGGAAAAATCGCCGGTCATTCTCGGCGTCTCCGAAGGGGCGGCCCGCTATATGAGCGGATTCAAAACGGTCGTCAATATGGTCAAAGGGTTAATGGAAGACATGAACATCACCGTTCCGGTCGCCATCCATCTCGACCATGGATCGAGCTTTGAAAAATGCAAAGCGGCGATTGACGCCGGGTTCACCTCGGTTATGATTGACGCCTCCCACCATCCATTTGAAGAAAACGTCCGCATCACCTCGCAAGTCGTTGAATATGCTCATGCGCGCGGTGTTTCGGTCGAAGCGGAGCTCGGCATCGTCGGCGGGCAGGAAGACGACGTCGTCGGAGAAGGGATCATTTACGCCGACCCGAAAGAGTGCGAAGAGCTTGTCAAACGGACAGGCGTCGACTGTCTCGCCCCGGCGCTCGGTTCTGTGCACGGCCCGTACAAAGGAGAGCCGAAGCTCGGATTTGCCGAAATGGAGCAAATCCGCGATTTAACCGGCGTTCCGCTTGTGCTCCACGGCGGCACCGGCATTCCGACCGAACAAATTCAACGCGCGATCTCCCTTGGCACATCGAAAATCAACGTCAATACCGAAAACCAAATGGCGTTTACCAAAGTCGTCCGCGAACTGCTCGCGAAAGACCCGAACGTCTATGATCCGCGCAAAATCATCGGCCCGGGCCGCGACGCCATCAAAGCGACGGTCATCGGCAAAATGCGCGAGTTTGGCTCGTCCGGAAAAGCGGCGCGATGAATCGGCTTCGCGGGCGGCGTTTGGCCGCCGCGCGGCTGCCTTTGCATGTGCAACGAATAACAAGGAGGGTTCAGCATGAAATTTTTTATCGACACTGCCAACTTGGAAGAAATCAAACACGCCCATGAACTCGGCATTTTGGCCGGCGTCACGACCAACCCAAGCCTCGTGGCGAAGGAGAACGTATCGTTCCATGATCGGTTGCGCGAAATTACATCGATCGTTTCTGGTTCGGTGAGCGCTGAAGTCATTTCGACCGACGCCGCTGGCATGATCGCGGAAGGCGAAGAGCTGGCGAAAATCGCCCCGAACATTACGATCAAAGTGCCGATGACGCCGGAAGGCTTAAAAGCAGTCAAGGCGTTCAGCGAAAAAGGGATTCAAACGAATGTGACGCTTGTGTTCACCGCCAACCAGGCGCTCTTGGCCGCACGCGCCGGCGCGACGTACGTCTCTCCGTTCCTCGGCCGCCTCGATGACATCGGCCATAACGGTTTAGAGCTCATTTCTACCATCGCTGAGATTTTCAACATTCATGGCATTGAAACGGAAATCATCGCCGCTTCGATCCGCCATCCGCACCATGTGACAGAAGCGGCGTTGCGCGGGGCGCATATTGCCACGGTTCCGTACAAGGTGCTTATGCAATTGTTCAACCATCCGCTGACTGATCAAGGAATTGAGAAGTTTCTCGCCGACTGGAATCGGCAAAAATGAAAGTAAGCCGTTTGCCTCTTGGGTGAAGCGGGCTCGCTCTGCCGCGTTCAGGCCGGACGTGATGAGCCCGCCCGGCTTTGCTTTTTCGTCCCAGGGGTGAAGCCAACTTCCGAGCAAAGAAGGGAGACGACGATGGATAAAATGAAAATTATCGGCGGAGATCGGCTGCGGGGAACGATCAAAGTGAGCGGTGCGAAAAACAGCGCGGTCGCTTTGATTCCTGCAGCGATTTTGGCCGATTCGCCGGTGACGATCGAGGGGTTGCCGGACATTTCCGACGTGCACATTTTAGGAAGCTTGATCGAAGAAATCGGCGGCTCGTTTTCGTTTGACGGCAAAGAGGCGGTCATCGACCCAACGAATATGGTGTCCATGCCGCTTCCAAATGGGAAGGTGAAAAAGCTGCGCGCCTCCTACTATTTGATGGGGGCGATGCTTGGCCGCTTCAAAAGAGCGGTTGTCGGCTTGCCGGGCGGATGTCATCTCGGTCCGCGCCCGATTGACCAGCATATCAAAGGGTTTGAGGCGCTGGGAGCCACCGTAACGAACGAGCAGGGCGCCATTTACTTGCGAGCGGAGGAACTGCGCGGAGCCCGCATTTTTTTGGACGTCGTCAGCGTCGGCGCGACGATCAACATCATGCTGGCGGCGGTGCGCGCCAAAGGGCGGACGATTATCGAAAATGCGGCGAAAGAGCCGGAAATCATCGATGTAGCGACATTGCTTTCGAATATGGGCGCGAAAATCAAAGGAGCCGGCACCGATGTGATCCGCATTGACGGCGTCGAAAAATTATCGGGCTGCCGCCATGCCATCATCCCGGATCGGATCGAAGCCGGGACGTACATGATCGCCGCCGCGGCCACCAATGGCGAAGTCGTCGTCGACAACGTCATCCCGCAGCACGTTGAATCGCTGACGGCCAAATTGCGCGAAATGGGGGTGCGCGTGGAGACGGGGGAAGATCAAATTCTCGTCTGCGGCACCGACGTTTTGAAAGCGGTTGACGTCAAGACGCTCGTCTATCCGGGCTTCCCAACTGATCTGCAGCAGCCGTTTACCGCGCTGCTGACAAAAGCCAACGGCACAAGCGTCGTCACCGACACGATTTACAGCGCCCGCTTCAAGCATGTCGATGAATTGCGGCGCATGAACGCCAATGTAAAAGTCGAAGGCCGCTCAGCCATCGTCACCGGCCCCGTCAAACTGCAAGGGGCGAAGGTGAAGGCGAGCGATTTGCGCGCCGGGGCGGCGCTTGTCATTGCCGGGCTGATGGCTGAAGGAGTGACGGAGATCACCGGCGTCGAGCATATCGACCGCGGCTACAGCAACCTCGTCGAAAAACTGTCTGACATCGGCGCCACCATTTGGCGCGAAAAAATGACCGATGAAGAAATCGAGCAAGTGAAAAACGCGTAACGTCCAGTCGACAAAGGTGAAGGGGAGAACGACGATGGAACGAAGCTTATCGATGGAACTCGTGCGCGTCACCGAAGCGGCGGCGCTTGCCGCCGCCCGCTGGATGGGGCGCGGGAAAAAGAATGAGGCTGATGACGCCGCGACGTCGGCGATGCGCGACGTGTTTGACACCGTGCCGATGAAAGGCACCGTCGTCATCGGCGAAGGGGAAATGGACGAAGCGCCGATGCTGTATATCGGGGAAAAGCTCGGCAACGGCTATGGCCCGCGCGTCGATGTCGCTGTCGACCCGCTTGAAGGGACGAACATCGTCGCTTCCGGGGGATGGAACGCCTTGGCTGTCGTCGCTGTCGCTGACCACGGTCATCTGCTTCACGCGCCGGACATGTACATGGAGAAAATCGCCGTCGGGCCGGAAGCGGTCGGGATGATTGACATTGAGGCGCCGATCATCGACAATTTAAAGGCGGTGGCGAAGGCGAAAAACAAAGATATTGAAGACGTCGTCGCGGTTGTTCTCAACCGTCCGCGCCATGAGCGTCTCATTCATGAGCTGCGTGAAGCCGGCGCCCGCATTAAGCTCATCAATGACGGCGATGTCGCCGCCGCCATTAACACGGCGTTTGACCATACCGGCGTTGACATTTTGTTCGGCTCGGGCGGCG
Organism: Geobacillus sp. FJAT-46040; assembly: GCF_002335725.1. Classification (NCBI taxonomy): domain Bacteria; kingdom Bacillati; phylum Bacillota; class Bacilli; order Caryophanales; family Anoxybacillaceae; genus Geobacillus; species Geobacillus sp. FJAT-46040. Next base: position 3,051,114 of record NZ_NISS01000001.1, read on the forward strand.
CGCCGGAAGGAGTGCTCGCCGCGGTCGCGTTGAAATGCCTTGGCGGCGAACTGCAAGGGAAGCTGCTGCCGCAAAACGACGATGAAGTCGAGCGGTGCAAACAAATGGGCATTGACGTCAACAAAGTGCTGCGCATGGACGATTTGGTGAAAGGAGACGACGCGATTTTTGCCGCCACCGGCGTCACCGACGGCGAGCTGTTGCGCGGCGTGCGGCTGAAAGGGGCGTACGGCCTCACCCACTCCGTCGTCATGCGGGCCAAGTCCGGCACGGTCCGCTTCATCGAAGGGCGGCACAGTTTGAAGAAAAAACCGAACTTAGTCATCAAATGATATCCTACCATCCGGCCGGGCGCCGGAGCCGCGCCTGGCTCGGAAAAACAAAAAAATATTGATTAAAAAGAAGAAAAAAGGGTAAAATAGTCGTGTTGCTTATGCAAAAATAAGCTCTGCCATTCTACTTCTTTATTTCATTTCAGCCTTCATCATCTTCGAAATGAATCCCTTCGCCTGTCGAATTGATGACCAATACGTCCGAACACGAACGATGGGAGAATAGGAAAATTTGCAAAGTGTGGTGTCAAGATGGAATTAACGTTAGCAGCACTAGAAAACATGAAATTGAAGGAGCTGTATGAGCTCGCCAGGCAATACAAAATTTCATACTACAGCAAGTTGACGAAAAAGGAGCTTATTTTTGCGATTTTGAAAGCGCGTGCCGAACAAGACGGCCTCTTTTTCATGGAAGGCATCCTCGAAATCATTCCGTCGGAAGGATTCGGCTTTTTGCGCCCGATCAACTATTCCCCGAGCTCGGAAGACATTTACATTTCCGCTTCCCAAATCCGCCGTTTTGATTTGCGCAACGGGGATAAAGTATCCGGCAAAGTGCGGCCGCCGAAAGAAAATGAACGCTACTTCGGCTTGCTTCATGTCGAAGCGGTCAACGGCGAAGACCCGGAAGTCGCCAAGGAGCGCGTTCACTTTCCAGCGTTGACGCCGCTTTACCCGAATCGGCAAATGAAGCTGGAGACAACGCCGGACAAGCTGTCGACCCGCATCATCGACTTGATCGCTCCCGTCGGCTTTGGCCAGCGCGGGTTGATCGTCGCGCCGCCGAAAGCTGGCAAGACGATGCTGCTGAAGGAAATTGCCAACAGCATCACCACAAACCACCCGGATGTCGAGTTGATCGTCTTGCTCATTGACGAACGGCCGGAAGAAGTGACCGACATCGAGCGGTCGGTGCAAGGCGATGTCGTCAGCTCGACGTTTGATGAGGTGCCGGAAAACCATATTAAAGTGGCCGAGCTTGTCTTAGAACGGGCGATGCGATTAGTTGAGCATAAGCGTGACGTCGTCATTTTAATGGACAGCATCACCCGCCTCGCCCGGGCGTACAACTTGGTCATTCCGCCGAGCGGACGCACGCTCTCAGGAGGGATCGACCCAGCGGCGTTTCATCGCCCGAAGCGGTTTTTCGGCGCGGCGCGCAACATCGAAGAAGGCGGCAGCTTGACGATTTTGGCGACCGCCCTCATTGACACCGGGTCGCGCATGGATGACGTCATTTACGAGGAATTTAAAGGCACCGGCAACATGGAGCTCCATCTTGACCGCTCGCTCGCCGAGCGCCGCATTTTTCCGGCGATTGACATTCGCCGCTCGGGAACGCGCAAAGAGGAGCTGCTCATCCCGAAAGAACATTTGGAAAAGCTGTGGGCGATCCGCAAAACGATGGCCGATTCGCCCGACTTTATCGAGCGGTTTTTGAACAAATTGCGCCGGACGAAGTCAAACGAAGAGTTTTTCGCTTTGCTCGATCAGGAGTGGAAACAGGGCGGCCCGCTCCGTCTGTAGGCAGTTGGCGGAATTTGCCGCGAATCGCCCGTTGCAAACTGACAGAAAAGCTGTTATAATCTTAACATGTGTGTTTTGGCTATCGCCTTTTGGTTTGTGCGATCCGTGATTTGCACCGGCTGGGTTCGCTTCGGTGGAGTCCCAGCTGTTCCATGCGCTGCGCCTTGCCAAACGGGCGGGCGCGCATAAGCATGAAGCGTTCCATGCTACGAATCACTCTGTTTCGATAAGATACAGGGCGGAAGGAGATGAAAACGATGAAACAAGGCATCCATCCAGAGTACAAAAAAGTCATCGTCCGTTGCGCATGCGGCAACGAATTCGAAAGCGGTTCGGTCAAAGACGAGCTGCGCGTGGAGATTTGCTCGGAATGCCATCCGTTCTTCACGGGCAAACAAAAATTTGTTACGGCAGCGGGCCGCGTGGATAAATTCAATAAAAAATACGGCCTTAAGTAACAAGGACGTGACGAAAGCAGGCAAGCGAAACTTGCCTGCTTTTTCGTGAGAGCAGATGGAAGGCCGGTTGCTTATCAAGCTGATCCCGCTGATCGTTGCGATGGCAGACGGCAAGGAGCGGCCGATGGTTTGAGGACAGTGTTGTGTGAAAGGAGAGGCCCCGATGTACGTGATGACGCAGTCCGGCTGGCTTGAGCTCATTTGTGGATGCATGTTTTCCGGCAAATCAGAAGAATTGATTCGCCGCGTCCGCCGCGCTCAGTTTGCCAAGCAGGAAGTGAAAGTGTTCAAACCGACGATCGACAATCGTTATAGCGAAGACGCAGTCGTGTCGCACAACGGCAATTCGGTGATCGCCATTCCGGTCGCGACGCCGGCGGAAATGTTCCGCTACATTTCCGCCGCCACCGACGTCGTCGCCATCGATGAAATACAGTTTTTTTCCGACGACATCATCGATGTGGTGCAAACGCTCGCTGATTGCGGCTACCGCGTCATCGCCGCGGGGCTCGACCAAGATTTTCGCGGCGAACCGTTTGGCCCCGTGCCGGCGCTGATGGCGATCGCTGAGTCGGTGACGAAGCTGCAGGCGGTTTGCACGGTATGCGGTTCCCCGGCCAGCCGGACGCAGCGGCTCATTAACGGTGCGCCCGCCTCTTATGACGATCCGGTGATTCTCGTCGGCGCCAGCGAGGCGTACGAGCCTCGCTGCCGCCATCACCATGAAGTGCCTGGCGAACCGAAAAAGCGATACAACCACCCGCTTGCTGGACATACGGGTGAGTGATGGTGAGGCGGTCACTGATGTTGTTTGGCCGCTTTCATCGGCCAAGTGGCGAAGCGCAGCCATCGTTGATGGAAACGGTGCATATTCGTATGTTTCGCCGACCGAGAAGGGCGGAAGCGGCGCCATCATTCTCGCCCGTCTCGTGCGTCCATTCGCTATGGGAGGAAAAAGCGTTTGGCATGCGGCTCGTTCATCATTGATCGTTCGCTTGACTAGGCTGCCCCTTTTGTTCGTTCGCCGCAAAATAGATGAATGATGGCAGAAAGATTTATGGCTTGCCGTGTATCATTGACGGGCGATCATGGACATCCTAACAGCTAAGGAGGCGAAAAAGGATGAGACGCATCTGGCTGTTAGGAATGATCTTCCTGCTTTCGGCCTGTTCGCTCGCTCCGGATCATCCGTCCTACCGCCAGCAAAGCGAGGACAAAAACGGCGCGCGGCTGATGACGGACGGGCGGCCGAAGATCGACGCTGACAGAGACTTGTACAACAACTTCGACGATCCGGAAAACGTGCGGCAAAACCCGAATTTTACCAGCTTGACCGAAGGAAGCGAAAACCAGCGCGCCGATACGCGCAAGGCAGCACAACTCATCGAGCGGTACACCGATTACCACGCCGACTCCATCTGGTTTCACGGCGGCAATATGTATGTGACCGTTGATGCACCGGAAGAGCTGTCTGACGAGGAGCGGCAGCGCGAGGCGCAACGCATTGACAAGCTGCTGACAAAAGCGATCCCGACATACGAGATCATCGTGCGCGTCAACTGAGAGCTCCCGCTTGCCAAAAGCGGGGGTTTTTGTTTGGCTTCATTTCATGCTATAATCTAAAATTAGACTGTGTGGGAAAAACAGAGGTGAATGATGTGTTTGATCGGTTGGAAGCTGTGGAGCAACGGTATGAAAAGCTCAATGAACTGTTGATGGACCCCGACGTCATCAACGATCCGAAAAAGCTGCGCGATTATTCGAAAGAGCAGGCGGATTTGGAAGAAACGGTGCAAACGTACCGCGAATACAAATCGGTTCGCGAGCAGCTGGCCGAAGCGAAAGCGATGCTCGAAGAAAAGCTGGAGCCGGAGCTGCGCGAGATGGTGAAAGAGGAAATCGGCGAGCTGGAAGAACGGGAAGAGGCGCTCGTTGAAAAGCTGAAAGTGTTGCTTTTGCCGAAAGATCCGAACGATGAGAAAAACGTCATTATGGAAATCCGCGCGGCCGCCGGCGGCGAAGAGGCGGCGCTGTTTGCCGGCGACTTGTACCGGATGTATACGCGCTATGCGGAATCGCAAGGGTGGAAGACGGAAGTGATCGAAGCGAGCCCGACCGGCCTCGGCGGCTATAAAGAAATCATTTTTATGATCAACGGCAAAGGGGCGTATTCAAAGCTGAAGTTTGAAAACGGCGCGCACCGCGTCCAGCGCGTCCCGGAAACGGAGTCAGGCGGGCGCATCCATACGTCGACGGCGACGGTCGCCTGCCTGCCGGAGATGGAAGAAATCGAAGTCGAAATCAATGAAAAAGACATTCGCGTCGACACGTTCGCCTCAAGCGGACCGGGTGGGCAAAGCGTCAACACGACGATGTCGGCCGTGCGCCTCACCCATATTCCGACCGGCATTGTCGTCACGTGCCAAGACGAAAAATCGCAAATCAAAAACAAAGAAAAAGCGATGAAAGTATTGCGCGCCCGCATTTACGACAAATACCAGCAAGAAGCGCGCGCTGAATACGACCAAACGCGCAAGCAAGCTGTCGGCACCGGCGATCGTTCTGAACGCATTCGCACGTACAACTTCCCGCAAAACCGCGTCACCGACCACCGCATCGGACTGACGATCCAAAAGCTCGATCAAGTGCTCGATGGGCATTTGGATGAAATCATCGAGGCGCTCATTTTGGACGACCAAGCGAAAAAATTGGAGCAAGCGAACGATGCGTCGTAACGTACATGAAGTCCTCGCCTGGGCTTCTTCTTTTTTGCGCGCCCACGGAAAAGAGGAGCGGGCGGCGGAGTGGCTATTGTGCCACCATTTGCGCACCGATCGGGCCGGGCTGTTCGCCCGTTGGCGCGAGCCGGTCGACGAAGCGGTATATGAACGATTTGCGGCCGATGTGCGCCGCCATGCGGTGGATCATGTGCCGATTCAATATTTGATCGGCTATGAATCGTTTTACGGCCGGTTGTTTCTTGTCAATCGCCATGTGTTAATCCCGCGCCCGGAAACGGAAGAACTGGTGCTTGGCGTCCTAAAGCGGGTGCCGCGTCTATTTGCTGGTCGGAAGCGGATCGATGTCGTTGACGTCGGCACTGGCAGCGGGGCGATCGCCGTGACATTGGCGCTGGAGAACAAAGCGTTGTCGGTGACCGCAACCGATATTTCCGAAGCGGCGCTCGCGGTCGCCCGTGAAAACGCCCGGCGGCTCGGGGCGAACGTTTCATTTTTGTGCGGCGATTTGCTGCAGCCGATCATGGCCATGGGGTGGACGGTCGATGTCGTCGTTTCCAATCCGCCGTACATTCCAGAGACGGACGCCGCTATGCTTTCCCCGGTCGTCAAAAACTATGAGCCGCACACGGCGCTCTTTGGCGGCCGCGATGGGCTCGATTTTTACCGCCGCTTCGCCCGCGAGCTGCCGCTTGTGCTCGGCGCGCCGGCGCTTGCCGCTTTTGAAGTCGGCGCCGGGCAAGGGGAAGCAGTGGCGGCGCTCTTGGCCGCAGCGTTTCCAGAAGCCGCAGTGGAAGTCGATTTTGACCTCAACGGCAAAGACCGGATGGTGTACATGACGAGGCCGAAAAACGGGAAAAAAGTGTTAGATTGATAGGTTTAAAAACGAGCGGCGCCGTCCACAATGAAAGGTGAAAGGACGGTGCCGATGATGACCATCAAAGGAAATGCCATTGCCATATGTTTATATATCATTCTATTAACGACAGGCGTACTCGTCGAGCTGTACGGCCACAAGACGGACGCCGGGGCGAACGCGGCGGTCGCCATCCCTGATGAGGCAATCCGCCTGCGCATTTTAGCCAACAGCGACGCCGATGAAGACCAACAATTGAAGCGAAAAGTGCGTGATGCGGTCAATGCGCAAATCAACGGCTGGGTGGCCGAACTCACTTCGTTTGAGGAAGCAAAGCGCGTCATCCGCTCTCACCTGCCGGACATCGAGCGGACGGTCGCCCGCGTGTTGCGCGATGAACAAAGCGATCAAACGTACAAAGTGGAGTTTGGCCCGGTTCATTTTCCGACGAAAGTGTACGGCAACTACGTATATCCGGCTGGCATCTATGATGCCGTGCTGATCACGCTTGGGGAAGGAAAAGGAGCAAACTGGTGGTGCGTTCTGTTCCCGCCGCTTTGTTTTCTCGATTTTTCCAACAGCGATGCCGTCATGATGGAGGCGAACCGATCGCCTGCAGGAACGAATGAACCGGTGTCGGCTGAGAGCGTCCGGTCAATGGAAGCCGGGTCGAAGCAAAACAGCGAGTCGGCCGAAGCGGAAGCTGAGGCGATGCGAAGCGGCGAGCAGGCCATCGAGCGGGACGAACCGAAAGAGGAGAGGGGTGCGATGGCGGAAACCGAAGATCGCGCCGCTTCGTCCATCCATGCGGATGGCGAGAAGGACAAAGGGCACACTGATGATCAAGACTCGTCCTTCGTCGTCATGGCCGAGCCGGAACAGCCGGTGGAAGTAAAATTTTTCTTCAAAGAGTGGCTCAGCCATCTCATTCCATAAGCATCTATCCACAAAGTTATCCACAAAAACAACAAGTTTATTCACAATTTGTGTATAACTGTGGAAAGGCATCGGGCGGCGATCTGACGCTTGTAAAAAAAGTCGCCATTTTCAAGGCGAATCACGGCGATGGAGAAGGTGAAACGATTGAAAACGCGTGTTTGGGTTGTGGATAATATTGTTGATAAACAGCAAGTTTATCCACAAATACGAGAGGCGGTTGAATGGCTGCGGGCCGGGGAAGTCATCGCATTCCCGACGGAAACGGTGTACGGGTTGGGGGCCGATGCGGCCAATACAGCCGCGGTGGAAAAAATTTTCGCCGCCAAAGGGCGGCCGAGCGACAATCCGCTCATCGTTCATGTCGCCAGCATGGCCCAAGCGGAGGCGGTAGCCGCCTCGATCCCGCCGATGGCGAAAACGTTGATGGAGCGGTTTTGGCCGGGGCCGCTCACGTTAGTATTGCCAAAACGGGCCAAAGCGGTGTCTGAACGGGTGACGGCTGGGCTGCCGACGGTGGCGGTGCGCATGCCGGATCACCCGCTGGCGCTGGCGTTGATCGAGGCGAGCGGCTTGGCGTTGGCCGCCCCGAGCGCGAATCGGTCAGGAAGGCCGAGTCCGACGACGGCGGCGCACGTGCTTGCCGATTTAGACGGGCGGATCGCCGGGGTGATCGACGGCGGGCCGACCGGCGTGGGCGTTGAATCGACGGTGCTCGATTGCAGTGGGGGCGTGCCGACGATTTTGCGCCCGGGAGGGGTGACGAAAGAGGCGCTTATTGAAGCGATCGGCCGCGTTGAAGAGGCCGCTGCTGTGAACGACGAGGCGGCGCCGAAAGCGCCGGGGATGAAATATACGCATTATGCGCCGAAAGCGCCGCTTTGGATCGTCGCCGGCCCGCCCGCGTTTTTGCAGCGGCTTGTCGATGAAAGCCGGGCGGAAGGGAAAACGGTCGGCGTGTTGACGACCGAGGAGAACCGGGATCAGTATGCGGCCGATGTCGTGCTGCCGTGCGGAACGCGCCAGGCGCTTGAGACGGTCGCGAGCCGGCTGTACGACACGCTGCGCCGATTTGATGAAACGAACGTCGATCTCATTTACAGCGAGGCGTTTCCGGAAGAAGGAATCGGCGCGGCGATCATGAACCGGCTCCGCAAAGCAGCCGGCGGACGCGCCATCAGCGAACAGCGGAAATGAAAGGACGTCCGTCTGTATAGATGCAGTGAACAAGTTTCACATATCCTGGTCGAAAAAGCAGCTTGTCTATTTTTTGACGGTCGGAGGCAAGCCGCAGGCTTCTTCGTCGCGCCTTGGCGTGACGGAAGACCGAACGGAAACGCGCTTCACAGATCCATGTATGGGTTTGGAAGCGGCGTTGTTCGGTCGTGCGACAGTCGAGAAAACGGCTCTGCAAACGGTAAGGTTCAAATTGCAACTAGAGGATTTGGGGGATGCCGTTTCCAAGCGCTAAACCGGTCTGTTGTGGACCGGTTTTTTCTTTTCCGTCCGCCCGTCAATCAGGCGGCGCCCATTGGCTGCCCGCTCTGCTTCTAAACTGCCCTGGACGTGCATATGTTTAGCAATAAGGCCGGTCCGGGAGGGAAGAAACATGGGCGCATTCATCGGCGAAATCATCGCGCTGTCAATGATGGCGCTGGCGCTGGGCATGGACGCGTTTTCAGTCGCTTTAGGAATGGGGCTGTTGCGCCTCCGGCTGCGGCAAATGTTTTATATCGGGTTGACGATCGGCTTGTTTCATATTCTCATGCCGCTTGCTGGCATGGCGGTCGGCCGCCTGCTGTCGCGCGAGTTCGGAAGTGTCGCGACATACGCGGGCGGGGCGCTGCTGTTATGGCTCGGCGGGCAAATGATCATCGCCTCGTTCCGGAGGGACGATGGCTCACCGCTGTTTCCTCGTGGGGTGGGGTTGCTTTTTTTTGCGTTCAGCGTCAGCCTAGACAGCTTTTCCGTCGGGCTGAGCCTCGGCATTTTCGGAGCGCGGACGATGGTGACGATTTTGCTGTTTGGTCTGTTCAGCATGGTGCTGACATGGGTTGGACTTTTTGTCGGCCGCCATTTTCAGCAATGGCTCGGTTCTTACAGCGAAGCGCTCGGCGGCAGCATTTTGCTGGCGTTCGGGCTCAAGCTGCTTTTTCTATAAACGGCGGCAGGCGGTTTTCCTTCAGTGGAAAAAAGCGGACTGCCTGCTTTTTTTGCGGCTCTTCACCAAAAGTTGTACTTGATTTTTTCTGAACATACCCTATTTACGCTTGTGAGGGAAAATCAGCACTTTTTGCCGATCCTTACGCAGGAAACCGCATTGCTTGTCAAGTACATGTTGTGGTGAAGAGCCTTTTTTTGCTCTTTTCCCTATGGTATATTGATGGTAAGTCATTGATGTGAAGAGGTGGTTGTATGCCATACCGCATTTTGTTCGTCTGCACGGGCAATACGTGCCGAAGCCCGATGGCCGCTGCATTGTTGGAGAATAAGCAGCTGCCAGGCGTCGAGGTGAAATCGGCCGGCGTGTTTGCGGCGGAAGGGAGCGAGGCGTCGGTTCACGTCAAGACGGTGTTGAAGGAAAAAGGAATCGAAGCGGCCCACCGCTCCTCGCAGCTGAAAAAAGAGCATATCGACTGGGCGACGCACGTGCTGGCGATGACATCCGGCCATAAAGAAATGATCGTCGAGCGTTTCCCAGAAGCGAAGGACAAAACGTTTACGTTGAAGCAGTTCGTCTCGGGAACAGACGGCGACATCGCCGATCCGTTCGGCGGGCCGATTGAAGTGTACCGGGCGGCGCGCGATGAGCTGGAGACGCTCATTGACCGCTTGGCGGAAAAGTTGCAAACAGAACAATGAGGTAAAGAAGTGAGGGGGAACACAAATGGGGGGGACAAGTCATCGGTTCGGTTTGCGCCTGAAGCTCGTCGTCTTTACGACAGCGTTGGCGCTGATCACGTATTCAACGAGCGCCTTTTTCTTGTACGTTTTGTATGATCAGTGGTTCGCCTCATGGAACAAAAGCGTGTTCACGATGATCGTGTTGCTCCTTGGCATCTTTTGGTCCGGAGTGCTTGCCTATTTGGCCGCTGGCTGGATTACAAGGCCGCTGCAACGGCTCGAGGAAGCGGCGGCAAAGGCGACAGAAGGGCATATCGATGAGGATGTTCCGCTGCCCTCTTCCCATGATGAAATCCGCTCGCTGGCTGTCGCGTTCAACCGGATGCTCGGCCATTTGCGCGCCGTCGTCGCCAATGTGGAAGAGAGCGTAGCACGCACGACGGAAAAGACAGTGGAAATGAGGCAGGCGTCCGAAACAGCGTCAAACCGTGCACGCGATATTGCAGCGACGATTGACGACATTTCCAAAGGGGCGGCGTCTTCGGCCGAGGCGATTCAAGAGGCGGCTGCGGCGGCCGAGGATGTGCTCGCCATCGCAGTACAAGTAAAAGAAACAGCCGAGCGTGCGGAACAGTCGGTATATGGGATGGCCGAAACGCTGAAGGCAAGCCGCGATATCACCCATTCGCTCATTAGCGGCATCGATCAGCTGGCTGACGATCAAGAACTGTCGCGGGCGGCTGTCAAGCAGCTCGAAGCACACGCCAATCAAATCGGCAACATTACGTTGCTTGTCGCGGACATCGCTGAACAGACGAACTTGCTTGCGCTCAATGCTTCCATTGAGGCAGCCCGCGCCGGCGAGCACGGCCGGGGGTTTGCCGTCGTCGCTGAGGAAGTGCGCAAGCTGGCTGATGAGAGCGCCAAGGCGGTCAAGAAAATCGCGGAACTGGTCGGCAACATTCAAAATGAAGTCGCCCGTGTGGTGGCGCAAATGGACAAGCAGGTGGCTGCTGCCAACGCTGAGGCGGCCAAAGGGGAGCGCACGAATGAGGCCATTGCGGCCATGGCGGCCTCAGCTGATGAAGTGATCCGCGCCGTCCATGACATCGCTGAGTTGGCGAAGCGTCAAATGGGGCATATGAAGCGGGCCGCGGCGCAGACGCAAGAAGTGGCGGCGATTGCTGAGCAGGCGTCCGCCGGCGCGCTCGAAGTTGCGGCGGCGACCGAGGAGCAGGCCGCATCGATCAACGATGTGCATAAACTGGCTGGCGAGTTGGTGGAACAGGCCGAACAATTGCAGGCGGCTGTCGCCCGGTTTCGCACCCGTTGATGCACATGCAAATATGATTCATCGAAAGGAGGAAGGGCGATTCCTCCCTGGCTTTCGCTATCACGGCGAAGCCTAGGGCTCCCCGCCCGAACGTGATGAAAGTCGCTATTGCTTCTGACCATGGTGGAATTCGCATTCGTGAGGAAATTAAAGCACTGTTGGATGAAATGGGAATCGAGTACACCGATTTTGGCTGCGATTGTGAAACATCGGTCGATTACCCGGATTACGCGCTTCCCGTCGCTGAAAAAGTGGCGCGCGGCGAATTTGATCGCGGCATTTTGATTTGCGGCACCGGCATCGGCATGACGATCGCCGCCAATAAGGTAAAAGGAGTGCGCTGCGCCCTTTGCCATGACGTCTACAGCGCCAAACTGACGCGCATGCATAACGACAGCAACATCCTCGCGATGGGCGAGCGCGTCATCGGCCCCGGCCTGGCGCGCGAAATCGCCAAGGCATGGCTTGAGACCGAATTTGAAGGCGGCCGCCACGCGCGGCGGATCGGCAAAATCGCCGAGTATGAAAACGGACGCTAAGAAACGGTCGAGGCTTGGCTGTTTGGGCGGAATGAGCGGGCGTTTGCAGCGCGCCCGAAGAGAAGGAGGGGGAACATGGACGCACGATTGACCGAATGGCAGCAGCAATGGCAAACGATTTTGCGCGAATTTCGCCGGCAGGCGCCGCTTGGCCGCGGCCAGATCGTGGTGGTCGGCTGCAGCACGAGCGAAGTGCTCGGTGAACGAATCGGCACCGCCGGGTCGACGGATGTGGCAGCCATGTTGTTTGCTGAACTTGATGCATGGCGGCGCGAAACGGGGATCGAGCTCGCCTTTCAATGTTGCGAACATTTGAATCGGGCGCTCGTCGTCGAACGGGAAACGGCGCGTGTCCATGGCCTCGAGATCGTGTCCGTCATCCCAGTGCCGCAAGCGGGCGGAGCGATGGCCGCGTATGCCTACCGGCAGCTGGAAGATCCCGTTGTTGTCGAAGCGGTCCGCGCCGATGCCGGCATCGATATCGGGCATACGTTGATCGGCATGCATCTAAAACCGGTCGCCGTCCCAGTGCGTGTTTCGGTGAAACATGTCGGCCATGCGTACGTCACGCTGGCGAAGACGCGGCCAAAGCTGATCGGTGGCGCCCGCGCCGTCTATACGTTAGAAAACCCGAACAATTTATGTTCTTTCTAACAATTTCATTCATTTTTCCTTTGAACTTGCCTAGCTGAAGCTGATAAAATAAAAACGAATATTCACTGATTTCGCATAAGGGGGAGCTATTGATGAACTACTTGCCACAACAAGATCCGCAAGTGTTTGCGGCCATTGAGCAAGAGCGGAAACGGCAGCATGCCAAGATTGAGCTCATCGCCTCGGAAAACTTTGTCAGCCGCGCGGTGATGGAAGCGCAAGGATCGGTGCTGACGAACAAATACGCGGAAGGCTATCCGGGCCGCCGCTATTATGGCGGCTGCGAGTACGTCGACATCGTCGAAGAGTTGGCGCGCGAGCGGGCGAAGCAATTGTTCGGGGCGGAGCATGCGAACGTCCAGCCGCATTCGGGGGCGCAGGCGAACATGGCCGTCTATTTCACCGTCCTGAAACCCGGCGACACGGTGCTTGGCATGAATTTGTCGCACGGCGGCCATTTGACGCACGGCAGTCCAGTCAACTTCAGCGGTGTGCAATACAACTTTGTCGCATACGGCGTCGACCCGGAAACCCATGTCATCGATTATGACGACGTGCGCGAGAAAGCGTGCCTTCACCGGCCGAAGCTGATCGTCGCCGGCGCGAGCGCCTATCCGCGCATTATCGATTTCGCCAAATTCCGGGAAATCGCCGATGAAGTCGGCGCCTATTTAATGGTCGACATGGCCCATATTGCCGGTCTTGTTGCGGCAGGTCTCCATCCGAACCCGGTGCCGTACGCCCATTTCGTCACGACGACGACGCATAAAACGTTGCGCGGCCCGCGCGGCGGGATGATTTTATGCCAAGAACAGTTTGCGAAACAAATCGATAAATCGATCTTCCCTGGCATTCAAGGCGGGCCGCTGATGCATGTCATTGCCGCCAAGGCGGTGGCGTTCGGCGAAGCGTTGCAGGACGACTTTAAAGCGTACGCGAAGCGCGTTGTCGATAACGCCAAACGGCTTGCCTCCGCCCTGCAAAACGAAGGGTTCACCCTCGTATCCGGCGGCACGGACAACCATTTATTGCTTGTCGATTTGCGCCCGCAGCAGCTGACCGGAAAAACGGCGGAAAAAGTGTTGGATGAAGTTGGCATTACAGTGAATAAAAACACCATTCCGTACGATCCGGAAAGCCCGTTTGTCACGAGCGGCATCCGCATCGGCACGGCTGCGGTGACGACGCGCGGCTTCGGCCTCGAAGAAATGGACGAAATCGCCGCCATTATTGGTCTTGTGCTGAAAAACACGGACAATGAACAGGCGCTTGAAGAAGCGCGCCGACGCGTCGCGGCTTTAACGGAAAAATTCCCGCTCTACCAAGACTAAAAATGGGGCAAATGAAAGCATACCGCCGCATCAGCCTGACGGTATGCCTTTTTCATTCGTTCGCCAGTTGAACAGGCGCTCGTTTTCCAGTAGAATGTATAGAAGTGTACCGCATACATACGGAAGAGGAGATGACTTATGGGAAAAGTGTATGTGTTTGACCATCCGCTCATCCAGCATAAATTGACGTATATTCGCGACAAGCACACCGGCACGAAAGAGTTTCGCGAGCTGGTTGATGAAGTGGCGACGTTGATGGCGTTTGAAATTACGCGCGATCTGCCGCTTGAGGAAGTCGAGATCGAAACCCCCGTCAGCAAAGCGAAAGCGAAAGTGATTGCCGGCAAAAAGCTCGGCGTCATCCCGATTTTGCGCGCCGGCATCGGCATGGTCGACGGCATCTTGAAGCTCATCCCGGCGGCGAAAGTCGGCCATATCGGCTTGTATCGCGATCCGGAAACGTTAAAGCCGGTCGAATACTACGTCAAACTGCCGAGCGATGTCGAGGAGCGCGACTTCATCATCGTCGACCCGATGCTCGCGACCGGCGGCTCGGCGGTGGCGGCGATCGAAGCGCTGAAAAAGCGAGGGGCAAAAAGCATTAAGTTCATGTGCCTCATCGCCGCGCCGGAAGGGGTTAAAGCGGTGGAAACCGCGCACCCGGATGTGGACATTTACATCGCTGCCCTTGATGAGCGGCTGAACGACCACGGCTATATCGTCCCCGGCCTCGGCGACGCCGGCGACCGGTTGTTTGGCACGAAATAACCCGAACGCAGGCCGTTGCCTGTACGGTCGAAAGAGGGGGCCGCGTCCAAACGGGGCCCCTCTTTCGACATCGAAACAGGGACGCGTCCAGAGTGAGTCGGTTGCTGTAGGCAGGGAAGTGTCCAAAAACAAAAATATATCATTATACACCATTTTTGTGAAAAGAAAATGAGAAATTGTCACAAATTATTAATATTTGCTCTGTGTGAATGATGTTTTATGTGGGAACACATTGACATTGACCAAGCGGTATTGTATGCTTACAAGGGGTAGATTGAGAAGGTTTTCACTGTCGGAAATGATCTCTGGTCTAAACGGGCGAGGTATGGTAACCATTATGAAAAAAAATAACCGTCATCCTTTTCGGGCCATCGGCTTGATGTCAGCGATCACATCACAGCTAGTCGGCTGTACATTAGTTGGTTTATTTGGCGGCAGATGGGTTGACCGACAATTGGACAGTGAACCGCTTTTCCTTGTTATTGGTTTGTTGCTCGGCTTAGCAGCGGGAGTGTTCGCCACGCTGAAAACAATTCGGCGTTTTTTTGGGGAATAAGAAGCAATGATTGATAGGATCATAAAACGAATACAAAAGCAATCGTCGGTGCTAATGGTGGGTTATGCGGTAGGATGGATATTGACCAGTTATGAAGCGTGGTTTTTTAGTTTGCTCATTGGAACAGCAACAGGGCTGTACAGCATTCGCTTGCTGGCTCGGCGTGTCATAAAAGCAGGAGAAGCGATGGCCGAGGGACGGCGCCCTCCTTCGCTTGGGACCATGATTCGATTTGCGCTGGCTGCCGCCGTTGCGCTGTTTGTGTCCCGGTATCCCCAACATTTGTCCGTTGTGCCGGTCGTCATCGGCTTGGCCACCCCATATATCCTATTGGTAGCAAATCATTTTTTACATAATGACTAATCAGCTGTGTAGAAAGCGAGGTGAGTATTGGTGGATCATAAGGCGCCGCTTTACGAACTGTTTGGCCTTACATTTAACTTGTCCAACGTATTAATGGTGACCATCACCTGTGTCATCGTGCTGGTTATCGCCATTGCGGCGACGCGCAACCTTTCCATGAAACCAACAGGCTTGCAAAACTTTTTGGAGTGGGTTGTCGATTTTGTGAAAGGAATTATCAAAAGCAACATGGACTGGGAGACAGGGGGACGCTTCCATTTACTCGGCTTAACGTTGATCATGTATGTATTTGTCGCTAATATGTTAGGTCTTCCATTTTCTGTCGTTGTCCGTGATGAACTATGGTGGAAATCACCGACGGCTGACCCGGCCATTACATTGGCGCTGGCCATGATGGTTGTAGCCCTTTCCCACTATTATGGCATTAAGTTGCGCGGCGTTTCCGAGTATTTAAAAGGTTTTACGAGCCCAATGTGGTTTATGTTTCCTCTTAAAATCATTGAAGAGTTTGCCAACACATTGACGCTCGGTCTTCGTCTTTATGGAAACATTTTTGCCGGCGAAATTTTGCTTGCATTGCTTGTCGGCGGCTTGGCTACAGGTGTTGGCGGAACGATCGCCGCGATCATTCCGACGATGGTATGGCAGGCGTTCAGTATTTTCGTCGGGGCCGTCCAAGCATTTATTTTCACGATCTTAACGATGGTGTATATGGCGCATAAAGTCAGCCATGATCATTAATATTGTTTGTTTGTTATTTTTCAAAATAAATTAATTTTTTAGTCGATAAGGAGGATTTTTCAATGGGTGTATTAGCAGCAGCAATTGCTATTGGTCTTGCCGCACTCGGTGCGAGTATCGGCAACGCTTTAATCGTTTCTCGTACAGTTGAAGGAATTGCACGCCAGCCGGAAGCTCGCGGCATGTTGCAAACGACAATGTTTATCGGGGTTGCGCTTGTTGAGGCGATTCCGATCATCGCGGTGGTTATCGCGTTTATGGTGCAAGGACAATAACGGATGAGGAGCGCTTGTTAACGGAATGTTAACAAGCGCCTTCCACAACATGGAAGATTAAAAAATAAATGGCGAAGATTAGTTGGAAACCTTCGCCATTGCTTTATGTATATGTATCAGTTTTTGTATATTCACCTAATGCATAGTTGCGCGAAAGGAATGTCCGGTCAGGAGATAAGGCCGAAAGGAGTGAACGAAACATGTTGGCACCAGGACAAACATGGGCGCTCGGCGCAATTGCTGGGGCGGTCAATAGCGGGGACATCATTTTTCAGCTTGTCGCTTTCATTTTGCTGATGATTTTGCTCCGCAAGTTTGCATGGGGACCGCTTATGGGCGTCATGAAACAGCGCGAGGAGCATATCGCGAACGAAATCGACCAAGCGGAAAAACGCCGCCAAGAAGCGGAAAAACTGCTTGAAGAGCAGCGTGAACTGATGAAGCAATCGCGTCAAGAAGCGCAAGAGCTGATTGAAAACGCACGCAAGCTCGCCGAAGAGCAAAAAGAGCAAATTGTCGCTTCGGCCCGCGCAGAAGCCGAACGGGTGAAAGAAGCGGCCAAGAAGGAAATCGAGCGCGAAAAAGAACAGGCAATGGCCGCGCTCCGCGAACAAGTGGCCTCGTTGTCTGTCTTGATCGCCTCAAAAGTGATTGAAAAAGAGCTGACCGAGCAAGATCAACGCAAGCTGATCGAAGCGTACATTAAAGATGTGCAAGAGGTAGGAGGAGCGCGATGAACCAAGAAGTGATCGCCAAACGGTATGCATCCGCTTTGTTCCAAATCGCGCTCGAACAACAGCAGCTTGACCGGATCGAGGAAGACGTCCGCGCCGTACGCCAAGCGTTGGCGGAAAACGGCGAGTTTTTATCGCTTCTTTCCAACCCGAATCTTTCTTTAGAAAAGAAAAAAGCGCTTGTTCGTGAAGTGTTCGCCGGCGTTTCTGCTCCGGTGCAAAACACGCTTTTGCTTCTTCTTGAGCGCCATCGCTTCGGCCTTGTGCCTGAACTGGCCGACCAGTTTATCGCCCTTGCCAACGATGCGCGCGGCATCGCTGAAGCGATCGCCTATTCGGCGCGCCCGTTGACGGACGAAGAACTGCAGGCGCTTTCTGACGTGTTTGCCAAAAAGGTTGGCAAAGCAACGCTCCACATTGAAAATATCGTCGACCCGGAACTGATTGGCGGCGTGAAGCTGCGCATCGGCAACCGCATTTATGACGGCAGCGTCAGCGGGCAGCTTGAACGGATTCAGCGGCAGCTCATTGGTTAACATTTGGAGACAGGGGTGAAAGGCATGAGCATTAGAGCGGAAGAAATCAGCGCGCTCATTAAGCAGCAGATTGAAAACTATGAATCGCAAATCCAAGTGAGCGACGTCGGCACCGTCATCCAAGTCGGCGACGGGATCGCACGCGCTCATGGGCTCGATAACGTCATGTCCGGCGAGCTCGTCGAGTTTGCCAACGGCGTGATGGGCATGGCGCTCAACTTGGAAGAAAACAACGTCGGGATTGTTATTTTAGGGCCGTATACCGGCATCAAAGAAGGGGACGAAGTGCGCCGCACGGGCCGGATCATGGAAGTGCCCGTTGGGGAAGCGCTCATCGGCCGCGTCGTCAACCCACTCGGCCAGCCTGTTGACGGATTAGGGCCGGTGGAAACGACGGAAACGCGCCCGATCGAGAGCCCGGCGCCGGGCGTTATGGACCGGAGATCGGTGCATGAGCCGCTGCAAACCGGGATTAAAGCGATCGACGCGCTCGTGCCGATCGGCCGCGGCCAGCGCGAACTCATCATCGGCGACCGGCAAACGGGGAAAACGTCCGTCGCCATTGACACGATCATCAACCAAAAAGACCAAAACATGATTTGTATTTATGTCGCCATCGGGCAAAAAGAATCGACGGTCCGCACCGTTGTCGAAACGCTCCGCAAACACGGCGCGCTCGACTATACGATCGTCGTCACCGCTTCGGCGTCGCAGCCGGCTCCGCTTTTGTTCTTGGCGCCGTATGCCGGTGTGGCGATGGGCGAGTATTTCATGTATAAAGGCCAACACGTGTTAGTGGTCTATGACGATTTATCGAAACAAGCCGCGGCATACCGTGAATTGTCGCTCTTGCTTCGCCGTCCGCCGGGCCGTGAAGCGTATCCGGGGGATATTTTCTACTTGCACTCCCGCCTGCTTGAGCGCGCAGCGAAATTGAGCGATGCCAAAGGCGGCGGTTCCTTGACCGCGCTTCCGTTCGTCGAAACGCAAGCGGGCGATATTTCCGCGTACATTCCGACGAACGTCATCTCGATTACGGACGGGCAAATTTTCTTGCAATCGGACTTGTTCTTCTCCGGCGTCCGCCCAGCGATCAACGCAGGGTTGTCCGTTTCGCGCGTCGGTGGGGCAGCGCAAATCAAAGCGATGAAAAAAGTAGCCGGGACGCTCCGTTTGGACTTGGCCGCTTACCGTGAGCTGGAGGCGTTCGCCCAATTCGGCTCCGACCTCGACAAGGCGACGCAAGCGAAGCTCGCCCGCGGGGCGCGCACGGTCGAAGTGCTGAAGCAAGATTTGCATCAGCCGATTCCGGTCGAAAAACAAGTGTTGATCATCTATGCATTGACGCGCGGCTTTTTGGACGACATTCCGGTTGAAGATGTGCGCCGTTTCGAGAAAGAGTTTTACTTGTGGCTCGACCAAAACGGCCAACACTTGCTTGAGCACATCCGCACGACGAAAGATCTTCCGAACGAAGACGATCTCAATAAAGCGATCGAAGCGTTCAAGAAAACGTTTGTCGTTTCACAATAAGACCGGCGGGGGCATATCGCCCCCTCACGCCTGTTAGAACCCGTGCAGCAAAAAGGTGGTGAAACCTTTGGCATCGTTACGCGATATTAAAACGCGCATCAATGCGACGAAGAAGACAAGCCAAATTACAAAAGCGATGGAAATGGTCTCGACGTCGAAGCTGAACCGAGCGGAGCAAAACGCGAAATCGTTCGTTCCATATATGGAGAAAATTCAAGAAGTCGTGGCTAATGTGGCGCTTGGCGCCGGGGGGGCTTCGCATCCGATGCTCGTTTCGCGCCCGGTGAAAAAGACCGGGTATCTCGTGATCACGTCGGATCGCGGTCTGGCTGGCGCGTACAACAGCAACGTGCTGCGCCTCGTGTACCAAACGATCCAAAAACGCCATGCTTCTCCGGACGAATATGCGATCATCGTCATCGGCCGCGTCGGGTTGAGCTTTTTCCGCAAGCGGAACATGCCGGTCATTCTCGACATCACCCGCTTGCCGGACCAGCCGTCGTTTGCCGATATTAAAGAAATCGCCCGCAAAACGGTTGGGTTATTCGCCGACGGTACGTTTGACGAGCTGTATATGTATTACAACCATTACGTGAGCGCGATCCAGCAAGAGGTGACGGAACGGAAGCTTCTGCCGCTCACTGACTTGGCGGAGAATAAGCAGCGCACGGTGTACGAATTTGAACCGTCGCAAGAAGAAATTTTAGACGTCTTATTGCCGCAGTATGCGGAAAGCCTCATTTACGGCGCATTGCTCGATGCAAAAGCAAGCGAACACGCCGCCCGCATGACGGCGATGAAGAACGCAACGGACAATGCGAACGAGCTCATTCGCACATTGACGCTTTCCTACAACCGCGCTCGCCAAGCGGCGATTACGCAAGAAATTACGGAAATTGTCGCCGGAGCAAACGCCTTGCAATAGCGGACTAGCAAGTTAGGAGGGAAAACGATGACAAGAGGACGCGTTATCCAAGTCATGGGTCCGGTTGTAGACGTCAAGTTTGAGAACGGCCACTTGCCGGCGATCTACAACGCCCTGAAAATTCAACATAAAGCGCGCAACGAAAACGAAGTCGACATCGACTTGACATTGGAAGTCGCCTTGCACCTTGGCGATGATACAGTACGGACGATCGCGATGGCGTCCACAGACGGCCTCATCCGCGGCATGGAAGTCATCGATACCGGTGCACCGATTTCGGTGCCGGTCGGCGAAGTCACGCTTGGCCGCGTGTTCAACGTCTTGGGCGAGCCGATCGACCTCGAAGGCGACATTCCGGCTGACGCCCGCCGCGACCCGATTCACCGTCCGGCGCCAAAATTCGAGGAATTGGCGACGGAAGTCGAAATTTTGGAAACGGGGATTAAAGTCGTTGACTTGCTTGCCCCGTATATTAAAGGCGGAAAAATCGGTTTGTTCGGCGGCGCTGGCGTAGGAAAAACGGTCTTGATTCAAGAGCTGATCCACAACATCGCCCAAGAGCACGGCGGGATTTCCGTCTTTGCTGGCGTCGGCGAACGGACGCGCGAAGGAAACGACTTGTACCATGAGATGAAAGATTCCGGCGTCATCAGCAAAACGGCCATGGTGTTCGGACAAATGAATGAGCCGCCGGGGGCGCGGATGCGCGTCGCCTTGACCGGCTTGACGATGGCCGAATACTTCCGTGATGAACAAGGCCAAGACGTGTTGCTCTTTATCGATAACATCTTCCGTTTCACGCAGGCCGGTTCGGAAGTGTCGGCGCTGTTAGGCCGCATGCCGTCGGCCGTTGGTTACCAACCGACATTGGCGACGGAGATGGGTCAATTGCAAGAGCGGATCACGTCGACGGCGAAAGGATCGATCACCTCGATTCAAGCGATTTACGTCCCGGCCGACGACTATACGGACCCGGCTCCGGCCACGACGTTCTCGCACTTGGATGCGACGACGAACCTGGAGCGGAAGCTCGCGGAGATGGGGATTTATCCGGCCGTTGACCCGCTCGCTTCGACATCGCGTGCGTTGGCGCCGGAAATCGTCGGCGAGGAGCACTACCAAGTCGCCCGCAAAGTGCAGCAAACGCTGCAACGTTATAAAGAATTGCAAGACATCATCGCCATCTTGGGGATGGACGAACTGTCGGACGAAGACAAACTCGTCGTTCACCGCGCCCGCCGCATCCAGTTCTTCTTGTCGCAAAACTTCCACGTGGCGGAGCAGTTCACGGGCCAACCGGGCTCCTACGTGCCGGTGAAAGAAACAGTGCGCGGCTTTAAAGAAATTTTGGAAGGCAAATACGACCATCTTCCGGAAGATGCGTTCCGCTTAGTCGGCCGCATTGAAGAAGTCGTTGAAAAAGCGAAAGCGATGGGTGTCGAAGTGTGACCCGGGATAGGGGGATTGGACAATGAAAACGATCCACGTGAGCGTCGTTACTCCTGATGGCCCGGTGTACGAAGACGATGTTGAAATGGTCAGCGTCAAAGCGAAAAGCGGCGAGCTCGGCATTTTGCCGGGGCACATTCCGCTTGTCGCCCCGCTCGAGATCAGCGCGGCCCGGCTGAAAAAAGGCGGCAAAACGCAATACATTGCCGTCAGCGGCGGCTTTTTGGAAGTCCGCCCGGACAACGTGACGATTTTGGCTCAAGCTGCTGAACGGGCGGAGGACATTGACGTCCTCCGCGCCAAAGAGGCGAAAGAGCGGGCGGAGCGCCGCCTGCAAAGCCAGCGGGATGACATCGACTTCAAACGGGCCGAACTGGCGTTAAAACGCGCCATGAACCGTTTGAGCGTTGCGGAAATGAAGTAAAAAGCAGGGGAAAACTCCCCTGCTTTTTTTGATGAAAACAGAAGAATCGTCCGTCAAGGAGAGAGGCAAACGCTCTCTCTTTTTTCGTTCCTCGCATTCCGTCGTTTCAACAAAGATGAAACGCTTACATGAATGGATACAGTGTTGATAGTGTTAACTTGAAGTTTTGCTGACACGGCTGGATATAAATGTTATAATGAAATCGAATGAATTATTGAAAAATTTCATCATTAACACCATACGTATGTAGTAAACCGGAAGGGGGCGAGCTGGTTGAGCAACATCTATGCAAACAGTTATTTGATCATCTTCGTCTTCCTTTGCCTCGGTGTGTTGCTGCCGATCGGGGCGCTCACGGCCGGGCGGTGGCTGCGGCCGCACGTGCCGAGTGATGCAAAGGCGACAACGTATGAAAGCGGTAACATACCCTTTCACGACTCGCGCATCCAGTTTCAAGTCCGCTATTATTTATTTGCCTTGCTGTTTGTCATTTTCGATATCGAGACGGTGTTTTTGTACCCGTGGGCTGTTGTCTATGACCAACTCGGTTTGTTCGCGTTGGTGGAAATGATCATTTTCATCGTTTTGCTTGCCATTGGCCTTATCTATGCTTGGAAAAAGAAGGTGTTACGATGGATGTGAAATGGGAGGGTTTTTCTGGCGTCGAAATGGAAGAAGTGAAGCGAAACGTCTTTTTGACGACGTTGGAACAGTTGAAAGGATGGGCCCGAAGCAGTTCGCTTTGGCCGTTGACGTTCGGCCTTGCCTGTTGCGCTATCGAGATGATGGCGGTCGGCGGCGCCCATTACGACCTCGACCGGTTCGGTTCGTTTTTCCGCGCCTCGCCGCGGCAGGCGGACGTCATGATTGTCTCGGGCACGGTGACGAAAAAAATGGCGCCGCTCTTGCGCCGGTTGTATGACCAAATGCCCGAACCGAAATGGGTCATCGCCATGGGTTCGTGTGCAACAGCCGGCGGGCCGTACGTCAAATCGTACAGCGTCGTCAAAGGCGTCGACCAAATTGTCCCGGTGGACGTGTACATACCAGGCTGTCCGCCGAACCCGGCAGCGCTCATCTACGGTATTCATAAATTAAAAGAAAAAATCCGACTGGAAGCCAAAACGGGGAAGAAGGTGCTGTAACCGATGGATGAAGAAAAAGATTTGGCCCAGCGAAAAAAAGAAGCCGCTGAGCGGGCAAAACAGCTGGCGCGCGAACGGCTCGCGGCTAGGCAGGCAGATGAACAGGCCAAGTCAGCCGCCGAAACGGGCAGTTTGAAAACGCCCCCGAATTCGAATGGCAGCCAGCTCGAAACAACGAAGGGAGAGGCAACGGAACCGGCATCGGCCGACGATCTTGCATTGGCGAAAAAACGAGCAGCCGAGGAAGCGCGGGCGAGGGCCGCCGAACTGCGGAGACAGCGCGAGGCCGCTGCGTCTGGTGCGGCGACCGAAGGCGACCTCGAGGCGGCGAAGAAGAAGGCAGCTGAGGAAGCGAGGGCACGGGCGGCGGAATTGCGAAGACAGCGGGAGGCCGCTGCGTCTGGTGCGGCGGCCGGGGACGACCTCGAGGCGGCGAAGAAGAAGGCAGCTGAGGAAGCGAGGGCGAGGGCCGCCGAACTGCGGCGTCAGCGCGAGTCGGCGGAAAGCGGTGCGGAGGATGATCTTGAGTTGGCGAAGAAAAAGGCAGCTGCGGCCGCGAAGGCGAGAGCTGTTGCATTAGCCAAACAAAAAGCCGCTGAAGCGTCGGGCGAAGATGACGAGCTGGCCAAGCAAAAAGCGGCCGCCGCGGCGAAAGCGAAAGCCGCGGCCGCGGCAAAAGCGCGTGCGGCGGCCTTGGCGAAGCAGCAAGGCGATGCTGCCGACGATGAGGCGAAACAAAAGGCGATCGCGGCGGCGAAAGCGAAAGCGGCCGCGGCTGCCCGGGCGAAGGCCGCAGCCGCTGGGGAGGATGGCGGGGCGGCGAAGCCATCTGCTTCATCGCCGAACGATCCGCTGCTGCAAAAATATGTCCGGATCATTGAGGAACATCTCGGGCCGGATGTGCTCGAAGACGCGTATATTAACCGGCTGGCGAAAGACGTGCCGACGCTTGTTGTTCCCAAAGAGGCGTACTACAAAGTAGCCGAGTTTTTAAAATACAATGAACAGCTCCGGTTTGACTACTTGTCCGAGCTGCACGGAACCGATTTTCAGACGCACATGGAAGTGTACGTCCATTTGTATTCCTATCCGAACCGGCAGCCGGTGGCGTTGAAAGTCAAAATCGAGCGCGACAACCCGGAAGTCGATTCGCTCGTCCCGCTTTGGCCGGGGGCGAACTGGCCGGAGTGCGAGGCGTACGATTTGCTTGGCATCCGTTTCCGCGGCCACCCGAACTTAATCCGCATCTTCCTAGGGGAGCAATGGGTTGGGCATCCGTTGCGCAAAGATTACGAGCCGTATGATGCGGAGGTGTAGATGATGCTGCGCACAGAAGAAATGATTTTAAACGTCGGCCCTCAACACCCGAGCACGCACGGGGTGTTCCGCCTCATTTTAAAAATTGACGGCGAGATCATTCAAGAAGCGACACCGGTCATCGGCTATTTGCATCGCGGAACGGAGAAAATTGCCGAAGGGCTGCAATATACGCAAATCATCCCGTACACCGACCGGATGGACTATTTATCAGCGATGACGAACAACTATGTGCTTTGCCATGCGGTCGAAACGATGATGGGCATTGAAGTGCCGGAGCGGGCCGAATATTTGCGCGTTCTCGCCATGGAGCTTGGGCGGATCGCCAGCCACCTTGTCTGGTGGGGGACGTACTTGCTTGACCTTGGCGCGACGAGCCCGTTTTTGTACGCGTTCCGCGAACGCGAAATGATTATTAATCTATTAAATGAGCTGTCTGGAGCGCGGTTGACGTTCAACTATATGCGCATCGGCGGGGTCAAATGGGATGCGCCGGACGGTTGGATTGACAAAGTGAAGCAGTTCGTTCCGTACATGCGGGAGAAACTTCACGGCTATCATGAGCTTGTCACCGGCAATGAAATTTTCCGCCAGCGCGTCACCGGCGTCGGGCGGTATACGAAAGAAGAGGCGATCAGCTATTCGCTGAGCGGCGTCAACTTGCGGTCGACCGGCGTCAAATGGGATTTGCGCAAAGATGAACCGTATTCGATCTATGACCGCTTTGATTTTGACGTGCCGGTGCGCGAGGGCGGCGATTGCCTCGCCCGCTATGAATGCCGGATGGCGGAAATCGAACAGTCGCTCCGCATCATCGAGCAGGCGTGCGAGCAATTTCCGCCTGAGGGGCCGATCATGGGAAAAGTGCCCCGCATCATTAAAGCGCCGCCGGGTGAGACATTTGTCCGCATCGAAGCGCCGCGCGGCGAGATCGGCTGCTATATTGCGAGCGACGGCAAAAAAGAGCCGTACCGCCTCAAATTCCGGCGCCCATCGTTTTACAACTTGCAAATACTCCCGAAGCTGCTCAAAGGGGAAAACTTGGCCAATGTCATCGCCATTCTTGGGTCGATTGACATTGTGCTTGGGGAGGTCGACGGATGATGGAACAATGGCTTGAATCCACGCCTGGCTGGTCGAACATCGCCCTGTTTTTCGGGCTTGGGGCGCTGCTTTTGGCGGTTGTGCTCGCCTTTGTCACATACGGCATTTTGGCCGAACGGAAAGTGATGGGGTTTATGCAAGGGCGCATCGGCCCGAACCAAGTCGGCGGCCGCTTCGGACTGCTGCAAACCGTTGCCGATGTGTTGAAGCTGCTTTTGAAAGAGGATACGATCCCGAAAGCGGCCGACCGTCCGCTCTACGTGCTGGCGCCGATCATCGCCTTTGTGCCGTCGTTTATGGTGTTGGCGGTATTGCCGTTTACCGATGCGTTCCGGTTCGCCGATATTGGCGTCGGCCTTCTGTATTATATCGCTGTCTCCGGCTTGACGACCGTCGGCGTTGTCGCCGGCGGCTGGGCGTCAAACAACAAATACGCTCTGCTTGGAGGCATGCGGGCAGCCGCGCAAATGATTTCCTATGAGATTCCGCTCGTCATGTCAGCGCTTGGCGTCGTGCTTTTGGCTGGAAGCATGAATTTAGTCGACATCGTTGCGGCGCAAAAAGACGTCTGGTTCATTTTCGCCCAGCCGTTGGCGTTTTTGATTTTCCTCATTGCCGCGGTGGCCGAGTTGAACCGGACGCCGTTTGACTTGCCGGAGGCGGAGTCCGAGTTGGTCGCCGGCTTTCATGTCGAATATTCCGGATTCCGTTGGGCGTTCTTTATGCTCGCCGAGTATGTGTATTTGTTCGCCATGGCGGCGCTTGTGACGATTTTGTTTCTCGGCGGCTGGCATCCGGTCGCCTTTCTCGGCTGGATTCCTGGCGCGGTCTGGTTTGCGCTGAAGTTTTGTGCGGTTGTTTTCGTCCTCATTTGGTTTCGCGCCACATTTCCGCGCGTGCGCGCCGACCAGCTGATGGAGTTCGCCTGGAAAGTGCTGCTTCCGCTTTCGCTCGTCAACATTGTGCTGACGGCGGTCGTTAAAGCGTGGTTTTTCTAAAAAAGCCGGTGATTTAGTGAAAAGTCGCGAAAAACGGACTTTTCTCAAATTGAGAAGTCCTGTAAAATCAACGTCTCTCTTTCAACCAAAAGCAACGGATTCGGCGAAATCGGTCGTTTTTCGCCAGTCCTCTAAAGAAACAAAGCAACTTGTCTTGCCAGGAAGGGGGCAGCCGCCCATGAGCATGGCCTCCTCCTTCGGGCAGAGGTCGTGTCGGAACGCCACTTTTCCCATGAGAGGGGTAGACGGATGATAGGGTTGATGAAAGGATTGGCGTATACGTTAAAAGAGTTGACGCGCGAAAAAGTGACGTACGATTACCCGCACGAACCGCTCCCGCTCCCGGATCGGTTTCGGGGCATCCAGAAATTTTATCCCGAAAAATGCATCGTGTGCAACCAGTGTGTCAACATTTGCCCGACCGAATGCATCCAGCTGACCGGGAAAAAACATCCCGATCCGACGAAAAAAGGGAAAGTGATTGAGACGTACAACATCAACTTTGAAATTTGCATTTTATGTGATTTGTGCACGGAAGTATGCCCAACGGAAGCGATTGTCATGACGAACAACTTTGAGCTCGCGGAATACAGCCGCGACGCTCTGTATAAAGATTTGGCCTGGCTTGATGAAAACGATACGAACATAAGAAGGGAGAATAAGCCGTGAGCGGAACGGACATCGCCTTTTTCTTGCTCGCCCTCGCGGCGATTGCCGGGGGAGTGACGATGCTCCAGCTGACGAACGTCGTCCATATGGTCATCGCCCTCGTCATGACATTTTTGGGCATTGCCGGGCTGTACGTGCTGTTGTCCGCCGAATTTGTCGCTGTTGTGCAAGTGCTCATCTATTCCGGAGCCATCACGATCATCATGCTGTTTGCGATCATGCTGACGCGCCATCACACAGACGAAAGGGAGCGCCAAACCACCGGCGGCGTCTGGCATAAAGCGGTTGCCGCCCTCTCCGTCATCGCCTTCGGCCTTGCCGTCTACTTCGGCATCCGCCAGCTCGACTTCGGCGCTGACGGCAGCGCGCTGGCGGGCGACAACGCTAAGGCGATCGGCAAGTTGCTTTACTCGTATTATACGATTCCGTTTGAAATCGTGTCTGTCATTTTGCTTGTCGCCTTAATTGGCGCGATCGTGTTGGCGAAAAAAGACGGCAAGGGGGCGGAAGACGAATGACATTATCGGCCTATTTAGCGTTGGCGCTGATCTTGTTTTGCATCGGGCTGTACGGGGCGCTCACGAAGAGGAATACGGTCATTGTGCTCATCTGCATTGAGCTGATGTTAAATGCGGTTAACATCAATTTCGTCGCGTTTGCCAAATACGGCGCCCATCCCAGCGTTCACGGGCATGTGTTCGCGCTGTTTGCGATCGCCGTGGCGGCGGCGGAAGCAGCCGTCGGCTTAGCTGCGCTCATCGCTTTTTACCGCAGCCGGAAGACGGTTCAAGTCGATGAAGCCAATTCGTTGAAACATTAGAGAAGGGGATGGGAACGATGATGAACCTAGCTTGGGTTGTGCCGCTGTTCCCGCTTGGTTCGTTCATTCTGTTGCTGCTGTTCGGACGGAGATGGAAACAGGCAAGCGCCTATGTCGGCATCGCCGCGGCGTTCTTGTCGCTGCTTTTGGCGCTCGCGGTGCTTGTGGACCGCCTCGGCGGGTCGACGTATGAGGCAAACTGGACATGGATGACGATAGGCGGCGTGACGTTGACGGTCGGGATTTCCGCCACCGCCCTAAACGCTTGGATGCTCGTCGTCGTCGCACTCGTCAGCTGGCTCGTCCATGTGTATTCGCAAGGGTACATGGCTGGCGATGAACGGTTTTCCACCTTTTACGCGTATTTGGGCCTGTTTACGTTTGCGATGCTCGGTCTTGTGCTGTCGCCGAATTTGCTGCAGGCGTACATCTTTTGGGAGCTCGTCGGGCTTGGATCGTTTTTGCTGATCGGTTTTTACTTCTATAAGGAAGAAGCAAAAGCGGCGGCGAAAAAAGCGTTCATCATGACGCGCATCGGCGACGTTGGCTTTTTCATCGGCATGATGTTGCTCTTTTGGCAAACGCACAGCTTTGATTACGACGACATTTTCCGCGCCGTCGGCGACGGGACGCTGTCGCCGGGGATGACGACGCTCGCGGCGATCTTGATTTTCATCGGCGCCATCGGCAAATCGGGGCAATTTCCGCTCCATACATGGCTTCCAGACGCGATGGAAGGCCCGACGCCGGTGTCGGCGCTCATCCACGCTGCGACGATGGTGGCGGCCGGTGTGTACCTTGTGGCGGCATTGTTTCCGCTGTATGAGGCAAGCCATGCAGCCATGATGACTGTGGCGACGATCGGCGGGGTGACGGCGATTTTCGCCGCGACGATCGGCTTGGTGCAGACGGACATTAAGCGCGTCCTCGCGTATTCGACGATCAGCCAGCTCGGTTATATGATGTTGGCGCTTGGCGCCGGCAGCTATGTCGCGGCCATCTTCCATTTGACGACGCATGCGTTCTTTAAAGCGCTCCTCTTTTTGGCCGCCGGGAGCGTCATTCATGCCGTCCGTACGCAAAACATCGAGGAAATGGGCGGGCTTTGGCGGCGGCTGCCATGGACCGCGCCGCTATTCCTCATTGGGGCGCTGTCGATCAGCGGGGTTCCGCTATTCGCCGGCTTTTTCAGCAAGGACGAAATTTTGGCCGCCGCCTGGACGAACGGGCCGCGCCTCCTCTTTTGGCTCGCGGTCGCTGCCGCGCTGTTGACGTCGTTTTATATGTTCCGGCTCTTTTTCCTCGTCTTTGCCGGCAAAGCGCGGCATCATGAGGATGCTCATGAAGCGCCAGCCTCGATGGTAGCGCCAATGCTTGTGCTCGGCGTGCTGTCGATTGCATCCGGATACATGCAAACGCCATGGTTTGGCTCGTTCCTTGGCGAATGGTTGACGGATGGAGCGTATCGTCATGAAGCGGCGCCGGGATGGATCGCTGTTTTGGCGACGATCGTGTCGTTTGCAGGGATTTTTCTCGCTTGGCTGATGTACGGGGCGCAGAAAATGCCGCGCGATTGGCTGTCCGCGCGTGTTCCGTATGTTGATGAGCTGCTGCGCCGTCATTACTACATCGATGACATTTACCGTTTGACGGTCGTATCGCTTGTGTCATGGATCAGCCGCCTGTTGACGTATGTCGACCGCTTCCTTGTTGAAGGGCTCGCCCGGCTTGCCGCCGGCATTGTCGGCGCGGCCGCCTCGGCTGGGTCGCGCGGGCAAAACGGGCAGGCGCAGACGTATGGGGCGGTGACGGTGGCCGGATTGGCGATTTTGGTCGTCATTTTCGCCTTAACAGGGGGGTACTGGCTATGATGTTTTTATCGCTGCTCGTCTTTTCGCCGCTGTTAGGCATCGTGTTGCTGATGTTTGTCCGCAAAACGGATGAACGAATGATTCAATGGCTCGGAACGGCTGCCACCGTACCGCCGCTCATTTTGGCGTTGTTTGCTTTCATTCAGTCCGGGCACGGGTTTCGCCTCGAGCGGCTCGACGAAGCGCGGGACTGGGTGCGGCTTGCTGACCTGCCATTTTTGACGGACGCGGCGTATGTGATCCGCTATGAGCTCGGCATCGATGGGCTGTCGCTTGTCTTTATCGTTCTGACCGCGGTGTTGGCGACGTTGGCCGCTTTGGCGTCGATGCTTGTCAAAACGGAGAAAAAAGGGTATTTTCTCTGGCTGCTGGCGCTTGAGATTGGCATGCTCGGCGTATTTTCCGCCGCCAATTTCGTTTGGTTTTTCCTCTTCTTAGAAGTGACGTTGGTCGCTATGTTTTTGCTTGTCGGCAAGTGGGGCGGGTTTGAGCGCGAGCGGGCGGCGTACAGCTACTTGTTGTACAACGGG
The DNA here is from genome assembly GCF_002335725.1 of Geobacillus sp. FJAT-46040. Lineage (NCBI taxonomy): Bacteria > Bacillati > Bacillota > Bacilli > Caryophanales > Anoxybacillaceae > Geobacillus > Geobacillus sp. FJAT-46040. The sequence continues at coordinate 3,081,420 of NZ_NISS01000001.1, forward strand.
CTCGGCTCGGCTTTGTTGCTTGTTGTGATCGCGGTGCTGCTTGCCCGAACTGGAACAGCGAACTTTGCCTTGCTTCATGAAATGTTACATAATCCAGCGGCGGAAGGGCAACTGATTGCGCCGTTGACGGAGGAAGGGCGTCGCTGGCTGCTCGGCGGGCTGTTGTTGGCATTTGCCGTCAAGCTGCCGGCTGTTCCGTTCCACCGCTGGCTCATCCGCGTCCACGTCGAAGCGCCGCCGCCGGTGGTGATGCTTCATGCCGGGGTGTTGCTGAAAATCGCAGCGTATGGGATGATTCGCTTCGGGGTCGGCTTGTTTCCGGATGAGTTCCGCTCGTTTGCCGGCGTTCTCGCTCTATTTGGCGTCATCAACGTGCTGTACGGCGCGCTGTTGGCGCTTCGCCAGCGCGAATTGAAGCGCGTGCTCGCCTACTCGAGCGTGTCGCATATGGGGGTCGTGCTCATCGGACTCGGTGCGTTGAATGAGGCCGGCATTCAAGGAGCGGTCTTTCAATCGGTGGCTCACGGACTCATCTCGGCCTTGTCGTTTTTGCTTGTCGGCGTGCTCGCTCATCGAATGGGAACAACGGACATCAACCGGCTTGGTGGACTGACGAAAGCGATGCCGCTCTTTTCCGGGTATTTGCTCACAGCGGCGCTCGCCTTGCTCGGTCTGCCGGGGCTGGCGGGATTTGTCGGTGAATTCACGTCGTTTCTCGGGCTGTTTCAAACGAAGCCGGCCCTTGCCGCCGTGGGTGCGCTTGGATTGATCTTCGCCGCTGTCTATTCGCTGAAAGCCGTCCTTGATATCACGTTCGGCCGCCCCCGCGACCGGCGGGAAGCGGTCATGGGCTGGCGTGAGCCGCAAGCATCTGCGGCAAGCCTAGGTGAACCGCAAGGGAGCGTCGTTGACTTGCAAGGAAAAGAAGCTGTGCCGGCGTTCATCCTCGTCGCGTTGATCGTGGCCGTCGGCGTCTATCCACAGCTATTGGCCGCGCCGCTTACGGACGTCGTCAAGACGATGATGAACGGGCTAGGGGGTTGATCACATGAACGATGTATGGCAATCCGATTGGAGCATGATGGCGCCCGAATGGATCGTCCTCACGGCCGCTATAGCGCTGTTGGTGATGGACTTGGCGCTGCCGAGTGATCGAAGCCGCCGGCCGCTTGCTTGGGGCGCCGCGGCGGCGGCGGCGCTCGCCATGATCGCGACAGCGGCGATGATCCCGGCCGGGTCGGCATCGATTTTGCATGATACGTTCCGGCTCGATGCGTTCGCCAAAGCGTTCAAGTTCATTTTGCTGGCTGGCGGAGCGCTCGCTCTGCTTTTAGTGGCCGAATGGGCGCCGAAAGAAGGCAGTCCGCACCGCGGCGAATTTGTCTATATGATGTTGTTTGCGCTGCTTGGGGCGATGATGATGGCGTCTAGCGGTGATTTGCTTACATTATTTGTCAGCCTTGAGCTGCTTTCGGTGTCGTCCTACATTTTGGTCGGTTTGCGCAAAACGGCGCCGGCATCGAACGAGGCGGCGCTCAAATACGTCATCAATGGCGGCATCGCCACCGCCATCATGCTGTTTGGCATGAGTTATGTGTTCGGCTTGACCGGAACGACGAATCTCGGCGGCATCGCGCGCCGCTTGCAGGAGACGAACGAGCCGTACATGCTTGCTTTGGCGTTTCTGCTTTTGCTCATCGGCGTTTCGTTTAAGCTGGCGACTGTTCCGTTTCATATGTGGGCGCCGGACGTGTACGAAGGAGCGCCCGTTCCAGCGACCGCGTTTTTTGCCGTCGTGTCGAAAACGGCCGGCTTTGCCCTTCTTCTCCGTTTGCTGGTGACGATCTTTGCCGCGGCGCCGTCTGAAGGGCGTGACCCATCATCGCTTCTTTTGTCGATGCAGCCGATCATCACCGTGTTAGCTGGATTGACGATGATCATCGGCAGCGTCGTGGCGCTTCGGCAGCGGAGTTTAAAGCGGCTGCTCGCCTACTCAGGCATCGCCCACGCCGGCTACTTGCTCGCGGGGTTTGCCGCGATGTCATGGGCGATGATCGATTCGCTCTGGATGTATTTGCTCGTCTATACGTTGATGAACATCGGGGCGTTTGCCATTATTGCCCATATTGTCAATGAAACCGGATCCGATGATTTGGATGGGCTCGCCGGCTTATATCGGCACCGCCCATTTCTGGCTGCGGCGCTCGGGCTGTTTTTGCTCTCGCTCGCCGGCATCCCAGGAACAGCTGGCTTTATCGCCAAGCTGCATATTTTCATCGGCCTTGTCGTCACAGAGCCGGGCCATTATGTGCTCGCCGCCGTGATGGCGATCACGACCGTCATCTCGTACGTGTATTATTTCAATTTGATCGTCCAGCTCTTTTTCCGCCCGACGTTCACCGCGCCGCTTGGCCGGCTGCCGGCCGGGCTGTCGACCGCCGTCGTTCTTTGCGCGCTTGGAACGTTGGCGATCGGCTGGGCGCCGGGGCTTGCTTACGATATGCTTGCCCAGTTTGGGCATTTTGGCGATTTTTTGCCGTAACGGTAGAATAAAGGGAGAGGGAGAATGCCTCTCCTCTTTTTTTGCGCCGCCGGCTTCGTTTGGAAAGGAGGGGATGCGCTGCGTGCTTTGCGCAGGAAAGCTCCATCGAGCAATGTTTGCTTTCCACCTAGCATGAAAGTTTCAAGGCCTGCGCATTTTCATAGAAAGAGGGGAATGCTCATCCCGCTGGCTTTGTTTCGGGACGAGGAGCACCTTGGATGTGCGGCCGGTGCTGTTTCGGGGGAGAAGAGCTTGTCATGCGACGCTTAATCTGTTTTCGAAACGCATGAAGTGCTTTGGCTGCACGCCGCGTTCCGAAAAAGAGGAAATGCTTCGTATGCGCCGTTTCACATATGCTTGAGAAAGAGGTGAAACTTGATGATGCCGGTCATCGGCCAACAAGCGTTGATTTCGATTATCGTTCATTTGGCGTTTCTAGCGGTGACGTGGTGGACGCTGCAGGCGGTGCGGCTCGAGGTGTTGCTTCGGCCGAACCGCGTCGTCCAAGGGCGGCTGCTGTACATTTTATTGACGATTGCCATCGGCTCGACGGTGGCGAACTTTTTCCTTGACTATTGGGCTTGGTCAACCGATTTGCCGTATTTGTTCCGCGAATAGGGAGGCCCGGGGCGCCGTGGTGCTTCGGCTCCCCCTCCAACTGTCCGCTTGCCCCGCCCTCTGTCCGGCCGATCCGTTCTTGCCGCCGCCTCTTTGCTCCCCGTCCCGTCCCCTTCTTCCATGGATTCTCGGCTGTTTGCCCTCCGCTTTGATGTTTATTTATGAAAGCGATTTCAAAAATCGCCGGTTGTCGATTTTTTTGACGTATGTTCCCTTGCCCGGTGGCAACAATAACAAGTAAGGAGAGGAAGGGAACGAAGATGAGAAAAAATCCAATCTGTTGGCTGATGGCGCTGGCCGCCGCGGTCTTGTTGTTGGCCGCAGGGCAATACCGGACGGAAGGCGCGCGGGGGAACGAATGGTCCGAACCGTTGGAAATGATGGCGCACACATTGGCGCAACACGGTGCCTCGCTCGGCCGCTGGGTCGTGTACACAAGAGAGTATGCCCACGATATTCAAAATGATGCGGACTTTTTCAAAAAAATGGCGGAGTTCAAACAAACATACCGCTCCTTCCGCTGGACGTTCCACCAAACTAGCCATTGGCAAAAAGTGATCGGCACGAATGAACATTCCTTTTTTCGTGAACAAATCCAGCTCGTGATGACCGTCACAAATGGAACGCCGCAAACGTATATCCTCTATGAAGCGACCGGCCCAACGTGGAGCCAAGCTGGGTGGAAAGAAGCAGCACAGCACATTCAAAAAACGACGAACGGACTATTTGTGAATCACTCTACATTTTTCGCTTGTATTGAAGGCGAGTTCAGTGGTAATATGGAAGGTGGTTTGTTCGATCAAGCTTCTCAATTGCTTCGCGATTTTCAAGCGACGCCTGTCGAGTGGCTGCGGGAAGAGTCACTCGTTTCCCTGTCTGCATATACTGGGCAGTGGAAGAACGTTCTCCCGGCCGCCAATCATCAGCCGATCAACCTGCAACTCGCCTTGAGAGAAAGATTGGGCGGCAAGACGCGCGTCGTTGTTGGAACCCCAATCATTACCATTGAATACTAATATAGAGAAATTGGACGCGGAGGGGAATACCTTGGAAAAGATCATCGTCCGTGGCGGAAACCGGTTGAGCGGCACCGTCAAAGTGGAAGGCGCAAAAAATGCCGTTTTGCCTGTCATCGCTGCCACTTTATTGGCTACGAAAGGAACAAGTACGATTCATGATGTGCCTGCTCTTTCCGATGTATATACAATCAGTGAAGTGCTCCGCTATTTAGGCGCCGATGTGCACATTGCCAACGAGACGGTCACCGTCGATGCCACCGGTCCGTTGACGGTGGAAGCGCCGTTTGAATATGTGCGAAAAATGCGCGCGTCGGTGCTTGTCATGGGGCCGCTGTTGGCGCGCAACGGCCGAGCCCGCGTGGCGCTGCCGGGCGGCTGTGCCATTGGCTCGCGCCCGATCGATCAACATTTAAAAGGATTTGAAGCGATGGGCGCGTCTGTGAAAGTCGGCAATGGCTTTATCGATGCGGAAGTGAACGGACGGCTCCGCGGCGCCAAAATTTATTTGGACTTTCCAAGCGTCGGGGCGACGGAAAACATTATGATGGCCGCCGTGCTCGCGGAAGGCACGACTGTGATCGAAAACTGTGCGAAAGAGCCGGAAATCGTCGATTTGGCGAACTTTTTGAACGCGATGGGCGCCAAAGTGCGCGGCGCCGGCACCGGAACGATTCGAATCGAGGGAGTTGACGAGCTCGTCGGCACAACGCATACGGTCATTCCGGACCGCATCGAAGCCGGCACGTTTATGGTGGCGGCGGCAATCACCGGCGGCAATGTCCTCGTGCAAGGAGCCGTTCCGGAACATTTAGGTTCGCTGATCGCTAAACTCGAAGAAATGGGCGTGACCGTCATTGAAGAGGAAAGCGGCTTGCGTGTCATCGGTCCGGAAAAGCTGAAAGCCGTCGACATTAAAACGATGCCATATCCGGGCTTTCCGACCGACATGCAGTCGCAAATGATGGCTCTCTTGTTGAAAGCGGAAGGCACGAGCATGATCACCGAGACGGTGTTTGAAAATCGCTTTATGCATGTGGAGGAATTCCGGCGCATGAATGCCGATATTAAAATTGAAGGGCGTTCCGTCATCATCAATGGCCCGTGCCAGCTGCAAGGCGCCGAAGTGGCGGCCACCGATTTGCGCGCAGCGGCGGCGTTGATTTTGGCTGGACTCGCGGCGGACGGCTACACGCGCGTGACCGAGCTTCGTCATCTCGACCGCGGGTATGTCCGCTTCCACGAAAAGTTGGCTGCGCTTGGGGCCGACATTGAACGCGTCCGCGAAGAAACGGAACAATTCGACCAAATTCAAACGATCCAATGGAACGGATAAAGAGCGAAAAACGACCGTGAACTGCCTTCGAGCAGGGAATGGTCGTTTTTTCTTGGAACACGGGCGACCGTCGAAGGACGGTAAAAAACAACCGTTCGTTCCTAACGGTCTGTTTTGAAGCTCAGAGAAAGACCGTCCGTATGAAATTTCTCCATAAGCTTGATCGCATCGCGCGAAGCAAGTCGCGACGGTGGTGAAACATGTGCTTTCGAAAACCCCCTTGTTCCATCGCCCCCTATTCAGTCACCGACTTTTTTCAACGGCTTCATGTTTAGCAGGCTGGCGATTTAAGGGGAAATGCTGTTCTCCAACAGTGTTTCTCAAATGGAAAAACCTTGCAACACCATAGCGTCATTCCTTGCGATTTCTCACAAACTGAGCGAATCCGTTGTTTTTCACCAGCCTTTTAGGCGGAGTGCGAAACGCGCTCATGAAGGTTTTGGCTGGAAAGAAAACTGTCATATATACTTGTCCGAGCCCATAACTATAGTAACGAACCGAAGCCAACGCAGGCATTCATTCGCGATGTCCGCTTGTGCTTGGAAAATGCATATTGGGGGCTCGGCTATGGTGAAACGACTGAAACCGGTGATGGCGCTCGCTCTCTCGCTGTTTGTCGCCATCCTCGTCATTCCGACGGCGCTCGTTCTTCCATTTTATGACGGGAAGGTGGCCAAATTGGCCGAACAACTGCACAAGCAAGAACAAGTCCAACGGTCGCAGGCAGCCGAAGGGCCGTCCATCGACGTGGCGGTCTATCGAAGCAAAGAACAACGCGTCGAACATATTCCCCTCGAGCAATACGTCATCGGCGTCGTTGCGGCGGAAATGCCGGCCGAATTTGAACTCGAGGCATTAAAGGCGCAAGCGTTGACGGCAAGAACGTACATCGTGAAGAAATTGCTCGCCAACCAGCCGTTTCGCCTGCCAAAAGGAGCGAATGTGACCGACACGGTGGCTCATCAAGTCTATTACAGCGATGACGAACTGCGAAAACTATGGGGCAGCGACTACGATTGGAAAATGAAAAAAGTGACAAAAGCGGTGATGGACACGCAAGGGCAAATTTTGACATACAACAATGAGCCGATCGAGGCGCTGTTTTTTTCGACAAGCAACGGCTATACGGAAAATTCGGAAGCCTATTGGCAAAGCGATTTTCCGTATTTAAAAAGCGTCGCCAGCCCATGGGACAAACAATCCCCGAAGTTTTACCAGCGAAAAACGATGCCAGTGGCGGAATTCGAGCGAAGACTGGGGGTCGAACTGCCCGCTGACGGCTCAGTCGGCGTCATTGTATCGCGCACTCCCGGCCGCCGCGTCGGCGAAGTGAAGATTGGCGGCAAGACGTTTACGGGCCGCGATGTGCGCGAACGGCTCGGATTGCCGTCGAGTGATTTCACCTGGGTGCGCAACGGAGATGACATCATCATTACGACGAAAGGCTACGGCCATGGCGTCGGCATGAGCCAATACGGAGCCAACTTTATGGCCAAAGAAGGGAAAACGTACGCTGACATCGTCAAATATTATTACCGCGGCGTTCATATTTCGTCGGCGACGGCGTTTTTAAACAAATTGACCGCGAAAAATGGATAAACCGGGGTTCTGCCGCCCCGGTTTTCTGTCAAATGTTCGGGGCAAACGGCAGGGAGACGCCCCTCGCCATGCGCCCCTCATTTTTTGCATAAAATCTAGTCGAATGTCAAAAAATAAGTGAAAAATTATTTTCTATGTGTATATCTTTTCCTCTTTCTGTTCAAAATGGTTGCTGAGGTGATGAACATGAGAGAGGAACAAAAACAATCGTCGCTGAAGCGTCTGTTCCGCAAACGTTGGGTATTTCCGGCGATCTATTTATCGTCTGCCGCATTAATCGTCGCTGGTGCGCTTTGGTTCCAATTGGGCAAAGAGGAGAATACGGGCAGAGACAACGTGGCGAAAAACGGCACCGCCCAGCAAGAAAATCCGGCTGTCCCGGTCAATGAAACGGTCGAAACGATTGCGATGCCGGTGCTTGATCCAAATGCGGTGCAAGTGAAAACGCCATTCTACGATGACAAAGCATCGGAAGCAGAACAGGAAGCAGCCCTCGTCTTTTATGATCATACGTACCACCCGAACCAAGGCATCGATCTTGTGCGCCAAGACGGCAAAACGTTTGATGTCACCGCTTCCTTAAGCGGCACGGTGACGAAAGCGGAAAAAGACCCGATTTTGGGATATGTTGTCGAAATCAATCATGAACAAGGGGTCACGACCGTCTATCAATCGCTCGCTGATGTGAAAGTTGAAGCCGGCGACACGGTGAAACAAGGTGAAGTGATCGGCAAGGCAGGGCAAAGCGAATTCAACAAAGAAGCCGGCATCCACGTCCACTTTGAAATTCGCAAAGACGGTCGGGCGGTCAACCCGATCGATTATGTCGACAAACCGTTGACGGCTTTGACTGACAAAGCGGAAGACAAAACGGGAACCGATCGCGCCGCCACGAGCAAAGAAAAAGAATTGATGCCAAGTGACGAAACAGCGCCGACAGACGAAAACCCAGCGAATGAACAACCATCGGCTGACGACCATTCGACGACGCCAAGCGACAACAATCAAGACGAAAACAACGACGCTTCATCCTACAAAACGCCAGACGCCTCGATCGGCATGGCAAGAGCGTAATCGACAAGGCGTCGAGCAAGAGGAAACGAAAAACGCGACGAAAAGGCCTGTCCGTTTGCCAAGACAAGCGGGCGGGTCTTTTTGCTTTGCCGCTTCTAAAGTCAGACGTGGGAAAAACGGCGGCCAAAAAAGCTCTTCACCATAAGATAAAAAACGTTTTTCATGATAGGTGCCCAAAAAGTCATGGCTATTTTTTGTTCGATCGGGAGGGACGATGTTATGTTTGTGTCTAAAAGTCAAGTACATCTTTCGGTGATGAACCGCCAAAAATTATGATTTGAATATTCTTTCATTTTTTGGGAACAAGGATGGAAATAACCCCCTCTTTCCTTTAAAATAAATGAAAACGGAAACAGTTTCGTTTGTGAAATGTTTTATTCTTCACTTAACGAAAGAAAGGGGATCGTGGCCATGGACTACCTATACCACCCATACCCATCGCAGCGGATGACGGTGTTCGCCAAAAACGGCGTTGTGGCGACATCGCAGCCGCTCGCGGCGCAGGCGGGGCTTGATGTGTTGAAAAAAGGCGGCAATGCCATCGATGCGGCGATCGCTGCGGCTGCTTGCTTAACGGTTGTCGAACCGACGTCGAACGGCATCGGCGGCGATGCGTTCGCCCTTGTTTGGACGGACGGGAAGCTGTACGGATTAAACGCGAGCGGCTATGCGCCAAAAGCGATCTCGATTGAAGCGCTGAAAGAGCGCGGCTATACGGAGATGCCGAAATACGGCTTTGCTCCGGTGACCGTTCCGGGGGCGCCGGCGGCGTGGGCGGCGCTGTCAAAGCGCTTCGGCCGCCTGCCGCTTGCCGAAACGCTCGCACCAGCGATCGCCTATGCGGAAAACGGCTATCCGGTTTCGCCAGTGCTCGGAAAGTATTGGGCTGCGGCGTTTCGTACATACAAAGAAGCGCTTCGCGGGCCGGAGTTCGCCTCGTGGTTTGCGACGTTTGCGCCGGGCGGCCGCGCGCCGAAGATCGGGGAAGTGTGGGCGTCTCCGGACCATGCGGCGACGCTCCGCTCCATTGCCGAAACGGAAGCGGAAAGCTTTTACCGCGGCGAGCTGGCGGAAAAAATCGCCGCCTTCTCGAAGCAATACGGCGGCTTTTTGGCGGCGGACGACCTCGCCGAGTATGAACCGGAATGGGTCGAGCCGATCTCCGTCTCCTACCGCGGCTATGAGGTGTGGGAAATTCCGCCGAACGGCCAAGGGATTGTCGCGTTGATGGCCATCAACATCATGAGCGGGTTTGACGTGCCGAGCGTGCCGGATGTCGAGACGCACCACCGGCAAATCGAGGCGATGAAGCTGGCCTTTGCCGATGGGAAAGCGTACATCGCCGACTGCCGCTATATGAACTGCAGCCCAGACGAGCTGTTGTCGGAATCGTTTGCCGCGATGCGCCGGGCGCAAATCGGCGAGGAGGCGCTGACGCCGGAGCCGGGGACGCCGCCAAAAGGCGGAACGGTCTATTTGGCCGCCGCGGACGGCGAAGGGAATATGGTGTCCTATATTCAAAGCAACTACATGGGCTTCGGCTCGGGCCTCGTCGTCCCAGGAACGGGCATTGCCTTGCACAATCGCGGCCATAACTTCGCCTTTGATGAAGGCCATCCGAACGGGTTGGCGCCGCGGAAAAAGCCGTACCATACGATCATCCCCGGCTTTTTGACCAAAGGCGGCGCGCCGGTCGGCCCGTTCGGTGTCATGGGCGGATTTATGCAGCCGCAAGGGCATTTGCAAGTGATCATGAACACCATCGATTTTGACTTGAACCCGCAAGCGGCGCTCGATGCTCCCCGCTGGCAGTGGATGGAAGGAAAAACGGTGCTCGTCGAGCCGCACTTCCCGCGCCATATCGCCGAAGCGCTCGCACGCAAAGGGCATGACATTCGCTTTGCCTTAGACGGAGGTCCGTTCGGCCGCGGACAAATCATTTGGCGCGATCCTGACACCGGCGTGCTCGCCGCCAGGACGGAGCCGCGCACGGACGGGGCGGTCGCCGCTTGGTGAGACTCACGATAAAGGGATGACTTCGATGAACCAGTGGCATTTGTTTCTCGCTTTTTTCCGCGTCGGCATGCTTGGATATGGGGGCGGCCCGTCTTCGATCCCGCTTGTGCGCGCTGAAGTGGTGGCGAAATACCGCTGGATGGCGGATGAAGAATTCGCTGAAATTCTGGCCATCGCCAATGCTTTGCCCGGCCCGATCGCCACGAAGCTTGCCGGCTATATCGGCTACCGTGTCGGCGGCGCGCTCGGTTTAGTGAACGCCGTGTTGGCGACGACGGCCCCGACGGTCGTGTTGATGATCGTGCTGTTGGCCGCCTTATCCTCGTTTAAAGACACACCATGGGTCGCTGGGATGACCAAAGCGGTCGTGCCGGTCGTGGCCGTCATGCTTGCCGAGATGACGTGGCAGTTCGCCAAACAGGCGCGCGCCGCCCTCGGCTGGCGGCCGGCCGCCCTGCTCCTTCTTGCCTGCTTTTTGGCCTTGCAGTGGCTCGGCCTTCATCCGGCGCTTGTGGTCGCAGTGTTGCTTGCGGCCGCGTTTGTCGGCCGAAGCAAGCCGAAGGCGGTGGATAGAGACAAAGGCGGAGAAAGGAGGGCGTCGTCATGATCTACTGGCAGCTGTTTCTCGCCTTTTTTTGGCCCGGCATTTTGGGCTATGGCGGCGGCCCGGCTTCCATCCCACTCATCGAGCACGAGGTCGTTGACCGCTACGGCTGGATGACGGTCAACGAATTCAGCGAGGTGCTGGCGCTTGGCAACTCTCTTCCCGGCCCCATTGCGACGAAAATGGCAGGTTATATCGGATACGAACAAGCCGGCGTCCTTGGCGCTGCCATCGGAGTGTTTGCCAGCGTCGCTCCGTCGCTCGTTTTGCTGTTGGCGCTGCTTGGGCTCTTGTACAAATGGAAAGACGCGCCGCAAGTGAAGCGGCTCACCGCCTACATCCGCCCAGCGATCGCCGTGATGCTCGGGATTATGGCGATCGACCTTTTCCGCGAATCGTACGAAGGGGCCGGGCTCGGCCAAACGGCGTTTCTCACCGCCGCGAGCGCTTTTTTGCTGCTGGGCAAATGGCGCATCCACCCAGCGTACGTCATCGTCTTGGCGCTTGTGTATGGGGCTTTCTTTTTGTCGTAATGCAGGGAAAATCTTTTCAGCGCTGCAACGGGATGCTTCATCCATGGGTGAGCATCCCTCTTTTTGTGGCAGCGCGGGCAAAAAAGAACATCGATGCAGAAATTCCTGTTGGAAAAGGCCGCAAAAAGCGCTCGGGACAGGAGCGTTTTCCTAATTTAGACGCCGGATGGCGAGCGCGGCAACAGCCGCGAAGGCAAACCGGCAGCGCCTTCACTCGACCGTAAATGTCGCCTTCGCCCGCGCGTTCGGCCAGTTTGGATCAGCGAGCCACCACTCAAGCGTATACGTCCCCGGCTCTAGGTCGCGGAACGTTTCCTGAAACGACAGCTCTTCCCCCTGTTTTAACGGCCGTTCCTCATAAATTTGCGCAAACATCTTCCCTTCGCTGAACTGCTTCATCTTTTGTCCATCGCGGTATAAAACGTAGTCATACTTTTTCGAGCTCGTAAACGTCACCGTTTGCACGCGTTCGGTTTGGTTTTTCACCGTGAAGGTAAACACGTATGCCCCGTTTTGTTTTTCATATGTCAGCGATGGCTCAAGCGTCCCGGCGATGATGCCTTTTCCGCCCGCGGGCGCCGGTTTGCCTGATGGAGCGGGGCCAAGCAAATCATCTTTCGCCTGCGGGCGCTCGTTGCCGCTATTATACATAAACAGCGCACTCGCCGCCGCCACCCCGGCCAACACGGCTGCGACGCCGATCATTTTTCCTTTGCCCATGCCAGCTCCTCCTTTTTTCCTCTCTATACATATAGTCGTTTCCCATTTCGCTTCCGTTACAAACCGCAAAAAAATTGTGAAAAAACCGTTGTCCGCCTTGATATTTCTGGTATATATGCCCGATTTGTCTAATAAAATGTTACAAATTGAACAGCAATGAGAGTGGTTGAGGTGGGGATCGTTCACAACCGGCAAGCGACGCGGCGAAGACGCTTCTAAGACATCCAACGAAAGCGGCGCCCATCATTGGCAAGACGAGTCTCATTTCACACTTCTCACTTCTCACATCCAACCTAGGGAGGGCGAGTGGTGTGCACGATTACATCAAAGAGCGTACGATCAAGATTGGCAAGTATATCGTGGAGACAAGGAAAACCGTTCGCGTCATTGCGAAAGAATTTGGCGTATCCAAAAGCACCGTGCATAAAGACTTGACCGAGCGGCTGCCGGAAATCAACCCGGAACTGGCCCAAGAAGTGAAGCAAATCCTCGATTACCATAAATCGATCCGCCATTTGCGCGGCGGGGAAGCAACGAAGAAAAAGTATAAAAAGCAAGCAGTGAAAAACAACTGACTTTTTCCTTGCCATCTGCCGTTTGCAGTATCATTCCGGGAGGCAAATATGGTAGAATGAACAATTAGGAATGATTTTAGGGCAGAGGCAAGGAGGAGCAAGTCATATGTTTTCACGAGACATCGGCATCGACCTAGGCACGGCGAACGTCCTCATTTTCGTCAAAGGCAAAGGCATCGTGCTCAATGAGCCGTCCGTCGTGGCGATTGATAAACACACGAACAAAGTGCTCGCAGTCGGCGAAGAAGCACGACGAATGGTCGGACGTACTCCTGGGAATATTGTTGCCATTCGGCCGCTCAAAGACGGCGTCATCGCGGATTTTGACATTACCGAAGCCATGCTGAAGCATTTCTTAAGCAAGCTCGACCTAAAAGGCTTTTTCGCCAAACCGCGCATTTTGATTTGTTGCCCGACGAACACAACATCCGTGGAACGGAAAGCGATCAAAGAGGCAGCAGAAAAAAGCGGCGGCAAAAAAGTGTACTTGGAGGAAGAGCCGAAAGTCGCAGCCATTGGCGCCGGAATGGACATTTTTCAGCCGTGCGGAAACATGGTCGTTGATATTGGCGGTGGCACGACTGACGTCGCGGTTCTCTCGATGGGAGACATCGTCACCGCCTCTTCCATTAAAATGGCCGGGGACAAGTTCGATATGGAGATTTTAAACTACATCAAGCGCGAATATAAGCTGCTCATCGGGGAACGAACGGCCGAGGAAATCAAGATTAAGGTCGCAACGGTATTCCCAGGCGCACGGTCCGAAGAAATCGACGTCCGCGGCCGCGATCTCGTCACCGGACTGCCGCGCACGATCACCGTTCGATCGGAGGAGATCGAACAGGCGCTTCGCGAGCCGGTGTCCTTGATTGTACAAGCCGCCAAAAGCGTGCTCGAGCGCACCCCGCCGGAACTGTCGGCGGATATTATCGACCGCGGCGTCATTTTAACGGGTGGCGGTGCATTGCTTCATGGCATCGATTTATTGCTGTCAGAAGAGCTGAAGCTTCCGGTGTTCGTCGCGGAGAATCCGATGGACTGCGTCGCCCTTGGCACCGGGATTATGCTGGAAAACATCGATCGGGCGCCAAAATCGCAATTGATTTAAAAAGCCGTCATGCCCTTTGGCCAAGAGATGGTTCATCTGGATCAACCTTATAGAGTCAACCTTTTGCGTCATTCAGGCGCAGACCGCTTTGGAAGGACGTTTTTCTCATGGCTTGATCAAAATGGATACAACCGCCGCCGGGACAAGCGAGGCGGGCAAAAAAGGAATGGCGGGGGATGCCGCGGCTGCCCTTGCCCGCTTATAATGAAAGATGGAATGGAAAGGAGCGGAGCGGCAGGGCAACGCGCCGCCCGCTTGACCATAGGGAACACCCCATCCGCCGCTGCCCAAAGAGCGGCCGCGGCTTTTTCTGATCGATCGGACAAGCGAGGTGCTGGTCATGTTGAGAGGGTTGTACACCGCCGCGAGCGGCATGCTCGCCCAGGAGCGGCGCGTCGAGATGCTGACCAACAACTTGGCGAACGCCGAAACGCCGGGATACAAAGCTGATGCAGGAGCGATGAGAGCGTTTCCGGAACTGTTGATGAGCCGCCTCGAGGACGAGCCGATCCCGACCGCCTCAAGGCGCGCCATCCCGACGCAAACCGTCATTGGGCCGCTCGTTACGGGCGTCTATATGCAAGAACTCATCCCGAACTTCCGCCAAGGGGATGTGAAAGAAACCGGCTTGGCGACCGATATCGCCCTTGTGGACGGACAAGTCCCCGTCGACCGGGCGAGCGGCCAGCGAGGCGCGCTGTTTTTTGCCGTCGCCAACGGTCAAGGGGAGGTCCGCTACACAAGAAACGGTCATTTCACCTTGAGCCCGGACGGCTACTTGACGACGCAAGAGGGCTGGTATGTGCTTGATGCCAATGGCGAGCGCATTCCGCTCTCAAGCGAGCGGTTTGCCGTCCGCGACGATGGAACGATCATCGATGAGAATGGGACGGCCACCCGTCTCGGCGTTGCATTCGCCGCCAATCCGCAAACGTTGATCAAGGAAGGAAACGGCCTGTTCCGCAGCACGACAGGGCCGTTGCCGCAGGCGCCCGGCAATGTGACGTATACGGTGAAACAGCGTTTTCTCGAGCGGTCGAACGTCGACATTGAGCGGACGATGACCGACTTGCTCGCGGCTTACCGAACGTTTGAAGCAAACCAAAAAATCATCCAAGCGTACGACCGCAGCTTGGACAAGGCCGTCAACGAAGTCGGCCGCCTGAAATGATGAAAGGGGGACAAGCCCGTGCTCCGTTCGATGCTCACCGCCGCCAACACGATGAACGCCTTGCAAGAGCGGCTTGATACGATCAGCCACAACATCGCCAACAGCAACACCGTCGGCTTTAAACGGCGCGAAGCGAGCTTTGCCGAGCTCTTGACCCAACAAATCGACCGCCTGCCGAACGACGAAGCGCCCCGGCAAACGCCAGAGGGCGTGCGCTACGGCAACGGGGCGCGTCTCGCTTCGACGATGCTTGTGTCTGCTCAAGGAACGCTCGTCGAGACCGGCCGCGCGCTCGATTTCGCCTTCACCGCCGCCAACCAATGGTTTCGCGTTCAAGTCGCCAATGCCAACGGTGACACAACGATCGGCTACACCCGCGCTGGCAACTTTTCTGTCACTCCTATGGACGGGCGTCTTGCCCTCGTGACAAGCGACGGCCGCCCGGTGCTCGATGAAGCGAATCGGCCCATCGAATTTCCCACCGGCACAACCGGCTTTCAGCTCTCCCCAACCGGGACGCTGACGGCCACTGATGCCAGCGGTGCGGTTGTTGCCCGCGTGAACCTTGGCGTCACCGCCATTGACCGTCCGCAGCTTCTCGAAGCCCAGGGCGACAACGTCTTCACCTTGCCGGATGTCCCTGGCGCCGCTCGGGAGCTCAACGGCAATTTGCGCGGCCAAATCGGCGTCAAGCAAGGCGCTTTGGAACAGTCGAACGTCGACCTTGGCGAGGAAATGGTCGGCCTGATGGCGACAAGCCGAGCGTATCAGCTCAACGCCCGCGCCATTTCCATCTCCGAACAAATGCTCGGGCTGATTAACGGCATGCGCTCCTCATAAGGAGGATCGCGATGAGTGACGAGAGGCATCAAGAACCTATGCATCGGCCGTCTTCCCGGATGGCGAGGCGGAAAGGCCGAGTAAGAAAGAGCCCGCCGACTCCCGCCGAACCGGAAGCCAAAGCCCTTCCGCCGGAAGGGGAGGCGGCCGCGCCGCGCCGGTTCGTCCGCACCCGGCTCATCCCGATCTGGCTTCGGCTGATCATCGTGATCGTCTCGATGGCCTTAAGCCTCGCCGCCGGCGCGGTCGTTGGCTACAGCGCCATCGGCGATGGGAAGCCGCTCGATGTATTCCGCCCGTCCACGTGGAAGCACATCATCGATATCGTCGAGAAAGGAACGGATCGCGGCTGATGAAGCCGCCAAACGAGAGAAAGGAGTTTGTCCATGCTTGACATCCAGCAAATCCAGTCCATTATCCCGCACCGCTACCCGTTTTTGCTTGTCGACCGCATTCTGGAAATCGAAGAAGGCAAGCGCGCCGTCGGCATCAAAAACGTCAGCGCCAACGAATCATTTTTCGCCGGCCATTTCCCGGAATACCCGGTCATGCCCGGCGTATTGATCGTCGAGGCGCTCGCCCAAGTCGGCGCCGTCGTCCTCCTGCAAAGCGAGGAAAACCGCGGCCGCCTCGCCTTCTTCGCCGGCATCGACAACTGCCGTTTTAAAAAGCAAGTCAAACCGGGCGACCAGCTCCGCTTGGAAGTCGAAATCCTCCGCGCCCGCGGCGCCATCGGCAAAGGCAAAGGCACCGCCACCGTCGACGGCGAACTCGTCTGCGAAACGGAGTTGATGTTCGCTCTTGGCGACAAACGAGCTGACTGAACAAAACGCGTTCCTTCGGGGAGCGCGTTTTTTTTGTCGGCTGCGCTATATAGCGAACGAATGAAAAGTTTCTTTCTGGGAAAGATAAACAAGGACCGGTCTTACATAAGGTCACAACAACACGAAGAAAGGAGAAGGTGCCATGAAAAACAAGGCGTTGCTGTTCAAACTGTTCAGCGCCGTCGTCGCCCTCTTTTTAGCGGCTGGATGCAATGGCGACAACGACAATCCGCCGCCGCCAAACAACAATCAAAACGATGTCAACGACCAAGACGTGAACCCGGCCGATGACATCAACCAAAACGATAACGTCGACAACGACAAAGACAATGACGGCATCCCGGACAACCGCGATGATGATTTGAACGACAACCAAAACAATCAACTCCCGCCGGGAGACGACACGAACAACGGACCGGGCGACGATGAGCGCGATACGGTTCCGGACCGCGAAGACCCAATTGAAGATCCGCAAGACGCTAACGACAAAGACAATAAAGACGAATAACCGCATGGAAGCTGCCGAACAGGCAGCTTTTTTGATTGGTGGAAATTAGGAACGATTTCTGTCAGATTATAGTACACTGACGGTGCTCGGTGCTGTCAGCATGATCGTGGTGGATTTAAATCAAAACATGAAACACCAAGCCGCCATTCCGTAAATAAGAGGTGAAACCATAGGTTCGTAAAACAGGAAAGCACGATACAAAAGCGAAACGGAAGCTGATCACCGTCGACAACCCAAAATCGCCCATCGCGGAACGGTATCGGACGATCCGAACAAAGCTCACCAAGCACTTCATCGCCCAATGAAAACGCGCACCTCTTAAGGTGCGCGTCTCATTTACTTCGCCGCTGTTGCCTTCAACTCCAGATGCTCTTTCAACTCATTCGAAATCGCCAGCCGTTCGCTCTCTGGCACGATCAAGTAATAAATGCCATTGATTTTCGTCCCTTGTCCCGTAATATGCAGCTGCTTAATGTGCTTGCGGGCGTCTTTGTAATTCGCTTGAATCTCTTTCATTTCCTCAAACGTCAAGTTCGTTTTCACGTTTTTCCCGATCGCTGCGAGCACATCGCTGTAATTCGTGAGCGACGAGAAGCTGGCGCCTTTCTCAATAATCGCTTGAATGATCTGCTTTTGCCGGTCCTGGCGCCCGAAATCGCCGCGCGGATCGTCTTTCCGCATGCGCGAATATTTCAACGCTTCATCGCCGTTTAACGTAATCTCGCCTTTCGGAAAGTGCGTCCCTTCATACGTAAACGCGAACGGGTTGTTCACCGTCACGCCGCCGACCGCATCGACGATGTCGCGGAAGCTTTCCATGTTGACCTTAATGTAGTAGTCAATGGGAATATCTAAAAAGTGTTCCACCGTCGCCATCGTCATCTCCACTCCGCCAAAGGCGTACGAGTGGTTGATTTTATCTTTCGTCCCTTTTCCGATAATCTCCGTTCTCGTATCGCGCGGCACGCTCACCATGTCAATCGACTGCTTGTTCGGATTCACCGTCATCACAATCAGCGTATCCGCGCGCCCGCGATCCCCTTTGCGTTCATCAACGCCGATCAACAAAATGGAAATCGGCGTTTTCCGTTCAAACGAAACGTCTTCTTTCCGTTTCTCCGACTTCCAGTTGACGTTCTCGTGCATTTGGTTCGCCGTCTGTTTCACATGATGGTAAATCGAATAGGCGAATATTCCTCCTCCTATGAGCAACACGACGCATATTCCGAGCAACCATCGAAGCCATTTTTTCTTTTTTCGGCGCTTTGTTCTCATCGACACTCTTCCTTTATAGAATTTTCGATTGTATCAACTCGATTATAGAGTGTTTGTCATAAGAAAACAACCGGAAGCAGTGAGTGGCTTCTATCTAATCTCTCCATCTGTAAATTTTATACCCCGAGTTCGACAATTTTTAGGTCATTTTAGGCAAATGGAAATGACCAAAATGCTGTTATATCAAGGGTTTCGTGATGCGGATCCTAGGAAAAAACGCCAAATTTCATAGGCACACGATCACGAGTGTTGATTATCCAAAATTATACATACGCCTTCCATAAATTTGGGCATACTCAAACAAAGCAGCGGCCATCCCGGATTTCCAATCGAGAGGAAGCTGCCCAGAGAAAAAACGGCGAACGAACGAAATGAAGGAAAGAGAGACGTCCGTCCGTTTTTTGGTTTGATCATACAGCCATCGCAGCAACACATACGCAATGAACGCCCCAAACAGCTGATTGTATACCGCATTTTCCGTCGTGCCAAACAAGGTTGGGACATTCAGATATTGCTTTACCCAGCGGAAAAAGACTTCAACGGTCCAACGTTGTTGGTACATGTCGGCAATGGTTTCCGCAGACGCATGGAAGAGGTTCGTCACGACCCGAATGTCGCGGCCATTCGCATCTCGAAAGATCACGACCCGGTGACGCTTGGTGGAGCGGCATTGTTTCGTCCCCAACTGGCACGTGAAGTCGGCTTGAACCGATGAAGATGTGCTGGAAAGGCGTTTCAAGCTTTTTTCTGATGAAGTTCGATGTTGTCCTTCATTCGAATGACAAAGAGCTGATGCTGCTCCACAAATCGATCGAGGCGTTCGATTTTGACATACGCCCGGTCTTCCACCAGCACTTGTTGAGCGTTCGTCAACTGTTCTCCCACCGGGCCATCATGACGCAGTCCGATGGTTTCCACCACGTCTGCCGGCAACGAGGATTCCGGCGAATACGCGACGTGCAGCTTCACTCCGGCGCGTTCGCCGTGATACGGAGCCCATGGGAGGCGGTTTTTCCCGACCGTGACGGTCGTCGAATCCACCACCCGAAGCGGTTTGGGAAACCGAAGCGAACGGCGGGTTTGGCGGTTGCACTTGGAAATGATCAACGCCAACAAGCGTTTCATGATGTCATAGGGAACTTCTTTCGCTTTCTTGGATACTGTGGAATAATGGAATCGCGGCAATCCATACAGAGGCCCCACATCGGCTCCGTGGCGAAAGCTTTTCCATTGATGCATGGCGGCCAGCAGGAAGAAGTGAATCCACTCGCGCAACGGAAAGGTTCGAGACGAATCACGATCCCCAACCGCTTCGGCAATCCGTTGAATCTCTTCATCCGAAACAAGTTTTTGCATCAAATTCGGGAGTGTGGTATGCTTGTTCATAGAGAGCACCTCCTGGGTTTGTTTGTGTCGTTACTCACATTCTACAGGAAAGGTGCTCTTTTTTCTATACCCTTTGGATTTTATTGGATAATCAACACGCCTGCCGGTGAATATTAATTTTCATATGATTAACGAACAAATCCATTAGTTTTGGCCGATTTTGCCTCTGGCATGGACTCAACTATATCATCTTTCGCTACTTTAATGCGGCTGGGGCGCACGAGCCGGGGGCAAAGCGGTTCTATTTTCTAGAGCTTAAGTGCACTGGATGGGAGCCGTATTTGACATAAACATTAGGACTTGATTTTATGCGAATATTTTCGTTATTTTTTGTATATTATGCAAAGGTTGCAAAATATGAGGTGCAACATTTGATTGAACAATTGAAACAAACGCGCATTATCTCCTCCTGAATGGGGGGGCAGGGCTGATGTTTGATGCAAAACGAACACAACCGTTCTGCGCAGCCGCGGAACTTCAGGGCATAAAAAAGATGGCTTGTCAGTTTCGAACATTCGCTTTTCTAGTGAAGGGTATGGAGAACGAAACAGCGAAGGGAAAAGGTTTTTCCAAGGGATCTCCCCCTTCCCCGTGATGCGGGTGGGAGGGGATCAAATGTATTTTATCATCGCCGTTTCATCGCAACAGTCCAGTTTCGGGCAGTTGACGCAATCAATCCACACTTTTTCCGGCAGTGTTGATTTGTCCACGATCTCAAACCCGCATTTTCGAAAAAACTCCACTTGGTACGTGAAGGAGATTAACCGCTTCACCCCGAGTCTGGCCGCTTCGTTCGCAATATGTTCAACGAGCAGGCGGCCGATTCCTTTCCCCATATGTTCAGGAGATACGACGAGCGAACGCACTTCCCCGAGATCGTGCCCTAGGATATGCAGCCCGGCGGTGCCGACGATTTGGCTGTTCTCCCTGGCGACATACATGCATTGCAAGTGCTGGTAGATGGACAGCAGCGAGCGGGGCAGCACGAGTCCTTTTTTTGCATAGTGTTGGATGAGCGCGTGCATGTCTTTGACATCGCTCGTGACGGCATGGTCGATTTGCATTGGGATCCCTCGCGATCAATCGTCATTGTATATTTATAAATATACAATATTTTGTTTTTATATTCAAATACGGATTTTCGTTGGCTGGGGGATGTTTCTGTCAAACGCTGCGCGGCAGGAGGAACAAGAATGCCATTGTCGAAAGAATAAAGTGTTTTTTGGAAAGCAACAGGAATATGCATTGGATGATGGCATATTGGTCGATTGAATCGTATGGAAGTGTAGGGTTTTTCATGAAACGAGGGGGAAGGATATGAGCACGATTACCACGTTTGATAGTACGGTCGAAAGTTTGCTTGATTTGCTTGAAAGCATTCAGGAATGTCGAACACAGCTTCCTGATTTTCAGAGAGGCTGGGTTTGGGATGACGAGCGGATTCGGAATTTGTTGATCAGTGTTTCTCTCTCTTATCCGATCGGTGCGGTGATGATGCTCCAGACGGGAAATCCGAATGTCCGTTTTGCCTCAAGGCCGATCGAAGGGGTCGATAACGTGAACCAAGTGGAACCGGAACGGCTGATTCTTGACGGTCAACAGCGGCTGACGGCGTTGTTTCAATCATTGAAATTGAAAGCGCCTGTAGCGACAAGAGACAAGAGAGACAAGGCAATCAAACGGTTCTACTATATTGACATTGACAAAATGTTAGATCCGAACGTCGACCGAGAAGAGACGATCGTCAGTGTTCCGGAAGACCGGATCATTCGCGGACCGGGAGGGAGGGTTGTTCTTGATTGTTCTGACTTGGAGAAAGAATGCGAAGCGGGAATGCTTCCGGTGAATTTGCTTTTCGATCCTGCGGGGTTGTTGGCGTGGCAGACGCGCTATTTTTCGGATTCAACGAAAATTGCGGAACGGTCATTGAAGTGGCAAAAGCTCATGACGGACGTATTTCCCCGTTTTCAGCAATATCAAGTGCCTGTTATTATGCTTCGGAAGCCGACTCCGAAAGAGGCGGTTTGCCAAGTTTTTGAGAATGTAAACACGGGGGGCGTCTCTCTGACCGTCTTCGAGCTTCTTACCGCCACATTTGCGGCGGAAGATTTCAAGCTGAGGAATGATTGGGAAAAGAAGGAAGCAAAATTAAAGAGATCTGGAGAAATTTACAACAAAGTGTTGGCCGATATCAGCAGCACCGACTTCCTGCAGGCAGTTGCGTTGTTGGCCACGTACAATCGACGAAAAGCGGGGGAGGGTGTGGCGGTCAGCTGCAAGCGGCGCGACATCTTGCAGCTGACGTTGGCGGATTACCAAAGATGGGCGGATCGGGTGACGGAAGGGTTTATTCAGGCGGCTCAATTTTTGCATGAGCAACATGTGTTTTCCGCGCGCGACTTGCCGTACGGCACCCAGTTGATCCCGCTGGCGGCCATTTTTGTCGAGCTGGGAAAAGAGGCGCACAATGTTTGTGTCCGTGACCGAATCGCCCGTTGGTATTGGTGCGGTGTATTGGGTGAATTGTATGGAGGAGCGACGGAGACGCGGATTGCCCGTGACGTGGTGGAAGTCGTCGAATGGATTCGCGGCGGTGCGGAGCCGACGACGGTGCGGGATGCCCATTTCGCCGCTGATCGCCTCTTCACGCTGCGCACGCGAAACAGCGCCGCTTATAAAGGGTTGCACGCATTGCTCATGAGGGAAGGGGCGCGGGATTTCTTATCTGGGGTGCCGATCGATATTCAGACGTATTACGGCGAATCGATTGATATTCACCATATTTTCCCTCGTGACTATTGCGAAAAACGGGGGATTGAGAAAGCGAAGTACGATTGCATTATGAATAAAACCCCATTGTCCTATAAAACGAATCGGATGATTGGCCGTGATGCTCCAAGTGTATATTTGAAGAAATTGGAGGAGAGGAACGGCGTTTCGGCAGCGGTGTTGGATGACATCCTGCAAACGCATGTCATTGATGTGGCATCGATAAGAGCGGATGATTTTGACCAGTTTTTTGAAAAAAGAAGGCTGGCTCTGCTTGCGATGATCGAGCGGGTGATGGGTAAGAAAGTGGAGTGAGCGGGACGGGAGGATGTTGTAGGGGAGAGGTTTTGGTTTATATTTCAAGTTTCAAGGAAAAGGAACAAATGCCTTGGAACGACGTATTCGCAGGGAGATCAAAGGGGGAAAACTTGGTGGAAAAACAGGAACAGATACATTGGCTGCTGGACAGCAGACAAATGGAAATAGAATATTTATGAATTGGAAAAACTGGCGGTGCAACTGGCCGATATGCGAAGTTCGTTTGGATCGGAAGCTGTGCAGGGGTAGGGGGACGGAAAAAGGCACTTGTTATCGTTGGGGAGAGGGCATGAAAAGAGCCGCGCGGTTGCGGCTCTTTTGTGCTGCCTATTTGTCCATTTCCTTTGCAAGGTCGGCGACTTCGGCGACGGTCAGGCCGGTTCGTTTCGCCACTTCGTGGATGGGCAAGACATCAAGGAAGTTTTTGGCGATTTCAATGGCTTTCTGTTTTTCGGCTTGCTTAACCGCTTGCTCTTTTTCCTGCATCACTTTCTTCAACATTTCTTCTCTTTCTTGTTCAAGTTCTTCGACTAACAGGCGAAACACTTTGTTCATTTTGATCCACTCCTTTACTTTTTCGGCGTATGACCGGTCGATGAATTTGTCTGTGGCGGTCAGAACGCCAGCGATGATGTGCAGCTGTTTCGGTTCGTCGCCGATCGCTTTCGCCAGCTCGATCGTTTTTTCGATCATCGTTTGCCGGTCGAAGCGGGTGTGCATGAGCGGCACGAGGATGAGTTTCATCGTTTCTTCCGGAGTGAGCGGTTCGCCGTTGTGGACTTTTTCTTCAATGGCATGGAAAATCGCATCGCCGTTGAATTCGCCAAGCAACACCGCTTTGGATGAAAGAAACACATCGCCGGCGTCAAGCTGTTCGCGGGCGCTCGTGACATCGCTTGTGTAAATGACCACAATGCGAACCGGACGGATTCGTTTTTCCTGTTGATAGTATGTGTGGAGGAGCCGACAGGCATAATCGAGATACTTCAAATGGTTGTCGAGAAATCGTTCGTTGCTTTCGTATTCCAGAAGCAAAATGGAATCGTCTTCGAGAAGAAACACGGTGTCGGCGCGCCGTTCATCCGCCCGAACAGACGGAAATTCGTTTGGAAGCAGTGCTTTGATCCGCGGGAGTCCGTGAAGTCCGTATACATCGAGGGCTTGGTTTTGGTACAATGCGCTGAGTGATTTGAACAAAATGTCTTTGGCGTGATGCGAGATCCCGCCTGGCATCGTCTTCACTCCATTCGCTTTTGACCTAATTATACTACTTGCCCGATCGATTGTCAGCTGCCATCGTGAGCGGGAACACGGTGTTCGTTCGGTGGGAGTGAATGACATCTTCTTGAAAAATAAAACGGGTTGTGACTCAGAACAGACGGATGAATGGTGCTGTTTTGCCCTCACGGACGGATGAACACCTCCGTTCCGTTCGGGACGATGGAGGCGAGCTCGAGAACGTCTTTGTTGTGCATGCGGATGCAGCCTTTGGATACGTATTTGCCGATCGAGGACGGGTCGTTCGTGCCGTGGATGCCGTAATGGACTTTGGATAAGCTGAGCCACATGGCGCCGAACGGACCGCCTGGGTTTGGCTGGCGGTTGACGATGACAAAGTCGCCGACGGGGGTGGCGGTGACCATTTTCCCGACGCCGATCGGATACGTGCGGATCGTCCGCCCTTGGTGTTTTAACGTCAGCTGGCGGCGGCTGATCGAAATGTGGATCGTGTAGGGAATCGATCCTTTCGGCGGAAGGTGGGGGATGACGATCCCTTGGCCAGGGAAGATGACGGACGCGGCGGTCAACCCATTGGCGCGAAGGAGCGCCTCAACAGATGTGCGGTAGTCGCGGGCGATGGAGGCGATCGTTTCCCCACGTTTGACGATATGTGCGTACATGGCAGTTCGCTCCTTTTTTCGCTGGATGGAGAAACCAGCTCCGATTGATGATACATTAGTGTATGAGAAGATTCGGATGAGGTTGCTCAAATGGGAAGAGAGTCTCATGCGCATGGCATGGGAATACCGTGCGGCCGCCAGGCGCATGAACGCGCTGTGCGTTAGTCTATACTTGACAGGGAGCGTTGCCTAACGGGTGTTTCTTGTCAAAACGTGTAGGGGAAAAAGGAAGAGGGCGTGAATGAGAACGTTTGTCCTAAAACCAGAGGAAGGACAGAAGGTTGATGATGAGCTGTATGCCGAGCTTTCCCCTGTCCCGCTTGAGATTATGGACGGTGCTCTCTCTTTTACGAAAGAGGAGCGGGAAAACTTGCTTAAGCTGTTGATATACAATGTCGGCATGAATCGGACGCTTGAGATCACTGAGGAATGGAAGGAACGGTGAAAGCGGCGCCCGTTCGATATCGGGGCCGCGTCGATGTTGGGGTTACGGGCGGTAAGGGAACAAAATGTTCTTTTCCCCTTTTTCTTTGGCGACGAAGACGTCTTGATGGATTTCGAACACGCCAAAAGCGCTATGGAACGTCTGAATGACGCGGACGCGATACACGTCGTGAAGCGGTTTGTTCTCATCAGACATCGACCATGACGACAGGTTTTCCACCTCATCGATGCGGTAGTCAAACGTCTCGACGCCGAAGTCTTGCATAAAGACGTGGGCACGGCGCTGGATGTAGACGTCTTTTGGGAATTTCTTTTTCATGAACGGGTGAAACAGCTCCCAAGAGCTGCCAAAATCCCCTGCCTGTTCATAGCGGTAAAACGTGTCCACGATTTCCTTCGCCTCATTTCGTTCGTTCGAAAGAAACAGGGTCAAAATCGCCACCAACACGGCGGCGGCAGTGAGAACCGCCACCCCAGCTCTGGCTCGGATCGTTTTTTGACGGTAGCGTGGAAACATGGGGTCTTCTCTCCTCTCTGTTATACCATATGCACGATGGGCGGCGGATATGGGCAGGGAAAGGGCGGAAGCGCCGTGGCATGTGTCACAGGATAGACATACGGCCGCATTTTTTAGTCAAAAAATTCATCAGAGTGTAGTAAAATGGATGGCAGAAGTTGTTGGAAATGATGCACTAGCGTGAGAAACGGTGGTTTGTCCTATTTGGAGGCGGGTGAAAAGGCGGAGCGTTTAGGGCTCCGTTTTTCCTTTGCCGTTCCGCTGAAAACAGAGATGCAGGAGAGGTAGAGAGCGATGCGGAAATCATTTATTTATGCGCTGTTGGTCGCCATTATGGTTGCTTGGGGCTTGAACGTGACGGCGTTGAAAATTCTTGTGGAGCATTTTTCGCCCGTCGCGTTGACAGCGCTGCGCATTCTAACGGCCGGGTTGGTCGTGCTTTTGTTTTTATGGGGGATCGGCAAGCTGGAACGAGTCAGTTGGAAGGAGGCGAAACAGATTGGCGTGGCCGCCTTGTTCAGCGTCGTGGCCCATCACTTCTTTTTAGCGTTGGGAATTGCGAGGACGACAGCGGTGAATGCGGGTCTTGTGTTAGGGCTTGTGCCGCTTGTGACGGCGCTGTTGGCGATCGTGTTTTTAGGCCAGCGGCCGACGTTGTTTCGGCTGCTTGGCATTGCGCTTGGGTTTTTTGGCGTCGTGTTTGTTGTGGCGAGCGGCGACGGGGGCCTTGGCCATTTGTCCATTGGGGATGTGTACGTCTTTTTGGCTGTTTTGGCGCAAGGGATCAGCTTTATTATGATCAAAAAAGCGACGGTCGAGGCGCGGTTGATGACTGGGTGGATGCTTGTCTTCGGGTCGCTTTGGCTGTTTGTCTTAAGCCTCGTGCTCGAGCCGAGCGGCCTATCGAGTTTGAAAGAAGGCACGCTTCCGCTTTGGATGATTTTCCTTGCTTCGGCGGTCGTCGCGACGGCGCTCGGCCATATGTTTTACAATCAGGCCGTGCAGCACCTCGGGCCCGCGGAGTCGGCGGTGTTCATCAATCTCAATCCGTTTTTTTCGCTTCTTGGGGCGCATTGGCTGCTGGGCGAGCCGATTTCGCCGATGCAGCTGGCTGGTTTTCTTTTCATCGTCGTGGGCGTGTTGTTCGGCAGCGGGGGGATGGATGATGTGGTCGCCCGTTTCCGCCGGGCGAAAGTGGCGGCTGGGGGAAGGAAGGCGGGGATGTAGCCGCCTTGGCATCCCGTGCTTTTCGGCCTTGCGTGCAAGTGGCGGAACATTTATAGTTCCAGGAATAAGGGATTCACATTGCGGTTGGCGTCTTGGCTGTCTCTTCTTGAAAAGGGACGGCCATTTTTGTGCCATCGGCAGGATTTTGCTTGATGATGTCGAAAAAGAGAATACGAAACGTATTCGTGTGAGGTGAATGTATGGCGATCGATCACGACCGGTTGTTCAAGGAGTTGTTGCAGACGTTTTTTGAGGAATTTGTGCTTCTCTTCTTTCCGGATATGCACGAGCATATTGATTTCAACCATTTGTCGTTTTTGTCCGAAGAGCTGTTTACGGACGTAACGGCTGGGGAGAAGTACCGCGTTGACCTGCTCGTCGAGACGAAGTTCAAAGGAAAAGACGGATTGATCATTGTTCACGTAGAAAACCAAGCGTACGTTCAATCGTCATTTCCAGAAAGAATGTTTCTTTACTTCAGCCGCTTGTTTGAAAAATACCGCACTCCGATCATTCCGATTGCCGTCTTCAGCTATGATGCCATCCGAGATGAACCCTCTTCGTTCACGCTCTCCTTTCCGTTTGGCGATGTGCTTGACTTTCGCTTTTTCCACGTGGAGTTGCGAAAGCAAAACTGGCGCCAATTCATCCGCACCGACAACCCGGTGGCGGCTGCGCTGCTTAGCAAAATGGGGTATACTGAAAGTGAACGAGTGGAACTGAAAAAGCAATTTTTGCGCATGTTGGTGCGTCTCGAGCTAGACGAGGCAAGACAGCGTTTGTTGATGGGCTTTTTTGAAACGTATGTGAAGCTGTCCGATGAAGAAGAACAACAGCTTCGAAGCGAGGTGGAACAAATGGAGACGAAAGAAAAAGAACGCGTGCTGGAATTGATCATCTCATATGAGCAAAAGGGAAAAATTCGAGGTCGGGAGGAAGGACGCAAAGAGGGAGCGGAACAAGAAAAACGGCACATTGCGAAACGGATGTTGATGAAAGGGTTTGATGCGCAGACGATTCACGAACTGACCGGATTGTCTGTGGCGGAGATTGAGGAAATGAAACAAAGCGGCTTCAAGTGAATGGAAATCAAACAGGCGGGGCAAAAGGCCAGCCCCGCCCTAGCGCGTTGGTTTTGTTGCTGTGGATTCCCGTTTGATCAGTTTCGTAGACAATAGCACTTCCTGAAAAGGTTCGTTCGGGTTGTCCCACCGCCATCGCAACAATTCCACTGCTCGTTTGCCGTAGCGCTTCAGGTCGATGTCGACGGTCGTGATTTTCGGCGTCGCGATTTGCGACAGCTGCCCGTTGTCAAAGCTGCACGAAAGAAGTGTATGAAGCGGTGGAAATTGACGGAGCGATTGGCTGGAAGCGGGTTTGGCACGTGACGATTCCGATGCTGTACCCTTCGTTTTATCGGATTTCCGAAAGAAGTCTCCCACCTCAAGGAACGCGAAGGGTGTAACCCAGTGAGTAGGTGGGAGATGAATGTCGGTTGGCGTTAGCCAACGAATAGGATAGAATATGGCTAGAACGGACACCTTCGGAACGAAGGGAAGCGTAAAGGGTTCTTGTGTGTGGCTTACCGTTCGGCGAACACGCACAAGTCGCTTGAAGCCTCCACCTCTAAGCGAAGCATAGGTGGCGGGTAGTTCACAGAAGGCATGCAGTTCATATTAAAATAATAAAAACATCATGATAGGAAGAGGGAGCAGGGAGAGACGTGATGCAGACAAGGACGCCGACGATGAAAACATGCCAGACACTGCTTGAGGAATTTCAGCGTGCTCCTCAGCCGCTTCGGGTGGAGAAGCTCGTGTTTGCCGGCGTTGGGGGGCGGGATGTGTACAACATTTCCGCGCCGTTTGAAGACGATGGCGAGTGGGTCATTGCCGGACGGGTGGAGGCAAGAGACAGCGAGCAATCAGAAGTATACTTTTTCGTCGAGCGTGAAGGGACATGGGTGCCGCGGGAAGGGGCGCCGGTGTTTGCCTTGCAGGATCCGTTTGTTTCGCGGGTGCACGGGCATCTCGTGTTTGGCGGCGTGGAGACGTTTCCGCATCCCGTGCTTCACGGGAAGTTGTATTGGCGGACGGTGTTTTACCGCGGAAAAACGATCAATGAATTGGCGCATTTTTTCACCGGTCCCGACGGGATGAAAGACATTCGTCTTGTCGAGCTTCGGGATGGGTCGGTTGGGGTCTTCACCCGTCCGCAAGGGGAAAAAGGCGGACGCGGAAAAATCGGCTTCACCCGCATCGGTGCGCTCGATGAGTTGACGGTGGAGGCGATTGAGAAGGCTCCGCTCATTGACGGCCAATTTTCGGATGAAGAATGGGGCGGCGCCAATGAGGTTCATTTGCTTGACAATGGGCTCGTCGGCGTCTTGGGCCATATCGCTTGTTTCGATCAGGAGCGGAACCGTCATTATTATCCGATGGTGTTTGCGTTCAATCCAGATACGGGGGAAGCGTCGGACATGGAGTTGATCGCCACAAGAGCCCATTTCCTCGATGGCCCGGCGAAGCGTCCGGATTTGGCGGATGTCGTGTTTAGCGGCGGACTGATTCGCAAAGGGGACGGCACGGCCGATTTTTACGCTGGAACAAGTGACGCAGAAGCGCAAAAACTAACAATCGTTGATCCATTTACGAAATACGAAAGGCAGGGGTGACGATGCACCTTTACCGCTACGAAGAAAACCCGCTGATTACACCGAACGATGTGCCGCCGCACCACGACGGGTTTGAAGTGATCGGGGCGTTTAACGCTGGGGTGGCGAAATTTCAAGGGGAAGTGTTGCTGCTTCTTCGGGTGGCGGAGCGGCCGATGTCGGATGACCCGAACATCGTGAAAGCACCGGTATGGAACCCAGAGACGGGGAAGGTCGATGTTTACGAATTTCGCAAAGACGATCCGCGCTATGATTTTTCCGATCCTCGGGTGATCAAAGAGGCGGGGGCGGAGCGGTTTTTGTATTTGACGTCGCTCTCCTATTTGCGCCTCGCCCGGAGTCAAGACGGGCGGCGGTTTACGATCGACGACCGCCCGTTCGTCTATCCATCGAATGAGCTCGAGACATTTGGTATTGAAGATCCGCGCATTACGTACATTGACGGCACGTATTACATTTATTTCAGCGCCGTCTCACCAAAAGGAGTCGGCGAGGCGATGGTGTCCACAACGGATTTCCGGACGGTGACGCACCACGGCATGATTTTCGCTCCGGAAAATAAAGATGTGCTCATTTTTCCGGAGAAGATCAACGGCAAATATTACGCTCTCCATCGCCCAGTGCCGCGAAGCAACGGCCGCCCCGAGGTGTGGATCGCGGAGTCGGAGAATCTGCTTCATTGGGGGAATCACCGCTTTTTGTTCGGTCTGCGCGAAGGAAAGTGGGACAGCGCCCGCATCGGCGGCGGGGCGGTGCCGATCAAAACGGAGCACGGCTGGCTCGAGTTGTACCACGGGGCGTCGGATGACCACCGCTATTGCATGGGGGCGGTGCTGCTCGATTTGAACGACCCGGCAAAAGTTATCGCCCGCTCGGAGCGGCCGCTTGTTGAGCCGGAAGCGGATTATGAGGTGAACGGCTTTTTCGGCCGCGTCGTGTTCTCATGCGGGGCGCTTGTTGACGGCGATGTTGTGAAAATGTATTACGGCGCCGCCGATACGTCGATGGCGTGCGTCGAGCTGAAGTTGGACGAGATTTTGGATTCGCTTGTGAAAGTATGAAAGCGAAGTTGCCCGCACGTTGCGGTGTAAGAACGGAAACGCCTGGATGGCCGGGCGTTTCTTTTTTGGTTTGCCGCGAACATACCGTGAGCGCAGGTGGGAGAGCGTTCAACGCTCATTGCGTCGTTTCGTTTCTTTTCCGTTCAACAGGATTTGGTATAATAAAAACAACGCCGATTCATCGATCAGGTCAGCAGAGCGGTTTGCGGCTGGGCAATGAAAGACACTGGCCATGACTCGAAACAACAGATGATCATCGGATAGAGGAGGAACCATCGGAGATGAAAAAAGTACGCAAAGCGATCATTCCGGCGGCCGGGCTTGGGACGCGGTTTTTGCCGGCGACGAAGGCCATGCCGAAGGAGATGCTTCCGATCGTTGATAAGCCGACGATTCAATATATTGTCGAAGAAGCCATCGCCTCAGGCATTGAGGACATCATCATCGTCACCGGGAAAGGGAAGCGGGCGATTGAGGATCATTTTGACTACGCGTTTGAGCTGGAACAGATGCTCAAGCAAAAAGGGAAGCTGGATCTGCTTGAGAAAGTGAAAGAGCCGTCGAAGGTGGACATCCACTACATTCGCCAAAAAGAGCCGAAAGGGCTCGGGCATGCGGTTTGGTGCGCGCGCAATTTCATTGGAGACGAGCCGTTTGCGGTGTTGTTGGGCGATGATATCGTCCAGGCGGAAAAACCTTGTTTAAAACAGCTCATTGAGCAGTATGAACAAACGTTCAGCTCGGTGATTGGTGTCAAGCGCGTGCCGGAGGAAGAAACGCATCGCTACGGGATCATCGACCCGCTCGAGCAGCAAGGCCGGCGCTACCAAGTGCGCCGCTTCGTGGAAAAACCAGCTCCGGGCACAGCGCCGTCGAACTTGGCGATCGTCGGCCGCTACGTGTTGACGCCGGAAATTTTCTTTTTTTTAGAGAAACAGGAAGCCGGCGCAGGTGGGGAGATTCAGCTCACCGATGCGATCGGGCGGTTGAATGAAATTCAGCGCGTGTTTGCCTATGAATTTGAAGGAAAGCGGTACGATGTCGGCGAAAAGCTCGGCTTTATCGAAACGACGATTGAGTTTGCCTTGCAAAACGAGGAGCTGCGGGATGACTTGCTTTCGTTTTTGGAGCGGGTGGTGGCAGAGGCGAAGGGATCGAAGAACAACTAATCAAATTTTTCAGAAGATGAAGACAAAAAAGGAGGGTAGGATGTGGCGCGCATACGGATTGAACATTTTGGTCCTGTGAAGCTGTTTGATGAGGAGATCACGGATGTTACCGTTTTGATTGGCCCCCAAGCGAGCGGAAAAAGTACGATCAGCAAATTGATTTTTTTCTTTCAATCGATTCCTGATGAATGGGTAAACTATTTGCTTTCAGTACGTCAAACGGAAGAAAACAACCCATTTTTTGAGTTCAATAAACGTCTTCGGAGAAAATTTGTTGGGTACTTTGGCACAACCAAACATATGAAACCGTTTCATATTCGTTATGAGTATGATGTTGAAAAGTTTGTCCGTCTTGATTTAAAGGACGGTTATGTACAAATCCATTTCAGCGATCCGCTAAAACGGGAGATTCAGGAAAATTTTAAACATGTTGTGCAGATGAAAAAGGAAATGCAATATGAAGAACAACAGTTGGATGATTTTTGGAATGTCTCCTCGTGGAAAGTGCGTCAACAAAA
Source organism: Geobacillus sp. FJAT-46040 (assembly GCF_002335725.1). Lineage (NCBI taxonomy): Bacteria > Bacillati > Bacillota > Bacilli > Caryophanales > Anoxybacillaceae > Geobacillus > Geobacillus sp. FJAT-46040. The sequence continues at coordinate 3,113,763 of NZ_NISS01000001.1, forward strand.
TGTGTTAGAAAAGGTCAAAGCAGCGATCACTGAGGTATTCGGCGATTCCAAAACACCCATTTTTATCCCTGCAGGGAGGAGTTTAGTTGCCACATTGTCGGATCAGCTTCAGGATATTAACCCGCAGCAACTCGATGTGTTGACAGAACAGTTTATCGAGCGAATTAATCTACTAAAGAAGATGTTTTCGCATTCGTTTGAGGAAATCATCGAAGATCGAAAAAAATTCTCGACAGAAAAAATTGACTTTGAGGCAATCCGACTGGCCATCAAGATGATCGAAGGCGTGATGAAAGGGAAATACATGTTCTCTGACTATGGGGAAAGGATTTTTTTTAATGAAAGAGAGTATACAAAACTGAAATTTTCATCTTCTGGACAACAGGAAGTCGTTTGGATTTTGCTGCTGATATTTACAATCATTCTGGAACGGCAGCGAGTGTTTATGGTGATTGAAGAACCCGAGGCACACTTATATCCGAACGCACAAAAAGAAATGGTTGCCTTATTTGCGTTGTTGCTGAATGTGACGAATAGTACGCTCGTGATTACGACTCATAGCCCGTACATTTTGTCTGCTTTTAATATTTATTTGTACGCTGCCAAAATCGGAAACAAACTGGATCAACGTGTGCATCCAATTGTGGACCGAAAGCTGCGCCTTTCTCCAGAGCGGTTAAAGGCCTACATGCTAGAGAGTGAAGGAGGGAAATTCCATTATCGAAGCATTATTGATAATGAATTACAGTTCATACAGGCCGAAGCGATCGATGAAGCATCATCTGCGATCAACCGCGTACTTGATGAACTCATGGAGGCAGAGGAAGCGGGGGAGTAAACATGGCGGTTGTAGGTTGGGAAAGTTGTTTACACTATTGCGACCGTCGAAAACTAGCAGTTGTTGAGGAAAACGGGAGAGGGGGTTCGTTTTGTCAATGAGAGGGAAAAGAGGGTGGCCCTGTACCGTGTAGACGGTTGTTTGATTCAAGAGGGGGTAAAATGCGACTTTTTATTTTTAGTGATCGAAGGAGATCGGGCATTTTTCATCGAATTAAAAGGGTCTGACCTTAAGCAAGCTGTACACCAGATCGCCTGAACAATCGAACAGTTAGGGAAATGGCTGCCTGGATATCGATTCGAAGGGAGAATCGTGACTACCCGTGTGAGAACGCCTGCTTTGAAATCGACTTATTTGATGAAGCTGGAAAAAATGTTGAGGAGAACGGGTGGGACATTAGTGGTAAAAGCCAAGTGGGACGAGGTAAACGTATAGGGCAGGAAAGAGGCGACCGGTATGGGTTATTACAGGCTAAAACGGAGTCATACCCCAATCGGACAGGATGACGGCATCCGCATTCTCGTCGACCGCCTTTGGCCGCGCGGGGTGTCAAAGGCCGAGTCGCGCATCGACCGCTGGATGAAAGAGATTGCCCCGAGTCCAGCGCTGCGGCAATGGTTTGGCCATCGGCCAGAGCGGTTTGCCGAGTTTGCGCGGGCATATGAGCGGGAGTTGGAAACAGAGGAAAGGAAGCAGGAGCTTGTGGATGAGCTGTTGTCGCTTTCCGGAGTGGTGACGCTGTTGTATGCGGCAAAAAATGAACGACATAACCATGCCGTTGTCCTTTGTGATTTTTTGCGCAAAATAGCCGAGAGGCGAAGCCAGGAGGGATGAACGATGATTTCTGCGATGGTCGGCGATTTGACGAAGGTTGAAGGAGTCGAGTACATTTGCAATGCCGCCAACGGCATCGGACCGATGGGCGGCGGGGTGGCAGCGGCGATCCGTCGGGCAGGCGGGCGCGTGATTGAAGAGGAAGCGATCCGCGTCTGTCAAGCGCAAGACCCTAAGCCCGGCGATTTGTACGTGACAGGAGCAGGCTCGTTGCCGTTTCGGGGTGTGATTCATCTTGTGACGATGAAACAGCCTGCAGGGGCGACGTCGTATGAGATCGTCCGGTCGTGTCTTGAGCGGCTTGTCGCGCACTGTCGGGAGCACGGGATCAAGAAGGTGGCGTTGCCAGCGCTAGGGACAGGCGTCGGAAGGCTTGACAAAGAAAACGTGGCGCAGTTGTTTGTCGAGGTGTTGGGTCCGGTCGAGGATGTGGAGTTTGTGGTGGTGGATATTGATCAAGCATTCATCCGTTTTGTCCAACAGCGCCAATAAAGGGAGAAAAAGGGCCTTGACTTCGTCTTGGCCCTGCCTTTTTGGCAATGAATAACGTGTTTCCTTCTTTCTCATATCATATTATAATAAGAACACACGAATGAATGAGTTTCATTGACTTTCTCATCCGGCCGACAGGAGGGGGCATCATCGTTGATGTCCGAATGACGAAGCCGGTGTGAAAGGGAGTGGGGTTTCCTGTTCGAACCGCGATCAGGAAAAACAGCCAAAAATGCCAATGCGGGCGTTTTTGGCGCCATCCGGAGGGATGAATCATGTTATTCTCATTGCCAACATTAAAGACATGTCAAGTGTTAGTGGATGAATTTCGTTCGGCCCCACAGCCGTTTGAGCCGGAAAAACTCCGCTTTGCGGGTGTTGGGGACCGAGACGTTTATAATATTTCCGCACCGTTTGTGGATGAAGGAGAATGGGTGATCGCTGGGCGTGTCGAGGCGCGCGACAGCGAGCAGTCGGAAGTGTACTTTTTCGTCGAGCGTGACGGCGTTTGGGTCCCTCGTGAAGGGGCGCCGGTGTTCGCCTTGCAAGACCCGTTCGTGTCGCGCATTCACGGTCAGCTTGTGTTTGGCGGCGTGGAGACGTTTCCGCATCCGGTGTTTGACGGCGAGCTGAGCTGGCGGACGGTCTTTTACCGTGGACCGAACATTCGCCGCTTAGAAAAGTTCGCCGAAGGGCCGGATGGGATGAAAGACATTCGCCTCGTCGAGTTGAAAGATGGCTCGATCGGCGTGTTCACCCGACCGCAAGGGGAAAAAGGCGGCCGCGGGAAAATCGGGTTCACCCGCATTTTCTCGCTCGATGAGTTGACGCCGGACGTGATCGAGGCAGCGCCGATTCTTGATGCCCAATTTACGGATGAAGAATGGGGCGGCGTGAACGAGGCGCATTTGCTTGCAAACGGGCTTGTTGGGGCGCTCGGCCATATCGCTTGCTTTGACGAGCAAGGCAACCGCCATTACTACCCGATGGTGTTCGTGTTGAACCCCGAGACGATGGAGCGTTCGGAGCTGGAATTGCTTGCGCTTCGCTCCCACTTTTTAGACGGGCCGGCGAAACGGCCGGATTTGGCGAACGTTGTCTTCAGCGGCGGGCTCATCCGCAAAGGCGACGGCACCGCCGAGCTGTACGCCGGCGTCGGCGATGCGGAAGCGCAAAAAATTTCGCTCATCGACCCGTTTGCGAAATACGAAGCGCAAGAGCTCGATCGGATGTATGCTTCCGTTTAGCGAAAGGATCGGTGCGACAGACCTTCTCTTGATGAGGAAGGTTGGCGGCCGGTCCTTTTTTGCATTTGGCCGGTTTCTTGCCTTGTGCGAAGGACTTCGGTTTGACATAAACGTGACTTGTTCGGTGACGGTGTATGTGCTCAATGAGGAACGGCTATATGAGCAGGCGGATGTTCAACCTTGTTTGTTTGCATTATCGTGATGAAAGAGGAAATGTTGCTTCCTCACAGCGTTTCTTCAGTTCAAAACTTTGCAACACCGTCGCGTGACCCCTTTCGGCTTCTCCCAAATCGAACAAATCCGTCGTTTTTCAACGGTCTTCGAAAGGACTGCTTAAAAGCGAACAGCGTGGGATTCTTCCCACGCTGTTTCCGTGAAAATGCACGCGTCTTGATGGGGCATTTTCATGCCCAGGTGAAGGGCAAAGGTTGCTCATGGATCTTTTCTGTGTCCAACGGGATCGGGGCGACGTTCATCGCCCGCGTGATGCTCCTTTACGGTTGTTTTTGCCGCTTTTCTCGCTCTTTCAACTTTTCTTCCATCCGCTTCAGCAGCTTTTCCCACGGGTTTTCCGCCGTTTTTTTCTTGCGCTTTGGCTTTTCTCCCGCCATGCTTAAGCGCCTCCTTTCGCCGCGGCTGATAAGGCGAGCAAGTCTCGCAGTTCGTCATCGGACAGTTCGGTGATCCACGCCTCGCCTTCGGTGATGAGGTCGGCGAGCGCTTGCTTTTGTTCGAGCATCTCGTCAATTTTTTCTTCAATCGTCCCGGTTGTGATCAGCTTATGGACGTGGACGAATTTCGTTTGCCCGATGCGGTAGGCGCGGTCGGTCGCTTGGTTTTCCACCGCCGGGTTCCACCAGCGGTCGAAATGGATGACGTGGTTGGCCGCTGTTAAGTTGAGCCCGGTGCCGCCGGCTTTGAGCGATAAAAGGAAAATCGGCGCTTTTTTCGCTTGGAACTCATCCACCATCCGGTCGCGCGTTTGTTTTGGGACGCCTCCGTGCAAAAACAACACCCGCTCATCAAACAAGTCGGAAAGCAGTTCTTGGATCATCTCGCCCATTCGCACATATTGCGTGAAGATGAGGCACGATTCGTCGTTGGCGCGAATTTGCTCGATCAGTTCGATGAGCTTTTGGAGTTTGTGTGACCGTTCGACGAGCTGGCGGGGTCGGCGTTCTTTCAAATACAGCGCCGGATGGTCGCAAATTTGCTTAACACCGTTTAGCATTTGCAAAATCAAGCCGCGCCGCGCAAACGGACTGGCTTCCTTTGCCCGTTCGAGTGTGTCGTTGACGAGCTGCTCGTACAAGGCAGCCTGTTCGGCCGTGAGCGGGCAATATTCTTTTTGTTCAAGCTTATCCGGCAAGTTGAGCGCAACCGCTTCATCCGTTTTCGTCCGCCGCAAGAGAAATGGACGGATGAGCGTTTGCAGCGCCGCTTTTTTGCGGGCATCGCCTTCTTTTTCGATCGGTCCGGCAAATCGGCGTTCAAACTCGGCCGCACTGCCGAGGTAGCCCGGGTTGAGGAAGTGGAAGATGCTCCAAAGTTCGCCGAGACGGTTTTCAACCGGCGTGCCGGATAAGGCGATTTTATGTTTTCCGCTCAAGCGGCGGATGGCGCGCGCTTGTTTCGTTTGCGCATTTTTGATGTTTTGCGCTTCATCAAGGCAAATCGCATGCCAATGAATCTGTTTTAAATCGTCTTGGTCCAAATGAGCAAGGTTGTAAGACGTAATGACGAGATCGGCCTCGCCTGCCGTTTGCACGAACGCATCGTGTTTCGCCCGGTTCGGTCCATGGTGCACGTAGACGCGCAAGTCTGGGGTGAAGCGGGCGCATTCTTTTTGCCAGTTGCCGATCACGCTGGTCGGGCAGATGAGCAAGGCCGGCGTGTCCGGCCGCTCCATTTCTTTTACATAGATCAAATAGGCGAGCAGTTGCACCGTTTTGCCAAGCCCCATGTCATCGGCCAAGCAGGCGCCAAAGCCGAATCGGCGCAAAAAGACGAGCCAGTCGACGCCGCGCTGCTGATACGGGCGGAGCGTGCCGTGAAAAGACGGCGGCACATTCGCTTTCGGCAATCCATCAAGCTGCTGGAGCTGGCGGATAAACGCCCGGAATTGGTCGTGGACGTCAATGTGGATCGGGATCGATTCGTCCGCTGCCTCTTCGCGCTCCTCTGCTTCCGAAAGCAGCGTTTGCGCCACGATGTCGTGGATCGGCACGCCTTCTTTTTTCGCCTTTTCCATGAGCGCCTGTGCGCGGCGGACAAGGGCGGGATCGAGAATGAGCCATTGGCCGCGCAGGCGGATGAGGCGCCGCTTTTGTTCTGCCAAAGCGGCAAACTCCTCTTCTGTCAGCTCAATCCCGTTGGTCGCCACCCTCCAGTCAAAGTCCGCGAGGCGCTCAAGGCCGAATAATGATTCCGCGTTGACGGAAGGCGACAGCTTCGCTTTGATCGACAGCTGCGCCTGGCGGATGTCGTGCCACCAGTCGGGAAGCAGCAGGCGCACGCCCGCTTCCGTCAGCTTTAAGCTGTCTTCGGACAAAAAGCGCCACGCTTGTTCGTCAGACAGTTCATGAAGCAAAGACTCATTTTCATCGCCAAGCCACGGCACGATCGCATGAATGCGGCGGATGGCCCGGGAGACCGATGATTCATATGGGCGCCAAGCGCGCGGAATGTCGCTTGCGGGTGCGATGACGCTGTCGTCGACGGCGATTAGCACCGCTTCAAGCGTCCATACGTCGCCTTCCTCGGACGGCTCGACAAGGCGCAGTCCGACGACAAACGGCGGCCGGTCGCCGAGCCATCCGATTTGTTCGAGCCAGTCGTCTTCCGTTCCGGTCCATTGGCCGCTGGGGGAGGCGATCAATGGATAAGTGCGAACGATTTCGCCCCAAATGCCGCGAAGTTCCGGGTCGCGTGAGAGCCAGTCGGCGACCGCAAGCGACCGCCATGTGGCGACGAACGGATCGGGATCGTCATCCGCGCCGCGCCAGCGGGTGCGTCCTGCTTCGCTCCATGCGCCGCCTGTGCTTTTCCACAAGGAAGCATCTGGAAGGAAGCGACGTTCGCGCAAACCGTTCCAAATATGCTTCGCCCACTCTTCCAATCGGGCGGTGAATTCATCCGCCCATTCAATGGCGGAAAAGCGTGAGTGCGGACGCAAAGCGAACAGTGTGAGCGCCTGCCACGGCGACAGCCGCACGATCCCGTTTTCACCGTCATGGTCGATATCGAGCAAGGTGCCGTAAAACGTCTCTTCGTGCCAAGCGAACAAAGTCGACGCCCATGACGAGACAGGCGTGGAGCTTGAGAGTTCGAAGCATTGATCTTCTTCGTCCCACTTGCACGAAAGCCGAATCGTCTGCAACACGTTCATGAGAGCAATTTTCCTTTCTTCAATTCTTCATGAAACGCGCGCATGCGCGCCGTTTTGGCGAGCAGTTGCTCGAGATAGGCTTCCCATTGGTCGAGCCGCTTCATCGAACGGTAGTGGGTCCGCAGCGTTTTCAAATGGCGGACCGCCCTTTGGTAGCTCGCCCGGTTTTTTTCTTCCAGCCGCCTCATCACGGCCCGATGATATAACGGCATCACGAGTTCTGGATTGCGCGCTTGCAATGTTTTAAGCAGCTGTGGATGCAATTCATCGGCGGTGATGTTCGCCCATAAAAACAGGTCAACGACTTCTCGGTATCGCCCTTGCCGATACAAAAAGTTGGTATAATAGTTGACGCTGTATGGAAGACTGCGCTGCAAAAAATCTTCCCATGCATCCGGTCGGTTTCGTTGGCGGGCATACATTTCAAACAAATGAACCGCTTCGTCCAAAAAACTTCCCCGGGCGAGGTCGGACATGTGGGAAAGATAAAGCGGCCAATCGTCTTTTGCTTTTTCCCAAACGGCTTCAAACCGTTTCAAGAGGCCGTTTTGAATGAATCGCCCCATCCATTCCACCAAAAACAAGCCTGCCTGATCGGGGAACGCGCGGTAAAGCGCCATCGCTTCGTCGTCTTCGCCAAGCAAAAAGGAAAGATGAGCCGCCGCCATAGCGGCGCGGATGTCGTCTCGGTCTTTGGCGAGCCGAAGGAGTTCGGCTCGTTCCTCTTGCCGCCATGTGGGCTTGGTGAACAACAACTCCCACGCGGTTGTGTAAAAGTCATAGCCGAATGATGACAGCCCTCCGTCCAAAAACAGTACATCACGAACATACGGAATCGTCTGTTCAATCAACGCGTTGAGCGACCGCGGCAGCGATTGAGTAGACAATTTTTCCAAGGCGTCAAAGGCGCGGTCGGCGACATAGTTGACGTCCTGCTGCCAGGAAAACTGTCCGTAAGAGGCGAATACGACGTCGTTCCACCCTTGCGCCTCCCCGTACTGCCGAAGCTTTTCCAACAAAAAGAGGGCGGCATGAAGCTCCCGCAACGGACGGGCGCCAGCTTGCTTCCCTTCGTTTTTGCCAAGTTTCGGGAGCAGCTGGAAGGCTAAACGGTACGGCCAGTTTTGGCCGTTTTGATGGCGGGAGAAAAAGTCTTGATACTGTTTCTCAAATTGGTCCCGCCAATCTTCGACGGTTTCATTGGCTGTGATCGAAAGGCCTGCCGTTTTCCCCGCGCGTTTTGGAGCAGGCGTTTTTGGTTCATGGACAGCGGATTCTTTCCACAACGCGCCGATTTGCCCTTTTTTCCAAAGGCGGAACAGCTCGCCAACGTCGAACACGTTGCCGTATATATAAAAGAACAGCGCCAAAACGTGTGGACACAGCCCTTCCGTCCCGCATGGGCAGCGATGGCGGCGGGTGATGTTGGCCAAATCAAGCATGACATCATGGGGGGTGATGTCGGAAACGACCCCTTCCACTTCGTGGCTGTTGATCACCATGACGTTATAGACCAACCCGTTTCTTGACAAGTCGCGCCCTTTTTGAATGAGATTGTGGAAAATAGGAAACGGCAATTCTTTCAGCAATTCCCCAGCCGCCTGCTTCAAAAGCGGCTTGGAAACGGTTGTTTGCAACATGTCGGTCCGTCCTTTCCGATCCATTCCTTATCATCCTATTATAGCATGTGACAGCGTATCGAAAAAAGAGGGGCAATGTGACAAAACGCGTCTGTTCTCGAGCCGGCATGAAAGGACATTGCGAGCTTTTGAACGTGTACGCGTTTTGATAGAAAGAAAGCTGGTGATGGTTGAACGTCTATCGATGATGGTATAATAGGAATAGAAAAAGTCCAAATGGAAAAGAAAGCAGGTGCATCGAATATGGCGGAAACGCCGCGGAACGCGTTATGCCCGTGCGGCAGCGGCAAAAAGTACAAGCATTGTTGTGGAAAAAAAGAGGCGGTTTCGATTTCGTCATTGATTGACCGCGAGTTGATCGAATGCATGAATGATATGCGTCAGTTTGTTTTGCAGCGGTATGAGAGGGAGGCGGAAGAGCTTTTAGACCAGTTCCCGCTTGATGAGATGCCGGAGGAACTCGAGCTTGGCGTGCAGATCATGGCGGTGAACTGGATGTTGTTTTGTTGGCCGGTTGATGAAACAGGACAAACGATCTTTTCTGCTTACCGGAAAAGCCGTCATTGGGAGCGGTGGCGCCCGTCCGTTCAGGCGCACATCGAGAGGTGGGAAGGAGCCGTTCCGTCGCTTGGCGAGTTCATCGGCTATGATGACGACAATCGCCCCGTTGTCCGGGATTTGTTGACGGGAGAGGAAAAGATCGTTCATTTATTGACTTCCGATCAATGGCCGAGCGTGATCGAAACAGGAGATGTGGTGTTCGGCTTCCTTGTGCCGTACCAAGACGTGTTCACGTGTTTCACAGCGGTGTTTCCGCTCCCGGCGTCAGGGAAAGATCGATTGCTTCGGGCGATTCAACAAGAAGGGGAGTGGAGCGGTCAGCCATCGGCTTTATGGATGCGCGATCGGTTCGTCGCTGTGCTTTCCGATGTGCTCTTGGAGTGGCTTTGGCAGTTCGCCAAACAGTTCAAATGGGATGATCCGAAACAAGCGGCCGTCATTCGCGAGCTCGATGAAAACGAGCCGGAGGCGCCAGCGGCGCTGCTCAATCAAGCGTTCGCCATATGGGCGATCTATTGCGGAAAAACATCCCGCCTCCCTTATTCGGTCCCCGTCTACGCGGCGGCGCTCCGCTATGTGGCTGGGCATTTGATGAAGGCGGAAGGATCGGAGGTGGAAGACATCGCCGATCGGTATGACGTGATGCCAGAAGATGTGCGATCGGCGGCGTTGGATTTTTTCCTGATGGCTGTTGATGATGAAGACGACGAGGAATGGCTCGATGACTGGGAGGAAGACTGGTTCGAAGAGGAAGGGGATGAGCTTGATGCGCGCATCAATGAATGGATCGATGACATCGATCTGATGTTGATGCGTGAAGGATGGGACGAGAAGCGAGTCAACCGTCATATTGACCGCGCCATCCGTTCGTGGAGGAATGAGGGCCTGCTTGAGGAAGTGAATGAACAAGAATTGCGTAAAGAACTCCGCGATGTAGCGTGGGAGATCTTCACCGATCGGGGATTCATCTAGAAGCTGGCAGAAAAACGGGCGCTGCGCGCAAGTCAGCGGCATTTCGTCAGAAAGGAAAGCCGGTTCCACAAGGGCTCTCTCATTCAAACATCATTGGGCTCAACCCAAGCCCTCTATAAGTAGAAACAGGGAATGGAATGCGTTCCATTCGTGAAACTCCAAAAAAAGCGGCGGGGAACGATCGGTTTTGACCGAATCCATAATGGATTGGGAAAAATGGCTTTGTGCGCGATTCCGACCGTTTTTAACATAAATCAGCCAAAAGTCCCCCACCTCTACAGGTGGGGGATGAATGGCGTTCGGTTTTTCTGTTTTTCTCTTTCTTCTTTGGATGGCAATAGAATACAATAAACATAGGAGGTGAAACCATGTATCGAACGCTGAAAACCCGTTTTCGGGCAAAGAAAGAAGTTATCCAAAAACTATTTGAATGCAATCGTATCTCCGCAGAAGTTTGGAACGAATGCCTTCGTTTGGCAAAAGAACATCATTTGGAAACAGGAAAATGGATAACCAAAACGGAACTGCAAAAAGCAACAAAAGGTCGTTTTTCTATCCACAGCCAAAGCATCCAGGCGGTTGTGCATAAATATATCTTTGCCCGTGATGGGGCAAAAGAAGCACGGAAAAAAGGAGAAAAAATCAAATATCCATACAAAAAGAAAAAACATTTCAACACGAAATGGGCAAAAGATGGGTTTGTTTTGCATGAAGACGGAACGTTGGAACTGTCGCTAGGAATTTGGAATCGAAAACGACAATCTCCTTTGGTGGTGAAAATCGACAAAGAGAAACTTCCAAACGGAAAAGTCAAAGAAATCGAGTTGGTCTATGACCGTGGTTTGTGGCTTTGTTTATCGTATGAAGATGGGAAAAAACCAAAAGAAAATCCATGTAAAAACCGTGTTGCTATTGACCCAGGGGAAATTCACACCATCGCAGCCATTTGTGAAAATGGGGAAAGCCTCATTATCACGGGAAGAAAAATAAGAAGCATTCATCGGTTGAGAAACAAGAAATTAAAAGAACTGCAAAAACTCATGAGCAGATGCAAAAAAGGCTCCAAACAATGGAAAAAGTACAATCGGGCGAAACAATATGTACTTTCGAAATCAGAGGCACAACTAAAGGATGCACTGCACAAAACCACGAGACAATTTGTTCGTTGGTGTTTGGAAAACCAAGTGAAAGAAGTCGTCATTGGAGATATCGAAGGAATCCAACGGAATACGAAAAAGAAACGAAACAAAAAGACCAATCAGAAATTATCCAATTGGTCGTTTGGAAAATTATTTGATTATCTCAAATACAAATTGAATGCCGAAGGAATTCAAATCGAGAAAAAAGATGAAAGTTATACCTCGCAAACATGCCCTGTTTGCGGGAAGAAAAATAAATCTTCTTCTAGAAATTATACATGTCAATGCGGGTACAAACGACACCGTGATATCCATGGGGCAATGAATTTATTTGCCAAAGTATATTATGGTGAAATCCGCCCATTGGAATTTACGGTCAAACCGTTTACGTATCGACGGATTGCTTAGGTATGAAGTCGTAGATGGCGAGTTCCCGCCCTTGAGTATCATGGATACTCATGTTGCCTGTGGCTCCCAACGGGACGGGTGCCAGGTGTTGCCTGCAGATAGGCTGCCAACCAGCCTATCATGCATCCACCTCCGAAGGGGAAACAGGAAACCCCCACTTCGATAAGTGGGGGAGGTTCATTATCTTGGTCGCCGTTTTGGAAAGGAATGATTAGAAGGGAGGATTTTGCATGGCAATCGGCCGAAATGACCCGTGCCCGTGCGGAAGCGGGAAAAAGTATAAGAAGTGCTGCATGAACAAACAGCAGGAGCGTGAAATCAAGCGGGTGCGGCAGCGCCGCTTTTTTGACCAAAAATATGAGCTGTCGCAAATGGTGCAGCGGTTTTTGGATGAATCGCTGTCTTATGATGAACGCGAAGCGGTCAACCGTACATTTCGCCGAATGATCGAACAAAAGGATCATCGTGAAGAGTTGAAGGTGTTTGAGACGCTTTGGCGTTTTTTCCTCCATCGTTATCCGAATGGATTGCGCGGCGTTGAATGGTTTCAACAGGAAAAAGGGCGTCGTCTGTCTCCGGAGCTCAAGGAAATGTTGGACCGCTGGGTTCGACTTGTGCCGCGCCTTGTGCAATTTGTCGATTTGCATGATGAAGGAGGAGTGGCGGTCGACCGGTTGACGGGCGAGAAACTTCTCATGCCGTATTGCGAGACATTGGAGGTTGTGCGCCCTTGGGGCGGCATGTTTGCCTTTTTGGAGCCCTTTGACGGCGGCTATTACGTTTGCGGTGTATCATCGATTGTGGATCCGAAGGGCGTGGAACGGGCGGAAGAGAACATTCGCGTCTTGTTGACGCAAACCGATTGGCCGTATGAAAAGGTAGCCGTTGAACATTTTCTCGATATCGTTGATGCAGGCTATCCTCCGAGGGCGGACGATGTGCAAGAGGAGCGCACGCGATGGACGTATGAATACGAATGCCAGGAAGCCGCTGAGGCGATGAGGAAGCTTGCTTCGATCGGACGCGCTCACATTGATCATGACGATGGGGAGAAAGTGGAAGGTTCATGGTGCACCAATGTGTACCATTATGTCGGAGTGATTTCCCCCAAGCCGATTCATGTGTTTGAATTAGGCGGGTCATTATCCGCTCATCGGTCGCGTCTCGTGTTGTCTACCGAGGAGGAAGGGACGGCCGAACAGCTCGTGTCGCTGCTGCAGGCGTTTGGGTATTCCCCAAAAGAACGAAAACGGGGGACAGAAGCCGTTTTGCGCCGAAAATGGATCGAAAACGTTTCGCTTCATATTGATTCAGACCCAGACTCTCCCCCTTGGGTGGCAACGATGGCCGGATTGGATGTTCAAATGGAAAAAGCCCTTCACACCCCGCTTGAGAAATGGAATGGAAAAACCCCTCACGAAATGGCGCGCGAGGGGCGTGTGCAGGAAGTGGATGTGTGGCTGAAAGAGTATGAATTCCATTTATTTAACATGCAAGAACGAGCCAATTTGCCGGTGCTCATCGGAGTGAATCCCATTCGCTCCCGTTATGGATTGCCCCCATCTCCGTTTAGCTCATCACATCGTCTTTCGGACTTATGGAAAATGAAATGGATGGGGCCGGAAAGAACCGAGACATTGTTGATTCGCGCGGAATGGGAAGGGATGTATTTTACCGATGACGCATTGGCGTTTTATAACGAAGTCATCGTGAGCGGAGAAAAAGAGGCCAAAGAGGCGTGTTGGGCCGTGATTTTGCTCGTGTGTGAATATATGACCGAGCGGACGTTTTCATCGTGGGAGGACGTAGGAGAAGAAGAATGGAAACAATGCATCGTCGAGCAAATCCCGTCAAGATGGAGTTCGTTTTCATGGGAAGTGGTGAGCCGAGCGCTCGATATGTTGCTTGAGTGGGCCGATTGGCTGGACCGCCGTTATGGAACGAATCATCGAACTGTTATTGGTGCCGTGCTGGAAGAGGTCAGAAGCGAATTGGAACATTGCTTTGCTTTGCTGGATGAATGGAGGGGCGAGAACGGAAAGGCGGATGAGGAACTGATGGCTTGGCAGCTTGCTCGTTTGTTTGGTTTGCCTATTCCCCTTTCCGTCGGTTTCTCGTTTTTCCGCGTCAAGCGTGTGGAACAGGGGAAGGCGGTGCTGGATTGGCTTGCCCATAACCGAACGGTGACATGGGACATTCCGAAGCGGGCAGAGCCGCATCTGTTGCCGGGCATGTATATCGTCGCCGCGACCGATCGCAACGGCAAGCTGGACGATCTTGCCCGCGTATATCCGCCGTCTTTCTCTCCGTACGTAGAGCCGTGGCTTCAGGCGCTGCAAGAGTGGCCAGACAAGGTGGAGAAAGAACGGGCTGCGTTTCAAGAGCGCCTGCTTGCCTCGTTGTCCCGTTTGCTTCGCCGGCCGTAGGCGTCCCGATGAATGACGGGGCGCTTGTTTCTCTCGGCTCGGCCTCTATGATTCTCCATTATGCAGGCAAGCCCAATGGTAAGAGTCATTCCATATTCTTAGGATTTTGGGCCATCACCATAACGTGTGCTTGAGAAGCAGGGTTTTTCTCGTTTTACCGAGAAACGGATGAGGACGCGAATGATCCAAGAATCCTACACCTTTAGGAGTGCGGAGTGTCAACCGGCATGAAAATCATGGATTGGCTGATTTCTCCTTGGAGAAGGAAATATGGCATGTTTTGAAAAAGCCAAGGGCACCTTTTGGTGAAGAACCAGGATTTTGGTTAGGCATAAAAAATGGAATGCGAATCGATGTTCTCGACATGAGCGGCGGAAGTCCCAAAGTGCTTGCGATATGTGTTGCTGAAAGCAGTTCCATCACACGTTGATCGTGAATGTCTCCCCAAGGTGTTTAGCTGGCCCGAGCGTTAGCGTAGAGGGGGAGAACGTTCAATGACTATGATACAAAGAAAGTAGGTAGCTATATGGTGAAGGCATCGCGAAACAATCTTTGTCCATGTGGCAGTGGGAAAACGTACAAGCATTGTTGTGGGAAGAAAGAAGCAGTATCGATAGAATCTCTAATTGACCGTGAAGTGGCCAAATGTATGCAAGATGTGTTTTCGTTTGCGTTAGAGCGATATGAGGAAGAGCTTGCTTTCATGATGTCTGGTTCTCCATTTCAAGGGCTTCCTAACGAGCTGGAGACCAGCGCCAATTTATTGCTGACGAACTGGGCGATTTTTCACAGACACGTTGATGACAAAGGGATGACAATTTTTTCAGCCTATATGAGAAGCCGGCGCCGCACGCGGTGGCGTCCAGCAGTGCAAACTCATTTGAAGCGATGGGACGAGGCGGTTCCGTCGTTTGACGAGATCATTCATATCGAGGATGAGCGGCGTTTCCTTGTACGCGATCTGTTGACCAGAAAAGAAAAGTACGTCCGTTTTTTGACGCCGGAGGAGCTTCCGTCTGCTAGGGAGGGGGACGTGTTAGTAGGATGCCTCGTTCCGCATGGGGACGAGTGGGCGTACTTCATGAAGGTGCTGCCGATTCCAAAGAGCGGGAAGGATCGGCTTGCGCGGGCGCTTCAAGCGGAATGGAATCCGGATATGAAAACGTGTGAAGTGTTTTTGCGCGAGTCGTTTCCGGAATTGCTTGAAATAGCGGTCCATGAGCTGTTGTGGCAGCTGCTGAGCGAAAAGGACTGGGGGGATCGAGATCAAGATGATGTTTTTCGCGAATTAAAGAAAAAGGAAGAAACAACCTCCTCCCTAGTGCTCAGCGAGGCTGCGTTCCTTTGGCGCGCATATTGCGAAATGGATGAACCGGTCATCAAGAATCCTGCTGTGTATGCGGCTGCACTCCGTTATTTGGCGAGTGAAATGGCTGGAAGAGAATTTGTCAATATGGAAAAGGTTGCGGAACACTACGGCGTTCCTGTAGAGGAAGTGGAAGCCGCTGTGATGGAATTGTTTTTATTTCGCACAGAGTTGCTCGATGATGGAGATGATGAGGGCGAGAATGATGATGAGTGGCTCTTTGACGATGGGGATGACGGTGATGAGATCTGGTTCGACGACGGTGGGATGGAGGATGGCGATGAGCTGGACCGTGCGATTGAGGAATGGCTTGACCAAGTTGAGGAGTTGTTTGATTGCGAGGGCTGGGACGTTGATCAAGTCCATCGCTTGATCGACAAAGCGATCCGAACATGGAAAAAGGACGGGTTGCTTGAAGGAGTCGATGCAGCTGAGTTGCGCAAGGAGCTCGAGGAGCTCGTCTGGGAGACGTTTGCCGAACGGGGATTTTTGTAAGGCGATGGACAAAGCAGGCAACAAAGGACAGATGGGTGCGAAAGAAGGTGCCCTTGAGAGATGACGGATACCTTCTTTCGCATGCGTTACAATCGGATATAGGCCAGCCGCTCGTTCGCTTCCTCGACGTCAAAGGCATCAGGATCAAAATCTTCGCCTTTCATGTCGTACATCCAGTCTACCAGCTCGCGCAATTCGGGATCGGCAAGAGAGTCTTTTTGCGCCGCCGCTTCCAGCAGCTCCAGGTAGCCATAGACGCCGCCGCAATCCTCGGGAGGGCACGCCCGTTTTCCTTTCAGGCAAGCGGCGCGTTCCAACGGTTTTGGGAGTGTTTCAATCTTTTCAACAGTGACGGTATGGCGCCAGTAGTCGCCAAAATCGTAAATATATAGAAACTTTTGTTTTTCTTCCGTCAGCCATTGCTGTAATGGGATGCGGCGGGCGTCCATCAGTTCTTTTTCCAGCTGAAACGAATCCCAGCCGTCAGGGATGCCGATGAGAACGCTTCCGAAATCGAATTCGTATAAATGGGCTTGTTCCCATCCCATCGCTTCTTGGATGATGAGATGAAGCTCGTGAAATGTCGCATGTCCGGGAACAAGGACGCGCCGCCAAATCGGCGGGCGGATGCCGTTTAATGTGATTTTCAGCTGGTAGGCTGTTTTGGACCGCCGCCGTTTGGAGGGGGGTGCGCTCTTTGGCGCCTCAACCCATCTGCCGTGTGGACGGTCCCGCTCTGTCGGATGGAACATGGCAGACAATTCGTCGATCAGTTTAGCAAGATTGTCGGGGTTCATAGCCCTCGTCTCCTTTCGGATAAACGTTTTGTATAATAGTAGTTTATCCTGTCCATAGTAGAATTTAAACATTATTGATGGAAATATTGAAAAAAGAAAGATGGGAGAGGAGGATGACGCATGTCGATCGGCTGGAATGACCCATGCCCGTGTGGAAGTAGGAAAAAGTATAAGAAGTGCTGCATGAACAAACAGCAGAATCGTCAACTACCCCCACTTAGCTAACGCTTGAAGTGGGGGCTTGCAACTCCCCAGAAGTGCAAACGGACTTCGTCCTCCTTCCTTGACTTGGGGTTGCATCAGGGGGCAGGTTGACGACTACCCAACGACGCAGGTCATGCCTGCATCGTTACCGATTCTCTCGGTGTGTCTGTTGGCAGTACTTGGCTTCCACACACAACAGACGGACCTACGCTCGATGTTTTACGGTTACAACGTTTCCTGTAACCAACTCCATACATCGAGTAGCCGTGATTGGAGTGCCTTTATTGAACGGTTTTCTCCACGCCTTTATTCTATCATACACAAAAGAAAGGGGGAACGCGCATTCCTCTCCCACTTACTCCCTTTGGTCGTTGAAGTGGGAGTCTCCTGCGCGAAATAGGATGAAATCAAATGGGTGCGCCAGCGCCGCTTTTTTGGCCAAAAATATGAGCTGTCGCAAATGGTGCAGCGATTTTTGGATGAATCGCTGTCTTACAACGAACAAGCAGTGGCGAGACGGACGTTTTACCAAAAAATAGAGGGTATGAAGTATTTATAATATTTTGGATTTTTTGAAACACTTTGGTGCTTGTTCATTCACCGTTTTCCCAATGGAATGCGCGTCATTGAATGGTTCCAGCGCGACAAAGGACACCGTCTCCCGTTGGAGCACGGAGCGCTTTTGGCGCTTCTGCGTGTTTCTTCATGGGGACGGCTTATCCATTCGGACATCGGTTAGAGAAGCGATGGTGGTATGTCGGCCGTAGCTGGATGGTTCGACTGGGTTGCGCGTTGTGGCTGCTGTCGTGTGAAGAGGTATCATGCAGAAAAAGGAGAGCTATTGTCGGTTGATGGATGCCGCCCCGCTAGTTTTGTCGAGCGGTTTTCCCAAGTGACAGACAGGAAATTCCCCGTTGTGCGCGAACGATATAGTAGACAAATTGGAGACAACGGGGGAGGGAATGCGCATGAGGCGAGGAATATGGCTCGCCCTGTTGTTTTGTTTGCTATGGCTGGCTGCGGCTGCTTGGCCGGTGGGGGCGAAAGGGGAAAAGGAAATGGAGGAAACGAAGCGTCTGGCTGTGGTGACGGCGGATCAGGTGAACGTCCGCCAAGGGCCGGGGGTGCCATACCGTCCATTGGCGAACGTTCACCGCGGCGAGGCGTATCAGCTGATCGAGGTCAAGGATGGATGGGTGAACATCGAGTGGAAACCGAATCGAACCGGGTGGATCGCCGCGCGGTACGTCGCGTTGGCAAAAGAGACGGCCATCGTGCAAGAAAACCGACTCCGCCTTCGACAAGAGCCGAGCCGAGATGGGCGAATTATCGGGCATTTGGCGCGGGGAGAAACGGTATGGATCATCAAGGAAGATGGGGAATGGACGGGAGTGATCGCAGACGGTGCGATCGGCTGGGTGTCTTCAGCATACCTCACTGCGGCTCGGGAGTCATCGATTTCGCATCAAACCGGAATCGTCAACGCCAGTTCGCTCAACGTTCGGGCTGAGCCGTCATTGAAGGCAGCGCGCGTCGGACGCCTTGTCCGTGGTGAAGAGGTCGAGATTGTGGAAAAGAAACCGGGATGGTACAAAATTGCCTCCCAAACAGGGCTTGATGGGTGGGTGTCATCCGCATATGTGCAGGTAAAGGGTGGACAAGCTAATGAAAAGGAAGCGGAAGCGCCCCAGTCGGCTGACCGCTCGCTGCCTTCCATCATCGCGCCTAGCGACTCCCGCCTTTATGTAGACAGCTGGACGCGCGGTCCTGTTCAGGCGCTGGCCGGAAAAACGATCGTTCTTGACGCTGGCCACGGAGGCAAAGACGGCGGGGCCCAAAGTGTCGATGGCATCAAGGAAAAGGAGTTGACGTTGGAAACCGCCAAGCTTCTGAAAAACAAGTTGCAATCTTACGGCGCCCGCGTCGTGCTGACGCGCTCTAGCGATGAGTATGTGCCGCTGTCCGCGCGCGTGGCGATGGCACGCCTGTATCAAGCGGATGCGTTTATCAGCCTGCATTATGACAGCGCAGATGACCAACAGGCGAGCGGCATCACCGTTTATTATTACGACCGTTTTGCCGATTACGGCTTAGCGCAATCATTCGAAGACCCGCTTTCCCGATTGGCCGCACTGCCTTTCCGCGGCGTTGCGTTTGGCGACTATTACGTGCTGCGGGAAAACGACAGACCGTCTGTATTGCTTGAGCTCGGCTATGTAAGCAACCGCACAGATGCGGCGACGGTGGCAACAGACGGCTATCAGGAAGCAGTGACGGCCGCGATTGCGGATGCGGTTCGGCATTATTTTGAATAAGGAATGATGGTGGAGAAATCGTTGATCGGCGGTCTGTTCGTTTTTGTGATCAATCGGCCGTCATCAAGCAAACGGAAACACGCCGCGCAACCGGGGGGTGGCTCCTCCCGGTTTTCTTTTGGCCGCAGAGCACAACCGGTGAACTCAGCGGCTAGGCGAAAACAATGAAAATCCCCAGGCGATTCGCTATAATGAGAACAAGCGACGATAGCGCAATGGATCAAAAAGGTGTGAGGAACGATGAAAATCACGATCGCCGGGGCGGGGTATGTTGGGTTTGTGACCGCCGCCTGCCTGGCTGATAAAGGTCATGATGTCATATGCGTCGATGTCAGTGAGGAAAAAATTCGGCGGTTGAATGAAGGAATCGTCCCCATTTATGAACCGGGGCTCGAACCGCTCATCCAACGGAACAGCGCCCGCCTTCGCTTTACCACAGACGATGCGGAAGCGTATCGATGGGCGGAAGTGATCATGGTCGCGGTCGGCACCCCGCCGCTGCCGGACGGATCGGTCAAGCTCGATGACGTATGGGAAACGCTGCGCCGCATCGCCGCGTCGGCCGAACGCGACTGCCTTGTGGCCATCAAATCGACCGTGCCAGTCGGTACGGGAGACGAAGCGGCTCGCTTTTTGGCGGAACACGGACGCGGCGGGGTGCGTATCGATGTCGTTTCCAATCCGGAGTTTTTGTCACAAGGAACGGCGGTGCGCGATACGTTGCAGGCGCCGCGCATTGTGTTAGGCGTCGAATCGGAGAGAGCTGAGCGGATAATGAAGGACCTCTACGCCCCGTTTGCGCTCCCGTACGTTGTCACCGACCGCAAAAGCGCAGAGATGATCAAGTACGCTGCCAATGTGTTTTTGGCGCTGAAAATTTCGTACATCAACGAGATCGCCAACGTATGCGAGTTGGTAGGGGCCGACATTCAGGCGGTGGCGGAAGGAATCGGCATGGATCCGCGCATTGGCCGCCGCTTTTTGCGCGCCGGCGTCGGCTATGGCGGCTCTTGCCTGCCGAAAGATACAAAGGCGCTTTATGCGTTGGCTGCCTCCCATGGCTATTCGCTCAAAACCGTGTGGGCGGCGATGGACGTCAATGAGAAACAAAAATGGAAGCTTCTTGACAAAGCGCGTCCGCACATCGGAGATTTTCGCAACCGGACTGTTGCTGTGCTTGGCGCCGCATTCAAGCCCGGCACTGACGATGTGCGCGAATCGCCGGCATTGGCGAACATCGAACGGCTCATTGCCGAAGGAGCCGACGTGCGCGTCTGGGACCCGGCCGCCCTCGGTCATGTCTCGCGCCGTTTTGGCGATGCGGTTGTTTGTTGCGAGACAATGGAGGAAGCCATTCGCGGCGCGGATGTTTGTTTCATTTTCACCGAATGGCCGGCTGTGCTGCAATTTGACCTTCACCGTTACAAGACGCTGATGAATCGGCCAATTGTGCTTGACGGGCGCAACTGCTACGACCCGAAACAAGCCGACGCCGCCGGCCTCATCTACGAGTCGATCGGTCGGCCGGTGGGGCATAGGCAGCTGAAAGTGGATCGGGCTGTTGACGTTCTCCAGTGCGCCTCAGCTGCCTTTTTCCACAAACAAAGTGAATAGGGATGCCGCTTAATTGTCCCGTTCGCATCGCCACGACGGCTTTTTTGTAAAAAAGGGAATAAGGCGGTCTGTCCGTTCGATGGAAGTGGGATAGTAGACATGCCGGCGGGCGCGGGGCATCAATCGCCGTTTCAAAGAAAGAGAAGGTTATGTTTCCAGTGGTTTTATGGGAAAACGTGGGGTCGTGGCCCGCCACTTTGAAAGCGGAGACAGGCGGGGAAGAGAGCGGCTGAAGAAGCCGTCTTTTCCCACCGCTATGGGCAGGCGGCAAAAGGAGGGATGTATCATCCGCATTCGCTTAGGTCTGTTTGGTGCGGACGATTCGCTGTCAATAAATTATCCGTAATTGGCGTGAGGGGAGAATAGCTTGATTCAAGGGGAACGTCTTTGGCAACGGCTCATGGAACTAGGGGAGGTCGGCAAGAAACCAAGCGGCGGCGTCACGCGCCTCTCGTTCACTGCTGAAGAGCGGAGGGCGAAAGACTTGGTCGCTTCCTACATGCGCGAAGCCGGGCTTTTCGTATATGAAGACACGGCTGGCAACTTGATCGGACGGAAAGAAGGGGCGAATCCGGATGCCCCGATCGTCCTTGTTGGATCTCATCTCGATTCGGTTTACAACGGCGGCTGCTTTGATGGACCGCTCGGGGTGTTGGCCGGCGTGGAAGTTGTTCAGACGATGAACGAGCACGGGGTTGTGACGCACCACCCAATTGAAGTAGTGGCGTTTACGGACGAAGAAGGAGCGCGCTTTCGTTTCGGCATGATCGGAAGCCGGGCGATGGCGGGGACGTTGCTGCCGGAAGCGCTCGAGTGCCGCGACGCGAACGGAATTTCTATTGCGGAAGCGATGAGACAGACGGGGCTTGACCCGGACCGTTTGCCGCAGGCAGCACGAAAACCAGGAACGGTGAAAGCCTATGTCGAACTGCACATCGAACAAGGACGGGTGCTGGAGGAAGCTGGTCTTCCAGTTGGCATCGTCACTGGCATCGCCGGTCTGATTTGGGTGAAATTTATCATCGAAGGAAAAGCGGAACATGCCGGAGCGACGCCGATGTCATTGCGGCGCGACCCGATGGCGGCAGCCGCCCAGATCATCACAGTGATCGAAGAGGAAGCAAGACGAACAGGGACAACGGTCGGTACTGTAGGACAGTTGCATGTATATCCGGGCGGTATTAATGTCATTCCGGAACGGGTCGAATTTGTGCTCGATTTGCGCGACTTGAAGGCTGAGGTGCGCGATCAAGTATGGAATGACATAGCCTCGCGGGCAGAGACGATCGCCAAGGAGCGGAACGTTCGCCTCACGACCGAGCGACTGCAAGAAATGGCGCCGGTGTTATGTTCCGAGGTGGTGAAACAGGCCGCGGAAAGAGCGTGCAAGCAGCTCGGGTATCCGCCGTTTTGGCTGCCGAGCGGCGCAGCCCATG
This sequence comes from Geobacillus sp. FJAT-46040, assembly GCF_002335725.1. NCBI lineage: Bacteria > Bacillati > Bacillota > Bacilli > Caryophanales > Anoxybacillaceae > Geobacillus > Geobacillus sp. FJAT-46040. Next base: position 3,135,935 of record NZ_NISS01000001.1, read on the forward strand.
ACGGCGTACAGTTGGCTCCTCTTTGCCCGATCGGGATGATTTTTGTCCGCTCCCAAGACGGGGTGAGTCATAGTCCGGCGGAATGGAGTACTAAAGAAGACTGCGCCGCTGGAGCAGAGGTGCTTTATCATACGGTGTGGCAACTGGCCCAAGGGGAATAACGAAAAAGACAAACGAACAGGGGGAGACTATGGATGACAAAGGAAGAAATCAAACGGCTCGTCGATGAAGTGAAAACGGACGTCATCGCCTGGCGCCGCCACTTGCATGCCCATCCTGAATTGTCGTTCCAGGAAGAGAAAACGGCGCAGTTTGTTTTCGAGACGCTGCAATCATTCGGCCATCTTGAGTTGTCGCGGCCGACGAAAACGAGCGTCATGGCGCGGCTCATTGGCCAACAGCCAGGCCGGGTCGTCGCCATTCGCGCGGATATGGACGCCCTGCCCATTCAAGAGGAAAACACGTTTGAATTTGCCTCCAAAAACCCAGGCGTCATGCATGCGTGCGGGCATGACGGCCATACGGCGATGCTTTTGGGGGCAGCGAAAATTTTCGCCCAGCTTCGCGATCAAATTCATGGCGAGATTCGCTTTTTGTTCCAACACGCGGAAGAACTGTTCCCGGGTGGGGCGGAGGAGATGGTGCAAGCTGGCGTCATGGACGGGGTGGACGTCGTCATCGGCACTCACCTTTGGTCGCCGCTTGAGCGTGGAAAAATCGGCATTGTGTATGGACCGATGATGGCCGCACCCGACCGCTTTTTCATCCGCATCATCGGCAAAGGCGGCCATGGAGCGATGCCGCACCAAACGATCGATGCAATCGCCATCGGAGCGCAAGTCGTGACGAACTTGCAGCACATCGTCTCGCGCTATGTCGACCCGCTCGAGCCGCTTGTTCTGTCCGTGACGCAATTTGTGGCGGGTACGGCGCATAATGTCCTGCCTGGGGAGGTCGAAATCCAAGGGACAGTGCGCACGTTTGATGAGACGCTGCGGCGCACGGTGCCGCAATGGATGGAACGCATTGTCAAAGGAATCACCGAAGCGCACGGCGCCTCGTATGAGTTTCAATTTGACTACGGCTACCGCCCGGTCATCAACTACGATGAAGTGACCCGCGTCATTGAGGAAACAGCGCGTGAACTATTGGGCGAAGAAGCCGTCGCCCGCTTGAAACCGAACATGGGCGGCGAAGATTTCTCCGCCTTTTTGCAAAAAGCGCCGGGCAGCTTCTTTTACGTCGGCGCCCGAAACGAAGAAAAGGGGATCGTGTACCCGCATCACCATCCGCGCTTTACGATCGACGAAGACGCGCTTGAGATTGGCGTGCAAATGTTTGTCGCCGCGACGTTGAAACTGTTGGCGGAAGCAGAGTAGGATGCTTCCGCTTTTTTGTACATCATAAAGGCGGATCGATATATTGCATCTCATATTTCGCAACCTTTGCATAATATACAAAAAAATAACCAGAATATTCGCATAAAAATAATTTTTTATAAAAAATGTAAAATAATTAATTTTTATTCGGTCAAATCGGGCTTATTTCGAATTTTTATTCAGGGTGCGAAATGTGAGTTGCATGCTCTTTCTCTGTCGCTAATTCACATGGTTGAACTTGGTGTAGCTCACATGAGTGGATAAAGGAAATAAAGAGAGCATGGGGACTCTTTGCCTTCCTTAATGTTTGTTTTGGACTTCGATTCGATCAAGACGACAAGGCTAGGCGATTTTGACAATTTTTGTGATCGGTGCTAGGTCGAGGTCTTGGTTGTAAAGAGCGTGGACAAAATCGCCGTCAAGCGTAGCGAAGTAGTCATAATGATGATATGTTGCAATGGCGTAGTGCAAGGCATCATAGGCTTCGAGCTGAAGGAGCCGCATTTGAGCCAAGGCTAAATCTTGAATGTTGGCAAGCATCGATGTATATAGACGCTTGTCCAAAATGTTCATCTATGGCATCTTCATATGTCATCACAAACGACATAATCGGCTACCGTCCTTGTTTGTAGATGTCCACTAATTTTTTGCCAAAGGGAGAAGGTTTGGCTATTTTTTTTCGTAATTCGGCAAATGAAAGATCCTTATTCGGTTTGTTGGCCTGTTCCGTGCAAGATAGTGTCACCCTCATTTTCGTTTCCAAAGCGGAGGGCATATTGATCACCTCATTGATTCTCCTTTCTAAAAATTATAATGCTGGCCAGAAAAAATGTACAGATTTTTCTTTTACTACTATACCCTTGTTCGTCAACTACCCCCACTTAGCTAACGCTTGAAGTGGGGGCTTGCAACTCCCCAGAAGTGCAAACGGACTTCGTCCTCCTTCCTTGACTTGGGGTTGCATCAGGGGGCAGGTTGACGACTACCCAACGACGCAGGTCATGCCTGCATCGTTACCGATTCTCTCGGTGTGTCTGTTGGCAGTACTTGGCTTCCACACACAACAGACGGACCTACGCTCGATGTTTTACGGTTACAACGTTTCCTGTAACCAACTCCATACATCGAGTAGCCGTGATTGGAGTGCCTTTATTGAACGGTTTTCTCCACGCCTTTATTATATCATACACAAAAGAAAGGGGGAACGCGCATTCCTCTCCCACTTACTCCCTTTGGTCGTTGAAGTGGGAGTCTCCTGCGCGAAATAGGATGAAAACATAAACACGGAGAGAATCTCCCTTAAAAGGGGAATGGGTGAAAGAAAAGGGGAACGGAAAAGAAGTCTTCTTTCCAGCCTGTGAGCGAACGATTTTAAAACAACGGTGAAGCAGCTTTCAAAAAAGAAAATGGAAAAATATCACCATCCCTGTTATGATGATAAAGGGTTCAGCGAACAAGGTGTCTACTTTCGTTTGTTGTGTAGGTACCTTGTTTTGTTGGTAAAAAGGTGTTGGCAGGTGAAACGATGAGAGCTTTCCTTTCCCGCTGGCTTCCTGTCATTCTCTGGTGTGTCGTCATTTACACGTTCAGCGAGTCTTCCTGGTTCACTGGGGCGAATACGGCGCATGTGCTGCAGAAGATTTTATCGTACTTGCCGTTTGGCGGCGGGGATGAAGAGGGGCCGCCATTTTTGAATTTTTTGATTCGCAAAGCGGCGCATTTGACCGAGTTTGGCATTTTGGCCGCGCTTGTGTGGCGGGCGCTTGCGCCAAAACGGTTTGCGTATGCGGGCGCCTGGCTGTTTGCGACCGCCTACGCGGCGACCGATGAGTGGCACCAGTCGTTTGAGCCGGGGCGGACGGCGACGCCAAAAGATGTGGCGATTGATTCATGTGGGGCGCTCCTCGCGCTTTTGATCGTCTTTGTTTGCCGCCATTGGTTAAGGACAAAGCATCGGGCGGTCAAACGCGGCGTATAATAGAACAGAGCTCTCTCAACGTATAGGCCTAAATGCAAACGGAAAGAATGGCTAATAACGAGTTTGCGAGAGAAGGGAGAGAGGGCCATGGTCGCGTTTATCGCCGGAATGTTTATCGGTTCGTTTGTGATGCTCGTCATCATGAGCATGATGGTGGCCGCGAAACGGGCGGATGAAGCGAGCGAACGGTGGAGGGAAAAGTGAGAAGCTTGCAGAGGGGCGTTAGGCAATGATCGAACGCCTTAGGTGTTCTAAGACATGCTGGTTAATACAGATGCACGGTTTCATGCACGGGAGCAGCGGCAACTCCCTTGATAAAAAGGGGCTTAATCCCGTAAAATTTCCGAAACCGAACGGTAGATGGAATTTCGTTATACCAGTCATACTGAACATATGATTGTGCCTTTAATCCAACATATTTCCAATAAACAATTGGTATTCGATAAGGGTATCGAGATGTTGGTTTTGATCTTGTGACTTTTAACTTCCCTCCGAAAGAAGTCTCCTACTTCTAAACGTGAAGGTGCGCCAGCACCAGTGAAAGTGGGAGATGAATTTCGGTTGGCGTTAGCCAACGAATATGATAGAATATGGCTAGAACGGACACCTTCGGAACGAAGGGAAGCGTAAAGGGTTCTTGTGTGTGGCTTACCGTTCAGCGAACACACACAAGTCGCTTGAAGCCCCCACCTCTAAGCGAAGCGTAGGTGGTGGGTAGTTCACTCCAATAGCAATGGCTCGATTGCCTCTAAAACCCAAAATAAGAACAGGACGATATGTACCGCCCTGCCCTTCCTGAAAACGAAAATATATATCGTAAATACCACCCGGCTGCATCATTCTTCATCTAGCCACCGTTGATGCACAGGATTATTGGGATTCACAGTCACAACACCATCAGGGCTAACATCCAATAAAGGAGCAGAAGGCAACCGATCAAAACAAATGCTTGAACTTAAAGACGCATTGATGTTTGCGTATCGATTTCGCACAGCAGGTTTAGCATAAATCGATCTTAATGACTGTGCTCGCACATCTTTTCGCCTTGAGATGGCTGATCTTCGCAACTGGCGATGCTCCTTTCTGCGCATACGCTATCACCACCTCAGCAATAGCATATGCCTGTTTTGAAAAAACATGTACGAGACATACGCTGGCTATAATGTACATTTATTATAGCATATACAAGAGGGGATAACAAAACCAACCAATCTACAAAAATCCTTTGTTTCTACCTTGTTAGGGTGTGACATGTGAGTAGTGATTTCCGCTCTTTCCCTCGACCGGCTCCATTAACCATCGGAGGTCATAAAGAAACGCATCTTGGTTCATACTAAAGAAAAAGATGGAAAAAGAAAGGAACCCACCATGCTTCGCGAACTCGACTGGATGACGTACATCATGATCATTTTGGCCAGCTATCGGTTCACTCACTTGATCGTCTTTGATAAAATCACGGAATTTATTCGCAATCCGTTTATGAAAAAAGAGAAAATCCAACACGAAGACGGGAGTACGGAAATCAAGAAGGTGCCGAAATCGAAATTCGGCTATTTGTTGAACTGTTACTGGTGCGCGGGGGTGTGGAGCGCGATTTTTCTCGCGCTTGGGTATTTATTCATCCCGAAGATCGCCATGCCGTTCATTTTTATTTTTTCGATCGCTGGGGCGCAAGCGATTTTGGAAACATTCGTCGGGGTGGGGACGAAGGCAATCGATCTTCTGTCGGCGGCGAAAAAGCGGATGGACTGACATTGGCGGGCGTACGGCGGAAACATGCGGCACGCTCGCTTTTCTTGCTTTTGTCGATACATCATGGTTAACTTATATCATTTATATACTGATTGACGGAAACCATTTCATTGGTCGGCGTGGCCGTTTCATGACGGATGTTCGTTTTTATATAAGCAAATCATGATATGATGATGAATGGAGGAGGTTATATGCCGCAACTCGCAATGGAGATAGGAGCAGCCGCTCGGGTGTTGAAGCTGCTCGGCGATCCGACGCGGCTGACGATTTTGGCGATTTTGAATCAGCGGGAGTGCTGTGTGTGCGAGCTGCTTGAGGTGTTTTCGACCAGCCAGCCGGCGATCAGCCAGCATCTTCGCAAGTTGAAAGATGCCGGGCTGATCCAAGAGGAGCGGAGGGGGCAATGGGTGTATTATTCGCTCCGGCCGCAAAGTGAATACTACTCCCTGTTGCAAGCGGTGTTGTCGTACGTTCCGGACCAAGGCGAAAACATTCGCAAAATCGAGAGAGCGAATCCGACGGCCCGCTGCGGGTGCTGACTTTAAACGCTGGCGTTTACGGCGGGGAGCAACAACTTTGAGCTGGCCATTGCCGTCGCCGTTGGGGTGTTTGGCATTCATTCGGGCGCGGCGTTTGCGGCAGTTATCGGTCCGCTCATTGAAGTGCCGGTGATGCTGGCGCTTGTCAACGTAGCATTGGCGTTTCAGCGAAAGTATTTTTCTTCGGGCAATCCAACATCAACGTAAAGGTGGGAACCAGCGATGAAGAAAAAAGTCATATACTTTTTATGCACCGGCAACTCGTGCCGCAGTCAAATGGCGGAAGGCTGGGCGAAACAACTTCTTGGTGAGGAATGGGAAGTGCACAGTGCCGGCATTGAAGCGCATGGCCTCAATCCGAATGCGGTGAAAGTGATGAAGGAAGTCGGCATCGACATTTCGAACCAAACGTCTGATGTCATCGACCCGGATCTCCTCAACCGCGCTGATTTGGTCGTGACGCTGTGCGGCCATGCGGCCGACCACTGCCCGGTCACACCGCCGCACGTGAAGCGCGTCCATTGGGGCTTTGACGACCCGGCGAAAGCGGAAGGGACCGAAGAGGAGAAACTCGCGGTGTTCCGCCGCGTCCGCGATGAAATCGGCGCGCGCATCCGCCGGTTTGCCGAGACGGGGGAATAGGGGCGGTGCAGCGAGGCAGGCGCAAAGAGCGGGGAAACTATCTTGCATAGGGTGCGCAGCAACTGCTCGTCGAAGTGCGGACGGAAACAGGGAAGTGGCTGGGCGGACGAAAACCGCTCGGTGTGACGAAGATGGTGAGAAGCCATCTTGTTGATAGACGAAATGAGCACATCGATGAAGGCGGTGCCACATTAGGTCACTGGGGGAGAAACGAAATGGAGTTATTTCATCAGTTAGCTCGCCGAAACATCAAAATCCGCAAACAGTCCGGTTTCGGAGCGCAATGGCGACAACAGTGGGAAGAGGTGTTTGCCGGCCATTTGACTGCGGAAGAAAAACAACACATCCACCTTCATAATCGGAATGGAGTCAACGGCTACTTATGGCATGTGTTCAGCTATGGGATGAGAGGCTGTTTCACAGGAGAAGAAGCGGAAATGGCGTTTGATCAAGAAGAGAAAACGTGTTGCTATCTTTTCTTTCAACATGGCGACGATGCGTTCACCGTGGAGGATGCGTCCGGCTTGAAAGCCGCCGATCTGGCAACGGAAAACGACAAAATCGATCTATATGTGGTGGACAGCGAGTTCAACTGGACGTTTGTCATGACGCATGAAAGCGGATGGCTTGGCCCGTATTTTAGCAGAAGGTGACAGCCATGGCTTATCGGCGGCCAAGGAAATCCAATGAGACAGAAAGAAAAAGAGTTCCAACCGAGCCCCAGGAAGACTAGGTTGGAACCTTTTTATTATCGCTCGTCGGCCGGGAACACGATGCCGGTTTGTTTTCGCGCTTCGTCCATGATTTCCATCGTCCAAAGCGAATGGCGGTGCGAGTTGACGGCCGATTCGCGTTCTCCGTTTTCGATCAAACGGATAAACTCTTCCGCCTCGTAATACATCGGCGGTTTGTCTTGCGGGACGGTGATGTCCTCGACGCGCCCGTCGCGGTAGCGGATTTCCGCTTTGGTTGGTGTGTGGATGGCGTCGATGATCATGTTTCCGTCTTCCCCTTGAATCTCCGAAGGCAAGTGCGAGTTCGTGATTTTCGAATAAAAGACGACCGCGTCCATGTCGCCGTAATCGAGCACGATCGAACCCTCGCCATCAACGCCGGATTCGAGCTTCACGCTTTGCGCCTTCACGCCACGGGGCTGGCCGAACAAAACGACCATCGGGTACAGGCAATAGACGCCAAGGTCCATCAACGCCCCGTTGGAGAAAGCTGGGTTGAAGGCGTTGAGCACCGTTCCTTGCTTATAGGCGTCATAGCGCGATGAGTATTGGCAATAGTTCGCCACGTAGCGGCGGATGCGGCCGAGTTTCGGCAAGTGCTCGCGGATGGACCGGAATGTGGGAAGCAGCGTCGCTTTCATCGCTTCCATCAAAACGACGCCGTTTCGCTCCGCCGCTTCGATCATCGCTTTGACTTCTCTCGCATTGGAGGCGAGCGGTTTTTCGCATAAGACGTGCTTGCCGTGATTCATGAGCAAAATCGCCTGCTCGGCATGAAGTGCGTTCGGGCTGGCGATATAGACGGCATCAATGCCGTCGCTTTCGGCCAGCTTTTGCAAGTCCGTGAACGTCCGCGGCGCTCCGACTTTCTCGGCAAAACGCTTCGCTGTTTCCTCCGTCCGCGAGTAGACGGCGGCGAGTTCGAAGGAATCGACGAGGCGCGCGGCGTCAAGAAATGCTTCGGTGATCCAGTTTGTGCCGATTGTCGCGAATCGCACCATATTGTTTCCCTCCTTGATCGTATCGACCCTCATTGTACCATAAATTAACGGAGGGGCTTCGTTTTGTCATCGTCATGGAGCAAGCGTGCTTTTCTCTTTAGTTTTCATACAGCTCGATCGGCAGCGCGTCCGGGTCTTGGAAGAAGGTGAACCGTTTTCCGGTCGCTTCATCAACGCGGACGGGTTCGGGATCGATGCCGTGTTGGCGCAAGTAGGCAATGGCTTCATCGAGGTTGTCCACCGCCAAAGCAAGATGGCGCAGTCCGCACGCTTCTGGGCAACTTGGGCGCTTTGGCGGGTTTTCAAAGGAAAATAGCTCAAGCTGAATGCCGCCGTCCGCTTCTAAATCGAGTTTGTACGAACGGCGCTCGGCGCGGTATTGCTCCCGGATGGGGCGAAATCCGAGAATTTCTGTATAAAATCGTTTTGACCGCTCATAGTCCGAGCAAATCAAAGCGATATGGTGAATCGTGGCAAGACGCATGTCGACTCCTCCTATATAAGACGGGTGATGTATTGCAAAATACCGTTGAACTTATTCATTCTTCTTAGAGAAACCTCGTACAATTAACTTTTTTTGAACCATTTCCGCTCATTGGTACGAGACAGCCATGTTTCACGTCCTTCCATGTTTTTCGGAAAACTGCCTACCCATCACTGAAATCAGCAGCGGTTGAGCCCGTTCTCGGTGTTTCGGTCAAATCGAACCAAGAATTGTTATTTTGCGATAATAGAAGGGGTTGTCGATGCTTGTCGAAGCAGGCGAAAAATGTCCGCTCTCCTTATATTGACAGTTTGACAATCTATAGACTATCATAAATCTTGTAGGTTGGAAAATTTAAAATATTCATTTGATATTTTGGCAGAAAAAGCGAATGTTCACCACGTTTTTTGTAAGCGCTTAACTTCTATGTTTCCTCATGATCGCCGCACCATCGATGCTGCACCATTGTGTTTGTTTCCCATCACAGCATGAGAACAAGGGGAAGGGGATATCACATGATCTATGAATTTAAATTGCCCGACATCGGTGAAGGGCTGCATGAAGCGGAAATCATCCGCTGGCTTGTCCGGGAAGGGGATGTGGTCAAGGCGGATCAGCCGATTGCCGAAATTCAAACCGATAAGGCGATGGTCGAAATGACGACGCCGGTCGCTGGCAAAGTGGTGGCGCTTGCCGGACCGGAAGGGGCGACGGTGAAGGTTGGAGAGCCGTTGATTGTCGTGGAAACCGAGGCGTCGGTGGCGGGGGAAGCCGCGCCCATCGAAGATTCGGTTCGGGAGCCCGTGACTGTTCTGCATGGAGAAACGCCTCGTCCTGCGCGCAAACGGGCGATTGCCGCGCCGTCTGTGCGCAAGCGGGCGCGGGAGATGGGTGTTCCGATCGATGAAGTGGAAGGAACGGGCGAAGGCGGTCGGGTGACGCTCGCCGATTTGGAGCGGTATATCAGGGAGCGCGAGGCGGCCGCTTCGGTGGCGGAGGCGGCAAGAAGGGAAGCGAACGAAGCCGGCGTTCTGCCGACCGGCAGCGCGAGTGCGGCCGGAGGACGGCAGGAGAGTATAGCCTCATGGACATCCATCGCGAGTTTGGATGCGGTGTTTGAAGAAGAAGAGCGAATCCCGCTTCGAGGCTTGCGCAAAAAAATCGCCGAAAAAATGGTGAAATCGATGTACACGGCGCCGCATGTGACCGGCATGGACGAGGTGGACGTCACGAAGTTGGTGGAAATCCGCAAGCACCTTGCCAATCAATTGGCGGAAGAACGTATCAAACTGACGTATTTGCCGTTTATTATTAAAGCGGTGACAAGGGCGCTGAAGCAATATCCGATGTTTAATGCGGTGCTGGATGAGGAAACGAACGAAATCGTGTTGAAGAAACGGTATCACATCGGCATCGCGACGGCGACGAAAGCGGGGCTTGTCGTCCCTGTCATCCGCGACGCCGATCAAAAATCGATCCGCGAGCTCGCCGTTGAGATCGCCGAGCTGTCGGAAAAAGCGCACCGCCAGGCGCTTCGCCTTGAGGAGCTGCAAGGAAGCACGTTTACGATCACGAGCACCGGGGCGGGCGGGGGCTGGTTTGCGACGCCGATCATCAACTATCCGGAAGTGGCGATTTTCGGGGCTCATGCGATCAAACGGCGCCCGGTTGTCGTCGGCGATGAAATCGTCATCCGCGATATGATGGGGATGTCGCTCACCTTTGACCACCGCGTCATTGACGGCGAGCCGGCCGGGCGGTTTATGCGGACGGTGGCGCACTATTTGGAAAATCCGGAAGTGTTGCTCTTGGACGTGCGGTAGGCGGCGCTCGGTTAGGAGGACATGTCTTCGTGCTGGAAGAGAGCGAGCGCCAAAGAGAAGCAGCTGGGCCGTGATGAAAAAATGATGAGGAGGGAAGCCCATGTTTGACCCGGACAAATTGCCGGTCGAGATCGTGCGAATTCTCGATGAAAACGGAAATGGCGATGAGGAGAAGTTAGCGGCGTTTTCCGATGAGTGGCTGCTTCGTGCCTACCGGGAAATGCGGCGGGCGCGCGTCATTGATGAGCGGCTTTTGCGCATGCAGCGGCAAGGGCGGATCGGGACGTATGCCCCGTTTAGCGGTCAAGAGGCGGCGCAAATCGGCAGCGCCCTTGCGCTTCGAAAAGACGACTGGATTTTCCCGAGCTACCGCGAAGTGGCGGTCTGCTTGATGCACGGCATGCCGCTTGAGCAGTTTTTCCATTATGTGCAGGGCCGCCTGTCGGGAAAGCGGATGCCGGAAGGATTGAACATTTTCCCAACGCAAATCATTATCGCGGCGCAGACGTTGCATGCGGTCGGCTGCGCGTGGGCGTCGAAATTGAAAGGCGAATTGCACGTATCGGTGGCGTATTTTGGCGATGGCGCGACGTCAGAGGGCGATTTTCATGAAGCGATGAATTTTGCCGCGGTGTACAACGTGCCGGTCATCTTTTTCTGCCAAAACAACCAGTACGCCATTAGCGTCCCGTACCGGAAACAGACGGCAAGCCGGACGATCGCGCAAAAAGCGCTCGCTTACGGAATGAAAGGGGTGCTCGTTGACGGCAACGATGTGCTGGCGGTTTATGAAACGATGAAACAGGCGGTCGAAGCCGCCCGCTGCGGCGAGGGTCCTATGTTGATCGAGGCGCTCACCTATCGGCTTGGGCCGCACACGACGGCGGACGACCCGACGAAATACCGCCGGCCGGAAGAGGTGGAAGCATGGCGGATGAAAGATCCGCTTTACCGTCTGCGCGTGCTGCTTAAACGGCGCGGATTATGGACGGAAGCGCAAGAAGAAGCACTTGTCGCCCAAGTGAATGACGAAGTGACGGCGGCGTACGAGGCGGCCATCGCCAGCAAGTCCGGTTCGATTGTCGATGTATTCGATTACGTGTACAGCGAAGCGCCAACATTGCTTGCCGAGCAAAAAGAAGAAGTGATGCGGCGCAAACAACGGAGCGGGGTGAGATAAATGGCCGAGCTGACGATGATTGAAGCGATCAATGAAGCGATGCGCCAAGAGATGGAGCGCGATTCGCGCATCATCGTGCTTGGCGAGGATGTCGGCGAAAACGGCGGCGTCTTCCGGGCGACGGACGGGCTGCTTGAGCAATTTGGCGAGGGGCGTGTGTTTGATACGCCGCTTGCGGAATCGGGCATTATCGGCACGTCAATCGGTTTGGCGATCAATGGCATGCGGCCGATTGCCGAAATTCAGTTTCTCGGGTTTGTGTACCAGGCGATGGACCAGCTGGCGGCCCAGGCGGCGCGCATCCGCTTCCGCTCCGCCGGGAGGTTTTCGTGCCCCATCGTTGTGCGCAGCCCGTACGGCGGCGGGGTGCGGACGCCCGAATTGCATTCGGATGCGCTCGAGGCGCTGTTTGCCCATTCCCCAGGCTTAAAAGTGGTCATGCCGTCCAATCCTTACGATGCGAAAGGGCTATTGATTTCCGCCATTCGCGATGAAGACCCGGTTTTGTTTTTGGAGCCGATGAAGCTGTATCGGGCGTTTCGGATGGAGGTGCCGGAAGAACCGTACACGATTCCGCTCGGCCAAGCGCGGGTCGTCAAAGAAGGAGAAGATGTGACGATCCTCACGTGGGGGCCGACCGTGCCGCTTGTCGCCAAAATCGCCGCCGAGATGCAAACGAAAGGGGTCAATGCGGAGGTGATCGACCTTCGCTGCCTGCAGCCGCTTGATATCGACACCATCATCACTTCGGTGGAAAAAACGGGACGGGTGATGATCGTCCATGAAGCGGTGAAAACAGGCGGGTTTGGCGCGGAAGTGGCGGCCTTGATCAGCGAACGGGCGCTGTTTTCTCTATCAGCTCCAATCGTGCGTATCGCCGGCTACGACACGCCGTACCCGGTGCCGTCGGTCGAGGATGATTGGCTGCCGAACGCCGAACGCATCGTGGAAGGGATCGAAACGCTGCTGCGATACTAAACGAACCATGCCATCCGGGTCGATCGATCCACCATCAGAGTGCGTCAAGAGAAAAGGTGGCGCATCGATGGATGGCACCGCTTGATCCGATCGGGTGAGGAGGAGAACGATGAACGTATACGAATCACTGCTGGAATTGATCGGCGACCGCGAGCGGGTGAGCATCAATGAAACGGTGCTCGAACACCACAGCAAAGGCATCGCCTACCATGCGCCGCATGCGCCAGATGTCGTCGTGTTTCCGAAAACGGCGGAGGAAGTGAGCCGGGTGATGGCGTTTGCCAACGAGCACCGCATCCCTGTGACGCCGTTTGGCGCCGGCACGAGCTTGGAAGGGCATGTCATTCCAGTTGCGGGCGGCATCAGTTTGGATTTGACGTTGATGAACCACATCATCGACATTCGCCCGGACGATTTTCTCGCCATCGTCGAGCCGGGGGTGACGCGGCTGCAACTGAATGAGGCGCTGAAGCGATACGGACTGTTTTTCCCAGTCGACCCGGGGGCCGACGCGACGATCGGCGGCATGGCGGCGACGAATGCGAGCGGAACGAACTGCGTCAAGTACGGCGTCATGCGCGATCAAGTGCTCGGATTAGAGGTGGTGCTCGCGGACGGTTCAGTCATTCAGACGGGAAGTTTGGCGGTGAAATCGTCGGCCGGCTATGACTTGACCGGCTTGTTCGTTGGGTCGGAAGGGACGCTTGGCGTGTTCACCCGCCTCGTCGTCCGCCTGCATGGCATTCCAGAGGCGACCAATGCGATCAAAGTGTGTTTTCCATCGCTTGAGGCGGCGGCGCAAGCGGCGTTTGCCATTTTGCGGTCCGGCGTCGGCCCCGGCAAAATCGAGCTCGTTGACGAGGCGACGATCGCGGCGGTCAATGCGTACAAAAAAACCGATTATCCAGTGAAACCGACGCTGTTTATTGAACTGAGCGGCAGCCCGTCAAGCGTCGAGGACGGAACAAAGCTTGTCAACGAATTGTGCGAAGGGGAGGGCGCCGTTTCGTTTGTGGTCGAGACCGACTCGCTCGCCCGCGCGAAGCTTTGGGAAGCGCGCCACCATGCGGCGTTCGCCATTCAAGCCGCCTATCCAGGCAAGGCGATGCTCTCAACTGATGTGTGCGTGCCGCTGTCCGAGCTGCCGGGGGCGATCGCCGATACGCGTCGGCTTGTCAACGAGCAGAACATGACCGCCGCGATTTTCGGCCATGTCGGCGACGGCAATTACCATACGGTGCTTGCCTTTGACCCGAACGATGCGGATGAGATGGCGCGGATCGAACGCGTGCACGCCCATATCGTCCGCTATGCCTTATCGCGCGGCGGCACGTGCACGGGAGAGCACGGCATCGGCATCGGCAAACGGGCGTTTTTGCGTGAAGAAAAAGGAGACGCCGTGCTTTGGATGAAACGGTTGAAACAGCTGTTTGACCCGAACGGCATTCTCAATCCAGGGAAAATCTTTTTGCCGTAACGCTTCATCTGTATGGCGGCTCGATGGATTAGGTTGAATATTTCTCCCAAACATAAATGGGCTGAAGACGGGCCTTTATGGGGAAAAGGGTGCTCTCAATGGAACGGAGCACCTTTTTCTTCTTGTGTTTCTCTACAAGGATGGAGAGTGCCGTTGCTCGCATTTCATGGAACGTCCTCACGGTTGCTTTTTGCATACTGCGCGCTTGCTTTTCTTATCCTTTTTGTAACAGTTTGTTACTCCGAAGAAACAATTGTTTTTCACGTTCATCTCGTTACAAAAAGCCGCCGCGCCCTTTACTTTTTGCATTAAACGCGGTTTATTGGTGATAGATAAAACGATTCAATCGACGGGGGTTGCTTTGGGAAAGGAGACGATTTGAATGGAGCATCGCCATCTGAAACCGTTCCCGCCTGAGTTTTTATGGGGTGCGGCATCAGCTGCGTATCAAGTCGAAGGGGCGTGGAACGAAGATGGAAAAGGATTATCGGTATGGGATGTGTTTGCCAAACAGCCGGGCCGAACGTTTAAGGGAACAAATGGTATCAGCGTGTGATTGCGACGAACGGTGCCGAGCTGTAGCCTTGTCACCGCCCGCTCGGCCCGCGGTCAGTCTGCGCCGGCAGCAACCGATACATTTCCTTCGCCAGCCGCTCAAGCAAGTAGACGACCGGAAGCTGAGTGGTGACATCCGTCTGTCCGATCCGCTCCGGCGTGGTATAGTATGTCAAGTTGTAGTCCGAGATGTTCGCGAGTGTGCAATGTTTCCGATTGGTGATGCTGATGATCGTGCTGCCGTTTTCCTTGAACCGGTGCACTTGGGCGAGCGTATAGGACGTCTCTCCAGACACCGACAAGGCGATCACGGCGCAGTTGTGGAAATAATGGCCGTAAATCGGAAAAAACGGGTCCTTGATGTAGACGGAAAACTTTTGAAAGGCAGAAAAATAGCGCGATCCGTATTCAGCCAAAATGCCGGAGCTGCCGGAGCCGACAAAAATCACGTGATCCGCCCGGGCGATCGCGGCTGCCGCATCCAGAATGGTCCGCTCGTAATCGGCGGTCAGCGTCCGTTCGAAAAATTCCTTAAGCGCCTCTTGACTGCTGATGATCGCGGTTCGCTTTGTCTCGCGCAAATACAGCTTCCATTTCGTTTTAAATTCACTGAACCCTTCGCATCCGACCTTTTTGCAAAAGCGGAGCACAGTCGGCGGCGAGACATGGACGGCCTCGGCGAGCTCGCGGATGCGCATGTACGCGACTTCATGCGGATGTTTCATCACATAGTCGTAAATGGCGTAGTCGAGTTCGGAGAACTGAGCGATTTGTTCGGGAGTGAACATCGGGATACCTCGCTTTCATGGGACAGAACATGCGATAGCCGGGAAAGGATGGCGCTTTCAAGCCCACTGGTTGATTCCTACATTGATTATACCATGCCCAACTGGGCGAAAGGGGAAGAGGAGTATGGGGAAACGATTGAAAATGGCGACGATCGGCGGCGGGTCGAGCTACACGCCGGAATTGGTCGAAGGGTTGATCAAGCGTTATCATGAATTGCCGGTCGGGGAATTGTGGCTTGTCGATATTCCGGAAGGCAAAGAAAAACTCGAAATCGTTGGCGCACTGGCCAAACGGATGGTCGAAAAAGCCGGTGTGCCCATTGAGATTCATTTGACACTAGACCGCCGCCGGGCTTTGGAAGGAGCAGACTTTGTTACGACGCAATTTCGTGTCGGCGGCCTAGAGGCACGGGCGAAAGACGAGCGCATCCCGCTCAAATACGGGGTGATCGGCCAGGAGACAAACGGCCCGGGCGGATTGTTTAAGGGATTGCGGACGATTCCGGTCATTTTGGACATCATTCGCGATATGGAAGAGCTTTGCCCCGATGCATGGCTGATCAACTTCACAAACCCGGCTGGAATGGTGACAGAAGCCGTCTTGCGCTATACGAAGCAGGAGAAAGTCGTCGGGTTGTGCAACGTGCCGATCGGCATGCGCATGGGCGTCGCCAAGCTGCTTGGCGTTGATGCCGACCGCGTGCACATTGATTTTGCCGGCTTGAACCATATGGTGTTTGGCTTGCACGTCTATCTGGACGGCGTCCGGGTGACGGAAAAGGTGATCGACCTCCTTGCCCATCCGGATCGTTCCGGTGTGACGATGAAAAATATCGTCGACCTTGGCTGGGAGCCGGATTTCCTAAAAGGGCTGAAAGTGCTGCCTTGCCCGTACCACCGGTATTACTACCAAACAGACAAAATGCTCGCCGAGGAGCTGGAGGCGGCGAAAACGAAAGGGACGCGCGCCGAGGTTGTGCAGCAGCTCGAAAAAGAGCTGTTCGAGCTTTACAAAGACCCGAACTTGGCCATCAAGCCGCCGCAGCTCGAACAGCGTGGTGGGGCGTACTACAGCGACGCCGCGTGCAGCTTGATCAGCTCCATCTACAACGACAAGCGCGACATTCAGCCGGTCAACACGAGAAACAACGGCGCCATTGCCAGCATTCCGCCAGAATCAGCCGTTGAGGTCAACTGCGTCATCACAAAAGATGGGCCGAAACCGATCGCCGTCGGCGACTTGCCGGTCGCGGTGCGCGGGCTCGTCCAGCAAATCAAGTCGTTCGAGCGCGTCGCAGCCGAAGCGGCGGTCACTGGCGACTACCAAACCGCGCTCGTCGCCATGACGATCAACCCGCTTGTCCCGTCTGACACCATCGCCAAACAAATGTTGGACGAAATGCTTGAAGCGCATAAAGAACATTTGCCGCAGTTTTTTAACTTCCCTCCGAAAGAAGTCTCCTACTTCTAAACGTGAAGGTGCGCCAGCACCAGTGAAAGTGGGAGATGAATTTCGGTTGGCGTTAGCCAACGAATATGATAGAATATGGCTAAAACGGACACCTTCGGAACGAAGGGAAGCGTAAAGGGTTCTTGTGTGTGGCTTACCGTTCAGCGAACACACACAAGTCGCTTGAAGCCCCCACCTCTAAGCGAAGCGTAGGTGGTGGGTAGTTCACACAGGCCAAAACAGTAGCTGGAAACTAAATCGTTTGGAAAAGCGATTGACAAGGCCGCCAGTGACAGGCGGCTTTGTCATTTCATCGTGAAAAGCCGCACAACACAAGGGCTTTCTTCCCATTCACATTCCCCTTATTTTAGACAAAATCAATGCTTTTCACCAGCCTTTTCGGCAGGATTTTGCCTAAGGCGCGGCGAAGAAAATAAAGGAAGTTCAAATATCACAAGGAGGGAGACCGTGTCCGAAACGCGAATCGACCATGATCGGCTGTTTAAGGAGTTGTTGTCGACGTTTTTTGAAGAGTTTTTGCTTCTGTTTTTTCCGCACGTGTATGAACAAGTCGACTTCCGCCACGTCTCCTTTTTGTCCGAAGAGGTGTTTACGGATGTGGCGGCCGGCGAAAAGCACCGTGTGGATCTATTGGTGGAAACAAAATTGAAAGGGGAAGATGGGCTGATCATCGTCCATATCGAACACCAAAGTTACACGCAGCCGACGTTTCCCGAGCGCATATTCCTTTATGTCAGCCGTTTGTTTCAAAAATACCGCCGTCGCATTCTTCCCATTGCCATCTTCAGCTATGACGAACACCGCGATGAACCGTCCTCGTTCACCATCAAGTTTCCGTTCCTAACCGTTGTCGATTTCCGCTTTCTTACTGTTGAACTGCGCAAACAGCCATGGCGTGAGTACATTCGCCGCGATAACCCGGTCGCGGCCGCCTTGTTAAGCAAAATGGGGTATAATGAAAGTGAAAGAGTGGCCGTGAAAAGAGAATTTTTGCGCATGCTCGTCCGTTTGGAGCTTAATGAAGCGAAACAGCGGCTGTTGTTTGGTTTTTTTGAGACGTATTTGACGCTGTCCGAACAAGAGGAAATCCAATTGCGAAACGAGGTGAACGAAATGGAAACGAAGGAAGCGAAAAAAGTGACGGATCTCATCGTGTCGTACGAGCAACGGGGGGTGGAAAAGGGGATGGAAAAAGGCAAGATGGACGTTGCGAAACGGATGTTAGGGAAAGGATATGATGTGCCAACGATTTGTGAGTTGACCGGACTGCCAGTGGAGGCGGTGGAAAAGTTGAAAGGATAAACGAGTGGAGAGACCCCGTTCCGATGCAGCGAGCTTGTTTCGGAACGGGGTTTTTTTGCTCGTTCTGCACTTGATGATGGGCATGGCCACCGCCGCATGGCGAATGATGACGGCCAGACTGCCCCCTATTTGGATTTCATATAGACTCCCATGACAAAAAATTTCGTCACCATCGGAAGGATGAAAAGACCTCTATGTTGAATTTTACAACTTTACACATTTTGGAGTTCGGGTATTTTCAGGATAGATGCAATTCATCCATTTTCTTTTGTCTAGGCTAGCGCCCCGACGTTCGTGTACAATGGCGGTAGGAGGGATCAAGATGCGCGATTGGTGGAAACGGCTGTTTTACGGGGGCGGCATCGTCGCGCTGATTGGAAGCGCTTCCTTCACCGCCTATTGCGCTTGGAACGTGTATGCGTATCCGAAATCAGAAAAGGAACGGGTTCCGGAAACAACAAAAGAGGCCTATCATTTCGTGCTTGTGCCGGAGGAACTCGATAATGATTACTGGCGGCTCGTGGAAAAAGGAGCGAAAGCGGCGGCGAAAGAACTGGGGGTTGACCTCGAGTATATCGGCCCGCGGCAGGCGAATATTGATGAGCATTTGCGCATTTTGAAAAAAGCCGCGGCAGCGAAAGTCGATGGGATCATCACCCAAGGGTTGACGGAAGCGGAATTTGTCCCAGTGATTAACGAAATCACGGACAAGAATATTCCTGTGGTGACGATCGATACGGATGCTCCAACGAGCCGACGCGTCGCCTATGTGGGAACGGATAATTATTATGCCGGTTTTCTCGCGGGACGGGCGTTGGCTGAGGATACAAAGGGCAAGGCGACGGTCGCGATTATTACCGGCAGTTTGACGGCGGCGCACCAACAGCTGCGAGTGCGCGGATTTGAGGATGCAGTGAGACAGGAAAAAGGAATCCGCATCGTTGCCATCGAAGAGTCGCACATTACGCGTGTGCAAGCCGCGGAAAAGGCGTATACGATTTTGAAAAAGCACCCGGATGTGAATGCGTTTTACGGCACGAGCGCGCTTGATGCGATTGGCGTTGCCAAGGTGGTCGAGCAGTTTCATCGGGAGCAAAAGACGTATATTATTGGCTTTGACACGCTGCCGGAGACGATCCGCTATTTGCAAAAAGGAACGATTGCGGCGACGGTGGTGCAGGAGCCGTATGAAATGGGATACAAGGCTGTCAAAATGATGGCCGAGATCGTCGCCGGGAAAGACGTGCCGGTGGTGACGAATACGGAGACGAAAGTCATTCGGAAAAAAGACTTGCCGCTGCGCCCGGCGCGCAATTATGAGGTCAACACGCCATGAAGGGGCCTGCCAGGCCTCCGTAGGGAGGGGGCTGAAAGCGGAGAAGGGTTGGCGAGCGCTAAAGCATGAGAGATGGCCGTCCTTGACGTTCGAACACGTTCGACTTGAAGCGGCAGGACGATGCAGGCAACAAAGCGCCGGTGACAGCGGGGTGGAATTCAGATGAACATTCGGACGAAGATGCTGCTTTGCTTTACCGTTTTTTTGCTTTTGCTGAACGGAGCGGTGTTTCTTTTGTATCAGACGAGCGAAGAGATGATGAGCGATTATGATCAACGGATGCGCCGATTGTTGTTGCTCAATGAGGTGTCGCAGCGGGCAAACCGAATGATGGAACAGCTCAATGCGTACGTCTCGGAAAAAGAAGGACGGTATGCACGCGCTTATGAGCGGGAGTTCCGCTGGCTGCAGCAACGCCGCCGGCAGCTCGGCGCCATCTTGCCAGTGCTGTCCGACCGGCTGGCGGCGGAAAACTATGAACATATGATTGAAAGTTTGCTGGAGGAGGCGGCGCTGACGGTCTATCATTTTCAAGCTGGAAATATTGGCTTGTACTCATCCCACTTGCATGAAACGATGAACATTGCGTCCTTTTTGCAAGAGGAAACGTTAAACTTGATTGACGATGAGCTGACGGCCTACCAACGGCGGTACGATGAAGTGGAGCGGCGCAACCGCTATTTCCGCTATATGGGAATGGGATTGTTTGTCACGACGTTGTTGCTTGGCGCCTTGCTGGCGGTGTTCTTTTCCGGCCACTTAACGAAGCCGATCATTCTTCTCTCGCGCGCTGCCCGATCCATCGCTGACGGGCGGCTGGACGGGCCGGATATTGAGCCGATGACCAACGATGAGCTGCGGCTGTTGACGATCACGTTTAATGACATGCGCCGCAATTTAAAGCAGCTGATTGCGGAGATGAAACAAAAGGCTGAGCTCGACCGGCTGGTGAAGGAGCTGGAACTCAAAAGCTTGCAAAGCCAAATCAATCCGCATTTTTTATTCAATACGCTGAACACGGTTGCGAAGATGGCGTACTTGGAGGACGCCCAGCAAACGTCGCGGCTGATTGAAGCGGTGGCGGCCATTTTGCGCTACAACTTGGGTGATTTGCAGCGGACGGTGACGCTTGCCGATGAGGTGCGCATCGCCCGTGAATATTTCTTCATCCAGCAGACGCGGTTTTTTGATCGGATCAAGTTTTCGTTAGAGGCGGAACCATCTTGCCTCGATCAACCGATTCCGCCGCTCACGTTGCAGCCGCTGATTGAAAATGCGTTCATCCATGGCATTGAGACGTACGAGCAGGGAGCCGAGCTGTCCGTGTCCGTTTTCGCCGAAAACGGGCGGGTCGTTGTGGAAGTGCGCGACAATGGCGTTGGCATGGATGAGCAGGTGAAAGCGGAGATTGAAGCGTTGATCCGCGGCGAAGAACCGCGGACGCGCCGTGAGCAAGGGCGCGGCCATTCAACCGGCATCGGCTTGCACAATGTCATTCGCCGACTGCAGCTGTTTTACGGAGTGATGGATGTGGCCGAAATCGAGTCTGCACTAGGAAAAGGAACGACGGTGCGGTTATGGCTGCCAAGATGGCAAGGGGGGATGAACGGTGAAAGTGGCGATCGTCGATGATGAGGCGTTGGAGCGAAGAGCGCTTTGCAAAATGATTAGCGACCACCTTCCGGATATCGAGGTGGTCGCCGAGGGCGCCAACGGGCGCGAGGCGGTCGAGATCGCCAAGCGTTATCGTCCGGATATCATGCTGATTGACATCAAAATGCCCGGCCTTGACGGGCTGCAAGCGATCGAAGCGATTCGCCAAGACGGCCTCGATCTGGAGTTCATTATTGTGTCGGCGTTTGATTTGTTCGACTATGCGAAACAAGCGATGCGGTTTGGTGTCAAGGAATATTTATTGAAACCGAGCCGGAAGGAGGAGGTCATTTCGGCTTTGGAACGGGTCAGCCAAGAAGTGGCGGCCAAGCGGCGACACGAGGAGAGCAGCCGCCAGCTCGAGGAGCAGATTCGCCGGTTGCAGACGCTTGTGGAAAGCGAATGGCTGTCCGTCCTCATGACAGAAGACGTATCGGCTGATGAGTGGGAGCGGTGGAAGGAACTGCTGCCGTTTTCGATTGCGTCGGGGATGTTCCTCGTCATTCAGTTCCCGGATGCAGGGGTGGCTGACGAATGGAAATCATGGCTGGACAAGCAGCTTAGCGGGAAGGCGCCAACGCGCTATTGGATCGGGCGGATGGCGAACCGGCGCCTGCCGGTCTTGTTTTTCCGCAGCCCAAACGATGGCGAGCCAGCCTGGAAGCCCGTCATCCAGGCATTGGCGCTCGATTTGGCGCGGCAGTTTTCGGCCCAGTACGGCGCCGCGCTGTATATCGGGCTCGGCTCCCCGTTTTCCCGCCTTGACCAACTTCGTTCCTCGTACTATGAGGCGCTGTCGGCCGCTCATTATTACGCCGACCGGCAAAAAGCACAAGTGGGGTTTCTGCCGGCGGAAGCGACGCGCGCCGGCGGGGAAGCGGAACGGGATAAACAGCTGTTTGAAGCGCTGCGCCTTGGCGACATCGAGCAAGCCCGGATGATTTGTCTGACGTATATAGAGGAACTGGCCTCTTCTCATTCACTGCCGGCCGCCGGCCGCAAAGCGGAAGAGACCTTTGTGTGGCTCGGGCGTCTTCTATCGGAGCTGGGCATTCGTTATGAGCGGCTCGCTTCCTTTGCTTCCTGCCGGTCGGCGGCAGAATTGAAGCGAGCGGCGCTTGATGAACTGGACCGCATCGCCGCTGATCTCGAGGTTTGGCGCCAGCAGCAAGCTCACGGCAAACTCGGCAAGGCGAAAGACTACATTGACCGTCACTACGCCGAGCCGCTGACGCTTGAGGAGGTGGCGGAACAAGCCGGGATGAGCCCATACTACTTCAGCAAACTGTTCAAAGAGCAGTTTGGCATCACCTTTATCGACTACGTGACGAACGTGCGCATCGAACGGGCGAAAGAAGCGCTGGCTGAGACGGATCAAAGCTTAAAAGAAATTTGTTTTTCAGTCGGCTACAACGACCCCAACTATTTCAGCCGCGTCTTTAAAAAGCAAACCGGCCTGTCGCCGAGCGAATACCGGAAAAAAGTACAGGCGCGCTGACAAGGGGAGTGCTGTCTCCAACAAGGAAGGTGCATGGCAAGTCAAAAGGTAAGTCCCGCGGACAAAGCAGGCTCCGCCCTTCTTCCGGCGTCCGAAGCGAAGCCCGCCCCCCTGATGGGGAGACGGGCTTTTTTCGCGCCATAAAAGCGAAATGGCAGTCCGCTGCACACCGCTTGCCTGACAGGAGAACGGAAAACAAAAAAGTGAAGAAAAACGCAAAAAAGTGAAGAAATCAAGCCGCCGATTGATAAGCGGCCCATGGTACACTCAACATTGAAAGGGGTTTCAAAAACAAACGGAAAAGGGGGAGGAACATGAGAAAGAAAGCATCCGCATGGCTGGCGTTGGCGCTTGGCGTCGGTATGGCACTGTCGGGCTGCAGCAGCTCGAACTCTTCTTCGTCCGATGACGCCAAACAAGGCAGCCAAAAAGCGGGAGAGAAGCTCGAGATTTTCAGCTGGTGGACCGGAGCCGGTGAGGAAGACGGCTTAAAAGCGCTCATCAAACTGTTCCAAGAAAAATATCCGGATATTGAAGTCGAAAACGCGGCGGTGGCCGGCGGGGCGGGAACGAACGCCAAGGCGGTGTTGGCGAGCCGCATGCAAGGAAACGATCCGCCATCGACGTTCCAAGTACACGGCGGAGCGGAGCTGAATGAAGGCTGGGTGGCCGCCGGCAAAATGGAGCCGCTCAACGATTTATATGAAAAAGAAGGCTGGATGGACAAATTCCCGAAAGCGTTGATTGACATGGTGAGCAAAGACGGCAACATTTACTCCGTGCCTGTCAACATTCACCGCGGCAACGTGCTTTGGTACAACAAAAAAGTATTTGCCGACAACGGGCTTCAGCCGCCGAAAACATTCGACGAGTTTTTCCAAGTGGCCGACAAGCTGAAAGCAAAGGGCATTACGCCGCTCGCCTTAGGCGACAAAGAGCCGTGGGCAGCGACGCACCTGTTTGAAAACGTGCTGCTTGGCACGCTCGGAACGGAAAACTACAAGAAACTTTGGACGGGAGAATTATCGTTTAACGACCCACAAGTGAAACAAGCCGTTGAGACGTTTAAGAAAATGCTTGGCTATATTAACGAAGACCATAGCTCGCGCAACTGGCAAGACGCCGCCCAGCTCGTCGCCGAAGGAAAGGCGGCCATGTACGTGATGGGCGACTGGGTGAAGGGCTATTTTGTCAACGATTTGAAATTGAAGGTGAACCAAGACTTCGGTTATGTGCCGGTGCCGAATACGGAAGGCAAGTTTATGGTCATTACCGATACGTTCGGCCTGCCGAAAGGCGTGAAAAACCCGGACGATGTGAAGAAGTTCTTATCGGTGCTTGGTTCGGTGGAAGGGCAAGATGCGTTTAACCCGCTGAAAGGCTCCATCCCGGCCCGCATCGACGCGGATCCGTCCAAGTACGATGAATACGGCAAACAAACGATGCAAGACTTCAAGACGGCGGAGCTGGCGCCGAGCTTAGCGCACGGTTCAGCAGCGCCGGAAGGGTTTGTCACGAAGGTCAATCAGGCCGTCAACATTTTCGTGACGCAAAAAGATGTGAAGACGTTCATCGACACGTTGGCATCGGCCGCCGCAGAACTGAAGAAGTAATCGGGAAAAGGGGACGGGAGCCATTCTCTTCCCCTTTTCGTCATCATGAGGAGGGATCTTAGTGGAAACGGTCAACATCACGCCAGCCGAGAAGACAGCATATGTCCCCGCGGTGCGGAAAAAGCGGAAATGGACGGCCGATCATTGGCTGGCAGCGGCGTTTTTGGCACCGTCGGTCGTACTGATTTTCTTATTTGTGTACGGGTTTATCGGCTGGACGGGGTATGTGTCCTTGAGCAACTGGAATTCGCTCGTGCCGGATTGGTCGTTTGCCGGGTTGAAAAACTATCTGTATTTGTTTCATGATTTCCGCTTCCAGGCCGACTTGCGCAATACACTTGTGTTTACGGTGTTGTTTATCGCCGCCGTCATTGTGCTCGGCCAACTGCTTGCCATTTTGCTTGACCAAAAACTGCGCGGCGAGTCGCTGTTCCGCAACATTTTCTTCTTCCCGATGGCCTTGTCATTTGTCGTCACCGGAGTCGTGTGGCAATGGCTGTTCAACCCGTCAACGGGCGTCAACTTGTTTTTAAAACCGCTTGGCTTGGATGGAAAATGGTATACGGATACGAACATTCTGTTCGGATTTCATTGGGGCAAGATTGAGTTTGGCATCCCGGTCGCCATCATTGCGGTGGTCGTGGCGGCTGTTTGGCAAATGACTGGCTTTGCCGTCGCGATGTATCTCGCCGGCCTGCGCGCCATTCCAGATGAAGTGCGGGAAGCGGCGCGGATGGACGGAGCGACCGAGTTTCAATTGTATTGGAAAATCATTTTGCCGCTGCTGCGGCCGATCACTGTCAGCGTCATCATCATCATGGCTCATATTTCGCTCAAAATTTTCGATTTGATTTACGCCATGACCGGGCCGGGGGCGAACTTTGTCACCGATGTGCCGGGCGTGTACATGTTTGAAACGACGTTCCGCGGCAACTATTACGCCAACGGCGCGGCGATCGCGATCGTGATGCTGCTGTCGGTCGCCATCTTTATCGTTCCGTATCTCATCTCAAGCCGCAAGGGGGGATCGTGATGGCGAGATCCATGTGGGCGCGGCCGTTTTTGTATTTGTTGGCCCTCGTCATGAGCGTGTTTTTCCTGTTGCCGGTGTATGTCATGGTCACAACGAGCTTGAAGCCGCTCGATGAAGTGACATTGGCCGATATGTGGAAGCTGCCGTCAACGGTCGATTGGAGCAGCTATGCGACCGCATTTGAAAAGCTGGCCCCGAACTTTTGGAACTCGATTTTGCTCGTCGTGCCGGCGACGCTGCTCTCCGCGCTGTTGGGGTCGCTCAACGGCTATGTACTGTCGAAATGGAAGTTTAAAGGAGCGGATACGCTCTTTACGCTCATTTTGTTCGGGATGTTCATTCCGTATCAAAGCATTCTCATTCCGCTCATCCAATTTTTGCGCGAAATCGGGCTGTACAACACGATTCCGGGGCTTGTGTTCGTCCATGTCGTCTACGGCATTCCGATCACCACACTGATGTTTCGGAATTTCTACGCGGCGATCCCCGATGAAATGATTGAGTCGGCGAAAATCGACGGCGCTGGGTTTGTCCGTATTTTTCGTTATATTATGCTACCCTTGTCCATCACCGGATTTGTCGTCGTGGCGATCTGGCAGTTTACAAACATTTGGAACGAGTTTTTGTTCGCCGTGACGATCACGACATCGGACAAACAGCCGATCATGGTCGCCTTGCAAAACTTATCCGGCAGTCAAATCGTCCAATGGAACGTGCAAATGGCGGGCGCCTTGCTCGCCGCGCTGCCGACTTTGCTTGTGTACATTTTCCTCGGCAAATACTTCGTCCGCGGCTTGCTCGCGGGGTCGGTGAAGGGGTGAGCCAATCAGCAGTGTAGATCAACAAACCCGGTAGACAATAGAATCGATTGCGCTATGTTTCAAAAAGCCGCTGATCAGCGGCTTTTTGCCATTGATATCCTCTCCCTTTTTCCAGTAAAATAGATACAACAAAAGAGCAGATGAAGAAAGAGAGGCGTACATATGATTTTGGGAGCCATTGAAGCTGGAGGCACGAAATTTGTCTGCGCCATCGGCGATGAACAAGGGAACATCCATGAACGAGCGGTGTTTCCGACGACGGCGCCGGAAGAGACGATGGCGCACGTCATCGACTTTTTCCGTCCGCACCGCATCGAGGCGATTGGCATCGGGTCGTTTGGCCCGGTCGATTTGCGTCCGGACAGTCCGACGTACGGGTATATTACGAGCACGCCGAAACAGGCGTGGGCGCAGTTTGATTTTGTCGGCACGATGAAGCAGCATTTTCCCGTGCCGATCGGCTTTGACACGGATGTCAACGCGGCGGCGCTCGGTGAGCTGCGCTGGGGGGCGGCGCAAGGGCTTGACAGCTGCCTGTACATGACGGTCGGAACGGGTATCGGCGTTGGGGCAATCGTCGAGGGCCGCCTGTTGCATGGGCTGCTTCACCCGGAGATGGGGCATATCTTGGTCCGCCGCCATCCGGATGACGCGTTTGCCGGCGTCTGCCCATACCACGGCGACTGTCTAGAAGGGATGGCGTCTGGTCCCGCGATTGAGCGGCGCTGGGGGAAAAAAGGGGCGGAATTGGCGGACCGCCGTGAAGTATGGGAGTTGGAAGCCTTTTATCTTGCCCAGGCGATTGCCAACTACATTCTCGTGTTATCGCCGAAAAAGGTGATCACGGGCGGAGGCGTCATGAAGCAGACGCACGTGTTGCCGCTTGTGCGCCGCTATGTGCAGGAGTTGCTCAATGGGTATGTTCAGCACGAAGCGATTCTCGAGAAGATCGACGAGTACATCGTCCTCCCAGGGCTTGGCGACAACGCCGGTGTTGCGGGTGCCTTGGCGCTGGCGGCGAGAGCGATCGAATAGCAAGGACGGCCGTTCACCGTCTTCAATCAGGCGGTGGGGCCGTTTTTTGTTTGAAGGCAGGGATATTGACCGATTGTTCAATGGAATTAGCAAAAAATCGACCTATTGGTCAAAAAAATCGTTTTTGAGTTGCGTATCTTTATGACGTTGGTTTATAATTATTTTGACCATTTGGTCATAAGTGATATGGAGGCGAGGACAATGATCCATGTTCGACGGTTGGTAGAATGGCTGCAACAGCGCGGCGTACGGGTTGATGTCGTGAAACCGCGCGCGGTGTTGCCGTCGTACCGGCAATGGATGAGAGCGAATGGGAAAGGAATGAGTCGTTGCCATGGATGAACGGCGCGTTCGCTTTATTGAAACCGCGATGAAACTGTTTGCGGAAAAAGGGTATCATGCCACCTCGATTCAAGATTTGGTCGAGGCGTGGGGCATTTCCAAAGGGGCGTTTTACCATCATTTCGCCTCGAAGGAGGAATTATTGCTTGAAGTGCTTCGCTATTACAGCGAAAAAATGGTCGCAGATTTCACGGCATCCGGCGGGGATGGCCCGGAAAAGGAGCGGTTTGTCCGCCAGTTGGCGGCCCATTTTTCTCGCATTCGCGAGTACAAAGACTTTTTGCGCATGATCATGTCGGAACAATTGCCGAAAGTCAATCCGGAAGTGGAGCGGTATATGTTCCGCCAGCATGGGCGCCTTTTTTTATGGTATTGCACGCGCCTAACGGAGGTCTATGGCGAGGCGGTTGGTCCGTATGTGTATGATGTGGCCATGATGACGAACGGCATCATCCGGCAATATTTGTTTTACTTCTTTTTTCGCGAGGAGGCGTTTGATGCGGACGAGGCGGCTCGTTTTCTCATGCGCCGCCTTGATGCCATTGTCGCTAGCTTCACGGCTGAGGAGCGTCCGCTTTTGACGGAAGAGTCGTTTGCGCCATGGGTGAAGATGGAGGAGCAGGAGCGCGAGCGTCAGCGGGAGCGGCTGGCTTCCGCGTTCGCCGCCGTCCGGGAGGCTGTCAACGATCTCGATCCAAAGCAGGCAAGCGATGTGCTCGAAGCCATAGCAGCGCTGGAGGAAGAGCTGCTTGGACGGCACGCGCCGCCCCGCGCCTATATCGTCGAAGCGCTGCTGTTGTATTTGCGTCATCAACAAACGTCTCAACTGGCACCGGCTTTGGATGCATTGGTCAAAGAAATGGATGAATACCAACGACAAAACGGATGGGAGAGAGAAGTATGGAAAAAGCGATAGCAGTGCCGACGAGCACCATTCGTCATCGCTCGCTGCTGATCACCGGGCTCATTATTGCGATGCTCTTTGCGGCATTAGACGGGACGATCGTCGGCACGGCGATGCCGCGCATCGTCGGGGAGCTTCACGGATTGGGGATTATGACGTGGCTGACGACAGCGTATATGTTGACGTCGACGACGGTCGTGCCGATCGCCGGGAAGCTTGCCGACTTATTGGGCCGTCGGATTGTCTATGTGAGCGGGTTGGTCATTTTTATGGCTGGTTCAGCGCTTTGCGGCATGGCGAACGATATGACCGAGCTCATCCTTTACCGCGGCATTCAAGGACTGGGCGGCGGGATTATGATGCCGATGGCGATGATTGTCATCGGTGACGTGTTCACCGGCAAGGAGCGGGCGAAATGGCAAGGGGTGTTCGGCGGTTTGTACGGTCTCGCTTCAGTGCTGGGCCCGCAAATCGGCGGCTTTATCGTCGACCATTTGAACTGGCGCTGGGTGTTTTACATCAACTTGCCGGTCGGCATTCTCGCCACGGTGCTGATTGCGATGGGGTTAAGCAAATATAAAGCCGAAGGGCCGGTGAAATTTGACATCGCCGGGATGGCGACGTTGACGGCAGGTGTCGTCAGCTTGTTGTTGGGGTTGACGTTTGGCGGCGACCGATATCCATGGGGGTCGTGGCAAATCGTTTCGTTGTTTGCGGCCGCGGTTGTCTTTTTCGCTTTGTTTGTTTGGGCGGAAAAACGGGCGGAGGAGCCGATCATTCCGCTTTGGCTCTTCCGCAACCGGACGTTTACGCTGCTCAATGGCATCGGCTTTTTTATGAGCGTCGGTATGTTCGGAGCCATCATGTTCGTCCCGTTTTTTATGCAAGGGGTGGTTGGGGTAAGTGCCACAGAGTCAGGAACGATTATGACACCGATGATGATTACGATGATTATCGGCAGTGTCGTTGGCGGCCGACTCGTTTACCGAATTGGTGTGAAAACACAGCTGATCGTCGGCATGGCCATTATGTTGTCAGCGTTTGGCTTGCTTGGCACGATGGATGTCGATACGTCAAAATGGACGGCAACGCTGTATATGATCGTGCTTGGACTCGGTACAGGGCTCGTGATGCCGATTTTAACGCTTGCTTTGCAAGAAAGCTTTCCGAAATCGGAGCTTGGCGTGGTGACGTCTTCAAGCCAATTTTTCCGCTCGATCGGTGGGACGTTTGGCATGACAGTGCTTGGCGCCATCATGAACCACCGGTCGAGCGTCTTGCTTGACGAACGGCTCATGCCGAAGCTCGAAGTGCTGCCGGCGCAGGCGAAGGGGGCTGTCGACCGCTTTGCGGACATGATCCATGACGATCCGCAAGGGCTGTATTCCGTCTTGCTCAGCCCGGAAGCGATGGCGAAAATTCCAGCGCCGCTTCGGGACATGTTCGTGCCGGTGCTGAAGCAGTCGCTTGTCGATTCCCTGCAGGCGGTCTTTTGGTTCGGGCTCGCGTTTATCGCGGTCGGCTTGCTTTTCGTGTTCGGCTTGAAGAGGATCGTCTTGTCCGATCGGGCGGAGGCGATGAAGCCGTTGAAGCAGGCAGAGGAGAAGGCCTAGCGGCATGCGAATGAAGAAAAGAAAACGGCGGACCGCGCCTCATTCGCTCAGGCGGCGGGCCGCCTTTCTTTTTGGCGGCGACGAACAAAACTCCCCCGGAGCGATGAGGCATCCGGGGGTGAGGTGCCAATGGAAGCCGGCGGCTCGCTCCGTGCGGCCCATTTCGCCAGGCGGTTTCGCATCGACGTGATGCCCGGCGCATGGCGGTTTCACGGTGACGATTCGCGATGGCTGGTTACGTTGCGCCCGCATCCGCGCTTTGGCCGAAGACGCGCGAGCGGGTGAGAAAGCGGACGCCTTCCGGGCCTTCGAGCGAAAACATGCCGCCGCGCCCGGGGACGACGTCAATGATGAGCTGCGTATGCTTCCAATATTCGTATTGCGCCTTAGAGATGTAAAACGGGCAGCCGCCGATTTCGCCAAGCAAAACATCGGAATCGCCGACGATCAACTCACCGAGCGGGTAGCACATCGGCGAGCTGCCGTCGCAGCAGCCGCCGGATTGGTGGAACATGAGCGGACCGTATTTCGCCTTTAATTTTTCAATCAATTCTAACGCTGCTTCGGTGGCGATGACTTTCGGTTCATCAGGCATCGGATGCACCTCCTTTCGCATCATGGCCAAAGACAGGCCCCTAGAGCAGCTTTGCTGGATTCGTCGAATGGAACGGTTGTTGCGTCGTTTTCCATTCCATCATCAAAAGGCGTTTGCGTGGTTTTGGCGGTGACGGATGCAACAGTGGGCAAAAGGCAACGCGTCGGCGCTGCCTTTTGCTGTGGAAGAGCAGGTGGACCAATGTCAGAACAAGCCAAGTTTTTTCGGCGAATAGCTGACGAGCAAGTTTTTCGTTTGTTGATAATGGTCGAGCATCATTTTGTGCGTTTCGCGGCCGATGCCGGACATTTTGTAGCCGCCGAACGCCGCGTGGGCCGGATAAATGTGATAGCAGTTCGTCCAGACGCGGCCAGCCTGGATGCCGCGGCCGAACCGGTACGCGGTGTTGATGTCGCGCGTCCAGACGCCGGCGCCAAGGCCGTACAGCGTCTCATTGGCGATCGAAAGCGCTTCGTCATGATCTTTAAACGTCGTGACCGCGAGCACTGGGCCGAAAATTTCTTCTTGGAAAATGCGCATTTTGTTATGCCCTTTGAAAACGGTCGGCTTGACGTAATAGCCGCCGGACAGTTCTCCTTCGAGCATGTTCCGCTCGCCGCCGATCAAAAGTTCGGCGCCTTCCTGTTTGCCGATGTCGATGTATGACAAAATTTTCTCGAGCTGTTCGGAGGAGGCTTGGGCGCCGATCATCGTTTCCGTATCGAGCGGATTGCCTTGCTTGATTTGCTTGACGCGTTCAAGCGCCCGTTCCATAAAGGCGTCGTAAATCGACTCATGGATGAGGGCGCGCGACGGGCATGTGCACACTTCGCCTTGGTTTAAGGCGAACATCGTAAAGCCTTCAAGCGCTTTATCAAGAAAGTCATCGTCTTTGTCCATCACATCAGCGAAGAAAATGTTCGGAGACTTGCCGCCAAGCTCAAGCGTGACCGGCACGATGTTTTGCGAGGCGTACTGCATGATGAGCCGTCCGGTCGTCGTTTCACCGGTGAACGCCACTTTCGCCACGCGTGGATTCGAGGCGAGCGGCTTGCCAGCTTCTAAGCCAAAGCCGTTCACAACGTTGACGACGCCAGGCGGAAGCAAATCTTCGATGAGTTCGATGAGAACGAGGATCGACGTCGGCGTTTGCTCCGCCGGTTTCAACACGACGCAGTTGCCGGCCGCGAGCGCTGGCGCGAGCTTCCAGGCCGCCATTAAAATCGGGAAGTTCCACGGGATGATTTGTCCGACAACGCCGAGCGGTTCTTTGAAATGATAGGCGACCGTGTCATGATCGATTTCCGAAATGGTGCCTTCTTGCGCGCGGATGCAGCTGGCGAAATAGCGGAAATGGTCGATGGCAAGCGGAATGTCAGCCGCGAGCGTCTCACGGATCGGCTTGCCGTTTTCCCATGTTTCGGCGACGGCCAGCATTTCCAAGTTTTCTTCCATCCGATCGGCGATTTTGTTCAGCAAACGGGCGCGCTCTGCCGGAGACGTGCGTCCCCATGCGTCTTTGGCCGCATGGGCGGCGTCAAGCGCCAGTTCGATGTCCGCCGCTTTCGAGCGCGGCACTTCGCAATACGGCTGTCCGGTGATTGGCGTGATATTTTCGAAATACTCGCCGTCGACCGGCGGCACCCATTTGCCGCCAATGAAGTTTTCGTAGCGCTTTTTAAATGTGACAAGCGCGCCTGGCTGGCCTGGTTGTGCGTAGATCATCCCCGATTCCTCCTTCAATGGATTCTGTATCCGCTTACAATGGAAGGAATATTTAAAAAATTCCTCCCAATGATTAGGTTAGCATGGCTGAGTAATATTGTCAAATGGAAAAGCCTCAACGACCTTCACCTGAAAACGAGCCGCCCTGCCGCCGGAGCAGGGAGGGGCATCAGTCGACTTCCAGCCCCTCAATCCAGCGGCTCGCGTAGACGCTGCAAAGATGATGGAACACTTCGATCGCCTCGTTCGGGTCGGCGGCGAAAAAGACGCTCGCTGCCGTTTCGTTTTCTTCGCGGACGAACTCAAGCAAAAAGTCGGTGGCGATCCGGTTGAACAAAAGAAGGGCGCTGTAGGAGCGCTCAAGCTGGCGTTTCCGCTCGAGCGGGTCATCGATGGACAAAAACGGACGCTCATAGCGGGCCGTCATCTCTGACAGCCGGCGCTGGATCTTGCGCTGGGCGTCCGTGAGCATCGCCTCGATCGTCTGTGGCGATAGAAAGGTTTGCTCGCGCAGCATATAGCCCCAAATTTGCTTGAGCGCATGAGCCGATTCGCTCGCAAACGCGATGTTGCCGAGCAGATCGGCAACGTATTGCTCGTCGTCATCGGTTTGAATGCGCAGCTTCATAATGATTTCGAGCACATCGGAATGAATTTTTTCTTTCCGCCATGATTTCGTCAGCTCATGAAGCAAGACGGAAAGCGAGCGTGCCAATTCTTCTTTCGTCATGATCAGCCAGTCCTTTCCCAGCAACATCGTTCCCTTTCTCATTGTATCATGACGGCTGTCTGTATAAAGCAGATCCGTTATTTTTCCGAATTGACCGAGGAAAACGGCGGTTTGGGCGAAGGCCGGGAGCCCACCGTTTCACAGACGATGCATAGGTCTGAAAGGGATGTCGCTTAGCTGTCCGCTGCTGGTTATCGAGGTGCCAGTTGCTCAATGAAAAGAGTTGACGTATGATGGAGTCAAAAACGATAGAAACGATTGGACCGGGCGGCATATGTCTGAAGAGAGGAAAGAAGGCAGCGTCAAAAGTTCTATGAAAACTCCACACGAGCCATCCCGTTGGGCATCGTAGGGCATTCTCAGAGCCAGATTTGCCCTTGACCAATACCCGCCAAAGGAAAGAAAGGGAGGGGAGAGAAGATGAAACCGGTTCGTTTGCGCGGCCATCATTTGCTTTGTGTGCACGGGTTTCGCGGCATGGGCTACAGCCCGTCGTTCGTGGAAAAAATGTGGGAGATCGTGGCCCGCATTCGCGATGAACACGACGATTTCCCGATTGAAGTCGTCGCGGCGCTCGATGAGGCGTGCCTCGCCTGCCCACATCATGGGGAGACAACGTGTGAAGCCGGCCCGAATTCCGATGCCCACGTCCGTTCGCTTGACGGAAACGTCATTCGCCATTTAGGCTTGGAGCCGGGCAATGTGTATTGGAAGTCCGAACTGATCCGGCGGACGGCGGAACGGGTCAAGCCGGATGATTTGGACGAGTTATGCCGCAACTGCTCGTGGCTGCCGTATGGCGTCTGCAAAGAAGGCATTGCGAACGTCCGCCGCGGCAATGTGGCGCAAACGTAAGGCAGAGCGGCCGTTTTCGGAAAAAATCGAGGAGGAACGATGGAAAAACGGCGCTGCGCTGAACCATCATCCGTTTGTCAAGGCGGGGGGGCTGTTGCAGCACCGTCTTTCCATTGACGAAGCACGGCGCCATCTGTTTTGAAGAGAGTCATGGCCGGCGATGGCGGCAGTTTTGGACGTTGGCGGAAATTTCTAAAAAATGAATAGTTCCATGGGCGGAAAAATGTGATATGATAAACAATTATAGAGACTTTCGACAGAAAGGGTCATGAACGATGAAAGTAGCCAAATTCGGTGGAAGTTCGGTGGCGAGCGCTGCACAATTCCGTAAAGTGGCCGACATCGTCAGCTCGGATATCGAGCGCCGCATCGTCGTCGTGTCGGCGCCGGGGAAACGGTACAAGGACGATGTGAAAGTGACCGATATGCTCATCCAGCTGGCCGAACAAGTTGTGGCTGGCGAGCCGCATGAGGAAACAATGGAAGCGATCGTGAAGCGGTATGCTGACATCGCCAATGAGCTGGGGCTGGAAGCCGACGGCTTTTTGGCCGAGCTTGTCGATGACTTGCAGTCGAAAATCAGCGCCTATCGAAGCGAGCCGCCTCGGTTGTTTGACGCCATTAAAGCGAGCGGCGAAGACCATAACGCAAGGCTCATGGCGCTCTATCTGCAAGATTGCGGGCTTGAGGCGAGCTACGTCAGCCCGCTTGAAGCCGGCATCATCGTCACCGATGAGCCGGGCAACGCCCAAGTGCTGCCGGAGTCGTACGACAAACTGAAGCAGCTGCGCGAACGGCGCGGCGTTTTGGTCATCCCAGGATTTTTCGGCTATTCCCGATCGGGCCATATCGTCACGTTCCCGCGCGGCGGGTCGGATATTACGGGCTCGATCGTCGCCGCGGGCGTCAAAGCGGACGTGTACGAAAACTTTACCGACGTCGATTCGATTTATTGCGTCAATCCGTCCATCGTTGCCGATGCCCGCAAGTTGAAAGAAATCACGTACCGCGAGATGCGTGAGCTGTCGTATTCCGGATTTTCCGTCTTTCATGACGAGGCGCTTGAGCCGGTCTATCGCGCCGGCATCCCCGTTTGCGTAAAAAACACAAACAACCCGGCCGCTCCAGGCACGTGGATCGTCGCCAAGCGCAACCACATCGACGAACCAGTCGCCGGCATTGCGAGCGACACGGGCTTTTGCAGCATCAACATCAGCAAATACTTAATGAACCGTGAGATTGGCTTTGGCCGGCGCGTGCTGCAAATTTTAGAAGACGAAGGCATCTCCTACGAACATACGCCGTCCGGCATCGACAACATGTCGGTCATCTTGCGGGCGGATCAGCTCGCGGACGGAAAAGAGGAGCGCATCCTCGCCCGCATCCGCGAGGAGCTTGCCGTCGATGAGGTGACGATTGAGTACGGCTTGGCGCTCATTATGGTCGTCGGCGAAGGAATGGAAAAAACGATCGGGATGGCGGCGAAAGCCACGACTGCGCTCGCTGACGCCAACATCAACTTGGAGATGATCAACCAAGGTTCGTCCGAAGTGAGCATGATGTTCGGCGTCAAAGAAGACGTCGTCAACGAGGCGGTTCGCGCCTTGTACAACGCCTACTTCCAACAGGCAACCGTAAACCACCTTTCCTAACGCGAAACAGGCGTCCGAAACTCGGGCGCCTATTCTTATGTACCGAGAAGCCCCCGCTTTCACGCGATCAGCCGAAGGGGGGAATGAATCAGCGTCTTCCATCATGGATGTCCCCCAACGCCGCTCAAAATATCTTGAAAGAAGGACTTCGTTGGAACAGCCAAGTCACAGGGACAGACGGGGATGGTCTGGCTGGCAGTCTGCCTTATGGCAGGTGTCCCCGAGAATCTCCCATCTCTAAGCGTTTGCGTAGGTGGGAGAACGTTCAAGCGCTCTAAGCCGAGCTTTCTTCTTTTTTTCGCTGGTTGGCGTACATAAGAGCGGCATGTTCGGAAAATACTACCAATGTACGTCAAAGAAAGCGGAAGGGAGGAAAAACGAATGCGGCAATGGCTAGGAATGGCGGTGCTTGTCGCCGTTTTCGCTTCGTTTCCGGCTGGGGCGGCGGCCATCAGCCGAAGCGAGCTTGAGCAGTACGCTGAGAGCGTCGGCTGGACAGTGAGCGACCTGTTGGCTTATTTGGATCAATACGGCTTGACAGCCGCCGATTTTCGCACCATGGATGAGATGAAACAATGGCTCGGCACACCCATCACTGACGAGCGGCTTCATGCCGTTCTGCGCCGGCACGGGCTGACGGTCGAGGAGCTCGAGGCGCTGCTTGGCCAGTTTGGCGAAACGGTGCAAGACTACACATTTGTCGAAGACTTAGACCGGGCCATCCGTTTTTACTCGCAGCACAACGCCGCCATGCAGCAAATCAACGACTTGCTTGGGGTGCTCGGGATGACGGAACAAGAAGTGCGCGCCCTCACCCGCCATATTGCCTTGCTTGACGACCCGCAGTTAGCCGGGCGGCTGGCGGCGCTTCGTGAACGGCTGCGTCCGTTTGCGGAGACGGAAGGGCCGTGGACGGAAACAGAGCGCCGCAAACTGCGGGCGATGTGGGAAGAGGGGCTTCGCTTGCTTAAACTTGAGGCGGACGAGCCGGACATAAAGGCGGCCGGAGCGGAGCCGATCCGCATTCGATTGTACAACCGCCAAGGCGAGGAGGTCGCCGATATCGCCATAACGCGGGAGATGTTGACATCGGGCTACATCGTCCGCGCGGGGGAGAAAGGCATTGACGCGGGGCTGCTCGCTGTAGAGATGAAAGGAAAGATGTATGGGGAAAAACTGCCGGAGACGGCGTCGCCGTATTTGACCTATACGTTGGCCGGACTGATGCTCGCTTCCGCCGGGTTCCTTCTTTACCGGCGGGTCAGGCGGCTGAAAGGGTGAAGGAACGTGAACGGCAAGCCCGCGCGGGTTTCGTGGGGGCGCCGGGCCGCCCAATGGGCGGCGCTGGCGGCGATCGTCATCGGAGCGGCGATGGCCGGTTGGAACGGCTATTGGTACACCGTCGGCTGGATGGCGGTCAAGCGGGATGCTCCTGCGCCTTCCTCACCGCCGGCCGCAAGCCTTCCAGCGGAACGTTCGGCGCAAAAAGACGCACCGCTTGGCGTCTACCTTGGTGAGCTCGCCATCCCAAAGCTCGGGGCGGCGATTCCCGTGTATGAAGGCGTCCGCGAACAAGAATTGCGCCGAGGTGTCGGCCATTATCCAGCGAGCGATTGGCCGGGGGGACGAGGGCATGTCGTGCTATCCGGGCACCGCGATACTGTGTTCCGCCGCTTTGGCGAGCTTGAGATCGGCGATGCGCTTATCATTCGGACGGATCGCGCCGCCATCCATTACCGCATCGTCAACATCCGCATCGTCGATGACGACGACCGGACCGTTTTGGTCGAGAAAGCGCGCCCAACGCTGACGGTGACAACGTGCTACCCGTTTCGCCTCATCGGCCGCGCTCCGAAGCGCTACATCGTCACCGCCCGCCCGGTTCGGGTTGATGCCCTGGCGTTTCCAAGAGGATGATCCACTTGCCTGCAGGAAGGCAAACAAAAAGGCTGGAAAGTGCGCTCTCCAGCCTTTTACCTTTTCCGTTCCTGCGGCGCCTTGGCATCGATTCGCTCATGCATTTGCTGGCGAAACTCTTGAAGCAGCGCCTCGCCTTGCAGCCCTTTCTTGACAAGGCCGGCCAGCACGACTTCCGCCAAATGGGTGCGCCGCGGGATCATCAGCCCTTCCATCAAGACGCTAATGTGGCCGTTCATTTTCGTGATCGAACGGACGGCAACAAGCATGTTGGCCGGGTCGTTGCTCGTGTGGGTGATCGTCACTTGCAGTTGAAACTCTGGACGCCGCTGCAAGTTCACAAACATTGGCTCATAGTCGTCATCCAAATACGCCTCCACGAGCCAGCGGTTTTGCCCGTCTTCTTTGTTGATGATCAACCCGTCAATAAACGGGATGTCTTGGCGGTGCATGTCGTCGTCGATGACCGAGAGCCCGACAAGCTTGAACGTTTTCATCTCGTCCACCTCGTTACCGTTGTCTTATCCAAGATTATAGCACAGGCGGACGAGGGAAGAAAAACGGGATGCCGCCCTTCCTGCTGAAAAACGATCTGCATATTTTCCGTCGGATGGCAAAAACGCCATTTTGCCCCGCCATTGTCGACGAAGATTTCGCCTTTTTCGCTGAATTGTATCCATAGAGTGCGCCAAAAAATGCAAAAATCGCGATTTTACGACCCAAAACGAGATTCGTTATCATAAAGGTGCGGTGGAGGAAAGGGGGGATGCGCCAATACATGATCAACCAAGTCGTGTTGGTCGGTCGGTTGACGAAAGATCCCGAGCTTCGCTACACGGCCGAAGGGGCTGCCGTCGCGACTGTCACGCTGGCGGTGGCGAGAAATTTCCGCAACGCGGAAGGGGGGATTGACGCCGATTTCGTTCCATGCGTTTTATGGCGGAAAACAGCGGAACATACCGCCAATTATTGCCGAAAAGGATCGATGGTGGCGGTGACGGGGAGAATCCAAACGCGCCGCTACGATAAAAAAGACGGTCAACGCGTCTATGTCACCGAAGTCGTCGCGGAGTCCGTCCAATTTCTCCACTCCGGAAAGAAACCAGAATGGCCGGAGCACGTATAGTCGTTTCCCCATACATGCCTTTCAAAGCGAATCCCCAAGAGAAAGAACGTGTCCCCAAACACTCCCCAACGGATGGCGCTAGCACGTCGTTGTTAGCGCTTTTTTTCAGCATGAGGGGAGCTACATGAGCTCGGAGCACTCTTTTACGATTGTCATGATCATCGTTTCGACATGTTTTCGCTTTTTATCCGGCAGCTTCGCGAGCGCGTACACCGCTTCGCTCATCTCTTGGTTATGAAGCAAGTAGTCCAACGCCGCGAGCACCGTTTCGTGCACGTCCGCCGTTCCGTATATGTCCGTCACTTCGCGCAACAGCTCGCGCTGGCGCGTTTCGCCGCCAAGCAAAAAATCGGCGCTGACGTCAAACAACTGGCAGAGCTTCTCAAGCGACTGCACATCCGGAAGCAAGCTGCCGTTTTCCCATTTGCTGATTTGCGAACGCGACACGTTCAGCTGCTCGGCCAGCTCTTCCTGTGTCCAGCGCCGTTGTTTTCGCAGTTGTTTGAGCGTCTCCCCCAAGTTTGTCATCGTTCGTCACCACGCTTTTCATCATTACTCTTTAAAGATAGAAAAGCATGGAGTCAATGGTTGTTCCTTTTTCGCTCATTTCTATCTTTGTTTCTAAATCAGAACGGATTTGTCCGTGATTTCGTCGTTCGGCATCTTTTTTGTCCAGGAAGGACATAGTACAATTAGTTAAAAATAGGAAATTACGAACCAAAAAGAGGGGGTCAAGGTGAATATCTATCTTGCCGATTTTGTCATTTGTGAACGAAACGGGGAGAAACACGCCCAAAAAATGTACCACATCTATATTAAGGAAATGAAAAATCCGTTTTCCGTGCGGCTGAAAACGATCGCCCCGGCCAGTTTCACCGATTCGCTGCGCTCGCTGAAAAACGAAGGTGGACGGATGCGTTTTGCATCGGAAGGCGAGGCGCTGTTCCGCACGATCACCTGCTCAAAGGAAGCCCAGCTCTATTTTGTATTTAAATGCACGAGCCAGCTTTACATGTTTATCGTCAAGCTCGATCTTCGCCAAAAAAAGTTTACCGTCGCCCTTTATGAGTGGAACGAACCGAGGCAAAAATACATCCCGATCCGCGCAGATGAATGGCTGGCGATGGAAAAACAGCTCATTTATGAAGTGCTGCAGTCGATTTACCTTGTCGACGATCGATGCGTGTCGTATTTGTTCACGTATCCGTCGCCTCCGAAGCGAAGCATGCCCCGTTCCGGCGCATAAACTTCTTCCTTCTTCCAATAAAAAAAATCGTTTCCTTTCATGGCTTTCGTCCGTTATACTGAAAATATAGAACATTACTATTTTTGGCTGCGGGATGTCAAGCCGGCCTGAGGAACTATCCCGCATGAGGCCTCGATGAAAGATGAAAAACGAAACAGACGGCGAAGGGAGAGGGCGCATCCGTGAAACCGAATCACGCCTTCTTTGCCGCTGCCATGGTTTCGTCCTTTTTTCTTGCCCCGGATGACAGCCAAGCGGCGGAATGGAAGAAAGGCATGAGTTCTCCTGAAATCAAACAGCTCCAGCAGCGCTTGAAAGAAAAAGGCTTTTTCACGTATCCGCAAGCGACCGGCTACTTTGGCGCCATTACCGAAGAAGCGGTCAAAGCGTTCCAACGGGCGATGAACTTGCCAGCCACCGGCATCGTCGATGACGCCACCTACGCGAAGCTCAAAAGCGCGCCTGCGTCAAACGACACGCTCGCCATCGGTTCCCGCGGCGCGGCCGTCAGTGATTTGCAACGCCGGCTGAAACAGCTCGGCTATTTTCGCTATCCGCAAATCACCGGCTACTATGGCGCGGTGACGGCCGATGCCGTGAAGCAGTTTCAACGGGCGAACGGACTTCCCGCCACCGGGCGGGCGGATCGGGCGACGCTTGAACGGCTGAAGCAAAAAGAAGAAGGTTCCTCGCCCTCACCGTCTGCGGCGCTGACCGTTGGGGCGCGCGGCGACGACGTCCGCAAGCTGCAGCAACAGCTCAAACAACTCGGCTACTTTACGTATTCGGACATCACCGGCTACTATGGGGTGCTGACCGCCGACGCCATCCGCCGCTTTCAACGCGACAACGGCCTGCCAGTGACCGGCGCGGTCGACAACCAAACCGCTGCCCGCCTCGCGAGCGCAGTAAAAGCGAAAACACCCCCGCCTGCACCGATCGAGCGCGAGCGCCTGGCGGTTCGCCTCTCAATCGGCGCGCTCGGCGAAGACGTCAAGCGCATTCAGACAAAGCTGAAAGAGCTCGGCTACTTCTACACGGCCATCACCGGCTACTACGGCACTGCCACCGCCGATGCCGTCCGCCGTTTCCAACAAGCGGCCAAACTCCCAGCGACCGGCATTGTTGACAGCGAAACATACGAGCGTCTGCTTGGACAAGCTCCCCCGACGAAGGTGGATGTCATCGAACTCGTCGCCGATGCGGCTGAGCTGCTCGGAACCCCATACGTTTGGGGCGGCGAGACACCGGAAGAGGGATTTGACTGCAGCGGCTTCATTTTCTACCTGTTCCAGCAACAAGGCGTCCCCATCCCGCGCACCGTCGCCTTGATGTGGAATGCAGGCGCATCGGTTTCCGCCCCGGAAGTCGGCGACATCGTCTTTTTCGCCACGACCACCAACGGCCCATCGCACGCCGGCATCTATATCGGCAACGGCCAGTTCATCCATAG
Source organism: Geobacillus sp. FJAT-46040 (assembly GCF_002335725.1). Lineage (NCBI taxonomy): Bacteria > Bacillati > Bacillota > Bacilli > Caryophanales > Anoxybacillaceae > Geobacillus > Geobacillus sp. FJAT-46040. Next base: position 3,177,165 of record NZ_NISS01000001.1, read on the forward strand.
CGGCGCTTCGACTGGAGTGACGATCAGCCGCCTCGACCAATCGTATTGGAAACAGCGGTACTTGGGGGCGAAGCGGTTATTTTAGCATGCTGGAACGACAACGATGACCAAAATGAGGAGGAAAACGAAGATGAAACATGCATCCCAAATGGCAGCCGCCATCTGCCTCGCCGCCGCCATCGCCCTCGGAGGAAATGGACAAACAGTTGACGCCGCCGTCCAATGGGGGCAAGTCCAATGGAAACAAGGCATGATCGGCAAAGTCGTCATTTTGCGCGACACGCCTCTATACCGCCTGAACGGAGCGGCATGGCAGACCGCCATGACGGCGAAACAAGGGCGCGAGTATCGCGTCTACAGCCAAAAACGGGCAGGCGGCGCCGTCTATTACAGCCTCGGCGGTGGACTGTATGCCAAACAAGGGGACGCCATCCAATACGTGCCGTTCACAAAAGACGAACTTCTCGCCCTTGTCGCCCGCTCATTGAAAGGGCAATACATTCTTCAGGCAGGAAATGAATCCGTTCCGTTCGTCATTGAGCGGCAAAAAGGAAATCGTCTGTTCGGCTGGTATTTATACGGCCAAAATATGTCATTGCCGCTTGAAGGCCGCATCGACGGCGCCGCGGTGACACTCTCCATTTATTTCAACGACAATGCCGAAGCGATCGCCGACTCGATCTCTTACTTAAAAGCGTACAACGTGCCGAAGGAAGAGATCGAAAAAATCGCCGAACAGCTCGCCAACAGCGGCGATTACGCCATGCAGCTGCAATTTTCCATCACGAACAGCCCGGAACAATTCGCAGGACAGTTCCGCTTTCTCGATTTGTACTTGAATGACCGCTATGACGTCGTCAAAATGACGCTTGGCCAACCGATGGACGTCACGGTGAAGAAAAACGATTGATGTTTTTGCGCAAAATGTTTGCCAACCAAAACCATCAAACTGCCAAAATATTGTTCTAAATTTCTGTTACAGGCATATTCATATCAATGTCGCCATCGATGGAAATAATTTCAATGGCATATTCTCTAAAAAATTTGTATTTAGGGCTAGAATTTAGAAAAAAAATGTATTATTATAGGAGACGTGGAGCATTGAGGAATTATGCTCAAGTGCTAGCAACAGATGCTAGGCTTTCTAATCAGCCCAGCATCTAGCCGTCAAGGATGATATTGGTTGATGTTAGCACCTTTTAGGCAATGAATCTACTAAACGGCAGCCGTTTAGGATCATTGTCTTAAAGTTTCATAAAAATGAAGGGGGATTTTAGGCTTTATGGACAAAAAGAAAGCAGTCAAACTCGCCACAGCCAGCGCTGTAGCAGCGAGCGCTTTCGTCGCCGCCAACCCGCATGCTTCCCAAGCAGCCACGGACGTTGCGACGGTCGTCAGCCAAGCGAAAGCGCAATTTAAAGCAGTGTATTATGCGTACAGCCACACGGTAACGGAAACGGGCAAACTCCCGAACATCAACGACGTATATGCCGCCTACAAAAAAGCGAAACAAGCGTATGAAAACGCGGTTGCTGTCGTGAACAAAGCCGGCGGCGCGAAAAAAGACGCGTATTTGGCTGATTTGCAAGCTGCATACGAAAAGTATGTATTCAAAGCCAACCCGAAATCGGGCGAAGCGCGCGTGGCTACGTACATCGACGCTTACAACTATGCAACAAAATTAGACGCGATGCGTCAAAAACTCAAAGCAGCCGTCGATGCGAAAGATCTGAAAAAAGCAGAAGAGCTCTACCACAAAATTTCGTACGAGCTCAGAACGCGCACGGTCATCCTGGATCGCGTCTACGGCCAAACGACGCGCGAACTGCTTCGCTCGCAATTCAAAGACGAAGCGCAAAAACTGCGCGACAGCTTGATCTACGACATCACCGTTGCCATGAAAGCGCGTGAAGCGCAAGACGCTGTCAAAGCCGGCAACTTGGACAAAGCGAAAGCCGCGCTTGACCAAGTCAACCAATACGTATCGAAAGTAACCGATGCGTTCAAAGCTGAACTGCAAAAAGCAGCACAAGACGCCAAGGCGGCGTATGAAGCGGCATTGAAGCCGAAGGTTGAGAGTGTAAGTGCGATTAACCTTAACCAAATCCTTGTTAAATTTAACAAAGAACTTGATAAAGATTCAGCTGAGAACTTAGCTAACTATACATTAAACAACGGTACTGTAAATGCTGCGTTAAATAACGCTGCATGGACAGAAGCTCCGAAAGCAACACTTCAAGCAGATGGAAAATCAGTATTAATTACTCTTGATACTGACACTGATAGCACGCGCCAAACTTTAGCTAACCAAATCGAGTCTAAATTAACTATTGATGGCGTGAAAACTAAAGACGGCAAAGCTATCGCTAAATCTGAACACAAATTCTCTTATACTGATGCAACAGTTCCAACTGTAGAATCAGTATCAATGGAAGGTAACAAAGTAATCGTTGTGAAATTCTCTGAAGCAGTTAAAGCTGATCAAGCTGTTAACGTTGCGAACTATCAAATCGATGGAGTTTCTCTAAGTGCTTATGGAGTAGGTACTCCTCAATGGGATGCTGAGAAAAATGAAGTTCGTATTCCATTAACAACAGCTTTAGCTGATAAAACTTACAAGTTAAAAGTATCTGTAAATAACGGAATTGAGGATATTGCAGGATACAAATTATTGCAAGTTGAGAAAGATTTAACAGTTGTAACTGATAAAACTGTTGGTAAAATGACAGAAGTGTCAGTAGCAGCTGATAAATCATATGTATTGGTTAAATTCGACAAAGCTCTTGCTCCTTCTAGCTTTGTAACTGGTCAGCCGTTATTCATTGATGGAGTAAACGTATTTAACTCATCTACAATTTCTCGTACTATTGAAAACGGTGCGTTGAAATTAACTCCAGCTGGTGCAGGAACAGACTTTAACACTATCATCGCAAATGGTATCCATGCTGTTAACTTGAAGAGCGATGATAACAACTATTTAGTAGATGCATACGGTATTAAAGTTGCTGCCGGAGCTACTTCTTATAATGTAGTAGCTGACACTACTAAGCCGACTGTTGAAAATGTAACAGTAAATGAAGGCGCAACAACCATTGAAGTTAAATTTAGCGAGTCTGTAGATAGCGCAACTGCACAAAATCGTTTCAACTACACATTGAAAAAAGCTGACGGTTCAGTTGTTACTATCTCTAATGCAACATTCAAATCTGGTTCTACTAATACTGTTCAGTTAACTGTAAGTGCATTAGCTGCTGGTAACTATACATTAACTGTACAAAATGTTAAAGACCGTGCTGGCAACACAATGGACTCTTATAGCACATCTTTATCAGTAGCAGACTTAGTTGCTCCGACAGTAACAGCTGTTAAACAAGGTACAGGCTCTAACAGCAACAGCATTTATGTATACTTCAGCGAAGCTGTAAATACAGCAACAGCTACAGATGTAAATAACTATCTATACAATAATAAAGCCTTACCAGCAGGTACTTCTATTACTGCTCTATCTGCTAGTGCAGTTAAAATTACATTGCCTTCTAGCACTACAGTAACACAAGGTACACCATTTGCGGTATCTAACAACGTTACTGACGTAGCTGGGAACAAAATTGCTGGTTATGGTTACCAAACAACTGTATCTGGTACAGTTACTAACGACTTAGGTTTAGCATCTGGAACAGCTGTAAAAGTTGTTGATAAGCGTACTGTACAGGTTACTTTAAATAAAGAACTTAAGTCTGTAAATGCTTTAGACTTCCAGTTCAAAGTAAGCAATGGTTCTGGTGGAGCTACATGGACAACTGTACCACAGCAAAATGTTTCTTATGTGAACAGCGATGGTAAGGCAACTATTACATTCAAATTCAACTCTGATGTGGTTGATGAAGATGGTAAATTTGCAACTGGTGCTACTAGAACAGCTATTGCGGTTCGCACTAACCAAACAAGTGAATATACATTTGGTACAGTAGCTGTTGATGATACAACATTTGTAAACACTGCTCTTAACGGTGCAACAGGTACTGATGCAGCTGATAAGATTGCACCAACACTTGCATCTACAAACGGTATCGTTACTGTAGATTCAAATAACAATGGTAAGATTGATAAAATCAAGCTTACATTTACTGAAGCAATCAATGGAAATTACTTATCAGCAACTACATTTGATGTATCTGGATACACAGTTACAGGTGCTGCATTAGATGGTTCAGATTCTAAGGTAGTATGGATTACAGTAGCTGAAAAATCTACTCCAGATACAGACGCAACACCAAACATTGTTCGTTTAGGTACTGTTAAAGATGCTAATGGTAATGATTTTACAGGATTAACGACAGCTAGTGCTTCGGTGGATCAAGCTGCACCAGTAATCATTTCAGCTAAATATGTTGATGCAAACGGAGATAGTTCTGTATCAGCTGGAGATAAGGTGGAAATCACATTCTCCGAAAATGTTAAGTTAATTAGCGGTGCTGTTCTGGCTGATCTAGCAAATGACTTTGTTCTTTCTGGTACTGGTTCATTCGGTTCAACTCCAACATTCGCAATTGATGGTAACAAAGTAACCGTTACTCTAGGTACTTCACCTTCGTTGACTGTTGGAACAACCACAGTTGAGTTAACGTCGACTACTAGCAATGTTAGCTTAGAAGACAACACTGGTGTTGACGCAATAGTTTCTTCTGCACCTAAGACTATTACTAACTAATGGGGTACGTGCAAAAATTAACAAAAACAGAGAGTCATTGAGTGGCTCTCTGTTTCTAAGGGGAAGCGTGCCTGTCACGCCCCGAAGTTTGTCGAGATTTGTAGAAATTGAGACAAGTAGATTGGAAGGAAGGCTCTGCGGAGAGAAATCTCTGTGGGGCTTTTCTTTTTGCCAAATCTGTATCAAACTTGATTTCAAATATATATTATGATTTTGAACCTATAGTCATAAAGCCTCAATTCCTTTCGGGGAATTGGGGCTATTTCTATTTTAGGAGGGAAAAGGATGAGCAAGTATCAAACCATCAACCACCAACAGCTAGAGTTGCTAGAAAGAGAGGTGTCTGCCAAACAGCCCGCGAAGCGCGTCAACATTGTCAGCCTGAAGCTCGTTCGTGAGTCTAGCGTGCTGTACAAGGAGCGTCAAATCAAATCTCCGGAAGATGCGTACAGGCTGTTGAAGCCGTTTCTTGTGGAAGCAGACCGTGAGTTGTTTGTCGTTGTCTGCCTTGACACGAAAAATCAGCCTACTGCCATCAACATTTGCCATGTGGGTAGCTTGAACGCTAGCATCGTGCATCCGAGGGAGGTGATGAAGGCTGCCATTCTCTCCAACTCGGCTTCCATCATCGTAGCCCATAATCATCCCAGCGGTCATTGTGAGCCGTCGAGGGAAGACATTGAAGTGACAAAAAGGCTCGTGGAGGCAGGAAGGATCCACTCGAGGATTAATCGAAACAGAGAAACATTGGTTGGGCCTCTATTTTTTTCATTCATATGCAGGAGTTTGCTTGTTTTTGTTGAAAGAATCCTTAATGATGCATGAACGGAGATTGCTCGTCATTTTGTTGGGGGCAGATGAGCCTGTTGCAAATATGACAAAAAAAGGGGGGGAGAAAAGGTGAAGATGTTTGAGTACCGCTTTGCCGTTGCACCCATTTTCCATTTCATCGCAAACAAATCGATGGAAGCAGGCTTGCATGTATGTGATGGCCATGCAAAGCAAACCGTGCAGTTGTTTATGAATGATGCCGCTTCTGAGAAAGGGAAGAAGCGCATTGGGGCTATACAATATGAAGGATCCAACGATTACACAGCGAAAGAGCCCTGCATTGTCAGTTGGAGGTTCGAGCGAGCGCTGCTTCCGGATGGCCTCAAACGAGACTTGGAGGCGATCACAGCGTTTCGCAGAGATCGAAACGCAGGCCCGTCCATCAATCCAAACGCTCAGTCGATTGCTTTTAAGTTTGAAGCGTTGACGGATGCCGCCAAAGAAACGATTGAGGCGATTACGGCTGTTCTTCAGAAGCATGCCAGACGTTGAAACGGTTGCGCGCCTGTCGCTTTTCGATGGGTGGGGCGGTTTGGCTAAGACGGAGATTGGAAGGGAAACGAGGGATTAGGAGTGGCGCATGTATTTCAAATGAAAACGAAGCCGCATGGGTTTCAGCGGTACGACGAATTCATTCGCGATCAAGTCATAGGGATTGGCTGGCCGCTGATTGGCAATTTGGACGGCATAAGCAAAGATGAACTGAGAGAGCGATTGCGCAACGTGTACCATTATTCGGGGGCGAAGCTTGGCAACGCTCTTGGCGCAATCTGGGCGTTTGTCCATACGATGGAACAAGGGGATATCGTGTTGGTTCGCCATGGCGCATGGCTCAGCATCGGGATCATTGGCCCCTATCGCTATGTGAAACATCTCGACAATGATATCGATGGGTTTTGCCATCAACGGTCGGTTGAGTGGAAGGTCATAAATGAAAACGTTCGCTTGTATAATGAGAAAGTGCATGAAACATTGCGGCACCGGGGAGTTGTGACAGAAAGCAAATATACTGTACACGAACTTCAACTAGGGATTTAACGGTGAAGCAGGAATGTTTGAGATATATATGAAATGGTTCAAAGGTCGAAAATCGTCATTTCGTCTCACTTCCTCGCGAAGAAAATCATGGTTCAATGATGATGAAAGGTACAGCTAAGGAAACTTAGCGTCACAAAGCTACAGGGGCTAAGGGGAAGCCTATGCCAGCCAGCTGCCATTACCAAAAAATAAAGGAGGAATTGGTAATGTTGAAGAAAGGATGGCCGATTTTGGTGGCGTCGATGCTCGTCGCCTCTCCGGCGTGGGCGGCCGCCAAACCTGCGGGCAAAGCGCATGAGCGCGAAACGATGGTGAAGAAAGTGGAAGTCGTCGTCAAGAAGAAGACGGAACAAAAGGAAACAGAGGCGAAGAAAAAACAGGAATCGTCCAAGCAACAAAAATGGCTTGCGCAAAAGTTGGCGCAGTTACATAAAAAAGTAGGCCAAATTGAAGAGCGGCTAGACAAAGTGACCGCTCGCATTCAAGCATTGAGCGAAGCGGAATCGGCAACGGACACGCAAACGACGCCTGCTGATTCGTTGCCAACGGGCGAGCCGTCTGCTTCTCAACCGACAGAAGTCACAGCGGCAACTGACGCTCCGAGTGGACAAGCCATAGCGGCCAATGACGCTGCCGCTCCAGCTTCCAGCGGGCAAACGGTAACGGAGGCGCCGTCTCCGAATTCTCCACAACCTGTTGGTGAAGACCAAGAGGAACTCGATGAAGAAAAACAAGAGCAAATTGATGGCCTCATCGGCCAGCTCATCGCGCTGTCCAACCAGCTGCGGGCGGTGACGAATGACATTCGCGCCCTTGAAAAGAAAGTCGGCGCCAACAACGCAGACATTCAGAAGGTAAAAGAAAAAGTCAAGGCGTTGAACGACCAAGTGCAAGCGAACAAAAAGGCGTTGCTTCAGTTGCTGTAGAAATCAAGGGAGAAGGCGTCCCAAACGTTGGGGCGCCTTTTTGCATTAACGGAAGGACGTCCTTATTCCCGTTTTTAAGGAAAAAATGAATTTAATCAAGAACTTTTGCATGATTTTTGACATAAACTAATCATATATTCCGCTTTTTGAGGAAAAATACATGGAAAATCAATTGTTCTCAGTTTATAATTGATTGTAGAAGCAAGGTCAAAAGTTTGATGAAAACTCCACACGGATCATCCCATTGAGCATCGCAGGGATGTTCAAGGTTGGATTCGTCATTTTAGATATACGGGAGGTGAAGTGTATGGTAAATACAAACAAAATTGTAGGCCAGAATGTCAAAAAATATATAGAAGGGAAAGGCATTAAACATTCATGGGTGATGGAACGAACTGGTATTAAGAAGACAGCTTATTATAATTTCTTGAAAGGCGAAGGAAATGTGGAGGAGTATGTTGCAAAGATCAATAAGCTGTTCCGCATTAACGATCCGTTCTTTTTTTACAAGGCAGATATGGAGTTAAATGGAAAAACGTTTGGCCGCAGCCGATCTGATTCATTTATGAATTATGTGGCCCTTTCGTTTCACGGTGCAGAGGACGAAGAATTCAAAAAGGGCATGCATCTTTTCAGCGAATTTGTTGAACTGATCGATGTGTTAAAATCAGTGACAAATTCCGAACATCCAAGGGGGTAGTCCATTGATTGCAAAAGACAATCTTGAAATGATTCTAGAGCATAACAAAACACATTTGCCGAAAATGAAAAGGGCAATGGACCGTATTTACTCCCTCGGAGATCCTCTTGCTCATGTAAAGCCGCTTGATTTTATAAAAACTTATCTTTACGAGCATGCAAATGTATTGCAGTTTCCGATTCAACATGCTGACTATGGTGGGCTTGTGTATTACTATAACGGTGATTATTATGTCCATATTAATACCGTTCAGAAAACAAATATCAAATTTGCCGCTTTTGCTGCAGGCATTTCATCAGTCTCCGATTTTTCTTATTCCTGATGCAGTGTTAGAAGAGTCTTGTAGGAATATACCCACAAAGGAACGGTATAATGATTATTACTTTGAGCTTTTCAAACAATTATCGGAGAAGAAACAGCTGTATATTCTATCGATGCAAACCATTTATCACTTATTAGAGAAAGGAATGACGAAAAAGCAACGCATATTGGATGTGATGAAACAACTAGCTTTGCAAGCTTTCAGAGTCAATAGAGATATTATTCATAACCTGGAACGATGTGAATTATCCTCCATTTCGGATCTTCCAAAATTGAGACAAATCATTTTACATAACGGAAATAATGCAGGAGAGCGCTTTATTTGTTTTTTCTCATTATTGCTTGTTCATCAGTACTACGGTCCTGCCTATATATGTAGTGATGACGGCAAAGGTGTATATACGATGTATAATACTTTTGTAAATAACGAAAGTTTATTTGGAATATTAGGTATCGATGATTTTTTAGGATTTAAACAGCAATACATCCTGCTGTCTTATGACCGTATTCTACAATTATCCATTCAAAATACGAAGTTAAGCTCCGAAGAAATCTATGCTTTTGTGCACAGCAGCGGTCGAAACGAGTCGAGGAAGGTCATTTATTCGTTAGATGGACAGTCATTCCATACAGAAATTAAAAATGCCAATTTGGCAAAATGGATTGAAGAAGGAAAAATAGAGATTTCCTTTTAACGGAGGGGCATCCGTTGCTTCTCAAAAGTTGCGAAAGCTCGATAGAGGCAGAGAGCCGCAAGGAAGATCCGTTGTCAACTACCCCCACTTCGCTAACGCTTGAAGTGGGGGCTTGCAACTCCCCAGAAGTGCGAGCGGACTTCGTCCTCCTTCCTTGACTTGGGGTTGCATTAGGGGCAGGTTGACAACTACCCAACGACGCAGGTCATGCCTGTGTCGTTCCTTCAACGATGTACTCTATTCCTTTTCGTTGAAGGTTCATAGCACCAATGCGGTCATCGTTTGAGGTGTATCCGCATGTTCGGCAACAAAAGGTGTGTGTACGCTTGTTTCGATTGGCTTTTTCCGTATGACCACACTTTGGACATGTCAAAGAGGTGTAATGCGGAGCAACCACCATCACTTTTGACCCATGCAAACGTGCCTTATACTCTAACATTTGACAGAACTGATAGAACGCCCACGATACGGTTTCATATCGGTCATGGATACGTACACGTTCTGTTTTTTCACGAATGCCTGTTAAATCTTCTAATACAAAAAGGGTACGTTCTCCATATTGACGAACGAGTGCCTTCGTGACAGCATGGTTCACATCCGTCATCCAACGGTTTTCTCGTTGTCCGATTGTTTTCAACTTCCGACGCGCAGAAGCCGTCCCTTTTTGCTGGAGGGTTTTTCGCATTCGTTTGTACTTCGCCCGCATATGCTTGATTTTTCGCCCGTTAAAAAAGGTGGTTTTCCCTTGCGAATCATAAGCTGCTGCAAGAAAGTTAACACCCACATCGACACCGACCACCTGGCGGATGTTGTGTTCATCCACGGTTGGAATCGTTTTGGTCATGGGAATGTGCAAAAAGAATTTGTTATGCTTGTAGACGAGTTTGGCTGTGCCAAACGTCCATGAGCCATCAAAATATGGTTCCATGCCTTTTGGTTCGAATGGCACTTTGATTCGTCCTTCTAGTGTATTGACAGAAAATAACCCTTGAACAATGGAGTAATCTCGATTCCAAACGAGGTCATATTCAGGCTTTTTAAAGCGAACCAATGTCCATTCATGACCATTGCTTTTTAGGGAACGGTATCTAGCGATCACCGTTTTAATCACAGATTGCGCCATTTGCGAACGCAAAGCGTAGTTTGATCGAAGTAGACGATAGGTCATGTCGTGTAACTTGGCTTGTGCAAGCACTTTTGTGTCAAAAATCACAACAGACACAGCGTTGCACGCTTGTCGATAAGCGGAAAGGGTGGCTTTCAATACTTCTGCTTGTTCCGCTGTTGGGTAAATTTTTATTTTGGCTGTTAACGTCATGTCCATTTGTCTCACCTCTCTTTCACTAAATATATTATATAATATATTATATCATATATTATATCATATTTTTTAGTGATACAAAAACAAAAAAAGCGATTCCTCCCCCACTTACTCCCTTTGGTCGTTGAAGTGGGGGTCTCCTCGCCAAAGACGATGAATGTAAAAAAGAAGATTGAAAAGATCAACCATCCCCAAGAATAGGACATTGTGCTTTCCTCTATCTCTTTCGATATTGTCTGTTTATTTCCTCTATTTTTTTGTTTGTTTTTTCTATCAAAATTTTGTTGCTTTTATGGTAATATGTATAGAGATGACAATGATTTGATCTGAGTGAGGGGGATGGACATTGAAAAAACGGAAGAAATACGCGGCGGCGAGCGTGGTGTTGGCGTTGGGGCTGCTTGCTCCTTCGTTTGGGCCGACGGCGGTGGGCGCGGAGGATCGGGATGTCGTCAAGCTGCGCATTTTAGAGACGACGGACGTACATATGAATCTCGTCAACTACGATTATTTCAAAGATAGTCCGACGAATGAGTTCGGGCTGTCGAAGACGGCGCGTTTGATCGAGCAGGCGCGCGCTGAGCAGCCGAATACGCTTCTGTTTGACAACGGGGATTTGATTCAAGGAACGCCGCTTGGCGACTATGTGGCGAAAGTGAAGCCGCTGCAAGACGGCGAAGTGCATCCAGCGGTGAAACTGTTGCATTTGTTGAAGTACGATGCGGCGACGGTTGGGAACCATGAGTTCAACTATGGCTTGGATTTCCTCAATGAAGTGTATGACGATGCCAAGCTGCCGATCGTGAATGCGAACGTGTACCGTGACGATCATGACCAAAATCCGGACAACGATGTCAACTATTTCACGCCGTATCAAATTTTAGCGAAAGAAGTCGTTGATGAAGACGGGGAGAAGCATACGCTGAAGATCGGCGTCATCGGCTTTGTGCCGCCGCAAATTATGGATTGGGACAAAGCGAATTTGCAAGGGAAAGTGATTGCGAAAGACATTGTGCAGTCGGCGCAAAAGTATATTCCAAAAATGAAAGCGGAAGGGGCCGATTTGATCGTTGTGCTGTCGCACTCGGGCATTGAGACCGGCGGAAACAGCCCGAATATGGAAAACGCCTCCTATTATTTGACGCAAATTCCGGGGGTCGACGCCGTGTTGACCGGCCACCAGCATAAAAAATTTCCGGCGCTTCCGGGAACGACGCCCGATTTTCCGGATGGGAACGGTATCAACAATGAAACAGGCACGATCAACGGTGTTCCGGTGACGATGCCGGGGGCGTGGGGCGATACGCTTGGGGTTATTGATTTGACGGTTGAGCAAATCGATGGAAAATGGAAAGTGACGCAAGCGAAAGCCCAGCTTCGCCCGGTGTACGACAAGGCGACGAAAACGCCGTTGGTTGACAGCGACCCGGCCGTGGAGCAGGCGATCCAAGCGGAACATGAAGCGACGATTCAGTACGTCCGCAGCCCGGTTGGAAAAACAACGAGCCCGATCAACAGCTATTTTGCGCTTATCAAAGACGATCCGTCCGTGCAAATCGTCACGAATGCGCAAAAATGGTATGTCGAAAAGATGTTGAAAGGGACGAAATATGAAGGCCTTCCGGTGCTGTCGGCCGGTGCTCCGTTCAAAGCCGGCGGACGCGGCGGGGCGAGCTATTATACCGACATCCCAGCAGGGGAAATCGCCATTAAAAACGTCGCCGATTTGTACTTGTATCCGAACACGGTGTATGCGTTGAAAATTACGGGAGCCGAGTTGAAAGAATGGCTTGAGTGGTCGGCGGGGCAATTCAACCAAATCGACCCGAACAAGACAGACGTTCAGCCGCTTGTGAACAACGACTTCCCGACGTACAACTTCGACATTATTGATGGAGTGACGTACGAGATCGATGTCACCGAGCCGGCGAAATACGACAAAAACCAAAATGTGATCAATCCGAACGCGAATCGGATTAAAAACTTGAAATTCGAAGGCAAGCCAGTGACGCCGAACATGGAATTTATCGTCGCAACGAACAACTATCGGGCGACGACGAACCGGATCATCAATCCGGGCGGGAAAAACACGATTTTGGCTGCGCCGGATGAAAACCGGCAAGTGATCATCGACTATATTCGGGAAAACGGAACGATCAACCCGTCAGCGGATGGCAACTGGCGGTTTGCGCCAGTGAAAGGGAAAGCGCCGGTGACCGTCACGTTTGAATCGTCGCCGGAAGCGCAAAAATACTTGCCGCAAGACGGCAGCATCCGCTATGTCACCGCCTTGCCGAGCGGATTTGCTCAATATGAATTTGCCTTGCCGCTTTGGAAGGAAGAAAAGCCCAACCCGCCAAAGCAGCCGGAGAAGCCAACCACTCCTCCAGGCCAAGTGAAAAAAGTGTACTGGGATGGCGTGGAGCTGAAAAAAGGGCAAATCGGCCGCTTGACGGTGCAAAAGCCGATCAATCTATGGAAACGGACGAAGGATGGGCGCCTTGTGTTCGTCCGCATCTTACAGCCTGGGGAAGTGTACCGCGTCTACGGGTATGATGCGCGCTTCGGTGGGCAGTACGCGGTCGGCGGCGGGTATTACGTGACCGACATCGACACGCACATCCGCTATGAAACGCCGTCAAAGGAGAAGTTGAAGTTGGTGAATGGGGAGTAAGCAAGAAAGCGAGGCTGTCCGAATGAATGGGGCAGCCTCGCTTTTTGCATGCTTATCATTCCGAATTGAGAAGACCCCACTTCTACGCGTGAGCATAAGTGGGGGATGAATCGCTGTCTTCGTAAGATCGCTGAACCGTGGGATGCACGGGGATGGCTTGGTTCATAGCCTGCCGCGGGGGTTCCCAAGAATCTCCCGCCTCTAAGTGCAAGCATAGGGGGAGAGCGTTCAAGTTAGTTGGTAATGAATGAAGGTGTTATGATGCTCACAGTTCAAATCATTTGACGGAGTAATAGTCAGTGGCAGTGACGTCGCTGTTAAAGTGTAGCCATAGACATTGCGGTTGACCAAGGACAGTTTGGAACACAGTCAGTATGGTATGGAGCCTCCATAGGCATTATTTTGCTTGAATGGCGATATATGAGGCAACCAGCCGATCATGTCTCTCCCTCCATATTAACACGATGTCTTTCCGGGAGTGGAGTGGATCACGTTTTCATGAGCGAAATGGTTCAGTATTATATGTGAAAATAACGGTAGGAATTTTACTTATTGTCGGCATATAATAATAAGTGAATGCATTAAGGTGAAAAAAGAGGGATATTGTGAATAATGGAGAATAAGTATGTCAACTACCCCCACTTAGCTAACGCTTGAAGTGGGGGCTTGCAACTCCCCAGAAGTGCAAACGGACTTCGTCCTCCTTCCTTGACTTGGGGTTGCATCAGGGGCAGGTTGACGACTACCCAACGACGCAGGTCATGCCTGCATCGTTACCGATTCTCTCGGTGTGTCTGTTGGCAGTACTTGGCTTCCACACACAACAGACGGACCTACGCTCGATGTTTTACGGTTACAACGTTTCCTGTAACCAACTCCATACATCGAGTAGCCGTGATTGGAGTGCCTTTATTGAACGGTTTTCTCCACGCCTTTATTATATCATACACAAAAGAAAGGGGGGAACGCGCATTCCTCTCCCACTTACTCCCTTTGGTCGTTGAAGTGGGAGTCTCCTGCGCGAAATAGGATGAAATGTTTGCAATGAATGATAAATGCCGACTTTTAGGTGAAAAGAGCATTCCCGTTAGGAGCTTTTCCGGGGACTTGATCAAAAAAAGCCCTCTTGGTATGATGCAGGGGTGTCAACCACATCACTCACCATACCAAGGAGGACTTCAGATGAATTGTACACAAAACTATAAAATTGATCAAGTACCCGAACAAACGCTTGTCGTGGGTATTGATATCGCGAAACGAACCCACTACGCCTGCTTCGTGGATGACCGGGGGCGCGTGCTTCGCAAATCGTTCCCGATCTTCCAGTCGAAAGAGGGGTTTCAACAGCTGTATAAAGCGATTCAGGGGGCGATGCAAGCGTTCGGGAAGTCAGAGGTGATCGTCGCCGTGGAGCCGACCGGGCACTACTGGTTGAACCTGGCCTACTTCCTCGAGGAGCACGGGATCCCGTTGGTCATGGTCAACCCGGCGCATGTGTGCCGGTCGAAAGATGACAACCTGCCGACGAAACACGACGCCAAAGACGCCCTGGTCATTGCCAGACTGGCAAAAGATGGACGATTCCTCGTTCCCCGGCTGCTGCACGAGATTAAAGCCGATTTGCGCGTGGGGAGCACGCTCAAAGAGAAGCTCCGCAAGGAACAGACGGCGGTGAAAAACGCGATCGTCCGCTGGACGGATCGGTATTTTCCAGAGTTTTGGACCGTGTTTCGTGACTTGGGGAAAACGGCGCTTTCGGTGTTGGAGTGGACGCCGCTTCCGGCTGATATGGCCGGCCGGACGGTGGAGGAGCTTCTTGAGGTGTACCGGCAAAGCGAAGGGATGAAATGCCCGCAGAAGGCCAAAATTCAGGCGTTGATCAACACCGCGAAGGACTCGATTGGGGTGACGGAAGGGACAGCGATGGCCCGGTTTGAGATCGCCGCGCTCGTCCGCCGATACCGCCAATTGGAGGCGGAGATCGCTGCACTGGACGCCGAGTTGAAGGCATTGGTTCAAACGACGATGGAGTACCAATGGTTGAAAACGGTCGACGGGTTGGGAGACGCCACGATCATCGATCTGCTGGCGGAGATCGGCAGCTTCGCCCATTATCGGGACCCGCGCCAATTGGTGAAGTTGGCGGGCCTGACGCTCAAGGAGAACTCCTCCGGCCAGCGCAAAGGGCAAAAGCACATCTCCAAACGGGGACGGAAACGGCTGCGCTCGGTGCTGTTTCGGGCGATGATTCCGCTGATCCGGCACAACGAGGCGTTTCGCGAGCTGCATGAGTATTATACGACCCGATCCGTCAATCCGCTGACCGGAAAGCAGTCCATCGTCGCCTTGTGCCGGAAGCTGTTGAATGTGCTGTTTGCGATTTGTACGAAGAAACAAGCGTTTGACGCGGAGCGAATGAAACAGGACGTCTTGTCCCAGGTGCAACGGGCGGCCTAAGGCCTCCCCCCTGCGAACGGAAGAATCGTTGGACAACGAGATGACACCGGAGAAGCTGGCGTGATTTCATCCATTCGACCTTGAGTCCCGAAAGGAGCTTGGCCGGCCTCCGCCTGATGACGAGACCGAACGAGGGAATGTTGGCGCAAAGACGCCCGGAGACATGGGAGGGTTCGTCCTCATCAGCGATGCGGAGATCCAAGGGTGCATCGAATACACTTCCCCCTACGTCAGGAAAATGGATCCAGGCGTGGCCGCGAAGCGCACCCTAGGTCTGTAAGATATCCACAAAACTGAAAAAGGATGTAAGGGATTTTGTCGAAAAATATTTTTTCGGCACCCCTGAGAGGCCGAAAAGCCTTGATAGATCAACATTTCTAGAGGGAGTGGTGATCATGAATGAATAAAGAAGTAAGCAAAATCATAAAAGATATTTTTGTGCGTCAAAAAGGATTTGCGAAGACAGAAGACTTAACCAGAGAAGGAGTGAGCAAATATTATATTCGAAAGTTCGAGCAAAATGGAGACATCATTAGGATAAAACGTGGGCTGTACCGTTATGCTGCATTTGAAAATGATCAAAATGAAGAAGTGGTTGAAGTATCAAAAGTGATCCCGAATGGTGTTCTTTGTCTTTTGTCGGCATTGTCTTTTTATGAGTTAACAACTTATAACCCGTGGGAGTACCAAATTGCTATTGAAAGAAAATCAAGGAAACCCAGTTTACCCGATTATCCGCCAATTAAAATTTTCTATTTTTCAAAAAAACAGTTTGAATATGGAATTGAAGAAGTGGAAATAGGCGGCCATAAAATAAGCA
The DNA here is from genome assembly GCF_002335725.1 of Geobacillus sp. FJAT-46040. Lineage (NCBI taxonomy): Bacteria > Bacillati > Bacillota > Bacilli > Caryophanales > Anoxybacillaceae > Geobacillus > Geobacillus sp. FJAT-46040. The sequence continues at coordinate 3,193,659 of NZ_NISS01000001.1, forward strand.
TTTATAATCGTGAAAAAACGATTTGCGACATTATTCGATACAGAGAAAAAATAGGAATCGATTTAATGAAAGAAGGTTTGCGAAATTATTTACAAAGTCCTGAAAAAAACATAAATAAACTGGTGGAATGTGCTGAGAAAATGCGCATCAAGACGGTTTTATTAAAATACTTAGAGGTGCTTTTATAATGGGAAATATTAAAAATATACCTGCTTCAGTTGGAGAAAGACTAAAGAATATTGCTAAACAAAGCGGAAAAACCTTTGATTTCATTTTACTGTTGTATTTTCAAGAAAGGTTGCTATACCGACTTTCCATTTCTCATTATCGGGATAAATTTGTTCTAAAAGGCGGTCTCTTTTTATTTTCCTTAACACAATTTAAATCTAGGCCAACCAAAGATATTGACTTTTTAGCCAGACAAATTTCGAATGATATTCAATATATCAAAACTGCGTTTGAGTCCATTTGTGCGTTAGCCACTGAAGAAGATGGAGTCGAATTTGATGTAAAGGGCATTACGGCTGAACGAATTAAAGAGGGTGCTGATTATGAAGGGATTCGTATGAAAATTCCGGCAGCACTTGGCAAAATAAAAAAGCAATTGCAACTGGATATTGGATTTGGTGATGTCGTGATCCCAAAACCACAAGAGATGCAGTATCCTACTTTATTAAATATGAAGCCCCCGGAGATTCGAGTCTACTCAACTTATTCAGTAATAGCTGAAAAGTTTGAGGCGATGATCTCACTATCTGTTGTCAACAGTAGAATGAAGGATTTTTATGATGTTTTCACGCTTTTATCAACCGAGAATTTTGATGGACGTGTTTTATGGGAAGCCATATTTGAAACCTTTCAAAGACGTCGAACGAATTTAGAAAAAGAACATCCTGTGTTTTCATCTTCTTTTGCAGAAGATGAGAGCCGAAACAAACAGTGGAAGGCATTTTTGCAAAGAACGGGTATAAAAGAAGATCTACAGTTTCCCTTCGTCATGGAGAAAATTCGAGATTTTCTTTTTCCTGTATATGACTCAATTTTAAAAGAAAATGAATATTGGAAAATGTGGAATAGCCGGACTCTTAAATGGGAGTAACGAAGAAGACAACAACGGACAACGTGTAAGACATCGACACGCACATCCGCTACGAAACGCCGTCAAAGGAGAAGTTGAAGTTGGTGAATGGGGAGTAAGCAAGAAAGCGAGGCTGTCCGAATGAATGGGGCAGCCTCGAAGCGGCCTCTTTTTCTTCGAAATCATTCTTTTTTCTCTTTTCTTTTGACGGAAAGACATCTATGATGAAAGAAAAAGAGAAAGGAAGGAGCGGGCGGAAGTGAGGAAATGGGTGCAGGCGGTGGCAATCGGAATGCTGTTGGCGGCGGTCGGATGGCTTTGGATGCCGAGTTCATCAATGGTCAAGGCGGGGGGATGCGGAGAACGTGTCGGCACGGAAAAAGTGTGGTGGGACGGTGCTGAACTGAAGCCCGGGCAAATCGGCCGGGTGACGGTGGTGGCGCCGACAGAGCTATGGTTGTCGAACAAAGCAGTGAAGACGCTGCCAAGCGGTGCGGTGTATCGCGTGTACGCGCTAGGCGGCGGCTATTTTGGTGTCGGCCGAGGATATGGGATCAAGAACGATGCCCGCGTCCGCTATGAAACGCCGTCAAGAGAGAAGTTGGCCGCTGCTTTATGCGTGCAGCAGGCGAAAACAAGCATGGCGGATGTCACGATGAACGGGGTGGCGATCGGCGACTCGCGCGCCAAGGTCGAAGCGATGTACGGCACGGCGAAGCGCAAGACGAAAAACGCCTACGGCCTATATTGGGAGGCGTATGATCAAGGCGGTTACAAAAACTTTTTGATGGTGAGCTATGACCGTGATCGGGTGGCGGCGATGTACACGAATCACCCGATTGTTCAAACGAAAAAAGGAACGGGCATCGGAACGGCGAAAACGGTGGTGGAAGCGCGCTACGGCCGGCCGCTCGCCTTCATCCAAAAAAAGGATGCCGTCTACGACATTCAAAATGACGAATACGGGACCTATCTTGTCAACGGCCGCTACGTCACCTTCTTTTATGACCGGTACAACAACAACCGGGTGGATGGCGTGCTTGTCGTCAATCGGGCGCTCGAGGATGAAAAGCCCGGGTTTTACGGAACGACGACGGAGGAGCTGCGCACAGCGTATGAATATCAAATTTTTGATTTAGCAAACGCGGCGCGCCGCTTGCACGGGCTTCCGGCGCTCGCGTGGGATGCGAAGGCGGCGGCGGCCGCCCGTGAACATAGCGAAGATATGGCGGTCCATCACTACTTCTCTCATACGAACTTGCAAGGATTGTCGCCGTTTGACCGTCTGAAGCGCCATGGCATCGCTTATCGCGTGGCGGGCGAGAACATCGCCTACGGACAATACGATGCGATTTTTGTCCATGAAGCGTGGATGCACTCGCTCGGTCATCGGCAAAACCTTTTATATCCGGACTTTACCCGCCTCGGCGTTGGGGTGGCGTTCAATTCATTTCATCAACCCTACTACTCTCAAGAGTTTTATACTCCGTGACCGCGGATGATGTTTTCGCTTCTACAGAGCGTCCCAACCTTGCTGGGACGTTCTTTTTTTTTGACTAAATAAATGGAAAAGGGTTCCCCTTTTTGTAGAAGTTTGTCTTATAATAGAATCAGTGTCAACAAAATGATAGAAAGAGAGGAAAATAGGACCAGTGGGAAAAGCGAAGAACATCATCCGCATTGGGGTCGGGGCGGTGTTGGCCGCATGGACGGCGCTGCAGGCGGCAGAAGCGGATGCCGGAGCGAATGTCGTTTACTGGGAAGGCATGCGCCTTGTGCAGGGGCAAATTGGGAAATTGGAGATTGTGAAACCGATTAACCTATGGAAACGGGAAAACGGGGCGCTGACGTTTGTCCGCGTGTTGCAGCCTGGAGAACAGTACCGGGTGTATTCGTATGACGAGGCGTTTGGCGGCCAATACGGGGTTGGCGGTGGATATTACGTCACCAATATCAAAGGGCATGTTGTGTATAAAACGCCGTCGAGGGAGAAGCTGAAGCTTGTCAATCCGGGGGAGTATGGGGCAAGGCAGCTGGCGGTCGGCACAGTGGTAAAGGAAGTGTCGACGCGCATCGCCTCTGGGGTGGAAAAAGAGGAAATGGAAATCGTCGGCGCGCGCGGCAAGCAGCACGTGTACAAGCTTGACATCGATACGTCGAATGAGAGGCTGGTCATTGAGACGGCGCTGTCCAATGATCAAGTGCTTGGCATTGAACCGGTGCTTGAGCAGGCAAAACGGTACGATGGCCGCGACGGAACCGTGCTGGCGGCGGTGAACGGCGATTATTTCAAAGAGGATGGTTCGCCGACCGATTTGATGGTGCACCGGGGAGAGATCGTGATGACGAATACAACGCCAACGGCGGAACGGACGATTTTTGGCATCAGCGCTGATGGGAAGCCGATGATTGGAAACCCAGATGTTCAAATTGGCGTTCGAATTGGACAAGGAAGCTCATATCCCGTCGATGGCATCAACAAGCCGCGGCGCGCTCATCAGTTGATTTTGTACACCCCGTATTTCGCTGCTTCCACGAAAACGAACGCTCTTGGGACGGAAGTCGTGCTGACGAATGTACAAGGGGTGTTGAACGGGAATGGAACGGTCACCGGAACGGTGAAGAAAGTGGTAGTCGGTCAAGGCGATGAACCGCTCCAGCCTGGAGAGCTCGTGTTGTCGGGCCATGGCCGGGCGAGCGACTATTTGCGGCAGGCGAAAGAAGGGGATGCGGTGGAAATTTCCCTTCAGTATGACCAGCCCGAATGGAGTGGGGTGAAAGAAGCGCTCGGCGGCCGATACCGGTTGGTGGCGGATGGAAAAGTGCAGCCGTTTTCGATTGAAGGAGTCCATCCGCGTACAGCCGTCGGCATTGACAAGAACGGAAATGTCATGCTCGTCGTTGTCGATGGCCGCCAGCCTGCCCATAGCCAAGGAATGACATTGAATGAGCTGGCCAAGCTGATGTATGAGCTTGGCGCCGTCGATGCGATGACGCTCGATGGCGGCGGTTCTTCGACATTTGTCGTCCGCCAGCCAAACGGGCAGCTCAAAGTCGAAAACAAACCGTCTGATGGATTTGCGCGTCCGGTGGCGAATGCGCTTCTTGTTGTGTACAAAGAGACGCAAGAGAACGGGGAAAGCGAAGAAGTGCTTGATGATTTTGAGGCCGAGTCGAAGTGGAATGCATCGGGCGTCAACTATGTGGGGGCTGCGGTCGAGCGGACGACAGAAAAGGTGAGAGAAGGAAAGCAGGCGCTGAAAATTTCATATGATTTTCGCGGGATGCCAGGGACATCCGGCGTCTATGCTAGTCGGGAGGAAGCGATTTGGATTTCGAAACGGCCGCAAGCGATTGGCATGTGGGTGTATGGAGACGGAAGCGGCCATTGGCTGCGCGCCCAGCTGCGGGATGGAAGCGGGCGCCGCATCTGGATCGATTTTGCCCGCCATGTCGATTGGACCGGTTGGAAATATGTGCAAGCCGCTGTGCCTAGCGATGTCGCGCTTCCGCTCATGATGGAGATGCCGGTGCGTTATATGGAAACGGATATCGGGCGGAAAAACGCCGGAGCGATTTATATCGACGGCCTTCGCGCCATCTTCCGCTGATGCGCTCGCCTCCCCTGCTTGCCTAGAAGGATGGTGAATGAACAAGGGATGTTGCTCATCGATAGTGGTTCCGAAATCGAGAAAGTCCTTGCATGCTGTTCTTCTGGGCATTTGCATTTCTCTGAAAAGTATTGTATATATGTGGATAGGCAAACCGCAAGGGAGGCAAAAGCTTGACGATGGACGAACAAACGTTGTTGGAGCAGTTGCGAAAAAACCCGCCGAAGCTGGTCGGAGGATATAAAAAACAAGGATGGGCAATCAAAGTGTTGGAGCGAATCGCCAATCCGGATGTGGAAGACGAAGGGGACGGCCGGGTGACGGCCAAAGCGGTGCTGTGGGCGCAAGACGGCACGTATTACCCGGCTTTTTTGACAATTGACCTCAATCAACAAGGAAGAGTCGTCGGCGTCTATTTCATTGCCGAAAACAAGGAACAGTTCGATTTGATTCCGTTCGAATGGGCGAAAGAGTTTCTTGGAAAGCCAGAACAGGCCATCATTCCGTTTCGCTACCGGACGCTGAGCAAAATCGACGGGGATCAGCAGCAAACGAACTGGCCGGACTTTCGTTGATCAAGGCTGGCTCTGACAGTCAAAAAGGTGGCTGAAGAGTCAGCCTTATTTATGCTTGGAAGGGCTTACGTTCGATTTTTTTTCAGGGCATATTTTCATTTTGCCTCTTTTCCAGTAAAATTGAAATACATGTTTACTATTTTTGTAGATAGCAGGTGAAAGCGTGAGGAGAAAACGGAGAAAAGCATTTTCCATCATCGGATGGCTGGCGGTGTTTTGGCTATCTTTTTCACTGTTGGCCGTTCAGACGGAAGCGTCCTCGTTCCCGAATGTGGAGCGGCTTGAACAGCATGCCGCCCAGCTTGAGCGGGCGATGAAAGCCAATCAATGGTCCAAGCCGTACCGTCTCTTCAACCAAGTCAAACGCGATTATGAGGCGGCAAAAAAAGAAGTGGCGCGCGTGCGTCCACAAACGGCAAGGGCGCAGTTGGAAAAACGGATCGCGGCCGGAGAACAGACGATGAAAAAGGCTTCTGCCTATATCAGCGCGGTCGAAAGCGGGGAGCGATTGCGCGCCTTGACGGCCAACGTCGACCGGGCGCTGCGGACGGGGGATGTGGATGTTGTGTACGATTCCTACGGTCCGCTGGAATATCAAATTCGCAAAACAGCGATTCTCATCGGCCGCGTTCCGGGAGCGTCGCTGCGCGAAAAGATGGAAGGATGGTTTCAACGCCCGGCTTTGGCTGTCAAGCTGCGTGCCTATTATCCCATCAATATTATGAAAGCCATGGACAAGTTGCTTGATGCGTATGATGAAGGGGATATCGCGCGGGCGGAGCGGTTGCTGTCGCTTTGCGACCGGTGGCTGCCAAACGTGGTGGATGCGGCGACGCGCAAGCAGCTGGCGGTGTATATCGATGATTTTAAAGCGCCGGTTGTCTTAGATGTCGATATCGAATAAACTGGCGCATGTCGGGAGAGGAGAGACGGATATGAAGGTGATTCAGCGATGGGCGGCGGCTCTTCTATTGCTTGCGGCCTCATTTTCGGTTTGGAGTCCGCCGGCGGAGGCGGCGACGGCTCCGGCGTCAACGAAGGTGCTCGAAGAAGTGCGGGAAATTGTCCGCCAGTATTATGTGGAACCAGTGAGCGATCAAGTGCTGAAGGCGAGCACCCCGCAAGATATTGTCAAACAGCTTGACCCGTATTCTGCCTATATGACAAAGGAAGAATACGAGGAATTTTTGAAGTGGATTGATATGGAGTCTGTCGGCATCGGCGTGATGATTGAGGAAGATGAGAACGGCGTCCACATCATGTCTGTCTTGGACAATGGGCCAGCCGCCCGCGCCGGACTGCAGCCGGGCGATGTGATTCAGGCTGTTGACGGGCAGCCGGTAACGAATGAGACAATGGAAAAAGTATTGAGCTTGATCGCAGGGGAAGAAGGAACGACGGTGGCCGTAACCGTTTGGCGGCCGTCGACCGAGGAAACCGTCAGCGTCACCATCAAGCGGGAAAAATCGACTGGCCGAACGTGGAGTTCAAACGGCTGGCAGGGAATATCGGCTATATTCAGCTATATAGTTTTGATGAGACAGCGCCTGGCGAGATCGAACGCGCCATTCGCTCGTTAAGCGGGGTGAAAGGGTGGATTTTTGACCTCCGCGACAATCCGGGGGGATATGTGGAAACGGCGCAGCAAATCGCCGGCTTTTTCCCGAATGTGAAACAGGCGTTTCAGTTGCGCGACCGTTCGAATCACCCAGAAGTGTATGCCGCTGTCAAACAGCCGGTGCAAATGACGGGACCGATCCGGCTGCTTGTCAACGCGTCGAGCGCGAGTGCGTCGGAAATGTTGGCGGCGGCGGTGAAGGAGCAAAAGGCGGCCGTTTTGTATGGGCAACGGACGTTTGGCAAAGGATCGATGCAGGAAATGTTTGAGCTGTCGGACGGCAGCATGTTGAAGTTGACCGTCGCCCACTTTTTCTCGCCAAAAGGGACGCCGATTCATAACGTTGGGGTGAAGCCGGATGTGCCGACGGTCGTTGGAAAAGAGCTGTATGCCGCTCACCGCGATTTGCTGATTGGGCAGCTGAAAGGGTATCAGTCGCTCGGCAAGCTGCGCAATGCGCCGGTCGATAAGACGTTTGTCGTCCGTTTCTCTCGTCCGCTCGCCAATACCGCGGTAAGCGGAGTAAAATTGTATCAATTAGGTGGACAGGAAGTAGCGGTGACGGCGCAAATCCGCCGGGGGACGGAGCTTTTGATCAAACCGGCAGCGAAGCTGGCCAAAGGGCAGAGCTATTTGTTGGTCATTCCGCCGGTGTTAAAAAGCAAAGACGGTGTGGCGATGAAAAAAGGCGCTTACATGGAGATTCAAACCGCTGCTTCTACGAAATAAGGCTCTCCCATCGAGATGCGTTGGATAGCCGTCTGCTCTTGATGGTGCAAAGTTCGGCTGCTTCGACTAAGGCGCGGCCGACAGCGGGAGCGCGGTCGTTTTGAACGGAACGATGCAAAGAAAGCTGGCCTCCATCGGTCGTTTGGCGACCATGGGGGCCAGCTTTTTGCAGGTTACTCGTCGCTTGACGGCGTTTCTTGCTTTTCGCTCTGTGCCGGGGAGGATGGGATTGTCACCTTCCAGGACGTCCAATCCGGTTCTGCTTTGTGCAGCAATTCCGGTGGGAAGAGGAACGTCCATGGTTTGCTGGTGTGAGCTTTCACTTCCAGATGGCAGGGAAATAATCCGCGGGCGACGATATCGCCAGCATAATCCCGCACTTCAAGCGGGATTTGTTCAAAATGGATATGTTTGTCGCTGCCGTTGCGAATGAGCAACGTGACGCCTAGTTCACCGGAAGGCAGCTGTTTCGCTTCAATGCCCATGAAGTTCACCTCTCCGGGAGCGGGAGGCGGAACCGAGTCAACGAGGGCTTGCAGATGTTGGCGCTGCTTGGCCGACAGCGTCTGCTCCCAGCTTTCCTCTAGGTCGAGCCGATGCCGCGGTGTCAGTTCAAAGGCGATCTTCCATCCATCTGCGGGCAACTGATCGACGAGCTTGTCCTCGGCGGCGAACAAAAACCGCCACGGGCGGGCCGTCATCGGCGGCAGTTCGCCGAAAGGGCTCATATCAAACTCTTTGCGGGCGATCGCCGTGCCATCCTCGTCAAGCAGCAACAGGCGGATTCGTTCAAAGCGAACCGGCTTCGGCAGCGTGTTGCGCAAAATGGCGACAGCGACAAACCCATCGTTGTATTCGACCAGCTTGACGCCGGAAATGGAAATTTGGTTTGGCTGAAGCGGCGGCAGCTGTTCGTGGTAAAAGCGATAGACGTACGTTTCTTCCGGAGACAGCTGCCAGTCCTGATGAAACGACAGCGTCGTTTTCGTTCCGACCTCCGGCTGTTTGACATGTTGCGCCGGCAGCTCGGCTTCCGGTTGCGTGCGTTGTTTTCGTCGGAAAATCATAGGGAACCTCCTTTACGAGGCGGCGTGCTGCGCCGCGGTTATGGTTCGTTCGCGGCGACGGCCGCTTCGTCATCGATGACAAACTGGCTTTTCAAATAGTTCATGGCTGTGGTGCAAATGCCGGCGTCGATCGCTTGCTGCAGCGCGACGAATTCGCGGTAGGCGTCCATTTCAAAGGCGCGGTACGGATCCTCTTGGCCGTAGCTGCGCAAATGAATCCCCTCTTTTAATACATTCAGTTGATTTAAGTGGCGAATCCAGTGGGCGTCGATGGTTTCAACCATCAAATGCTTAAGCCGCATCGTTTGTTCTTCGTCGCACGGAAGATCGGCGAGCGCCGCTTCAAGCGATTGGTATTCGTCCCAAACAAGTTGGGCGATTTCTTCTTTTTGCTTATGGCGAAGCTCATCAATCGGATAGGCAAACCGGAAAAAGGCACGGCGCAGCTCGTTGTGCAGTCCTTCGATGTTCCACTCTTCAAAAAAGACGTTTTCCGGACAATAACGGTCGATCGTTTGCGTGATATGGCGATGGATGTGCCGAAGGAGCTCGGACAGCACCTCTGCTTGCTTCAGCGCCAAGACGCGATCGCGCATATGGTAGATGACTTTGCTTTGTTGGTCGATCACGGTGTCCAATTTCAATAAATGCAATCGCGCCGAATAATGGGCGTTTTCGATCGTTGTTTGCACTTTTTGGACGAACTTGATCGGGTCGGGCGACACGATGCGCCCGGTTTCATCCGTCTCGACTTTGCTTTTCCATTTTTTCAATTCATCTTGATCATACAAGCGGAATAAATCGTCGTCGAGCGAAATGATAAACTGGGAAGACCCCGGATCCCCTTGGCGTCCTGCCCGGCCGCGCAGCTGCATATCAATGCGATGGCTTTCATGGCGCTCTGTGCCAATGATGTGCAGCCCGCCAAGTTCCTTGACGCCTTCCCCAAGCAAAATATCGGTCCCGCGCCCGGCCATATTGGTGGCGATCATCACTTGCCCTTTTTGCCCGGCGGTCGCGATGATGCGCGCCTCTTCTTCCTCCGTTTTGGCATTGAGCAGGTGGTGAGGGATGCCTGCTTTCGAAAACGCTGCTGACAACCGTTCCGACTGAGCGACCGATGTCGTGCCGATGAGAACAGGGCGGCCGATGGCATTCATTTTTTTCACTTCGTCAATAATTTTCCGTACTTTCGCCTCGTACGTCTGGTAGACGAGGTCGTCCCAGTCGGTGCGTCGGGATGGCCGGTTTGTCGGAATCGTAATAACGCGCAGCCGGTACGTTTGCCAAAATTCTTCTTTCGACGGCGTAGCGCTGCCGGTCATCCCGGCCAGCTTCTCATACATGCGAAAATAGTTTTGGATCGTAATCGTTGCTTGGATGTCGTTTTCTTCGGTGATTTCCACACCTTCTTTCGCTTCAATCGCTTGATGCAGGCCGTCGCTGAACGAGCGTCCTTCCATCACCCGGCCGGTGAACGGGTCAACGATCATCACTTTGCCGTTTTTGACGATGTAATCGACATCCCGCCGCATGATAAACCAAGCGCGCAGCGACTGCATCGCATGATGGAGCAGCACGTGATGCTCCCAGTCGTATAGGTTATCGATGCCAAACGCCCGCTCGATTTTTTGCGCCCCTTCTTCGGTGAGGAAAATTTGTTTCGTCTCCAAAGACCGTTCATACTCTTTTCCTTCTTCGAAGGTGCGGACGATGCGTGCCATAATCGGGAACAATTCGGCTCCGATTCCCGATTTATTGGCGATGATGAGCGGGGTGCGCGCTTCGTCGATTAAAATGCTGTCGATTTCATCGATGATGGCGTAATACAGCGGGCGCTGCACTTTATCTTCGAGGCGGTACACCATGTTGTCGCGCAAATAATCAAAGCCGAACTCGGTGCCGGTGCCGTACGTGATGTCGGCCGCGTACGCTTCTTTTTTCTCGCTGGCCGTCATTTGCGACACATTCAGGCCGACGGTTAAGCCGAGAAAGCGGAACACACGGCCCATTTGTTCGCAGTCCCGGCGCGCCAAATATTCGTTGGCCGTAATAATGTGGACGCCTTTTCCAAGGAGGGCGTGCAAGTAGCTTGGCAAAGTGGCCGCCAACGTCTTTCCTTCCCCGGTCTGCATTTCGGCGATGTTTCCTTCATGCATCGCCAATCCGCCCATCAGTTGCACGTCGTAATGGCGCAGACCGAGCACGCGCCGCGCCGCCTCCCGGACGACGGCAAACGCCTCGGTTTTTATGTCATCGAGTGTCTCGCCGCGTTCGAGCCGTTCTTTGAAGACAACCGTTTTTTGGCGCAGTTGTTCATCGCTCAGCGAAGAAATGGTTGGTTCCCATTCATTGATTTGCGCCGCCAGCTTGGCAAGACGCTGCACTTCTCGCGCGCTTTCGTCAAATAGTTGCTTTACTTTTGCAAACATATGTCCATTCCTCTCCTAGACAGGCATGATTTACACCAAGTGCTCTAAAACCTAATTATAGCACAAGATGTTTCCTGTGGAGGGAGGATGTAAAATGTGGAATCGTTCGCCGGATTGGCGCTCGAGCTTCTCGCGGCAAGGGAAAAAGAAATTTTCCATCCTTGGGGACAAAAAAGGGGTGTAAAAAAAGATTGATTTACTCATCGTATATGGTAACATAAAGATGATGTGTGTTTCCGCGATTTTATAAGGCCAAGGTGATTGCACATGAATATGGAAGCATTTGCCGCATTTTTGGCTTCGTTTATTACAGTATTGGTCATCACCCCGTTGGTGATCAAGCTCGCCATCAAAATTGGGGCGGTCGATCGGCCGAACGGAAGAAAAGTGCATACAAAAGTCATGCCAAGGCTTGGCGGATTGGCCATTTTTATCGGTGTCGCCGTCGGCTATTTTGTCGGCGGGGTGTATAAAGAGCAAGTGACGGGGATGACGGTCGGCGCCATCATCATCGTGCTCGTCGGGATGCTCGACGATTTGTACGAGCTGTCGCCAAAAGTGAAGCTGGCCGGCCAGCTGCTGGCGGCGTTCGTCGTTGTCGCTTCCGGGCTGAAGGTCGATCTTTTGACTGTCCCGTTTGTCGGCACGTTTGAGTTGGGGCTGTGGAGCTACCCGATCACCATATTTTGGATTATCGCGATTACGAACGCCATCAACTTGATCGACGGGTTGGACGGATTGTCCGCAGGCATTTCCGCCATTGGAATTGCGACCATTGCCGTCATGGCGGGCATGGCGGGCAAAATGCTCATTTTCACGCTCTGCTTGATCATCTTGGGCAGCGTCATCGCTTTCTTGTTTTACAACTTCCACCCGGCGAAAATTTTCATGGGGGATACCGGCGCGTTGTTTTTAGGTTATGCCATTTCCGTCCTGTCGGTGCTAGGGCTTTACAAAAGCGTGACGCTCTTCAGCTTCGTCGTTCCGGTGATCATTTTGGGCGTGCCGATTTTCGATACGACATTTGCCATTATTCGCCGCATTGTGAATAAAAGGCCGATCTCGGCGCCGGATAAGTCGCATCTTCATCATCGACTGCTGGCTCTCGGCTTTTCGCATCGCAACACGGTCTTGCTCATTTATGCGTTTGGCTTGATGTTTGCCATCAGCGCGATTTTGTTCTCCGCCTCGACGTTATGGCAGTCCATTCTCATCGTCTTTGTCTTGATCGTCTTCGGGGAACTGCTTGCTGAACTGATCGGCTTGGTCAATGATCAGTACAAGCCGTTTATGACCTTTATTCGCAAGCTGCTTCGGGGAAGCCGAAAAGTATACGGAAATGACCGATAAATAGCAAATGGGCCGTTTGTGTCATGAAAGGGACAAACGGCTTTTTTTCAGGAATTGCCCTTCTTTGGAAAGTTATACCCTTCTTTTTCGTTGTTTATGCAGCTTCTGTCGTTCCTTCGCTGATTTTTTTTGCGGCAAGGCCAAGATTGCCACAAAACTGTCATTATATATTGACGCAAATGTGATAAACTAAACATGTTTATTCTATATATTTTTTGGATTTGGAGGAACTTGCGATGAACGTGCCAATGTTGGATTTAAGCGAACAGTATGAACAATTGAAGCCGGAGATCATGCGCGTATTGGATGAAGTGATGCGCTCCTCTCGCTTTATTTTAGGAGATTATGTCAAAAAGCTAGAAGCAGATATTGCTGCCTACAGCCGGGCGAAACACGGAATTGGCTGCGGCAACGGAAGCGATGCGATACATATTGCTTTGCAAGCGGCCGGCGTCGGGCCGGGCGATGAAGTCATCACAACGGCGTTCACCTTTTTCGCGACGGCAGGATCGATTGCGCGGGCCGGCGCCAAACCGGTGTTTGTCGATATCGATCCGGTGACGTTCAACATCGATCCGGCGCAAATTGAAGCGGCGGTGACGGAGAAAACGAAAGCCATCATCCCGGTGCATTTGTACGGGCAAATGGCGGATATGGAGGCGATCGCCGCGATTGCCAAGCGGCATGGATTGGTTGTCATCGAGGACGCCGCCCAGGCGATCGGCGCGAAATACAACGGGAAATGCGTCGGCGAGCTTGGGACGGCGGCGACGTACAGTTTCTTCCCGACGAAAAACTTGGGCGCCTACGGGGATGGCGGCATGATCATTACGAACGATGACGAACTGGCGGAAAAATGCCGGGTCATCCGCGTTCATGGCAGCAAGCCGAAATATTACCATCATGTACTTGGCTACAACAGCCGCCTCGATGAGATGCAAGCGGCGATTTTAAGCGTCAAATTCCCGCATCTGGATCGGTGGACGGAACAGCGGCGCAAGCATGCGGCGACGTATACGCGCCTGCTCGAGGAGGCGGTCGGCGACCTTGTTGTGACGCCGAAAGAAGTCGATGGGCGCTATCATGTGTTCCATCAATACACGATTCGAGCGCCGAAGCGAGACGAGCTGCAAGCGTTTTTGAAAGAACAAGGGATCGCGACGATGGTGTACTATCCGTTGCCGCTGCATTTGCAACCGGTGTTTGCTTCGCTCGGGTATAAGGAAGGGCAGTTGCCGGAGGCGGAAAAAGCGGCGAAAGAAGCGCTGTCGCTGCCGATGTTCCCAGAGCTGAAAGAGGAGCAGCAACAGTACGTCGTGGAGAAAATTGCGGAATTTTACCGTCATTCCGCTTGATCGTCCAACCGGCCAAAGGAGACGTCACTTGCGCACAGCAATGGCGTTTTCTTTGGCGTTGGATCATTTGTTTTGTTCACAACACTTTGTTATTTTATGATAAGGGATGGTGGCCGGATTGACGGCGGAAAAACGACCGTTTGTGCTATACGAATATTTGCGCTTTTTTTGGCAGCGAAAATGGTGGTTTCTTCTCGTTCCGCTTGCAACGATCGTTTTGACCGTCATCGCAGGGCGGTTTTTGCTGCAGGGGGAGAAGTATACGGGGAAAGCTGTCGTGTTTACCGGATCGATTGACGTAAAAGAGTTGACGGATCCGAAAAATATAGAAGCGAAGTTTCCTGAGGTGAAAAACTTGGATGTCGTCGTTCCTGAGGAACAGTACGTGCAAATCACTGTCAAAGGCGACGATGAACAAGACGTGAGTCGAGAATTGAAGCTTGTTGTGTCGGAATACAGTCAGGAGCTCAAGCGCCATTCGCAAGAGCGGATTGATGTCACCACGAAATACTTGCATGCGCTGGAAGAACGGGAACGCGCCTTGCAACAAAAAGTCGATTATTATAGCGAACAAATACAGTCGGGCCGCTTGAATCCAGAACAGCTCAATGACATCAGCGACTTGTTGGTCGAGTCGGAAAACAACTTGACCGAAGTGATGGAGCGCGTCAATCGCATCCGCGGCAATCTTGTCTTTTACGAAAAACCGGCCGTGTTGTCGGAAACGGTGGCGAAATCGAAAACGTATACGGGGCAGCTGATGGCCGTCGGCCTTGTCCTCGGCCTGTTTTTGACGGTCGTTTGGCTCGTGCTTTGGAAGTATATATTGGACGCGAGGAGGTACTATTCTTCATGATCCGTTTTGCCATTGTCGGCATGGGGCATATCGCCAAAAAACATATCGATGCCATTGAAAAGGCGGACGGCGCCGAGCTGGCGGCAGTGTGCGACACGAATCCGGAACGTTTGCGCGACGTGTCGGACGTTCCTGTTTACACTGATATGGAGACGATGTTGAAGGAGAACGAACAGATCGATGTCGTCAACATTTGTGTTCCGTCTGGATTGCACGCGCGGCTGGCCAAGCTGGCGGCCCGCTATCGCCGTCATATCATTGTGGAAAAGCCGATGGCGCTCCGTGTGAGCGACGCCGAAGAGATGATCCGCGCGGCGAAAGAATACGACGTGAAGCTCGCGGTCGTTCATCCGAACCGCTTTCGTCCGGCTATTCGGAAGCTGAAAGAGGCGATGGAGCGCGGGATGTTCGGAAAACTGAGCCATGCGAACGCCACGGTGCGCTGGAATCGAAATCAAGCCTATTATGACCAGGCGGCGTGGCGGGGGACGAAAGAGTTTGACGGCGGCGTCCTGATGAATCAAGCCATTCACAATTTGGATTTGCTGCTTTGGCTGATGGGGCCGGTCAAGGCGGTGCAAGCGATGGCGGCGACCCGTCTGCGCAAGATTGAGACGGAAGACGTCGCGGCGGCGGTCGTCGAGTTTGAAAGCGGGGCGCTTGGCGTCATTGAGGCAGCGACGACGATTTATCCGCAAAACTTGGAGGAATCGATCGCCATTTTCGGCGAAACGGCATCAGTGAAAATCGGCGGCCGGACGGCCAACTTTATCGAAACGTGGGAAGCGGAAGGCGTCAGCGAGGAAGAACGGGCAAAGCTCATCGATGAGATCAACGCCGACCCGTTTGGCAAGCCGGGGCACCAATGGATCATTGAAGATATGGTGCAAGCGATTCGCGAAAACCGCGAGCCGATCGTCACTGGTTGGGACGGATTGGCTCCTGTTCGGCTGATCGAAGCGATTTTGCGTTCGGCGGAAACGGGGACAAGAGTGCAACTATCTGAGTAGAAAGGAATGAGAGGAATGAACTACGCGGAACGGCTGTTGCAAAAGTTTGAGAAACGCGACGCGGTCATCGGCGTGGTTGGGCTTGGCTACGTCGGGCTGCCGCTGGCAGTCGAAAAAGCAAAAGCAGGGTTTCATGTCATTGGCTTTGACATCCAACAAAGCCGCGTCGATCAAGTGAACAATGGGATCAACTACATCGGCGATGTCGTCGATGAAGATTTGCATGAGATGGTCAAACAAGGGCGGCTTGTGGCGACGACCGATTACGCCCGGATCGCGGAAGTCGATGCCGTGGCGATCGCGGTGCCGACCCCGCTCGATGCGCATCACCAGCCGGATACGTCCTACGTTGAAAACTCGGCAAACGAAGTCGCCAAATACGCCCATGAAGGGATGCTTGTCGTTTTGGAATCGACCACCTATCCAGGCACGACGGAAGAAATCGTGAAACCGGCGCTGGAGAAAAAGGGGCTCGTCGTCGGGGAAACGGTGTTCGTTGCCTATTCGCCGGAGCGGGTTGACCCGGGCAACAAGCAGTTTAAGACGAAAAATACGCCGAAAGTCGTCGGCGGCGTGACAAAGACGTGCACGAAAGTGGCAGCGGCCATGTATCGAGCCGTGCTTGAAGGCGATGTGCACGAAGTGTCGAGCCCGGCGGTGGCGGAAATGGAGAAAATTTTTGAAAACACGTTTCGCCATATCAACATTGCGTTAGCGAACGAAATGGCCATTTTGTGCGAACGGATGGGCATTGATGTCTGGGAAGTCATCGATGCAGCGAAAACGAAGCCGTACGGATTTATGGCGTTTTATCCGGGGCCGGGGCTTGGCGGCCATTGCATTCCAATCGACCCGTTTTATTTGACATGGAAGGCGCGCGAATACAACTACCATACGCGCTTGATCGAGCTGGCCGGAGAAATCAACAACGCAATGCCGGAATATGTCGTCAACCGCGCGATGCTCATTTTGAACGAAGAAGGGAAGGCGCTGCGCGGTTCGAAAGTGACGGTGCTCGGCGTCGCCTACAAAAAAGACATTGATGATGTGCGCGAATCGCCAGTGTTGAAAATCGTCGAGCTGCTCGAGCAATACGGAGCGGAATTTGCGGTCGTCGACCCGTATGTTCCGTCGTTCCGGGCGTGCAACCGGGTGATTGAGACGGTCGAGCTGACGCCGGAACTGCTTGCACAGTCAGATCTTGTCTTGATTACGACGGATCATTCCAACATCGACTATGAAATGGTCGCTCGTCACAGCCGGGTCGTGTTTGACACACGCAATGCTATGAAAGATGTGTCGAAACCGGCAAAATACGTCAAATTGTAAGCGAAGGAGACGAAACCATGAACGTTGTCGATCCCTCTGTTGTTTGCGGTGAACGTGTCGAAATGGGCCATTTCACTGTCATCGAGGCGAATGTAAAAATCGGAAACGACGTTAAAATCGGACATCGCGTCACGATTCACGAAGGAACCGTCATCGGCGACGGCGTGACGATCGCCGACGGAGCGGTGCTCGGCAAACCGCCGAAGCCGGCGAAAACGAGCACCGTCAAGCTGTCGGGCGAGCTGCCGCCGCTTGTCATCGGCGACCATTGCACGATCGGCGCCAACGCCGTCATCTATCGAGGCGCGACGATCGGCGCCTACACATTGATCGCTGATTTGGCGAGCGTGCGCGAAAACGTGCACATCGGCCAATATGTGATCGTCGGGCGCGGGGTGTGCGTCGAAAACCACGTCCAAATCGGCGATCGGACGAAAATCCAGTCGAACTCCTACATCACGGCCTACACGACGCTCGAAGACCATGTGTTCATCGCCCCGTGCGTCACGACGACCAATGACAACTACATGGGGCGGACGGAAGAACGGTTCGCCAAAATCAAAGGGGCGACCGTCAAGCGCGGGGCGCGCGTCGGAGGCGGAGCGATTTTGCTGCCGGGCGTGACGGTGGCGGAAGAGACGTTTGTCGCCGCTGGGGCGCTCGTCACAAAAGATACGGAACCGAGGACGGTCGTGAAAGGATTCCCGGCGCGCTTCAGCAAAATGGTCGACGAGCGGGAGTTGTTATAAATTGTTCTCGGCATTCAAGCGTTTAGGAGCGGATTCGCTCCTTTACGCGTTTATGAACGTCGGCACGAAGCTGATTGCCTTTTTGATGCTGCCGATTTATACAAGCTATTTGTCAAAGGCGCAGTACGGGGCGGTCTACTTGATCGACCAATGGACGTCGATGCTGACATTTCTCGTCATTTTCGGTACAGATTCGGCGCTCTCTTTTTACTATTACGACACGGACGACAAAGAGAAGCGCCTTTTGTATGTGCGCAACGTCATGTACTTCCGGCTGTTTGTCGTCGCCATCTTATTTTTGGCTGTCGTTTTGGCCGGTCCGTGGATCGCAGGCGCGCTGTTTCAAGAACCTCGCTATGTCGATTTGCTGTACATCAGTATCGCGACGTTGCTGCTCGATACGATTTTCGTCATGGCGACGACGGTGCTGCGGTTTGAATTTCAGACGAAAAAAGTCGTGATTTGGACGCTCGTGAAAATGCTGCTTGTCTCTGTGCTGTCGTATGCGGCGCTCCGGTGGTTCGCGGCGACGCCGGAAGGGCTGCTCATCGGCCGGCTCGTGAGCAGCGCGCTCGTGTTTTTGTTGATGCTGCATTTGACCGTCAAGTATATGGTGTGGCGCGTGCGCTTTGACGTGTTAAAGGAGCTGCTTGTCTACGCCGCCCCGCTCGTGCCGACTTCGCTCGCCTTTTGGGTGATCGCCAACGTCAGCACGTTTTTCATCCAACGATTTGCATCGTTGGAGGAAGTCGGGGTGTTTGGGGTTGCCTTGCGTCTCGCGACCGTGATCACGCTCATCACGAGCGGCGTGCAGATGGCGTGGCGTCCGTATTCGATGTCGATGAAAGACCGGCCGGAAAGCCGTGCGCTGTTTGCGAAAGTGTATATGGCGCTTTTGCTCATTGGAGCGTTTGGGCTGCTTTTGATCGCCACGGCGAGCCCGTGGCTTGTGGAAACCTTTTTCAAACCGGAATATCGCGATGCAGCGTCCTATATCCCGTTTTTATCGGCCGTCACGTTTTTGAACTTTTATTATCTGATTGTTTCCACCGGCTTGTTTTTGACAAAGGAAACCGGCTATATTTCGCGGGTGTTCACGCTAGCGGCGCTTCTTCATCTTGCGTTGAACGCCGTGTTGGTGCCGCTTTGGCTCAGCTGGGGGGCGGTCGCGGCCAGCCTCATTACGTATATTGTCGCTGTGGCTTTCATTTTTCGCAAAAGCCAGCAAGTGTATCCTGTGCCAGTGTCATGGAAAAAGATGGCTTTGGTTTTGGTCGGCACATTGCTCGCCCTCATCGTCATCGTCTACGTTCAGCAGGCGCCGCTTGCTGACGGCTGGGTGCTCGCTGGTTGGGGCTTGTTTGCCGCCACGCTCTTTGCCAGCCGGGTTGATCGTGATTTGCGCCGTCCGGTGCGCACGATCGAGGATGAAAATGCGCAAAATACTTGATAACCGCTCATCTGATCTAGGAGGTGTTTCGGATGAAAATCGCCACCGTGTTAGGCGCCAGACCGCAGTTTATCAAGGCTGCCCCCGTCTCGCGCGTCTTGCGAAAACAATATACCGAAGTGCTGATCCATACCGGGCAGCACTATGACCCGAATATGTCGGCCATTTTTTTTGAGGAGTTGAATATTCCGACGCCTGACTACTATCTTGGGGTGGGTTCAGGCAGCCATGGAAAGCAAACGGGCGAAATGCTGATGAAAATTGAAGAAATTGTCATGCAAGAAAAACCGGATTATGTGCTCGTCTATGGCGATACGAACTCGACGCTCGCCGGCGCGTTGGTCGCTTCGAAGTTGCACATTCCGGTCATCCACGTCGAAGCTGGGCTGCGCAGCTTCAACAAGCAGATGCCGGAAGAAATCAACCGCATCATGACCGATCATGTCTCCGAGCTCTTATTTTGTCCAACGGAGACGGCCGTGGAAAATTTACGAAAAGAAAATATTACGCGAAACGTCTGGAATGTCGGCGACGTCATGTATGACGCCATTTTGTACAACAAGGAGCTCGCACAGCGCCAATCGACGATTTTGGCTGATTTGTCGCTGGCGGAACAATCCTACTACTTGATTACCATTCACCGAGCGGAAAATACCGATGACCCTGACAAATTGAAAGCCATTCTGGCTGCTTTTGCGGACATCGACGGGACGAAAGTGTGGCCGATTCATCCGCGGACGCGGCATAAGCTTGAAGAGTACGGCTTGGACGCTTCGGCGATTCCAGGGCTTCGGCTGATCGATCCGGTCGGTTATTTGGACATGCTTCGGCTAGAGAGCGGCGCGAAAAAAATCATCACCGATTCAGGCGGCGTGCAAAAGGAGGCGTATTTCTTGCGCGTGCCTTGCGTGACGGTGCGCGAACAAACCGAATGGGTGGAAACGCTCAAAGGCGGGGCGAACATCTTAACCGGCACGGACCGCGAGAAGATCGTCGCGGCGGTCCACAAGGAAGTCGCCCCTGTTTATGCGGACGTCTTTGGCGATGGGCATGCGGCGGAGAAAATCGTGGCGGCGATCGGACAGCGATAAGGGTGCGTCGGCATGTTGGACGTGTTGATCTGGTTGATGGTTCTTGTCGCCTCCACCTTGATGTTTCGCTATGCAGCGGGGACGCTTTCATGGAAGGCGCCGAATCTCGTGTCGATTGTGTACTATTACTCGTTCCTTCTGTCGAGCTTCATCGGCGCGCTGCTGATCGCATTGGGAATGGACGATTACTACATGATTCGCAAGTTGTTTCGGCCCGAAGAATATCGGCGGATTGGATTTGTCGTCGTGTGCTTTGTCATGATCGTGTTCCCGCTGTCGATGGTGGTCGTTTCAAGGCTGTGCGGATTTGAAGCGAGGCAGGAGTTTCGCGCCTATTTGCAAAAGCCGCTTTCTCCGTTGGCTGGAGCGACGGGTGACCAAGTGTTTTATGCGTTTTTGGCGCTGTCGCTGCTCAGTTTTGCCGCCATTGCGTATATGATTTGGAAAACGCCGACGATTCCGGTGTTTGCGCTCTTGACAGGAACGGATGAGAGCTTGGCTGCGTTGCGCATTGAGGCGTCGCGCCATTTTGCCGGAAACGTGCTCGTTCGCAATATTTTTGCCATTACGCTCACGCCGCTTTTGTCGTTTATCGCTTATTTGTTTGCCGAGCTGACGCACGAGTGGCGGTGGAAGCTGCTGTTTATCTGTCTGTTTGTCGGGGCGGTGTTCGTCAATGTGTATGATTTGGCCAAATCGCCGATTTTCTTTTATGTGATGATGTTTTTCCTCATTCGCATTTACATTGGAAAAACAAGGTTGTCGGCGGTGAAACTGGCGCTGTATGGGGGAGTGGGGGCGGCGGTGCTCGTCGGCATGTACATCGTCATTCAAGGGGTGCAAGATGCCACGACCTTTTTGTCTTACAACAAGGGCCCGATCGGCCGCATGATTTTGGCGCAAATCGCGCCGACGTTTCTTCATTTGAATTTGTTCGGCGAAGCGCTGCCATTTCTTTATGGAAAAAGCTTGCCCTCGATTTTAACAGGGTTGTTTGACGTCGAGAACGTCCGCTCCGCCCGCCTCGTGATGGCGCACGTGTTCCCGGAGCGGATCGAGGATGGAACGGGAGGGGTGCTCAATACGCTCTTTGTCGCTGAGGCGTATGCGAACTTTGGCTACGTTGGAATCGTCATCGGCACGCTGTATGTCGGTGTCGTGACGCAGCTGTTGTACATTGGGTTTCTACGGCTGCCAAAAAATCCTTTGTTTTTAAGTTTGTTCGTTTATTTTTCCATTAACATCCCCCGCACGCTCGTCGGTGGGTTCACCGATTTTTTGTTCAATCCGACCTGGGTGCTGATCGTGGCGTTGTTTGGCGGAATGGCGTTATGGCTGCGGGTGCAGGGGGATTTACGGGCATGGTTTGCAACGAAAAGGCGAATCACTGATGAGGGATGAATGATGAAAACCGTATTGATTTATTACCCGTTTTCACTCGCCGCGGAACGAAACAGCGGGTCAAAGCTGCGGCCGTATGAAATGCATCAGGCGTTTTTGCGTTGGGGAGCGAAAGAGGGAGTGGACGTTCTTCTGATCGCCGGCACGTCAGCCGAGCGGGAGAAGCAATTTCAAGAGCTCCGCAGCCAAGGCAAGCTCGATGATGTCTGGTTTTGCTATATGGAAAACCAGACGATTCCGCTTTGGCTCACTGACCCAGGACACCGGCCGCAACGTCCGTTCGTCGACCGGGACGTTCTCCGCTACTTGAAAGCCCGCAACGTTCCGATCGGCGTCTTTTACCGCGACGTCTATTGGAAGTTTCCTGATTTGTATCCGCTCCGTGGTTGGAAAAAAGCAGCCATGCAAATGATGTACCGTTGGGAAGAACGGTTTTACGAGCGGTACTGCGATGTCATCTTTTTGCCGAGCCTCGAAATGGGAACATATGTCGCGATCCGCCGCCCGATGGTCGATTTGCCGCCGGGTGGGAAGCAAAAGCCGTTTCAGCGGTTCGGGACGGCGAAACAGCCGCTGAATGCCATTTATGTTGGCGGCATCAACAATGCCGACTATGGGCTTTTGCTCCTGCTCGAGGCGATTCGCTTGGCAAACCGCCGCAAGCCGCTTGTTTCGCTCACCGTCGTCTGCCGAAAAGACGAGTACGAGCGGCAGCCGCTTGCGGTGAAAGAAGAGCTTGCCGCCTTGCAAGTGCGCGTCGAGCACGTCAGCGGCGAAGCGCTCGACCGTTTGTATGCGGAGATGGATTTCGCCTTCATCCCGCGGCGGCGGAGCGAGTACAATGATTTTTCCGTTCCCGTCAAGCTGGTTGACTATCTGTCGAGCGGCCTGCCGATTGTCGCCACCGCTTGCTCAGCGCAAAAGCGGTTGATTGAAGCGGATGGGTACGGCGTCATTTGCGACGACAACCCGTCGTCGATGGCAGAAGCGATCGCCAAGATGGCGGACATGCTCGAGGAGTGCCGCTTGCGCATTGAGCAGACGTTTATGGCGAAACATTCGTGGGAAGCGAGAGTGGAAAAGGTGAAAGAAACGTTGGTGGGGGGCCTCCGATGAAAGTCGCCTTATTGGCTCCAAGCAAATCGATCCATACGCATAAGTGGGCCCGCTTTTACCAAACGCAAGGCATTGATGTGAAAGTCGTGACGTTTAAAGACCATTACGGGCCGGAGCAAGCGAAAGAAGTCGAGACAGTCGTGCTGCCGAAATGGCTGCCGGGGAAGTTGTCGTATTTTTCCACTGTCTTTTCATTAAAGCGGCTGCTCGCTTCGTTTCGACCAGATATTTTGCACGCCCATTATGCCTCCAGCTATGGGTTGATCGGGGCGCTTGCGGGGTATCATCCGTTTTACGTCTCCGTCTGGGGGCGCGACGTGTATCAGTTTCCGAATGCCAATCGTTGGAACCGACGGATGCTTGAATATACATTCCAGCGTGCGGATGTCATTTGTTCGACAAGCCGTGTGATGGCGAAAGAAACCGGAAAGTATACGGACAAACCGATCGAAGTGACGCCGTTTGGTGTTGATGTCGCCCGCTTCAAACCGTTGCCGAAACAGCCGAAACGGACCGTGACGATCGGCACGGTGAAAGCTCTTTCCGACAAGTACGGGATCGCCGATTTGATTCGGGCGTTTGCCATTGTGCACGAGCGGCATCCGCGAACGGAGCTGTTGATCGTCGGCGACGGGCCGCAGCGGAGTGAATACGAGGAGCTGTGCGCCCGCCTCGGCATCCAATCCGTGACGACGTTTGCCGGCAAAGTTCCGAACGAACAAGTGCCGCTGTATATCAATCAAATGGATATTTTCGCCGTGCCTTCGACTGAAGACAGCGAAAGTTTTGGCGTTGCCGCCGTCGAGGCGATGGCGTGCGGCGTTCCCGTTGTCGTCTCCAACGTCGGCGGGCTGCCGGAAGTCGTCCGTGAGGGAACAACGGGGTTGATCGTGCCGAAAAACAGTCCGGAAAAGCTGGCGGAGGCGTTCGAACGGCTGCTGCTTGATGAGAGGCTGCGGCAACGAATGGGGGAAAACGGCGTCAACCATGTCCATGAACATTACGATTGGACGGAAAATGCGATGCGCATGATCCGATTGTATGAGCAAACGTTGAAAGGCGGTGGAGGGAGTCGATGAGGAACAAAGCCGTCATATCAGCCGCTGCGGTTGGTGCTCGTTTGTTGCCGAAAGCGGAGGCTAAGTCGCGAAGCCGGCGGCTTTCCGTTGGCAAGCTCATGATGACCGTCGGTTCGCGGCAACGATTATACATCCAAGGACAGCGGGACGATGCCAGGGGGGCGTTTCCCCTTTTCCACGCCTCGTTTGCGCTCGCCTCTTGGCGCTCGAAATGGAACGTTCGTTTGCGATTTTTTGGGAAAGTGGTGTGGAGCGGGCCATGAGGATCATTTACCTATGCCAACACTTCCCGCCGGAAACAGGTGCACCGCAAATTCGTGTGTATGAGGTGAGCAAGGAGCTGATCAAACGGGGGCATCAAGTGGAAGTGCTCACGGCGTTCCCGCATCACCCGCACGGCGTCATCCCCAAGCCATACCGCGGCCTGTTTTATTTGTTCGAACAATGGGACGGCATTCCCGTTCATCGGACATGGATTTATCCGTCGCCAAAGGGGAGCTTTTGGAAACGGCTCGCTTCGTATTTTTCGTTTACGTTCAGCTCGTTTTATTCGCTGCTTGTGAAAGCGAAGCCGACGGATGTGATCATTTGCAATTCCCCGCCGTTGTTTTTAGGGATCACCGGGTACGTGGGCGCGAAGTTGAAACGGGCGAAGTTTGTTTTCAACGTCGCCGACATTTGGCCGGAATCGGCCGTTGAGCTCGGCATTTTGAAAAATCGGCTGTTCATCCGAATGGCGAGATGGCTCGAGCTGTTTTTATACCGGAAGGCTTGGAAAATCGCCGCCGCGACGGAAGGCATTCGCGATTATATGATTGAGCAAGGGAAGGCGCCCGAGGATGTCTTTTTATTGCCGAACGGCGTCAACACGGATGTGTTTCGCCCGCTGCCGAAAAACAAGAAGCTGCTTGCGGAATTAGGGCTCGAAGGAAAAGTGGTGTTTACGTACGCCGGAACGATGGGATACGCCCAAGGGCTCGATTCGGTGCTGCGGGCGGCGGCCATCGTCAAAGCAAAAGATGAACGGGCGCATTTCCTGTTTGTCGGCGACGGCCAAGAGCGAGAAAAGCTGATGGCGTTAAAAGAAGAGCTCGGCCTTGACAATGTGACGTTTTACGGATCCGTTCCGGTTGAGAAGATGCCGGAGATTTTCTCCATCACCGATTACAGCATCGTTTCGCTGCGCAACATCGATTTGTTTAAAGGGGCAAGGCCGTCGAAAATTTTCCCGGCGATCGCCACCGGAACCCCGGTGCTGTATTGCGGCGAAGGGGAGAGCGCCGAGATTTTAGAAACATACCATTGCGGAAAAATCGCTCCTCCAGAAAATCCTGAACAGATCGCTGCAGCGGTTCTCGAGTTGCTTTGCCTTCCGAGCGAGGAATACGAAAAGATGGCGGAAAATGGGCGCAAGTTGGCGGTGGAGCAATACTCATGGATTCGCATTGTCGACGATTTGCTTCACGCCCTTGGCGATGAAACAAAACGCGAATCCGTTTGGCCGACGGAACAATAAAAAAGAAAAGGGTGTCCCGCTCATAAGCAGGATGCCCTTTCCTTTATGTGAAAAGCGGCTATGTTTCCATTTGGAAAGATATTTTCCGACCGCGTCGGGAGTGTTGGAATGCGAGTGATGTTTTCCTTCACAATCGTCATGCTTTCACTCGAACGAGACTTCCGCCCCGCGGAAGTAATGCTCTAAAATTCGCTCCGCCGTCCATCCACGCTCGGCAAATGCTTTTGCTCCGTATTGGCTCATGCCGATCCGGTGCCCCCATCCTTTTCCCGTGACAGTGATCGAGCTAACCCCTGACGGCGAGGCGGAAAGCGGCACGATGCCATCCGTTGTTTGTACCTTGATTCCTTCGACGCCGGCGAGCGAAACGGTTCCGCTCCCTGTTTGGACGGAGTAAGATGACAAGGAAGAGGCGGCGATGTTGCCGCTGGCCGTTTGAATCGACACGGATGGACCGCTTTTTTGCACTTGAATGTCAAACCAGTTGGACGGCAAGATGCCGTAAAATTGATTGCCGTCTAGCGGGAACAGTTTGCGGATGGTCGTCTCATTGCCTTTCACCGTTTTTTCGCCTGCCGAGGTTTCAATCGTGACGGCACCCACTTCTCCGTTCGCGCCGGTTTTGGCGATCGAGACGTCGTATAAAACAACCGATGGATCGGTGAACCCGAACGAACGCAGCAGCACAGCTGGGGAGAAGGTGAATGACCATCGGCTGTACGGCGATGATTCATACGGGTCATCGACGCTCGCCAAATATGGGTAGGCGGTTTGCGACGAGTTCCAGACGTCGCTTACATTGGCGGTTCTGCCGCCGCTTGTCGAGTGGTAATACGTTTCAATGATACTGCCATTATATTTCAGATACAATCCTCTTGTTGCATCCACTGCCGCGTTCGATCGTGGAGATTCTCCATCATATCCTTTATACGTCTGTGTGTTTGGATTGGTCGTCAAACTTGTTTTATGTTTATAGGCATAGTTTCGGGCCGCAATGGCTTGCGCCTTCAGCGCTTCGAGCGGCCAAGAGGCGGGCATCTCGCTCGGCACGACTCCTTTTAAATAATCTTCCATATCTAAAATATTGACAGCATACAAGCCGTTGCTTTGCCGGCGAATGTCGACGCTGCCGCGATAACGGGTTTGATTCACTTTCACAAGCGACAACGGCGCAGCGCCGATCGTTTCTTGAATGGTAAATCCGGTGCTTGAAAAATCCGTCTTTCCATTGTACGTGACAAACACTTTCGAAGAGGAAGACCGAAATGTCAGATTTGTCCTGCTTGGCAGCGGGGTGATCGTCAACGTCTCTTTATTGACGATTTGATAGTTTCCTTCGACGGCGACTGTCACCGATGTCCCTTTATATAAAAGGACTTGCACGGGATTGTTGTACGTTTTCACCCCAGCGGCGTTCGACGCGGAAGGAGAGACGATGAGCAAAAACAGGCCGACGGCCAACCACGCCAATTTTTTCACCGTCTACTTCACCTCACCAAATTCAGCGGCCATCCAACCCCGACGCCCATCAGACAGTTGCACGTTGTACCATTTCTCCCCTTTGCTGTTGGTAAACGGCTGAATATAGACCATCTCTGTCCCTTTTGGAACGGTCGCAATAATCGGATAAGAAGTCGTCGCTCCTTTTCGAATATTGACCGCGGCCGTGGCGATGACGTGCTTGGTGCTGTCGCTGCTGACGGCGGATGTCGAGACATCGCCGGAATAAATCCAACCTTTCAACGATGAGGAGAGGATGATGTTGTACCACAATCCTTGGGAAGTAAGGTGCGCCCCGACCACTTGCAGTGAAGCCCCTGCCTGTTTATAAGTGATGACGTGGTAGCTCGTTGACGCTCCGCTGCGGACGGCCGCATTGTTTTTCACTACATAGACGACAGAAGGCAAAGAAGGCGAAGCGGGTTTGCTGGCAAGTTGTTGTTGAAGTTGTTGAATTTGTTGTTGCTGGGCGGCCAGTTGTGCTTTCAGGTTGGCAATGTCGTTTTTCATCGGGTTGAGCTGGGAAGTCACCCAGTCGACGCTCGCTAACACGACTTTTTCCGTGAAAATCCCCACCACTTGGTGAGTGCGGTATACGCTCCTGATCCGTGAGGGTATACTGAAAATGGCCAAAAAAGGCAATAGGAAAGCAGAGGTGCCCGATTTTAGGCATCTCGTATAACCTGTCTGCCTTTTGGCTAGACTAAATAAGTTGTGGTTGGCGGAACGGCTCTTTGCGGGAGATCATGCAAAAGATGATCACCAACATCCGCCGAGCTGTGGCGATGAGGGCTTTTTTCTTCCCGCACCGGGCCGCCAACGACCAAAACTTTCGGGACAAGGGATGCGTCTTGGATCGAGCTGCTGACCATGCCGCCTCGCATAACGCCGATCGGAGATGGGGATTGCCTTTTGTCGTGCGCGTGCTCTTTCGCTTTCCGGCGCTTTCATGGTTGCCGGGGGACAATCCAGTCCATGAAGCCGCCCGTTCCGGCGTTTCAAAGACGCTCATGTCGGTTCCCATCTCGGCTATGATGACGGCGGCGGTTTGTTTTTTCACTCCGGGCATGGTCATCAACAGGTTCACTTCCTCGCGATACGGCTCGAGCAGGCGGTCGATGTGTTGGTCGACTTCTTCGATGAGCCGCTCCAATTCCTCAACGTGTTTCCACAAGAGGCGAAGGAGACGGAGCTCGTGTTCGGTCAAGGTGCCGAGCAGCGAATCGTACACCGCTTGCTTTTTCTTTTTGAGCCTTCCGCGCAGGCATTGATCCAACTCGTCCTTGTCCACGTATCCCTTCTCAAGCAGCCGGGCGAGGATGTCTTTTCCGGAAACGCCGAAGAGATCGGAGAGGACCGAGCCGAGTTTGACATTGGAAGACTCGAGCACTTTTTGAATCCGGTTTTTCTCCGAAGTCAGCTGTCCGACCCACTTTTTGCGGAGGCGGGTAAAATCCCGCAATTCGCGAATATCCGCTGGGGGGACGAAACTTTTTTCAACGAGTCCATGGCGGAGCAGCTTGGCGATCCACTCGGCGTCAGAGACATCGGTTTTTCTTCCCGGGACATTTTTGATCCGCTGCGGATTGGCCAGTGTCAAGTCGACATAGCCCTCGAGGAAGGCAAAGACCGGTTTCCAATACACGCCGGTGGATTCCATGGCGACATGGGTGACCCCATGTTCTTCGAGCCACTCGAGCAGGTCGCCAAGTCCTTTCGAGAACGTGGAGAAGGTTTGAATGTCCTTTTGAATGTGTCCATCTTCTTCCCATAGCGCGCAGGCGACGATGGTTTCGGCATGAACATCCAATCCTGCGCAGCGAGGATAGATGACATCCATGATGAAAATCCTCCTTTTCGATGATCGAGTGCGCAAACAGCGAATCCACGGGAGAAATGCGGCAGTTTTCCGTTCGTCGTCACCTTTCCTCTATCACAGGAAAGGGCGGACAATGGGTGGTGCACCCAGTGGATTCAAACACTTTTCCGTACAGGGTCTAAGCCACCATTAAGCATAACGTCCTGTTGAACTGTTTGCGCCTATTCTTCATTATGGGAAGAAAAGGGGGATTTTCATGCCCGGGTGGAGAGCAAAAATTGCTCATGGAACTTTTCCGATGCTTTCATCGCCGATGGCGTAAACAAGAGGGCGCCTGCCGTCATTCCGACCGCCAGGCTGGCAGCAACGGCCCATTTGGCTTTTCGTTTCATCATGTTCATCTCCCCCGTTTTTGGATATGGAAAGAAAGGAGAATAATAGCTTTCCTAAAAGGCCGGTGAAAAACAACGGATTCGCTCGGTTCATGAGGAATCGCAAGGAATGAAAACGCGATGCTGCCATGTTTCTCAGTTTGACGAACTCCGTCGTAAAGCTTTGCAATCCGTTGCATTACCGGCCTTCTCATGCTATTATTCTCCGAACGCGAACAAACTAGAATTGGCTGAAATACTCTTCCAGTCCTTCGCGAATGCCGACGGCCGCTTTTTGGCGGAACGCTTTCGTTTTGAGCAGCGCCTCTTCATTTGGATTGGAGAGGAAGGCGAGCTCAACGAGAATGCTCGGCAGCTCGTTTTTTCGGTTGACGTAAAAGTCTTGCGTTTTATGGCCGCGGTCATATGTTCCGAGCTGTTGGACAAGATGTTTTTGCACGATGGCGGCCAACTGCTCGCTTTTTGGCCCATTGAAGTTGCTCGATACGTTGTAGTACGTTGTCGTTCCGCGAGATGTCCGCGAGTACGAGTCGGCGTGAATGCTGATAAAGGCGTCGTAGTCGGAACTGTTGGCGATCCATGTCCGTTCAGACAGCTCCAAAAAGATGTCGGTGCTTCGCGTCAATTTCACGATCGCTCCGGCCCGCTCCAATTCTTCTTTTAGCAATAAGGCGGTGTCGAGAGTAATATCTTTTTCCCGCGTGCCGCCAGGGCCGATCGCCCCGGTGTCGTGCGCCCCATGCCCTGCGTCAATGATGATTTTTTTGCCCTTGAGTCCGGTCTCGAGAATTTTCAGCGCCAATCGGTCGCTGTAATGGCGAAGGGTGAACGTGTACCCCGGTTCAAAGGTGATGAGCAGGCTGCTGCCGTTCCACTCCACCGTTTGTATGCCTGGAATGTCGGTCGACGGGACTTCAGCGTAGGAAAACGAGCCGGTGATTTTCAGACGATTGCCCGGCAACAACGAATAGGAGACGCGGAAATTAGAAGTTTTTTTCCACGTCAAATAGGCATCTTCGTTGATGGTCGAAAACGTCGGTTCAACGAGACTATTTAAGGCGACGGTAGAGGTGCTTGATTCCTCCACCCATCCGCGGACGCCATTGGATGTTTCGACATTCAGCCATCCATGATATTCGTAAAGGACAGCAAGCCGCTCATTCGCTGCCAACGCCTTCAACGATTGATAGTTCGAAGAGGCACCTCGGCGCAGCGGAGTGCCCGCCTGTTTGACGTATACGTAGGATGGGGCTTTTACTTCAAACACCGGCATCCATCCCGTTTTCCCCGATGCAGAGGTGACTTGCACCCAGTCGAACGGAGATGCTTCTGTCGTCTTCAAAACCGTGACCGTTCGGTTTTTCGCAATCCGCTCGATGACGGCGGCGCTCAACGAAGGTTCGGCAAACAGCGCCGCATTAGCGGTTGTCACCTGCTTTTGCATCCCCTGGCTGGCTGGTGGGGAAAGGTAGGATTTGGTTACGACCGTCCCGTGCACCCAGCCGAGCGTTTTTCCATTGAGGGACACTTTGTACCAAAGCGCTCCCGACGCATCTTTGGCGCTTGACAGGCTGTTCAGTTTGGTTCCTTTTTTCAGTTGGGTGACGACTTTTGCTTTTAAAGATGGAGCTTGCCGCACATTGGCGACCGAAACGCTGACCGTCAGCGGCTGGCCTGAGATGCTGGACGTATCCGAGACACCGCTTGGAACCGAAATGGTTGATGACATCGTCAACACTTTTTCCGACACCCATCCCCGGACATGTCCGAGATCAACGCGGTACCAAAGTTCCTGACCATTCGTGACGAACAAATCGATCACTTTGACAGATTGACCGCGTGACACTGTGGCGACGGCGCGGTAATGGACGCTCGCCCCGCGGCGAACCGGGGAGGACTGCACAACGTTCATGAATGTCGGCAAAAGTGTCGGAAGCTGTTTGGGTATGTAGATCTGTTCCGTTTTCACCCATCCTTTGACTCCCGCCCACTCCACACGCACATACTGTTCCCCGAGCGAATTGGTGAACTCGGCAATGATGGAGACGACATCGCCGTTAGACAGTGTTTTGACGACCGGATAGTAAGGGGATGCCCCCTTGCGCATCGCGATGTCGTTGGCGGCGATGACCGCACGCTTTCCGACGAGCATGGAAGGCGGTTGGTTAGAAAAGCTGTCCGCACGCGTCCAGCCGGTGACGCCTCCGTACTCGATGCGGTACCACGTTTCACCATAGGCATTTTGAAACTCGTCTATGACTTTCACTTGTTGGCCAGCGGGAATCGAACCAACGGACCGATATGAATCGGTTGCCCCTCTTCTCAGCAACGAGTCTTGCTTGGCGAACATCACGTTAGGGAAGGCGGAAGAGACATGCGCTTCAGAAAAGTCGTCTGCCCGCGCCCAGCCCGTGATGCCCTTATATTCGATGCGATACCACGTTTCGCCAGCAGCGTTTTGGAACTTGTCGATGACCTTTACTTGTTGGCCAGCGGAAATGGATTCGACGATTTGATAGGAATCCGTCGCTCCTCTCCTCAGCAAAGCGTTATGCTCAGCGACCATGAGTGTCGGTGAGGATGAGGACGGACTTCCATCGGCGGCCAAGGCGGCCGACGGCCACAGCGGGCAAGTCGCCAACAAGACGGAAAGAAGCGTTTTTTTCAAGGATTCGATCCCCCCTTTTTTCTCAAGTTTGCGTTTTCTATACTATCATAGCGAATTTTGCCGTTTTATCCAACCCGAATTCAGTCCTATTATGAGAAAAAATGAAAAGTTTTGTTGAAAAAGAGAGAAAAAAAGCAGAGGATATGAAAAGTTGTGTTCTTTCATCATCATTGCGGCATGATATACGCTGTAAATGGAAAAAGGCGCCCCATTGCTTTTGGGAGCACCTTCTTTGTGATCGTTAATTTTGGCTTTGTGTGGATGGTGAATCGCTGCGCGTGAGGGAGGCGTTGGACGTCTCGAGCGCTTGCCGCAGCGTTTCATTGATTGAGCTGACCGATTGCTCATCCGGAATGTAATAGTATACGCCGTTGATCGTTTCATCGTATCCTTCTAGATGCAGATTTTGTACGTCCGCATTTTTCATCTTTTGATAGACATAGACGAATGACAACAGCTCGGACGGGGGAATGTTTGTGCGTACGTGATCTCCCAAATTGGCGATAACATCATCGAGCTTCGGCAGCGAAGCAATAGATGTGCTTTTGTCAATAATGGCACGGATGACTTGTTTCTGCCGTTCATTCCGCCCAAGATCGCCGCGAGGGTCCGATTTTCTCATGCGCACATAGGCGAGCGCTTCATTGCCGTTCAACTCTTGTTTGCCTTTATAGAACGTATGCCATTTGAGGGAGCCGGTCAGTTGGGCTTTGAATGTGAACGGAACATCCACCGTGACGCCGCCTAAGGAATCGACAATTTTCTGGAACCCGTCAAAATCGGTTGTCACGTAATAGTCAATCGGTACATCGATCAGCTCATTGACGGCTGCAATCGTCGATTGAATGCCGCCGTAGCTGTAGGAATGGGTGATTTTGTCTTTCCGCCCTTCGCTCGGGATGTAAACGCGCGTGTCGCGCGGAATGCTCAACAAATACACTTTGTTCGTCTTCGGATTGACGGTCAAAAGCATGACGACATCAGACCGCCCCTCCTCGTCGTGGTACTGGTTTTCCACTCCGACTAACAGCACGGTAAACGGATCTTTGCGCATTTCAATATTTTTTGCAGGCTTGCTTGATGGATCAAGCGCTTGATAAATTTTGCTTGACGCCTGTTTCGTCTCGGAGTAAATATTGTAGCCAAAGGCGCCGACACCCCCGAGCAAAAGAAGAAACACGAGCAAAAATAATCGGCGGAGCCGCTTTTTTTTCTTTCGCTTTTTCACCGTTTTTCTTGTATGATTCATCGTTTAACCCTTCTTTCCTTTACGGTGTCGTTTTAGGAAGACGGAAGCAACCGTTCGGCATACTCCATCGCTCCCGCCTGAATGTCCGCCCTTCCGTTTGTCAGTTCGGTCATCCACTCGCCGAACGAAGGCTGGCCGTCCTCGGGAACGAGAACATCAAACGTGACGCGGTCGGCATATTGGATATTTTTAATAGTATATACGGAAGAGCGCAGCTCATTTTCCACCTTCCCAAGCCACGGGTAGTCGATCGTAACATGCATGACGCGCATGAGCCGACGCTCGACGATGCCGGCGGCGTTCAGCCCCTCGGAGACGGCGCGGCTGTAAGCGCGCACCAACCCGCCCGCGCCGAGCTTGATGCCGCCGAAGTAGCGGGTGACAACGGCGACGGTGTCTTTCACCCCTTTTTTCTTCAGCACCTCAAGCATGGGTACCCCTGCGGTGCCGCTCGGCTCGCCGTCATCGTTCGCTTTTTGGATTTGGTCATGCTCGCCGATCAAATAGGCGGAGCAGTTGTGGGTGGCGTCCCAATGCTTCTTCTTGATTTGTTGAATAAAGGCGACGGCCTCTTCTTCCGTTTCCGTGCGGTTGACATAGCAGATAAACCGTGATTTTTCAATTACGATTTCGTGTTCACCGTATCCTTTAACCGTGTAATATTTTTGCAACAAAACGAAACACCTCAACGATCAACATCGTGCAAACGGTTTATTTGTTCATTTTTTTGCATGAATGGCTAGCGCTCTACTCTAATTATGGTAAACTGAAAATAAAAGAGCAATAGATAGAGCATGCTTTTATTATGGCTCTTCACCAAAAGTTGTACTTGATTTTTTCTGAACATACCCTATTTACGCTTGTGAGGGAAAATCAGCACTTTTTGCCTATCCTTACGCAGGAAACCGCATTGCTTGTCAAGTACATGTTGTGGTGAAGAGCCTTTATTATTATAAATCGACAACTTTTTTCCTTCAAACAAATTTTGCTGGCGCCCATGCGCACCGCTTGGCAGCGCTGTTGGAGGTTGGCAAATGGCTAAGGCAAAACAGTGGGACGTAAAGCAGTTAGATCGGATTGTCGAAAAAATGATCGACACCGTTCAACATAGCAAAGACGAAATTTTCCGCATCGGGGAGCAGTCGCGTCAAGAGCACGACCATTTGCTTCGCGAACTCGAGGAGGTGAAGCGGCTGACCGTGCAGGCGATCGAAGAAGCGGATCAGCTGGAAATGAAGGCGCGTCAGGCGCGCCGCCGCCTGTCGGAAGTGAGCCAAAACTTTTCCACCCACTCGGAGCAAGATATTCGCGAGGCGTATGAAGCGGCGCACGAGCTGCATATAAAGCTGACGATGGTGCGCGAGCGGGAGAAACAGCTGCGGCTGCGCCGCGACGAGCTCGAGCGGAGATTGGCGAGCCTTGCGCAAATTATCGAACGCGCCGATTATTTAGTTGGACAAATTACGGTCGTGCTCCACTACTTAAACAGCGATTTCCGCCAGGTCGGCGAGCTTATTGAAGGAGCGAAGCAAAAGCAGGAATTTGGGCTGAAAATCATCGAAGCCCAGGAAGAAGAGCGGCGGCGGCTGTCGCGGGAAATCCATGACGGCCCGGCGCAGCTGCTCGCTCACGTCCTTCTTCGGTCTGATTTGGTCGAAAAGGTGATCAAAGAGCGAGGGACAGAGGCGGCGATCGCCGAGATTCGTGATTTTCGCAAAATGGTGCGTTCGGTTTTGTCCGAAGTGCGCCGCATCATTTACGATTTGCGGCCGATGGCGCTTGATGATTTAGGACTGGTGCCGACGCTAAAAAAATACTTGCAAACGACCGAAGAATATAACAAGGGAGTCCACATTTCCTTTGTACATATCGGCGAAGAAATTCGGCTGCCGTCGCGGATGGAGGCGGCCGTGTTTCGGCTTGTCCAAGAATCGGTGCAAAACGCCTTGAAGCATGCCGAAGCGCGCCATATCGACGTCAAAATGGAAGTGACGTGCCACCATCTGCTTGTCAGTGTCAAAGACGATGGCAAGGGATTTGATCCATCGGTCAAAAAAGAAAATGCGTTCGGCTTGATTGGAATGCGGGAGCGGGTGGAGCTGCTCGGCGGCACGCTCGACATCCGCTCAAAGATTGGCAGCGGAACGACCGTGTTCATTCGCGTTCCGCTCGACCGTTCGACTGACAAAACGAACAAGGAGGAAAGGAAACGATGAAAACACGCATCGCGATTATCGACGATCACCAGCTGTTTCGCGAGGGCATCAAGCGCATTTTGGAATTTGAGGGCGATTGTGAAGTCGTGGCGGAAGGAAGCGACGGAAGTGAAGCGCTTTCAATCGTCGAAACATACCGACCCGATTTGGTGCTGATGGACATTAACATGCCGGACATCAACGGCGTTGAGGCGACGAAACAGCTGATTGAAGCTTACCCTGATACGAAAGTCGTCGTGCTGTCGATTCATGACGATGAAAACTATGTCATGCGCGCCTTGCAGACGGGAGCGACCGGGTATTTGTTGAAGGAGATGGACGCCGATACACTCATTGAGGCGGTGAGAATCGTCGCGGAAGGCGGATCGTATTTGCATCCGAAAGTGACGCACAACTTGATTCGCGAATACCGCCGATTGACGACGGAAAAAGGCGGCGCAGTGGTTAAGCAGGAGGTGCGCCGCCCGCTTCATTTGCTGACGCGGCGCGAGTGCGAAGTGCTGCAGCTGTTGGCCGACGGCAAAAGCAACCGCGCCATCGGCGAAGCGCTGTACATTAGCGAAAAAACAGTGAAAAACCACGTCAGCAGCATCTTGCAAAAGTTAAACGTCAATGACCGGACGCAAGCCGTTGTGGTCGCGATCAAAAACGGCTGGGTGGAAGTGCGCTAATGGCAATGCCCCTTCGTTTCCGCCTATTGTCGGCGGATTGGATGGGCGTCTGGCGGCTGGTGTTGAGGGGATCGAGGCAGCGATGCTTCGTTGTTGGTGTGTCCGTGGTGAGGACAAGCTGTTTTGTAGTTGGCGGCAAGCGGCTTTGTTTAGGTCCTTGCGGTGCGCTATCCTCCATTTGGATTCGTAGTGGTGGGCGGTTTGTCTTTTTGGTATAATGGAAGAAAATTTGAAATCAGGAAGGAATGGCGTTCGTGAAAACGGCAATTGTCACCGACAGCACGGCCTACTTGCCGAAAGAGGTGCGCGAGAGGTTGGGCATTCGCCTGATTCCGCTCAGCGTCATTTTCGGGAATGAGACGTACCGCGAAGAGATTGATATGACGGCCGATGAATTTTTTGCCAAAATCAAGCAGCATCCGACGTTGCCGACGACGTCCCAACCGTCGGTCGGTGAGTTTGTTGACTTGTTCACCGCCATTCGCGAGGAAGGATACGAGGCGGTCGTCAGCATCCACCTTTCAAGCGGCATCAGCGGCACGTATCAAGGCGCGGTGACGGCGGGAACGATGGTCGATGGTCTGCGCGTTTACGCCTATGATTCGGAAATCAGCTGCATGGCACAAGGGTTTTATGCGATCGAAGCGGCGGAAATGGCGCAGGCGGGGAGGTCTCCTGAGGATATCATCGCTCGCTTGGATGAAATGAAACAAACGCTGCGCGCCTACTTTATGGTCGACGACTTGTCCCATCTGCAGCGGGGCGGACGGCTGACCGGGGCGCAGGCGTTCATCGGCGGCCTCTTGCAAATCAAGCCGCTTCTTCGCTTTGAAAACAAAGTGATCGTGCCGTTTGAAAAAATCCGCACGCGCAAAAAAGCGATCCACCGCATCGAAGAGCTGTTCGCCGAAGATGCGGAAAAGGGTGTGCCGCTCAAAGCCGCCATCATCCACGCCAACCAGCCCGATGAAGCGCACCGCTGGCGCAATGAGCTGTCCGCCCGCTATCCGCACGTTGAGTTTCTTATCAGCTATTTTGGCCCCGTCATCGCCACGCACGTCGGCGAAGGCGCGCTCGGGTTGACGTGGTATCAGCCTTAAGCCGAGGCCGCAAAGCGCCGTCTCGAGGCGCTGCAGCCAAGCGCAAGGCGGAACGGTGCGCTCCGCCTTGCACGGCGGCGGATTCTCGTTTCCGCTGTATGGTCGATCAAGATGTTTCCGTCTTCCCGTTTGGCATTCATGGGACGAAATGATCCGAATGAGTTTTGGGTCATGTTGATGCTATTCATAGTGGATGCTATTTCATATAATGTTTTTACCGATTTCCTCATCCAACTTCAATGCGCTTGCCATTCTCCTTCGGCGGTATTCTCCATAACTGCCCGCAGTTGACGAATTCATCCGTGACAAACATAAGAGCGAGAAAACCTATTCCCTTTAGGTGTGGGGAATGTCAAATTCGTCAGCTGCATCGTCTTCTTCTCCTCTCTCCACTTTATGAAACGGGCGGAGATGTGGGGCTGGCCGAACTTGTCGAACGGTTTTCCTTTCCTGAAAAATGTGTCGCTATTTCCCTGGGAATGTTGTCGAAACACGTTGTCGATCGACTCGATGACTCTCTGTGGATCTTTGATGTTGTCGGATTTCGCTTTATCCTTTTCCTTCGAAGGTCGATATGTCGTGAAAAAGAGGGTCAAACCACATCTTGACTCCATTGGGAAGCCCTTTTTGCCTCCACTTTCTTTGCCGATCGAAGGCTGCCGTTTTTTGCTTCCTCCCCATCTTTTCATCATTTTGTTAGAAGGGCGGTGATTTGCTAGCACAACCGCTTTCTCGCTTCGTTTCTCAACTAGAAAAACCTTGTAGCGTCGTTCCTTCTTTTCACACATTCAACTCATCGATCAAGGGGAACAGCGGTTTTCCACCCGCCTTTTAGGGAAAAACATCATCAGCTCTGCTCTTTCTCCATAACACTGGCTCATTGATGCGCTCAAAGCCTTTCAACCTGGGGGGAGCGCGTTTTTACCGCATCACTGCGCCACCCGCTCTTTTTGGCTCCCAGCTCGGGAACATGCTTTTCTTGAATTTCAAAAGGAGTGATGCTCATTGTACATTCTCCCATCTTCTGTTGCTTCGCCGCTCGTTTCCTGGCTGAACGGTCAGCGTCTCCCGCGGGAGCAGCTGCCGTTTCCCGATGAAGAAATCGCCGCCGCCATCCAGACCGGTTTGCTTCACGAACAACCCGGGCTCATCAAAACAGCGCGCGGCTGGCGCTGCGTCCGTTGCGGAAACGACGATCGTCGTCTGTTCGCCTCGTTTCCGTGCGCCCGCTGCGGATCGGATTGCACGTATTGCCGCAAGTGCTTGGTGATGGGGCGCATCAGCACTTGCACCCGCCTTGTTCATGGGGCCTTGCCTCTTCCTTCCAGCCGTTATGAAGCGCCGCTCGCTTGGGACGGGGAACTGTCCGCCGCCCAAGCGGAGGCCGCGCAGGCTGTCCGACAGGCGGTGCTTGACCGAAGCGAGCTGCTCGTTTGGGCGGTATGCGGGGCGGGAAAGACGGAGATTCTCTTTCCCGCTATCGCTGCGGCGCTTGAGAACGGCGAACGCGTTTGCCTCGCTACGCCGCGGACCGATGTTGTCCGCGAGCTTGCTCCCCGCTTTCGCCAGGCGTTTCCTCGCGTTCCGCTCGCCGTTTGGCACGGCGGAAGCGATGAGCGCGGGCGGATCGCTTCTTTGGTCCTCTCCACCACCCACCAGTTGCTGCGAGCCTACCGCGCATTTGACGTTATGATCGTCGATGAAGTCGACGCCTTCCCGTATTCGGTTGAACCGATGCTTGAATACGCCGTCAGTCAAGCGCGGAAAGAACGATCAAGCCTCATCTATCTCACCGCCACTCCCTCCCGCGCTTGGCAACGTGACATTGCGCGTGGCAAACGGAACGCCGTCGTCATCCCCGCCCGCTACCACGGCCGTCCGCTTCCCGTCCCCGTGTTCGAATGGTGCGGCAATTGGCGCAAGCGGTTAGAGCGCGGCCGCTTGCCCGAAAACGTCCTTGCGTGGGTTCTCCATCGTTTGGAACAGAGAAAGCAGGCGTTTTTGTTCGTTCCCCATATCGATGAGCTTGAAGCTGTCACCCGCCTCTTGCAGCGCGTCAATCCCCGCATCGTCGGCGTCCACGCCGAAGCCCCGGATCGCGCCGATCATGTGCAGGCGTTTCGCGATGGGCGCGTGCCGCTGTTGGTGACGACGACGATCCTTGAACGGGGAGTGACGGTGCCGAACATCGATGTCGCCGTCTTTGGCGCCGAAGACCGCATCTTTACGGAAAGCGCTCTCGTGCAAATCGCCGGCCGCGTCGGCCGCCACGCGGCGTTTCCGGATGGCGACGTCCGCTTTTTCCATCACGGGAAAACGAACGAGATGGTGCGGGCGCGCCGCCACATTGTCCGCATGAATGAGACAGCAAAGAAAAGGGGGTTGCTGCATCGATGAACTGCCTCCTTTGCCATTCTCCGTACAACCCGATCGCGAGCTGGCGCCAGCTTCTTTTCCTCGAAGACCTTGACGTCCTTTGCCCACGCTGCCGCGGGTCGTTCAAACTCATTGACGGCCGCCTTTGCGAGATGTGCGGCCGCCCGCTCGAGGAAGCCAAGCCATCGCTGTGCGCCGACTGTCTCCGGTGGCAGGATGATGAACAATGGGGGAGGGTGCTCGTGAAAAACCGATCTGTGTATCTATACAACGACTGGATGAAAGACGTCGTCGCCTTATGGAAATTCCGCGGCGACTATGTCATCGTCGAGGCATTCCGCCGTCCGTTTTCCCAAGCGTTTCGCCGACATTTCGGCCGCGATTGGCACATCGTCCCAATCCCGCTGAGCCCCGAACGGCTGTATGAGCGCGGCTTCAACCAAGCGGAAGCGCTCGCCCGCCTGCTTCCGTTTCCGTGTTTCCCTTGGCTTTCTCGCAAGCATTCCGAAAAACAATCGAAAAAATCGCGCCGCGAGCGGCTCGAGACCGACAACCCGTTTTTTCTCTCCGGACATCCGCCGATTGACGGAAAACGAATCGTTCTCATCGATGACATTTACACGACGGGCATCACCGTCCGCCACGCGGCCCTTGTTTTGCTTGGAGCGGGGGCGGCAGAGGTGGGGGCGTTGACGCTCATTCGCGCGTAACAGTGTAAACATTGGAAGCCTACGTGCCGATATAATACAGTAGGAGAACAAAGAGCGAGGAAGAATGATGATGCGTATCCATCACGATCAACGATCCAATGAGATCGCCGCACCGGCTGTTTCATTGCAGCCGGGGAGCGTGCAGATGGCGGTAATGAAAGAAAGGTTCAACGATCAAGAGGCCGTGGTCGCCATCGGCCAACAGGATGTACGCGTCCACTTTGTGGATGGCGTCCCAAGCGACCGTTCGTTTATGGTGCGGCTTGTGAAGCAAGAAGGTGGAACTTGGATGGCGCAAGCGGTGCCCCTATCGTCTATAGGGCGGTTTGTGTCATCTTCGTTGGACGATGGAATCGATTCATGGCTGTCGGCCCGTGGCATTCGCCTGACCGAAAAGGAAAAGGAAGCCGTTCGTCGCTTTTGGGAGAAGGAAGGCGGCTCGATCAAGCAAAAACAAGAAACGGTCACTGCTTTGACGGCGAAACAGCTCGAGGTGACCGAGACGCATTTGCGCCTAGCGCATGAAGCGCTCCACGGCCCGCCGCTCGGAGACCTGTTGGCGCCGTTGTTGACGAAAACGGAACCGGAAGAAACCCATGAAGCAAAAGCGGCGCCTGTTCGTGAACAAACGGAGCGATTGGAAGGTTCGCGCGCGTATGCGGTTGCATCGGAGCTGGTTCTTCCGACGGCAGAGGCCCGGACGTTTGCCGTGACGGTAGTGACGGAAAAAATGGTGCAACTCGTGCACGATTTTCGTGTTTGGCAGCGTGATATGGTCCGTCAGCTCGAACAATTTGCGCATGCCGCTGCCCAACAGTCGACAGAGCGAGCCGCGCCGCTTGTTGAGTCGCTCATTCATTCACTCGACCGCATGCTGTTGCACGGGGAATGGTTGTTGTTTACTGACATGAAAACGGAAACGAAGTTGCTTGAGGCGGGGGCGAAGTTGGCAGAGGCGAAACACGGCCTTGCGGAAGGAAAGATGGACGAAGCCGCAAAGACGGTGCGTGAAGTGAAAGCGTTGTTGGAGTCGCTCCGCTTTCAGCCGTCCGAGCAAAAGGTGATGCGCTTTTTCATCGAATCGGACGAGCGGCAGGGCACGAAGCCGCACGAGCAGCTGTCGCGCATACTGAAACACGCGTCCCAAGCGGCTCGTGACAACGCACTATCGGCGAGAGGCGTCGTTGAATCGCTGCGTCGCCTTGGCTTTTTCCATGAGCAAGAAGCGGCCCGTGCACTCTTGAGTGGAGAGTGGTTACCGCCGGTCGAGAATTTGAAATCGCTGCTGCTGTCATGGGTTGAGGAAGGAACCGCTCCCGCGCAGGCGGAACGGCTGCTCATGAATCTTACCGGCCAACAGTTGCTCAACAAATTTACTGTTGACAGCCACACCCAAACTATGTTGTACCAGTGGCCACTCTCGCTTCATGGTGAGATGGCGACCGTGCATGTGCACGTCAACGCTCGCAGCGGTGGCGGCCAACTTGATTGGCAAAACTGCCGCCTCTACTTTTTGTTGGACACGAATCAAGGCAAAGTCGGCATTTCCTTGCAGTCGGTCGAACGGCAGCTGTCCGTGACGGTGGAAACAGAACACGAGCGGTTGGCGGCGGTGTTGCAGTCATGTGCGGCGACAGTCAAAGACCATTTGGAACAGATCGGTTATCGGGTGCAACGCCTCACTTTCCAACCGATGGACACCCAAGACGAGGAGCGGGCGGCGACAGACAGAGTGAAGACGGAAAACGAAACGAGCCAGTGGGAGTGGACGATATGAACAGACACCGTTACGCCCCTGCTTTCAAATCATATGAGCAACATCTTGGCCGACAGCCGCGGCAGCTCGCTGATGAGGTGGCCGACAAGGCGGAGCGGGCGGGCATTCCGCTGCCCCATGACCGGGAGTTGCTGAGACAGCTGGTCGATCCGGTGCCGCGCGTCCCGCCGCAGCTTTACGCGGTGATAGGGGAAGTTTTAAAATGGATTCAGAAGCTTGATGAACAAGGCGGTAGGAGCGAAGAAGATGGAGATCAATAAAATTGCCAACACCCCATCGGTTCCAATCGGCAAAAAAGCGGCGGCTTCTTTTTCGCCATCCGTGTCATTTGCCGAGCTGACCGCCAAGGAGCAGGAAAAGCTGCGAAACGAGCGGCTGAGGCAGTTGGCGGATGAAATCGAACAGCAAGGAAAAAAACTGGCCAAGTCGCGGACGGTTGACGATTTACGGCGGTATAAACAGCTCGTCAGACAATTGCTCGATGAAGCGGTGAACCATGGCTTGAAACTGACGGAGCAGTATGGGTTCCATTGGAGCGGCCGTTCCCGCGTCTATCATATCGTCAAAACGATCGACCAAAAGCTGCTGGACGTCACAAACGCGGTGCTCGAGCAAGAACGGCCGAGGATTGATTTGCTGCAGACGTTGGGGGAAATTCAAGGGTTGATCGTCAATTTGTATACGTAATGGGCACATTGGGAGGGGAGAATGATGAACTTAGAAAATTGCCCGGTTTGCGGCCGTCTGTTTGTCCGCTCGCCGTTTCGCGATATTTGCCCGTCTTGTCATGAAGAAGAAGAACGGCAATTTCAAACCGTGGTCCAATTTTTGCGGCGCCGGGAAAACCGGTTGGCGACGATGGAGCAAATTGTCGATGCGACAGGGGTGCCTGAGACGCTGCTGGTCAAATTCATCAAAAGCGGCCGCTTAACGTTGGCGCAGCTGCCGAATTTAGGATATCCGTGCGACCGTTGCGGCAAGCTGATCCGCGAAGGCAGAATGTGCGCTGACTGTTCAAAAGATTTGCAAAGGCAGCTGGAAATGGCGAAAAAAGAAGAAGAACAGAAGAAAAAACAAGTGTTTCGCACGTATTACACCGACAAAGAGCGAAATGGCCGCTAAACAAATGAACGGATTGACCGATAATAGTAGTAAGGCAACAACGGGCGGAACGGATAGGAGGAATCGCAGTGAGAATCGATAACCGGTTTTTGATTGGCGTTCATCCCTACCGTCAGTACTCGGGCATCCCACAAGGAAAAACAGGGCAACCCGGGCGGCGGGATCGCGTCGAAATTTCTGAGGAGGCAAAAGAGCTGCAGCAACGCTCCACTTGGGCCGCCGAGCGGGAAGAGAAAGTGCGCCGGTTGAAGGAACAAATCGACAACAGAACGTATGAGATCGATGCCCGCGCCATTGCGGAGAAACTATACAAGTTCTATAAGGGCGATGGCCAATGAACACAAGGGTAGAAAATCGCCGAACCGATGATGAACAGCGTGCGCCAGCGCTGCAGCTGATGGCGCTCCTTGACCGGCACTTGACGCTGCACCGGCATTTGCTTCAATTGGCCTATCAAAAAACGGACGTATTAAAACGAGGCGATATGGACGGATTAATGCAGCTGATCCAAAAAGAACAAACTGCTATCGCCGCCATCCAGCAGCTCGAGCGCGAGCGGGCACAACTCGTCGCCGCATGGTCCGATGGCGGGCATCCGCTGACATTGGCCGATTGCTTGCCGAAAATGGACGAGGAGGAGCGGCAAAAAGCCGAACAGTTGGCTAGCGAGTTGCTCGACGTGATCAACGAACTCCAGGCAGTCAACGAGCTGAATGGGCAGCTCATCCGCCAGTCGCTGCAATGGGTGACGCTGATGTTGGACCAATTGATGCCGCAGCCGCCCAACGTGAACTATACCGCGCCAAACCAATCAACGAGACAATATGGACATGGACGAAGCCGTTCACTCTTTGATTCCAAAGCATAGCAGCACAAGTCACCGACGGAAAATAAGGAGAGATCGATCCATCCAACAGCCGTCAAAACGAAACAGAGCCGCTAGGCAGAAAACAGCGGACAATCATTAGAAGATGAAAAGGAGGGGCACGATGGGATCAACATTTCACGGGCTGGAAGTCGCCAAGCGCGGCATGGCCGTGCAGCAAATGGCGCTGTACACGACCGGCCATAACATTGCTAACGCCAACACGCCCGGTTATTCCCGTCAGCGCGTCAACTTTGTCCAAAGCGAGCCGTACCCGCCGGCGTCCCTCAACCGCCCGCAAATTCCGGGACAGATGGGGACGGGGGTCGAGGCGGGCTCGATTGAGCGGGTGCGCGACCGCTTTTTTGACTGGCAATACCGCGGCGAGAACAACAAGCTCGGCTATTGGCAAGCCCAAGCCGATGCGTTAAAAAAAATGGAGGACATTATGAACGAACCGTCCGACAGCGGTTTATCCAAAACCATGGATCAATTTTGGCAGGCGCTCCAGGATTTAAGTGCAAACCCAGAAAATACAGGGGCCCGCTCGGTCGTGCGCCAGCGCGGACTGGCGGTGGTCGAGACGTTTCATTATTTGGCCGATTCGTTAACCTCTATTCAAAACGATCTCGCCAATGAAATTCAAGTGACCGTCAAATCGATCAACTCGATCGCGGAACAGCTGTATAAAATCAACCAACAAATCGCCGAAGTCGAACCGCACGGCTACTTGCCGAACGATTTGTACGATGAGCGCGACCGACTGCTCGATGAACTGTCTGCGCTCGTCAAAATCGAAGTCGAGCCGAAGCCAAGCGGCGGCAATGCGCTGAAAATAGCGGAGGGGTCTTATGATGTATATATTTTTGATGGCAACGGCCAGCGTCAGCTGCTGGTCAATGGCAACCAAGGATACCAGACGTTGTCCGTATCGCCGAGCGCCAGCTCCTCCCCGGAGATGCCGACCGGTCCGCTTAC
This sequence comes from Geobacillus sp. FJAT-46040, assembly GCF_002335725.1. Taxonomy (NCBI): domain Bacteria; kingdom Bacillati; phylum Bacillota; class Bacilli; order Caryophanales; family Anoxybacillaceae; genus Geobacillus; species Geobacillus sp. FJAT-46040. Next base: position 3,238,514 of record NZ_NISS01000001.1, read on the forward strand.
CGGACTTTCGCTTGGAGGCTCTTCCATCCCGTTTGTCGCCTCCGGCAAGTTGAAAGGGTTGATCGAGGCCTACGGATATGATGACGGAAGCGGTGTCAAAGGCATTTATCCCGATATGTTGAAAAAGCTCGATACGCTCGCGTATTCGTTCGCCAAACGGTTTAACGAAGTGCACCAAACAGGGTATACGCTCAGCCCGAGCAACCCGGGAGGGCTGTTTTTCAGCGATTTGACGCAAGTGGACGGGGCAGCGAAAGCGATCCAATTGTCATCCAATATTGATGATTTAAACAATATCGCCGCTTCATCAGCGCCGAACGAACCGGGGAACGGCTTAAACGCCCTTCGTCTCGCCAATGTCAAAAACAGCAATTTTGCCAACCTGCAAAATCCGGCGCCGTCGGTCTCGTATCCGATCACAGCGGGCACGCTGCAGGCGTATTACGAAAGCATGATCGGCCAGCTGGCGGTCGACACCCAACAGGCGAACCGCCTCGTCAACAACTCCGAAGTGCTCCGCCAGTCGGTGGAGGAAAGGCAGCAGTCCGTCAGCGGGGTGTCGCTCGATGAAGAAATGACGAACATGATTCGGTTTCAGCACGCCTACAACGCGGCGGCGCGCACGATTACAACGATTGATGAAATGCTCGATAAAATCATTAACGGCATGGGAATTGTCGGAAGGTAGGTGAGCGATGATGCGCGTCACGCAATCGATGTTAACGCAAAATATGCTGCGCAACTTGAGCCAAAGCTATGAACGGCTCGGCAAAATTCAAGACCAGCTGTCCACCGGCAAAAAAATTGCCCGCCCGTCTGACGACCCGGTCGTGGCCATCAAAGGGGTGGCGTACCGGACGAACTTAACTGAGGTGGAACAGTTTAAACGCAATTTCTCCGAAGCCCATAACTGGATCGATGCGTCCGACTCGGCGCTTAACGAAGCGACGCAAGTGCTCCAGCGCATTCGCGAGCTCGTCGTCCAGGCAAGCAACGATACGTATGAGCAATCGCAGCGTGAGCATATCGCGAAAGAGATCGATGAGCTAAAAAACCATTTAGTGTCCATTGCCAACACACAAATTGCGGGCAAATACATTTTCAATGGCACGGATACCCTTCGACCGCCGGTCAACTTGGACGCCCCAGTGAACAAAGTGTCGACGAACACAGAACAAGTGAAAATCGAGCTGTTAAAAGGCATCCAGCTCCCGGTCAACGTCAATCCGACGCGCGTCTTTACGTACAGCGCGACTCCAGGACAAGGGCTGTTCAGCGATTTAGAAGCGCTTGTGAATGACTTGGAAGCTGGCAAGAGCGGCCAAGAGCTGAACGGTTATTTATCCTATATTGACAAGCACATCGACAACGTCTTGGCCGAGCGTGCCGAGCTTGGCGCGCGAAGCAACCGCCTTGAGCTGATGGAAGCGCGTGTCGATGAACAGGAAGTGATCGCCCGACAAATTTTGTCGGACAATGAAGACGCCGATATCGAACGGGTCATTACCGATTTGAAAACACAGGAAAGTGTGCACCGTGCCGCCCTTGGCGTCGGCGCCCGCATCATTCAGCCGACGCTGCTCGACTTTTTGCGCTAAGCGGATAAGGGGGAGATGACGATGCAGTTGCCGCAGATCCGCTTGCAGTCAACGATGGCGAAAATCGCCATCGAAACCGTTCCGGCGAAACTAGAAATCCAACAGCCGCCTGCCGAGTTGGAAATCGAGCAATCTCCGGCCCGACTCACGATCCGTACGACGCCGTCCAAGCTAACGATCGATCAGACAAAAGCGTGGGAAGACATGAACTTAGAACATATCTTCCGCCGCATCGAAAAGTTTGCTGAACAAGGATACAACGATTGGCTTGACGGGCTGGCCCGCGTCTCTCGCCAAGGCGACGAGCTCATGCGCATCGAGGACGGCGGCAACCCGATCGCCGAGCAGGCGAAAGAAAACAGCGAAACTCCGATGTACGAATTCAACATCGGCTGGGTGCCGTCCCCGTTCAGCGTTCACATATCCTATACCCCGGCGGATGTGGATATTCGCTTTGAGACACACAAACCGGTCATCCGCGCCCGCACGCATACACCGATCATTCGCTACACGCCGGGCGAGGTGGCGATCCGCCTCGCCCAGCGTCCGTCGCTTCACATTGACGTCGTCATTTGAGGAACATAAGGAGGAGCAAGCATTGAACATCGACACGAAATACCACGGAACGGTGGCGGTGAAGGACGAAGACATCATCCGCTTCCCCCACGGCCTGCCCGGATTTGCGGACGAGAAGCGGTTCGTCCTTTTGCCGCTCGCCGACACGCCGTTTGTCATCTTGCAGTCGGTCAAGACCCCCGCGCTTGGGTTTGTGTTGATCGAGCCGTTTTCGTACTTTCCGGCGTACGAATTTGAACTGGATGAAGCGATGGTCGAACAGCTTGACATCGAAAGCGAACGCGACGTCGCCGTGTACGTCATCTTGACGGTTGCTGACCCGTTCGACAACACGACCGCGAACTTGCAGGCGCCCGTGGTCATCAACGCCCGAAAACGAATCGGCAAGCAAGTGATCTTATCGAACACCGCGTACAAAACGAAACATCGCCTCTTCCCGGAAAAAGCGGCGACGTAAAGGAGGCGGGCGAACCATGCTTGTTTTAACGCGCAAACTCAAAGAAGCGATCCAAATCGGCGATGACATCGAAATCACCGTCCTCGCCATCCAAGGCGATCAAGTAAAGCTTGGCATCAACGCACCGAGGCACATCGACATTCACCGCAAAGAAGTGTACCTCGCCATCCAAGCGGAAAACAGTGCCGCCGCCGAAGCGCACGAAGCCTCGCTCACCGAACTGACCGCCAAGCTGAAACAATGGAAACATCCATAACGCCGAAGCGCCCAAACGGCGCTTTTTTCGCTCCATCGAAAAAAATTAAATTTCCCTATTAAACTTCCAAAAAACGCGCCGATATAAACAATGAGCGCGGCATACGGCGAAAGGCGGCCGACTTTCGCCCTAGCCCCGCCGTTCCACAAGGACGTGGAAAACATCATTTCAAGGAGGAAGAGAACATGAGAATCAACCACAACATTGCGGCGTTGAATACGTATCGCCAACTGACGATCGGTCAAAGCGCAGCAGCGAAAAACATGGAAAAACTTTCTTCCGGTCTTCGCATTAACCGCGCTGGTGACGATGCGGCAGGTCTTGCGATTTCGGAAAAAATGCGTGGACAAATTCGTGGGTTGGAGCAAGCGTCACGCAATGCACAGGACGGAATCTCACTCCTCCAGACAGCAGAAGGGGCTTTAAACGAAGTTCACTCTATCCTTCAACGTATGCGTGAGTTAGCGGTGCAAGCTGCGAACGATACAAATACTACTACTGATCGTGGGGAAATTCAAAAAGAGATTAACCAATTAACATCGGAAATTAACCGTATTGGGAATACTACAGAGTTTAACACTCAAAAATTACTTGATGGAACAAAAGCTGGTTCATCTACTGCTACTGCTGCAAAGGTAACTGGAAGTACAGTTACTCTTGGGTCAAGTACGAACTTTAGCAGTGCAAACTTAGTATTTACTGTAGGTATTGGCACCACTACTAAAACTGTTACATTAAACCAGAATTATGATGGTTCAACTAAGACAATGACTGACTTAGTTAATGATTTACAGACAGCCTTAGGTTCAGGTGTAACTGTCACTAACAATAGTGGCAAAATCGAAATCACTGCTAAGAACACTACTGATTCAATTACAATAAATGCTGCAACTTCTGGTAACTTATCAGCGATTGGTTTAACAGCTGGAACAACAAACCCGACTCCAGGAACTGATGGGTTAACATTCCAAATTGGTGCAAATGGTGGTCAAAGCATTGGGATAAATATTAGTGATATGCGTGCAACGTCTACTTTGTTAAAAGTAGCAACTGCTACAGGAACAACTGTAACTGCTTCATCAGGTAAAGTAGCTACTTATACAACAGCTACTGATGTTACTGATGGAACTACAAGCACTGGACAGTTTAAGGCTCTAGATGTTTCTACTAATGCTAACGCTACAGCTGCAATCGATGTTATTGATGATGCAATCAAAAATGTATCAGCTGAGCGTTCTAAGCTTGGTGCATATCAAAACCGTTTAGAGCACACAATCAATAACTTAGGTACAGCTGCAGAAAACTTAACAGCCGCTGAGTCTCGTATCCGCGACGTAGATTATGCCTTAGCTGCCTAAGCAGCGACAGGCACAGTCGTCCTAGCTGGAAACGGCTAGGAGTATCACCGGGTGAATTGCTGGAAACCCCTTAGAGCCTTTGACGCCACAACGTAGCTGGAAACGGCAAGCGTGATGGCTTGAAAAGTCAAAGGATTGGGCAACCAGCAGCCAAGCTCCTGTCCCGAAAGGGTGGAGAAGGTTCAACGACTAGGACATACCGCCTAAGGCAACTGCTATGGCGATGAAGTCCATAGGATGAACAGGATTCCTCCATCGTCCTGCATCATCCGAAGCGCCCGGCCCCTACCAGGTGAAGCTGAGGGTGAAGAGGTAGTCTTGTCCCGTCACGAAAGTGAGGGTGGCACGATGGCCAAAGAAATGATGGAATTCACGAAAAACAACATCTTGGCGCAAGCAGCGCAAGCGATGTTGGCTCAATCAAACCAACTGCCGCAGGCGGTGTTGCAGCTGCTTCGGTAGGTTGGTTTGGCGGGCGTCTTAGCTGGAAACGGCTAAGAGGATGACTGGGTGAATTGCTGGGAAGCCCTGAGAGCCTTTGGCGCCACAACGTAGCTGGAAACGGCAAGCGTGATGGCTTGAAAAGTCAAAGGATTGGGCAACCAGCAGCCAAGCTCCTGTCCCGAAAGGGTGGAGAAGGTTCAACGACTAGGGCATACCACCTACGGCGAGTGCTATGGTGATGAAGCCCGTAGGGGAGGCCGATGCCGAACCGAAGCGCCCAGCCCCTAACAGGTGAAGCTGAGGGTGAAGAGGTAGTCTACACAACGTTCGAAAGACGTTGAGGCATGGCAAGCCAACCAACAACCGCAAGGGGTATTGCAATTGCTTCGTTAATACGAGAAAACATACCGAGGGACATTTGGTTTCCTCGGTATTTCTTTTGTTAGGATGATAAGACAAAAAATTTTAAAAGTATATAGAACGTACGTTTGTATATATGCTATAATCAAAGGGGGTGATTCAAGTGACGGATACAAATGAACATCGGACAATTCCTTGTTACGAATTGGAGCAATTCCCGATTATAGGTGTGTACAAAGAATTGCTAGCTGGAAAGAGAAAGGCGCTTCCGGCAGGGACATGGGAAAAGGACGAAAATGTCATCATCTTGGTACGCTATGTGCTAGAAGTACAACTTGGTTTATCAAGGGAACAAATTCCGAAGATAAATAAAAAGATTATTGGAGAACAAAAACTTTGGGGAGTTTTGAATCGGTTTAAATCTCCCCGTCGGCTCATTGAGTTTGTTTACCCTAACGAATATAATGAATTCGACTTCTACCGTGTTCCGGTTGATTATTGGCGTAATGTTGAAAATATACGTAAACGTTTGGAGTGGTATTTGGATAAAGAGGGAATCAAGATTGAGGAGATCCCTCAAAAAGTAAATCGATATGTGCTTGTCGAATGGGGATTTTCCAATCCTTTAAAGCGATACGGTTACTCCCCATTTCGCTTGATAAGCGCCCTATACCCCGGCCGTTTTAAAGAAACGGATTTTAAAAAAATTCCTCAAGGTTATGCAATGAACCGCGAATTTTTAAGAGAACAGTTTATGGACATGCTTCGTCAAGAAAAGATTCAGTTCGAAGACGTGCCGAAGAAAGTGACGCAGCAAATGCTCATCAAGCATCGTTTTAGTGCAGCTTTAAAACATCACCGCAATTCGCCTCTAGAGTTTATACAATATCTTTTCCCCAACCAATTTTCACTCGATGATTTTCACACAAAACCAAACGGCTATTGGAAAGATATCAAGAATGTTAGACAGGCAATTATTGATTTGATTGAAAGGGAGAAAGTAGCCGAGCAGGATGTCCCGCGCTTTATGACGAAACAGCGGCTGATGGCGGAAGGGCTGACTGGTCTGTTGCATGAATATCATGGTTCGCCGATTGAGATTATAGAGGCGGTGTTTCCAGGGAAGTATGATGTAACAGAGTTTCAGCGTGTGCCGAACCAACATTGGCATTCGCTGCAAAAACGGGTACAGGCGCTGCGGACGTTTTGTGCCAAGCGGGGGATCGGCCGCGAGGAGTTGCCGCGGTTAAACCGGGCGTATTTCCGCAAGCATTTCCCACGGTTTATCAGCATGGTCGATCGTCATTACGACAGCAAATTTTACCGTTGGATTATGGAATCATTCCCCGAATATACATTTCAGCCTGAGGAATTTAATTTGCTAGTTGGGATTGACGGGCAATTGTGTGATTCAAAAGAAGAACTAGAAATCCATAACTTTTTGATTCGCGAGGTCGTTGATGGGAAAGTGGAAAGAGAAGGATGTCGTTTTGTGAACTACGAATATGACGAAGTATATATCCCTGACTGGGTGATTGAACAAAACGGCAGAAAGTGGATTGTCGAATATTTCGGACTATATGGTTCGACGCGTTACAAGTGGTATACGGAGAAGGCGGACCGAAAAATGCAGTTTTACCATTCGCTCGCCGATTATACGTTGATTGTGATCATGCCTGATGATTTTCGGGAAAAAGGGTTTCAAAGAATTGTGTCCCTTTTGATTAGTAATGGGATACAGATTAATGTTCATTGTTCTCTGGAACGATGATTTTTAAGGCATTAAGAGGTTAAAAATGATAAAATGAAGCAAAAAGTTGAAGAGATTATGTACCAATGTCATTGCCATAAACCGATAGCTGTCCGGCCGCATTGGTACTACTGAAGGAGGTGACGCAATGATCATCTTAAAACAAGGCAATCTCTTGGAAGATGAAGCAGAAGCTTTGGTAAACACGGTCAATTGTGTCGGCGTGATGGGGAAAGGAATTGCACTGCAATTTAAGCAAGCTTATCCAGAAATGTTTTCGGAGTATGAAAAGGCTTGCCGCCGCAAGGAAGTGCAGCCAGGCAAAATGCATGTCGTTTCCACTAAATCGTTATTGAACCCAAAATATATTATTAATTTTCCTACAAAACGCCATTGGAAAAATAAATCCCGGATGGAAGATATTGAACTAGGGTTGGCGGATTTGATAAAGGTGGTTAAAGAGCTTAATATAAAATCGATTGCGCTTCCGCCGCTTGGCTGTGGAAATGGTGGGCTTAGATGGGATGAAGTACGTCCTAAAATTGAAGCGGCTTTTGAGCATTTAAAAGAGGTGGAAGTGCATTTGTATGAGCCTGCAGGGAGCCCTAACCCTGATCAAATCAAAATACGTACAAAACCTCCAAAGATGACAAGATCTCGAGCGTTATTGCTAATGTTAATGAATGATTATTCCATTCCGGGGTATAAGTTGTCATTGCTGGAAGTTCAGAAGTTGGCTTATTTTCTTCAGGTTGTCGGCGAACCGATGAGATTGCGATTTGAGAAAGGGAAATACGGTCCATACGCGGACAACTTGAATCATGTTTTACTGCGTTTGGACGGTCATTTTATTCGAGGTTTTGGCGACCGCAACCGGGATGCAGAAATTTATTTACTACCGAATGTGGTACAAGAAGCTGAACAGTATTTGCAGGGGGATTCCGAGGCTGACGAACATTTAGAAAAAGTGCGGAATGTCATTCAAGGGTTTGAAACTCCATATGGGCTGGAATTGCTTTCCACTGTACATTGGGTTGTGAAAGAAAATCCGGATATAAAAGACGATGTTCATTCCATTATTGGAGAGATTCACAACTGGAACGAACGAAAGCGGAAGATATTTAAAGAAACGCATATCACAAAAGCTTGGCAACATTTGAAAGGAATAGGGATGCTTAATTAATAAAAAATGCTTGTTAGATTAAGCCTTGCTCGTTCGGGGAGTAAGGCTTTTATTATCAGTGTAAACCTTAATTAGATTCTTATCCCAATCAAATAAAGATACGTCCAAACCTTTTAAAGATGACAAAATCGAATGTGATATTATGCAATATTTGTAATTTTTTCATTATATCTTATTTGGCGGCTAACGGGTAGATGAGTCAGAAAATAACGATGAAACAAACGATATACGAAATATTTTCTGTAAATTGTATTCAGATAGTAGCAAGGACATGAAAATTTACTTATTACTGTGGATATTAGTCAAAAATTTTTGCTCGATATCGAATAGGGTCCCGATTGAAAAAGCAGAGGACAAGCAAACTCCCTTAGTATAGTTTGTTTCTATCGATATGATGTTAGACGTTGGCATTAAATTGTACTCATACTGCTTGCCACGCTTAAATTTTAAAAATATTATGTAAGGTGATTAGTGATAAAATGTAATAAAAAGAGATGGAGGCAAACAAATGAAATGGTCAGAGTTACGTAAGCAATATCCGAATCAATTTGTGTTGGTGGAGGCTATTTCGGCTTGTTCACAAAATGGCAAACGTATCATTAAGGAAATGGCAGTGATCGATCGGTATCATAGTGTGTCTGATGCATGGAATGGTTATAAACAGCAGCACAAAACTTTTCCGGAGAAAGAATTATATATTTTTCACACAAGTAAGGAGCAAATAGAGGTAGAAGAACAATATTTTATAGGGATTCGGGGGAGAGTATGAATATAAGAATAGAAAATGGATTACCTATTGTTTCTGTCGAAATAAAGTGTGGTGAAAAAACTGTTCTTTTAACAGACGTGTTGTTGGACACAGGTTGTGCTACGACCATTTTTGATACGGATGCACTCGCACAAATTGGTATCGAATTAGATATTATTAATGGAAGAACAAAACGAATGTACGGAGTAGGCGGATACAGCGAGATTTGTTATGAACAAATCGTAAACAACGTTATAATTGATGGAAAGGAGCTAGCATCATTTTTATTACAACTGGGAATGACTAAAGAAATATATGGTTTTGACGGAATTTTAGGCGTAGACTTTATGGAGAGAACGGGAATGATTATTGATTTTAAAAATTTCATTATTAAATATGGATAAAAGCAATGTTTGAGTTTTGCCAAGAATGTTTTGTGCTTATATTCCTCATCTTGTTTTTTTGTTTTAATGTGATTTTACTCTTTTATATTCCCCTTTTAAGTTTCTACTTTCCCCTCGTTAGTTTTTGCTTATGATACCCCCGCTATTTTCAACAATTGACAAGTATTATACACAAGAAATGAAATTATCATCATCTCCTGATTTTTATATGGATTGCATTTATTGTTCCCTCCCCCTTCACACTCCCTACGTTTCATCCGATATAAACCATAGAAATCGTCCAAACCAAAGGAGCGGATCGTATGACGATTGAACGGGTGTCTTCTTCTTTCCTTTCATATGAGCCGACGCGAAGCGAACAGGTGCATCCAACCGTTGAACGCGCGGCAGTGCAGCCTCAAGAAGCGGGGGGTTCTGCTTCTTCCCTTTTTCAACCGCTTTCGGAAGAAGCTGTGGAGAAAGTGGTCAACGGCTTGAATGAGCTCGTGCAGCCGAGCCATACATCAATCCGGTTTGAGCTGCATAAAGAGCTGCATGAATATTACGTGCAAGTGGTGGATGAAAAAACGCAGGAAGTGATCCGCGAAATCCCGCCGAAGAAGCTGTTGGATATGTACGCGGCGATGATGGAGTTTGTCGGGCTTTTGGTGGATAAAAAAATTTAACGGTGGTGAGTCGACATGGCGAATACGTTGCGCATCAGCGGCCTCGCGAGCGGGATGGATATCGACCAGATCGTCAAGGACTTAATGAAAGTGGAACGGATGCCGCTTGATAAATTGAAGCAGAAAAAGCAGCTGCTCGAGTGGCAGCGCGATGATTACCGGTCGATGAACACGTTGCTTCAGGGGCTTGACGACTACTTGTTTTCCAACATCACGCTCCAAAGCAGCATGCTCAAAAAAACCGTCTCGAGTTCGAACGAATCGGTCGTCACAGCGACGGCGGGCTCGAGTGCGGCGAACGTGGCGGCGATTCAAGTCAATCAAGTGGCCACATCGGCCGTCTGGCTGTCCGATGCTACGAAAAGGGTGGATAAAGCGAGTTTCTCGGTAGACGCCGATGTCACGCTGACGATCAACGTGACAAACGGGGATGGGACGACGAAGCAGGCGGCGATCACAGTGAAGAAAGGAACGACGCTCGATGGGGTGATCGCCCAACTCAACAGCAACCTAGATCTTGGCGTCAGCGCGTTTTACGACGAGCAGACCGGGCGGGTTTCGATCATGAAAAAAGAGATGGGGGCGCAAGCGAGCTTGGTGCTCGCCGACCAGGCGACGGTGGACTTTTTTGCGCAATTAGGGTTTACGAATATTGCAGCGGGGCAAGAGCTCACGGGGAAAACGGCAGGGAAAGACGCCGACATCACCATCAACGGCTTGCGAACGACCCGCTCGTCGAACACATTTACGATCAACGGTGTGACGTATACGGTGAAAGGGACGGGCACGGCGACGGTGTCGGTGGAGACGGATGTGGACGCGATGTTTAACGCCATTAAAGGGTTTGTCGATAAATACAATGAAGTGATCGCCAAAATCAACGCCGAGTTGAAAGAAGAGCGCTATCGCGACTATCAGCCGCTCACCGATGAGCAAAAAGAAGCGATGACGGAAAAGCAAATCGAGCTGTGGGAAGAAAAGGCGCGGAGCGGGATGCTTCGCGGCGATTCGATTTTGTCGAGCGCCTTAAGCCAAATGCGGATGAATGTGTACACGAAAGTCGAAGGAGCGAACATTCCAAGCGGGTTCTCGCAGCTCGCGCAAATCGGGATTACGACGTCGTCGAATTACCTTGACGGTGGGAAGTTGATCATTGACGAGACGAAGCTGCGGGAGAAAATCAAGGAAAACCCGGATGCCGTCTATCAACTGTTTAACCAAGACGGGGCGACGGATGCGGAAAAAGGGATCGCCCGCCGCCTGCGTGATACGATCAAAGCGACGATCGGGAAGATTGAGCAAAAAGCCGGGAAGACGATTTGGACGAACCAGCAGTTTGCGATCGGGCGCGATTTAATCGAAATCAATGACCAAATTGACCGCTTCGAAGACCGTTTGAAACAAATTGAAGACCGCTACTATCGCCAATTCACGGCGATGGAAGAGGCGATTCAGCGCGCCAACCAGCAAAGCATGTACTTGATGAACGCCTTTGGCGGCGGCATGCAGGGGTAAGCGGTTTGAAGGCTCAGGCGCTGTCGCGGTGACAGTGGGGGAAGAAGCGACCACGCTCACGGATGGCAACAGATGAAGGGCGTTCGGCGCGGCCCGTTGAATCAGATGATGGCTTTGCGATGGGGTGAACATCATAGAAGAGGAGTGACGGAAGATGGCGACAAACAATCCGTATCAACACTACCAAGCGAACGCGGTGCAGACGGCTTCTCCTGGTGAACTGACGTTGATGCTGTATAACGGGTGCTTGAAGTTTATCAAGCTTGCGCGCCAGGCGATGGAGACGGGCGATATCGCGGCGCGTAATGAAAACTTGTTGAAGGCGCAAAAGATCATTTTGGAATTGATGGCGACGCTGAAAATGGAATATGACGTCGCGAAATCGATGATGACCATGTATGACTACATCTACCGCCGTCTGATCGAGGCGAATGTGAAAAGCGATGCGGCGATTTTGGATGAAGTGGAAGGGTATGTCGTCGAGTTTCGCGATACGTGGAAACAAGTGATTCAGCTCCATCGGCAGCGCCAATACGCGGAAGGCGGGCAGGCGTAATGAGCGTGCGCGAAGTTTGGCAGTTGACGCGCGAATTGCTCGAAGCGACCGCTCTGCCGTGGCCAGCTGAGGAGCGCGAGGCGCGGCTTGTGCAAGTGGATGAGCTGCTTCGGCGGCGTGAGGAGTGGCTTCGGGAGCTGCGTCCGCCGTACAGCGAGGAAGAGCAGCGGCTTGGCCGCGAGGTCGTTGCTTGGAATCGAGAGATTGAAGCGCGGCTTCGTCAAGTGCGCGATGAGATTGGCAGTGATTTGCGGATCACCGAGGCGAAGCGGCAGGCGAACGCCCGCTATGTTCACCCGTACGAGCAGCCACTTTCGTTTGATGGAATGTTTTACGATAAACGGCGATAGGTGGAATGGATATGGCAAAATTGACGAGTGACGCGCTGGACATCATCCGCCAATACGCAGCGTTGCTCGAGACAGTCGAAGAAGGGCTCGATTATGTGGAGGCGAGTTTTTCTGACCCGCGGCGGATGCATGCGGATGTGTTGCTGGCGGATCTTTTATTGGCGCTTGGGAAAATCGGTGAGACGAACGTTTATTTATGCCAGCTGTTCGCTGACGAGAGCGATTTGATCGGCCATATCGAACGGTTTGCGGATGTGCTGGAAGCGGCAGCGGCGCTTGACGGGCAATTTTCCGATGCGGCGGCGAAAGAGCGCATTGTCTGTGGACGGTTGTCGCCGGCGTTTCAGGCGTGGAAGAGTGCGATGGAGAGCGGTCTGCGGCGGTATGTTGTGCAGTGAAGAACGAACGGCGGTGCTTTGCCAGCCGTGCAAGCGAAAGCGGGTGTCCTCTTGCTGGAATCGAGGGCACCCGCTTTTGTGCGGCAGGGCGAATGAAACCGGCATTCGTTCGCCTGTTTTTGCCGTGAGCGGCAAAAGAGTCAAACGGCCTTGACAATGGTGATGTTCATCTCTTTCCGCAAGTCAATCTCATACGGGCTTTTCAGCTCCTCGCCCGCGGGATTTTTGATGACGCGGACGATGGGGCGGAGCGGGAAGCCCGGAAACACTTGCGAGACGACGCCGACTTCTCCGGTGTTGAGCTTGACGGTCGTGGCGACGTTGACTGAATGGTAGAAAAAAGTATCCATTGGAAATGACCAAATCCGACAAGTTGATGAGCAAATCTTCTTGTTTTAGCAAATAATCCAAAATGTCTTTGAACACTTTTTCGTACTCTTTTCCTAAATCGAGGGAGGACACACGGCTGAGCAGTTTTTTTGCTCAATCAAGGCCGTCATCGTCTCGTACACTTTTTTCACCGCCTGCTGGCGCACGGTCGGGCTGATGAGCGGGCGCGGGCGGATGTCATATGTTTGTTTGTCGTCAATGTGAACTACCCCACTTAATTTTCTAGCGAAAATTTGAAGTGGGGGCTTCCAAAGAAGTTTGACTGCTTCAAGCAATCCTTATTCTTTGAGGCGTGTCCACTTCGCCGCTAGAGCATAAGACACTCAGGTCTACAGCTTTACTTTTCTTTAAGATGTTTAATGCGCCATTGACATCAGCATTAATTAGTTTGCCAGACTTTGTTCGATACAAGCCGCGCTTAATACGTTTGCCGCTGAACTTATATTCTTTTGGATTGTCGGCATTATATTCAGGAATCTCATCGCCGTCAAAAAAGCTGGCTTGAGACGTATAGGATTCTTCCTGTTTCAAGAATTCAATGCCGTAAAATTTACAAAGATATTCTAGTTTTTCTTTTATGTTACCGAGAGGAATATTGACAAAGTTTTGATTTGTCTTTTTTCCTAGATTCATATTGCGTTTCCATGTTTCCGCATAGCCAATGACAAGTTTGCCAATTTGATTTTCAATACAGTAGTTAATGATGTAACGGCAAGTCTTGTTGATATAATCATTCACTTTATTATTGCGATTCATAGCAAGCAAAGCCTGTTTACGAGTGGTGCCTTTGATTTTTTGCTTATCTTTTATGCTTTGAAGTCTGGCATTTTCTTTGTTAAACCATTGATTGATACTTTTTAATCTCCGCCCATCAATGATGAACGATCTGCCGTCTGATGTGACACAAGTGGCAAGATTATTTAATCCTAAATCAATCGCCAGTGCTTTTTGGTCATTTAATTCTCTTTGATCTTCAGGCATTTCATATTTATACTGAATCTCAAAGAACCTGGCATGATGCTTAGGAATGATTTCAATCTGCTTAATCTTTTTGTCCAGTAACACAGGCGGAATCGTTATCGTGATAGGCTTGTGAGTCTTTTTAAATAGGCGAGAATACGGTATCGTGAATTTGTTGCCGTCTATACGAATCTGGCCAATGATCAGTGAATGAAAGCCATCTTTTTTAAGATATTTTGGAATACTGATAGCCTTGTAGTCATATTTTCCTTGTTTGGCAAGACTGATCAAACCAAAGAAAGATTTAAAGGCTTCATTGACCTTTTTTAAAATTTGCTGTGCCATGTTGCTGTTTAACAGCTTATAGTTTTCGTTAGTTTTTGCAAGATGATAGTTTTTCTCATAATTAAGAAATTCCTTGTGTTCAAAATAGTATTGTCTGACATTGTACAATCCGACGTTGTACATGTTCTTGGCAATATGGCACAGTTCTCGAAGAGTCAAGTATTCTTCTTTGGTCAAACCATTTAGCTGTTGTTTGATACAAAAATACATTTTTTCACCTCCCATCTAACTATATTATACCATATTTTACTGAATCTATCCTATTTTCAGCAAAATATATATAGATGCAATTTAAAGCTTTAACATTTTTCGTCTTTGCCGGTCATTGCATCCGACTGTCGAGTGACCGAACAACGCCGCTTAAAGACCCATGAATGGGTCTGTGAAGCGAGTCGTTGTTCGGTCTTCCGTCACGCTAAGGCGTGACGGAGGCAAGCCACACGCTTGCCTTCGACAGTCGAAAATGGGCAAACCACTTTTCTGTCAAGGATATGTTAAACTTCTTTGTTGCATCTATATAGTTAAGGCGATTCATCTCCCACTTACTCCGCTTCGCTTCGTTGAAGTGGGAGTCTTCTCGCCTAATTAAGATAACCCGTGGTGCTAGTTGAGCTTTAGCGCTCAACTAGCCCAAGTGTAACCAGGGAATAAGCTAACAATATACCGTCTAGTGCCACTTCAAATCCGATAATCGAATTGGCTCGGATCCCCGTGATGTGATAGTGGTCAACCAGAACCGAGAACACCGTCTCGATCACTTTGCGTTTTTGTTGGATCCACTGCTCCCATGTCTCAGACGCACGATGTTTCTGGTTTTTTCGAGACGGAGTCCAAAGCGCCATTTGGTATTCTTCGTACAGCCTTTTTTGCAAGTCACGGCTAATGAATCCTTTGTCCCCAAAGTTATACGGGTGGGGAATTTGGGTCATCACGCTTTCGGCTGCGATTCGATCGTGGCAAGATGCTTCCGTCACCACATACCCCATTGGCAGCCCTTGATCGGTCACTTGAAGGTGCAGCTTCAACCC
>NZ_NISS01000001.1:3255373-3320469 GCF_002335725.1 Geobacillus sp. FJAT-46040
ACCCGTGGTGCTAGTTGAGCTTTAGCGCTCAACTAGCCCAAGTGTAACCAGGGAATAAGCTAACAATATACCGTCTAGTGCCACTTCAAATCCGATAATCGAATTGGCTCGGATCCCCGTGATGTGATAGTGGTCAACCAGAACCGAGAACACCGTCTCGATCACTTTGCGTTTTTGTTGGATCCACTGCTCCCATGTCTCAGACGCACGATGTTTCTGGTTTTTTCGAGACGGAGTCCAAAGCGCCATTTGGTATTCTTCGTACAGCCTTTTTTGCAAGTCACGGCTAATGAATCCTTTGTCCCCAAAGTTATACGGGTGGGGAATTTGGGTCATCACGCTTTCGGCTGCGATTCGATCGTGGCAAGATGCTTCCGTCACCACATACCCCATCGGCAGCCCTTGATCGGTCACTTGAAGGTGCAGCTTCAACCCGTAGTACCATTGCTTTTTGGAAGCGCAATACCCGATGTCGGCGATCTCTTGAAACCGTTTAACGCGATGCATTCTTGCCGTATGGCACAACGGGAGCGGCAAGCTGTCAACGACGGCATAGGCATGATGTTGACCGCGTTTTGCCAGCTCATGCCGGATCCATTTGATGGCGAAACCAAGCGCCCGGCAACGGCGGTTGTATCGGGAGCGTTCAAGAAACGAGCCGTTTGTGAACAAATTTCCCGTGACAAAACGATGCCATGCCCGTTCGGATGTAAAACCGGGCAGCTTTCCTAAAAGATGAATGGCGATGATGACAGCGTCCTCTTGCTTGACCAAATGGCGATTTCGACGATGAAGATGCACCTGAATGCATGAAAGTTGAGCAGAAACAAAAACGAAAATGGCGGCATATTGCTTTTGAATCTTGGCTCGATCTGTAGTAAAATGAAAGTGCTCTTGCATGGGGATTCTCCTTTCGAATGGCAGGTCGCACTTTCATTCTACAGGAGATCCGCCAGCAAGGGCTATTTTTATGCTTGCTCAAGTTTATCTAGCACCACGGGTTAAGATAAATGTATTGAACCCCTTTTTGCGCCAACGAGCGGATGTAGCCGCTGGTCAGCCGTACGCCGCGCGACAAAAGGACGCTGCCGTTGGCGGCGAACAAGTCGACAGCGAGCACGTCGCCGCTTTTTGCATGAGAAATATGGATCTTTCGCATTGTTCACACACTCCGTACTTTCC
This sequence comes from Geobacillus sp. FJAT-46040, assembly GCF_002335725.1. Lineage (NCBI taxonomy): Bacteria > Bacillati > Bacillota > Bacilli > Caryophanales > Anoxybacillaceae > Geobacillus > Geobacillus sp. FJAT-46040. The sequence goes on from NZ_NISS01000001.1 coordinate 3,256,556, forward strand.
ACACCGATTAAGAAAAAACGCCCATGCCTATTTTACCATATTTTCCTATGATTTTCACAAAATCTTCGAAAATATTTTTGATTGAAGCAGGGGTTTGATGGGTAATGAAAAAATGTAGGGATCTATAGTTTGAAAATAAGGAGTGGTCAGCCATGATGTATCACATTCGCGGGGAAAACATCGAAGTCACGCCAGCGCTGCGCGAGTACGTGGAGAAAAAAATCGGCAAGTTGGAGCGCTATTTCGACCGCACCGATGACGTGAATGTCCATGTCAATTTAAAAGTCTACAACGATGGACAAGGGAAAATCGAAGTGACCATTCCGATGCCGCATTTGTTGCTGCGCGCTGAAGAGCGCCATGAGGATATGTATGCGGCGATCGATTTAGTAACCGATAAACTGGAGCGGCAAATCCGCAAACATAAAACGAAAGTCAATCGGAAGCTGCGTGACCGTGAGAAAGAAGCGAAGCTGGCTGCCCCTGTCTCGATCGGCGCTTCCGCAGCGGAGAATGAAGAGGAGTTTGAAATCGTGCGCACGAAACACTTCAGCTTGAAGCCGATGGACAGCGAAGAAGCGATTTTGCAGATGAACTTGTTGGGGCACAACTTCTTCATTTTCACGAACGCGGAAACGAACCGGACGAACATCGTCTACCGCCGCAAAGACGGAAAATACGGATTGATCGAGGCGAATTGAACAGCCTCCCTATGCGCATCCCCTGCTTTTTTGGGCAGGGGATGTTATAATATGCATGAGAAAAATCAAAATGGGGGAGAGCGATGGAGGAATTGTTGCGTCAAATCTTGTCCAAGTTGGACAACATGGAAAAAGGGTTTTTGGTGTTCCAAGAAGAAACTCGCCAACGGTTTGAGCAGATGGATGGCCGTTTGACGGAGATGAATGGACGCCTCGTCGGCCTCGAACAGGAAATGGGCGCGGTGAAAGAGCGGTTAGACCGTGTGGAAACGCGGTTGAATGGCGTAGAGGCCCGATTGGACGGCGTAGAGACCCGGTTGGATGGTGTAGAGTTCCGATTGGACGGCGTGGAAACGCGGTTGAATGGCGTAGAAACCCGGTTGGACGGCGTGGAAACGCGGTTGAATGGTGTGGAGACCCGGTTGGATGGTGTGGAAAACGAATTGAGGGAAGTGAAAGAGACGCTTCATCGGGTCGAAACGCAGCTTGTGGATGATGTGCAAATCTTGCTTCGCAAAATTCACGAAAAAGTGGAGGAGAAAAGTTTTGAAATTTATGCGCTGAACCGGCGGCTTCACCATGCGGAAGCGGCGATTGAGCAGCTTCAGTCCAAGGCGTGATTCCCTCTTTTGGACATGCCCCTCTCGAAAAGGCTGTTGATTTAGTGGAAAGTCGCGGAAAACAGATTCTTTCTCAAATTGAGAAGTTCTGTAAAATGACCGCTCCTGTTTCAGGCGAACGCAACGATTTCGGCGAAATTGGTCATTTTTCACCAGCCCTCTAAGCCTGTGCAACAGTTGTCACTGATCCCTGTATAATGATATGATGAAGAAGTGAGTCCATGAAAAATAAGGAGCGTTTCCTATGCTTGGAGTCTTAAAAAAAGTATTTGACCCGAACAAGCGTCAGTTGGCAAGGCTTGAGAAAATTGCCGATCAAGTCGACGCGCTCGGTCCGGAGATGGCCCGACTGTCCGATGAACAGCTGCGGCAAAAAACCGAGGAATTCAAAGCCCGCTACCAACAAGGCGAATCGCTCGATGATTTGCTTGTCGAGGCGTTTGCCGTTGTGCGCGAAGGGGCGAAGCGCGTCCTTGGCTTGTACCCATATAAAGTGCAAATTATGGGCGGCGTCGTCTTGCATGAGGGCGACATCGCCGAGATGAAAACCGGGGAAGGGAAAACGTTGACGGCGACGATGCCCGTCTATTTGAACGCCTTGACGGGGCGCGGCGTGCATGTCGTGACGGTCAACGAATACTTGGCGACGCGCGATGCGACGGAAATGGGCAAACTGTATGAGTTTTTAGGCATGACCGTCGGCTTGAACTTAAGCGGCATGTCGCGCGAGGAGAAGCAGGCGGCGTACAACGCCGACATTACGTACGGGACGAACAACGAGTTTGGCTTTGACTATTTGCGCGACAACATGGTGCTCTATAAAGAGCACATTGTGCAGCGGCCGCTCTATTATGCGATCATCGACGAGGTTGACTCGATTTTGATCGATGAAGCGCGGACGCCGCTCATCATTTCAGGGACGGCGCAGAAGTCGACCAAGCTGTATGTGCAGGCGAATGCGTTTGTCCGCACGTTGCGCAAAGATGTCGATTACACATACGATGAAAAAACGAAAAGCGTCCAGCTGACGGAAGAAGGAATCAACAAAGCGGAGCGCGCGTTTGGCATCGACAACTTGTTCGATTTGAAACACGTCACGCTCAACCACCATATTCAGCTGGCGCTAAGGGCGCACGTGACGATGCAGCGCGATGTCGACTATGTCGTGCAAGACGGAAAAGTGATCATCGTCGACCCGTTCACCGGGCGCTTGATGCACGGCCGCCGCTACAGCGATGGGCTTCATCAAGCCATTGAGGCGAAAGAGGGGCTCGAGATTCAAAACGAGTCGATGACCTTAGCCACGATCACGTTCCAAAACTATTTCCGCATGTACGAAAAATTGGCGGGGATGACGGGGACGGCGAAGACGGAAGAGGAAGAGTTCCGCAACATTTACAACATGCGCGTCGTCGTCATTCCGACGAATCGCCCGGTCATTCGTGAAGACCGTCCGGATTTGATTTATCGGACGATGGAAGGGAAGTTCCGCGCCGTGGTTGAGGACATCGCCGCCCGCCATGCGAAAGGGCAGCCCGTGCTTGTCGGCACGGTGGCGATCGAAACGTCCGAGATGTTGTCGGAGATGCTCAAAAAACGGGGCATCCCGCACAACGTCTTAAACGCGAAAAACCATGCGAAAGAGGCGGAAATCATCGCCCAAGCCGGGCAAAAAGGCGCGGTGACGATTGCGACGAACATGGCCGGGCGCGGGACGGACATTAAGCTTGGCGAAGGGGTAAAGGAGCTTGGCGGATTGGCCGTCATTGGCACGGAGCGTCACGAAAGCCGGAGGATCGATAACCAGCTGCGCGGCCGTTCCGGGCGTCAAGGCGATCCTGGGGTGTCGCAGTTTTACTTGTCGCTTGAAGACGAATTGATGCGCCGTTTCGGCTCGGAAAGCTTAATGGCGATGATGGACCGCCTTGGAATGGACGACTCGCAGCCGATCCAAAGCAAAATGGTGACACGGGCCGTTGAGTCGGCGCAAAAGCGGGTTGAAGGCAACAACTTCGACGCCCGCAAACAGCTGCTTCAATATGACGATGTCCTGCGCGAGCAGCGGGAAATCATTTACCGCCAGCGCTATGAAGTGCTCGATTCCGACAACTTGCGCGGCATTATCGAAAAGATGATCCAATCGGTCATTGAACGCGTCGTCAACGCTCATACGCCGAAAGAAGAGGTTCCGGAAGAATGGAATTTGAAAGGGCTCGTTGAGTATCTCAACGCCCATCTGCTTCCGGAAGGGGATGTAACGGAAGCTGACTTGCGCGGCAAAGAGCCCGAAGAGATGATCGAGCTCATTTGGGCGAAAGTGAAGGCGCGCTATGATGAGAAAGAAGCGCAAATCCCGCCGGAACAAATGCGCGAGTTTGAACGCGTCGTCGTCTTGCGCGCTGTCGATATGAAATGGATGAACCATATTGACGCGATGGAGCAGCTCCGCCAAGGCATCCATTTGCGCGCCTACGGGCAAGTCGACCCGTTGCGCGAATACCAAATGGAAGGCTATGCGATGTTTGAAAACATGATTGCCGCGATCGAAGAGGAAGTCGCGACGTATATCATGAAAGCGGAAATCCATCAAAACCTCGAACGCCAAGAAGTGGCGAAAGGCGAAGCCGTGCATCCGAAAGAAGACGGCGAAGAGCCGAAGCGAAAACCGGTCCGCAAGGCGGTGCGCGTCGGCCGCAACGAACCGTGCCCGTGCGGGAGCGGGAAAAAATATAAACATTGTTGCGGAAGAACGGTGTAACGGTTTATAAATAATAGGGGGGCGCTGCCTCCCTTTTGAATGGCAGATATGAACCATTGACATACTATATTCATGATGAGGTGAGGACAACATGATCGATTTGGTGGAAATTAAGCAAGAGCTTGAGAAAATGGCTAAGCGATTAGCGGAAATTAGGGGGTCTCTTTGACCTCGAAGCGAAGCAGGCGCGCATTCGCGAATTAGAAGAGCAAATGGCCGCGCCAAACTTTTGGGATGATCAAAAATCGGCGCAGGCGGTCATTTCCGAAGCGAATGCGCTCAAAGATCTCGTCGAGGAATTTTCCTCGCTTGAAGAACGGTTTGACAACTTGGAAGTGACGTACGAATTGTTCAAGGAAGAGCCGGATGACGAGCTCCAAGCTGAACTCGTCGAGGAAGCGAAAAAGCTGACAAAAGACTTCAGCGAGTTTGAGTTGCAGCTGCTGCTCAATGAGCCGTACGATCAAAACAATGCGATTTTGGAACTCCATCCCGGCGCGGGCGGCACGGAGTCGCAAGACTGGGCGTCGATGCTTTTGCGCATGTACACGCGCTGGGCGGAGAAAAAAGGGTTTAAAGTCGAGACGCTCGATTACCTCCCGGGCGAGGAAGCCGGGATTAAAAGCGTCACGCTGCTCATTAAAGGGCACAACGCTTACGGCTATTTAAAAGCGGAAAAAGGGGTGCATCGGCTGGTTCGCATCTCGCCGTTTGACGCCTCAGGCCGCCGCCATACGTCGTTCGTGTCGTGCGAGGTTGTGCCGGAATTGGATGATAACATTGAAATTGAGATCCGGCCGGAAGAGCTGAAAATCGACACGTACCGCTCAAGCGGCGCGGGCGGGCAGCACGTCAACACGACCGACTCGGCCGTGCGCATCACCCACTTGCCGACCGGGATCGTCGTCACGTGCCAATCGGAGCGGTCGCAAATCAAAAACCGCGAAAAAGCGATGAATATGTTGAAGGCGAAATTGTACCAAAAGAAACTCGAGGAGCAACAAGCCGAACTCGCTGAGCTGCGCGGCGAGCAAAAAGAAATCGGCTGGGGCAACCAAATTCGTTCGTACGTCTTCCATCCGTATTCGCTTGTCAAAGACCATCGGACGAACGTCGAGGTCGGCAATGTGCAAGCGGTGATGGATGGGGAAATTGATGTGTTTATTGACGCGTATTTGCGTGCGAAGTTGAAGTAAAGGGCGATCATCGGATCGTCCTTTTTTCCTTTATCATAGCAGACCATTATCGCGTTAACCGGCTGTCATTTACTTGCCAAAACGGGCATGCTATACTCACAGAGGAAGGTGGGGAAGCATGCGGAAGCGAAGAGAGAAGACCATGCCTCCGGCGGTGGAGGCGGCTTTGGAGTATGCGTATGTTCTGGTCGGCGCGGCAGTTGTCGCGGTGGCGTTTAACGTGTTTTTGCTGCCGAATCGGATCGCCTCGGGCGGGGTAAGCGGCATCAGCACGATTATGCACGCGCTGTTTGGCATTGAGCCTGCCTACGTCCAATGGGCGCTTAACATTCCGCTCTTTATCGCTGGCGTTGTGCTTTTGGGCCGGCAGTTTGGCGTCAAGACGTTTGTCGGAACGGTGTTTTTGCCGCTGGTCGTCTACATGACGAAAGGGATGGAGCCGGCAACGACGAATCCGCTTCTTGGCGCGATCTTTGGCGGTATCGGTGTCGGACTCGGCCTTGGCATTGTATTTCGCGGCCGCGCTTCGACGGGCGGCACCGATTTGGCGGCGCAAATCATCCATAAATATACCGGGCTGTCGCTCGGCATGTGTGTGATTTTGATTGACGGCTTGATCGTGTTGACCGCGGCGTTTGTCTTTGACATTGAGCGAGCGCTCTACGCGCTGATCGCCTTGTATGTGACGAGCAAAACGATCGACCTCGTCCAAGTCGGGCTTGGCTATTCGAAAATTGCCTTGATTATTACCAATGAAGAGGAAAAAGTGCGCCGCGCCATTTTGCACGAAATCGATCGCGGGGTAACGCGGCTGCCGGCGTACGGCGGTTACACGGAACATGAGCGGCCGGTGTTGATGTGCGTCGTCGCGCAATCGGAGTTCACAAAATTGAAACAATTGGTCCGAACCATTGATCCGACAGCGTTTGTCGTCGTGGCCAACGCCGCCGAAGTGCTTGGAGAGGGATTTCAACGTACGTAAAGCGGAAAAAATCGGTTATAATAAAGGAGAATGAAATTTTTGTTTTCTGGGGGGAGTTCGCCATGAAGTGGAAGTTGGCTGCGATGTTCCTTGGCGTTTCGCTCGCGCTTGCAGCATGTGGCGGCGGTGGCGGGGACAACGCTGGGGAGAAAAACGGCGGCAATAACAACGGTGGAGGGGATACCGTTGCCGCTGCTGAACAAATCTATCAGCAAAACTGTGCATCATGCCACGGGCAAGACCTTTCGGGCGGGGTCGGCCCGAACTTGCAAAAGGTTGGAAGCAAGTACTCCAAAGAGCAGATCAAAGAGATCATTGTCAACGGCCGCGGCGCCATGCCGGCCGGAATCATCAAAGGGGAAGACGCTGATAAAGTGGCCGAGTGGCTGGCCGCGAAAAAATAATGGATGGATGTTTCTGACTCTTTGAAAGAAAAGATCGTTTCACTCAAGGAAAGTGCACCGCCTTGTTCGCTCAAGAACGGGGCGGTGTTTTCTGTTTTTGCGTCTTTTGTCCTAGTTTCTCCATTGTTCCCCATTTGAAATATAAATGTAAAATTCGACAATAGAAAATCGTGTTATAATAATCCTTGCGGAATTTTGCGGGATTCATTCGAAACAGCTCGAGAAATGGCAACAGGAAAGTCGAAAATAGGTGATGATGATGATTGAAATGCAAGATGTATACAAAACGTATCCAAACGGCGTTGTGGCGCTAAACGGCATCAACGTTCGCATCAAGCAAGGAGAATTCGTCTACGTCGTTGGGCCCAGCGGAGCTGGGAAGTCGACGTTTATTAAAATGATGTACCGCGAGGAAAAGCCGACGAGCGGGACCATTATGGTCAACGGCGTCAACCTTGCCAAGCTGAAAGACAGCAAAGTTCCTCTTTTGCGCCGCCATATCGGCGTTGTGTTTCAAGATTTCAAGCTGCTTCCGAAGCTCAATGTCTATGAAAATGTGGCGTTTGCGTTGGAAGTCATTGAAGAATCGCCGAAAGCGATCCGCCAAAAAGTGATGGAAGTACTCGACTTAGTCGGCCTCAAACATAAAGTCCGCTCTTACCCGAACGAACTGTCCGGGGGCGAACAGCAGCGCGTTTCGATTGCCCGCTCAATCGTCAACTCCCCGAAGATCGTGATTGCCGACGAACCGACAGGAAACTTGGACCCGGAAACCTCATGGGGCATTGTGGAGCTGTTTGAAAAAATCAATGACCGGGGAACGACGATTGTGATGGCGACTCACAACAAAGAGATCGTCAACGCGACCCGGCGGCGCGTCATCGCCATCGAAAACGGGAAAATCGTCCGCGACGAGGCGAGGGGGGAATACGGCTATGACGCTTCATACGTTTAAGCGCCACGTCCGGGAGAGCATGAAAAGCCTCGGCCGCAACGGTTGGATGACATTTGCGTCCGCGAGCGCCGTTACGGTGACGCTGTTGCTTGTCGGTGTCTTTTTTGTCGTCATGTTCAACATCAACCATTTTGCCCAGAAAGTCGAAAACGATGTCGAAATTCGCGTCCATATCGAGCTGACCGCTGACAGCCGGCAAAAAAACGCTTTGCGCCGGCAAATTGAAGCCATTCCAAACGTGAAGGAAGTGCGCTATTCATCAAAGGACGAAGAGCTGAAGCGGCTGATCAAAAGCATGGGGGACGAAGGCTCGTCGTTCCGCTTATTTGAACAGGACAATCCGTTGAGCGATGTATACGTCGTGAAAGCGGCCCATCCGCAAGATACGGTGAAAATCGCCAAACAAATCGAAACATTGCCGTTCGTCCATAAAGTCAATTATGGCCAAGGGACGGTCGAGAAGCTGTTTGACGCGCTGAAAGTGGCGCGCAACGTCGGGCTCGTGCTCATTCTCGGATTGTTGTTTACGGCGATGTTTCTCATTTCCAACACGATCAAAATTACGATTTTCGCCCGCCGCCGCGAAATCGAAATTATGCGGCTCGTGGGCGCGACGAACGGGTTTATCCGCTGGCCGTTCTTTTTGGAAGGGCTATGGCTTGGAATGCTTGGCGCTCTCTTCCCGATCGCGGCGCTTTCGATCGTGTACTACAACGTGTATCAAGTGTATGAACAGTGGGTTTCCTTGCCGTTTTTTGAACTTCTTCCGTTTTCGCCGTTTATGTGGCAGTTGAGCGCACTGCTGCTGGCGATTGGCGCGGGCATCGGCGTCTGGGGAAGCGTTATGTCTGTGCGCAAGTTTTTAAAAGTATAAATGATAGAAAGGGAGAGGGGAAAGATGAAAAAGAAACGCATGTTGGCGCTCGCTGTTGCCGGGGCGCTTGGGCTGGGCATTCTCCCGCCGGCGGCGGACGCCGTCAGCACTCGTGATATCGAACAAAAGCGGAGCGAGATCGACGCGCTTCGTTCGAAACGGTCAGAGGTGCAGGAAAAAATCAGCGAGGCGCAAAAAAACATCGAAGCCCTTCAGTCGCAACAAAAACAAGTCGCCAACGATATTGAAAAGCTGAACATGGCCATTGAGGAAACGAGCGGCAAAATCCGCAACGTCAGCGCAGATATTGACCAAACGGAGCAAGCCATTGACCAATTGAAACAAGAAATTGCCGAAATTCAAGAACGGATTGAAAAGCGGAATGAAATTTTGAAGGAGCGGCTTCGTTCCTTGCAGGAAAGCGGCGGAGCGATCAGCTACTTGGAAGTGTTGCTCGGCGCGCAAAGCTTCAGCGACTTCATTGACCGGATGAGCGCCGTGACGACGATCATGGAAGCGGACCAACAAATCATCCGCGAGCAGGAAGCTGATAAAACGTTAAAAGAGAAAAAGGAAGCCGAATTGACGGAGAAGCGGAACAAGCTGCAAGCGGATTTGCAAGAATTGAAGCAGCTGCAGGCCGAACTGGCTGGCCAGCTCGAACAAAAAAATCGCCTGATGGCCGATTTGAAGCAAAAAGAGGAAGAAGAGCATGATCATAAGATGGCGCTTGAAGAAGAAAAAGAACTGATCGCCAAACAAGAAGCGGCAGTGAAACAACAGCTTGCCGAACTTGAGCGGCAAAAACGGGCCGAAGAAGAAGCGAAACAGAGAGGACGTACATATGCCTCGCCAAACGGTGGAGGAGCGTCATCAGGAGAAACGCCATCGGGCGGCAGCACACCGCCTGTGTCGAGCGGGGCCTTCACCCGTCCAGCCAACGGGCCGATCACCTCGGGCTTTGGCTACCGGTTTGGCGGCACGGACTTCCATCCGGGAGTCGACATCGGCAAGCGGGCTGCTGTCGTTCCCGTTGTGGCGGCCGCAGATGGCATCGTGTTCCGGTCCTATTATTCTAGCAGCTATGGCAACGTCATTTTCATCAGTCATGTGATTAATGGGCAAACCTATATGACCGTGTATGCTCATTTAGAAGCGCGTCTTGTTGGCGAAGGGCAGCACGTCCGCAAAGGGCAAGTTATCGGTTATATGGGTAATACTGGGAATTCGACCGGTCCGCACCTTCATTTTGAACTGCACCGCGGCGGCTGGAACCAAGGAAAAACGAATGCGGTCGATCCGCTTGACTATATTCCTTTCTAATTTCGAATGGTAGGTGGCATTGCGCAACTTGTCTGTCTATGAGGCGGACAAGTTGCGTATTTTTTTGATTGATTGGACATCAAGGAAAATGGTTTGGCTGCATCACATTCCCCCCTTGACTCTGTACCTTAGTACACTGTTTATCTTTCCGATTTGGAAGCCGGGCATGAGCTGACGTTTACTCAGCCAGAAGGGCGGAACATCTTTGTCTTTGTCATTGAGGGGGATTTGGCGTTAAACGGCGAGGCCCATCTCGAACGGCGCGATGCGGCCCGTATTACGGACACGCCGGCGCTTCGCTTGGTGACGAACGAAGGAGCGCAGTTCATGCTCATTGATTTGCCCAAAGAGAAGTAAGAGCATTTCGTTTTTGTGCGGTTCATTGGTTTGGCTTCCATTTCTAGGAGGCTGGTGATTTAATCGTGAATACGGCTTTACCATGTCATTTCTCAATTAGAAAAACCTTGTTGCATCGATCCTGCTTTTCGCCCATTCCCCCCATTGAGTAAGGGAATCAGCCGTTTTTCACCGCCCTCCTAGATCGTGCCAAGAAGACGAATCAAAAAGAGGCATCGTTCGCCGCCAAGGGCGAGGGGTGCCTCTTTTTTCCGTTCTGTATGAGTTGAGAAATCAACAAGGAGCGTGTAAACTAGTAAAGGATAGACAACGAATGAGCATACTCGGTACAAGCCTAACATATGATGGAGATAAAGGCATGGCACGGCGTTTGGGCGGTGCTTTTCCTTTTCTCATTGGCGGAAGCCGCCGCCGTCTAGGCGGCAGAGGCGTCCGCTTGCTTCACCGAAGGAGAACGAAGAGACCCCCTTTCCCTTCCGTTGCAGGCAATGGAAAGGGCAGGTTTAGGGTGAGGAGGAAGCAACGTGAAAAAATCGACGACGGCCGCACTCATGGCCATCTCGATGCTCATCGGGGCCGGCGGGACGTATGCCGGTTTGCAGCTGGCTGGCGGAGCAGAAGACGGGCCGATGCCGGCGGCCATTTCTGAGGAACTGTCCAAGACGGCCAGCGATCATGACGAAATGAAAAAAGTCCGCCAGGCGTACGAACTCATTAAAAACCGGTATGTGGAAAAAGTGGATGAAGAAACATTAACGGAAGGCGCCATTCAAGGGATGATCGACACGCTCGATGATCCGTATTCCGTCTACATGGATGCGGAAACGACGGAGCAGTTCAACGAGTCGCTCGACTCGTCGTTTGAAGGAATCGGCGCCGAAGTGAGCATGATCGACGGCAAGGTGACGATCGTGGCTCCGATCAAAAACTCGCCGGCGGAAAAAGCGGGGCTGAAGCCGAACGACCAAATTTTGCGAGTGAACGGGGAAAGCCTAGAGGGGCTTGACTTGTATGAAGCGGTGCTGAAAATCCGCGGCAAAAAAGGGACGACAGTGGAGCTTGACATTTTGCGCCCCGGCGTCAAAAACGTGATGAAAGTCAAAGTCGTCCGCGACAAAATTCCGATTCAGACGGTGTATGACTCGATCAAAACATACAACGGCAAAAAGGCGGGCTATTTGCAAATTACGTCGTTTTCGGAAAACACAGCCGCCGATTTTAAAAAGAAATTGGCGAAGCTTGAGGCCGAACATATTGATGGCTTGATCATCGATGTGCGCGGCAACCCGGGCGGCTATTTGCAAAGCGTTGAGGAAATTTTGAAACAGCTCATCCCGAAAGGCAAACCATATGTGCAAATTGAAGAACGCGATGGCGATCGGCAAAAGTTTTATTCCGATTTAACGGCGAAAAAGCCATACCCGATCGTTGTGCTCATCGACAAAGGAAGCGCATCCGCGTCAGAGATTTTGGCCGGAGCGATGAAGGAAGCGGGCGGCTACAAGCTGGTCGGCGAGGCAACGTTCGGCAAAGGGACGGTGCAGCAGGCGATTCCGATGGGCGACGGCAGCAACATCAAATTGACGCTGTACAAATGGCTGACGCCGGACGGGCATTGGATCCATAAAAAAGGGATCAAGCCGGATGTCGCGGTGGCGCAGCCGGATTATTTCCACGTCGCTCCGCTTCATGTGGAAAAACCGCTTCGGTATGACATGAACGACGAGCAAATCGCCAATGCGCAAAAAATGCTCAAAGGGCTTGGGTTCGACCCGGGCCGCACGGACGGCTACTTCAGCAAAGAAACCGAACAAGCCGTTCAAGCGTTCCAAAAAGCGAATCAGCTGCCGGTTACGGGACGAATCGATGAGACGACGGCGGATGTGCTGCAAACGAAAATCATGGAAGCCGTCCGCGATCCGAAGCATGATGTGCAGCTGAAAAAAGCGCTTGGCGTGTTGTTTCCGTCGTAAGCGAGCCAATGATGACGAGTAAAGAGAAAAGGTGCCTCTGACAACGCAGAGGCACCCTTTTCTTTGTGACTGATTTGCCTGTGGACTATCGCTGGCTTCCTACAAATGGGCTGGTGTTTTCTCCTTTTCTGATGGAAGCGGCAGCTGCACGGTTTTTTCGACCGCAAACCGGGGCCGCCGTTTCACCTCTTGATACATTTTGCCGATGTATTCCCTGATGAGGCCGAGGCTCATGAGCACCAGCCCGCCGATGAACCAAATGGAGATCATGAGCGACGTCCAGCCTGATTCGGCGTGCCCGAGAAGTTTGCTGATGAGGGCGTACAGCCCGGCTGCACCGCTCGCGAGAAAGGCCAAAAAACCGATGAGCGTAATGGCGCGAATCGGTGCGACGCTCAAGGACGTGATGCCGTCAAAGGCGAAGGCGAGCATCTTTTTGAGCGGGTATTTCGACTGTCCAGCCCACCGCTCATGCCGGTCGTAAAAGACGCACGTCGAGCGGAAGCCGACGAGCGGAACCAACCCGCGCAAAAAGAGATTGACTTCCGTGTAACGGCTCAGTTCATCTTCGCTTCGTTGAAGTGGGAGTCTTCTCGCCTAATTAAGATAAAACTGCTCGAACGATGGCGTGCCAGCGAGGCGATAGCGGATTTCCTCGTTAAACCCGCCAAGCAAAAGCAGCTGCAGCGCCAAGGCGATCGGCACGAGGCGCCGCCATGCGGTCCGTTCCTTGGCTAAGATTTGCAAGGCCAAGGCAAAATCGACGTAAATGACCATCGGCCGCAAAAAATGGAAGCGGGCGAAATTGAACGTATTCAAAAGTGAAATCCGTTCTTTCAGCGGCTGCCACCCTTTGTAAAACCAAAACGCATACCAAGCCGATAAGGCGATGTTCAACCAAAACAGCAAAAGGAAGCGCCGCTCCAATGACCCGCGCTGACGGCGGCGCAAAACGAGAAAAAACGCCGCCCAAAGCACCGGCAAGATGATCGGCCCATGGACGGTCATCACATGCGTATGGCAGAGCACATAATTTTTCAACGTTAAACGAAGACAATGGACGAAGCTGAGCCGCGAGGAGAGGAACTCGTTCCGGCTCGTCGGTTCGCCGCTGAAGACAAGCGAGTACACGAGGCGGTACTCGATGGCCAAAAAGATGCCGGTCATGAGGGCGATCGCGGCGAAAAACCGCTTGTTCCACTGCTTGCGGACAACGCCGTCAAACAGCCACACCGCCGCCATCGCGGCGAGGAAAAAGAAAAATCCGAGCACAAAGCTGGCGTAAAACGGAAGCAAGATGATCGCAAGCCATTCTTTCCATGTCGCTTCTCCGTTGCGGATCGACAGAAACGCCCAAAGCGCCAGCGGCATGCCGAGCGTGCTTAACATGCCGGACGGCCAAAACGGTGTCAGCGCAAAAGCAAGCGCCGCCCCGACGCGAATGAGCCATGATTCCGGTGAAGGCAAAAAGTGGCGCCTGAGCAGCCAATACATGCCTAAAAAGGCGAATACCCTCGTGATCGTCTGGCTGATGGCGTACGCCACCATGGAGGGAAACAAAGCGTGCAGCCACACGATGCCGCTGAATTCTGTGCCGAAGGCGTTGCGCGGCAACCCGTTGATCACTTGCGGGATGACGGCATCGATTGGGCCAAATAGTTGGCCGCTGCGAACGAGCACGCGATACCAGGCGATGTTCGAATCCATATTGTCGTGCACGCGAATATGGGCGTGTTCGCCTAACATGTACAGCGGAGAAAGGTAGAGAGCCAATACGATGAACGCGATGGCGACCGCTTTTCGTTCTCTTTGTTCCATCTCGCGCGCCCTCCTTTCCCATACGGGAAGATTGCACAACATGGTCCATTATAAACCGCTGCGATTAAAAAAGCATAAAAAATTGTAAAGAAGTAGTGAAGGGGGAGAACAAGGGGAAAGAAGCAACCAAAAAAACACCCTGCGTCAAGCAGGGAGGATGGAACCATTAGGCAAACAACCCCATCACCCGCCCAAGGCCGCGCCGTTTCTGCTTTGGTTCGTCCGATGTTTCATGGGAGGAAGGCGGCCGATTGTTCAGCTGCTGTTCAAGGCGGGCGACAAGCTGCTCCAACGCAGTGAGGCGGGCGACGATTTCTTCCATTTCTTGGCGGTGATGCAACAGTTGAATGGAGACGACGTCATCTGCTTTTTGCTCCAGTTGCTGCTCGAGTTGATCAAGGCGCAGGGAGACGCGGCTGATTTCCGGTCCGACATATTCTTGAAACAGGGCATGAATAGGAACGTTCGGCGGCGATGTTGAAGGACGGCTAGGGGCCGGCGGTGTTTTCGGTTCTGCTTTCGGCTGCGTTTCCAGCGCGGCGCCTTGTTCAAATTTGACCCGTTCGAGCAAGGCGACTGTTTTTTCATCAAACAAGTAGTGGCCGGCCTCGTTTCTCCGCAACGGAATGTTGTATTTGCGCACCCAGCGCTGGATCGTTTTCGGCGATACACCAAGGCGAATAGCGACGTCGGACGTTTTCAATTCCATCGTTTCACTCCTCCTTGTTTCGTCTTGTTTATCCTTTTTCCTCTGCATCTTTGAAAATCCTTCCCAGCCGACAAAACTAGTGTTGATTCGGCAAAGAAAGTGGAAAACAGCGAAGATTCGCCATTGGCGAAAAAAGATGGCTGTGGGCATGGGAATTGGCCATGCCATTTGGTAGAATAGAAGATAAAGAATGATGAACGACGCAAGGGGTGAAGCGGATGGCAACATGGTGGCTGGAATGGCTTGAGGGCGTCGCGTCGGTTTGGCGGCAGCCGCTTCTTTATTATGGCGCCGCGCTCGCTTTGGCCGTCGGTTGGCGGCGGGTGAAGCGGGAGCGCCGCGATTTTCATGTGCGCGTCTACAGCCTATGGCAAGAGTGGCGCGGGCTTTGGACGAAGGGATGGATGGCTGGAGCGATGTTGTCGGCGGCGGCCGTCGGCATCGGGATCGCGGTGCCGCAGGAAGCGGTTTGGACGGTGACGGTGCTGACGGTGCTCTTTAGTTTGACGATGGAAGCGCGGTTGCTGTCGCCTGCTTATACGGTTGGCGGCGCGCTTCTCGTGTTCGGTTTGGCGGAGCGAAGCAGCGCGTTGTCCCGATGGCTTCCCGATGGCATGGCGGCCGCGCCCGCTTTGGCGGTGTGGCTTGCGTTGCTTTTGCTTTCGGAAGGATGGCTCATCATTCGCACGCGAAACGAGGCGGCCTCGCCGCAGCTTGCGAAAAGCAAGCGAGGGATGACGGTCGGCCTGCAATGGACGCAGCGTCTTTGGTTTGTGCCGGTTGTGCTGCCCGTATCAGGCGGCGCGCTGCCTCCGGCTTCCTGGTGGCCGCTCGTTTCGACGGGAGACAGCTATTCATTTTGGCTCGTGCCGTTTCTTCTCGGCTTTTCCCAGCGCCGCCAGCACATGCTGCCGGCGGAAGCGGCGCGCGCGGAGGGGCGGCTTGTTGTTCGGCTGGCGTTCGTTGTCGCCCTGTTGGCCGCTTCGGGTATATGGTATCCACCGCTCGCGGTGGCGGCGGGGGCTATGGCCATCATCGGCCGCGAATGGATTGCGTTTTCCGGGCATCGCGCCGACCGCGCCCGCCCGCCCCGCTTTGCCCGCCATCCGCACGGCTTGGTGATTGTCGGCGTGCTTCCCGGCTCGAAAGCGGAAAAAATGGGGCTTTCGATCGGGGAAGTCATCATCAAAACAAACGGCGCCCCGGTGCGGACCGAAACCGAGTTTTACGAGGCGCTCCAACGCAACCGCGCGTTCTGCAAGTTGGATGTCGTCGGACATAACGGCGAAGTCCGTTTCGTCCAAGGGGCGCTCTATGAGGATGAGCATCATGAACTCGGGCTGCTGTTCGTCCGTGATCGGAACGCATCAGCGTCTGAAGCTGTTTCGTAAAGGAGAATGGATCATGTGGTTTTTGGCGGCACTCATCATTCCGTGCTTATTGGTGCTGTTGTTTGCGCGGGTGACGTACAATCGGTACATCGCTGTGCTGTTGACGACGGCGCTGCTTGTCGCTTCCTACTTGAAAGGCTATACGGATGAGCTGCATGAAATCGTCGCTGACATTGCATCGACGATCGCCGGCTTTCTTTGGGCCGGCCGCATGCTCGACTATCTGAAGCAAAAATGAAGCGGCGTTGTCGGTTCAACCGTCTGTTTTTGGAAAAAGGCATCGTCGGCTGAACCTCGGATTGTCGAAACGGAACGGAGCGAAGACGCGGACCTTGGGCATGAATGGGTCCGCTTTTTCGCGTTTTTCGGTGCGAAGCGATGGAAAACGCTGAGTGGATTGGTACGAATATGAGTTCGCATTTTTGATGCATGGATCATCACGATGTGATACAATGGGGAAAGATGGTACGAAGGAGGAGGCGAAACGGTGGAGGGCCGTTTTCAATTAGTGTCGCCATACGAACCGCAAGGCGATCAGCCGCAGGCGATCGCCAAGCTCGTTGACGGCCTGCGCCGCGGGGTGAAGCATCAAACGCTGCTTGGGGCGACGGGGACGGGCAAAACGTTTACGATCTCGAACGTGATCGCCCAAGTCAACAAACCGACGCTTGTCATCGCCCACAACAAAACGCTCGCTGGCCAATTGTACAGCGAGCTGAAAGAGTTTTTCCCGCACAACGCCGTCGAATATTTTGTCAGCTATTACGATTACTATCAGCCGGAAGCGTATGTGCCGCAGACGGATACGTACATTGAAAAAGACGCGAAAATCAACGATGAAATCGACAAATTGCGGCACTCGGCGACATCAGCCTTGTTGGAGCGCCGGGACGTGATTATCGTTGCGAGCGTGTCGTGCATTTACGGTTTAGGGTCGCCGGAAGAGTACCGCGAACTGGTCGTATCGCTGCGCGTTGGGATGGAGATCGAGCGCAACGCGTTGCTTCGGCGGCTTGTCGACATCCAATACGACCGCAATGACATCGATTTTCGCCGCGGCACGTTCCGCGTCCGCGGCGATGTTGTCGAAATTTTCCCCGCGTCGCGCGATGAACATTGCATCCGCGTCGAATTTTTCGGCGATGAAATCGAGCGCATCCGCGAGGTGGACGCCTTAACCGGCGAGGTGCTCGGCGAGCGCGAGCATGTCGCCATTTTCCCGGCGTCGCACTTCGTGACGCGCGAGGAGAAAATGCGGCTCGCCATTCAAAACATCGAACAAGAGCTTGAGGAGCGGCTTGCCGAACTGCGCGCGCAAGGAAAGCTCTTAGAGGCGCAGCGGCTTGAGCAGCGGACGCGCTATGACCTTGAAATGATGCGCGAGATGGGCTTTTGTTCCGGCATCGAAAACTACTCGCGCCATTTGGCGCTGCGGCCGCCAGGCTCGACGCCGTATACATTGCTTGACTATTTTCCGGACGATTTTTTGATCATCGTTGATGAGTCGCACGTCACCTTGCCGCAGCTGCGCGGCATGTACAACGGCGACCGGGCGCGCAAGCAAGTGCTTGTCGACCACGGCTTCCGTCTGCCGTCGGCGCTCGACAACCGGCCGCTCACGTTTGAAGAGTTCGAGCAAAAAATCAATCAAATTATTTACGTCTCAGCGACGCCGGGGCCGTATGAGCTTGAACACAGCCCGGGCGTTGTCGAACAAATCATCCGCCCGACCGGGCTTCTCGACCCAACGATCGACGTCCGCCCGACGAAAGGGCAAATCGACGATTTGATCGGCGAAATTCGCGAGCGCGTCGAGCGGAACGAGCGGACGTTGGTGACGACGCTGACGAAAAAGATGGCGGAAGATTTGACCGATTATTTGAAAGAAGCGGGGATCAAGGTGGCGTATTTGCATTCGGAAATTAAGACGCTCGAGCGCATTGAAATCATCCGCGATTTGCGGCTCGGCAAATACGATGTACTGGTCGGCATCAACTTGCTTCGCGAAGGGCTCGACATCCCAGAAGTGTCGCTTGTCGCCATTTTGGACGCCGACAAAGAAGGGTTTTTGCGCTCGGAGCGCTCGCTCATCCAGACGATCGGCCGGGCGGCGCGCAACGCGAACGGCCATGTGATCATGTACGCCGATACAGTGACGAAATCGATGGAAATCGCCATTCAAGAGACGAAGCGGCGCCGCGCGATTCAAGAAGAGTACAACCGAAAGCATGGCATAGTGCCGCGCACGGTGAAAAAGGAGATTCGCGACGTCATCCGCGCGACGTATGCGGCGGAAGAGACGGAGATGTACGAGGCAAAGCCGGCGGCAGCGATGACGAAACAAGAGCGGGAAGAGCTGATTCGAACGCTCGAAGCGGAGATGAAAGAGGCGGCCAAAGCGCTCGACTTCGAGCGGGCCGCCCAACTGCGCGACGTCATTTTCGAATTGAAAGCGGAAGGATGATGGCCGGGTGAACGGAATGGATAAAATTGTCGTCAAAGGGGCGCGCGCCCACAACTTGAAAAACATTGACGTCGAAATCCCGCGCGGCAAGCTCGTCGTCTTGACCGGGCTGTCCGGGTCGGGGAAGTCGTCGCTGGCGTTTGATACGATTTACGCGGAAGGCCAGCGGCGCTACGTCGAATCGCTGTCGGCGTACGCCCGCCAGTTTTTAGGGCAGATGGAAAAACCGGACGTCGATGCGATTGAAGGATTGTCGCCGGCCATTTCGATCGACCAAAAAACGACGAGCCGCAACCCGCGCTCAACCGTCGGCACGGTGACAGAAATTTACGATTACTTGCGGCTCCTGTTCGCCCGCATCGGCCGCCCTGTTTGTCCGACGCACGGCATTGAAATCGAATCGCAGACGGTCGAGCAAATGGTCGACCGGCTGCTTGCTTATCCAGAGCGGACGAAAATGCAAATTTTGGCGCCGATCGTCTCGGGAAAAAAAGGGACGCACGCCAAGACATTGGAGGATATTCGCAAACAAGGGTATGTGCGCGTTCGCATTGACGGCGAGATGCGCGAGTTGACGGAGGACATTGAGCTGGAAAAAAACAAAAAACATTCGATTGATGTCGTCGTCGACCGCATCATCATCAAAGACGGCATCGCATCAAGGCTTGCCGATTCGCTTGAGACGGCGCTGAAGCTCGCCGATGGCAAAGTGGTCGTTGACGTGATCGGCGAGGGGGAGCTCTTGTTCAGCGAAAAGCACGCTTGTCCGTACTGCGGCTTTTCGATCGGGGAGCTTGAACCGCGTCTGTTTTCGTTCAACAGTCCATTCGGCGCCTGCCCGGACTGCGACGGGCTCGGGGCGAAGCTCGAAGTGGATCTCGATTTGGTCATCCCGAACGATGAGCTGACGTTAAAAGAACACGCCATCGCTCCGTGGGAGCCGCAAAGCTCGCAATATTACCCGCAGCTGCTCGAAGCCGTGTGCCGCCATTACGGCATCCCGATGGACGTGCCGGTCAGAGATTTGCCGAAAGAGCAGCTCGATAAAATTTTGTACGGCAGCGGCGGAGAGCCGATTTATTTCCGCTATACGAATGATTTCGGACAAGTGCGCGAACAATACATCGCATTTGAAGGCGTCATTCCGAACGTCGAACGCCGCTATCGCGAGACGAGCTCGGACTACATCCGCGAGCAGATGGAAAAGTATATGGCGGAACAACCATGTCCGACATGCCAAGGCTACCGGCTGAAAAAAGAAAGCCTGGCCGTCCTTGTCGGCGGCAAGCATATCGGCGAGGTCACCGCCATGTCGGTGACCGAGGCGCTCGCCTTTTTTGACGGGCTCGAGCTGACCGAAAAAGAAGCGCAAATCGCCCGCCTTATTTTGCGTGAAATTCGCGACCGGCTCGGCTTTTTGCAAAACGTCGGCCTCGACTATTTGACGCTCAGCCGCTCGGCAGGAACGCTCTCCGGCGGCGAGGCGCAGCGCATCCGCTTGGCGACGCAGATCGGCTCGCGGCTGACGGGGGTGCTGTACGTGCTCGACGAGCCGTCGATCGGGCTTCATCAGCGCGACAACGACCGGCTGATCGCGACGTTGAAAAGCATGCGCGACCTCGGCAATACGCTCATTGTGGTGGAGCACGACGAGGATACCATGCTGGCCGCGGACTATTTGATTGACATTGGTCCGGGGGCGGGCATCCACGGCGGCGAGGTCGTCGCCGCCGGCACGCCGGAAGAAGTGATGAACGACCCGAACTCGCTCACCGGCCAGTATTTATCGGGGAAAAAATTCATCCCGATTCCGGCCGAGCGTCGCCGTCCGGACGGACGTTGGCTTGAGGTCGTCGGCGCGCGCGAGCATAACTTGAAAAACGTATCGGTGAAAATCCCGCTCGGCACGTTTGTCGCTGTCACCGGGGTGTCGGGCTCGGGCAAAAGCACGCTCGTGAACGAAGTGTTGTATAAGGCGCTGGCGCAAAAGCTGCACCGGGCGAAAGCAAAGCCGGGCGAGCACCGCGACATTCGCGGGCTGGAGCATCTCGATAAAGTCATTGACATCGACCAGTCGCCGATCGGCCGCACGCCACGCTCGAACCCGGCGACGTACACCGGGGTGTTTGACGACATCCGCGACGTGTTTGCCTCGACGAACGAAGCGAAAGTGCGCGGCTACAAAAAAGGGCGGTTCAGCTTCAATGTCAAAGGCGGGCGCTGCGAGGCGTGCCATGGCGATGGCATCATCAAAATTGAGATGCACTTTTTGCCGGACGTGTACGTCCCGTGCGAAGTGTGCCACGGCAAACGGTACAACCGCGAGACGCTCGAGGTGACGTATAAAGGAAAAAACATCGCCGAGGTGCTCGACATGACGGTCGAAGATGCGCTCGACTTTTTCGCCTCGATCCCGAAAATCAAACGCAAGCTCGAGACGCTCTATGACGTCGGGCTCGGTTATATGAAGCTCGGCCAGCCGGCGACGACGCTCTCGGGCGGCGAGGCGCAGCGCGTCAAGCTCGCCGCTGAGCTTCACCGCCGCTCCAACGGCCGGACGCTCTACATTTTGGACGAGCCGACGACCGGGCTTCATGTCGATGACATCGCCCGGCTGCTTGATGTGCTCCACCGGCTCGTCGACAACGGCGATACCGTGCTTGTCATTGAACATAACTTGGACGTCATCAAAACCGCGGACTATATCATTGACTTAGGTCCGGAAGGCGGCGACCGAGGCGGACAAATCGTCGCTGTCGGCACGCCGGAAGAGGTGGCCGAGGTGGAGGGGTCGCACACCGGCCGCTACTTAAAACCGATTCTCGAGCGCGACCGGGCGCGCATGCAGGCGCAATATGAAGCGGTGAAGGCGTAAAGGCCTTTGCGGCTTTGTCCGCCGCTTGGGGCACCGGCGGCCGCCGCCTTTTTTTGCCGTCGGCAGGAAACTTTTCCTAGCGGCCGTCGTATATACAGGTAAAGGAAACTTGGAAAGGGGATTGCCGATTGTCGACGAACAAAGTGTTGTCCGCGCTTTGTTATTTCAGCGTCTTTTTTGCGCCGTTCATTTTGCCGATTGTCGTCTATTTTGTTGTCGAAGATCTCGAAGTCAAACGCCATGCGAAGCGGTCGCTCGTGTCGCATTTGATTCCGGCCGTTACGATCCTCTTGTTCATTGCGTTGGCCGCGTCGCCGGTGCTGTTCGGCCATTGGGGCGAGGAATCGCTTCTTTTTGGCGGCGGGCTCGTCTGGCTTGGGTTCCTCGTTGCTGGGGCGGTAAATCTCGTTGTCATCGTTTGGAATGTCATAAAAGGGATTCAAGTGTTAAAATAAGAGAAAGCGCCCGTTTGCCGGCGAATGCCGTGGCCCCGTTTCTTTGGGACTGTAACAAGGTGTGGCCGGCGGGCGCGAGACTCGAATAAAGATGGTGATGGGATGCTCAATTGGCTGATCGGTGTGTTGATCAATACGATGTTGCTGATGGCGATTGACGGCTATTTTGACGATATTCACTTCAGCGGCATTGGCGCGGCGTTTTTGGCGAGCGTGATTTTGGCGGTGCTCAACGCCGTCGTTCGCCCTGTGCTCATCTTGTTGACGCTGCCGGTGACCGTGTTGACGCTCGGTTTGTTTTTGTTTGTCATTAACGCCATCACGCTCATGATGACTGCAGGGCTGATGGGCGATGCGTTTCAAATCGGCGGCTTTGGCACGGCGCTGCTCGCATCGATCGTCTTGTCGTTTTTCCACCTGCTCGTGCAAAAAGCGATTATCGAGCCGCTGCGCAACCGGTCGTAACGGGGGCGTGATCCATTGGAAGGCCGGTGGCGCCATGGTTTTCCGTGATCGTGTGAAAAGATGGCGAATGCGGCAAGGGGTTGCAATGGGAGAAACGATGCGGTGAAGATCGTTTCGGTTTGATGTGTTTGGCTTGATCGGGACGGGGGGAGCCGTCCCTGTTTTGTTTTCCCCGATGTTTTCCATTCAATTGCGGAACGAAACGTGTTACAATGGAAAAAGATGAAGAAAGGGGAGAAAGGCGACGTATGCCAAAAGTGCGGACGAAAGACATCATTGAACAGTTCCAGCTCGAGCTCGTCAGCGGCGCGGAGGGCATTTACCGCCCGATTACGACAAGCGATTTGTCGCGGCCGGGGATTGAAATGGCCGGCTATTTCGCCTATTACCCGGCGGAGCGTCTGCAGCTGCTCGGACGGACGGAGCTGTCGTTTTATGAAACGTTGACGCCGGAAGAAAAAAAATCGCGGATGGAACGGCTTTGCACCGACATTACGCCAGGGATCATCGTCTCGCGTGGATTGGAAGTGCCGCCGGAGCTGATCGAAGCGTCTGAGCGCCAGTCGGTGCCGGTCATGCGCTCGACGATGAAAACGACCCGCCTGTCAAGCCGATTGACAAACTATTTGGAAAGCAAGCTCGCCCCCACCACCGCGGTGCACGGGGTGCTTGTCGATGTGTACGGCGTCGGGGTGTTGATCACGGGCAAAAGCGGCGTCGGCAAAAGCGAAACGGCGCTGGAGCTCGTCAAACGCGGCCATCGGTTGGTCGCCGACGACTGTGTGGAAATCCGCCAAGAAGATGAAGATACGCTCGTCGGCAGCGCGCCGGAGCTGATCGAGCATCTGCTTGAAATTCGCGGCCTCGGCATTATTAATATGATGACGCTGTTCGGCGCAGGGGCGGTGCGGACGCATAAGCGCATTTCGCTCGTCGTCGACTTGGAGCTTTGGGATCCGGAGAAGCAGTACGATCGGCTCGGGTTGGAAGAAGAGAAAGTGAAAATTTTGGATACCGAATTGCCGAAATTAACGATTCCGGTCCGCCCAGGGCGCAACTTGGCGGTCATCGTCGAAGTGGCGGCGATGAACTTCCGGCTGAAGCAGCTCGGGGTCAACGCGGCTGAGGAGTTTTCGGCGCGATTGAGCGACGCCATCGAAGACGGCACGCACGATTACGACTGATGTTTCTTGCGTCAAAGGAATGGATCTCGTTTGGGCATGGAGCATAGGAGGTGGAAACGATGGAATCAACGATTCAGCCGCTCGACCGCGTGTTTTTGCACCTTGGCCCCATTACGATTTATTGGTATGGGGTCATTATCGGCACCGGTGTGTTGATTGGGCTATGGCTCGCGACGCGCGAAGCGGTGCGGCGCGGCTTGCCGAAAGAGACGTTTGTCGATTTGGTGTTATTTGCCGTGCCGATCGCCATTGTCTGCGCGCGGGCGTACTACGTGCTGTTTGAATGGGACTATTATTCAAAGCATTTGTCCGAGATTCCAAAAGTTTGGCAAGGCGGCCTCGCCATTCACGGCGGTTTGATCGGGGCGGTGGCGACGGGCGCGGTGTTCGCCCGCGCGCGCGGGCTGTCGTTTTGGAAGCTCGCCGATATTGCCGCACCAAGCATCATTTTAGGCCAGGCGATCGGGCGCTGGGGCAATTTTATGAACCAAGAGGCGCACGGCGGCCCTGTGTCGCGCCAGTTTCTTGAAAATTTGCATTTGCCGGATTGGATCATCAATCAAATGTACATTGACGGCCGTTATTGGCATCCGACTTTTTTATATGAGTCCCTTTGGAACCTCGTCGGCTTTTTCTTGCTTCTTTGGCTGCGGCGCGTCAATTTGCGGCGCGGCGAGCTGTTTTTGTCCTATTTGATTTGGTATTCGGTTGGCCGTTTCTGGATTGAAGGGATGCGCACCGACAGCTTGATGCTGGCCGGCAGTCTGCGCGCGGCCCAAGTCGTATCCGTGACGCTGATCGTGTTGTCGATCGCGCTGTGGATCGTGCGCCGGGCGAAAGGATGGGCGGACGCGCGCTATCGGGATGAATAGCCGTTTGAGGCGGCGAAACGTTGCGGACTTGTTCGGTTTGCGGGAAACCGCGATGAATGCAGCTCCTTCGCCGCCGCGCTTCGCAGCGGGAACAATCTTATCGGGGAGCTGCATTCCCGCTTTTTTCGGTTAGGTGCGGACGGATGAACAAGATGCGGTGCGCGGCATCCAGAGAATCAAGGTTTCACCGCACCGCGGTGATCAAGGCAAGCAAAGGAGAGAGGAGACCATGACAGGAACGTTGCAGCGCGGTGTGCTCGCCGGGCTGAAGACATCGTGGGCGCTGGGGAAAATCATTTTCCCCGTGACGCTCCTGTTGGCGTTGCTGCAGCCGACGCCGCTTTTTTCATGGATCATTGATGGGGTTACGCCGCTGATGAAATGGTTCGGCTTATCCGGCGATGCGGCTGTGCCGCTTGTGCTCGGCAATTTGCTTGGATTGTACGCCGCGATCGGGGCGATGCTGACGATCGAGTTTACAGTGAAAGAAGTGCTCATTCTCGCTGTCATGCTTTCCTTTTCTCACAACTTGATCGTCGAGTCTTCCGTCGCTTCGCGGACGGGTATGAGCGTTTGGCTCATGCTCGCCGTGCGCATTGGCTTGGCCGTTGTCTCCGGTTTGTTGATCGCCCATCTATGGGATGGGGGGCAGGAACTCGCTCAATATGGGTTTGTCTCGCCTGAAGCCGCCTCGCCGTCCGGCTGGGGAGAGATCATCTTGGCGGCGCTGAAAAAAGCGGCGACCGGCATCGTCCAGCTGGTTGCGATTGTCATTCCATTGATGACGATCATTCAAGTGTTGAAAGAACGCCACTGGATTGAGACGTTTTCGCGCTGGATGGCGCCAGCGACCAAGATGCTCGGCATGAGCGCGAACACATCGCTCACCCTTGCCGCCGGTTTTGTGTTCGGCCTCGCTTATGGGGCGGGGGTGATGATTCAGGCGGCGAAAGAAGACGGCGTCTCGAAGCGTGATTTGACGTTGGCGTTTATTTTTCTCGTTTCTTGCCATGCGGTTGTCGAAGACACGCTCATTTTCGTTCCGCTCGGCATCCCGGTCTGGCCGTTGTTGGTCATTCGCCTCGTTACGGCTGTGCTGTTGACGATGGCGGTGGCGTTCCTTTGGCGCCGTTTTGAACACCCGATGAGAAAGGAAGCCGCATCATGACGATTCGCACGATTTTATTTGACCTTGACGGAACGTTGATTGATACGAATGAGCTGATCATCCAGTCGTTTTTGCATACGCTGGAGAAGTATTATCCGGGCCGCTACGGGCGTGAGGACGTCTTGCCGTTCATCGGCCCGTCGCTGTATGAGACGTTCAGCTCGCTCGATCCGGAACGGGCCGAGGAGATGGTGAAGACGTATCGCACCTTCAACCATGCCCGCCATGACGAACTGATCCGCGAGTTTGACACCGTGTATGAGACGATCGAAGCGCTGCACCGCCATGGCTTCCGCCTCGGCGTCGTGACGACGAAAATGCACGACACCGCCCTGATGGGGTTAAGAAAAACGCGGTTGGAACCGTTTTTCTCGTGCGTCATCGGCCTTGATGACGTCAGCCGCCCCAAACCGGATTCCGAACCGATTCATAAGGCGCTTGAGGCGCTTCAGTCGAAATCGGACGAAGCGCTGATGGTCGGCGACAACTACCACGACATTTTGGCCGGCAAAAACGCCGGCGTCAAAACGGCCGGCGTCGCTTGGGCGATTAAAGGCCGCGGCTATTTGGAACAATATGAACCGGACTATATGCTGGAAAAAATGAGCGATTTGCTGGCCATTGTCGGCATCAACGAACGGAAGGAGGAAACGTCCTCCCAGTGAGACGAACGACAAAATACCCTGTCCACGGGGCGAACTCGCTCTGGCAATTGTACCGCACCGTATCGTTTTGGAAAGTGCTGAAAAACGTCATCATCATTCAAATCGGGCGCTACACGCCGTTTTTGCCGCTGAAAAACTGGCTGTACCGCACGTTTCTCGGCATGAAAATCGGCGAACAAACGGCGCTCGCCTTTATGGTCATGCCGGACATTCTCTTCCCAGAAAAAATTCACATCGGCCGCAACTGCGTCATCGGCTACAACACGACGATTCTCGCCCACGAATATTTGGTTGACGAATACCGTCTCGGCGATGTCGTGATCGGCGATGAGGTGATGATCGGCGCGAACTCGACCATTTTGCCCGGCGTGGTGATCGGCGACCGCGCCGTCGTCGCCGCCGGCACCATCGTCCATCAAGACGTCCCGCCCGGGGCGATGGCCGCGGGTTGCCCGATGCGCATCGTTCGCCGGAGTGAACCGCCTTCCGATTGAACGGGGGGCGGTTTTCCATTTTGGAATAGGAAAAAATGAAAGAAACGAAAAAAACAGAGAGTCTGTTTTTTTGCCCCCTATAAGTTAAACTTCCAGTTGGATTTATATAGGATCAATGATGAAAATATGAAACTTTAGGTGGCAGAACTAAAAATTGTTGGCTCTTCACCACAAAGTGTACTTGACAAAGAAAGACGATTATGATAGAGAAAATCAAAACATCATTTTTCCTTTTTTATACCACACATCTCTTTTTAACAGGCATTCGTGAAAAAACAGAACGTGTACGTATCCATGACCGATATGAAACCGTATCGTGGGCGTTCTATCAGTTCCGTCAACTGTTAGAGTATAAGGCACGTTTGCATGGGTCAAAAGTGATGGTGGTTGCTCCGCATTACACCTCTTTGACATGTCCAAAGTGCGGGCATACGGAAAAAGCCAATCGAAACAAGCGTACACACACCTTTTGTTGCCGAACATGCGGATATACCTCAAACGATGACCGCATTGGTGCCATGAACCTTCAACGAAAAGGAATAGAGTACATCGTTGAAGGAACGACACAGGCATGACCTGCGTCGTTGGGCAGCTGTCAACCTGCCCCTGATGCAACCCCAAGTCAAGGAAGGAGGACGAAGTCCGCTCGCACTTCTGGGGAGTTGCAAGCCCCCACTTCAAGCGTTAGCGAAGTGGGGGTAGTTGACGTCTAACCTGTTTAGGTGAGAATGGGAATAACAACTTTCGGTGAAGGTGTATAAGAGAGAGTTCACAAGATGCAAAGTCAGCGAAACACGTAAAAAGCCGCCCCGTAAATGGGGCGGCTTTTCCTTTTGGACCGCGCATGCGGCGGTCAGTTGAAAAATATTTTTGGCCGCACTTGAGTTCAAGGAACTCAAAGGGCATTATTTATCGTATGCTTGTTTTCCGAATCTCATGCAAAGAAAATAATAAAGCATTTTGACAGAAGTGTCAAGAACGGTTTTCTGGATCTTTTCTAAGTTTAGTGTACATCCTACGGATTTTTTCGTCAATCAAGTCCATTTGTTCGCTTGTTAATTTGAAAACGCCGTCTTTTGCTTTTTTGGGTTTGAAAATGCGAATTTTGCTTATAGGGCGCATTTGGTTTGGAATGGCCACTGCCTTTTTTTCGTTCAGTCCCTCAATCGTACCTAAAAAGACCGAGTCTTTATGTACATCCTGTTCTGTTTCGTTTTCGTCTAATGAAGATAAAGGAACGACGTTGACGACGGGATTGTTTTTTGAACTATCGCGAATGACAACAGCATAGTGCATGCCGCCGAATTCAGCGCCAACATTAAAGCCAAAATGCGCTAAAACGATTTCTGACCGCTTATAAGCTCTTAGGTAAGATGGGGCAAATGTTTCTTCCCAGACGAGATATTTGTTTTGTGTTTCAAGCCACTCAATAAATATTCTTCCCCGCTTTTCGTCCATATTCTCAATGATTTTTTGCAGTTCCATTAGCTGTCTATTCATTTCTCTTACCAAATCTTTATTCTCATGCAACTTTTTTAACAAGGCTTCTCCTCCCTTTCCATTATAATAGATGAACGAAATGTTGTCTCTTTAATGTTCAAATGCTTGGCGATCGCAGTCATGCTGTCTATGTCGGATTCGGCCATCATGATTTTTAAAGTGTGCTTAAGTCCTATGCCATCTAGAAATTTTTTCTAATATTTTCACTTACCAACAATTATAACACTAAAACATCGAATATTTTATAATATTCATCATTGAGCACCGTCTGATGTGAGATCGACACGCCCGCCGTGGATGTCCTTCATGGCTGCCTCCGTCATGCGGGAGAACATCACGAAGTTGACGTGGTACGTCAATACGAGCCCCCAGAATGTGCGGTGAAACGGCCATCCGGGACAAATCGACCTTCAGTTTGATGAGTGATGATGGAACCAAAGGGAGAAAGTCAAACAGGAACTCCCGGAATCGACACTGCAACTCGAAGGCTTGAGAATCTTGCTTGAAACGTCAGCGCTCCTTCTTGGTCATCCGGCGAAGATTGGCTTAGTAAAACGGGCAATCGTTGTTCTTGCACTTGTAGATGTGGTATTTTTTTGTGCTCTTTGATTTTCTCAAGCCGATTCTCGCCGACGAATATTTAGTGGACGAATACCGCCTCGGCGATGTCGTGATCGGCGATGAGGTGATGATCGGCGCGAACTCGACCATTTTGCCCGGCGTGGTGATCGGCGACCGCGCCGTCGTCACCGCCGGCACGGTCGTTCATCAAGACGTCCCGCCCGGGGCGATGGCCGCGGGTTGCCCGATGCGCATCGTCCGCCGGAATGAACCGCCTTCCAATTGAATGGGGGCGGTTTTCCATGTTGGAATAGGAAAAAAGGAAAGAAACAAAAAAGGAGAATTGCGGATTTTGACAAGATGGACTACCGCTATTTTTATTAGAAAGCAGATCACCGCCTATGCCGTGTGGAACGAAACGGACAAGCGCTTCTAGTTTTTTGAAGCGATCTTGTCCGTTTTGTTATTGGCAAAGCGTTTTCCCCTTGACGCTGTGGCCGCAAAGGAGTAAACTACTAATAACTTCACTTCTCTACCATATTAGCAAACTAAAGCATCTCGATAAAGGGCGTGGGGACATGGCAAAAAAGCTGTTCATGTTTGAAAAACCGTTAGGCATGCGCGATACGCTGCCGTTTTTATATGAGTTGAAAAAACAAGTGCGTTCGGTGATGGCGGAAGAAATTGAGCGCTGGGGGTACGAGTTTATCGAAACGCCGACGCTTGAGTATTATGAAACGGTCGGGGCGGCGTCGGCGATTGCCGATCATCGGCTGTTTAAGCTCCTCGATCAGCAAGGGCATACGCTCGTATTGCGGCCCGATATGACGGCGCCGATCGCCCGGGTGGCGGCGTCGCGGTTGTATGACGACGGCAATCCGCTCCGGCTGGCGTACAACGCCAATGTGTTCCGCGCCCAGCAGCGCGAAGGCGGGCGGCCGGCGGAGTTTGAACAGATCGGTGTGGAGTTGATCGGCGACGGCACGGTGACGGCCGACGCCGAGGTGATCAGTTTAATGGTCGCCCTGCTGAAGCGGACGGGACTCGGGCGGTTTTCGGTGGCGGTCGGCCATATCGGTTATGTCAATGCGCTGTTTTTGGAGATTTTAGGGAATGAGGAGCGGGCGAGTGTATTGCGCCGTTTTTTATATGAGAAAAATTACGTCGGCTACCGTGAACATGTGAAGTCGTGGCCGCTTTCGTCGATCGATCAAAAGCGGCTGTTGGATCTTCTTTCCTTGCGCGGTGGAACGGACGTGATTGAACAGGCGAAAACGCTCGTCACAAGCGAGAAGGGGCGGCGGGCGGCCGATGAGCTGGCGGTGCTCATGGCGGTGCTTCGGACGTACGGAGTGGCCGAGGCGGTGAAGCTCGATATGGCGCTTGTCAGCCATATGAGCTATTACACTGGCATTTTGTTTGAAGTGTACGCCGAGCAAGTGGGATTCCCGATCGGCAACGGCGGGCGGTATGATGATTTATTGGCGAAGTTCTCGCGCCCGGCGCCGGCGACGGGGTTTGGGTTGCGCGTCGATCGGTTGATTGAGGCGATTGGGGAAACGGATGTGCGCGATGACATCGAGTGCATCGTGTTCAGCCAAGAGCGGCTGGCGGAAGCGGTGGAATTGGCCGAAGCGAAACGGGCGGAAGGCAAGCGCGTCGTCTTGCAGCACATTGCCGGCATTCGTGATATTGACGCCTACAGCCAGCGCTACCGGCCGATCGTGTATTTGCTTGGCCGCAGCGGGCGCGATGGGCAGTGAACATAACAGAGAAGGCGCCGCCGGTTGGTCATCGACGCTGTTGAAAACGGCAGCGATTGGCGGGACAGAGCGGATGCGAAGAACGGACGGGAAAGGCTGCCCATGGCGGTGGAGAGCATGCGGTGTACTCAAGGCCCAGCGCCGCATTTGACATGATGAGGAGCAAGGAGGAAGAATGATGCTGACGATTGCCATGCCAAAAGGGCGCATTTTTGAAGAGGCGGTCGAGTTGCTGCGGCGGGCGGATTATGCGCTGCCGCCGGAATTTACCGAGTCGCGCAAGCTCGTCATTGATGTGCCAGAGGAAAACATGCGCTTTATTTTGGCGAAACCGATGGATGTCGTCACCTATGTCGAGCATGGGGTCGCGGATTTGGGCATTGCCGGCAAGGACGTGCTGATGGAAGAAGAACGGGATGTGTACGAACTGCTCGATTTGCACATCAGCCGCTGCCATTTGGCGGTCGCCGGGCTGCCCGGCGCCAAGATGAACGAAATCGCACCAAGGGTGGCGACGAAATACCCGAACATCGCGTCAACGTATTTTCGCGAGCAAGGCGAGCAAGTCGAAATCATCCGCCTGAACGGATCCATTGAACTCGCCCCGCTGATCGGCCTTGCCGACCGGATCGTGGACATCGTTTCCACGGGGCGGACGCTCAGAGAAAACGGGCTTGTCGAACTTGAACGGATCGCCGAGGTGACGTCGCGCCTGATTGTCAACCCGGCGAGCTACCGGCTAAACGGCGGGGACATTGAACGGTTGGTCGACCGATTGGCGGCGGTCATTCCCCAGCCGTAGGAAAAAAGGTGTGACAGAGCGGAAATGGGCGGTTTCCGAAGAATGGGTTGGTGGAGATTCGGGAATGGCGGAGCGGCGTTGACAACGCCGTTGGAAAATAGCATATAGACTCCCATGACAAAAAGATTTCGTCACCATCGAAGGGATGAAAATGCCGCTATGTCGAACTCTGAAACCTTGCACATTTTGAAGTTCGGGTATTTTCAGGATAGATGCAACGAAGAAGTTTAACATATCCTTGACGGAAAAGCGGTTTGTCCATTTTCGACTGACGGAGGATCGAACAACCGCCTGCTTCACAGACCCATATATGGGTCTTTAAGCGGCGTTGTTCGGTCGCCCGACAGTCGATCAAATACTCGGTAAAAGCTGCAAATGGTAAAGCTTCAAATTGCATCGATACAGATTGCCAATGGACGAAAACCGATGGACGTCACAGAAAGGGGAGCGAACGATGAAAATCGAACGGATCCGAGGCGGCGTCTCGCTGCGGCGCACGATTGAAAGCGGAACGGAGGAGCAGCGGCGCGCGGTGCTCGATATCATCGCCGCGGTGCGCGACCGCGGCGATGCGGCGCTGAAAGAATATACGGAACGGTTTGACGGCGTCAAGCTGGATTCGCTCAAGGTGACGGAAGAGGAAATGAAGCGCGCGCATGCGGCGATGGACGCGGAGATGCTTCAGATCATTCGCGAAGCGGCGGCCAACATTCGCGACTACCACAAACGGCAAAAGCGCGAATCATGGTGGATGACGAAAGAAGACGGCACAATTCTCGGACAAAAGGTGACGCCGCTCGATGCGGTCGGGTTGTACGTGCCAGGCGGGACGGCCGCTTATCCGTCGTCTGTGCTGATGAACGTTATTCCCGCACAAGTGGCGGGGGTGAAACGGATTGTCATCACCTCGCCGCCAAACAAAGACGGCACGCTCCCGGCTGGGGTGCTGGCTGCCGCCTATGAACTCGGCGTGACGGAAATTTACAAAGTCGGCGGCGCGCAGGCGATCGCCGCGCTTGCTTACGGGACGGAAACGATCCGGCCGGTTGACAAAATTTTCGGGCCGGGCAATATTTATGTGGCATTGGCGAAGCGGGAAGTGTTCGGGCATGTGGCGATCGACATGATCGCGGGGCCGAGCGAAATTGTCGTGCTGGCGGATGAAACGGCCCGACCGGATGAGATTGCGGCGGATTTGTTGTCGCAAGCCGAGCATGACGTGCGGGCGTCAGCGATTTTGGTGACGCCGTCGATGAAATTGGCGCTGGCGGTGGCGAGTGAAGTCGAACGACAGCTTGAAACGCTGCCGCGCCGCGGCATCGCCCAAGCGGCGCTTGAGAACTATGGCGCCATTTACGTCACGGAGACGCTTGAGGAAGCGGTCGATGTCGTGAACGAACTGGCGCCGGAGCATTTGGAAGTGATGACGGCCGAACCACTCGCGCTATTAGGGAAGCTCCGCCATGCAGGGGCGATGTTTTTCGGCCGCTTCAGCTCCGAGCCGGTCGGCGACTATTTCGCCGGGCCGAACCACGTGCTACCAACCAACGGCACGGCCAGATTCTCAAGCGGCTTGAGCGTTGACGAGTTTGTGAAAAAATCAAGCGTGATTGTTTACAGTGAAACCGCATTGAAACAACATGGCGACAAAATCGCCGCCTTTGCCCGCCTCGAGGGGCTGGAGGCGCACGCGCGTGCCATTGAGGTGCGGCTCGAGAAAGGGGAATGAATGATGGCAAGGGAAGCGATGATCGCAAGAACGACGAACGAGACGAGCATTCAGTTATCGCTTTCGTTGGATGGCGAAGGGAAGGCGGAACTGGAAACGGGCGTGCCGTTTTTAACCCATATGCTCGATTTGTTCGCCAAGCACGGCCAGTTCGATTTGCACATTGAGGCCAAAGGCGACACGCATATTGACGACCACCATACGACGGAAGACATCGGCATTTGCCTCGGGCAGGCGATCAAGGAAGCGCTTGGCGACAAAAAAGGAATCAAGCGGTACGGCAACGCGTTTGTGCCGATGGATGACGCCTTGGCGCAAGTTGTGATCGACTTGAGCAATCGCCCGCATTTTGAGTTTCGCGGCGAGTTTCCGGCAGCGAAAGTCGGCGCGTTTGATGTCGAACTCGTGCATGAGTTTTTATGGAAACTGGCGCTTGAAGCGCGGATGAACTTGCATGTTATCGTCCATTACGGGCGCAATACGCACCATATGGTCGAAGCGGTGTTTAAGGCGCTCGGGCGGGCGCTCGATGAAGCAACGATGATCGACCCGCGCGTCAAAGGCGTTCCGTCGACAAAAGGGATGCTGTAGCCGATGGAGTGGGGCGCCCCCCATGGGGAAAGAGTTCCGCAGGCGCAGGAAAGGCGGTCGGATCGAGGCAGCGCTTCCTGCGGGAAAAGCTCCATGGATGCAGGAAAGGCGACCGGATGCCAAGGAGAGGTTTGCACATGGAAGGAGCGCCGTAAAAAAGCATGCCGCCATACCGTTGTTCATTGAACAAGAGGATGGGCATGGATCAGCGAAGAAAGGAATGGGATGACGATGATCGGGATCATCGACTATGGCATGGGCAACTTATACAGCGTCAGCAAAGCGCTCGAGCGGCTCGGCTGTCCGTATGTCCTAAGCGGCGACAAAGAGGAGCTCGAGCAGGCGCGCGGGCTGATTTTGCCCGGTGTCGGCTCGTTTCGCGATGCGATGCACATTTTAAATGAGACAGGCCTAGCTGCTTTCATCCGTTCGGCGGTTGAAAACGGCACGCCGCTGCTCGGCATTTGTTTAGGGATGCAGCTGTTGTTTGACGAAAGCGAAGAAAACGGGCCGACAAAAGGGCTTGGCTTGCTTCGCGGCCGCGTCGTCCGTTTTCCGGGCGTCACGAAAACCGGCGAGCCATACAAAGTGCCGCACATGGGCTGGAACCGGCTCCGCTTTCATCGTCCGTCGCCGCTCCTTCGTGGCGTCGAGGAAGGGCATGTCTATTTTGTCCATTCGTATTATGTCATTCCAGGGGATGAGGACGTCGTGCTCGCGAGCAGTGAATATGACGTTGATGTTCCGGCGGTCGTCGGGCGCGGCTGTGTGTTTGGCACACAGTTTCATCCGGAAAAAAGCGGTGCGGTCGGCATGAGCATCTTGAACAATTATGTCGGCATCGCCACGGGAAGGGGGAACGGCTGATGGCGGCGTTTACGATTTATCCGGCGGTCGATATGCGCGGCGGCAAGTGCGTCCGCCTGCTGCAAGGCGATTACAACAAAGAAACGGTGTACGGCGATTCGCCGGTCGCGATGGCCGAGCAATTCGCCGCTCAAGGGGCGGAGTGGATTCATATGGTCGATTTGGACGGAGCGAAAGAAGGGCGCCGCGTCAACGACCGGTTTGTCATTGAAGCGGCCCGTCGTCTTTCCGTCCATGTGCAAGTGGGCGGCGGCATCCGGACGGAAGAGGATATCGTGCATTATTTAGAAAATGGGGTCGCCCGCGTCATTTTAGGAAGTGCGGCCATTTCCGACCCGCCGTTTGTGAAAAAGATGCTCCAAAAATACGGCCGCCGCATCGTGATTGGCATTGACGCCCGCGACGGCTTCGTGGCGACGGAAGGGTGGCTTGCGACGTCGAACGTCAAGGCGGAAGAGCTCGGGCGGATGCTCGCTGAGGCGGGGGCGGAGACGTTTATCTTTACGGACATTGCAACGGACGGCACGCTGTCGGGCCCGAACATCGCCGCCGCGGTCCGGTTGGCCGAGGCGACGGGAAAAGAAGTGATCGCTTCTGGCGGCGTCAGCTCGCTTGACGATTTGCGCGCGCTCTGCCAATATGCTGGACAAGGCATCGGCGGCGCGATCGTCGGCAAGGCGCTTTATACGAATCAGTTTACGCTCGCGGAAGCGCTCAAGGCGGTGAACGAGCGATGATCACGAAGCGCATCATCCCGTGCCTCGATGTGAAAGACGGGCGCGTCGTCAAAGGAGTGCAATTTGTCCAGCTGCGCGATGCCGGCGATCCGGTGGAGCTCGCGAAGGCGTACGATGAGCAAGGGGCGGACGAGCTCGTGTTTTTGGACATTTCCGCTTCCCATGAAGGGCGGAAAACGATGGTCGATGTCGTCGAGCGCGTCGCCGCCCAGCTAGCGATTCCGTTTACGGTCGGCGGCGGCATCCACTCGCTTGAGGATATGAAGCGGATGCTTCGCGCCGGGGCCGACAAAGTGTCGCTCAACACCGCCGCGGTGCTCCATCCGACCTTGATCACCGAAGGGGCGGACTTTTTCGGCTCGCAATGCATCGTCGTCGCCATTGACGCGAAATACGATGAAACGCTTGGTTCATGGCGCGTCTATACGCACGGCGGCCGCAACGCCACGAACTGGGAAGTCGTCGCTTGGGCGCAGGAAGCGGTCCGTCTTGGCGCCGGGGAGATTTTGCTGACGAGCATGGACGCGGACGGCGGCAAAAACGGTTTTGATATTGAGTTGACGCGGCGGGTGAGCGAAGCGGTCCCGATTCCGGTCAT
Organism: Geobacillus sp. FJAT-46040; assembly: GCF_002335725.1. Lineage (NCBI taxonomy): Bacteria > Bacillati > Bacillota > Bacilli > Caryophanales > Anoxybacillaceae > Geobacillus > Geobacillus sp. FJAT-46040. The sequence goes on from NZ_NISS01000001.1 coordinate 3,292,407, forward strand.
CGCCTCGGGCGGCGCCGGCAAGGCGGAGCATTTCCTCGAAGCGTTCGAAAAAGGGAAAGCAGACGCGGCGCTCGCGGCATCGATTTTCCATTACAAAGAAACGTCAGTCGGACAAGTGAAAGCGTACTTGAAAGAAAAAGGGGTGAACGTGCGATGACGGCGGACATTCGCTTTGATGAAAAAGGGCTTGTACCTGCCATCGTCCAAGATGCGCAAAGCAAGGAAGTGCTCACGCTTGCCTATATGAACAAAGAGTCGCTTAAAAAAACGCTGGAGACCGGAGAAACATGGTTTTACAGCCGCTCGCGCCAAGAACTATGGCATAAAGGGGCGACATCTGGAAACGTGCAGCGCGTTGTCGACATCCGCTACGACTGCGACGCCGACGCCCTGCTCGTTCTCGTCGAGCCGGCCGGCCCGGCTTGCCATACCGGGTCGTATTCCTGTTTTTCCCGCTCGCTGGACGGCGCGGCGCGCACGCCGGCGGCCGACCGGTTCGCGATTTTGCATGAGCTTGAACAAATCATCGCCCAGCGCGACGCCGAACGGCCGGAAGGGTCGTACACGACGTACTTGTTTGAAAAAGGCGTCGATAAAATTTTGAAGAAAGTCGGCGAAGAAGCGGCGGAAGTCATCATCGCGGCGAAAAACCGGAGCCATGACGAATTGAAATGGGAAGCGGCCGACTTGTTGTACCATTTGCTTGTGCTGTTGCGCGAACAAAAGCTGCCGCTTGACGCGGTGCTTGCGACGCTTGCCGAGCGGCACGCGCAAAAGGTGGAAGCGGGCGACAAAAAATAACAAGATGGTTAGGTGAGAAAAAGGAACGTCTGCCATCGCGCCGGCGTTCCTTTTTTGCACGGAAAAACCGCATTCCTAAAGTTTCTTGCTTGTTTTCGCCGCCGATATGGTATACTGTTGTTCGACGAATTTTACGGACGACGGAGGACAGAATGGGAAAACAACTGAAGCGATCATCACGAAAAGCGACGATTGTACCGTTCATCCAAAGCGGAGATTACTTTTTTAAAAAAGGAATGAAAGCATACGACCGAGGCGATTTGGAAAAGGCGAGGAAATATTTTGAGCGCGCCGTCCGTTTGGATGAGCGCGACGCCTCATTCGCCTTGCAGCTTGCCCTTGTGCTGTCGGAGCTTGGTGAATATCAATTTTCCAATCAATGGCTGTTCAAAATTATCCATGATTTGGACGAAACGATGTACGACTGTTTGTATTTTTTGGCGAACAATTTCGCCTGCCTCGGCTTGTTTCGTGAAGCAAGGCAATACGCGGAACGTTATTTGGCGCATGAGCCGGCCGGAGAGTTTGCCGACGATGCTGCTGACTTGCTTGAGCTGCTTCGGCTCGATGGCTCGGAATGGACGGAAGAAGAGGAGCAGCTGATGGTGCTGGAGGATCGGGCCCGCCGTTTGCTTGAGGAGGAGCGGTTTGCGGAAGCGATTGAAGCGCTTGAAGCGCTCGTCGTGCGCTATCCGGACGTTTGGTCGGCGCATAACAATTTGGCGCTTGCTTATTTTTACAGCGGCGATGTCGACAAAGCGAAACAGAAAGTGCGTGAAGTGCTCAAACGCGATCCCGGCAATTTGCATGCGCTTTGCAACGCGCTTGTCTTCGCCTATTACTTGCGTGAGGAAGAACAGGCGGCCGCGCTTTGCGAGACGCTGGCCGGTTTGTATCCGTTTTTTCGCGAGCATCAATACAAGCTCGGGGCGACATTCGCGCTTGTTGGGCGGTTCGATTTGGCGTTCCGTTGGCTGCACCGTTTGTATAAACAAGGCTTTGGCGGTGATGGGCCATTTTATTATTGGCTCGCTTGCGCTGCCTACTATACTGGCCATGAGCCGCTCGCTCGGCAAATATGGGAGGTGCTTGCCACCCTCCATCCCGAAAAACGGGGTGAGGAGCCGTGGGCCGTTTCAGCGCCGGTGGATGAGGCGCTTATCCGCTTGATGGCTTGGCTGGAGGGCGGCGAGCTGGCCGACCGTCTGTACGGATTGTACTTGTTCAGCCGCTCGCCGCAGGCGAAAGAGCCATCGATGTCGCTTGCGGTATGCCGCCTCTTGCCGTCCGATCCCCGTCTGCGCCCGTTTATCGACTGCTTTTTGTTCGGCTTAACCGACGGCCCGTCCGCTTGGGCGGCGAACATCGGCCGCATGGTCGATGCGCTTTCGGCGCATAATGAGGAAAAGGAAGCGCTCTGCCGCTTCGCCTTCGCGATGGCCGTCCATCCGTCGGCTGATCGCGAGCCATTTGCGAACGGAGCCGCGTGGGCGGCGGCGATCGAATACATGTGGCGCCGACAGCAAGGAGAGCGTGTGACGCAAAGAGAGATGGCGGCCAAATACGGCGTGTCGGCGTCGACGGTGCAAAAATACGTGCAAAAAGCGCGCCGGCTCTATACATGAGCAAATCAATAGACAGGGCGAATCGACTTCTATACGATGAAAATGGAATGATTCTCAAGCGAGGGAGTGGACGGTGTGGCAGACGAAAAGATTTACGATGTCATTATTGCCGGAGCCGGGCCGGCTGGGCTGACGGCGGCTGTCTATACATCGCGCGCCAATTTGTCGACGCTGATGATCGAGCGCGGCGTTCCGGGCGGGCAGATGGTCAACACTGAGGAAGTCGAGAACTATCCCGGCTTTGAAACGATTTTAGGCCCGGAATTGGCGGCGAAAATGTTTGAGCATGCGAAAAAATTCGGCGCGGAGTACGCATACGGCGATGTGAAAGAAATCATCGACGGCGAGGCGTACAAAACGGTCATCGTCGGCGATAAAGAGTACAAGGCCCGCGCGGTCATCATCGCCACCGGAGCGGAATATAAAAAACTCGGTGTACCGGGTGAAGCGGAGCTCGGCGGCCGCGGCGTTTCGTACTGTGCGGTGTGCGACGGGGCGTTTTTCAAAGGAAAAGATTTGGTCGTCGTGGGCGGGGGCGACTCGGCGGTCGAAGAGGGCGTTTATTTGACGCGGTTTGCCAATAAAGTGACGATCGTTCACCGCCGCGACAAGCTGCGGGCGCAAAAAATTTTGCAAGACCGGGCGTTCGCCAATGAAAAAATTGATTTCATCTGGAACCATACGGTGAAACAAATCAACGAAAAGGACGGAAAAGTCGGCAGCGTGACGCTTGTGCATACGCAAACAGGCGAGGAACGCGAATTTCCGTGCGACGGCGTTTTCATTTACATCGGGATGGTGCCGCTCTCGAAGCCGTTTGCCAATCTTGGCATCACGAATGAAAACGGCTATATCGTCACGAACGAAAAGATGGAGACGAAAGTGCCGGGCATTTTCGCCGCCGGTGATGTGCGGGAAAAAACGCTCCGGCAGATCGTGACGGCTACCGGCGACGGCAGCATCGCCGCGCAAAGCGCCCAGCATTACGTTGAGGAACTGAAAGAAAAGCTCAATAAGCAAGGGGTCAGCTGATCCGGTAACCAAATCGCAATCAAATCGTAATGGTTATTTAACCCAGATGTAACACGGGCGCAACACATTTGTCGTATGCTATAAGTAAGTAATTGACCCCCTTTTATATAGATCCTTTTTGGCGCGGGCGTTTGTCCGCGTCTCTTTTTTCTTTGCATGCGCGCTTGCATCCTGCCGCCCCGCTCGAAACGGCGGGGGATGGCGTCTTTCGGCTGGAAGCGGAATGTTGGGCCCCCGAGGTTTTTGCAGACGGGAAGCGGACGGTTTCCAGCGGTTTGAAGGTGGAGCGGCCTAACTATTTATGGTAAAATAAAGATGATTATGTGCGTGTTTGCGGATGGTTGGGGTGAACGAATTGCAACGGGTGACAAACTGCGTATTATATAAAGACGGCCAAGTGCTGCTTTTGCAAAAGCCGAGGCGCGGCTGGTGGGTCGCTCCGGGCGGGAAAATGGAGCCCGGCGAGACGGTGCGTGAAGCATGCATTCGTGAATACCGGGAAGAGACGGGCATTTATTTGAAAAATCCAGAGCTGAAAGGCGTCTTTACGATCGTGATGAAAAATGGGAATGAAACGGTGTCGGAGTGGATGATGTTTACGTTTTTCGCCGACGACTTCATTGGTGAAAACGTGCCGTCTTCCGAAGAAGGGACGCTTGCTTGGCATCAGGTGGAGACGCTTTCGACGCTGCCGATGGCCCCTGGAGACTATCATATTTTGGATTACGCCTTGAAAGGCAAAGGGGTCATGTACGGGGTGTTTGTCTATACAGAGGAATTCGAGCTGCTTTCATATCGGCTCGATCCGAGCTGATGGAGAGGAGGGGCGGAGATGGGACAAAACGGGGCGCTGCAGCCGATTCAGCTCGTCATCATCACCGGTATGTCCGGCGCGGGAAAGACGGTGGCGATTCAAAGCTTCGAAGACCTCGGCTTTTTTTGTATTGACAACTTGCCGCCGACGCTGCTGCCGAAATTTTTGGAGCTCGTCAAAGAATCCGGGAATAAAATGAACAAAGTCGCCCTTGTCATGGATTTGCGCAGCCGCGACTTTTTCGATCATTTGTTCGCCGCGCTCGATGAGCTGGGTGAGCAAGCGTGGGTCGTCCCCCAGGTGTTGTTCTTGGACGCCCAAGATTCGACGTTGGTGGCCCGCTACAAAGAAACGCGGCGGACGCATCCGCTTGCGCCGAACGAGCCCCCGCTTGAAGGAATCCGTTTGGAGCGGAAGCTGCTCGAAGAACTGAAAGGGCGGGCGCAGATCATTTACGATACGACGGGGCTCAAGCCGCGCGAGCTGCGGGAGAAAATCATCCGCCAGTTCTCATCGCACGCTCAATCCGGGTTTACCATCAACGTCATGTCGTTTGGGTTTAAGTACGGCATTCCAATTGATGCAGATTTGGTGTTTGACGTCCGCTTTTTGCCGAACCCGCATTACATTGAACATATGCGTCCGAAAACCGGGTTGGATGACGACGTATCGTCCTACGTGCTCAAGTGGGGGGAAACGCAAAAGTTTTTGGAAAAGCTCATTGACTTGTTGTCGTTTATGCTGCCGTATTACCAGCGCGAAGGAAAAAGCCAGCTGGTGATCGCCATCGGCTGCACGGGCGGGCAGCACCGTTCGGTGGCGCTCGCAGAATATATCGCCTGCCATTTTTCAGATGATTATAAAACGGTTGTCTCGCACCGGGACATGGAGAGGAGAAAGGACATACACCGATGAGAAACGAACGAGCAGCGAAACTGGTCGTCATCGGCGGCGGCACCGGGCTTCCCGTCCTGCTGAGGGGGCTGAAGCAGCATGAATTGGATTTGACCGCCATTGTCACCGTCGCCGATGATGGAGGGAGTTCCGGGCGGCTGCGCGATGAGCTGCACATTCCGCCGCCCGGGGATGTCCGCAACGTATTGGCCGCGCTGTCTGACGTCGAACCGCTCATTGTCGAGCTGTTCCAGCACCGTTTTCAAAACGGCAACGGCTTATCCGGCCATTCGCTCGGCAATTTGATTTTGGCGGCGCTCACATCGATCACCGGCGACTTTGTGAAAGCAATCCGTGAGATGAGCAAAGTGTTGAACGTGCGCGGCCAGGTGCTGCCGGCAGCGAACAAGAGCGTCGTTTTGCACGCGGAGATGGAAGACGGTTCCATCATCTCTGGCGAGTCAAAAATCCCGAGTGCGGGAAAAAAAATTAAGAGGGTGTTTTTAACGCCGGAAGACATTGAGCCGCTGCCGGAGACGGTTGATGCCATCCGCCGCGCCGATTTGATTGTCATCGGGCCGGGCAGCCTATACACAAGCATCTTGCCGAATTTGCTCGTGCCGAAAATCGGGCAGGAAGTATGCAAGGCGAAGGCGAAAAAAGTATATATATGCAACATTATGACTCAGGCCGGCGAGACGCCGCACTATACGGTGAGCGACCATGTGGAGGCGCTTCATGCTCATCTTGGCGGCCCGTTTTTGGACGCGGTGATCATCAACAGCGGAGCGATCCCGGAAGCGATCCGCCGCCGCTACGAGGCGGAGCGGGCCGAGCCGGTGCGTGACGACAGCAGCGGGCTTTCGTTGCAAGTCATCCGCGACGATATTGTCACGTACGAGGATGGGGTCATTCGCCATAATACGGCGAAAGTCGCCGCCCTTCTTCTCGGGCTTCTCCCTCACCGTTAAAGGCGGGACCCGAGTAGGCCGCAAAGCGCCATTATGGGCGGTGATGCTCCCGATGGCCGCGCCGAAAGTCAGGCACCTCCAACCGGCCGGATGCGGGGAACGAATGGAGGTGGAGCGATCGTGTCTTTTGCATCGGAAACGAAAAAGGAATTGACCCATTTAGAGGTGAAGCCTTGCTGCTTGCGCGCGGAGCTGTCGGCGCTTTTGCGCATGAACGGTTCACTGTCGTTTTCCGGCGGGCGAATGGCCATCGATGTCCAGACGGAAAATGCGGCGATCGCTCGGCGCATTTATACGTTATTGAAAAAGGGCTACGATGTCGCCGTCGAGCTGTTTGTCCGCAAGAAAATGCGCTTGAAAAAAAACAACGTCTACATCGTCCGCGTGACCGACGGTGCGGCTTCTTTGCTTCGTGAACTTCACATTGTCAACGGCGATTTTTCGCTCATCCATGACATTTCCCCGGAGCTCGTCAAGAAAAAATGCTGCAAGCGCTCGTATTTGCGCGGCGCGTTTTTGGCCGGCGGTTCGGTCAACAACCCGGAGACGTCGTCCTACCATTTGGAGATTTTTTCGCTGTATGAGGAGCATAACCGGGCGTTATGCGAATTGATGAACAGCCACTTTTTTTTAAATGCGAAAACGTTGGAACGGAAAAAGGGGTTTATTACGTATTTAAAAGAGGCGGAAAAAATCGCCGAGTTTTTGAACATCATCGGCGCCCATCAAGCGCTGCTCCGCTTTGAGGACATTCGCATCGTCCGCGATATGCGCAACTCGGTCAACCGGCTTGTCAATTGCGAAACCGCCAATTTGAACAAAACGATCGGCGCTGCGCTTCGCCAGGTGGAGAACATCCGCTACATCGACGAGACGATCGGCCTTGATTCACTGCCGGCCAAGCTGCGGGAAATCGCGAAACTTCGCATCGAGCATCAAGACGTGACGCTGAAAGAGCTCGGGGAGATGGTTGCTGGTGGAAAAATCAGCAAATCCGGCATCAACCACCGGCTGCGCAAAATTGATGAGATCGCGGAGCGGCTGCGGGCTGGAAAGCCGGTCGATTTCCATAAATCGCTGTAAAGGGGAGATGGAGAATGGTGGAAAAACAAGTGGAAGTGAAATTAAAAACCGGGCTGCAGGCGCGCCCGGCGGCGTTGTTCGTCCAAGAAGCGAACCGTTTTTCCGCTGATGTGTTTTTGGAAAAAGACGGAAAACGGGTCAACGCGAAAAGCATTATGGGCTTGATGAGCCTCGCCATCGGCCATGGAGCGGTGATCACGCTCATTGCCGACGGTCCGGATGAGCAAGAAGCGATCGAAAAGCTCGCCGCCTATGTGCAAAAGGAAAAGTAAAGCAGCGTGTGGGGCTGGCAGGGAAAGGAATGGAAAAGGCTGCTCCGTTTTTGTCGGAAGCAGCCTTTTTTCGTCAATGTCGGTGCAGGCGCAGCTCTATAGCGGTTCTGCCAACGTGTGCATGCCTTATTTTTCATCAGCGCGCGTCAGCACGCGGTCAATGATGCCGTATTCCATTGCTTTTTGCGCGGTCATAAAGTTGTCGCGGTCCGTATCGCGCTCGATCACTTCGATCGGCTGGCCGGTGTTTTCCGATAAAATGCGGTTCAATTTGTCGCGCAAGAACAAAATGCGCTTCGCTGCGATTTCGATTTCCGTCGCTTGCCCTTGGGCGCCGCCGAGCGGTTGGTGGATCATGATTTCACTGTTTGGCAAGGCGAACCGTTTCCCTTTCGCACCGGCGGCAAGCAAAAACGCCCCCATGGAAGCGGCCATGCCGATGCAAATTGTCGATACGTCCGGTTTGATGAACTGCATCGTGTCGTAAATCGCCAGGCCAGCTGTGATCGAGCCGCCCGGGCTGTTGATGTACAAGGAAATATCTTTGTCCGGGTCTTCCGCCGCCAAAAACAACAGCTGCGACACGATCGAGTTGGCCACTTGGTCGTCGATCGGGCTGCCAAGGAACACGATTCGGTCTTTCAATAAGCGCGAATAAATGTCGTACGCCCGCTCCCCGCGGTTCGTCTGTTCGATGACAGTCGGAATCAAATACATCAAAAACGCCTCCTTTTCCATCCTAATGGATCAATATGTACGCCTTCATCATACACGAATGGTCAATGAAGGTCAAACAAAACGACCTTCCCCATTCTTTATAACATATTCGCGGCTAGCGGGAACATCCCTCTTTTCATCATAACCGCTTTTTTATTTTTTTAACCAGTTGCCTGTGGCGGTGGCATTGATGTGGAAGGAACAAAGGCCTAATTTTTCCTGTTTTTTTATTGCATTTTCCCCTTGCATTTTTGCACGATCCTGCTATAATAGAACATGCGACGGAACGAATATAGAGAAATCATGAACTTCCATGCCCTCGTAGTGTAGTGGATAGCACGAGAGATTCCGGTTCTCTTAGCGTGGGTTCGAATCCTGCCGAGGGCGTTCCAACGATCCGACAAGTTCGGATTGAGATTCCCAAATCCCTTGATACGACCGCGTTTGCGGTCGTTTTTCATTTTTTGGGAATCCCGAAAAAAACGATAGAATCCGAAAAAATTTTGTACGAATTTTGCACGGCTATTTAGTACGATCCAGTTCCGCCATCGCGAGATCGACCTGCCGGGATTCTTTTTGTTCCATCTCATCTAAAATATGCGAGTACGTTTGCAGAGTAGTGACAATATGGCGGAACAGGAAACGAGTTTGGAGCAGCTGGCTTCGATTCGGTTTCGCCACCCGTCGATCACGATTCGGACCTTGTCCGCAGACAAAGCGTATGGCGCCACGGAGTATCTGGAAGCGCTCTTTCTTCATCCAGACTACAGTTTTTTGTTTTTTGTCGTGTAAATGCCACTAATAAGTGAAAGGTGCAAACCGAATCCTCCTTCCGTTTCGTCACCCGATTGGGCGGCGTTTTTTATGTAGGTGAGGTGATACACGTGTAGAAGTTGCACGAGGTATTGAACGATAACAAAAGCTAAACCACATGAAGAAAAAGGACGGAATGACCTGGGGCGACTGGATGGAGATCATGGGGTCCGGCGCGATACGTATAAACGAGTGCGCGGGGCGGTGAGGAGGAAATGGGAAGGAATAAAGACCCTTAGGTTAAAAAACATATACTTGGTATATGGTTGTAATCCTGCCGAGGCAAAACAGCCGCCTAGGCGGCTGTTTTTCTTTTAGATCAGCAGCGGACGCGCCGCTTTCCTCGAGAGGGTTCCCAAATCAAGGGCTCGGGCGGGGCATTGGGTTTTTTCGTCTGAACAGGCGCCGGTTCGGGCGGTCGCCAAGGCCGCTTTCCGCCGTCAAAAATTTCTCCTACCCCCTCCCGCTCCCGTTGTGTACAATAAAAGAAAGGGAGGCGTGACGATGAGGGCGGAGTTATGGCAAGAGCAGCGGCTGCAGCTGTCGCTGACAAAGGAACTTGTGCAGGCGATTGAACTGTTGCAATATTCCGCAGTGGATTTGGAAGCGTTTTTATATGAACAGTCGCTGGAAAACCCGTTTTTGGAAATTCGCCGCACTCGGGTGCGGCAACGGCCAAGCCGGACCGAAAGAGACCAAAAGCAATGGCTCGAGAACATTGGCGCCCGCGCAGAGACGCTTGGCGGTTATTTGCTTTCGCAGCTGCCTGCATGCAAGCTCGATGATCAAGAAGAGCGCATCGCCCGTTATCTCATTGCCTCGCTCGATGAGGACGGCTATTTGCGCGTACCGCTTGCCGAGCTGGCGGCGCGGTTTTCCGCATCGGAACAAGAGATGGAACGGGGGCTGCGCCTTGTGCAGTCGCTCGACCCGCCGGGAGTCGGCGCCCGCGATTTGGCGGAATGCCTCTTGCTGCAACTGGAACGTCTTCCTGAGCGCGACGAGCTGGCGGAGATGATCGTCCGCTACCATTTTGTCCCCTTTGCGGAAAAGTCGTGGAAAACGCTGGCCAAGCAGCTTGGCGTCAGCCTTGGCGAACTGCAACGTGTCTTCGAGCTCATTCGCACACTCGAGCCGCGGCCAGGCATTCACTATTCGAGCGAAACACCGCCTTTGGTGGTGCCGGATGTCATCGTCGTCCGCGGGGCGGAAGGGGACTGGATGGCCGCCTATAATGATGACATCCATCCGGAGCTCGAATGGAATCGGGAGTACGAGCGGCGCATCGCTGCATCCGGCGACCGGCATGCCGAACAGTTTATCAAAGAAAAATATCGGCAGTTTACATGGCTCGCGAAAAGTTTGGAGCAGCGGAAACAGACGCTTCTCCATTTGACGGCCGTCATCATCGACCGCCAGCGCTCGTGTTTGGAGTTGGGGCTTTCGGCGCTCAAGCCGATGACGATGCGCGAGGTGGCCGAGGAGCTCGGCGTTCATGAATCGACGGTGAGCCGCGCGGTCCGGCATAAATATGTGCAAACGCCGTTTGGCACCGTGGAGTTGCGCCGTTTCTTTTCAAACGCCGCGACGGCCGCAGGGGATGAAGCGGCATCGTCCGCCCGCGTGAAAGCGATCATTGAGGCCCTTATTTCCGAGGAAGATCGGCGGGCGCCGCTGTCTGACCAACAGCTTGCTGATTTGCTTCGCGATCGGCACGGCATCGCCATTTCGCGCCGCACGGTCGCCAAATACCGCGAGCAGCTGCGCATCCCGTCTTCGGCAAAGCGGAGGCAATATATCGGCCTGCCGTAACGGGCGGCCAATCGAAACGGCAACTGCTGTAGAAAGAGAGGAAGAAATGAATGCATATCCGATTGTATACGAAAACGAATTGCCCGCTCTGCGACAAAGCGAAAGCCGTTTTGACGGAGCTGCGGGCGGACTATTCGTTTACGCTGGAAGAAATTGATATTTACAAAGATGATGAACTGCTGGAAAAATATCAGCTGATGATCCCGGTTGTGGAATTGGATGGCGAAGAAATCGGCTGGGGAGCGATTGAAAAAGAAGCGGTGAGAAAACGGTTGCGGCGGGCGCAAAACAGTTGAACGGCTATCGTCCTCCTGCTATAATGAAAATGACGCGGGAGGAATTTTTTATGGCACTGCGGGACATAATATGTCATACCGGGACATAAGATGTCCCTATATTCAATCGAGGAGAAAGGATCCATGCAGCCGTTATTGGAGGCACAAAAAAAATTATTGCCTGACTTGCTTGACGTTATGCAAAAACGATATCAAATTTTGCACTCCATTTCGCTTATGGCGCCGATCGGGCGGCGGGCGCTGGCGGCGAGCCTCGGCATGAGTGAGCGGGTGCTCCGGTCGGAAACAGAATTTTTGAAAGGACAAAACTTGCTTTCCGCCGATGTGTCGGGCATGCGGTTGACGGAGGAAGGCCAGGCGCTCCTTCATACGCTCAATGATTTGATGCGGGAAGCGCTCGGACTCAAAGAGCTGGAAGCCGCGCTGCAGGAACAGCTCGGCATTCCGCGGGTGATTGTCGTTGCCGGGGATAGCGACCGTTCCCCTTGGGTAAAAAAAGAAATGGGTAGAGCGTGTGTCGCCTGCATGAAGGAGCTGCTTGAGCCCGGGGACATCGTCGCCGTGGCCGGCGGAACGACGATGGCGGCGGTCGCGGAGATGATGACGCCGGATTCGAAGCTTCGCGATGTGTTGTTCGTGCCGGCGCGCGGCGGCCTTGGCGAAGATGTCGAGAATCAGGCGAACACGATTTGTGCGAAAATGGCGGAAAAAGCGATGGGCCGCTATCGGTTGCTGCACGTGCCTGACCAGCTGAGCGATGAAGCGTACGCGTCGCTTGTCGAAGAGCCGGCGGTGAAAGAAGTGCTTGAGCTCATCCAATCATGCCGCATGGTCGTCCATGGCATCGGTGAAGCGGTGACGATGGCCAAGCGGCGGAAGACGCCGCCTGTAGAGATGGAGAACATCATCGCCCGCCATGCGGTCGCCGAGGCGTTCGGCTACTATTTCAACGAGTACGGCGACGTCGTCCATAAAGTGAAAACAGTCGGCATTCAACTTGAACACCTCCCGCATGTCGAGCATGTCATCGCCGTCGCCGGAGGGGCGTCGAAGGCGAAAGCCATTCGCGCGTACATGAAACGGGCGCCGCACTCGCTATTGGTGACGGACGAAGGAGCCGCAAAAGCGTTCGTAGGGGAGTAATCTCCCTTGCTGATACAATCCAATCGCAAGGAGGAAAATAAGATGGCAGTCAAAGTGGGAATCAATGGATTTGGCCGCATCGGACGCAACGTCTTCCGCGCGGCATTGAAAAACCCGGACATTGAAGTGGTGGCGGTGAACGATTTAACCGATGCGAATACGCTTGCTCATTTGTTGAAGTACGACTCCGTCCATGGCCGTCTGGATGCCGAAGTGTCGGTGAACGGCAACAACTTGGTCGTCAACGGCAAAGAAATCATCGTCAAGGCGGAACGCGATCCGGCGAACTTGGCGTGGGGCGAGATCGGCGTTGACATCGTCGTTGAGTCGACCGGCCGCTTCACGAAACGCGAAGACGCCGCCAAACATTTGGAAGCGGGTGCGAAAAAAGTGATCATTTCCGCACCGGCGAAAGACGAGGATATTACGATCGTCATGGGCGTCAACCAAGACAAATACGATCCGAAAGCCCATCATGTCATCTCGAACGCTTCGTGCACGACGAACTGCTTGGCGCCGTTTGCCAAAGTGCTGCATGAAAAATTCGGCATCGTCCGCGGCATGATGACGACCGTTCACTCGTACACAAACGACCAACAAATTTTGGACTTGCCGCATAAAGATTTGCGCCGGGCTCGCGCGGCCGCGGAATCGATCATTCCGACGACGACCGGGGCGGCGAAAGCTGTTGCGCTTGTCTTGCCGGAACTGAAAGGCAAATTGAACGGCATGGCAATGCGCGTGCCGACGCCGAACGTATCAGTTGTCGACTTGGTGGCGGAATTGGAAAAAGAAGTGACGGTCGAAGAAGTGAATGCCGCGTTGAAAGCAGCAGCGGAAGGCGAGCTGAAAGGCATTTTGGCCTACAGCGAAGAACCGCTCGTGTCGCGCGACTACAACGGCAGCACCGCTTCGTCGACGATCGACGCGTTGTCGACAATGGTCATTGAAGGCAAAATGGTGAAAGTCGTTTCGTGGTATGACAACGAAACGGGCTATTCGCACCGCGTCGTCGACTTGGCCGCCTACATCGCCTCGAAAGGGCTGTAAAACCAGCTTGGCGTTGAGTTTTCCATCCGTTCAAGTCTATAATAGGGAAATGGAGGGGAGCGGGGAAATGATCCCCACTCCTTTTCCTTTGTCCAAACTGCAGCCAAAAGGGGGCACGAACGATGAACAAGAAGACGATCCGCGACGTTGAGGTGAGGGGAAAGCGCGTCTTCTGCCGCGTTGATTTCAACGTGCCGATGGAAGAAGGCGCGATCACCGATGACACGCGCATTCGCGCCGCACTCCCGACGATCCGCTATTTGATCGAGCACGGGGCGAAAGTCATTTTGGCGAGCCACCTCGGCCGCCCGAAAGGAAAAGTGGTCGAAGAATTGCGTTTGGATGCCGTTGCGAAGCGGCTCGGCGAGCTGCTTGAACGGCCGGTCGCCAAAACGAATGAAGCGGTCGGCGATGAGGTGAAAGCGGCGGTCGACCGTTTGAACGAAGGCGACGTGCTCTTGCTTGAGAACGTCCGTTTTTACCCTGGCGAAGAGAAAAACGATCCAGAGCTGGCCAAAGCGTTTGCGGAGCTCGCGGATCTGTATGTCAACGATGCGTTCGGCGCCGCCCACCGCGCTCATGCGTCGACGGAAGGCATCGCCCATTACTTGCCGGCGGTGGCCGGGTTTTTGATGGAAAAAGAACTCGAAGTGCTCGGCAAAGCGCTCTCGAATCCGGACCGCCCGTTTACGGCGATCATCGGCGGCGCGAAAGTGAAAGACAAAATCGGCGTCATCGACAATTTGCTTGAAAAAGTTGACAACTTGATCATCGGCGGCGGACTGGCGTATACGTTCGTCAAAGCGCTCGGCCATGACGTCGGCAAGTCGCTGCTTGAGGAGGACAAAATCGAACTCGCCAAATCGTTTATGGAAAAGGCGAAAGAAAAAGGCGTCCGTTTTTATATGCCGGTGGACGTGGTCGTCGCCGACCGGTTTGCGAACGACGCCAACACGAAAGTCGTCGCCATCGACGCCATTCCGAGCGATTGGGAGGCGCTTGACATCGGCCCGAAAACGCGCGAATTGTACCGCGATGTCATTCGCGAGTCGAAGCTCGTTGTCTGGAACGGCCCGATGGGCGTCTTTGAAATGGAGGCGTTCGCGCACGGGACGAGAGCGGTCGCTGAAGCATTGGCGGAAGCTGCCGATACATACTCGGTCATTGGCGGCGGGGATTCGGCGGCGGCGGTTGAGAAATTCGGCTTGGCCGACAAAATGGATCATATCTCCACCGGCGGCGGCGCTTCGCTCGAGTTTATGGAAGGAAAACAGCTGCCGGGTGTCGTCGCGCTCGAAGACAAATGACCCACGGCGCCGGATTTGGCGCATGGCGGCTGACGCCGCCCATTGAAAGGAAGGGTGAACGATGAGAAAACGCATCATTGCAGGCAACTGGAAAATGCATAAAACATTGGCGGAAGCCGTTCAATTTGTCGAGAACGTAAAAGGGCACGTGCCGCCGGCCGACGAAGTCGATTCCGTCGTTTGCGCGCCGTTTCTCTTTTTGGATCGGTTGGTGCAAGCGGCAGACGGCACGGATTTAAAAATCGGGGCGCAAACGATGCACTTTGCCGATCAAGGGGCGTACACAGGCGAAGTGAGCCCGGTCATGCTGAAAGACCTCGGCGTCACGTACGTCATCCTCGGCCATTCGGAGCGCCGGCAAATGTTCGCCGAAACAGATGAGACCGTGAACAAAAAAGTGTTGGCCGCCTTCACCCGCGGGCTTATACCGATTATTTGCTGCGGCGAATCGCTTGAGGAGCGGGAAGCGGGGCAGACGAACGCCGTTGTCGCCTCGCAAGTGGAAAAAGCGCTCGCCGGCTTGACGCCGGAACAAGTGAAGCAAGCGGTCATCGCTTACGAGCCGATTTGGGCGATCGGGACGGGCAAATCATCAACACCGGAAGACGCCAACAGCGTCTGCGGCCATATCCGTTCGGTTGTTTCGCGCCTGTTTGGCCCGGAGGCGGCGGAAGCGATCCGCATCCAATACGGCGGCAGCGTCAAACCGGACAACATCCGCGACTTCTTGGCGCAAGAACAGATCGACGGCGCCTTAGTCGGCGGGGCGAGCCTCGAGCCGGCTTCATTCTTGCAATTGGTGGAGGCGGGCCGCCATGAGTAAAAAACCGGTTGCGCTCATCATTTTAGACGGATTTGCGCTGCGCGACGAAACGTACGGCAATGCGGTCGCTCAGGCGAACAAACCGAACTTTGACCGCTATTGGAACGAATACCCGCACACAACGCTCAAGGCGTGCGGCGAGGCGGTCGGGCTTCCGGAAGGGCAGATGGGCAACTCGGAAGTCGGACACTTGAACATCGGCGCCGGGCGCATTGTGTACCAAAGCTTAACGCGAGTCAACATTGCCATTCGCGAAGGCGAGTTTGACCGGAATGAAACGTTTTTGGCGGCGATGAACCATGTGAAACAACATGGGACAAGCTTGCATTTGTTCGGCTTGCTTTCCGACGGCGGGGTGCACAGCCATATTCACCATTTGTACGCCCTCTTGCGCTTGGCGGCGAAAGAAGGCGTGAAGCGTGTGTACATCCACGGCTTTTTGGACGGCCGCGACGTCGGCCCGCAAACAGCGCCGCAATACATCAAAGAACTGCAGGAAAAAATCAAGGAATATGGCGTCGGCGAAATCGCGACGTTATCGGGCCGCTACTACTCGATGGACCGCGACAAGCGGTGGGACCGCGTCGAAAAGGCGTATCGGGCGATGGTGTACGGGGAAGGGCCGACGTACCGCGATCCGCTCGAATGCATCGAGGACTCGTACAAACACGGCATTTACGACGAATTCGTCCTGCCGTCGGTCATCGTCCGCGAAGACGGCCGGCCGGTGGCGACGATTCAAGACAATGACGCGATTATCTTCTATAATTTCCGCCCTGACCGGGCGATCCAAATTTCAAACACGTTTACGAACGAAGATTTCCGCGAGTTTGACCGCGGCCCGAAACATCCGAAGCATTTGTTCTTTGTCTGCTTGACCCATTTCAGCGAAACGGTGAAAGGGTACGTGGCGTTCAAGCCGACGAACCTTGACAACACGCTTGGGGAAGTGCTGTCGCAGCACGGACTGCGCCAACTGCGCATCGCCGAGACCGAAAAATATCCGCACGTGACGTTTTTTATGAGCGGCGGCCGCGAAGAGAAATTTCCAGGCGAAGACCGGATTTTGATCAACTCGCCGAAAGTGCCGACGTATGACTTGAAGCCGGAAATGAGCGCCTATGAAGTGACCGATGCGCTGCTCAAGGAAATTGAAGCCGATAAGTACGATGCGATCATTTTGAACTACGCCAACCCGGATATGGTCGGCCATTCGGGCAAGCTCGAACCGACGATCAAGGCGGTGGAGGCAGTGGACGAATGCCTCGGCAAAGTCGTCGATGCCATTTTGGCCAAAGGCGGCATCGCCATCATCACCGCCGACCACGGCAACGCCGATGAAGTATTGACGCCGGACGGCAAGCCGCAAACGGCTCATACGACGAATCCGGTGCCGGTCATCGTGACGAAAAAAGGCATCAAGCTTAGAGACGGCGGCATCTTAGGCGATTTGGCGCCGACGATGCTTGATTTGCTCGGCTTGCCGCAGCCGAAAGAAATGACGGGGAAATCGTTGATTGTCAAATAACGATGATCTTGAGAAAACGATACGAAAAGGAGTGTGTTCCCATGTCTGCCATTATCGATGTCTACGCTCGCGAAGTGCTCGATTCGCGCGGCAACCCGACGGTGGAAGTGGAAGTGTACACAGAAGACGGCGGCTTCGGCCGCGCCTTGGTGCCGAGCGGCGCCTCGACCGGGGAATATGAAGCGGTCGAACTGCGCGACGGCGATAAAAACCGCTACCTCGGCAAAGGGGTGTTAAAAGCGGTCGAAAACGTCAACGAAATCATCGCGCCGGAAATCATCGGCCTGGAGGTCGCCGACCAAGTGGCGATCGACCGGAAGCTGATTGAATTAGACGGCACGGAAAACAAAAGCAAGCTTGGCGCCAACGCCATTTTGGGCGTCTCGCTCGCCGTGGCCCGCGCGGCAGCGGACGAGCTTGGCCTGCCGCTGTACCAATACTTAGGCGGCTTTAACGCCAAAACGCTGCCGGTGCCGATGATGAACATTTTAAACGGCGGCGCGCATGCGGACAACAACGTCGACATTCAAGAATTTATGATCATGCCGGTCGGCGCGGAAAGCTTCCGCGAAGCGCTGCGCATGGGGGCGGAAATTTTCCACAGCTTAAAAGCGGTGCTGAAAGCGAAAGGCTACAACACCGCCGTCGGCGATGAAGGCGGCTTCGCCCCGAACTTGAAATCGAACGAAGAAGCGCTGCAAACGATCATCGAAGCGATCGAAAAAGCCGGCTACAAACCGGGCGAACAAGTGATGCTCGCCATGGACGTTGCCTCGTCCGAGCTGTACAACAAAGAAGACGGCAAATATCATCTTGAAGGCGAAGGCGTTGTGAAAACGTCGGAAGAAATGGTCGCTTGGTATGAAGAGCTTGTATCGAAATATCCGATCATCTCGATCGAAGACGGGCTCGATGAAAACGACTGGGAAGGCCATAAACTGCTGACCGAGCGGCTCGGCAAAAAAGTCCAGCTTGTCGGCGACGACTTGTTTGTCACAAACACGAAAAAACTGGCCGAAGGCATTGAAAAAGGCGTCGGCAACTCGATTTTGATCAAAGTGAACCAAATCGGTACGCTCACCGAAACGTTTGACGCCATCGAAATGGCGAAACGCGCCGGCTACACCGCCGTCGTCTCGCACCGTTCCGGCGAAACGGAAGACAGCACGATCGCGGACATCGCCGTCGCCACCAACGCCGGCCAAATCAAAACGGGCGCGCCGTCGCGCACCGACCGCGTCGCGAAATACAACCAGCTGCTCCGCATTGAAGATGAACTCGGCCACACGGCCATTTACCAAGGCATCCGCTCGTTTTACAATTTGAAAAAATAACGGGAACAGGCGTCCCCAACGGAGGGGGCGCCTGTCGTTTTGACGGAGGCGAAAAGAGAATCGAATGGCCGGCGGTGATCAAGACGTCTTGACGCATTCAGGAAAGCTGCGCCTCTTCATCAGATGGGATCGTAAATAGTCGTTTTATGATGGCGCGCTTGATACATCTCGGTAATCTTTTCCATCGATACCTTCAAGAGGTTTGTGACCACACGGATGTCATGCCCGTTCGCATCCTGAAAGATCACGACGCGATGGCGCTTTTTGGAACGACATTGTTTTGTTCCGAATTGACAAGTAAAATCCGATCCTCATCAGAAACAATTTTTTGCATCAAATCAAACGAGCTGACATTGCCCTGCATAGGACAAAGCGATGGACGGAGGTGGTTTTTTCGTTTATAATATTTTTTGAATCATCAGAATATTAGGGGATGGGGATGGAACAAATGATTGTCGAGACGCGGTATGGGCGGTTGCGCGGCGGGATGAAGGAAGGTGTTTTTGTTTGGAAAGGGATTCCGTACGCGAAAGCGCCGGTCGGTGAGCGCCGGTTTCTGCCGCCGGAGCCGCCTGAGGCATGGGATGGGGTGCGGGAGGCGACTGCCTTCGGTCCTGTCGTGATGCAGCCGTCGGATCCGATTTTCAGCGGATTGCTCGGGCGGATGAGCGAGCCGCCGAGCGAAGACGGGCTGTACCTGAACGTTTGGTCGCCGGCGGCGGATGGGAAGAAGCGGCCGGTGCTCGTCTGGATTCACGGCGGCGCCTTTTTGTTCGGCTCGGGTTCTTCGCCGTGGTATGACGGGACGGCGTTTGCGAAACACGGCGATGTCGTCGTCGTGACGATCAACTACCGAATGAACGTGTTTGGCTTTTTGCATCTCGGTGATTCGTTCGGCGAAGCGTACGCGCAAGCCGGGAATCTCGGCATTTTGGACCAAGTGGCGGCGCTGCGCTGGGTGAAGGAGAACATTGCGGCGTTTGGCGGTGATCCGGACAATGTGACGATTTTCGGTGAATCGGCGGGAGCGGCGAGCGTCGGCGTGCTGTTGTCGCTTCCGGAGGCGAAGGGGCTGTTTCGGCGCGCCATGTTGCAAAGCGGTTCGGGATCGCTTCTTCTCCGTTCGCCCAAGACCGCGATGGCGATGACCGAACGCATTCTCGAGCGCGCCGGCATCCGTCCGGGCGACCGCGGCCGGCTCTTGTCGATTCCAGCCGAGGAGCTGCTGCGGTCGGCGCTGTCGCTCGGCCCAAGAATCATGTACGGTCCGGTGGTGGACGGCCGCGTATTGCGCCGCCATCCGATCGAAGCGCTCTGCGATGGGGCGGCCAGCGGCATTCCGATTCTCATCGGCGTCACGAAAGACGAGTACAACCTGTTTACCTTGACGGATCCATCGTGGACAAAGCTTGGCGAAAAAGAACTGCTTGACCGGATCAACCGTGAAGTCGGGCCTGTGCCGGAGGCGGCGATTCGCTATTATGCAGAGACGGCGGAGCCGTCGGCGCCCGCCTGGCAAACGTGGCTTCGCATCATGACGTACCGCGTGTTTGTCGAGGGGATGCTGCGGACAGCGGACGCCCAAGCGGCCCACGGAGCGGATGTGTACATGTACCGGTTTGATTATGAGACGCCGGTGTTCGGCGGACAGCTGAAAGCATGCCACGCGCTCGAGCTGCCGTTTGTGTTTCACAATCTCCATCAGCCGGGCGTCGCGAATTTCGTCGGCAATCGGCCGGAGCGCGAGGCGATCGCCAACGAAATGCATTATGCCTGGCTTTCGTTCGCCCGCACCGGCGACCCGAACGGCGCGCATTTGCCAGAGAAGTGGCCGATCTATACGAACGAGCGCAAACCGGTGTTTGTCTTTTCAGCCGCCAGCCATGTCGAGGACGACCCGTTCGGCCGCGAGCGGGCGGCATGGCAAGGACGCTAGAAGATTTGATTCGTGAGGGAGCACCGCCGTCTGCGGAAAAATGGAGCTTCGGCCTCTCTCCGCTAAACCAACAAAGGAACGGCCAACCGCCGTTCCTTGTTATTCGTTCGCCCCCTGAGAAGGAAGCCCGAACTGTTCCGCCAGCGCTGGGTCGCGGTCGATGGCCTCGATGAGCTTGCGCATGACGTTGACGTCAAACGTAAAGTTCGCCCCGATCGGCGAGGTGACGAAAATTTTCCCTTCCTTTGCCTCGCGCGCCCGTTTGAATTGGTAGCCGTCAATCGCGATGACGACTCGTTCGTCTGGTCTTGCCATTGAAGTCCCTCCAGTCGTTGCCGATTTGCTTTCTATTGTAACGTATTTCGGCTGCGGACGACAATGATCATACCGCGCCCGAGGCATGGAGCGTCAAGCAGATGGAGGATGAAACGTTCCCACATCTATGCAAAGGGGTAGAGGCAGGGAATTTTTTTGGCCCCCGCCCTCCGATTCAGCTGTCTTGCAAAGACAGGAAACGCAGTCTTTCCTTCAACACCGTTCCATTCTTCCGTTGCCTCCAGGCCGATCAGATCAGGTCAGATACGTTGCGATTTTTGCCAGGCATTCGTCAATGATTTCATCGATTTCCTCCATTTGAGCATCTTCTGGCTTGTATTTTTGTGAACTACCCACCACCTACGCTTCGCTTAGAGGTGGGGGCTTCAAGCGACTTGTGTGTGTTCGCTGAACGGTAAGCCACACACAAGAACCCTTTACGCTTCCCTTCGTTCCGAAGGTGTCCGTTCTAGCCATATTCTATCATATTCGTTGGCTAACGCCAACCGAAATTCATCTCCCACTTTCACTGGTGCTGGCGCACCTTCACGTTTAGAAGTAGGAGACTTCTTTCGGAGGGAAGTTAAAACTTTTAGATGAGGGGCTTTCCAATCTAATGTTTCACAAAAAAGTGAATTTGTGCCTTTCGTCGTGTTGAGACAGGCCCGCCAGTTGCCGCCAACGGCGATCTATGGTATAGTGAAATTATTGCAACGTCGGTCGTTGGAGGTGTCAGGCATGCATGCCTTGCTTGTGACGCTGCTTGTCATTGTGTCGATCGCGCTGATCGCGGTTGTCTTGCTGCAGTCGGGCCGCAGCGCCGGGCTGTCGGGGGCGATCACCGGCGGCGCCGAGCAATTGTTCGGGAAGCAGAAAGCCCGTGGGCTCGATGCGGTGTTTCAGCGCGTGACGGTCATATTGGCCATTTTGTTTTTCGTATTGACGATCCTGGTTACGTACGTACAGCCATCATAAGTCAAACATGGGGCGGTCCATAGAATGAAGGGCTGCCCTTTCTATTTCACACCAGAGAGGAAGGAGAACCTATGATGAAAATTGTTCCGCCGAAGCCGTTTTTCTTTGAAGCCGGGGAGCGGGCGGTGCTGCTTTTGCATGGGTTTACCGGCAATTCCGCCGACGTTCGGATGCTTGGGCGATTCTTGGAATCGAAAGGGTATACGTGCCACGCTCCGATTTACAAAGGGCATGGCGTGCCGCCGGAAGAGCTCGTCCACACCGGACCGGATGATTGGTGGCAAGACGTCATGAACGGCTATCAGTTTTTGAAAAACAAAGGCTACGAAAAAATTGCCGTGGCTGGATTGTCGCTTGGAGGCGTATTTTCTCTCAAATTAGGCTACACTGTACCTATACAAGGCATTGTGACGATGTGCGCGCCGATGTACATCAAAAGCGAAGAAACGATGTACGAAGGCGTGCTCGAGTATGCGCGCGAGTATAAAAAGCGGGAAGGGAAATCAGAGGAACAAATCGAACAGGAAATGGAACGGTTCAAACAAACGCCGATGAAGACGTTGAAAGCCTTGCAAGAACTCATTGCCGATGTGCGTGCCCACCTTGATTTGGTTTATGCACCGACGTTCGTCGTCCAAGCGCGCCATGATAAGATGATCAATCCAGACAGCGCGAACATCATTTATAACGAAATTGAATCGCCGGTCAAACAAATCAAATGGTATGAGCAATCAGGCCATGTGATTACGCTTGATCAAGAAAAAGATCAGCTGCATGAAGATATTTATGCATTTCTTGAATCGTTAGATTGGTAATGGAGAAAGGAGGGGATGGCCAATGGATCATATGTTGGCCGAACGCATTTTAACGTTTATGCGCGATGAGGCGTACAAACCGCTGACCGTTGAGGAACTGGAGGAAGCGTTTGGGATTGCGGATGCTGAGGAGTTTAAAACGTTTGTCAAAACGCTTGTCGCCATGGAAGAGGAAGGTCTTGTCGTCCGGACGCGCAGCAACCGCTACGGCGTGCCCGAGCGGATGAATCTCGTGCGCGGCAAGGTGATTGGCCACCCGAAAGGATTCGCGTTTGTCACACCGGAGGAGCCGGGACTGGATGATATTTTCATCCCGCCGTCCGAACTGAAAAACGCCATGCATGGCGACACGGTGCTTGTGCGCGTCCAAGCCGATTCATCCGGGGCGCGCCGCGAAGGAACGATCGTCCGCATTTTGGAACGCGGGGTGAAAGAGGTCGTCGGCACGTACACGGAAAGCAAATATTTCGGCTTTGTCATCCCGGATGACAAACGGATCGTCAATGACATTTTCATCCCGAAAAACGCGGCGAACGGCGCGGTCGAAGGGCATAAAGTCGTCGCCCGGCTCACCTCGTACCCGGAAGGACGAATGAGCGCTGAAGGGGAAGTCGTCCAAATTCTCGGCCATAAAAACGACCCGGGCGTCGACATTTTGGCGATCATCTATAAATACGGCCTTCCGCTTCAATTTCCAGAAGACGTGATCGAGCACGCCAACCGGGTGCCGGATGTCATTACGGAGAAAGACTTGGAAGGGCGCCGCGATTTGCGCGGCGAGATGATCGTCACGATCGACGGGGAAGATGCGAAGGATTTGGACGATGCCGTCACCGTGACAAAGCTTGAAAACGGCAACTATAAGCTCGGCGTTCATATCGCCGATGTCAGCTACTATGTTGAGGAAGGCTCGCCTATTGACCGCGAGGCGTATGAACGCGGCACGAGCGTTTATTTGGTTGACCGCGTCATCCCGATGATCCCGCATCGACTGTCGAACGGCATTTGCTCGCTCAACCCGAAAGTCGATCGGCTGACGCTCTCGTGCGAAATGGAAATCACCCCGCAAGGAGAAGTCGTCCGCCATGAAATTTTCCCAAGCGTCATCCGCACGGCGGAACGGATGACGTATTCCGATGTCAATAAAATTCTCGTTGACAAAGACGAAATCTTGCGGGAAAAATATGCGCCGCTTGTGCCGATGTTTGAGCTGATGGCTGAGCTTGCCGACATTTTGCGGGCGAAGCGGATGAAGCGCGGGGCGATTGATTTTGATTTTAAGGAGGCGAAGGTGCTTGTCGATGAAAACGGCAAGCCGTACGATGTCGTCTTGCGCGAGCGGTCGGTCGCTGAGCGGTTGATTGAAGAGTTTATGCTGGCGGCGAACGAAACGGTGGCTGAGCATTTCCATTGGTTGAACGTGCCATTTATTTACCGTGTTCACGAGGATCCGAAACCGGAAAAACTGCAACGTTTCTTGGAGTTCATCACGAACTTCGGCTATGTCGTGAAAGGAACGGGCAACCAAATCCATCCGCGCGCTTTGCAACAAATTCTCGAAGCGGTGCGCGGCGAGCCGGAAGAAATGGTGATCTCGACCGTCATGCTTCGGTCGATGAAGCAGGCGCGCTATGACGCCGAGAGCCTCGGCCATTACGGTCTGTCGACTGAGTTTTACACCCATTTTACGTCGCCGATCCGCCGCTACCCGGATTTGATCGTCCATCGGTTGATCCGGACGTATCTCATCAACGGCCAGATGGATCTTGACACCCAGCAAAAATGGGCGGAAAAGCTGCCTGAAATTGCCGAACACGCTTCCGATATGGAGCGGCGCGCCGTTGAGGCGGAGCGGGAGACGGACGATCTGAAGAAAACCGAGTTTATGGAAGACAAAATCGGGATGGAGTTTGACGGCATTATCAGCTCGGTGACGAACTTCGGCTTGTTCGTTGAGCTGCCGAACACGATCGAAGGCTTGGTGCACGTCAGCTACTTAACGGACGACTATTACCGCTATGACGAACGCCACTACGCATTGATCGGCGAACGGACCGGGAAAATGTACCGCATCGGCGATGAAATCACCGTCCGCGTCATCAACGTCAACAAAGACGAACGGATCGTCGATTTTGAAGTCGTCGGCATGAAGGGACGCCGTCCGCCGAAAGCGAAAGCCGCTCCGGTCGTCATTGAAGGGAAAAAGCAAAAGAAAGGAAAAGCGAAGGCGGAGCCGAAAGCGCAAAGCGGCTCAAACCGCAGCGCGAAGGCGAAAAAGAAGAAAAAGAAAAAACGGTGAGGAAAAGCCGAACGGGCGGCTTTTCCTTCTTTTTCGTTTTTGGTAAAATAAGAAACGCTACAATGAGGAGGGGGAAAACGGATGCCCAAAGGCGAAGGAAAAGTGATCGCCCAAAACAAAAAAGCGCACCACGACTATTTCATCGAAGAAACGTATGAAGCCGGCCTTGTGCTGCAAGGGACGGAAATCAAATCGATCCGCAACGGCCGGGTGAACTTGAAAGATTCGTTCGCCAAAGTGGAAAAAGGGGAAGTGTTTCTCCATAACATGCATATCAGCCCGTATGAACAAGGCAACCGCTACAACCATGATCCGCTGCGGACGAGAAAGCTTTTGCTGCACCGCCGCGAAATCAACAAGCTGATCGGCTACACGAAAGAGCAAGGGTATACGCTCGTGCCGCTCAAACTGTACATTAAAAACGGCTTTGCCAAAGTGGAGCTTGGAGTGGCCAAAGGGAAGAAAAAATACGACAAACGGGAAGACATGAAGCGGAAAGAAGCGCAGCGCGAAATCGAGCGGGCGTTCCGCGAGCGGCAAAAGCTGTAGAGAGGCAAGCCGCCGAGCGGGCATTTGTCGAGGGCGGGAGCCTGAAACATCGGGCTTTTGGCGGGCATTGCCGGTTTGGGAACGGCGGAGGGATGTTTGGTTCATCGCGGCAAGCGGGGGCATTTCTTGCGTCGCCGTGTACGGAAAATGGGATGGGCTGATTTTTCTTGGCAAGTGCCAAGAAGCCGTGTTCTCAATCATCCGGCACAACATTCGGAGAAGAGCCTGTTTTTTGGCGAGATTGAAAACATTCCCATTGAAAATGCACCGCGTCATGGTATAATAAAAAGTGCAACAGCCAGTTATCCGATGCTTAAGCTGTTCCGATCTCTTCGCACCGCGGGGACGATCCGGATTCGACAGGGGTAGGTCGAGCTTAAGCGGCGAGCCGAGGGGGACGTCCTCGTAAAAACGTCACCTAAAGATAACTGGCAAACAAAACTACGCTTTAGCTGCCTAATTGCTGCAGCTAGCTCCTCCCGCCATCGCCCGCGTGGCGTTCGAGGGGCTCATATGAAGCGGGCTACGCCCAAATCCGCCGCCTGAGGATGAGGGAAGAGACGAACCAGGCTAGCCGCCGGGAGGCCTGTCGGTAGGCGGAACGGACGGCGAAGCGAAATATACCGACTACGCTCGTAGATGCTTAAGTGGCGATGCCTCTGGACGTGGGTTCGACTCCCACCGTCTCCATTTCCAACATCCGAACGGTTCGGATGCGAAATCGTGAAACCCTTGATGCGACCGCGTTTGCGGTCGTTTTTCATTTTTTGGGAATCCCCAAAAAACGATAGAATACGAAAAAATTTTGCACCGCGTTTTTACCTTGCATTGTATACCGAGTTCGACAGTGACTAAGTAAACAAAATGCCTCTCATCCCTTGATGCCAAAGGGACAAGAGGCATTTGGGCATCCTTCCAGCGTGTATCTAGGCGCGAGGATGGATGCCTAGAATCTTCGGAGGCGGCCTCAACTCTAGCGCCGCCAAGAGCTGCACTTGTCTATTCTAACCAAGGAATCGAGTCCATGTCGCCTTTTTGGTTTGGCTGTAAATTTATGTTAGCTAATTTGCTCACCTACAGTATAGATGTTAAAGCCGATGATAAAATCCCCAATATAGCCGGAATAAAATTCCCCACTTACAATAGAACCATAGTGTCAACGAGAGGAGCTATGGTTCATGATTACGAGAGGGGAATTTTTTATGATCAAAGAGATGTATGAAAGGGGAATGAGTATTTCCGATATTGCGAGGGAATTGGGGATCGATCGGAAAACCGTCCGAAAATATATTCACTCCCCCAATCCTCCTTCCAAATCCAAGCGAAAACAAAGAAAAAGCAAGTTAGATCCATTTAAGCCGTATCTTCAAAAACGAATGTTAGAAGATGGGGTGTTTAATAGCGAAAAGTTGTTTTTTGAAATTCGACAACAGGGCTATACGGGAGGAAAGACGATTTTAAAAGACTATATGAAACCTTTCCGAGAGACGGCGAAAAAGAAATACACCGTTCGTTATGAAACGCTTCCTGGCGAACAAATGCAAGTCGATTGGAAAGAAGTCGGGGAGGTCGTGATCGAAGGGAGAAAAGTCAAGTTATCGCTATTTGTGGCTGTGTTAGGCTATTCGCGGATGAAATACGCGGTATTTACGGTCAGCCAGGATCAGGAACACTTAATGGAATGCCTGATTCAGAGCTTCAAGTACTTTGGCGGGGTTCCGAAGAAGGTGTTATTTGACAATATGAAGACCGTTACAGACGGGCGAGAACAAGGAGTGGTGAAATGGAATCAACGATTTTCCGAATTTGCGAGTTACTACGGATTTATTCCAAAAGTATGCCGGCCTTACCGGGCCCAGACAAAGGGAAAAGTCGAACGAGCCATTCAGTATATTATGGATCACTTCTATGTAGGAACATCGTTTGAAAGCATCGAAGAATTAAATTTCCTTTTCCATCGTTGGCTCGATCAAGTGGCGAATCGGAAGCCAAACGCCACTACCGGCATTCCTCCACAAGAGCGTTGGGCAGAGGAACAGCTGAAACCTCTCCCGTTGAACGATTACGATACGAGCTATCTTTCCTATCGGAAGGTGCATTGGGATGGCAGTTTCTCCTACAAAGGGGAACAATGGCTCTTATCGGCGGAGTATGCGGGCAAAGAAATTCTGGTGAAGGAGCGATTAAATGGAGATATTCGATTGTACTTTCGAGGGGAGGAGATTTCTCACGTGGACCAACAGAAAAAAGTGATTTCATTCGCCGAAAAAATCAAAAAGAAACAGACGGAAATGGCCGCCACCATTTCGCCTGTTTCGGTGGAAGTGGATACTCGTCCATTGTCCGTTTATGACGCATTCCTGCGAGGGGAAAGCTCATGAAAGAACGAATACACGAGTATTGCCACCAACTCCATTTGCCTGTCATGGCGGAGCGATGGTCCGCCATGGCAGAATACGCCTCTACTCATAATATATCATATTCAGAGTTTTTATTCCGCTTATTAGAGGCAGAAATCGTCGAAAAACAGGCACGATCGATCCAAACGCTCATCAAGCTGTCCAAACTGCCGTATCGCAAGACGATCGATACGTTTGATTTTACCGCGCAGCCTTCGGTGGATGAGCGCCGGATTCGAGAACTGCTTACGTTGTCCTTTATTGACCGGAAAGAAAATATCCTCTTTCTCGGTCCACCGGGGATCGGGAAGACACATCTGGCAATTTCGATTGGAATGGAGGCGATCGCAAGAGGATATAAAACGTATTTTATTACCGCTCACGATTTGGTCAATCAGTTAAGAAGAGCCGACCAGGAAGGAAAGTTGGAGAAAAAGCTTCGTGTCTTTGTGAAGCCAAC
>NZ_NISS01000001.1:3320479-3323095 GCF_002335725.1 Geobacillus sp. FJAT-46040
GTGATGGACCAAACGATCCACCAGCGCTGCCGTCAGGCGGTTGTCCCCAAACACTCGATTCCACTGTCCAAACTCTAAATTCGATGTCACGATGACACTTTTTCGTTCATAACAATCGGCAATGATGTGAAACAGCAGTTCCGATCCCTGCTTTTGAAAAGGTACATAGCCGAGTTCGTCCAAAATCAACAGCTCGCATGTGTCGATTTGCCGTTTGAGCCGTCCGAGGGTACCGTCTTTTAACGCCTCTTCGAGCTGGGCGACAAGATCGGCGACACGGAAAAACCGAACTTCATGGCCCCGTTCACACGCTTTTAATCCTAATGCGGTGGCGAGATGGGTTTTTCCTGTTCCCGGCGAACCTAAAAGCAGGACGTTCTGTTTTTGCTCCAAAAAGCGAAGGTCGCAAAGTTCTTCCTTCGAGGTCGTGGTCGGCCAATGAATCTGATCCGACCATTCGTAATCTTTGAGCCATTTCAACTCCCGGAACTTCGCCTTCTTGATCAATCGAGCCTGTTTTGCTTTCTGACGGAACGACAGCTCCAACGCCAACACATCACGCAAAAACTGTTCCTTGGTCTCGTAGGCCACCTCCTCGAATCGATCCGCGATGTACGCCAAATGCAGGGCTTTACAAATCTCTTTTAAATCCATCTTCATGCCCGGCTTCCCCCTTCCCTTGACGGACAAAGACGTTGATCATACACATGTAAATCGGTTTCATAGTCGACTAAAACGGAAGGGGTATAGGCTTCTTCCCATTTCGCGGGATACTCCGAACGCTTCGCCTCCATCAACACCCCGATCTCATGGGGCGTCAAATCCCACCGTTGATACTTGTCAAGCCACTGGGCGATCTCATAGACGGTGTACCGCTCCAGCAGCTTCTGCACTCCTCGAATGCGTGATGCCGTCTGTTTCGGTTGTTCCATGAAGTATTTCCTAATGGCCTCCGGCAAGTAAACTCGAAACCGCGAATACTCCACCACCCGGGGCTTTTGCGCCCATTCCGCCAAAATGTCCTTCCAAGGGAGCTCCCGTTGCTTTTTCGTGTACGGCCTTGGCGCTTCCAGGTACACCTCCCCTTCCTGGGACAAAACCATGAAACGATCCCATTCCTTTTTGACAAGGACACGGTTGGGAACCGGGATCCCATGAACCACAAACGCCTCCCCATCCACCGTTACTTCCCCGTATTTATTGACATTAGCGTGGTGGAAGGAGAAGATCGGGAGATCTCTCTCCGGCAGGACAAGCAACTCCTTTTGTTCTTCCTGCCATAATTCCTCAATGGTTCTCCCTTTTTCATAGTGGGGGCGGGCTCGATCTTCGATCATCTTGCGATGCAGCCACTCCGCCAGTTCTTCATCCCCCTCGATCAACGGAGCAGGGACAAAGCAGTGTTGACGAGTATAGTAAACTTTCCGTTCGACATTCCCTTTTTCGTGTCCGCTATACGGATTGCACGCCTGTACGTCAAACCCATAATGAAGCCGGAATCGCTCAAATGCTTCAGTATATTGACGTTCGCCTCCTTTTCGAATCGAAACCACCGCCGCCGCCAAATTGTCGATGCGCAGTTTTCTCGGGACGCCTCCGTCCTGTCGAAAGAGCTGAGTGAGTCCGTGAAGAAAACATTCGCTGTTTTCCGCCGGCAATGGATACACATACGCGGCGTTGCTGTACGGAAAGCTCAAAATCAGAATTGATCGGTCTTCCTCTTTTCCTTCCTTCGTCACAACGGACATGGTGCCGAAATCCACCTGCGCTTCCCCCGGAGGGTGTTCCAGCCTCTCGTAACGCCGTTCCTTCTCCAGCTTAAGCTGAGGTCTTCGTTTTTGAACGTAGGCGCAAACCGTTCGATAAGACCCTTTAAAGCCATGTTCCTGCTTTAATTGTTCGTACATCTTCTTGCTTGTCCGCTGTTGTTTTCTTGGCAGTTTGGCGTCCTCCTCCAGCCAGTCATCAATGATTTGACCGTATCCTTCTTCCTCCATCATTCCCCGTTTTCTCTTTATTTTTTGTCTGACCGAAATGTCTCCATCCGCATATTTCTTGACTGTTCTCCAGTTAAATCCCGTCCTGCGGACAATTTCGGAAAGCGATAACCCTTTCTTTTCACGCAAATGTTTGATATGATGAATTTCAGGCATTGCTAGCATCCTTTCTTTACCTCCACTGTTTTGTTCTTCACAACCTTAACAGTAGAGGGAATTTTAGGAGCTGGCAAGCCTTTTTTTATGCCATGAAGCTCTGCACTTTTTTGTTGCAGAACTCTGTACTTTCATTTTGCACTAAACACCGTCATCTCGATCGCCTGTATGAGGCTGGCATTCACAACGTCATCAGCACTTGCTTGATTCATATTTATCGCAAAGAAGGCCTTTCCCTCCGAGCCTTCCACGCCGATACGACGGACAAGACCGTTTACGGCGCGTATGAATCGGCCTCATTAGAGGCTTTGCAGATCACACATGGCTATAACCGCCATCATCGTTGGCAAAAACAGATCGGCTTCGGACTGGTCGGCAACGAGGACGGCATCCCGTTTTACGGCGATGTGCACGACGGCAACCTGCCTGACAAAACGTGGAATCCGGAGGTGCTGTCCCGTGT
>NZ_NISS01000001.1:3326300-3327951 GCF_002335725.1 Geobacillus sp. FJAT-46040
TTCGCTTTTTTGAAAGACCCTTTTTTCACGGATGAGATCTATGTCAAAAAGCCAGAACGAGTTGCGGTATTGGGCTATTTGTTTCTCTTGGCCTTGGCCATTTACCGCGTCTTTCAGCGCCGGGTGCGCCAGTTCATCACACCCGAACACCCATTAAAGGGCGCCGGAGGCCGCAAGCTGACCCGACCGACGGGGCAGGCGATTTTCCAGCTGTTTCAATATGTGAACGTCGTCCTCCTGGAGCTGCCGGATGGACGCATCCAACGCTCACTGGATCGCTCCCTCACCCCTGAACAACGAAGGATTCTGCAGGGGTTGGGGCTGGATGAGAGCATTTACGTGTAACGTCATACGGAACGACCAGCGATGGTAAAAAAAGGATAGACATCGCTCGTCGTGTTGGTCAAAAAGTTATTCTGAAAAACTAAATAAAAAATCCTTTGTTTTGACCTTGTTAGGGTGCGAAATGTGAGTTCAACCTAAAGGGGGAAAGCTATCGATTGCAGGAAAAAAGGCTCCAACAAGAAAAACAGAAGGATCAATGAGGTCCTTCTGGGGAATTTTAAACCGGCGATTTTGGGGAAAAAATAATCGGCCTTGACATTTTTTCTTTTCTTATTTAATTCTATAAAACATATCCCTCATACTCTAATAATTAATTCGTTAACGAATAGTAATTCTACCAAAGTAAAAACGACAGTCTTTCGCATATACATATGAGTTATATGCTTCTGCAATTGCAGCTGCACCAGCTCCAACTGCTGTTAAAGTTGCTACAATAGGTCCCCATCCAGTAGGAGCAGTAATAGCCGCAATTAAAGGTGAAGTAGCAGCTGTTCCCATTGCAGCACTGAATCTTAATTCTGCTCCTCTAAGGTTGTTTACAGAATTTCTAAAGCTCTGAAGATCAGAACTATTATTTGATGTTTCTGTCGGATTTTTAGACTTTCCTTCACATTGCACAACCCATATTTTTTGTGTGTATACATAATATTTAAACTTACCACTTAAATTGGAACCACTATCAATTAACGAAAAAGACATAGGAGAAATTTGTGAGGATTGTAACTGTTCTCCGTTGTATTGGGTTTCAAACGTTTTTGAACTAAAAACATTTTTTTCTATTTTAGTTTTTTTACCCGTGGTGCTAGTTGAGCGTCAGCGCTCAACCAGCCCTAGTGTGACCAAGGAATAAGCCAACAAGATGCCATCGAGTGCCACTTCAAACCCGGCCATGGAATTCGCTCGAATGTCGGTGATCCGGTATTGGTCTACGAGAATCGAAAACACCGTCTCGATGACTTTGCGTTTTTTTTGGATCCATTCTTCCCATGCCTTGGATGGGCCGTGCTTTTGATTGTGTCGAGACGGTGTCCAGAACGCGACTTGGTGTTCTTCGTACAGCTTTTCTCGAAGAGCGTGGCTGATGTACCCTTTGTCCCCAAAGTTGTAGGGATGAGGGATTTGAGTCATCACCGTTTCAGCGGCTTTGACGTCGTGGCAGGACGCTTCCGTCACGACATAGCCCATGGCCAGCCCTTGATTGGTCACTTGAAGATGCAGCTTGAAACCGTAGTACCATTGCTTTTTGGAAGCACAATACCCCATATCCGCGATCCCTCGAAATCGCTTGACGCGCTGCATTCTCACG
>NZ_NISS01000001.1:3332533-3334106 GCF_002335725.1 Geobacillus sp. FJAT-46040
ACGGGATGGCACAACGGAAGAGGCAAGCTGTCGACGACCGCATAAGCATGGTGTTGGCCACGTTTCGCCAGCTCATGACGGATCCATTTGATGGCGAAACCAAGCGCCCGGCAGCGGCGGTTGTATCGGGAGCGTTCAAGAAACGAGCCGTTTGTGAACAAATTTCCCGTGACAAAACGATGCCAGGCTCGTTCGGAAGAAAAGCCCAGCAGCTTCCCCAAAAGGTGAACCGCCATGACCACTTCGTCTTCTTGCTTGACCAAGTGACGGTTGCGGCGATGAAGATACATTTGAATCAACGACAGTTGGGCAGAAACAAAACAGAAAATAGCGGCATATTGTTTTTGAAGTTTGGCTGGATCTGTAGTAAAATGAAAGTGCTCTTGCATGGGGGATCTCTCCTTTCGAATGTTGGGTGACACTTTCATTCTACTGGAGATCCGCCAGCAAGGGCTATTTTTATGCTTGATCAAGTTTATCTAGCACCACGGGTTTTTTTTATCTATCTCAACAGTTTCAAATGAATTATCTTTTTTATTAAAAATAGATCTATAAATCTTTCCTGTGTCTTTCTCAAATACTTCTACTACACGTTGTTGTTTATTATCTTTTATAATTTGGATTGTAAGCTCTTGATTCACATCTAAATTCCGAATTTTTTGTAAGTCTGTATTTAGTTCAGTAGACTCGGCACTAGCAAATGATGGTATAGCATTTACAAAGACCATAAACACAGCAAAAAACATCAAAAAAATTTTTTTCACGATTATCAATCCCCCTTTTTTGTGAATATTAATTTTTAAGATATACTAAGTGACTCAAAATGAATCACTGTATATATTTAACAAATATAACTATTAAATATAAGATGAATCCCGCGACAAACACTATAGTAAACAAACTTCTATCAGTAGAATTATTAAACATGGTTTTCCTAATGATGATTCCTAAGAAAATAACAATTACTATGATAATAATAAATGGAACAAATGAATTAATACTGAATGTTTTTAAAGATTCATAGTAATTAATGATTCTAAGTGTTAGGAAATATAAGCAAAAATAAAAAACAATACTTAACATTGTAAATAATATAGTTTTTCCCATTTTAATCCTCCTAGTTATCAGTTCTATAATACAACAAAATTGGTATCTTTATCAATACTGACTTCATTTCTTTCCAGTGATACGAAAAATATTGACTTCTTTAGAATTCATCCAGCTTCAGTTGAACTTTCGCCTGCCGGAAAAAGCACTCGATCGTCCAGCGCTGGGCGTAGTAACGCAAGATGTCTTCGTCCCCGAGTTCCCGGTCGGTGCTCAAGATGCAATGAAGATGTTCCGGCGCCATCGGCTGATCCGCCTTCCAAGCCAGCAGCACCACCGCGTCATCGAGGCCATGGATGGCCCCCTCATAGCGATACACGCGATAACGCTCCTGCCCCACCGTGACGAGGCGGGTGTCTTTGGACTCGATATAGCGGGCGAACTGCTTGGCTTGGATGGCGATGCCTTTCGGGTAGAGAATCCGGTTCGTCTTGAGCATCGCGATGACATGGAATCCCTGTTTCAA
>NZ_NISS01000001.1:3335619-3354660 GCF_002335725.1 Geobacillus sp. FJAT-46040
GATTCGGATGAAAGCTCCAGTAATGAATATCAGTCAATGTTCCCGAGAATCCCTTGGTGGTCAAGGCATCGACAATATGAATGAGATGCTTGATGACCGGTTTGGAAAGCTGCAGCGTCAACCCCAGCGTGAAGAAAAACTTGTGGATTCCTTGGTGATGTGCTAATCTATTCATGAGACATGAACCTCCTTGTGTGAATGGGTTTTGAGCACATCTATTTTACCCAAGGAGTCCGGTTCATGTCTCCTTTTTTGTTTAGTTGTCAATTTATGTCAGTGAATTTGCTCATCTACAGTTACTTTAATTTCTTTAAAAAACCTAGATATCCTTTAGCCTTATTCCAAATAGCGTTAACTAGTCCAGACCATGTGATAGGGTCTCCCCCTGCTGCTTGCAATAATATATATTCTTTTGCCGCATATGTGACATCCCAGGCAAACTGACCTGCTTTAGCTATTTGAGACTTGGTCATATAACTAGTTATTCCTCTACCATATATACCTATTAATCCCCCCCGTAACAAATAAATTACCGAATTTTTTCCAATTAAATTTATACCCGCTGCCGTTCAGTTTGTCAAATTGAACGGTAAATTCGCCGACCCCGCTGATTGGTACGGCATAGGCGACGCCTGTCAGCCCGAAGATCGACAGCAAGGCGCCTAACAGCAGGAACCCTCCCAACAGTGCGGCGATCAGCGGCTTTTTCGCCGTGCGCCCCCCAATGATGACCGGTTTTGTTGCCATTTCCATGGCGTTTCTCCTCCCCCTTTTTTGAATGATCAGCGCTGTAAGCGCTTTATTAAATCTGTTTAAATTTTATGACAATTATGCATTCCATTAAATCCCTATGTTTGTCGGATTTTTTTAGTGCTGTTGGACAACCGTGACGGGCAAAAGAAGGAATTGACCGATCGAATTAAGAAAGTAGATGATCAAAGTAGTCGATAACTAGCGGGGATGCGGGGGGAGGATGGGGATGTCGAAGGAATTAAATGATCACTTGCTTCGTTTGCTTCATGAAGCGGCCGACATCTTGCATAGGTATGCGGCGGAATTGAACCGGGAATGGAAACGGATCGGCGAGGCGCTTGGCAAGCGGAATGCGCGGGTTCAAGAGGTGTTTTCGACGCTATGCGCATTCGTTCAGGCAAGATTGCTCCCGTACGGGGGTGAACATCCAGCGAATGGGCAGCTCGAACGCATTGCGGCGTTTCATCCGGAGATGGTCATATTTTCCCTGAATTTAATGGAAAATACGGTTCATCAAGTGTTGAAGGCGCATGCGTCAGCGGCTGCTGCGCTGCACCCAGCCGTGCGGTATTTGTTTTTCAAATGGAATGAATGGTTGTTGTATGAAGTGAATGAACAATCATTCAAACTCAGTAGCGATTCCGCGTGGAAAAAAGAATCCTTGTGGAAAGACGCCGTCATTTTGTTTAACGAATGGATTTTGCGGGCGCAGACGTTTGAGGAATCGGCGGCGCATATTTGTTTTGGTTTTTCTTATTTTCTTCCTTTCACCCGCTGCGCTCTGTTTCAATTTGTCAATCAGGAGAGCACAGCCATCGGCCTGCACGGGTATGGCGTGGACAACGGGCAAATTCAGCGCTTGCGCGTGGAATTGGACAGCATTCCGATGTTGAAAGAAAGTGTGGGGAAATTGAAAGCGGAAGTGCATGAGTTTCGCCATTTTCGTCCGATTTATGTGCCGAGGGCGAGCGAACAGTTTCCGCGCCTGTATGTGGACCTGTTCGGTTTGGCCTCGCTGGTGATCGTTCCGGTGTATGTGCCGACGGAAGGGCGGATGATTGGAGGCGTCGTTCTCGACCGCGGACCGGGCCGCTTCTTTGCCGTTGACCGCCGCCTGTTTCCCGCGCTGATGAAATTTGGCCAAAGCGCGGGGGAGTTGCTGTTGAAATGGATCAAGGCGCCAAAAAAAGAATGGGAAGGGATGGCGGAATCCTTGTCGCCAAGAGAAATCGAGATTTTGAAGCTGCTCGCCGACGGAGCCTCGACATTGGAAGCGGCCTGTCAGCTTTATTTGAGCGAATTTACGGTGCGCGACTACATTTCCAGCGCCTTAAGGAAACTCAACGCGAAAAATCGTACGGAAGCGGTGGCAAAAGCGCTGCGTCTTGGGTTGATTGGATGACGAGGCGGACTAGTCTGTCCGGCCGTTTCATTTCACACCATTTTCGCCGATTGATCACTGTTTTTTGGCTGTTTGACCGTTTTGTGGTGCAAAAGATTCCGAGCATTCGCCGCTTTCTAGCGGCGTAAACATCTTTGGAAGCGGCTTGAATGTCCTTGAGCATCAGGCCGCTTTCTTTTCTCGACGTTGGGTTTTTTTGTCATTGTTCTGCATGGGGCGGCATATGGATAAAAGGGAATCTTCTTCAACGCATCAAAAGGGAGGAAATGAGAATGAACCAGCCCTACGTGTCCCATGCTTCGTCACCGCAGCTCATTGCCCTGGTTGACCCGTATGTGTACCACGCTTTCCAAGCTTTGAACGGCAAAGAAGTGGTAGTGGAAACCGTCCGCGGTTCGATCCAAGGAACGGTGAGGGATGTGAAGCCAGACCATATCGTCATCTCAGCGAATCAGGCGGTTTATTACATCCGCTTGGCGCAAGTGGTGTCTGTTCTCCTTAGCGATTAATGGAAAAGGAGGAAAAGAATCGTGGTATTTCAGCGGATCGACCGGCTGGCGATTGAATTGCCGAAGCCCAAATACGCGGACCCCAATGCGGCTGCCGCTGTCCAGGAGCTGCTTGGCGGCCGTTTCGGAGAAATGTCGACGTTAAACAATTATTTGTTTCAGTCATTCAATTTTCGGCAAAAACAGAAGCTGCGCCCGTTTTACGAGTTGGTGGCGAGCATCACCGCCGAAGAGTTTGGCCATGTGGAGCTCGTGTCCAATGCGATCAACCTTTGCTTGACCGGCTCCACCCATCCAGGTGATCCGGATATAGCGCCGATGAAGGATGCGAAAGACAAGCGCAATACGTATCATTTTATCGCGACGGCGCAGACGGCGTTTCCCGGCGATTCGATGGGGAAGGCGTGGACGGGGGAGTACGTGTTCAACAGCGGCAACTTGATTTTGGATTTGCTTCACAACTTTTTCCTTGAATGCGGAGCGCGCACGCATAAAATGCGCGTCTATGAAATGACGGACCACCCTACCGCCCGCGAGATGATCGGCTACTTGCTTGTGCGCGGGGGCGTTCATGTTTTGGCGTACGCCAAGGCGTTGGAAGTGGCGACGGGCGTTGATGTGACGAAGCTTCTGCCAATCCCGAACCTCGATAACCGCGTGTTCGATGCGGCGAGAAAGTATGAGGATCAAGGCGTCCACCGCCGACTTTATACGTTCAGCGATCGCTATTACAAAGAAATCGTCCGCATTTGGAAAGGAACCCATCCAAGCGACGGCCAGCCGCTCGAGGTGGTCGAAGGAGCGCCCCAAGGGGGGGCGATCCCCGATTTGGACGAAGTGCCGGAAGAATTCGCTCCCGGGATTTCGGCCGAAGATTTTTTGGAAATCGCCAAGCGGCTGCAGCGGTCGGCAGGGTTGTGATGAGGCGCCTAACGGCGCCTGATTTTTTTGGAAAGCCAATAGTAAAAGCACGATTTGACGCAGCCGATCGACAGCGTTCCCGCCGTTCCCTCTTCGATTTCTTTTACTTCCGCTACGGCGTCATCCAGCTGGGCGAGCAGCCGTTTCGCCTTTTCGTAAAACGCTTTGCCTGGTGCGGTGAGCTCCATTTTTTTCGCCTTCCGGTCAAACAACGGAACGCCGAGCTCTTCTTCGAGCTGCTTCAGCTGCTGGCTGAGCGGCGGCTGGGCGATATGAAGCTCATCCATCCGCAAATGAACCGCGGCAAGGCGCTTCGTGAGCAGAAAGACGCCGATGTGCCGCTCCATTTGGTCGAACGGCGGAAAGACGGGATCATCGTCAGCGGCATCCGCCTGTTGGCGACGCAAGGCGGGATTACCGATGAAATTTTAGTGTTTCCGTCGACCGTGAAAAAATCGTCGTCCGGTGAAGATCCATATGCACTCGCCTTTGCGATTCCAAACAACACGCCGGGTGTGAAGTTCATTTGCCGCGAGGCGTTTGACTACGGGCGGAGCGCGGCAACTTTGTGCCCCCGACATTATTGCTTAACTGCCGCAACGATGTCAACTACCCCCACTTAGCTAACGCTTGAAGTGGGGGCTTGCAACTCCCCAGAAGTACAAGCGGACTTCGTCCTCCTTCCTTGACTTGGGGTTGCATCAGGGCAGGTTGACAACTACCCAACGACGCAGGTCATGCCTGCATCGTTACCGATTCTCTCGGTGTGTCTGTTGGCAGTACTTGGCTTCCACACACAACAGACGGATCTACGCTCGATGTTTTACGGTTACAACGTTTCCTGTAACCAACTCCATACATCGAGTAGCCGTTATTGGAGTGCCTTTATTAAACGGTTTTCTCCACGCCTTTATTCTATCATACACAAAAGAAAAGGGGAACGCGCATTCCTCTCCCACTTACTCCCTTTGGTCGTTGAAGTGGGAGTCTCCTGCGCGAAATAGGATGAAAGTGGCGCAGGAAGAGATTTTCGGACCGGTCATGGCCGTCATGTCTTTCACGAGTGAAGAAGAGGCCATTCGGTTGGCGAACGATGTGAAGTACGGATTGGCGGCGTACGTCTGGACGAACGACATGAAGCGCGGCCACCGCGTCGCCCAGGCGATCGAAAGCGGGATGGCGTGGGTCAATTCACCGAACGTCCGCGATTTGCGCATCCCGTTTGGCGGGACGAAATACAGCGGCATCGGCCGCGAAGGCGGGCATTACGGCTTTGATTTCTATACGGAAGTGCAAGTTGTCCACGTCGCGGTCGGCGATCCGCCAATCCCCGCATTCGGCAAAGGGGAGAAACAGACCGCCTTGTCTGCCGAACAGGCATAATGGCTAGTCAATGTATACGATCTAGTATATGATAAACGTATGGAAACGAAAGCGAAAAACAAAACCCAATTGGCTTACGAGTATATTCTTTCTCGCATTGAAAACGGCGTCTATGGCCCGGGATACCGGGTCGTCATCGACCAAATCGCCCGCGAGCTTGGACTCAGCATCATCCCGGTGCGGGAGGCGATCCGCCAGCTTGAAGCGGAAGGGCTTGTCGAGTTCAAACCGTATACGGGCGCCGTTGTGAGCAACATCAACGAGAAAGAATATATCGAGACGCTGTCGGTGTTGGCTGTGCTGGAAGGCTATGCGACCGCGCTTGGCTCCGCCAATTTGACGAAGGAGGCGATCAACGAGCTTGAGCGGTTGAACGAACGGATGGAGCGGGCGCTTGAAGAGCTGGAGCTGGAACGGTTCAGCGAGCTGAACTATGAATTTCATTCCTTGATTTACGTCCATTGCGGCAACGCCTACCTCGAAGAGCAAATCAAGCAAATTTGGCAGCGGATGAAGCGCATCCGCGCCTACGGCTTCACCTTTGTGCCGCAGCGGGCGAAAGCATCGATCGAAGAACATAGAGAGATCATCCGTCTGTTGCGTGAACAGGCGCCGCCGCATGAAATCGAACAATACGTTCGTCAACACAAAATCAACACCGCCGAAGCGTTTAAGCGGCGGCGCTGATCTTCTTCCGCCGGGTGGAGGCCTGGCGGGAGAATGATGATTTGAAAGCGTTGTCAATGTAAAAGGGGTCAAAAAAAGATGAAAAAAGGCTCTTCACCAAAAGTTGTGCTTGATTTTTTCATAACATGCCCCACTTACGCTTGTGAGGAAAAATCAGTAAATCAATGATTTTTGCACATCCTTGTTCAGGAGAACGTATCGCTTGTCAAGTACATGTTGTGGTGATGAACCTGAAAAAAGGAATGTCTCGATTGCTGGCGGCATTGTTGCTCATGTTCCTTGCCGCCTGTGGGAAGACGGCGACATCGGGAGGAGAGGATGAAATCAAAATTGGCGCCATTTTTTCGGCTTCCGGCGGGGCGGCCCCGCTTGGCAAACCGGAGATGGAGACGGTCAAAATGCTCGTTGAGCAATGGAACAAGCAAGGCGGCATTGATGGAAAGAAAATTGGCCATAAAGCGAGAATGCATGACATCATCAAACAAACAGGGAAGTTTGCCATTAACATTTTGACGCGCGGCCAAGAGGAGTTGTCGCGCTTGTTTGCCGGCCAGTTGAAGGAAGAACGACCGGTTTCATTTGAATGGGTGAACGGCCATCCGATTTTGCCGGAGGCGTTGGCGAATATGTTATGCAACGTCCACAGTTCATACGTCGCCGGCGATCATACGCTTTACTTTGGGGAAGTGACCGATATTTTGATGAAAGACGAACCGGGTGCCCCACT
This sequence comes from Geobacillus sp. FJAT-46040, assembly GCF_002335725.1. NCBI lineage: Bacteria > Bacillati > Bacillota > Bacilli > Caryophanales > Anoxybacillaceae > Geobacillus > Geobacillus sp. FJAT-46040. Next base: position 3,342,002 of record NZ_NISS01000001.1, read on the forward strand.
CTTATTTTTTGAAGGGAAGTACAGGAGTGTTGATCATGCATGATGAGACAGTCGTGATGGCCGGCGGACAGCCGGCAGGTTATCTGTTGTTTAGTGATAACGAACTGATGATTTATGAGGGAATGCGGGGTGAAATCCGGATTTTGTCAAATAGGGAAGCTTTGCAAAACTTGAACTTTGCTTCCTTCTGCAACCACGGTTTGGTCGGAAAGTGTGGGGTTTTCCCTGCTGTTCTGCATGATTAAATAGAAAAACAGAACTAAGGAAATAATATGATCGTTGTGAAAATATGTTTGGTGCAATATAATCATAAAGGGAAACCGAAAATAGCAAAGGAGATGATGACGATGAAGAAGCGAAAGTGGTTTGCGCGCGCAATGACTGTTCTTTCTCTGTCGCTGTTGCTTGGCGCTTGTGGAAACGGTAACGGCAATGGAGGGACAAAGCAAGAAGGGGCCGATGGGAAGCAAGGCGGCGACGTGAAATTCCTCAGCATTGCCACTGGCGGGACAGGCGGAACGTATTATCCGCTTGGCGGGGCCTTTGCCGATATTATCAAAGATGAAACGGGCATCGACGCCAATGCCATCACTTCGGGGGCATCGGCGGAAAACATGGCGATTTTGGATGCGGGCGATGCGGAAATTGCGTTTGCGCAAACTGACATCGCGACATACGCGACGGAAGGAAAATTAATGTTTAAAGAGAAAATTGAAAGCGTGAAAGGGATCGCGACCCTTTACCCGGAAACGATTCAAATTGTCACTACGAAAAAATCGGGCATTCAGTCCGTTGAGGATTTAAAAGGGAAAGTCGTTTCTGTCGGGGAAGCGGGCTCGGGGACGCGGGCAAATGCGGAGCAAATTTTGGAAGTTCACGGCATGACGTTTGATGATATTGAAGTGCGCAACTTGTCGTTTGATGATTCCGTCTCCGGCATCCAAGATGGCACGATTGACGCCGCTTTTATTACGGCGGGAACGCCGACGGGAGCGGTGGAAGGCTTGTCAGCGACGGAAGACGTTGTGATTGTGCCGATCGCTGAAGACAAAATCAATGCGCTGATTGAAAAATACCCGTACTATGCGAAAGATGAAGTGCCTCAAGGGACGTATAAGCTAGCGGAAGCGGTTCCGACGGTCGCCGTGCGCGCGATGCTCGTCGCTCGGGCGGATTTGCCGGAAGACACGGTCTACAACGTGACGAAAGCGATTTTTGAAAACTTGGATAAGGTCAAACATGCCAAAGCCCAGCAAATCAAGCTGGAAAATGCGCTGGATGGCATGTCGATCGAGCTTCACCCGGGGGCGAAGAAATACTTTGATGAAAAAGGAGTTAAAGCGGAATAACGGTGTCACGGGAAGGACTGGCCGGGTTCATGGCGCCAGCCCTTCCTTATTTCCGCCGGCCACGAAGGGGGGCGGCTGATGCGAAAATGGTTCGCAGCGGTCAGTGCACTTCTGGCGGTTGCAGTCTTCTTCCTTCCTTTCCGCCAGGTGCTGGCGTTTGAAAAGGATGGCCGGGTCGCTGCGTATATCCCGATTTCTCAAGGGGATACGTTCGCGATTCGCTATACGCATTCGATCCACCGTTCAGATGTCGAGGAAACGTATAAGGTGTTGGCTGACGGGACGATTGAACAAATCGCTCTCACCTATGAGGATACGGCGGTCGGGATGCCGGCGAACGCGGCGCCAGGGGAGACATTTACGCTTCGGAATGGAAAATACTATATTACCGGCATGGAGCGCAAATTTCCATCCATCTTGTTGAGCATTGGGCGGGTTGTCGCCAACCATCGCGTCGTTTATGAAGGGAAGATGGTGACATTAAAAACAGTCATCCCTCCCGGCTCCATTGTCCGCATCAAGGTGACACGACTATCATTGGTTCAATGCTGGAAGGGAGTGAACTTGTTTGACTGAGAAGTTTGAACAGCTATCCGCAGAGGAGCAGCAACAATTGCTGGAAAAATATGATCCGGAAGCAGCGACGCGCAAATTGAAAGGGCCGCTTGGCTGGATTGCCTTTTTCGGGCTGCTTTCATTTTCACTCTTTCAGTTATATGCTTCGATTTTTCAAACGCTTCCAAAACAAATTTTATTGTCGATCCATTTAGGGTTTGCCTTGTCGCTTATCTTTTTATTGTTTCCGGCGCGGAAAAAACATCTTCATCGCGCCGACGTCGGCATCGTGAATATCCTTTTGTCGCTGTTGTCGATCGGGGTCGGCGCATATTTGCCGCTGATGCTCGATGACATCGTCCAACGCATCGGCATTATGACGCCGCTTGACTTTACGGTCGGTTTGGTCGCCGTGCTGCTTGTGCTTGAGGCGACGAGGCGGGCGGTCGGGCTGCCGATTACGATCATCGCCTCGCTATTTTTGCTGTATGCGTATTTCGGGCCGTATATGCCGGGATTTTTGGCTCATCGGGGCGTTGATTTGGAAGGGCTCGTCAAAACGATGTTTTTTACGACGGAAGGCATTTTCGGCACGCCGCTGTACGTGTCGGCGACATACATTTTCGTCTTCTTGTTGTTTGGCGCCTTCTTAGTGAAAACGGGTGTCGGGGAGTATTTTAATGACTTGGCGCTCGTTGTCGCCGGGAAGCGAATCGGCGGTCCGGCGAAGGTGGCGGTGTTCTCAAGCGCGCTGCAAGGAACGATCAGCGGCAGCTCGGTGGCGAACGTCGTGACGTCCGGGGCGTTTACGATTCCGATGATGAAACGTCTCGGATATGGAAAAGAGTTTGCCGGCGCTGTGGAGGCGACATCGTCCACCGGCGGCCAGCTCATGCCCCCGGTCATGGGAGCGGCGGCGTTTTTGATGGTGGAGTTTATCGGCGGCATTTCGTATTGGGAGATCGCAAAAGCAGCGGCGATTCCAGCGATTCTATATTTTTCCGGCATTTGGATGATGACGCACTTTGAAGCGAAGCGAATCGGGCTGCGCGGGTTGACAGAGGAAGAAATGCCGAACCGGAAAGAAGTGCTCGGAAAAATCTACTTGCTCGTTCCGATCATCGTTGTCATTTTGCTGCTGATGAGCGGGATGAGCGTGATGCGGGCGGCGCTCTGGTCGATCGTGGCGATCATTGTCGTCAGCGGCTTGAAAAAGGAAACGCGGCTGGGGTGGCGCGACATCATTGACGCGCTAGTCGACGGGGCGAGAAGCGCGCTGTCCGTGGCGGCGGCGACCGCCGCAGCCGGCATCATCGTCGGGGTCGTGACGAAAACCGGCCTTGGCTTGAAAATGGCAAACGGCTTGATCGATTTGTCAAACGGCGTTTTGCTGTTGACGCTCTTTTTCACGATGCTGACTTCGCTCATTCTCGGCATGGGTTCGCCAACAACGGCCAACTACGTCATCACTTCGACGATCGCGGCGCCGGCGATCATCGCATCCGGCGTGCCGGAGCTGGCTGCGCATTTGTTCGTGTTTTACTTTGGCATTGTCGCCGACATTACACCGCCGGTGGCGTTGGCGGCGTTTGCGGCCGCCGGCATTTCCGGAGGAAGCCCGCTGCGGACCGGGGTCATCGCCACGAAACTCGCCATTTCGGCGTTTATCATCCCGTACATGTTCGTGCTTTCACCGGCCTTGCTCATGATTGACACGACCGTTCCGTATTTGATTTGGGTCGTATTCTCGGCATTTATCGGCATGCTCGCCATCAGCGCGGGAATGATCGGCTTTTGGTACCGGAAGCTCAACATTCTTGAACGCGCCATGGCGGTTGTGACAGGATTGCTGCTGATTTATCCAGAAAAAATCAGCGATATCGTTGGATTGGTCTTATTTGCTGCCATGTTTGCCATTCAATATGCAGCCGGAAGACGGGAACGGACGCAGAAAACGGCGTCATAAAAGTCTGATTTGAACAAACCGAAAGGCAGGCGCTCATCTAGAAGGCTGGTGAAAAACCATGATTTTCGCTCAATCGGTGTTTTCTGTTGTGAGAGAAGAGCTGATTTTAACGGATTTCCGAAAGAAGTCTCCCACCTCAAGGAACGCGAAGGGTGTAACCCAGTGGGTAGGTGGGAGATGAATGTCGGTTGGCGTTAGCCAACGAATAGGGTAGAATATGGCTAGAACGGACACCTTCGGAACGAAGGGAAGCGTAAAGGGTTCTGTCGTTGTTTCCTTGTTTGGTTTTTGCTATGATGGGGATAGATTTGGCTGGCTTTCCGGTCAGCGGCTTGCTTGCAACATGCACCTGAGCGGCTGAGAACTGCCCCCCTAGTGGGCCGGTGATTGAAAACGGCAAATGGAAAAAGGTATTTCTTTCATCCTATTTCGCGCACGAGACTCCCACTTCAACGACCAAAGGAAGTAAGTGGGAGAGGAATGCGCGTTCCCCCTTTCTTTTGTGTATGATAGAATAAAGGCGTGGAGAAAACCGTTAAATAAAGGCACTCCAATAAACTGCTGCTCGATGTATGGAGTTGGTTGCAGGAAACGTTGCAACCGTAAAACATCGAGCGTAGGTCTGTCTGTTGTGTGTGGAAGCCAAGTACTGCCAACAGACACACCGAGAGAATCGGTAACGATGCAGGCATGACCTGTGTCGTTGGGTAGTCGTCAACCTGCCCCCTGATGCAACCCCAAGTCAAGGAAGGAGGACGAAGTCCGTTTGCACTTCTGGGGAGTGGCAAGCCCCCACTTCAAGCGTTAGCGAAGTGGGGGTAGTTGACTGAGAACGTCTGTTTTTGAGCAATAAAAATCATTGATGGAAGGACATCGCAGTTTTTCACCGGCCTTCCGGGAGCAGCCAATCACAGCTAGATGATGAAAAGGGAAGGATGGGAGAACGTATGGATGACCGCACATTCCGCAACGCGATGGGGAAATTCGCAACCGGCGTGACGGTTGTGACGACCGCGTTTCAAGGGGAAGCGAAAGGAATGACGGCGAACGCGTTTATGTCCGTTTCGCTCGACCCGAAACTTGTCGTCGTCTCCATTGGCCATAAAGCGCGAATGCATGACATTGTCAAGCAAACGGGGAAATTTGCCGTCAACATTTTGCGGCGCGATCAAGAGGAGTTGTCGCGCTTGTTTGCCGGCCAGTTGAAAGAAGAGCGCCCCGTTTCGTTTGATTGGGTGAACGGCCATCCGATTTTGCCGGAGGCGTTGGCGAATATTTTATGCAACGTCCACAGCACGTACGTGGCCGGCGATCATACGCTTTACTTTGGGGAAGTGACCGATATTTTGATGAAAGACGAACCGGGCGACCCGCTCTTGTTTTTTGAAGGGAAGTACCGGAGCATTGGACAATAAGCGCCCTTGGATGGATCGGGGCCGCTATTGTCATGCGGGGACGACGCGACAGACGTTTCAGGCCCGTCATCTTGCATTTCGGCCGTTTCCATGGCGCTATTTAGAAAAGGTGTCCCGCTGTTTGGGACACCTTCGTTGTTATTTTTTCAATACATCGTGATCGACGTACCGTTCGCCGTTCAGCTCGCTGATGACGTTGATGGCGACTTTCGCACCGTCGCCCGCTGTGATGATCGTATGGACGCTGACGCCAGCGACCGTCCCGGCCGCCCAAATGGCCGTCGATGTTCGTCTTGCCGTTGGCGTCGACGTCAAGCATCGTTTTAATGCGCGGCTCCGTACCCGGTTTGGTGCGCAGGACGATTTTTTTCGCTAAATCGGTCGCCAAACCGGTGGCGAAGATGACGTGTTTCGTTTCATCCTATTTCGCGCAGGAGACTCCCACTTCAACGACCAAAGGGAGTAAGTGGGAGAGGAATGCGCGTTCCCCTTTTCTTTTGTGTATGATAGAATAAAGGCGTGGAGAAAACCGTTTAATAAAGGCACTCCAATAACTGTTACTCGATGTATGGAGTTGGTTACAGGAAACGTTGTAACCGTAAAACATCGAGCGTAGATCCGTCTGTTGTGTGTGGAAGCCAAGTACTGCCAACAGACACACCGAGAGAATCGGTAACGATGCAGGCATGACCTGCGTCGTTGGGTAGTTGTCAACCTGCCCTGATGCAACCCCAAGTCAAGGAAGGAGGACGAAGTCCGCTTGTACTTCTGGGGAGTTGCAAGCCCCCACTTCAAGCGTTAGCTAAGTGGGGGTAGTTGACAGGATCCAGCTTCTGTTTCGAGACGGAATCCCCCGTCTGTTTTTTGCACATCCGTCACTTGTGCTTCCACCAATTCTGCTCCGAATTTTGCGGCTTGCTTTTTCCCGGTTTCGACCAATTCCGGGCCGCTGATTTGCGGAACGCCGTAATGGTTTTCTACCCAAGCGCGCTTTGTCATGCCTTTGTCGCTGTCAAACAAGACCGTTCTCTTCCCGGCTTTGGCGGCGAAAATGGCGGCGCTTGCCCCTGCAGGCCCGGCGCCGATGATGGCGATGTCGTACATCGTGCATCCTCCCTTTATTTGTTAGAATATTAACACTATGAGTGTAGCACAAATGGGAAGCGGGACCAAATCATCCGCACTATCAATTGATAATAATTTTTAATTTATATTTACTATAAACAAAAAGTGTGTATAATAGAATGTAGAAGGAGTGCAAAGGGGAGAAAGATCGATGAACAAGACGATGATTTGTGAACAATGCCGCCAGCCTATTCGGCGGCTGAAACATTCATTGCTTTGCCAGTGCGGGATGAAAATGGTTGTGCAAAAATAATACAGCTCACATTTCGCACCCTCTCGACGAAAATCGGGAGGATTTTTTCGTTCCGATGTCGAGTGAATCCTTGACACACAAGGAACGTAAAGGAGTTTTTCTCTTATGAACGTTCAAGTCAAAAAGGTCTATCTACGTTAAGTACCGAAAAGAAGTTTTTTAGTTTTGACATTAACTATTTGATGAGAAAGGATTGAATAATTTGTTGGATTGTGAATCCTTTCATCATCAGTAGTTAATGATAGATACCAAGAGGGAAAGGGGGAGTGAAGGATGGCTAAGTTTGATGATTTTGATTTGGACATTGTTGTCAAAAAGCAAGACAACATTGTACAACCTAATTTAGCTTAAGGAAAATCGATTATTTAGAGAAAATATTTCTAGGGAGAGGAGATCGAATCATGAAGGAAAAAATTAAAATGGTTACTACTTTGATTGCTTTTATCTCATTAATTGTGGTAGGGGGAGTTAGCGCAGCGTCCTATGTTACCTATGCTACAGTTCTCCCGCGCTTTGGAGCTGACACGGAATTAGCGAGCGCAAATAAAGCGACGAACAGCCAAAGCAAAGTGGAAAATTCGGTCGTTGGACAAGGATATAAAGCGAATATATGGATTCAGCAAGGCTCGAAGAAAGTGTCGGCAACCGCGCTGAATGTAACGGATAATGACACTCGCTATTTTACTGTAGATCAAAGTGCTGTTGGTAAAAAAGTTTCATTAGTTGCGGAAAATGCATCCTTCACTTATGTCACTGTTGATATTGCGGGTAAATTCTATCCTGATAAGTGATCGGCTCAAGCGGATATGATCAACTGCATTTTGGAGAGAGCCGTTTCCTTCGTCGAGCTATTCCCCTTCGCCACGAAGGTGGCGAAGGGGAATAGCCCCAAAAGATATAGGGAGAGGATAGCATGTATGCAGAGTTATTAAAAATGGTCAAGAACAAGAATTTTTACATCGGCGCAGCGTGCCTGCTGTTTCTCGTCATTGGCGCCGTCGTGACGGGAGTGAAAGAATACAACGAACATGTGAAGTTGCTCCAACGAATCTATCATCACAATCAGAATGTTCTCGCCTTGACATCGCCCCACTTCGCATGGATTGGTCTAGGAGGCTATAGTTTTAACGTGCTTTCAGCCTTATACTACTTCCTTTTTCCATTATTGTTATCGATCCCATTAGCGGATTCGATTTATCGAGACCAAAGCAGTGGAAATCTTCATTACCAATTAACGCGAATGGGTAGAGGCGTATATTACCGGAGGAAATTTTTGTTTGCCTATATCAGCGCGTTTTTCTTATTTCTTCTTCCTCTTCTTCTTGGGGTTGTGCTCGTGAACCTTTTGACCAACCATTGGGATTATTCGAGTTTTTCGCATGCATACAGGCAGCTCATGGATGGGACGCTGCAGTTGCCAGATAATTCATTTGAGGGGGAAAAGAAAACGCTCTTTTCGTCTTTGCTTGCGATCTCGCCTTACTGGTACATATTCGTTTATTACGTGATCGGGGGGCTATTTGCCGGCGGTTATGTTTGCCTTGGTTTGGCGTTTTCGTTAGTGATGAAGAATCGATATTTGATCACGTTGTTGCCGCAAATCATTTATATGGTTTGTTGGGCGGTGTTGACGATCACGAACAAGTTGGGCTGGGACCCATTTAATTTCTTAGTTCCGTCACAACCAGTAGAGGGACTGTCTTATCATAAAATCGTCATCGTGTTCGCTCTCCAATTCATGATGGCCTTAGGGGTATTTTGGTATGGAGTGAAGAAGAATGAGGATGTTCTGTAAACAGAACTTCGATTTTGTCTGGCAAGATGTGCAGCTGCATCGAACCGTCATCAAAACGGTTCTTGGGGTTATGGCCTTGTTGATGATCGCAGCCACCCTTCCATGGGGATCGAGCACTATTGCGAAGTGGCATAGCCTAAAAGATTTTGTCTTGCTCTATCGGTATGAATTTTTTCATCTGCCTGCTTTTTTATTTCTTTTAGGTTCAACGCTTCAAACCAATATTTGGATTGTGCTAAGAAGATACCGCACTCGGGGACAGATCGGGATGCATAAAGCGCTATTGGTCATCGTTTTCGCGGGGCTTGTGTCTCTCGTTGTTGCCGTAGTAGGCGGATTATGTACAGCGTTTGTGAAATATGTGGTATATCCAAACATGAAGCACTACCATGCTGTTTTTTTATATGTGCCACACAGTGATGACAAAAGTTCATTCCTTTATTTTCTCTTCATGTACTTTTTTGTCACCACCATATTCGGATTGATTTTTGTGGCACTAACGGATCTTTGGGCGAAACGCTTTCTCAGCGTCATGACGGTCATGACGCTGGCCATATTGGATATGTTCACTGCCCGGGTGATTCCTTACGTATTCTACATAAGTGAAAGAGTCTCTCCAGTTTGGACAATGATTTTTTTAGCCTTGATCATCATGATGTTGATCAATATAGTTCGTTTTTCGTCAAACTATAAAAATTATTATGTTCAGGATGATCTCTTATGAAACCGATGTCTTTGGAGTTCACACTCATCAAGGTTGACTTGAAAAGGGTATGGATCACATGCATCCTATTTCCGTTGTTAGGAACGATGATGTCTATCCGATCAGAGGCGTTTTCTTCCAAACACCTATCCGAGTCGCTCGTTCGTTTATTTGGGTCGGTGACGATATCGAATTGGATGTATTGGTTGATGTTTTGTTTCGGATATGTCGTGTTGCTCCAAATCATTTGGAAAACAAGAGATAAATCTTTTGAATATAAACTATGGATCTTGTTGCGGGATACGACATCGTACACGATGGCCAGGCTGCTGGTTGGCGTTCTGTTTACATTGGTGTATGTGTTGGCAGCGTTTTTGATCGCCAGCGTTTTCGGTCTCTGTGTGTCGCATATGGCTTTTTCGTTTGACCGTTCACTAGTGCTCATGTTCGTTTGCATCGCAGTGAATTTGTATTGGCATGCCAGCGTGTGGATGTTGTTGAAGGTGCATGCGACGAATCACCTGGCGAATGCCATCATTCTCGCTTTGTTTTTTGTAGGCGTAAAGAGGCCGATGGCTTTTGTTCCTTTGTACTACAGCATGGTGGATCTCTTGCGGGGCGGCCCTATGTTGTGGTCGGCTCTGTTCGTGGAGCTCTTGTTGATCGGTGTGTTCGGGTATCTGACGATAAAGAGAGTGAAGAACGCGGATTATATCTAGGAGGTTTGCGATATGAATGCGATCGTCTTGTCCAATGTTTCAAAAACGATAAAAGGGAGAGAAGTTTTGCGCAATATCAACTTAGAGTTGGAGAGAGGAAAGATTTATGGATTCGTCGGGCCGAACGGATCTGGGAAAACGATGTTATTTCGAGTCATAAGCGGACTTGTGAAGCCGTCCAGCGGCACGGTAGCAGTATTTGGCCAGACGTTGCATAAAGACGTATCGTTTCCGAGCGATATCGCAGTTTTGTTGGAAAAACCAGGTTTCCTTGAACAATACTCAGGATTCGATAATTTAAATTTTTTAGCCATGATTCAGAAAAAAATCGGAGAGAGTGAGGTGAAAGAGGCGATCGAGAGAGTGGGATTGGATCCGCATGATAAAAGGCCGGTGAAGGCGTATTCTCTCGGAATGAGACAAAGACTGGCCATCGCGCAGTGCATTATGGAGAAGCCGCAACTTATATTGCTCGATGAACCAATGAATGGCCTGGATGAAAAATCTGTAGACAAGGTGTATGAGATTATCAGGGAAGAAAACAAAAGGGGCTGCACGATTTTATTGACGTCTCACAACAAGGTGGACATACAGTCATTATGTCACCAAGTGTATTCGATGAATGAAGGGGCGATTACTGGTATGACCCATATGACTGTAGGATGATCTATAATGCGCGTTATGTAAAAATTCGCGAGGGGTGCGATCATCTTGAACAAGCAACTGTACGAAGTGCCGCTCCGGTGTTCATTGGACAATCAAAAAGAGGAATGTCTAGAAGGCCGGTGAAAAAAGTACACCCTGAGGCAGGGATTTAGGGGGCTTATGTTGAAAAAGGAAGAAAAATCGTTGGAATGGAGCGTGAGCGGATCATGAAAGCCCCCAAAAACCCTTCGACTCAGCCTCGTCTGTTTCAAGTCATCGACATGGAAGAACTGGTTCCTCCACATCATATCTTGCGCCAAATCAACGAAGCGGTTGACGTTTCCGTCATTCACGATTGGGTGGCTCCCCTGTACACGGAAAAAACGGGTCGCCCGGCGTCGGATCCGGAACGGCTGCTTCGCCTAATGCTGCTCTCGTATTTGTTCGACCACTCTGAGCGGGAGTTGTATGAGATCCTCCCCATGCATGCCGGATACTTGTGGTTTTGCGGTCTCGACTTTGAATCCGTGCTCCATCCGGATCCTCATCACCCCACACTGCCGGATCGAACGACGCTCGTCAAAACACGGAAACGCTGGCGCCAACATGGAATCTTTGACCGGCTGATGACCTATGTGGTGGATCAATGCATCGCGGCGGGGTTGGTCTCGCCGGATGTCCATGCGGCGGCTGACGGCACCCAAGTGCGGGCGAATGCCTCGATCCACAGCTTGCGGGAGGTCAAGCTCGCTCCGGTGGAGACGTTGGAAGACTATCTGGCCCGCACTGCCCGGGAAGATGAACAGACCGAGGCCCGGGATCCGGATGACGACCCACCCTCTCCGTCTCCAAAATCAGGGGAACGCGTCCATGCCGAAGAACGGGGAAACTTCCGTGGAGCCACGTTTTCCAACCGGACCCATCGAAGCGTGACGGATCCGGATGCCCGGTTGTACAAGAAAGGCAAAGGGCAGGAAGCGTATCCTCGGTATCTGGTGCACGACGTCATCGATGTCCAGTCGTGCGTGATTTTATCCAGACGGGCCAGCCTAGCCACTGGAACGGCGGAGCGGGAGACGAGTTTGGAGCAGCTGGCTTCGATTCAGTTTCGCCACCCGTCGATTACGATTCGGACCTTGTCCGCGGACAAAGCGTATGGCACCACCGAGTATCTGGAAGCGCTCTTCGTTCAAGGCATCACACCGCTCGTGTCGCTGCGCCGCAAGGAGATGGAGGAGATTCCAACCTGGAAGCGCCGGGCGGAGAATCCCGCTCAGGAAGCAAAGCGCCAGGCGAAAATCCGAGACGTTCAGATTCGCAATCAAGCGAGGCTCATTCAGCAACAGGGCGGCTATCGATCCATTCAAGCCCTTCGCACGCGTTGTGAGCATGTGTTCGCCGAAGGGAAGGAATGTCATGGGCTGGACCGGGCCCGAAGCCGGGGTCTTTACGCCATGGAAGAACAGGCGCTGTTGACCGCCGTCGTGCAAAATCTGAAGCGATTGTGCCGGTTTCGAAAAAAACGAGGGAGGACCGGCTCTTTGGCGTGCGCAAAACCGGAATTGGGAGCAGGAAGTCCTGCTCGTCTTCCCATCCTTTGGCGCCAAACGGCGGGGAGAATGGCCTCCAAAATTCGACATGTGGGAAGTCTATGCCCCATTAATTCACCGGCCTTTTAGGGGATTCATTGTTAGTGACAGCGATGTTGAACCGGTTTGCACAATTGGATTAAGAAGATCATTGAAGATCAAGGGAAAATTTAAAGCCAGAGGAGAAATTCAATGAGAATACGCAAATGTTCTAGAGCGGTGATAGTGAATGAATTTAATAAAATTCTTCTTCAAAAGTTTGAATTTAAAGATGTTGTAGGAAACAAAGTGTTATGGGTGTCAAGGCCGATTATTTTTTCCCCAAAATCGCCGGTTTAAAATTCCCCAGAAGGACCTTTCATTGATCCTTCTGTTTTTCTTCTTGGAGCCTCTTTTCCCGTAATCGATAGCTTTCCCCCTTTAGGTTGAAAATGATGGAATGATGCAGTAATCGATCTAACATCGCTGTCGCCAAAACCGAGTCTCCCACGATTTCTCCCCATTCCCCAAAGCTTTTGTTGGAGGTGAGGATAATCGGGGCATGC
>NZ_NISS01000002.1:0-3094 GCF_002335725.1 Geobacillus sp. FJAT-46040
AAACGCCGCCAACGTCGTCGTCAGCGCCGACAGCCCACTGCCAAGCGAGAACAGCAACAATGTGAAAATAAAAACGTTTTTCCGCCCGATCCGGTCCGCAAGCAATCCGAACACGAGCGCCCCGACCGCCATGCCGATCGAGTTGACGCTGCCGATCCAGCCGACTTGGCTGGCCGTCAAATTCCAGTCTTTTTGCAAGGCCGCCATCAAAAACGACAGCATCCCGACGTCCATGGCGTCAAACAGCCAACCGAGACCGGCGATGCCTAACAGCTTGCGCTGGGAAATCGCGGTTTGGTTCATGTGTATCTTCCTATCATTATTAGTGTAAAGACATATTCATTATAAAAGAAAATCATTGGCCTGTGCACTATACGGTTGATAATTTTTGCGAAAAATCAGCTCGAAGCCTTGAATAACAGGATCAAACACCAACATCGCGATCCAGCCATCGTTCCATGGTTGGAACAAAAAGTTCGGCTAAAATCAGCTGCCATGCTTTTCATGATAGGCGCCAGTACAACCTTTTGGCAAAGCATCAAATCCTTTCTTCGTTCCCTCGTTCATGATGTTGATTTCGACCTCACATTTCGCACCCTTCCGACGAAAATCGGGAGGATTTTTTCGTTCCGATGTCGAATGAATCCTTGACACACAAGGAAAGTGAAGGAGTTTTTCTCTCATGGATGTGCAAGTCGAATCGGTCTATCGCAATTCTTATTTGAATATCATAAGTGCTCTATTCAAAAAACTGGGTTTCCCCCAATCGATTGACCATCTCGTTCCCGTCGATCCGCAGTGCCAGACTCGAGTCAACGATGCCGTTCAAGCCATTCTCTACAATGTGTTTGACGGCCGGCAAGCCCTCGTTCACTTGGAACAATGGGGGCACACGATCGACCTGGAGAAACTCATCCGTTCCGGGCTCCATCCTTCCCAGTTGAATGACGATGCGTTGACCCGTCATCTCGATCGTCTGTATGAGGCCGGCATTTACCGCGTCTTTCAGCGCCGGGTGCGTCCGTTCATGACTCCCGAACACCCGTTGAAGGGTCCTGGAGGCCGCAAGCTGACCCGTCCGACGGGACAGGCGATTTTTCAGCTGTTTCCATACGTGAACGTCGTCCTGTTCAAGCTGCCGGATGGACGCATCCAACGCTCACTGGATCGCTCCCTCACCCCGGATCAGCGAAGGATTCTGCAGGGATTGGGCATGGATGAGAGCATTTACGTGTAACGTGATACGGAACGACCAGATATGGTAAAAAAAGATTTCCATCACTCGTTGTGTTGGTCGGAAAGTTATTCTAAAAAACGAAATAAAAAATCCTTTCTTTCAACCCTGTTAGGGTGCGAAATGTGAGTACTAATATGGGTTATATGAACTTTTTGTGAACGACAAATTGCGACATACTTTTACTTTTTTAACCTTTTATAGTATTCATTGAAATAAATAAACCGATAAAAGGGAGGGGGAATTTATGAAGCTGTCTATGAAGTTGTTCAAAAGAATTTTATCTCCTGTTTTAGCTCTGTCTGTTTTGGCGGTAGCAGTACCTACTTCTGTTTTTGCCGCAGAGACAAACACGGTGTCACAACTCACCCCTTCTGTGGCGAAGGTCAACACAGTGTCGCCAAAGGTAGAAACACAGGGTATCAAAACTGCAGCTCTCAAGAAAGCGGTATTGACGTTAGCAGACATGCTGGAATCGCAAGCCATTAAAAAATTGCTCGACTTTGTTGAGGACTACGGCAGTAAAAAGGTAGCAGATACTATCAGGGAATATGCCGATAATATTGCTGATACCTTGCGGACCATAGCTTCTTGGAAAGACCTTTCTATCCAAATCATTCAAGATCAAGTTAGCGGGGCGTTATATGATCTGGGAGTACCACTGAGTACAGCGAGACAGGTTGGTTGGGTCATTTCAAAATTCGTAGACTGGGTATTACTATAGTACAAGGAGGGTGCTATGAACGAGGAAAGAATCAAGGATCTTGAAGCAAAATTGAGTCTAGCCACCGACGCAATTACGTTACTCTTAGATATGGTGAACAAGGAGCACAAAAGCTTTGCGATTCTGGCCTTAGCCACTGGCTTTACTGCCGACGAGTTGGAACGCCTGGAAAAGCTGTTTTATCACGCTGGCAAATCACAGTGGGACAAGGACACATTTGTGGCAGAGTTCGAGAAGCAGCTTCCCAAAAGAAGTGCAATGTTGAGAAGCATTTTGGAAGGGCTAAAGTCAGATGGAAAGTTCGTATCGTTATGCGAGAAGTATTTGGATTGACAGAAAAAACCCGCCCATGTCGAGGCGGGTTTATTTTTCTTCAAAACATCCAAATCTTCACCAAACGATTCTGTCAATGTCAAGAGAGTATGGAGATCGCGAAACTCAAAAACCTGTCGCTACTGGCCAGCATGACCGGCGACGTTGAGTGGCAGCATGAGTTGTGCGCGAGGCTGGAGAAGTTGTCGGGATGAAAAAGGAGCCCTTCTCGCTTGATATTATCCCTCTAGTGTAGACAGTTGGGAAAATGCCCATACTGTCATGAAAAACACTGGAGGGATTTGTTTATGTTCGAGACCAAGCAAACACCGAAAGGGAAGACCACCTATTCCGTGGAGTTTAAATGGAGGGCTGTCCAGATGTACATCGAAGAAGGATGGGGATATAAGCGGATATGCCAAGAGTTATAGGGATTCCCTGCACGAAAACGATCAGACTTTGGGTAAAACGTTATCATGAACATGGTCGAAAAGGGCTCGAAGAACGGCGCGGGACATCCAAGTCTCCATTCAAGGGAAGACCCCGAAAAAAAGAGTGCAGTTTAGAGGAAGAGAATCGAAGACTGAAAGCTGAGGCGGAGGCGCAAATAGATCGCATACAGCGCTGGAATCGCCGCCAGCCATAACGCCGTCCGCCATCCGTAAGCTGGTATGACGAAATACGAGATGAGCGCTGCCAATAGCCAACCGCCAGCCCAAAAGCTCTCGAGCAGCACGACAGCCCGGCCGCGATCCTTAGCTGGCACCGCTTCTGAGACGAGCGTTGACGCGACCGGCAGCTCGCCGCCAAGTCCCATGCCGATC
>NZ_NISS01000003.1:0-2132 GCF_002335725.1 Geobacillus sp. FJAT-46040
ATAGCCTCGTGGAGTTCATTTACTGTGCAGCGAAACAAAATATTCCCATTGATACCGTGAAAAAACAGCTCCATGTGGCATAAGGGGTACCCTGTTTGTTTCTTTTTACATGGTAATTATTGTAATGAAAGGAGCCGACAACTATGCCGGATCCAATATATTACCTTAATTCAGCTTTTAGTTATCCCAAAAATATAAAGGGGTGTCAATAGTACCGGTCGAACTGTTCGGTGCGGTAAATACTCTGTTGCTCCTGCTTTCCCAAATGACATTTCCATTGTTATCTTTTTTGATAAACTTGAATTCAAAAGTAGCTCCCTTGGGCACACTCACTGGCAAGAACCATTCTGGATAGTTCGGATTTAACATCGCCTCAGACGATTGGTTCGGATCCCAGCTTCCCAACTCTGGAATGTTTCCGACAACATAAATGTTTTCCCCCCAATTCGTTGTGGCATTCACATGAAAAATTACTTGCACCTGATCGCCGGATAGGACCTCATATCGGAAAGGATTACTGGTTACAGATCCTTTTGTAACTGTAATATTTTGAATTCCAGGATTAGTGTTTGGAACTATAGCCTCAATCATTTGATCGCTGTTTGACACCACAGTAGCAACAGTAGAACCGAATTTGACTGTTACGCTTCCTCCTAATCCAGTACCGTAAATGTAAACGGTATTACCGGGACGTCCCATGGTGGAAATAACGTCGCCAATCCTTGGAGTTAAAGTCCCCAATGATGGGTTATACGACCAGACATTGACCTCTCCTCCAGACAAGGTAAAGCTAGAAATTTTGTTTTGACCGTTGACATTATTTACGCTCATTGAACTCCCATATAACAGTCCACCCAGTACATCACTATAGGTTCCTACTGGAAGAGTCGTATCTAACTCCGGAATGGTAAACGTTTGATCCGGTTGTCGGTTTACCGCTACAATTACTTGTTTATCATAGAACTGTCTTTTAAAGACCAGTACATCATTTGTGCTGTATAAAATTTCTGTGGTTCCATAGGCAATAGCTTCATTATTTTTTCTTAAGTTTGAAAGCTTTTGAATGACTTTATATGCAGTGGTATTTTCATCGAAGTTAGTAGAAGTCTGCATAAACATCCGACCCGCAATGTCACTTGAGTCTGACGGCATCAGATATTGCTCTGTTCCGTAATAAATGTTAGGAATCCCACGTGATGTCATCAAGACAGCGAGAGCTGCATGATAAGGTTTATCGTTTGGTTGAATATAGCGAAATCTTGTTACATCATGATTATCCAAGAAAGTAACTGTTTGATTTTCATAAATGTAATCATTACTTGTCTTGATCATCATATCACCAAAGGAACTCATCGTTTCAGAAAAGTTCCCAAATGCGTTTGTGGCCGCACGGAAATATTCAAAATCCAAGTTGTTGACTCCTGTTCGTTCAGGAAATGTCCGGTACTCATCATACTTGGGATCCGGTCTTCCAATGAAAAATTCACCAAAATGGGTAACCGGGCCACCTGCATCTGAATCAATTGCATCTTTAAATCCCTTCACAAATGCAGGATTCATATGCAAAGTGGCATCATGTCGAAAACCATCGATCCCTTTTGATTTCCAAAATTTAGCTGCTTTCTCCAAATGTTCAACCACTAGTGCATTTTCCTGAGAATAATCAGCCAAAGAACCTAGATCTTTGTAACGGTAGCCAAAACGAGAAGTATCGTTGCCCCGGTCACCCAGACCATGGAAAAAACCATTCACGTCGTTATGTGGATCCGCCAGGAGATTCTCAACTTTTCCATCACCGTTGTAATCCGCAGGCTCTCCATTAGCATCAAATACGTAATTGCCATTCTCATCCTTGTCAGGTTCATATAATTTACCATCTTCAGGCGCAAAATTCAATGTCGGGTTTTGCCAACGACTCGAATGATTGGATACAAAATCTATCACTAGTTTAATTCCATTTTGATGCAAAGCATCGCGTAGTCTAATAAAATCTTTCATAGTACCAAAATTGTAAATTAGCACATTATTTCAGAATCACTTTTTCAAATTATTTCAGATGGATTCTGAAATAATGTGCAAAATTTTTGCGGATTGTTCCGGATTTTGCACATTCTTTCGGAACGTTTGCACGC
>NZ_NISS01000004.1:0-704 GCF_002335725.1 Geobacillus sp. FJAT-46040
ACCGGCGGCGTGAGCAGCCCAATGCAGTTGTTTAAAATAAACAATACCCCGAAGTACACCGGATCGATTCCCGCTTTTTCAATAATCGGCATCAGCACCGGCGTCAAAATGAGCACTGTCGGCGTCAAGTCCATCGCCGTTCCGACCAACAGCACCAAGGCGTTAATGGCCAAAAGCAGCGCCAGCGGATGGTCGATGAGCGGCGCGAGCACATCTGTCACGATCGACGGAATGTTGGCGACTGTAATGAGCCAGGCCGACACCATGGCGGCGGCCACCAAAAACATGACGACGCTTGTCGTTTTCGCCGCGGCCACGAGCACGTGGAACAAGTCTTTCACTTTCAGCTCGCGGTAAATGCACAGACCGACAAACAACGCGTAAAACGCAGCCACGACCGCCGCCTCGGTCGGCGTAAACACCCCTCCGCGCAGCCCGCCGACAATGATCACCGGCAGCAGCAGCGCCCAAAACGCCTCGCGGGTCGCCCGCCAAATCTCTTTCGCCGACTGACGTGGAAGCACTTCCGCTTGATCTCTTCGGGTCACCCACCACCAGCAGATGGCCAATGAAATGCCAAGCAAAATCCCGGGAACAATGCCGGCCATAAACAGCTTCGTGATCGACACGCCGCTTGTGACCCCGAAAATGATCATCGGGATGCTCGGCGGGATGATCGGGGCGATGATGCCGCCGGCAGCGAT
>NZ_NISS01000005.1:0-558 GCF_002335725.1 Geobacillus sp. FJAT-46040
ATCCCCGGTGGACCGAGAAAGAGGATATTTTCTTTCCGGTCAATAAAGGACAACGTAAGCAGTTCTCGAATCCGGCGCTCATCCACCGAAGGCTGCGCGGTAAAATCAAACGTATCGATCGTCTTGCGATACGGCAGTTTGGACAGCTTGATGAGCGTTTGGATCGATCGTGCCTGTTTTTCGACGATTTCTGCCTCTAATAAGCGGAATAAAAACTCTGAATATGATATATTATGAGTAGAGGCGTATTCTGCCATGGCGGACCATCGCTCCGCCATGACAGGCAAATGGAGTTGGTGGCAATACTCGTGTATTCGTTCTTTCATGAGCTTTCCCCTCGCAGGAATGCGTCATAAACGGACAATGGACGAGTATCCACTTCCACCGAAACAGGCGAAATGGTGGCGGCCATTTCCGTCTGTTTCTTTTTGATTTTTTCGGCGAATGAAATCACTTTTTTCTGTTGGTCCACGTGAGAAATCTCCTCCCCTCGAAAGTACAATCGAATATCTCCATTTAATCGCTCCTTCACCAGAATTTCTTTGCCCGCATACTCCG